>JADJLN010000001.1 GCA_016710115.1 Saprospiraceae bacterium
GAGAGAAGGAAAGACCGTAAATTTGCCGAATAACCACGTGCCGTTTTGATCGTTGCGTATATGACATTCAAACCGGCCTGGTCAGTCTTGCAACGACATCATGAACGATCACAACATGAACCAGCAACCCGTCGAACTCCTGGCCCCCGCCGGCTCGTATGAGGCTCTTACCGCTGCCATTAACGCCGGGTGCGACGCCGTGTACTTCGGTGTCGAGCAACTCAATATGCGCGCCCGATCATCCATCAATTTTACCCTGGATGATCTGAAGGAGATCGCCCGCCGCTGCCAGGCCCATGACGTAAAAACCTGCCTGACCCTGAATACCGTCCTCTACGATCACGATATCCGCCTGATGAAGGACATCATCGATCAGGCAAAGGAAAGCGGCATTTCGGCCATTATCGCGTCCGACCATGCAGCCATGGCCCATTGCAGATCCATCGGCATGCCCCTGCACATCTCCACCCAATGCAATATCTCCAATGTGGACACCGTGGCCTTCTACGCGGCCTATGCCGATGTGATGGTGTTGGCCCGGGAGCTGAGCCTGCGCCAGGTGGCCGAGATCGCCCGGGAGATCGAACGTCGGCAGATCACCGGCCCCTCCGGCCAACTGGTCCGCCTGGAGGTCTTCGCCCACGGCGCCCTGTGCATGGCGGTCTCCGGCAAGTGTTACCTCAGCCTGCATTCCCACAATGCCTCCGCCAACCGGGGTGCCTGCATCCAGAACTGCCGCAAGGAATACATCGTCACCAGCAAGGAGGATGGCGTCGAACTGGCCATCGACAACGAGTACATCATGAGCGCCAAGGACCTCTGCACCATCGGTTTTCTGGACCAGGTGCTGGCTGCCGGCGTATCCGTCCTGAAGATCGAGGGCCGGGGCCGCTCAGCCGATTATGTGGATACCACCGTGCGCTGCTACCGCGAGGCTATCGACGCCATTGCCGTGGGTACCTACACCCGGGACAAGGTGGACCACTGGATGGCCCGGCTGGCCACCGTGTACAATCGGGGTTTCTGGGATGGCTACTACCTGGGCCGCACCATGGGCGAGTGGAATGATTCCTACGGGTCGAAGGCCACCGAGAAAAAACTCTACCTGGGCCGGGGTGTGAAATACTTCAACAAGATCCGGGTAGGTGAATTCCTGATGGAATCCCATGCCCTGAGCAAGGGCGACCAGGTGCTGCTGACCAGTCCGCAGATCGGGGTGATCCGCACCGAAGTCGACGAGATCCATGTGGATGGTGGACCGGTGAATGTCGTGCAGAAAGGGGATGTCTTTTCCATTCGGGTGGATGAAAAGATCGGTCCTTCCACCAAGCTCTACAAGATCGTTCCTGCCTGATGGTTCGCATCATCTATCACCGGGAAAAGTGCATCGGCTGCAACGGGTGTGTGGAAGCTGCACCCGAGCGATGGCGCATTTCCAAACGCGATGGGCGCTGTGTGCTGATCGATGGAAAGGGCAAGAAGGGCATCTACCAGGCCCTGGTGAGCGATGACGAATATGAAGCCAACCGGCGGGCAGCCACAAACTGTCCGTCCCGGATCATCAAGGTGGAGCGGGTACCATAAATTCGGACATCCAACCAAACATGTAAGAGACTAGCCTTCGGATGGGGTGGTCATTTTATATGATGCCCAAGAGCAAATTATTTCGCTTTCGAGGTCGAGGGGAACGAGATAGAAGAATCGCATGCAGACAATTTTGGTCGCTTAGCCCCCTCTCCTTTAATCCTTCAGAATACCTCCATCAGGCATGCACCCTGATCACCCGGGGTTCATCTTTATTTTTATCTGGATATTCCGGAGGGAGTAACTGCTTTTCTCCCGGCGTGGTCTACCTTTGCACCCGCAAAATCTACAGCATCATGGCCGGCGAGAAGATCATTTTTACCATGGAGAAGGTCAGCAAGACCTTCCCGCCCAGCAAACAGGTCCTGAAGGACATTTACCTGTCCTTTTTCTATGGCGCCAAGATCGGTGTTCTGGGTCTGAACGGATCGGGGAAATCCACCCTGCTCAAGATCATCGCCGGCATTGAGACCAACTTCGAAGGCAAGGTGGTTTTCGACAAGAATTTCAAGATCGGCTACCTCGCCCAGGAGCCGGTACTAGATGAGTCCAAGACCGTCCGCGAGACTGTCGAAGAGGGCGTCCAGCATATCGTCGACCTGCTCAAAGAATACGAAGCCATCAATCTGAAGCTGGCCGAGCCCATGGAGAATGACGAAATGATGGCCATCATCGAGAAGCAGGGCGAGATCATGGAAAAACTTGATCACTACAACGCCTGGGAGCTGGATCACCGACTGGAGGTGGCTCTGGATGCCCTGCGCTGTCCGGAAGGAGACGCCCAGATCAAGGTCCTATCGGGAGGAGAACGCCGCCGGGTGGCCCTGTGCCGCCTCCTGCTCAGTCAGCCGGATATCCTGCTCCTCGACGAACCGACCAACCACCTGGATGCCGAGAGTGTCCTCTGGCTGGAACAATACCTCCAGCAATTTGCCGGTACGGTCATCGCTGTCACCCACGACCGTTACTTCCTCGACAATGTGGCCGGCTGGATTCTCGAACTCGACCGAGGCGAAGGCATCCCCTGGAGGGCAACTACTCCTCCTGGCTGGAACAGAAGGCCAAGCGCCTCGAACAGGAAGAGCGGACCGAGTCCAAGCGTCGGAAGACCCTCCAGCATGAACTCGACTGGATTCGCTTGTCTCCTAAAGCCAGACAGGCCAAGGGTAAAGCCCGTCTGAATGCCTATGACAAACTGGCCAGCGAAGAAACCCGGGAAAAGGAAGCCAAACTGGAGCTGTACATCCCGCCGGGTCCACGTCTCGGCGATGTAGTCATTCAAGCTGATCATATCGTCAAGTCTTATGACGGTCGTATCCTCATCGACGACCTGACATTCAGCATACCCAAGAATGCCGTGGTGGGCATCATCGGTCCGAACGGCGTGGGAAAAACCACCCTGTTCCGGATGATCATGGGCCAGGAACAGCCCGATCAGGGGTCCATCACCTTGGGGGATACCGTCCAGCTGGCCTATGCCGATAAGAGTCATAAAGACCTGCTCCCGGAAAAGACGGTCTTTGATGTGATCTTCGGTGGGTTGGATCTCATCACGGTGGGGAAAACCGAAGTGAATGCACGGGCGTATCTCAGCCGGTTCAACTTCTCTGGTGCGGATCAACAGAAAAAGGTAGGGGTGCTTTCCGGTGGTGAGCGAAACCGTCTGCACCTCGCCATTACCCTCAAAGAAGGAGGGAATGTCCTCCTCCTGGATGAACCGACGAACGATATTGACATCAACACCCTGCGTTCCCTGGAAGAAGCGATCGAAAATTTTGCCGGATGTGCGTTGATCATCTCGCACGACCGGTGGTTCCTCGACCGCCTGGCGACCCACGTCCTCGCGTATGAGGATGATTCGCAGGTGGTGTTCTTCGAAGGCAACTTCTCGGATTATGAAGCGGCCAAACAGGAACGGCTGGGGGATGTGACCCCGCATCGTCCGCGGTTCAAGAATATGTTGAAATAGGAATGTTTTGACACCATTTTTGCGATGCCGGCAAAAATGTCGCCAAAACAGAGAGCGTTTTCAATCCCGATCCCGGGGTTAAAACCCCGGGCTACCGCGGTATTGGTAAAACCTAACATAAAACCTTGTCGTCTTGGATCCCCGACGATATTATCTGGATCCGACTCCAAGGCAATCAAGCGGTGAGACACCGCAATCAGCCTTTTCCCGGATATCAATTTCCGATCTGCCCACGTCTCCGGGATGCCGGTGAGACACCGGCATGAACATCTTTTTTTCGTGCTGGAATACGATGGCAAAAAGGGTTAATCCTCAAAATCTTTGCGTCTTTGCGTTTCTCTTCGACGCCCTCCCTCGACTTCAAACTCATTCCCTTCCAAATTCCTGTTCACGCCGGGCAATGGGAAATTGTTCAACCACTCCGTGGTTGACAATCATCTCGCTGCATACCCCGGATTTCATCCGGGGCTATTGATATTGAACCCCTCCGGGGTTCTCCAGGTGATCGGAAGACATTTCGTTGATGCCCAACGCATGAATATTGCCCCCCTTCAGGGCTTGGAACAGTCCTTCAAACCGGGGTTCTCTTGGTATTCGAAATCACGAAAAATAACTTCCCCTCAAAAATCTTTGCGTCTTTGCGACTTTGCGTTTCTCTTCGACTCCTCCCCTCGACTTCAAACTCCTTCCCTTCCAAATTCCTGTTCACGCCGGGCAATGGGAAATTGTTCAACCACTCCGTGGTTGACAATCATCTCGCCGCATACCCCGGATTTCATCCGGGGCTATTGATATTGAACCCCTCCGGGGTTCTCCAGGTGATCGGAAGACATTTCGTTGATGCCCAACGCATGAATATTGCCCCCCTTCAGGGCTTGGAACAGTCCTTCAAACCCGGGTTCTCTTGGTATACGAAATCACGAAAAATAACTTCCCCTCAAAAATCTTCGCGTCTTTGCGACTTCGCGTTTCTCTTCAACTCCTCCCTCGACTTCAAACTCCTTCCCTTCCAAATTCCTGTTCACGCCGGGCAATGGAATTGTTCAACCACTCCGTGGTTGACAATCATCTGCCGCATACCCCGGATTTCATCCGGGGCTATTGATATTTAACCCCTCCGGGGTTCTCCATGTGATCGGAAGACATTTCGTTGATGCCCAACGCATGAATATTCCCCCTTCAGGGCTTGGAACAGTCCTTTCAATCGAACCCCTAGCCATTTTTCTCCTCGACTTCCGACTCTGCCTCTCTACTGCTGGCAAGCCAGCTTCCTCCAAATGGCTCAAGATAACCATAAACCAAACTCCACTCAACCTCCTCCCCTCAAGACGAAAGTACCTGATGCAGGATACTCCTGGACCGGGGTTCCCGAAACTGGTCGAGATGCAACTTGTAATACATGATGAGGCCGTCCATCATGTCCTGGCGATGTTCTGTAGTAAAACCGGGCAGACTCACCTCAAAGCCCAGAGGCTCACGGAGAGGAGACAGGAATGCGGTCGTTTCCGGTAGCAGATAGTGGACATGTTCCGGAGGGGAAACCCTGTAGATACCTTCCTGCAAATCAAAATATACCTCGTTCGGATGCAGTTGTTCGCCGGGTTGAAATCCGAGGTATCGGGACAGATCCAGCATGACACGGAGGGCGAAGACGGGTATATCTTTCCGGGGTTCATCCAGATGGGCAAACATATCTGCCAGGTAATCGAACAGTTCGGGGTGCGACTCGGCATGGGCCAGCGTATTGCGAATGATCTCCACCAGAAAGACGCCCACTGAACTGCGACGAATATCCGATGGAATACGATGATAAACGGAGCGGGGAGTCGCCTCCTTGATGCGTTTGAGCGATGCTTTTTCGTGATGATAGACAACCAGGTCGAGTTGACTCATGACCTGAAACAGGCTGGCGGCCATTGCTGCTCTCGGCTTTCGGGCCCCGTTGACGATATAGGATTGCAACCCCAGGTCCCGACTGAAGATGTCCACAATCAGGCTGGATTCCCCGTATTTCAGATTGCGTAAAACGATGCCTTCTGTCTTGACCAACATAAGGGGAAAGATACGGCTCTCCAATTGACCTAGGCGGGGTTCTCCCGGGGGACCCGAAACGCGCAGGAAAATCGAAAGGGGGCCTGATCAGAACGCCACAGGCCGGTTCTGATGGAACCGGCCTGCGGGTAGAATGATTAACATGGAACCTTTTCTCAGGCGCCCAGCCTGGACCGGAGCTCCTGATCCAGGGCATCCAGAAATTCCTCTGTTGTCAGATAATGATCGCCAGTGATACCTGAATTACCATGAATACATACGGCCAGGTCTTTGGTCATCTTGCCCGATTCTACGGTATCGATGCAAACGGATTCCAGCGTTTCAGCAAATCGGATCAATTCCTGATTGTTGTCCAGCTTGCCGCGATGTGCCAGACCCCTTGTCCAGGCAAAGATGCTGGCAATGGGATTGGTACTGGTCTTTTTTCCCTGCTGGTGCATCCGGTAATGACGAGTGACGGTTCCGTGAGCGGCTTCTGCCTCCACTGTTTTTCCATCCGGAGTCACCAGAACGCTGGTCATGAGCCCGAGCGACCCGAATCCCTGAGCGACCGTATCACTCTGCACATCGCCATCATAGTTCTTGCAGGCCCAGACAAAATTGCCATTCCATTTCAATGCCGAGGCAACCATGTCATCAATGAGACGGTGCTCATAGGTGATCCCGGCGGCATCGAACTGCGCTTTGAATTCGGTTTCATAGATCTCCTGAAACAGGTCCTTGAAGCGACCGTCATATTTCTTGAGAATGGTATTCTTGGTGCTGAGATACAGGGGCCATCCTTTGCTCAACGACATATTGAAGCAGGAACGGGCAAAGCCGCGGATGCTTTCATCAGTGTTGTACATGGCCATCGCCACACCATCTCCTTCAAAGTTGTACACTTCATATTCCTGGGTGGTGCCATCTTCCCCTTCAAATTTGATAGTCAGTTTCCCCTTGCCTTTGGTCACGAAATCAGTGGCCCGGTATTGATCGCCAAACGCATGACGACCGATACAGATGGGTGCAGTCCAGTTGGGTACCAGGCGGGGAATGTTGGTGCAGACAATCGGTTCGCGGAACACGGTCCCTCCGAGGATATTCCGGATGGTCCCGTTCGGGCTTTTCCACATCTTTTCAGACCGAATTCTGCGACTCGTTCTTCATCGGGAGGAATCGTGGCGCATTTGATGCCGACGTTGTATTTCCTGATCGCTTCTGCGGCATCCACGGTGACCTGGTCATTGGTCTCATCGCGATATTCCATACCGAGATCATAATACTTGATATCGATGTCCAGATAGGGGAGAATGAGCTTTTCCTTGATGAATGTCCAGATGATCCGGGTCATTTCATCACCGTCCAGTTCAACGACCGGATTGGCCACTTTAATCTTTGTCATGTTTGTGGGGTTTTTTTCCAGAAAGGGCGCAATATACGGGCTTTTTTAGCGGGATTGAAGGACCGGGGTAGTCGGTAATCCCAATAAAATGCAACTTTGAGGGGTGGGACCAAACCGAAAAATTGCCTTTCAGGATCTGCCCAAGATCGAACTTCATGTCCATCTGGATACGTCGCTGAGTTATCAGAATATCCGGGCTCTTCGACCTGGATTAACGGTAGCGGAGTACAACCAGGAATATGTGGCTCCGGCTCAATGCCGGGATCTTACCGATTTTCTGCGTTATCCGGCATCGGCCATCGCCCTGTTGCAAACCCGGGAGAATCTGTTTGCCGCATTGGGTCAACTGGTGCGCGAAATGGCTGCAGACGGTGTGATCTACACGGAGATCCGGTTTGCCCCTCTGCTGCATACCGATCAGGGACTGCAACCGCAGGAAGTGGTAGAAACGGTCTGTCAGGCTGCCCGGGAGGCGGAAGCGGAAACCGGTGTTGTCACCCGGTTGATCCTGTGTACGCTGCGGCATTTTGCGGCAGCCCAGAGTCTGGAAACAGCAGACCTGGTCATTGCGTTCCGGGATCAGGGGGTGGTGGGGCTGGATCTGGCGGCGGATGAAGCGTATTCCTGAAAGCGCACATCCCGGCGTTTCGGAAAGTCACTGAAGCAGGGATGTGTTGTACGGCTCATGCAGGGGAGGCCCGTGGTGCCGAGAGTATGCGGGAAACACTGGAACTCCTGGGCACCCGACGGGTCGGACATGGTGTGCGCAGTGTGGAGGATGAAGAATTGGTATCCCAACTGGTGAGACAAGGCATTCATCTCGAAATTTGCCCGAGCAGTAACCTGCAAACAGGTGTTTTTTCGACAATCAGGGATCACAGTATTGATCAACTCTTTCGGCATGGTGTTTCCCTGTCGATCAATACAGATGGCCGGGGATTGACCCAAACAACACTGAGCAGGGAATATGAGCTGGTCTATCAGGCCTTCGGATGGACACTGCCGGATTTTCTGAACGTCAATCGGATGGCTGTTCAGGCAGCATGTATTTCCGAAGAACTGAAAATTGACTTGCGACACAAACTTGAAGCAGGGTACAAGAAGGTGTAGATCAATGGATGATCATTGGTTTTTTTCGGAAAGACCATTTGGTTGTTGTAACTTGAAAAAATATTCTGTTCCAATGCCAGTTTTTACACCTCGTCCAATTTTTGCCGCATTCTTCCTATTTGTCCAGAATGTTTCTGCTCAGGATATGATCTGGACGAATCCTGTACCTGTGGCAGATAAAAGTTTCGGTTTTTCACGCCCCAGAGTCGTAGTCAACGGTCAGGATGAGCCGATTTTCCTCTGGTCAAATGAGGCCTCACACAAGATTTATGTCAACCGGTATGTTCAGGGCCAGATGTTGCCACCTGTTCAGATCAACCCACCCGGCACATCCTTTTTCGGGGCTACCTGGGCCGGACCTGAACTGGCGGCATCGGGTCAGGATGTATACGTGGTTGGAAAAGAGCAGCCAGAGGATGAAACGGGTGTCAGTCTGTTTCATTCCGGTGATGGTGGTTCAATTTTTTCTGAACTCAATAATATCGATTGGGCCACAGGTGATGACCTGAGCCGGTTTCCCGATGTAGCAGCTGGTTCAAATGGAGAGGTCTGGGTGGCATTTATGCGCTTTGCACCCGATTTTCGGAGCCCAGATATGTGGTATCAAAAAGCATGGATAAAGGACAGACATTCCTTGCGGATGTAAATGCTTCTTCGTCGTTCATCAATGGTGAAGCCTGTGATTGTTGTGCTGCTCAACTTGCCCGTTCAGACAACAAACTGGCCATGATCTTTCGGAATAATGATCAGAATATCCGGACGATCTGGGCCGGTATTTCGCAAGATGGAGGAAATTCGTTCGATGCCGGATTCGAGATCGACCAGACAGGCAGTTATTTCGCATCCTGTCCGGCCACAGCACCGGATGGGTATTGGGAAGGGAATCGATTGATCAGTACATTTCGTGCAGCACCAGGAGGACGGGAGCGTGTCTTTTTTTCTGTGTTTGACCTGGATAGTCAGAAAGTTGTTCTTCATCAATATCTGACCAATTCTCCGGATCAGTTACTGGCGCAGAATCACCCGCGCATAACCGGGAATCAGGATACCGTTTTCCTGATCTGGGAAGAATCCTACGCGGGAAATCTGGATATTAAATTTCGTCTGTCTACAACCGGTCCCGAAGGATTGGTAACAGCCGAAACCAAGGTCCTGAACCAGTCAACTTCAGGGAACCAGCTCCGACCGGATGTGCACTGGGAAAATGGCAGGCTGCACGTCGTTTATCAGGATGTGGTGACGAATCAGGTTATTTATATTTCTGGAAAAGTGGATGCTGTTTCTCCATTAAATGGAGTAACAAAATCAACACGAGTTCATCTTTTCCTAATCCGACTTCCCGATTTATCATGATTTCCTCTCCTTTCGAATTTGATCAGGTGGTTCTGTTTGATCATCTCGGTCAAGCGGTCAAAAATCAGAACGTCATGTTTTCAAACAGGGAAATCGATTTGTCAAATCTATCGCAAGGTATTTATACCATTCAGTTGAAAAATACAACGAGTGGATCTGAATATTCGGAACGGATCGTTCTGCACGACTGAACAACTCCTTGACTTAATCTGCTGATTCTTCCGGGAACCAGGGCTCTCCTCCACGAAAAACGGTTCCTTTAAACAGGGCGACGAGTTTTCCTTTCTGGTTCATTATTTCGACGCGGTACACGCCTGTTTTCTGGCCCAGATTGTCTTCTGTAGCAAGGGCGGTGAGGGTATCCCCTTCGCATACCGGACGCAGATGTGATATCGACGTTTCAATGGATACGGCTTTGATCCCATGTCCGTTCGATGCAAATGCCAGCGCACTGTCAGCCAGGGCATAGGAGATCCCCCATGGGCAATCGCAAAACCATTCAGCATTTCGGATCGGACAGTCATCCGCAAGGTGCAATGGCCCGCCCCTTCTTCCAACCGTTCGATTTTCAGCCATTGACTGAACGCATCTCCATCCATCATTTTATCGATGACCCTTGTCGCCAGGGATTTTTCGGAAGCGGAAGGCATATCAGATGTTTTCTTCGGGATAAAATCGTTCCCCGTTCTGCGCCAGGCTTCGAAGCAATGGACTGCAGCGATATCGGGGATCATGATAATTATTAAAAAGGCGATTCATCCTGGATTCACATGTGGCGATCCCCCATTCATCCGCCCATCGCAACAGTCCTTTGGGATAATTGACACCCAGTGTCATCGCCTGATCGATATCATCACGGGATGCGATTTGATAATAGAGTGCATCCGCCGCTTCATTGATCAACATGACGATCACTCGTTCTGCCAGTCGACGCTGTTTTTCCGAATCGACCGGTTTGATGGGGGATTCGGAAGTGCTGGTATGTCGATAATCATAAAATCCTCTTCCGGATTTTCGACCCAGCCATCCGGCATCAACCAATCGTCGTTGTGTAAATGAAGGCTGATATCGCGGTTCAAAATAACAGGCCGTCCACACAGATTCAGTTACGGCATAATTCACATCGTGACCGATGAAATCCATGAGTTCGAAGGGACCCATGCGAAAACCGCCGACCTCTTTCAGGGCTGTATCAATTTCTTCCATGGTCCCCAGACCTTCTTCGAGCAGTCGGATGGATTCACTGTAAAATGACCGCGCAATTCGATTGACAATAAATCCGGGAGTATCCTTTGCCACTACCGGATATTTCCCCCATTCCGTCATCCACTGTTGCAATTTGCCGGGTAGTGCTGGGTCGGTCTGGAGGGCAGGAATAATTTCAACCAGTTTCATCACGGGTGCCGGATTGAAAAAATGCAAACCGATCACGCGTTCCGGATGGTCACAACTTGCGGCGATGGATGCGATCGAAAGGGAAGATGTATTGGTGGCCAGGATGGCATCCCGGGCGACAATGGATTCCAACTGGCGAAAAACAGACTTTTTCACATCCAGATCTTCCACTATGGCTTCGATCACCAGGACGCATGGTTCGAGCGCCTGCATTTCAGAAGCAAAAGTGTGTCGGCCCAAAATGGATGCTGCCTCCTCACTGGACAACCGCCCTTTTTCCACCAGCTTGTCCAGAATTTTTCTCAGATTTTCTCGGGCCTGCTCCAGGGCTTCCTGCCGATTGTCAAACAGGATTACCTCATGCCCGGCAGTAGCTGCAACCTGAGCAATGCCGGATCCCATAGCGCCACTGCCGATGATTCCAATATACATATGACTTCCTCTTTGATGCAAATGTACAGCTTCCCCGGAGGCTCAACTGCCGAACTGTTCAGCGATGCGGATGCCCTCCAGTTTGAAGGTCTTGCGGTGATGGATTGTGGGGCCGTATCGGGCCAATGCCTGTCGATGAAAGGAGGTCGGGTAACCCTTGTTTTCCAGCCATCCGAACCGGGGATCCGCTGTGTGGAGGAGGTTCATATGTTCGTCCCGATGGGTTTTGGCCAGAATGGAAGCTGCGGCAATGGATCGGAATTTGCCATCCCCACCCACAATACAGGTGTGCGGAACACCCAAATAGGCATTGAACCGATTTCCATCGATGATCAGGTGTTGAGGAACGGGAGTCAGCTGACCGATGGCCCGGTGCATGGCCAGAATGGACGCCTGAAGGATATTGATCTGATCGATCTCTTCCTCGGTGCAGGAAGTCACGGCCCAGGACAGCGCTTCTTTTTCAATAATCGGGCGCAACAGCTCACGCTGTTTTTCGGTGAGTTGTTTAGAATCGTGCAACAGGGGATGATTCCACCCGGCAGGTAAAATAACTGCTGCTGCAAATACAGGGCCGGCCAGGCAACCTCTGCCGGCCTCATCACATCCGGCTTCCAGGATCCCTTTCTGATATCCGCCTCGCAGTGCCATGGATCAAAGGTAGTGTGTGTGTCTTGTTTCTGAAGAGCGACAGAATTCAAATCCGGAGCTTTGCCAACCCGAAGGAATTATCTTTGACTCATGATTCACGCGACCGGGCTGTCCTATCAATATCCAGGAGGGAAACTGATCACCTTCCCGGATATCCATGGAGAATCGAATGATCGACTCCTGATCCTCGGTGAATCCGGTACAGGTAAAACCACTTTGCTTCAGTTATTGTCCGGATTGCGACAACCGAAAACCGGACAAGTGCTGATCCATGGTCATGATCTCCAGCAAGTGCCCAGACGGGAACAGGATCAATTTCGCGGGAGATATATCGGCATGGTTTTCCAGACGCCTCATTTTTTGCAGGCACTCAATGTGGAAGAGAATATCCTCCTGGCTCAGCGTCTGGCCGGCCAACCGGTCGATCGACAGGCCATTATCCGATTGCTGGAGCAGGTCGGGCTCAGCCATCGGATTCACGCATTTCCGCGCCATTGCAGTCAGGGTGAACAGCAGCGACTTTCCCTGGCCAGAGCATTGATCAACAAACCGGATATCCTGCTGGCAGATGAACCGACAAGCGCCCTGGATGACCGCCATTGCCAGGAAGTGGTCGGTCTGCTGGAGGCGCAGACGGCAGCTGTACGGTCAACCCTGATCATCGTCACGCATGATCAACGAATCAAGGATCGCATTCCTCACACGATCACACTGAAGCACCATGTATAGTCTTTGGTTGAGTTGGAAGCACCTGGTTCACAAGCCGGCGCAGCTGACCCTGAATCTGGTGCTGCTGGCCCTGAGCACAGGATTGATCGCCGGGGTCATGATCTTCAATCAGATGGTGACAGAGCGACTGGATCGTAACCTGGCGGGCATAGATCTGGTGATTGGTGCAAAGGGGAGCCCGTTGCAGCTGATCCTGGCCGGGATGTATCATCTGGACGTGCCAACCGGGAATATTTCGCTTCAATCGGCAAAACCGTTCCTGCGTGCCGGTCATCCATTGATCGAGAGAGCTGTCCCGCTTTCTCTGGGAGACAGTTACCAGGGGTATCGGATCGTCGGCACCGATTCATCCTTTCTTCAGTTATACGGGCTATCCATATCTCAAGGTCGGGCCAATCAATCACCCATGGATATCCTGGCGGGAGCGGGTGTGGCCAGGGCTCTGAATCTGAAGATCGGTCAGACATTCCAAAGTGTGCATGGACTGGATGACAATGTGGATCTGGAACATGCAGACAGTCCTGCCTTTCGCATCACAGGTATTCTTGCCCCAAGCGGCACGGTAGCAGACCAGTTATTGTTGACCCCTCTGGAAAGTGTGTGGATGGTTCATGACCATGGTGATCATCCACATGATGAAGGCCAAACAGAAGCAGATCACGAGATCACAACCCTGTTGATCCAGTATAAAGTGCGCAATCACCTGACATTGAATTTACCCCGCAACATCAATGATAATACGGATCTGATGGCAGCGTCGCCGGCAATGGAAATGAATCGGTTGTATCTGTTACTGGGTGCTGGCACGGACCTGCTGCACATGCTGGCCTGGATCATTCTGGTCGTTTCCGGCCTGAGTATATTTGTGAGCATGTACAGTTCGCTGCAGGCTAGAAGATATGAACTGGCGCTGATGCGGGTCATGGGGAGTACACCAGGCGGACTGTTCCGCCTGATCATCCAGGAAGGCTTCCTGCTTGCGTTGGGAGGCGGGATTCTCGGTCTGTTCCTGGCTCATGCGGGCATATGGGCTGCCGGAAATTTCCTGGAAAAAGAATGGCATTATGCCTTCGATGCCTGGATCTTTCTCCCGGAGGAAGGATGGCTGTTTCTCGGTGTTCTCCTGTTCGGCATCCTGGCTGCGTTGATCCCGGCGTGGCAGTCACGCAAGGTGGATATTGCCCAGACGCTGGTGGAGTAGACCCCACGGAATCTGATAGTCAAATCGAAAAGGTTTCCAGGTCTATTAGTGCTTGACCATCTCCGATTGGAACAGGTTATCCTGCACCATCACCTGCACCATGTACACACCGGGGGTACAGGACGATACATCAACCCATAGCTGGATGGATGAGATCGCTTTTTCCAGAACGATCTGTCCCTGAAGATTGATGATTCGGATCCATGATTGACCAGGAACGGGTGTAATGGGCAATTTCACCAATACAGACTCACCTGCGGGATTCGGAACCAACATGCATGGCAGGACCGTGGACGGAAAATGCACATTCACCGGTAGTTCGTTGATGGTTTTCTGGTCCAGTCCGAGGGTCCATCCGGTATTCATGCCCTGGCCGGAATAGGCCCCCCGATAGGTCCAGTCGCGTTGGTCGCCGTTAAAATCACGGTATACATCGGTCAGGTCCTTAAACGGTTCACTGGAGATCAAGCTGGTTTGCAAGGGTGTTGCCG
Organism: Saprospiraceae bacterium; assembly: GCA_016710115.1. Taxonomy (GTDB): domain Bacteria; phylum Bacteroidota; class Bacteroidia; order Chitinophagales; family Saprospiraceae; genus JAGNXB01. The sequence goes on from JADJLN010000001.1 coordinate 14,352, forward strand.
TCACTGGATAGACATCGATGATCGCAATGTCATTTGCGGTATTGGTGATGTAATCCAGCGCATTGAACATGCTGGCGGTGCTGTTTTCTTCCAGCAGGACAGATTGGCTTCCACCACCCACAATGCGGATGGGCGTAGCATGATCGGAAAAAACGGCATTTCCGGTAACGATCTTCGGGTAAGCCGGATCTGTGTCCATCAGGCGTATACCCCAGAGTTGATCCCCGATAATGGTGTTGTGAAACACAGACAGATTTCTCGGTTGAAATCCGTTGTGCGCTTGAAACGTGACCCCATTTCCACCGGCATGATTCACACAGATATTATTGTAGAACGCAATATTTCCAGTGCCTTGAAAAAGGGACTCGACCGGATTTTGCCACAGGAAATTTCCATAGATCTCGTACAGGTCATTGGCACCGTCGCCGGTTGCCGGAAAATTACCGACGAGGAGATTGGGTCGGGCGTTACCGCCTGTCGATGCGTTTTCTGCTTTCGAAAATATATTATGCCGAATGATGGTTTTTCCATTGAGTGTCATGCCGGGGCTATTCCGGCTGCCGACATTCTGGTGTTTGATTTCCACATTATATCCCAGGGTATTGGTGATCACATTCCATTCAATCAGTCCGTTGACAAATGGAGCTGAACCATCTGAATTGCCGAGATACATACCGGTTCCGGCTCCTTCGATTCTGCACCTTCGTATGACCCAGTCCCAGGTCGTACATTTTGTACTGATCCCGACCGTCTGCTGATCACCTCCATGGCCGACAATCTGGATGCTGTCCAGGAGAATATGATGAGCCCAGTTGCCGGCAGTGCCCTCTGCTTTAATCGCATCGATATAGGGAATATTCTGGCCATCAATTCTGATCTGGTGTAATTCGACAAATGCGGATGTTTTGATACTGACGGTGTTGCAACAGGCATTCCCCAGGAATACGGTGGCGTCATTTTGTCCGATGAGTACGATTGGTGCTGAGGCGGTGCCGACCAAGTTGTACAACTTGAGCGGTTCGGTATAGGTGCCCGGTTCAAAAAGCAGCGTGTCACCCGGTTGCAAGGTGGCAACCAGTGCAGAATAATTCGAGGGGATCAGCGGTGATGGGCTGTGCGCAAATGCGGACGGCCATCAGGAGGAGAATACCAGGTGTATAGATGTTCATGTTTTGGTATTTCAACAGCTAAAATGAGAATGTATGTGTAGTGAACCAGAGAGCTGTTGTTTTTTCAAAAATAAGAAATGGATATCAGTCATATAAAAAAGGGGTCGAACAGCTGTCCGACCCCCGTACGTTTTTATCCGAGTTAACCATTTCAGGCTATCCTCCTGGTCTTATTGCAGGACCTTTGCATTCATTAAATCCTCGATCTCTTCCACTTCGACCGGAATGTGACCCATCAGATCAACCGGTTCATGGTCGGTGACCAGAATATCGTTTTCGATCCGGATACCAAAACCTTCTTCGGGGATATAGATACCGGGTTCGCAGGTAAAGACCATACCGGCCTGGATCGGATCATAGCGATGATTGCTGTCGTGTACATCCAGTCCCAGATGGTGGGATGTACCGTGCATGAAATACTTTTTATAGGCAGGCCAATCGGGATCCTGTTTTTTGATATCCTCCTTACTGATCAGGCCAAGACCCAACAATTCGCTTTCCATCAGCAGGCCGACTTCTTTCTGATAATCGGTCAGGTTGTTGCCGGGAACCAGCATGGTGGTGGCCTCTTTCATCACGCGCAATACCGAATTGTAAACCGCTTTCTGTCGTTCCGTGAAAATTCCGTTTACCGGAATGGTGCGGGTGAGGTCGGCAGAATAATTGGCGTATTCTGCTCCGAAATCGAGAAGCAATAATTCACCATCCTTGCATTCCTCCTTGTTCTCATTGTAATGAAGGACGCAATTGTTCTTTCCTGATCCAATGATCGGATGATATCCATGCCAGGATCGATTGCGAATAAACTCATGACTGATCTCAGCTTCAATTTCATATTCCATGACACCCGGCTTGACAAATTGCAGCACCCGGCGAAACGCCTTGTTCGTGATATCCATGGAGTGTCTCATGATCCCGATCTCGATATCGGATTTGATCATCAGTTGCTTCTTCAATATGGGTTGAGCACGGTGATATTTATGACCCGGATATTTTGCCATCAGGTCTCTTGCCAACCGTGTATCGCGAGATTCAACTTCGGGTTGGAACCGATCATTTTCCGGAGTGTTGATATAGATCCGCTTGGCCAGCAGGAACAGTTCATGGAGGACGGGTTCCATTTCATCCAGAAAGTACACCTTGTCAATTCCAGATATTTTACGCGCATCCTCTTTGGTGTATTTATAACCTTCCCAAATGGAGATTTTTTCATTGCTCCGCTTGATGAAAGCGACTTCGCGGAACGCTTCCTTGATACAATCCGGAAACAGGACAATGATTCCTTCAGGCTGGTCAAGACCGGACAGATAGAAGAAGTTGCTGTTCTGCCGAAATTCGAAATACTGATCACCGTTGCGCGGCATCTGGTCGTTCGAATGGAATATAGCAATGGACTCGGGCTTCATTTCCCGGGCAAAGCGGCGGCGATTCTGGATGAACAGCTGGGGATCAATTGGATCGTAACGCATGGTTCTCTCTCTCAGTTTGTGCGTAAAAGGAACGTAAAGTACGGGTAATGGAGGGAATGCGCAAGATGATCCAGTCCGGCTCATGCCCTTGGCTGTTCGAGCAAGGTATCCGAAACAGATCCAATAACACAGCCGGATTGTTTCTGTACATCCGGATCAACGGCTGTCAGGCCGAACCGGAAGTGGTTCAGTTACCCCGCATCAAATAGCGTCGGGGTCCCCATTCCAGGGAACTCACATGTCGCCAGGTATCCAGAAAGATGAAGAGGAATTCACCATTTTTCAAACCGACCTCCAGCATATACTTTTCCCCTCCTTCGGAGACATTTTTGTCGACTTTTTCATCCAGACTTTTGATCTCCAACCGTTTTTCGACCCATTCGGTACCGCCATCTTCAAAAAGCAACCGGGTCTTGAATGTGAGGTAATCAACGATCTGCGTTTCAATTCGCGCCCCGGTTTCAGCCAGTAGAGCACTGTCTGCCAGGAGATCAGCAATGGACAACTGAAGTGAATCGATGAGATCCACTTCCTTTTTTTTCAGTTTTTTCTTTTTGAGGGTGTGTTCGATCTCTCGTGTAAACCGGAATGAGGTGCTGTCATCTATCGACAGGATCTGCTGTTTGTTATTGACCTGATCGATGAGTAAAAAGGGCATGATCGAAGATCCCCAGAGAGAATCTTTGTCAGCCAGAAAATTCTCTCTGCGATCTGTATACCATTCCCCCTTGGTGTCATATTCTTTCTGGGAGAGAAGAGGAAGCCAGAAGATGATCTCCTTTTCATTGGGAGACCGTTTGAAGATCACGGCATCCGCCTGGCGATATTTGTTGAGGATCACTTTCAGATGGCCCTGCAAGGTCGGGTTGCGGGCATTCATCAGGTTGAGGATATAGCCGTAATCGGCTGGATTGATATTGTTGATACTGTAAACTCCGGCGATATCCGGGCCCTCGATAAACAGGTTATTCTGGGTAACACCAAAACTGTATTCACCCGGACCGAAACTGGATTTTCGGGTGTCGGGTATTTCCAGTTCGGAAGGTCGGAATTGCCATCCGATCAGATCGGTGGGATCCTGAAACTTGCGATCACTCACATAGGTGTAGGACACAAATTGGGCAGACAGTATGGAGACATACAGGAAGAGAATGCTTGTAGAGAGCCAGTGTTTCATGTGTCAAAGATACGGGTTTGGTCCAGCACGATCCCGGAAGGATGCGGAAAAGCAGATCCACAGGATCCCGATTGAAAACGCAGGCCATATTGGTGCCTGGCCAGCAGCATGTTTCCAACCTTGGTAGTTGGTCCATCACGGTTGGCAGGTCAGGCAGGAGCCGGTTGTCCTGATTGAATCGGGGTCGTGGGCCAGAGACTCCGAACGCCGGATTCCAAGCACCAAATACGGCCCACTGCATTTTTGCCGGTTTCTTAACATCTCTGCATCATGACTTAACGACACGATAAGACTGAAAAGGTGATCATCTTCGTCTTTAGAAAAACGAACCGGCTATGAAACTTCATTACACTTTCCCCATCTTGTTGGTCCTGCTTTTGGGAGCGTGTAGCTCGCCACAGCGTTTCTACGAAAAAGGAAAATATACCAAAGCCGTTGAAGAAGCGCTGGAACTGGTCCGAAAGGGCAAGGCGGAAGATGCAGATATCCGCACCCTGGAGCTGGCGTTCAATCAGATGAATACCCGGGATATCAGTCAGTTGGAGAAGCTGCTGAACAGTCCTTCGCCGGATCGTTGGGAAGAGATACTTCCGGTCGCTGACCGGATCGACGAACGCCAGGAGTGGATCAAACCCTACTTGCCGATCACCCTGCCCAATGCGGGTACAACCGTGTCCTTGCGGTTATATCCATTACGGGATCTGATCCCCCAGGCTCGTGTAAAGGCTGCCGAACGTCGGGTGGTACTGGGTGAACAGGCACTCGATCTGGCCGAACAGGGGAACAAGCAAGCCGCCCGGGAAGCGTACAGCCATTTTACGAAAAGCCTGGCCTATCGCCCTGGTGATGGACCTACCCGTTCCCTTCAGGATCGCGCAGAGTCGTTGAGTTACAGCTATATGCGCCTCCTGGTCGACAACCAGGCCCGTGCGTTTTTACCAGGAGGATACCGGATCCAACTGGAATCGACCTTCAGCGAATCTGTCGATCATCGGTGGTTGCGCATCATGCCAGACAACGATCCTTGCAAGGATTGTGACCTGGAAACCATCATTGTCCTGCTGGATGTGGACGTGAGTCCGGACGGTATCGAAGAGCGCAAACGACGGGAACGAAATTCAGTTGAAGATGGATTCCGATATGCGCTCGACAAAAACGGAAACGTGATGAAGGATACCAGTGGAAACGATATCAAAATCACCGTATACAAGGAGGTCTGGGCGGATGTATTTGAGACCCGACAGTTTAAAGCTGCCCGCCTCGAGGGCATGATGGAAGTGCGTGATCTGCGTTCGGGAAAGATCCTGCGTCGCATTCCCGTTGCAGCGGAGACCCAGTTTCGCGCGGAAAGTGTATGGTTTCAGGGGGATAAACGGGCCCTTGATCCGCAAACGGTCAAGCAGCTGAAAAATCATCCCGTACCGTATCCAAGCGAACAGAATATCCTGACAGATGCAGCTGACCTGTTCCGGCAGGAGGTGGGTCGGCAGGCCAGGGAAAACAGAAAGCTCTTCCTCTTCTAAACGGCAATTCATCCAGCTGATCACCCGATTGAACATCCTTCGATCGGGTGATTTTTATTTTGGGAAAGGGGGAATTGGCCAGGGTATTAATCTGGTCTGGCAGAACATGGAAAAATCACGTACTTTCAACTGCCGATTCTCAACCCGGGTGTATGCCAAAGTGGACTGTCCTGTTCCTTCTAACACTGTACTTTCTGCCTGTTTCACCCGTGCAGGCACAGCTGGATACAGTCCATTGGATTCCTCCCTTCCATGCACGGGATACCCGTGGTCAGCAATATCTCTACCTGACCACTCCAGAAGTAATCCCTTTTTCTGTGACGATCTCTACGGGTACAGGAAGTGCCATCATCGATGGAAGCGGGGTGACACTCAATACGATTACGCTGTCGAATGCGGCACCGGTTCGTATCTATCTGGGCAACGGAGATGCTTTTCCCCTGGATAATCTCGTGACGCTTACCCGAGTCAATCAACTCCACCAACCGTTGAATGACAAGGGGATCCTACTGTCTGCTTCCAGCCCGTTTTATGCCAATTTTCGCACGCGCACTACAGATCAGGCAGGATCACTGACCGCCAAGGGAACGGCGGCATTGGGTACCTCCTTCCGCATCGGTCATGTTTTCAATTCCGTTGTGAGCGGATCCAACACCGGGAACCGATCCAACTTTTTTAGCATCATGGCTACGCAAGACAATACGGTGATCACCATTTCCGAATTTTCACCCGGGATCGGACTGGAAACCGGGTCCGGGATCGTCTATCCAGCCGGACCGTACCAGGTTACGCTACAGGCTGGGCAATGTTATGTGGCCAGTGTTTACATCGATCAAAACAAACCCCTGATCAACGAAAACGGCCTGATGGGATGTCTGGTAGAATCCTCCAATCCGATCGTGGTGAATTGCGGTACCTGGTTGGGATCGCCTTTCAATTACAATTTCAAGGATATTGGCATTGACCAGATCGTTCCTGTTGAACAGGTTGGGAAAGAATATGTCACCATCCGCGGTGATGGTCATGATGAACTGGAAACACCGATCATCATTGCAACGGAAGACAGCACGGAAATCTATGTCAATGATCTTGTCACACCACTAGCACAGCTGGATGCCGGTGACTATGTGCGCATCCCGGAGAGTTATTACACAGCTGCTGAGAATATGTATATCCGGGCAACCAGGCCGGTCTATACCTATCAGATGCTCGGAGGCGCCAATTTCGAACCTACCGGAGGGTTGAATTTCGTGCCACCGGTCAGATGTTCGGATGAGTCCAGCATCAATCACATCATGGATGTCAACAAGATCGGTAATACGACCTATGAAGGTAAATTGCTGATCCTGGCCGAAACAGGGAAAACGGTAAAGCTGAATGGTACGACCATGAATCCTGCGTTATTCCAACCTGTCACGGGCAACCCGGGATATGTGACCTATAAGGTTCCAAATCTGACTGGAAATGTCCGTGTAGATAGTGATGGAGCACTACAGGTCGGGCTATTCGGAAGAAATAATTATGCCGGATGGGCCGCCTATTTTTCTGGATTTGATAAAGTCATTCGGCCCAAAATTGCCATCACGATCAACTCCTCCTGCGGGGATACCCTGTCATTACAAAACCTGGAAAACACAGACTCTGTCGTTTGGCACAAGGACAATATTCCACTTGTACAGGCTTCTGATTCCATGCTCACCGGTGTCACTCCGGGCACTTATTATGCCGTCGCCTACAGAGAATTTTGTGGCGAATTTCTTTGGGATACATCGCTTCAGATCATCATCCCACAACCGCTTGATCTGATCGCACAAAGCACCCCGGTTACCTGTCCGGAAATACCCACCGGATCCTTTGCGATCACGACAATTCTCGGCGGATTTTCACCGTATGAGATATCGTATGATGACGGTCTTTCTTTTAGCCAGGTTCTGTCCAAAGATTCACTTCTTGCAGGGAATTATCCCATTCTTGTCCGCGACTCGCTCGGTTGTGTTTTCAGAGATACGATCGAGGTGCTGTCCTTGCCGGATGTCCCCTTGGTTGTCCTGCAAACGCCACCGATGCTGACTTGTATCGATACGGTACAACTCATCGGGATAACAGGCACCAGCCAGAACGCACCTATGGCCGGATCCTGGACGGGTCCGTTCGGTACGATTCCGGCTGATCTGACACAGGGTTTGTCGGTCAACCAACCCGGGCAGTATATCCTGGAATTGACCAACACCACAAACGGGTGTATCCGGGCTGACACGGTTACTATTCTGGCCGATCAGGCGGTACCGATGGTCCAACTGCTGCCGGCGCCGACATTGACCTGTATCGATACGGTGGTCACGATCCAGAGTCAGACAAACGCAGGCACAAATTTCCAGTACGCCTGGTCATCTCCCAACGGGACCATTCTTTCAGATCCGACCAGTCCGGAGGTGTACACGTCGTCCACGGGCATGTATTCGTTACTGGTCACCAACCCGATCAACGGATGCACGACTCTGGTTTCCACCCAGGTGATCGCAGATCAGGTTGTGCCTGTTGTCCAACTGATTGATCCCGGGATACTGACCTGTTTGCTGACGGGACAATGGCTGCAAACAGCAACCCTCCCGGATCCAGGGTGGCTCTTGACATGGACAAATGAAACGGGTCAAATCATTTCTACAGGAAAGGGTGACAGCGTGTTTGTTCAGGAGGCTGGCATCTTTAAGCTGACCGTGTCAGATCCGGATAACGGATGTACGGATCAGGTTCAGACAGAAGTGCTTCAGAACATTGAATTGCCAATTGTGGACGCAGGACAGACAACAACTCTGACCTGTCATGATACCCTGGTGATGCTGGTGGGGACACTGACCAATTGTACGGGATGTACTCCGGTCTGGAGCCATGCAGCGGGCAGTCCGCTGAGTCAGCCCAATCAGATCCAGATAGAAACCACGCAGGCTGGTTGGTATCGGTTGCAGACAGTCAATCCGGTCAACGGCTGTATCGGGCAGGACTCGGTACAGGTGATCCGGATCCCGCAACCGGAAGCCATGAATGTCGTTGCTATTTACCCCAACTGCCAGGATCCGCTCGGCGTACTCGGCTTTGGGCAGGTAACCGGCGGTGTCCCTCCCATTGAATATTCGTTTGATGGAGGCGCTTCCTTCAGCAGCGTTAAGCTGTTGGATCCGGCTCCGGCCGGGAACTACACGCTGATGATTCGCGACAAGACCGGATGCACCCTGGCTGAGGATACCAGTATGACTTCGTTCATTCTTCCTGTACTCGATCTGGAAACAGAAGTGAAGCTGACCTATGGTGAATCCTATCAGATCCAGGCGAACACAACGATCCCTCCCGGTGATATTCTATCCATTGCATGGACACCGGAAAGCGATCTGAGCTGTGCGGATTGTCTGGATCCGATCGCGACACCACTCGAATCGGTAACCTATGAATTGACCTTAACGGACAAGAATGGGTGTACGGTCAAAGCAGTGATCCGGATCGATGTTGAACTGCATGTGGATGTGTTTGTGCCCAGTGTTTTTCACCCCGATGGCAATGGGATCAATGATGGTTTTACGGCCTTTGCCAACCCGGAAAAAGTCAAACGGATTGTTGACCTGCGAATTTATGACCGATGGGGGAATGCGCTGTTCCACACGACAGATATTCCGGTGAATCAGACCGGTTTCGGATGGGATGGAACGTATCGGGGCGAACCAATGGATCCCGCAGTCTTTGTCTACGTGGTTGAAGTTGAATTCATCAACAATCAGCGTCGACTCATCAAGGGCGATGTGACACTGGCCCGATAACAGAAGCGAAAATTTGTTCAGTTGGACAATGAACGTCAATTTCTCCGGGTTATGTTTGATAGTCAAATCACCCGGTGGATGCATTTTTTCAGATTCTTTCTACTGACCGCCTGTTTCATTTCCTTCCTGGTCATCAGCCATGCACAGGAATCTCTTTCGTTGGAAATGATCTGGCATTCTGAACGACTGTTGCCACGAGATGCCGGGCAGTTTCAGTTCATGAAGGACGGTCGGCATGTGACCCGACTGATCGGAAATACCATCTACCAATACGATTTGTTGAGTGGAAAGGAATCGGATGTGATCTATAGTCCGGGATATGGCCTTCGGATCCAGGGGTATCAATTCAGCGAGGATGAACAGCGACTACTGATTGAAACAGACCAGGAGAGCATTTACCGCCGGTCGAAACGAGCCACCTTTTTTGTTTGGGATCGCCAGTCAAAGACCTTGTTTCCCGTTTCCAACGGGGGTAAACAGATGCATGCCTCATTTTCACCGGATGGCACACAGGTGGCGTTTGTTCGGGACAATAATCTGTACATCAGCGATTACCTCAGCGGTCAGGAGATCCCGGTCACCACGGACGGCGAGGCGGGCAGCATCATCAATGGATCGTCGGATTGGGTATACGAGGAGGAATTCAAGCTGGTCCGTGGCTTTGAATGGTCGCCGGATGGTACCCGGATCGCGTATTACAGATTTGATGAATCGGATGTTCCTGAATTCACAATGACGATGCACCAGGATAAACCCTATCCGGAATGGACAACGTATAAATATCCCAAGGTTGGCCAACCCGTGGCCCGAGTGGGAATACAAATCTATGGCCTGGCCAGTGGTCAACACCTTGCACTGGATCTGGGTGAACAGTCGGACCAATATATTCCCAGGATCACATTCACCAGAGATCCCACTGAATTGTGTGTGACCCGAATGAACCGGGCCCAGGATGAACTCGATCTGATCCTGTTTAATGTTGGAACGGGCGATTCGAGAATCCTGTTTCATGAGCAAAACAAACACTACATCACTCTCCACGATCATTTGCACTTTTTATCCGGGGGCAAACAATTTATCTGGACCAGTGAAATGGATGGGTGGAATCATATCTACCTGTATGATTTGGATGGGAAATTGGTGCGCAAGCTGACCAACGGGAAGTGGGAGGTCACCAAGGTTTATGGTGTGGATGAGACCCGGGGGGAAGTCTGGTTTCAGTCTGCTCAGGAATCTCCGATCAATCGGGAGATCTGCCGGGTATCCATGGCAGATGGCACCATGACGGTTCTGCCTTCAGTTCCAGGATTTCAAGCCGCTCAATTATCGGCCACATTTGACGTCCTCGTTCATGAAGTGACAACCATCAACATGCCGGCGGCTTATTCCATCCTGGACCGGGAGGGCGCATTTATCCGGATGATAGAGTCCAATGATGGCCTTCAGAAGGAACAGAAAAAGCATGGTGTCCAACCGGCCGAATTTTTTTCTTTTGAAGGACCAGACAACACCAATCTCCTTGGATGGATGATCAAACCCTCTCGTTTTGATCCGGAGAAAAGTTATCCCGTCCTCATGTTTGTTTATGGTGGGCCCGGACGCCAGGAGGTCACAAACGAGTGGATGGGCCAGGAATACTGGTGGTTTCAATACCTCGCCGATCAGGGATTGATCATCGCGGCTGTTGACGCGCGAGGTAGTGGTGCTCGCGGGGAAGCCTTTAAAAAAATGACCACATTGCAATTGGGCCATTATGAAACGATCGATCAGATCGCAGCGGCTCGGTATCTGGGTGGCTTGCCTTTTGTGGATGCGGAACGGATCGGTATTTATGGGTGGAGTTATGGTGGATATCTTTCTGCCCTGTGTCTATTCAAGGGTCGTGATCTATTTCGAGCCGGGATTTCTGTAGCCCCCGTCACCAACTGGAAGTGGTATGATGCGATCTACACGGAACGATATATGCAGACTGAAAAAACCAATGCTTCAGGGTATGCAGAGAATTCGCCGGTCTATTTTGCCGATCAGCTGGAAGGAGATTTTTTACTGGTTCATGGTTTTGCAGATGACAATGTGCATTTTCAACATACAGCGGAATTAACCAAGGCGCTTATTGACGCCAACAAGCAGTTTGAATCTTCCATGTATATCAATCAGGCTCACAGTCTGGCAAAGGGGAATGCACGGCTCCACCTGTACACAAAAATGACTGACTTTTTAACCCGCAGTCTGGGACTGGACATCCGTGAATGAGGAGTCGTTTTCCTTTGGTACCTGAACACCACCGGCCTTTATGCATTCCATGGCATTTCATTTCTCCTCGACTTCTCGACTTCTCCCCTCGAACTCATAACCTCCAAACTCAAAACCTCTTCCAAGGCACAATATTTGCTCTTGGGACAGTATGAATGCCATGCCCGCAAGGGAACAAGAGACCCATATCCTCCTTGTCGAGGATGATCCTGCTGATGCCCGACTGATCGAGATCTATCTCGAAGAGTCGGGCTTTGGTGACTGGGCCATTGACCGTGCACAAACCCTTCAGGAAGCTTTAGACCGGCTGACAGAACAGGACTATGCGATTGTCCTGCTGGATCTCACCCTGCCGGATGGCACCGGACCGGAAAATATTCGTCGGATCAAATCGGAGTTTCCAGACCAGAATGTGGTCGTTCTCACCGGATTCGACGAACGGGTATTTGGCATGGAGGCAGTGCAGCAAGGCGCTCAGGATTTTCTGGTCAAAGGTGATTATGATGAAAATTCCCTGGCAAAAACACTTCGTTTTTCTATTGAGCGACAGAATTTCATCCGCCGCCTGGAGGAGACTCAGAAGATCGCCCGGATCGGAAGTTGGGAATTCCATCCTGATAGCGGTCGGTTGATCCTTTCCGATCAGGTTCTTTCGCTGACCAAACCGGATCATTCAGAAGTCAAGGACGGTTTGCCCAGTGTGCAGTTGAATCATTTGTTGCGTCGCATCCATCGAATTGCACTTTCGGGTCGTGAAGTCAATCTCGATACCCGCATGAATATTCCCGGCAATGGTGACCGGTACTTCCATGTTCAGTGCAAGTTGACGCGGAGCTCCACGAATCAGGAAATTGTGCAGGGAATTTTACAGGATGTGACGGATCGATACCAGACCGAGGAGATGCGAAAGGCAAGAGACCTTGCGCGCAAATCCACCGAGATCCGGGAGCAGTTCATTGCCAGTATCAGCCATGAAATGCGGACACCGATGAATGCCATCATGGGTCTATCGAATGTGATCCTGTCGGGAGACGGGATACAGGGCGAGCAGAAACAGATGGTTCAGGCCATTCGGGATGCTTCTGATATCCTGTTGGGAATTGTCAATGATATTCTTGATTTCTCCTCCATCCAGGCTGGAAAGATCCAGTTTCGGGAACAGCCGTTTTCGATCCGTAGCATGTGCCGGAATCTGGAACAGATCCTGGGGGCGAAGGTCAGGGATAAACAGCTCACCTGGAAAATGCATATCGAAGACCAGGTGCCTGATCTCCTGATCGGGGATAAATTGCGGATGAGTCAGATCCTGTTCAATTTGCTGGGCAATGCGATCAAGTTTACAGAAAGCGGGCAGGTGGCGCTTTATGTTGAATTGATTGAAAGAAACAGCCAACGGGTCAAATTGATCTTCCGTATAGAAGATACCGGAATCGGCATTCCGGAGGAAGCGCAACAAAGCATTTTTGAGGATTTCAATCGCGTCAAATACCAGCATAAAACTTACGAGGGTACCGGTCTGGGTCTGGCGATAACCCGGCAACTGGTCGAGTTGCAGCAAGGCCGGATCTGGTTGGAAAGTCAGGTCGGTGCAGGAAGTACGTTCTTTGTGGACCTGTCTTTTGCAGTGGAATCTGCGCTTGCAAATGGTCAACATATCCCGGATGTTGTCCAGACCGCTGAAGGTGCCTTCCGTGGGACTATTCTCGTTGTTGAAGATCATAAGATGAACCAATTGGTAGCGCGAAAGACCCTGGAGCGTCAATGGCCCGAGGTCCATATCCTGATGGCTGAAAATGGGCAGCTCGCGCTGGATCTGCTTGAACGCCATGATGTGGATCTGGTCCTGATGGATTTGCAGATGCCGGTCATGGATGGGTATCAGGCAACAGCGCAGATCCGGCGGCATGCCTTGCCCCGCATCCGACTGGTTCCCGTACTGGCCATGACGGCCAATGCCTATGTTTCGCAGGATACCCAGTTACAGGATAAAGGGTTTACGGATTTTGTCCTCAAGCCCTTTGAACCGGAGCAGCTTTTTGCCCGGATATTGCAATATGCTCCACTGAAAACGATCAGTCTATGAATACAGGACAGGGGGAGATTGATCTGGATTATCTCAACACCATGAGTGGGGGAGACGCAGACATGCGCGCCACCCTGCTGGGGATGTTGATCGACGAATTACCTCGTGAAGCGTCCATTTTGCATGATGCAGGGCAACGAGGTGATGTAGCTGCCATCTTCCAGGCCAGCCATTCCCTCAAATCGACACTGGCATATACCGGACATGCAGAAGCCATCCGGCTCAATAATCAGATCGAAGAGACTAGCCGCCAGGGGAAATGGAGCGATGAAGATCAGGAACAGCTGGCAGGTCTGTTAGTGAAAATATCGGAACTGATCGCCGGGTTGACCCGTCTTCAGGGTTGAGTTTGTATCGCTCTCCCCACAGGATTCGTATTTTCGTGCCGGTTGCCGTTTGGTGGCCCAAAAACCATGTTCATGAAAAAGGTTATGCTTGTTGAGGAGGAGGATGTAATGGTAACGGCCATTGAGTTCCGGTTGCAGAAGATCGGATGCCAGGTCCTTAAGGCCAGGAATGCCGAGACAGCCCATCATTTCTTCCAGATGGACCCGCCGGATCTGGCCATTGTCAGTCTGAACCTGCAAAAGAATGGGGGTATGGAGCTGGTCAAGTGGATTCGAGCCGAAAAAGGGAAGGATCTGCCCATTGTAATTATTTCCGAGCTCGAGCAGGAGGAAGAGGTCATGGAGGCCTATGCTGCGGGTGCGAATGATTTTATCACAAAGCCGTTCAAACCCACGGAGTTGGTGTTACGGGTGATGTACCTTCTTGATAAATACGACGCCTGATGAAAGGGATCATTCTCGCTGGTGGGCTAGGCACCCGTCTCTATCCGTTGACCCTGGCTGTGAGCAAACAGCTGATGCCTGTGTATGACAAGCCGATGATCTACTATCCATTGTCGACCCTGATGTCGGCCGGGATCAGGGATATTCTGCTGATCTCCACTCCGGAGGATCTGCCCCATTTCAGAAAACTGCTCAAGGATGGCTCCGAGATCGGCGTCAATTTTTCCTATGTGGAACAGGTGGTGCCTAATGGACTGGCCCAGGCCTTTGTCCTGGGAAAGGAGTTCGTCGGCAGTGATCCGGTTTCATTGATCCTGGGCGATAATATCTTTTATGGAGCGGGAATGGAAGAAAACCTGCGGGATAATGTCGATCCGGATGGTGGTGTCGTCTTTGCCTATCAGGTGGCTGATCCGGAACGGTATGGTGTAGTCTCCTTTGATGAGCACTTCAATGCGCTGTCGATAGAAGAAAAGCCGCAGAATCCCAAATCCAATTATGCGGTGCCCGGCTTGTATTTTTATGATAACGAGGTCGTGACCATTGCCGAGAATTTGAAACCCAGTGCCCGGGGAGAATACGAGATCACGGATGTCAACAAGATCTACCTGGAGCGCGGAAAACTGAAAGTCAGTGTGCTTGGCCGGGGTACCGCCTGGCTGGATACAGGTACGCACAAGTCCCTGCAGCAGGCCGGTCAATTCATCGAGGTCATCGAAGACCGACAGGGGTTGAAGATCGGCTGTATCGAAGAGGTCGCCTGGCAGATGGGCTTTATCGATGATGCCCAGCTGGAGGCATTGGGGCACAAGTATCTGAAGAGCGGGTATGGGGAGTATCTGTTGAATCTGTTGAAGTAAGCTGTTCGTCCCCCCGAGTACTCGGGGTCGGGGCCAAGCACGTTAGTGGCTGTCGCTACCTGGGCAGCAGGCTCCACCTGGGCGGGTAAAGGGTAAAGGGTGAAAGGGGCCCAATACCCAATACCACTATCGTCAGAATCACTGATTTTCGCGGATTTCAGGATTACACGGAATTCATGTTTTGGTCATTTGTATTTCTGAGTTGAAATTTATTTGGAATTTGATGCTTGTATTTTGGTGCTTCTCCCTTTGAGCTTGTTTGCTCGATCCGGAGCGCCCCAATACCCAATACCCAACGCCCAATACCACTATCGTCAGAATCACTGATTTTCGCGGATTTCAGGATTACACGGAATTCATGTTTTGGTCATTTGTATTTCTGAGTTGGAATTTGATGCTTGTATTTTGGTGCTTCTCCCTTTGAGCTTGTTTGCTCGATCCGGAGCCTCCAATACCTCAACACCCAATACCCAATACCCCCATTGTCAGAATTACTGATTTGCACGGATTTCAGGATTACACGGATGGTATGTTTTGGTCATTCGCCTGCCTGCCGGCGAGGCATGGATTTCTGATTTGGTGCTTATTTGGGATTTAATGCTTGAGATTTGCCTGCCTGCCGGTAGGCAGGAAGCTTGATTGCCCGATCCGGAGCGACCCAATACCCAACACCCAATACCCAATACCCCCATTGTCAGAATCACTGATTTGCACGGATTTCAGGATTACACGGAATTCATGTTTTGGTCATTTGTATTTCTGAGTTGGAATTTATTTGGAATTTGATGCTTGTATTTTGGTGCTTCTCCCTTTGAGCTTGTTTGCTCGGTCCGGAGCCACCCAATACCCAATACCCCGCCCCCCGACAATTCCTTTGATTTTCTAATCCTCATCCGCCGCTCGTTCACTACCTTTGCACGCGGTTTGTAAAAGACGACCCGCATGCCTAAAGATTCCTCTATTCGTTCCGTGCTGATCATCGGCTCCGGACCCATCATCATCGGCCAAGCCTGCGAATTCGATTACTCCGGCAGTCAAGCCTCCCGCTCCCTTCGTGAAGAAGGCATTGAGGTCATCCTGATCAATTCCAATCCGGCAACTATCATGACCGATCCGGTCACTGCCGACCATATCTACCTGCTTCCGCTCACCGTGGAAAGCCTCATTGAGATCTGTGAAAAACATCAGATCGATGCCGTCCTCCCGACCATGGGCGGTCAGACGGCCCTCAATCTGGCCATTGAAGCCGACCAGCAAGGCGTATGGGAACGATTCGGCATCCGGATGATCGGCGTGGATATCGCCGCCATCGAGCTGACCGAAAACCGGGAAGCGTTCCGGCAGCACATGATCAAGCTGGGGATGGGCGTCGCCCCTTCCTACATCGCCAACTCCTTCCTCGAAGGGATGGAAGCAGCTCAGAAAATCGGCTTTCCCCTGGTCATCCGGCCTTCCTATACACTGGGGGGCACCGGTGGAGGATTCTGCCACAAACCGGAGGAATTTGAAGAGGCGTTGCGCCGCGGACTGAACGCCTCACCCACGCATGAAGTGCTGGTCGAACAGGCTGTGTTCGGATGGAAGGAATTTGAAGGCCATGACGCTGTCCGATACGGCCTATCAGGAAATGCGAAATGCAGCGATTGTGATGATGCGCTCCCTCGGCAACTTTGCTGGAGGTTGCAATGTGCAATTCGCTCAAAATCCGGAAAATGAGGAGTTGATCGCCATTGAGATCAACCCCCGGGTCTCGCGATCTTCCGCACTGGCTTCCAAGGCAACCGGTTATCCGATCGCCAAGATCGCAGCCAAACTGGCTATCGGCTATTCACTCGACGAGCTGAAAAACCAGATCACAAAAACGACTTCCGCCTATTTCGAACCCAGCCTGGATTACGTGATCGTCAAGATGCCGCGCTGGAACTTTGAGAAATTCCACGGCGCCAATGACCTCCTCGGTCTGCAGATGAAATCGGTCGGAGAGGTGATGGCCATCGGTCGCAACTTCCTGGAAGCACTGCAGAAAGCCTGTCAAAGCCAGGAAGAAGGTCGGATGGGATTGGGTGCCGATAAAAAGGAATGGATCCGGACGGAAGACATCCTGGAGCGCTTGCAATATGCCAGTGCCGACCGGGTCTATCGCATCAAGGATGCACTGCGTTTGGGTGTGTCCAGCAACACAGTCCACAAACTGACACAGATGGATCCCTGGTTCATCCGACAGATCAAGCGGCTGGTGGAGTATGAAAAGCAACTGGATCGATACAATGTCCCGGAAGATATTCCACAGGAATTCTTCAAAGAACTCAAGCGGGTCGGCTACAGTGATGCCCAGATCGCCTGGCTGATGCGGGTTGACGAACAGGCGGTGACCAGACAGCGTTTCAAGTTGAATATTCGTCGGACCTATAAACTGGTCGATACCTGTGCGGCTGAATTCGAGGCGCAGACACCGTATTACTATTCCACCTTCGACGAGGAAAATGAAAGCATTCCGTCTGACAAGAAGAAGATCATTGTCCTGGGTTCGGGTCCAAACCGGATCGGGCAGGGGATCGAATTTGATTATTGTTGCGTCCATGGACTGCTGGCCATCAAAGAGGCAGGATACGAGGCGATCATGATCAATTGCAATCCGGAGACGGTGTCTACCGATTTTGATATTGCAGACAAACTGTACTTCGAGCCTGTCTTCTGGGAACATATTCAGGAGATCATCGAACTGGAAAAGCCGGAAGGGGTAATCGTCCAGTTGGGTGGACAAACTGCGCTGAAACTGGCGGAACAATTCTACAAGGCCGGTATCCCGATCATCGGTACAGATTATCGCAGTATGGACCTGGCAGAAGACCGCGGTGCATTCTCTGACCTGTTGAAAGCACAGGGCGTTCCCTATCCGGAATACGGCGTATCAGAGACAGTGGAAGAGGCATTGGCCATTGCCAAGCGTGTTGGATATCCGGTGCTGGTCCGCCCCAGTTATGTGTTGGGTGGACAACGGATGAAAATCGTCATCAACGACCAGGAGCTGGAGCAATCGGTCCTCTCTATTTTTAAACATATGCCCGACAATCGGGTGTTGATCGACCAGTTTCTCGAACGCGCCAAAGAGGCTGAAATCGATGCCATCTGTGACGGGGATGAGGTGCACATCATGGGCGTCATGGAGCATATCGAACCAGCAGGCATTCATTCCGGCGATAGCAGTGCCATGTTGCCCACCTACAGTCTGAGCGAGGATGCGGTGAATACCATGATCGATTACACCAAACGAATGGCGACTGCCCTGAATATTCGCGGTTTGATCAATATCCAGTTTGCTATCCACACCGACAACATTTCAGGAGTGGCAAAGGTCTATGTGATCGAGGCCAATCCCCGCGCATCAAGGACGACCCCATTCATCGCAAAGGCATACAAGGTACCTTATCTGAATATTGCTACTCAGGTGATGCTGGGAGCAAAAAAACTGAAGGACTTCGAGATCACAAAAAATCTCGAAGGCTATGCCATCAAAGTGCCGGTTTTCAGTTTTGACAAGTTCCCGAATGTGGACAAGCGCCTGGGCCCGGAAATGAAATCTACCGGGGAAATGATCCGGTTTATCAAAGATCTGAAGGATCCCTATTTCCGGGAGCTGGATCGCAATCGATCCATGTATTTGTTTAATTGAAGGCGCGGTTCGCCCCCCCCGCCCCCCCGACCCCGAGTGCTCGGAGGGGCGGGGCTCTTTGCCCTTCGCACAGCTTGATATAACCGGACCTGACTTCGGTTGTAAGGAGTACAAGGAGATAGGTAAATGGTAAGACACATTCCTGATTCCTTCGTTCATCCCTCCACGGCGGGCAGGCATTCCTCATTCCTTGTTCCTGCGTTTTCTCCCCCGAGAACTCGGGGCTGGTTCCTGGTTACCTATTGCTGGTGACTCAAGTGCGAGGCTTGGCCGTTTAAGGTTCAAGGGTCAGCTGGCGCTTCCCCTGTTCAACGTTCAAGGTGATAATGGCCGTTTTCCTGGTTCCTGATTCCTTCGTTCCTCATTCCTTGTTCCTGGTTAACTATTGCTTGGGACTCAAGTGCAAGGCTTGGTTGTTTAACGTTCAAGTCAAGGCCTGACGGCCTGCCTGTTCAAAGTTCAACGTGGTGTCTTATAGGCCCTCGGCCTCCAGACGTTGGCCTTAATGGCCAAGTCTGGATCCGGACATCCCCCCGAGTCCTCGGGGGGATCGTCCGGGCTCGGTCCTCATTCCACGATCCTCGCAATAACCCAATAACGAAATAACGACCCTCCCCTCCTCAACTTCTCCCCTCCACCTTGACTCTGAAAACTTGCGTATATTCGAAGTTCACTTCGGGGCATTAAACTCCCCTGTGTAGCTAAAATCACAAAATGAGGATCCTCCAGACAACGTTTCTTTGCTTTTCGGGTCTTCTATGGACAGGATGTTCAAATTCAAATCAGCGTGCTGATGTGAATGATTCGCCGATTATGGATACCTCATCGTAGAAGTTCAGGATTCGGTCATCCATTTTGATCCTGAAACCTATGCTGCGGATACTTATTATATTGCACGATATGACACTTTGATTCCATCCAAATCGAACGCTTCTGGCGACCAGAACGAATCCTATGGTTGAGTCCTGGAATAATCATTAGGTTTACCCAACACCCAACACCCAACACCCAATACCCAACACCCAACACCCAATACCGAATAGAATAAACTCCAACCAAATGATCATGCCCCTGTTCTCAACCATACTCGCCTCCCTTCTTCTGTGGTCATCCGCTCCAACGGTAAACCCCGTTTTGCCAGATGGCATCTATCTGGTCATGGAAACATATGATACCAAACCTGCCGGCGTGGCTGTGGGCCAGGTCATTTCCTATAGCCACGACTTTCTGGATGATCCTGAAGGGGAAGCCCTGTTCATTTGCGTCAATCCAGCCGATTATGTGCCACTGAATCTCTCGACCGCACCCGAAGGAGTCGTACAAGCCGACAAGCGGATCCATCTTCTCCTGTCCCTGGAAAGTGCTTCAGCGAAGCGATTGGCAGAATTCACGACCCGAAATGTCAACCAGGAAGTGGTTATAGTCATCAATGGGGAAGCTGTCACCATGCACAAGATCCGCACCCCGATCACTGAGGGGAAATTGCAGATCACCCGATGTACGGATCACGCCTGTGAAAAGCTGTTGATTGCTCTGAAGGACAACGTTATTCAGAAATAACACAACGACTTCCGGTTTCCGCAGGAGCGAACGTCCGCTATCGGTGTATCTTCCGCATACAACGAATCCAGACGCATGTATCCTCATCTTCTATTTCTGATTTGCTGTTTTTCTTTCAACCAGATGGTATCTGCTCAGACCCTTTCCTCAGCGGAATACCAGAAACTGATCAGTTTATATCAGCATCTGCATGCCAACCCGGAGCTCTCCCTGCAGGAGGTGGAAACATCTACCCTGCTCACCCGGGAGCTGGACAGGATCGGACTGTCCTATCGCCATCCGATCGGCGGTCATGGCATAGCCGGTCTCCTCGAAAATGGGGACGGACCAATCCTGTTGCTGCGGACAGATATGGATGCCCTGCCCCTGGAGGAAAAGACAGGAGCGGCATATGCCAGCACTGTCCATGTGGAGAAGGAAGGGAAAATGACCGGTGTCATGCACGCGTGCGGCCACGATTTGCATATGACCGTGTGGCTGGGCACGTTGCAGTACCTGGCTTCTCACAAGAACACATGGAAGGGAAAGATCCTCTTCGTGGCCCAGAGTGCAGAGGAAACAGGCCAGGGGGCGAAACTGATGCTGGAGGATGGGTTGTATTCTCATTTCCCCAGGCCTGACCTGGCCCTCGCCTGGCACACCAGTGCAGAACTTCCCTCGACGACTGTTGGCCTGTGTACCGGTTGGGCCATGGCCAATGTCGATATGCTGTCCATGCTGGCTCGTGTAATCGCCGTGCATGGGGCATCTCCCCACCTCGCTATCGACCCGGTGGTTACAGCTGCCAGGATCATCGTCGATCTGCAGACTATTGTGTCCCGTGAGCGTTCTCCCTTTGAACCTGCTGTGATCACCGTCGGGGCTATTCACGGTGGTACGGTGGAAATATCATCCCGGATGAGGTCCGGCTTGAACTGACGGTCCGCTCTTTCGGAGATGAGCAACGCGCTGCCCTGGTCAAAGCGATCGAACGCACCTGCCGGGGTACTGCAATTGCCGCCGGAGTGCCAGATACACTTCTTCCTGTGGTAACCGTTCGGGATATGTTTACCCCGGCATTGTACAATGATCCGGAACTGGCTGGCCGGGCAAAACAGATATTGATTGATTTGTTGGGCAACGAACATGTGGTGGACATGGAGGCACAGACGATCGGGGAGGACTTTTCCAGATACGGTCGTCAGGAACCACGCATCCCTTCCCTGATGCTGCGACTGGGTACCGCCAGACAGGATATGGTATCATCGGCTGGAAGCCATACATTGCCCGGGCTGCATTCCCCGTTTTACCTGCCGGATGCGGAACAGGCCATTCCCCTGGGGATCGAGGTCATGAGCAGGCTGATCGGCCAGCTGTCCCTATCCGAATGAGGGGATCTGGACGTTGCAAAAGAGAAAGAAAGAAGAGCTGTGCAACGAATGACTTGCAGGCGTAAGAGGTTCAATGGCTGAATATCCATTCTGTAGTTCCCTGTTGATCATCAGTGGAGTGGATGGTGCACTTCCTAAGTCGTTCGTACTTACCCATCGTATGCAGATTTGATGATGACCAGGATCATGTGACCAGGTTCATACAGGTCATTCAATTGACATTGAGAACACGGTAACTTTTCACACATAATCTCCTTCAATTCATACTTGAAGGGAATCCAATTCTTGCGATCAACAGGAGGAATCGACAAACAGGGATTGCATGCCGACATCCATTTATACAATTCGAGGTTATATCCTCATTTTGGTGGTTACCTTATTCGGGAATCGAATAGAGAGCCAATCAGCTGACTATCCATTGTCAGATGAAAGGAGCCGGGCGTTTCTGGTCAATTTTATTTCTACTTATCTGGCAATTCCATCGGTGACTGGAACAGAACGGACAGCTGGAAGATACTTTGCCCAGCAATGTGAACGCGAGGGTCTGGTTGTGCGCATTCTTACAGATGAAGAGGACAGGTATAATTTTGTGGCCTCTCTATACCCACTGGAAAGCGGAAAGCCCAATATCATCCTGTTGAATCACATTGATGTGGTGGATGCAGGCGACCCGGCATTATGGGCCCATCCACCTTACTCTGGTGCTGTTGTGGATGGTGAGATCTGGGGTCGTGGTGCCATTGATAATAAGGCCATGGCTGCTATGGAATTTGCCGCATTGATCGACTTTATAACATTATCAAAAGAACAGGATTTACCATTTAATGTCAGTATTCTGGCTGTTTCCGGAGAAGAAACAGGAGGCGAAAAAGGTGCGGCTGTTGTGACCGGGCAGTTTTTTCAGTTATTGAATCCAATCGTCCTTTTGGGAGAGGGTGGTTCGGGTATTTCCGGTGTTATACGGTCTGACCCATCCCGATTTCTTTATGGGATATCGATCAATCACAAAAGAGCGCTCTGGTTACGACTGACGTTGCGACAGGCAAGTTCCGGGCATGGCTCTGTGCCATCAAAGGAAAATGCAACTATGCTGATGGTATCTGCCCTGGAGCGATTGAACGGCAGAAAAAGAGCATTGTTTTTTTCATCTGCTGCGCGAATAATGTTCACAGAACTCAGTCAGTATGAAGCGGGATTTACACGGGTTGCTCTCAGAAATGTGGGTTTGTTCAAGCCCTTTCTCGAATCGTCCTTGCGCAAGGAACCTGTGATTCATGCCCTTGTGACAAATACGGTTACGCTTACAGGCATAAAAAACCCCGCTGGAGGAGACAATCAAGTACCACAGGAAGTGGAGGCTATACTTGATTGTCGTCTTTTGCCAGAAACAGATACAGAGGATTTTCTTCGTGAGTTGGCAGCTATTCTTGACAATGAGAATATCTGTATTGAAGTGATAAAGGAAACTGTAAGAGCTAGTGACACGCGACCAGATGTGTTTTATTCCATGCTTGAAACAGCATTGAAGCGAACATATCATGGAGCGGAAGTAGCTCCAATCCTTTTTCCGGCCTCTAATGATAACAACTATTTTCGATCAAAGGGGGTGGCAGCCTATGGAATTCTCCCCATTCCGATGACTCCGGAAATGATAGCCGGTATACATAATATAAATGAGCGGGTTCCTATTTCTGCGTTGCTTAGTGGATCGGCAGTATACCGTAATTTTTTATACCAGATATTTGAATCCGCCCTCACACCCTCCTCTTTGACACAGGTTGTTCGCGGAAAAATTAAAGATAAAATTCTGGGTCTTCTGTCCCTGATTGTATGGTCATTCTGGCGAGTGATTCCGCTGTCATTCATGCAGGCCGCACCAACATGATTGGTGAATTCAGAATGGAAAATGTGCCAATTGGAAGATATCGAATGAACGTACTGGCAGAAGGGTACACCATGATGGATATTCCCGGGATTGTTGTGAGTACGGGCAATGAAGTCATGCTCAATTGTGCACTTGATGAGTTGGCTGAAAATATTGGTACAAAAGCCAGTATGGCCAAGCTGAGTGCCATGAATGAAATGTCAACTGTCAGTACCAAGACGTTTGATATGGATGAAACCGGTCGCTACCCTGGAAGTCGTAATGATCCAGCGAGAATGGTGGCCAATTACCCGGGTGTTCGTGGTGCGGATGATTCCAGGAATGACATTATTATTCGCGGCAACGCTCCGTTTGGTCTGGGTTGGAGACTGGAGGACATCGATATTCCCAATCCCAATCATTTTGCCATTTTTGGGACGTCAGGAGGAGGGGTGAATATCCTGAACAGCCAGCTGCTCGATCGTTCGGATTTTTATACAGGTGCTTTTCCTGCTGAATTCGGTAACTCGA
The DNA here is from genome assembly GCA_016710115.1 of Saprospiraceae bacterium. Taxonomy (GTDB): domain Bacteria; phylum Bacteroidota; class Bacteroidia; order Chitinophagales; family Saprospiraceae; genus JAGNXB01. The sequence goes on from JADJLN010000001.1 coordinate 38,484, forward strand.
TTGCCGGTGTTTTTGATCTTCAGATACGGGCAGGAAATAATGAACAGCATGAGGCATCGATTGAAACAGGTTCCATACACACCGGTCTCAGTATTGAAGGACCTTTGAGCAAGCGTCAGAAAGCATCCTATCTCGTGTCTTACAGGCATTCGACGTTAAGCCTGACAGATCATCTTTTTGAGAATGGTACACTGGATTATTCACATCGTTTCGGTGTTGATGCTATTCCGCATTTTAATGATGTGGCATTTAAACTGAATATTCCCATTAACCGCAAGTCTTCATTAGGTGTTTTTGGGACAGGAGGGATCAGCAAGATTACTTTTCTGGAGAGTCAGCGAAAACCTTGTTCCTTTTCTTTTGAAGATCATGGACAGGATGTCAATTTTGGATCGAAGATGGGCGTCATGGGTGTGAATTATTCATCTGTTCTTTCGCCATCGACCAATCTGAAACTTACGGTGTATTCATCTTATCAGGGGATGCAGACTGATCGTCGAAGGATATTCAGGGATACACTTACGCAAAATGTGACCGGGACTCGACAGGAGTATTGGAATGATTCTGATGAGTATGATTTTGGCATTTCATGTCGGTTGAATAAGAAAATAAATGCCAATCATACATTGAAAACAGGTTGGATCGCTGAGCAGGTTAATTTTCGAATGACAGACTCTTGCCGGGAACCAGTATCAGGTGCACATGGATCTACATATACTGTACGTGCTTTTGCACAGTGGAGATACAGGATCAGTCGGGACCTCTCGGTGAACATGGGTGTGAATGGAATTTGGTTCGATCTTTCCCGGTCCTGGGCTCTTGACCCTCGGGCCGGATTGGTTTGGAACCTTTCACGGAAAAGCACCATCTCTGCGGCTGTTGGCATTCACAGCCAGATACAACCTCTTTACCTGTATCTTCAGAACCTGAAAAATGAGGATGGAACTATAGGAATGTATAACCAAAATATCGGACTGACGCGAAGTCAGCATTATATTCTGGGTTTTGACCGGATTCTCACAATCAATCTGCATTGGAAATTGGAGGCTTATTTTCAGAATATCACAAATATTCCTGTACAACGAAGTCCAAGCTCATGGTCAATGGTAAATGAAGGACTTGACTTCAAACTCAGCTTTCCAGGAATTCTTCAGAATACGGGCACGGCATATAATTACGGTTTGGAATGGACATTGGAACGGACCTTCAGTAAACAGTATTATTATTTATTTACAGCTTCCGTATTTGATTCTAAATACACAGGCAGTGATCGAGTCATTCGAATACAGATGCCAACGGAAATTACATTCTGAATTTTGTTGTCGGAAAAGAATTTACGATAAATCCACGACATTCACTAAATCTTGGACTGCGTGCCAATCTTTCTGGAGGCAGACGGCATACGCCAATTGATCTGAATAAATCGATAGACCAGGAAAGGACAATCTATATTGACTCATTGGCCTATACATTGCAGTTCCGGGATTATTTCCGTGCAGACCTGAAAGTAACTTATCAGATAAATCGGAAGAAGCTGTCTCATGAGATGGGGTTAGATTTGATCAATATGATACCTGTCCGGTTCAGGGGGGAAAGTGATTTGCCGGAAGGATGTTCGTTTTTTCCGTTGAGTACCCAAAATGTGTTGACTTCCCCTGTATGACCCTGTCGGAAAACAGATACGTACGGAATATCAGCTGGGGTTCCTCCCTATTCTGTATTATAGAATTCGATTTTAATCCTGAGAAAATTTATCTTTCTTAACCGGATAGAAGAAATTGTGAAGTGAGAGATGAATTACATTTTGCTCAGATCCTCCAATCAGGGATGAACTTCTTCCAGAATACAAGTATGTCCTCCCTATTTTCTTTAAACGTGTGGATAAAAGAATGTATTCTGGTTTCGGCCATCTTTTCATCGATTCAGGAGGTCGCCTGTCAGGGTATGGTTCTGGTTGATCCAATTGAACGTGAGACCTTCCATTCGTTACTTGTGGATTCACTAGATATTCGCACAGGTGACATGGTCCTCTTCAAAAGTGTCCACCTGGCTTCCCGGCTGACCCAATTTGGAACGTTTTCTCCTTTTTCCCATTGTGGTATGATACTCCGGGATGAAGAAGACAACCTGTGGATCACACATGCAACGGACAATAACTATGAAGGCTATATGTTGCCAGTCAAGGACGAACCTGTCCCACGAGGAGGTGTCATCATCACCAGGTTGGAGGATTCTTTTTTTCAGAACGGCTATTATCCCAGGATTTACATTTACAAGCTGGATGAAGAACTGGTGCAACGGCCAACATACGATCAGGTAGAGGCGATGTATCAGAAATACAAACATCATGAATTTGAAGTTTCTGTACTACGCTTTGTACTCGCATCTTTTGACCTGGATCTGTTTCATATTGACCTGCTTTCGCTGCCTGATCACCCCAAGATCTTTTGTTCAGAATATCAGATCTATCTTCTTGAAGATCTTGGACTGCTGACAGACCCCCTTGAAGCCCCGAACGAGTATACTCCAAAAGATATCTCCAATCTGACCTTTTACCGTCGGCTGGCACCTGTTGTTTTCAGGTATTCCTCCGCACGGGCCGAACCTGATTGAACCGGCCCGAAAGCCGGTTTTACCGCAATCCAGCAGGAAGGAGAGCATGCTCTATCCGTTCATCGGCCCTGTTGTATTGGAATTCTAGGTGAATGCAACGATATTTATACGTCAAATCTTTCTTGCCATCAGATTTGATGCCAGGCAACTAAATCCCTTCTTTCGGCATCATGACTAAATGACCACACGTCATACTGCATCTCTTTCAATCCATCTATCCATGAAAAAACTCTTACCCCTCCTTCTGCTCCTTCTGACAGCCACTGTCGGCATGGCTTACCAGGCGACGATCTTTGGCTATGTCAAAGAAAGCAATGGCACAGCTGTGCCCAATGTCCCGGTGCTGGTAAAAATCGTGTCCTACAATGCCATAATCGCCTCTCAGACGGTACTAACCCAGAGTAACGGGAAGTACATAGCGACCTTTACCATCGATGACAATATCCTGGAAGCCAAGGCGATCATAGAGGTTCAGGATTGCAACAACATCGAACTGAGTAAAACGGTGAATTTCTCCAAAACCAATCCCAATGCAGATGCCCATTTCACCTGGTGTGCTGTAGGTTGTGAACTGGAGGTCGGGATCGAGAAAATCAAGAACAATAATGGTGTTTATGTGCTCAAAGCATTTGCCAGCGGAGGTACACCCCCGTATCTCTATACCTGGAGCAGCGGTCAGACCACGCAGATCATCGAGATCTCACCCAACCACAAAGATTATTGCGTCATCGTCACCGATGCCAATGGTTGCACAGGAAAAGCCTGTTTTGAGGTTGTCAATCAGGAAGACTGTGCAGTAGAGATCGAGAAAGTCAACCTGGATAATGCAGGAACCAAGATCAAACTGGTAGCCAGTACCAAAGGAAATGGTCCGTTCACCTATCTGTGGAGCACCGGGGAAACAACGCAAAGCATTGTTCCACCTCACTCCGGGACCTATTGCGTGACCATTTCGACCGCAGATGGATGTACAGCTCAGGATTGCATTACGGTGGAGATCAAAAGCAATCCGGATTGCGGAGTCGAGATTGTCGCCCATTTACAGTCCAATGGTGGATATAAGCTGGAGGCCATTCCCAAAGGCGTAGCGCCATTTACCTATCATTGGAGTACGGGGTCAACTGATAAAACCATCCTTGTTGAAAAACCGGGTGAGTATTGTGTCAATGTCACGGATGCCAATGGATGCGAAGCCAAGATCTGTTATGTGGTGAAAGAAACCAAGGATTGTAGTGTCGAGATTCAGGTCGTCTATGATGGCGGAAAGGCCAAGCTGACAGCGAATGCCAAAGGCACTGCACCATTTACCTACCATTGGAGCAATGGAGCAACAACACAAACGATCGTCGTTGAAAAACCGGGAGAGTATTGTGTCAATATTACAGATGCCAATGGATGTGAATCCAAGGCTTGCGTCACAGTCAAGTTTTCAAATGTTCCGGATTGCAATGTGAAGATCCTGGTTATCAAAACGCTGGATCCATCCATCGTCAAACTGGTAGCACTGACCAGCTCCCCGGGGAACTTCCAGTACAAATGGAGCAATGGAGCAACAACGCCAACCATCCTGGTTGAGATCCCGGGTGAATACTGTGTTGTGATTTATAACAATGCAGGTTGCGAAGCAAAGGCATGCATCAAGTTGCCGGAGAATAATGGACCGAAGGATTGCGCGGTAGAGATTGTCAAAGTCCCTGCACAGAATACCAAGAACATCGTGCTGAAAGCGGTTGCAAAAGGGACTGCCCCGTTCACCTACCATTGGAATACAGGTGCCACGACGCAGAGTATAGAGATTGAAGGACCAGGTGAATACTGTGTCAATATTACGGATGCCAATGGTTGTGAATCCAAGACGTGCATCATCATCAAAGACAAGGAAGAGGGCCCGGGTGATTGTGCCGTTCATATCAAATTGAAGCCGCATAATGTAGCTGGCGCATTCACCCTGGTAGCCGTGACCAAAGGAGTGCCGCCATTCTCCTTCAACTGGTCAACAGGAGCGACCAGTCAGAGCATCGAGGTGAATGAACCGGGATTATTCTGCGTAACCGTAACCAATGATGAAGGATGTGAAGCAACGGCCTGTATTGAAATCGACAAGGACGGTGTTACCGGACCCGGACAGAACGAAACCGGATTCAAGGTTCTGGAAACCTATCCGCAACCGGCTATGGGCGAGGTGAATTATAAAGTTTCCATGCCCTACAGCGGTCCGCTGACCTTCGATATCATCAATATGAACGGGGCACTCGTTCAGTCAGTGGGATTTGACTATCTCGAAGCGGGCGAACATCAGGTGCAATTGCCTGTTCAGGATCTCTCTCCCGGTGTGTTTTTCGTGCGTATGAAAACAGATACAGAGCAGGTCCTGTCCAAAGTGATCAAGGCCCAGTAGTTCAGGAAATAACTTGTTCAAAAGGCCCGCCTTTTTCATGTTTACGAACATGAGGAGGCGGGCTTTTTTTATGCTTATCGAAAGTATAAGAAAATTCCAAAAATAAAATGGCTGGCTCCAAACCCTCCTGCCGGCGAGGCAGGGAAGCACCAAACACAAAATTCCAATGTTCGAAATGAATGGATTGTGTGAATAATTCTTCCGCCTCCCAATGTTCCAGAATTACATTTCACCACTAAGTCACTGAGGTCAGGGTAGTCGTGAATGACAAAGATTGCAAGAGGGGTCAAATTTTACTAAAGTGTGAATTCCTTCACGAAGAGATTTTAGATGTTTGATTTCTTAGTGAGCTGCTCCCTACTTCAGCACTCTTTGGTTCTCTTGAAAGCCACCCAAGCCACCACGATAAAATTATTATTTACCAGGTGGTAAAATCCACACAAAAACCAGATCTTAAATTTCCGCTTTCCGCTTTCCGCTTTCCGCTTTCCGCTTTCCGCTTTCCGCTTTCCGCTTTCCGCTTTCCGCTTTCCTGGCGCTTTCCGCCCCCGGACGATTCCGCTTTAAAAGCGGAATGTCCGGATCCGGACATGGTGCCGAAAGCACCATCGTCCGGGTTCCGCCTTCCGCCTTCCGCTTTCCCTGCCTCGCCGGCAGGCAGGCGCCTACCGATTTACTCGAAATAACTCAATATCGAAATAACTCAATATCGAAATAACAATTTCTAAAACCAGTCTACATCATAATCACCACATTTCCTGTTTTCTGACCCGATTCAACATACGTAGTCGCTGCAACAATATCATGCAGTGAATATTCCCGATCAATGACTGGTTTGAATAAACCCTTTTCAGCCAGTTCGCGGATATACAATACATCCGACCGATCGATCGAGGGTATTGGAAACAACACTTTCCGACCTTTCAGCAGGGGAGTGAACAAGGCGTAAAAAATATTTGCACCTCGTTTACCCAACTCCGTGGAGATATAAATGCCCTTCGGTTTGAGCAGGGGTTTACATTGGCCGAAAGAGCTTTTTCCAACGGCATCAAAAATGAAGTCAAAGACCTGGTCGGTGCGTGTATAGTCATCGGTTTGATAATCAATGACGACATCTGCTCCCAAACTGCGGACCAGGTCCACATTTTTTGTGTTGCAGACGGCTGTGACGCGGGCACCCACATGTTTGAGTAGGGGGACAGCGGCGGATCCGATGGCTCCTGTAGCACCGTACACCATCACGTCCTGGCCGGGTTGGACATTGGCCGCCCGGATATCGCACAACGCATAATGTGCCCCTTCCAACAGCGGAGCGGCTTCCTTATACGTGAGCGTAGATGGGATAATGGCGATTGCTTCGTTTTCGGCAATGACCAGAAATTCGGCATGTCCGCCAAATCGTTCGTCATTGTACCCGAACACCCGATCACCTGGCGAAAACGAAGTGACCTCTGATCCGATAGCTTCGACATCTCCCGCAAATTCGTTTCCCAACACAGTGTATTTGGGACGAAGGAGTCCACTCCAGAAGCGGGAGATAAAATATTCTGCACTTCGAAACCCACAATCCGTCCGATTGACCGTTGTGGCCTGAACCCTGACTAATATCTCGTTCGGTTTGGGTTGGGGACTCTCGATGTCAACGATGCGGATCACTTCCGGTGGGCCGTATTTGGTGTATTGTGCTGCTTTCATCTTGGAATGGACTTGAGTAGGGGAGAAAAAAGGAGTAACACCGTCAAATATACCGGCAGCAAAGGGATCTGGACTGGCTTGTTCGACCAACAGCACCATGTCTTCGCCGAGGGATGTGATCAACATGATCGGATGAATGAAAATGGGATGGATCAGAACATAAACGCCATCCGGATGCGCCGGGAAACAAAAAAGGTCCTCCAGATGGAAGACCTTTTTTCAGGGTGGGCCCAGAAGGATTCGAACCTCCGACCCCCTCGGTGTAAACGAGGTGCTCTGAACCAGCTGAGCTATGAGCCCTGTGAATAACCTTCACCCTTTTGATGAAAGCGAGGGCAAAGATAAGTTTCCCACGGATATGAAGCAACCTATGATAAAAAATATCCATGGATGTATCAAATTTGCAAGGATTCCCGTTCTAGTGCACAGATCCCCCTTTTCTGATGGCTTTGATTCGGTACATGACCTGGGCAAAGCGCCTCTCTATCTTTCTCGTCCTGCTTTTTATAAGCCTCTATCTGCTTGCCTGGATCTTTGAAGACAAGCTGGGAAAGATGGCCCTCGCTCTGGTCAGGGAGGAGATTACCACCGAAGTACAGGTAGGCGATTTTCATCTGTCTTTTATCCGCGCCTTCCCGCGGATACGCGGCGCATTCCGACAGGTCTATGTCCAGGGATCGGATGGCGACACCCTGATGCTGTGCCAGACGCTCGGCCTGCACATGGGTTGGTCTACTCTATGGTCAGAAGAAGTGTCGCTGGATGCACTCATCATTGAAGAAGGGCGCCTCAACATTCATCTGGACAAAAAGGGGAAGGGCAACTACGACATATTCAAGCCCTCAGCTGATGAGGAGGATTCGGCCATTCGGCTCAATCTGCGAAAAGCACATATCCAGGATCTGCGGGTACACTTCCAGGACGACCAGGGAGACATCCTGGTTGACTATCAGATCGATGATGCCCTGGTGCAGGGGAAATGGCTTTCGAATACCATCAAACTGGAGGAAGAACTGGAGGGCACCCTGGTTATGCTGAAATCCGGTAAAGACACCCTCATTGCCGATCTCCCCCTGAATGCCTATGGCCCACTGCAGATCAATCTCAAGACGAACAGCTATGACCTGGCGGGCACAGAATTGCAACTGGACGAAGTCAGGTCTACCTTGAAAGGCAAATGGGAGCTCGATGAAAAAGGCACATGGCTCGACCTCACACTGCTGTCGAAAGATCAGCACATGGCCGGCTTATGGTCTCTGGTCACCAAACAGGTTGCCCTTTCCGGCGAACCCCTAAACCTGTCAGGACAGGCAGATCTTGAAATCCGGTAAAGGGTATGGTCAAAGGGAATACATATCCCGAATTCACAGCCAGTCTGGACTGGTCGGAAGGTCAGATCAAACGGGGTGGAGGGCAACTGGATGATATCCGTCTCCAGGTAGACTGGTCACAACCTGCAGGCCGACAGTCAGACAATGCGGTCGTCACGATTCGGTCCATGGATGCATCCTATGCCGGTGAGCCACTTCATGTAGCAGGCACCATTCGTCAGATGAAGGACCCGATCGTGGATCTTAAAGCACATGGCAGTATACCCATGGCTCTGCTTCAAACAGAATGGGTCAGTGGAAAAGAGGGAGTGATCCGGTTTCATGATGTGGTCATTCAAGGGAAGCTCAGCCGGAACGATCTGCAGGCCAGCGGTCGAGCGATGCTGGAAGAAATTCTGCTCACCTACCAGGAGGATGAGATCCGGATCCCATCCGGCAGTCTGCAATTGCAGCAGGATGAACTGGGTGTGCGTCAATTACATGTGGTACTGGCAAAAAATGCCCTGGTTCTGGATGGCGATGTGCAGGGCTTTCTGGCCCAGTTCCGGGACCAGGTGGCACCGGTCGCGATCCGGTTTGATGGCCAGGTCCAATCCGACAGACTGGATGCGTTTGCGTTAATGGAACAGTTTCAGAAATGGCAACAGAACCAACCGGCTTCCCGGCCTTCCGCGCATTCGGATACACCTTCACCTGCCTTTACCAGATACAATGGAACCCTCCATGCCCGTATCGGGCAATTTGTCTGGCAGGATATCGAAGGCCGCGACTTTACCGGAAGTGTCGCCCTGGATGGCCGGACCATGTTGATCAGCGGGGATGCCGCTGCAATGGGCGGCACGCTGAATCTGGAAGGGGAACTCAATTGGGGACAGAAAACAGTGTGGGAAGGGGCGCTGACCTGCGAAGAAGTCGAAGTGGAAGAAGCCTTCCGCCAATGCCACAATTTTGGGCAGACATTCATCACTGGACAACAGATCAAGGGTTCACTGAGTACACAATTACTCTTTAGTGCAGAATGGGATGGACAAGGAAAATTCATTCCAGAAGCTTTGCATGTTTATTCCGCCATTCAAATTGAAGATGGCGAGTTGAAAGGCCTGGACGTCCTGGAATCATTTTCGGATTTTATCCATGTCAAAGACCTCAAACATGTGCGCTTCAGCACACTTCAGAATTATCTGGAAGTGATCGATGGCATGGTCTATCTGCCCAAGATGACCATTGAATCCAATGCACTGGTCCTCGATGTGACCGGATTTCACGGCTTCAACCAGAACATCGATTATGGTTTGCGGGTGGATGCCGGACAGGTACTGATCAACAAGATCACCCGGCATGATGCTTCCCTGACACCAAAACCCGCACGCCAGAACGGGTGGTTCAACCTGTATTATCACCTGACCGGAAATGTTGACAACTACACCTATAAATCCGACCGGGAAAGGGTCAGGGAAGATTTTGCGCGCAGCCAGTTTCATCGAAAGCGGATCCGGGCCGTTCTGGAATCCGAATTTGGTCGCATCCTGTTTGAAGATGAACCGGAAGCAGAAGCCCCGGTAGCCGAACGACCGTTCCAGACAGGAATTGGCACTTCTGTTCAACAGGCCTTGCGGCCACGGGAAGGAGGCATCCAACCCCGACTGACAAAACCTGATCATCGGCCATCGCCGACAAAAGAGAGCGAGTACCTCGAAGACTTCGAAATCGAAGGCGGCGGGGCGAAGAAAAAACGGGATTAAGTTCCATTCTCTTCTCGTGTAGTCAAGCTGAGCGTTTCATTTATGGATATCCACTTGACTGTATTTCGAGTGGGTGTGTTGGAAGGAAAGGGGTTATTTCGAGGAATGAAGGGAAAAGCTGGTCATCCACTCTAGTTTTAGACCCCTGGCTACCATAGGTGTCCTACCCTGAAATAAGTTGACCGTTTTTGAGCGGTAATTGCGAACAGCGAACGGCGAAAAGCCAGTCGAGAAGGATGGAGTCGCGGAGCAGGTTATGAGGTTATGAGTTTGGAGGGATATTTCGATTTCTCCATAGAACCTGCTTGACACTTGCGAATTAGATTTCAGTGCCAATACCCAATACCCAATACCCAATACCCAATACCCATTACCCCCTCCAACCGGATCCCGCATCTGGTTTTCAGTGAATTGCGAAAAGCGAATGGCCCCGAGTGCTCGGGGGCGAACGGCTGTGCTAACCTCCCTCCTGCGGCGGACAGGCATCCCCCGCCTTCTCCTTTCAAGGAGAAGGAGCTTGAGTTTCACCGGAGTCGGAATATGTATTCCAGTGCCATTACCCATTACCCAATACCCATTACCCAATACCCAATACCCATTACCCCCTCCAACCGGATCCCGCATCTGGTTTTCAGTGAATTGCGAAAGCGAATGGCCCCTGAGTGCTCGGGGGCGAACGGCTGTGCTAACCTCCCTCCTGCGGCGGACAGGCATCCCCCGCCTTCTCCTTTCAAGGAGAAGGAGCTTGAGTTTCACCGGAGTCGGAATATTTATTCCAGTGCCATTACCCATTACCCAATACCCAATACCCAATACCCAATACCCATTACCCCCTCCAACCGAACCCTGCATCTGATTCTTCCACAAACAGCTAACCTCGGTTTCAATTTCAAAAGAATGCTGCTAGGGAATCCGCACCCGTTTTCGTTTTTTCAAATAATCACGATTCACCAAATAGACACCTCCCAGAATAAGCAGACTGGCGATGCCGACCTGGCTATCCAGTCGTTCGTCAAGAATGGCCCATCCGACAACCAGGGCGATCAGGGGATTGATATAGGAATAGATCGACACGATCGTGGCCGGCATATGCGCCAGGGAGTACATGTAGGCTGTATAAGCGATCAGAGATCCCATGATGACCAGATACACCATGGCCCAGCTGACCTCTGGCGTCCATCGTGCAGTCGACCAATCTTCCAGAGGCCCGCTGATGATCAGCGTCAGACATCCTCCCGCCAGCATTTGTACACCGGCATTCAGCAGGACGGGATAGGTCCACGTTTTGGTTTTGGAGATCAGCGATCCGTAAGCCCAGCCAGTCATGGCAATCAGCAGGAAGAGAAGGCCCCAGACATAATGGGAGTCAGCCGTGATCCGTAATTCATCCCAACTCATGTAGGCAATTCCGGACATCCCCAGGACGATCCCCAGGATACCGTTGCGTGTCGGTTTGTCATCACTGCGCATGAGGACGTTGAGCACCACAATCAGGAGGGGTAAAGCGGCGGAAAACAACGCTGAAATACCGGATTCCAGATACCGGAGAGCGACGAGGCTCAAGCCGTTCCCGATCGACAGCATAAAAAAACCGATGCCGGCCTGGAAGCGGAAATAGGCCTTGTCTTTCCAGGGGACAGCACCGCGCAATAAAAACCAGCTCAGGATCAACAGACCGGCGATGATCTGGCGAAGAGCCGAAAAAAGGAGTGGCGGGACTTCACTGACACCCACCTTGTTGGCCAGGTAGGTTGTGCCCCAAATCACACAGACTGCAGCCAGTGCCAGCCAGGCTTTAAGCGGGTAGGATGAGGCAGCAGCCATAGGCAGGCAAAGGTCTGTTTTTTCTCTGCAAAAAAAAGATGAGACTTTTTTCAGATTCAGGCAGCATTTATCAGCCAGTCAGGTTCTTTCTATCAGGCCAAGGTGGATACGGGGCTTTCTCACCACCGCGTTTTGGTCAAGAGGTAATGAGTGAAGCGTTAAGCAACGTGTACCCTGCGGTGAAAACCGCGGGGTTTTTTCTGCCCGGCGGGGTGCTTCGAAATCGAAGTAAGAAGTGGCATACTAGAACGGTGATCGAAAAAATTGTGAAGAAGTCAATGGGCATCGGCATTGGCGAAGTCGACCGATGTACCTTTGCAGGCTATGACCTATCTCGAACTGGACAATGTCAGCAAATCGTATGGTGAGAAGATCCTCTTCGATCAGGTCAGCCTGCATATCAACAAAGGCCAGAAGGTGGGTCTGGTCGCCCGCAACGGCTCGGGAAAGAGTACTCTGTTACGTGTTGCAGCCGGTGTAGACCTCCCGGAAGGTACGCATGCCCGGGTAGCGGTTCACCCGGAAGCACGTCTGGGGTTCCTGACTCAGGATGCCCAATTCGAGGATCGACACCGGGTGATCGATGTGATCCTGAATACCGGTGACCCGGTCCTGAAACTGGTAGCACGATACCAGGAGTTAATGGATCGTGACCCCCACCATGCCGATATGCAAACCGTCTTGCATGACATGGACGAAAAGGGGGGATGGGCAAAGGAATCCCGGATCAAAGAAGTGTTGGGCAAACTCAACCTGCACGATCTCGAAAAGACGGTGGGCCAGATGTCGGGCGGCGAACAGAAGCGACTGGATCTGGCTCGGGTCATTCTCGAAGAACCCGATTTTCTGATCCTGGATGAACCGACCAACCACCTGGATGTCGAAATGATCGAATGGCTGGAACAGTTTCTCAGCCAACAGGGTCTGACCATCTTTATCGTCACCCACGACCGGTATTTTCTGGAGAACGTGTGTGACACCATTGTCGAGCTGGACCGTGGGCAGATCTATAAATACAAGGGGAATTACGCCGATTTTCTGGAAAAGAAGACCACCCGGGAAGAGACGCAACAGGTGGAGACCGGGAAATTGCGCAAGTTGATGTTGCGTGAACTGGAGTGGGTGCGTCGATCACCTTCGGCCCGAGGGACCAAGGCCAAAAGCAGGGTCGATCGCTTTTACCAGATCAAGGAAGAAGCTTCGGTCAAAGGGCCCGATAAGGACCTGCAGATCGATCTGAAAGGCAGCCGCCTGGGGAGCAAGATCCTGGAGGCCCATTATCTCACCAAACGGTTTGGTGACAAGCTCCTGGTGGACCACTTTTCCTACAAGTTTCGCAAAGGGGAACGGGTCGGTATTGTGGGCCCGAACGGGATCGGAAAAACGACCTTTCTCCAGATGCTCACTGAAGAACTTCGACCCGACAGTGGCAAGATCGTCATCGGTGGGACAGTGGTCTTCGGATATTATACACAGGCCGGGCTTCAGCTGGACCAGGATAAACGGGTGATTGATGTGGTTCGGGACATTGCCGAATTTGTCCCCCTCGACAAGGGTCAGAAACTGACAGCTCCCCAATTGCTGGAGCGGTTTCTATTTTCCAGGCCGCAGCAACAGGTGTATGTTTCCCAGTTGTCGGGTGGAGAACGCCGGCGTTTACACCTGTTATGCATTTTGATGCACAATCCGAATTTCCTGATCCTGGATGAACCGACCAATGACCTGGACGTCCTGGCCCTGAATGTGCTGGAGGATTATCTCCTCGATTTTCCCGGGGTAGTACTCATCGTCACTCACGACCGGTATTTCATGGACAAGATCGTCGACCATCTCTTTGTTTTTGAAGGGGAGGGCAAGATTCGCGATTACAACGGAACCTATACCGAATACAGGTCGTGGCTGCGGGAAAAACAACGGGAAGACCGCGCATCCCGCGACCCGGAACCCGTGAAGGCTGATGTTCCACGGAAGGGGATTCAACCGAAAATCACCTACCAGCAAAAGCGACAGATGGATAAACTGGAGAAGGAGATCGCCCGTCTGGAAGAACAGAAAAAGACTATCCTTGCCCGGTTTGAAGACCAGGTTTTGGCTGGAGAAGAGATAACCCGATTGAGCAAGGAATTGGATCAACTGCAGGGACAAATAGAAGAAAAGGAACTCGAGTGGATGACGATTGCGGAGGAAGGAGAAGCGTAATTCCCGATCCACAATCATCCCCACCGCGTATCTTCGTCACAAAGGACGGTATCCGTGCTCCAGATTTTTCGCACCAATCAACTCTTCATCCATCTTCTGGTTCTGGTCTACCTGGCCATCCTGTGGGTACCGGCCTATCTGGTCAGTCCGGTTGCACTGACGGAGCAGGGTGGATTTGTCTATCAATGGTTGATGAGTGTATTGCCTGAGGCGCAGTCCTTTCGCATCACGGCGGCCATCCTGTTGGTCTGGCTTCAAGGGCTGGGCATGAGTTATCTGGCGAACCAGTATCGCATGGGTCCCCAAGCCACCCTGTTTCCCGGGTTGTTCATCGCATTTCTGTATTCGGCAACCCCAGAGTTTTACGGGTTGACTCCGCATCTGGTAGCCAACTCGTTTCTAGTGCTGGCCATCCTTCAGCTCTACAAGGTTTATAAACATCAGGAAACATCCCAGTCCGTGTTCAACACAGGTATCCTGATCAGTCTGGCGGCGTTGACGGTCCAGGGGTATATCGTTTTTGTGTTGCTTGGATGGATCGGCATCGGGATCATGCGGAGCCGACGATTCCTGGAGTTCCTGCAATACGGAATCGGTTTTTTATTACCCTGGTGTTTTTTAGGTGTGCTAGATTTCCTGCTGGAACCGGCAGGGACATTCATGGAACTGGCGGGTTATTCCTGGGGATGGCCACCTGTCTTTGTCGGGCCTGAAGGGATCCGGATCCAGATCCAGATGGTGTTGCTGATCCTCCTGCTCATTGCAGTGATCTCCCGGTACAACAAGGTGTCACTGGGAGAAACCATGCAGGTTCAGAAGAATATCCAGGTCCTGCATTGGGCCTGCTTGCTGACGCTGGCCTCATTGCTGGTTGTGCCTCGGGTCGAAAGTGCTCATTTTCTCCTGACGGTTGTCCCACTGGGAACGTTGCTGGGATTGTGGATGGCCAGATTGCGGCCCGGACAGGCGGAAATGGTCCACTTCCTGTTGTTCATTGCCGTACTGGTGTATCAATATTTTCCACTGATCACCCTGTGAAGATGGATCAGAATGTGCCGATCCAGAGTGAAGACAGGGACAGTCACTTCGGCGTAACACCGGAGAAAAGGCGTTTAAAGTAATGTTAATCCAGGTTGATTTACGGTTTCCTCCCTGAAAACCGGGCAACTTGCAGGTTCAATCAGAAAACACACCATTATGGGTTATCGCCAGACCACGTTTATTCTTCTCCTGTTGCTGCCGCTTGCCGGATTCGGGCAGCCGAAACAGGTCACTGAATGGGCATTGCGCGTTGAAAAGGTCAATGAAACGACTTATTCGCTGATTGCAGATGTGACTATTCAGGACGGGTGGTATCTCTACTCCCAGTTCCTTGCTCCGGATGAGGGGCCAATTCCCACTTCATTTGAATTCGAGGAAGGAGCCAAACAGATGAGCAAACGGGAAGACGGCAACAAACACGAAGTGTATGATCCGATTTTCGAAATGGACCTCGTCAAGTTCAGCCAACAGGCTACCTTTATTTCCCAGGTGAAGGTGCCGGCAGGTGCCAGGACCATCACTGGAAGTTATACGTACATGACTTGTGATGAAACAAAATGTCTGCCTCCCATTCGTCAGAAATTCACGGTAGATATTCCTTAATGTGTGATTTATGAAGCGTCTTTCCGATCTCCTTGTCATTCTTCTGCTGTTCCTGTTCAATGGGGTCAGTCATGGTCAGATCTTTGACCCGGTTCACTGGAGCCAATCCTATAAGAAACTGAGTGGCCAGGAATACGAATTGATCTTCAGGGCCAAAATCGATGACGGGTGGACGATCTATTCCCAGGACCTGGTCGGTGATGGTCCTATCCCGACGTCTTTTACATTCACGGAAGGTGCACATTACTCCCGGATCGGAAAAACCCGGGAAGAGGGAGACCGACATGCGGGGTATGACAAGATCTTTGAGATGGAGGTGGTCAAATACACCACCGAAGTGGTTTTCCGGCAGAAAGTCAGGGTAACAGACCTGAGCAAACCGATCACCGGTTGGCTGGAATTCATGACCTGTGACCATGAACGTTGTCTGCCTCCGAAACAGGTTGATTTTTCCTTTGAGATCAAAGCCGAAAAACCCGCAGAGGAAAAAGTTCCTTCCGGCACATTGACCGTCGACCTGCCTGAAGAGGAAGTGGCTGTCGCTGATGACAGTCAGGATGGCATATTGCAACCGGTAACCTGGTCAGCTGTATTAAATCAAACCGGCGAAGGATCTTATACGGCTGTGTTTTCCGCGAAGATCGATGAGGGCTGGTATGTGTATTCCAAAGACAACAGTGGTGATGGTCCTATCCCCACCACCTTCGGGTTTGACGAGCAACCGGGTGTATCGCCGAATGGAGCACTTCGCGAATCGGGTACACATCGTATGGATGTATTCGATCCCATCTTCGACATGCAGGTGGTCAAACATAAGGCCGACCTCACCTTCGAACAGGATTTTACGGTGACCGATCCATCGACTCCACAGGTCGGTTATCTTGAATTCATGACCTGTGACGACCGGCGTTGCCTTCCACCTCAGGTCGTTGATTTTACCATTGATTTTGCAGCCGGAAAGATCCGGTTGGGATCGGAAGACCAGAATATAACAGGGAATCTGGAAGGAACCTATCCGTTTGCATCCGTCGATCTGGAGAATCCGGTCAAGGATTGCTCCTTTACATCTTCTGTCCAGACCGGGGGAAAGAGCATGTGGACCATCTTCCTGCTGGGATTTTTTGGCGGGTTGCTCGCCCTCCTGACACCTTGTGTATTCCCGATGATCCCGCTGACGGTCAGCTTTTTCACAAAAGGGAGTAAAGACAGGAAAAAGGGTTTGATCAATGCCACACTGTACGGGTTTTTTATTTTCCTGGTTTACCTGCTGCTGAGTATTCCGTTCCATGTAATGGACAGTCTGAATCCCGACATCCTGAATGACATCTCCACCAATATCTGGTTGAATATTTCCTTTTTTGTCATTTTCCTCTTTTTTGCCTTCTCCTTTTTTGGATACTACGAGATCACGATGCCGGCTGCCTTCACCAACAGGGTGAGTTCTGCCGAAGGGGTGGGTGGCGTTTTTGGTATATTTTTCATGGCCCTTACTCTGGCGCTGGTGTCCTTTTCCTGCACGGGTCCCATCCTGGGTTCCCTGCTTGCCGGAGCCCTGTCATCAGATGGTGGAGCCATGCAGCTGACTGCGGGGATGAGTGGATTCGGGATCGCCCTGGCGCTTCCATTTGCCTTGTTTGCTGCGTTTCCAGGTTGGTTGAACACGCTTCCTCGTTCCGGTGGCTGGTTGAATACGGTAAAGGTGGTGTTGGGTTTTCTGGAACTTGCACTGGCCTTCAAATTCCTGAGCAATGCCGATCTCGTCAAGCATTGGGGCCTGTTGAAGATTGAGCCGTTCCTGATCATCTGGATCCTGGTGGCATTGGCCATGGCTGCCTACCTGTTTGGCTTTATCCGCTTCCCGCACGATTCTCCGAATGACAAACCTGGCAAGGTACGTCTCGGTCTGGGGGCCTTGTCCCTGGTCACAGCCATCTATCTGATGACCGGTTTCCGGTTTGATGAAGACAAGCAATCATTCACTTCCCTGGGGCTGCTCAGCGGACTGGCACCACCTGTCGGGTACAGCTGGCTTCATCCGAAAGAGTGTCCAAATAATCTCGATTGTTTCAAGGACCTGGATTCCGGAGTAGCCTATGCCCGCAAGGTCAACAAACCCATCATGATCGATTTTACCGGTCATGCCTGTGTGAATTGCCGGAAGATGGAAGAACATGTCTGGCCCACCAAGGAGGTCTATGGATTGATCAAAGACGATTATGTTCTGATATCCCTGTATGTCGATGAAAAGATCGAACTGCCACTCGAGGAACAGGTCACGGTCAGTTCCAAGGTGACGGGGCAGCGAACACTGCGACGCACAGGCGACAAATGGGCTCATTTCCAGACAGAGTATTTCAACAACAACAGTCAGCCCTATTATGTGCTGATCGGCCCGGATGGGCAGTTGTTGAACTCCCCGGTTGGATACACACCGGATGCCGGAGAATTTGCCTCTTTCCTTGAATGCGGACAGCAGGCATGGGAGCAGATCCAACGAAAGGACTTGAGCCTTCGTTGATAGGGAAAACGGCATCATGACACGTATCCTCCTCCTTCTATCTGCTGGACTCCTCTTGGTCTGCAGTTCCGGATGTTCAAAGCAAGATCAGAAAGATCCTTCCCTCTTCTGTCAGGCCATGGAAGGCAACGACCTTGTGGTCGCAGGAAATGAGATCGATATCCAGGCAAAGGCCCAAACGAATGCAGAATGGGAAGTCAACACGCAAAAGGTCGCTGACTGGCTGGTGGCTCAGGACTGTGTCAAAGAAGCTGAAACCAGTTTTGGTGGCTTGATCGAGACGTTGCCTCCTCAGACAGAAATCTTTCTGGTGATGGAAGATGGCACCCAATGGGTGATCGACCTGTATGTGGACGAGGATAACGGAAATATCTGGTTCAATCGGTTCCACGAATAGACCGTTTGGACCCCATGCAAGGCCAATTCTGCGGCTTTTTCCTGCTCGGGAACGGAAGAATTGAAAATTCCGGCCTAACTTTCCCATCCTATGTCATCCATGCAGGAACTAGTCGCCTTTTGCCAGGAACATGCTCGTCGGGAAATTCCCTTACGAGTACCGGAAACCTATTGTTTTCATGACCTGGTCCACACGGAGCAGATGGTCAGCTCGTTGCGGCTGCTGGCCGAGGAAGCTGAACTGACAGAAGACGAAAAAGCCATCCTGGAGATTGCCGGTTGGTTTCACGATCAGGGCTATACAGAAGGTCCATCCGGTCATGAAGCCCGAAGCCAGGCGATAGCCCGGGAAGTATTGTCTGCCAGGAATGTCAGTGAAGAGGTGATGCGTCAGGTGGAGGCTGGTATCGGGGCAACAAAGATGCCGCAACAGCCCTGGTCACGCTTGCAGTCGAGCATCTGCGACGCCGATCTCAGTCATCTTGGCACACCGGAATACTGGACGTTTGCCGGCAAATTGCGTCAGGAATTTCTTCTTTCGCAGAATAAGGTGATGAGCGAACCGGAATGGCTTCGTTTCGAGATCCATTTCCTGGAAGAACATAAATATCACACAGCAGAAGCTGAACGGCTGTACGGCAAATTAAAGCGAAAGCATATCAAGAAGCTCTACGGTATGCTGACGCTGTATGCTCCAAGTACTGTGCCTCAGGAACCGGATGAGGAAATTGAGCTGGAGGCAGAGGGAAATAAATTCGGACGGGGGGTAGAAACCATGTTCCGATCGGCATACCGCACGCATATCAATCTCAGTTCCATTGCCGACAACAAGGCGAATATCATGCTGAGTATCAATGCGATCATTGTGTCGATCACCGTCAGTACGCTGGTACCCCAGTTTGGTGAAAATGAAGCCCTGGTCATACCGACCATCCTGCTGCTGGTGGTGTGTCTGATCGCCATTATTTTTGCGACATTATCCACCCGGCCAAAAATCACGAAAGGTGAGGTAACGATCGAATCGATTCAAAGCAAAGAAGCAAATCTTCTATTTTTCGGCAACTTCTATAACATGAAGTTGAAAGATTATCAATGGGGCATGGACCAACTCATCCAGGATAAAAAATTCATTTACAGGTCAATGACAAAAGACCTTTATTTTCTGGGTATCGTGCTGGCAAAAAAATATGAATATCTCCGGTGGTGTTATACGGTTTTTATGTGGGGACTTATTGCTTCAGTTGTCGCTTTCGCCATTTCATTTTTGGGATAATTTTAGAAGGTATTTCGAATCTTAGTCCTTCTTTTTCTATTCAATGGATTTGGTGTATTCCCTTTTATTCTTTTACCAAATCTCATTTTCATAACGATATTTCACGTCTCGCGATTTGCATCATCCAATCACTGAATACCATTTTGGATGGCGGCACGGAATCTATTCAACCCCTTCAGGGTTCAGGTTTACCCTTTGTTCGAGAGATTTCCTGAAAGAATAAAATTGAATGCAGGGTATACATTTTTAAAACCGAACATGCGGCATGTTGTCCTCCTTGTAATTTAATACCCAATACCGAATACCCAATACCGAAATAACCCTCTATTCACGATCAGATCTGTCCTGAATATACCTGGGAATATGACCTCTGGCAGGTGTGCAGTATTTCACTCAATGACTTAATCGGTGAGTTTTGGCTGAAGTATTTCACCTCTGGCCCCGCCTCATCGCCGGCGGGGGCTAGGTACTTTTGTTGCACCAAAAGTACCCAAAAGTGCTTGTCGCCAAAATGGGCCTTCTTTTTATGTTTGACATTAGCCTTAACTCGTCTCTAGATTAGTTGACATTTACATCAAGACCCGGCCGCTCGTATTTGATCGGTGGTTATTAACATCATTTAAAACATTTTATCTCGTATTTTGTAAACTAACGTATCACATGTCCGATCAAATAATACGGCAGTTTGCACGATTGACTGTTTTTATACAAATGCAAAAGAACATTATTTGCTTGATGGACGGGTCCTTGATGTGTCTGGGAGGCCCTGGTTTGGCGACATTTAATTCCATGGTGATTGATTGGAAAATCAATGAATATGGATTGTTATTGCAATTAATAATAACACTCATTCTCAGCGGGTTAAAACGATTTGAACAGATTTGGGGTAATACATTTTTTAAAATCGAACATGCAGCATGTTGTCCTCCTTGTAATTTAATACCAAATACCTAACACCCAACACCCAACACCGAAATAACCCTCTATTCACGATCAGAAATTAATGAGACGCTGTATCAGCCGGCGCCAGCAATAGACCCGGCAACAATCCTTCCGGCCAGATCATTGTTGAATCCACCTGTGACGTGTCGGGTACAGATAGGGCCAACGCCGCCTGGCCACGCAGCGTAACCTGCCCGGTAAATGTCAGGGAATCAACAGGCGGGATCAGTCCTCTGCTTTGCATTCTCCCGGCAATAAAACGATTGAAATCGATCCATTGTGGACGCAATTGCAACCCATCAAAATACCAGCGGTATTTTTTCGGTTTGGGGACAATACTGGCCAGGTAGATGCATTCTTCGAGAGTCAGTTCGGCTGGCGACTTGGAGAAGTAAAATGCTGCAGCCTGGCGAATGCCGTAAATGCCAGGGCCCCATTCGATCAGATTGAGATAGACTTCAAACATCCGTTCCTTGGAAGTGAGTTGTTGGCCTTCGATCAGCCAGACCAGCAGAATTTCTTCCAGTTTGCGGGCGAGGAATTTTTTTCGACTGAGAAACACATTTTTCACCAGTTGCATGCTGATGGTACTGCCACCCCGCGCGAACCGTTTTTCCTTCAGGTTCTGGATCATGGATTCGCGGATCGCATCCATTAAAAATCCGCGATGATGAAAAAAGGAAGGGTCCTCACAGGTGAGAATGGCAGAGCGCAATTCTGGTGCAACCTGATCCAGAGAGACCCAATCCGGATTTTCTGTACCTACCAGAAACTGTGCACTCAACTGGTCATTATCATACACCTGATGCACAAATGAACCACTCATTTTCCTCAAGTCTGTTTTACCAAATTCCAGGATCCTGAAGTCCTTTCCTGTTAAAGCAGAACGCAGTACAGATTGATCCAGACTGTCTTCCCGAATCATCAGATCGAAGGAATAGGCCAGCGTCCCCGATGTCTGAATCCCCTCCAGATTGCGAAACATACCCGCAGGAAGTGAAGCGAAGAAATCTGTCGATGCGACAGGCGGAATACGGACCTGCAGCGCGATCTGTCGGTCTGTCATCAACCGGAGTGATCCACCGAAATGACCACCCAACCGATCCACAGTAAATGAACTGATCGTATCCAGTACAATATCATTGGCCCCGATCCGCCATTGGACATCCATGGCCAGAAGGGGCAGAGTGACCAGGCTGTCGGATAGCCGGGCATGGGACAGTTTGAGTTGATCAGTCTGACCAAACAAACGAAATGACAGATATTTTCCGTCCATTTTCAGGTCGGAGAACCGAAGCCGTGCATCGGTCAGCGATGTCCATAATCCCCCCATTTCATAAACGCCTGGAAGTGAAAGTGATTTCCCTTCATTTCCTGCCAGTATGATATCAAATCGTTTCTCGTCTCTATCCACTGTGCCATTCAAACTGCCTCGTTGATCCATGAGCGGGCTGACGACATGAAAATCGGTTTTCAACTGACGACTCCGCAAGTGGATCCTGTCGGCGATCAGTGCATAGTGGTTGCCGATATAATCGACGTGGAGGCCTATGTTGATCATGTCAACCCGGTCGGGCAGCCAGCGAAATGCCAGATTGACCAGGTCTGAAAGTTGGCGATTCAAACTGGATGCGGACACGCTAGAGGAAGCCCCCGTTCGTTTTATTCCCGACTTGTTGAGCCAGAGATAATTATTGTCCAGCGAATCACAGTAGGCTATAGTCAACCGGCCGTCACGCAACTGTACTGAAGCGGGGAGAACGCGACCGATAAATAAGGGGAACAGACGGAGTTTGACCTCGAGGTCCTGAAGTACAAACACACTATCACCTGCCGGACTGGAGATGCTGATCCCCTGGAGGTGCACACTTCGCCAACCGGAAAAACCGGCTTCATGGATATCCAGGTGGCCGCCAAAGCGACTGTGAAACCGGGATTCCACGCTGTCCACCACACGAAGCAGCGCTGTTGTACGGAAGGAAAAATAAAGCACAGTGAGCGCGGCTAGCAGGATGCCCGCACCGATGGCCAATCGCCGATAGAAAGTTCGTTTCCGATTCACAGTGTCTTTTTCATTTCAGTTCTGTTCAAAATTAACCTGGGAAGATCACTCTTGGCAGATTGCAGTATTCCACTCTGGGCTTCCTAGGAGAAATTTTGTCGGTAGTAATTCACCTCTGGCCCGCCTCCAGCCGGCGGGGCTCCTTCTTTTGACGCGCCAAAAGAAGGCAAAAGCGCTTGTCGCCAAAATGGGCCTTCCCTTCATGTTTGAGTAAAATGCAAACTCGTATCTTGATGGGCAGGCATCAACATCAGGCCCCGGCCGCTCGTATTTGATCGGTGGTTATTTTCATCATTGACGCTCTTTTTTTTACGTGTATTGTAAACATGCATATCATATGTCCGATCAAATAATGCGGCAGTTTGCACGATTGACTGATTTCACACAAATGTAAAAGTCAATTGTTTGCTTGATTTACGGGTCCTTGATGTGTTAGGAGGCCCTGGTTTGGCGACGATTAATTTTTTGGGGTTAGGTTTGGATATTAGGATAGGTTGAGTGTTGTTTTTTAATTATCGGCATTCAAATTGTGCAGAATAATTTGTTCTGGACAGCTGTGGTTTCATTTCCATTATCAATGTGCTTCCAACCATGTGTTTCCAGTTCCCATGCCGACCAGAATGGGCACATTCAGATCGGGGATAGCGTGTTTCATCAGGTCTTCGATGATCGGTTTGACTGTTTCCAATTCCGGTTTGAATACATCGAAGACCAGTTCATCATGGACCTGCAGGATCATTTTTGTCCGATAATTTCCCGCTTCCAGCGCGTCCTGGATCCGGATCATCGCCACCTTGATCATATCTGCAGCGGTGCCCTGGATCGGTGTGTTGACAGCCATTCGTTCGGCATTGCTGCGTTCCAGACCACTTTTGGAATTGATATCCCGTAGGAAACGACGACGGCCCAGAAGTGTTTCTACATATCCTTTTTCCCGGGCGAACTCCACAGTCGTGTCCATGTAGTTTTTCAAGCCCTGATATTGCGCGAAATAGGCTTCGATCAGTTCGCCGGCTTCTTTGCGGGGGATGTTCAACTGACGACTCAAATTGGTAGCACCAGCACCATAGATGATGGAGAAGTTGACGGTTTTTGCATTCCGGCGCTGATCGCCGCTCACCTCATCCAGCGGCACACCATAAACCCGGGCGGCTGTCGCTGCATGAATATCATGCCCGGCCTGGAAGGCCTCCAGCATAGCCTGGTCATTGCTGATATGTGCGATGAGCCGCAGTTCGATCTGGCTGTAGTCGGCGGCCAGCAGGATATGCTCTTCATCACGTGGGATGAACGCTTCCCTGACCTTCCTGCCTTCCTCCGTCCGGATCGGGATATTCTGAAGATTGGGATTGTTGGAACTCAACCGTCCCGTGGCAGCGATCGTCTGGTTAAAGGAACTGTGAATGCGCCCCGTCCGCGGATTGACCATTTTGGGCAGGGCATCCACGTAAGTGGACTTGAGTTTGGTCAGTCCCCGATGGCGGAGGATCTGGTCGACGATAGGATTGTCCGGTGCCAGCTCGGTCAGTTTTTCTTCATCCGTACTGTATTGTCCCGACTTGGTTTTGCTCCAGCGATAGGGAATCTTCATCCGGTCGAACAGGATCTCGCCCACTTGTTTGGGTGATGACAGATTGAATGCAGACCCGGCCATTTTGTACACATCTCGTTCGGCATTCTGGATCTCTTTTTCAAGCTCTTTGGAATAGGATTCCAGAAAGCCGCTGTCCAGGCGTATGCCATTGAACTCCATTTCTGTCAACACCCGAATGAGGGGCCCTTCCATCGTATTGTACAGATTCTCCAGCTGCTCCTCCTTGATGCGAGGCCAGAGGTACTGGTAGAGCTGGAGGGTGATATCTGCATCCTCGGCGGCATATTCTGCCACGCGCTCGACCTCGATATCGCGCATGTTCAACTGTCGCACACCCTTTTTCCCGATCAGGCTGGTGATGGACACGGGCTCATATTTCAGGTAGGTTTCGGCCAGATAATCCATGCCATGGCGCAGGTCCGGTTCGAGGAGATAGTGGGCCACCATGGTATCGAGGAATTCTCCTTTCAATTCGATGCCATACCATTTCAGGATCTCTGCATCATATTTGATGTTCTGGCCGATCTTGGGGATGGCCGGATTTTCGAACAGGTCTTTGAATTCAGCCACGATGGCTTTGGCCGCATGCTGATCTTCGGGCAGGGGCACATACCAGGCTTCTTTGGGCTGGATGGCGAAGGAGAGCCCGACGATCTCGGCGATCATGGCATCGACATCCGTCGTCTCGGTGTCAAAACAGAATTTCGTGACCGATGACAACGTCCTGATCAGGTCTTTTCGCCCTTCCGGGGTATTGACGAGGTGATAGGTATGTTCAACGGAGTGGATGTTGTCTGTCGCCACGGAATGGGCAGCAGGTGCCTGGGTCGGAGTGGGGTTACTGACCCGGGTGGGACCACCAAACAGGTCGCCCTGACTCCCAGCCTGGACTTCCTCTTCACCCAGGATCTTGCGGGCAAGGGAGCGGAATTCAAGTTCCCGAAACAGGGCCGACATTTTTTCAATATCCGGCGGATCCAGTTTGTAGTCGTTGGCATCAAACTGGATCGGGGCATGAATGTCGATCCTCGCCAGGGTTTTGGACAGGATGGCCTGATCGCGAAACTCGATCAACCGTTCGCCGTTTTTGCCTTTGACTTTGTCGGCATTGTCCAGCAGGTTTTCCATCGAATCATACTCTTCGAGAAGTTTGGAAGCCGTTTTGGGCCCGATGCCGGGCACGCCTGGAATATTGTCGACGCTGTCTCCCTGAAGGCCGAGCATATCCACTACCTGATCGACCCGTTGGATGCCCCAGGTCTCGCAGATCTCCGGCACACCGAGGATGTCGACTCCATTGCCCTGGCGAGACGGTTTATACATGAAGACATTTTCGGAAACAAGCTGGCCATAGTCCTTGTCCGGCGTGACCATAAAGACGGTAAAGCCTTCTTTTTCGGCCTGTTTGGCCAGGGTGCCAATCACATCATCCGCTTCATACCCGGGCAATTCTACCACCGGGATATGCCAGGCCCGGATGATATCCCGGATCTAGGGGAGGGCAAAACTGATATCCTCAGGTTGCTCTTCACGTTGGGCCTTGTATTCCGGGTACATGACGTGCCGGAAGGTTGGCCCTGACAGATCGAAGGATACGGCCAGGTGGGTCGGTTTTTCGTTCTGCATCAGATCCCAGAGGGTATTGACAAACCCGGTGACGGCGGAGGTATTCCAGCCCTTGGAGTTGATCAGCGGGCGGGCAGGGAAGGAAAGATGGGCGCGGTAGGCCAGGGCGTGACCGTCCAGGAGGAAGAGTTTCTTTTCAGCCATGGAGATGGGAGTGATTGGTGCGCAAGATAATTGAAATCTCAGGGCAGCTCGAAAAGGAAATCGAGGGTGCGTGTATCTTTATTGTTCACAATTGACCAGAGTATGAAATGGCAAGGCAGAGAATCCAGTCAGAATGTCGATGATCGACGCAAGGGAACCACGGCAAAAAAGGTGGGTGCCGGATTGGGGATCGGATCCATCTTGATCGTCATTATCGGTCTGCTGTTGGGTCAGGATCCGGCACAATTACTCTCCCAGTTCCAGGGATCAGGGAGTGAGGCAACGGAGGCAGGAGGGGTGCAGCAGGCGGGATCGGCAGATGATGAACTGGCCGCCTTTGTGGGTGTCGTGCTGAAAGACACCGAAGATGTGTGGGACAAGGTCTTTGCCGAGCAACTGAACCGTGAATATGCCCATCCCCAGCTGGTGTTGTTCACCGATCAGGATCGGTCGGCGTGCGGGTATGCATCGTCAGCTACCGGTCCTTTCTATTGTCCGGCTGATCAGAAGGTCTATATCGACCTGGGATTTTATCAGGAGTTGAAGTCGCGTTTCGGAGCCAGTGGCGATTTTGCGATGGCCTATGTGGTGGCGCATGAAGTGGCCCATCATGTACAGAACCTGTTGGGCATTACGGGTCAGGTGAGTCAGCAGCAGGCGCGGATGTCTGAGGAAAAAGCCAATGATCTGTCGGTGCGTCTGGAGCTCCAGGCAGACTTCCTGGCGGGAGTGTGGGTGCATCACGCGCAGAAGATGAAGAACTTCCTGGAGGAGGGGGATCTGGAAGAAGCCCTGGGAGCGGCACAGGCCATCGGTGATGATCGCATCCAGATGCGCAGCCGAGGGTATGTTGTCCCCGAATCGTTTACTCATGGCAGCTCGGAGCAACGTATGCGCTGGCTGACCAAAGGATTGAAAACGGGGGATATGGCTCAGGGCGATACGTTTGCGGCGCGGCAGTTGTAGGGGGCTTTGTGCTGATGTGTCACGATCAGATCTGGTGGTTCAAGGTTTAAATGGTGCTCATATGAGCACCTGTTCAATGTTCAACTGCCAGTCCTTTGTGACTTGCGTACTATACCTGGCCAAGCAGGAACAGGGCCGAGGGCCGGTCTCGGGCGTTGGGTCTTGGGCGTTAGCATTTCCCAAGAGGTCTCAAGCGGGGTTATTTCGTTATTTCGTTAAGGCGTTATTGCGTTATTTCGAGGGAGGAACTTGGAAAAAAGGAACCCTGCCTTCGGTAGGCGGGCAGTCAGTCTTTTGAAACCGACTGAACACATCAGGCCAACCAGGAATCAAGGAACAAGGAATCAGAAATATTCTGCCTCCCCCGGTTTGGCGCATCTGGGTGTATTCTCAATGGGACGATTGCGTCGCCAAACCACACCCTCATGATTTCAGACTTATCCGGGTTTGGAAGTATTGTGGGAGGGGGACAAGTTTTATGTCCCTCCCGATTACTCGGGACGGGGGTGGATTTTTACACGACTGTAGGTCATGTTAAAAGACGGGGGTGGCCCGACTTATTTTTTTCAAAGAATAATCCATGCCCAATCCAGAATGCACATTTCCACGTTAAACCTTGAACGGGTGCTCGGTAGAGCAGCTATTTGAACGTTGAACAGCCAGACGTCTAAAACCGATCGCTAATCCTGAGACTAACCAGGAATCCGCCGCTGGCGGAAACGCAGGAACATTTCTGCTGCCGTTCATTCCAATCATTCTGAATACAGGCGAGCAGCCTGTTCATGCCGTTCCTTTAATTGCAGTCGGAGGCTATCCGGTTCCAGGATTTCGATCCGTTCACCGTATGAAAGTAAGGCGCTTTCCAGTTCGAAATTGGGAATGACATTGATGGCAAAAACGGTCCCTCCGGGTTCTTCCCGAAGCACTCGTTGACTGTGATGGATGGGCTTGGTGGCGATATAAAAGGCCTGTTCAGTAATAGCCCGGATGACCACCCGTTCTTCTTCCCGATCAGGGAGAACGGTGACGCCAACCACTTTGCGGTAATGATCTCTCAGATCTACTGCTGATGGCAAAATACTGACCTCAAGTTTGGTCAGGTCGATAATGCGATCAAGGCCGTAGTTCTGGAGTCGTTCGTTCGGATGGTCATATCCGGCGAGGAACCATCGGTTGTTATATTCTTTGAGCAGATAGGGACTGACCTCAGTAGAGTAGGGTTCTGGTGAGGAAAAGGGCTGGTAGACGATACGCACACGTTGTTCATTTTTTAAAGCTGTAAAGAGAGGGTCGATCCATTTCTGTCCCTGCATTTTAGAGGACTGGTCGATCTGCATGGCTTCTTTAAAGGGACTGGCCTCTCCAAGAACCCCATGTTCCAGATGTGTGATGATCCCTTCCAGACCGGGCAGATGGCTGAATCCCCGAAATTGCTCTTGAGAATGAACAGTGCATCCTCCAGATTAGTCTTGTCCTCTGTGGTCAGGGGATGTTTGGAAATGGAAAAATCCGGGTCAGAATAATGATAACCCAGTTTTCGGGAATGCACGATCGGGGCCTCATACCCTAATTTACCTGACTTCATGGTCTCCAGGTCACCGAAGATGGATCGCCTGGAGGGGCTTTTCATATCGCTGCGATCATATTCCCGAATGGCATCTCCACAAGCTTCTGCCAGATCCTCCCAGGTTTTGTTTCGCCGCCGTTCCCGAAAACTTTTATCCAAAGCGCGATAGCGAATCATGGCGTGGAGATTGGTTGACATGGGTGCTGATTTAGGTACGGATAAATGTAGTGCAAATTAGTTGCACTATCAAGACCTATTCTTGTTCCAACAAAATTAAATCACCATGAACAAGTCAATCCTTTTACTCTGCATTGCCCTCCTACTTTCTCTAATGACGGCGAAAGCTCAATCCACCTATACCATTGGTGACACGGAATACTTATTTGGGCAAACCTATGAGACTACCGGTTTGCCAAAGGTCAAGCGTAGCAGTGGCAACCGACAATCCTTTCTGGATAGTCGGGGCCTTGATCAGGTACCCTATGGTTACGAGGTCGATCATATCATTCCATTGTCAAAAGGGGGAGCAGATTCGCCATCGAATATGCAGCTCCTGACAATCGAAGCGCATGCAAGAAAAACGGCAATGGAGCGATCTTCCAGTTCGACCATTTATACCAATCCGTCTAGACCCTCTTCGAGCTTTGGATCGACATCTGCTCGCATCATGCAGTCAGGTCCCAGGGGAGGTCAATATTATATCAACAGTTCAGGGAATAAGGTGTATTCGCGAAAGTGATAGGATCCTCTGCAAACAATAAAAGATCTTTTTAGAGTGCAAGTATTTTGCACTATTGTGATCCATCTTTACCGTAAATCAAATCAACTACCATGACCATTTCTCAAAGAGCAACAAGATTCTGGAACTGGTTCGATACTGCCCGATTCGGACTTTCCTTCATGCATGAAGTTGAACCTGATATTCAGGAAGGGATGCTCATGGATCTATATTGTGCCCTTCAGGAATATCATTCTGGATTGACTTTTTCGATAAAGGTGAAGCCGGACGGATCTTTTGCTCACCTGGTCATCTGGGATGATGGAAGTGCTGTTGCCAAACGTCGCAACAAGCAACTCTTTCAGGATTGTTTCTCCTTTCAAGGGTGGACATTTGGAACAGCAAGTGGTCATCCCTTGCAGAATGACTTGCCGGACCTCACTGATGAATTGGAGCATTTCTCGGGGGTTCATATTGATCTTGTGGCCGTCCATGCTCCGCAAGACAATCCTCGGTTTCTCCTATTTATTTATCTGCCAGAAGATCTGGAAAGGGTCATCCAGCCTCATCTCGAGCATATTGTCCGACTATTTATCGGATCGGAACGGTGTCAAACCCTGATACAGAGTATTGTATTTGCAAAGCTGATCAAAGGGCAGGCACCAAGGGGTGTTCCGATCGGTCAGCTCCAATCCTGGTTGTCGCGAATCCAGCCAGCTCATCCGGCATTAAAAGACCCTTTGCCCCTCTTTCGCGACCAGCTTGAAGAGCTGAACTAGCCAAACCGAATCCTTTCCTCATCACCATTCAACATATACCCGTCATGACACAATCGATATCCAAGACCATCCATAACCTGATCATTCTCGATGAAAGCGGTTCAATGGAAACCATTAAAAAGGAGACCATTTCCGGATTCAACGAATTGATGCAGACCATCCAGGCCAGTCAGCAGGAATTCCCAGCCCAGCAACACTTCATCACCCTGGTTACCTTCAATGGGCTGGGTATCCGCAGCCTGATCGTTCGCCAACCGGTGGCCAGCCTGCAACCGCTGGATGACACGCGCTACAGGCCCCAATCCATGACCCCGTTGTATGATGCCTTGGGTTTCAGTTGCACTGAACTGGAACAGGCGATCCGGGACCAGCCGGATTCCTGGTGTCTGGTCACTGTGCTAACTGATGGTATGGAGAATGCCAGCCGGGAATATGCCGGCACGGCGATCCGGGATCTCGTCGATCGGCTTGGACAGGGTAACTGGACCTTTACTTATATCGGGGCCAATCACGACGTGGCCCGTATGGCTTCAGACCTGAGTATCGCCAATCATATGCAGTGGGAATCCGACCTAAAGGGGTCAAAAGAGATGTGGGCCAGAGAGCGTCATTCCCGAATGTCCTTTTCAATGCGGATGGACAGTGGTTCTTCTGCGGAGGACTTGAAAAAGCAGTATTTTGAAACCGATAAGAAGCCGGGAGATGCCGATCCTGACTAAACGTCACCATGATCTCCTGACGCTCAAAGAAGCATGCCATGATCGATCTTGACAAACTGCACGACCTGCCCTTTCTGACTTTTCCTACGGTGATCAGGGATGCCTTGCGAATTTACCCTCTGGAAGGTTCCTGGAGTGATGAAGGAGAATTCTATGTGGATCTGGATATGCCAGATGCATTTACCGATATGTTGAATGCATTCAGTGAGGACCTGCCCGACTTTTTTGACGAGCGCTTGATGGAGATCATTCAGGAGTATACGGGAGGGCACCAGTTCCACCGGTTTGCCTCAGGCGATATCCTTGTCAATGAACAGGGCCTCCAGGTGACAAAAGATGAATTTATTCCGGCAGATCAATACGACATTCCCCGGAAGGAAGAGGTGACCTGGAAAGTAAGGCCTCCGGCAGACCTGCTGGTGCCGGGAGCGAGGGTGCAGTTTAACATGATCCAATACGAGCCGACCGACCCTACAGCCGTTCAGTCCATCACCAGGACGGGGACGATGGGCAGGCTCCTTCGGCATTCGAACCATGGGCAGAGAAGCTCAAGCGGGTCTTTAATGTGTGGGGTTCTGAACGCGCGGAGACAATGCTACCCGACATCCCCGACCGGTTGGCCGCCATTCCGGAACTGTTCGGATCCTGGCATATGAATCATTGAATGGTACATTTGACCTGGCTCATGAAATGGCCTTTCCTGTAGAGTTGGGTGGAAGCAAGAGTGAAAGCTGGGAGGACCAGGCTCCCTTTGACTATGTAGACCTGTAACGCTGACCCATGAAACGAGCATTTTCCTCAATAATCCTCTTTTGGTGTTTCCTGATCTTGACGGCCTCAGGGCAATCCGTTTCACTTGTCACCTGGAACATCCAGAACATGGGTCGATCCAAGAGCAATGCAGAGATCGAAGCGATGGCTCAGATCCTGCGAGATGCGGAAATTGTCGCCGTGCAGGAGGTGGTGGGTCAGGACCCGGCCGGTGTGCAGGCCATAGCCCGGCTGGCCGATGCACTCGACCGCACCGGGGCCGACTGGGATTATGTGTACAGCGACCGGACCACGGGCACTGCCCATGAATCAGAGCGTTATGCTTACTTGTGGAAGACCTCCCGGGCCAGTCTCCTCGGTCGTCCCGGCCTCGTTAGCGAACTGGCCGATCTTGTCGTGCGGGAACCCTTTGTGGCCGGGTTTCGAACCCCAGCAGGGGACATGGTACTAGTCAATTTTCATGCAGTACCTCACGATAAACAACCTGAACGGGAGATCAAGGTGATCCGTTCCCTGGCCTCCGCCTTCGGAGATACACCAGTTATATTTATGGCCGACTGGAATGTCGTGGACCACCATACGGTGTTCAACCCCTTGCGAAGAGAAGGGTATCGGTTTGCGGTACAGGGACAGCTGACCACCCTGAAGAGGGATTGTGCAGGAGGTCAGTACCGAAATCATGGTATCGACAATATCTTCTATCCACCAGAATTGGAGTTGGTCAGATCGGGAGTGCTAGACTATGTTGGAGACTGCAGTCGTTTGGATGCTGCCCGGGGCATCAGCGATCACTTGCCGGTGTGGTTGGAAGTCAGGAAGGTTATCCGGCCTTAATACAGATAATAGATATGGGACTATTTGAACCATCCAGTCAAGAAATCATACGGGAATGGAATCCGATTCAAGTGGCCTTTCCAGATCCGGTTCATCAGCAACCGCCATTGTTTGCCATGGAGTTCAAGGCAGTATTTCACCAGGCCTGCACCCATCTGGATCTGGAGCCATTTGTTTCCTATGTGTTCCAGGAATCGTATCTGGTATCTCTGGATCTGGCGGATATTCTACAACGCCTGAACTATCGATTCATCTGGTCAAAAGATGTAGGTGCCACATTGATGAACAGTCGCCCTTCCTGGTGTGGTCGATGCAATCCGGGTGCGCAGGGTATCACCTATTATACAGATATTGGGCAAACGATGGTCGACGACGAAGAGGTTATTCCCTTTGAATGGGACTTTTCTTTTCTGTTCAAAGAGGAGAATGGATTATTGATGGAATGGTATGAATGCCGCAAGGCACTTTCGGAGCCACAGGGTCATGTGTTCAATTGATTCCATGTCTGACGCAAACAATCCCAAACAACCTCACGGGATAGAATGGGAACATCCTTTTAGTCAAGAATTCCCCAGTCTTCCTTTCCAACCGATCTGGTTTCCGGTGGAATTTTTAGAAGCGTTCGATCATGCCTGTTCGCATTTGGATATTGATCATTTGGAAAATTACCTTTTCAGTGAAACCTATCTCAAGGATATCGACCGTCATGAATTCCTGAAACGCATGGAGCCCCTGTTCAGCTCAACCCTCGCCATCGGAGTAACCTTGATGGATGCACATGCCGTATGGTGCACAACCTGTCATCGGGGTGTCGGGGGTATCCAGTTCAGGACACCAAAGGATGCAGAACCTCAGATGATCTGGGATTTTGCTTTTTTGTTTTATGTTGAAGAGGGGCAATTAGTAGGGATGGTCGTTTGTGATGGGGATCTCATTGACCATCCCCTTGGATGGCCAATTGACGAACTGGATCAGGAAACTTTGTCAGTATGATTCTTGACCCAATCGACCCTTTGGGTGGCCCGGCCGCTATTGAGCTGATCTTTCCCGATCTGGAGGATCAGCCTGCTTCATTTGCGATCAATTTTATAAAGGCACTGGATCAAACATGCCGGAATCTCGATGCGCAGGTACTGGCCACTTTTCTGTTCAATGAGCCTTATGTCGCTTCCATGGATCTGGTCCCTTTTCTCCGGGGTCTGGATACATTAATCTGGTATGCCAAAGAGGAGGGAGCCCATCAAATGATTCCCCGTCCGATACGCTGTGCACATTGCAAGCCGGGAGTGGGCGGTGTTGCCTATACAGACCCCGCTATTCCGGAAGAAGAAGAGGTGGGTATCGCCTTTATTTTCGTCGAGGAGGAAGGTAAGTTGAAGGAAGTATTGGAGTGTCGGGCGGTTTGCCGGACAGCATGATAGAATAGACCCATTATATCCCTTACCGCTATTTCTGGTAATCTTCTGATTTCATACCAGATATGGCATTATCTGTCATATGCGAAATGCAATGACTTGGGCTCTCCAAAAGACAGATCTATTCTGATGAAATGGAAATGACGCTTTGGCAGGATCTCCCCTTAAGGAACACCTCTTTGTGAATAAATAATGATTCGTTTGGAAAAATACCCATGCATCGTATTTCCGTTCATTGGGTTAATCTACCAATCCTTATCAAAAATATCCATTGCTTTTTATTGCCTTATATGACCAGGAATTTCACTTTAGATTCAAATCTCTACAGCCCCATTGGAATGTCAGTATAGGTGAAATAGTAATTCCTGTAAAAATACAATTGACTATTAAAAAATATTATTTCAGATGAAAATTTGCCTGAATTTCATTTTCATTTTAATGACATTGATGATTTTCATCAATGAGTCCATATCGCAAACCGATTGGTCTCTGAAGTTTTCCAGTCATTATCTAAAAATTCCAACATCATTGTCCTTCGAAAATCTTGATGGCCTTTCCTATACACTTTGGGTAAACAGGTATAATGGCATTCAGGCAGGATGCTGCAATGGATATTTGATTGATTTTTCGGATGCCACCTGTGCAGCATGCTATCCCGATAATAGGTATTTGTTAACTCAGCATTGGAATAATTGGGACTTCACTTATGAAGGGGCGAATTGTTCAAGCTGGTCAATAAGCTCACCGGCTCAGGGAATGGGGAGCCAATGGGTGTTCCTTGTTGTAACATTGGATGCGGCAGCTCAGAAGGAAAACTCTATGTGAACGGGCAATTGGCTGGTGAGGCAGATATCTGCGATCAGATTGATTTGGGTCCGGGAACAAATATTGGCAAGATAATGGCGAACCGGAATAATTATCTGGACAGGCCTACATCTGTAAATATTGATAAAGTTCGGATTTTTGACTATGCTCTTTCTTCCAGCCAGGTAACTGATCTTATGGAATGTGAGGACATTTTCAACAATACAGGTCTCATAGCTGGCTGGGATATGGATGAGGGGAGTGGGTCCATTACAGATGATATTTCGGGAAATGGCCACACTGCAGAATTGTCTGTCACCACATTATGGGATGATGATATTCCAATGACAGCATGCTGTATGTTGACAGCCACTGCCTCAGCGAACCCGCAAACGATTTGTTCCGGTGATACCTCGATTCTTGAAGTCAATATTACAAATGGACAACCACCCTATACATACAATTGGTCCACTAATGAGACTGATCCAACCATATTGGTCAGTCCAGCTCAAACGACGACGTATTATGTAACAATCACTGATGATGATAATTGCTCATTGAGCCTGGAAGTCACAGTTTATGTCAACCCGTTACCCTCAGCTTCTTCCAGCAACAACAGTCCAATCTGCAGTGGAAATACACTTAACCTGATGGCTTCTGGTGGGAATAATTATTCTGGTCTGGTCCGGAATGGGTTTAGTTCCAACCAGCAAAACCCAACTATCCTGAATGTAATGCTGGTTCATGTTGGAACGTATAGTGTCGAAGTAACGGATGGGAATGGTTGTTCAGCGACTACAACTACTGATGTTATTGTGAATGTCTCTCCCATAGGTACTGCTTTAAGTAATAGTCCTCTATGTAGCGGAAACTCGTTGACCCTATTTGCGACTGGGGGGACATCTTATGTCTGGGCAGGCCCGAATGGGTTCAGTTCCAACCAACAGAACCCAACAATTCCAGATGCATTACCAATTCATTCTGGGACATACTCAGTAACCGTAACCAATGCAAGTGGCTGCATCCATGGGACATCCACAAATGTGGTTGTTAACCAGACTCCAGTAGTTGCAAATAGCAGTAACAGTCCCATATGCTTCGCTGGAACACTGTTATTGAACGCAAGCGGAGGTGGAACATATAAGTGGGATGGGCCTAATGGCTTCAATTCTACTGAACAAAATCCAAGTATTCAAAATGTAGATTTGAACCATAGTGGAACCTATGCTGTAACAGTTACCAGCTCTCAAGGGTGTTCAGAAAGTGCTACTTCTTATGTGGAGGTGTATAAAAATCCCGAGCCAAAAATTACGGGCTCAATTACATTCTGCATAGGTGGATTTTCAATTCTCAATGGAGGATTTGGATATCAGAATTATCTATGGAATACTGGGGCTTCAACGGAGGATCTTTATGTAGATCAAGCGGGCACCTATTCAGTAACTGTTACGGATGACAACGGATGTACCGGTACAGATGATATTTTGATTACAGTCGGTATGTTCTTAACTCCTGAGATATCGGGGGATTCTGTTCTTTGTGACGGAGATACCAGTATACTGAATGCTGGAAGTGGATTTGCCTCCTACACCTGGAGTACGGGTGAAACCAGTCAGATTATCAATGTTACGAACAATGGCACCTATTCCGTGACGGTCACCGATGGAACTGGTTGTGAAGGGAATGACGAGATAGAGGTGATTGCTTCCTCTTCTACGAATGGAGTCGCTACATCGAATAGTCCGATCTGTATAGGCCAAACCATCCTGCTAATGGCAGCTGGAGGTACATCTTACTCCTGGAAAGGACCACAAGGATTTCAATCCAACACACAGAATCCAATCATATCGAATGCTGGTGTAGGGGCATCAGGTACATATACAGTGATTGTTTCAAATGGAGGTTCTTGTTCTGATACCATTAGTATCCATGTCAATGTAGGGAATGGATATGCGTTGACAGCTAATGCAGATATCCCTCATTGTCCTGGAGATACCTTGTTCCTCTACGCATCTGGCGGAGCATCGTACTTATGGAGTGGACCAGATAGTTTCACCTCCATTCTTCAGAATCCGTTCATCCCATTTGCTGGACTAGAGAACTCAGGAATGTATATCGTGACAGACACCAGCGCTCAGGGCTGTACCGTGAATGATACGGTGAATGTGTTCATCCCCTTTGGTCCTATACCAGAAATCACGGGTAATCTCTTTATCTGTAACGGGGAAGAAGCGACAATGGATGCCGGTCCGGGTTTTGAAAGCTACTACTGGAGTAATGGTAAGCGAGGTAGAATAACGTCCACAGCAGAACCGGGGATCTATTGGGTCCTGGTCACGGGGGGTGACTGTTGTATCGGTGTTGATTCTGCGGAAGTGGTAGTTACAAACACTCTCAGCCCTAAGATCAAGGGAGCTACTACTGTTTGTATCGGGGAATTCAGCCTGTTAGATGCAGGGACTGGATACGATACCTACTTGTGGAGCACCGGAGACACACTCAGAGAGATCGTTGTGAATACCACAGGGGACTATAGTGTGACAGTCACTAACCTCGGTGGTTGTGTAGGAGCAGATACAGTTCACTTCACCGCATATACTTTCCCTCAGGTGACCTTTGCGTCAGACCCAGAGAGTTGTGTAGATAGTTGTGATGGTCGATTAGAGATCGTACCCTCAGAAGCAGGATACACCTATGTGTGGTCCAATGGAGCTACATCTCAGGTGATCAATAACCTGTGTTCGGGAGTGTATCTGGTGACGATTACGAGTCCAGGAGGATGCTTCGCTGTACAGGGAAGTTATGTCGCTCCGGCACTACAGTTGAATGTCACTATCAATGAAGGATCCAATACCCTGATCGCTTTTCCAAGTGGTGGATCTCCACCATACTCCTATCTCTGGAATACGGGAGAAACGACTCAATCGGTACCACTGTCCCCCGGGTTGCATTCTGTGACGGTTACCGATGGTAAGGGATGTGAGCAGTCTGCTACTTTCTTGATCACCAATGTGAATGATGTGCAGGATCGAGGAACTGGTATCATTCTGCACCCCAATCCAGCGGATGGTACGTTGATCCTGAGTCCGTTGAAAGGACAGACGTTTGAGGTAGATCTCACATTTCAGGTGTACAATTCAGTTGGAATTGCCATATCAGAAGGATCTATTCAGCGAGGTGATTCACCCATGAATCTGAATACATCACAATGGACTTCAGGCAGCTATATGGTGCAGGTGAGGTACTCCAGTGGGGGTAGTGAAGTGATTCCAGTGGTAGTTGTACATTGAGTATTTGATCAATTATTTGAGCGCAGGGAGAGTATAAAAAGAATTGTGATTGACAATCAAGTGCTCTTAAAATTCAGTGTTGGATTAACCTTAATTCCGGTGTATTCTTTCAAAGTGATATCCACCAGCTGTGAATAATTGTGAATTCCCCAGTGCTCAAGGTGGGTTAGAAGATCTTCTTGGTATTGCACCTCCATGTATTCGGGCTTAACGTTTCATAGTCCCACGCCACTTTGGGTTACTGTAAATGACCTTGGAGTGTCGGGTAGCGTGCTAATAATAGTTTAATCTGGAAGATTTCTCATCTCACTCCTATTATCTATCAAATGCGCATCTGATTTTGCACCTGGTCTTCCATCCGGATCGTTTGATTGGGATTTCGACCATTGATTATCTGAATCTACCGTTTGAATTTATACCTCATTTAAATTATTGACTTCTGAATAAATTACTTCCTGAAAATGAGTTTTTTAATCTTTAGAAAAGCTTGGGTATGAAAAATTTATTCTATTTCATTTTATTGATGCCATTGATTTTGGCTGGTCAAGATTCAAAATTTGATGAATTAGTACTTAAGGAGGATGAACCGGTTTCTGCTTTGCGGTCTGCCGAGAAAGAAAAGGTTGTGAACGAGAATTGCCAATATCTGAGCGCTGAGACCGCATGGAATGCTGAATTAAGTCAATTCAACGCTGATCAGTGCGGGTTGTATCAAAAGTATACTTCATTCTCCAAAGAAAATCTCTCCTGGATAGATGAAGTGAAGCTGTCCACAGCACTGGATGATCCGACAGGAATGGAGGTCGAAGTTGTCACTTTTTATGATGAGAATGGCCGGAAGTAGAAGCACGAACATTCCTTTCGTCCAGAATAGACATGTGTAAAGGCGAGGATAAGGCCACTTCCGCGAGAAATTGTGCCGCTTACTTCGGTCAATTAGCCTTGAACATGGGTGAGATGACAAAAGCGGGAGGTGATCTAGTCTCAAATTCCCCAGGTCTTTATTCAGGCCTTACCGAAGGGGTGACTGGTGAACTCAGGGAATTGAAACAATCTCGGTCACCAGCGGCCATTGGTAAGGCGAAGGTTGTGAAACAGAATTTGGCAAGCATTGAGAAGTCGGCTACAAATACCAAAGCTGTTCTGCCAGGTCTGTTTGAGCTGATGTCGGAGGATATGAAAAGATCAATGGCGTCTCTAAAACGCTTCGCCAACTCGAAGAGGGATTATGATCAAGTTGAGAATGTGTCTTTGCTTGTGCACTGCCATAGCTGCCTGGCAGGTCTCTGCACAGGAGCTCACAAGGATCGGTGTGCCTTTATTTGATTTCAAGGAAGACAATGCCCTCCATCTCGATAATCACGTTACAGAAGTTGTGATCGATCTGTTGCAAAAATCAGGACGATATCGAGTAGTCGATATGACCAGCGAAGAGCAGCGTCAGAAAGCTCTTGATCGTGCATCAGAAAACTACAAAGCTGACAATTGGCTGGATGCACATCGCGCACTGAATGCGGAGATTATTTTAGGTGGTGAGATTACCTCCATCAAATTCGTTAAGAGCAATAGTTCGACGCAACCGGGATATCGAGCGGCGATCACCATGACTCTGAAATTGATCGACGTCGAATCTAGTGAGATCAAGGCGAGCGAACACTTTATCAGCACAAAGAGTGAGCTCAGGCTTACCCCGGAAACGGCTCTGTCCGCTGCGATCAACAGTATCAGTCCGGATATCTTGCGTTTCTTTCGGGAGCATGTCAAGCAACAATTTGCTGTAGTCAAGATCAATGAGATCAAACGTGATCGAGTCACATCAGTTACGGTGCGAATTCCTGAAGCACTGGGAATCTCGCGAGGAGATAAATTTGGCACGGCTATTACGAAGAGCTTGTGGATGGGGCAGTCATACCGACGCCGATCGGGGGAATCTCGATCGATCAATATATCAGTCAGGATTACTGGATCGCCACGGTGAAAAAGGTGGCGACCGTTTGTACGCACTCAAAGAACAACTTGAATCCATCCGATGTACCGAATAGTTTTTATTGCATTGATGGTCCTCTGGCTGGCTGCAAGTCAGCCAGGATGGACGATAGTTTCAGCGACCTGAGGGCGACTGCGCAGGTATTGGAAGGATCAATGGTGGTTAAGTCATCCAAACAGATCAGGGATTGTGCTGGCTATTCCCGGGCTCGGATTTTGGACAAGTTGCTCTATCAGGGATTTGAAAATACTGCAGTATGGCGTCCACAGGAGTTGAAGAAGGAATTGATCACTGAGGATGTGCGTCAGCGACTTGGACAGAATATCTATATCACTGGTGTACGGCAGGGAGAAAGAGGTCGGCAATGCCACTGCCAATTTCAGGTTAACCTGGCAAGCATCCGTAAACAACTGGAACATGAAGGCGTCATTCCTGCTTTTGGCTATTAGTTTCTTGACAGGTATCCCTTCCGTGGAGGCACAGGAGGAGGTTCACCAGCCCAGGATACTGATCCTCCCATATACCGCCACTGGGCAAAATGCACTGGAAGAATATGAAACCAGTTTTGCCTATCGAACCGCCGTCACTGAAGTGGCCAGAGCAATGAATGATCGTGGATTCAGACCGGATGATCTTCAGGAAATATTAGCCCATGTCAAGGAGAACGAAGCGATCAGCACATTACAGGGTGTCGCCTTTGACCCTATAGAACGCATTCTTCAATATTCTACTGCGGATATTCTCGTCCGCACCGAAGTGTATATCCATACAGATGACAGCGGAGCGAATAGTGTACAGATCAATCTCCGAGCAGTGGATAAGGTCTCGTCAAAAGCCATGTATGCCATGAATTTTGATGCAACACCTCATTTTAAGACAGATGATTACGGTTACCTCGCCCGGCGGGCACTCACTGAGAGTGACCAGATCAGTCAGTTCATCGAGGGATTAAATGCCTCCTTTTCTGATGTTCGCCTCAACGGACGTTCAGTCTCCTGTATCATCGAGCGGGGAGATCTTTCACGCACATCACTGAGTGATGTTATGAATGAAGAGTATGATCTGCTGGCCGATATCCTCATAGATTGGGTCAGACTGCACGCTTTCAAGGGAAACTTCCGAGTCAGGACGAATACCGAGAATCAGCTCTATTTTGATGAGATCCGCATCCCTCTGCAGGATGAGGATGGCCGAAATGTACTTCCGGATGACTTTGCAGAGAGTTCAGAAAATACATTGGTCAGATCTGTTCGGATCATCTGGGTGAGCGGGTGCCTGTGCCCCGACCGGTTGTGAACAATGGGACCATTCGATTTATATTACCATGAGAGGATTACGTTATTTCTTGTTCCTGAGCCTGGTACTGCTGCTCACCGAGGGCAGCAGTCAGGAACCGGGTCAGATCGTTATTGGTCAGGGATCTGTAGTGGTCACATTTCTGGAGGGAGAAGCCGACATCCCAGCTATTCGTGCTTTGATAGACCGTTCGATGTCCAAAACTGGAGTGGCCTATTCAACACATTCAGGAGCACAATTTGTGATCCAAACCCGCATTTCAGAAACCTACCTGAACCAGGTGGATGTCAACGGCACATCCATGCTTGCCGCAGAACTGGATTTTTCCTTCTCCATCATGGATCGGCAAGGTGAACTGACCTTTGGATCACTGACTATTCCGGTAAGAGAAAGCGGAGAATCGGAGACGATTCTGTTGCGGAATGCCGCACGGCAACTGCGTACCAGGGGTAAGGAGATCGAAGGACTGATCCAAACCGCCAGATCGAATATCCTGAACTATTATCAGGAGCATTGTCAGGAGGTCATGGAATTGGCTCAACGCTACCTGGCGATGGAGAACGAGGATGAGTGTCTTCGGTTGACTGGTCAGATACCCTCTGGTGTTCCATGTTTTGACGATGCATCTGTCCTGATGACAAGGGCGTGGGAATCGCACCTCGAAAGAAAATGTAAAACTTGGGTGCAGGAGGTTAGGATTCTGGCAGATCAGGGAGCGTATGATGAGGCATACGAAAAAGCCATGTTGCTGCCAACCAACAGCCGGTGCAGAGAGGAGGTCCGGGCTGTACTGGACTTTATTGCAAATGAAGCCTGTGAGAAATATCTGCTGCAGGCAAGCTTTTTTGCGAAAAGGATCTGGATCGCTGTGTGGATGCACTGGCATCACTGGAAACGGTCAGTGCAGACTGTGCGCAGCGAAACCCTACTTGAAAAACAAATGACCGCGCAGTTGGATGAGGCTTCTCAGCGGAAGTGGGCCTTTCGACAGCAACAGTACCAGGATCAAATATCAATGCAACAGGCAGAAGTGGATCGTGCCGATCGTCGTTTGGAGATCGAAGGGCGGCAGGCTATGAATGATCAGGACTATCGGATGAAGAAACTGGATACAGACGCCGAGATCAGGGCGAAGGAACTTGCGGTAGCTCCTGAACTTGAGAAATATCGCTCCCGAGTGGCCATTGCGCGTTCCAGAGATACGAGTCAGTTGGAGATCACCAGGGTCCGAGAAACGCGAAAAGCCTACCAGAGTCTGTTTCAAACAGTGGGCCAGATCAACAGCAGAAACTGATCTGATGGGGACCTGTAGATCCGATGTTGGGACGCACCCGGGGATTTTACTGGTCTTACTTTTGGCACTATTTCTAGCGCCTGAATGGACTGGCGCACAGCGGATCTGGGTAGCTCAATATGTGCATCAGGCTGATTTGAAGGTATATGAAGTCGCATATCCACATCAGGCAGATCTGAAGGTCTACATCACAACAAATTCTTCCAGGGCAGGTCATCAACCGGGCTGGTGGTATTTGTGTCGCTATGCACATCAGGCCGACATCCGGATATTTCTGGTGCCTTATAGCCATTCCGCCGATGTCCGGATCTATTATGTATCCCATCCTCATCTTGCCGGATGGACGAATAATACTAAATGCTATCCTTCCAGGTAGATATCTATCATTTTAT
Organism: Saprospiraceae bacterium; assembly: GCA_016710115.1. Taxonomy (GTDB): domain Bacteria; phylum Bacteroidota; class Bacteroidia; order Chitinophagales; family Saprospiraceae; genus JAGNXB01. The sequence goes on from JADJLN010000001.1 coordinate 81,317, forward strand.
TCAATATCCAAATAAGGTGTCATCATGAATAGAGAGAAAAATATGAATTGGATCATTCAGGGGATTCATACACTTGAATCAGCTGACCTTTACAAGAAGATCCAATCGGGGCTTTATGCGTTGATCGGAATACTTCATCTGGGTTGCCCGGTTTACCTGCTGATCAAAGGGGCTGAGATCGGTATGTTCGATTATCAGGATTCGTTGAGTGAACTAGTGACCAAAGAAATGGGATTCGGAATCCTGATCTGGCTGCTGGTTGCAGTTGCTTCCTGGTTGAATTTTCAATTCTGGATGCATCAATATCGACAGCTGGGTCAACTTGTAAACGTTGACCATGATTTTATAGCCACTCCACTGATCTCACATTTAATTCAGGTGCTTGGAATATGGTTGGGCGTGAATTTGGCCATTGTGGGTACCATCGTCAGTATACTACTGTTGGGCATGTACGAAGAATTGCAATTTCCATTTTTTGGATCGGACGAGGCTTTTGAAGAAAGAATTGTATTGATCATTTTCATGAACCCGGTTTTGGGTTATTCCATTATTCTGATCACCCGGTTCCTGGCAGAGCAATTGCGTGGGATTACAACAATTGCTTTTCATGCCGCTCAATTGTCTCATGGCCTAAAGGGAATGTAACTCCGGACTCTACCGGAGTCATCTGAAATGGTCTCCATCTGAATCTTCAGACACTTTGCCTTGCTGCAATATGAAAATGACACTGAGTTTTAATTTTACGTACTTTAATGTGTTTGAGTGATTCCTCATGTGTACCTTTTATCGCGCTCTTATTCTTTGGTGCCTGTTGTCCATCTCCGGAGGTGCCTGGACGCAGACATCTAAAGTGTATACCCCTTCTGTGGCGTTCACGAAGAGAGACGGGTTGGATCAGAATCAGGTCGTAAATCTTGTTGAAGACAAGTTTGGCAGGATCTGGATCGGCACTCAGAATGGGATCAGTGTTTTCGATGGCCGCACTGTAAGGAGTTGTGGCCAGGACCGTCTCAAATTGGATGGTGCCATTCGATACCTCAACATAGATGGAAAAAGGGAGGCTGTGGGGAGCGACGAACTCTCATTTCTTTATCTATGATGGACTCAGGACATTGACCAGGGAGCTGACCATACCGTATAAGGAATCTATTTATTACCTCTCACTCGATGGGGAACCTGCCCTATCCAATACAATGGGAGATCAAATATTCCGGGATGGTAAGCTCTTACCTCTGGCTGATGTTTATACATGGTTACACTGCTATGGCCCCGTTAGGGAATTGAGACAATGGAAGAGTGATCACCTGTTCTTTTATCTTCCAGGTCGGGATACTATGCAGATCTATGACAGGAATAGGCGACTGAAGCGGAGTGTATCTCTTTGGGAAAATGGAAAATATTATGAGCCATTCACCCATTCATTTGATGGGAGGAGTATGGAATCTGTGTTTCGCTCTCGACAGGATCCGGAGAATCTTTACCAGTATGATGTTGTCGCCTCAGGATTTAAAACTACAGATCGACCCCTTTTTCTGGAATTTTTGAGAACGAGCCCCAGTCAATGGCGACTCAATCAATCTGTAAATTCTTCACCGGATTCCCTATTTCGTTTGTTCAGGTGGTCAGGAATTTCAGCTTTCTCCGTGGAGAGAGATGATGGTCAAACGGAGGTTTTTGCTTTATGCGACAGTCTTTATAGAGCTATTCAGGTCAAGCGCCCTTTTTATTCGCGAACGCAATTATTAGACCACTCAGGCCAACGATTGTTCTCAGGCTCGGATGATGGATTGAATGTGTTCTTTCTGAACGGATGGCTGAAATATGACATACCTTCTTGTGGTAATCCATGGTCTGTATTGCCTTCCACCTTACCTGACAGACTTTGGCTGTCCTGTCATAAAGTAGGATTTCTAGAGATCGACAAGGAAGGAAATGAAAAGAACAAGCGTCCTCTTCCTTTGGATCTTGCGTTTCCAACAGACAGGCAGCTGTTTCCCGGGAAGTGGGTTGGTCCTCAAGGCAACCTTTATTCCGGAGGATATCGGGGCGTCTATCGATTAACTGAAAAGCGCATTGACCATTGGAAAATCAATGAAGCGATCGAGGCGATCATTCCTGATCCACAAAGCGGTCGCATGCTTGCCGCCGGGGTCCATATATTTTTATTGCCATCCAATCCTCTTCGAGAGATCAGAGATACCATCTTCGTTCCCAAAGTCATTTCAACGGGTACCAGTTGTACGGATCTGATGATTTCCCCTTTAGGGGACACCATTTGGATTTCCGGGTGGGGCGGGATCGGCCGATTTGACCGGCGTTTAGGAAAATGGACTGTTTTTACTCAGGAAAATGGACGCTACCCATTTCAGGGTGCCTTTAGTTTTGGCCGAACGGACGACCAGCGGATCTGGTGTGGAGGATCGAACGGACTTAGCGTTTGGGATCCGGTCAGTGACTACTTTTTACCGGTATTGAAGGATGTTATTTCAAGCCAGATCAGTCAGGTGATCACACCCAGTCCGGATACAATGTTGGTCATTGGTTCTCAGGCAATGTGGATACTGGATATCGGTCGTGAACCTGTTCGTTTGACCCATCGGTTTGATGATCGTTCCGGATATACTGTACTTGAGCCAAATGAAAACGGTGCATATCTGGATGACGATGACCAATTGTGGATTCCTTCCATTGATGGCATTCATCGGTTTGACTATGCTCATCTGTCGACCTTGAAAATGCCAGGTCATGTTCTCTTGATCGACCAGATCAACGGAAAGCCAATATCCCTGACCAGGCAACATTTGCTCAGAGATACGCTGCGCGAATCAGTGCTTGAAATTCACACCTGGCTCATCGGGCCGGAAGGTAACCGTGCCATTCTGGAATATCGAATTGATGAGGGTCAATGGAGAGCGTCCCGATCACCTGACAGGCTCTTGCTGGATGAGCTGGATCATGGGCACAGAAATTTGAGTATCCGTGCTCGAATCCCGAGGACTTGAGCCAAAAATTATGGCCAGTATTAAGCGGTGAATTCTGGGTGATTCTACCCATTTGGAAGCGGAAGGATTTTCAATCCAGTATGATCGCGGTAGCGATATTTCTCTTTATAGTGGTCATTATGGCATTCATTGAACGTATCCAAAGCCGACGTCAACTTAAGGCGGTTAACCAGCAATTGCAAGAAACCAGATTGCGCACCATTCAAGCCCAGCTGAACCCGCATTTTCTCTTCAACGCGATGACAACACTACAGAACACCATCCAGAACCGAACCAGAGAGGAAGCGTCCGACCAGCTTGTCCAGTTATCCAGATTGATCCGGCAGGTCCTTGAATTGAGTGTGCAGCAAAATCATGGTATGGCCTCTTTGCCACTTACTTCTCTTAGTCAGGAACTTGAGCTGCTAAACGATTATGTAGAACTCGAACAGAGTCAGCGATCCCCGGATTTGTATTTGTGTTGGATGTTCAAGAGGAATTGAGGGAGGATGATCCGATGGTACCTCCTCTGATGATCCAACCCGTGGTCGAAAATGCCATCCAGCATGGTCTCGGACCTCTGGATAGAGTGGGGCACGTCTGGGTAAATGTCACGGAAGAAGTTCATCAAATCCATTACCGTATTGAGGACGACGGTATCGGGCGAGAAGCCGCTGCTCGATTGGCCGATCAAAAAATATTCAGACACCGCTCACATGGAGTTGAATTGCTGCATGAACGGGTCAGTTTGTTGAACGATCTTGGGTATCCCAGCCAACTCGTCGTCATGGATGGGCCAAGTGGTGGAACCATTGTAGACATCTATATTACACTGCCATCATGAAAGCGATACTGATCGAGGACAATATCCAGGCCCAGGAGTTGATTCGGGGATTGATCAAACGCCATTTTCAGGACATCGAACTTGTTGGCGCGGAGGCAACTGTGCAATTGGGAGAACGGCTGATCCTGGAGGCCAAACCGGATCTGCTATTATTGGATATCCAATTGCGTGACGGTTCGGTATTCGAGATTCTGGACCGGATACCGGAGCAGATTCTGCGTAGAGCGGCACTGGTTTTCATTACTGCTTTTGGCACCTTCGAGAATATCTACAAGGCTATGCGCTATTCGGCGATCGATTATCTGGTCAAACCGATCGATGAGTCAGATTTCAAACAGGCGATACAAAGTGCTATTGACAGAAAAGATCAGATGTACCTGGTAGATCAATTACGTACTTTTCAAGATATTCTCCTTCAAACCAGGAATGGGTCTGTTGAAAAAATGCCTGTTTTTTACCCAAAAGTGTGATCGAATATATTCCTGGCGTGAAATCATTTACATTGAAGGCGAGGATAATATCTGTCGGATTTATCTGGCAGACGGTCGCCGATTGAACTCAGTTCGTCATCTAGGACATTACCGCCAAATGCTGAAAGATAATCCACGGTTTTTTCAGGTGTCCAAATCATTAGTGATCAATCTGAATCATCTTATCCGATATCACGCGTTAGAACAGGTTGTTGAATTGGCCTGTGGATTCAAAGTTGATGCATCCAGAAGAGGTGGTAGTGCACTGATGAATTATCTGAAGAATGGCGACCAGGAATGAGGAGGTGATTAGGCCAATGTTGAATACCAAAACTGACGATTACATCTGATGAATCAGAGATTTAATTCTTTGTACAGATTGGCTTATTCAAAATGGGCCATGCCATCAAATGGTCTTTACCTTTTCTAGTGCAATTTGACTGCATTTTCGATGCCTATTTTAAAGTATAAATTTTCTGAACCATGGACCGTACCTTGATTCTGCCTCTCCTTTTGTGGACGTCCTGTAAAACCGACCCTCCAATGGATGCTACTGCTATCCAGGCTGCAGCTGATCTGGCCGAAGAGCGCGAACAGGCTGTGATCGATTCAGTTCGGACAGCAACCATCACAACGTATCTGGATTCATTATCAGCCACTCTGCCCGTACAACCCACCCCACTGGCAGACCTGTATGAACGCGCCTGTGAAGGTGTATATCTCATTCTCTCCATGAATACCTTTGGGGAGATCTCTCAGGGGACCGGATTCCTGATCAATGCCAATGGCTTGCTGGTGACCAACTATCATGTGATCGAGGACATGATGCAAGGCGCGGTCGTCTATGCGGAAGGAAAGTATGTAGAGATCGATCAGGTGATCCGTCAAGACTCATTGAATGATTGGGCCATAATACGAGTGATGCCCGGCTTACCTCCGGGAATGGTCTTGCCGTTAGCCAGAGAAATGCCCCGGATCGGGGAAGCTTGTTTTGCCATTGGGAATCCACTCGGACTGGTCCAGACTCTTTCTACCGGTGTGGTCTCCGGCTATCGGGGAGAAAAGCAATTAATTCAGACGACAGCCGAGATCACTCATGGTTCCAGTGGTGGGCCTCTGTTCAACCAGAAGGGGGAGGTATTCGGCATTACCTCCAGCGGGGTCGGTGAAGCCAATCTGAATTTTGCGGTGAACATCCGGCAAGTGCAATTCGATGATCTGATCGAACCACCTGTTTCTGGTCTAGTCCCATATACCGATCATCCCCTCAAGACCAGGATCCGACAATCACTGGAAGCTTACTATGCGGCTTTACTGGCCGGTGATATCCAGCCCCTGGCCAATTGTTATGCCCCCAGCGTCAGACGGCATTATGAGGAATATGTCCTTTCTGCGCAAGAAGCTGCCCTTGCAGATCGGGAAACTAGATGGTCCCGACAGGTGGTCCCAGTGGCTTACAAACCTGAGTGGGAAAGGCTCATCCTGGATCCTCTTGAAGATGGTGTCACTATCCGCCTTCCCGTGATCTTTACATCGATCCGTGGTTCTGATGAAGGCACCCGCGAAGAAGAACGTCTCTATCGACTGGAATTGGACAAAGAGTATAAGATACGGAGGGTGGAATTGATTGAATGAGAAGCAAACTGTTCTCTACTCGATTCCTCCGCACCTCGACTAAGGATGGGAATAGTTTATTACGCCTCTACAGGAATGGACATAAGGAAGAACAATTTGGGAATAACAAAAGGGTACCTCTATCAACCCCACCGGCAGGTGGCCGCTGCCAATGCCAGGCTTGTCCAACCCCTGCTATTCGCCCTTCACCCATTCGGCTGGCCTTTTCTATCTCTTCACTTTTTCGTTTTCAGGTTGAAGGCTCCTCTATCCAGCCATGCAGATTACCTATACTTTGTGACATAATATACGTATATTTACCTATACTTTGTAACAATATCAGGTGAAAACTGCCTATACTTTATGACGAATCCAAGCGAGTTGCCCTTTAAAAGACAGGTAACCGACCGGTTGTTGGTGTGGAAAAAGCAAACGGACCGAAAGCCACTGATGATCCGGGGTGCCCGGCAAGTGGGCAAAACGACTCTTGTGCAGGAATTTGCCCGAACGCATTTCAAACACATTATCATTCTGAACCTGGAGCGAGTGGCCGATCTGGCGTATTTCCAGAGGTTCGATCATGCCCCAACCCTGGTGGATGCCCTTTTCCTGGACCGCAACCTGTCCGTCGAACAACGAAGGGAAACACTCTTATTTATCGATGAGATCCAGGAGTCGCCCAAGGCGATTGCCATGCTTCGCTATTTCTATGAGGATCTGCCTGACCTCCCCGTCATTGCGGCCGGTTCTCTGTTGGAACATGCCATGAACCGAGTACCCAATATTCCGGTCGGCAGAGTGGGGTATGTCTTTCTGCACCCGTTGAATTTCCCCGAGTTCCTGGCAGCCAAAGGCCATCAAACTGCTTTAGACCAACTGGATCATCTGCCAGTATCAGCACATGCACATCCCACCTTATTACGGTTGTTCCACGAGTATGCAATCATCGGCGGAATGCCTGAGGTGGTGCAAACATTCCTAAAACGAGAACAACTCACTGACCTGCCACCTGTCTATGAGCAAATTTGGGGAACATACAAAGACGATGTGGCGAAGTATGCCAACAATGATACCGAAGCTCGGGTATTGAAACATGTCATTCGAACAGCCCACACCGCCATTGACCAACGAATCAAATTTGAGAACTTCGGGCGATCGAACTATCGGTCCAGAGAGGTGGGCGAGGCCCTTCGCAATTTGGATGACGCCCGGGTCATTCAATTGATCTACCCCACCACAGATGTGACACCTCCTCTGATGCCCGATATTCGGAAGTCACCGAGGTTGTTGTTCCTGGATACAGGCCTGCTGAATTACGAATTGGGGATACAATCCCAGATGTTGAGTATGTCCGACTTGAGCATGGCCTATAAAGGCGCCCTGATCCCCCATCTCATCATGCAGGAGGTCCTGTCCCTGGAGTCCATGAGTTGGCACAAGCCTCTTTTCTGGGTTCGAGAAAAGGCTCAGACATCCGCCGAAGTAGATCTAGTGGTGGTGCATCAGGGTAGAGCTGTTCCAGTCGAGATCAAGTCGGGCAAGGCGGGCACATTGCGATCCCTGCACGAGTTTATCGAACGCGTAGACCATCCCTATGCCGTTCGGATGTATGCCGGAGAATTCAAGGTTGAACAACACGTCACCCCTCGGGCCCGGAAGCCCTATCTGCTCCTGAATCTGCCGTATTATCTGGGGACAAAACTCCGCGATTGCCTCGACTATCTGGTTCATCAAGACCAGGTAAATCCAGTATAATCCAGCATTGGACCAAAGTAATAAAGACCAAGTGGCTAGGTCCCTCAGGATTACCTGGTTCTCCTCTCATCCTTCTCGGCCTCCCAACCATTGCGATGTCCGGCCCTGATCGATTTCGCTCCTTCCGGGCTCAACATTGCCGTGACTATTTCTAATGGATGATAGAAATGAATTTGTGGCTTAAAGCCTTTGTGTTGCATCCAGACAGCATTCGAAATAACCCAATAACGAAATATCCCCATAACCTCCTTACTGCATCAACTCCAACACCGCCCGATAGAACGGACTATGCCTCAGCGCCGGCTCATACCCCAGGAGGATGATCTGTTCTTCTGCCCGACTGAGGGTGACCACCAGCTTGCGGTCGACCTTCCCATCCGGGTCGAGGGATTGCAGGAGAGGCCAACTGGGAAGACGAATAGATGGCCAACGAAGCGATGATGTGCTTCTTCTCCAGACCCTGGAAGCGTTCGACAGTGTCGATCAACACCCTATCGCGCAGCTCATCGTCTTCGATCAGCGATCGGATCAGGGCGATCTGGGCCCGCCGGAGTCACCACCCCAACGGTATCGGATTAAAATCTGACCCGTATACCCGACGGATGGTCTCCAGCATACGCACCACCTTTTTGGCCTCCTCCTTATTGGTTTTGTTACTGGCTTTTTGTTCGGTGGGAATGAAGAGCGTGCGTGATCGGGACAGCAGTTCCTCGACAGGGTCGGAAGAGGTGGCATCGAACACCTCGAACAGTGCGCGTTGCCGGTCATTGCCCGATGCCAGACGGTTGTCGTACCACGGGTTGATGAGGTGAGCTACCTTGTCGTGCATCCGGAAATGCGTCTCCAGCATACCGATCGCATGATCCCATCCGGCCGTAACACAACGGCGGTACATCCGGCCAAACAGCGACTCACTCAACGTACGATAGCCCACCTCTGCCAAAGGCCCTTCCGTGATGATACAGCGCTCTTCCGGCTGGGCTACCACGGCAGGGAGCTGGTTCTGGTCGCCGATCAGGATGAACTTTTGAATCCAGCAGAATGCCGGCCAGACCGGGCTCGGTGAGTTGAGAGGATTCATCCACCATCAACACATCAAATCGGGTGATGGCCGACAGGTCCTTCATCTTCATGGCAAAACCAGCGGAGGTGCTCACCATCACCCGATAGCCGGCAATGGCATGCCGCATCTCATCGATCGTGGCTTCTTCCGCCAGCCCCTGAATGCTGACATCCTCATCCGAACCGCGGTGACCGAGATAGAGGAAGGGGATATCCCGGGATCTCAGCTTGTTGCAGATCTCATTGACTGCCCGGTTGGTGAAGGCCAGGATGACGATGTTCGCCCGGGTGTGTTTTAGTGTATTAGTGACCATCCCGTGAGCATAGTAGAGGTCTTACCCGTACCGGTGGGCCCCTGGAGGAAGGAAGTACTCACTTGCCTGGACCGCTTTCCGGAGCAGGGCGTTCTGATGGTCATCCAACTCCGGATCCGGTGTGAACGGGTAGTCACCCACTTTTGGTTTTTGAAGGCCAAAGATCAGATCGCGGAAGGAAGCAGATGAGGAGAGGAAGGTTTGCAGAAGACTGACCTGGGTCCACAGACCACTTTCATAAAAATCATGTTCGATGGCCCATGTCGACCCTTTTTGAAGGTATCGGGATCGAGCTGCCGATTCTTCAGTCGGAACGAAAGTTGATCCTTGCCCAGATGGGTGATATCCCCTTTGAGGATCTGCTGGTGCAACGGGTCCAGAAACAGGTCCTTGACCTGATAGATGATACCAATGTCTCCCTCCCGGAAGTTGTGATGCAGGTCCGGTGGATAGGAGAGAGTGACAATACCGGTATCCTCGTCATAGTGGAGAAGTTGCAGCCCGTCGAGGATCTGAAACCGTCGTTCTTTTTCCGTGCGGTCGTTCAGCCACAGGCTGGCAAAACCATTGCCGATCCTTTCTTCATCACCGGGGCCTCCTACTTTGGCGGTGATCAGTTCCCGGATCAGGAAAGAGAGATAGGCACTGTACCAGGCCTGCCCGAGTTGGCCGGCATTTCTCCAGGCTTCTTCCAGGCTCCGCACGGTATCCACTTTGAAGGAGGGACTGTTCCGATCTTCTGGGGATGCAGTCGCTGGAGTATCCAGAGGTTGTTTTTGGCCAGATCGAAGATGCCGCGGACGATCATATTGCGGACGAACTGGACCTCGGCTTCAAAATGGGCATTGGGTGCGACATTTCGCAATGGCAATGCAGGGGAAGAGCTGTAGAACACTGCACTGGTGCCATGCCGTCGGTCGCCAAAGACCGAGCGCAATAGCAGATGATAACAGACCACCTGCACCTGATTGTTGATCCAGACCTGGTCACCTTTGGGCGCCTTTCCACTTTTCAATTCGAAGATATCCTTGAGGTCCTTCTGTCGGCGGTCCTCGATCAGCGCATCCAATCGGCCCTGGAGGCCGTAGGCAGCAGAGACGAATGTCGGTTCCAGTCGAACCGGTTTGCCTTTATAGGTTCCAGCTATGTTTCGCAGGTTGGGCAGATGGATATCCCGAATAGTGGCGAGGACATTGTCGATCTCCTCCTGGCCATAGCGGGCTGCCGTGAGGGCTTTGGCATGAATGGCTTTGCGCAATACGTCAGTGGTATCTGCAGCAGGTTCCTGGATGATGCGGTCCAGCAGGTCGTTGACCAGTTGCCTCGAAAGCAGCGATCCCGGCATCGGAGCCCCGAGTTTATTCAGAAAGAAGAGGTAGGGGTTGGTTCCGTTCCATTGAAAGCAATCGGCTACTTCCGTTGCATCGATCAGATAGTCGGGCTCCGGATGACCTGCGTTTCTGGGACAGAGGAATAGGTGTCCGGGGCAACGGCGTCCTTGCGCAGGGTGTGGATCTGCAGGGTGCACCATGGCCAGACAAGGCGATGGAGGCGGGACAGATCATTGAGCTCGCTTTTCCAAAGGAAGAGGGTGAACGTACCCATGTCGGTGTCCTCAGCAGAACAGATGAGTTTGAAATATGGGGTGCCATTGGATGCCTCTTTAAGTTCGGCGATCTCCAGCACCACGCAGCGCACTCCGGCGATGGTGTCGCCTTTGGGGCGGGGAGGTTTTTCAAAGGGCCGGGTCTTCCCGGTGTAAAGGGAAGACAATGTTTCCGGAATTGCCTGACCAGAAAAATGGTGGATGATGGTGGCCAGAGCTTCCAGGCAGGCCAGGTAGCGTTCTTTTGAAATGGTGAAGGCTTCTTCGTGGACCACTCTGTTGGCAAAACGGCGGAACCCGTGTATGCGATCGGTGATCTCCTGAGGCGTCCGAAAGGTCTCCATCACGAAAAGGGTGCGGGCATAGATATTAGAGAAGGCGCGCTCTTCTCCCACGGTCAGAGTTTTGAAGATCCCTTCAAAGAGGGGTCGCATATCCCGGATGGCATTCCGGGCCTCTCCCTGGTTGGTGTCATGATATTCGAGGAGCTGGGCGTAGAGGGTGGAGGCGGTGTCGGTGGTGAGCATGTTTGGTATATAATGATGGCAAATCAATCATTTCTAATGAGCCTTCATATGGTATAAATCTAATATTAAGTTCAGCTGTTTAAAAGTACATAGATCAGTGCGGGTTAGTTGCACTTTAGATAGGCACTTTTGTTTATACTCTTTCCTAAAGAGATTTCACTTGTTTGATCTCTAAAAGGGGGGTGACTTTCATCATCGCAGCCCTGGATGGTTTCGGCTATCCTTGTCAAGTTGTTTTTAGGATAAAGTTATAGGTTTAAATATTAGCGTAATTGTATGTATCCTGAAGGAAATAAATATTAGGTTTTTTCTGGATGCTTAAAAATTAGTTGATTACCCTCGTTGTTGACTGGATGGTTTAGTTTGATTTTCTTTTTCTTTTTGGAAATGAGACAAGTCCGGTCAAAATATCAGTGATTATTTAGTAAACTAAAAGTATGGAAAACTTCAAGAGGTTGTTTGTCATCCTTGGTTGCGTATTTGTGTTTGCCCTGGGAACGTCAGTCGCTCAGGATCCGACATATACTCAGTTCTTCCTGAATGAATCGCGCTTCAATCCAGCATTGGTTGGATATCGTGGTGCGCTCAGCTTTATGGCCAAATACAAGACTCAATGGAATACTACCGGTGTTTCGGGTTTTCAAAGTGGATATTTTTCTATGGAGGAAAGTTTGCCCTGCAGTGTATTCGACTATGGTATATCAATGAATGGGGATCAGGAGGGAGATGGGCTTCTGAAGACGTTAGAAACAGCACTTCGAGTAGCTGGGACAGTTGCATGGGATGCCGGCTTTTCCAGTCATAACGCGCGGATCGGTCTTGGTCTCGGTTGGGCCTCCAAGCGGATCGATTATGACCGATTGTTATTTTCAGATGAACTTGACCCCAAGTACGGAACGGTGAATAGTCAGGGAGTAGACCTTTCGACGGCCTTTATTCCGCCAAATGATGGACGTTCACTTTGGTTCTTTTCTCCATCTATTGGCTTTAGCCACAGGATTCTCCTGAATCGGCAGAACCGGAAGTCTCCGACGCTGCATTACGGAATTGCCGTTCATCATGCGTTCTCGCTTGGGGACCGTGAGTTCACCGGAAATATTGAATCTATTTTGAGTGCTGACACGAGAATAGCCCCAAGAATAAATGTCTTTGCCACCGGCGAATTTATTTTGATGTCAAATGGCAGGTCTTTTTTCAGCACGCAACCAGTCTTCGTTTGGCAACAGCAGAGTCAGCTCTCTTACTTTGAAATAGGAAATCGGTTTCATCTGAACCGTAATTTGTCGATGGGCGTCCACTACCATGGAAATGTCAGCAAGCTGGACCGAAATAAAGATACGAATTGGTTGACCATCGAAGGTCAATTCGGGGGAATGACAGGAGCAGGCAGACGTATAGATCTCGGGGTGTCGTATGCGGCTAATTTGACCGGATTGAGAAATTATCTCGGACCCATACTTGAAGTGTCACTTGGTATTCACCTGGCCAAAAGCCCAACCTGTCAGCTAGCCGGTTTTGGTGATGAAGTACCTTATGGAAATGATATTAAATGCCCTACGTCTGCACTCACACCTGGCCGTAGGAAATTGTATGAAGGGATTTGGTATAGAACGATAAATTAGTCGAAATGAAACGATTTGGAAAATATGCCACTCTGATATTTGGTGTAATGATGCATGTGCTTGGAATGCAAGCCCAGTCAACGTGTACTATAGATGTTTGTAATAAGGATGAATGTGGTCCCGTACAGGTAGCCTTCTCACCTTCCGGAAATAATGTGATCTGTGAAGGTGGTGTTATACAATTGAAAAATACTAGTAGTACTCTGGATTTTCAAAGATTTATTATTGATTGGGGTGATGGCCAGATCGATACAGTAAATAATTATAATGATATATCTCATGTCTATAATTATGCAGGTTTGGACAGGTGCGAAAAGGGCCCTACTTTTAATCAGTTCTATTGTTTTATTGGGGAGAAAGTTTGCGATAATGGAACGAAAAAAAGTTGCAGTTGGCAGTCGAACGTGCTTAGTGTGAAATTGAAGCCGGTAGCAAAATTCACTTACTCAACAGAGATTTGTGTCGATAAACAGCTTCTTTCTCAAATGCAAGCTGCAATGAAACCATTACCTTTGGGAATTTGGAGATGGTACACACGACAATGGCCAACAGCTCATATGTATAGTTTGCCGAAACTATACTGTAAAGCTTACGGTATACAATTCTTGCGGGCAGGATCAAGTATCAAAAACGATTAGTGTGGTTGATTATCCCAAAGCGGATTTCAAGCACCTTCTCAATCCGTCCATTGCTTGTGGCCCAACTATCGACAGTTTTACAAATTTGTCAAATTCATGGAGTAATACAGCCTGGACAATTACACCAGCCGATACCAATAAGTGGGTCTTTACCGATACATTGATGACTCTTGGAAGTAAGCATATCAAAGTATTCTTTAAACAGCCAGGGACGTATATCGTTCAGCTCAAGGCGTTCAATATTTGTGGTGAGGATATCAAGAAAGATACCATAGAGATTTTGGAGCCACCAATTGTCCAGATCAAGCCACCGCCAATTGCATGTGATGAAAGTGTTATTGAGCCGCAGGATTTGCAATTCGTTCAATCTGGATCAATTACCTCGTTTACCTGGATTTTTATGAATGGTAGTCCGGGTAGTGCAATGGGAACGACGTTTCCACCGGTCACATTTACGTCATCAGGTACGGTAACTCTTTATACAGAGAGCAAATGCGGGAATGATACACTCTCCGTACCCGTAACAGTAGCGACAACTGCGCCGATCAGTTTAGCAGGCAATCTCACTCAGCTTTGTCAGAACGGAGTTCCTGTTCAGTTGCTGGCCAATCCTGCAGGCGGTCAATGGACTGGCAAAGGACCTGCAAGTGCTGCAATTACACCCGGGGGAATATTTGATCCGGCCGCTCTTTCTCCCGGGAATTATACCGTGACCTATTCACTGGGATCTAGCGATTGTCCGAACAGTGCTGATCTCAATGTGGAGATTTTGGAGACGCCTTTGTTCAGATATTAGCACCCCACTTGGTTGCGATAAAAGTGTTGTAACCCCTCAAAGCTTACAATTTGTACAATCAGGCTCAATTAACTCCTTCACAGGTTTTCACGAATGGAAGTCCGGGCGGCGCAACAGGGCCTACGTTTTCTTCGGTCACATTTACATCCTCTGGTACAGTGACCCTTTACACAACGAGCCAGTGCGGGAATGATACCATCTCCGTACCCGTAGCAGTGTCGGTAACTGCTCCGATCAGTCTTGCAGGTAATCCAACTCAGCTTTGTCAGAATGGAGCTCCGGTTCAGTTGTCTGCTGATCCACCAGGGGGTCAATGGACGGGTCAAGGACCGGCTGCTTCGGCAGTGACTCCCGATGGATTACTTGACCCGGCCGGGCTCTCGCCGGGCATATATACATTGACCTATTCTCTGGGCTCGGTCGATTGCCCGAACAGTGCTGATTTGAAAATTGAGGTCCTTCCTGCAGTTGAGGTGGATCTTCTCCCTGAAGGACCTGCTTGCGATATGCTGCAATACGTTCCCAATGTCTCTTATGGCGGCACGATCACATCCTATCAATGGCTTTTCCCGGGAGGCACTCCCGGATCTTCCTCCATTTCGGTTCCCGGTCCTATTCTTTTTTCTTCTCAGGCATCTGAATCTGTGATGATTTCAGGGGGCATCCTTTGCGAGGATAGCCCACCGTTTCAATTGACTACTGATAAGCCAGGTGGTACGTGGAGTGGAATCGGTATAAGTGACCCCTCGCTCGGCTTATTTGATGCTGTTACTTCCGGGACAGGCTCGTTTCAAATCACCTACGACTGGACAGATCCGAAAGGATGTCCCGTATCTGCCAGCACCACGGTGGTCGTTGAGGCTTTCCCAGTGATCTCTGTTTCGGATACGACCCTCCTCTGCCTGACGGATATGGACATTCAACTTTCATCTGCACTTGGGCTCCAAGCGAATCCTACCGGGGGTAGTAGTACCTGGATCGGGCTTGGTGTGATCGATCCTTCAGGAGTATTTAATTCCAATTCTGCAGGACTAATCCCTGGTTTATATCAGATTGAGGTTGTTTATAATCGCAATGCTTGCCGAGTGCGTGATACTGGGGTAGTTGAACTGATCGCGAATCCAGTACTCAGTCTTTCTTCGGATTCTACTATTTGTATTGGCGAGGGAACATTGCTTTTGAATGCCAATCTAAGTAGTGGTGTGTGGTCTGGTCCCGGTATCAATACGGCAACTGGAATGGTCGATCTTCAAGCAGCAGGTGGAGGAATTCATGTCTATACTTATATATTCGAACAGGGAAGTTCCTGTGAACAAAAGGAGTCTGTGACCGTAGAGATCATCGACCCCGCTGCCGGCCTGCTAGCCGGGACGGATCTGCAGATATGTGATGGTCCTGCAAGTCTGATATTGACCGGTTTTTCTCCGGCAGGAGGAGGGTGGACGGGCGAAGGCGTGATCAATGCCTCCACAGGATTGATCGATCTCTCAGGGTTGCTGCTGGATACCTTCTATACCTATACGTATTGCCTTGAAAGTTCAGTTGTGCCTGGATGTTCCGCTTGCAGAACCCGAACATTGCGAATCAACTCGCGGCCGGCTATCCAGTACCAATTCCTGGGGTTGCCCTGTATCGGGAAGTGTTTTCTGTTCAGAATAGCACCACCAATGCAACCAGTCATTTTTGGGATTTTGGTGACAATACCACCTCCAGCCTTGATAACCCGGAACACAGCTATACCCAACCGGGTACCTTCACACTGACCTATATTGCGACCTCATCTTTGGGATGTCGAGATACAGTAACAGAACAGATATTTGTGACTACACCCCCTGTCGCCGATTTTTCCGTTTTGGTGGATGAAGGCTGTGCACCATTTCCTGTGCAAGTCAATAACATAAGCAGCGGGTACCAGATCACCCAGCTGTGGTTGATCCAGGAGGATTCTATTTCCGGTGCTGATCCAGGCAATTTTCTGATCGACCATATCTTTTCGGATACGTTGATGACCATACGGCTGGAAGTGACGAATTTGTGTGGAACTCGTATCGACGAGAAAGAGGTGTTAGTCCATCCATATCCGGTGGTCGACTTCGGATTTAATGTGGATGAAGGCTGTTCACCTTTGTACATCGAATTTGCCAATGTGACATTAGGCAATCCGGAAACATTTTTCTGGAATCTGGGCAATGGTGTCACTACAACAGATACGTTGCCACCTTCCCAATATTATACGACCACCGACTCTATGGTATCGGTCTATTTTGTGACGTTGATCTCGACGAATATATGTGGAGAAGATACGCTCACAAAGGACATTACTGTCTATCCTCCCAATGTAAAGGCATTCATCGAACTGGATACACTGGAGGGTTGTGAACCATTCTCTATAACGCCAAAGAATTATAGTACCCCCGGTTCAATGGTCAGCTGGGTACTCCAGAACGGATCCGGTCAGACTCTTCAATCAAGTAATGAATCAAATCCGGAATTCCTGGTTTCCGGAGAGGGTTTGTACCAGCTCATCCTTTACGCTTCCCGTTGCGGAACGGATACCGATACGGCATGGTTTCGCGTATTACCGGCCCCCGAAGTGGCCTTCATCCATCCACCCTACGTATGTGAAGATAGTCCCATCCAGTTTACCGATCAGTCTGTCAACACCACCGGCTATTTCTGGGAATTTGGCGACGGTCAGATCAGTTCGGATATTTCACCCGTCCATTTTATACCAAATCGGGAATCTACCCAGTCACTCTTTCTGCTTATTCCCTCCTCAATAACTGCCCTTCTACATTTCAAAGTGAAGTACAGGTGATCGGTCGTCCGACAGCTGCGTTTTCACCAGGTGTTGTTCAAGGGTGTTCGCCATTGGTGATCGGGTTCCAAAATAGCAGCTTTGGTACAGATTCACTTCTTTATATCTGGCATTTTGACGATGGCTCATCATCCAGTTTTGATTCCAATCCGGTCCATACATTTATACTGCCCGGAGGCTACCGGGTTTCTTTGGCTGCATATGATGCCTATGGTTGTTTTTCCGATACAGCTACAGGGCAATATTGGTCCATCCGGATCCTATCGCAAATTTTGAATTATCGCCTGATCAACTCTGCCATGGATACGATACACTACGACTGATCAACACTTCAGTGGATGCAGTATCCTTTTCCTGGAATATTGGTGGTGTACTTTCAACAGTTTCAGAGCCGGAGATCGTACCTCAAACTCCTGGACCCTTAACTATTCAACTGGAGGTTAGAAATTCATTTCAATGCAGGGACACCCTCAGTAAAACAGTGATCGTCTTTCCATCACCCGTCGCTGGCGGCAGCCCCTCGGTAAATAAAGGGTGTGAGGATCTGCTGGTGGAATATACCAATACCAGCTTGAACAGTGATCAGTTCCTCTGGGATCTGGGAGACCAAACCACATCTACAGATCCGTCACCAAGCCACCTGTATTTGGTGCCGGGCAATTTGGTCTCGCAACTCATCGCCTACTCATCCAACGGATGTCCACCCGATACCATTAGTTGGCCGGTGCAGGTCTTTCCAACCCCGGTGGCGGACTTCGCCTATACACGCTCACATCTATGTGGGGTACCATTGACTGTGGATTTTACAAATCTGTCCATGAATAGTATGGATCATGACTGGTCATTCGGAGATGGGAATGGTGCGGATATCACCGATCCGATCAATGTCTATTCAGATATCGGGCTTTATCCGGTCAGGCTGATCGAATCGAATATATATGGATGCCGGGATACTGTAATGGAATGGATCGATGTCTATGGACAGCCGGTAGCCGATGTAGAATTGCCTATTGTGGTCGGTTGTCAGCCACTTCATGTTCCTTTGATCAATCATTCAACAGAAGCCTTGTCATACCAATGGTTTATTGATCCGGATGTGACATCTGAGGAGGCGGAACCTTTTGTCATTCTTTCTGAAACAGGTATTTACAGCATCCGTCTGGTAGCCATCTATAATGATCTGTGCCGGGATACGCTGGACCTTTCAGATGTCATCCGGGTATTCCAAACTCCGGAGGCAGGCTTCAGCTGGGAAGCTGATGAGAATGAAAATATTCTGGGTGATGTCATATTCCTGAATGAATCTGAACAAGCCGACCGCTATCTCTGGGATCTGGGAGATGGTACTCAGACCACAGCAGTGGATGTCATACACGAATACAATATCAATCGTTCGATCCAGGTCATGCTTCAGGCATTTCAAGACAACGGTGGGCTTTACACGTTTATAGATACGGTCCTTCAGAATATTGACCCTGAATGGATCACCACATTTTATGCACCCAATGCCATGACACCGGGTTACGGGCAAGTGGACATTCGGGTGTTCCTACCGGTAGGCATTGGTATCGAGGAATATGAGATTGCTGTCTATTCCCCCCGGGGCGAACTGGTCTGGCATTCGACCGAATTAATAGATCACCGCCCTTCCGGTTTTGGGATGGGACTTATCGGGGCGAAATTGTGCCACAAGGGGCTTTTGCCTGGCTGGCTCGTATGCGATTTGCGGATGGTACGACCAGGATCGCTAAGGGAACTGTAACTGTGTTAAGATAATGGTGAAAAAATGATGGTCATCACCATCAAACCCAAAAAACCATGAAATCTAAACCACTGATCCGGATATTTACTTTCATCGCAACCACTAGTGTTCTTGTGCTGACCCTGTCTGCACTGTTGGGCGCCTGTCAGTCGACGGAGACCTCCGGTAATCCTGAAGACCAGACAGCCCAATCGGAACCCATCCTGGTCTTCACACTTGTCCCCCCACAGGAACCTGCATTTATCTTCGGCACCGCCTGGGACATCTACGCCGAAGGCCCGGTGGACGAGGGAAGTGCAGAAAGGCTGGAGGCCTTGTTAAGCAAACATCATATTCCCTCCCGTTCGAATTTGTATTTGAATGTCGATGGAGGAGATCTAGCTACAGCCCTGGCCCTGGGCCGTTTGATCCGGGAGGCAGGATTGTTCGCCTATGTCGGATCGCAAACAGATAGCATTTATATGGCTGGTCCTGGTTTGTGCAGGGATGCGGGTGCCCTGGCCTTTCTGGGTGGCCCTTTCCGTTGGGTATTGGATGGATCTGAAGTGGTCTTTTCGCCATACCTGATGAACCTGGATCCGGAAGACCTGGCCGATTATCTGGTGGAGATGGACATTCATACCGATCTGGTGGAGCTTGTCCTCGAGCAGTTCTCCCAGGTGGAGGAAGTCTTCCTTTCACGGTTGGAAATGGAAGCGTTGAATGTTGTGCACAGCGGCTATGAAGAGCTGGCCTGGACCATCGAACAATTACCTCAAGGATTGACCTATCTGAAGGGTGAGAGGAACACCTGGCGTGGGGTGAACAAGATCCTGATCTATTGCGCTCCGGATGGAACAGGACTGAAGGTTCACGCGATCTTTGATCCGGAGGGCCGTGAGGACGAGATCATGGAGATGCTGAATGCGCATTCCCTTTGTCTGGATGGAGACTATATCCCTATTCCTTCCGACCGTCTGGTGGACAAATCGGAGGCGAACGGGTGGATCAATGTGGTCTTGATTTGGATGAGGCCCTTTTTTCTCGTCTCCGGGAAACTAGCCGGATCGGCCTGATCTGCGAGTTATTCGTGAGGACCTACCTTCATAGGCTTCGATCATATGGACTTTGAAGAAGGGGCGAGGCTGCTGCCGCAGATCCTGCAGGACTGCCAGGGCGATAGGATACAGTATAGAATAAAGATCTGTTCCAGGTCAAACGCCGAGTTGCGAATGGGAAAGGTCAGGTCAGTTATTCGCCTAAGAATCGAGCGCATCGCTTCAGTATTCTCTGGATACTGCTGTCCAAAACTGAGTCCCCCAAAACGGTATTCGTTATTCCGTCCAATAAAATTGAGATACTTAATCTTGTTAACCGTCGCCAAACCAGGGCCTCCCAGACACATCAGGGACCCGTACGTTAAGCATTAAAATCATCTTTAGAATTCTATGAAGACCATCAAATGTGAAAACTACCACATTATTTGGTCGGACTCGTGATTCGAGCATTGGCAATAGTTGGGATGAATGAATGCTAATGATAAAACGAACCACCGATCAAATACGAGTGGTCGGGTCCTGATGTAGCCATACCCTCGATCAATAAATGGAAAGAGTGCGATGTCAATCAAGAATAAGCAGGCCCATTTTGGCGACAAGCGCTTTTTTCCCCCTTTTTGGCGCATCAAAAAGGGGGAGCCACGCCGGTCCGCCAGCTGGCGGAGAAGGCCAGACATGAAATCCTTCAGCAAAAGAGTTTTCGATGGAAAAATTGAGTGGAATACTGCATAATTATTAATAGAAACACCTCCAGGAGTGTTTCTGGATAGATCTGAATCCGGACATTGCCTCGCTTTTACCTATTTTTCGCAACAGCATGCTTGAAACGGGAGATCTTGAATGAACGAACATGACTGAATTGATCATTTACAGCACCGATGATGGCAAAGCCGCAGTCACCCTGCTGGCCCGGGATGGAGATGTGTGGATGAATCAGGAACAGCTGGCTACACTTTTTGCCACTTCCAAGCAGAATGTCAGTCTGCATATCCTAAACATACTGAAAGAGAAAGAGATAGAGAAGGATTCAGTTGTCAAGGATTACTTGACAACTGCCTCCGATGGCAAATCCTATACCACCAAGTTTTATGCATTGGAGATGATCCTGGCCATCGGTTTCCGGGTGCGCAGTCCGAGGGGTACGCAATTCCGGAAATGGGCCAATGAGCATTTGCGGGAGTTCATGATCAAGGGCTTTGTGATGGACGATCAGCGCCTGAAGAATCCGGATGGCCGGCCCTCAAATAGGTCTGGAAGCAGGAAGCAGTATCGCAGGAGTACTCCATATACGCATCATACCCGCATCGGTAGTACATCCCTGGTACATCCCCCGTACATCGGTAGTACACTAACAGTACATTGATAACGCACTAACCGTACACTGATAACGCACTAATGGTACTCTAAACGGGGGACGCACTCGGGGGGGGGTTGACGGTTTTTACCTTGCCCAGGCTTAGGGGCGGGTCATTCCGCAGTGTAGCCATTCTCATCATGCTGGAACCGGAAGAGTTCGTCCTATCCGGATAGCAATGGAGATCCTCAAACCGGAAAAGAGTACTTCATGGCTTCCCTGAATGAAGATCAGATCTTTAAGGGATAGTCGTTTGCCTCAGAGCATTCTTTGCGATTGGGAGCAGACCTGTTAACCATCGGGATGATGACACCATGCACTTCTGCTGCACTCATCCAACCGAACTTATGGGCCTGAAAAATTCAGTCTCGCCCATGAACATATCGTCCATCCCTGCATCTGCTATTTCCTTTCAGGAGTTGTTTACTCAATACTCCTTTCAGATACCCCTCACTCAACGGCCCTATTCCTGGGCAACCGATCAATGGTTGGCCTTCCCAGGAAGAGGTGATGCATGCAGCAAGAACTGGTGCAGACTGGGTCGTGGGTCCGCTGCTATTCAGGGCAGACCCCCAGGACCAACAACAGCTAGAGCTGATCGACGGTAGTCAGCGACTGGTAACCTTTCTCCTGATGACAAAGGCTTTACGGCATATCAAAGGGGCTGGCTCAGAAGCTTTGCACTTAGCAGTTTTTAGATCCTGCCAGTGGGGGGCGGATCATGATGTCCTGGAACAATGGATACTCGAAGAGCCTGTCGCCGTCCAGTCCTCCACCCGAAGCCAGATGTTGATCCTGGCCGCTTTAAATCATTTCCGCAAATGGATCGATAGTGGGGAAGTACCTGTGGAGAAGATCCAACATGTCCTGGACCATCAGCTTCGCCTTGATCTGCATATCCTGCCTCCGGCCAGTCGCACAACGTTTTCTAATCATCAACCCATGATGGGACGCCCCCCAACCGAGTTGGACCAAATCCTGGCCTTCTTCTCTGGACTTATATCACCCGGTTTGGAGGCAGACCTCCTCAATCGGATCACAACTGTAGGAAAGTCAATTCGGTTGTCCCTGGGCCAGGCTGGTCTGACGGGACCGGAGGATGAAGACAAGCTTTTCCGGGTTGCTTTTCAGGTTGCCTATCAAGCCGGCGAGGTCCGGGTCCGCACCGCCATACCCAATCTCCGAAAGCGTTACCGCATAGGCTTTGGCGACCCTGGTCTGTCGAAGGATGACCGGACAGAAATCCTGGATTTCCTGGGGATGATGGAAGACTTTGCGCGGCATTTGGTCTGGATCTACCAGCCATCTGTGGTGAGGGAGGAAACGTGGCCATCCTGGCCCACGGAGCTGCTACTCCCTTTCCGCCAATGCCTGGATCGACTGGGGCGGATGCCGGACATTGCGGCCACCTGTGCTCTGGTACTGCCTCTCCTGACCTGGATGACAAAACAGGTATCCTATGATGAGGAGACTATCAGATGGAATTGCTGAGACTTAGACCCGCCCATTTCAGGTTGACCGTTCTGCCGCGACCAGAACCCGCTCCAGGGCACGCAATGGTATTTTCCAATCTGGGTTTTACCCTGGGGCATCGGAAAAGGATAAGGCGCTATATACAGGGATAGTGACTATCCCTTGAGGATATCTGGACTGGATCCTGCAGGATCTAATAAAAGCTGGCTAAGCGCAAAGGGATGAACAAAGCCTTGAACGCTATGACCGCCTGTGAGGACTCTCCCTTTTTCTGGTGGCCGCATGGCGGGCTGGCCTGGTTCCTGGCCGAGTACGAGCAGCATTTGCGGAATGGCGATGGCCCACCCTTTATCATCACCGAGCGTCAGGCCAGTCGGGAGGATCTGGACCTGAAGACCCCGGGCAAAGTAGTCCTGGGTGAACTCTGGCGTTGGGAGGATCAGGCGGAGGTGTTTGGATACTCGCACCATGAGAAAGATCGACTGGGTTCTTTCTCCGTGACCTGACGACCATGGATGACCGCCATCCTGCGGTTGGATTACCAGATTATGTCCGGGTCCTGCAGGATGCCAATGCGGTGCTTGGGCCTTGAAGATCAGCTGCTGCGGGTAGCAGAATTGTCAGAGATATTGCAAGGAGCCCGGCAGCGATTGCAGGCGCAGGGCATCCAACCAGATCAGTATCCCGACCTACCCGTGGTGGTTTGTAATCTGCGCGAGGAGAGGCTGATCTGCTTTGCTTTGGAACGGTGGGCTATATCAGCGGAGAGATGATGAGAAACATTGAGATTGGAATGCCATAAAATTGAGGATCTACTTATCTTAAACAAGAAATGGTAGAGTTGCCTCAGGAGAGGCAAATCCGTTATGCAAATAGGATTAAATCATCATGAGGCATGGCAGTAGCTTGCAGGTATTGATTGAGTAAGTATTAAAGGGATTTTTTCGGCATGATCGGGTATGACTTATATAATGTGAAGTAAAGCGGATTAATAATTCCCGTTTGGTATGCTTTTCTGATGGCAAATAGCTTCGGCGAGGCGGTGTTAAAGTCTGTAAATATTGATATCTGATTAGGTGCTGTATTGATAAAAGAATAAAAATATATCAGTCATGGGATTTATGTTACTTATTTTGCCTGTAGGTCTAATGATGGCTTCGATTCCACCCAGCCTGTTGATGATACCATTTGCAAGTGGCGAATGTGATGTGATGAATTTCTATGAAGGAGTTGAAGCGGATAGAGGGGTCAAAGTATTAACCAGTAGGGACGATCTGGTTGATGCAGAATTGATCCTGATTCCGACGAAGATTGATGCTGGTAATTACAAGGTTGAGGTGACCCGAAAGGGTAGTAATTTATATAAGCTGGAAGGTACAAAGTTATTCATAGAGACGAGATACTGTTACGAATACGCCACATATGAAGATGCTATTCTGAAGGTAGAAAGCAACTATGGTTATTCAAAGGGTAAAGTGATTTTT
Source organism: Saprospiraceae bacterium (assembly GCA_016710115.1). Lineage (GTDB taxonomy): Bacteria > Bacteroidota > Bacteroidia > Chitinophagales > Saprospiraceae > JAGNXB01. Next base: position 105,474 of record JADJLN010000001.1, read on the forward strand.
GAATAGGTATTCTACAGTTATGGATTCACAGATACATGTGATAATTCTTACCAGCTAATAATGCGCTAATAACTGACTGCAAGAGATGACTAAGCGAGAGGCTGAATATAATCAATTAATGGGTCTAAGTCGTCACGAAGTCGATACAATCAGGAATTTGTGTAAGAAGTTTGGTATTGATGTTTCGAAGGTATTGGTTTATTTGAAGAAAGAATATCCCGGCGCTTCTCATCATGATGGTACAATCCTAACCAAAACCCATTTGAAGAAATTGAAACCTTTGCTTGTGGCATCTCTTTCTGATCCAAAGGGAAGGTCTGATTCTTCCATTCGGCGCCTTCCTCAAATAGACTGGAATAGTAGGGACGGGCTGGTACGCAGACGAAGAGATCGCAAGCAAAGGGAAATTGAAAATGGTATAAAAAGAACAAAGAGAATGGAGGAGTGCGATTAAGTGGTTTTCTGCAAGTCGTCAAGTATGGCGAGATACCCGTTACTATTGTGGCCAAGTGTCTGGGGATTGGCGATTTAGACGCAAATTCAATCCTGAACCTTCAACAGTATAAGAAATTGGCAGATTATTTGCCTATTTATGGAAACGAATATGTCACGAATAATAAGAAGTGGATCAATGAAATTCTGGCGGGTCACCCGCACTATTAAGTGAAGATTATACATTAGTTTTGAATACAATCTCTATGAGTTGAACCCATCAGCTTTGAGGTGGTGATAGTAAGCAAAATGATATCGATAATGTGGCGACTAGGAAAGAGCGAGGATGATTGATGTTTTCAATTTTGAAGAACCTTAATTTGAAGATGCACCGGTATTGGACCGCTAAGCGGTTTATCCGAAAGTATTTTAAATGATTGCCAATAGCATTTGAATCGCATGAACGGCCACTACCATCATATCCAGGACGAAATAAACGAGGCCTATCGACAGGAGATTGGTGCTGTTCGAAGACAGTACAGGCGATTTCCGATCTGGATTGAATCTCTTCATCATGCGGGCAGGTTAGGCGACGAACCACATTATTATAGAGCAAAGGTGTTAACCGATGATGCGGGTGGTGGTTTGATGGAGGGTGTAGAGATTCGAATACTTTATTACGAAAAACCTTTTTATGGCCCGCCGGAAGAAGTGTCGCAGATTGGAAAATTATTGGTTTATGACCGTAAAGATAATCTGGTCATCTTTTCGACACGAGAACGCATTGACCCGCATGGTCAGGATCCGAAGTTGAAATTGGAGCCTCTTGTCCACAAATTACTGGATACGATCCGGCAACGAGTGACTGCTCCGGATCTCTTTGAGAGTTCTGCGTTACCCGCTTCCATTATCCAGCGCCAATTCGTCGATCAGTTTTCCTATCCTGATCTGTTTTCAGAACATCCGAATCTCAATGCACATCAACAACAGGCACTTGAGGCAGTTCGTACAAAAGACCTCTCCCTGATCTGGGGGCCACCTGGCACTGGGAAAACAGAAGTTTTGGGTCGACTGACCACGGAATTGGTCCGGATTGGGAAACGGGTACTCTGTCTGGCTGTCTCCAATGTGGCTGTGGACCAGTTTGCTTTGCGGGCTGCCCGGATTGCTGAAGGAGATATTGACCCACAGAAGAAATTTGTCCGGTTTGGTCAACCGCGTTTGCCAGAGGTGATCCAGAATGATTATCTATTCCTAACCGGAGGGAGGTTGATGATATTCGGACTAGGATTCAAGAACTGCGGCAACGGAAAGAACAGACGAATGATTTGAATGAACAAGCGCGTTTACAGGAAAAGCTGACAAACACGCAATCCGAGTTACGAGAAGCCATTCTTGCTCCATTGTCCTATGCGCGTGCAGTCTTCACCACCGTTATTCAGGTGGGACTTGAAGATCTTTTCCTCGCCGTGGACCCCTTTGATGTTGTGATCGTTGACGAGGTCAGCATGCTGCCTATCGGTCACTTATTGTTTCTGGCGAGTATTCCCACAGAGAAGATCGTTCTAGCTGGTGATTTCAAGCAACTCTCTCCGATTGCTGTATCGAATCATGTTCATGTCCATAAGTGGATCAAGCAGGACATCTTTGCCTGGCTCTATATTCATCATAACCAGGGAGAGCATGAACGCATGACCATGCTTTCCTTGCAATACAGGATGCATCCTGCGATCTGTAGGATCATTAGTGAGACCTTTTATTTTGGGAAATTGGAGGCTCATGTTTCAACCCATGACAATCGACTGGCCAGCCACCCTCCAGAGAGGGAGTACACTGTTTATTTGCAGATATGTCCACTTCACCTTATCGGGCTATATGTGAAAAGACCAAGACCGGGTCGCGCTATAACGTTCGAAATGGAGATGTTACTGTAGAGATTGCCAGGCGATTGATACGAAGAGCTCAGATCGGATCGGTTGCCATTATTACACCTTATCGGTGGCAGGTAAGGTATATTCAGAATGCCTTCAGAGATATCTTTCAGTGCGAGCGAACACCGAAACAAGTTAAACAAAAACTCAAGGTGGGTACTGTACATGCTTTTCAGGGAGATGAATCGGACATCATCATCTTTGATCTGGTGGATACGCCTCATTCACTACCCTCCAAGATCTGGTCCGACCGGCCGGGTTTGGAACTCCTCAATGTTGGGATTAGCAGGGCTAAGGGGAAGTTGATCCTGGTCGGACATCCGGATTTATTTCGAAGGAACCCGGGGTATGAGGTGCATCATCAGATTTTGTCGTCCTATTTTCGAAATCGGTTGCAATTACCAGACCTCGATCTGATCCCGGAGGAAGAAGTGACGGAGGAGCAGAGCTGTATACGGGTAGGGGTAAGGTTTACTGCTTTCCAAAAGGATGATCCTGATGTTGTCCGACAGTTCAAGCTTGTGGAGCATGGAACGCTCAGAAAGGAGAATGGTGTACAACTGGTTCCTAGGCAAACGCCGTTTGGAGAAAATTTCATAGGGCAGGCTTTAGGTGATCAAGTAAGGGTAGGCACCATTGTCTGGATCATTATTGAACTTGAATAAGTGGTATAGCAAGGATTCGCACTTCAGCGAATTCGTGCGGGATTAGATTATGAGGAAGACGTTCAATGTAGATAGATGGAGCCATAAACCAATGACGAATGGCAGCAAATGTTCGTCTTAGTGCAAGTTCTTTGCACTGTGTTTGCCTATTCTTGTCAGGACGAGGGTATTGGAAACCTCTTTAGTTTATTCCATACTTCATGCGTACGACAAAGACCTGTGTAGATCTTACGAAATCAGGATCAACTATTCATTGAAATAATCGCTATCAGATGTTTGATCTTTAGTGAAAACAGATTATCTTTCTCCTCCTAAAAGAGTATGATGAATCTTACCATCTTTCACCTTAATTAATTTATGATACTATAGAAAGGGATCTTCCTAAAACATATACATTGATATTTTTCTATTGCAATTATTGATAATGGTGCATTTCCATGTGGCATTGTATTCATTCTGTCGCAGAATGTGTCATTATTATTTTTTATTTTATGAGGATAGTCGGAAGTGTCAATTTATTTTATTTGTGTCTCATTAGTAGCATGGCTCAAATAATTATTTTTAGTTTGATTGAATAAGTACAGATTTCACAAGGTAAATAAACGTACAATTCGTAATTGAAAATTTCTCTTATTCGCAATTAGTGACGCAAATGATTTAAGATGAATTTGATTGCAGGTAATCCGTATAGAATGGTAGGCTTGCTGGCGGGTGCCTCAGCCAAAGACCAGGATCGCCAGGTCCGTAGGTTAAAACAATTTATTGAAGCTGGAGCTACCCCGGAAGATAATTATAGTTTTCCAGTATTCGGTGAAATGTCCTTGACTGTTGAATCAGTAGCGGAGGCTTCATCACGGCTAAATCTGGATCGGGACAAAATGGAGGCAGCCCTTTTCTGGTTCTACGATGGAAATGCCATTACAGATGAGCCGGCATTTCTAGCGTTAAAAGACGCTGATATAGGTGCAGCACAGAATGTTTGGACAAAACTTGCATCATCTCACAATGTAACGAAGAGAAATGCATCAGCTTTCCATAACCTGTCTATACTTTTATTTGCCTCATGTCTAAAGAATAAAAATTCATTCGACATTGATATTTTCAATGAAGCTTTGAAGTATGCATTAATGTATCTGGATAGTGCTTTTGTTACGGACTTGAAGGCAAAGGCAACTGACGAAACATTTAGTATTACAAAGGAAGAAATTCAACTATTATTTCTGAATAGTTTATATGATGAAATAAAGGAAGCAGGTTTGTTTGAGCCGAATGTATTCATTCAGGAGGTGTCACAGTGCTCATTTGCTGCTAAGGAGGCCTTTTTAGCTGATTTTATCAAGAGGCCTATCAGGGAGATAGAGAGCAAAATTGACTCTGCTAAAATGACTCGTAAGGCGGGGAAAGAAAAGGCCTTAAAGGCAGGAAGTGCTCTATTTGATGCAACCATGCCTTTACTACATCAAATTGAGGATATTCTTGGGGTAGATAATGTGCGTTATACAAGTTTGGCGGATAAGGTCGCCGAAGAAATACTTCAATGTGGCATTGATCATTTTCAGCATTTTCGTGATGATGGACCTGATCCCGGAGTAGCTTCCATGGAAATGATCGAAAAAGCGAGGTCAATAGCGCAAGGAAATCTGATTCATCAGCGCTGTGACGAGAATGAAGAGAATTTGCAAGAGTGGATAGATGATAAACCTGTACGAGAGAAGCAAGTCGAAATCAAGGATTACCTGGACGAACTTATGTCGGTATTGAATGAGTTTGATAATGCCAAAGAGACGGTGTCTAATGCAAATTTGTTAATACGGAAGTCATCTCCAATTTTATCGAACATTGGCAATGTTCTGGGGAAGGGTGATGATTTCTATCTCAGCTTGTCTACCCGTGTGGCAATGCAGGCACAAAGCTATATTATTGAAGAAGTTAACGAGACACAAGCAAAGGTTACTCAAGAATTGTTTGCAGATCGGTTTACTGCAATACATAGGTTAAAGGAGGTTTTGCGGAATGCCTGGCAGGCAACTCTTCTTTTAGCCACATTGGATATGGAGTACGAATTCAAATCATCGCGTTATAATCCTAACAGGGAGACCTTGAAAGGGCTATGTCGGCAGTTGAATATTAGTGTTTCTTCTTCAGGATCAACTGGTTCCGCTGCAACAACAAGAAGGCCTGCTACAGTAGGAACATCTAAGGGTACATCAAGTGAAGAAGGATTCAGCTTTGCAAATAATGCCTGGTGGATCCTTGGATTAGTTGGCTTTATTATCGGAATGATGGCGGATTTGGGAGGTGGTTCATTTTTAACCTTGGTATTTGGAATTTATATAGGATCTAAACTATCAGATTAATCAATATGAAAGCATTTTACTTAACATTAGTCCTATGGGTACTATATATTCCTGTTTGGTCACAGGAGTACGCAGTTAAAGATGAAATAGAGCTGGAATTGACCGCCATTAAGGCGAATATTCAAAATCTTCAGTCATCAAATACCTTCATCAAGAATGAGTTAGTCCGATTGAATCAAAGTCTGCTTTTGGCTCAGGATACAATTATGGCACTCAAGGAGCAAATATTGACCACTTCAGATGTGATGAGGCAGACTTCCTCTTCACTCGATACGAAGATTGAATCAACTGAAGTAGCTGCAAATCAACGAATTGATGAAGTTGGCGAGTCAATCAGCTACAGAACTCTGCTTATTGTTTGTGGTCTGCTTCTCGCTCTTTTGGCAACCATCGCAGGATACTGGATGGTCAGTAAACGGCAGAGAACGGACAAGACGGATATCATCGATCGGCTGGGTTCAACAAAAGCATCCATTGAAGAGAGTCTGGTCAAGGAATTTGGTAAGCAAACTGAGTTGATTGATTCAAGTATCCTATTGATGGAGAAGCAACGGGCAATTGAATCTGTTCAAGCAAATGTTGAAGTTGATCATTCTCTGGCCCTCCGAGTGGCTAGTGAAATTAATCTGATTGAAAGGAATGTCCGTTTGATGGACGCTGGAACGAGGGGGTTGAAACAACTCACTCGGTCGGTCGAAAAGCTTAAAGATAATCTTTCGGCTAATGGATATGAGATGCCACAATTAATGGGAAGGGATTATAATGAAGGTTTGAAGATTATTGTGCTGAGTTCCATACCAGATGAAACACTTGAACAAGGTGCCGAGATTATCAGTAAGATAATGATACCCCAGGTCAATTATAATGACAAGATGATCCAGGTTGCACAAGTGGAGGTTTCAGTGGGTGTAAAATAATTTATTATGAGAAACAAAATTGACTATGGTATTGATTTGGGAACTACGAATTCGGCTATTGTCCGAATGGAAAGTGGTGTCCCTGTTGTTAAGAAATCTGATACTTTAAAAGATACTGTTCCATCATGTATTTATTTTAATAAGAAGGGCGATTGTATCGTTGGTGATTCTGCTTATGCTGCAAATCATATTGAGCATGTCAGAGCTTTGAAAAAGTTTCTGAAGGGTGGAACCAATTCGTTTACGGAGTTTAAGCGAACCATGGGTTCATCACATAGGTATCAATGTCTAAACAAAGGGCGTGAATTCTCATCTGAGGAGCTATCTTCCGAGGTGCTAAAAAAATTGAAATCCTTGATACTTGATGAGAATACATCTTCTGTTGTAATTACTGTGCCTGCGAAGTTTACAAATCCACAAAATGAAGCCACTATGACTGCTGCGAAGTTAGCAGGATTTACTCAAGTCCAATTATTGCAAGAGCCTGTCGCCGCAGCCACAGCATATGGACTTGGAGCAAAAAGTGAAGATGGTTATTGGTGTGTTTTTGATTTTGGAGGTGGGACATTTGATGTTGCATTAGTGAAATCAGAAGACGGTATTCTTACTTTGAAAGATACAGATGGTGACACTTGGCTTGGAGGTAAAAATATAGATGAAGCAATTGTTGATCAAGTTATTATACCTTATTTAATAACAAATAATGAAATTGATTTCGTACTTAATGATCCCAGCAAGAGAGAGATGTTGAGGAATGCTTTAAAGGGAAAAGCTGAGGAAACTAAGGTTCAGCTATCCTTTAAGGATACTCATAGAATTCTTACAGACTTAGGTGATCTACCTTTTGTAGATGAAAATGGCGAAGAACCTGAAATTGATATACAGGTGACTCAGGAGGATATGGAGCGAGTAGTAACACCCTTTTTCAGAAAGCGCTGGATGTTACAAAAAATTATTGAGTCGAAATAATTTGGAGTGGCTCTGATTTGGGAGCATTTATTTTGGTGGGTGGGCCTACGCATTCACCTATTTTGAGAAATATGCTAAGAGAGCAAATTACGGAAAATTTGGATCTATCAGTTGATCCAATGACCGTAGTGGCACAGGGAGCTGCTCTATATGCATCAACAATATCCATTGATGCTAATATTATTGAATTGGAGCGTGACAAGCTTAAAGTTCAGTTGGATTTGAAGTATGAAGCTACTACAGTAGAAAAGGAAGAAATGGTAAGTATTAGAATTTTGCCGGACAAAATGGATGGTGTGCTGCCGGAAATTTTCATGGTTGACTTGCACCGTTTACCGGAGGGATTTAAGACGGGTCAAAAACAGATCAATGACAAACCGTGTCTTATTGATGTTCTTTTGGAGAGTAATTGTCCAAATGAATTTGAGATTCTTGCTTTTGACGGTATGGGCAATCGGCTTGAATGTGAGCCAAATCGGTTTACGATTCTCCAGGGTGTTGGGGGCGTGAGTAGTATGCAAGTACTTCCCTATCATATAGGAATAGTGAAATATTATTCAGCTCAAGAGAAGGAATTATTTTCACCAGTAAAGGGGCTTGAGAAGAGTAAGCCTATTAAGTCCGGTTTAACTGGTGTGGCCGATGGTCTTAAGACCCAAAAGGACATTCGTCCAGGAAGTGCTGAGGATATGATCCGTATACCGATATATCAAGGTGATTATCATTCAGAAGGAACGAATCCTGATCTAAATTTTCATGTTTCTGATGCGGTACTTTCAGGTGAGAGCTTTCCGAAGGTACTTTCCAGTGGAAGTCCGGTTAATCTGAGGATCAAGGTGGATGCATCCGGTCTTATGACTGTTATTGCAGAGTTTCCGACGATCGAACATGAGGAGATGGTTAAAATTGAGATTCAGCAATCGAATCCCCCTACACAGGATGAACTCCGGGGCAAGGTGAAGTTATCTCTGGGTGTTGCAAAAGAGTTAGCGGATCAAACGATTTCGGATCGACTGCTGCGTCTGAGCGGAGAGATTGATGATATTGGGACTTCCGCGGATGGACGGTTACGTCTTATGGATGAATATCGGAAGATATTATTGGAATTGGATGATTTAGAGAAGAAGACTGAATGGCCCAAACTGGAACAGGCTATGAAAGAATCGTTTTATGAACTAGAGGAATTGGTCGAGCGGATTGTCGTAAATGGAGATGATGAGAAACTCAATATGGACAAGGTAGAGGCTTATATTATAGATCTACGCCAAAAAATTGAACATGCAATATCTGAGCAGGATACCAGGCTGGCGAAGGAGTTGACAAAGGAAGTGGGACAGCTCGATTTTGACTTACGTAATGCTGTTACTGGAAATGCAATGGATGCTCAATTACTGAGACATATTGATGAATCATTCGGTGATTACCATTGGAAGAATGCCACGAAAGCACGTCAATTAGTTAATCAGGGTCTTCAGATGGCAGCTAATGGCCAAACCTCAGCTATCAGACCTCTTATTATCGAGTTAATTGCTCTTTTACCGGATGATGAGAAGAGTGATCTTCTTGTAGGATAAACAAAAGTATGTATTATGAAAACAGCTATTCATTTATTTCTCTTCATAGTCCTCGCATTTCAGCTCAATGCGCAGGCTACGCTGACGATCGAGAATGACTCCTGGCGCTCTATGACCGTAAAGGTAATGGAAGGATATGGACGCGGATCATTACATGAACAGGTGACCATACCGTCTTATGGTTCCCGGGTAATTCGTTTTTATAGCACCGGCCATTATTTCACAAAGACAAAAGCTGTTCTGAAAGACAGGAAGACTATCTATCAGAAGGGCGAGCCATTTCGTGTAGTGAATGATGATACGGGATATTCAGTGATGACGTTGACATATTCTATTATTGAGACAGAGGTGCCTACTGTAACAGGCGGAAAGGAAATTTCTAAGGCGGAGTTTGATCAAGATTGATATGAAAAGCGGTAAGAGCGTTCTGGAAAAGGGATATGTTTTAGATGAAAAGTATCATGTGTTACTTTTTATTAAGTCTGCACGTGATGCTGAAACCTACAGAGTGAAAACCCAGGATGGTTCTTTATACTTTTTAAAGCTTTTTCATTATCATAAATTAGATAGATCTGCATTCGACGATGATAGGAATTTATTGGAGATAGAGTTAGTAAGGAAAGTCGATCATAAGAATCTTTCTACTTATCGGGATAGTGGGGAAGTTATCATCGGGGCTCATAAATATGGTTATTTAGTTATGGAGTTTATATCTGGAGAGACGTTGTCAGAGCGTATGGCCAGGGCTCCTTTTACCCTTTATCTGGATATCAAGCAGGTGATGACAGGTGTTTTGTCTGGACTGGATCACCTTCATCGAATGCCAGAGGTGATTATTCATAATGAGATTACGCCTCAGAATATCATGTTGGATTTGTCTGGAAATGACCTTTTGGCCAGGATTATTGACTTTGGTCATGCACGTTCCTTTTTCCAGTCTTCAAAGACCTACAACAAGGCAGGCCTTGATTTGAATTATATGGCTTCAGAATGCTTCAATAGCATTTTTTCTCCTCAAAGTGACATTTTTTCTGCTGGAGCTGTCATGTACTATTTGCTATTCGGTCTACCCCCATGGCACAGGGAGATTTCAACTTTTGATGTCGACCAGGATACTGCTGAGGATATGGTGCTTAAAGATCGGTTGAGAAAGCTTCGTTTTCCAGAGGTGACTGAGCAGATCATTGGATATGACACTGCCGCTGAGTTGATTTTGAAGAAGGCGTTGCATCAGGATCCTGATTCTAGATTTCAGAGTGCTTCAGAATTTCTTCAGGCCCTTAAAGGGGATATTGAGGTTGAGGATGTCGATCTTGTACAAAAGATCCTTTCAGATGAAAGTGCACTACCCCGGGTGCGGGTCAAAAATGTTCAGGGATCAGGTTTCGATGCCATTGCTGGAATGCAGGAATTGAAGGATCAGCTTCGTACTGAAGTTATTGAGGTATTGGAAAACCCTGAGGAGTATGCCGGTATGGTGTTTCACTATCTAATGGGATGCTTTTATACGGCCCTCCAGGATGTGGGAAAACATTTTTTGCCAAGCATTTTGCGGAGGAAGTAGGATTTAATTACATCTATGTAGATCCGGGTACGTTGAAAAGTCGGTTTGTAAATGCGACTGAAGAAAATATCGCCAGAATGTTTAAGGAGGCGGAGGAAAATGCGCCGACAATAATCTTTATTGATGAGATTAGTGGTTTGTTTCCCAGTCGTGATAGTGAGGCGCATGAGATGTCCAGAAATGCCGTCGATGCATTATTAGCCCAAATGGATAGCACGGGAGAGCGTGGAGTGTTTGTCATTTGCGCGACAAATTACCCAGAGAAAATTGATGCGGCACTATTGCGGGCAGGTCGTTTGGATAAAAAATATTATCTGGGTCCACCTGATCAGGAAGCAAGAATGGCATTGTTTCGAATGTACCTGAAGGACAGGCCATTGGATTTTGGGATCGATTATGACCGTTTGGCTACAGCAACGGAGAACTATGTGGCTTCTGATATTAAAGTTCTTATTGTTGATGAAGCATCCAGAGATGCCTTTAGGAGCAAATCAAGAATTACTATGGATATGCTTCTCGATGTAATTTCTAAAACAAGGCCATCAGTCGCATTTCAGGAATTACAGAAGTATGAAGCGATCAGGTCACGGATGGAAGGATCACAATCTGGACCTCCTCCTGATAGGCCACGAATTGGTTTCAAATAAATATTGGATTATGGATATGATATCGTTTGACAAGTTGCTTCTGAAAACAGCTTTTTGTTGTATGGCCTCTGATGGGCATATAGACCCTCGGGAAGTTCAGCAAATTGAAAAGTTATGCAAGAACTCTCCGTTGTTTCAGGAATTTGATTTTCAGCATGAAATCAATATTTTAGTCGGAAAGATAAATTCTCGTGGCAAGGAGTTTATCCGCTATTATTTCGGTCTTCTTGACCAGGCTGAACTTTCAGAGGAGGAAGAGTTGATGATGATTGACTTTGCAATACAGACGATTCAAGCTGATGAACAGATTGAATATTCTGAGATCAAGTTTTTCAAGAATATCAGACATCGCTTGAGTGTGTCAAATGAGAAGATTCTGTCTGTATATCCGGATATTGAGACTTTCCTTGAAGATGATATAACCGTGGATTCTTTTCTCGATAAGATTACCCGTCAGTATATGGAAGGTGCTGAGTTTCCTCAATTCAAGGAAGTCTCCATTGACCTTGACGAATAGAAATATATTTATTTAATAATAAAATTGGAAGTTATGTCTTTAGATTTAACAAAACTTGAAAAGAAAGCTGTCGCAAAAGTCCTTCTGGACATTGTAAACGCAGACGGCAGAGTTACAGTTGGAGAAAGTAGCTACTTTCAACAATTGCAAAATGTGCTTGGAATTTCTGACTCGGAAATTGAAGAGGCAAAGTATATGAGTGTGACAGGATCTTTATCAATAATTAAGGATCTCTTGCCTCATGAGAAAGCCGCATTAGCAATAATGATGTATGAAATGATTCATGCAGATGGTGAAGCGCACAAAGAAGAACTAAAAGTTTTTGCAGTTGTTTGTATAGCGACCGATATTCCTCTGCCAAAATGAGGTTGGCCAAACCTTGACAAAGATTTGCATTATAGCCATGCTCATTCTACAACAGATTATAATTATGCAAGAATGAAGCCCTCCCCAAAATGAGGAAAGATTTAAAGTTGAATAACTTACATCTTGAATATCAAAGATTGTTAGCTATAAAGCAATTCGAAAAAGGAGCGTAATATGAATGATGGGCTTTTACTACACAGCGATTAGCTGAGTTGGACTATCTCCCAATTATTTACTTAATATTCAGGATGGTTGTGCTTGTGAATATAGATTATACTTCTTTCTTGATCTCTAATCAAGATTGATGAATAGATAAAAATGGCGTATTACAAGTATTCAAATATTCCTGTTGGTGATAACCAAGCGCATCTGACTGTGGCAGGAAGTAGTATCATGCATCTTGTTTTATTATTGTTTACACTATTACTTGCTTTCGGCTGTTCGAGTGATGATCAGCGCGTTTACATCTGCAAAGGCCCCCATTCGCTTCGATACCATCATTCAGCTCATTGCCGAGGATTGAAACACTGTAGTACCGAGTTAACCAAACTTTCCATTGAAGATGCAAAACGAATGGGCAGGAATCTATGCGGATACGAAGACTGAATTCTTTAATCTGATTCCCATCATTCACAACAGGCTGGACACCCGGTCAATTCAATAGTGAGGTTAGACTGTACAATCAGTAACTTCACTGAACATCTGTTCAGGTAACGTTTACTTGTCCATTGTTGAATACATCTCCTTCCTTTTCTTTTCCCACAGCGATATCCACGCTTTCTTTGCTAACCGATAATAATGAATACTCACCTAAATTTTCTTCCAGAAATGGCTTCTCTTATGGATTTATTATCTGCATCCGGAGCGTGAGGAATGGTTGACAACATAGCTGAACGCCCATTGAAAAGATGGCCTCCATCCAAATAAGCATCTTTCAAATCTAGCGCATTTACCTTGGAGTCAACGACTGGAATATGCATTATTCAGGAACCACTACTTTCCGATCAATGAACCAAAACCCACCCTTCAAAACCTTCATGCGCAACAAGATACCAATAATTCGTTCCGTAGCCAGGAACCGTACTTATTTGATCGGACCGCATAATGATGGTAATTCGATCACCCGTATACAATTTAAACAGAATTTTACTCCGCACTGAAGGCTTACTCCGCACATTGATGAAGGATGCATCAATTACGCGATACTCCAAATTCTCCGTGTCGATGGATCCTGGATTTAATCCATCCAGATCCAGTAAATTTCCAAATATCCAACCTTCCATCCCATCCTCCTTCACTTTATACCAGTAACCCCAACCATACTGGCCAACTTGCTGCATATAGGGAGACTTGGAGATCACATCCAGTCGATCACCTGTATTAACCTTCCCTAGTACCTCAGAATGTATGGTTGGCAGACTTCGAATGTTTACAAAATCTCCCTTGCTGACGGCATAATCATTCCTCACCTCTGTCATTGTCGGTACTGGAGTTAAAGGCCTTGGCACATCAATAGGTGATTTTGGAATATATCCCGGCCTCTCCCTGACAATCGGCTTCTCTCTGTAAATGGGTGCTGGCGTCCCGTAGGAACAAACGCCACAACTGCCTCCACTGTTGCAATATTCGCAATAATTGCATGTTCGACATGCAGTACAATTGGCATACCCATAACACCTGCCCATCCGCTCATATGCTTCATTACGGATAAAGGTGACTCCTTTTTTCAATGGCTTGCCACTACAGAGCAACTCCACATCATACAAGGTGCCATTGTCGTTCAACTTGAGCGCATCATCTGGTGAAAGAAGAGCCAGCAGCAATGAAAAAAGCAAATACCTCATCTCTGATTGATTGGATAGGTTCTCATATTTCCGGTCCTATGTAAAAATAAGGCACTTTGTCTAAAAAAGTACATCCCCAATGGATAACATCCGCCTCGAAGTGCGCATGGGTCCAAATGCGAATCGGAAGACAGATAGAATTTGGCCCCGGTTACTCCATCAATGCCTTCACCAGACAATCCTTCAAATCCGTATAGTATTGGATGTTGATCTTCGTGATCATTTCATCCGACAACTCATTCAACTGCTTCCGAGCACTCAAAGGGACCAGTAGCGTTGTCGCTCCCTTTTCGACAGCCAATTCAGCCAGATTGACCGCATTGTATACCAGGTCAATCGATCCGCCAAGATTGAGCTGGCCGATAATGACCAGTCCGCCCTTGGTATGGCGTTCCAACAACGCGCTGCACAGCGCTACCAAAACAGCCATCCCCAAGCCACTCCCGCTCTTCGACCCATCAAAGGCACGAAGTTGGATGGAAAACTCATGGGACCGGGAATCTCGATCACCTACCAACTCCCTGGACTTGCTGTACAGGTTTTGTTCCGCATAGCGAACACTCTCCTGGAATGCCGGAGGTGCGGGCCTATTCAAGATCTTCACACCGCTTCCCGGGCCGGTGGTTACTTCAATTTTGTACAATCCTGCCGGTTCATCCTGGCTGCTCGTATTCAGTGTCCAGACCTGGCCCGGTGGCAGAGGATCCTCCCCGATGGTATTCTCACTGTGTATTTCAGGTGTCGTGATAAATGTCTCTACACCATCCTCCCCGATGCGGTAACTGAAATGGGTATTGCGAAACTCGGCAGATCCAATCCGTTTCTGTTGCTCTTTCACTCTCCTGCGATATTCCAGGGATACCTTAATGGCCCATTCCAATAGTTCATCGGAAATCGGATCATCCGGATTGGGCTGCATCAGTTTCAGCAGACCGTTCAAGGTTTTGTTGACTGCAGTAGTATCCCGCCCACTGAGCGCCCCGCCAAAATCTATACGAGGCAGTACTTCTGAAATCCGACTGACATCTCTCAATCTGGTCCAGCACTCCGCCAGAAAGTCACTGACCAGGCCAAAGTGTTCTGTGAAATAGGTTTTGTTCAGTTTGGGAAAATCCCACCCCGGTACAAATGCGTGTATCCGGTCCATAAACGCAGTATCATCACGCATCTCTTGTGGCAACGGACCAAACAAGTGACTGATGCGCTGTTGATGCTCCACGTCTACATCAAAGTTGCCGACAAGGACCACGCCTCCATCCGCACGAATGGGTTCCTTTCCCCGGCTGAATTCACCGCTTTCCATGTAGCCTTTCATGATGTTGACCCCATCCTTTTGATCAAAGGATACCCCGGAAACTGCATCAAAACAGACGACGTCATACTTACAAACCAGTCCCCGTTCGCCATTGCTCATATTCACGAACATCTTGGCCACTGTCGTCTTGCCGCCGGACACCAGATGCGAATAAGGTGATATCTGTTGATACAGGTGCGATTTCCCAGTGCCTCTTGGTCCCAGTTCCACCATATTATAATTACGCTCCACGAAGGGGATCATACGCACGAACAGGGCATTCTTTGCACGTTCAGTCAACGATTCGGGTTCCATCCCGACACTGCGAATGAGAAAGTCCTTCCATTCCGAGAGATTGAAGAAAGAACGTCCTTTGTACAAGGATTCCAGGACATTTCGTTGCGACAACTGGATCGGTCTCAGGCCGGAGATGCCAAATGGTCTTCCGTTCTTTTCCTGAGCGATGGCTCCGTCGTATTCCAATTCGATCTCCGCGTAAAATCCACCCGTCAGCATACGATCATTTTCGCTCACCATCTCCGGTGAAATGCGCACGGTATTGAGCATCAGGCTTGGCAGGGTGGCCAGGTAACTGTCTGACTTCGCATCCAGCTTTGCCGTGATGATGTCAATCATCTTGATTGATCCTTTCTCCCTGGCTTTGGATTTGAAGAATTCTTCCTCTCCCGGCCGGACAGTCCGATCCTGCAGTTGTCTCTTGACAATCTCCAGTCCCTCCTGTATCTCCTGCTCATCCGTCGTTGCACAATACCGACCCAGTAGAAATTCGATGACATAAGTGGGTACAGGGTATGTCTTTCGGAATTGCTCCAAAAGGTCCTTTCGAACGATATACCCTTCAAATGCTTTTGCTGCCAGCTGATCTATATTATCTAACTTCATGATGATCTTCTTTATCCACCGACCGTGGTGGTGCTCTTGGTTAATATAGTTCCCTTTTCATCCATCAGTACAAGGTTGACTGCTTGCCCTTCAGCATCTTCGCTCACCATCAGGGTGATCTGATTATTGTTCACACGTTTATTTGCTGAAAGGACAATGCTGGTTTCGGGTTTTCTGTAATTCGTCCGGATATCCATAAGATATCCATTGGGCACATCGGTGGTTTGGACCTTGCAAGTCAGATTGATCCATTTGGACTCCACGATCCTGCCAGCTGCTTGCTGAGATACCGGTTGTTCAACGAGAAGAGTTGGGACCAGGCACTCATGCAAGGAAAGACCACCATGTGCGTATTCATCATTCTTTCGAAAAAATGAATGCCCTCCGCGTATGCAATAAACACGAGGGTTCCAACGCCGAGGCAAGCGAAGTAGATTCACTTGTGCGCCCTCGACCGGTCAGTGCACATCGGCCCCAGCGATTATCGGTCAAATTCTTATTCAGGTCTTGCTTGGGTAGCCCGCCCGGCAATAGAAGCCACCCATGATCGGTCACGATCTTAATCCGCTTTACACCCTTTTCAAATGCCGCTTCAATGGCTTCCGTTGCTGATCAAACAATTCATTGATCCGTTTGACCATGTCTGATTGAATTCTGCATGGCCTTTGGTATCTATTTCACCAATCTCTTGCCATTGTTTCTTTTGTGCATCAATGGCACTGCTATTGGGTATATGTTCAAAGCCATTTTCCGCCAGTGCTGCCCTGAAATTCGCCGTATTCAGATCTTTTCCATTGTTCAACTGAGGTCGAAATTCCTTGATGTCACTTGTTGTCGAGACGATTGTGGCAATTGGGGAAACATTCGCCTTGGCAGTTGGCGTCAGACTTGGTATAGCAGACCATCCTACTTGCAAGTTAATTTTATACCCTTGATCTCCTAGGCGATCGTAAAATTCTTTAGCCAGTTCGTAACGGAAGGCATCCACAAAAAGAACAAAATGCTCTGTTTCTTCTATTGCTGTCTGGTTCGTAAAAATGGTCGCGTCAATGGCCACCAAAGATTGGAACTTCGTCGATATGTTATGCAACCAGGGTTTATAAACGGAGGTGATTAATCCTATGACCACCCTCTTGTCCTTTTCTGATTTTACGCATGCCAATGCTTTACGCATAGACTGGTCAGCCACATAGCCTTTTTGAGTGTAATAATCGGTCAGTTCATCAATTGAGGAGGCTGGGATTGTTGCCATTGCAAGATCAGTCATCGCAAGCAGGTAGGGCAACGCCAAGGCAAGCGGTGATTGACCCAATTCGCACCACACCCATTTTCGACGACATGCATGTTGTACATGGAGTGCTTCCAGATGTTTGAAGGCTTCATTAATGGAAAGTTTGGCCGCCGATTGTAACGCTTTCCGAAGCTCATCTTCTTTTTGTTCGTTTACCTGGGGCCAGCTTTCCTCCGGATAGGCAAACATGCCCGTACCCAGGTCATCCGGTTTCGCCAATCTCAGGAGAGGCTCCAGTTTCGGGTACTTGTTTGGCGCATTGGCATAATGCCATACCTGCTTCCATTCATTGCGTTGGGAACCCAGCTTTCGACAATCGATCCTGTTCCGATAGTCCGGTTCGAATCCGAAACGTGACGAGCAAATGGACATGAACGCCTCCACCTTGCCCTCAGGTAATTCGGCCAGGTAATCATCTCCCTTGCACAACCATTTCAGGATACTGCCAGCTGCATCTGGAAATAGCAGGCCCTGAAGGAAATTGGCATCCACGATCGTCTGCGGCCAGGGCATGTCCCGGTCCTGGAAGATCATGGACAAAACATGGATCAGATAATCCTTGGTGACATTGTCCTGTGCCACCCTCAACCCCATGCCATCCTGTTCATTCTCCATAAAGGCCAGCACTGTCCATTCCCGACCATTCTTTTGTGTGAACAGGGTACCAGTATACTGGTACTCCATCAACGGCTGGATATGCGGATCAGCTACCGGAATATTCTTGAAATCTTGTTTTGTCATCCCGGGCAAGTAAAGAATGGGCGTTGCCGTTTCAGGCCAGACGGCTTCAGGAAGGCTTCGGGCGATCATACACTTCATCCAGATCGCAGGACCCTGCTTCTTGCCGGATTGGTGTGGACCAAGAACCAGAAGCTCCGGCAGGCTTTGTTGTAAAACCGGGATCACCGCCTCAAACTGGCGATCCGGATCGGGCCAGAGGATGACCTCTGGACGCACCATGATCTGACTGTTATGCTCAGCCGCTTTTCGCAGATTCTCGACAATTTTATCTTCCGGGAAAACTTCATTCATGCATCATTTTCGCTCTTAATGAGATAATCCAAAACGTCTTTGGCAAATTCCGGATTAAGGGGAGAAGAGTGTCCACTTTCTGTATGCTGGACAGATCTCAACACATCCACCTTGGCCACCGTACAGGTTGACTTCCCCACAAATTGACCCTTCTGGTGCGTAAAACCCAAACTGGGTTCATTTTGCGGATACAGTAACATGCCATGACGGGCTCCCAATACTCATTGTACACATATACCTGCTTCAGGTCTGCATCGCTGGGTAGATAGCTGTCTGGTGTCTTCCATTTTGTGTCAACGATGATCACGGCTTCATCCTGTCCTTCTTTTCTGGATAAAACAATATCCGGCTTAATGACCTTTTTCCTTTGTTGGTCAGGCAGGTGCCAAAAGTCTTTCTGTCGTTGACGGTGAATGCTCCAAGTAGGATAGGCCTTCGCGAGTGTAGCCCTTGCACGCCGATAGACATACTCTTCCCACAGCTGATTCATGTCAAAGAGGATAGCCAGCACATGATTGCGGCCTCCCCGCACGTCCGGACGATAGTTGAGTAACAGCATAGCGGCGATTTCGATGGCCGATTTGTAGCGCTCCGTCTTCCGGTCATAGGTCAGGTTTTGAAAGGTCCGTAACGTCACGGGCATATCCGGCAAGTCGGGAAAATCAAGCAGCAGGCGGCCCAGTTTGTCTTTCAACAAGGGACTGTTCGTGAACCTTGGAACCCCCGCAAGGCCTTCAGCAGGATACGATTGAAAATGTTATCCCGGTCATAGATGGTGTGCTCGGTGTAGAACCGTTCCTGATGGACTACGTTCCGGCTCATATGCCCGGCGAATTTCAGCTTTCCCTTCAAAGCGAACAAGTTTCCTTCCTGCTGCCGGTATTTTTTCACCAGGCCCTCATGCAACAGGCGACCGCAGGCGTCGAGGTACATGTCCAGGTAGGCATCCAGAATGTTGTTGTGCTTCAACCGTAGCGATGCATCCTGATGAGCGTATACCTGCATCCAGTGGCATTCCCGGAGCATGTCGAGAAGAACAGTCTGCCATTGACCTTCACTTAATTCGCTACGATCAACCTTTGGCAAGATTTCAATCGTCAGGTTATCAACCTGCATAACACCGACATATTGGTTGAACAAGACTCCATTGTGCAGGGTAGTAAAAAAGCGGTTTCCCTTGTCCTGGTTGTACCTGGCAAGCGCTTCCCAGTGACTTTTCTTGAATCCTTCCTGGTCAATCAAAAGCTTAGTGTATTCAAACCGTTGTATCAGTTTCATTAGCCTTGCTCCTGGGTGAATAAATGCTAATAAAGTCCTTCGCTTGCCAGCCTGATATTCCTTTCTCCTTGTCCTCTTCGGCTTCTTTCAACTTAAAAACCTGCTGGTCTGTATAGGTACTAGCCAAATCAGAATTCTTGTTAAAATCAGCGAAACCAGAGGAACCCATGTATTCTTTAGCGTTCTGCACACTTACAAACCCTGCCCCCAACACCAACCCTATCTTCTCATAATCATTGTAAAAAAACTCCTGCAACAACGGCAGTATTTTGTCCTTAAAGGCTGCTTTCAAGCCTTTAAAATCCTTCACGTCCCACAACCAGGCATGACCAATGGTGTGATCGGCATCGAGCAGCACTTCCAGGCGTTGGTTGATAGTGGTGAGCATCCGGTTCAGATCGATACCTTCTACTGTCATACCGAGTTTATCTGGCTCCGGCTGCATGTGCCTGAAAGCAAAGCGCCTGCGCAATGCGGTGTCCAATGCCTCTACACTACGGTCAGCAGTGTTCATGGTGCCGATGAGGTAGAGGTTGGAAGGCACAGAAAAAGGTTTCTTTGAGTAAGGCAATGTGATCGATAAGAATTCCCTGCCACCTTTTCGCTTATCATCTTCAATCAGGGTAATCAACTCACCAAAGATTGATGCTATATTGCCTCGATTTATCTCATCGATTATGAGAACATGATTGGTGGACGTAAATGATATCGGATTTGCATTTATAAAAAATCCTTCTTGACCAAATGAGAATACATTCCATATATAGTCTGTTGAGAAAACTGCCTGCCATAAATCTGGTCAACTGGTATGCTAATATTCTTAGCTAGCCACCAACTCTTCGAAAGTGCTTATAATAGATAGTTGAATGATAATCATAAAAATAATTTCCTTCAATCATTCCAATAGCTCGTGCTTTCAGATTTCCATCGGAAATAAAAACAATATCACCTACTTTCATTCCAAAAATGAAGCATTTGACTGCAGATATTTCATAAGATGATTGAGACCCTCCATGCTCTTCCAGAAGTTTGCCTATTTCTCCTTCGTCCTTCGCACGATTGTAGTCAATCTCTTGGCCCCAACCCAGTGCAATACAATTGTTTTCAAGGCAATACTCATAAATGATCTGGTCGTCTTCATTTGCAGTATTCCCTAAAGACATTTTAAAGAACTGCTTCTTGTCCAGATTGTCTATGATCTGCTTATCGAACATCATCTGTTTGGACTCTGAACTAAAGGATTGATAGCTTTCTGCACGTACAGACATCATTTTGAAAATGCCATCCTTAATCTCGTAATTCAGCACTTTTTGCTCCCCCAATTCACTAGACGGACTCCCATCTTTCCCATCTACCATTATAGGCTTTATACCCTCAATAAAATCTTCGTAGCCAAATGATTGATGAAAGGTTACAAACCCAATTTGACCTCTCTCTTGTAATTTTTTAAAGGCTTCATTAAGTGATTCTCTGGTAGGATAGATCTCGTTTAATTCCTTCTCGCTCTTGTTTTCGGCAATTTGAACAGCCAGGTTCTTAGTGATGTAGGTTTTACCAGTTCCTGGTGGTCCGTAGAGGATAAGATTTAAGGGATGATGATTATTGTTCTTGGGGAATTGATCTTCTTCATACATTATGCCACCCTTTTGTTCCGTCATAGCATCCTTGCTCCTTAATTGTCGATCGGTCATCCACTTTATCATGTTGTCGAACTTTTCCGACTCAATTCTTCCTGCAACCCAATTTGGATTTCTTTCTTTTAGTTGAGATATTTCACGGTCCACTATCGGTGAAACAAAAAACATTAGTTTATCAATACTATTCAATATATCCTCAAAACTCTTATGTTTTGCATATGTGTGCACTTCAAAATACTCCATTTTGTTTGTAAGAGGATTCGCGTCACAATAAAATTCCTCATTTGATAATTTTGAAATATTTCTCGGAGAATTTTACCAAGTTGTAGTGAAATTATATTTTGTTCCCCTTCTGGTTTTCTGGTATGGTGATACTGGAAATATACTTGCCATTCACCTTTCTTAAAAGCGCAAATAAAGTCAACTAGATCACCCGAAGATCCAGGGAATCCGACTGGTATATCCCATAGTGTAAAGCCTAAATAATTTGACTTCTCAGTTCCGATAAAATAATCTAACGTTGCACCTTTAGAAGGAAGCTTCCTTACTGAAAATGTGAATGTTGAATTCGTTTGATGCTTGGTATAAAGATGATCAAAAACGGCCTTTTCTAATTCTCTATAATCCATGTTCATTCTCGTTATTGGATTAATAAATAATAAATTATTTTACCCTTACCTCCCTCTTCTCCTCCAACGTCAAATGCCTGTCATTTTCCCTTACCTCCCCCCAGTAACTCCCAGGTGGATTCTTTCCCCTGTCTACACCCCACTTCACGTTCGGCTTCTTCCGCAGTAGCCCTCGGCACCGCTTTCGCCGGACTTCACCTTGGCCTCACTCTGCCGAAGCCAGTCGCCGAGGTAGGTGTAGATAAGTTTGGATAGGTTGTCTTTTGTAAGCTGGTGGTAGTTGACGATAGCACTGAACCCGTCCCTACGACCATCCCAGATGTGCCAGAGGAAGGGGCGGTGGTGGAACAGCTTGTAGTGCTGCTCGAAAAACTCCTCCCGAAGCCAGTCTTCGAGACTGGTTTTGCTACTACCCTCCTGGGCGAGTAACTGGACAAGGATCTGGTTGCTCCAGGTGGGACCATAAATGGCTTGCAAGAATTCCCGCAGGCGCTCGGCGGCAGCGTGCTCACCGTTTACCGGAGGCAGGCAGACGATGCCGTCCTCGTCGCTGAGGGGATTGAAGGCTTGCACCTCCCTGATGAGGCGGCGAGCCTCTTCCGAGAGCTCCATCTCCTCATCGCGCTCGGCGGGCCAGCGGTAGCCGAGCAACCGGGCCAGGGCCACTTGCAGCGGGCGCTCAGACGACACCGGGTGCCCGTGGAAGAGCCACTGCGTGGGGTCGTCGCTGTACGGCTGCGGCAGGCCGTTGGGGTACAATATATTGTACTTTTCCTCCCAATAATCTTTGTCAAACGTTACTGCCAATATAGTTTTTATAGATATGGCAAGACTTGGATCTATTTCTCTTAAGTTATTTTCAAATTCCCCTGAATAAACATATGACCAAATTGCGCCCAAATATTCTGGTTTATTTGGAATTATCACTCCACATGCTTGCCCATAAATGTCTCCTTTGTAAAGTGTCCCATTTATACGCCCGACTAAACCAACCACAACACCTTCCTTCCCCCAGTTTGGCTTGCCGCTGCGCCATTGTTGCGCTTTGTGATTTAAGTGACTTACAGCCTCTGCAAGACGGAACATAATACCTTGTTCTTCCTCCCAACGCACAATTTGAGAACGTCCAGAGAATTCTGCTGAATTATTAGCTGAAAGTTGGTAAGCTCTCCAAATATTACTAAACCTACTCACTTCCCAGAAATATCTGTTAAACATCAAATTATCACCAGCACTTTGTCCATGTAATATTGTAGCGAATTCTGAAAGGAATCCTTTCCCCATACTGCCATTGACTACAATTCTATGGTCTGGTGATTTAAGATATTCTTGAGTCGATGCTGGGTGAATCTCAAAAGTTTTAAGAGCTGCTGATTTTCCAAGAGTTGTCTTTTGCTCAGAAACATCAATGTTGTTTATTGAATAATTCTGCAAATCTATTTTGGGCTTATTAAGGATTGACAAACTCACTTTTACGACTTCACCAGTTATCATTTCAAAAGCACCAGAACCCAAGCGAGCGATAAACCTCAGTGCATTTTGACTCAAGCAACCTTTTCCTCAATGTCTTATACCTTTTTGATATAGCCAATTTTGAGGTGAAACAACAGCCATAATGCCATGCGAGGATAACGAAATTAAAAACCTGGAAATGAAAACAGTTGCTAAATCATTATCAGAATCTGGATATTTTAAAGAACAATAATTATGTAAACTCTCAGATTGCTTATTAAAAACTAAATATGGCACGTTCGTAATAATTAAATATATGACTCAGAAAGAATCCTACCTGCCTTTGCAACCCCGGCTGCAATTACGCCCCGCTCCACGACTTCCTGGTCGACTTCTTTTTCGAGGGCTTTTGCCAAGTATGGCTGTATTTCATCAAAGCTGGCGGTAAAGGCATCGGGCCGGATGGTAGCCGGATCTATCAGGCTGCCCAGTTCCGGTGTCTGATGGAATAGGTCGTAGAGGTTGCCCATTCCGTTTTCCAACCGTGCCCGCACATCAGCCAAAGGTTCCTGAGCCACAAGTTTTAGCCAATCCTCTTTTTTGCCCTTGGGCGCAGTGCCACTGCAAGCAAGGTTCATTTCCGGCAACGGGCGGTATTCGCCACAATATTTCCAGGCGGTGAGCGCCAGGTTGAAGGCGGCTATCTGCGTGCAACGGGGGTCGAGCTCCAGACCATGTAGGTTTTCGGCGATGACTTTATCGGTGGCTTCCGCTTTGGTCAAGCCTTCTTCGTGCATGCGTAAGGGTGCGAGCACAAGAAATAGCGAAGCGATGAAATGGCCGGAACCCATGCAGGGGTCGAGGAGGGTGAGTGGAGAGTGGGGCGTGGAGGGTTGAGCGTGGCAAGTGCCTGACGGTGTCAGGCGAAGCCCAAAATTACCGGCGGCTGGAGTTCCGTCGTCCTTCAAACGGAGATAGTCAAACTTCACCGGAGAGGTGACACGTGGATTTCGACTGGTCCACCAGGCACCGATGGTGTTGTCGATGAGAAAGTGCACCATGTACGGCTCGGTAAAAAGCTGGGTGACCGCAGGCAGGCGTGCACCGTCGATCTTGTCGCCACTGGCATTGATGGCGGCTTTGGCATCGTTCTGCCAGAACTGGTAGACCCAGCCGAGGCTGTCGTCGGCGGTGAAGGTATGGTTAGGCACCTGGTCGAGCAGGGTTTCCAGTTTGATGCGGTCTTCAGTAGCGAAGTGCACCTGCATCAACGGGTCATCGGGTCGGAAGATGGCGGGCAACATCCGGCTGGCATAGGCGGCGGCAGCCTCCCATTTGTCCACGTAGCCTTCCTCAGGGGCCAGTTCCGCACATTCGGCCATACTCACGGCCACGCCATCGGGGTGCATGAGCAGATGATTGGCTTCGAGGAATTTGGCGAAGAGCATGCGGTGCCAGTATTCGTAGGCCAGCTCATAGCCGAGTTTGTCCATGTCTTGCCGCCCGTCCTGGAGAGCATCGCCCAGCAGCCGGGCCTTGTACCGCAGTCGATTGCGCAGTGCCCGCTGGTCGGGCGTCATGTGGGCGTAGGGCTCTGCCTCATCTACCGCCGGGGTGCAGGGCATGCCGGGCGCCGGTTTCGGCCAACTTACGTGCGCTGACGACAACGGATTCGAGGGCGGAACGCTGGGCAGAGGTCAGAACGGGCATCAGAGACGGGGTTAAGGGTTCATCATTGCTGGTATCGGATCAGGACAGGACAGCATCGGTTATTTCAAGATGACAGCGCTGGCATCCCGGAGGGCTTCTTCCATCCGGGTTTTCAGCGACTGCAGATAGGTATCCAGTTCTGCCTGGGAGGTGATGGTCATCCGCGGCAGAACGAGGGTTTTCGCCTGAGGAGCCAGAATGGCCACCGCCTCGTCGACACAAGCCTGAAACTGGCCCGACAGGGCGGCGATCCGGGTCTGCCACCCAGGCAGGGAGGTATGGTTCAGCTCATTCAATAAGCCTCGGGCATCCAGAGGTTGGAGATCCGGTTTTTCAACAATTGGTGGCGGGCGAGGATGGGAGTGTTTCTGCTCGGGGGTGAGCCGGCTGAAATACTCATTGGCCTGGAGCCATTCCATTTTCTGTGTGTAGATCTGGAGGTACTGCTCTTTGAGCTGGTTGAGCCGCTCCTTCAACAGGGCGGTGAGGGCATCCAGCCGGGGTTGGATGAGATCGGGCTCGTGAAAGAGCAACCGATCCTGACGGATGGCTTCACATTCCGACCGGATGTCATCTACCTCGCCCTCCACCGGCGCATGTTCCATCAGTTCGGACAGCAATTTCCAGGCAGGCAGTCGCTGCAGGGCCAATTGTTCCCTGTGGTGCCAATCCTTCTGGTGGGCCTTCAGGTCCTCCTGCTGATCCAGGATGCTCAGCAGACGTTCATTGCCATCGAGATTCTCGATGTCGCCGAGAACTGACATTGATCGGTTCGGGAAACGGCGCATCACCGCTTGGCCGGGTGGCCAGCGCCAGCATGTCGAGTAGGCGTTCGACGCACTGAATTCCCTGACTGGGTTGACAGGAGACGCCTGCTTCCTGATAGGTAAGCTTGCGCACCTTGATCTTGCCGCTGGCGGAGGGTATGCATCTCCTTTTGAAGCCGGCGCCCCTATTTTGGATTGGGAGGTTGCTTTCGCCGTAGGTATGCTCCGAACGCCACTCAGGGCTCGCGATGATGGCATCGATGGCATCCCGGCTCCAGCCATAGGGGGCCTTCTACGAACTGGTTGCGAATGTCTTTACCGGTTTTTGGTTGATTGCCCATGAATCGCAGGATGTCGATGGCCACCGGATCTGTGGGGTCTTTTCAGCCGATCCGTCGAGGGCATCGGCTCTCCGGCCAGGGCCACCGGTCGGGCCTTGTCCCAGTCCTTGTAGTCGGCTTTGCTTTGAATTCGGGAAATTGCCGGTCAGCCAGACTGCGCAGCGCATCGTCAATATTGTCGCGAATGGACCCGGCCTGGACCTGGTTGCCCCCGGCCAGGTAGATATCCGCCTCGGTGCAAATGCGATCGCGCAGATCATCGATGGCCAGGTCCGCCAGCTTCATGCGGGTTTCCATGGCTTTTCGGGCTTGCTGGGCTTCCGGCGAGGAGGGCAACCCCTTCTTATCCAGGGTAAACCTGGCTGCCAGATATTTCACGATCTCACTGCGCAGTTCCTGATCGCGGGCCTTGCCTACGAATGCATAGGCCAGCGGGGCATCAGCACCTTCTGCACGGATCTCGTTCAACACCAGGGTCTCACTTTCATTCCACCCGTCCCTCAACCACAGGTGGAGTTTGTTTTCGGTATTGGGGCGTTCCGCTTTATCCCAGATATCAAAGTCCCGTTTCTGCCGGGATTGGCCCTGGAGGATATTGACGCTCCGGTTTGCGCCGAGAAGGACAGGTTCCTTCTCGACGCAGGCTGGATCAGATCTTCCCCGCTGTTATTGAGTTTCACAGCCTGGGCGATGTACTCCTGCTCCCATTCTGAGCCTGCCTTGGTCTGCAGTTTGAATTCATCATTGACCCGCATCAGGACCTGGTCCTCGTCAGCCAGCTTATGGATGAGTCCTTTGACCTGGTTCCGGAATGCGTCCGAGGTTTCATTCAGATCGGCAATGAGCAGGTCGGCGATAGTGGCTTCGTCCGATTTGAGCCGGCCTCCCTGAAGATCATCCGGCAGTTGGCTGAGCAGAAAGATGATACTGAGGATACGGCCTTCGAGAAGACCATCGCCCCCTTTGGCCTTGCGTTCCAGGATCAGGTTGTTCGTTTCATTGAGCAGCAGGGCGTTTTGCAGGAGTTGCTGTTGCTTCTGTTCAAAGATGAAATCGGCTGGTACGATGTGGCCCATCTCCTGATCCGCCACGGCTCGATGCTTTATCCACGACGGAGCTGACTGCGCAGCTGGCCGGCCGTGCCGGCCGTGTCGATGATCTGGAGAACCTTTTCCAGAACTTCTGGTTGAGGGGAGGATGGGATAGTCGGCCACCAGAGGGTCCGGTCGGCGGCCCGGTAGCCGAACTCGGTGCCCAGCAAAGTTGCGGCTGATCTCGAGCCAAATTCTCCAGCTTGTCATTGAGGTCTCCTATGACGGACGGTTTCTTCTCCAGGACGGTTTTTCGGGTCACTGTTTCCACATCGGTGTCAGAAAGGGACACCTTCACTGAAAACCGATCAATGAGGGGTTGCAATTGCGGGGTCTCGGCCAGTGCGCTTTGTCCCGTACCGATCAGAAGGAACTTGCCGTCAAAATTGCTGCTGACATCCTGGGCGAGATTCTGGAGATCAATGGTCTTGTTGCCATCCTGTCCGATGAACTGCTGGACCTCGTCCAGCACGATGATCGTAGAGGGGATCTTGTCCCCGAAAAGGAGCGGAAGGGCTTCATCCCGGATGGCGGAGAGGAATT
Source organism: Saprospiraceae bacterium (assembly GCA_016710115.1). Taxonomy (GTDB): domain Bacteria; phylum Bacteroidota; class Bacteroidia; order Chitinophagales; family Saprospiraceae; genus JAGNXB01. The sequence continues at coordinate 133,225 of JADJLN010000001.1, forward strand.
GGTCCCGGCTGATGGCGTCCACTCGTTTGAAGTTGGCCTTGAAATTTTCTTTGACCTGGGCCTCACTGTCCGCAAACTCGGGTTTGAGCTGGAGAACGGCCCTGGCAATCGCAGAGGAGACAAACAGGTTCTCGTATTCCTTTCGGAAATCCTTTCCGCTTGCCTCCACCAGGGTTTTCAGGTCGTCATAAATGCCTTCTGGATGGCCCAGTATACAAATTTGAAATGGTGATACAGGGGAGGCAGGCCCATGGCATTGAAGAACAGCTGAAGAAAGGAATACCGGATATCAGCTGATGGAAAGTCCTTCAGTGTGCCCCGGACGGCCAGGCGGCCATGGATCTTCAGCTTCAGTTCCAGCTCCTGAAAGAGGTCGGTGATATCCTGGGGGAGTGGTTTCAGGGTGCGGGCTGAATCGCCATTGGGAAAGGTGAAATTCTCCCAGAGATAACTGATGATCTTCACCAGGTGGGACTTACCACTCCCGAAGAATCCGCTGACCCAGACTGCCGGTTGCCTGGGTTGATCAAAATGCTTCAGGTAGGTACTCAGAATGCGATAGATGCCCGCCTGGTATTCTCCTTCGCAGACGAAGGTTTTCAGTTCGTGCCGGATCACCCTGAGGCCCTGATCATCCGTTTGGGAGGTATTGATCTCCACCACCCCGTCATTGAGCAGGTTGTTCTCGTCGGGATGGAGGGTGAAGAGGTCTTTATTTTTCATGGATCAATCGGTTCAAGTGGTAATAGGCCTGGCCAGGTAACTCCAACCGTCCCTGGCATTGAGCAATCGATATTGGTTCTTGGAGAATTCTCCCGGAAAGAAGATCAGCATTCGGCCCCGCAGGTTGGCAGCACTGCTGATCAAGAGATCCGAAAGCCGGCCAAAGCCGTAAAGAGCAGAAACATCCCGGACGGCTACGACCGTTTGTTCATCGGCACCAAGTTGGTCCATCTGGCCCTTGACATAGTCAGCGACAAACTGTTTGAAATCAGTTTCCAGCTGATCGGTCAGGGCGTCGGGATCTCTCAAAGTATTCGTCCCGGTAGGCGTGGCTAGCCATCCATTGGGGAAAGCAGCTTTTCAGCGAAATGGAGGCCCAGCGTTTCCCGGCTTTCAATGTTGCTGTTTCAAAATCGCCGGTCCTGAGGTCCACTTTGCGTTGTTCCGTGGGGGTCGTACACCAGAAACCATACTCGTTCCTGCCCGGACAGGGTGCCCACCAGGGTTCGTTGACCACCGGATGTACGCCTCCAGCAGACTGTCCACTTTAGATGCCATGGATATCCAGTTTATTCAAAAGATGATCGAACGAAATGGATGTCACTTCGCCTGCACTGTTATACTGGAGAAGGTCTCGTTTGGTTGCCTCATAAGCCAGGGCCCTGATCTGGTCCTGGCTGAGCCCCAGAGCCTTCACCCAGGGACTATCGAGAATGAACTCACCCCGCTTGCCGGCCAGATAGGCCAGCAACATGGCAAAGCTGATACAGGTGTGGGTGATTTCTGGTTGGGTCCGAATGTTTTTCACCTTACCTGTTATGAAGCCTGCCTGCTTCCAGGAGCTGGCCAGATTCTGAGCCACAGACCGCAAGGTCTTGGGTGAAAATCGCTGTGGGTGGAGTTGTTCCAATTGGTCTTCAAACTTCTCAACGGCCACCCTCTCTCCCAGGGCTGTTCGATGTACGACTGAAATACTTTCCTCCAGGAGGTAATCCCTCCCCAGGGCATAAATAAGAGCCAGGATGGGTTGCTCTTCGGTTCCCGCTTGACCCCAGAAGTAGGCAAAGGCCTTGAAGTCAGGTCGATGAAGATCAAAGCCATACAGATTGGTCAGCAAGCGGTTGGTCTTGGCCTGATTGGTCCTGGTGGTCTTGCTGATGACATTGTCATCCAGGGAGGACAGGTATGCGCCTCCATGCCTTCCGTGGTCCATGATGCGAGCCAACTCGGCAAACATGAGGGTTCGGCTGGTGTGGATGGTCCGCTTGGGCTCCTTACTGATCTTCTTCATAACTGACGACGTTTCCAAATCCATGAGATCCTGGGTTGGAGGTACATCGATCTGTCTTCGCCCCCAAGTTCGTGATAAAGCTATCGCTATCCAAGTGCGGGGGAAGGTGCATCATGAGGAAGACAAGAAATGAGATCAGAAGACGCAGCAGGCAGGTACCAGTTCGATGAATACATTATAACTGGAAAGGTGCAAAATGATTGCACTACTGTGAAGCAATTTTGGATCAAGTATGAAGCACAATTTTGGACAACATCATTGAGGTCTTCCCATCCAGGAGATCTCCATCTTCCCAAATGCAAGGGGAAGAAATATCTCTGATTCAGACATCAATGCTTAAATTTTAAAGAGGCAATACTTATATTTGGCTGTTTACTATAGATGGTATCCATATCTTTAGCTTAAAGGGGTCAGGATATGGCATAAGTATTGTTATATCATCACAAAGGCTTGGTATACAACTACTTTGAAGGCCATTATATGATATAAGTAGTGACTAAGGATTATTTAGAAGCGCTGATAGGAAATACATAATTGCTAGGCTATGCGAGGAAGAGCATTTGATGAACCCATGTCCACCAATCGTAAGATCGGATTGATTGTCTATATCTTTCTTGCTGCCATCAGTATATGGGCCACCAGCGAATCCCTTATCCTGACGTTTGACATCCCCATCCTGGTTGGATATCTCGTGGGTTCGGCTGCAGCGCTGATACCTGCGATGATGCTGGGGTTGATATCTGATTCAATCAACAATCGAAAATTGATTCCCCTACTATTAGGAATTGTCGTATTTCTCGTTACCTGGGGTGTAAGTTTAACTACAAACTCACACAATTTTTATTTGAAAGGAGCATTGAAATCTGTACAGGTAGAAGATATTAAAGCAGCCTATACTGCACTATCAAATCTGGAACCGAATGCCAACGCCATAGTAGGGTCAACAATTGGTAATTGCAAAGCAAGTATCCAATCCAAAATAGTTAACTTTCAAAATGAAGTAATTAATAAAAGTAATCCTGGAATGGGCCCACATGCAGATTCCTTAAAAAGAGTAGTTGAGGAAAGTATGCCCGGATCGCAATTCAGCATTAGCCACCGCGATCTTGCCTATTCTGAAAATAATCGAATCAACTACGCCAATTCTGTAGGCAAAATCATGACAACTGAATTAAACGACAGAGCAGATAAATATCAAAGTAGCATTGTCCCAAGCATATGTATAACATATGATAAAATTAATCCATTACTTTCAGACCTTAACAGAATGCTTACTGACATACGTCAATTTGACAATAACAGCATAAGAAACACACTATCGTCCTCCTATACAGAATATCATAAGACACTAGATTGTATAAATAATCTATTTAAGACAGCTGGCCCCTTGAATTGTACAAACAATGAAACAATCAGCGGAGATCTTGACAGAACTCCAAAAAGTATCGATTTAGAGCATATCGGCAATACCTACAAACATGTTGCCAATAACAAACAATTTGCTTCTTCCCGATTTCTATTCTCTCTATTAATTGCCTTTATTGTTGATATGGGCGCGTTTGTGATTTTCTATTTCATAGTATTGAAAGATGAATAGGTTTCACGTACTACTTGAAAAGAATATCCTGGAAGAAGTATTACCGAATTTTGATTTGATATATTACTAAACCAAAGGCAATGGACGTCAATGCAATACCTGTAAACATTGGAGCAAATGAGAAGCCAATAGTGCTATTCATTGGATCAATTAATAGCGGAAAGACTGTCTCCTTAGTTAGGCTTTGCCATTTTATAAGCAAACACCATTCAGAAACTCTCAGATGGATAGTCAATGAACGATTTCGTTCTGATGATGAGTACATTAATGAGATAAATAACTTCAAGGAAATAATGGCAAGCCACACTATTGCACCCAAACGAACTAATGCAATTGGCTTTCTACTTGTAGATATTTATCTAAAGGGAGAACTATTCTGCCATATTTTGGAAGCACCAGGAGAACACTATTATAGAGCTGATCTACCGCCAACATCAACAACTGAATTTCCAATCTATTTAAATACATTAATTAATAAAGATGTACAAAAGGTAGCTATATACTTTTATGAGGATAATCTATTTAATAGCAATATTAAAGGAGCCGACTACAATCAAAGCAGATATGCTGATCAGTTGGCAAATTTACAATACCGCCTAAAGAAGAAGCGAGACAAAGCAATTATTCTCATGAACAAAATAGACAAATTTCATGGTGGCATACATAAAAATTCCATAAAGGATCGAATATATGGTAACGAAAATTATAATGCCCATAAAAACGCTCTAAGAAATTATAATTTGGGGCAATTGCAATTTGTTGCTTTCTCGAGTGGGAATTTTCAAACCATTACGCAAGAAAACCCTGAGGAGAATGCAGATACTGCATGGGCTCTTGGCTCAGACGAGTATCCAAAGAAACTATGGAAGGCAATTGAAACCGCAATTAATGGATCATGGTGGTTTTAGGATTTTGGTGAACAAATTCCAGTAAAATGTCAATAACTTACAAAGTTCATGCTGCCATATTTGGTGCACCTGGAAATGGATTTGGTTCTATTCCTGCAGATCAAGTCAATGCTCTTTCTAAATTCGATGTAAGTCCGAAAAATGCTCCAGAATCTGAATGTACCTATTTTCAGGGCAACTTTGATTCTAAAATAGTGCTTATAAGAAGAAATCTTCAGCATAAAGCTAATAGGAGAGATATTAGAGCCGGAAGCTCACTTGGAATCATTGTAACAATTCAAGGTGGAGGAATAAATATTGAAGTATTACAGAATGTAGCGCATTATCTTTTAGACATAATGGATCGATTGCATTCTAAAATGAATTCGATCTTTTTGATGTTCAAAGAAAAAATCTATTCATCATTAATTCCTTTGAAGATAGGAAATTGTCTTTAGAGCAATTACTCGAAGAAATACAGAATGATTTTGAACTAAGATTTGGAGCATCAATAGTTGATCTAACCAATGAATTCGTTGAAAGGCTGATCCCCAAAAACGACAAAGAGAAGGAGAATAAGCCAAAAGTGGCTAGAGATAATAAAGGAAAAACCACTTTAAGGGTAACTCAAGATGACGCCCCCATATTAGCACAGTTAGATCGAATACGGCATGACATCAAAGTCATTAGAAATAATATAATATATATTTATACTATAATATTCATTGCCGTTGTAATTGCTGGAATTTTACTAGCAAAGCTTGTTTTTTGAATACATGTGATAATTTCAAATGACATTATCTATTAATACTTTGGAATCTATCTAAAATTAGATAATTTAGAATGTATAAAAAGGACCCATAATGCACAATCATGATAATTTATTATGACTAGCATCATACGTAAATAAATTGAAACAACTATGAAAATAATATCATTCGGATTTCGGCATTGAAATTCGTATATAATTCCATTCCTACTAATTGCATATAGTATGTTTAAAAGAGAATGTACACTAATTTAAAAGGACAGATCGATACACCAAAATTACAGCTATGGCACACTTATGCCTAAGAGCAAAATGCCCCAACCGAGTGTCACTGGGTTCTGCCTCAGATGAGGGATCAATTGATCTCATGTGTTCTCGTTGTGGTCGGAGTTATTATCGATCTCCAAGGGGTAAGACCATAGGGGTAGTAGGGTTGTTTTTAATTGGGATGTTTTCAATTGTTTTCCTGGGAAAACCTTTGATTGTGAATGCCATCAAAATTGTAAAGGAGATGGTATACCCTTCTTTATCGGATTCACAGTTATGGTTGCAAGATTTTGAGGAGAAATTTAATGCTGTAGTCAGCACTGATGGCGATACAATAATGGATATGCGGTATACATCCTTCAAGGAAGGATTCAAGGCAAAGATCGATGCAAGAAAAGGACCTACAGATAGTATTGACTTTGCTGAACGTACGCAATTAGAATTAGAATTGCAGGAATTAAGGGATACACTTGAAACTTATAGGTTCAAATGAGCAATAGATACTTTCCTGTCCTGATTCTGCTACTCTTTCTCTTCCGGCCTGAATATGGAATCAGTCAAGATGCATGCAAGGCGTGTCGCGCTCAGGTGGACACACTCGTGCTTAAATTGAGATCTTTTCCAACTTGGTGAAGAGAATGGTCGATTGACGGCCATCGTCAGGGAATTGAATGAATCTGAACATACACAGCCTGAAGGCAAATATCCTCAAATCGCCGAAATCAATCAGATCCGTGATTCAGTCATTCACTTGGTCAATGAGGCCAGGAGAAAAAACCAAGTCATCAATTCCTTACGGGAAGAGATTGATGGCCTGAATCTACAGCTGAAAAATTGTGAGGACGAGAGTCACGTACTCCGATCAAATCTATTGGCAACCAAAAAAATAGCGGCGACCTATCGGTCCTCACTCGATTCAATTGAAGCCGACGCTGAGCGGGAGCGACAAAAGAGGATTTTTGCTGAATCAATGCTTGATGAAGCAAATCGTCAGTATAATATTCTACTGCCCAAATTGGTCCGGAAGAAGGGAGATGTGGAATTGCAGAAAGAATTCAAAGAGAAAGTCTGGGCTGTGTATGATCAGTATGATATGTATAAGGGTTGTCTGGAGCTGAAGAATTCTGCGGCCATCCTGACCAATAATCATGGCAACATTATCGATGAACTGGGTAGCTCGCAAGCCCAGCGACTGAATCAACGAAGTGGCCAGCTTCTTGAGCATTTAGGACGGCTTCTCGAAAAACCAGTTTGTGCCTATGAACATCGATCTGATCTGGATGCTATAATATCCAGATTGCCATCATTAATACTGATTGAGCGCAATGAAGTCGTGCGGTCCGGCGAGCGGGGTATTCGCCTGATCAATACGCTTTACCAGAATGGTGAGTATGCTGCGGCCATGAATTTATATGATAAATTCGAACCGATCCTTGATTCAGAGGGATTCCAGACAGATGCCGTCAAGCCATTGGTTCTTGAGGCTAAATTGTCGATTGGAGCCATCATGTTATGGGATCTGGGTGATATCAGTCTGCAGCGGTCACTCTTTGTGCCCGGCTCCTGGTTGGCCGACGTGTACAGCAATCGCAGTATCACTGAGCGAAAGGCTATCGAATTGCTCCATGAAGTGATTGAAAGCGACAAGTTGTCCGATGATGTGCGATATGAAGCGTCTATCATTGAGGCCAAATACTTCAAATAGATCGATTCACATGAGAGCTATCATCAGTACTCTGCTTGTCTTGACTTTTTTCTTCCAATGGGCTGATCTATCAGCACAGCATGAACGTATTTGGGCGAAGAAGCAGAAAGAAAGCAAGTCCATGGGCCGAAGATGGTTGGTATCTCCCAGTGCTGAACCATTCTATATTTACCAAATGAACACAACGGATCGTTGGGGTGGTGATGCATGGAGTTCAATCAACTATTATTATTCCTTTGGCGCAAAGGTCTTGACGATTGCCCCAAAATCTCCGAATCTATTTGGCTTGTCAGGACAATATTCCCGCTTAAGCTATGCTATCCCTCAGTATGATGTGGCGGATGTTACGGGTAGTACTGTCGATGTCAAGCTGCACTATGATCGATCCTTCAGGCAAAAGCTGAAGTCCTCATTTAACTATAAGCTATCCACAGGCCTCCTGTATCGGTATCTGATCAGTAATGAGGTCCTGCTGAAGTCGGAAGAACCAAACCAAAGAGAGGCATCTTCAGCATTGCGGAATCATCATGTCTATGGTATGCTGGGGATCGGCATGAACGGATTTACATTCAACAATTCACCGACCGGGAATTATTGGGAACTGCAGGTCAATCTGGTCATGCCATTCTTTGGATCGGGCAATGTATTTTCCGATGATCAGGGCAAGTTTGACGCAAGGTTGGATCAACTATTTATGGCCAATACCAACTCAATTGGTTTCGATATCAGCTGGCGGCAATATTTGAATGTCCGAAAGAACAAATTTGTGGCCTCATTGAAGAGGAATGACTTGCTGACCAAGCCAAATAAGATTGAGTGGCTGCGTCCGCCGGTATGTTTCAGCGAGCCAACCAGGGGTATTTTTGGCGGTCTTTATTTCGAGACCGGGTTCCATGGTAGAATGGATTCAGTTGTTGTCCAGGAGGAACCGATTGATAATCGGCTAGGCGACCTTCTCTATCATAATACTATGGGATTGGGGTACACCTTTAATTTTCTCGGTAATTACCAAAAGAATCAAGTCTATTATTCTACGGATAAAGGATTGAGGCGCAACTTATATCTATCGGTCGGTTTGCATCGTGATGCTGCTATGTTTCGTACGTATGATTTAGATTATATCCGGATGCACAACTTTAATATTGTTGCATCTGCAGGTGGCAGGTTAGGATTTGGAAATGGATATTATCTCTATGCGGGTTATCGACATCATTTTCCTATTCACCAAGTGATATACAGCGCCAATTTTGATAGTACATTGGAGCCTCGGTCCTATCAAGTGCCATATGGAGTTGATGTTTCAATAGGATTTCGGAGTGCTTTGCGATTGGGCGTTTCATATGCGCCATTTGATCGTGATGCACTGGACCCGTTGCCTTTTTATGATCAATTGACTTTTCAAATTAAAATTGGAAACTAGTAGATCCTCTTCGCCATAGTTATTTATAACATTATAAATGGCTTTTTGTGAGTTGTTGGTTTACATAGATCATTTGTCGAATCTCCTCTTTTGAGATGATCATATCTTGAAATCTATTACAATGTGAATTGAGCATGATCTTTGTAAATTAATATAATAGAGTTAAAAATTCCTTAGGAGGGTTACTTCTATGAGGAAATATTAACCTTATGCGGGATAACAGGTATTAATTTTTCTATTTATCCATTGGTCTTGTGGCGAATCAACTGATCTCCGGCACGTATTCAGATGTACTGATCAACAGTATCGATGCTGATTATATGGAAAATGCCGTTCAGGTCACCCATCGGCTGTTGAATCGGCTATCCTACTTCGAGTGTGATCTGGAGTCTGTTTCTAACCCCACATCTGGCCCAGCGGGTCTGTCCTCTTTGCTATCCGTTTATCGAAACCTACTACAGCGAGGTCAGCCCACCCGATGCGGAGTAGCGGTAGAAGAAGCTCTTCGCGAGACTTGGGGTGGTATTGAACGATCGGTCAGTCCTGTTGGCGATCTGACCTTTCGATTGACGGATCCTCCCGATAAGTTTGCGGTTTTACTCTATCTGGCACTAGTCCCTGTAGATCCACGGCTGGGGGAGGACGTTTTGGGAACCGTATTCTGGAAGGAGCAATTGGGTAGTGCATTAGAAGGGAGATTCCTGCAAGAGCTACGACAATTTTGTAAGGAAGACTGGTGGTTACAGTTGATCGAACCCCAACGAAGCCTGACTTCCATTTTGCGTTTTGCTTACGAGTCTGGGGAGCATGTTCGTGAACTTCATCACTTACCCATCCGGGACTTTTCAGAACAACGGACGGATTTCTGTCTGGAGATCCCAGTTGACCTCACAGGTTCCGGCAGGCGCGGATTGGTGTTTGAGGTAGATGGCTCTCAACATCTGACGGATCCCGGACAAAAGCAGCTGGATCATGAACGCGACAAGGCTATTCAAGGTTTGGAATCTGTCCAATGGAAAGTCATTCGTGCCAAATCCTCTGAATGGCAAAAGATTGCACTACAATTAGGAGATCACTCGGCTTTTTTTGAAGATAAATACTTCACTATGGTTCGGCAGAATGTGTCGAATCCCCTTTATGAATCTTCAGAAGGCCGACGAGCCCTGTCCCTTGCATTGACACCTATTGTGGTGGCCCGGATCCAGCGAGTCCTGCTGGAATTGATCGGCAGCGGTCATCTCGATATGGACAAATCTGAATGGAGGATCGGGGTCCTTGAACGGGATGTAGATGGTGCTAAGATTGCCATTCGGGATTTCCGGGAAACCTGGGATGCCCTCAATGGCCTGGCTCAGTCTGGACTGGTCCTGCCTAAGATAAACCTTGAGGTATTTTCCACCCCGGAATTTCTTGTCCACGATCCATTAGCACATGAGAAGCGGTTGGCATCAGAAGGGAATTCGTTTCGTGGCGATGTGTTCTTAGATGTCAGTGTTTTACAGCGCTGGGGCTGTTCTGATCCGATCAGATTGGACAACCCCACAAGAGTAGTCTCTATCCGTTCTTCGCATTCCCGCAGGGCACTTCGCTCCTTTCACTCAGATACCCCTTTGGCCTATCCGGAACTGGTCAGCATGAAACCTGATCGGACGGATCTGGATATGGAGCGCATTGCCCTGCTTAGAAGTTTGGTGCAATCCATCTTCCGAAAAGACAAGCTGCGCTCAGGCCAGTTGCCGATCATCTCCCGGGCGCTGAAAGGTCAATCTGTGATCGGGCTATTGCCGACAGGTGGAGGTAAATCACTGACCTATCAGATCTGTTCTCTTCTACAGCCGGGGCTCACCCTCATTGTGGATCCCATTAAATCCTTGATGCAGGACCAGGATACAGGACTGCGCAGAAATTCGATCGATGCCACCGTTTTCATCAATTCGTCTATTCGTACCTATTATGAACGGGAATGGGCCCAGCAACAGCTGGAGAATGGACGTGTTCAGTTTTGCTTCATTTCTCCAGAGCGTTTTCAAATCCGAAAATTCAGAGATGCACTGGGTCGTATGGCAGAGTACGGGCATTTCATCAGTTACTGCGTGATTGATGAAGCACATTGCGTGTCGGAATGGGGACATGATTTCCGGACTAGTTATCTGCGGCTGGGAGATAACGCCAGAGAATTTTGTCCGACATGGCCGGGTCAGGAGACGTTGCACTATTTGGGTTGACTGCTACGGCTTCCTTTGATGTACTCTCCGATGTCAAGCGTGAATTGGATGTGGACCAGGACGCAGTGGTCAGTAACCTGGTCACTCACCGAAAGGAATTGATCTATCAGGTTATTCCGGTGGAAGCAGAGATCCCTCGGGTTCAAATAACTGGGTGCGAAGTCAGGCGGTTGGTCAGGCAAAATCAGAGGCACTTCTACAGTTCCTGAAAAATCTACCAACATCCCTTCAATCATTTATCGATCCGAGTAAGAGAGCCTTGAGTATCGATGAACAACAATTTTATACTCTAAACAAGAAACAAAAATTTGAAAGTGGAACCCTGATTTTCTGTCCTCATAAATCCCCTAAAAGTGCCATTGGGGTAGAGGCTGTTGCGCCTCAATTGCGGATACCGGAAGCCAGGGTGGGTACCTTTTTTGGTGGAGATGAACGACTTGATAAAGTCGGTTCAAGTGTTTCAGAAGTCAATCAGACAAAGTTTATAGCAAACGATCTGAATATTCTGGTGGCCACCAAGGCATTTGGAATGGGGATTGACAAGTCCAATATCCGTTCTACGGTACATATCAACTTCCCCGGTTCGATAGAAGCTTTTGTCGAGAGGCCGGCCGGGCTGGCCCGGATAAGGAACAGGCAATTTGTGCCATTCTGTATAGCCAGCAGGAGGGTAATGATCGAGAGGTAATGTCGTTTTTCTATGAAAATAGTTTCAAAGGAGTCGACATTGATTACGCCATTTTGTGTGATATCCTGGACCGTATCACCTTTCCTGCTACTGAGAAGAAATCATTATTAGAGGATATCGTAAATGACGAACTGGGAGAAGAGGTGAAGATTGGTTATTGGGAGAATAGCAATAGTAAGAGACTCTATATTAATCGTGGATTTAAGGTTGCCTATGGCTATATTGATCTTGGAGGCGCTACTCTAAGTGAAAACCTGAGCGGTCGCCATGCAGATATTCCTTTAGAGATTGCGAGTGAAGTTTTGCACTTGGTTCGAAAGACAATTGAGGAGCAGGCGCCTGGCAAGAATTGGAAAGAATGGTTAACTCAGAAAATTCAAAGATCGCCATCAAAAGGGTTGGAAGCAATTCTAAAGGATACACCAAAGGGTGAAAGAGTCAGAGATGTACTTCTTGGCTTCCAGAACGACACTGCAGAACGAATTGCTGAACTCCTTCAGAATTCTGTTTCTCCACTTATTTCTGAGCGAGTGGTATCCATTGCACTAAGTAAGGGAGTTGAATTGGAAGCATTCCTCAATAGTATCGGCAGGGAAGTTTATAAAATGGACCATGTCGGTTTGCCAAGAGGTTGGCAGGATACTATTCCTCATGATCTTGAGGCATTATTGTTACGTTATCGGGCACCAAATGACACATTTAAAGCTATTTATCGCCTTTCCATTCTGGGTGTCATTGATGATTATGAAGTCGATTATGCTCAGGAGGCATTATACCTTCATTTGTCGGGGAAAGATCCCGATGAGTATCGGAAGAAGTTGGAAGCCTATCTCTCACGGTATCTTTCGCCAACACGCGTCAATGAATATTTAATAAGAGTGGATCAGTCCACAGAGCCTACAATGATCCGTCGTTGTGCAAAGGTGTTGATCGAGTTTGTTTATGAATTCATTGGCAAGAAAAGGGAACGGGCCATTCGGGAAATGGAAAGTATCTGCAGTCTTGGTGCATTATCTGGTGACCATGAAGAGATTGCCAGGACAATCGATCTGTATTTCCATTCAAAGTATACGGAGGAGATTCTTGAGATGACGAATCAGGGTGCAGAGTTTGATCTGGATCTGGTCAACCAATATATCAAAGAGACAGCAGGTGTATCTGATAATCTGGAACACTTACGTGGATCGGCTGCCCGTATCCTGAGCGATAACCCGGATAATGGCGCCCTCCTATTGCTGAGGGCTTTTGCCACACTGCTGCTGGAGACACGATTTGTATATGGTCAATTGGTGATTCGCAATCAACGACTGGTCGATGAGGCCATGGAAGATTTACAGAAAGGACTGGATGTCTTCCCTTCCATTGGGGTGTCTGTCGAGCAAGCCTACCGATTGATTCGAAACGCTTTGGTCGATCAGAATGAGGGACTTCGTGCCCTGTTTGAAGATTTTGATCAATATTACTCTGTACTCCAGCATAAAAAGTGGCTGGCTTCATTCAATAAACGATATATCCACGCATCATGAGTATGATCGATAAAATCAATAAGGAATTGATGGAGCTCCAGAAGGAACTTGATCAGTTGCATCATTATTCACAGCAGATTGGGGAGGCAAAGGATGCCTCTTCCAAAGTGGTCAAAGCTAGTGAGGCATTCGTTGCCTCGTTTAAAGAGAGGGTTTCAGCTGTCACAGATGCCATGGAAAAGGCTGCCCTGGAGTTCACGACCACGACAAGAAGTGCGGAAGACCAATTCACGCAGGCTAAAGAGATGTTCCTGAAAGGAATTCAGGAGTCCAGGGCATCACTTTCTGAAATCCAGTCGCATTTGGATGTTGCCGCCGGGAATGTCCGGGATATGGCGGAATTGCTGAAAGGAATGAACATCCCGGCGCAATTCCAGAAAGTCCAGGATTCACTGTTGTCTATTGAGCGAATGGTCAGTACGCAAGGAAGTGATGTTTCATCCAGGTTAACTGCAATGGAGCAATCTCTCGCTTCTAGTAAAAGCACACAGACAATTCTGCTGGTTGTCAGCATACTGGTCTTGATCGGGGTTGTAGTGATCCTGGTGTTGAGGTAGCATTTTAAATCAATTGTTCAATCACATTCATACGATATGTATTTATTCTTTGATACGGAAACGAATGGCCTACCCAGAGACTGGAAGGCACCTGTCACCAACTTGTCAAATTGGCCGAGGCTTGTCCAGATAGCCTGGGTCTTATTTGATGAAGACGGGAAAGAATTGGGTAGGAATGACCACATCATTCGGCCGGTTGGGTTCACTATACCATCTGACGCATCCTCCATACACGGGATCACTACAGAAAGAGCGCTGAGTGAAGGCGTTGATCTGCAGCATGTACTGGATGAATTCATGACGCAATTAGACCAGTCCAGATCTTTGGTTGCCCATAATATCAGTTTTGATGAGAAAATAGTAGGGGCAGAGTTTCTGCGCTCTGGAATGGATAATTTGATTCCCATGAAGAGGCTTATCTGTACCATGCAGGGATCCACAGACTTTTGCGCCATTCCAGGTAACTACGGATATAAATGGCCCAAACTGGAAGAATTACATTTTAAACTTTTTGGGAGGAGTTTCAGTGAGGCGCACAATGCCGCTGCCGACATCAATGCCACTGCAGATTGTTTTTGGGAGTTGAGGAGGAGGGGAGTGCTGTAGTGTGAAATTTACAATATTGGAAATAAGTTGTGGGATAAGATTCTGGCATACAATGGTTCTGCCCCGGGCTTGCATTCAAGAGGTTATCTCTCTTCCTGAATGCAAAAGTGAACGGGGATGCAACGCATATCTATAGTTTGAAACACCAGACTTGATTTGCGTAATTATTCCTTTAAATGAGTAGGAATGTTCTGGATTTTCGAAAAATAATTATCGCTTTGCATAGTATTTTCCATACATCATCAGATACTTGTCAAATTTATTGTACTCAAGGTGATGGAAGATTTCCAAAAGTGAGGCAATAAAATATTTTAAGTCAATAATGTCACCCCACTGTGATGGTTTTTTATTAAACTTGATATGTGGTCTAACAAAACTGATGAGGGAGCCCATTGCTCTAAAGTTATGTTGATCAATAATTGGTAATAGTTTATTATGATGGACCAGGTGAGTGATAAATGACACTGTAATAAATCTACTAGATCTAATCAATTTATTGCTCCACCAGATGAAAGTTTGTTCGGAAGAATAAGTTGCCTTTGACTCAACAAAATATGGCCATAATTCTTGTATTTCTCAATTAGGTCTTTATGGCTTTGAGGGAAGTTATTTTTTCCCCAATGACCCCACTTCCAAATGAGTGCATCTGAAATATCAGTATTGTCTTTTCTTAGGCTGGCAAATGAAGCCTTAAAACGATTGTAGTCTGATGAAGGGTATTTTTTTTTTAACTACAGATATATGTTTGTTTGGAATAGTACCTGAAATGATGCTAGCCAACAGATTTGCTGCCTGATCACCCCTTTGCACGTCAAGATTGGCATAGGTAATATCGGTCAGGACAGGTAGGACGTTTTGATAGAAGCGGATCCATTAAACCGCCGATCGAAGTAATGTAGGTTTTTGAAGATCTCCATCAAGTCGAAGGTGTTGGCGTTGATACGTTCCAATTCAGTTCCAAATTCCGGGTAGGTCGCCGCTAGTTCTTTGTTGCGAGTCTTTTCGAAAGATTGGTTCCAAACGATGAAGGTGCCTTTTTTGCCTGTAGTTGTCTGCATCAGGTGTTCGATCACTCGCCTGTTGGTACGCTCACAGGGCCGATAATGCAATCAAAATGGTGGGCCTCCTTGCCATGATCGGTTAATTCGTGCAAGGAGTATTGAACGACTACTTGTTGATTTGGACTTGTCCCATCCAGCAGTGGAACAGGAGAAGAGATGGTCTCATAGTCATAAAAGAAGTATGGCATGGGATAGCGATCCAGGATATCCCGGATGGCATGATGATTAATAATTGTTTCTGCTTGTTGGTATTTGTGGACATATTCGGCCTGGTTGGAAACACTTCCATCTGCTCTATAAAGCAATTGGATATCCCGTTCTGTCATTTCCATAATGGAGGACAGTCCATTTAAGATCTGTGAACTGAGTTTCTTTATAGATCCGGGTATCCTCCATACAGAACCAACGGGCGGCTCCTGACCGTAGTAAAGCTCATATCGTTCACCATTGTAAGGGTATCGGGCATTGATCTCTGATTCACTCAGTTGAACTTCCTCCTTTAACCGGTTGATTCCGGTAATGACGACTTCGTCGGAGATGAGTTCCTTAGATACTTCCTCAACTTGAATGAGCTGACGCGGATCGATCGCACCATCACGGACATACTCTTTGTTGACGTAATAAAAATAGCACTGTCCCGAGAAAGTATCTCCCAGTACCTGGCTAAGTACATATCGTTGAAATGAAAGATCAGCTATCAAATCGTCCAGTAGAGGTGCAGCCTTTGTTGATTTGCGTATGGAAGACTTACTCTTTACCTCGATCAGGTCATATTGTCCTTTGTTGTTTAATCGAAGTAGATCGACCATGCATACCAGATCATTAAATGGAATATAGGCCTGTGCGATCAAAGGTGACATATCTGTAATAGCCTTTTCCGTATGAGTCTGCATCTTTTCAGGTGCATCCCATTGAGAAGGGATTTCTATGATTGGTTTTTTTTGAAAAAGATGCAGCACCTGTTCCTCTACTGCTGCGCCGGATTCTGCACTACCCATGCTGCCATGGATTTGCTCATTGATCCAGTTGTATCGTTCCCGATCCTGGACATGCCCACTGAGCCAGTTTGGGGTGGGTTTGGTAGGCCTTGTAGAGGGATTTGGAGATTTGAAATCCCATGACTATTAGCTTGATTATTTCTAAGAAACCTTAATATCCTTTCCCAAAGAGAACAGGATTTTATCAATCCACCGAATAACACTCTGTTTATTGCTCTCTTTTATGTATACATTTAGATTTCTTAGCCAATTACTATACTGATGGATTAGTGGCAAATCCTTTTTTCGGAATGTGCTCATTTTGAGTAAGCCTTGTATTTCATCTAAATCAACATGAGCCACACCAAATGCCCTGATCACATGCTGATCGATAATCGGCTCTTCCTGTGAATTACTAAGGTGAGAACCAAATTGTTGAAAAACGATCCCTTGGCAGTCTGAATACTCAGAGGCATTCGATCGGATACCATTGATGATATGGTGAATCTTCTTGAGATCGCCTTGCTTCCAAATGATGCTGTAAAGCAAGCGTTCTAAAGGTGTTCTTTTCTTGTTGGTGAAGTTTTCTGAATTTAATAGGTCGTCGATCAAAATGCCCTGTGATTCCATTTTCTTGATCTCCAGGGATGATATGGAATACTGAATGGGTGGATACTTGCTTTCGTCAAATCTGCTGGCACTACTACAGGTTAGATTTGAATAGATCTCGCTGAGTTCATTCAGGTTTTTTAGTACGTTCAATTTGATTTAATACACGTTTGCATAGCGATTTATTTACTGTTGCTGCGTCCATTTTTGAATATGTTTATGGAAAATCTATTTCTAGGATTGCCTTGGATTCATCTGGTATTCCCCAAAGTCAAAACGATTTTGATTTTATAAATATAGTGATTAACCCTGGAGAAGTTGGCCCTATCTTAGATATGTTAATGTGGATAATTTACATCTGATTAACGGCTCTTCATGGGATGGTGATACCCTTGTAGATTGCTACTTTTCTCCTTCTTCACCCGCTTCAACCTTCTACGGTAAGCCTTCGTTTAGTATCACCGGGTCCACTCATACAGGAAGGAGCCCGTGGCCAGGCACCTGGCCTGGTCCACTAATGATCAAGTAACCCATGACCCCTCAGATCAAATGAATACAGTTTGATCGGTCATTCAGGAAGTTGTTACGCTCCTGGGTTCCATGATCTGCACCAAACGGATGATCGCTACCCCGACGGCAATGATGTCGTTGGATGTCAGTGGTGCTCTGGACAGGTGGGCGGCAGCGTTGCCGATACTTTGTAACAGTCGCAAATAGGACAAGGCATATCGAGGGTAGGGATCGGATAGTAATGTGGGCTTGAGGGCAGACAGTCTGGTTTCCAATGTCGCTAGTGGGTCAAGCTGGACGTCATGTCGCTGTATCAGGAGAAGTGTGATCCTTTCCGCGATCAGTCGGCCCACCATTGCCGCAGGCACCAGGCTCAGTTCGGGGACGGTGATCAACTGGATATATTGCTGGACTTCTTCCAGGATGGGGGCAACAAGATCAGGGGCAGGTTTGGATGTCCTGTTGGATGGCCCGAAGGAGGGCATGATCAGTCGTCGTGTCCCTGGGTCGGTTGAGATGGCTGTCAATGTTGGTGTTGAGTAAGGCTATGGATTCAAAATCATAGGCAAAGATCCAGATCTCCTTCAGTGGCGTGTTGGTCAATCTGGGAGGTCAGTCGGATCAATTCGATCGCAGCGGTCTCGCGGGGCAGATGTTGGGATCCAGTCCCCAGGAGCGGAAAGGAGATGCGGCGATCATTCGGTCCGATCAGGTCTGGCAGATGTCTGCCAAGTTCACTGAACGTACGCAACATGATATCCCGGGCGGAACCAAGGCTATGGTTCATTTCGACGATCAGAATGGTTTTACAGGGCAATCCATCTTCAGGTCGCACAGGTAAGCGGACCAGATGTTCAGAGATGCGTTCCAATTCATTTTCAGGTACATAGAATCGATACCGGGAAGCCAGTTGACCAAACAGGGTGCCGCCTACCGGATGGTATGAACCTTGAAAGGCAGAGACCACCAGAATGTCCGTCTCCATAGCCAGTATATCTCCGGCATAGAAATACACGGCAAGGTCCTGATGTCCATCATCTGGATAGACGATATTGAATAAGTGGGGTCCTGGCATGCAATGGGCGAGTTCTATTACTAAAAATAGCAATAGTCTCCGGAACTGTATCCGTTAGCAGGGTGTGACGAGATCAGTGCAGGTTAATTGCACTCGATTGTCTGATCTTGGCACCCTGTCATCACGAATTCCCGAAAGGGATACCAACCGAGTGGCAACACCGCGGTGGTCCGATCGATGAGGGTCAGCAGACCAAACATGTTGCACTTCTTCTGCTCCTTCTTCCAGCCGTTCGTGGTGATGTCCCTGATCGTGAAAACAACATCGTCATGCCCACATTCTTTACTTCCGAGTCTGTCGCTGCAGGCCATCCCGACAAGATCTGTGATCAGATCTCCGATGCCATTCTGGACGCCTATCTGGAAGGCGATCCCTCTTCATGCGTAGCGGTCGAATGTCTGATCACCACCGGCCAACTGGTCATTGCCGGGGAGGTCCGCTCCTCCATCCATGTCGATGCGGTGCAGGTGGCCTGTCAGGTCCTGGAACGACTGGGTTACACCGGACAGGAGGTGGGCTTTGATGTTCGCACGACAGCCATCACAGTGCTGATCCATGAACAAAGTCCGGAGATCGGCAGTGGGGTGGATGGCGGTGGGGCCGGAGATCAGGGTTTAATGTTCGGCTATGCCTGTCAGGATACACCAGAAGGCATGCCGTTGGCCATTGCTCTGGTACATCGGCTGATCCATAAGAGGGAGGTTCTCCGATCAGACGGCGTCCTTTCCGGACTTCGACACAATGCAAAGGTGCAGGTGATGATCTCCGTGTCCAATGGCATTACGGTAGGAGTGGAAGGAGTGGTGCTTTCCACGCAGCACGATCCGGTATGGTCATTGGAGCGATTGCGTGAAGCAGTAACGGAAAGGATCATTCTGCCGGTGATTCGGGAGGTCTTTCCGGATGCCAGGCCGGAATGCCTGGTCAACCCTGCCGGTACGTTTATCATTGGAGGTCCTCACGGGGATACCGGTCTGACGGGTCGCAAGATCATCGTCGATACCTATGGGGGCAGCTGCCCTCATGGGGGCGGTGCCTTCAGTGGTAAGGATCCCCGCAAGGTCGACCGAAGTGCAGCCTATGCTGCCCGTTGGGGGGCGCTGCATTTGGTAAGAGCTGGCATGGCAGATCGTTGTACCGTCCAATTGTCATACGCCATTGGCCGGGCCGAGCCTACTTCGCTGTTTGTGGATACCCATGGCTCCGGGAAGGTCCCTGAGCACCTTCTAGGAAATGCGATCCGCCAAGCCTTTGATCTCACCCCGGCAGGGATCATCCGCGATCTGGATCTGCGCCGAACCATCTACCAACCGACAGCCTCTGGTGGCCATTTTGGACGGTCGGAGTTTCCCTGGGAACAGATCGATCAAAATCGGATTATGAATCTGTTGAAGGATCTGTGATCCCGCAGATTCAAATTATTTGGCCGCGTCAATTGGTCCGGAAGCGCAAGGATTAGCCCTGATAAGACGGGTGAAGCAATGGAGGGAATGGACTTGATGTCAGGGAGCGAATTGTCAGTATGTAGTGGATCCAGACCAGGGTTCGATAGACAACCAGAAGGCATTAGGCCAAATTCATTTTTCCGATGGCAGGTGCTTGAGATATTGGGGAAATGGTGGTAAATTAGGGGGATGAATTGATCATATGCTCAGGGTAAGATCATGTTGTATGAATCAAAGGGGTCTAAGCGGCTATACACGCATGTTTATGAACGGGTCGATCAATTAAAACTGGTACTTACTAATGTAGGCCAAATTGGAATTAAGACACCTGGCATTGAGTTATGTATATTAGTATTTTTATTTAAATGAAATATTATCATGTAAAAATGACTTAAGCAATCAATACTATAAACATGAAATTAGCTAAAATGAAAAAATTGATTTTTGCAATACTCTTATGCTACCTTTTACTGGAAAGACACAAGCACACTTGGGTTCTTCGCTTGTTGACTTAAAGGCCATGTATCCGGATAAAAATTTCAAAATTGAATACGCAAATGATGGAACGTCATATACCGCTGCTGATCATTTATATGGTACATTTGTTTATTATTTTGACAAGGAAACAGGTTTAACAAAATATTGCATTCAAATACCAGATAATATGCCTGCACTAAATGCGCAGGTAGAAGCGTATAACAACAAATATGTAATTGTCTCTGAAACCTCATGGAGGGCTTACCTTGAAGGTGGGGGTATATTGAAAATAAATCTTTCGTATGACGACGAAAATGATATTTATATATTCTATTACACAAACTAGTTTAAAAGGGATGTAGTAGATTCAGAATAATATGATCATTCGAATTTGTGTTGAATATTGCCACATAAATTTTAAGAACATTTCATCCCTATTTTGAAAATTGTATTTATTGCATAGGTTGGCAAGATATGTTGCCCGAATATTGCGCACACTGCAAATCTAAGGACTAATATTCTATGTTATTTAATTTTGCAAACAATTAGAATTGTAATAAAAACTATTCTATTGTCTTCTCATTTAAGACCTACTGTATTCATTGTTTTTTTAATTTAAGGCATATTACTGATGAAAAGACTTGAACTTCTATTGATATGTGTCATTTTAACAAATTTGTTTGCTTGTGGGCCAACTGTTACTTTTAGCGAGCCGCAACCTGCTGGTGTTAGGAATTTATTAAAATTTCCAAAGCGATTGCAAGGTGAATATTTGAATGTATCTGACAATTCAACATTAATAGTAAATGATAGTGTAATTCAATTGATTTATGACTATGACTATACGTTTCACATTAATCAACTGGATAGTTCCGATCATCTATCCGGAGATACCATCATAAATAATATTACAAATGAGAAAATATTAATTAGGCGTGAAGGGGATAGTTTGATCACTCATGTTCATGATATTGATACGCTATTTCAAATGCACGAATTCAGTGTGGCTCGAAAATTTAGAGGATATTACTTTATAAACAATCAATATGGAGATAATAAGCTGGGTGGTAAAAAAATTCAATTAACCAAAGGCGGGATCGTAATAAGTAGTATTTCAAACGAACTGGATATTAAAAATTTAGAGGAACTAACTGAAGTTGACTCCAGATACTTTGGTTTCATACATTTGAATTGACTAAACGTCAATTTAAAGAATTTTTGAAAAACGATGGATTTGGAGATAGTGAAATTTTTATTCGAAAGAATAATAGATGATTTATGGTCTTCATAACTGGTTTAATAGTTGTTCAATCTTGTAATTTATAAGAGCAACTCAATTCAGCTAGAGATGGTTGCATTTGTGCTGAAGTCGTTTGCTGAGTTCCTCGATCTGGTTAGCCTTGGCTAGATTTTCTCTCCATGCGGTTGGAATGGAATCAACGCCATAATGAAGTCCGGCCAATCCACCGCAAACTGCAGCAGTCGTATCTGTATCCTCACCCAAATTGACAGCTATAAGGACAGCATCTGCATAGGATGAAGTAGTAAGCAGACACCAGAGGGCAGCTTCCAGACTCTGAACGACATATCCGCTACCTCGGATATCGGCGCGTTCCACTGACTGGAGGTTTCCATCCAACATGCGGGAATAATGGTCGCATTCCTCAATCGGTATCCCTGCAGTAGAACAGAAATTCGGTATAGTGTGACAGATTCGGATATAGGCATCCATAAGGGAATGACCTTCCATTATCTGGCGCGCCATTTCCAGGTAGATGTGGCAGGCCAGATGCGAGCGGATGTGGCCATGCGTGATGCCCGCCATGCAACAGGTGACCGTCCAACGTGCTTGTTCGTCGGCCATGTCGTTAAGGGAAAAGACCAACGGCAGCATCCGCATCAAAGCCCCGTTGCCATTTTGTCGTTCCCCTGAAGGCCCGGAGGAGATCGCCGGTATGCCCAGTTCCAGCCGGTGCAGAGCTTCGCTTGTGGTGCCCCCGATATCAAAGACCTGGTCATGCGCCGTCCACCAGGCCTCTCGGTACCATCTGAGGAAAAGGGAACCCAGGTGGTCCGGATCAGGGGATGATCTGCAAAGTTCTTCAGCGAGGCAGAAGGTCAGGGAGCTGTCGTCCGACCAGGTGCCGGGAGGCTGGTTCCAGGTGCCATATCCCTGCATCCCGGTCACAGGGTTCTTGTCCAGGATCGACCGGTCGCTGAACTCGACCGGTACCCCCAGGGCATCCCCTACCGCGACCCCGAAGAGGGCTCCCGCCACTGTCGACCGACCCGGGCTGGTCAGGTTGTTCATCACGTTGGTCACTTGTTCAGATCTTTTGGATAAAGGCCAGTTCAGCCACATTGATCCGGTAGAGACCAGAATCGGGGTCATGTCGTGAAGCCAGGTCGGGTTCGCCTGAGGACCATGGTGTCGGCTTCGTTACCGGGTCGATGCAAAGAACGAAGAGTTGATCATACCCGATCCCCTCGGTCACCTCCATGATCTGCACATCCCGGAGCAATGCGACCACGGGTGCCGGTCCTTCTTCCGGCATCATCTCCATGATGTCGTCCCAGAATTGGATATAGACTTTCGCCTCGATCCAGGAGAGGAGTCTCTGCCGAATGGCTTCCCCCGCTTCACCGGGTTGCCAGTTCTGTCGGGCTTCCCGTACCTCAAGTTCTATTCGTTCGAGCTCCTGTCGGCTGGGGAACCCCTCGAGGATGATGCCCCCGTCTGGTAATCTCCAGGGAGACAATTCACGGATGGTGATGATCTTGTCTTTTTTCATGATTGGTATTGATGGTGATCAGTTGTTCATGTCTGGTCCTGAATATCCTCCTGGCGAGTTCCATATCCCCGGGTCATCCGCTTCAACCTCACCTGATACGCTTCCCAATAGCTTCGTCTGATCCGGTCATCCAGGAAGGAGGCGGCGATCAGCTGCTCCACCTGGTCGGATCGGGAGGTCAAGCGGTGGCGAATGCGTTGTTGGATGGTATCGGGGATGCCTGCCCCCGTAGCGGAGGGGTGAACCTGTCCATGATCGTTCCATGGTCCAGTGCAGGGGGGAGCAAACCGCCTTCCAGGGCGAATACGGCATCGTCGACATGGATGTGGCTGTTGAGCAGGTCATAGGCCGGACTGAGACGGAAATCCCCCATCGGGGTTTCCATCAGGGAGAAGTTCTTCAGGTGGGCATCCCCGTTGGAGAACAGATAGTTGAAGAGGAGCAGTTGCCACAGTTTGGGGCCTCACCGGATAAGCCAGTACAGACTTTGCAGGACCCGGAACAGGTCCAGGTAATGCCCCGCATACTTGTAGTGCGCGCCATGGGTGGCGGGTGTTCTTCCGGCCAGGGAGGCAACGTCTTCCTGGGCTCGTTTCCTGCCGTCCTCCCGGATGTCAAAGCGTCGGGTGATATAGGCCGGTTCTCCGTTACGGAAGAAGATCAGGGCATTCTCCGCGGTTTCGATCCCGAAGACCTGGCGGGCGATCTGCATGGTGAGGTGCTCGTTGGCCGGCATTTGGTCCGGACGACGGCCTGCACCGGGTACCGGCTTGAGGATATGGGTGCCCCGCTCCCCTTCCCGGGTCAGCCGGAGGCGGTTGCCCTCCTGGATCACAGAGAACTTTCCTGTACGCCCGACAAGCTGATCCGCTGGCGGTTATCGTCAAACGGGTTGTTTTCCCCGCCCCCGGCAAGTGGCGAATCATACGGGAGAATATGGGATACCTTCCTCCCCGCAAAGACCCGCTTGAGACAGGTCGGGCTGTAGGTGGCAAATCCTTCTGCCAATGTGCCCGGACAACGGGTGATCAGGGGTATGCTCATGGCGATGGGATTGGATGACCCGCACCGCCCCGATCGGATCCACTTTCGCCACCGTCAGCAGGATGCCGAATGCATCCTCCGGATCCAGACGGTGGTGACGGCAGACCATCTGCTTGTTGGCCCCTTCCGGTAGCAGGTGAAAAAAGAATGGGAACAGGGTGTCCGATCGGTATTCCTGCCTGTTCTTGGGCAAGGTGAGGCTGATGGCCGGTCTGGACGGGTCGGCATACCAGGTGTCGTGATAGCGAAAGGTGAACGAACCATCGTCCTGCTGGGTCAGGTGGGCGTCTCATCCCGGAACAAGATCCTCGGCCTGCCTCATGTGCCAGCCGATCCTCCTTCACGTTCAGGCAGACCTCCAGCCTAGCACATCCGCGATCTTCTGCAGCGTCAACAGGGTGGGATTGCCCTTGGCCGACTCCGGTGCTTCAGGGGGTGCGCAGGTTGAACGCCGGCCAATGCTGCCACCGTCTCCTCGCGATACCTGCAGGATCTCCTGCGCTGCTTGATGGTCTGAATGAGGTTCTCTGGTGCATTTTACTGCCCTTTATTGTGCAATAATACTAGAATGCCAGCAATTGTGCAATGGAATGTGCAGTATACTGCACATTCTTGATGCTAAACGGCAGGTCTGCCCCGCATCATGGCCAAAGGTGCAATATCGTGCACCTTTGGCCATGGTCTGTCCGGTTCTCGATCCCCGACAGCCGTCTCTGGAGATCATCAGCAAGCTCGCCTCGCAGTGGTATCGGAATGCAGGTGCTGGGCTCATGCCAAGCGGTCTAGGGCCGGAACTGTACCTGCTAAGTCCCATCCGGCAGGATGCGGCTGTCCAGCCAGGTACATCCTGCAAAGCGCCGGCAGAGGTTGTCCGGACTGTCCCCCGAGTTGTGGATCGGGACACTGCTCCTCGAGCAGGACATAGTCCGTACCTGGATAAGATCCGCTGGAGCCCTCTTCGATGAGCCCAGAAGGCTCCAAGGGGAGAGTTCATCTCGATGGCCCACCAGAGCCGGCCGTTGGTCGCGCCCCACTGGCGGATGCGGGCGGCCAGGTCCGGGTGCTGCCCGGCCAGGGCGTTCAGCCGGTCATACCGGATGATGAGCGTAGAGAACAAGATCTTGATCCAGTGCTGATCCAGCCAGTTGAGTCTGGAATTGAGTGCGTCGGCTGAAGGTTCTTGTTGAGTGGATTGAAGTTCGTTTGACATGTTCATGGAGAGTTAGAGGTTTAGACAAAATTGTATTCAGATTCATGAAGTGCTTCTTCCAGGACGCCGGGTGGCAGAACCTCCCGGAAGCGCCATATGTGGAAATGACATTCCACGTATTGAAGGCCACGCCGGTGTTGGCTAGGAAATGATCTTACCTGGATCTCTTCCACCGCGATACCGGGCTCGAATTCTGAGGAGCGGGACCCTTTGTATCCTCGATGAGCTCGCGAACGATGTAGAGTTCGCCCTCGATGAGGGGAGCAGAAAAGAAGGTCTTATTCTCTAAGCCTTTAGCGTTGACACAGATGACAAGTGAGCCAGGTTGCATGGTTTCAGGCATTCGTGGTAGATAGATCAAGACGATTTCGGAGCAGAGTCAAGGCTTTATCCATGGTCTCTTCGGGGAACTCGGCATAATGGATGTCGATCACCCAATCCTGTCCGGGTTGAACTTCCTCCAGTTGGGCACCGTAGAAGCAGTCTGAGCCACATTCGGAAAGGAGTTCACTCACCATGGTGGTGAGGATGAGGCTGTCCACGGGGATCCGGTCGGGGTCGGAAGAAGAATATAAGTACACACTTGCTTCCCGGGCGTTGTGGAGATCAGAATGTTGCTTCCAGTATTTGGGCGGCCGGCTCTTCGTTTGCAGCAGGGGG
Organism: Saprospiraceae bacterium; assembly: GCA_016710115.1. Classification (GTDB taxonomy): domain Bacteria; phylum Bacteroidota; class Bacteroidia; order Chitinophagales; family Saprospiraceae; genus JAGNXB01. The sequence goes on from JADJLN010000001.1 coordinate 159,346, forward strand.
CCGAAGGCTTCTACCAAAAGGTTGCGGAATTCTTCCCAACGCTCAAAGAGGGCACCCCAGTCGCAGCATCCGTTGCTGCGGTCAATGACCGCAAGCAGGTGGAGACATTCTTTTTCCGCTTCGTGGCAGAAGGGGCAGCAGATGGATTTTTTGGTTTCTTCGATCGGGTACATATGCATGTTCGTGTTTGATGACAAAGGGTGTCGCCGAAAGGCGATGTCATCTTGAACATGGAATGAGGACGTACCGGAGATCGGAACCGTTTTGACCTGAAGGCCCTCATCGTTTCGCCACCGTGGTGTTCCACTCGGTTGGCAGCGGCCCGCCGCTTGGGCGGCCGCGTTCTTGATGACTGTGTAAAGATGAAGGGAATCCGGGAAAGGTTCCAGGTATTTGACCGATCCTTAACCTTTGTCTTACCAAAGCGATAAATCCGGCCTGCAGGGTCCCGGGTGCAGATACAATGCACCGGGATGTCTTACGGATTGGCATCGGAGGAAGGGGTCACATTCCAGCTACTTACCCGATCGCCACCTGTCGGTCTCGATTTTCATCATAGAGCAGATCAAAGTCCTCCCCGGTCCAGACAGCCATGCAGCTGGGGAGGCGCCAGGCGCTGCCCTGGTTCCATACCCCCCCGATCACATCTGGAATGATATCTTCCAGCCAGACAGTATCCCCGGTCTCCAGGTCCGCTGGATGAGATAGGCCGCATAAGGCTTGGGCCAGACATAGGATAGTAGTTGGTCCAGGGATCACCTCGGTCCATACTTTCGGATCCGGGATGGAGCGATAATCACCAGAAGTCTTGATCGCCCCAGTCTCCTTATGCTGATAGAGCGAGAACTTGCTGCTGATCCGCATTGAAGGGACGACCGGTTTGACCAGTGGCCAGAATCCCTCTGCACGGCCTGATTGATGTCTTCGAGGGTGGGGCAGTGTGAATGGCCGGCGCGGTGCCTTCAGGTGGTTCGTTTTGGTTATGGAAGCTCATGAGTGATACGCAGTTGTGGGTGATCCAGATCAAGTTTCAGGCAGGTATCCGGTTTCTTTACCAGGAGGTCGGCCAGTTGGTCTTCAGGCAGACTATGAGCATCCAGAAGGGTGCGGTGGCACTGCCTGCAGCGAAGTCCGGTATCCAGGTCGTCCTTTCCCAATCGGTACGGACAGTGCATCCGTTTGATCAGCCTACCGGACGTGGTGGTGAGGGTTTGGGTCAGGGGATTATAATTCATGATGGAAAATAAGGCGTTTTTTCATGATGGTGTTCTTTCGACCGATGGAGAGATGATGATCTTCATCGGGTCTCAGGGTAGGTGAGGTTAATCAAGAGGTTCAAATTTAAAACGGGATATATTCTATCTTCTTCCACCATACCCACTGCTCTCCAGAGGCATCGACTCTGCTCTCCAGCCAGGGAACTGCTTCCGTTCCGGCTACAGGTTTGTTCAGGAGGGGGGAGTTCACGGGCAGATTGGGATTGATGTTTTGCTCTTCAAGCAACACATAATCATAGTAACGGATCAATCCGTTCGGATTCAGGAATCTCTCGATCAGGGTCAGCAACTGAGCTGGTGGGGACATCATCTCCGTCATCCACCAGATCCGTCCGTTTGTAGCTCCCCCAACCAGCATGCTTGTGCCCAAAATCCTTCAATAACCCCACCTCCCGGTTCAGACTGGGCAAGTGGATGAAGAGTGTCCAGAATCGTATCGGGATCCGGTCCTTTTCCACATATTGGATCGACAATGGCAGTTGTTCTTCAGGAGAAACCATGTCATCTAGCTGAATCTTACTCATATGCATCAGATGTTTGATCGGTGGATGTTGATCTATTAAGTTGGCCCTACGCCCAACGTCAACTTTTGTAGTAGGACTCCCTTCCCGAGTCCTCGGGGTGGAGAGGAGCTTGTCCAGACCGCCGGAGGAGGGAGGGTAACCTCCATTTCCAACACCTCGTCCAACGCACGTTTGAACGTCTCCGGCGGTAGCACTTCCTGAAATCGTTCGTATTTAAACCTGGCTTCAGTCATAATTATCCCGTAGACATCTTCGACAAGAATAGTTCTGCCAACGATCTCCTCGAGCAGGACGCCGGGGTTTCTGTGCTCCCTTCCCTTCCGGGGATCTTTGGGCAATGCCCGGACGATATAGGTCTTCCCTTCTTCCGGGAGAGCGGAAAAGAATTCGGGATGAGAGATGTGTTGTGCATTGACACAGACGACCAGGGAGCCGGGTTTCATAAGGCTACGTTCAATTTAAAGTGTAGATGGACCGATCAAAAGCTTGTGGAGTTCATCCAGCGCCTGCTGCACGGTGTTTTCCGGATCCTCTGCATAGAGAATGTCGGTCACCCAATCCCTTCCCGGCATGGCTTCCTCCACCTGCGTACTGTCAAAGATCCAGGCATCCGTTTGATCGAACAGGTCCGAGACCACCTCCATCAACACGTATGGGTCGATCCAGACGCCATCCGGGTTTTTCGTCCATTCACCCTGTGCTTCTTTCCACAGATCGAGTAGCGCAAAATCCCAGTGGGATGGAGGTTCCGCCCCGGACTCCAGCAGAGGAAGGAAGGCATCTGCGATTGGATCGCTGAACAACTCCCAATGTTCGTAAAGGTAGCCGCCATCACAACAGGCATTGCTTCTATCAAGAATGGCCAGTAGATGCGGGCACTCCTCATCTTTTGTGCCGCAATATGGACAGGTGATGGCTTCTTCTGTTTCTTCGTTTTGATACATGGGACGAGTGATTGAGATGTCAATGTAAAGGATATGAGTGCAATTAATTTGCACTAGGGATGAAGTAAGATCTGGACAAGAAAAAGGTCATATCGTTTGATCGTTGCAGATCCACTGTCTGGGTGTTCACTTTTCAGCCATCCCTTCTCCGAGCTGGGGCTCTGTTCAATGTTCAATGTCCCTTGCATTGACCCTGAACCGGGCGAGCCGGGCCGCTCATTCCTTGAATCAGCCAATTGGCGGGCAGGCTTTGAACCCCTCTGCCATTCACTGATCTAACCAGGAACAAGGAACACAGGAACCAGAAATGTTCTGCCTCCCCCGGTTTGGCGCACTTGGGTGCATTCTCCGTGTATTCATTCCATCGCCAAACCCGGACCCCGAGTACTCGGGGCGGTCCGGATCCAGACATTCTGACTCCTAGTATTCAATGTCAGGATCGTCTGGGCCACCCCCTCATGAACGCCGTTGTCTCCGGCTTTGGAAGTATTCCGGGAGGGGGACATCATTGTCCCTATCGAGTACTCGGGACGGGGGTGGCTTTTAACATGACTGTAGGTCATGTTAAAAGACGGGGGTGGCCCAACGTACTCTTTATCAAAGAATAATTCCTGTCCAATCCAGAATGTACATTTTCAAGTTGAACCTTGAACAGCCAGATGCTTGAAACCGATCGTCAATCCTGAAACCAATCAGGAGCCAACCAGAAACACAGGAACCAGACCCAATCCTGACCTTCACCTATTTGTTGCAGGCAGACCGGCATATGTGATCACATAGTGCACTACAACAAGCCTCACAACAGGCATGAATGCACCGCTCCAGGCATGGTTCTTTCAGCCGTTGCGGCCTTCTGATCCAGGAAAGAAAGGACTGGTATATTCGTTTACCCCGCCCCTGAAAGACCAGATGTCTACCCAACCCGATCATGCCCAGAACCACCGTCAGGATACCCATCCAGATATAGATGGTTTTGTGATCTGTTGGAGAAACCTGACGAACTGCCCATGGCAGGATCAACAGGACCAGTGAGACCATATAGGCGTTCGTCTGCTTCAGTCCGAGAATGCTTTGTTCCAGGATCTGACCACCGTGTTCAATCAGCTTCTTCAAAGCGAACTGGATCCTTTTCGAAACACTCTTGATTGCTTTTCGGGGTTGAACCGACCGCAGGGCCAGGTTGGTTCGTATCCGTTCAGCAAAGGAATGCTGCAGCTCTTTGGGGATGGGCAACTGCTCCAGGTGATGGATCATTGATTCTGCGCAGGCGAATAGCAGAGTCCGTACTTGTTCCAGGTAATATTCGTCTGGTGTTTCCCTGATCCCAAAGTAGAGCGCAATGGGGTTGAACTGACCCCGGCGCAAGTCCACCTCCATATCCTCGAAGGCATCAAGCATATAAGCCAGCCGGCCGAATGCATATCCCACGTCATACATGTTCCCCTCGGCTAAATTCTGTCCGCTGATTCGGGCGCCTTGCTGAAAAATAAAACCAGTGATCTGTGCGGTGGGATCAGCAGAATAGTGAAGGGCATCTTCCAGGGTGGTAAAGGTAGAAGGATGGATTCGCTCCACCTCCTGCTGATGAACCGCCAGATCCGTCAACGCATGAATATCGATGCCCCAGTTTATAAAATAGGAATGGGCTTTCCGGAAAGTTTTTGAAAATGAACGGTGGAGCAACCGCCATTTGATTCCTGGCTGATCAAAATTATGATCAGCCAGTTTACACTCACTCAGCAGGACAGTAGTCGCTGCGGCAAATGCCAGGGGAAAAGGGATACTCTTGTCCTTTTCGGGTTTTTGCAGACACTTCCCGTTTAAAGAGTCTGTGAATGCCCATTCCGGATGATCATCCTTGGCCAGATGACCTAAGAGTTCGGCCAGAAAAACGGTATCAAAATTCAGGAATGTACGCGATGCCTGGCCGTACTGCACCCCTAATGTCTGGCAGGTGCCACAATAGTGATTTCGATGATCCTGATAGTCTTTGCAGGACTGATCAACACCCTTATTTCCGATACGCATGAATCCAAACATGGAAATGGCTTTCGGCTATTGACTGCTTTAGAAAAACATAACCTGTACACCTGAGTGTTGACGCAGATATTCCTGTATCGTAATATTTCATGGAAAAATAAAAATTGTTTTGAATATTCAGGATGATCTGTGTCATCATCCGTTGAGTAAGCGTAGAATTTTAAATATGCTCCAGTGTGAATTCGCGCTGAATGACGAAAGTCATTTCTAGATATCGAATGAATTTGTGCTGAGAATTGTTCTTGAGTCAGACTGCGTAGAAACGGTTCTGTCTTGATCCGTGAAATAAAAGAATTTTGGGCATGAAGAAAGTGGACCGTGGATGGCGCAGGTTTATTCTGCTTAAAATTATTGATCATGAAAAAGTTCATGTATTTACTCATCATCGCATTATTGATGATGACGTGCCACAAGGATGACATCGTTGTGAACGGGATAAGCGATCTGCCGGTATCCGGCAAGATCATTTACAAGAAGAATAACCGTATCCTGTTGTCAGACCTCTCTTCAAATGTGCATAGTGTGCTGAGTGCTGATAATGTGATCCTGGACAGGGATTTCAGGATATCCAACGATGGTCAGCGCATTGCCTATAAGCATGTTGGAAATAGTGACGAGGATCCACGATTCTACATTCGTGTGATCGATATCGAATCCATGGAAGCGGTGAACACCATGGAAGGCATGGACCATCGCACCACAGGTATGGCCTGGTCGCCGGATGGCAGTGAAGTCGCTACAATCAATTATCCTACGAATTCGATCCGGATCTTTACCGTGAATACAGGCCGGTATCGGGATGTCTTCTTGCCGGGTGAAATGCCCTACCGATTTGATCTGGCCAATTCACTCCTGGATTGGAGCGGAATGGATGAATTTGTTTTCTCGGTAAGGACTCCTGATTATCCATACTCCATGGGAGATATGCGACTGGCATTTATGTTTGCTGATGGATCCGGATTCAGGTTACTTGTACCAGATGTTGGCGAATATTCAACGGTGGATTATCCACGTGATGTGCGATTTTCTCCGGATGGAAATCAATTGATCCTGAGAAAAGGATGGGTGGTCAGTCAAACAGTGATCATCGATCGATTTGCGGAAAGCGAGCAACTATTTTGGGACAATTGCATCAATGATCCATCCTGGTCGGGTAATGGTCAATTTATTATGGCCACCTACATCGATGAAACAGATCTGGTTCATCCAAAAGTGAGCATTCAGGTCAGAGAGGTGAATGGTGCTCAAAAAACCACTGAACTGATGGAATCAGAGACTTATTTATTGGATTGGTGGGATAATTAATATGATCTTTTATTGTATCAGTAAAACAGTATGATGGAAATCATACCCGTTTCCGCCTGACGTCATTTGTTATGCTGAAAAACAGGACTAATTAGCGTGACCTAAATCTTTGATCATGACTACTCCACGTCAGATTCAAGACCTTGAGGAAAGTTACATTCCTCTGCCACAGTTGAATATGAATAAACACTATTCCTATTTCGGACCCTGCTGGCTATCCGATTCGAATATATGCCATATTGATATTATATGCCCGATTTATAGACTGGATGAATGTAATTATTCGGATTGGAATTCAGGCCATAAAATTTGAAATTATCAGATATGGTTTATTCAGCTCTGATGGAATTATAAATATATTATTGGATACATAAATTGCGATTATGTGGGGCGATCTATTTTACGAATGACACGGTATCCATTCTTTCGCAGAATGGTCTGGAAACCGATCTATGAGTTTACCATTCAAACTCTTCCTTCAAAGGAATTGAAATTCATGAATTATGGGTACGTTCCCAATGAAGGTGAATTGCCACTTACTCTCCTGCCCGAAGACGAGTTGGATCGATACTGTATTCAGCTCTATCATTTTCTGGCCATTCGCACAGAGATCAAGGAGAAAAGTGTTCTTGAAGTTGGGAGTGGTCGCGGTGGAGGTTCTTCTTATATCTACAGATACCTACACCCTGCATCGATGACTGGATTGGACCTGGCCGGACATGCAGTGACGTTTGCCAATAATAATTGGGCATATGATGCATTGCATTATGTAGAGGGTAACGCCGAGGCTATTCCTTTACCAGATCAATCTATGGATGTGGTGATCAATGTGGAATCTTCTCATGCATATGGTTCCTTTTCAAAATTTGTGTCTGAAGTGTATCGTGTTCTTCGACCGGGTGGGATCTTCCTGATCACAGATATGCGGTTGCCCGAAGATTTGAATGTCATGCAAAGCCAGTTGGCCCAATCAGGAATGGAGATCCTGGAAGAGGAGGATATTACCGATAATGTGGTTCAGGCAATTGACCAGGATGAGGAAAATAAAAGAAGCCGAATAAAAGCATTTGTTCCACGCTGGTTTCAGTCAGCAATCAGTGAATTTTCCGGAGTTAAAGAATCGGCTATACACCGGCATATGCGTGATCGAAAGCGACTCTATTATCGTTGGATGTTACGAAAGTGATGTTCGGTTCCTGATTTTCAGGGGGTCTGAGCTCTAGTCTCCCGAGTGATCATTCCAGTCACCCGTTTCCTTTTCCTGGATAGATTAACAATGCGGTGAGACACCGCCAAAGTTTCTCTTCCAGAAAAAGGCTTTCAAGCAGCACGTCCTGCGCTGCCGGTGAGACACCGGCACAAACAGCCATAAAATTCAATGTTGACTCAAGAGTGGATACGAACCTACTAACCGACTATTTAACCTGGTGTATAAATCGAAATGATACTGGGTAACATATATTCAAAGGCACCCCTCTCCACGAGTGGAGAGGGGCTGGCCCAGACGATGGCGCGCTGGCGCCATGTCTGGATCCGGACATCCCGAATCCTCGGGATCGTCCGGGGGTGAGGTTATTACGCACAGCCAGGCCCTTGAAACCGTCTGCCAGACCAGAAAGCAACCAGGAATCCGCCAGCTGGCCGAAACGAAGGAATCAGGAACTCTCCTACTGCATATTCTGATTATTCCCTATATTTCAAGCCTAATCAACCATACCAACACGATGAATTACTTCGCCTTAATCGTTGCCGCCCTGGTGCCCATGATCATGGGAATGATCTTTTACCATCCAAAAGTGATGGGAAATGCCTGGATGGAAGCCAATGGCTTTACTATGGAACATGTCAAAGCCAACATGCCCAAGCCAACCATGTATATCCTGACATTAGTCACATCTTTCCTGTTGGCTGCCTTCTTCTGGGCGTGGGTCACTGGCGCAGGCGAAGCTGATGGGCCTCAAACCACCGGGCCGGAAGGACAGAACTATGTCACTTTTCAGCATGGCCTGGCCCACGGCCTGATCTTCGGGATCACTGTCCTGTTACCCATCTTCACGTCAATGGCCATTTTTGAAATGCGTAGCCGCAAATGGGCAATCGTGAATATTCTCTATTGGACCCTGACCGCTATGGTGATGTGTGGGATTATCAGTATGTGGAGGTAGAACTTTAATCATTATTCCACAAATAAAAACAGCCCGACGGGAGTCATCCCCTCGGGCTGTTTCTTTTTAAAATGCCAGGGAAATTACCTCCCCAAATCAAATGTCGCTGTGATAAATACATTACGGCCTGGAGCCAATAAACGAGTGGAAGGGTTTGATCCCGTCACTGCCCTGGATAGATGCTCCGTATACACCTCATTAAATAAATTTTGTGCACCAATGGAGACACGCAATGGCTTCATTATTTGCACACCCACTTGCACATCCAGCAAGCCAAATCCATCTGTCGTCTTCTCACCAAATTCGGAGGAGACACGATCCTGACGCAGCACTTGCCTCCAGGTAATGCGCGGCGTAATCCGGTTTTTCCAGTATTGACCAAACACACTGATTCGTGTATCCAGCGGTGGAATTTCTGCAAGTGGTTGATCTCTCTCACGATCTTCACCATAGACATAAGCGACTTGAATTTCTGATCCCAGCAAACCAGGCCACTGTTGCATCCAGGAAATTTCACCGCCAGCCATGATCACTTCTGACAGGTTGACAAATTGTCGAACACCCGGTGCAGAAGGTATTTTTGGCGATAGATCAGGGCGCTTTTGTCCCGAAATAAAATCATTCAACAAACTGCCAAAGACAGAAAATTGAATACGACCGGAGCGATATTCTTTTTGAATATTGAGATCTACCTGATTATTTATTTCAGGTTTCAAATCCGGGTTGCCCAACATTTCATACGGATCCAAACCAACAGGGACGTAATGAATAAATCGCTCGATTAAGCCCGGACTGCGTTGACTTCTTGCTACCCACAGACTGGTGGTCCAGCCACCCACCCATGGACGGATCGCACCCACACTGATTGCCGGGTTGATCTGACTGGAATTGGGGTCAGGATATTCTTCTAAAAAGGTAGCAGCTGCCTCATTCACTCTGGCTTGATTAAAGCCAAGACGACCTGCACCGATAAATTGATAGCGACCCAGATCAAAATGGTATTCAGCAAACAAGCCAGTGTTTGTGATGCGGCTGTCTTGCCATACTGGATCTATTACTGTTTTGCCCATCATCGGGCCCATGAGGAATTCGCGAACACGATCGCCACTGGCCTCTTCCTGACGGAAATCAATACCAGCGTATAACAATCGACTGCCCAACAGAAAAGTCGCTTCACTGCGAGCACCATAGGTTTGCGTCTTGGCAGCGGTACTCATATTCATCATCCGTGGATCCAGTGGCTTGAGTAGATTGTCCATCAAATGGTCGACAAAACTGCCACTGACAATGGTATTCCAACGATGCAGTCCCTGGCCCTTTCCAGTCCATTCATGACGCAGATTGGTCATCCAGTATCATCACTTCTCAGGTCCATACCGAGGAGGCAAATTCGACATCCCGGGCGATATTTCGTGTGGTATTGATCTGTAGGGCATGTGCGTCATTCAGTCGGATATGTGCATTGGCACCAAAACTGCCCCGATTAAAACCGGAAGGAACGATGAAGTCATTCCCATCTTTGTAATCATCTCCTTGCGACCAGGAGCCATTCAGATCCAATGAGAAGACTCTGCCGTTGACGCCTGCCAAAGCCTCTCCGCGGATCAATTGTCCATTGGATTCATAACCCGTACTGACTCGGCCATGAAATTGCGTTACTTCTGGAAAAGAAGGTCGGATACTGCTGAATAACAATGTACCTCCAAGACCCGAACCATACCGTAGAGCATGAGGGCCCTTGATCACTTCCACCTTTTCCATTTGGTTTAAAGACACCTGACTGGCGGGAGGATCCATCCGATTTGGACAAGCGGCTACACAACTTTGAGCGCCATCGATGACCAGATTTAATTGATCGTATTTAAATCCGCGAACCACAGGATCGAATCCATATTTGCCAGCCTTTCGGATGACGGCAATACCGGACTGCGAGTGAGTACATCCCCGGCATCATGTGCCAGCCAATCCTGGTTATCAAACTGATGTTTTGCTTGAGGACGGTTGCCTTGATGCAAGGCCAAAACGGTAACCGGCTGGAGGATAATACCGGCTTGACGCTCCCAACGGAGGACCTGTCCTTGACGCATGGCTGCGCATTCCTCAGCAGTCAAAATCCGTTGGCCATACTCCAGATGCGAAAGCTGAAAATCCTGGCATTGAGTTGACGGACAATGGCATTCTCCTTTTTCATTTGAAATACCTTGATAATCGCCACAGGCGAAGTGAGCAAACGAGATCGGTAATCCGGTATCTGCATCCAGGAGCGTGATCGGTGGCGGTGCATCTTCAGTTTGGGCAAAGGTTGGTATCGTCCATAGCAGGACAAGGGCCAATATGGCCATCAGTGATCGCTGAGTGGCGATCAGATATACGTTGAACATGATTAAAGAATTGGTTGACCCCTTTGTAAGAGATCTGTTGAGTAATTCAAATTCATCAATGGGCAGGGTCTGCCCTGTACTATGTGAATTTAAATACTCGGCGGATGGAATACATCCGGAAGAAAGCCAATCGCTGTGAATAGCACAACATAAAAGGTTTGTTCCCTCCAGCCCGATAATGGAAGAAGGAGTTCACTCATTTGTGCGGGTAAATTCAGGATCCATTCCCGGATTTCTGGAATAGTTTGTTCCTGTTGATCTCCTACCGGAGAGGCCGCCAATTGTTTTTTCAATTGACATTTCCCGTGGCACTTCATCTCTGGTTTGGCCTTGTTTTCACATAGCGTACGTTCGATCTGGGCACGATGTAAATAAAATCTACCAATGATCAACGTCTGCCCTAATGCCTGGAGGCAGAAGGAAATGAAAAGTGGCCATATGATCCAGTGAGAGCGCATGATTTTTAAGCCGTCTCCAATTCCAATTGAATAGCTCGTGGGAAAAGCAGGTTATTTTCCAGATGAATATGCGTATGTAAGTCTGCCTCAAATTCCAGAAGCTGAGCATACAATACACGCCAGCTGGTACATGCCGCTTCAGGTGGAACAAGATCACCAGTCAACGTGCGGATATGTGAAAACGAATCTCCGGCATCCGTGTGCTCGGATTCCATCATCTGGATTGGGTTGTTGACTGTGCCGAAAGGTGGCTTGAGTACCTTCTGCCCTCGTGCTTGGGCGATGACCAGTTGTCGGATATAAGGGAATAGAATATTTTCTTCCTTGGTCAAATGTGATTCCAGTTCCTGGGAAAGTGCTTTTACTTCCAGAAAAACAGTCTCCAGATACGGATATTCCTTCCCATGACGCAATGCTACTTTTTGTGCAGTGGCAACAAGAACGGGAAGTGATTTTCGGACGTATTGGTGATGTACCTGTTCGATGTGATCAATGAGAAAAGGTGTGGTCCATGAATTGTAATCCATGGTCCTGCCGGCGGGTTGTGCAGGACCAGCTCCAGCGCCCGGGTGACTTCCTCGACATTGGCACCTTCCCTGTTGCAGGCGTCTTCCAGATTGCGTTTGCCTCCGCAACAATAATCCAGTTTCCAGCGAGACAACACCTCCGCTGTTCGGTAATCTTCACGGACGAGTTCTCCGATCGGCTTTTTTCGCAGTTGGGTCGTTTCCATAGGATCGAATTTTAGTTCGGTTAGAAATCTTTTCGCAATGAAATAAAGCGGATCAATGAAACAGGGAATACCGCCCAAATGACCAGAACAGTCAATGCCAGTCCCATGCCTGAGGCTGTACCCAGAAACTGGTTGAAAACGGCACCTGTGTAACCCATCAGGGCGGAAACGTCGAGTTTCAGCAGGATCAGAATGCGGGCCAGATCGATGGGGTTGAAGATGGAAGCAGCGATCGCTACATGTTCAAGAGGATAATCCGAAAACCAGGCCAGTCCCAGGAGGAATAGCCCATCATAAATGACGGCTAGAAGAAGCCACACCACGATCGCCAGTCCGAATCCACGAATACGATTATCATTGATCAGGGCCAGTAAATAGCCCAGGGCCGAAAAAATATAGGAGAGTAAAACACCACTGATCAACAGGATGGAAAAATTCCAGATCTCGCCGGAAAGAAATATGCCGGAAAGGATAAATGGAATACCGGCACCCAGTAAAAAACTGATGGCCAGTGCAGAGGCGATGCCCAGATACTGTCCCAGGAAAATAGATTTTCGGGGGATGGGCTGTGCAAGCAATAATTCAGTGAATTCCCGCGTATTGTACTGCACCATCACGCCAAACAATAACGCCACAAGAGGGACAATAAACAGAATGGCATTCATCAAACTGACGATCACTTTGGACAGATCTGCACTGATAAAAAACAGGGCGCCGGTCAGCAGGAGATAGAAGCCCGTATAAAAATAGAGCCATCTGCTGCGGATCAGATCGGCAAAGCTGTATCGGATAATGCGGTGCATGTTTTTAGCTTTTTATCGTGGCGTGAATAACTTTCCCGTTCATTTTGGCTTGCACTGGGCGGGTAGTTGATATGGGTGTCAGATGGCCTCCACTGAGGAGGGACGCAATCGCTTTTTCCAGGTTCGGTTCCTGAACGCGTTCCTTCAGTGTTTCCGGTTTTCCATCGAAGTAAATCCGTCCTTCCAGCAGAAAAACCACGCGGTCGGCAAGCTCCTCTACCAGGCTCATGATATGTGTGGTGATCAGGAGAATTTTTCCTTCACTCCGCGCCTGAATGATCAATTCCTTGAGTTTGACCAGCGCGACCGGATCAAGGCCGGCAGTGGGTTCGTCCAGAATGATCACAGGCGTATCATACATGAGCGTCAGTACGAGATTGACCTTCTGTCGTGTACCTCCTGACAAATGACCCAACTGACTTTGTTGAACAGATTCCAATCCGAAATGACGGATCAGTTCTGCACTTCTGGAAGGCTGCGAACGGAATGACTCGATCATGCGGATCAATTCGGCTACACGCAGGTTTTCCGGAAATCGTGCAATTTGCGGTAAATACGAGATGTCTTTCCGGTAGGCACCCTGCTGGTCGATGGGTTTTCCCTGAAAGGTGATCTGACCGGCACTTGGAAGCACCATCCCGAGGATAGACTTCAACAAGGTGGATTTGCCAGAACCATTCGGTCCCAATACGGCAGTGATGCCAGGCTGGTCAAAAGCCACATCAATGCCGCGAAGGACCTCCAGCCGGCCGAATGATTTTTCAAGGTGATGAAGTTGGATCATGGTAACAGGTTATAATCGCGAAAAACGATGCATGATCGGTGCCGTATCGGATACCTCTGCCGGTGTCAGTACAGGACTGACCTTTTCGGAGAAGTTCAGGATTTCGACAAGCAGACTGCGCATCAGAATAATGGTTTCTGGAGTCTGATCAACAATATAATTGAACAGCTTGATCGGCCTGTAAGGCACATCGCCAATGCCATTTCCGATCCAGGTCATAACCGGCATAATCGCCCCAGAAATTCTGCTCTATCCGGTTGGCCTGCATATTGCCAACAGCGGCAAAATCAAAGCTGTTTCCAATGAAATTATTTCCAGTGAAATTTATTTTTTTCGCATCCTCCGGCAACTTTGACAGCCCATCCGTTATTCAGAAAATCATTATCCACATAGTTGATGCGATTGGATCCCTCGGTAAAAATACCGATCGTATTTTTTTGAAAAATATTCTCCCGAATTTCGGCATCATAGATCTCCTTGAGAAGGAGTCCGTAAGCAGCCTGTCCCCAGTTCAGATGAAACAGGTTGTTCAACATGTGGATGCGGCGCGAGAACATGACCGCAACGCCTGCACCATTGTCTCGAAATGTATTCCCCGTATAAATATCATCGTTGGAAAACATGAAATGAAGCCCGTAGCGCAAATTCCCTTCGCTGATATTTTGCCGAATGCGACATTCTGTAGCAAATTCGAAATAGATCCCATCCCGGTGCCCCCGGATGAGATTACCTTCTATATCTATATCGGCGCAATACCACAGGTGGATGCTATTTCCACTGTTGGCTTCCCCCAGGGGTTTGCCGTGCAATGCATTATTGCGAACAATTCCCGATTTGGCATGTTCGAGATAGATGCCAAAAAAAAGTGTGATATAGTCGGTTGTTCTGAATGAGGAAATGTGTTTTCTTTTGACACGAATCCCGGCGCGGTCTTCGATATAACTGAAGCCCGTATTCCTGATTTCAAAGCCTTCTAGAGTGACACTGTCCGCCTCAATAATGAACCCTTCTTTTTCGCCTTCCGCATCCAGGACGGGCATGCCATAACCAGTCAGGGTGATCGATTTGTTTATATGTACCGGACATTCCCGATACACCCCGGAATGCACGATGATCTGATCCCCGGCAGTAGCAGCAGCAAGGGCACTGTGAATCGTTGCATACGGTTTATCCTGTCCAACATGCAACTTGTTGCCCACTGAGGTACTGATGGATACCAGGAAAAAAAACAGGATCAGTGACAGGCCGCGCGACATGGTTATGGAATTAGTTCGGGATCTGGTTCCGGGTCGTGATGGTGCGTTTCAATGACTGCCAGTTGTGAAGTTCTCCACTCATTTCGCGTTGGACGGCGGAAGACCGGTTGGCATCATCAAAGGCATTCAGGAATGCGCCCATTGGGCTGGGCAGATTCGGGCTGATCAGGTAACTGGATGTCTTTGCATCGATCAGGACACCGGGGTTGTCATAATTGGCAACCAGTAAATGGCTGAACGTCGTTTCATCCAGAGGCGACACATAGTGTACGAGGCATTCGATTGCATCGAATTTGTACACCTTGCCCTTGAGGGTGACTGCCTCTGCGCTGTGTTGCTGATCGACGATGGTCATTTTGCAGTAGTTGCACGCATCCTCTCCATATCGGATCGGTTGTGGCCCTGCACTACAGGCACCGATCAGCAAGGTGGTCAGTAAGATCAGGGTTCGCATCAGGACAATTTGCGTCTGAACCAATATGCAAGGAAACTGAAAAAGATACCCGCACCAGCCAGATACCCTCCGATATGTGGAAGGAAACTGCTGTGAAGTTGACGATGATCTTGGTGCCGAACAAGGGTGGTTGAAAGGAAGCTCCCGGAATTTTGATCGGCGCTGTATCACTGAGATTGTGGCCGTAGTCATACTCCCAGAGATAAAAATCATAAAAACCGATTGCAGATAAAATGATCATGATGATCATCCAGCTCAGGTATGACCAGGGTCGGTTGATGAGCAATGCGATCAGACCAAGAACAGCCATGCCGAGAATCACCATTGGAAAATAAGTCAGTTCGGGAATGGAATCCGGCTCAATAAATTTCATCCCGACATAGTGGTTCAGAATATTGACATTCTGCAGGGTGCCTGGTTCCGTCCCATCAATTTTATTGATCCAGATATTCATCTGGACTCCGGTAGGATATTGCGGTGCATAGAGGATGATCTTCCACATCGGGAAGAGGAAGAGGCTGAGGATACCGGCGATGGCCAGCATCATGCAGAGCCTTGGCAGGGCTTTCATAATGAACGGGTTTTAGAGAAGAGAGCCGGCCGGGTTTGGCCGGCTCTCTTGCGACGAAAGAAGCAACTGATGGTTTCGCATCCACCAGTTGAAGCGCTTATTGGGCAGGTTCAGGTTCACCCAGGCTCCAGACCAGAGGAGTAGAAGAACTGGCACTGGATACACGCACATATCCCTGCATCTCCTGGTGGAGAGCAGAACAGAAGTCGGTACAATAGAATGGGAATACACCCTCATTTTTCGGATACCAGACCAGTGTTTCTGTCTGTCCAGGCATAATCAGCAATTCTGCATTGTTCGCACCCTGTATGGCAAAACCATGAGGGACATCCCAATCCTGTTCGAGGTTGGTCACGTGAAAATAGACGCGGTCGCCCACCTTGATCCCTTCGATGTTGTCAGGAGAGAAATGGCTGCGGATGGTAGTCATATACACATGGACATCCTTGCCGCTGCGTTCCACACGGGAATCTTTTTCACCCAGAGCCTTGTATGGATGTTGGTTTTCTTCCAGCGGATAGAACTTTTTCGATTTCGGTACGATCCGATCGGCAGAGATTCCCTGTGCATAGTGCGGTTCGCCGATGGTCGGGAAATCGAGCAGCATTTTCATCTTGTCACCGGTAATATCATACAACTGAGCAGATTGTGTCAGTTCCGGTCCGGTGGGCAGATAGCGGTCTTTGGTGATTTTGTTCAAGGCAACCAGGTATTTTCCTTGCGGCTTCTTGCTGTCTCCACCAGGGATCATCAGGTGACCAACCGAGTAGAATGTAGGTACACGGTCCAGAACTTCCCAGGTGCCCACTTTCCACTTGACCACTTCAGATGAAATGAAGAAGGTGGTGTAGGCATTTCCATTGCCATCAAATTCGGTATGAAGTGGTCCTAGACCAGGCTCCTTCACCACACCGGCTACGACTTCTTCGTACTTCAGTACGGGAATGCCGGAGATGGTGGTTTCAAATGCCTTGTTTTCGATAGCGGCAAGCATTTTCTTAAAGGAATGCACGGTCAGGTCGGCGGACAGTTTTCCACTGCCCACAATGTATTCCCCTGTCGGGTCGACATCGACACCGTGGGGTGATTTTGGCGTTGGCAGGAAATAGACCAGGCCTGGGCAATCTTCCGGAAGCAGGACTCTGACCTTGTCCACCTTCTTGGAGGTTGCCATGTGTGTTTTATCGTCATAGCTGTTATCCCGGTAGTTGGCAGGTATTTCCTTGGATTTGCCTTCGGCAATATATTTCTCTGCCAGTTTCCAGTTGACCGCAGCGATATAGTCCTTGTCATTCTGAGATGCCCCTACTTCCAGGAGGGTGTTCTTCATTTCGGTGTTGTACGTGGTGAAGAACGTCCAGCCATGGGAGTCACCTTTTCCAGAGTGAGCCAGGTCGTAGTCAAAAGCCGGGAGGAGGACCTGGAAGGAAATATCCATATCACCATCCTCCTTATCCACGCTGATAAAGCTGAGGACACCCTTGAAGTTTTCTGCGTAGGTATTGATGGCCACATCCTTTTGCGGGTAGGGGACACTGAATCGTGTACCAGCCACGACATATTCCGTATTCTCTGTCGTGAAAGGGGAGCTGTGGTTACCTCCCGAGTTGGGGATCTCGATGATCTCTGCAGTTTCGAAAGTCGTCAGATCGATCCGTGCGATGCGGGGTGTGTTGTTCCCGTTGATAAACAGGTAGCGCCCATCCGTTTCACCGTTGGTCTGTGACAACTCCGGGTGGTGGGCATCGTCCCACGGCACAAAACCGAAGGAGGTTTCCAGCATGGGTTTTGTCTCTTCGTTAAATCCATACCCTTTTTCTGCGTCCACAGAAAAAACGGGGATCACGCGGAGCATGCGTCCTGAAGGAAGGCCATAAACACCCACCTGGCCACTGAAACCGCCCGACATGAAGGCATAAAACTCATCATACTGTCCGGGTGGTACATACACGGCAGAAGCCGCATCGCCGCTGACTGCGCTTGGCCCGGCCTTACCCTGTCCGCCACCGCAACTGGCCAACAGACCAGCTAATAGGAGAAGGGTGAAGGCCGACATGGACCAGAAAAAGAAAGACTTCGTCGTTTTCATAGCTACGTTGATTTTAAGTTGAGAGTGGAATGCATTCTATGTAATGAATAAAAGACCCTTATATCCTTTATTCATGCAAAGGTTGCAGTCCTTCCAATACGGACATATGATACTGGTCAATCGGCGACCTGATTAGGATCACGTACAATCATTTCCCTATTTTTCGTGTGATATTCCAAATTAAAGGACAATTTTGTCCTTAAATAGGAAGCAGTGTCCACAACTCAATCTGAATCGCACGTGTTATCCAAAAGTTGTCAGTATGCACTTCGTGCTGTTGTTTACATCGCCGCAAATGCGACACCATCGCATCTGACCGGCGCTCAGGAAATGGCAGATTCATTGGAGATACCGAAACACTTCCTGTCCAAGATCCTTCAACAATTGACCCGCAACCAGCTTGTATCCTCGACAAAAGGACCCAACGGCGGATTCTATCTGAGCGAAGAAAATGAACGTACCACCATCGATCGGATCGTGGAGATCATGGACGGTCCGGGTCTGTTCAAAGCCTGCGTACTCGGTATGCCCGAATGTTCTGCGGTCCACCCCTGTCCCCTTCATTTTCAGGCAGTAGATTACCGGGATGGCTTGTATCACAAGTTGAAGCGTCTGACCATTCAGGAATTAGCAGATGTTGTCCACAAGGGACATGTCCAACTTTAACCCTAAATCATTCATCCAATTATGAAAAAGCGATTGATTCTTTGTCTGATCCCTCTGGGTCTTCTCACCGCCTGTGGTGGTGGTGATGATGCAGCGGAAAACGCTGGTGCAATGCCAGCTGAAAGTATGGTCGAAGACGATGCCCCGGCCGACCCGAAAGGTATTGGTGAAATCAAACATGTCGATCTGAACAGTCCGTTGAACGAAGACATGGTCACCAAAGGAAGCGCCATCTATGATATGAAGTGTGCGGCCTGCCACAAACTGACCGACATGCGCGTCGTTGGACCCGGATGGAAAGGGATCACGGACCGTCGGACGCCCGAGTGGATCATGAACATGACCCTGAATGTCGATGTGATGCTGGAAAAAGATCCGGAGGCACAAGCCTTGTTGAAGGAATGTCTGGTGCGTATGCCCAACCAGAACCTGTCCCAGGAGGATTCCCGCAACGTACTTGAATTCATGTTGAAAAATGACGGGAAGTCATAAAGACCGATCCACCGGTATGCCACCAGGAACAGGATGGTTTCAGATCGCCCTGGTCAACTTCCTGGTGGCCGCCATTATCGGAGTCCTTCTCCGCTTTGCTTTTATTGCAGAGATACCGGGATTTCATTTCCGGAAATTCATGTATGCCCATTCGCATGTGGCCATGTTGGGGTGGTTATTTCAGGGATTTTTTGCCGTTCTGTTACCCTACCTCTTTTCCGGATCCATTCCGACCCACATTCATCGTTTGTTCTGGTTCTCCCAGATCACAGTACTGGGCATGCTCATTGCCTTTCCTGTCGTGGGATATACTTCCTGGGCGATCGTTTTTGCGGCTGCCCATGTTGTTGTCTCTTACGGGTTCGTCTATGTGATCTGGAGAGCCCTTGGTCAGCGTCGGTATGATTTTCTACTCGGCGTCCTCTTTATTCGGGCAGCGCTAATGCTCATGGTGCTTTCCACACTGTCCTTACTGGCTATCGGCCCCATTATGGCGTCTGGCTTGCGTGACCATGAGATCTTCTACTGGGCAGTCCAGTGGTTTCTCCATTTTCAGTTTAACGGTTGGTTTCTCTTCATGGCTCTGGGTCTGTGGTTTGTTCAGTTGGAAAGTGAGGGGATTGCCCTGCCTGTCACCCGGATTCGTACCTTTTTCTGGTGGTTGCTGGGGTCAACACCGCTCACCTTTGCACTTGCCATCGCCTGGTCCAATCCAGACCGGATCGTCTTTGCAGTCAACAGTTTCGGCATTCTGGTTCAAACGATAGCCCTTGTGCTGTTCATTCGGTTTCTTCTGCAGTCCGGCATCCAATTGACAGACTGGACACCCTGGTCAAAACGACTTCTTCGGATTGCCCTGATCAGTTTTCTGGGCAAACTCTGTATCCAGGCTCTGGTTATTTTTCCCGCTGTTGCCGAGATGGCATATACACTTCGCAATTATGTGATCGGGTTTATTCATTTGATCACATTGGGCAGCCTGACCATGCTCCTGATCTCATTAGCGTTGCGCAACGGCATCATCCCAAGAGTGAACCGGGTCGGGGCAGTCGGGCTTCTTTTGTTGATCCTCGGGTTTTGTGGAAGTGAATTCCTCCTCTTCCTGCAGGGTACGATGTTCTGGCTGACATTTGGTTTCCTGCCCGCTTACCATGAACTGCTGTTTGGCATTTCTGTTCTGATCCCATTGGGAATCGTCGTGTTCCTGATCGGAATGATGTCAACGAGACATGCAGGCACATCAGGAAGCCTTTCCTGATCTGGTTTGGATCAGGTGGTAAAAAGGTATAAATCCCTGGAATCTTTACGGGTTCAATCGGCCCATTCGCCCATGATCGCCGCTGCAGAACTGGTTCCGATCCGATCGGCACCTGCCTCGATCAATGCGATCGCTTTTTCTGCCGTACGGATCCCGGCACTGGCCTTGATTCGAGTGCCTTGATCGAGAATGCTGCGTAAAAAGGTGATGTCTTCCCTGGTCGGCCCCGGGGCGAGCATGCCGGTGCTGGTTTTGATATAATCGATGCGGCATCGTTCTGCAATCGTGCAGATCTGCCGGACCTCTTCCGGATTCATCATCCCCATTTCAATGATCAGTTTGATGACAATATTGCGCAAATGACTGATCTGCGCCATGGAAGAAAGATCATTTTCGATATAGGTCCAGTTGCCGTCTTTGACAGCCGGGATATTGATCACAACATCAACCTCATCTACACCGTCATTCACCAGTTTCTTGATCTCCTCAACTTTCCCGGATGTACAATTGTAACCCAGGGGAAATCCGACAACCGAAATGACCAATGGCGCCTTTCCCTCCAGCCTCCTCCGGGCTTCCTTGACAAAATAGGGTGGTACACAGACACCCTTCAACTGAAGTTCACACGCTTCATCACACAACATCCGGATCTGGTCCAGCGTGGTTTCCGGTTTCAACAAGGTCGATTCCAGGCTTTGGGCCAGTTTTTCGCGTTCCATGGTGTGAAATTAGAGAACCCCGGGTTGGCCGGTACTACCCATGGCATTGTTTGTATTTCTTTCCGCTGCCACAAGGACAAGGATCATTGCGGCCGATCTTTTTGTCCGTTCGAACAAAGGTCTCCGGTTTTGCACTACCCTGACCTGCGCTTGCTGCTGCTGCCCGCACACGTTCTGCCTCCTGATCTGCTTCACGGGAGGCTTTGGTCTTGCTCAGATCCGTCCGCTGAACCCGTGCAGCTTCAAGTGTACTGCCATCCTGGAAAACAATGGTCCCCCGAAGCAGATAGGAAGACACCTTTTCATTGATCTGGAAGATCAGCTGTTCAAACAGATTATAGGCTTCCATTTTATAGATGACCAACGGGTCTTTCTGCTCGAATGAGGCCGACTGGACTGAATCCTTCAATTCATCCATGGAGCGCAGATGTTCCTTCCATTGGTCGTCGATGAGGGCCAGGGTCACCGTTTTTTCGATCTCAGTCATCAAAGATTTGCCATTGGATGCCATGGCCTGTTTCAGGTCGGCACTCACCGCCAGCGGATGCGTACTGCCATCCGTGAACGGAATGGCGATCCGCCTGTAACGCGACCCTTCATTGTCATGCACCTGTTTCACAACCGGCATCAGTACTTCCTGGATGCGCTGCCCCTTGAATTTGTAGGTCTGGTCGACATGATTGCGGAATTCCTCAATGATCTCCTCCGAATCGGCCTCTTTGAAACGCACCGGATCCAGCTCCGGATCGACTCCCATCAGGCGAATCGTTTCGGTCCGGAAAGAATCATAATCACCCGTATTCCGGTGGCTGAGTACCAGATTTTCCGTCAGACTGGTAAACATGTTGTGGATATCCACGGCCAGTCGCTGGCCATAAAGCGCATGCGTCCGTTTCTGATAGATGGCCTCCCGCTGGATATTCATCACATCGTCGTATTCCAACAGACGTTTCCGGATGCCAAAGTTGTTTTCCTCCAGTCGTTTCTGTGCTTTTTCGATGGATTTGGTGACCCAGGGATGTTGAATGACTTCCCCTTCCTTATGTCCCATCTTATCCATCATCTTGGCGATCCGTTCAGAATGGAACAGACGCATCAAGGTATCCTCGAGAGAGACAAAGAACTGGCTGCTGCCAGGATCTCCCTGACGACCTGCACGACCGCGTAGCTGACGGTCAACACGTCGTGAATCATGACGTTCCGTGCCAATGATCGCGAGACCTCCTGCAGCCTTGGATTTGGCGTCGATCTTGATATCCGTTCCCCGGCCGGCCATGTTCGTAGCAATGGTTACGGTGCCACTTTTACCAGCTTCAGCAACCACTTCCGCCTCGCGCTGGTGTTGCTTGGCATTCAACACATTGTGCGGGATATTGCGCATATGCAGCATCCGGCTGAGTTTTTCGGAGATATCCACCGAAGTCGTACCCACCAGAATGGGTCGTCCGGCTTCCCGGAGTGCCTGGATCTCATCAATGACCGCGTTGAATTTTTCTCGTGCTGTTTTGAAGACGAGGTCATCCCGGTCATCGCGGGATATCGGGCGGTTGGTCGGAATAACCACCACATCCAGTTTGTAGATCTCCCAGAATTCTCCGGCCTCCGTTTCCGCAGTACCGGTCATACCGGCCAGCTTGTGGTACATCCGGAAATAGTTCTGCAGGGTGACCGTCGCATAGGTCTGCGTGATCTCACCCACCTTGACATTTTCCTTGGATTCCAGTGCCTGGTGCAGTCCGTCCGAATAGCGACGGCCTTCCATCATTCGACCGGTCTGTTCATCGACGATCTTGACCTGACCCTCTACAACCACATATTCCTGATCTCGCTCAAACAGGGTATACGCCTTGAGCAGTTGATGAACAGCATGCAAGCGGTTGGATTTGACAGCGAATTCCTGAATCAGCGTCTGCTTGGCCTCCGCTTTTACCTTGGGTTCCAGTTCGTCATTATGATCCAGCTCCATCATTCGGGTGGCCAGATCCGGCATGATGAAAAAGTGGGGATCCTCATTGCCTTTGGCCATGAATTCGGCCCCTTTTTCCGTCAGGTCAACCTGGCGATTCTTTTCATCGATGGTGAAGAGCAGCTCTGCATCCACGATATGCATGTTTTTGGATTGCTCCTGCATATAGTGATTCTCTGTCTTCTGCAACTGTACCTTGACTCCTTCCTCACTGAGGAATTTGATGAGGGGGCGATATTTGGGTAAAGCGCGATGCGCACGAAGGAGGGCCATACCGGCTTCCCCTTCGTTGACCCCAAGAATGCCATCGGCAAAGAGACGTTTGCCTTCGGCAAGGAATTCGGAGGCCAGTTTGGATTGCGCATCCACCAGGCGCTTGACCTTCGGGTTGAGCTCGAGATATTCCTGGTCATCCGCACCCTTGGGCACGGGTCCGGAGATGATCAGGGGCGTCCGGGCATCATCCACGAGCACGGAATCCACTTCATCGACCATCGCATAATGATGTTTCCGCTGGACGATCTCATCTGTCGAGCGCACCATGTTGTCGCGCAGGTAATCAAATCCGAACTCGTTGTTTGTCCCGTAGGTGATGTCACAGAGGTAGGCATTGCGCCGCTGTACCGTGTGGGGTTGGTACTTGTCAATACAGTCGATGGTCAGCAGAAGAAACTCCATGATGGGTCCGATCCACTCCGCATCCCGTCGGGCCAGATAGTCATTCACGGTGATCACATGCACACCACGGCCCGCCAGGCCATTGAGATAGGCGGGCAGGGTAGCCACCAGGGTTTTTCCTTCTCCGGTGGCCATCTCGGCAATCTTTCCATCATGCAAAACCATACCCCCGATCAGCTGGACGTCATAGTGGATCATATTCCACGTGATGTCTCCCCCGGCAGCCGTCCAGCTGTTTTTCCAGGTGGCTTCATCCCCGCTGATCTTCACGTATTGGCGGGAAGAAGCCAGGTCACGGTCGTGCTGGGTCGCCTGCACCGTTAATGTACTGTTCTCGGTAAACCGGCGTGCTGTCTCTTTCACCACGGCAAATGCTTCCGGAAGGATCTCCTTGAGCGCATCTTCCAGATGGGTGTCCCGGTCCTTTTCCAGCGCATCGATCTGCTGGAACAGGGATTCCTTTTCTCCAAAGTCTTCCTCCTGTTCTGCCTCGTTTTTCAGTCGTTCGAGATCAGCATCGATATCTGAGAGGTAATCTGCGATCCGTTGCCGGAATTCTACCGTTTTCCCACGTAATGCATCGTTTGACAGGGATTGGTATTCGGCTGAATACGCGTTGATCTGCCCTACAATGGGCTCATAGTACTTGATGTCCCGGTCCTGTTTGGAGCCGAAAACCTTACCCAATACCTTTGCAAATAGACTCATAGCGGAAACGAGGTTGATGGTGGGAAAACCAAAGGGCAAAGATAATATAACTTTACCCCTCTGTTATTGACTCCTTCCTGCTCGAGAATCATTCCATTCCAGTTGATCATGCCAAATTGTCACGCCCTGCTTCTCTGTTTTCTCGCATCTGCCCTCTTTCTCCTTCCAGGGTGCGGGGATCAGGAAAACCCCTACAGGGACTATTACTTTCCCCTGGACGATTTCGACGGGGGGCAGGTATACATCTACGAACCAGCCAATGAGCTCGGCCTGGGGAATGAGATCTGGGCATTGACCACCACCCGTACCGACTCGGGTACGGTGCTGACAACCCGGATTTTTGACCCTTCTCATACCCTGATCCAGCGGATCCGGGAAACCGAAGTGATGAATGGCATGTTGGCAGATGAAACGGTGTATTATACCCGGGATACCAACGATGTACGGATCACCGTGCCACTGACCATCACGCGCCATGCGCTGTTTCCCTTTACCGTGCCGGATACATCCAAAGTATATACCTATCAGGCCAGCTGGAAGGAACCAGGCGATTCAACCCTGACGACAACACTCACCCGCTACCGGCGTTATGATCGGGAAGACAGAATTTCCCTGCCGGGCCGAAAGCCGGTCAACTGTGTCGTGATGAAACTCCAGGAAGAGATCGAGAACGATGGTGAAGGTGTGCTCAGCCTGAAGATGAACGGCGAAGAAACCTATGGAAAACATCTGGGACTGGTCGCCTGGAAACGGATCCTGCCATCCGGAGATACTATTGCCTTCCAGCTGAAGGAAACGATGTCCCTGAAACAATACGAGGCGAAATACGGCACATTAAATGATCAGTAAATACGCTGCACGACTTATCCTCCTTGTCCTGATTGTATTCGCCGGGGGTGAACTGCGAGGCCAGAGCCTGATCCAGCCTCCTGGGTTGCAATGCATCAAGAATGACACCCTGTTCTGGACCCTCCCCGTGAACACCTGCGGTCCATTTCAGAACTATCTCATCTTCGGGTCCACCTCTCCCGCTGGTCCGTTCAACCTGATCACGACGATCCCCAACCAGAACCAGACCAACTTCTTTCATGCAGCTGCGGGTACTCAGGTGTGGTACTATTATATGCAGAGCAATCATGCCTGCCCCGGAGCGATCCGTCTCTCCTCGGATACATTATCCTCCAATCCACCCCAGGTTATTCCGATTCGAAGTGCTTCCGTCATCAGCGGGCAGGTGGTCCTCACCTGGACTGCCAGTTCAGATCCACAGGTCGATCGGTACATCATCTACCGAACCACCAGCAACGGCACCGTTCCCGTGGATACTGTCTTCGGTACCACCACCTGGACTGACCCCGGTGCCAGCCCTGGAACGGGTTCTGAATTCTATTATGTGCTGGCTGCAGACCCTTGCGGAAATACGAGTCTGTTTGATGTGGCGCATCAAACCATCTTCGTCCAGGCTACTGTCGATCCCTGTGCCCGAACACTGACGCTGACCTGGAATCCCTATATCAACTGGCCGGGTGGAGTTGGGGAGCAAATGATCTGGCTGGCACTGAATGGCCAACCGGCACTGCCCATGGATACAATATCCGGTGCTGCCACGCAGTATACCTTCATGAATGCTGATGATGCCGATTCCTACTGCTTTACGATTCGCGCCCGGGAGGCTGGAACGAATAACATTGCCCGATCCAACGAGATCTGTCTGGATCCGGATCTCATTCAGCCACCCAGACAAATGGCGATCACCTTTATTACCGTCAATACAGCTCAGGAGCCCGAGTTGGAATGGGTGTGGGAAGATTATGCCGAACTGAACCTGGCCAGTGTCGATCGGCAGAATGCGGCTGGCCAGTTTCAGCCTGTTCAACCGATTGCGGTGACGCCACCACTGCTATTCAAGAACAGTTACCAGGATGCGGGTACCAATGCCTCCCTCCAGCGGCAGATCTATCGGATATCTGCCGTTGACCAATGTGATGATGATTGGGTCACCGAACCAGCTGCCGCCGCATTTCTGCAAGCTGCGGCACTGCCCAATTTTCAGAACACCCTGTCCTGGTCTCCGTTATGGATCGATCAGGCGACGATCGAAGAACATGAGATTTTCGAGGTCAGAGGTTCACTGATCCTGCCTTTGGGCACAACGGATGCGACAACATTTACCTTTGATCACCTGCTGGACCCCTCCAATCCACCGCTTGCACCGATCTGTTATGTTGTGGAAACCACGTATACCATCGATTTGCCCGGAGGGACACAAGAGCGGCGCTTCAGCAGGTCGAATATCGATTGTGCCAGCCAGGAACTGCGGATCTGGATACCCAATGCTTTTGCTCCGCGTGGGCTGAATCATCTGTTCCGGCCTGTCATCAGCTTTCTTGACGGGGGTCAGTACACCATGGATATTTACAATCGGTGGGGTGAACGGGTCTTTTCTACCACGGATCCGGGCATTGGCTGGGACGGAAAACAAAGCGGTGGAAAGGATGCTGCCCCCGGGGTGTATGTCTATCTCATTCGCGTCGTCGGGAGTGATGGTACCGAGACCACACGTACCGGTTCGTTGACCCTGTTGCGCTAGGGACCGGGTTTCTCGAGTACGCCGATACCAAAGAGAGCAAAGTCATAACGAACCGGGTCATCCGGATCGATCAACCGGAGAAAATCGGTGATTTCCACAGCGGCCAGCCAATCTCGTTGTTTTCGTTTCAGGATGCCCATTCGGCGAGCCACACGTTCTACATGCACATCCAGCGGAATCACCAATTGGTCGGGGCGAATACCTTTCCATATTCCCAGGTCAACGCCCCGGTCATCCTGTCGCACCATCCATCGGAGAAACATATTCAACCGTTTGCAGGATGATTTTCGAAATGGAGCCGGGATGTGTTTTCGGGTCCGATCCGGGGCATGGTCCAGAGAAAAGAAATGTCGGTGAAAGGCGTTCAAAGCCTGTTCTGTGGTGGGCTGGTCGGGATGATAACCCAGCAGAAAGGCATCCTCCAGGCTCTCGTAGCGGGTATAGTGATACCGAAAGAAGGACATGAAATACAGGAGATCGACGTCGTTGAATGTGCGATGTCGGAAGTGGAGCATGCGTGCAAGGTCCTTCTCCGTGTGGTGCATGATAAAAGAGTGGGGTGACCCATCCATCAGATCGACCAGTTCCTGAGCCTTGTTCAGGATGGTCTTTCGCTGGCCCCAGGCCAGGACGGCTGTCCACAACCCCATGATCTCCCGATCCTGCGGGGTTTTCATCTGGTGAACAATGGATATCGGGTCGGCCGGGATGAAGGACGGTTGATTATAGAGGTCAACGGCAGTGTCCAGGGTGGTCTGGATCTGCTGTAGTCTCGAGTTTGGAATGCGGGCCGACAAATCTTTCCCTTTTTTACAATTCTGATGACTCTTGCATCATAAAACGCAAGAGGTGGACGTTACATCCCTGCCAACAAGTTGAAACAACCTAACCTCCCTCCCTATGACCGTAACTCTCGTTTACGTGCTAGTACTGGCTATTCTCTTTCTGGCCAAAAAAGCCATCGTTGGACAGCAGACAGTCATTAAATAAGTTGTTTATAGATCCGGAAGGATGCCCACCCCCAACGTTGGAGCAGGTGACTGAAGGACACCCTCAACACGCCTAATCCATAAGTCACCGACCGTCGGAAATTGATGGAGCTGGCTTCTTCGAAGTACTTGGTCGGGCAGGTCACCTCGCCGATGTCAAATCCGGCATAGATGATCTGGGACAACATCTCATTGTCAAAGACAAAATCATCCGAATTCTCATTGAAGTTGATGGTCCGCAGGACCTTGCCGCTGAAGGCCCGGTACCCGGTGTGGTATTCCGACAGCTTGTAGTTGATCAGGATATTCTGGGTGAGGGTGAGGATGCGGTTGGCGATGTATTTGTACATAGGCATGCCGCCACGCAGGGCGCCCTTGCCGAGGATGCGGGATCCCAGTACGACCGGATAGAGATCATCCCCGATGATGTTGACCATGCTCGGAATGAGCAGAGGCGTGTACTGATAATCCGGATGCAGCATGATCACGATATCGCCGCCCAGCTCCAGTGCCCGGTTGTAGAGCGACTTCTGGTTGCCCCCGTAACCTTTGTTCTGTTCATGGACGATGACATGCTCGATGCCGATCTGGCGGGCCACCTCCGCAGTATTGTCGCGGCTGGCATCGTCGCAGAGGATCACCTCGTCGACCAGGTCGAAGGGGATCTCATCATAGGTCTTCTTGAGGGTGGCGGCAGCGTTGTAGGCGGGCAGCACGACCACCACCTTTTTTCCTTTATACATGGGTCAACCAGTTGTTTCGCCCTGCAAAGGACCGGAATTTTCCGACTTCAACTCAAATCGAAGGGGTGACTCGGGTGGGGGTTGGTTTTTTGGTGGGGGGTTTTTTTTTTTTTTTTTTGGGTGGGGGTTTTTTGGAAGGAACGTTTATTTTCATGCTTTAGTGGAATTTATTCCTCGTAGCGCGCATTCGCAAACAGACTCGCCACCACGCCCACGAGAAGTGCTCCGCCGATAAAGGCCAGTGATGCCCATTCCGGCAGGTGAATATATCCGTGGGAGACCATTTTCAATCCGACGAACAGCAGGATGGCTATGACGCTGTATTTGAGCAACTTGAATTTGTCCAGTACGGCAGCCAGCATGAAATACATGGAGCGCAGACCCAGGATCGCAAAAATGTTGCTGGTGAAAATGAGGAAGGGGTCGGTGGTGATGGAGAAGATGGCTGGTATGCTGTCAAGGGCAAAGAGGATGTCAGTCGTCTCGATCATCAGCAGGGTGAGCAGGAGGGGTGTGCCCAACAGGATCTTCCCGCGTTTGATCAGAAATTGCTGACCATAGAAACCGCGTGTGATAGGAAGCACTTTACGGACCCGGCGCAGCAACCAGTTGTTTTTCAGATCGACTTCATCCTCATCTTTCGTGGCCCACATTTTCAGTGCGGCATAGATAATGAATGCGCCGAAGATGTAGATCAGCCAGGTAAAGCGCTGGATCAGGGCGACCCCGGCGGAGATCATGATGGCCCGGAAGATCACGGCTCGCAGGATACCCCAGAACAGTACCCGGTGCTGGTGTTCGAGGGCACCTTGAAGTAGGTGAAGATCAGGGCCATGACAAAGATATTGTCAAGGCTCAGGGAGAGTTCGAGCAGATAGCCGGTGAGGTAGAGGACAACGGCCCTTCCTCCGGGAATGAAATCACCCGTCAACTCTCGGATCCCGCTCCAGTCGTCGGTGTAGGCATAGTACACCACGATGCTGAACAGCAGGGAAAGTGAGATCCAGACAATGGACCAGGCCGTGGCTTCCTTGACCCGGATCTTTTCCGGTTCCTTGTGGAAAACGCCCAAATCCAGGGCCAGCGCAGCAGTAATCAAGACAAAAAAGCCGATCCAGAGAAGCATGTGGTCAGATTGCGGACGAAAGGTACAAGGAAAGCGCTGAGAGTTTCATGTTCCTGCGTTTCATGTTCCCTGTAGGTTTCAGGATTGGCAGACAATTTTTAACGTCTGGCCGCTTGCCTGTCGTAGGCACGGTTCAAGGTTCAAAGTCAGAGCTGGCGTTCTGACGTTTAAGGTTTACCGGGTAAAGGGTCCATGTCCCCCACTGACTCCACTTTCAAATCCGGAGACAACGGTGTTCATAAGCGTTTGGGGACGGAATGATCAAATGGAGAATACCGTCCGGTGCGTAAAACCGGGGGAGGCGGAGGTTTGCTTGTTCATTGATCTCGGTTTTCGGTCCTCAACCCCTAGTCCTCGGCCCCCCATTTCGATTTTCTCTTTCCGATTTCCCCCTTTCCTGCCTCTCCGGCAGGCTGGCTCTTTCCCACTTCCGCTTTCCCATTTCCACCTTCCCTCAGTCCCGTTTAAACACCCCGTCCCAGAAATCATCCCAGCTTTCCTTGCGCTCCCGTTTTTGAGCATCCGTTCATTGCGCTTGCGAATCCGTTCAGAGGCTTCGCTTGGTGTGTGATTGTTTGGTGCGGTTTCGGCCGTTGGTTCCGCTTTATCTTTCAGTCCCAGCCATTCCAGCAGGCCGGGGTCATCATCGACATAAACTGGTGCTTCAGGGAGGTAAGGCGGACAGTCCAGACTGGCAGCGACATACTCCGGAATGGGCGCAAACGGCGTTTTGACAAGGGTTCGCAACGATTCATCCTTGACAGCAGCTTGCATCATTCGGGCAAAAATGGGCATGGCTGATCGCCCGCCGGAACCGATGGCTAAGTACTTGAAATGAACGACGGGTAATTCGGCACCTACCCATACGGAGGTGACCAAACGGGGGTTGAAACCGGCAAACCACCCATCGGCCTGGTCCTGGGTAGTTCCCGTCTTTCCGGCCAGAGGGCCGGTCAGCCCATAGGTATAGCGGAGGGCACGCGCAGTACCACTGTCCACCGCCATCTCCAGTGCACTGCGCAGGATCATGGCCGTCTCCGGATTCATGGCGCGGTCAAACAGTGCCTGGTTCTCCTCTTGCGTGTAGGTATAGAGCACCTCACCACTGGCTGTTTCGATCTGTTCGAGCCAGTACCAATGTGGACGGATGCCATCCAGAGCGATGGTGCCAAAAAGGCTGAGCAACTCCATTGGAGAAGCCTCACCCGTTCCCAGGGCAATGGACGGCACTTCTGGAATACGGCCTTTCAGCCCACAACGACGGGCCATATCGATCACCGGTTCCACACCTGTCTCCATGATCAGACTGGCCGATATGGTGTTCAATGATTGGCTGAGAGCACCAGCCATGGAATACACCCCGCCATATTCGTTGGACGCGTTGCGCGGCTCCCAATCCTGATGATCGGGATAGGTGACCAGTTGATTGTCAAAATAGTCGCAGGGCATAAACCCGGCCTCCAGGGCGGCAGCGTAGATCAGGGGTTTGAACGTGGATCCAACCTGACGGCGGGCCAGTACATGGTCGTACTGGAAAAACTGCTGATTGATCCCGCCCACCCAGGCCTTGATCCGACCTTCGACAGGATCACCGGAGACCAACCCGGTGTGCAACAGGCTCAGGGCATAGCGCAACGAGTCTCGGGGTGTCCATTCCCGGCGTGCAGGTCCCTGCCAGGTGAAGATCTGCATATTGACCTTCCTGCGGAACATGGCCTCCAGCTCCTTGTCTGAAAGGCCCTCTTCTTTCCCTTTTTGCCAGCGCTTGCTGGATCGCATCGCCTGATCCAGGATGGCATCAGACCCCCAGGGTTTGCCCCCTTTCCACTCCCGGTCGAAGGCGGATTGCAGGACAATCATGTGCTTGGTCATGGCTTCCTCGGCATAGCGTTGGAGGCGACTGTTCAGCGTGGTTTTGATGCGCAGTCCGTCTGTGTAAAGATTGTATCGGCTGCCATCGGGTTTGCGAAGATCCTGAAGGATACTATCCACCTGAAGGCGAAGATGTTCGCGGAAATAAGTGGCCAGTCCCTCATTTTGGTTTTCCCTGGTGTAGTGGATGCCCAGGGGCAATGCTTTCAACCGGGCACTTTCACGGGAAGCCAGGTTGCCCTGGTTTTGCATCCTGTTCAGAACGGTGTTGCGTCGGTCAAGCGCGCGCTTGGGGTTGCGTACAGGATGGTAGAGCGAGTTGCCTTTGAGCATGCCCACCAGGAGGGCGGCCTCCTGTGTTTGCAGATTCTTTGCGGCTTTTCCAAAGTATCTGCGGGAATGGGCAATGATCATTTCCCGGATCTTGTTGACCGGTACGGACAGCCAGCCATGGTCTTTGCGGGGATAGAGATTTTTAGCCAGTTGCTGGCTGAGCGTACTGCCACCTCCCTGCGACAGGTCTCGCCCGAGGAAGGTGCGGATGAACACCCGGCCCAGGCTGATCCAGTCGATGCCCCGGTGCTCGAAGAAGCGGGCATCCTCCGTGGCCACGAGCGCCTTTTGCACCCAGGGACTGATGCGATCGTTGTCGACGATGACCCGGTTTTCGAGATAGTATTTTCCCAGGATGACACCATCTTCAAGAGGACTTCAGATGCCCGGTGTTGCCGGATATGGGCCAGCTCAGTGCGTGGCGGCAGATCGCCGAACCACCCCCAGAAGATACCGGCAATCAACAGCAGGACCAGGCCCAATCCAGCTAGACCGGCATACAGGGTGTACCTGAGGACGGTGCGCATTCGTGGAGAGAGCCTGGACGCCGATGGTTTCTTTTGCGCTGGTCGCGCCATGTTCTGGGAGGTTGCGAGTGTGGAACGAAGTGCAAGGTAGGATATTATGGATTTTCAGGATATCATGAGAAATTTCAAATGTCAAACACCCGGGAAAAATTCCAAGCACCAAATCACAAAGAAATTACAATGACCACGGGGGGGGGGCAGGGACCAACTGAATCAGGGAAAGGTCAAGACGGACAACGTAGAAAAGACAACCGACAACCGACAACAGAGACAAACACCAAATCCGAAATCCACATAACTGAACCACGTTTACCGATCAATGAACTGTTGCCTAGCAATCAAAGTACTATACCTTGAACCTTGAACAGGCGCTCGAAAGAGCGCCGCTTGAACCTTGAACAGCCCAACCTGTATCAACCAACTGTATTCAGGGATAGGTCAAACGGACAACCGACAACTGACAACCGACAACCGACAACCGACAACCGACTGGGGTCATTCCAAAGCGAAACCAGGAACCAGAAACCAGGAACCCGAAACGTTCTCATGTGATCACCGTGGCCACAAGATGTCTGGCTCCACCGCGATTGCGAAACTCACACAGATAGATCCCCTGCCAGGAGCCCAGGGCCAGACGACCATGTACGATCGGCATACTGATGGATGAACCCGCAATGACCGATTTGACATGGGCAGGCATATCATCCGGCCCTTCGAGAGTGTGGGTCAGAAACGGCATGTTCTCCGGAACAAGGTGATTGAAGACCGCTTCAAAATCGACCGGGACATCCGGATCAGCGGCTTCGTTGATGGCCAATCCGGCAGATGTGTGCTGGATGTACAGGTGGAGAATACCGGACTCCGGGAGGGGCCCCACCTGGTCAAGTACAAGTGAAGTGATCACATGAAAGCCCCGGGAAAAGGGAGGAAGTGTAAAAGGTGCTGACGTGTCATGTGGATTCCGGACTGGAATGGTCAAATTTCGTCAACAGATCGTACTTTTGCCATCAAATCTGCATTCATGGAGCAAAGTACGACATCAACGACAGGGGCCTGGTTGCTCTTTCTTGTATCCACTGTCGCCACCATCGCCTTGTTAATCATTAAACCGGAATGGTTTTGGGTTACCCTGCCGTTTATGCTGACCTCCCTGGTCAAGGCCATGCGCGCGATGTAATCCGGCTTTTGATCCGCCCCTTCCTTCCTGGTCGTCCTTCCTTGCTGGCAGGCCGTTGCTTCCAGACAGCACTTGCTCTGGGGTTTGCTTTTCTTTGGATACCTGCTCTACTCTGGAGCCAGGACTCCCTGTATGTCGGCGATTATCAGATTCTTGGAAACAAACGAACCAGGGCATCAGTCATCCTTCGGGAAATGACCCTTCAGCCCGGGCAACGCGTACACCCCGACGATGTCGCTGTGGCATTGGCCGAAAGCGAACGCCTGCTGGGGAACACCGCTTTGTTTGTTCATGCCCGGGTCAAACCCTGTGCCACCAAGACTGACACGTTATTGATCTGTATTGAGGTGCGGGAAGCCTGGTATATCTTTCCAATTCCCATTTTCGAGTTGGCCGATCGGAATTTCAATGTCTGGTGGAAGGATTTTGAACGCGACTTCAACCGGGTCAACTACGGCATGTACCTCAATCATTACAATCTGACAGGATGGGGTGACTTGCTCAAACTCAAGATCCAGGGAGGATATTCCCACAAATATGAAGTGGCCTATGATCTTCCCCAATTGCCGGGAAATCCCAGGTGGGGAGTCGGGTTTCTGGCGTTTTATCAACGCTTCCGGGAGATCAATTACGGTGCCGGGAAGGACCGCCAGCTGTTCTTTCGGGATTTCAATCGATGGATGCTGAAGAAGGTCCAGCTGCAGACCCATGTGCGGTACCGACCTCACTTGCGGTGGCGGTTTGCGATGGGCCTGAGTTACAAACAGGTGGCTGTTGATCCACAGGTCGTCCAGGAGCTCAACCCGGCGTATTTCAATCAGCCTGGAACGGAGATCAGCTACCTGTCCCTCTGGGGTCAGGCATCCCTGGATCAAGTGGATGATCGTCCGTATCCGTTCAGAGGGTATGCCTGGAATGGGGAGATGGTCAAGGAGGGCTTCGGTCTGTTGAACCAACGAAACCGCTGGTGGGTGGAATCTGCGCTGGCGGCATATTCACCTACAGGATGGGGCCACGGATTTGAATGGCTGGCCCGTGGCCGTGTGCAGCTCTTGAGGACCAATCCTGGCAATTACGATTACCAGGCACTTGGATATGGTCAGCGACTGGTACGGGGATATGAACATTATGTGGTCGATGGGATGGACTTCGCGTTGATCCAGGCAGCATGGCGAATCCGGTTGTGGGAGAAGGATGTCTCATTGCCATGGCCGACCTGGTTTCCGATGACCTCCTTTTCTTCTGTGCCCATTCGCATCTATGCCCATGTCCACACCGATCATGCTGTGGTTCACGATCCCTATTTTTTTGAAACGAATCCACTGCGCGACAAGTGGTTGATGTCAGCTGGTGTGGGTCTCGATCTCCGGTTTTTCTATGATGACATCTTTTCCTTTCGGTGGAATGTGAACGGACTCGGTGAGAATGGTCTATTTTTACAAACGAGCTTTTCCGTACGATGAAAGTAGCCCTGTACAGTCGCGTGTTCAAACTGGATGATCTGCCGGTATTGCAGACACTGATCCGTTCGCTTGAAGAACAGCAGATTGATTTCTATCTCTTTGCTGACATGGCTCAGACGTTGAACGAGCATGGGATTCAGACAGGGGATCGCGTTCTATTTTCCGATCATGAGGAATTACTTTCCTGCCAGGTGGATGCTTTTTTCTGTCTGGGGGGAGATGGCACTTTTCTCAATGCCCTGACCCTGGTTCGCGACAGTGGCATCCCGTTGATCGGAATCAACCTGGGCCGTCTGGGCTTTCTGGCTGGACTCGAAGAAAGCCAGATCCAATCTGCAGTGGCTGATTTTGTTGCCGGGCGTTATGATATTGAAGAACGGGCATTGCTCCAGCTCGAATCGAGTACCGGACTCTTTGGAGATTGCCCGTATGCGCTGAACGATTTTACCATCCTCAAGCGCGACACCTCTTCCATGATCACGGTGGATGCCTATATGAACGGTGATTTTATGAATACCTACTGGGCTGACGGGCTGATCGTCGCCACACCAACCGGGAGTACGGGTTATTCGCTGAGCTGCGGCGGCCCCATCGTATTTCCGGGGTCGGGCAATTTTGTGATCAGTCCGGTTGCACCCCATAACCTGGGCGTGCGCCCCATCGTAATCCCCGATAAGTCTGTCCTGTCTTTCGAAGTTACCGGGCGGACAGACAGTTTTCTGTGTACACTGGATTCCCGGTTTGCAACGATCACCATGGATCATCAGCTTGCCGTTCGACGCGCACCGTTTTCACTGAGACTGATCCAGTTTCATGGATATTCCTTCCTGTCGACCATGCGTGAAAAACTGGCCTGGGGTCGCGACCTCCGAAATTGAATGGAAGCTCTAGTCACGATCGATCAGAACCGTTACCGCGCCGACCTGCTCCAACCGGTGGATATTTCCATACCACTTGTTCCGGATGCCCCCGTACCTAATGCCTATTATGCACCTCCGTTCCGGATCGATCCGGTTCGCATGGGCACCTTTGTCGGGGATACGCGTCAGGGTGGAGCCGTCAATTATGTCAATGTCTACCTCAATCCGCATGGCAATGGGACCCATACCGAATGTTACGGTCATATTGCTCTGGAGCGGGTCTCGCTGCATCACTGTCTCCGACAGTTTCATTTCACTGCCCGGTTGGTCAGTCTGCTTCCCGTTCGTCAGGAGAACGGCGATCTGGTCATCCAGGCTGATCAGCTGATCGAGGCCATTGGTGACTCGCGGGTGGAGGCACTGGTCATCCGGACATTACCCAACCATCCGGACAAGGGCCAGCAGGGCCTGGTCTGGTACGAATCCGCCTTACCTGGATCCGGAAGGGATCGGCTTCCTGGTTGCAGCAGGCGTCCGGCATCTTCTGGTCGACCTGCCCTCGATCGATCGGGAGGAGGATGGTGGTAAACTGTCAGCCCACCATATCTGGTGGGGATACCCCGACGCCATTCGAAAGGATGCAACCATTACCGAAATGATCTTTGTTCCTGAGGAACAAAAAGATGGTCTCTATCCGTTGAACATTCAAATTCCCTCTTTTGTCCTCGATGCAGGTCCAAGCAAACCGGTCCTCTATCCGTTGATCACAATCGAATGAACGCAGAACGTCCTTCCCGGTATCGGCAGCAGATCAACCGCTTGCGGGTGGATGCCCATCAGGCTGTCCGCCGGTATGTGGAAAAGCACGAGAAGGCGTTGCGCCTGCTGGATCAGGACGAATTTTACGATATTCTCGTCATCTATCTGGATGCCTTGTTTGAATGCGGCGAATATGCTGTTTTTCTCAGCCGCGTAGATGAAGGGATCGCCATGACAGTGGATCGCCCGGTATATGGCCGACGTGAGGAAGAACTTTTCCATCATCTGTTGTACCGCAAGGCAGCCGCTTGTTTTCACTCCGGGGCAGAGCAACAGTGTGTCCATATTCTGCGTGAGCTGTTGCGGTTGAACCCGGGTCATTCACTGGCTGCCCGATTCCTGACACGATGCGAGAACAGGACACGCAGGTCTTCCCGGCAGTCGATCCGAGCCCTTTCGATTGGCCTGTTTCTGGTCACCGTCCTGGTCCTTGCGCTCGAGACCCTCTGGGTACGGCCTTTTTGGCCTGAGGGTATTTCCTCAGTGGTCCGCTGTCGAAATGGTCTTTTTCTGGCGGGCTGGATGGTGTTGCTGGGTGGCGAAGGTTGGCTGTTTGCCCGGAGTCGGTACAGGGTCAGTCAGTTTATTTCGGGTCTGCCGAAAAAACAACCATTGGCAAAACGAATGACGAATACATGGCTCTGATCCTGTCAATAGAAACGGCAACGTCGAATTGTTCGGCTGTGGTCGCCCGGGATGGGTCAATCCTGTCGGTCAGAAATTCGGAAGAAGGGAATGTACATGCCGAACGCCTGGCTGTATTTATTCAGGAATGTCTGGAGGAAGCACAGGTCGTTGCCGGGCAGTTGGATGCTATCGCTGTCAGCATTGGGCCTGGGTCGTACACCGGGTTGCGTGTCGGTCTGTCCACCGCCAAAGGATTGGCGTATGGATTGGGGATCCCGGTACTCCCGGTATCCACGTTGCTATCGCTTTCGAAGGCATGCGCAAAGGTTCATCCGGGAGGCGCCGCCTATTTCAGTGCGATTGACGCGCGGCGGATGGAGGTCTATCTCTTTGCACATCGCATGAGTGAAGACACAGGGCCGGCACCGGTCATTCTGGACGAAACACCGTGGACTTCCTGGCTGGAACAGGAAGAAGGCCCGGTATTTGTGTGTGGTGACGGTGCCCCCAAAGTGGTTGCTTTGTGGCCTCAGGCCAGGATCCGGGAGACAGCTATCCGTTGTTCAGCCATCTATCTGGTAGATCTTGCAGAAGAGGCCTTTCAAAAAGGGGATTGGCAGGATCTGGCCTATATCGAGCCACTCTACCTGAAACCTCCGAATGTCACCGTGCCCAAAAGCATGAAAATTCTCCGGCAGGAAGAATGAGATTGGCACGGTCTTTTATACTCTATTAATCATTCGGTGCTCCTTGCAACACTGGATAACCCCATTCCCCCTTTACCTGTAACGTCAGGCAATCTTCGGATTGTTTGTCGAATCGACCTGTATTCGTTATTGATGGTTTGACCATCAGTATGTTTACATCTGACAAATATTTATAATATATTTGTCCTTCATATAGCCATTTATCCCATACAGACGGGGGAAACGTCTGAAGGGTATGAGGTGAAAGAAGTGGTTCGAAGACTTTTAGTACAGATTTCGCAAGGAAAAAACTGGTTTGGGAAACCGCCACAAGAACAATGACCCATGAGAAAACAGAAAAATGAAACAGTCATTCTGAAGAAAGGCAAGAATGATATTCAGTTGGACTATGCTGAGCTGAGGAAAGCAGTTCTGGTCCTTCGGGCTGTCAACCACAAGTTGCGGCAAAGTATCATCGACCTTTTGGAGGATAATGAAAGCATGACTGTGACGGACATCTATATCAAGCTTCGTCTCGAACAGTCCGTCGCCTCTCAGCACCTGGCCATCCTGCGGCGAGCAGGGGTGGTGATCACCCAACGCCGGGGCAAATTCATCAATTATATGCTGGATCGCGAGAGATTGTCACAAATTTCGAGGCTGGTTGAAGAATTGGCAGCCTGATTTTTAACACTAATTTGACCTTCCGGAGCAGGGTAAGTTCCCCCTCTTTTCATGGGCTAATTAAATGGCAGATAAGAGAATATGTAATATAATATAACTTCATATCGCTATTTGTATGAGGCATAGAAAATGCTGTAAGTCAATGGATTTACAGCATTTTTTAGTTCACAGGGTTGGGCAAAAAGGATAAAAAGTGGATATTTGTAGGAGGTAAACTACTTATTCAGTACAACGCGCAACCATGAAGAGAGTCAAGGTCGGGATTGACAGCGACAAATTGAATTTGTCGACAGAGCTGTTACGTGCTCTCGCTCACCCCTTACGATTGA
The DNA here is from genome assembly GCA_016710115.1 of Saprospiraceae bacterium. GTDB lineage: Bacteria > Bacteroidota > Bacteroidia > Chitinophagales > Saprospiraceae > JAGNXB01. Next base: position 198,442 of record JADJLN010000001.1, read on the forward strand.
AGATTGTTGATTTTATTGATAAGAACAATGCGATCAATGTCAATAAGATCTACAACACGCTCAAGCTCGAACAGTCAATCACGTCCCAGCATCTGCGTATCCTGAGGGATACTCAGCTGGTTGATGCCGATCGAGACGGGAAATACGTCCATTATACGCTCAATTACGCAACGATCGAGAAGGCTGTAAAAGCCATTCGGCGGTATAACGAAGCGATCCGCAAGCGTTGATTGCGTGTCACAAAATCAGCAGGAATCTGAAAAAAAGGGAAAACCGGAAAAGCCTACTTTTCCGGTTCGGCTGAAGTGGCTTCAGCTGCTTTGGTCTGATCCGGTTTTTCCTGGGTAAAATAACTCCGGTAAAAGAGGAGCAACAAGGCCACGCCTACAGAAATAGAGGCATCTGCCACATTGAATACCGGACGAAAGAACAGAAAGGGTTCTCCACCGACAACAGGCATCCACGCCGGCCAAAACGCTTTCGATCATCGGGAAATAGAACATATCGACAACCTTCCCGTGGAGAAGTCCGGCATATCCTCCGGCTTCCGGAAACATCTCTGCCAGACCTCCATGATAGGGTGAAGCGGAAAACAGCAATCCATAGAACACACTGTCAATGATATTGCCCATGGCGCCGGCAAAGATCAGGGCAAAACAGGTGAGGAGCCCAAGACTGGCTTGCGCCTGAATCAACTGTCTGAGCAGATAGGCGAGAAAGATGATCGCCCCCAGCCGAAAAAGGGAAAGGATGAGTTTGCCATAAACAGCCGGAATCTTCCATCCGAACGCCATGCCTTCATTTTCCACGAAATGGATATAGGCCCACCGCTGACCCAGAATCGGAAACTCTTCCCCGATCTGCATATGCGTTTTGACCCAGATCTTGAGTGCCTGATCGATGATCAGCACCACAGAAATAATGAGCAGGATATAGGGAAATCGTTTCACTGGGAAGCGTATGGGTTTGACGTGCAAGTATAGACATTTTTACCCGCTGAACTGTTCACCGTTCGCATCTCTCCAAGGAATAGAACGGGAACACCGAGCTCGTTCAAGAGGAATTGAGCGAAGTACCGGCACATCGTCTAAACGAGTGAACAAAAACTGGCGACACTTGAAAAGCCTGCGACTGGTCGTCATTAAAAACGAAAGAAGTGTTGCATTGCCTCCATGAAACCGGATTTCCGCGACAGCGAGAGCGGGAGGGAAGTGCCATCGTCCAGGACAAGGGTCGGGCTTTTTGTCTTGATATACGTCCGCAAAAAGGCAAGATGAAGGATGAATGACCGGTGAATCCGGACAAAGGAAACAGGGTCTCCGATCTGGATTTCCAGGGCGGCCAGGTTTCGGCTGACCAGAATGGGGGATCCTTTTTGCAAATGCAACATCGTATAACTGCCCTGCGCTTCGAGATAACGGATATTCTCCACGGGCTCGAAAAACCAGCCCTCCAGATTCGGCAGCGCCAACTTGCGCTGATCTGAATAACGCTTTGTATGCGATTCGGATGTGTTGTTCATCGCTTCAGGGTGTACAACAAGGTTAACATCTTGAGGCCAATATCACGTCAACAAAACCGATATTGGTCGCCTGGCAGACAGGTTGTCAACCCAGCACTTCCTGGATGGCTGAGGAGATCAAGTGCAATTCATACCCCTTTCGCAAGGCATGTTCACGAAGGTCTTCTTCCTGTTTGCCGCGTGGCCATTCAGGCTGGAGATAGGTGGATCTGCGTTGCAATACCAGGATCAGATTTCTCAGATACTCCTCTTCATCAATCTCCTCCATGGCCTTTCGGATGCAGTAGTCACTGATCTGTCGCTGTTTCAATTCGCGGGTGATCCGATGACGCCCCCAGGCCTTGATCCGGTATCGACCCCGTGTAAAGCTTCGGGCGAATCGCTCCTCATTGAGGAGGTCTTCTTCAATCAGCAAGGCCATCACCTGCTCCAGTTCTTCACCATAGACCTGCATGCGGATCAGCCTGGATCGCACTTCCTGATGACACCGATCCTGATAGTCGCAGTAGCGGCGCATCTTGATCAGGATTTCCTCTCGCATCATACTGCAAAGGTACATGAACCTTGATCTGACACCACTCACTGTCGGTTTGGACAAGACTTTTTTCCGGTCAGGCAGGTTTTCCCGGGCCGAGATGAACATCCGGTCTGATTTCTGGTTTCAAGCGCATATTCCGTAGGAACATTGTCCTTCTGGTTCACCTGTCACCGAAGAGGGTCCTGTCGTTCCACCATCCTCTTCTGTTAACTTTGTCATCCTATGCGTCAGGCTATCTCCTTTTGGCACTCCTCTATTTATCGGGTTCACTGTTTGCTCAATCGGGCTCATTGATCCTGCGTGTTCTGGATGAGGAGACCGGCTATCCTCTGGAATTTGCCACGGCTACCCTTCTGCATGCAGCCGACTCCATGGTGGTTTCCGGCGGTATTACCGGTCAAGACGGGAGAGTTGAACTTCCCGTCGACAAGGGCCGCTATCTGATCAAAATAGACTTCATTGCCTACACATCCAGGATGATCGGTCCGGTGGAGCTTGATCAGGGTGAACGACGGGATATGGGCTCGGTGAACATCTATCCGGAGGCAGCCCTGTTGAGTGAGATCGAAGTCAGTGCGGAGAAGACGCAGATGCAATTGAAACTGGATAAAAAAGTGTACAACGTAGGGAAGGACATCGCCAATTCGGGCAGTACGGCGGCAGAAATCCTGGATAATGTGCCATCCGTGACTGTTGATGTGGAAGGGAATGTCAGTCTGCGTGGAAGTCAGGGAGTGCGTATCCTCATTGATGGTCGTCCGTCAGGACTGATCGGTATAGGAGACAGCGATGGTTTGCGTTCCCTGCCATCGAATCTGATCGATCGGATCGAGGTGATCACCAATCCCTCGGCTCGATATGAAGCAGAAGGTATGGCTGGCATCATCAACATTGTGCTGAAAAAGGAACGGCAGGAAGGCGTGAACGGCAGTTTTGAAACCACACTGGGATGGCCATACGAATGGGGTGGTGCAGCCAATGTCAATTATCGCAGATCGATGGTCAATCTGTTTGCCAATTATGGAATCCGGTATCGGTCTGGGCCAGGCAGAGGTACCCAATACCAGGAGTTTTACCGGAATGACTCGATCTTTATCAATGATCAGATCCGCGAACATGAGCGGAAAAGCCTGTCCCACAATATCCGGCTGGGGATGGATCTGTTTATCGGGAAGGAAAGTACACTGACTTCCTCCTTCAATTATCGCTACAGCCAGGACGACAACCTGACCCGACTGACTTACAGGGATTACCTCGAAGATCTCCAGCATCCGACCTGGTCACCTACAGAACGGATGAAGAAACCGAACTGGAACCCACCCTGGAGTATGCACTCAACTGGAAGCGCACCTTTGGCAAGGAAGATCATATCTGGACCGCAGATGTCCGATATCAGGATAATGGAGAACAAGAGACGTCCCGGTTTACTGAGCAATACCTCCTGCCAGACTCGGGTAATCCGGCAGATGAAGACCTGCTCCAACGATCGGATAACCTGGAAGCAGAACGACAACTGATCCTCCAATCCGATTATCAGATCCCTATGTCTGCCAACGGTCAACTGGAGATGGGTCTGCGGGCAGGTTTGCGGGATATCGACAATCAATTTGAGGTTGAAGAGCTCTCAAATGATATCTGGATGACACTGCCCGGATTCAAAAACCAGTTCCAGTACGACGAAGACATTTATGCGGCGTATGCCATATGGGGTGAACAATGGAATCCGATCTCCGTCCAGGCCGGACTGCGGTATGAATATTCGGACATTCGCACCAGACTCATCGAAACCGGGGAAACCAATCCGCGATCTTATGGACAGCTGTTTCCCAGTGCACATCTGTCCTATCAGTTTCCGAATGAACACAGTCTGCAGATCAGTTACAGCCGTCGGATCAACCGCCCGGGCTTCCGGGATCTGAATCCCTTCCTCACCTTCAGTGATGTGCGCAATATCTGGACGGGCAATCCGAACCTGGATCCGGAACTCACCAACGCTTACGAATTAGGGTATCTGAAAACGATTGAGAAAGGCAGCTTTTCTCCCGTGGTGTTTTATCGGACTACGGAAAATGTGATCGATCGGATCCGGACAGTGGACGCGGAGGGCATCAGTTATATCCGCCCTGAAAATCTGGCCTTCCAGCAGGATATCGGGTTGGAGGTCACCTTTTCCTACCAGCCGATGACCTGGTGGCGACTGAATGGCAATGTGAATTTTTTCCGCTCCATTACTGATGGCAAGAATATCGGCGCAGATTTTACAGCGGATACCTATACCTGGTTCGGGCGATTGAGCTCCCGGATTTCGCTGTTCAAGAAGGTGGATCTGCAGATCAATTACAACTATCGCGCGCCTCGAGCGACCACTCAGGGACGGTATGGCACCATGCAACATGTGGATGTCGGGGCAAGTATGGATGTATTGAAAAATCAGGCGACAGTGACCCTCAGTGGACGGGATATCTTCAACACGCGTCGTCGGATCTATGAAAATACCGGTGATGATTTTCTGACAGAAGGAAATTTCCTGTGGCGTCGCGGGTCGGTCAACCTGACTTTTGCCTACCGGTTGAATCAGAAGAAGTCAACGGAAAAAACCGGTGAACCGAGAGAAGGCGGCGAAGAATTCTGATCAGATGACAATCACCCCTTCGCGGGGATCGCCATAGTGCCAGGACGTATTCGTTCGAACATGTTCTGCAGCTATCAGGGCCAGGAGTGCATCAACCTGGTGTTGATCTGTTGGATCGGGTATGGGTTGCCCGGTCCAGTATGTCCGGATCATGTTGACTACCTGATCGTGATCTGTACGCTTGCAACCCAGGCGTGCATGGGCCATCCAGGAGGGATATGTTTCAACCCAGAGAGCTTGACCTTTCCAGAAAGTGTGCAGTGCCATGGCACGTGCCGTCAACCCACCGAGAAACATCGGAGACATGGCACCGCAGAGTCGATCAGCGATCCGCAAATGGAAGTCACCCTTGCCATCCAGCACCCCTGACGGCAGGGAGAGTGGCGCATCTATGGCGATGATACGGGGTTGGAGATCGTCCAGTCTTTCACCGATCCAGGTATCCGCATCGGTTCTTTTCGGACAGCTTGTCAGGAAAATGTGATCCAGGGTACAAGCCGCAAGAGCAGTCGTTCCCGTATAGCGACCGCCATAATCGATCCCGACGATCGGTCTCAGGACTTCCATTTAATATTACACCCTGCACTCGGATATTGAGGTTCAGGTGCCGGCTTGTCATCAAGCAGGGCATCCAGGGCGCGACGGAGATCTGCGCCATTGAGCGGCTGGTCATTGCCTGGGCGAGAACTGTCGAGTCGGCCCCGATAGGTCAGTTTCATATCTGGTCCAAACACATAGAAATCGGGTGTACAGGCGGCATCATATGCTCTGGCAACTTCCTGCGTCTCATCGTACAGATAGGGAAAAGTGTAGCCTGCCTCTTGCGCAGTCGTTTTCATCAGATCGGGCCCATCCTGCGGATAGTTGATCACATCATTCGAACTGATCGCCAGAAATCGAACACCCTGCTCCTGATACTCTTTTGCCAGTGCCACGATCTGTGAATTGACGTGAATGACATACGGGCAGTGGTTGCATAAAAACATGATGACACTGATCCGGTCATTCATTTCCTGGTGCGCATGGACCAGCTGTCCGGATACTGTATCCGGCAGTGTAAAATCGGGGGCTGTTGTGCCCAAAGGCAACATATTTGATTCTTTCAGGGCCATGGTGTCAGTTTTGGCAAAGGTATATGATTAGTTCAGGGTCCAGGAGTGACTGATCTACTGCATTCCTGAACAGAACTGGCGCCTTCCTGATCCCTTGGTTATCTTTGAACCATGATGTGGTTCCTTTTGTTGATGGCCCTGCTTTTTTCTGCCTTGTTTTCCGGCGTGGAAATCGCCTATGTTTCGGCAAACAAGCTTCGCGTCGAGTTGAAAAAGCAGCAGGGTGGCCGGCGTGGTCAGCTGATCACAAGATTTTATTCCCAACCTGCCCGATTCCTGGGCGCTATGCTGGTCGGAAATAATGTTGTGCTGGTCATCTTTACGATGTTGCTGGCGAGCCTGCTGACACCCATCCTGTCACCGATCGTGCAAGGGGAGATCCTGCTTTCTCTGTTGATCACCGTCATTGGCACCCTGATCGTCCTTGTTTTTGGGGAGTTCCTGCCGAAGGTCCTGTTTCGGAATTATGCGGAAAAAGCCATTTACGGCCTGGCTTTCCCCATCCACTTTTTGAATGTGTTGCTCGCACTGCCAGCGACGATGATGACTGGTTTGTCGCATCTTATTCTCCGGATTTTTATCAAGGCCAAACCCATGGAAGAGGATACGGCGTTCAGTCGACTGGAGTTGGAATCCTACATTCGAGATTCTCAGACCTATTCGGAAACACGGATTGATACCGACCTGTTTGGCAAGGCTCTCCATTTAAAGCGTGTTCGGGTTAAAGATTGCATGGTGCCACGTACGGAGATTGAGGCGATCGAAGTGACCGAGAGCCTGGATGACCTGAAGAATCTGTTTATTGAAACCCGACTTTCCCGATTGCTTGTCGTTGACGGCGATATCGACAATGTGTTGGGGTATGTGCATCACCAGCAGATGCTGACCAGCACCGGGCCTATCCAGAAGATGATCTTCCAGATTCCCTTTGTGCCCGAATCGATGAAAGTACAGGACCTGCTCAACCTGCTGATCAAGGAAAATACAAGCATAGCCTGTGTGGTGGATGAGTATGGCGGGACTGCCGGCATCATCACCATGGAAGATATCCTTGAGGAGATATTTGGTGAGATCGAGGATGAGCATGACGAAGAGGATTATGTAGAAGAGGAAATTTCCCACGATGAATATCTCTTTTCCGGTCGTCTGGAAATTGACTATCTCAATGAAAAATACCCCAATCTCCATTTTCCGAAAGGAGAATATCACACCTTGTCCGGTTATCTGATCATGACGACCACGAGTATTCCGGAAGAGGGTGATGAACTCATCCTGGATGATTACAAATACATCCTGGAGGTGGTCAGCGATAAAAAGATTGAAACGGTGCGCGTGATTCGCTATAATCCTGCGAATGAGGAGATGGATCTATAATTTTCGCCACTCCTTTCCGGTTCGGCTGTTTCTTCTGCATTTTCAGGAGCATATTTTTTTATTGATCATTTGGGTCTTCCTCTGGTTGCTCATGACCGGAAATATCCTGAAACTGTTCGGGATCAAATTCCTGATGCTGTTGCCAGAATATCTCGACAAGACGGGCAACTACAGCTATGCCATCTTGGGGACTGCTTTTGGTGCACTGGTGATGACCTGGAATCTGGTTACCTACCTGATGCATGCATCTCGTTTTCCGTTTCTGGCGGCTTTGTCCAGACCGTTTACCAAGTTTGCCATCAACAACTTTCTGATCCCGCTGATCTATCTGACTCTCTTTTTCTGGTCCTCGGCTTCGATACAGAAAGTAGAGGCAGGATTCGATGGACAGCAAATACTGGGACATTTCCTGTGCTTCCTTTGTGGCATGCTGGTCCTGATGCTGGTCATCGGGATCTACCTGTGGTTGACAAATAAAGACATTCACCAGATGAAGCCTGCAGAAGTGCCGGCGCATCTTCTTGCGGGTCCGCGCCCGGGTGGCCGGGGTTTCCTGGGGCGGTTGGCTGACCGGACTGCGGACAACTGGGGTGTAGAAATCTACCTGAGCGAGCGCATGAGAATGCGACGCGTTCGGTCAGTATCGCATTACGAACCGGCATTGCTGAAGGGAATTTACAGACAGAATCATCTGAATACGCTGCTACTTCAAGTGATCAGTCTGATCAGCCTGACCCTGTTCGGGCTTCTGGAGGAGATACCCGTTTTTCGCATTCCGGCAGGGCATCCGTCTATATCATGGCGTCCATGATTCTGGCTGTGGTCGGGGCAATATCCTATTGGTTTGGTACCTGGCGATTGGTCTTGCTTGTCTTTCTTCTGGTCCTGGTCGATTTGGTTACCGGTCATCGGGGTTTGCGTTTTCGCAACCAGGCCTTCGGGATCGACTATGCCTGTGATGGACGGCCAGCGTATACAAACTCGACATTGGACTCCCTCTTTTCTACTGAACAACAGGCAACTGACAAACTTGTCGTGCAGGGAGTGCTGGATCAATGGTTGGCGCGACAACCAACTGAAAAGCCGAAGCTGGTCATCCTCTCATCCAGTGGTGGTGGACTGAAATCGGCAGTCTGGACCATGCATGTGATCAATCAGCTGGAACGAAGCATTTCGGATTCACTGATGCACCGTGTGGCGCTTATGACCGGCGCTTCGGGTGGTGTGTTCGGTATGGCCTACCAAAGGGAACTCTGGCTGCGGCAACAACAGGGATTTATCACCGATTATACGAAACCGTTTTATGTAGAACGAATGGCTGGCGACCTGCTCAATTCAGTTGCCTTCAGTATTGCAACAAATGACCTGTTCTATCCCGGGTTGAAATTCACACGGGACTCCCTGTCCTACAGGAAAGACAGAGGGTACAGTTTTGAGATGCAGTTTCATGAAAATACCGGCTATGTTCTGGACAAAGCCATTGGAGACTACAGGGATAACGAATTATCGGCACGTATTCCCATGCTGATGATCACACCGACGATCGTCAACGATGGGCGTCGGCTGATCATTTCCCTCTGCCTGTTTCATTTCTTTGTCGATCCCCATTGCCACCTGGAAGGGCAGATCGAACGAGTATTGACGGGGTTGATTTTAATTCCCTTTTCCGATCTGTCAAAGGCGACCGGCTGGCCGTCAGCTCGGCCCTTCGTATGAATGCGACATACCCGTATATTTTGCCGGAGGTCAGTCTGCCTTCGGAACCGAGTATCGATATCATGGACGCCGGATTTCGCGATAACTACGGCATCTCCCTGGCTGCCCGGTTTCTGGAAGTTTACCAGGACTGGATCAGGGAAAACACGAGTGGAGTGGTCCTCATCCAGATTCGGAGTTGGGACAAGGAGCCCCGGATCAAGGAGGCGGATCGGCACGGGGTGATTCGCGATCTGTTCAATCCGTTGGGAATTGTCGGACAGCAACTTCGTCAACAGGATTTTGAACATGATGCTCAGATCAGTTTTCTTTTTGATCTGTTCGGGCCTCAGATGTTTGATGTCGTCCGGTTTATCTATCAACCCGGCGAGAACCAGGATCCTGCTTCCATGTCCTTCCACCTCACACGACGGGAGCGTGACAATATTCTGGCCGCCTGGTCCCTGCCACACAATCTGGAGGCTCTCTCAAAAACAATCCAACTTCTCGATACCGGCGAACGAACTGATTCACCGAAAATGGATGGGGATTGATTCCTGTTGTTTTCGGTTTTAATCTACCGTCAACAGCGAACGGTGGTGGCAGATTCTCACTGTATGAATGATACTGATCAGAGGGAGGTTGTTCCTCGTTCCTCATTCCTCATTCCCCATTCCTTGTTCCTTGTTCCTCATTCCTTGTTTCTTGTTCCTGGTTCCTGTGTTCCTTGTTCCTCGTTCCTCGTTCCTTGTTCCTCGTTCCTTGTTCCTCATTCCTCGTTCCTCATTCCTGGTTCCTCATTCCTGACTTCCGCCTTCCGACTTCCGACTTCCCATTTCCGCCTTCCGCTTTCCGCCTTCCTCCTCCCCCGTCCCACTAAAATGCCAGATCTGTCAGCACACTTCGGGAAGTTCAATCTGAACTAAGTACCTTGCACTCCTGTTAGAAACTGTAAACCTGATCGATTTATGATCTCCCCGAAAATGGAACAAGCGCTGAATGCGCAAATTGAACTGGAGGCTTACGCTTCCTCCTTGTATCTGGCGATGGCCTCCTGGTGTGATCGGCAGGGGATGGGCGGCAGCGCGCAGTTCATGCATCGTCAAAGTGAAGAGGAACGAGCACACATGATGCGGATATTTCATTATATCTCCGATGTCGACGGCACGGCGATTACACCGGCGATCAAACAACCACCACTGGAATATCCTTCTATCCAGGAGATGTTCAGCACCGTCTACAGTCACGAGCAAAAGGTGACGGCCTCCATCCACAAATTGCTGGACCTGTGTAATGAAGAGGATGACTATACGACACACAATTTTCTGCAGTGGTATATCTCTGAGCAGCGGGAGGAAGAGGCTCTGATGCGGACCATCCTGGACAAGATCAAGATCATAGGTACGGGAGCACAAAGCCTGTATTTTATCGATAAGGAAGTCGCTGCCATCAACGGTCAGGCTGCGGCTGATGAAACAGCTGCCGAGGCATGAGTGAACGACACATACAGTTCCTTGCCTTTATGATCACCATGGTTATCGCCACGGTGTCAACAGCGCAGCGGAATGTGGATTACATTGTCTCCAATCCTGATCTTCCTGCAGCACTGCCCGGTTGCGTCGATATGCCGGATATGTATCGGGAAAATTGCAATGTGCGCCAGCTCCGTGCATGGGTTCGAGAGCACATGACCTACCCTCCGGAAGCACTCGAAAAAGGTCTGGAAGGTCGGGTGGAAGTCGCAGTGACCATCGATACATCCGGCTTGATGCAGATGATGCGCGTTTCGAAGAAAGTGCATCCCCTGCTTAATCAGGAGGCACTTCGCCTGGTCCAGTCACTGAAGGATACAGAGGTTCGCTGGCTGCCGGCAATGAATCGCGGAAAAAAAGTGATTTCCGAATATCGGATTCCCGTCACCTTCCAGGTGATCCGACCGGATCTTCAGCGGGCACCCACCGACCAGGATCGGGGATGATTGAACCAGGGTGGTGTTCCACCTTGATCATCCAACCTTGCCCTCAACAATCCGGATGCATTCTACCGGGATGTTAATTTTTTTGCTTCTGAGCAACTTCAGCTGCTTTTCCTTATTTTTCCATTCGAAATTACCATCGAATGGACCGTCAAGCTTTTTTCCAGGTACTTACCCAACGACGACAACGGGCAGCATCAGGCCCCATGACCCTGAATCCCTACTCCGGCCCATGGACGGAGACACAGGCCATTCATCTGCTCCGAAGAACCACGTTCGGATTTGCTCCGGATCAGGTGGACACCTTTGTACAAGCCGGGATGCAGGCAGCTGTCGATCAGATCCTGGATGTCAGTGGACCTGCGCCCAGTCCTCCTGTCAATGTGTACAGTACGACCGCTGAACCGGATCCGGATTGTGCGTATGGCACAACATGGGTCAATGCGCCTTTCAACCTCGCTCTTCCCCCGCAATATTTTCAGGCGCGAACAGATACCCTCAAAGCCTGGTGGGCCGGACAGATGCTCCAGGGCGACCTGAATATCAAGCAGAAGATGACGCTCTTCTGGCACAACCATTTTGCCGTAGAAGCAGATACCGTGCAGATCGCTCAGGTCATGTACTACTATCTTGCCGCATTGCAGGCCAACTGTCTGGGTAATTTCAAAGGACTGACCAAGACGATGACTCTCGATCTGGCTATGCTGCGGTACCTCAATGGCTATCTCAACAGTAAATCACAGCCGGATGAGAATTACGGCCGCGAACTCCAGGAACTCTTCACTGTAGGGAAAGGTCCTGGTAGCAAATACACCGAGGATGACGTGAAAGCTGCTGCCCGGGTACTGACCGGTCACCGGATCAACCCGTTCACTGCTCCGCTTTCCTATTATTTTGATTTTACCCAGCACGATACGGGCAACAAGACCTTTTCCTCCTTTTACGGAAATACGACGATAACGGGTAAGGCAGGTACTGCGGGAGCCAATGAAGTTGATGACCTGCTGAATATGATCTTCAACACCAATGAGGTTTCCCTCCATTTGTGCCGGAAGATCTACCAGTTCTTCATCTACTATGAGATCACCCCGGACATCGAAGCCAATATCATTGAACCCCTCGCGCAGATCTTCAAGAGCGGCAATTATGAGATCAAACCGGTCATGGAGACGTTGCTGAAAAGCGAACATTTCTATGATGCCCTGAGTATGGGTTGTGTCATTAAATCACCACTGGATTTTGTCGGTAGCCTCGTCCGCCAGTTCAAAGGCGTATTTCCGAGCCCGGTACCTGATCCATTACCCTTATATCTGACCTGGGGTGTGCTGGCCTCCGCAGCAGCCTCAGCCGGGCAGAACCTGCTGGATCCACCTGTCGTTGCCGGTTGGCCGGCCTGGTACCAGTCACCTCTGTTTCATCGGGTATGGATCAATTCGGATACCATGGCGTCGCGTCTGATCCTGATCAATTCCATTACAGGAGCAGGCTATAATCTGAACGGGATATTGCTCAAACTGGACCCGATCCCGTTTGCAGAAGCATTGCCGGATGCATCGGATCCGAATGTACTGGTGGAGGATACCATTATCCAGTTGTTTGGTTTGCCGATCTCCCAGGCAACAAAAGATTATTACAAATCCTTCCTGGTCCAGGGGTTGGGTGACGCCTATTGGACAGCCCAGTGGTTTGCCTATGTCGGCAATCCCAATGATCCGACAGCCAAAAATGCGGTCACCACCCGCCTGAATGCCATGCTGCGCGAAATGATGGTCCAGGCTGAATATCACCTTTCCTAATTCCCTCGGGATAATAAACCTGAAAAGATCCACGCTGATGAAACGTCGGAAATTTCTAAAAGCTGTAGCACCGGTAGCTATTATGCCTTCGCTGATCGACAAACTGTCTTTCAAGGCATTCCCCTCACCGGATATCCTTCGGGGATTGACCAATTCCGAGATCCCGAATGACCACGTCCTGGTTATGATCTTTCTCAATGGCGGAAATGACGGACTGAACACGGTGGTCCCGCTCGACCAGATGAGTAATCTGGCCAATGCCAGAGGGAATATTCTCCTTCCGGAAGGGCAGTTGCACAAGATTGTCGACAAGCAGATCGGTCTACACCCGGCTCTGGGTGGCTTCAAGACCTTATATGATGAAGACAAGCTGCAGATCGTCCAGAGCGTGGGCTATCCTCAACCCAATTTTTCGCATTTCCGAAGTACAGATATCTGGGCAAGCGGATCGGATGCCGATCAGTACCTCGACAGTGGCTGGATAGGCCGCTTCCTGGAAACCAATTTTCCGGGCTATCCAAATGGATATCCCAATCCCGACAACCCGGATCCACTGGCCATCCAGCTCGGCTCGAATATGCCTCTTCTCTTCCAGGGTGATTCAGCGCAGATGGCTTTCAATGTCAGCTCTCCGGATATTTTCAACGTCAACGTCGATCCGACATCCGATCCGGCACCCAATACACCGGCTGGTGAAGAACTGACCTATATCCGCACCATAACCGGGCAGATCAACGATTACGCGGAGCAGATCGTTTCCGCCTATATTCAGGGAAGCAATGCCTATTCCGGATATCCGGCCGAAGGCACCAACTATCTGGCTGACGAACTCAAGGCGGTAGCCCGCCTGATCAAAGGCGGACTGAAAACACGGATTTATATGGTCAGCCTGTACGGGTTTGACACCCATGCAGAGCAGGTTGTGGCTGGAAACACCGGCACGGGCGTACATGCTACCTTGCTGAAATTCCTCAATGATGCGGTGTTCTCCTTCCAGCGTGATCTCGAGCAACTGGGTGAAGCAGATCGTGTACTGGGCATGACCTTCTCCGAGTTTGGCCGTCGGGTGATCTCGAATGGCAGTGTTGGTACAGATCATGGTGCAGCAGCACCCCTGTTCCTGTTTGGCAATAAGGTCCAGCCAGGGGTGCTGGGGAATAACCCGGTGATTCCATCCGGAGCAAATGTGGATGACAACCTGCCGATGCAATATGACTTCCGGTCTGTTTATGCGTCCGTGTTGTCGAAATGGTTTTGCATGGATGCCATGACCACCGATGATATCCTGTTGCAGCCGTTCCAGGATCTGCCGGTGATCAAGGATACCTGTAGTGTGAGCTTTGATCCACTGGATCCAACAGGCGGTGAGCTGAAGGTGGACGTTTACCCGAATCCAATGGTGGATCGTGTTCAGGTACAGGTGGTCAGCCCGGGCGGATACAGTCGACTTGAATTTTTTGATCCTCTTGGCCGGGTAGTCCAGACGCGCAATCTGGGCACCGTTGCCAGAGGTACCTATACCTATGATCTCTACAATGAGGGGTATTCCCCGGGGTCCTATTATGTTCGGGTACAATGTGGATCACACCAGCAGGTCAAGCTGATCCAGATCGTCCGATAATCCGGCAGCTTGCTCCATGCTCGGAAAGAGTCTAACTTGAGCGTTAAACCTGACAGGTATGACCCGTTTGTTGATGCTTGCTGTCTTTGTATGTAGTCTGTTTTCCGCTGTGGCACAGGAGCAGCCTTCTCTGGTTACCTCCATGAAGGAGGACACTGCTGTCTATACCTGGGTCACCCATATGCCGGTGTTTGGCTCTTGCGATCCAACTGGGGAGAATGCCTATACCTGCAGTCTCAAGGAACTGACGATGTACCTCTTTTCACATATCCGTTACCCACAGGAGGCATTGGCACGCAATGAGGGCGGGATTACCCAGGTGGGTATTGTGATCGATAAAAAAGGAAGGATCAAACAGGCATCAATCGAAGTCTCTTCCGGAAACAAAGCCCTTGATCAGGAGGCAGTTCGAGTGCTGAGTGATATGCCTGCGTGGAAACCCGGGATGGAGGGCACTCAGACGGTGAATGTCGCCATGTCCATTCCGGTGAACTTCAAACCGGAAGCGTATCGGAGGGAGTGATGTTCACATTACGCGATTCGCCCAGAATTCTGCTTCCAACCTCTGCTTCCATCTCCTTCGATCAGAGCTAGCGATTCATTTTTCCGACAAGCACTTTCGGCATCCCGGATAACTCCGAAGTGTCTGGGACGCTTTTCTTGTGGTGCATGAAAAGTACCTATTCCGAATAATCGAGGTGGTGATGTCAGCACATCTTGGAAGGGAGGCTGCGTACGAAGTGAACCAATGTATTCAGAATTTTCACAAAGAAACCAGCAAGAGGAACACAGAAATACTTGACATAGGCCACCTTCCCGGGTATATTCTGGACTATTCTGTTTAGCCGTGGTGCCTGTCCAGGATGGCTATGTCCTGCACACACTTCCTTTGATGACAGGACAAATGAGTATTATCAAATGGGCCAATGTCCGGAAGATGTCCTCAAATATATGCGAGTGATCTCGACCCGTATATTCGCCTTGTAGCATCAAAGGGTGTATTTTTATCACGGAAAGCAGATTTGTTTTCCTGAACTGAAATGGTGACTTCTTCCGGGAGTCGAGTGTGTGAATCGGAGAAGAAACATGTCATCTGGAGAATACCGCATGGAATCCCGGGCGGATGGCCACTCAGATTGGACAAATGGCTATGTCTTTTACTCTGAATTTAAATCCGGGTATTGGAGGGAGTAAATGCGAAATGAAATATAAAATGAAGATGCAAAATCACCGGTTTAAACTGTTTGGCAGCAAGTCATCAGTTTTTTCAGGACCGATCCTTTTTGCGATCGGCTTGCTGCTGATCGGCCTGTTTTCCGGTTGTGAGAAGGAAGAGCTGACGTTTTATTCCGGTAGTGGATTGCGTCCGATATATGTAACCGGCGATGCGTTCTATCTCATCGAAAATCAACCACCTCAGCCCATCGTGCAAAGCGGCAGTATCTTTTTGAAGGACACATTTCTTTTCATCGTGGATCTGGGCAAGGGTATTCATGTATTCGGAGTGGATGATCCTGCCCATCCGGTCGCATTGACCTTTATTCGGATTCCGGCCATCAACGGATTTACCCTGTCTGGAAATACCCTGTATGCAGACAGCTGGTCGGATCTGGTAACGATTGACTGGCGCGATCTGTATCATGTTGTTGTTCTGGATCGGAAAACAGGAGTTTTTGAACCGATACTCTATCCCCCGCAATACTCCGGGATATTCGAGTGTGTCAACCCGGACAGAGGAGCTGTTGTCGGCTGGGAACCGGCCTCTCTGGAAAAAGTCAGATGTCGAGCGAATCAATAAACCGGATTATGAAAAAGATGAATTTGATGAGGTTTGATCGTTATCACATTGCGGGTTGGGCTGGCATCCTGGCGCTCTGTTTTCTGGCAGCCTGTTCTTTTGAGGTTTTTCAGGATGACGATGCAGGTCAATCCGGATCGTTGACTCGATTTGTGATCCACAATGGCTATATGTATACCCTGAATCCAAGCGAAGTGGTCACCTTTCTGATCCAGCCGGATGGCAAGCCGGTAGAAAAACACCGGTTAAGGTTGGACTATGGCCTGGAAACCATTCTCATCTATGAGGGTGTCATGTATCTCGGATCGAGAAACGGCCTGTATATTATTGATATTGCCAATCCCGAACTGCCGGTTTTGCTGTCAGCGACCACCCGGCCCGCGCAGTTGTTTGGTGGTTGCGATCCTGTTGCCGTGAAGGATTCCATTGTGTATTCGACGGTCAAGATCGTGACGAATATTTGCGGTGTCAGCAATTCGACGAGCGCTCTTCTGGTTTATCTGGCGGATGATCTTACCGATCCGGAATTGCTCGGTACCTATGACATGAGCCTG
The DNA here is from genome assembly GCA_016710115.1 of Saprospiraceae bacterium. GTDB lineage: Bacteria > Bacteroidota > Bacteroidia > Chitinophagales > Saprospiraceae > JAGNXB01. The sequence goes on from JADJLN010000001.1 coordinate 215,059, forward strand.
CCAAACGGGCTGGGGTACAAAGAAGATGTCCTCTTTGTCTGTGATGCCGGGATCGACAATGTCGTTCTGTATGACATTTCAAATCCTGCTGATCTCAAGGAAATGCAGTGGACGATAAACGTCAACAACCCCGTCGATCTGATCGTCCATCAGGATCGATTGATCGTGTCGACGGAGAACGGTTTCCACTTTTATGACATTCAGGATATCTCCGATATTCATCACCTGGGAACATTCTCCAAATGAAGGCAATACTGATTGGGATTCTCCTGATGGTGGTTGTGCCGCTGATGGGTCAGGTACAGATTGCGGCTGATCCGCAGTCGCCACCCGAACTGGTGATCAAGTCGGATATCATCCAGTGGCTCTCACCGTTCAAACAGTCCGTGGGGATCCAGATGGACTATCGGTTCATACCTCACCACCGGTTTGATATGATGGCGGGATTTTATATGGGTTCCAGGTTGTATGCCCATCAAAAGGGGAGAGTTATCAGGGACCGCGGATCCGGATCGGGTGGAAGTTCGCCTTTCTGGAAAAACGAGTCGTATCGATGTACACCGGCCTCGAATTCGGCTTTGATGATATTACACATCGATATTACGGCACTGTACAACGGCAGGGTGGGAATTATACGGAGGAACTCCTTCGTAACCGCCATTTGACCAGTTTGAGTGGTGCACTCCGATTTGGTGTGATGGTCTTTATTGGTCCGTCCAGGCGATTGATGATCGAGCCGGAGATCAAAACGGGAATATCCCAGCACAATGTCATTTACAAGGACCCGCCGGATGTGGTCACATTCGAAATCAATCGCGGAATTTTTGATTTTCAGTCACCTGTTGGCAAGACCATCACCTTCCTGCCGAGTATAGGTTTCCATATCGGGTACGTCCTGTTTCAGTGAGGTTTGTTTCGTACTGTTGGATAAATCGGTCAACTATGCAAACGGTCTATATCCAAGTTGACCGATTCGTATCCCGGTTTATGTTTCTCCAAGTCTCTCTGATAAAAGTCGCAGACTTCCTACCCCTTCTCCTCCAGCACCGCAGATAACCCCCGATCGATGAGGGCATCCTTTTTGGGTTTGAGGTCGCGGATGGGGCCGGTTTTGACCGTGGCCTTGCCTTTGAAGTGGACCAGCAGGGAAAGTTGCTCGGCCTGTTCGTGAGAGTGGTCGAGAATGTCCATCAGGCACTGGATCACCCAGTCAAAGGTGTTCACGTCGTCGTTATACACAAGAATCTCCGCCACCCGACCGGTGCCGGTATCGATGGATTCTTCTATGAGGACGTCTTCGTGTTCTTGCGGCCAATTCATTATACAAAGATAGGGGTTATGCACCTAATTGGCTCAATGCCTCGCGCACCTTTGCGAAATCAGGGAGATCACCTGCACTTTCCATCACTTCAGCATGACGGACTATCCCATTGGCATCAATGACAAAGGCAGCGCGTTTCGCCACCCCTTTCAGTCCGAGGATCCACTCATCGTAGTAGGATCCATAAGCCTGTGAAACTTCCTTATTGAAATCGGACAGAAGCGGGAAGTTCAGGTTTTCCAGTTCGCGGAATTTACCAAGAGTAAATGGGAGATCGACAGAAACAGCCAGAACCTGAGCATGCAGATTTTGATAAGCAGCAATATCATCACGCATGGCGCAAAGCTCAGCGGTGCAAACACCGGAGAAGGCAGCCGGGAAGAAGAGGAGGACCAGATTTTTCCCTTGATAGTCAGAAAGGGAAACCATTTGTTTGTCTGGAGCGGGGAGGGTAAATGCCGGTGCGGGCTTGCCAATGAGTGGGTGCATAGTGAGTGTCTTTTGTGCGTAACAAGGTAAACCGTCTTCCGGTTTAACGTCGGATGAATAATTCAATTACCTGTGTGGACTGCCGGGAAGAAAAATTGTCATCCGAAACCGGGATCAACCGTCGGAGCGAGGCAGTTGAATCCTTACCGAACGTCATCCCTTCCACATTGTCGTATCGTTTCTGCACTCCGCTTTTTCGCGCCGCCTGAAAGTCATATACCAGCGTGGAATTGACAGGCAAGGTTGTTTCGGGGTCTAGATCGCAGAGTGGAGGTTGGTCCAAGAGTTCAGTCCCGCTCTTAATGTCCGCCTGATAGAGGAGAATATCATTCCCGGTCAGGGGCGACCAGGATCGTTCCAGACACCAGAGGATTTCTTCTTCATCCCAGATCAGATCGACGAGACCATGGCCATTCTGGGCATAATACAGCTTTTCATACAGGATTTCCCCTGTGGCCAACTCCAGAAATACCAGTCGAAGAGGATGATAGGGTGGCATCCAGGTGGCGCCACATCCCTCATCCTGTTTCAGCATGTGTTCCGAGGCAACAACTAACCTGGACCCATCCGGGGAGAGTGCCAGGCTCTCCAGCCCGCCATTGTTCTGAATGCCCCGCCCCTTTTGGTCAGGTCGGTATGCGGAAGGCAGCTGAATGACCCAGTAGACTTCGCCTTCCAGATTCATCAGATTGATGGAGGAATTGGATTCGTTCGTCCAGAAAAGCGATTTACCATCTGATGTCAACCGGATAGACTCGGGGTCTATCAAAGAGGGTGCCGACACATTGGAAAAGGTGATGCGGATTTCACTCAGAATTCTCGGTGTGTTATCCAGACTGTCCAGAATCAGGGTATAAAATCGAGCAGGTGATTTATCTGCAATGGCATAGTATACCTCCCGATGGGCATCATAACAGATGCCCGAAAGTCCTCCGATCTTCACCTTCGGATCTTTTCCGACAAAAGCCTCCGGAGCGACAGTATGGATTATGACCTCTTCTGGATGCCCATGATGCTGGGCAGACATGCTCACTTGCCCGAACAGCAACAGGACAGGGAGGAATTGAAATATGGAGTGACAACCCATCATGAGCAGAATCGCGTTCCCGGTTCGAAAGATACAGACGGACAGGCTCCGGTTCATATTCCAGGCAATTACGATGTTCAATCTGAGCCAAAGTTCAGTGCCATGCTTTAGGGCTCGAATCGATTCCTAAAACCACGATCCAGTACGATTACAACCATGCGTCTTTGAAATGCCTTGCCTGCCTTGGAAAGGTCAGCTTGTTTTCTTTAGTCTTGCCATTGGGGGTTACTAGTTGCCCTTTAAGATGGGCCACAACCCGGGAATTTCGATCTTGATGTTCTGGGCAATCAATTCAGTCCTGAGTTCACTGGAGGGAAACAAGATGCACTTGTGCCCGGCAGTCCCTATGCCGATTCGCCTGGTCGTTGCAGATGTTTCAATTTCTTTCCTTCCTCACAACAGCGGATCAACTCCGCCAACCGTCGTAACCGGGTGGTCTCCTGCTTGGCACTGACTACCCACCAGATGGATGCTTTGCGGATAGAAGGTGCCGTTTGTTCAAAAAATGACCACGCCGTTTTCCTTGACTTGAACTGTCTTTCGAATTCTTCAGGAAGGCCGATCTGTTCTGGATTCTGTTCAAATGAATAGAGTCCGGAATGCGTATTTTTCTTCCTTGCATAGGCGGCTATTCCCGCGGGTTGGATCCGGTTTTCCTGAAGCAATTCGGCATATCGTCTGACATTGACATCACTCCAGATACTGGTCGGCTTTCGCGGGGTGAATCGAATTTTATATCGATCCGTATCCACGGAGTGACGAAGTCCATCGATCCATCCGAAACAGAGCGCCTGATCAACTGATTCGGGCCAGGTCAGACTCGGGATGCCAGTATGTTTTTGTAGTATCCTACCCAGATCACTGATTCATGTTGATGATGCTGTTCCAACCATTGATAAAATGCATCAGGACTGTTAAAAAACAGGGTCTGTTCATCCATGTTCATGTGCCAAATTTATTCATAGAACACCAGTCTTTTGCCCAGGAAATACTTGCCAGGAAATTGGACGGTTTTTCCATATCGCAAATCAGTTGCTGACGAGTGTATTCTTGTGGACAGTATCGATCGTCCGTTCTGCTGACCGGATCAATCAATTGGTCAAGGGCAACTGGCCTCTGCCTAATAACAGAGCGATCTGAACCAGTGATTGGCGGATCGCACGAGTGGGATAGGACAGCGCCTGCCATTGTTTTCTGAACAGTTTCAGATGCATCTCCCATTCGGACTGCACCAGGTCGAGATGGTCATCTAAAGTCACGAGGGTTTGCTGGCCGTTGTTCAGGTCCTTGTACACATCAAACAGATCATTTGTCAGTTGCAATAAATAGCCCAGCGTATGGATGGCTTTTTCCTCCTCCACAGTAAGGGGATGATCGAGAATAACCCGATAGATTAACGTGAAGGCGGCACCTTTCTCAGCAGTTATCCGGATCAGCTCCTCTGCCGTCAATTTGGTTTTTCCCTGCTGCCGGAGACTGTGATCCTGGGCGATTCCGGACTGTTCCAGGATCCGAAGAAAAAGGTCTGTATCCAGGGTATTTTGTTGTAATTCTTCCAGGATGTGTTGCACCGCACAAAGAGCTTGATCGGATTTATTTCGAGCGGTCAGAATTTCAGCATGAGTCATGCCTTTCTCATCCATCATGTCATCATACAGCGGAGTCATCGCCCCGATCAGGAGTGCATTTCTTCGTTCCTTCGGTGAGGCAGGATACCCACGTAACGTGGTGAACCACATGGTCGTGATCGCACTCAGTCGGGTGTATTGGCGAATCCGGAATTCATTCAGGTGCAGCTCCGGATGGTGATGGATCCAAAGCCATGATTTTGTGTCGTTGCGCAAGTAGACCGACCAGCCAAGTCGGAAAATGGCGTTTACGATCTGTATCCCGTTCCACGAAATCAAATCCCCTCTTTTCTCCAGGCCAGAAAAAGAAAGATGACGGGAGTGACAGCCATGAGACTGAACCACCAGGCATCCGGACCGCCAACAAAGGGAAAGAACGTGACCGTTCCGAAGAGGATCAATCCTGCCCCGGTACGTTCCCATTTCCACATCACCAGGTAGCCCATCAGGAGAATCAGATGGGCCAGTTGCTGAAGCCAGATCTGCACTGGTGGCGCACCTGCTTCCGGATTCGTGAACCACGCTAGGTGTTCGATGAAAAAAGCGCCCCACAAAAGAAACTCTGCAATGGCAAATAGGCGGGCAAACCAGCGAAACCGGTGACTGGTGAAGAAGGTTTCCATGCTCAAAGATACACGCCAAAACGCGGACCGAACAGGAATGCCTTTAATTCCTATTTATCGTTTCCGCCGGAAGGTCATCGAACTGTTTCCTTGAAAAAGAGTGAGATTGTCGTCCATCTTTATCTTCAGTGTTTGTTCGCTGATAGCAGAAATGAACGCTTGTTCCTGATCGAGGTTGGGACAGGCCATTTTTGTGGAAATACACGGACCAAACGTCAGGGTCTTGCCGCGAAGGAGGAAGGTCGCATTGATGCGATTGCAGCCCCCAGTGCCCGTCATCGTGCTGTTCAATGCATTCAGGATCAAGTAGGGTGCTTGACTATTTTCTTTTCGCTCGATTGGCTGATTATTCATAGAAACCAGTTCCCAAACATCGTGTAAATCATATGGTGATTGGTAATTGCCACAACCTGAATAGGCTTGTGGTTTTTCCTGATTGGTGAGTTGGAAATTGACTTTTACCGAATTAGTACGCTCTTCACCAGACATGTCATCCGAGCAATCAGAAACCCGTGCAAGAATTTCAATATGACCATCATCGGAAGCACCACTGTACATAGCATAGACACCTGGTTCGGAAGGCTCCTGATTAACCATCGGAAAGCTTACATTCATCTCTTCTGGTCCGAGTGTCTGGAAATGGATCTTGCCAGAAGGGGAAATCTCCACCATCCAGAATGGTTCATTTCCAGTGGCTCGGAAAAAGATCTCTTCAGAGCCATCAAAATGCACTTCTTCCGGCACCTCTCTGGACAGGATGTACCGTTCCGGGAAGTTGGTTTCGATTTTTTGTCCGGCCTCATCTACAAATACCAGGGTTTCGCCAGCGACCTGGAGGTTGGTCATGCCGAGGATCGGTTCGGAAAGGAGAATGCGACCTGATCTTGAATATGTAAAGGTTGCCTGGATCACCGTTGGTTGGAGTTCTCGATCCATATATCGCTGTTCGACGATGCAGGTATGGTCGGCATTCAGCGTCAGCGTAGCAGCAATACCCGGGCAATCCGCACAGGGCAACAACCCGTGAAAGCTGCCGACAGGACCGGAATATCGGCCAATGGAACAACTGCTGGCCAGGAAAATCAGGAAAAACAGGGTGCGACTGGTCAGGGACATAGGGGATGTGATTGATCTGGGTACCAATAGATATGCAAAGATACGTGGACCATCCAGTCAAGGTTGCGGAATTGGCTGTTTAAAGCCATACCGGCAGACGAACACCTTTGAAATTGCTATATTGGGTAGATAATATCGTTCGCTATGAAAAAGATCATGTTTTTTCTGTGTCTCACACTGGTTGTTCAAACAGTTGCTTTCGGCCAGGTCGAATTACGGCCTTCGGTAGGAATTACCCGCAGCTCACTGAACGATTTTACAGACGTAGATATCAAAAGTGAGGTGGGCTTCACATTTGGTCTGGATGTTTTGATTGGTCGCCGGGTCTATCTCCAGCCCGGACTTCACTATGAGTCAAACAGCAACAAACTGGTACCGGATGCAGGTGGCAACTCGAAGTTGAAAGTCAGCAAAGTGCGCATCCCTTTGCTGGTCGGGTACAAGCTCTTCAAGCCGGATGCAGATCCATTTTTAATATCCGTTTCTTCACAGGACCGAGTCTCTCTCTGGTAACATCCGCAAATGATGGGGATAGCCCCCTGGGTATAGAGAAGGATGATTTTAAATCTTCTGTCTTTGGTTGGAATGCAGGCACAGGTATGGATATCCTGATCTTTTTTGCGGATATCAATTATCAGTTCGGATTGTCTGATGTTTTTGAAGATCTTGACATACAGGGTATCGAAGGTCAGAATTCAAAAAACAATCTTTTTTATCTCAATGCGGGAATCCGGTTGAAGCTGTAATCGGAAAAATTGATTTTCATTTGGCCAACAGGTCGACTGATCGTTTTTCGATTGATGGACCAAATGCAGAATCCGGTCTTCGAAATCCTGAAATCCTGACAGCTGGTAAGCTGTGACAAAAAAAGCCATTAAATAAACATCCAGCTGAACAGGATTACGGTCAGAATTTGCAGGATGAACATGATCACGCCAAATCCGAGCGCAATTCGCCCGGTCGAGTACAGTTGCTGCAAACGGATGCTCAGTCCAATGGCGACCATGGACATGGTGAGTAAAATCTTCCCTGTCTCCTTGAGTGTATTCAACAGATCTGGGGGAAGTGGAACAAATGAGACAAAGGTGACAACGATCAGAAATCCCCAGAGATAATATGGCAATTTCAGCTGGTCGCGAAAGGATGCCGTCCGATTGACCAGGAAATTAAAGAAAATCAGCCCAGGGACAAGAAGAGCAACGCGACCCAGTTTCACCGTAAGTGCCAGGTCACCAATCTGATCACCCAATGCGTATCCCGCTCCGGCGACATTCCCGACTGCATGCAGTGTGCCACCGATCAGTGTCGCTGAATACGCATCGGATTGTGGCCACAGGCCGAGGATTGCAGGCATGGCCAGCATACCGACAAGGCCTAACAGGTTGACGACTGCCAGGGCGATCCCCACATCTTCTTTTTCTTTTGTCAGGGAAGCTGAAAGCGCAGCAATCGCGGAAGACCCGCAAATGGCTGTTCCGAAACCGACCAGCCAGCCCGTGGTGGTTCGACAGCCGAAGAGGTTGGCCAGGAGCCAGGTCAGGAACAGGATTGTTGCAATGGAGAGAGTCAGGATCCACAATGTACCCGAACCAAGGGCAGCCATGTGCTGGAAGGAAATACCAAAACCGAGAAAGATGATGGCGATATTCAGGATCTCCTTTCCTGTCCAGGCAATACCGGGAGCTGCCCGTTGTGGTCGCCAGCCGATATTGCCCATCAGAATGCCAAAGATCAGTCCCAGAAGGACCTCATTCATCCGGGGAATCTCCGGTGACAGCAGGATTGCCACGATGGCCAGGAAGAAGGTTAAGGATATTCCAGGTAACCGGCTGGACCAGATTGATGCAGACATGGGTACAAAAATACTCGAAGTCTGGTATCGGCTTGTGTGATCCGGATTACTAACGACTAGTGAACCGGTTCAGAAATCCGGACAGCGTTCGTCAGTATTGGTTGTTCTGCAAAATGAGACATGTCCAGTTGACAGGTAAATCTTCAGTACATGACGAAGGTGAAAGCGATTCACGGTTTTTCCGCTTGATGGGGTGAGGCTGTTAACCTGATTCATGGGGAGCTAAACTACCAGGCCCAGAACCCTGCTTTAAATTAACGCACCAATGGCATGCCAGATCATCACGACACACAGAATCACCTTGAGCAGTACGCCAAACAGAAAGCCGATAAATGAACCGAAGGCTGCGCGTGTCGCTGTTTTTGAATCCTGACCCACCAGGAGTTCACCGATTAACCCACCGATAAATGCGCCAATAAAAATCCCGAAAGGTCCACCAAAAAGACCGATGATTAATCCGATCGTACTGCCCCACATACCCGCTTTGGATCCGCCGAATCGTTTGACTCCCCACATGGGCACGAGGTAGTCCAGGATGGTCACCACCAGGGCGAGTCCGGCTAGAGTCCAGAGCAGTGTAGAATCAAATTCAGCCCTGGACGACCAATGGATCATCATCAGCCCAAGGAAGCTGAGGGGGGGCCCGGGCAATGGCAGAACGGCGCCGATCAAGCCGATGACAAGCGCCAGAAATCCGAAAACAAGAAGAAGAATGTCTACAACCATATGACCCGAAATGTAGCCAAATTCGGATAGACTATCATGGAATTCTCGACGAATTCATGCGGGCTTAAGATGAGTGGTCAATCCCTGAGGTCAAGTCGGAAATAGGCCAGTTTATCCTGCTCGCCGGGCAGCTGAACCTCTCCATCCTGTTTGAATCCGAGCCGATGGAGGAGGGCAATCGAGCGGTTGTTTTCCGGGGTAGTAATCGCAGAAATGGTAGACAGATTCCAGTGCAGGGTGTCAACAGTCAGCACCTGTCGTGCAGCTTCGAATGCAAAACCCTGACCTTCATATGCTGGCAGGAGGGCAAATCCCAGGTCGGGATGCGGTAACCCGTCGCGACGAACCAACCCGCATATTCCGATCGGTGTCTTTTCCTCCGTCAGTGTCATCTTGCGCATGCCATAACCATGATCCTGAATATGTTGAACAGGGCCTTTCATCAGGTAGGATCGCGCCTCCTTGACCGAATGGACATTCCGATCGCCAATAAACCGGATCCAGGATGGGGTATTGATCAATGCAAGAAGAAAGGAAGCATCACCGGCACGCAGCGGAGTCAGGGTCAGTCGTTCGGTGACAAAGGATTTCATTCGCGTTGGTGGTGATTCCTGAAGGTTGATCAAATATCGGGCCTTCAAATTGGAAATCAGGTGAACGAGGTAAAGATGTTAGAAGTCTATCTGAAGCTGATGGTTCAAAACTTCAGGACATTCCCGAAAATGGATTCAATTTCCTATTTTTAACTGATGGTCAAACACAGTGAACATTACGACAAGAATATGCAATCCGATTTTATTCGTCAGGGAATTGGAATGGGCATGATCCTGTGTCTGTTTGGCTGTTCCGCTTCTCCAGTAACCGATACGCAACAGGATGATGGAAAGGCTTCTTCATCATGCATGGACCGGATCATTGCACTGGACGATTCTCTGGGGAGACTGCGAAATCATTCCTGCGAACAAGGATCTCTGTCTGAATCCATTTCTCACTATGCCAATGGGTTGGAGGCACTGGACTATTCCGGTTGCCCGGAGGCGTTTGTCACTGCATTCCACAACCACATTCAAGCCTGGCGTGCTATCCAACCATTCACGGTATCTTATTCCGATCTCCGTGGTGAAATGCACGATCTGTTTGATGAGCTGGCACGCAGTCCGGATTCCCTTGCTTTTCAATCACATCTGGAACAGATCTGGTCGACATGGGCAGAGATTGAAAAAGCAATGCAGGTCATTGAATAAATCCATTCGGCGGACCACAAAGTACCTGATTTCCCTTCCCCGAAATCAATGAATAAACCGCCATGTCCAGATATGTATCCTGAAACAGGATACGGTCGTGATAATGCGCTTCTTTCTGGAAGCCGAGATGTTCGAGCAATGTGATGGCCCCTCTGTTTTCAGGTAGCACCTTGGCCTCTATGCTGTGCAAATGGATGGTGTGAAGCCCATACTGAACAATGGCCGCCATCGCTTCGAGAGCCAGGTGTTTACCCCAATATGCCGTGGTCAGTTCACCTCCGATTTCTGCACGGCGATTATCCCAATCGATTGAATTATACCCGCAAGTACCGATTATCTTCTGTTGATCGCGAAGCAGACCGGCCCAGCCGATTGCCTTTTTATCTACAAAGGCCTGGCGAGTTCGTTCAACCAGAGATTGGGCCGATGTGACTTCCTCCATTGCCGGTCGGGCGATGAATTGATTCACCCGATTGTTTGCTCGGATGTGGAAGATTTCTTCTGCATCTGCAAGGCGAATATCGCGCAAGGTCAGCCGATCGGTATGCAGAATCGGAAAAGACGTAAAATCGGTTTCGTCAAGCTGTGAATTCATAAATTTGGTTCTGCTCTAATCTACTGCTTATTCATCTGTGTTCCCTGGTGTTCCTCTTCTGTGGGAACACCAAAGGTACTGCGTGAAAATCGCGTTTGAATCCCGAACGGATGCCGGATGATCCGGACCAGAAACAGATTGTCATAGTCTGCATGATCAATGGTTATTTCCACTCCGGATAATGCCTTGATCAGCGACGGGTGGTATTGGAATGGCCGACCACCAGAACGTTTCTGCCGTGCAGCGATCGGAGAACAGGGACCAGTTGAAGCACCGTGTCCGGTGTATACAGGATCATGTTTTTATGCAGTGCAGAAGCCAGTGGCTGGCCTGTTTGTCGGGTGCGAAGAAAATCGGAACAGTAAATATCTGAAATGCCTTTTTCGATCAGGACATTCCGCAGATCTATTGCCCGTTGATGCCCTGCAGCGGTGAGAGGAGGGTCTCTGGATTCATCCAGTTTTTCCGCATGGCGGACGAAAAACACATTCGTGGTTGTACAGGAAGAAAACAGGAAAATACAGGTGAAAATAAAGGTGTATTGAGGCAGGTAGTTCATGTCGTTGATTGGACAGGGATAATAAAAAGGGGGACTGATGTTTCCCGGATGACTTCCTTTCCGATGCTACCGACGATCCATTCCTGCAATGCCGGTCGTTGGTGATGGCCCATGACCACGAGATCGATTTCTCGTTTATTGATTTCAGCCTGAATCACCTCGATGGGATTCCCCGGGATCAACAAGATCTCACAGGGAATGTTCTGTTGCCGAAATTGGTTCTGCAAGGTCTCCAGCGCGAGGTGTTCTTTTTTCAGTTCTCCGGCCCGATGATCCCGAATATATTGAGGCCCGGTTTCATACCCGACAAATTCGGGATCGGGAGCAGCAACATGGAGAAGCCAGCAGTTGGAATGAAAGGCCAGAGCCAGATCCGCCGCATATTTTGCAACATGTTCGGTGGGATCGCCAAAGTCGATTAATACCAGAATGTGTTTCATACCCGGTGTATGTTAGAATTGAAAATAGATAAACTGTTCACCACTCCCTTGTGCGACACATAATAAAGTGATCATCACCGCCCAGATTGTGCCCAGTATCCACCGGGTGTCTTGTCAGCTACAGCCTTGACGGATGTATGGCGCATAAACCAGTGCGACAGGAAGAGCAGGAGCGCAACGGTCAGTACCTGAATGACTTCATGAGTGTCCAGTACTTTTTCTCCGTCTGGGTGCAGAAAGCACATGGAGGCAAGGAGGTCCACTGCCTTGCCAAATTCACGTGCCCGGAAAAACACCCATGTAATATTCACCAGAGTGTATGTTGCCAGTGCCAGTAGAATTCCGTTCCAGGCATTGAGGACCAGTGTGTATCGCCCCCGAAACCATCGTTCGATAACCAGGTAGAGCCCGTGCAAGAAACCCCAGAAAACAAAGGTCCACCCGGCCCCGTGCCAAAGCCCCCCCAGCAACATGGTCAACATCAGATTGATTACCGTTTTCCGCGTACCGGAACGATTTCCACCCAGCGGGATGTACAGATAGTCTCTCAACCAGCTGGACAGAGAGATGTGCCATCGCTGCCAGAGTTCGGAGAATCCGATCGAGGCATAGGGATATCGAAAGTTGTCGGGTAGGACAAATCCGAGCATGAGCGCAATACCGATTGCACAGGTAGAATATCCGGCGAAATCAAAAAGATCTGACCTGAAAAGGCCAGAGTGCCTGTCCAGGCATCGAGAAAATGCAGTGACTGACTCGCTCGAATACGGTGTCGGCATGATCCGCCAGCAGCACATCTGCCATCACTACTTTTTCAAACATGCCAGGGTCAGAAGAAAAGCCCCCATAAAAATTGGCTTTGGTTCGCGCGAACCGGGTTGGCAAACTGCGGCACCAGTTCATCTGATCGCACAATAGGGCCTGCAACCAGCTGAGGAAAAAACGTCACATACAGCGAAAAATCCAGGAATCGGGGCGCAGGCTGGATTTTCCGATAGTACATGTCGATCGAATAGGACATGGTTTGAAACGTATAGAAGGAAATACCCATGGGCAGAATGATATCCGATTCCAGAGGTGTAAACGCGAACCCGACCAGTCCCAGCAAGAGCTGGAAATTCTCCAGAAGAAATTCGCCATATTTAAAGAAGACAAGAAAGCCCATGTTGACAAGGATGCTGAGCCAAAGCCGCCGCCGTTTTTTCTGGTCCGTTTCCTGAAATAGTTTTTTACCGGCTATCCAGTCGACGACGGTGGAAATCCAGAGCAGGATGACCAGAGGAGGATTCCACAAGCCATAGAAAATATAGCTTGCCAGAAGAAGCATTCGTTTTTTATGTGTCCAGGAGACCGGCAGGTGCCAGTAGATCAGGATGACAGCAAGGAAGACAAGAAAACCAAGGGAATTGAATAGCATTGTTCAGGCTGAGTAGTTAACCAGAGAGTTCAAATCGGAGAATACACCTTAGAGCACACCATCTTTTTTCATCAAGGTCAGCATCTCTCGCGTGTACACCCGGGCATCGGCCATACAGAGATGTGACCATTCCGGTGGCGTGAACTGGGCCAGTTGGGGATAATCGGCAAAATGATAGGCTGGGCATTCACTTGCACGGACAAATGCATCGTAATACAATTCTCTTGGATAGACACGGCCTTCCATTTCGGTATAAAAACCGTCAGACGGGTTGAACGTGAGGATGACTTTGCCTCCCCGTTCACGCAGTGTTTGGATGAGGTCGAGATAAAACGAAAAGCTGATGTCGATAATGGCATCATCCCGTTTGGCTTTTTTACCAAAGGTGGCCCAGGCATTTTGGATGGTTTGCTGAAATGCAGTATCCGTTTCCATTCTGGCCAGCATGATGGTATTCCGGTCGGCGTCAACCTGGGAGAATCTGGGGAATGGAACACCTGCCTTGATCCGGCCTTTTGGCGGGAGTGTTTGCAAAAGCGATTTCAAGTCGGGGTCTCCTTCTTCGCCATTGGTCAGGAAAGCCAGGTAAGGCTGGAAGGCGTAGGACACCCGGTGATTGAATCGTTGGGCCCAGTCAACCCATTCCATGGCGCGATGCCATCCGCCTACGGAATCGTGGGGTGCGATAAAAAACAGACTCGGGGTGATGTTCATGACGATCGTCCCCGAGAATTGCGTGTTGGTGATCACATCGCGGAGCACAGGACCAGGCGACTTGCCATTTGCTGCCAGCATGAGTGGCCTGATCCCGGTCATTTCCTCCCATTCATCCAGCTGAAAATCAAAATGAGCACGAGAGGCACCGATGATGAGGACCTGATCAGGATCATTGTCCCGCACCTGATCGCGTTTTTCGGCCCAGAGGAATTTGTCGTCTTCCATCGTCGGCAGCAACCCCGAGGAGCGGCACCGGATTTCCCAGAAAGTGAGCAGAATTCCGGAGATGGATATCGCCAGGAGAAGGGATTTGATGTTGGCCATGAAGGGAAAGCAGGTTGGTGGAACAGGTCGTCAGTCAGGTAACTTCTGCATGTTAAATGTACTATGAATCTTTCGCTCTTTGCGCGGCCAGGATGCTGTTCGCCAGCCGATCTGGTTAATTCGGGTACCCGCCTGGGTTGCCCGGCTGATGAACGGAACAGAATTGCTTGGTTCGGGCATGTTATTTGTTTTTCTTTGAGGTGTTTCAGTGAAGAGATCGACCAAGCTCATGCAAAGAAGCCAGGTCTTTACTGAACTGGAAGTGGATCCGGATGAAAACGAATATGTTGTCAGATGATGAATGATGTGGCTCCCAACATACTGAGTGCAGAAGTATTACTCAGTTGTAAAAAACGAAATGAACTGATCCATGCGGCAGGCATGGCCGGGGTCAATATGAAAAAGGTGCTGCGGAATCTTCGTTACGAGGAGGAATTGCGTCAGCTCCAGGCCGAGTTGGTTGACTTGCAGCAGTATGTCGCCCGAAAGAAGCTGCGTGTGGCGATCATCTTTGAAGGTCGTGATGCAGCCGGAAAAGGCGGATCGATCAAGCGGTTTTCAGAGCACCTGAATCCCAGATCCATGCGTCTTGTCGCGTTGCCCAGACCGACAGAGGTGGAAATGGGCCAATGGTATTTTCGCCGGTATATCAAGGCGATGCCCGATCCGGGAGAGATCGTTTTTTTTGACCGAAGCTGGTACAACCGGGCTGTTGTCGAACCTGTGATGGGATTTTGTAAGGACAAGGACTATGAGCGCTTCATGAAACAGGTTCCCGAATTCGAGCATATGTTGTATGAAGACGGGGTGATCCTGATCAAATTCTGGTTTTCCATCTCCAAGGAAGAACAACATCGCCGCTTTCAGTCCCGGCTGGAAAATCCGCTGAAACGGTGGAAGTTTTCACCCGTGGACATGAAGGGGCAGGAGTTGTGGAACCGGTACACCCATTTCAAGGAGCAGATGTTTTCCCGGACACATACACCGTTCTGCCCGTGGATCATTGTCAAGACCAATGACAAGCGAACGGCCAGACTGGAGAGTATGCGGTATGTACTTTCTCAATTTGAATATCCCGGTAAAAACAGGTCCAGGGCAGTAATGATTCCAGATCCGAATGTGGTGGCCCGGTATTATCGGCAATTACCCCAAATGGATATTTGATGATAGGCAATGGTGCAGGAAGGTTGAGTAAGGAGTTGATCCCATTCAGCTTGTTCAACATGATCTTATCGCCTGTCAACCTTTTGCCCTTTTACATGAACAAGACATCAAACACATGATTGCGCGAGGACCCCGGGTTATAATGCATAGCTGATTTATGACGGGATTATCAAGAAACAGAGATTCAATCAGGAAAAGAATGACCAAGCATAAGGAGAACGAAGACCATACAGATGCACCGGATCCGAAGCCAACCGACAGGAAAACCAGGCCTGCGTTGGAGTTGAGTGATGCGGATGTCGCTATACTGAATTCCAGGATCGGGCTGAAGTATCTGGTTGCGGATAAAAAGACCAATGTCGAAAAGGCCTTGCGTCTGGCGCAGTATGAACTTCAGTTGAGAGACTTGCAGGCGGAATTGATCCAACTGCAGAACTGGACTATTCGGGAGCGGAAAAAGATCGTGGTGCTCTTCGAAGGTCGTGATGCCGCGGGAAAAGGGGGGGCCATACGACGGATGACCGCGCATATCAATCCCCGGCATTATCGAATTGTGGCGCTCCGCAAACCAACAGAGGAAGAAATCGGACAGTGGTATTTTCAGCGATATGTCAATCAACTTCCCAAGCCGGGAGAGATCGTCTTCTTTGACCGGAGTTGGTATAATCGTGCCATTGTAGAACCCGTTAATGATTTTTGCACCTCAACGGAGTACAATATTTTCATGGGCCAGGTGAATGATTTCGAACGCATGATCGTTGAATCGGGCACCTATCTGATCAAGATCTATCTGTCCATTTCCAGGGAGGAGCAGGCCCGACGGTTTCAGGATATCCGGACCAGCCGGTTGAAGCGCTGGAAGATGACACCGGTCGATGAACGTGCCCAGGAATTATGGGATGTGTATACAGCTTACAAAAAGAAGATGTTTGGGCATACAGATACTGAACTGGCGCCGTGGCGGGTCATTCAGGCTGATCGAAAGAGCGAGGCGCGCATCGAGGCTGTCGAATTGTTGTTGAAGACCATTCCCTATGAGCATGGAGAAGGGGAGTCCTGAACCATCCGCTGGCAACTGGGCATTGAATTGCCTACCTTTGCACCGATTTTTACCACCGGCCGGATCGGCACGTTCGACCTTGCAGCCGGAGAGTCGCAAAAACCAGAGATCATGATGAAGATTACGTTGCCAGATGGCAGTGTCCGGGAGTTTGAATCCGGTGCCAGCAGCATGGATGTTGCCCTGTCTATCAGCGAAGGGCTTGCCCGGAATGTCCTGGCAGCCAAAGTGAATGGAGAAATCTGGGATGCCAACCGACCCATTCATACAGACGCCCGGGTGCAGCTGCTTACCTGGAATGACAAGGAAGGGAAGTCGACATATTGGCATTCATCCGCTCACCTGATGGCCGAGGCATTGGAGGCGATTTATCCGGGAATCAAACTCGGTATAGGCCCCCCTGTTGAAAACGGGTTTTATTATGATGTCGATCCGGGTGAAACAACGATCAGCCTGGAAGACCTGCCTGCGATCGAAACAAAAATGATCGAATTGGCCCGCGAAAAAAATGCCTATATCCGGAAAGAGGTCAGCAAGGCAGACGCGATCACCTACTTCACCGAAAAGGATGACGAATACAAGCTCGAGTTGCTCCAGGATCTGGAGGATGGGCAGATCACCTTTTATGAACAGGGTAATTTTGTCGATCTCTGTCGAGGTCCGCATATCCCGGATACCGGTTTTATCAAAGCTGCCAAGTTGCTGAATGTAGGTGGTGCATACTGGCGTGGTGATGAATCTCGAAAGCAACTGACACGCATCTACGGGATCACCTTCCCCAAGCAAAAAGATCTGACCGAATATCTCGAGATGCTCGAGGAGGCCAGGAAACGAGACCACCGTAAACTGGGCCAGGAACTCGAACTCTACATGTTCTCCGACAAGGTTGGCGCCGGGTTGCCTATCTGGCTGCCACGGGGTACCGTGTTGCGCACCCGCCTCGAGGATTTCATGAAAAACGAACAGCTCAAACGGGGTTACCAACCCGTGATCACACCGCATATCGGAAAGAAAGAGTTGTACGTGACTTCCGGCCATTACGAGAAATACGGAGCGGACAGTTTCCAGCCCATCCACACACCACGGGAAGGAGAAGAGTTTCTTCTCAAACCGATGAATTGTCCTCACCATTGTGAGATTTTCGGGCACAAACCGCGTTCCTATAAAGAGCTTCCTCTTCGGATCGCCGAATTTGGTACGGTGTACCGATACGAGCAGAGTGGTGAGTTGCACGGTCTCACGCGCGTTCGTGGTTTTACCCAGGATGATGCGCACCTGTTTTGTATGCCCGATCAGGTCAAGGATGAATTTCTCAATGTCCTGGAACTGACCCAGCTGGTGCTCAAGCGGATGGGCTTTGACAACGTCACGGCGCAAATCTCGCTGCGGGATCCGGAGAACAAACAAAAGTATATCGGCTCGGATGAGAACTGGGAAAAATCCGAACAGGCCATCATTGATGCCTGCAGTGAGGTCGATCTGGAAACGGTCACCGAGTTGGGTGAAGCGGCTTTTTACGGTCCGAAACTGGACTTCATGGTCAAGGATGCCCTGGGCCGCAGCTGGCAGCTGGGCACGATCCAGGTGGATTATAATCTGCCCGAGCGATTCAAACTGGAATACATCGGTTCGGATAACCAGACCCACCGGCCGGTGATGATCCACCGGGCACCGTTTGGTTCCATGGAGCGATTCATTGGTGTGCTTACCGAGCACTGTGGAGGCAACTTCCCGCTCTGGCTCACGCCGGACCAATATGCCATTCTTCCGATTTCTGAAAAGTACAATGCGGAGGCCCAGGCCATCGCCAGCCGGTTGATGATCGCCGACATTCGCGGCTTTGTGGATGACCGGAATGAAAGTATCGGCCGTAAGATCCGTGATGCCGAATTGAAAAAGATCCCCTTGATGCTTCTAGTGGGTGAAAAGGGAGTGGAAGCCGGAGGCGTGGCTGTCCGGATGCGGGGAGAAGGCGATCTCGGTCTGGTGACGGTAGATGCGTTTATGCCCTGGTTTAAGGCGAAAGCCGCGGAATAATAAACCGATGCCCGACTGCCTCATTAATAAGAGGTGTCGGGCATCGATTTGATTCTGGAATAAGCGGGACGTGTTGAATAATCTGCTTATTCGGGCGCGGTCGGATTGGTGAAGTTGACCATCCAGTTGATGCCAAATCGGTCTGTCAGGCTGCCAAAATAGGCTCCCCAGAACATATCCTGGATAGGCATGGTGATCTCTCCTCCCACCGATAATTCGTCAAAGCTCCGTTGGGCTTCCTCCCGAGTCTCGGGTTCGACGGAGATATGCATGTTGTTTCCCCTGGTGACTGTAAATCCCATTTCCTCATGTGCGTCTGTGCCCATAAGGACATGACCTCCGGTAATGGGTAGTTCGATATGGAGAATCATCTGTTTGACGTTTTCCGCCACTGGCGGGTGGTTGGCGTCCGGCGGCAAATCACCAAAGCGATGGATGCCATCACCACTGAAATCGGTGCGGAAAACAGATCGATAGAAGTGAAATGCTTCTTCTGTATTGCCCGGGAAATTGAGGTAGTTTGTCACCTGGGTTGATTGTTCATCCGGAGACTTTTTTCAGCTTGGATCAGGCTTCGAGATATTGGTCGAGGTTGCCCAGAGCCATAGAAAATCCTTCCTTGAATCCCATTTCAATAACCTTTTCAAGATCCGCCAGATTCTGGTATTGGACAACGATGTTGACCAATGTGGTGGATCCCTGGGCAATAAATGTATTCGTCCACAGTGATCGCGGGAAATCGGGGTTCACTATTCCGTCTTCATTGCAGAATGCATCCAGCCCGGAGAACTGCTCACGGGGTGCAATCTGCTTGTAGTCGGCGCGACACCAATGGGTGGTTCCATCCGGACCGATCATGGCATACAGCCAATGTCCACCTTCCCGAAAATCCATGGTTTTGGTGCGGGTGATATAGGGTTTGGGCGCCCACCATTGATCGAGGAGTTCGGGATTAGTCCAGGCATCCCACACCAGGTCGAGGGGTGCTGCAAATTCACGTTTCACGTTGACTGTATGTGTGTCTTTGTCGACGGTAAAGTCAAATTGAAGTTCGGGGTTCATTTCGGTGTTGATTTTATCGTGGATAACAGGTTGTCGAGTTCGGAAAAACGGTCTTCCCACATGGATTTGAACTGGCTGAGCCACTGGTCAATGATCTTCATACGGTCGGCATTGAGGTGATAATAACTCTCTCTTCCGGCAGGCGCAGGGTTGACCAGTTCGCATTCGGTCAGGATCCGCAAATGCTTGGATACCGCCTGTCGGGTTGTGTCAAAATGGTCAGCCAGGGCATTCGGTGTCATTGCCTGGGAGGCAATCAGCACCAGAATGGCTCGTCGTGTCGGGTCGGCAATCGCCTGGAATACATCTCTTCGCATGGGATCGACGGCATTTATGAAACCAATCAGTTGCAAATATACATGCAACTTTTCAGTTGCACAATAGGGTTAATCTTTTTTACCCTCAGGGCACAATTTGCGTCATCCATTCAATCTTTCAGCGTTCTCATTTTTCCCGGGTCAGACAGGAGGTCAATCGTATCTACAAAATGAAGCCCGAAGAAATCTCCTTCGGGCTTGACAGACGATTTGCTGAAGTGCAATTGTCAATCTTATTTCATCTGCTATCAGAAAATTGAAGAACAGCATGCATATATCGTTTCCTTCCTTCCTCCAGCTCGTCGATTAACGTCTGTCGCGTTTCACGCAAGCGATCGATCAGGGATCGTTTCCTGCTCCAGACCGACCAGAAATCGAGCGTATAGCGGAATTGATAGGCAGTCTTGAGATAGAACAGGGCGAATACACCAGCAGGATAGAAACTGATCAGCAGGGCGAGGCCGATGTACCAGTTTGTCCACTGCATGATCAGAATGGCCTGAAGAAGATAGACAAACAGAAAAACGAACATGCCGGATGCCATTCGGATGGATCCGACAAAATCTTCGCGCACCCGGATGCGGGATGCGGTCCACTCGGCCAGTTTGAACGGTAGGACATTCACTATCCAACCAAACAGAAAGAGAGGGAATCCGGCAATCAATTCCAGGATCGTGTTGATTTGTATGCGAAGAGGATGGGATTTTCGCAATTGTGTATCTCTCAATCGGAGGGACTCGGCATGGTGGAGATACGCGCGGATCCGACGATCAAATGTGATCACCTGATCCGGATAGTGGGTGTCATGCCAGGCAACAGCGTCCGCAATGTCTTTGGATAGATAAAAATCCTGCTTGATTTTGTCGGCATCTAATCCGTCATCTCGCAGGGTGGAGCGGTAGAGTTGCTCGATATGGTTTACCAGGGTGTTCAGGCGTTCATCTTCGATATGAATGGTGCGTTTTTCCAATTCATGCTGAAGAAGATTCATTACTGCATGGGTAGTTTCTTTCGGATCAGCCTGGTATTGTTGTTGAAATTGTTGCAGGACAATGGGTTTGCCAATGTTGACAAAAACATCGCCCTGAAAATGGTGGGGGTTGCTGTAATTGATACCAATCGGAATAATGGAAACGCCCAGCCGGAAATCATGCTGCGCCTCTGCTCCAAGTCCGATACGCGCGATACCACTTTTCAGAGGCCTGAGTTTCCGGACTGTCTGGCTGACACCTTCAGGAAAAATGAGCATGGCACCGCCTCGGCCAAGATGGGCATAACACCGTTCGAATGTCGCCTGATTTTTATCGAGATCATCCGGTTCGAATTCGGGCCTATAGATCGGGATCATGTGCAATATGCCGAGGATGCGGGCAATGAATGGCTTTTGAAATGCGCTGCCCCGTGACAGGAAGTACAGGCTACGCCGGATATAAACTCCCAGCACGATGGGATCCATGAAAGCACTGGTATGATTGGCCGCCAGCAGGATCGGGCCTTTCCGCGGAATGCGTTCCAGTCCCCGAATGGAGATGGATCTGAAATAGCCCTTAACCGTGAGGGTGAACAACCAACGGAGAATATGGTACAACATGATTGCATCGCCTTGTCTGTGTGGGAAATTACGAACTATCCCGATGGCGTGTGCGATTACATTTGAGGACAGAGGGTGCTGGGCCAGGATCTGAAATGCTGAAATTTACGGCTGGCAACTCAACATTGTTCGAAGAGAATCCTGCCCGATCCGTTATATCCCCTTGTAAACTGCTCCGGAGGTGGGCGTTTCGTGCAATTCGATTTTGGACATGAGAGGCACCTGGGGTTTGATCTGATCCCAAAGCCAGATGGAGATCCGTTCACCGGTCGAGTTCTCCAGACCTGCAATGTCATTCATCAGGTGGTGGTCCAGTGTCTTGACAATGGGGTCAACAACGTGTTTGAGATCGGCAAAGTCCATGACCCACTCCAAATGAGGATCCAGCGGTCCTTCAATATAGACCACCAGTCGATACGTGTGTCCATGAATGGCCTTGCACTTGTGTCCTTCCGGGACATTGGGCAGGAAATGTGCAGAGTCGAATGTGAATTGCTTGAAGAGCTCCATGGGGCAAAGGTAGAATGACCGTTGAAATCGAAGGTACCAGAATCTAATCTTCCTCTTGGGGAGCCTCCGTAAAGATGACCTCCGTATTGTCGCGACCGCAGCGGGCACGGACCCACGCCCTGATCTTTTCCCGGGCAGACAGATTCAATGTAGCAGGTGCAATATGAAAAACAACCTGACTGACTGGCTTGATTTCACTGCTGCCATTTGTAAATAACATCGTTTCGGAATAGGTACAGGACAGAATCTCTGGATAGAGAGGATTGATTTCATCAAAAATCTGTCGTCCAAAGAGTGGCGCATTGCGCAAACTGTCTTCACGGGTTTCAGCCTGATCTAATTCATCCTGGATGGCGCGAATGCGGTTGCGAAGAATTTCTGATTCGGTGATCCGGGTTTCATCCATGGCAAAACCCTGCTCGATATGGATACTTTCCGGGTCGATATCAAATAACTCGCCCTTCTTTTTGATGACCTGTTTCAAACTGTCAGACAGCGTTTTTCCACCGTAGATCAGATGGACCTGACGTTTTCCTGTATTCACATCATGCCGGATCAGGTAAGCACCTTCAAACACAGTTGCTTCTTTTGTCAACATTTCAACGTTCTGTCCAAACTCTTCATTTTTTACGAGTTGATGTCCGAAATACAGACTGGGCAGAACGGTGATCACGATGATCAGCAGGACCAATTGACGGACTCTGGTTTTCTGGGCTGGGTCAACAATGCTGCGAATCGGGAATCGAAGAAAACGGGAGATCAGCAACGAAGCCAGCGCAATGAACACCGAATTGATCGCAAACAGGTAGGTCGCTCCGAAAAAAAAACTGACCTGTCCGGTTCCCAGACCGTAACCCGCTGTACACAACGGAGGCATCAAGGCAGTAGCAATGGCGACTCCGGGGATGACGTTCCCCTTCATTTTGCTACTGATGGCGATTATGCCAGCTAACCCACCGAACAAGGCAATCATCACGTCATAGATAGTCGGAATGGTGCGTGACAGGATCTCACTATGAGCGGTAGCCACCGGAGAAATGGCAAAGTAGAGTGTTGATGCGAGAATGCTGGCGACAACAGAAAATCCGAAATTTTTCAGTGAAGAGCGGAACAGGGTGTAATTGTATGTGGCAATGCTATACCCCAGGCCATTTATTGGCCCCATCAAGGGCGAGATCAACATGGCGCCGATAACCACGGCAGTGGAGTTCATATTCAAACCAACCGAAGCGACTACGATGGCAAAAGCCAGGATCCAGAGGTTCGTTCCTTTGAAGATGACCCCTTTTTCGATCTCCTCGTGGATGGTTTCATAGTCTTCGACTTCATTTCGAAGGTCAATAAAGGTGAGGAGCTTGCGCAGCATGGTGGTCTCGTTTCTGGTCGGAAGATCGCAAGATTGGCTGGGACAGCCAAAAAAGACTCGGAGACTTTGAGACATTATGCATACAGAAATCGGAAATCGGAAATGCGAAGTGGGAAGGCAAAAGGCGGAAGTCAGAACGAGGAATGCCTGCCCGCCGTGGTGGGAGGAATGAGGAACAAGGAACACAGGAACAAGGAATCGGAAGTCGGAAAGCGGAAGGTGGAAAGCGGAAAGCAGAAATCGGAAGGCAGAAAGCGGAAAGCGAATCGCGGAAAGCGAATCGCGGAAGTCGAATCTTTATATCAGATAAGGAGAATTAGAGGACCAACAGAATTTCTTTGCGCCCTTCACTTTTTGCGCCTATGCGCCTTTGCGAGAATTGTTATTACAGACATCGGCAAACAGCAGAAGTGGGAAATCGGAAATCGAAAGTCAGGAATGAAGAACAAGGAATCGGGAAGTCGAAAAGCAAATCGCGAAAAGCAAATCGCGAAAAGCGGAAAGCGGCCAGGACCTTGCACCAGGCCTCCGGCTTGCAGGCAGGAACCAGCCCCGAGGACTCGGGGAGGAACCAGAAAACCCCCGCTTCAAGCGCGTTTGATCCGGAAGACAGCCCAATTCACCACCTTGCCCTGCCGGTCAACCCGGAAGATGATCTGCTGGTTCATAAACACCAGCCATTCTCCCTGGATAGCGGTCATCCGCCGGCTCGGAGTGCCATATCCTTCCAGCACCTTGCTGACCGGATCACCGATTTTGATCCCTTCAAAAGAAGTCCCAGGATATTTGGCATCGGCTACCTGAAAAAATCCGAAAATCTCTTTTCCGGAGGAATGTGTATTCACCAGAATGGTCGAGTTGGCTTCCCGTGCCATGGCATAGGTGAAGGGTCCAGCGATATCGGCAATCATTTTTTCCGGCACAAAGCGCTCCAGTAAAAACGAGGCGAACAGTTGATCGAGATCATAATTATCGATCTTTTCTTCACTCGAAATCGGTCCTGTCAACGGTGGGGGAGGAAGTGATTCCCCCCTCAATACCTGGAGATTCATGGCGGACAGCGGATTATTGCTGACTGCAGCTGCATCCGTGAATGACTTCCTGGCTCCCTCGGTATCCTGATTGACCGCCTGAATGATCCCGGTAAGGATCAGCGCATCGGATTCCGCATTTTTGTTGCCCGCCTTTTTTGCATCACGCAGCGCTTTGCGTGCCTGGTCATCTGCTTCATCCCATTGGCCCAATTCGGCATATACACAACCCATGTTGATCAATGCAGGCAGGTATTCGGGGTCGAGGTCGTAGGCCGCCTGAAAATGGCGTCGTGCTTCTTCCAGAAGGGCGGTTTGCTCCTCTTCACCGGCACCCCGACTGGCCATCCTGCTGGAAAAATCCAGTTGCAACGGATAGACAAAAGATGGCTTGTCCTGCTTGCGTGTACTCAACGCTGACAGCGCAGCCGCTACTCCCATATTGTTGTAAATTTCTCGACTGCGAAAACCGACCTTGTTCAGAATGTATTCATAATACGATCGCGCCCAGTCAAATTGATGTGTTGCCAGGAAGTGTCCAGCCAGGTCATAGACGCCGATCACCTCTTTCAATCGCTCCATACTGTTCTGAGCGATCGCTCTGCGTTCTTCAAGAGACGGATACTGAGATGTCGGACTGGTTGCGTCCAGCTTGTAACCTGCATACAGCTTGGTCAGCAGGTCAGGTGCGATGTTCAACGTGGAATATCCGGCAGTGTGAGCCAGAAGCCCACCCAGCTGATCAGCCTGGGTTTCCAGGAGCATCTTGTTGGCCAGTTTCTTGTCGCGGATCTGATCTGCAGTCGTCGATCCCTGATGTTCACGGATAAAATGGTCTTCCCAGTTGTGCTTTTCGTAATAATGAATCAACTCATGACCCAGCAGGGTTGCCAGTGCATTGAGTGAATCCCGTCCAAAACCCGTACAGATATTATATGCCTGTTCTTCGAGCAGGATTACGGCCTCGTCGCCTTTTGCAGCAGCAATCATTTTCGGGATGGGACTCATCTCAAACCGGGGTCGTTCCATGTTACTGTTCCCAGCTGCCTCCACGAGATGGTCAAATACTTCTTTGGCTACCCTGTATTTGTAGCTTTTCCGGGCATTGTTCAATTCATCTACAGATGCAAAACGCCCCGTCTGCGAATCTCCGAAGGCAAACCAGACAGCATCGTTCTCCTGTGCGGAGACAAAAGCAAAGCCGAGGAGGAAAATGGCAAGGATGGTATAGCGCATAGTCATGAGTTCTGATTTAATGTGAGGACACCTGAACGAGTGTTCTGTTACCCGATCACATCGACAAACCGACCAAACCTGCAAAAGGATCGCTTAAATCGTGCGATTTGACCTGATTGCACCCTGTTTAGAACACAAAATGATACCCGACAGCCAATTGAATTGTCCGGTTCTTGAAATCGACTTCTGTTGTCGTGCCATTCATGTCCGTGTACAACTGGTTGTCGAGTGTGGTCATGCCGATATCATATTGTCCCTGGAGAAAGATCCGGCCCAGGTAGGCGCGCAGACCCAAGGAAATGCCCAGGTCCGCTTCGTCAAACCGGTCGGGTACATCTTCTTCCCAGGTACCATCCACATTGCGGTCTGAACGGAAATGAATGCCATAATAGCCTCCGGCATAGACACCCAGTTGTTTCCAGATCTTGTACTCCAGCTGGGGTTGGATATCCAGGTATTTGAACACCCATTTTTCATCGTCTGCCCCCGGATTGGTATTGATCATCTGTCCCCCACGCTGGTTGTACAGTACGCCCACCTCGACTTCGATTCTGTCCAGGAAAATATACCCGAATCGTCCGCCAAAGGAAGTATAGGTAGCCGATTCCATGGATAATCCGGATATCTCACTGGAGGCATTGATCCAGTTGATATTCAATCCGGCCTGGGGTGTAAAGGTGAATTGACCCATTGCGGCAGGCAGGCTCAGGACCGAGCACACAGCCAGGGTGAGACTGATCAGATAGGTCCGAGGCGTCTGTGTATGATTCATAAACATCTGGTTGCAATTGAGAATGAAAAAGGAGAAGAGCTTGACCGAACAAAGAAAAACAAATCTACCATCTTCTGACCGATCGGGCTAGTTGGAACGGATTGCCCAGGTTGCCGTGACCCGCGCTTCGACGCTGACTTCAGCAGGATCTACATCCAGAGGCGCATCTTCTTTCATCGCTGACATGCGCACCTGCAACCCCCCACCCGGGTGAACCGGTTCTTCCCCGTACGTGATGTTCATCAACTCTCCCAGCGAAACACCACCTGCTGCAGCCAGGATGGCAGCGTCCTTCCGGGCTTGTACGACCGCCTTCCTTAACGCCTCCTCCTGTTGGGATGAGGGATCGGCCAGCCCGAATTGAAGTTGAAATTCTGCCTGACTTTCCGATCGGCTCAAAAGACCCAATACCTTGCTCAGCAGGTCCTTGTCGGCTGGCAGCTGGATACTCAGATTCTGACGAGCTTCATACCCTCTGAATGTCTGTTTGCCTTCGTGATAATCATAGGCTGGCTGAATGCTGAAATGCCCCGTTCGCAAATCGCTGACTTCCAGTCCCGCAATTTGCAGATCCGCCCGCAAGTGGTGAACTCGATTGGCCAATCCTTGCAGTGTTGGTCCGTATGCAGGGGTGGATTCAAGAATACTGAATGACAGCGTCACCTGGTCAGGAGTAGCTGTGACGACCGCCCTGCCCTGGACGGTAATATGGGGCACTTGATTCATTCGACCGGTTTGATGTACTCGGATTATTGGATATTGATCAATTGAATATCAAAGATCAGGACAGAATTGGCGGGCACCTTGGGGGATGGTGAACTCGTCCCATAGGCCAATCCGGACGGAATCAATAGTTTGCCCTTTCCGCCTTTTCTGAATTTCGGGATGCCTTCCTGCCACCCTTTGATGACCTGGTTCAGGAAGAACGAAGGAGGATTTCCGGTGGCACTCTGGTCGAATACATTGCCATTGGGGAGATAACCGATATACGCCACCGTCACTTTGGATTGGGACGTAGGATAGCTGGTCCCCGAACCGGGATCCTCGATAATATAATGCAATCCGGAGGACGTTTCTGGGCTGACAGACCATGGGTGGCCAGATAATCCTTGATGATGATCAGATCGGCCTCGAGTTGCAGTGCTGCCGAATTATCATCCTTTGAACAGGACAGCAAGCCGAAAAACAACAACCCGAAAAGGGAACAAATGATGCGCATTGGAGATTGAATTCGGTTCGAAGATACGATCCTTTTTATCCTCACCTTCTGCGTAAAACCGGTCATCCCGGGATGTTTCTCTCTCCATTTTTTTGGCTTTTGTCAAGCTGGCCTTTCTTTTGCCCTGAGAATACCGAATCACCCATGTCATCCGCCATGTTCCGAACGTGTTTACTGATCATTGTCTTCTCGCTCACTTTTTTCTACGGGATCAGGGCGCAGGTTCCACCTCACATTGAACCTCCTTTCTGGTGGACCAATATGCCTGCAAATGAACTGCTCATCATCCTCCATGAAGAAGGTATAGGTGAATGGAACCCCTCCGTCCGCGAGAAGAGTGTCCGGCTCAACGAAGTCTTGCCTTGTGCCAATCCGAATTACCTGTTGTTGAAACTCCACTGGGATGCGGTGTTCAAGCCGTCAACCATCATCATCCGGCTGGAAAAGGAAGGATTGATCAGGGAGGTTCCATATGTGTTCAGGAACCGGGACAGGACACTCAAACCAATGGGGCTGACGCCAGCTGATGCGATCTACAGGATCACAACGGACCGGTTTGCCAATGGAAATCAAGGCAATGACAGGGTCTTGTCGGACAACGTGAACCGCAAAGACCCGCAGGCCCGTCATGGGGGTGATCTGCAAGGCGTGATGGCACATACGGATCATATTCGCAGTCTGGGCATGACGGCGATTCAACTGGACCCCATCCAGAAAAATGAGGCGACTGATCGCTCTTTTTCCGGACAAACCATCACCAGCCATTTTGAAGTGGATCCTCGATTGGGCGATTCGACCATTTACCGGCAGCTGATCGGAAAACTTCACCGTCAGGAGTTGAAGATCATCCAGGAAATGATCTATCCCTGGGTCAGTGAACAGCATCACTTTGTTCAGGATCCACCGTTCCCGAACTGGAAGGAGAGCGGACAAACCGGTTCTTTCCGGGAGGAGACAGGCCGGTATTCCTGGCGGATCAATAACCCCGTGTTGACCACCTACCTCACTCAGATGTCCCTATGGTGGATGGAGGCGTATCATCCGGATGCGCTATGCATTCCAGCATGTTCACAGATCGATCCTTTCTTTGTGGAACAGCTGACGGAACAGCTGGCCAAGGCCTATCCGGGCGTGACTGTTTTCGGGGAAGCAATGTCGGATGCGGGATCAGCAGAAAGGAGTCAGGTCGGGGCATCTGGGCGAGATCTTTGTCCAATTTCGATTCACGGCAATCTGTTATTTCACCAGGCGATTGATGAATTGTTTTCACGGGAAGGTGAAAAGCATAGTGGAGTTGAGGGGCTCTATCAGTTGATGGCGGAAAATGAAAAACAAAAAAATCCGGACGGTTCCATCCTTTTTGTGGACAATGCCGATTTGCCCCGGTATTTCAATCGAAAAGATAAAAAGCTGGAAAATTGGAAGATGGGTCTGGCAGTGCTGGCGACTGTCAAGGGGACGCCATCTATTTATTCGGGTACCGAGATCCTGGTCAACCAGAGCAGGAAAAACACATCGATCCGGCAGGATTTTCCGGGGGGGTGGAACAGGGACCGCAAGGACAAGTTTACGAAAGAGGGCCGGAAAAAAAATGAAGAAGAGGCGTTTCGTTACCTGCAACGACTGATGACCTGGCGATCAAAAAGTCAGGCGATCATCCGCGGTACGATGGTGGCTTACCCGCCCCAGAAAAGTGTCTTTGCCTATTTTCGGAGATATGGAGAACAACTGGTGATGGTGATCATCAATACGGGCGAAACGGATGAGTCGGCGCAACTGGATCCGTGGATGGATACCCTTCGCGGATATACGGTTGGCAGGGATATCTTCAGTGGAAAAGAGTATCCACTGACTGGACCATGGTCTATGAAGGGCCTGGAATGCCGGGTGTTGGAGTTGGAGCGGTGAGTGGGTGAACCTGCGAGTTAATGAAGAAAGACCAACCGGGTAAATTGCCAGATAGCCAGAGCCAGAAAAACGCCTGAAATCACCCTGTTGAGATGTCGGGTCAGACTCCCTGCATTCTTCTCGATCACTCGCCCGAGGAAGATAAACAAGGCCATCACGGCAAGTGCACCCAGCACGGCTCCTGCGATCATCCATCCCCACAGGGATCGATCATCCACAGGAAAATCCATCAGTCCCAGCCAGAGAAACCAGAACGGATAGACCAGGACGTTGATCAGGGACAGTCCAACCCCGCGTAAAAACGGTTGTTTCCGGATGACCTCCCCTTCCTGCCTGGCCGGTTTGGCGGTGAAATAGTGAAATGCCAGTCCCAGGAAGACAGGTATAGCGATCCATTGCAGGATGGTGTCCAGGGTGGTATTGTCGGCGAGCCACCGAAATCCGAAAAGGACCAACAGGATTTGCAACCCTTCGACCATGGTGGCCCCCAATCCCATCCACAGCGCAGGTCGGGGTCCGCGATGGACGGCTGTGGCCAGTACATTCAGGTTGATCATGCCAAAGGGAAGAGAACCCAGCAGGCTGATCCCGAAGGCCAGGGAGAAATACCACAGAGGTTGCAGGAGTAAATCCATTATGGCAAAGGTAACTTCCGATTCGCGGATCATGATTTGTATGACCAGCACCCTGTCTGGAATGTCAGATTCAGGTCAAAATCAAACTTGTCCAGGATCCGGATAGGGGTTTCTCCTTCTTCCTGTGTCTGTCTGAAAACGGGGAGCAAAACCCGGCATATTCTGGCACATCAAGTCTGCGTGTCAGATGCAGGAAACTAGATTTTGTTTGGTATTGAAAGGTGGGAATTCGGGGCGGCATGGAGGCATACCGCCCCGTTCCTTTCTGGTCGAACTCCTCTCCAGTGTGATACCCTGATCCGGAATTCCTTTCTGAATAACCATATGCCAACGTTGTGTCAACCCCGATTCATCTGTTTTCTTGATTCCCTCCTCAACTCCTCCCCCCTTCTTTATATCTCCACCAGTTCCGAAACTGACGCCATACGTCGCGGGCGGATTCTGCAGCGACGCCTCTGCTCTTCTGGGCCTGGCACAGCCGATACAGGATGGCCCAATGGCGGGTAATGTCGCGATAGGCTTTCCAGAGTGGTCGACCGGGATGGTAAATATGAGCGGGTTCTGCAGCGACACCGTTGTATTCGAGGATGGAGAAGCATTCCCCCTTTTCCAGGTCGGCGAATGAACGACAACGCAGGTCGAACCGGCCATAAAACAGATCTGTACTACCCCGGCTGATCTGATCGAAAACGGCTGTCAGCTGAGGCGAGATCTTGTGGTTGGCATCCAGGAAGGTGGTGCCACGGCAATGGTTGCCTATGGGTTCGAGCAAGACACTCTGACCTGCTTCCGGTATTCGGGACAACAGACCCGGCTGCTCCTTGCGCAATCTGCCCTGTTGAAAACTGGCCCGGGGGTCATTCAACATCAGTGTGTCAATGGTATTCTGTCCGTCGCCTGTGACCTTGAGAAATCCCTTCGCACACAGGGAGGTAATCTGCCCGGTTTGTGCATCGGGAAATCGGTGGTACATCAGACTGTATTCCTCTTCCCAACTGATCAAATCCTGCACGAGAAAATCCACTCCCGGATGAGCCTGGATATGTGCCAACATGTCTTGGACGTCGTCACATTTGCGTACCAGAAATCCCCGTTCACCCATATTGGGCTTGACGATGGCCGGCCATTGAATAACACTCTTGTTCACTTGTCGCAGAATGCCCTCTTCCCGTCGTTCCTGGCCAGCGATGAATACAGTATTTGGATATACTCCGGATGGCAGGTGCCGGTAGATATTGATCTTGGATTCACCCAGCAGGCCGCCGGTTTCGATCACCGGATTGGCCCGGGTGAAAAAGAACAGGTTGCCAGAACGGATGCCATAATACAGCCAGATCAGGATGACAGGGAGGTTGAAGAGCCAGGATGGCCAGAATTCCCAGTGTGTCCATCTGACCCATTGATCCCTAAGGTGCCGGGAAGAGGTCACGCCGCTCGGTTTGCTGGTGAAGAAGGTCCTTGTGGATCCAGTACGGGTTTTGTGTCGACAGGTGTGCCGCTGTCACACTGATGGTCCGTACCCGGTCTTCCCGGTTCATGATGAAATCATTCCGGCCATCACCGGTTTCCAGATGGTGGAAGGCAAGGATCTGATCGATGTTCGGTTGGGGATGGGCCTGGAGAAACCGTTCGAATAAGCGACGGCGTCGCAGACGCACCGGATAGGGATAGAGTGTTGATGAAGACCAGATCCGGGTAGAGCCCGGTAGAATGGGTTCGATTTCCTTTTTCCGTCCGTTCCAGATCAGGACACGCGCGCCATCGTGATCGGCAAGAACCATGGTAAATGGCTCGATGCCGTTCAGGCTTCCCTCTTCCATAAAGGCGTAAAAATCCGGATGATCAAAGGCATCCAGGACGATCAGTCCACGACTTCGGCGATAAGGGGGCCGATGTTGATGCTTGCGTCGTGCCCCGTTAAGGAGACAAATTGCCCGGCCCTGATCGGAGAAACAGATCCAGCTGCCTCCTGCTGTAGAGTCGACCGGGAAGTGAAGAGTTTCTCCTTGATCGGTGAGTCGATGGGTCAATTCCAGCGCGGCCCGGTGAGGAGCTTCATCACGATTGGAAGTCAGAAAATGCCCACCGGATCCATCAGGGATCCAGGTTACTGTGCACATTGTGAGGTCCGGTAGCGGATGGTCGAGGGAGCAACACCAAATCCGTCGGGAAGAGCGAAATGGGGGTTTTGCATCATGATCCCGATCTTGATGATCGCCATGTGGTGGATGGCATGCTCGATACAGTAGATCAATTCCCGTGACAGAGAAGAGGGCACGGCAACCGGAGCGGAATGTGCATCCAGGTCATCCATATCCAGGATCAGTGGTTGATCGCCTTCCAGAACGTGCAACTGGCTGATCAGGTCTTCACAGATCCCTACAGCGAAGGTGGAGGACTGCTCGAGCTGCAGTTCCCGTACACGCAGACTGTAATTCACCCTGCCTGAAGCGTTCTGGCCCAGAAGACACTGGTAAAATTCAAGCAGATGACGTACATGCTGTCCGACCGAAGCGCCAGACAGGACATCCTGAGCACCGGCGTAATCCGGGGCATTCAGATCGGATATGACCTTCTTGAGATCACTGAGCAGTGCCTGGGAGGCGTGGATAACCGGTTGAAACATGAGGCCAAAGATAACGAAAGAGGATTGTTGCTGATCTCGAAAACGATCGAAATCTTTTGATGGTATTTTCTTCCGGTCATTCGGCTTCTTCCGGGGCCCCATCTATGGCCTCTTTGGAGTCATTCCAGAACTTTTTGAAGACCGGTTTCAACTTCGTAAAGACGACCTGAGCCTGACCGGGCACCATCTCGAGCATTGGCCAGGTTATTGATTTTTCACGACTCTCGGGAGAGATCAACCCTCCCCGATTGATCAAGCCCAATGCGGATGCGAGGATAATCGTGGCCAACAGGGCATACAGGATCCCCCCCTGGATTTCATTGATGAAGTTGAGGTTGATCGTTTCCAGAAATCCTTCCAGCTTTTTCGCCAACCACCTGACCAGCCACATCACAACCAGGAAGGTGACCAGAAAACCGGCAAGGAAGAGGAGCGGGTGTTGGGTGTTCAGGACGTTTTGTAAACCGGCAGTGACCTCGGCTGCAAAACGCATACTGATCAACAGTCCGATCAACACGGAAACGACTGTAAAGACGGTCTTGATGATCCCGGCATGATACCCCTTGTAGAAGGCGAATCCGGCAATGGTCAAAAAGAGGATATCGATCCACATACACTGTACTTTGGTGGAAAAATAGGATTCTTTGTCCAAAACAAGAGAATGAGACAACCAATCACCCGTCATTTGCACCAGATCAGAAAGGTGCAATCCATGCGAAACTATACTCTTTTTGTTTTCACTGCAATCCTCCTGTTGACAGGTTGTCAGAAGGAGCAGGCGACACTGGAGTTGAGTGATGAAGATTTGCTCTCCACGCTGGAGGCCAACCTGCGTACCGACGATGGTGGGGTCATTCTCGACGTCCAGGGTGCTGTAGGTGTTATCGGATCGGCCATGTTCCCATGCAACTGGACCACGGAAACAACCTACAAAAAGAATAACGCGATCTTCAATCTGAACCAGCAGGTTACCTGGAAGGTCAT
The DNA here is from genome assembly GCA_016710115.1 of Saprospiraceae bacterium. GTDB lineage: Bacteria > Bacteroidota > Bacteroidia > Chitinophagales > Saprospiraceae > JAGNXB01. The sequence continues at coordinate 248,715 of JADJLN010000001.1, forward strand.
CTGTGTGGAACAGGTGCCAGATAAGATCGTCTACTCCCAAACCGGTTCCTGGCAGTTGAACCGACTGTTTCTTCAAGCTGCCAGCAATACACAATCCACGTTATATATCACGCAATTGACCAATACGGAGAATTACCTGGTCAACGGAGATGTATTGCGTGAAGGACAGAACATCCTCACCCGCCCCACTTTTTCCCGGGAATTTGCCCATAGTTTCTCCCTGACGTTTCAGCATGTGGCCATCCGAAAATCCAATCAAACTATCGCCTCCGGGAAGGCGGTTTTTCAAATCGCCGGGGAGGTGAAGGATGGGAAACCATTCAGTGAAGAAGGCAGCCTGGTCTTTCATGGTGACAAAACAGCGTCCATGGAATTCAATGGGAAAAAATATACTATTTCCTGGATGTGATGAAGAGGTTATGAGTAAGGAGGTTATGAGGGGTTGAGCGTAGTCGAGTTCATCATCAACCGGAATCACCTATTATCAATGACTTGGCAATTCATACAACTTTCCATCAAATGGGAATGGAATGGCATCCATCAACCTGACATTTTTGAATTCAGTGTGCAATGGATTGATCAAATAATTAAAACAGGGATGAATCCATGCTGATGCAACTTTCAAGATCAGGTATTTATTTGATCTGACAAACTCATCACCAATCGCTTGGCTCTCATTTTTCAGGTCTACCCAAACTGTTTGGTAAAAACCTGGATCAACCTCAGCAATTTCAACATCTGGAAGGACAATTATTTGTAACCAATAATCCAGAGGAGGTGAACTCGGTGGAACATAGCTATACAGTTCAACGGCACAAAGCGCAGCAGATTCTGCGGTATAAAGCATCGGTATCCCTAGTGAATTCCATCGGTTACCTGACATCTTCATTGCACCACTGCCAGAGAGGTCTGCCACATACGCCTTCTTGCAAAGACGATACACAATCATGCGAGATTCCCTGTTTCAATAGCAAATAATTGCTCCTCAAGCATCTCAATCCCCTGAATCGTATCCACATAATCAATGGGGCAGAACCTTTTAATACTGGAGATTTGTAAAACAGCCAATCATTGAATCGGGAAAAATCTTCAAACACATAGATTCCCTTCCGAACGAATAAGATAAAAGCAATAAGCTTTTCTGATTTTTTTGAATCGATGGCTTTTTTCTCTTTTAATAAGAGTTGTATAGATCGTTCCCCAATGCCTAAAATTTCAGCCCACTTTTTATTGGAAAAATCAAATAGATTATAAACAACTCTAAAATCAGCATAGTCAATTCCATTTCGGATGGCAGCTATTTCATCCATACGAGTCCGTAGTACCGGTTGCCCAAATACATGGATAAATTTAATTGCTTCTTTACTGGATAATTGCCCACTCTTGGCACCTCTTTGAGATGCTCCCTGCCTTCCTTTCACATTCCCGAATCCAGCCATTGGAAAGTGCTGCACCTCATATTGCGCTACGCGATCATTGAATTCCAAACCTGACCTGGATGAATCATCATTTCCTGGATGGTTGTCAGGAGCAAACCCGTCACCCTTCGTCCGAACTGAAGTTGATGCCGCTTTTTTTTCCGGCTTAACTTGTCGGGATTGATTCTTCTTTGATGAAGGTTTCATTGCATTCTTTCGTTTTAAAACGACAAAATGCGAATTTTAGTTCAAAAAATCAAACATTCACTGTTTCTGCATTCACTTAGACGTGATTCCTCCAATCTTATAATCTCCCCTCTTCCCAGGCCCGCATCATGCGACCGTTCAGATCGCCAAACGATTTGACGGACCTGGTGGTAAACCATTAAAATGGTTTTCTGAATTCCAATTTTCATGGCCCCCGGGTTGTCCTCCTCCGGCGGATAAAAAACCCGGGGTTACTATTGATCCGGTCGGGAAATTGCTATCCTCATGATGGTCCCGCTACCACTAAAGTTCCAACGGGCAAAGAAGAACCTCCTAACTCATACCCTTCTCCTCGACCCCTCCCCTCCAAACTCATAACCCCCTCTTCGCCACCATGGTCAAAATGGTCGCAATGGCCACTGTCTCACCGGTCTCATCGTACACATCCACCAGGAACTTGACGATCCCCTTCGGAATATCTTCTTCACTTCGGGTTTCCTGATCTACCTTTTCCTTGACCGTAAGGCGAACGCCAATGGTCATTCCTGCATACACAGGCTTGGTGAAGCGGCATTCTTCCAGGCCATAGTTGAGGAGGACAGGCCCTTTGCCCGGATCGACAAACAATCCGGCAGCTGCACTGAGCACGAAGTATCCATGGGCCACCCGTTCGGTGAAGATGGTCCCCTCCAGAGAAGTGACATCGGTATGAGCATAAAAATGATCCCAACTGACATTGGCAAAACTGACAATATCCGCTTCCGTGACGGTGCGTTTGTGCGTGTGGACCGTTTCCCCGACGTTGAGATCTTCAAAATATTTCCGGAACAGATGCTGTCCGGGATCCTTATAAGTACCTCCGGGCTGATATTGCTGGGTCACTTCAGTGAGGGTGGTCGGCGAACCCTGAATGGCACAACGCTGGAGGTAATGCAACACGCCTCGCTTGCCGCCCATCTCTTCGCCTCCTCCTGCTCGCCCGGGACCACCATGGACAAGCATCGGCATAGGAGAACCATGACCTGTACTTTCACCTGCACTGTCGCGGTTGAGCATAAGGATCCGACCATGGTGACTGGCTGCGCCCAGGACATAATTCCGGGCTGTCCGGTTATCATTAGTGACGATCGAACTGACCAATGACCCCTTGCCCATCCGCGCCAGTTCGATGGCTTCATCCAGGTTTTTATAGGGCATGATGGTACTCACTAGTCCGAAGGCTTCGATATGGTGTGCTTCTGTGAATTTGAAAGGTTCGGGCTGGACAAACAAAACCGGAGCCATGAAGGCACCCTTCTCCTTGTCCCCGCCAAGGATGTCCACCTGATTCGGGTCACCATACGCTACAGTAGCGTTCGCTGCCAGTTGGGCGATCTTCTCCCGGATCTCCTCCAGCTGCGTGCGACCCGCCAATGCACCCATACGCACACCCTCTACCCGTGGGTCGCCAATGGCTGTTTTGCTCAATACCTTCCCCAATTCGATCTGCACCTCTTCGACCCTATTTTCCGGCACGATTACACGGCGGATGGCTGTACATTTCTGGCCGCATTTCACCGTCATTTCCTTTCGGACCTCCTTGATGAACAGGTCAAATTCAGGTGTTCCCGGCACTGCATCCTGCCCCAGAATAATGCAGTTCAATGAATCCGCTTCCATATTGAAAGGAACGGATTCTTCGATCATGCGGGGTGTCGATCGGAGCATGCGACCTGTGGTGGCAGAACCGGTGAATGTGACCACATCCTGGCTTTCCACATGATCGAGGATGCCCCGGGCAGAACCGCAAATCAGTTGCAGACTGCCTGGAGGTAAAATACCGGATGAATCGATATCCCGGACCATGGCCTCCGTCAGATAAGACGTTACCGTGGCCGGTTTGACAATGGCGGGCACCCCGGCCAGGAGGTTGACTGCGATCTTTTCGAGCATTCCCCAGATGGGAAAGTTGAAGGCATTGATATGGATGGCCACGCCTCGTTTGGGGACCATGATATGGTGACCGATAAACGAACCGCCTTTAGAAAGAGGCACATTGTCACCATCAACAAAATAGGGCTGATCCGGAAACTGACGACGGAGACTGGAGTAGGCAAACAGATTGCCGATGCCGCCTTCAATATCAATCCAGGAGTCTACCCTGGTCGCACCGGTCTGATAGCTGATGGTATAATACTTCTCCTTGAGTTCGATCAGGTGCAGGGCCAGGGCTTTGATCATCCGACCGCGTTCATGAAAGGTCATTCCCGCCAGTGCCGGCCCTCCGGTCGAACGGGCATAGCTCATCATCTCTCCGAAATCCAGTCCCTTCGAACTGGCGCTGGCAATCGGTGCACCCGTTGATGCATCGACGAGCAGTTCGCCATCATCCAGACCTTCGATCCAGCTTCCCATTGCAAAGTTTCCCAGTTTCTGAGCCATTGTCTGTTCGTTTCCCCCAAAGGTAGCAACTGTGCTCCGATGCGAGAGATGGCCACCAGTAACCAGGATACTCCAGGTCGTGTGGTTCAGACTGCCTGCCCGTATAATTGCACCAATCGGTTTCAGTTCGGATATTCGACCCATCAAACAATATGACATATGCGTTTCCTCATCACCTTTTTCAGTCTGGCTCTCCTGCCTGTTCTCGCTTCTGGCCAGTCAGCGCCACTCAACTGGTACCTGCTTGATCCGGAAACGGATGGCATCTATGGCGCAGGTGTCACACAGGCGTATGCCCTGTTGGGTGATCGACCCGTACAGGAGGTCATTGTCGCGGTGATCGATGCCGGTGTGGAGGTAGATCATGAAGACCTTCAGGGGGTGATGTGGACCAATCCAGGTGAAGTGGCCGGAAATGGTATTGACGATGAGGGGAATGGTTACATCGATGATTTACATGGCTGGTCATACCTGGGTGGTCCGGGAGGAGACATTGAGCATGAGGCACTCGAACTGGCGCGCATTGTTCAGGATATGAGGCAGTATTTTCACGGGAAAGACATGGATGCATTATCGGAAAAGGACCAACAACGCTATGATCGGTATCAGCAATGGGTGGCCATCCTTAATGAAGAACAGGCTGAACTGGACCAGCAATATGCTGCTGCAAATGGGATGTTGACTATCATCGATCAGGTCAAATTGGAAAATGACGGTGAATTTTCACGAAAAGCCATTAAAAAATATGATCCGGAGAATCGACAGGAAAAGGGATTTAAAACGGCCCTCTACCTGATGGCTTTATTCATGGATGAAAGCAAGATTGAGCATGAACTACGACAGGGTGTCGATCAGCTGGGTCCCCTGATTGAATACAACACCATCGACACTGACAGTATCCGATCAGTGGTCGTCGGCGATGATCCGGATAATGGCCGACAAGCCGATTATGGGTGCAATCGCGTTGAAGGCCCGGATGCCATGCACGGAACACATGTGTCTGGCATTATTGCAGCACAGAATGGGAATGGTGTTGGCATTGAGGGGATCGCAAAAAATGCGCGGATCATGGCTTTGCGTGCCGTACCGAATGGGGATGAGCGCGACAAGGATGTCGCCAATGCGATTCGCTATGCTGTAGATCATGGCGCAAAAGTGATCAATATGTCGTTCGGGAAACCGTATTCACCACAAAAATCACTGGTGGATGAAGCGGTAAATTATGCCCTGCAGAAAGATGTCCTCATTGTGCATGCTGCAGGCAATGAATCCTCGGATAATGATCAGGTGCCATTTTTTCCCAATCGACTCCTGGAAAACGGGGTCGTTGTACCCAACTGGCTGGAAGTGGGCGCGAACAGTTCGTCAACAAAAAAGAAAAAATTATCAGCTTCATTCTCCAACTACGGTGCTACCACTGTCGACCTCTTTGCACCAGGTGTTGATATCTATTCGACAGTCACTGACAATGGATATGAAGATGCTTCAGGCACAAGTATGGCCTCTCCGACCGCTGCCGGTGTTGCCGCATTAATCCGTGGTTATTTTCCAAACCTCACTGCCGCCGAAGTCCGCGAACTCCTTATGCGTACTGCCGTACCAGTAAAGGGAAAAGTTCGAATTCCCGGCAGTAAAGCAAAAGCCCGAATGAGCAAAATGTGCATCAGTGGAGGGGTGATCAATGCCGAAAATGCCGTCAGGGAATTACTTGAAAATAACAACTGACAAATTCCAAATGACAAACAAATTTGAAGCACCAATAGGAAAAGCACCAAACGACAAATTCCAAATTCCAAATAAAATTCAAATCACAAATAAATCCCAAATAACAAGCACCAAATTTCAAATAAATTCGAATGATCAAATTCGAATGACCAAAACGCTTTCATCCTGTAAATCCTCAAATCCTGCAAATCCTGATACTGACAGGGGTAAGAAGCAACAAAAGTAGAAGCACCAAATAACAAGCTCCAAATTCCAAATAAATTCGAATGATCAAATTTGAATGACCAAAACGCTTTCATCCTGTAAATCCTCAAATCCTGTAAATTCTGATACTGACAGGGGTAAGAAGCACCAAAAGTGGAAGCACCAAATAACAAGCTCCAAATCACAAATAAATCCCAAATAACAAGCTCCAAATTCCAAATAAATTCGAATGATCAAATTCGAATGACCAAAACGAAAATATGTTTTGGTCATTGATAATTCGAATTTTTAATTTATTTGTGATTTGTCATTTGTGATTTGTCATTTGTGATTTGTCATTTGTGATTTGTGATTTGTCATTTGTGATTTGTCATTTGTTATTTTAGTGCCAAGCACCAAAGGAGTAAATACCAAATAGCAAGCTCCAAATTCCAAATAAATTCGAATGACCAAATTCGAATGACCAAAACGAAAATATGTTTCGGTCATTGATCTTTCGAATTTATTTGTGATTTGTTTTTTTATGATTTGTTATTTCTTATTTGTTATTTCGAATTTCCTTCGAAGTTAATCTTCACTCCTCCATAAATCGTCCGAGGCATTCCTGGACCATAGATGTAATTACTATCCCTGTTTTTACCGGTATCAAAATCGTTCTGATAGGCATTTGTCAGATTTCGGATTCCTGCGAACACTTCCAGGTCTATTCCAGTCCCCGGGAATGGAAATGTAAAGGCGGATCGAAGATTCCATTCCAGAAATTGCGGAGTATCTGTGAACTTGTCAGTTGGTTGCTCCGGCGCTCCTGCAAAGTGAGCGATCTTCATTGATCCGGTATAGACTACATTGACGGAGGACTTCCAGCGTCCGGGGGGAGGAACGATAGAGTGGCATATCCGTATTCGTCAGGTGTGCGTAAAAATGGACGCATAGCTGGCAAACCTTCAATCCATTCTACTGGTGTGTCAAACAGACTGGACTGCACGGTCAACCCGGTTTCCATTTGTATTTTCTGGTCCAGATTGGCGCGCAATTCAAGTGTGATTCCCTGAACAGTTGAACCGGAGCCATTCCGCTTGATCAACCGTTGGCCAAATTCATCTTCCCCATCCGGATCCAGATAGAAGGCATCTTCAAGTCGGGTATGGAAGCCTTCCAGGGTGAAACCGGCGATCCAATAATCATCCGCATGATCGTAGTTGATCGAAGCGCTCAGGCTTTGTGATCGTTCCTCCCGCAAGTCGGGATCCAGGGTGATTCTGGAAACACCTCCACCGGCAAAGGCGATGTGCAGATCGGCATCGAATGCTTGAGGAGCCCGAAACCCTGTTCCCCACGAAACCCGGAATTGCGTGGTATTCCGCAAGCGGTAGAGCAATGCAATTCTCGGATTGAACAGTTGCCTGTCGATCCGATTGTGCCTGTCCATCCGCAGCCCGGTCAACAGATTGATCGACGGGGTCAATTGCCAGTCACTTTGAGCAAAAACACCCATATTCTGACTGTGTTGATCCACCTGGTAACCATAGGACTGAATCTCGTCAAACACATCATCCGCGACGACTTCCGTTCCCATCGTCAACACATGGCGCTGTCCTGGTCCATTCGACAATTGGTGATTGATCTGGAGCCCTCCCTGCCAGGTGGTATTTGCCGACCGGCCATAAGGTGGATTTTGGAGGTGGTTCATCAACTCGATCGGATCGTCGGGCAAGATCCCGGTATAATGTGTCCGACGGGTGAATTGTCCGGCAAAATAGGCGATTACCGAACTGCGATCTGAGTTGAAATTGATCTGATAATCCGCACTACCCATGAAGATAGTGTGTGTCCGTTCTTCGGATTGGGCGGCCAGGTGGGGCGGCTCCTTGTCTTCCTCGCCACCGTAACGATATTCATTCAGACTGGACAAGCTGATTTCCAGTTTCTGGTTTTTATCAGGCAGGAAAAACAGATTGGACCCGAACGATTGGTTGCGCAATGCCGGTAGTTCAGAAAAGTGATCACCGTTGTGATCGTAGGTCGGTCGATCGCGAAAGTGGAGAAAGACAGAAGCTCCTGCTTTGCCGGAGTGGGAAAGGACTGTCGCATTCGCATTGGCCAGCTGATCTGTTGTTTGACTACCGATGTGCTGGACCGAGTAGGACAGTTCTGCATTGTTCACCGCAGGCAACCGGGTGATGACATTTACGGTGCCACCGATGGCTCCGGAACCGTAGAGGACAGAACCGCCTCCTCTGACCACTTCGATCCGTTCGATCATATTGGCGGGCAGTTGTTCCATGCCATAGAGTCCGGTGAGTGGACTGAAAATCGGGCGACCGTTGATGCGGATCTGAGAGTAACCTCCCCCGAGCCCATTCATGCGGAGTTGCGTGTAATTGCAGGTCTGGCAATCCGTTTCTACCCGGAGTCCCGGTTGGAACCGGAGGCCTTCGGCCAGGTTGCATGCCTGAACCTGTTCCAGCGCCGCGCGCGAGATCACAGAGACAATGACGGGCGTCCGGGTTTGACGCTTGAAGGTTTTTGTCCCACTGACGACAACTGCATCCAGGGTCAATGGATGGGTGTTCAATAGAATATGCTGCCCTTGAGCAGACAGATCCACTGTGTCAGAAAGATACCCGGCATAGGAAACTTCATAGATTCCCGGGTTTTCCAGGGAATATGTCCCGTTGGCGTCGGTGATTGCCCCCTGGTTGGTTTGAATGGATCGGATGGCGGCATATGGCAAGGGATCCCCGGTTTCAACATCCGAGACAATGCCACTAACCTGGGCGGTAAGCATTGAGCACCAGATCATGGCCAGGAAGGAGAGCAATCCCGAAAAGTGAGTCATATCTTCATTGTAAATTTAGACAAATCTAAAAATATGTTTTTAGATTTCCAATTCATAAGTAATATTTTTATTTATTCCATTGATAATCAACATTTGATTGATCATTTTCAAGCCGGTTTTTCTACGAAAGGGGAGGTTACGGTGTACACCTTACTATGCATTCCTGATCTAGTTTTCGAACCGGACTACATAACTTCTATGTAACTTGATCCGGCTCAAATCCTGTTGATCATGGTCAAATGCTTCATTGCTCTCTTCATGGGGCCGTTCCTTTTCCTGCAGATCGGGCATGCCACCAGCTTCTATACTTCTCCAACGGCTGCCCTGAACGGGGATGGCAGCCAGGCGAATCCATGGACATTGCGTACTGCACTGGAACACCCGGCCGCACTTCAGCCCGGTGACACTGTCTGGCTGGCAGGGGGGATCTACATGGATGCAGTTGATGCACAAACCTCCTTTCGTTGCCTGACGAACGGACTGCCAGATGCACCCATCCTGTTTCGCAATATCCCGGGAGGACGGGCCATTCTGGATGGCAACCTGCAATACACCCTGTATCTGGGATTCGGCCAGTGCAGTTATACCTGGTTCTGGGGGATAGAAGTAACCAATTCCTTTTCCACCGACAGGGATCACAATATTCCCGGTGGAATCACCTGCACAGCGGAACACATCAAATTCATCAACATGATCGTGCATGATACCGGGACGGGTATCGACACCTGGAAAAGTGCTCGGAACACCGAAGTTTACGGCTGCATCATCTATCACATTGGCAACAATCTGAACAACAATGGGAACAAGGAAGGACACGGCCATGGCATGTACCTTCAGAATGATACGGTCGGCACCAGGTGGATCCACGACAACATCATCTTCAACACATACGGGTATGGTATCCATCTCTGGCAAACGACCACCACATCGGCTATCGGGAATTTTGACATCCGAAGGAATATCATCTTCAACGGAGGCGCAGCATCTGAAAACATGGGTGGGCCCGGGAACAATTCCCGGACGCACAACTTTTTTGTCGTAGCAAACGGCAGTGGGAATCCGGTAGAGAACACTGTCATCAAACACAATTTTACCTGGGCCAGCCCGGAAATGCCCCGTCCATCGGTCAATGCATTCGGACTGAATCAGGGTGTGCGCAACATGGTTCTCGACAGCAATATCCTCACCTGTCAGACCCGTTTGGGTTATACCAATACACCCATCTTTGAGGCAAGTGTCAAAGGAAACAGAATCATCAGCGGGATTCCTGATATCTATGGTTACTACCTGTGGGGTTTTGCGATGCCCGACTTTCCCGAGAATGAATATTTCCCGGTGATTCCAGCTTCAGGAAATGACGTTTATATCCTACCCAACAAGTACGAACCGGGACGGGCACATATCGCCATTTATAATTGGGGGCTAGCCTCTGAAGTCGATATCGATATTTCTCCTGCTGGCCTGAAACAGGGAGATCAATATGAACTCCGCCAGGCATTGGATCTTGAAGAAATCATACTCACTGGTACATATAATGGGGATGATATCCTGACAGTACCCATGTCCGGATATTCGATGGTGAAGCCGACAGGTTCTGATCAGGAACCGCTTTCCACCTTTCCATCATTCGGTGTTTTTGTCCTTCAGAAAACTAAAGGCGAAGGACCATCATCTGTCCATGATCTGCACTCTGCTCTGAATCTGACAATCATGCCCAACCCGACAACAGGGTACTGCACATTGACATCATCCCTGCCCATTTCATGCGAGATCTTTGTTACGGACCTCATGGGAAGGCCAGTTCATCATTCAGCCCTGGACTTATCAGATCAGGAAAAGACTCTGGATCTGTCTCATCTGTCCAAGGGAATGTACCTGATCCATCTGACCGGCGAATCGACGCATTTGACCCGGCAATTGGTTATCCAGTAATTTTTCATGTACCTCAAAATTATCCAATGCTCAAGTGGTCCGCTATGGGGCCAATTTTCCCAGGTCTCCATCAAATTGAATCTGTCCAGGACCGTGAGTAAAGAAATGATCAATTGAACCTTGCGAATAGACCAATCCCAAGCAGAACTATTCTGACGGATCATGTCCTTCAGATCTTTCACTATCTTAGGGTGGTTGTGCGCACATATCTGAACGTAATCTCTGTCATAATCCTTCCTCTGATGAGAACTCTGTTTCTTCTTCTTGCTTTCCTCACAGGTCTGCGGTTAGTGCACGGTCAGGATACATTTTCCATGGTCGCTGTGGATACCGTCACGGGTGAAGTCGGCAGTGCCGGAGCGTCCTGTGTGGATCTGACGACCATTTCCGGCTTGAGCGATCATTTCCTGGGTGAATTGTTTCCGGGAAAAGGGGCTATCAACACACAGGCCTATTATATCCAGGCCAACCAGATCAATGCAAGAAACCGGATGAATGCCGGAGATCCACCATCGGAAATCATTGAATGGCTGGTTGAGAATGATGTGAACAATCAACCCCAATTCCGTCAGTACGGGATCGTTGCCCTGGTCAATGGTTCACCTCAGGCTGCCGGATATACCGGTTCGGCAACCGATGATTACAAAAACCACATTACGGGTCCACACTATTCGATCCAGGGGAATATCCTTCTGGGAAAGGAGATCCTGGACAGCATGGAAGCTCGCTTTTTGGCTGCAGAAGGCAACCTCGCCTGCCGTTTGATGGCTGCCCTTCAAGGCGCGAACGTTGTTGGTGCTGATACACGTTGCGCCGGCAATGGGACTTCCTCTCTTTTTGCCTTTGTCAAAGTGGCACAGCCTGAGGATGTCTTTGATAGTCCTTCCTTCATTCGATCTGTTCGCACCAAAGCAAACGCCGGCATCGAACCCATTGATTCCCTGCAGATCATTTTTGATCAAACAGTCGACTGTGGCACTTCGTCATCAGCCGATCAACAAAATGGAATTCCCGGGCTCCATCTGACGCCCAATCCCGTCCAGAACCGGTTGCATATTGGCGTCACGACAGATGAATCCTTTCAGGTGGCATTGCTGGATATCACCGGTCGGGTTCTCTCTACCGGACACCTCCAGCAAACGGCTGAAATGGATATGGGTTCGTTGCCTTCAGGCATTTATCTGCTCAGAATATGGAATGAACATCAAAGTCTGACGCAGCGGGTGGTCAGGGAATAAGTGTTGGTTCAACAGTATATCATTCTGTCCAATTGAGCAGAATAACACATTCTCGGTACATTCAATGCACCATGAGCCGGAGAGCTCTGAAGTGGGAAATTCCGGATTTTTTATTGTAGTCCCAGTCTGTACCTAGTTCCCCATATTAAAGGAAATACCTAGATAGTATCCCAATTCGTACTTGGTTTTGGTGGGTACCACATTTGCATCCGAAGCATACCGGTCACCGACAGAATATCCCTGCGATAATCTGCGGATCCGACCGCCCATGGCGCCGGCACTGACCGTGAAGCTCTGATTTTTACCAATGATCACGCTGGGGCCGAGGAAGAACGTCGGGGTTTCGAGGTTTTCGTTATTGGTCAGAGCCATACCCACGCCAAAGGAACCACCATAAGACATATTGCGCTTGCTCTGGAAATAGAAATGGACACTGGTGGTGAGGAATGGGATGATATTGGATTCATCCTCCGCCCGAAGGAAGGAATCCCGAACGTAATAGGTTTGAGGCGAAGTGGCAAACTGACCAAAATTGACACCGACACTGGCGTTGATCTGCAGGCCACCATAGACTTCGATATTGATCGGAGCCATCTCCTGGCGACCGGATGAGATGGGGCGATTGGTACTGTCACGGGCAATGAACACCACTTGCAATTCCAGATCGTTTTCATTGGCCTGTGTCCGATAGGTGTGACTGAACGTATTGTTGGTGATCGCCTCATATTCCTGGCGGATAGTGGCCTGGATGGCAAATTCTTTCCCGGCTTCCATAGCGACCTGGCGTTGCAATGTGGATTCTTGAGCTTCCAGAGCCTGGGCAACCAATTCTGTATCGTGGTGGCTGTCTCTGATCAATGATTTCAACGCCTTCAGTTTGGGATCTGAATCTGGAAACTGCCTTGCAGTTGAATCCAATTCTGCCAGTTTATCAACTTCCAGACGATATTTATCAGTGATCTTGATCAGGTCCTCGAGATTTTGTTGACGTGGTGAAGTGGTTACCTTTTGATCCCCCTTCGGCAACATTGCTTCCAACTCTCTGGTAACCAGTTCACCAATTTTCACAGGTGGGATATTGGGGTTGTACTTCAGATCATGGATATAGGCCATCACCTGATCTCTCCGACGCATATTATCCTCGATTTCTTTTAGTTGTTGCTGGATGAATGCCAGACTTTTTTCGAGCTTGCGAATTTCATTAATCGATGATTCGTAGGAGAACATGACCTGTTGCACCTGCTCCTCAGCTCCATCCATAAAACCCGAATTCTTTGGGAATAGATTCTCAAACATATTTGCAGAACCTGTTCCACCGGTCAGACTGGCAAAGATATTTGATGGCATAGCCCCTCCGGGAGACAGCATAGACATGAGGCTGGTGAACCCCATGTTGGTCTTGTTAGCTGTGGGCTTGTTGCGCTGGAGGACCTCCAGTTCATAGATGAAGTTGTTGTAGTTCTCCGTATGCAGGAAGATCTGATTGCCCTTTTTTACGGCATATTCCTCGACTTCCTTGTCGCCCCGCATGGCCCGAAAGGTTTCGTGGAAGGCATCATAGTAGATATGCAGGTCCTGGCCCTGTGCCGGCTGCAGGATCAGAAGAGATAAACAGGCCAGTACCAGTCCACGGATAGCCTTAACAATGGTTGAGAGGTGCTCAGTCATAAGTGAATCGCTTAGGGTTGTGGTAAAAATACCGTTTCACTGAGGATTTTCGTTCTTGGAACTCAATTTGCTCAGGGAACGGTAACTTTTCTTTAGATTCATATTCATTGTATAAAGTTACCATCCATGGCTGCCTTTTTTCGACAATTTCTTCATTGGGTCGTCAAGCCGCACAGTATCCTGGTGACGATTGTCCTTTTCCTGTTCATCGGGCTTTTGGACATGATCCGCTTCAACCTTCACTTTCTGGACCCCTTCAATAACGGATTGAAGGATTACGAGGTCACGGATATCGTCTTTTCCAGGCTGCAAGACCATACCCAGGTCAACTTCTGCGAGGAAGTGATCCTGGTGAATACCGGCCAGCCTGATCGACAGCGGTTGACCCAAATGTTGAAGAAGATCGACAGTTATCAGCCGAGAGCGATCGGTATGGATGTTCTTTTTGAGAAGGACCAGGATCCGGTAATCGATTCTGCGTTACAGGCCACCATGCTGTCTATTCCAAATCTCGTCCTGGGCACGAAACTGGGCGCCTATCTGCCCGACCAGGAGAAGTTTATGATTGCACCGGATCAAAACGACAAATTTCTGGAAGGGAACCTGACGGGCTATACCAATTTTCTTTCCACAGATACATTCACAGTGCGGATGTTCAGTCCGTTTGAACTGACCGAAAAGGGTCCGGAGGATGCCTTTGCCGTTGCTGTAGCCAGGGAGGCCTATCCGGAGGCGGTCCGTCGGCTGGAAGAGCGCAAAAATGAAGTGGAACGGATCAATTACATCGGCCCGGAAAGTTTTACCAAAGTCTCAGCGGATGTCCTTCTCGATTCGGCCTATCACGGTGAGGAGCTGTTCCGCGACAAGATTGTCCTACTGGGTTATATCGGTGAAGAAAGCTGGGCAGAATCCACCAATGACAAATTTTACACCCCGCTCAACCCAAAGTATACCGGCCGGGCCTTGCCCGACATGTATGGCGTGGTCATTCATGCAAACATCATAGCCATGATCCTCAATGGGAACTATATCTATGATTTTCCCGAATGGCTGGTCGTCTTGCTGGAAATGTTGTTTACCTATATCAATGTGGCTATGATCCACTGGATCTACAGACGATTTCATGTCGCCTTTCATCCAATTACGCGAACGATTCAACTTTTGGAGTTTTCCATACTCTTCTTTATGACAGCCTATCTGTTTCATTATTTCCAGTTCCGGGTCGATCTCGGTGCCGGAATATTGGGATTGGCGCTGGCATATGACTTTGTGATGATCTATGAGTCTCTGTTGCGAATACCATTGACCCGTTTTTTGCCCGGTTCAATGTCCATTTGCCGGAACTTGAAGTCAAATCACCTGAATAATTAAAACCTACACACCATGAAAACAAAGCTGTTTTCCGTTTTAATTCTGTTTTTCTCTGCCCTGGCTCTGATGGCACAGGACTCCGCTTTTCGTGTCACTGATGTCCACGGGATGGTTACCTATCAGGAGACCAAACTGAGTTCGCCCCAACGGGTCTGGCCGGGTGCAAAGCTGCCGGTTTACGGTTGGGTGAATGTGCCGGAAGGAGCCACTGTCAATTTGCTGGATAACAACACGATGCATCGGTTGAAGGACAAGGGTTCTTATGATCTGGAGAAGTTCTTCAATACGCGCAAGGAGCAAAGTCTGAGCTTTACAAACCGCTTCTGGAACTATGTCAACAACGGGTTGCGGAGTGCGGATACGGAGAATGATCTGGAAAAGTATCATCAGAATTTTATGGCTGTCTCCGGAGGTGTAAAAGGATATGGGCCCAGCGATCAGGGATTGGTGCTTCTGGCTCCATTACCCGGAAAGATCGGGGTTGACCGGGTGGAATTTCGCTGGGAGAGACAGGCCCATCCTGGAGTCTATACGTTTACTCTGATTGATGCTGCCTCGAGTAGGACAGTATATCAGGCGGAGGTAGCTGATTCCGTATTGTCAGTCAATCTGGTGCAGCTCGGGCTGCAGAAGCAACAGTCATACAGATGGATCGTCTCGGCCATCGGTGCAGAACCAGCCCGCAAGGCGGAACTTGACTTTGTCTATGCAGAACCAGCAACGGAAGAAATTCAGCGAAATCTGGATAATCTGAAAGACTATCACCTGGCAGATGACAAGGAAAAACAGTGGATGCGGGCGACCATCATGGAGATGGAAGGATATCAGTATGAGGCACAGCGGACGTTTGAACAGCTGCTGCGAGACTATCCTGAAGATGGTCATATCCGACAACTGTACGCCCTGTTTCTGACGCGTCAGAATGATGTCAAGCGCGGACAATCTATCTGGCCGAATTGAGAACTGTAAGGATTTGATTAACTTGCTGCAAACTCGTTGATTACGTTACATTTATCATATTCAACCAACTATGAAAACGATATTTTTCACCCTGTTTTTTGCGCTGAGTATCACCTTGACGACCGGTCAGGTGATCACTCCTGCAAGGACAAACTCGACCATCTGGGTATGGAGTATCCAGGGGCGGGCGACCTATCTGGAAGATGGATTGAAAATGGCTCAACCACTTGATGTCGGTAAACAACTGACAGCTGAAGCGGACATTTGGGTATCCGACCAGGGACAGGTTGTCCTCTTATGTAATGGCTCCTCGACGACTTTGCGCGGAGGAACACATAGTCTGCACGATTTGCTGACGAATCCTGATGGAACGACTGCCTCCGGATTCAGTCAGGGAACAGCTCCGACTCCGGCTCCGAGTGGCCAAACTTCAGGAGGTGGGGACGAGGGATCCGGATTTGGCCAGGGGGTGGCACCTGCACCTGCTCCGAGTGGTCGTACATCCGGGCGCGGCGATGAAGGTTCGGGATTTGGCCAGGGGGTGGCACCTGCACCGGCTCCGAGTGGTCGTACATCTGGACGCGGCGATGAAGGTTCGGGCTTTGGCCAGGGGGTGGCGCCTCCACCTGCTCCAAGTGGTCGTACTTCCGGCCGCGGAGATGAAGGTTCGGGCTTTGGCCAGGGGGCGGCACCTACTCCTGCTCCGAGTGGTCAATCATCCGGACGCGGGGATGAAGGTTCTGGATTTGGCCAGGGGGTGGCACCTACTCCTGCTCCAAGTGGTCGTACATCCGGAGGCGGAGATGAGGGATCCGGATTTGGTCAGGGATCTGATGGCACGGCGCCCACACCTGCTCCGAGTGGACGAACATCAGGAGGCGGAGATGAGGGATCCGGATTTGGTCAGGGCTCTGATGGTACAGCACCCACTCCTGCTCCAAGTGGACAGACCGGAGGGCGGTCAGACAAAGGAACAGGTTTTGGTGATGGGACATCAAAATCAAATGATCGAATTGACCGACAATCCGGTCATGAAGCTGTTACCACTGTTCAGTTTATCCGGCAATATAATGGCAATGTCTCTCCAGGACCTGTTCATTATGAATGGACACAGCCAGGAGATCGACAGATTTGTCAATTTCAAATCGTAGAGGCCACAAAGCCAGGCCAACCTCTTGTTCAAGTCGTTACCGGTCGATGCGGAACAACGCTTGACCTCCGCGATCTCAACATGAAACCTGGAAGTACCTATTTAGCGACTATCCGATTGACAGGCGGAGTAGCAGACGCAGGTGATACAGCAGAATTCCAATTGGTAGACCCTGCCTATCAAATGAGTGCATTCCAGCAAGCGGAAATGAATCCCCTGTATGCATCAGCGTCCAATGCCCACAAAGCATTGCTCAACGCCATGGAACTGGAGAAAATGGGATTGTTGACTGCTGCAACAGCGCACTACCAGCGGGCCTATGAACTGGACCCCTACAGTGAATTGATCAATGCCATGATTCGGACGTTTAAAGTCAATCACGGGTTGATCAAGTAAGTCAGTTGGCTCGCAAATTCACCATCAGTGAAAAAGAGTCGGGTGATTTGCCGGGTTCTGAGTGACACATGACGATGAACATACTGGAAAAGCGGGGCTGATATTTCATCTTGCCCCGCTTTTTCAGTTGTTGAAGTATTTTTTCAGGATCTGTTCCCATTCCGGTTTATCATGAAGAGATTGCAGATCGGGATCGGTACGGATATGGTTTTCGTTTCCAAAGCCCGCATCCAGTGCTTTTTCTAAGGCAATAAAGGCATCTTCAAGACGGCCTTCCCGGGATTCAATACATGCCAGATTGTAGAAGACTGATTTTCTGGATTCATGAAAACCGGGGATGTCGGCACATTCATTCAGAAATTGTGTGATTAACTTTTTTGATTCGGAAAGTGACCCAAGTTGTAACTGTACAGCTGCAGCACCTTCGATTGCGGGGCAATAGGCTGTTCCGGGGATCGCATTCATTGCCTGTTTGTAATACGTGAGGCTCATTTGCGGTTCTCCTTCTCTGAATGCGATATGACCCAAATTGGACAAGGCGCCCGGATGGTTGTTCTGGAGTTTCAATGTCTCCTGAAATGCATTTTTTGCATCCTTCAAATTGCCTTTATGCATAAATGCATTACCCATTTCGAACCAGGCCTCTGTAAAGGTGGGATCCGCTTTTATAACCTGTTGAAAATAATAAATAGAACGGTCAAAGTCAGATTTATTGGAATAATAATTTCCAATATCATGTAAGTGGTTTGTAGCGATCGGTGATTTAGTCAGGACCTGTTGATACCACATTTCTGCCATTTCAGGACGTTCGACCTGGATCCAGTAAGAAGCAAAATTCATCATGGGTTGCGGAATATTCGGATTCCGACGGATACCCTCCAACAGCGCTGTCTCAGCAAGAAATTGTTCGTTGTTCTCCTTATGAAACAATGCCCGGACATAATAGCTTCCAAATAAACTGGAGTCCCGCTGAAGCGCCATACGTGCCCATTCTGCAGCCTGATTCAGGTTCTCCTCATACGCATTCATTGCCAGATTATTATAGGGCATGGCCCATGTCGGGGCAATATCCATTGCTTCCTTATAATACGAGACGGCTTTCTGTCCCATATCCAGTCGGGAATAGATCAATCCGATTTCATTTGGAATGTATGCGGTACGAGGTTCGAACAGTTTTGCGGAATCTGCCTGATCTAAAGCCTGGTGTAAAAATGAAGATCGTGTTCTGGTTTCCTTTTCGGCAGAAAAACGATAATTGATCGCCTGAAAATAATGTGCAAGAGCAAGAAGTCGATTCCGTAGATATTGATCCGAATCCAGCATGGAAGCCGCCGTTTTCAAATAAGCTGGAAACCGTTGATAACTGCCTGATGACCCTTTCCACCGGTTGATCAATTCCTGTTGATCATTTTTCAAATACGCATTTACGGCCTGTTGTGCACCTTCCTGGAGTTTGGCGATCAGTTGGTCCTCGATCTGTTTGACTTCATTTTTTTCCGGGTAGTCTTTTTTCAATTGTTGCAACTGATCGTAGGCCGACATTCTGCCTGGATCATTCGACCCGATATCTTCCCTGATCAGTCGCTTGTTGTCCAGCGCCCACTGGATGGATGACCGTTTTTTCACCCAGACACTGTCGATCCGTTCGACAGGTGGAGCCTCCGGTTCACGTGCAGCGAGGACAGGATCTGATGGTGAAAAATTCGGGTCCAGTTCCTTGCGGAATGCAAGAAGCTGAGCTTCATCGATCACTGCGATCCGGGCATTCCGGTCGCCGACAAGATTGGGAGTCTGTCGCTGAGGCGCAACATCCGGTTCGATCATATCTTCCAGGAACCGGGACAATTCCTTGATCGTCACCTGCAAATCCCTGTCGACATCGGCCATGCCCATCAATCCCTGGATCAGATACCAGGAAAACACACCCCGACCCTCTCCCCATTGTTCGCCTTCCTGTGAGAATTCATTGCTCTGGCAGGACAGGATCTTGATTTCGGAATTGAACTGTTCTGCCATGGAAGAAGTGGCTGCCTGTGCTCCATTGACAGCACTTCCGGCCAGTTTGCCAGCATGACAGGCATCTGTCACGATAAGCACCTGAATGTTCCTGCTGACCAGCGCATTGACGGATCGTCGGATGTCGTCCAGTCGCAGGGAATTGGCGGAATAGTTGTTGGCCGGTGTATCAAATACAAGCAGGTGGCCGGGTTCGTCCGGATACAATGTTTCTACATCTCCATGGCCGGCAAAGTAAATCACTACCTTATCACCCGACTGACTTTCCTGGACAATTGATCGAATGGCCAGATGGACATTGCCTCCCGTGGCCTGATCGTTGATCAACAACTTGAGATTTTCGGGTTTGACCTTGTCTACCGGCCGGATCTGCAGATACCTGGAAAAGGCCTCCGCATCGCGGTGTGCGAAGCGCAGATCCGGAATTTCCGGATCCTGGTATTCGGAAATGCCCATCACCATCGCCCGGCAGACCCCGCGAGGTCCGAATTGTCCGAAAGCCATGCCCGGATACAGGATACAGATCACCAGCAGTATCCAGGCACTACCTCTACACAGTTGCTTGAATGCCATGGCGTTCTTCATACTCACCTAAATGTAGTAGTTTTAACAAACAACCGGAAGGAGGTAACTTGTTCCCGGTATATTGGTATTGTACTAAACACCCGCTATATGTCTGCATGCTCCCACTTGAAGTCTGGTTTTTTCAGCCTCTTTTTCCTGATGACCTGTTGTCCCGGTATTCTTCGAAGTGAAACTGTCCCGGACTACAAGGTGCGGACGGCGACGGAACTGATGAATGCCCTGAAGGAGGCGAGGGGCATACTCCCTGAAGAAAAGCCCTACTTTTTTCTTCAGAAAAACCTGCCCAGCAGCAATTTTTCTGTCGCTATGGCTTATCCTTCCTATGGAGAGATCTATCTCGAGGAGAGTGCTTATGACCTGTGTGTGCGCGAATTCGGGCGTGATTCACTACATGCATTGTCTATCATTCTGGCGCATGAGCTGGTCCACTATTTGCGCAAACATGGTGTGAAAAACCATTTCGCCTGGCAATTTGATGCAAAATTCACACAGGACTCTGCAATTGTCCAGGCATTGCGGGCGGGAATACCTGAGCGTGGGGCAGAAAGTGCCGGTTTTTTAAGTCAGGTCGAATCCCTCCTGGCCAATTTTGAATCCAGAAAGAAGGAAGCTGAAGCTGATCTGGAAGGCGGGTTTCTTTCCTATCTGGCCGGCTATCCGATCGGCGATATCGGTCCGGAACTAATGGACAAGATCTATGCATTCTATCGCATTCCTGCGGTCATTCCGACCTATCCGAGTCTGGATGAACGGCGGCAGATCGCAGTCAAAACGGCAGAAAAATTAAAGGTGTTGGAATATTGGTTTGAATCGGCCAATCTGTTGATCGTTCAGGGACAATACGAACTTGCCCTGTCCAATTATCATCGTCTGGTCGGCGAATTTCAGGGCAGGGAGATCTACAATAATATGGGGGTGATCTGCTTGCTCGCTGCAGACCAGTTGTTTCAGCGGGGTGAGCGTCCACCGTTTGTCTTGCCTTATTCGCTGGACATCAATTCTCGGCTTGCCAGAAACTCACGGGGTGGCGATGCTGAGGAGGACCGTATTCGCAAGGAAAAACGGGATTCCCTGTTGTTGATGGCCACAGCCTATTTTCAAAAATCATCCGAACTGGATGGAGCCTATCCGCTGGCTGTCCTCAACCTGGGTGTCACCGAATGGATGAAGTCCTGCTCCTGGAAACTGGAGCCGAAGCTGGCGGACGAATATCTGGCAAAAGCGAAAGGATATGCACTTGAAGCAGAACGAATGACACGTCCTTTAGAAACATGGAAGGGAAGAGATCGAACAATCCGTTCTGCTATTATCCTCCAGGCAATGACAGCATTCAGCGATCGCGATACGATATTCTCCGTTCGCCTGTTGTCCGGTTTGCTAGAACAGGCGCCAGGGGATTCCCGCATTACAACGAATCTCAATACCATCCTCCACCCGGATCGTGCGGTGGACGAGATCGGTCCACAGTGTGCCAAATCGCCAACAATCCCCTTTCGGCCCGCTCATGTCCGATCGACCCAAATCAGGAATATCAAAGACTACTTCAGAAATGTAGTGAATCATGTCATCGACAATACCATTGAACCTGGGGAGCGACCGAAGGAATTGAAAGAACTGCATTTCGGGTTTAAGGAAGACGGAGAAGGGATCATGGTGTACTCCAGTACCTGGACAGACTGGGCGGATCGGATCGGGCAGATCAATACCATGTGGGCCCCCAGAGGATTTGAAGAGCCATTGCCGTGTGAAACGCCCCTGTCGGATCTGGATATGGATGGATTGTACCAGCAATATGGGCAACCACTCTATACCATTCCGTTTGCCAGTGGAGAACTGGTCTTTTTTTCGAGAGGCGAAAAGGTGATCAATGACAGCACAGGAAAAATTATCGGTATGGATCGATATGGGTTGATCGTCCTGATCGAAGAGGATATTCCGGTGCAGTGGGGTCTGACCCTGAATTATGAACCCAAATAGAATCCCGGATGCAACGGGGATAGTCGTGCGATGGATGTCGTGGAGGACCCTTTCAATTCATCCGGGCATCATTTCACTCGGCGAAAAAGGGTTATTTTCGGGACTATGAAGTTCCTTCTGCTGGCCATTCTGGCAAGCGGCCACTGGGCCGCTGCCAGCGATTCAACCTACCCGAACAGACCATCTGAATCGATTCCATTGGATACCATACCCCTCCATCTGATCGAAGCATCCCGGTTGGTTGCTTTGCCCCTTCACTGTCTGAAAACAGAATTTCCCAACAAGCTGAATCAGGTATTAGGTTCTGCGGAGGAGATCGGTATTCCTTCAGTCTTACATCCCGCGTTTTATGGCTGTTTTGATTGGCATTCTTCTGTTCACGGGCACTGGATGCTTGTGGCATTGCTGCGCCGTTTTCCCGAACTACCTGAATCGGAGCAGATTACTGACCAACTCCGGCAATCGATTACCGATGCCCATATTCAGGGCGAACTGGACTATTTCCTGCGAACCTCGGAAACATCTTTTGAACGCACCTACGGCTGGGCGTGGCTGTTGCGCCTTTCCCTTGAACTGCAGCAATGGAATACACCTCTCGGGGATGAACTGGCCAGAAGACTGGAGCCACTGACCCGACTGATCGTGCAGCGGTATCAGGAATATCTGCCCCGATTGGTGTATCCGATCCGGAGTGGTGAACATCCCAACACAGCGTTTGGTCTTTCTCATGCCTGGGACTATGCTTCGTTCACCCGTGATTCCCTGTTTCTCGAAGTGATCGAAACCCATGCGTTTCGCTTTTTTGCTCAGGATCGGAATGCGCCGTTATCCTGGGAACCAAGTGGCTATGATTTCCTTTCTCCCTGTCTGGAAGAGGCCAATCTGATGCGCCGGGTCATGCCGGAAGAGATGTTCAGACCCTGGTTGCGCGAATTTCTACCCGGGATGAGGGATCCGGCATTTACCATGCCGGTGGGAGAGGTCAGGGATCGGACGGACGGGAAACTGGTTCATCTGGACGGACTGAACTTCAGTCGGGCCTGGTGTCTGTACGAGCTGAGCAGGGCCTTGCCGGAATATGGTCATCTTCGGAAAGTGGCAGATGATCATATTGCCAATTCCCTGCCGCGTATTACAGACGGTTCTTACGCAGGAGAGCATTGGCTCGCCAGTTTCGCCTCTTATGCACTGACCACTGCCTATCCCGTCAAACAATGAGTGTTACCCCTCTAACCCGGTTACTGCAGTTGCCGCATGGACAGATCGAAGGCCAATGGGTTGGGCATGCACATCCGGATGATGTCGTTATCATCACCAATGGCCACAACGGATTTTACAGCTATGGGATGTTTCCCTGGATCCAGCAGCAACTTGCCGGTGCGGGAATGTCGAGTTTCAGCTACAATTTTTCTCATGGCGGGACGCGAGGGGATGAAGATGTGTTTTCCGACCTCGATGCCTATGCGCAGAATTGTATGCGGTTGGAAAGGGCAGATCTGGTCGTGGTAGCCTCCTGGGTTCGGGTGCATAATCCGGCATCCCGGATCTGGTTGCTGGCCCATAGTATGGGGTCGATCCCGACTGTTTTCGCTGCTCAGGACCTGATCCGGTCAGGATGTCTTGTCGCGGGCCTGATCCTCCTGGCCCCGGTCAGCCGCCTTGATTTCTGGCCGGTCTCACTGATCGACCAATGGAAGGTGACGGGTACGATCACCATGTATAATCGACGCACGGGACAGGATCTGCCTCATGGTCCGGAATTGTTGCATGAAATAGGGGAAGCGGAAACATACTGGAATATGAAACCGGTAGTGGCGGAGTTGGATCTTCCCTTTCTGATTGTGCATGGGGACAATGATGAAGCGGTGTCTCCCGATCATGGCCGTAACCTGGTCTCGTGGTCCGGCACGGGAAGAACATCGTCACGATTGGTGCTGATCCCCGGTACCGGGCATACGTTTGGGACAAAACATCCGTTTGAAGGGCCGGCCGAAGCGACCTGGGAAATGATCCGCGAGGTGATCCAATTCATTCAGGGCTGATCCAGGGAAAAGAAAGGTTGGCTGTATTCATGGGCTGAATCGGACGATCAGAAACAGGTTCTGTTTCAGACCGGAATGGAACTCAGGATAAAAAAATGAAAAAGTTTTACCTGTATTGCAGCGTTTGGTCCAGCAAGTGGATATGTTCAGATAGAGGATCCTGTCTGGAATTCAATTATTGTCAATCAAGATCATACAACATGAAAAAGCTTCTTTTTTTCTTTCTCATCATCGGGTTATTCAGCAGCTCCTGCCGGAAAGATGATGATATCATTATCGGTGGACCGGACCCGGTCGTCTATGTACAGACCCAGATCATGGGTGTGATCAGGGATGAACAGGGGCAGGGCCTGGATGGTGTCAGTGTTCGCTGGGGACAGCAATTCGCTACTACGGATGAAAACGGGTATTACACGTTTCAGGGTGGTGCAGCGGATGAACAGGGGACCATTATCCATCTTTCGGCCAATGGCTATTTCGATCTGACCAAAACGGTGGTGCCCATTCCGAATGGGCGGACCTGGATGGAGGCCATGATGACACCAAAAACCCTGAGTGGATCGCTCCAGGCCAGTGCAGGTGGTACGGTGACGATCAATGGCGGATCAGTAACCCTTCCAGCCAGTGGGCTTGTCGGATCGGGTAATGTGCCTTATACCGGGCAAGTGAATGTCTATGCCACCTGGCTGGATCCGACATCGGAGACCACGCTTGCCAGGATGCCGGGCAACCTGTCGGCCATCAATATGGATGAGGAATCCGGTTCACTGGCCAGCTTTGGCATGATCGGCGTCGAACTGGAAACACCTTCCGGAGCCCCTCTGCAAATTGCGCAGGGAGCTGAAGCGGAGATCAGGATGAAAATTCCGGCTTCCATTCTGGCCAATGCCCCGAACACAATTCCTCTCTGGCATTTTGATGTGGTGAAAGGCAAATGGATCGAAGATGGTTCTGCTGAAAAAGTGGGCAATGAATATGTCGGGAAAGTCAGTCATTTCTCCTTCTGGAATTGTGATATCTTTTTTGAAAATGTCACACTGAGTGGCCGGGTCGTCAATGGTAGCGGTGCGCCAGTGCTCGGCATACGGGTCAGTGCTTCGCTGGTCAATGGAAATCCCTCTATCCCTGCAAGTGCGAGTGCCTGGACCAATACAAATGGCGAGTTTGGAGGAAAGGTGCCGGCAGGAGAAGTGCTGTTGATCGAGGTTTTGGGTCTGTGCGAAGAGGTCGTCTTCAGTCAGCAGATTGGACCACTTTCAGCAGATCTGGATATGGGAGATATTCAGGTTAATCTGTCTGACAAATCCATAACGATCACAGGATCTCTCGTGGATTGTGATGACAATCCTGTAGCCAACGGGTATTTCAAGATCAGTGTTGAAGGGAACTCCGTTATTCTGCCCACAGAATCCGATGGCACCTGTAATGTGGTCCTTCCAACTTGTGATGCCGACCAACTGGTTGCGGTGGGAGTTGATGTGACTAATCTAAAGAAAAGCCCTTCGCTGACCTACACCATTACCGGATTAAACACCCTTGATCTGGGAGAGATTGTTGCTTGTGACGAACTGGAAGAATTCCTTCAATATAATCTGGGTGGTGTCTCCATAGTGGTCACTGAACCAGGTGCCGGAATTCAAGGGAACATCCTGAATATCAACAGTGGAAATTCACCGGACAGTTCATACTTCTACGCCTCCCTCCCCCAGACGGTGCCCGGCACATGGACGCCAACAGTTGTTGAAGTATCTGCTTTTGATGTCAATACGAATACATATCTCGCCAACTACTGTCAGGGCTGTATGGATATGCAGGTGACCATCACTTCGATTGGTAACGTGGGCGAACCGATTATCGGCACATTTACCGGTACACTGAGCGGAAACCCGTCAAACCCGAATCAACCGTTGAGCGGTTCATTCAAAATTCTACGAGACTTTTAACCTATCCATTCTATTCACCCGGCTCCAGCACAGCCGGGTGAATTTTTTCTGATTGCGATGTTGGAAAACGAACTCATCCGTGCCTGTCGGAACAACCAGCGTGAAGCGCAATTCACGCTGGTTCGGCAGTTTGCACCTCGTCTGCTGGCGATGTGCAGTAGATATGGTCCTAGTGAGACATTTGATCAAGAGTTCAGAATAAAAGGCGATACCCAATTTTGTCAACCAGTATCCAATTGATGGATTACATCAGGAAGAATAGACAGCAAGGTTTAATTTGTAGAGTTCCTGAAAGGCTTGCCCATTATTTCGGCATTCTATGCTGCGATCGGATAAGGCCACTTACAGGTTCCAGTCTGAATCCGATAAACTAGTCAATCCAGATCATTCACCATGAAAAAGACCCTGTTCTTTCTTTTCCTGATCATCAGTTTATTAAGTAGTTCATGCCACAAGGATGATCCCATCGGAGGCGGACCGGATTCCACCATCTACGTCCAAACCCAGCTGATGGGTGTGATCCGCGATGAAAACGACGAAGGTCTCGAAGGTGTGGGTGTGCGGTGGGGACAGCAAATCGCCACCACAGATGAAAATGGTTTTTACACGTTTGCTCAAGCTTCAGCTGATGAAGAAGGAACCATATTGCAGATCACGGCAAACGGCTATTTTGATCTGACCAAAACAGTGGTGCCCATCCCTAATGGGCGCACCTGGATGGAAGCCATGTTGACTCCAAAGGTCTTGAGAGGCACCGTTCAAGCCAGTGCAGGTGGGACAGTAACATTCTCTGGAGCGTCCGTTTACCTGCCAGCAGGAGGTATTGTAGGATCTGGAAATATGCCTTATACTGGTACAGTAAATGTCTATGCGACATGGTTGGATCCCACAAATGTGAATACACTTGCACGGATGCCAGGCAATCTGACAGCTATCCGAGAAAATGGTGATCAGGCCACTTTGGCATCCTACGGCATGATCGGTGTGGAACTCGAATCCTTAACGGGAGCAGCCCTCCAGCTCGCTCAGGGCGCCCAGGCACAAGTCGAAATAATGATTCCGGCCGCATTGGTATCCAATGCCCCTGCCTCAATCCCTTTGTGGCATTTTGATGTGACGAAAGGGAAATGGATGGAAAATGGCTTTGCTGAGAAAGTCGGTTCAACCTACGTTGGATCTCTCAGTCATTTTTCTTTTTGGAATTTGGATGTTCCTTTTGATAATGCCAACCTGAGTGGGAGAATAGTTAATAGCAGCGGTTTGCCGTTAATGGGGGTTCGGGTAAAGGCCTCATTATCAAAAATAGGGAGTGAAAATATTCCGACCAGCGCAAGTGCCTATACAAATAGCAAGGGTAAATTCAGTGGAAAGGTCCCGGCGGAAGAAATTCTATTAATCCAGATTATAGATCAATGTGGTGAAGTCATTTACGATCAGCAGGTTGGGCCAATTTCTTCTGATCTGGATATGGGCGACCTGGTTGTGGACCTTTCGGATAAATCCATAGAAATCACTGGAACACTGTTGGATTGTAATAACCTTCCGGTTTCTGACGGATACATCAAAATCCAGGTAGATGGCAAATCAGTCATTCTGCCTACTGCAGCCAATGGAACCATCCAAGCTGCTGTGACAACTTGTTTTGCCAACAAATTGACCGCTTCAGGATACGACCTGGGAAACCTGAAGGTAAGTCCTGCTCAAACGCATTTAATTTCAGGATTAAGTGAATTGAATCTTGGTAATCTTGTGGCTTGTGATGAGTTGGAAGAATTTATCGAATATACACTTGATGGAGTGGCCGTTTTGTCCACTGAAGAAGTATATGGAACGGTGATTGGATCGAAACTTATTATTTCTACAAGTATCAATGCACCCGATAGTTCATTCTTATTCATGACAGTCGAGGATTATACTGTGGGAGACAATATGTATTCAGCCATCGATGTCACCGCATATAATCTCAGTACTGGAAATTATATCACAGGGTGGGGTCAAGGCCCGGGTGAAGGATTTGTCACCATCACGAAGGTTGGTGAAATTGGTGAATATATTCTTGGATCATTTGAAGCGATTGTCGGATCGAACAATCCGGCAGGAAAGGCATATCTGGTTGGCTCTTTTAGAGTGATCAGGGATTAATGATTGGAGTACTGGCGGCTCTCGGCTAGAAGTAATGCAGAGGGCCTTTTTATCATATGATGACTGAAAAGGAACTGATCAAAGCCTGTCGGAACAACCAGCGTGAAGCGCAATTCACGCTGGTTCGGCAGTTTGCACCTCGTCTGCTGGCGATGTGCAGACGCTATGTCCCGGATGGACTGGATGCAGAAGATACCCTCCAGGATGCTTTCAGTCAGATCTTTTCCCACCTCGATCAATTCGATTCAGCCAAAGGGACATTATTCAGTTGGCTCTGCCGGGTCACGATCAATTGTGCATTAAAAAAACACCGGCTTACCGGTCGCTGGCATCTCGACCGGGCTGGTCTGGAGGATGTGCCTGAGATCGCCGATCTGGATCATGAACTCAATCGCCTGAATGCCCAGGCCATTGAGTCCCTGGTCCGGCAATTACCAGAAGGACAGCGGCACGTATTCAATCTGGTGGCCATTGAAGGTTACTCTCATCGGGAATGTGGTGAACTTCTCGGGATGGCTACCGGTACATCAAGGGCTTTTCTCGCAAGAGCCAGACAACAATTACAACAGCAGATCATCCACATGGAAACTCAACGACTATGAACCAGGATCACCAAACCCCGAATTGGCGTCAGAAGCTGACCGATCAGGAGGCGCCCATGGATATCCATCGGTTTTGGGATCAACTGGAGCCGCGACTTCCCCGTCAACGTCGGCGTCGTCTGTTGTGGTTGTGGCTGTTGCCTGTCGGGCTTCTCCTGGCAGGAGGGGCGTATTGGTGGAGTTCATCCGGAAAGAAAAAGGAGTCTGACCTGGCTATTCAACCTCTCTCCAGCATCCAGGAACCAGTTGCCAAACCATACGGTGAATCCATGCCGGAAGCCTCAGTCACCGGGAATCATCCGAAGTTGAAGACATCCGAAGACAATCTTGCAGGCCGACATACTGATCAGGAGAAGAATACGTCAGCATCATCAGCCTCCCAGGTTGATCAAACCGATATGGCAGGGCACCAAAGTGTGCATAAGCGCGATACGAGGAAGCAAAACACAGATGTTCTTTCGGAGAACAGGCAACCGCCCCTGGAACGACTGCCCGATCTCTCCGAATCTGGATTGCTGAGTGCCAATCAGGCAAACAAAACCCAGACTGAACCGGAAGTTGCTTCTGATGATTCGGGTACCGGTAAGTTGCACTTGTCCGATCTGTCGGTTGGATTATTATCCTCACGTTCCATCAACCTTCTGGCTACTGACCAGCCTGCATTGCCGGAAAATGCACGAGGTCCGCAAGTGAAGTTACCCGCGAATCCGCGATGGACCTGGGCAGTGACCGCAGGGGGCGGGCCGGGTATCGGGATCCGATCGATACGGGCTACGGACCAGGGAAATAGCAATTGGATCAGCGAGAGGGAGAAAACAGAAAAACTGCTGGAATCCTGGCAGGTCAGGATGATGGGCGAAGTGGTCTCACCAACGGGTTTCTATCTGGAGGCAGGTCTGCAATGGACACGCCAGAACGAGCGGTTTGACTGGTCGACGGATTCCCTTTCCTGGACATGGGGCCCTGCAGCGGGATTCCTGATTGATGACCAGGGCGGGAAGCAACCCTGGCAGGATACGACATGGTCTTCCTACAACTTGCATCGACAGGTCCGTCACTACAACCAGATCTCAACGATCGATCTGCCGATTGGAATCGGGTACGAAAGACGGATGGGAGACTGGTCTTTCCGTGTCGGTGGTGGTCTGATGATCAACCTGAACCAGACTTCTTCGGGAAGAAGCCTGCATCCTGCGGGTTGGCCGGGGTACTGGGAAAATGAACCGGTGTTCGCCCTCAAGCAAAATATCGGCATGGGCTACTACGGACAGCTGCGGATCAGCAGGGTGCTGTTTGCAGATCTGGATCTGTATCTGCAACCCGGATGGTCGGCTTATCCCGGGCATCGTCAGATAGATGATCGGTTTACCTTGTGTTATGATCATATCCATCTTCTGGCGGGAATCCGCTGGCGTTTGTCGAAACAGTGAACAGAAACGACGGATAGACCATAACTTCGGGTAAAATCCAATCTATGCTCTATCTCCTGATTCTGGTTGCCGGTCTGGCTCTCCTGGCCATGACCCTGTACAACCGCTGGTCAAATTGCGGAACAACCGCGAAAATGCATTTGCGGACATCGATGTCCAATTGCGGCAACGTCATGATCTGATCCCTCAGCTTGTCGATAGTGTCAAAGGCTATATGAGCCATGAACGCGAAGTCCTCGAGCGTCTCACCGAAGCCAGATCTGTAGCCATGCGCGCAGGCAGTATTCATGACAAGATCGAAGCCGAACAGCAATTGGGTCATGCGCTGCAAGGGTTGAAGGTAGCTGTGGAAGCCTATCCTGATCTGAAGGCGAACACCAATTTTCTTCAGTTGCAATCTGAGATCTCGGATATAGAGAACAAACTTGCTGCTGTTCGGCGCTATTTCAATAATGCCACCAAGGAATTGAACAATGCGGTGGAAACGTTTCCTTCCAATCTGCTTGCAGGCTCCTTTGGATTCTATCGGGAAGAGATGTTCGAGCTTGACGATTCAGCCCGCGAGAAGATGGAGGAACGTCCGGATATTTCCTTTTAACAGGTATGGCTGATATCGGATTGCAGTCGCAGATCTGGCGGAACAACCGGACGTCGCTGGCTTTGCTGGTCGCCTTTCCCGTGTTGCTGGTCGGGCTGCTGTGGGTCGTTCTTTTTTTTGCGTTCAAGGCAGAAGGGGAATGGCCGACGTTGGAACAAGTCAATCATGCCTGGCTCCTTGTGGCTCCATTTCTGACCGGTTTTGTCATCATCTGGTTTCTGGTCGCGTGGATGTCGTATGGAGCCATGCTGCGACGGGCGACGTCGGCCCGACCGATGGAACGAAAAGAAGATCCCAGGCTGTATAATCTCCTGGAGAACCTGTGCATGTCCAGAGGAATTCCGATGCCCACCCTGCAGATCATTGATGATGATTCCCTGAATGCGTATGCCAGTGGTTTGAGCAAGAAGACCTTTTCTATTGCCGTGTCGCGCGGGCTGGTCAACAAACTGGATGACGTCGAGCTGGAGGCCGTGCTGGCCCATGAGCTTTCTCATATTCGCAACAGGGATGTGCGGATGATGATGATCTCCATCATTTTCGTCGGAATATTTGCCTTTCTGGCGGAGATGGCTGCCCGGACAGGGTCACGACCTTCCGGTGGAAACAAGAAAGACCGGGGCGGGGGATTGGTCATCATTCTGGTCATCTTCCTGGCGTATCTCATTTCGATGTTGCTCCGGTTTGCCATTTCACGGAGACGAGAATTTCTGGCTGACGCCGGCGCAGTGGAACTGACCAAAAATGCACCTGCCCTGGCCAGTGCCTTGCGGAAGATATCAGCCGACCCTTATATCGAAGCAGTCACCCGGGATGATGTGGCCCAATTATTCATTCAACATCCTCGGGTCGTTCAACCCAAACCGAATTTTCTGACCAAAGTATTTGCCACTCATCCTCCGATCGAGGAGCGGATCAAGGTGCTGGAGAATTGGTAACTACAACCACACATACTGCACGATCAAAAAGCTCACCACCGCTCCGATAAATTCAAAAAGAAACAGATTGTAGGCGAGGTGTAGCAGGCGATATTTGCGATCCAGCACTTTGCCCAGAAAATAGATATCGCGATGCATGGCCTGGAAAAGTGCTTCATCATCCTGGAACAATGCACGCATATCTTCCAGATAGGCGGTGACATCCAGTTGGACAAAATGACCGAAAAAGATCAGATTGCTTCGGCGCTCCCTATCTGAAAGCTGCTGCAGGGGATGGGCCGTCACGGAAGGCCGCGCACTGATCACCGAAAAGATCAGAGATGCCAGTCCCAGCACCAGAAAAAGCGTGATCGGAATGAGCAGCGGTGTTCTCGTCTCAGCCAGGTTGCTGTAGCTCAGGATGGATATCAATACAGAGATCAGGATCGCATTGACACTGATCAGCATCTGTGCTTTTCTGTCTGCAATGGCACTGAGGTGGATATGATTGCGATAGTTGGACCGGAAATAGGTCTGGATCGCTGCATTATTGACCGGCTTTTTCGATACAGGTGTCCTGGATCTGGATTGTTCTTTCTGTACCCTTTTTTCCAGGAGCTGGAGGTGGTTGGCCAGGGCCGGTTCGATCTCGGCTTTGCCGATCAGCGTGTAGCATTGCAATTGCCTGATCTGGTGAATCTCCTTTTGGCGCCAGTCAGCATCTGCCCATGTCTGGTGGCGTAATTGTTCGCTTTCCGATTTTCGCAGCACCTGTTGGTCCTGTGATTCATTCCCATATTGAACGGCTACAGCAGCATCCCAGATGATCTGTCCGGTGAGGTCGACAGGTCGGTCTTCCAGAGAGGCAACCCCGATCAGATGATGCACACGTTTGATCAGGGTGTCCGGCTGCTTTTCTGCATGCAGGAATTGACTGACCAGTTGACGGCTCGCAGATACGGGATCGTGTGGGTCGAACAACCAGCCACTGAAGGCAAACCAGGCCGAAAAATAGAGAGCAGACAGGTCTTCTTCTGTCAGGGATTCTTCTACGGTCAATCGGCTGCAATGACTGACCAGGATATTGGTTTGTGCAAAATTGTGCCAGACCAGCCGGCTGTCGCCGTGATCATTAAACAGGTCGAGCACCCATCGACGGGCCCGATCGAGGATCTTTGCCGGTGTATCAACAGGGACTGAACGCTTGCGAGTGGGGGGACCCGATTCGGGCACTAGTTTCACGGGCGCTTACTGGTTTACCGGCCACAAGATAGGAAAGGCCGGTTGTCCGGGGGCGTTTGGGAAATACTTTTCCTCCTGATTTCCTGAATCAGGAACCCTTCACAGGCTTCTGGTGTATATTTGTTTCAACAAACGTTTTCGAATGAATATTACAGACCTTCTCCAGAGCCAACTTTCAGGCGGTGTACTGGAAACACTCAGCAAGCAAATCGGTGGCGCAGATACCCAGAAAACGCAGGTAGCGACTTCGGGTATCATGAACATTCTCCTCGGGGCAATGGCAAAAAATGCCTCCACACCATCCGGTGCTTCTGCTCTGTCAAATGCACTGGATCGTGACCATGACGGATCCGTTCTGGATGACCTCATGGGCATGTTTACCGGTCAGGCCAAGCCTGCCAATCCAAAGGCAACAAACGGGGATGGTATCCTCGGTCATATACTTGGCAATCGAAAGGATTCTGCAACAGAGACCATCTCCAAAATGTCAGGTCTCGACAAAAATCAGGTCGGTTCATTGATGGTTTCACTGGCCCCGATGATCATGGGTGCTCTGGGGAAAGCCAAAAAGGACAATAACCTCGATGCTTCCGGTCTGGCCGGTATGCTCGGTGGTGTTCTTGGCGGTTTGAAAACGGGAGGTCAGGCGCAGCAGGATCCCAAAATGGCCATGCTGACTGCCTTCCTCGATAAAGACGGCGACGGCAGCATTGTGGATGATGTCGCCGGAATGGGGATGAGCTTCTGGGTCGACTGTTTGGTCGGAAAAATAAGAGGAATCTATATTCACACAATGTGATGAGCCGGGCAGTCCTGCTGTTCGGCTCTTTTTGTTGTTTATCCTATGCTGACCTGACACAGGACAGGGCATGAGTTGGATCACTCCCCGACACGGGAAGATGCCCGTACTTTGCATCTGGAATCAACTCCTCCTGGCACAACCATGCAATTGATCTTTCATGCCGATTTTCTGGGCCACGTTACTGGAGGCCATCCAGAGCGACCCGAACGACTGTCGGCATTCACGGAATTGCCCAATGCTTCCCTGCCGGAAGCAGAATCCTGGCTCGCACTGGTCCATGAAGAAGCGTACATCAACCGTGTCCGACGGGCTGTGGATTCAGGCCAATGGCTGGATCCGGAAACCCCGTACCGGCGGATTTGCACTCTGCAGGCCGCCTGGCCACCATGCCCATCCCGGCCATTCCAGCGGTTTTTGTATTTTTAACAATGTGGCCATTGTAACCAGCTACCTGGTCCAGCAGGGGAAGAAGGTCCTTGTTTTCGATTTCGACAGTCATCTGGGCGATGGCACCTCCCGGATATGCGAAGCCTCCGATCAGGTCTTGTATTGGTCGGTTCATCAGTTTCCTGCCTTTCCGGGACACGGTTGGATCAATGAGATCGGCGTTGGAAAGGGCAAGGGATTTACGCTGAACACACCTCTTCCCCCTGGCAGCGGTGATGATCTTTTCTGGGCTGCCTTTGATCACTTTCTTCCCGTAGCACACCAGTTCAAGCCGGATGTGGTGGCGATCTCTGCCGGGTTTGACGGATATCAATATGACCCCCTGCTGGATCTTAATTTCAGTCTGGACCTGTACTATCAACTGGGCCGCCGTTTGGGTGCAGAGTTTGACCGGGTATTCGCCACACTGGAAGGCGGTTATAACCTTCAGGCACTCCCCAGGTGTATCTACAATTTTGTCGCAGGCATGAACCAGATGCCTGCTCCCTACCTCGAATCGCCTACGCAGACAGGAAGCCGGTTGTGGGAAACTTTTGAGACCATTCTCTACGGAGGTCTGCACGAACTGGCGCCCTATTGTCGCCTTACATAATCCACTCATGAAAGCTCAATTAGAACCTTTCTTTCGTCCTTCTTCCATTGCGATCATCGGGGCTTCAGAGAAGCCTGCCTCCCTGGGATTTGCCGTGATGAACAACATGATCGTGGCCGGATATGCCGGTCGTCTGGTACCTGTCAATCCGAAATACCGGGAGGTACTGGGATTGACTTGCTACCGTTCGGTGCTGGACGTGCCCGAACCAGTGGATCTCGGTGTGATCCAGATCCCGGCGAAGCTGGTGCCGGGAATTGTCGAAGATTGTGGCAAAGCCGGGATCAAGGCACTGCTCATCCTGTCGGCCGGATTCAAGGAAGCAGGTGACAAAGGCCATGCCCTGCTGGAGGACGTGTTGGCCACTGCAAAAAAGTATGACATCCGTATTCTGGGGCCCAACTGTCTGGGCATTATGAACCCGGCGATCGGGATGAATGCCACCTTCGCCAGTCGGGGTGCGCTGCCCGGGAGGATCGCCTTTATCTCCCAGAGTGGAGCCTTGTGTGCCAGTATCCTGGATTGGGCGACAGAGCAGGGCGTGGGCTTTTCTTATTTTGTCTCGATCGGCTCCATGACAGATGTCGGCTTTCATGATCTGATCGAGTACATGAGCACCGACCCGCAAACGTCCAGCATTCTGATCTACATGGAAAGCCTGACGGATGCACGTAAATTCATGAGTGCAGCCCGGGCTTATGCGCGCACCAAACCCATTCTGATCCTCAAATCAGGTTCCAGTGAAGAAGGTGCCAAAGCAGCATTGTCCCACACGGGTTCTCTTGCCGGGAATGACCTGGTATTTGACGCGGCCTTCAAACGGGCCGGGATGTTGCGGGTGGAAAAGATGGCTGACCTGTTTTACTGTGCACAGGCACTGGCCATGCAGCCAAGGCCGACCGGTCCCCGTCTGGCGATTGTCACCAATGCCGGTGGACCAGCCGTGTTGACAACAGACTATCTGATTCGGAAGGGCGGCAAAATCGCTGCACTCGGTCCGCAGACCATGGACAGCCTGAATCAGTTGCTCAGTGACAACTGGAGCCACAACAATCCTGTCGATATTCTGGGCGATGGTACCGCAGAGCAGTTTGGCCGTTCTCTGCGTTTGTGTCTGGATGATCCGGCAGTCGATGCAGTGCTGGTGATCTTTGTCCCACAGGCCATCACACCGCCGGATACGGTTGCCTGGGCCGTTGTTCAGGAAAGCCGGAATACCGACAAGCCTGTCTTTGCATCCTGGATGGGTGAGACTGATGTCACCAATGCCCTGGAGATCCTGGAAAAGGGATCGGTACCGGCCTATCGGTTTCCGGAAAGTGCCGTGGATGTTTTCCTGCTGATGAACGACTACGCAAAAAACCTGGAGATCCTCTATGAAACGCCAGAGGAGGTGCCGGAGGCATTTACACCGGATCGGATGAAGGTCAGGCAAGTGATTGATCAGGCCCTGGCTTCTGGCCAGACACAGCTGGGTCGGGAAGCGATCACAGAAATTCTGGATGCCTATGAAATACCGGTTACCCGGGTCATCCATGCACCCACTTCTGAAGCTGCGGTGAACGCTGCAGAGCAACTGGGCTATCCAGTGGCGGTGAAAATTGACTCACCGGACATTTCGCATAAAACGGATGTCGGAGGTGTCGTTCTGAATATCCATCATCCCGACCTGGTCATGAATACGTTTGACCGGATCATGGAACGTGCCAGCAAGGCCAGACCGGAAGCCCGACTGCTCGGCGTAACCGTGGAGGCGATGGCCAACAAACGTTATGAATTGATGATCGGTGCCAAACAGGACCCCGTCTTTGGTCCTGTCCTTGTTTTTGGCATGGGCGGCGTCGCGGTGGAGGTCTTCAAAGATCTGCAGATGGCACTTCCTCCGTTAAATATGTCGCTGGCAAAACATCTGGTCCAGGGGACGAAGATTTTCAAGCTGCTGGATGGATACAGGAGTATGCCCGGTGTCGATCTGGATGCCATTTATTTTCTGTTGATCCGTTTTGCCTATCTCGTAATGGATTTTCCGGAAATCAGGGAGATGGATCTGAATCCCTTTGCCGTAGATGAACACGGTGGCGTTGTCCTGGATGCGAGGATGATGATCGAATCTGTGGGAGCCGCCACACGACCCTATGAACATCTGGTTATCTCGCCCTATCCTTCCCAGTATTGTAAAGTATTTCAGTTAAAGGATGGTGGTGAGGTCAAGCTGCGGCCCATCAAACCGGAGGATGAACCCCTCGAGGCCAAACTGTTTGATTACCTCTCCAAGGAGACGATCTATTTCCGGTTCTTCGGGTATATCCCACAGGGAGACCCTGAGTTTCTCTCCCGCTTCACCCAGATCGATTATGACCGGGAGATGGCCATTGTGGCCGAAACCCCGGTCAAGGGTCAACGCACCATTATCGGTGTGGTTCGGATCGTCGGAGACAACTGGAATGACGGCGCTGAGTTTGCTATTGTTGTTGCTGATGCCTGGCAGCATCAGGGGCTGGGTTCGGCGATGGCGGATTATATTATTCAGATCGCCAGAGAACGTGGATTCAAACGACTTTATGCTTCTTTTCTGAAATCCAACACCGCCATGGATCGACTGTTCCGGGCGAAAGGGTTTCATGTCCGGTCGGATGATGCACAGACCAATTATGGCGAGTTGATGCTGGAAACACCAGTCGAGAACGGCTAACCAGTTGGGTATCAAAATGATGAAAATCCGGGCAACGATGTGATTCAAATCACGATGCCACATGAGGTACATCAATCTGGGCAGTGGAGAAGCCCCGTAGGTTTGAGTAAAATTTAGAAGATGAAAACAATTATCAGCACGATCATCCTTCTGACCTCTCTATCACTCTCCGCACAGGACCTGTTTACTGCTTCAACAGTGACGTTGACGATTGACGGCTCATCGAATGTTCATGACTGGACTTCGACAGCACAGGAGGTACTTGTTTCGGGAAAGTTTCAGAGCACAGGAGGAACACTGACGGCAATCGATGAACTCAATGTTCGTATACCGGTGAAGAAGATCAAGAGTACGAAAGGAAGTGTCATGGACAACAAAACCTATGATGCTCTTCGCGCTGCCAAATTCCCCAACATCACATTCAAAGCCACCAGGGTGGATGTGAATGGTGACCAGATCAAAGCAACGGGGACCCTGACCATCGCCGGCAGGTACAGAACAGTGACCATCATGGCCAAAGGAAAATCGGTAGCTGGAGGATATGAAATATCCGGCAGCTATGATCTGAAGATGTCGCAATATGAGATCGAGCGGCCAACAGCTCTGCTCGGTACCGTGTCGACAACGGATGACATTAAAATCAACTTCGCGGTTCGCCTGAAAAGGTAATACCCGCTTCATCATTAACCTTATCAATGACCTTAAATTTCAATCAAATGAGAACCCTGACGAAACTATTTGCAATTGTGCTGACGCTGGCTTTAGTCCAGACTATGAGTGCACAACAACCTAACATTCAATATTTCAGGACACCTGGACAAGCTGGATTGAACGTATTTGAAGTAGGTAAGAAAGGCGATCAACAGGCCTATGACGGGCTGAAAGTGAGAGTTGGTGGCGATTTTGCTTTGCAGTATCAATTCCTGAATCACGAAGCAGATGTAAATACCGGCTTTACCCTTGTTCCCGTTGGAAACAGCGTCAATCTTCCAACAGCAAACCTGAACCTGGATGCCCAATTGGGCAACGGATTGCGTGTGCATCTGCGGACTTATCTGAGCTCCAGACACCACAATGAATCCTGGGTAAAAGGTGGTTATCTGCAAGTCGACCGTCTTGATTTTATCAAAGATGGTTTTCTGGATGGACTGATGAATGTGATGACGATCAAGGCTGGTGTAGACAATTTCTCCTATGGGGATGCTGTTTATCGCCGCACGGATAATGCCAATGCACTTTACAATCCATTTGTAGGCAACTATTTGATGGATAACAACACGGCAGAGCCTTTCTTTGAATTGCAGTTCTTCCCTGGTGATTTTATTGCATTGGCAGGTATTGGTACAGGGATCCTGAATCCGACTGTAATCAAGACAACCGAGGACACCAAATATCCTCCTGCATTTTGGCTGAAATTGGGATGGGATTCCCAGTTGAAAGATGATCTTCGAATCCGTCTGACTGGTTCCTTGTATCGTTGCTCAGGTTACGCCAGTGGCTACCGGATTTATGGTGGCGACCGTGCAGGAGGACGTTATTACAAAGTGTTGGACTATAAGAATGATGCCGGAGTGACCACAACCAATGACTTCACAGGTCGTGTCAATCCGAATTTGCGCAATCTGACTGCGATCCAGATCAACCCATTTGTCAAGTTTATGGGTCTGGAATTCTTCGGTGTGTATGAAATCGCTTCAGGATATGCAGGTGGTGCGGATGGCAATGAAGACGCCTTTGAAAAAGGCACTTATACACAGTTGGGACTTGAGTTGTTGTACCGTTTCGGTGCCAATGAGCGGTTCTTTGTTGGTGGCAGATACAATTCGGTCACAGGTGCTGATTCATACGACAATTCCGGAACCGCTCCAGCAGATAAAACGGTCAGCCGGATAAATGCCGGTGCTGGATGGTTTGTTACGGATAATGTGCTGACGAAGTTGGAATATGTGAGTCAGACATATGATGAAAACTGGACTTCAGCAGCAGGAAACCTGGTCAATGGTAAATTCAACGGTTTAATGATTGAAGCCGTGATCGGATTCTGATGAAGCGATTGAATGAATCGATTGGGCTGCCCCACCGAGTATTCGGGTCGGGGCGGCCCTTTTTTTAGCCTGGAAAATTCATCTTCGTGAAATTCATCTATATGATCTCCCTGACGGTTGCATCATTTCTTTTTCCCGGTCTCCTCAGTCTGTGGGGGCAGCATCCCGGGAGTCAGACATCAGGTCCACGGTTTCTGATTCATCCGATGTCAAAACTGGAAATTCACGGGACCTCCAATGTGAATGCATTCACCTGTACCTGTCGTCAGACTTTTGTCAGCCTGCCGTTCCAGATCGTCGGTGGATATCATCCGGAGCGAACCCAATGGGCATTTCGCAATACCCATCTCCGATTGCAAACACAATTATTTGATTGCGGGAATAAAGTGATGAACAAGGACTTCTATCACGCCCTGAAAGCAAAAACCCACCCGACGATGTGGATCGAGCTGGAATCCATCGAAAATGTCCAGGCGATCAAATCAGCATGGACTACTCTAGCCACCCACACACGGATCACGATAGCTGGTACTTCAAGGTCAGTGCCCGTCCAGGCACGTGTGCGAAAATTGAGCGAAGGAAAATTACAGATCTATGCAGAACGCGCACTGAAA
Source organism: Saprospiraceae bacterium (assembly GCA_016710115.1). Classification (GTDB taxonomy): domain Bacteria; phylum Bacteroidota; class Bacteroidia; order Chitinophagales; family Saprospiraceae; genus JAGNXB01. The sequence goes on from JADJLN010000001.1 coordinate 288,930, forward strand.
ATGTCGGATTTTGGTATTCAACCACCTACAGCATTGATGGGTATGATCAAGACAAATGATGAGATCATCATCAAACTGGATCTGGTTGTGGAAGTTCTGAGTTTATAGACAATGATCTACCTGGAATGGATACTTACAGACAAGGAGTGTTGGAAATAACAAATAACAAATAACAAATAACAAATAACAAATCAAAAAAAATAAAAAAAATCAATGATCGAAACGAGGGCCCGGAGTATACCTAAAAATATAATGAATACCCAATACCCAATACCCAATACCCAATACCCAATACCCAATACCCAATACCCAATACCCAATACCTAATACCCAATACCTAATACCCAATACCTAATACCCAATACCTAATACCTAATACCCAATACCGTCTCCCTGATCAGGATATCAAGTGCTCCATGAGCTCACTGAACGGTTCAGCTGGATGATATTGTCTGCCTGTATGGTAATTTGTAATAAATTTCAAATTGCAGGGATGTGTTCCACAAGAAAGGACTTCGATGGTAATAGTCCCAAATCCCTGAATTGCCGCTTTTCCACATTGCCTTTCCAATGGCAATTTCAACACATATCGCTCCACGATTTCCTGCCGATTTTCTTTCTTCCTGATCCTGCGATCAGCAATGACAATCCGATATCCCTGCTGGATAACCAGGTCACGTAGATGATCCTGGATGCAGGCCGCTTCCATTGCACATGCCGGATTGTCTTTCAGGTGAACGACAAACCCGGAAGTAGACTGAAATTCCATAAAATCCAGTTCCTCATCTTCCGGATCCAGGCCGGCCCGATGCATATTGAATGCATGACGGAGCCGATCTGTGAATGTTTCACTTGCTCCTGAGCCACTCCAACGAGCAAAGTGTTCAACCTCATCCGGCGATCGCAGGAGAGGTTCATATTGTTCCAGACAGGAAACCTGGTCCGACACAAGTGATCGGTGAAACCGGTGAATAAAGAAGCTTTTGAGGTGTTGCCACATGTGATTGTCAGTCCGTTCCGGGAATCGGGAGAGGAAGCAGTGTTGCCTCCTGCTATCCATAACACCTGACCGACCAAAGGGTTGTCTGGCCCCTCCGAGAGGTCGTACCTTCACCAGTCAAAAGAATTTGTATGGAACCCCAGCAGCTCAATGATCTGATCCGGACTCGCAGATCGGTTTTCCCACCCGTCTTTACGGATCGCCCCATTCCCCGGGAGCTCATCCAACAGATGCTGGAAAACGCCAATTGGGCCCCCACTCATCGGCGAACGGAACCCTGGCGATTCCAGGTGTTTCGGGGTCCTGCCCGACTGCGACTGGCTGATTTTCTGGCTGAGGCCTACACGAGACAAACCCCGGAAGCTTCTTTTTCCGAGGCAAAACAGCAAAAGGCGCGAAAAAATGTCCTTCGATCAGATTCGATCATTCTGATCATCCTTCAACGGGACCCCGAAGAGAAAGTCCCGGAATGGGAGGAAATTGCTGCTGTCGCTGCCGCCGTCCAGAATCTCTGGCTGACCGCCACGGCCAATGGATTGGCAGGATACTGGAGTACTCCGGGCACTCTTCCGGCATTGACTGACTGGCTCCACCTCCCTCCCGGACAACGGTGTATCGGCCTGTTCTATCTTGGATACACAGACCTGCCTCTGCCGGTTGGTGAACGAAGGCCCATTGAAGAAAAGACGATCTGGATTGAAGAGTGATCTCCCGGATCCATTGATCCTGTGCTTGGTTGACAGGCTTTTTTTACCTTTGTCGGTCTTTTCACTTAGCATTCACACAAAACGACACACTGAATGGAAAACCTCGTGTACCTGTTACCCCTGTTTGGCGTATTGGGGCTGATCTATATGGCCTTCATGTTCAACTGGGTAGGCAAACAAGATGATGGCGATGATAAAATGCGCAAGATCGCCGGCTTTATCTCAGATGGGGCGATGTCCTTTCTCAAAGCGGAATACCGCGTACTGGCCATTTATGTGGTGATCGCCGGCGGACTGCTCGGCTTTCTGTCCACCCGTGTAGAGACGACTCATTGGTTTATTGTCGTCGCCTTTGTGATTGGCGCCGTGTTTTCTGTTGTCGCCGGGTTCATCGGTATGCGCATCGCTACCAAGGCAAATGTGCGGACCACACAGGCCGCCCGGACCAGTTTGTCACAGGCGTTGAAAGTATCCTTCCGCGGTGGAACCGTCATGGGTCTCGGTGTAGCCGGCCTGGCTGTTTTTGGACTGGCCTCACTCTTTGCCTTCCTTTTTTCCTGGCAGTTGGGTGGTGTCTGGACCAATGTACACGATATGACCATCGTCCTGGAGGCCCTGGCAGGTTTCTCACTCGGTGCTGAATCCATTGCCCTGTTTGCACGCGTAGGGGGTGGTATCTATACAAAAGCTGCCGACGTGGGCGCTGACCTTGTCGGAAAAGTAGAAGCCGGTATTCCTGAGGATGATCCGCGAAACCCGGCAACGATTGCCGATAACGTGGGCGACAATGTCGGTGATGTGGCCGGTATGGGTGCCGACCTTTTTGGCTCCTATGTGGCAACCGTACTTGCTGCCATGGTATTGGGCAACTATGTCATTCGCGACATGGGCGGACAGGTCAATGATGTCTTCGGTGGTATTGGTCCCATCCTTCTGCCCATCTTCATCGCTGGCATCGGCATCATCTTTTCCATTATGGGTACCTGGCTGGTGCGGGTATCCGATGATACACCAACCGAAGCAGCCGTATCCAAAGCCCTGAATATGGGCAACTGGACAGCGTTGATCCTGACAGGGATCGCTTCCTACTTCGCTATCCACTGGTTGCTCCCGGAAACCATGACCATGCACTTTTTCAGCATTGGTGATGTGACCGTGATGCCCATTGACGTCTTTTATGCTGTTCTCGTCGGCCTGTTTGTCGGCGGAGCGATCTCCTGGATGACGGAATACTACACCGCCATCGGTAAAAAACCGGTGATGGATATTGTTGCCAAATCAGGTACAGGTGCAGCGACCAATATTATCGGTGGACTGGGAGTGGGCATGATCTCCACAGCCGGACCGATCATCCTCTTTGCCGGTGCGATCTGGGCAGCCTATTCCTTTGCCGGATTTTATGGTGTGGCCATTGCCGCTTCAGCCATGATGGCCACCACGGCCATGCAATTAGCCATTGACGCTTTTGGTCCGATCGCAGATAATGCTGGCGGCATCGCTGAAATGAGCGAACTGCCAAAAGAAGTCCGTACCCGGACTGATATCCTGGACTCAGTCGGAAATACCACTGCAGCGATCGGTAAGGGCTTTGCCATTGCATCAGCGGCGTTGACTGCGCTTGGTCTGTTTGCCGCCTATGTCACATTTACCGGTATTGACGGGATCAATATTTTCAAAGCGGATGTCCTTGCTGCCCTCTTTGTCGGAGGCATGATCCCTGTAGTATTCAGTGCCCTGGCGATGAATTCTGTAGGAAAGGCTGCAATGGAAATGGTGAAGGAAGTCCGTCGTCAGTTCAAGGAGATCCCGGGAATCATGGAAGGTACAGGGATGCCGGAATATGGCAAGTGTGTGGAGATCTCTACCAAGGCTGCTCTTCGCGAGATGATGCTGCCCGGTTTGATCGCCATCGTCTCACCTATCCTGGTCGGCTTTTTCATGGGCCCGGAAGCGTTGGGTGCCTATATGGCCGGCGTGACCGTCTCCGGTGTTCTGTGGGCTATTTTCCAGAACAATGCCGGTGGCGCCTGGGATAATGCAAAGAAATCATTCGAATCCGGAGTGAGCATCGACGGTGTGATGCATTACAAGGGTTCTGAAGCACATAAGGCTGCCGTGACTGGTGATACGGTGGGTGATCCATTCAAGGACACATCCGGACCATCCATGAATATCCTGATCAAGCTGTCCTGCCTGGTCGGTCTGGCAATTGCCCCCATCCTGGGCGAGATCTATGGTCACGGAGGGAACCATGATGCCCCGTCATCCGAAACGGAGAAAATAGAACTGCGCAACATGAATCATCAGAAGATAAATTCTGAAGAAACGGACACATACAAACTGTAGATCGCTGATCTGCAAAATCAAAAACGGCTCTTTCTTCACAGAAGGAGCCGTTTTTTTTTGGGGGTGTTTGTGGGTTATTTCGTTATTGGGTTATTTCGAATGAAAGGGCGGAGGGCCAATATGGAGATTTTGGAACTTTGAGAAAGACGGAAAGCAGAAGGCGAAACTCTTCGTGGTTTTTGCCACTCAGTCACTTACCGATCAAGAGAAGCAAACGTTGACAATGGCGGTCTATCATTCATAAATTGTTTTGGACAGATGTGCAGTCCCTGGGGATTGGGTGTTGCTTTTTCGGGCGGGCAACCAAGCTTGGAAGAAAGTGATTAACGCGAAAACACGTTGAACAAGGAACAAGAAACCTGGAACAAGGACGACACGGCCGCCCGGGCCCCCAACCCTGGACAGCAGAGCGTTCTCCGAGACTTATTGACACAAAGACAACCAGGAGCCTGGAACACCTTGAACGTTGAACACATGAGCCGTCAGGCTCCATGTTGAACCTTGAACAGCCAGGCGTTGTAAGACTGTATGAGACACGAAGAATACCAGGCCCGAGTGCTCGGGGTAGAGTAGGAACAAGGAACCTGGAACAAGGAACCTGGAACAAGGAACCTGGAATCTACATACTGAACCAGACTACCTTCAAACAGACCCTACAAAAATCGCTGAATCACCAGATTGGCCTTTGCCTGGAATAAGGAATCCGGACCATTGTCCAGTTCGCCCATCAACAGACGAGCGCGATTCGTGTCATCCTGTTTCAGACAGGCCAGTCCCATGTACCAGGTGGCATCTGCATAATACAACGGATCGTTCAAGCGAACCTCATCCATGATCTGGATGGTGCGTTCTTCCTCCCCGGTTTCCAGACAGCTCAAACCCAGTAAAAACCAGGCTTCCGTATGATCGGGATGTCCTGCCAGATGCGCCTCGAGCAGATTGATCGCCTCCGGGTATGTGCCTTGCTGGTACGCCTCTTTCGCCTGGGTCCAGGCAGGGTCCTGAACCTCTGCCTCGGTCGCTGTGGGCAGTGCGTGAAACAAATCACTCGATGCACTCCGGGTCGTATACCACCATACACTGGCAGCAGCACCAGCGATCATCAGGACGATCAGGAGACCGGAAATGAATTTTCGGTTCAAAAAGGGCTTTGGTTCAGTCATGCAGAAGTGGATTACAGATTGATGGGTCATCCGAAACGAGCCATCCTTCCTGTATCACACTAAAGGTCTGTAATTCTGTTTGGATAGGCAAATGGAACAACTCCGGATTCAGATTCCCGAAAATCGGGCCGTACGCAAAATGATTTCCAGCTGCTGCATCCATTCACGTTTTGACTTTCCGGGGCCATAAATAAACCCGGTAGCCAGAATCAGGGATTGCTGATCCGGGCTCTGGATCACATAGGAGATAAACGGTCCACCCATGAAGTCACCCTGCATGGACCAGATACCGCGCACTTCCATCGCATATTGCTGATCCAGTGTCTGAGCAGAAAAAAAGAGGGGCAACTCCCGGTCGTCTGCCACCATCCGTGTTGGTTCGCTGACCTGACTGGTCACGATCCGGGTCATGTCGTCATGCAACGATTTGAAACCCTCCAGGCTGAATTGTTCCTGATTGATGTATGGTATTTTTTTAAACAGCAGACCCAGGATCATTTCTCCGGCATCCTTGCGCAGCCAGAGGGTACTGTCCTGTTCCAATGCTGGGACAAATTCTCCGGGTATGCGAAAATGGGCACCTGTCCATGACTGCACCTTATTGGTCAGGCTGGCATTTTCCCGTGTGGCATAGGCCTGACTTTCCAGGATGGGCAGATCATGGATTTTCAGTTTGGCCAGCATGGCGGGTCCGCGCTCCTGAATGGCCTGGTACACTGCATCCGCATTTCGTCCGTAGATGTAGAAGACGACCTGACCAGTGGCCCACCGGTTTTGAACCATCTTGACCGAATAGGGCTTATCGGCCGGGAGGAGACTGTCTCCCAGATCCTTGCGCATCATGTCATCCAGGCGGCTTCCCCGCAAGCCTTCATGGCTGATGATCAGATAGGACCGGAGTTCTTTCCGGGCGGGTTTGTAATCGAGTTCCTTGAAGTCAAAATGCTGAAGATCATACAGGGGCTCAGGCCGGGGCAGGATCAGGAATGGCGCGCCGAAAGTATAGTCGACACTGTCTGCCAGCCCGGAAGCCCACCAGCTGCTGTCTGCGATCACGGTAAGCTTGTTGGCCTTGCCAAAGGCAGCTGGCAGAATACCGACACGGGAGGACGGATCGCCCGGACCACATCCGGAAGACCAGGCTATGGCCATCAGGAGGAACAGGAAGATTGTGCGGTATGATACAGGTTTCATGATCGGGCGTTGGACAAAAGTAGCCATTCTTCAAAAGGATGCCACAGAATGGCGAATTGGCGTATTCAACAAGGGTTAATCAAAGAAAATTTTCACAATGGAGGCGATAACAACAACGATCAGCAGACGGTAGGCCCACACTTTTGCTTCCGGGTATCGGGAGGCATATTTTGCTGTCAGATAGCCGCCCGCTGCCTGACCACTGGCAATCAACAGTCCAGCTTTCCAGTCGATCCGCCCTGTCCATTGGAAGACAACAATGATCAACAGGGTGAAGACCGCCACCACCAGGACTTTGATGGCATTTGCACGGATCATATCATAACCGGCACCGAGAACCATGGCCGCCAGAAAAAAGATGCCCATCCCCATCTGGATGAATCCGCCGTAAAATCCCAGGCCAAAAAAGATGGGGACTGAGAACCAGTAGTCGGGTTTGTCTCTGATCACTCCCTCCTTCAACCACCGCTCGGGTTTGACCAGGATGACGAACAGCATCACGATGAGCATATAACCGAAGACGGACCGGAATTCTTCATTACTGACCTGGAGTGCTGTCCAGACACCCGGGATAGCCCCCAGGAAGGTGATGGCGATATAGGGTCTGGCTTGTCGGAGATCCAGCTTGCCTTCGCGGTGAAAGGCCCAGGCTCCCAAGGCAGTTTGGGAGAAAATGCCAAGCCGGTTGGTTCCGTTGGCCAGATTTCCGGGCATGCCCATCAGCTCGGTCATGATGGTGAGTGTGATCGCAGACCCGTTTCCGGCCAGTGTGTTGATGACCCCGGCCAGGAAACCGCCGATCACGGCGATGATCAGGATGGATGGCTCCATCATGCGTCGTCACCGTCCGGGATGGACTGGCAAAGTTCGACCAGCACCCCGTGGGCACTTTTCGGATGGATAAAACAGATCAGCTTGTTGTCTGCGCCGCGTTTGGGTGTTTCATTCAGCAAGCGGAACCCTTCGGCTTTCAATCGTTCCATTTCCACGTGAATGTCAGCTACTTCAAAAGCGATATGGTGGATGCCTTCGCCTCGTTTTTCGATGAATTGGGCGATCGGGGATTGGGGTGTGGTAGCAGCCAGGAGTTCGATCTTGCTTTGGCCGGTCTGGAAAAAGGAAGTCATAACCCCTTCGCTTTCCACTTCTTCCATTTTGTAGGGTTCGGTACCCAGCAGTTTTGTGTAGAGGGCATTGGCCGTAGCCAGATCTGCGACGGCCAGTCCGATATGTTCGACATGTTTGAGCATCGGGGACAGAGATTTTGCCCGAAAATACGATTCACGGCGGGTTAACGCCGCGTTAAAGAAGGACGGCCGGATCAACTGACGGGGGAGTGCACGGTCAAACGGGTATAAAACAGTTAGCCATGAAAGCAAAACACATTTTCCTGTTCCTGTTTGGATTCGGATTGACCACTGCGGGTACAGCCCAGGTTTGTACACCTGCCATTGGTCAGACACAGGTCAGACAACACCAGCGTATCCACCAGGGCATTCATCAGGGCGACCTGACCCGCCATGAAGCACGACAACTGAAAGGTCAACAGCGCCATATCCGGAAAATGAAGCAACAGGCCCGGCTGGACGGCAAGGTGACACCGCGTGAAAAAACGCAGATCCGTCACGCCCAGAAACAGGCGAATCGCAAAATCGCGCGGAAAAAACACAATTACCGGAATCGGTATTGATCAAGAGCAAACAGATTCTCATACGCAAGCCTGTTGGGGGCGCACGAAGGTGCGCCCTTTTTTGTGTTGGCGAAATTCAGATCTTCCTGTTGAGAAAAATACCCAGCCACTTCCAGCGCAAATACCCCACTCGGAAGAAAGGTATCTGACTGGCTTCGAAATCCCGCCGGACGCGCTCAACCGGTTCGATCATGCTGCCCATAAAGTCGAAATAACGAAGACCAGGTTGTCGGAGGGCCCATACCAGAGCCTCCCACGCCAGAAGGACAAAGGCCCCGGATGCGCGGAGTTCCGGATCGGTGCCGGCCATCAACGGGCAGACCTCTTGTTCATGAACCATCAGGGAGAAGTCTTCTTGCACAAGTCTTGTTTGCCTTTCCTGAGCATGGATCAATATTGGTTTTCCACGGTATACGTGCTCCTCTCGCTGCAAGGAATAGAAGGTGTTATCGGGGTGTGGATATACTTTATATCACATCTGTCCAAAACAATTTATTCTGTAAAATAGGAGTGCTGATAATCAATGAAATAACACTCTACACATCCTAAAATCTGAATCTAACCCCCAAAATTAATCGTCGCCAAACCAGGGCCCGGACGTTTACAGTCCGGATCAAGACATATCGTCTGGGCCTCCCAGCACATCAAGGACCCGTCAATCAGGCAAACAATTGGATTCTATAGTTGTATGAGAACAGTCAATCGTACAAACTGCCGCATTATTTGATCGGACATGTGATGCGTGTATTGACAATTTACGTGAAAAAAGAGTAACAATGATGCAAATAACCACCGATCAAATACGAGCGGCCGGGTCCTGATGTTAACGTCAATCAATCCAGATACGAATTAGCATTGCTCTTTAACATAAAAAGAAGGCCCATTTTGGCGACAAGCGCTTTTGCCTTCTTTTGGCGCGTCAAAAGAAGCCCCGAGCACTCGGGGTCGCCGGCAAGAGGCGGGCCAGAGGTGAACTACTACGATTAAAATTTCCGAATGAGGCCACGAGTGGAATACTGCAACCTGTCAAGGGCAACCTTCTGAGGTTTATTTTGGACAGATCTGACTTTATATATACTTCATCCTTACTTCATAGATACTTTATTCATACTTCATACTTCCTTGATAGATATGTCATTTTCGGGTCTTACACATATTATTTGCCTGTGGTTCATGCGTTATATACAGGTGATGTATGGTTTACCTGCTCACGTGATAATCCTTTTTAGTCCACACAAAATGCACGGAACATGCCGAGATTGAAGAGTCTCCTCAAGGTCACTGGTACGATGGACGACCTCACGTTTTACCATTCGCGTCTGGAGGGTTACCTGGTGCGCCGGACACATCGCCATGACGCCGAACAGGTGAAAAACAGCCCGCAATTCCAACGGACCATGGAAAATGCTACCGAATTTGGACGGGTGACCCGGGTAGCGGCCCTGTTGCGGAGGCTGATGGGTGACAGTTTCAGGTCTTGCGGGGATGCGCGGATGACTTCCCGGTTGATCAGCACACTGCACAAGGTGATGAAGGAGGACAAATCGTCGATCAGGGGCCACCGAATGGTCGGACCGGGGCTGGTGGAGCCGACAGGAAAAGAGATCTTTCTGGGGTTTGACCTCAATAAGAACTACCCCTTGGAACAGATTCTGCACACCAGACCGGTGGCAGACCTGGAGACGGGTGTCATCCGCATCAAAACCGATGCGAACCAGCTGCAATGGCCCCTTTCGGCCACCCATGTCCACTTCCACAGTGCCTGGGTACGAATGGACACAGCAGCTATGGAAGGGGATGTAGTCCACTCTGAAACGGAATTATTTGAGCGGGGGAATCTACCCGCTGATATCGCACTGAACCCGGAACGCTCACCTGAAGGGCCGGGGCATGATCTTCTCCTTTTGCAAGTCCAGTTCTATATCCTGGAAGGCCCCAAGGTTTACGAATTGAATGAAGGTCGGGCCTGTGGGGTAGTGGGTGTGTGAGGGGTTGGCAAGTCAACCAGGTTGTCCAACCGATAACCATGGAAACGTTTTGGGTGGTCTGATAAGGAAGGCGACCACTGCACTCAAGTCAGCGGATGAACCCTAAAATCCTTGGAAAGGGAGTCGTTCTCAAGTAGATAACCCTTAACTTGGGGAATGATCAAGGATAAAAACCACCTGCAACCCGGGTCGGCCATTCGGAAAGGCGACTGCTCCTTCTCAGGGATTGGTTCTGAACATTCGTTTATCGGATCGATAGAGCTGCTAAACGAACGATCTGAGCGCATGCAGGTCGGATAAACGAAGTAAATGTTCGTAAGTATAAATGTTAGTGATAATTATGCCAAGCAAAATGGCAGTATTTCTTAATCAAAAATTTTTAACATGAAAAAGTTTTATCTCACATTCGGTCTAATCATTAGTTGTCTTTCAATTTCGTTCGGACAACTATACGAAGTTCCCTTTAATCAGAAGGTAGAGAAATCTGATTTAATTTTAGAAGGGAAAGTTACAAGTCAGAGACAGGTACTCATTGAGGAAATACCGTATACCCTCAACTCGATTGAGGTGGTAAAATTGTTAAAAGGAAGTCCTACTCTGAAAAGCGAGGTTCAAGTTTTAACCTTTGGAGGGAATGTTAATGGAGAAAGAGTTTTTTCGGCTCATACATTAACACTCAGAATAGGCGATGAAGGAGTTTTCTTCCTGACTAAACAGCGGAACGGTATTGATGATTCAGACTGCTATCAAGTTTATTCTGAAAAACAGGGATATTATCGAGAAAGATTCAATGGCAGAACAAAAGAACTGATATCCCAATTCTCAACGTTTCAAGGAAGAAATACTTTTTACAAAGAACTTGGACTTCATTATAGCGAAGAAGGATTCCAAATGGAATCTGAGAAGGATAATTGTCTTCAGTTTAGAATTGAACCGGCAAATACTTCATCTGTAGAGAGTTCAAGCCTTCTGTATTTTAATTTATATGTCAAATCAGTAGAACCAATTGAGTTACGGTCATCTTCCTTACAGGTGAATTATAATACAGATTGGTTTGGTCAGGACATAATCACGAGCGGAAATCTTGCAATTTCAAGTGGGGATTTTAACGCGAGTTATTCACTAAGCACTCAGGACATTACTTCTGATGTTTTCGAAATTAAACTTGAATCAAACGCTCTACCAACAGGGTTAAACTATTTGGATGAAAATACCGAATTGCTCTTATGTACCTTTGGAGTAAGTATCCAAGACTTTGACATTGAAGACCCAATTTATGTTGAAAACACTCAATTTGATTCAAAGTTTTATGATTCGGAAGGAACGCTTCAAGAAACAATTTGCGGTGAAATAAATGTAGAGAGTCGAGCTTGTAGTCCTGAAATTACAGGTATTGATTTAAAAAGAGTGCTGGTACAGAAAGTATCTTAGAAATAACTGGTAGCGGATTCATCCATGATAGTGCCGAGCCTGGGGATGAGTGGTGTGGACTTCCAAATGATGAACATAGAGTTAAATTTACTGATGTTAATGGAGATTGGGTAGCCCCTTTAGAAGGAGACTATTTAGAATGGACAGATACCAAAATCAGAGTTAAAGTACCTACAGAAGGATATGTCGATAACAGCTTTTCAAGAACAGATACGGACAATGACGAATATGCCGCAACTGGTGAAATTCGGGTTTGTATTAACGACAATTTATTTGCTTGCACCTGTTTTGATACCAGTGACCCAAGTGACAATTCCAATAATGGAGAACTCTATGTACCGTTTTCAACTTATACAAAAGATAGAGAAGGGGAAAGTGGTTATAATACTGGGGATTGTAATCATTCACACCATGCAAGATTAACATCTTTTTTATCTAATCAATCGGTTTTATTTGATTTAGACGCTTTACCGTCTGATGATGCAAAAAATGCGTTCATTAGGGCACTTAATACATGGCGATGTGCTATAGATATTAACTATGGAATTAATTCGAGTTTTGGTATTCCTGTTACTATGGGTAATACTCCTGCAGGTTTGGCAGGATTCACACACTTGAATATAGCAAATTGTGGTTTAGATGACCAGAAGCTAATTTGGCCTACCGAAATCACCTTCGACAACAGTCTTTCATGGCATTTCACAACTGCAAGCCCCCCAAATAACAAGATAGATTTTGAAAGTGCTGCGCTACATGAAATAGGTCATGCACTTGGTCTTATACATACGTCAAATGACCCTAATATAATGTATCCTACGTTAGATAATGGGGCAAACAAAAGAAGTCTAACTGGTGATGATTTAGAAGGCGGGCAATTCTGCCAAACAAGAAGCTTGGTTACAATACCTCAATCTGGTTGTGGGATTGAATTATTGCCTCTGGCAGAGGATTGCAATATACCCACTCATACTCTTGAATTGTTGGCGGAATCTAATATTTATGTGTATCCAAACCCAACAATAAACAACCTATATATAAGCTCAGATAATTTAGACTATTCCTTTAGCATTTATGATATGCAAGGACAACGTATAGCGGGTCCGATAATTCCGAATTCTACTCGATTTACATTTTCAACGGCTACCCTTTCCTCAGGTATTTACTTGGTGATAATTGAAAAAGGAAACCAAATCTTTAACCTCAAAATTTCGAAAATATGAAATGGTTAAAAATGCTTATTTGGTTTTCGCTATTTGCTTCTTGCTGACCTAAATATTCAGCAATTCCTCAAGAAGAATTAGTGCTTTCTGAAAAAGAAGTGGTTTTTTTAGCCAGAAATTGCGATTACGTTGAGCTAATGTGTTCAGAAAGGATGATTAATGCGGGTAAAGATAATGAGTATAAATACGATAACATAATTGTAAATATACTTGACAAAACTGATTGTTTTGAAGGAGAGTCCTATTCAAAACTAATTTCTGTAATAGGAGATCCTTCAATATCGACGGATTTAGTGGTTGGTTACAAGTTTGTAAAACAAACTGAGCCAGATAGGTTTCTTATTCTCAACTTTGGATTAAAAGATGGTGTAGTTCAGGGTCATGCTCTACTTTCTGGACATGAAGTCAAAAACTAAATTGAGGAGAGAACTATCACTAACACAGCATAAAACGGCAAGTGGGGCTAAATGCCCCACCTGCGTTTATGCCAACCGTTAGCGGTCATTGTGAAAGACAGCTCCTAAATAATACGACCTTCCCGAAGCGATTTTTTTCGGACTTTCATTGTCAGTCTAAACATCCTTGTATCAAGTAGTTACTGCGGACTTATAATTGACGTTGGCGATTTTTTTTTGTTTTTCGTTGTTTATTTATTGTTTATCAATATATTTATATTATCTTTGCATCAATTATTTAATCTTAAATTTTATGACAAAGAAAAATGATGCTATCTTAAAAGTGTTACATGTTGTGTCTTGGATCGCCTTTATTGGGCTATGCATTGAGGCAGGAGCCTTGATTTTCAATTTCGTGTACGCTTTGTTCAAACCTATTGCCAGCCATAATATCTATAAGGGGTTAGATCTCTCAGAAATGTATACAAACCATTTTCCCCAATTTATTGGTGTAATGAGTTTTGTGGTGGCACTGGTTATTCTAAAGGCTTACCTGTTTTACCTTGTAGTGAAGATTTTCCAGAAACTAAATCTGGTAAAACCTTTTGATGTTGAAATCTCAAAACTGATTGAAAAAATAAGTTATGAAGCAATAGCTATAGCTGTTGTCAGCTTAATTGCTCATCAGTTTACCAAACGGCTTATACAAAACGGATATGAAGTGAGCCATGTAGAAAAGTACTGGAATGATGCGGCTGCATTTCTGATGATGGCTGTGATCCTTTTCATAATATCCCAGGTATTCAAAAAAGGAATTGAATTACAAAACGAAAATGATTTAACTGTTTGAGTTATGCCAATCATTGTAAACTTAGATGTGATGATGGCAAAGCGTAAAATCTCTCTCAATGAACTTTCAGAAAGAGTTGATTTGACATTATCAAACCTTTCCATTTTAAAGACAGGAAAGGCAAAAGCAATTCGTTTTAGTACATTGGAATCTATATGTAAAGCCTTGGACTGCCAACCAGCTGACATTTTAGAATATAGAAACGATGATGGTAAAACAACGAACCGCTAACAGCGGTTTGGCAAAAGGCGGGCTGACGTGCTTCGTAGAAACATTTGTGCTAAAACAGACATTTGATTTTCGTATGAACTTTGGTGCTAAAAATCCCGCCCATCGCCAATCTGCAAACCGTTATCGGTTATTTTAGACACCCAAAATGAAAACAAGCCACATAAGCAAACAAGAAATTCAGAAGGGTGAAGACGTAAAAGGTCAGGACATCAGAGAAGGAATTTTCAATCTAATCAAATCCGAATTCCCGGACTTTGACCAAAACGATTTTATAACTATAGATGAACTAAATCATTACAGACGACTTTATTTGACATCACTAATTACTCAAGAAAAAGGAGAAATTGCAGTAATTGATAGAGATGTAATGGAAGCAATAAAAAATAATTCCATTCTTTCCGAAAACATTCAGGACGAAATAGAAGCAGACCTCACATTCGGACAAAAACTTGCTGACAAGGTTGCTGCATTTGGTGGTAGTTGGACATTCATTATCACTTTTTTTTCTTTCATTTTAATCTGGATGATTATTAATATTTGGTTTTTAGCCACACGACCATTTGACCCATTCCCATTTATACTTCTTAATCTTATTCTTTCTTGTTTGGCGGCAATTCAAGCACCAATTATTATGATGAGCCAAAATAGACAGGAACAAAAAGACAGGCAAAGAAGCGAACACGATTACAAAATCAATTTAAAGGCAGAACTTGAAATAAAATTGTTGAGTGAAAAAATAGACCATTTATTGGCTCATCAGAACAAAAAATTATTGGAAATTCAAGAAGTTCAAACGGACTATTTAGAGGACCTAATGAAAGAAATGAGAAAGAAATGAAATTAGAAAACCGCAGACAGAAGGTAACACCGTTACCTTACTTCTTATTCAGACTTGGAAGGTATGGACTATTTGCTTTAGGGTTAATTGTGTTTTCTGTTTTGTTAGGGACATTTGGATACCATCATTTTGGACAATTTTCTTGGCTTGACAGTTTTCATATGGCTTGTATGATTTTGACAGGTATGGGACCGGTTGTAGAAATGACAACACCGACAGCAAAAATATTTTCATCTATGTATGCTCTTTACAGTAGAGTGGCCTTTTTAAGTATAACAGCAGTTTTCTTTGCACCTATAATTCATAGACTTCTGCACATCTTACACGTAGAACAAGACGAAAATGAAAACTAACAAAAGGAGAAGAAAAACAACCGATAACATGGGTTTTGCTTCAGGCGGGGTGACGTGCAAACTTGACGCATTGTGCTACTATTCAAGTTCAGTGCTTGTTGACAATTTTGTGCTCCGAAACCCGCCCGAACGCAAAGCCCGAAACCGTTGAACAATCCCCCTCCATAATTCCGATAATACGAAGACAGCGTTATGGACAAATATGCTGTCGTGAGCGACAATGATGAAAGGGGTAGGAATGAACCTGCTCAGGTAGGATTGCATGTGTAAACATCCCCCAAAAACAGTTCAGATCACAGGTTGAATCAACTAGACTCTCCCCCCCAACAACAACCCCAGCCACTTCCAGCGTAAATACCCCACCCGGAAGAAAGGTATCTGACTGGCTCCGAAATCCCGCCGGACGCGCTCTACCGGTTCGATCATGCTGCCCATAAAGTCGAAATAGCGAAGACCAGGTTGTCGCAGGGCCCATTCCAGAGCCTCCCACACCAGAAGGACAAAGGCCCCGGATGCGCGGAGATCCGGATCGGTGCCGGCCATCAACAGATACACGGTGTGTTCATCACGCACCAGATACAGCCCGGCATGCACCTGCCCGGTCTGCCTGTCCCTTGCAAGTAGAATGGTTTGTCGATCTTCTTTTCTGGCTGCTTCATCCAATCGTGCCAGAACAGACCAGGGCACCGGGTTGGCCATGTTCTGGCGGCGGTAGGTCATCTCGTGGACAGCATGAAATGCCTGAAGATCCCCATCCCCATCCACAGTGACCATTTCCTGTGCCTTGGGAATCTTCCGTTGGCGGTATTCTGCCGTCATGTTTTCACGTATCTGTTCTTTCCCCTGGGAAAGATCGATGCGATAGGAGTACCGGGTCCATTGCCTGAATCCCAACCAGTATAGAGGAAGCCAGTTCGTCAGTGAATAGGGGGTGTCCTGTCGGAAGATCAACTGTCTGGGTATTTGCTCCCACAGTGCAGGGATCAATTTGTATCGCTGCCGGTCATTGTCGAAGTCGGGGTGGAAAACCGGACCCATCATCCGCACCAGAAGCGGCATGGTCACATAGCGGAAAGGACCCTTCTTTTTTGGATAATAGGGCCAGGCCGCCACGTCCTTACCGCCTCTTTCCTGCAGGACAACCTGCCATCCCGGTGCCAGGGCATCGAGATACCAGGGTTCCATAAAGACCGGAAGGTCAGGAACCTGTGCACAGAAGATCGCATACCGTTGCCGGGAATCCATCATGGCAATTTTCGGGCTACGGACAAGCCATCGCGCAATGGAAGGATCACCTGTTCTATGCGCGGATCATGGGCCAGTTTCTGATTGTAGGCATCCAGCGCCCGGGTATCTTCATCCTGATCTGTGTCCAGGACCTTGCCGCTCCACAGGACATTGTCCGACAGAATGAGGCCGCCCGGGTTGATCTTGTCAAAAGCCAGATCAAAATAGACCGGGTAATCCGGTTTGTGTGCATCCAGAAAGACGAGATCGAACGGGCCGGTAAGATCCGGGATGATATCCAGCGCACTCCCGATATGCAACCGGATCCGATCGGCAAGACCGGCTTTTTCGACATAGCGCCGGATCATGGGCGCTCTTTCCTCATCCACTTCGATCGTCTCGATTACGCCCCCGGGTGCCAGACCCTGTGCCAGGCAAATGGCGCTGTATCCCGTAAACGTCCCCACTTCGAGAATCCGTTTGGGGGCGATGAGCTGGCTGATCAGGGTCAGAAACCGACCCTGCCAGGCACCTGTCAGCATCTGTGGATACATGGTCTTGAGGTGGGTTTCGCGTTCCAGCTCATCCAGAACGGACGAGACTGGTGTACTCCATCGGCTGCAATAGTCTTCCAAACGGGCATCTACGATCTGCGGCATGCATTGTATTTTGCGGAAAATTAGCCCGACCACGGGGAATACCCAAATTCAATACCGGATAATGGTTCGCCCATGATCATTTCTTTTCGCCGTGTGCTGCTGCTTCTGCTCGGGTTTTCCCTCGTCTGGAGTATTCTTCACCACCAGGTAGCAGAGGG
Organism: Saprospiraceae bacterium; assembly: GCA_016710115.1. GTDB lineage: Bacteria > Bacteroidota > Bacteroidia > Chitinophagales > Saprospiraceae > JAGNXB01. Next base: position 306,380 of record JADJLN010000001.1, read on the forward strand.
TAAATCCCGGGTGATCACCTGGGACAGCTACGGGTATTACCTCTATTTACCCGCCATTCTCAAGTTCGGAGACATTTCGGACTTTGCTTTTGTACAGGAACACCTCGATCTGTACAAGCCTTCCGATACAGCCTATCAGATCTTTGAAAAGGATGGTCAGACAACGCCGACCTATACCATGGGTGTGGCCATCCTCTGGCTGCCGTTTTATGCGATCGCCGATCTTTGGGCCTCTGTTGACCCCCGATTTCCGGCAGACGGGCTTTCGCAACCCTATCAATGGATGGTCATCCTGGCTGGCTTGACCTGGCTGGCGCTCGGTCTATTCTGGCTCCATGCTTTCCTGGGCCGATACCTGCAACCCCGAACGGTGCTGATCACCCTGTCCATCCTGGTACTGGGGACAAACCTGTTTTATTACACGACTGTCCAACCGGGCATGCCCCACGTGTACCTGTTTGCTCTTTACGCCGGTTTGTTATTGCTCCTGGAGCGCTTGTATGCATCCCCGACATGGGGAAAAGGAGTCCTGCTCGGCTTCTGTCTGGCCGTTATGGCCCTCTGCCGTCCTTCCGAAGCACTGGCTGTGATCCTGGTCGCCGGGTTTCTATGGCAAAAAGCAGGCAACTTGACCGCGTTGGGCAAGTGGATCCGGCTTCACTGGCCGGTTTTGGGAGTGGCCGTTCTGGCTGGCCTGGTGACGATCTTCCCGCAAATGCTGATCTGGAAGTGGACCACCGGGCAATGGATCTATAATACCTATGCCGCCTACGGGCATACCTTTGATCTCACCCGACCTCATCTGCTGGACGGCCTGTTCAGTTACCGGAAAGGGTGGCTGGTGTACACGCCCCTGATGATCCTCGGAGTGGCTGGTTTGATCCCCTTAGTCAGAAAAAGAAATACATGGGCCTGGCCTGTAGTCCTGTTTTTTATCGCCAATCTGTGGATCGTACTCAGCTGGCATATCTGGTGGTATGCGGGGTCCTTCGGTATGCGTGCCCTGGTGCAATCCTGCGCGGTACTGGCCCTCCCGCTCGGTATGGGTTGGGAAGCCTGGAGCGGGACATCCTGGCGAAGATCGTTTCTTCCAGCACTTGTCTTCCTCGCTTGCGGGTTGAATCTGTTCCAGTCCTGGCAGATCGAAAACGGAATATTGAAAAGTGACCAGATGAACAGGCCTTATTATTGGGCTGCATTTGGCAAGGTGAATCCTGACCGTTCGATGTTGCGGTGGCTGAATATTCCGGAAGGGCCGGCTAATTCTCCCCTGTTTGCAGAACAGATCGTGCAACTACATGCCTCACGCGACTCGACGCGGCAGGCAGAATGGGTGCAGGACCGAATGGCCTGGCCTGTCCGGGGCACGGACCAGTACAGTCCGACCATCCGGATCACCCTGACCGATACGCTGGCCCGGGAATGGTCCGGCCAATGGTTGCAACTATCCGCCTGGATCCATGTGGGTGACGATACAGCACCGGGCGAGCGAGGGGCCCATCTTGCATTTCATCTCCAACAACCGGAAGGCGATGGTGCGTGGTACGGTATGCAACTGGTGCGCATGGCTGAACCGGGAGGCTGGTGGCCGGTTCAATACGAGGTAAAGATGCCGGAAAACCTCCGGGCAGGGGATGCCATCGTCGCCGTCGTCTGGGTGCCCGACAGTCCCGATCGGTTCTGGGTTAACGATATCACGTTGAGCCGGTTGTTTTTTAGAAGCATCGCTGTTGGAAACAGGTTGCCTCACCCTGGATTCTGATTTACCTTCGCTGATTATGATCTGGAAACTACTCGTCCTGTTCGCTCTTTTTGCTTCTGTCACTCTGTGGGCATGTACGGATAAGCCAGCTGCGCCATCGGTAAGGGATGCTGCTGCAGTGTACACCCAATACTGTGTCCTCTGTCATGGAGCAGATGGCCGCCGGGGCCTGAATGGCGCCGGTGACCTGACCGCATCCACCCTTCCCCTGGAGCAACGCATCCAGCAGATCACTCACGGGAAAGGCCTGATGACGCCGTATGCCGGAATCCTGACCCCGGAAGAGATCGAAGCCGTCGCCCGATATACCCTTACGTTAGCCAGCCAATGACCGATCATCTTGTCACCGGGTTGATGTCAGGATCGTCGCTGGACGGTATTGATCTGGCAACCATCCGATTCTCCTATTCCCCGGATCCGGATGTTCCACTCCAGTGGAGCATCATTGCCGCGGAGACAGTGCCTTATCCGGATGGATGGCCGGCCCGACTGAAAGCCTTGCCTCAGGCCACAGCAGTGGAACTGGCCACTGTCCATGCAGGATTGGGCAATCTCTATGGGGAGATGATTCGCGACTTTCATCAGCGTCATCTGGTCACGCCGGATCTGGTTGCGTCACATGGACATACTGTCTTTCACATGCCGAAGGGAGAGCCTGCCTTTTCCACACAGATCGGGGATGGTGCCTGGATTGCGGCTCATACAGAGGTGCCGGTGGTTTGCGATTTTCGAAATGGAGACATCGCACGCGGAGGACAGGGCGGACCGATGGCCCCATTGGCTGACAAGCTGCTCTTTCCCGGCTACGGGGCATGGCTCAATCTGGGTGGTATTGTCAATATTTCCACGATACAGGAAAGCGAGTGGTCGGGATGGGATATCTATGCATGCAACCAGTTGCTCAATGCACTTGCCTTGCAGGCAGGCCAGGATATGGATCACGATGGCCGTTTGGCCCGGGACGGGGTGATTCTTGAGGGCCTGATGGACAGGGCCATGGACCATCCCTGGCTGCAGGTGGCTCCACCCAAAACACTGGATAACCGGGAAGTCCATATCGGAATGGTAGCCCATTTTCTGAATTTTGAAGGCAGTCCGGAAGACAAGCTTCATACGGCTGTCGAGTGCATTCGTGCATGTATCGTGCGGTCCATGCCTGAGCGGTCTGCACAGAATCCGGGGCAGGTTCTGGTCACCGGAGGAGGGGCGCGCAACACGTGGCTGATGAAGCGGCTGACAGACGGGTTGCGGCAAGTCCATTGGCAGGTGGTAGTGCCAGAGAATGAGATCATCGATTTCAAGGAATCGGCATTGATCGCGTTAGCCGGTTTGTGGCGTTGGTTGGGAAAATCCAACTTCCTTAGCGGGGTGACCGGCGCTGATCGCGATGCCTGTGGTGGTGCGGTCTATCTTCCGCGGAACACCTACCTTCGGTCCTGATGTCAAGATCACTTCGTATTGGATTGACCGGCGCTACAGGCCAGATCGGTGCCCATATCCTGGAGGCCCTGGTGGAAGCCGGACATGAGGATATCCATTGCCTGTCGAGGCATATGCAGGAACCCGTCGGCCGAACGGCAGGAGTGACCTGGTATCAGGGAGACATAACCGATCTGTTTACCCTGGATGCATTCATGGACAGTGTCGATATCGTTATCCATGCGGCAGGTCTGGTATCCTATCGGAATCGCGATCATCGGGCGCTGGGCCGGACCAATGTCCAGGGCACAGCGAACCTGATCAACCTCTCGCTTGACGGTGGCGTGCGTCATTTCATTCACATCAGTTCCAGTGCCGTTCTGGGTCAGCCGATTGGCGGAATACTGCTCGATGAGTCGGCTTCGGTTCAGCCCGGCGATGCCCATCGGATCTATGCCAACAGTAAATATGAAGGCGAATTGGAGGTTTGGCGAGGTATGGAGGAAGGTCTTGGTATTTCGATTGTGCTGCCAACTATTGTCCTGGACCCCCTTGGTAAGGGGAGATCGACACGGGTATTGATCGATGCTGTATGTTCAGGAAATCGGCGGTATCCTGGCGGGTCGCACGGATTCGTGGACGCGCGGGATGTAGCTCAAGCAGTCATGATGCTGGTGGATCGCGGTCCGGTGCGGGAACGCATCCTGTTGAATGGCGAGAATACAAGCTATCAGCAGATCCTGGATCAAATGGCGGTCGCCATGGGCCGGGATTCACGGTCTACTGTATTGTCTGAGCAGAGCGCGCTTTGGATGAATCGGATCCGACGGTGGCTGGGACGGGGCGGGCTGAGTGAGACAGAGGTCAGAATGGCATATGAGCAACGGGCTTATAACGCGGATCGGGCTGAAAAATCATATGGTATTTCGTTCAGGCCGCTGGAGGAGACCATCCGGGATATGGCGCACAACTGTACATGTTTCTGATCCAGGGCCTTCCCGAAAATCTGGTGGATCTGCGGTCCATTCTTCACGAATCATGTTTCATCCATAATGTCCATCTCATCCGGTTTCGGATGGCGGATCACCTGAAAACAGGGTTCACAGGTTTCCGGCATTCCCGATGAAAGAGATGCCCAGTCCGATAAAGATCATCCTCCCGGATGATCCTCTTCCCGGCCCTTGGCTCTTCCGCAAATTCTCCCTACTTTGATACCTGCTTTCGAGCACTTGAAAAATCATTGTTGACGCAAAAAAGGGAGAACGGATTATGAGCTATGAAACCAGAAACATCCGGAATGTCGTCCTGCTCGGACATTCCGGATCCGGGAAGACACTCTTTAACGAGTGTATGTTATTTGAGGCCGGAGCGATCAACCGCCGAGGCACGATCGAAGACCAGAACACGGTCTCTGATTTCTCAGATATTGAGCAGGAACGCGGCAATTCATTGTTTACAACGCTGATGCATGTCAGCTGGAAGGATTCCAAGATCAATATCCTGGATACACCCGGTTTTGATGATTTTGTCGGTGAAGTGGTCAGTGCACTGAAGGTGGCCGATACCGCTGTGATGATGCTCAATGCACGGAGCGGAGTAGAGGTGGGTACCGAACTCATCTGGGAATATGTCGAAACGTTTGACACACCTTCCATTTTTGTGATCAACCAGATGGATCACGACAAAGCGGATTTTGATATGACGCTTGACCAGGCGGTCAAACGGTTTGGTCCGAAAGTGATCCCGGTACAGTTTCCATATAATTCGGGTACGGGATTCAATAGCATTGTTGATGCCCTTCGTATGGTGATGTACGTCTTTCCACCCGATGGCGGAGAACCCGAAAAGAAGCCCATACCAGACAGTGAAAAGGAGCGCGCACAGGCGATGCACAATGCGCTTGTCGAAGCAGCAGCGGAAAATGACGAAACGCTGATGGAGCACTTTTTCGAAGATGGCAACCTCTCCGAAGAAGAGTTGACAAAAGGCCTGAATATCGCTATAGCCCATCAGCAGATTTTCCCGGTATTCTGTGCATCAGCAACACGCAATATGGGAAGCGGTCGGATCATGGGCTTTATCAATGATATCTGTCCATCACCTGCCGACCGGCCACCAAAGAAACTGGAAGGTGGCAAGACACTGAATTGCGATGCAAAGGCGCCGACCAGTCTGTTTATTTACAAGACGATGTCAGAACAACGGGTCGGGATCGTTTCCTACTTCAAGGTTTATGCGGGAACGGTGCGAAGCAGTGATGAGCTGGTCAACAGCCGCAATGGTACGCATGAACGATTTGGAAATATTTTTGTGTCAGAAGGCAAGTCGCGTGAACAGGTCAATGAACTGCAAGCCGGCGACCTCGGCGTGACAGTCAAACTGAAAGATTCACACACAAATGATACCCTGAACACGAAGGGGACAGACCTCACCATTGAACGCATTCATTATCCGGAACCCCGGATTCGGACGGCGGTCAAGCCACCCAACAAAAGTGATACAGAGAAGGTCTCCAAGGCGCTTCATCAGATCCAGGAGGAAGATCCGACCCTGATCGTGGAGCACAGCATGGAGTTGAAACAGTTGATCCTGCACGGACAGGGACAGTTGCACCTCGATCTGGTGCGTTACCGGATCAAGAAGCTGTATGATCTGGATCTCGAATTCATCCGACCTCGAATCCCGTACCGGGAGACGATCACGAAGATGGCCAATGAGGTTTATCGTCATAAAAAGCAGACGGGTGGTGCTGGTCAGTTTGCAGAAGTCCATATGCGCATCGAACCCTGGCATGAAGGGATGGCTGACCCGGCGGATCTGTCGGTCAGAAACAAGGACGAAGATGATCTGCCATGGGGCGGTAAACTGGTCTTTCTGTGGTGTATTGTTGGCGGGTCAATTGACACGCGCTTTTCCAACGCCATCAAAAAGGGTGTCATGAATAAAATGGCAGAAGGCCCGTTGACGGGATCCGCCTGCAGGGATATTCGCGTCAGCATCTATGATGGGAAAATGCACCCTGTCGATTCGAATGACATGGCTTTCCAGACGGCGGCGACCATGGCCTTTAAAACAGCGTTTAAAGCAGCTGCACCCCAATTAATGGAGCCGATGTACAACATTGAAGTATTGTGTCCGGAAGAATCCATGGGTGAGATCATGGGAGATCTGCAAACGCGTCGTGCGATGATCATGGGAATGGATGCGGACGGGCATTACCAGAAGATCCTGGCCCATGTACCATTGGCAGAGCTGTACCAATATTCCTCCACGTTGCGTTCTCTGACACATGGCAGAGCCAAGCACAACAGGGAGTTCCATGAATATGCACCAGTACCTCCTGATGTCCAGCAACAACTGATCTCAGCGTACGAGGAGCATGCTGAAGATGAGGATTAACAGAACTGGTTCTATCATTTGACCAACAGCCCTGGAATGTATATTTCGGGGCTGTTTTTTTATTTGATGGGTCAATCTTTTATCTGACAACATTTTCTCCGGGAGAAAAAATGACAAATCTCAAATGACAAAAAACAAATAAATTCCAAATTCCAAATTCCAAATTCCAAATTCCAAATTCCAAATTCAAAATTATATTTCACTGCTGGGACTCTCAGGTCACTAAAAGGCTGAGTTACAAAGAAACCCCATGTGACACTAGATTGAAATGTGTCAACCCAATTCAGGCAAGATCAAATTTTTTCCGATTTCCGCCTTCCCACTTCCTCTCAACGTTTCACGCAAAGGCGCTATGCCGCAAAGTCAATTCAAGGACGCAAAGAAATTATACTCCATACACCTTTTCAATTGTCTGCTCAGGTAGTTCTAATATGGCCAACAAGTACGATATGTTTCAAAGTCACTTTCACATTTCCTGCTTCGCCGGCAGGCCTGCGCATCTCGTTACGGCAGCTAACCGCCTTCGGCCGTTATAAAGCAGCCACTACAAATGAATCGTTTTTCGCTTTTCGACTTTCCGATTCCTGGTTCCGCCTTCCGATTTCCGACTTCCGATTTCCGAAATCATACTTGTTAAACTGCAGTCTAAAATATAGGGCCCCTCCACTCCTTACTCTCTACTCTCTACTCTCTACCTCTACCCTCTACCCTCTACTCAATCCCCTCCCTTCTCCAGTTTCCTGAGCCGCTTCTCCAATTCGGGCAATTGTTTGAAGACGGCATAAGACCGCATATAGTTTCTGAAGGGGATTGCCGGAGTACCGTAAACGGCTTGGTCCTTTTCCTTGATCGCACCTGCTACACCGCTCTGTGCCTGGATCTTGGTACCGTCCGCGATCTGGATATGACCCCAATGCCTACCTGACCTCCGATCTGACAGTGCATACCGATATGTGTGCTCCCGGCAATACCTGTCTGGGCAGCAATCACGGTATGCGCACCGATGCGCACATTGTGCGCAATCTGGATCAGATTGTCGAGCTTCACCCCATCCTCGATCACTGTGGATCCCATCGTAGCCCGGTCAATCGCGCAGTTTGCACCAATCTCGACATGATCGCCAAGCACCACGTTGCCGAGTTGAGGTACTTTATCATAGCTTCCATCTGCCTTGGGTGCAAAACCGAATCCATACGAGCCAATCACAGTATTACTGTGGATCATGCAGTTGTCTCCGATCTTGCAACCTTTGTACACGCGTACGCCGGGAAAAAGAACACAGTTCTTTCCAACTCGGACTCCCTTTCCAATGGATACCTGATCATGGATAATGGTTCCTTCACCAATCTCGGCATCCTGATCAATGACGCTGAATCGACCGACACTGACATTGGCCGGAGCGACGCGGATTCGTCCACAAAGGCCTGTGGTGATATTGTACCTGTACCGGACCGGCTCTGGTCGAACGCCTGCAGGAGAGAGGCCACCGCCATCCGGACATGATCCACCCGGATCAAGGCTGCCGAAATTGGTTGCCGGGGTGTAAACGTCCGGTCGACCACAAGAACTGAGGCCCCGGTGGTGTAAACAAACGGTTCATATTTTGAATCGGCCAGAAATGAAATCGTACCAGCGTTCCGGCTTCAATGGGAGCTGGGCCCTTGATCTCGATATCGGGGTCGCCTTCGATGTCCCCCTGGACCAATCGAGCGATCATGGCTACGGTTACTCGCATGGCATAAAGGTAGGATACCGCTTGCAAATACAGCGATTCCTTAAGTGCAACACACGGAATAATAGCGGCGACCCGTGTTACCGTTGCCACCGAACTCGGGGATCTGCCCGGCTGTACAGCAGATCAGCCAGCAGCGACCCGGCCAGGGTGAGGACAGAGGCGAGAAAGAGAACTCCATACACAACAGGCCAGTCCTGGCTCAGGATCGACGCATAGGTCAGTCGCCCCATTCCCGGAATATTAAAGATGACTTCGATGGCGACAGAACCGGCGATGGCTGCGGGCAACACAGACCCGGAACAAGGTGATCAATGGAAACAGGGCATTTCGAAACGCATGACGCCAGATCACGGCGGGAGGTCAGTCCCCGGGTCCAGGCAGCTCGTATGTAATCCTGCTTCAACTCCTGCAGCATAGCATTTCTCACCTGGCGGGTCAGGTAGGCGAGTGATCCATAGGTGAGGCAAAAGACGGGCAGGAACAGATGGCTGACCCGGATCAGGATCGTCTCAAATGCCGATGCTCCGGGTGGAATATCTCCCAGTCCGATCGAAGGAAAAAAGTCCATTCCATACACGGGGGTAGTAAAAAATACCAGCAACAAAGTACCCAGCCAGAAACCGGGAACGGAATACATGGCATACAGGAAAAATGTGGTCCATTGATCCCGCGCTGTACCGGCATGGCGCGCCATCCATACACCCAGGGGGATACTCAATCCGTAGGCAAAAAGGATGGCAAATCCGTTCATCCACAATGTCCACCAGGTGGCCTGACTGATCTTGCGCCAGACAGGCTGACCGTCGACCCACGAACGGTGTGGGGTTCCACCAAAAAAGGAGGCCATCCATCGGTGATATCGATTGTCCCAACCATGCCACTGGAACCGGGGTATCCAGTTGGACAGGATCATGCCCTCGGGGATAGGAGGGAGAGCAGCCAATGCGGACTGTCGTTGTGCCGTGGCCAGTGAATCGGGCAAACCCGACAGGTAGGATTTTACCTGAACGGGATCTGTCAGCAGAGGGATCCGTGCGAGGTCGGTTCTGATGGAAACCATCTCCGGATTCTTTCCTGTTGGGTCAAGTTGGAGGATGGCCGTCTGGTATTGGTCGAGAACGTCATACCACTTCTGGACAACACCCGGGGATCCGGTTTGCCGGCACCACATAGAAAATGCTTCACGACGTGTAAGGGGAAGAATCCGATGCAGGGTATCCGGGAGGGACAGCGGAGTGAGACTCACATAAAAGGCGGGTAGATCCATGCCCAGTTCACGGGCAGCACGCATGTAGGCTGCCTGATGGACGCGCAAGTCACGCAAAGGCATGGCAGCTTCTGTGTCGTCATCCCGAAGGTACTGGGCGATCGGGTCGCCAGGTGCCGATTCCTGCAACCAGAATGCGAGGAAGGAGACCAGCACCAGGGTGGGGATCACAAGAAGCAGGCGCTTTCGAAAATAGGGAGACATCATCGGGGTGTTAGCGACCGAACTCCCTTAAAGATAGAGGAATGGCAGATAATACCCCGGGCGCATCGGTGACGGGACCATCCCACGCACAGCTTTCCGACTGATCACCGGCTCCATTGGTGAATAGAGAAAAATAACCGGCTGATCAGCAGCGATGACTTCCTGGAATTGTTGATACAATCGATATCGCGTGGCCTGGTCCGGACTGTTTCGAATGGCCATGATGAGGCTGTCTGCCACCGGACTCCGATATCCTACCCGATTGCTTCCACCGGGTGTATCTGAATCGGAATGGAAGTACTGGTATGGATCATCATCTGCTGGCGACTGCCTGTTGCGCAGAGCCGCCAGATCATAATTTCCCTTGCCCATATCGCCCAGGATCAATTTGAAGTCCTTGGTTTCCAGAGCCACCTCAATGCCTGCCTGGCGGGCGCCTTGCTGGAGCAGCAGGCCGATATTCTGCCCTACTTCACTTCCGGCAGCAAGCAGGAGGGTGAGATGCAGTTCGACCACTTTTCCGTTCATTTTTTTATCGACAGTGCCGTTGCCATTGGTATCCGTCCACCCGGCATCTGCCAGCAGCCGTCGGGCTTTGGATGGGTCAAATGGCACCGGGGAGATTTTGCGGTTGTAATAGGCCTTGCTGGGATGGAAAGGACCAATAATGCGTTGGCCAAGGCCGTGGAGAATGCTCTGGATACCCAGATCCAGATCCAGACAATGAGCGAGTGCACGGCGTACCTGAGGATCGGCCAGTTTGGGATTGTGATTGTTGAGACCCAGGTAATAGTATTGCATGTACACGGGCAGGTGGGTATCAAAACCACTCTGGTCAACACTGTCGGCCTGAATGGCGGTGAAGGCAGCAGGAGTCAGTTCACCGACCACATCCAGTCCCCCATCCTGAAGCAGGGTAATGGCTGCTTGTTCATCGGCGATGATCTTGTACCGGATCCGATTCGGTTTTGCAATAAACTGGTCATTTACCTCAGTCAGTTTATCGCCCCACCAGGATGTCTTTCGTTCGAGGACGATCTCCTGTCCGGCATCCCATTTGGCCAACCGGTAGGGGCCTGCTCCCTGGACCATTGCTGTATCCCGTGAATAGGGATCACTGGTGAACAGAGCCGCAAATTCCGCCAGTCGCGGATCCGAAGCCGCAAGTGCCTCCGCCGAATCCGGATTTGCCAGCAAACGCAACGGAATGTCGGCCAACAGTCCATGCGGGTCATAGATATGTGCCGGATAGAGGTTCATATTCCCTGTGGCGGGGAGTGCCAGGAAATATCGTTCAACTGTCAGTACAGAAAACCGACGAGGATTGGCGGGGTCGATGACGACATCGTGGATAAATGACAGGACGCCTCTCCAGGCATTGGCCTTGGTCAATGGGTTGAGCGCAGCTTTCAAGGTGAATACATAGTCTGCAGCAGAAATGGGAGTGCCGTCATCCCAGGTCGCTTCAGGTCGGATCTCATAGGTGTAAGCCGTTCCACCGGCTAGAATGCCCGTGTCGATCGGTGTCTCCACAGGGAGCCCAATTGCAATAACCGGCTCCAGTTCAAGAGTAATGGGGTGGTATTCGAGTAGCGGAAAGTGGGTCAGCTTGTAGACTTCGGTGGCATAACCACTCGCAGACAGCATGGGGTTGAGCCGATCGGGATCAGCGGCCAGGCGAGCCCGGATCTCTATAAATGTCGTTTCGGATTTGGGTTCGTTTTTGCAGGAGCCGATCAGAAGAAGGCCAGCAAAGAGGATCAGGGCAAATCGATTGTTCATGGGAAAGCGATATGTCCATAAAAATAGAAGAATTTAGAAGTCGGCAATGAGGAAGATGTGGACAACCTTCTTTTCGAATCAGGGTTTTTACATCAAAGAAGTGCAAAATGGGTACGGTATTGATCGCGGGAGGTACAGGGATGATCGGGCGTCACTGGATAGAAATGCACGGGGATGCGTTTGATGAGGTCCGGTTATTGAGTCGAACATCTGGCCGGGAAGGGAGGATCGTCCGCTATGCCTGGGATCCGTCTGCAGGGACATATGACCCGGCCGCCTTCGTGGATGTCGATTATATCATCAATCTCGCGGGAGCGGGCATTGCAGACAGGTTCTGGACAACCAGAAGAAAACAGTTGATCCAGGACAGTCGGACGCAAAGTGTGCAAACACTGTTGAAGGGTCTTCGGGAAACAGGAGCCACGCCGCAGATGATCCTGATGGCATCAGCCACAGGATTTTATGGCGATCGGGGATCGGATTGGGTGGACGAAGAATCCGACGCGGGAGGCGGATTTCTGGGCACGACTACGATGGCTGGGAGGCGGCCAGCACCGCGCTGATCCAGGCAGGGTACCCGACAGCCATTTTGCGGATCGGTATTGTATTGAGTGGAAAGGGTGGGGCACTACCCAAATTGAAGATGCCGCTGAAAATGGGGATGGCCTGTTATTTTGGCAATGGAAAACAGTATATGCCCTGGATCCATATCGATGATCTGTGCAGAATGATGACCTGGTTATTACACGAACAAAAGGAAGGGATCTGGAACGGTGTGGCTCCCGAACCGGTGACCAGTCGGGAAATGGCCGACGTCATGAAACAGGTTTTTGGTGGATGGATTGTCCTGCCTGTACCTGCCTTTGCTCTCCGGCTTGCCCTTGGAGAAATGGGTGATACTGTCCTCACAGGTGCCCGGGTGCGAGCTGGAAAAGTCTTGCAAAACGGATTTACATTCAATTTCGCGAATGTTAAGGATGCATTATTGAATGCGTGAGAAGGAGCTTTGTTGGTTTGAGGCGGGGCCAGAGGTAAACACTACTGTAAATATTTCCCCAATGAGGCCAGGAGTGGTATACAGTATACTTGTCAAGGGTAACCTTACCAGGGTTAATTCGGATGGATCTGATACCCGGAAGCACCGATCATTCTCAGTTGATTTATTTAACCATCTCCATGATTATAAGGATGGTTCGATCTCTCTTTATCAAAAAGAGGAAACTTCAACATCAGGGCACCCGATCACGTCGTACACGAGCCAGGTGGCATCAATCTTCAATTGATATTCTGTTCAAAGCTCCCGGTTCGGATCAAAGGCCTCCAGATAATCGCCGACCCTCCGGAGGAAGGATCCACCCAGGAAGCCATCAACAACCCGGTGATCATACGCCAGGGAGAGGAACATCAGATGGCGTACAGCAATCATGTCCCCATAGGCCGTCTCGACAACTGCAGGCTTTTTCCGGATAGCTCCGGCAGCCATGATGGCCACTTGCGGCTGGTTGATGATGGGCGTACCCATGACATTCCCAAACGTACCGACATTGGTCAGTGTGAACGTACCATCCTGGATTTCCTCAGGCTTCAGCTTGTTCAGGCGGGCGCGGTTTGCCAGGTCATTGACGGTTTTCGTCAGACCGACCAAGGTTGAGATAATCCGCCTGCTTGATGACCGGGACGATGAGGTTGCCACTGGGTAGAGCAGCAGCCATGCCGATATTGATATCTTTTTTTCGGATGATGGTCGTTCCCTGTACAGAGACATTGATCATGGGGAAATCGCCGATGGCTTTGGTCAGAGCCTCGATAAATACAGGAGTGAACGTAATCTTTTCACCGTATTTATCCTCAAAGGTCTTTTTCACTTTATTGCGCCAGTTGACCAGATTGGTCACATCGACCTCGACAAACGAAGTGACGTGCGGAGACGTCTGCTTGGACATCACCATATGGTCGGCAATCAGTTTGCGCATCCGGTCCATTTCGATGATCTCGACATTTCCACTGGCTGCCGGGGCTGATACCTCTTTCGGTGGAGCTGGTTGGGTCGCTGGTGTAGCTGGCGGTGCGGAGGGCGCAGCCTGTGGTGCCGCTGCCGCTGCAGGCTGTACACGATCAGCAGTATGCCGGTTTTCGACATACTGAAGGATATCTGTTTTTGTGACCCGGCCTCCGAGGCCGCTGCCCATGATCTGTTCGAGTTCGGTTGTGCCGATCTGTTCCTTTTGGGCAATGGTACGGACGAGTGGAGAGTAGAACCGTCCACCTGAAGAAGTGCGCGGTACGTCAACAGGTTCGGAGGATACATTGCTTGCTACCGCAGCTGATGGTGGTGCAACCTGAGGTTGGATCGGCGCAGCTGGAGGGGTTACCGGTGCTGCCTGGCCATTGCCATTGGCAGAAGCTGCTGCAGGGGCTGCCGGTTTGGCATCCTCTACCTGACCGCCTGTATTGATCCGCGCGATAGCCTGACCCACAGGGACAACATCATTTTCCTGAAACAACCACTCACCAAGTACGCCAGCGACGGGGGAAGGCACTTCCGAATCGACTTTATCTGTCGCGATCTCCAGGATCGTTTCATCCACTTCCACCTGATCGCCCGGTTTTTTCAACCAGCGCAGTATAGTAGCTTCTATGATACTCTCGCCCATCTTGGGCATGATCAGATCGACCTGTGCCATAACCTTGTTTTTCTTTCCTAGGAAGACCACAAAGGTAGGGCATTTCCGGTGGATGGAATACCGGGCTTTGCCTTCCCTCTGCCGAAAGATCAGCAACCGTATGGTGGAAGCCTTTTCGATTGTTCCTGTCCTGCAGTCGGAGACATATTGTTTTTCATCATATCCGGAGGCAGGCTTGCTGAAAATGTTGGTGTTCAGTGGGTTTATTCGAAGAAATCTGTTCTCGGCAAGAAGGGAAGCTGGCCGACGTTAACAAAGCATTCACCAGATTCAGATGATAATCCATCTCTCTGCCGTAAATTTGTACCCCTATTCAACAAAATTCTCCAATGGCTTCCGCGTTTTACCTGAAGCTGATCTAAACCGAATCAACATGATCGAGAACATCGTTGGTCGTCGCCCGCATTCTGCGACGCTGGAAGCTATCGGATTGACAGGCTATCAGACAGCCTACTGGAATCTGACCCCCGAGGAGCTGGTCGAGGAGACCCTGAAAAGAGGAATGGGTGAACTGAGTGATCAGGGTGCGATTGTCGTTTCCACAGGTCGGTTTACCGGACGTGCACCGAAGGACCGATTCATTGTACGAGATGCGTACACGGAGAATACAGTCAACTGGAGTGGTAAATTCAACCATCCGACAGAAGCCACCGTCTTTGATCAACTTTATGCCAAGGCGTGCGCGTACCTCAAAGGAAAGGACATCTTCGTCCGCGATGCCAGCGCCTGTGATCATCCCGATTACCGGATGAATATCCGGGTGGTGACAGAATATCCCTGGAGCAACCAGTTTGCCTACAATATGTTTCTGCGCCCTTCCCGGGAAGAACTGACCAATTTCGAGCCGGAGTGGCTGGTGTTGAACGTCCCCGGGTTTCATGCAGATCCAGCTGTCGACGGTGTCAAATCACCCAACTTCGCCATTATTCACTTTGCCAGAAAGACCATTCTGGTAGGCGGCACCGGATATACAGGCGAGATCAAGAAGGGCATTTTTTCTGTGCTGAACTATATCCTCCCGCAAGAGCGTAATGTGTTGAGCATGCATTGCTCGGCCAATATTGGTGCAAACGGGGACACGGCCGTTTTCTTCGGTCTCTCCGGTACAGGAAAAACTACCCTGTCCGCCGACCCTGAACGGGAGCTGATCGGCGACGACGAACATGCCTGGTGTGAAGATGGCGTCTTCAATTTTGAAGGCGGTTGTTATGCCAAATGTATCGGCCTGACAGAAGAAAAGGAGCCGGACATCTTCCGGGCGATCAAGCATCGCGCCATCCTTGAAAATATCATCTTCAAACCGGGTACTCGTGAACCCGATTATGAAGACAAATCCATTACCGAAAACACCCGGGTTTCCTATCCGATCGATCATATTTCCAATGCCCGCCGACCTTCTCGCGGCAACCATCCTGAGCATATCTTCTTCCTGACCTGTGATGCCTATGGTGTATTGCCGCCCATTTCCAGGCTGACACCGGGACAGGCGATGTACCATTTTATCTCCGGCTATACTGCAAAAGTGGCCGGTACTGAAGAAGGTGTTGTCGAACCACAGACCACCTTTTCCGCCTGTTTTGGTGCGCCCTTCCTGCCCCTCCATCCGACCAAATATGCGGAGATGCTCGGTGAACGGATGCAAAAACATGAGGTCAGTGTCTGGTTGGTCAATACCGGTTGGACCGGTGGTGCGTATGGTATAGGAAACCGGATGAGCCTGAAATTCACCCGGGCCATGATCCGTTCTGCCATGCGTGGCGAGCTGACCAACGCCTCTTTTGAAGTTGATCCCGTATTTGGATTGCACTATCCAACAGCAGTAACAGGCGTTCCGGCAGAGGTACTCAATCCACGCAATACATGGACCGACAAGGAGGCCTATGATCAGCAGGCGCTGAAACTCGCTGGTCAGTTTGCCCGGAACTTCGCCACTTTTGCCGATCAGGCCAGCCAGGAGATCCTGGACGCTGCACCAGTGGTAACACTCCAGGGCGTCAATTCCTGATCACTGTAAACCCGTCAATGACAAGGCCCTGTTCTCAACCGAGAACAGGGCCTTTTTTTCTCTATACCTTTGCCTGATGCCCATCGATCCAGCATTGTTATACGCAGCCAAAGACGCCGCGCACCTGGCTTGCGCCGAAATCATGGAGGTTTATGCCTCTTTTACATCTGACCAGGTGATGCACAAGTCGGATGACTCACCCTTGACAAGGGCTGACCTGCGAGCCAATACCGTGATCCAGCAGACTCTGGAAGCCCGTTTTCCGGACATTCCCTTTCTGTCTGAAGAAAACAAACAGATCCCCTATGGCATTCGAACCGGATTTTTGCGGTTCTGGATGGTGGATCCACTTGACGGCACGAAAGAATTTGTCAAAAAGAACGGCGAGTTTACAGTCAATATCGCTTTGATTGAGGAGGGTCGGCCTGTACTGGGTGTCGTTGCCGTTCCGGTTTCCGGAGCTTGCTATTGGGCCGCGAGAGGGGAGGGATCCTGGATGGAGAAGGAGGACCAACCTGTAGCTATCCGTTCCAGATCATTTTCCCAGACCGATCAGGGACTGAGACTGGTGGCATCCCGGTCGCATCGTGATGCCGATACAGAGGCGTTCATGGCCCGGTTTGACCAGCCGGTGATCCGCCCTTCCGGGTCATCACTGAAAATCATTCGACTTGCCACCGGAGAGGCCGATATGTATCCCCGGTTTGCGCCGACCATGGAATGGGATACCGCCGCCGCCGACATCATCCTGGAGGAATCCGGTGGAAAAATAATCAATGCCGAAACAGGAAAACGCTTGCAATACAATAAGCCTGATCTGCTGAATCCGCATTTCCTGGCCTACGGAAATTGCGTGGATTGTGGAGGGGAAACGCAAAGACGCTAACACGCGAAGGGAAGGAGTCGGATTTCGTTTATACGACAATGAGTTTATTCGTTTATAACGTTGTCATATCCACCCAGCGAGGAGAACCCCAGAGATGTTCTCTCGAGTTTGGCTTATTTAACCCCGGAGGGGTTTAATGTGAATAGCCCCAGGTGCAACCTGGGGAATGTCATGTAGATTTATCCAACCACGGAGTGGTTGAACATGATCCCATATCGAGTATTTATACCAATCAGCATCTGATGATCCCGACAGGAATTCCCTGGACATAAAAAAAGCCGGAGATGAAATCCATCCCCGGCTTTTTTATTCATCAGATCAATGCCTTACGGCTTGATCACAACCTTCTTCACAAATACACCTTCATCCGACTGGATCTTGATCAGATACAGTCCCATGGTGGTTTGTTGAAGTGGAATTTGCACGGTCTGATAGGTGGCACCATGCAGTTGTTGTGTCCAGAGCGCCTTGCCTTCGAGGCTGGTCAGCGTGATCTGATAATCCGCAGGTGTGGCCCGATCAATGTTCACATACAGCTGTTCCTGAGCCGGGTTCGGATACACGTTGATACCCTCCAGAGTAGGTTCCTGGTCGATGCCTGTCGTGCTGTGTTCCACAAAAGTACCTTTCCCACCGGGCAGATCGCAGAAGTCTGCTCCCTGGTCAAAACTGACACATGCCTCTGTGTTGTAATTGTACATGTCCATAAATGTGACATCGTCAATAAACCAGCCGTCAGTGACATCAGCGGTGTTACCATCACAGGCAAACAACCACCGGACTACAATATCTTGACCGGCATATTCGGATAGATCGATATAGGTATCGATAAATCCATCCGATGCGCCGGTGAAGGCAACTGTGTTCGGCACGCTGAAGGTGCTGTATTGGATTCCACCAAGCGCATAGGGCTCGCGGAAAAGCTTGTCGCGCACATCCAGCCAATTCACACCATAATCGGTAGATACCTGGACGAAGCCACCATCTACACGATATTCCGTGTTGAAGGAATGACTGAACCGCAGAATGGGTTTGTCCCCATTGAGTGTGACCGGTTCGATGAGATAGAGGTTTGATCGGATGGTGGTGTCCGAATTGAGGATACCCCAGGCATTGGTGCCACTGTTGACCTTGTAGTCAGAGACTTCAAAAAACAGCTGGTTGGCACCGTCAACATATTCTTTCAGCCAGATATCAATATTATCCTCTTCACAAGGCTGGTAGTAAAGGAGGTCAGATCCATGCACGACAGACGTGGCCAGTGAATAGGTGATCTCCAGTTCAGTGCCTGCAGCCATATTGCCAATCGTCCATTGTAATTGATCACCATTCTGTGTGGCCATCATGCTTGCAGATCCAGCAATGAATGTGGCATTGTCAGGCACAACATCCTTGACGACAACACCGGTTACATCATCCGGCCGGTCATTTTGACCCGCAGAATGACATCAATATTATCTCCGGCATGGATAATTGAAGTGACCTCCTTGCGGACCTTCAATTCAGGACGACAATCCGGTACTTCGAAATTTTCTGTACCATCGGATCGGCTTGCAGATGATCCCTGGGTCGCATTGACACCCAGTCCACGGCGGGCAAACACCTCCCAGATCAGACACTGATTTTCACCATTGTTATTGGCCAGGTCAGCCGCCAGGATGGCATCACGACCATCGATGAAGCCCGGCGAACAGGCCTGCATTTTCATGCCATCCATCACCAGTTGGATCGCTTTGTTATTTCCTGAATCGGGGTTGTCAAAATCAGGATCATATCCATATTTATCAGCCATGGCCCAGTACATGTCCCACAACATCGAACACCAGACAGACCCCACACCATGGGGAACAGACAGTGTCCGCACATCATTATAGGTGACCGGGTTAATGATCATATCCGTCGAATACGGGAAATTTCGAATCCCTTTCCCGTTATTGGCTTCCCGACTGACGAAGGTGCCAATCCCTCTTTTCTGTGGACCGGTATCTCCTTCTTTGGCCGACATGATCAGTGTCATAAAATCAGACCAGCCTTCGCCCATCTGTTCTTCACCACCCAGACAGCCAGCCTGGCTTGGACCACCTGTGAGACGGTTTGATATACCATGACCGAATTCATGGGAAATGATCCCATTGTCCAAAGTACCATCCAGATAATCAGGGTCTGTCGGATCAACGGGGGCGGCTATAGTTGCAGTCAGGCCCAGGCCGGCAAATACACGAAATGTCGCGCAGTCGGACTGGCGGACAAATACGGAAGGGATGGTGACCTGGCTACCCACGGCTCCTGCACCCATATTCACAAATGCATCTTCAAAGTTGCAGATGATCACCGCGATCGCTCCGGCTTTTTCAGCATTCAGGATCTTCTTGCCAAACTCGCAATTACCCCGGTCGATCAGGGCGATCTTTCCGTTCAGATTGTTGACCGGATTGAAGCATCCCTGTGTGGCATTTGCCGTTCCATCATCCACGATCACAATTTCGCCGGTTGTCGGGCTGGACGTGATCTGTGGTCCGAAGCTAGCCAGGGAAGTCTGCACTTTTCCGGCGACTTCCGAAGGTGCATCAATATTGAGATATTCGACAGCGCCAGCGGCTGAACGGTCCCAGAGGAACATCCGCATGCGGCCACTTCCTCCATCCATAGGGGTAGAGAAGTCGGCATTATTGATATTCGTAAACCCGACTGCACCAAACTGTGCCAAACCATTGACGAAGTCACCTCCCATGCCCTGGTTGCTGTAGTTCTTTGCCTGGAAGTTTCCAGATACCTCGTCAAAACCGAAGTGGAAGGTTTTGTCGTGGATCATATTGATCGCATAAAACAAGTTGACCGTAGCAGCATCAGTGAAATTTTCCGGCTCCGTGTTTTCATCCAACGGGAAATCAAATTCCAGTTGACTGCCACCATCCGGTTCATTGTTATTGCTGCTGGTATTTGCATTCCGCGCTTCAAATGCACGCACATTGTTTCCCCGAGTGCGGGTAAATTCCGGACCGGGAACGCCATTGGTGTCGTGCCACCCGAATGGTGAGGAGATGGGATCTGCAGGATCGACGACGATGCTGCGATCACCATGCGCCGGACTTTCGATCGGGAAGGCAAAGACATTGTAGGAATTCGGCACCGACCCGGTTGTATGCTGCTCCTGGCGGGCTTTCTTCACGGAGACAAGCTCGCGGTGGGTAACCGCATGACTGTGGTCACACCCCTCTTCAGCTGCCTGGCCAAAGGAACAATGCACCGTCCAGGAATGCTGGTCCAGAATCTCGCCTGTAACGGCGTCGACACGGAGGCTCCAGTAGTCCTGCCCCTGTACCAGGTCAATGGCCATATCCCAGGCCAATCGAACCTGGCCATTAGCCAGAGGCTGGTAACGCAACTTGACGGGTACATTTTCATGAGAAAAATCACCTTTGGCAAACGTCACCTCATGATCGCTGATCCGTTCGAGGATGCTCAATGCATTCGTCGGGGTAACACCCAGGTGAAGCAAGGCTTTTTCGAGAGCCAGGCTCGGCGTGATCGCCGGCTTCAGGGTATTGACCCTGGACGCCAGATTAGTGATCATCCGGTTGCCGGCATAGATCACCTTGCCATTCTGAATATTCAGATTGGCAATGGCGTTATACACCTCGATCCCCTGATGGCGTTGGACCAGATACAGATGACTGACACCATTGGCTACAGTCTGGTATTCATTACTGATCGCCAGGTCCGACAGGTCGGAGGCGTTCAGGCCCAGTTGTTTGGACTGGGATTCCAGATATCGCATGGCAATATCCAGGCTCGATTGCTGCTGGGCCACGAGCATAAACGGCACCAGCAGGATAAAAAGCAAGGTAGAAGCTTGTCTCATCCTGAAATTAGGTTTGATTGAACTAGTAATCTGAAAACGTGAAATTTACATACAGGTTCTCAAAAATAGGCAAACTCGACCATGATTGTCCAGTCCTAAGCTGAAAAACCCGTTATTTGAGGCCTGGAAGACAAATTCATGGCTGGAAAAGGAAAAGAGTTCATTGCCGGAAGGCATCCGGTGCTTGAGGCATTGGAAACCAGCTTGCCTGTAGACAGTGTCTGGATGGCACGCGGCTCAACCGGTCCGGCTGAAACAAAGATCCGGGAACGATGCAGGGATCTGCGCATACCGATCAAACTGGTGCCACCTGCTGCCCTGAACCGGATCTGGAACGGCAACCACCAGGGCGTCATCGCCTGGCGGTCATCCGTCCCATTCTATCGGATCGCCGATCTCATTCCGGCTGTGTACGAACGGGGAGAAACACCCTTGTTGATCATGCTGGACGGAGTTACAGATGTCCGTAATGCTGGGGCCATTGCACGATCTGCGCTGGCTGCAGGTGCGCATGGAATGATCATCGGCACGCGGGATGTCGCCCGATTCAATGAAGATGCTGTCAAGGCGTCTGCAGGTGCACTCCTGCATTTGCCCGTGTGCAGGGAAGCCCTGCCTTACGCTGTCGATGTGTTGCGCAATTCAGGAGTGCAGATTGTCGGCGCAGCGCTCCAGGAATCTGTCGTTCCCGCTGAATTGGATCTCACCGGGCCAGTCTGTTTTTTAATGGGAGCAGAAGATACCGGCATTGCGCCCGACCTCTTGAAAGGATTGGACAGCCGGGTACGAATACCTCAATCCCCTCAGGTGGATTCATACAATGTTTCTGTTGCAGCGGGTATTCTGCTCTATGAGGCCATGCGCCAGCGTGGCAGTTTTCAGTAGAAACGGATCACCCTTTGGGGGCTTACACCCGCCCGATCACCGTGGCATAGCCTTGTCCGACACCGATGCACATGGTCACCAGGGCATACTGGCCTTGGCGGCGGTGTAATTCCCGGGCAGCTGACAGAAGAATCCGAGCACCCGTCATGCCCAACGGATGGCCCAGGGCAATCGCTCCGCCATTGGGATTGAGACGGGGGTCATTGTCTTCCAGCCCGAAACTGCGGGTACAGGCCAGTACTTGTGCGGCAAACGCTTCATTGATCTCGATGACGTCCATCTGGTCCAGCGTCAATCCGGCTCTGCGCAAGGCCAGTTGTGATGCAGGTACGGGTCCGATCCCCATGATCCGTGGTTCGACACCGGCCACTCCCGAACTGACTATCCGGGCCAGAGGCGTCAATGCATGATCGGTACATGCAGACTCGGAGGCGATCAACAGTGCGGCTGCACCATCATTCAGTCCGGAAGCATTTCCGGCAGTCACTGTGCCCTCCTTTCGAAAGGCAGGCCGCAAACCGGACAGCGTATCCAGAGTGGTCTCCGGTCTCGGGAATTCATCTTCTGCAAAGATCAGTGGATCGCCTTTGCGACAGGGAATCGGCACAGGAGTGATCTCCTCAGCGAGAATACCGGCTGCCCGCGCAGCTTCAGCCTTCTGTTGAGAAGCATAGGCAAAGGCATCCTGGTCAGCCCGGTTGATCTGATATTGATCTGCCAGATTTTCAGCCGTTTCACCCATGGCATCGGTACCGAATCGGGTCTTCATCTCCGGATTGACAAAGCGCCAGCCAAAGCTTGAATCATGCATTTCGGCGTCCCGACCAAACGGTGTGGATGTCTTGGAAATCACCCAGGGTCCTCGTGTCATATGCTCTACGCCGCCTGCAATGAAGAGGTTACCTTCTTCTGCCCGAATGGCGCGAAATGCATGGATCGCTGCCGACATTCCAGAAGCACAAAGACGGTTGACTGTTTCACCGGGCACGGACCAGGGCAGGCCCGCCAGCAGCAGCGCCATTCGGGCCACATTCCGATTGTCTTCACCGGCCTGATTGGCACAACCCAGGATCACATCATCAATGGCCTCTGTCGGCAAATTCGGATGGCGGACCAACAGTTCTCGCAAAACATGAGCGGCCAGATCATCCGTGCGCACTGGCGAGAGGGTACCGGTGAATCTGCCTATGGGGGTACGGATTCCGTCAATCAGAAAGGCCTGGGACATGAGTCAAATTTTGGCGAAGATAGGGGCTTCGGTTTGTTCGGTGCTAAGGCATGCATTGTCCGGGCACACGATGGCCATCCAGAGAAAGAAGATCATCCAGTCGGATTCGGCGGCCTCCGGCCAGAAACATATATTCAGCTTGATCGACGATGCGGAGGTCAGTGATACAGTCCTCGATCACTTCCTCGCCATGTATTCCCTTCACGCGCAACCGGCATATTCGTCGCCGGGTGGCAGCTTCTTCCAGGCGATCGTAAAAGGAACAATCGATGGGCTGATAGGGTCGATCGGGCATAGTCACCAAACAGATTTCCACCCATGTAGTTTGCTCGTATTAATATACACTAAAATTATATGTGTTTGTGGCGAATGTCGCCACAAACGAAAGGGGTATGGACTTCAACTTTGCCATACAAAATCACAGATCATGAAACACTCCAACTTGATTCATCTGGTCATCATTGTACTTCTGGTCACACAGGGAAGCAGGGTTCTGGCTCAGTCCACTTCTTCTCTCGGGATTCTGGATATTTCTATCACCGGTTTGAATTACGACCCGTCTCAGGCAGCCAACATTGCGCGGGCGGAATTGACCAAGCTCGACCGGTACAACGTCTACAATCGGGAAGACATCCGGTATGAACTCGAACAGAAGGGCATGAACATCTCGGATTGTTATGCCAAAGCCTGTCTCATTGACGTGGGCAAGGCGATCTCCGTGCGCAAGATGTTTTCAGGAAGCATTGAAGCGATCAACGGCCAGGTACTGGTCTCCTTCCGGGTCATTGATGTCGGCAGCGGACAGGAGGAATTGACCTTTGTCAAGGAATATCTCAACCTCCCTGACCAGGTCCATCTCATCATCCAGTATGCGATTCAGGAAATGTATGGTCAGCCGGTCGATGAAGCTATACTGCAGCGGTTGACCAAGCGGGATAATTTCGAGAACAGTATCAATCTGCCCCAGACAACACGGCTCAATCTCAGCGGACCGCGGATGGGGGTTGCCATTTTTGCAGGTCAATTGGGGGAGACCATGAAATCGGATGACGATGGTGGGTTCAATGCGAGCAATATCATGTTCCAGTTCGGGTATCAGTTCGAGTGGACCTATCTGAATGAAGGAAATTTCCAGGCCCTGTTCGAGTTTGTACCGTTGATTACCGGTTTTGACCAGGGCAAGTTCTTCCCCAGTCTTTCCCTGCTCAACGGGCTGCGGGAAAGTCGCCACGGGTGGGAAATGGCCATTGGTCCCCTGTTCAGTCTGACCAAACAGGCCACAGGTTATGTCAACGAATCCGGTGATTTCATCATAAGCCAGGACGTACCGAATGGATTCAAGAAAAAAACCCGGGTGGACAGTCGCGGCGAGTACACCATCAAATCAGGGTTTGTCCTGTCAGTAGGTAAATCTTTCCGATCCGGCAATCTCAATTTGCCTATCAATATTTTCTACATCCCTGGCAAGGAAGGAAACCACCGATTCGGGTTGTCAGTGGGATACAACACGAAGCGTACATAAGCCCTTGTTTTCTGTTGGTTGAATGGGGATGGGATCATCGGGTCCCATCTCTACCGGCCAGCAGTAAGATCAAGTAGTAAGTAGTTTACAGGTTTTGGTTGAATAAGTTGTTCAGGGCAGGTTTGGTAACCTGCCCTGTTTTTTTCTCGATTACTGGAAAGTGAAGCAGCTGCATGCCGGTGCCAAGGTTGATCCAGGGAACACCACAGTGGTCAACCACAAACACGGTTCAGAATTGCATAAAAAAAAGACCCCGTTCTGATCATGCAGGACGAGGTCTTTTGATGATGAGAGGATGCAGCTATTCCTCTGTTTCGGTTTGTTCGGTTGGAGTGGGTTCCTCCGCCTTCACATGGCCCAGATATGTCGGCAGATCCATCCCGGCCATGTTGAACAGGTCATTCATCGGCGGGACCGATTTGTACAAACCGTAGATGAATTTTGACGTGGAGTTGCCTTCACCCTCTTTCTGATTGCCTCCTTCCCAGACGGTCACTTTATCGATCCGGATATTCTTGATGGCCTCGACCTGTGTTTTTACCAGATCTTCCAGTTTATCCGCGATCAGCATCAGGACGGCATCTCGTGAATTTCCGCCAGCGGCGGCGACGACTTTCTGGAACCCCAATGCCTGTTTTTCAAGAACTTCAAACAGGCCTCGAGCTTCAGCTTCCTTCATCAGATAGAGGGCATCCGCCTCCCCTTTTGCCAATCTTCGGGTCTGTTCAGCTTCGGCCTCTGCGAGGATCTCCTTCTGTCGCCTGGCGATCTCTGCCTGGACAATAGTATCTGCTTCACGCGTTGCTTTTTCGCGTTTGGCTCGCGCCTCTTCCGCGCGTTGTTCGGCCGCATAGGCCTCTTCCAGCGAACGCGCGGACGCGATCTTTTCAGCTGCGGTAGCCTGTCTGAGCGCTTCTGCCTCTTTTTCTCGTCGTTCGGCATTCGATTGTGCGATCTTCACGGCAGCCAGGTTTTCACCTTCAGTGGCTGAAGACTGTGCATCCGCCTCCCCGATCTTGGCCTTTGCATCTGCAGCAGAAACCTGGATACGCTTGTCCATCAGCGCTTCTGCCTCTCCGATCGATCCGGTTCGTTCCTTTTCGGCCACTCTCACTTTTGCTTCGTTGATCGCTTTTGCAGCCGCCTCCTTTCCGAGGGCTTCGATATAACCGGATTCATCCTGGATATCCGTCACGTTCACGTTGATCAGGATCAACCCGATCTTGCGTAATTCACTGCCTACATTGGAGGCGACATTGGACAGGAATTTGTCTCTGTCAGAATTGATTTCCTCAATATCCATTGTCGCGACAACCAGTCGCAGCTGGCCGAAAATGATATCCTTCGCGATATCGCGGATCTCATCCATGGATTTACCCAACAGACGTTCGGCGGCATTGATCATCACGCCTTCTTCATTGCTGATGGCTACGGTAAAACGGGATGGGACGTTGACTCGTATATTCTGTTTGCTCAATGCTCCGCGCAGGTCGACATCGATAGAAATGGGAGTCAGATCGAGGTATTCCCAATCCTGGATGACCGGCCAGACAAATGCGGCACCTCCGGCCAGGCATTTTGCCGAACCCGAACCGGTTTTACCATAAATGACCAGAATCCGGTCAGACGGACAACGTTTGTACCGACTGACAAAGAAGAAGATCATCATGACAGCCAAGAAGATCAACCCGAATAACAAGAATGCAGCTTCTTCCATAAGTGAGTTTGGTTTTTCGTCGTTTTAATTCGTTTTCAGCACTTGATTCATTTTCCTTCAGCTGGTTGAATCTCCGGAATCACGGACCGCTTCCACCAGGACCAGTGTGTCACCGAGAATGCCCGTCACCCGCACGATGGAGCCATTGGGCAGCATTTTACCCTCCGTCAATGCATCCACCTCCCGGGTTCCGTTTCCGAGCTGGATCAAGATCTTTCCGACGCCGGATTTTCTGGCAGGTATCGTGAGGTATACTTCCCCGGTATGGTACAGCGCCTCATCAATATGATAATTGCCGATCTGGGTTTGTTGGCTGAACAGATAGAGGAGATAGCCGACCAGAGACATGGCCAGCATGCCCGATAGAAAGGCGATCAACAGGGCCCATAACAGTGGACCTCCCCGGGATAACACAATCACACCAGCCCACCCGAAAAAGGTAAAAAAGGCGATCACACTGCGGACAGACAACCAGGCAAAACCGGGATCGATATGTACATCATGATCTGTTTCCAGGTCAGGTCCTGCGTCACTGTCCAGATCCAGTCCAAAACCGATCAGATTGATCACAAACTGAAAGATGAACAGGGCAGAAAAGAACAGAGCGATCCCCCAGAACAGTTGTTGTGCAACACTCAGTGTGTCCCACCATTGGCTCATCCATTCAGTCGACATGACATACAAGTTTCAACCGGGATCTGATCCGGTCAGAGGAATAGTCCCAACTTCTGAAAAATGCCGGATACTACCAAACGTTCTTCGACCAATCCGGGAGAATCAAAGATGAACTCCATTTGGGGAGAAGTCAGAACCATCCTGCAATGTGTGAAAAGCAATCATTTGTCCCAGGACGCAGAGGGTAGTCAGAAACTGATATACCGTGTCGGGTCTACTGGTTTTCCTGGTACCACAATTCAAAATGAAGGTGTGGGCCGCTGGATAGGGTGCCTGTATTGCCAATGATCGCAATGGCTTCTCCGGCACGGACAAAACTGCCTTGTTTTTTGAGCAGGCTGCTGTTGTGTTTGTAAAACGTGGTGACCTGACTGTTGTGCAGGATGCCGATGGTATTCCCGGTTTCCAGCGTCCAGTCTGACAGGATGACATAGCCATCCATGGCGGCCTTGATCGGCGTGTTTTTCGGCGCAAGAATGTCGACGCCATTGTGCTCCTTGTCGGGCATGAATCCGGCACTGATCTCGCCTTTGAGAGGTGGGGTGAAATGCAGTCGTTCGAGGGGAATCTGGGGTGCGGGTGCTGAAGCCGGGGCTGTCGACTGTTTGCGCAGGCCTTCGCCGAGCTGGTAGTTGTTCCTCAGCATCTGGTCTTCTTCAATCCGTTTGACCTCGGAGAGACTGTCCTGAATGAAGCCCTGCTTTTCTTCGGTTTGTTCTGTGCGCACCTCTCCGGTGAGGATGTGACGGATATTGTCGGTATACCGTTTCTGCAGTTCCAGTTGCCGTGTCATATCATCGATCTTGGATCGGAGACTGATCAATTCAGGATCCATAGATGCATCGCCATATCCGGGAATCCATCGTTTGAGTGGGGTAAACACGATCAGCATGACCACAATGGTGGCCAGCCCGACAAAAAGGGAGCTCAACAGGACATACAGGCTGAGTGGTGTGAGGGTGTAAGCACCTACCTCTTCCAGGGAGTCTTCCTTGAGAATGACCAGTCGATATGGCTTTTTCAGCCGCTGCCGCAGACGTTTCGGGTTATTTACGGGCTGTTCTTCCATGGAACTGCTATTTTGCTGCGAATTAAAATAATTTTGCCGGATCAGTTGTTATATGCCTGTTCCAGCTGATTGGTATGGTTTTTCGTATACACTTTTATCGTCATATCACCTTCGCCTTGAGATCCTTCCGTCTACCCGTTCTTTTTCTGCTCTTCGTTGTACTCAGCAGTTGTGCTACTAAAAAAAGCCGGGAGAACCCGTCTCTTTTGGGTCGATTCTATCACAATACTACGGCATACTACAACGGCTATTTCAATGCCAACGTATTACTGCAGGGCAGTCAGCTCAAATTGGCCACCAGCAATCAGGACAATTATACTCAGATCCTGGATGTTTATGACTATGTCAATGTGAGTAATCCGGAAACGGTGAAGGAGGACCTGGACAAGGCGATCGAGAAAGTATCCGTAGTCGCCACCCTGCATCGGCCCAGTCATTGGGTAGATGACTGTTATCTTCTGGTCGGCAAGGCCCAATACCTCAAGCACGATTTCGAGTCATCGGAAGAGACCCTGACCTACCTGAAAGAGGCCTATTCTCCGGAAGCCATGGAGCTGAGGAAGAAGACGATCAACAAAAAAGCACGAGCCAAAGCCAGGGAGGAGGAACGAGAAGAGAAGAAAAAGCTCCAGGAAGAAGAGCGAGAAACCAGAAAAGAGGAGCTGGAAGAAAAACGTGAAGAGAAAAAGGAGGAGGTTGAACAGTCGCGTCGGGAACGGGAACGTGAAGCTGCCAAGGCAGCCAAAGAGCGACGGAAAGAAGCCAAGCGTCGGAAAAAGGAACGGGAGAAAGAGGCGAAGGAACGTGCCAAAGCCCGGAAGAAAGGGAAGCCAATGCCTCCCCGCAAAGGCACGACCCCTGCTCCTGAAGAACGAGATTCATCAATTGTAAAAACACCAAACCCGGAGCTGACAAAGTCCGAACCAGAAGTCCAGCCGGAACCTGAAACTCCAGAGGCAACCGAGGACGAAGTAGCCGAAGAAAAACCGGAAGAAAAGGAAGAACCAAAACAGGAAAACTATTTCCTCAAACACCGTCCCGCCTATGCGGAAGGCATGTTGTGGCTGGGCCGGACCTATACAGAACGACATCTTTATGAGGATGCCATGCGGGCGTTTACGGATGCGGCTACGCATTTGACCGCTTCACCGGAAGTGCGTCGGGCAGTACCCGTGGCCCAGGCACATCTGTTTCTGGAGCGGGGAATGTACGATGCTGCGATCCCGTATTTGCAATCGTCGATCACGTTGGCGAGGAAGAAAAAAGAGAAGGCCCGCTACCATTACATTCTGGGACAGATCTATCAGCAGCAGAATCAATATGCACAATCCGTTGAGGCATTCCGATCCGTGATCAAGATGCGTCCTGCGTATGAAATGGAGTTCAATGCGCGCCTCAATCTGGCGTTGGGCGAGTATCGTTCAGGGCAATCTCCGGTGGCAGATTCCCGGAAAGACATGGAGCGTTTCCTCAAGGACAAGAAAAACGAGGACTATAAGGACCGGATCTACTTCGCGCTTGCCGAGATGGATCTGGATCTGGGCGATACGACCCAGGCCATCGTGGATCTGAAAGAATCAGCCCGCTTCTCTACCAAGAATATTTCGCAGTTGGCAGAAACGCACCTGAAACTGGCCGATCTGTATTATTCTCAGGAACTGTATGTTGAAGCCAAGGTGTATTATGATCTGGTGATCAAGGAGATGGCCGCTACGGATGATCGCTATCCGCTGGCTTCGCTCCTGAGCAAGAACCTGACTGACATTGCCCGCAATATCGAAGTGATCACCTTGCAGGACAGCCTGTTGATGATTGCCGGACTATCCGAAAAGGAACGGGTGGCATTGGCAGAGCGAATCAAGGAAGCGCAGCTGGCCAAGGCCAACGAAGTAGCCCAAAATCAGGCGAATGAACCCAAGCCAGATAATCAGGGACTTTCCGTCAGCCAGGGTCAGTTCGGAGCGCGCAACCGGCCTTCCTCCGAGCCCGCCCAATCCAACTTCTTTGCCTATGACAGCAAGGCCCTGGATCGGGGAATGAAGGATTTTGCAAGTTATTGGGGTGATGATCGGTCACTGGAAGACAACTGGCGCCGATCCAATCGATCTGCCGGGTTCCAGGTGGAAGAAGCGGCATCTGCTGAAGAAGCAATCGAAACCAGTCTGACCAACAGCGAACTGGAAGCGATGTTCAAGGATGTCCCGATGACACCGGAGGCTGTTGCTGCATCGGAAGAAAAGATCCAGACAGCGATGATCGCATTGGGTCGCCTCTACCGGGAACGCCTGCAAAACAATGAAAAATCGGTCGAAGTCCTGACCCAACTGCTGAACCGGTTTCCCGATACGGAATTCGAACTGGATGCCTGGTATTTCCTTTATCTGGCTCACATGGATCTGGGTCAATCAGCCGAAGCCAGGAAATACTATGATCTCATCCTGGGTAAATATCCGGAATCGACCTATGCCCGAGTGTTGGGTGACCCTGACTATCTGGGAGAATCCCGTGAAAAGGAACGCCGTCTGAATGCCTATTACAAGCAGACCTATGATCAGTTTAGTGCAGGACAGTATGATGCTGCCTGGGTTCGATTGGCTCAGGTAGATACCTTGTTCGGTCCGGAAAATCGGCTACAGGCAAAATTTGTATTGCTCCGTGCCATGACGACAGGGAACAGGGAAGGCAAAGAGGCCTATATCGATGCATTGAAGGATCTGGTCAGCAAGTATCCGGATACGGAAGAAGAAAAGCGTGCCAAGGAAATCCTGCGTCTGCTGGGTGATCAATCAGTTGCGCCCAAAGATCTGCCCAATCAGAATGCGGAGGAAGGGGAATTCAACCTCGATCCGGATGGCACCCATTATGTGATCATCAACTGGTCGTTGACGGCAGTTGATCTCCAGAATGCACAGAATGAAGTGAACGAGTTCAATCGCAAATATTTCAAGGCCGATCGTCTTCGTCTCTCATCGAATATCTTCCTCAGTGTGGATGTTCCCCTGATGGTTGTCCGGAAGTTTGATACTGCTGCCAAAGCGATGGAATACTACAATCTGATCCAGAAATATCAGGAAGAATTCCTGGGGAAAGCCGATGCCGGACTCAAGGTGTATCCGGTAACCCAGCAGAATTATCGTGTAATCCTGAAAAACAGATCTCTCGAAGCCTACGATCCATTCTTTTTAGCGAATTATTTCTAGGCAAAAGACTAAGACTGAGTTTTTCAAAACGGGACCCGGATATGTGTATTCGGGTCCGTTTTTTATTTAAGAACCTCCCATTTTATTTCTGATTACCAATCTCATTTTAATGCATCGGCGCCTGGGCACAATGAACATTTTGGCATGACCTTCTTTCTGACTGGAAGAAGACTTATGTCTATTGTCACAGAGAATTGGTAATGATGCAACCGAATTCAAAACCGACACTTCCTCAATGAATTTTTCCGCAGATGCCATTCGACCTCCACTGAGGTCTTCTGATTGAAAGAATGCTGTATGGGGATATGATTCATTCACTGAATAAATCTCCTCTATATCTCGGCTTGTTTGTCAGTGCTTAAATTTTCTCGTTGACATTTCCCCATTGAACTCCTCGACCCCAAACTCCTCCGGGTGATTCCAATCATTTATAGTTCTACTTCAGTGGTTTATTTCATCAAATTAAAGATGTCCAATTCCGTTGTATTGACCGCATAGACTCTTTAATGTGTTAAGGGTGTTGTATATCGCCCCTTCAGGGCTTTGAATCGGTTGATATCTTTAAGATTGGGCGGTGCCCAACCCTGGGGTATATCATCCTTTCAGGGCTTTCCCAGGTAAGTTTGTTTCATTTATATTTCTTAGAGTGCATTGTCCCATATTTATAGAAGAGACTATTTTAACGTATATCCAAATAATCAAATAAACTTCAGATCTGTCCAAAATAAACTTCGAAAGGTTGCTTTTGGCATGGTGCAGTATTCCATTCATGGCATCATTGTGAAATTTTGACCATTGTAGAACACCCCTGGCCCGCCTCTTGCCGGCGAGGCACCTACTTTTTGTCTTGGCAAAAAGTAGGCAAAAACCGCTTGTCGCCAAAATGGGCCTTCTTTTTATGTTTAATGGCAATGCTAACTCGTATCTGGATTGACTGACGTTAACATCAGGACCCGGCCGCTCGTATTTGATCGGTGGTTATTTGCATCATTGATACTCTTTTTTCACGTAAATTGTCAAAACACGCATCACATGTCCGATCAAATAATGCGGCAGTTTGCACGATTGACTGTTTTCATACAGCTATAGAATTCAATTGTTTGCCTGGTAGTCGGGTCCTTGATGTGATGGGAGGCCCTGCTTTGGCGACGATTAAATTTTAGGGGGTTAGATTCGGATTTTATGATCTGTAGAGTCATATTTCATTGATTATCAGCACTTATATTTTACAGAATAAATTGTTTTGGACAGATGTGAATAAACTCATAACCGAATAAACCCATAACCTCCACACCCAGTTTAATTTCTGCCATGCTGATCAGGTCATTGCAATGAACATAGTCTCTTCAATATCCAGCTTAAAAAAAGCCCGGAATGAAAGATCATTCCGGGCTTTTTTAACTTTTTCTAGTTATAATGTTAAGCAGATTAATCTGGTTCGAATCCGATGATGAAGTTGAACTGGCCATATTGCGACCATTTGCTGTTGTCCGGCAGGTTCTTATCGAATCCGAATCCGTAGTCGAAGCCGAGCAATCCGAACATAGGAAGGAAAACACGCAGACCGGCTCCGGCAGACCGGCGCAGGTCAAACGGGCTGTATTCCCGGAATGTCCGCCAGGCATTGCCACCTTCAGCAAAACCAAGAACATAGATAGTTGAACTTGGGTTGAGCGAAATGGGATATCGGATTTCTATCGTGAATTTGTTAAAGACTGTACCGTAGCCCGCATTGTTTGCAGGCAGATCACCCACATCATATCCCCGCATGGAGATGAGTTCATTACCGATAAAGAATGCTCCCTGGTTGGCGAGTCCTGCACCACCAACTTCAAATCGTTCGAAGGGGATGGTTCCTTTATCGGGATTGTAATAACCCAGAAAGCCGAATTTTGCGGCAGCCCGGAGGGTCAGCTTTTCGATCAACGGCGTATACCACTCGGTGGTCAGACGGATCTTGTGGTATTCGAGGTATTTGAATTTTGCCTCAGCATCCTGTAGTGCAAAATTGGTCAGCGGCTGGAACCAGGAGTAGGGCGGACTGAGCTGAGCTGAAAGCTGAACCAGAGAACCACTTCTGGGGAAGGTCGGGTCGACGATGGTATTCCGGGCCAGGGTCAGTTTGAGGTAGAAGTTGTTGAATTTTCCCTTGGTGATGGTACTGCCATCGTCCAGGAAGAATCGGGAATAATTCTGGAGGTTGAGGGTCTGGAAGTTGAGGGCCCCGGTCAGGATAAAGTTGTCGTCCGGCCAGCGGAGCCGGTTGCCCAGGGAAACTGTCAGGTTGAAAATGTCCAGTCCACTGTAGGATTCTGAGGATCGACTCAGACCATTTGACACCGAGTTGAAAAAAGCGGCAACGGTAAAGTTTCGTGGCTTTTTACCACCCAACCAGGGCTCAGTGAAAGAGGCATTATACGACTGGAAGAAGCGGCTTCCGCGTTGTGCACGAATGGACAGGCGCTGACCATCTCCCTGAGGCAGCGGATGCCAGGCTTCCGGGCGGAAAATATTCCGCATGGAGAAATTGTTGAACGACACACCCAATGTGCCGATCACACCCTGATTGACACCGCCCCAACCGGCTGATAATTCCAGCTGATCGGACGGTTTTTCTTCCAGGGTGTATTCGATGTCGACCGTACCCCGCTGTGGATTGATGGGGGTATTGATCGGCATATTTTCCTGGTTGAAGTAGCCCAGGTTGATAATTTGTCGTTGGGAGCGAATAATATCTGACCGACTGAATTTGGCACCGGGTACAGTGCGCAGTTCGCGGCGGATCACATGGTCATGTGTGCGGTCGTTGCCGTTGATCACCACTCTGTCGATCGTCGCCTGAGGGCCTTCATACAACCGGATCTCCAGGTCGATAGAATCGCCTTCAATGGATGTCTCTACCGGGTCTGCCTGGAAAAAGCGGTATCCGTCATCCATGTACAGGGAGCTGACATCAGCTCCATCCATAGAAAAGGTGAGGCGGCTGTCGAGCAGTTCTGTATTGAATACATCACCTTTGCTGATCTGGAGGACCCGGGTCAGGGTAGCGTCATCATAGATGTAATTGCCTCGCCAGGCGATGTTGCGGAAGTAGTAGATGTTTCCTTCGTAGACATCCATGTGGATACGCACACGACCATGTTTGTCGCGCCAGACCGAATCCCTGAGGATACGTGCATCACGATATCCCTGCGAATTGTAGTAGGCGATCACTTTTTCCTTGTCTGCCTCGTATTCGTCGGCGATGAGCTTGGAACTGGTAAAAATCTTCCAGCGATGCTTGGTTTCCTTCATCTGCTTGCGCAGCTTCCGGTCTTTGACAGCGGTGTTGCCATCAAAACTGATCCAGGCGATTTTCACACGGTCGCCCCGGTCAATATCAAAAATGAGTTTGATCGCATTGATCAGCTGGTCATCTTTTTCCTCGATGACATCCACTTTGGCATCGAGGTAGCCCTTTTCAACATAATATTCCCGGAGTGCATTCTGGCAGCTGACACGGTTATTTTCGGTGATGATGGTGCCTTTGACGAGATATTTATTGACAATCTCATTGAGGTCGTCATGGGCCGATTTTTTTACACCGCGAAAGGTGTGTCGTGCAAATCGGGGCCGCTCGGTAACGATGATCTCGAGAAAGATCACATCGCCGATCCGTTTTTCTTCGACGATCTGGACATCTGTGAAGAGTTTGAGCTTCCACAGCGCTTTTAATGCGCGGGCGATATTGTCGCCGGGGAGATTGATCTTGCCTCCGACCCGGAGACCGGATACTGCGGTGAGTGCGTTGGCATCGGAGTTATTGGCGCCGGTGATCCGGATGCCGCCCACTTCCAACTCTTTCGGGTCGTCCGTGTAGTCGATTGTCTGGAGGTCTTCCTGAGCAGTGGCAAACAGACCGGCAAGCAGGAAGAGGGGGATAAAGACGAGACGCATATGTTGGAAACAGGTATTGAACGTGCAAAAAACGAAATGAAACGGGTATTCGCGCCCTGTCGCTGGTTGTCTTAACATCATTTTAAACGTTCTGTGAGGAAAGTTGGTCAGAGGTCTTTCCAAACCGACGTTCCCGATGCTGGTAGTCGAGGAGGGCTTCCTGAAAATGCTGACGTCGGAAGTCAGGCCACATGACCGGCGTGAAGACCAGTTCAGCATAGGCAATTTGCCAGAGAAGGAAATTGCTGATCCGTGTTTCACCACTGGTTCTGATGAGGAGTTCGGGGTCAGGAATGCCTGCCGTATCCAACTGCTCGGCAACCGTTTGTTCGGTGATCTGGTCCGGGGTCAGAGTGCCGGCTGCGATCCGATGAGCGATCTTTCTTGTAGCCTCTGTGATCTCCCACTTGGCGCTGTAGTTGAGGGCGAGGATGAGTGTCATCCGCTCATTCTGGCGTGTTGCCTGGATGGCTTCTTCCAGGGCAGCAGCGGTTTTTTCAGGCAGTCGTGACCGATCGCCTATAGTCTGTAATCGGATCTGATTTTCCTGAAGGGTCTTGATCTCCTTTCGTATCGTCTGGACAAGGAGGCTCATCAATGCATTGACCTCCGTTGCTGGTCGACTCCAGTTTTCCGTTGAGAACGCATACAGAGTCAGATACTGGATGCCGATCTCGGCTGCGGCTTCAGTGACTTCACGAACGGATTTGACGCCGTTTCGATGACCGAACACGCGAGGCTGTCCATGGGACTTGGCCCAACGACCGTTTCCGTCCATGATGATGGCCACATGACGGGGTAGGCGAGCAATATCGATCCGGGATCCAGACTCCATGTTCTACGAATAGCCTGCAAAGTTACGAAGAATGGGCGATGCCGCTCATCCCGGATCGTACAATCTGGATATCGTGCATATCCTTCACCACAGCAGTGCCGGAAACAGGAACGCCCTTCTATCCAACCGGATGGAAGGGCGTCAGAAGATCTTATATCAGGCAGTTACTGAATGATCAGATCAAATTCAACCTGTACATCAGTTTCTCCCCCGGCATTGGTGATATCTCCCTGGGCAACCCCGGCGGCTCCTTTGTCGAGGTCATGTCGCAGCGTGACCTGGAGTTTGCCCGAAGCAACATCGCCGGTCGTGATCGTTGTTTCCAGACCGATCGGAGCACCATTAGCATCCGTATCATCATAGGAAAAGGAGAGGGTAATGCCTGTTGTGGTGGCAAAAAAGAACTGATGTTCGGTGCCTTCATCGCGAACTTCCTGTGTGATATCCGTAGCCGGAGTTTTCGTTTCGTTGAGCAATTCGAGACTGACGGTATAGGTGGTGTTGGCAGCCAGGGGGCCTGAAACCACTATCGGTGCATTTCCACCTTCGCCATCCGGGTCACGGAATTGGAAGACTACGGGCAATCCACTGCCCTGTGGAGTCCAGGTCATGGTCAGTGTGGTGATCACTTCTTCTTCATTGACCGGATCGGGGTCTTTCCCGCAGCCGGAGATCAACACGGCAAAAGTGACGAGGAATGCAGGAAGAATGAGTTGTTTGAACATCTTGATCGATTTAAAAGTGAACAAAGGTTTTGAGGTAGATATTCCGACCGGGGGCATCAGCAAAGTATCGCAGTCGGTCAAGGTATTCGCGATAGGGCCGGTTGAGGAGATTGTCCACGCCTGCGGTGATCCGGGTTTTGCCCCGGGACCATTCGGCGGTGAGACCCACGATGGCATAGCCAGCGGGTGGAGGAGCAAAATCGTCAACCGGGCTGTGATCCTGGCGAAGGACTTGACGGATCTGAATGCCAGCTGACAAAGATGCCTGTGTTTCATTCGGCTGGTTGTGCAGAAGCAGACTGTGACGAAACTGAAGGGGAGGCATCCCAAACAGAGGACTGGCGTGTTGCAGGTCATCAGCCCATAGCAACGCAGCTTGTCCCTGATAATCGAGCCAGGACGTGACAGCGAAACTCAAATCCAGATCGACCCCCGTGAGCAGTGCATTGGTCTGTTGATAGTAGAAAACCGGAAATGCCCCCCGTATAGTCAAATCGTAATCGCCAGTCGGTCGGAGATAGATCAATCCGGTGATCGGGTTGATGTATGTTGAGAGGCTGACCGTGAAACTGGCTGTTGATGCAGGATGGTGAGGACTGTTTTCAGGCTTCGTTCGATGTCCAGGCTGTCATTGCCGATCTCGAGGGCAGCTGTTGAATGGTGGAGGCCTTCGCTGAACAGTTCGTTCGCGCCAGGTGCGCGAAAGGCAGAAGGCGATCTGGAGGTTGGCTTGCGAGGGGAGGAGAAGCGATGCAGGCCTCCGATGGATGCACTGAAGTTGATCCAGTCAAATGCAGGTCGGATGATCTGGTCCTGCTCGTTGAACTTTGCTACAGACAGGTATCGGTAGTCAGATCGAATGCCCGCTTCCAATTCCCAGGAATTGCGGATGTACCGTTCAAAGGCAAACAGGGAAGCAGTGGTGCTGGTAAAGTTGGGAATGAGGGGCCGTACCCCGGTGCCGGGCACATTGTAGTTGGTCTGATATTGGGCACTGGTCCCCACGGTGCCGGACAGATGACGCCAGGGGCGGTGATCGGCCAGGACTTCTGCTTGCTGACTGATGATGGTCAGATCGAGAGCCGGAATGTCATCCCGGTCGCCTCGACGGATATCGAATTCCTGTCGTTTGTCCACCTGGAGACTGTAGCGACCCTTGAGGGTCCACATCTCGGAAATCTTTCGGCTGGCTTCGATTTTCGCCAGATGATGAATGACTTGCTGACGGGGATTGAGGATTTCATACGTAAAGGGATTCTGTACCCAGGGCTCGCTGGCCATGATAGCTGCCTGCAGATCGGTCAGGTTGCCTATATGGGCGGCACGGAGAATGCCGAACTCAGCCTGATACAAGCTGTAATAGAGATCCAGTGTACCCTTGTTGGCGGTATAACCAGTCTGGGCGGAGAAGCCCCATTCCCGCTGACCGGTATTGGACAGGATGTAGTCAGGCGCATACTGGTCGCCGAGGAGACGGAGTGATCCAGTCGCTCGCCATCCCCAGCCGGGTTGGCGAAAACCGCCTTCGATGCGACCGGCTATTTTCCCACCGCGGCCATTGGACTGGAGGTGAGTCATCAGTGACCCGGTCAGGCCGGGAGAGCGTGGCAAGGGGTCGGGTTTCACCAGGATCACTCCGGCCAGGGCATCCGGACCAAAACGCACACCTTCTGCACCTTTGATCACGGTCATGGTGCCGGCGACAGTAGGGTCGATCTCCGGGGCGTGATCGATCCCCCACTGTTGTCCTTCCTGTCGGACATCATTCTGAACGATCAGGATCCGATTGCCATACAGGCCGTGGATCATCGGTTTGGCGATGCCAGGCCCGGTTTGTACCAGGCTTACTCCGGATATGGATTCAAGCATTTGAGACAGGGATCGACCCTGAAGGCGTTCGAGCGTCTGGCCTGACAGGTCGGTTCTGGTTTGGGCCGGTGCATCCGCAACCTTTGGCGCAGTAGTCACTACCTGGTCGAGCAATTCAATATGGTGCTCCGGACGGAAGTTCAGAATCGTATCCCGCGTCAGGAGCAGCCTGATTTCCACAGGTTCGCAGCCGATATGTGAGCAGACCACGGTCATCTGTCCGGAACAAAGCCCGGACAGGGTGTAGGCACCCAGGCTGTCAGCCAGTGTACCCTGTCCTGTTTCCAGGACGTAGATGGTTGAATAGTCGAGCGGGGTGTCGTCGTGTTCGTCCAACACTGTCCCACTCAACTGCAGGTTACATTGTCCTTGAAGCTGCGGGATCCTGCGATCAAGAGGACAATGACCCAAAGGGTCTTGTTCATGTATGGTTAAGACTGAAAAACAAAAAAAAGGATGGAAAGCGCATCACACTGCAGAGGGAGGTCCTCTTAGCGCATAGCCGATGTGGACGTCGGCAGGAAGGGCATCAGTCCACCGGAAAGTGGGCATGTGCTGGATGACCGGAAAACAGGTCAGCGTGGCGTTGGAAGAGACCGGAAGTGGAAGGGAAAAGACAAAATCACAGAGGGCACAGCCTTCGTGCTCCTGGTGAAAATGCAGATCGCTCTGGGCGTTGCACACCGGGTGGTGATGCAGGTCGGGATTGTGCCAGCTGCGGATGGAATAGGCAGAGACAAGCCCGACCAGCAAGGTCAGGGAAATGAAGCTCCTCCATGTCGTGGACAAATCCATCAGGATAAAGATACACGAAAAAGGGCCCTGCTGTTCACAACAGGGCCCTTTTTCAGATTTTATTAACCAGGTGTTATTTGACGACACGCATGATCATCCAGACATTTTCGGCAGGACGATCACCCGGTTTTGTTTTTGCTGCTGCGATCTTGTCGATGACATCGAGTCCTTCGATGATGCGGCCAAAAACGGTGTAGTCCTGGTCCAGATGTGGTGTGCCACCGAGTTCTTTGTACGCGGCGCGTTGTTCGGACGTATAGCGGAATCCTTTTTTTGCTTCGATCTGATCGAGAATACTATCCGTCACCTTGTTGCCATCGACGATATAGAATTGCGAGCCGGATGACTTCTTTTGCGGGTTGACCTGATCGCCCATTCGTGCGGCGGCAATGGCCCCTTTGATATGCGCCAGGTCGTCTTGAATTCCGCATCAATCTGATAACCTGGACCGCCGGAACCAAGGCGAGCGGATTCATCGGCTCCCCGGGAGTTTGGATCTCCACCCTGGATCATGAAATTGCGAATGACCCGGTGAAACAGCAGGCTGTCATAGAATTGCTGTTCGACGAGGTGCATGAAATTGTCGCGATGAAGCGGGGTTTCGTTCGACAGCTCAGCAATCATATTGCCATAGGGTGTCTGGATCTCGACCAGGCAAGGGACTGGGGCAGTGATTTGAATTGTTTTTTCCATTCGGTGGATATTGTCGCCTTTGGAGGCGGTGAGGGCGATGGTATAATTTCCCGACAAGGTATAGGAGTAAGTCGGATTCATTTCGCTGGATGAATCGCCATTGCCAAATTCCCACAGCCAGGTGTCGGCATGGCGCGACAGATTGGTGAATCGGACTTCTGCCGGTACCGGACTGTCCTGTCCGGAATAGGTAAAATCGGCGATGGGTTTTGCGCAGGAACTCAGGACCAGAAGGGTCAGGACAAGTGTAGTTTGACTATTCATATCAGGTTATTTCTCCAGAAGACGGACTTTCATTCGGATGTCCTCGCTCGGCCGGTCATTTCTCGCAACGGGCAAGGCATTCATTTTTTCGACAATGTCCAGACCTTCAATGATCTCACCAAAAACGGTATAATCCATGTCGAGGTATGGAAGGCCGCCTTTTTCTTTGTACAATTTTCGTTGTTCTTCGGAGTATTTGATGCCTTTTTTCTTTTCCCACAAATCCAGGACGGAATCGTCCACACCGGATCCCCAAACGATGTAAAACTGAGATCCATTGCTCTTCCGGGTCGGGTTGATGTCATCATCCTTTCGTGCGGCACCGATAGCGCCCCGTACGTGAATGGCACCGATCTCCGGTTCGAGAAGGTAACCCGGGTCGCCATCACCGAGCAGGTCGAGGATATGGGCATCTTTGGATTTCGGGTCCCCACCCTGAACGACGAAGTCGGCCACGATCCGGTGGAAGAGGGTGTAATCATAGAACTCTTCCTTGACCAGCTTGATAAAGTTATCCCGGTGCACCGGGGTGGTATTGTACAGGCGAATGGTGATATCGCCATACCCCGTGGTGATCACGGCATAGGTGTAAGGATCCCGGTTGCAGGAAATCGAGGTCAGCAGGGCGATCAGGAAAAACAGGATGAGGCGATTCATGAGAACTCGGATTGCGATTCGCGAAAATACCGGATTATTAGTCGTTTTAGCCAATCTTCCTGTGTTTTCAGCCCGGTAGTGTCATGGATCCGGATCAGTTCATAGTGGGGCCACCCGTCCTCATCCCGGCCGGAAAAGGAATAATAGCCTTCCAGGCTGAGCAGGTGGCAGACGGCGATATGCATCAGGTCCTGCTTTTCTTCCTTGCTGAAGGTGGTCCTGACCTGGCCGAGTTCCTGTACACCGATCAGGAGCAGGATCGCATTCATATTGGGTAGTGCATCGTGTCCCAGTGATTCCTTGATCCTTGTGCGGACTTCCAGCCAGCCGAAATCGAGTTCCCAGTCTTCCATCGGGGGGCAAAAATAGGAAACTTGGGGGTTTGGACGTTCCTGTGTTCCTGGTTCCTGGCAGAACCCATGATTCGGAACAGTGCCTGAGGATTTCACGGTTCCATTCGCCTGGTTTGGGAGTAGAACGTAGAATGTCAAATTGTGGAAATGTGGAACTGGAGAATTGTTGAACTGTGGAACTGGAGAATTGGACGAATTAGGATTTTGGGGCCCATTTTTTATACCAGTTCTCCCCGTCAGCCGGGAAGAGGGGTCTGAAGTGTCGGTGTCATTCGAAATAACACAATATCTCAATCACGAAATAACGCAATCCTGACGGCCGAAGGCAGTAACCCCAGAACGAAAAACTGCCCTCATCGCTCATTCCTCATTCCTCATTCCTCGACTCGAGAACGATTGAAGCACCGTAGAACTGGAGAACGATTGTGGAGAACTGAAGAACTGAAGAATTGGATGTATTGCCAGCCGGGAAGCAGGGGTCTAGAGTGGTGCTGTCCTTCGAAATAACTCAATCCTGACTGCCGAAGGCAGTAACTCAGTAACTCAATAACTCAATAACTCAATAACTCAATAACTCAATAACAAACTCCTTGACGGCATGGATAGCATGAGATAGAGATTGTCGCTTGTCCATATGAATATCGGACGCGAAAGAGAGCCTGACCCAGATGGTTTCTTCCAGCTTTCCTCAGCTGAATCGGAGATGAATTAGTTTAATGGCTCTTCTTTTATCCTCATAATTGAGGACAAGGACATGATTTTATTGTTAAATTTCGGACAAATGGCTGTTTTTTTCCATTGACATATTGACTGGATGATCAGGAATGAGATAACTTAATGGCATTCTTCATCCTTTAAACCCCTTTTACAATGAAACAGACGACACCACGGTTGACCCGTTCTGACGGGCATTGGATGCACACAGTAGCCGGAAGCGGGCTACAGACAGACAGGCTCAGCTTCTTTTTCATATTATTGACAGTGTTTTTTGTATCGAATTTGTCTCTTACAAAGCTATCTGCAAGTGTCCCAGATGTCAAAGCCCAATGGATTGATAATCCACCAGGGACACCTGATCCAACGTTAATTTTATTTGTGCCATGCCAGACTCGAACTCTTCGAGTCAATGTGACTACTCAACCAACTACAGCATATTATTTATGGGTTAATCTCCCATCGGATCTTGAGGTAGTTACATTGCCCAGCTATTCAACGATCATTGAAGATCCAATATATACTGGCCAATACTGGATCGAAATCTACTTTCCTCCCAATCCTTTGTCAAATAATCCG
Organism: Saprospiraceae bacterium; assembly: GCA_016710115.1. GTDB lineage: Bacteria > Bacteroidota > Bacteroidia > Chitinophagales > Saprospiraceae > JAGNXB01. The sequence goes on from JADJLN010000001.1 coordinate 349,101, forward strand.
GATAAAGACATCGTATTTGGATTGAGGAACCAAAATCATGTCGCCGTATCGGAGGAATTACTATGCCATTCATTTCTTGAGAGAGAAGCTGACGAATGGCCTGAGGAGTATGAATCCAAGACGATGTATGTATCATGGGAAAAAATTACCTACATATCTGGTTCTCCAGTCAGTCTGGAGGATCTCGTTCTTGAAGAAGAAGTTACTGATCCTGACGACTCTCATTTTACTCGACAAAACCTGATTGTCGATGGAGAACTACTTGTTGATGTCGATTATGAATTCGGCGGATTACCCGGATTTCCAACCAGATTCTACATGTTAGAGGAAAGCAAGATTTCCATTTCCAGTTCAACGTTAATATTGACCGGGACTGTATTGAACACCTGCAATAATATTTGGGAAGGAATATCTGTGGAGAGTGGTGGAATACTTTTGACCGGGCATCAGAATGAAATTGGAAACATTGGCCGGGTGGAGATACATGATGCGATTGCAGGGATTTCTCTGGAAAATGAGAGCACCGCCGATATTCGAAAGACCGACTTCCTGGACAACCGTGTAGGCATTGTGCCCACCCTCCTCTCTGCACGGATTGCAACTGAAGTCCGTTCAACTGCTGATCAGTGGCTGTTCATTCCTAGAAGATGGTGGATATATCGCTGGTGGAGCCAATCCCTGGGCAGGGATTGAATTGCACGATATGTAGGATTTCATCCTTCCGGCATGTAGCTCTTCTCCTGGTACAGGTTGTTCGAATGTCATTGAAGATGCCTGGCATGGGATCATTCTTGACAACACCTCCGCTGTGCTTAGCGGTATCCAGATCCGGGATTTGAATGACGACCCTCTCGACCAGACCGAATCAGCTAATACGGGTATTCTGGCCAAAGCGAATTACTTTGGTAGCCTGAAATTGACTGGATATGGTAAAACCGGTACTGCATCTCTACGAAATATCGGTGACGGTATTCGCTTGCGAAATGTAAGTGCTCAACTCGAGGACATCCATATGGAGAATATTGGGGATGCTGGTCTGGATTGCCAGGGAAGCCTGTTTAAGACTGTAACTTTGGTGGACAGTAAACTGGAATGCAGTCAATATGGAGTAATTTTTATGGGAAATTCCAACACCGACCTGAATATGCTGTCGAACGATGTAATACAAAGTTCGGGCTCTACATCCGACCCTCAATATGGACTTCTTCTCGCCAATAACAACAAAGGCATTTTTTCCAGTATTTCCGTTGAGGATAATCTCATCGACATGCCCAACCCTATTGCCAGTCTGTACAGTCTGAACAACACATACGTCAGGCTGGCCGAAAATACCATCTATGGCGGTGACACTGATGACGAATATGGCATCCGGGTTTCAGGTGGTGACGGTCATGTCATTGACTGCAATCTGATCAGCAATAGTTCTGATGGAGATGCCGACCAACCGGGAGCGGCCTTGTACCTGCAAATGTTGAACTCCGGCAATGTTCGGTGCAATGAAACCTATGATTACCCAAGAGGATTTGAACTCTTCGGGATGAATATGGGTACTCCTTTGGAAGGAAATACATTTACTGATCATCGAATAGGTTTGTTGTATGATCACGAAGCTGAAAATGTAAAACAATTCTGGACCGGAAACCGCTGGACCAATGAATATGACACCGAGAATGATGAATATGGGGCGTTGAATACCAGCAATGACAAAGATAAAGTCGCTAATAGTCAATTTATTGTTGACGACTCCCCCACGATGACACATGAGCAATACAATACCAGCGTGGAGAGCCAACATCCGTGGTTTGTAGTGAAAGAAGAACCTGTTGAAGGCACACAGCAATGTGGTACATCTCCTCTCCCCACCTGCACCGGAGGCCCGGGGGCCGATCATTCCCTTCACATACAGTCACCTGACAGTTTGGCCTTATGGGTAGCCGTTGATTCGTTTTCATCCAGCATCTATGGGCTGGGAGCCACCTGGCTTTCGCAGCGACAACTCTACCGCATTCTACTTCGGAATCCAGCGTTTGTTACAACGGGTTCGGTCTGGGAAGATTTCATGGAAAACCATGTATCCTCCAGTGTAGGGATTTACGAGGAAATTCATGAAGGGTGGAACAACTTGTCCGAACTGTGGCCCACGCAACTGGCCAATCTGGACAGCCTGCGAACGATTCGGGACAGTTTGCAATCCCTGACGTCTGACCGGATTTCCGAAATTCTCAATGCCACCACGGCGACAACAGCTGATTCGTTACGCGCTCTATGGGTATCTGAGTCCTCTTCGGCAGTCTCACTTGGCAATAGTATTCTGGATTTGGAGGATATTCTGGACTCGTTGCGTTTGGACCAGATCGATACGCTACGTGCCATGAATGCCCTTGCTCCCTCTGATACCACCTGGGAGGAAGCCCAGCAAGCCGCTAACGGCATTCTCTTTCAAATGGCTATTTCCGGTTTGGGCTCTGTGGACAGTACTCAAACAGCCGAGCTGTTGTCCATTGCAGAAGAGTGCCCCATGGTGATCGGGGAAAGTGTCTTCCAGGCCCGATCTATCCTGCAAATGCTGACCGATACCCTGGTGTGGGATGATGCTGACCGTTGCAGCATGGCTATATCCCGGAGTGGAGATGGAAGACCCGTGCACACTTATTTACAGGTCTCCCCTAATCCTGCAAAAACATTCATTCGGATAGAGTTGCCAGGAAAGGAAGATACGCTTTGGCACCTCAGTCTTATGAACATCAATGGTGCGAATGCAGCATCCTGGTCGCTGATGTCAGGTACACATCAATTGATACTTCCCTACCTACCTGAAGGGCTCTATACCCTGACGGGCCGGAATACCAAGGGAGAAATTCACACTGCCAGATTGGTGATCAACCGCTAAACGGTTAATTCTGTACCGTATCGGGAGAAGGTGACCACCTTCTCCCGATTTTCTAACTCTATTAGTTATGAAATTATCCCTTTGCTTCTTGTTGTTGCCAATGTTCGCCATTGCACAACACAAATACGATAATATCTGGTTGTTTGGTCCCTGGAAAGGTTATGGTACCATCTTGAATTTTTCGAGTGACAACAAGATTATTGAGAATGTTGATTTTGCTTTCGATATGAACACAGGGTCATCCATGATTGCCAATGAATTCGGTGAATTGCAGTATTATTCCAATGGTTGTCATATTGCAGATGGGAGTCATGAAATAGTGCAAGGTGCCAACTGGCTCAATCCAGGGTGGTATTATGACAACTATTGTTTTGATGGATTTGGTTATCCGTATGGTGATCAATCAATGGTGTTATTACCTTTTAAAGAGAGCAGGTATTCATTAATTTGCAAAACACAGGAATCATTCTACTGAATCAGGAAATTAGGAACGATATATTATACCGTTCAGATATACAACAAAATAGCGTCCAGTTTATTAATAAAGAAATAGCCAGGGATACATTTGCATTTGCCTGCATTGCAGCTATCCCACATGTCAACCAAACAGATTATTGGATTGTTACACCACATGATTCTTCAGATATTTATTTTAGTATTCACCTGGGTCCGGATTCTCTTCATCAAATCCTGAAACAATATATCCCAGGTCTTTTTCGGCGCAATCATAATGACTGGTTTGGTAAATTCTCGCCGGATGGCACACTCTACATCGGATATGAAGGAACCTATCTTGAGCAATCAATTAAAGTCTTTTCATTCGATCGATCTACAGGTTTGTTAAGTCTACTTTATACATTGCCACATCCTGAAGAAGAAACCTCTTTTGTCGGCGGAATGGAGTTTTCCCCATCAGGTCAATATTTGTATATTAGTACATGGGACACGATCTACCAATACGATTTAAAATCTCAGGATGTACTTTTTAGTAAGACTATAGTCGCTATTTGGGACGGATTTACAGGCAGTTTTCCTTGTACATTCAATGCCATGCAACGAGGGCCGGATTGCCGCATCTATATCAACTCGCCCAATAGCCAGAAATACCTCCACGTCATTATGCATCCGGATGTCAAGGGGCCGGATTGTGAGGTGCGGCAACATGAGATCCCACTATATTATTATCACCAGATCTCCATGCCCTATTTTCCCAACTATCGACTCGGTACCGGAGAGCCGGTGTGTGATAGCACCTTGTTCCTGCCTACATCCATTCCTGTGGTCTCATTGCCTGAGGAAGGGTTGCGAATCTGGCCCAATCCGGCTTCGGGAGACTGTCGGGTGATGGTGGCACCGGAAGTGCTACGCCAGGCAGTCACCCTCAAAGTGGTGGATCTATGGGGCCGGACTGTTCTGACACGAGATCTTTCTACGAACTACGAAGAGGTGATCCCGATTGATGTGAGCCCTCTGAAGCCGGTCGTTTACTTTGTTCGGGTGATCGGCCGCAATGGTGCGCGTTGGGTGGAGCGGCTGGTGGTAGACTAGGGTGGTGTAACTGGAGAACTGTAGAACTGTCGAATCGGAGAACCCTGGCCGCCAGTTTACCTGCTGTGGCAGGTGGTGGCTGTCGAACTGGATAACCCTGGCCGCCATGGCGGCAGTTGAATTGTAGAACTGGAGAACTGGAACGAACAACGCCTGTCCGCCGAGGCGGAATCAACATTTCTTCGGCTTCTTTGTCAGCTGGGAGGCTTGGGTCGTGTGGAGTAGAATGTAGAACGTAGAAAGTAGAAGGTCGAATTGTAAAACTGGAGAATCGTAGAGTCGGAAGTATAAGGATTCGGAGTTACATGTTTTTCATAGCAGTCCCCAGACGTTAGCCCTCAGTTTGCTGTCTTCTCCTCAAGTTGGAAGCTGGGCCTTGAATAGTGCTGTCCTTCGAAATAACTCAATATCTCAATCACGAAAAAACGCAATCACGAAAAAACGCAATCACGAAATAACGCAATCACGAAATAACGCCGCTACTTCTTTCACTCCTCCTGAATAATTGCATCCACCCGTGCAGCCCGACGGGCAGGAAGCCAGGCAGCGAGACTGCCAATGGTCAGGACCGTGAAGAACACAATGATAAAGTCGGACCAGCGAATTTCCATCGGATAAGCATCGATAATAAAACCCGGAGGCACCGGTATCAATCCGTACTGGTGCTGCAAGACATAGAATCCCAACGAAGCCAGCGCACCAAAAACAAAGGCGACACTGCAGAGCAGGATGCCATTCAGCATAAAAATCCGCTGGATCTGCCGACTGGTGGCGCCCATAGTTTTCAGGATAGCGATATCCGGTTTTTTCTCGGTCACCATCATCCAGAGGGTGCCGGCGATATTGAAAGCAACCAGAAGAAGGATCAGACACATGATGGCGAAGGCAACCCATTTTTCGAGATTCATGATGCGAAGAAAGGTCTCCTCCTGGCCCATTCGGTCTCGCACAGTAAATGACGGACCGGCCAGTTCACTCATCCGTTCAACGATGTCGCTACTTGTAAATCCCGGTTTGAGAGCCACTTCCACAGCACTCAGACCCTGCGGATGCCCGTGATAGATTGCGCGAATTCCAAGATCGGTAATTACGTACTGCAGATCCACTTCAGGTTGAATAGAAAATATTCCAGTGGCAGGTGAAAACGACGAATAAAGGGTTGATCAGGGCCCGACCCGTTTTCGATTGGGCATATAAACGACCAGAGATTCCAGTATATCACGGGTGTTGATTCCCAATTTGGAGGCCATGCCTGCACCGATCATGGCGTGGCTTGTCGCCTCGTCCTGCAGCTGCCATGTGCCTTCCAGGATGAAGGAGTCCACATGACTGACACGGGTGTACATCTGATCTACACCTTTCAGGACGCCAATATCCTGAACATCCCCATAGGCGAATAGGGCATTTTCTTCGAGAACCAGACTGACCGCTGCGACATCCGGATCCTGACGGATGCCAGCCAGCCACACACTGTCCGGGATAAAGGTCTTTCCCTGGACAGGGGTGATATGGATGTCGGGATTAAACTGGTTGGACAAACCATATACCAGCGATTCAAACCCGTTGAAAACGGCCATCACCAGAACCAGGGCGGCCGCACCGATACCCATGCCCAGAATGGACAGGCCAGCCAGCAGATGGATGACATTGGTCGATTTTCGGGAAATCAGATACCGGCTGGCTAGAAAAAGTGGTAACCTCATGACGGTATGTAAGGTAAGAATGACCGGTAGATAATCGATTGGATCTCCTGTCGGTACTGGCCCTCCTGTAACCGATTGGGTGTCATGCTCGGCCAGGTGCGGTTGGAGAGGAAAATATAAATGAGGTCATATTCCGGATCGATCCAGAAGCAGGTGCCCGTAAAACCGATATGGCCGAATGCCCGGTCGGACACCCGGTCGGAGACATGCCCGTTATGACCGGCTTTATCCTTCATATCAAAGCCAAGGCCTCGACGAGAACAGTCCGGACATCGTGTGGTGAACATCCGGATCGTTTCCGGATCGAGGAAACGAATTCCGCCATATACTCCTTCATTCAACAGCATCTGGCAGAGAATACCGAGGTCGCGTGTGGTTCCGAATAATCCGGCATGACCGCCAACACCTCCCAGCATGGCGGCAGCCATATCATGCACATAGCCCTGGACAGGCTGCATCCGAAAATAGTCATCCAATTCGGTAGGTGCCATCTGCTCGCGCGGATGCCATTGTAGCGGATGGAATGACAGGGTTGTCAGACCAAGAGGCTGGTAGAACTCCTGACTGACAAACATGTCCAGCGCCTGGTCTGTCACTGCTTCGACCATCCGCTGGAGCAACAGAAAGCCAAGGTCACTGTACACATATTTACCCGGGGCATTCGGCTTGATTCGCATGATCGATTGCCAGATGTCGTCTCTGTATTCATCTTTCAGATAAAGATGTTCTGCAACCGGAACGGTATATCCGGGTAATGCCGAAGCGCGATACAGTTTTTTGGAAGGCCTGTTTCGACGTACGGTTTTTTCATAAAAGGGGATCCAGGCAGGCATACCACTGGTATGGGAGAGCAGGTCTCGGATCAATACTTTCGACACAGGTTTATCCCGGCATTCAGACAGATAGAGCCCAAGTGGTTTGTCGAGCTGGATGGTGCCCCTGTCGACCAGTTTCATGACTGCCATTGTCGTTGCCGCAGCCTTGGTGACAGAAGCGAGATCATAAATGGTATTGAAGTCGACTTTCTGGCCAGTTGTATCATAGGTTTGATAACCGAACACCCGATCGATGACAACTTTTCTGTCCTTGATCACCATGATCTGGCCACCGGGAGCTGCTTTTTCACTGATCATCCGATGGATGACATGGTCCAGAAGTGCCAATGTATCCGGTGACATGCCCACCAGCTCGGGACTGGAAAAACCAAGGCGGAGCAGATTATCACCATAGGAGCCCTGCCCCGCACGTATCCGCGGACTGGACGTAACGGGGAGGTGGCCCTGGAAGATATGATGCCCCATAAGACCTTCGGCCGTGATCGTCTGTGTAATCGCATCTCCCTGGTAGGCCTGTACGATCCAGGGGAGTTCGTCAAAGTTTCGCAGGCCATAAGGATTGCCGAAGTGAACCAGAATGACCCGGGTTTCTTCGGCCAGTCGGTGGAGAAAATCGATAGTAGTAGAAGTAATGCCAAAGTTGTTTTTCGGATAGGCTGACAGACCAAAGAGCCCCACGATAACCGCATCCGTTCCCCTGAGCTGATCGACCCACATTTCGATGGCCTCTTCACTGAATTCCTTCGGTGCCGCATATCGTTCCAGGCTGGTGTATCGGGACAGGGTTTGCTGAAACGGATTGTTGAGTGTGTCACCAATATTCAGTGCAGCAAGATGCAGGGAAGGCAGTTCCTTAAGCGGAAGCAGGTATTGCTTGTTTCGCACCAGGGTGAGCGAATGTTCGATAAGGCGAGACTGGATGGCTCTGGCCGCCGGGGTGTATAGGTCATCCTCCAGATTCTGCAGTCGGACAGGTTTCAGGTCAGCCAGGCCCAGTCGGTATTTGGCACGCAGGATGCGTTTGACATGTTGTTCGAGTTGGGGCAAGGTGAATTCTCCCTCCTGCAGTGCCCGTTGGATCCGGTCGACTGCACAGGGCAGATCAGCCGGAAGCAGAATGATATCATTTCCCGCTGCCAGTGCATGCCATTCGGCTTCGCCATTGGATGCAAACTGGGTAACCCCTTTCATTTCCATCCCGTCGGTAAATACAATCCCGTCAAAACCGAGCTCCTCACGCAGGAGGATTGAACCGTTAATGCCGAAAGTGTCGTAGGTAATTTGAACGCAGTATCCAGAGCCGGGATATTGAGGTGTGCCACCATGACACTCTGCAGTCCCTTTGTCACCAATTGTCTGAACGGATAGAGTTCGATACTGTCGAGCCGCTGCCGATTGTGCAGGATAACAGGAAGGGCTTCGTGAGAATCGATATCTGTATCTCCGTGTCCTGGAAAATGTTTGGCACAGGCCATCACCTGTCCATCCTGGAGGCCCTCCATGTAGGCTGCACACTTCTGGGCAACATGTACCCGATCCTCCCCGAATGAACGGAAGTTGATCACCGGGTTTTCGGGATTATTATTGATGTCAGCAACCGGGGCAAAATTGACCTGTGTGCCCACTCGTCGCAGCTGGCGGGCAATCTCCCGGCCCATCTGATAAATGAGGTGATTGTCTTCTATGGCACCTAATGTGATCTGCCTTGGAAAATCCATGACCTCGGGTCCATCCAGGCGCATGCCCAGCCCCACTCCGCATCCATGGCGATCATCAAGGGCACGTTGGCGATCGCCTGATAGGCATTGGTCAGCTCACGCCTAGTGGCGCGGTGTCCCCTGAAAAAAGCAGAGTCCGCCAACGCTATAGTCCCGGATCTGATTGGCCACAAATTCTTCATAGTCAGGTCCTTTATCGGAGTGAGCCCGGATCATAAAGAGCTGGCCGATTCGCTCGCGCACGCTGAGTCGGGCATAAACAGAGTCCACCCAGCTGGATTCCAACATCAATTGTCTTTCGGAATAGGAGTGGACGCTGGTCTGTGCCAGATTAGCCAACAAGGGCAGGCTGCCCATGAGCAGAAAGATCATGAACACCCGTACCGAAAGGAGGCGGTGGCTCATATGGCCTGGATTTTCCCGGTTGAATGAAATGGCGGCATGGGTTGGTTGAACGACTGTTGGGGAGATAACGGAACGATGAGCCGGTTCGTATCGACCTCAGGGCAAGGATACTAAATTCAGTTCTGAATCAGGAGAAGTGCGCTATTTCTTTCCACCGAGTTTCTCAAAGACGTCCGGGTCTTTGAAGCGGGCTTTGTCATGCCAAGCAGTACCTTTCAGCGGGTCTCCTGCATTGAACCAGGCATTGCCGATATACACCATCAGTTCTGCATTGTCGGGCTGTATCTCCAGTGCCTTTGTGAAATGCCGGATAGCCTCTTCATGTTGTCTGCCGATGCCGTAGACGATGCCCAGAGCCGGTTTGTCTCAAAATCTTCCGGATTGAGTGCGAGTGCTTTGTTCAGGTAATCGATTGACGCTGGCAGATCCTTTTGACTTCTCCCATATAACGCCCGGCATCACGACAGGTGATTTGCAGGTTGTTTCGGGCTTCGGCATATTCCGGATCAAGGCTCAGAGCGCGTTCGTACCAGGCAATGGATGTCGGAAATTCCTTCAGGTAATTGTGGGCATTGCCGAGTAACAGGCATGCGTTTTTATATCCGGGATGGATATCCACGGCTTTGGTGAGATGCACAACAGCTTCGCGGATCATAGCCTCTTTTCTGGCTTCATTCGCAGGCAGGAGGGCCTGGGTGATCAGTTCACCACCGGTTGCATTTTGCAATTTGGCGCTATTGGCAGAGGTTTCAACATCTGTTGTGAAGAGGGTGAAGTTATTCTTCCAGACCGGGTTTCGGGCAATGGTCAGTCCGCTCCAGAGCAGGATGATTACGGCTGTCAATCCCCAGGTGAGCGTTGCCTTTCCCGGAAACCGGTGGATGAGCAGCCATCCCAGAAAGAGGGTAAAGCCGACAGAAGGCATGAACAGGAACCGTTCAGACATATTTGTTCCGACAGGAAAGACAATATTGGAAACAACTGACAGCGTTGCGAGGTAATAAAAAGCCGCAAAAGCGGGCAAGGTCCGGTTCTTCCAACCTCGGATGATGACGATGATCAGTCCCACATGCAGAAGTACGCTCAACCAGACGAGTGGATCACCGAGGTCGTGGATAGCAATATGACGGGGTAATAATCATGTGTCAGAGGGATAGGCCAGACCAGAAGCTTGAGGTAGAGAAGCAGCGTGAACAGCAGCGTTCCCCATCGTTCGGCACCGGAAAAGAAAACATATTGATTGCCGACCAGCTTGACAAAGGGGTTGTTGAGCATTTCGAGTGGAGGTTCGCCAGTGTTCCACCCGATGACGGATCCGCGAATAAGGAGAAAGAGAATCGTGGCCAGAGCAAGGGGCCAGAGGGTAGTTATGGTTGAAACGGACCAATCTTTCCGAAAAAACCACAGTGATACCGGGATCACTGCCAGAAAGGTGATCGCATTTTCCTTGCTGAGCAAACCGAAGAACAGGGATAAACCGGCAAGGAGAAGTAGAGCAGGTCGCTTGTCGTCGATGGCCTTTAATGTCAGCCACCAGGCGGCAAGACTGCCCATCAGTGTGAGGATTTCATCCCTGCCTTTGATGTTCGCGACGACTTCCGCATGCAAGGGATGCGCAGCAAACAGACCCGCTGCCAACAGGGCGATCCAGGACGCAGTGCGGCTTTCCATTTGCCCCGTCAACAACCGATGCAAGGTAAAAAACAGCAAGGCACAGAGGCCGCCATACAGGAGGGCATTGATGAGATGGCTCATGAAGGGGCTGCCACCGAACAGGCTCTGTTCAACTGCAAACAGGATCGGCGTCAAGGGTCGATACCGGCCACCAGCGACCAGATTTGCTTTTCCTTCCTCCTTGAAAAAACCGTAAAACGTATCATATTTCGCCAGACCGGGAATGCCACTGATCCCCTTCTGGGTAAACATGTTTTCCGTGATGACGATGGCATCATCCAGTGCATAATCGTGAAACAGGGTGTTGAGATAGAGCACACATCCCAGTACCGCGACCAGCCAGGGTGCATATCGGAAGAGAATGGAAACGGGAGGAAGGGAAGTCGAGGTCGGACCGGATGAGGCGGTCTTCGGTGTTGGTTTTTTCTTCGCAGCCATGGAAGGGTTTTGGCGAGGACTAAGGTAGTGGTTCTGGTTTACTTGATTATTCGAGGGGTGATGAAATCGGAAATCGGAAATCGGAAAGTGGAAGGGAGGGCTTTGAGACAGGTCGTTCTTACTGGCTGTATTTGAACTTCTTGAGCAGACAATTGATCGGGTGTATCGAGTAAAATTTCTTTGCGTCCTTGAATTGACTTTGCGGCATAGCGCCTTTGCGTGAAACTTTGACAGAAGGAACGGAAATCGGAAGTGGGAAATGGGAAGGTGGAAATGGGAAATGAGGCCGGGGGCCGAAAAATCAGGAACAAGGAACAAGGAACAAGGAACAGAAATCGGAAAAGGGGAAGGGAGGGGAGATGGGGCCGAAAATCAGGAACTAGGAACAAGGAACAGAAATCAGAAGTGAGAAGGCGCATGGACGGAACCAAAGCAGGCGGGCCGGAACAAGCATTCCTCCCGGTTGGAAGGGGTCTCCGCAACACATGAACGAGGTTTCTGGACCGCCGGCGGGGCCGCGCCTGGCGCCGCAATTCCCCAAATGAACTTGGAACTTTGGAACACAGAACCGACCCCGACCAGTGTCAATCAATCGGTCAATTGGGGCAGGATGTAAACAGGAAGGGCAGGCTCCTATTTTGAGTTTTGCCTTGAAAAATCAGGAAAGGCATATTGCAAAAAATCAGATCAGATTTTCAGCGAATCAAACAATTCTTTCAGTTTTGCACTGGAAGGGCGTGGTGCATCCGGTGTGACAATATTCCCATGCGGGTCAATCAGTATAAATCGGGGTATCCCCTGGATTTTATAAGCCGTGACAAAATCGGATTTCCAACCTTCAGGTGCAAATAATTGAATGCCTCTGAGTTCTTTTTCCCGGATCATAGCCTTCCAGTCTTCGCGTGCTTTATCCCAGGAACCGCTGTGCGTGCGATCATCATCGATGGACATGCTGACAAATTGGATGTTCCTGTCATGGTACTCCTTTTCCAGGTTTTTTAACGCGGGTATTTCTGCCTTGCAGGGTCCACACCAGGTCGCCCAGACATCTACATAAATGTACTTTCCCTTCAGATCGTCCAGTGAGGTGGTGGTGCCGTCCACATTTTCATAATTCGCAAATGAAGGAGAAGGGCTTCCTTTCGGCAGGTCAGTTTTCAGGGTGATGGCCGCTTTGAGATACTTGCTGTAGGAGTCCAGCATCGGTTGCAAACCTGAAATGGCTGACTGACTGACGAGTGTGTCGATGGAACTGTCAGAAGTGTAGAACGCGTTCAGCTGGCGACCAATGTCTGCCATTTTTTCTTCCAATACGTTCAGGTCCTCCAGTTCACTGAGGGCTTCAAAGTCCAGCAGCTTTTCTTCCAACAGGCTTTTTCGGGCTAAAAAATTATTGTGTTCTGCTCCGTTGCCCGTGTAGGTGATGGTTTCATCAAACTCTTTGGTGTCAAGAGTCAGGAAAAGATCAAATCCGTTTCTGAGGAATATTGTTGTGGATTCACTTCCATCATTCAGATTGTACAGACCGGAAGTGATTTGGAATGTATCCCGGAATATACCTTCATTTCCAACCTGGATTGTCCTGGAAAAGGTGCGACTTCTAATCCGGAGGGAATCACTGTTCTGATCGGTGATCTTGCCGGCCAGTATGACAACATCATGGGTATTCTGTGTCCATGCAGCAATCGGGAATACCAGAAGAATGAGCAGATGCAATTTCATCATGCAAGAGTTTAAAGACAGAATCAATTCGGCAGGTGACGATGGTCGGCTGGAGTGCTGGTAGCAGGACAGGTCCTGCTGCTTCCAATCCAGAAAGACAAGTATAAGGATAATGAACGGGTCCAGGAAGCACCTGCTGGTGATGCGTTCCGGGATTGGAGAATTCGAACCCAGATGCGGATCTGGTTAGCGAGTGTATTTATCCGGGGGGATTGGTCAATAATACTCAATGTCCTCTGCTCATCCCTTACCTTTGAGCCATGTCTGGAGCAGGAAAGGTTATCGTTACAGGTGGTGCGGGATACATCGGATCACATACCGTTGTCGACCTTCAACGAGCGGGTTATACAGTAATCATTCTTGATGACCTGTCCAATTCCGAGGCTGGTGTACTGGATGGGATACAGGCTATTACAGGTATCAGGCCTGTTTTTTATCAACTGAATATCTGTGAGGCATCGACCCTTCCGGGATGTCCTTGCAGAGCATCGGGATGCCATTGGGGTCATTCATTTTTGCCGCCTTCAAGCAGTGGGAGAAAGTGTGGCGAAGCCCTTGGCCTATTATGCGAACAATGTCGGAGGAATGACCAGTTTGCTCCTGGGCATGCATCAGGCAGGCCTGGACAATCTGATCTTTTCTTCTTCCTGCACCGTGTATGGTCAGCCGGATCATTTGCCGGTATCTGAAAATGCACCCGTTCAGCCGGCCCAGTCTCCGTATGGCAACACCAAGCAGATCTGCGAGGAAATGATGCAGGATGCGGTTTCTGCGGGATTATTCAAGGGTGTGATCTCTCTACGGTATTTCAATCCGGTCGGAGCGGATCCATCTGCTTTGATCGGTGAGCTCCCCCTGGGTGTACCCAATAATCTGATGCCTTTTATTACGCAAACTGCAGTCGGACTGCGAGAGGAGTTGAAGGTATTTGGTGGCGATTATGCCACTGCGGATGGTACGGCCATTCGGGATTATATTCATGTCAGCGACCTGGCCGCAGCTCACCGGGTGGCTCTTGAACGATTGATCAACAAGCAACATGTGTCTCCCTACGAGTTGTTCAACATTGGGACAGGACGGGGTTCTTCCGTGCTCGAGGTGATTCAAGCCTTTGAGCGAGTCAGCGGCTTGAGGCTACCCTACCGGATCGTGGACAGACGGCCGGGAGATGTCGAGCAGGTATGGGCAGATACCACCCGTGCCAATCGGGTGCTGGGTTGGACCGCTGAGCGATCCCTGGAGGACATGGCTGCCAGTGCGTGGAAGTGGGAGAGGATGAGAGTGGAGAGGAGAGAGTAGAGAGTGGATCGACGGGGTAGAGAGTTCGAAGATGAACGAATCTGGATCTGAGCCAGGGGGTAGCCCGTCAGCCTGATTAAAATGTTAGAAAATCTAATCCCCTTCTTTTCTTGTTCCTGATTTGGCCTGCCCGTTGCAAGATCTGCTATGCGGTAGTGCTAATGATTGGATGTCTGGAACTCCTTTTGAGCACAAAGGTCATCTTCAGGCCATCTCCGGAATTCGACGGTGTTCAAATCAGGCTGGGCTGGTCAGCAGGTGGATACAGAAAGGTTTTCCCTGTTTGCAGATTCGGTGTTTTGGTACCTTGTCGGAATGGACCTTATGATCGCCTTTTTGTTGGTTTCCTTGGTCTAGCTCCGTGCCCGACCATTGACGGATTCAAGATTGACTTCCGGGCTGGTGCTGTATTCTCATTGGGCAAGAGTTGTTGGATCCGACTCATTCCGCCAGCTGGCGGATCGTTTATCGAGCGCATCGGTTCGGCCTGTAGTCGTGGTGGCACGGTGCTGGAATTGTGGCGGGGGCATACACCCACTCAGACAACCAAATAACGAAGTGCAACCGGTCTTCATTCCAACCCGAGGTAAGCCAACCCCAACGTCCAAACCCCCTCAACGTTGAAGCGGGAGGATTCAGGAAATTCCTGTCGAACGCCTTCAGACTTCATCGATAATTCGGAGCTGATTCTGAATGCCTGGGGATTCAAGATAGCGAAAGTACCACTTTCAAAATCGTGGGGCATCATGTGGAAGTTCGGTGAAGGGCCGGTGAGGGCACGTCACTGACGCTTCGACCTGGTGATTGTTGCCAATGAACTGTGAAAATGGCTTCGATTCCAAGATTCCGAGTTCTCGGCCTCCAAGATTTCGAAAGCCAGAATTATTGGATGAACTCGACGAAAAGAATTGGATCAAATCAAATTTTTCAGAATGCAAATTGCTGGATTGTGTCTGGTCAAAGCTGAGATCTCAACCGGGATATCTGTCGGAGGTATGTAATCAGTATGCTCCACCTGAAGTCCAACGGTCTAACTAAATGACAAAAGCTACGCCTTCATTATGGTCGGGAAACAAATACCCTCACTTTTTGGTCGATTAGGACCAAATGGCAACAATGAAGGTGCATCAATCACCATTGTAGTGAATAAGCACGTGGCCAATGGCATTGTCGATCCGCTGAAACTGGCCGCCATCCTGATCCATGAAATGAAGCATGCCGAGTGGTTGCTCTTACTGGTAGAAGATTTTGCGTCAATATACTGATTTTAGTATAAAGCCGAGAATCAGCATTGGGTCAAGATCGTTGCAAAGCTGTTGACAACCTAAGGTGAAGTAAATGATGATATCACCTAATGCGATGCAGCACTTCCTGGGTTTAATGGCGCGTTCAACGGGTGTGATTATGGCTTCTATGTTGACAGGCGATGATCAGGATCTTATAGGTTATGAAATTTTGACTCAATCGCAGTTGGATTATTATAAGACGCAAGTCCAACTCAGGTAATTGTAATTGATACTCAGATATCCCAATAACCCAATGATCGAAATTAAACTTTAATTCCAACTTCGAGGAAATTTTACTAAAGCATTATCCTAATATTGGACAATGGCCGAGAAGCCCTAACAGGAACTACTATATTTATTATAGATCAATCAATGACCTTGCTCACCTTTGAAAACAAGAGCATTGTTTTCATTGCTAATGGATGTGTCATTAAAGATAGGTCCCTACCTATGCTATTGATACTATAGAATTAGGCGCAGCAAATGCAATCTTTTTTCATTGATAGCTCGCGTCCATGGGAAATGTGGAGCGGGCCAAAATGGGACATTCCCCACTAGATTTCATCGTGATCAGAATGCGTCGGGGGTTTTGGATTATTCTCATGGAGCATGGTTTACCTATTCTTCGATTTCCCTTACCTTTGCCCCTTCAAACCCAGGTTATGTCACAAGCCTTATTTGATACCGTCCAGGCCCTGATCGATGAGATCAAAGCAGCTCGTCCAGCCGACAAGGACGAACTCGAGCAATTCCGGATCCGCTTCCTCGGGTCGAAGAATATCCTGAAGCCTCTTTTCGGGGAGATCAAGCAGGTGGAGAACAGCCGGAAGAAGGAATATGGCCAGCTGGTCAATGAGGCAAAGACCATTGCAGAAACACTGTTTGAAGATTTGCAGACCGAGATGAAAAAGGCTGGCCAAAAGGCCGCTTTTGCTGATCTGGATCTCAGTGCTCCCGGTGAACCGCGGCCCCTAGGCTCCCGTCATCCGGTCTCGCTGGTGATGCAGGAGATGATCGACATCTTTGCCCGTATCGGATTTACGGTCGCAGACGACCGCGAGGTGGAGGATGATTGGCACAACTTTACGGCAATGAACACACCGGAGGATCACCCTGCCCGGGATATGCAGGATACCTTCTATGTCGTCGATGCACCTAAAATGGTATTGCGCACCCATACCTCAAGTGTCCAGGCACGGGTGATGACCAGTCAGAAGCCACCCATTCGCATTGTCGCTCCGGGACGAGTGTACCGGAATGAGACCATATCTGCACGGTCGCACTGCCAGTTCCATCAGATCGAAGGTTTGTACATTGATGAAGGCGTCAGCTTTGCCGATCTAAAGCAAACACTCCAGTATTTCGTTCGGGAATTTTATGGCGATGATCGACAGATCCGGTTGCGCCCTTCCTATTTCCCCTTCACAGAACCCAGCGCTGAAATGGATGTGTATATGGGGCTGAACAGTGAAAAAGATTATCGCATCACCAAGGGGACCGGCTGGCTGGAAGTCCTGGGTTGTGGGATGGTCGATCCCGCTGTTTTGGAAAATTGCGGGATCGATTCTGAACGCTATACAGGCTTTGCATTCGGAATAGGCATTGAGCGGACCGCTATGCTGAAGTACAATATCGAGGACATCCGACTGATGTTCGAAAACGATGTCCGCTTCCTCAAGCAATTCCAATCCATCGTTTAATTCCTGTATTGTCCTTCTTCCCTCATAACCTCCTTCCCTCATAACCTCCTCCCCTCATAACCTCCTCGACTCCATGAAGCCCAGTATTCCAAAAGGCACCCGGGATTTTGGTCCGGACCAGGTGGACCGCCGCCAGTATATCTTTTCGGTGATCCGGGAGGCTTTTGTCCGTTACGGGTATCGTCCGATCGAAACCCCGGCCATGGAAAGTCTGGATACGCTGACTGGAAAGTATGGGGAAGAAGGGGATCAGCTCCTGTTCAAGGTCCTGAACAACGGGGATTTTCTGTCCAAAGCGGATGCACAGGCCTGGGCCGACCGCGACAGCAACAGGATCGTCCTATCCATCTCCAAACGGGGATTGAGATATGACCTCACTGTGCCTTTTGCCCGCTTTGTGGTGATGAACCAGAACGATCTGTCATTTCCGTTCAAACGCTATCAGATCCAGCCGGTCTGGCGGGCAGATCGCCCCCAGAAGGGTCGTTACCAGGAATTTTTTCAGTGTGATGCGGATGTGATCGGTTCGGATTCGCTGATGTATGAAGCCGAGTTGATCCGGTTGTATGATGAAGCCTTCCACAAGTTGGGCATTCCGGTAGAAATACGGGTGAACAACCGCAAGCTGCTCGCAAGTCTGGCTGCTGTATGCGGGATCGGCAACCGATTTATGGACATGACCATGGCAATTGACAAGGCAGACAAGATCGGCTGGGAAGGTGTACGCAGGGAAATGGTGGAAAGAGGGATCCCGGAAGCAGGGGCTGACCAGGTGATCCACTATCTGGCCCATCCGGATCTGGAAACATTGCGCCCGGTGCTGTCGGGTGATCCGGAAGGTCTGGCAGGACTGGCGGAAATGGATCAGATATCGCATTACCTGGAGGGGGTCAAACTGACGAATCCCTG
This sequence comes from Saprospiraceae bacterium, assembly GCA_016710115.1. GTDB lineage: Bacteria > Bacteroidota > Bacteroidia > Chitinophagales > Saprospiraceae > JAGNXB01. The sequence goes on from JADJLN010000001.1 coordinate 367,229, forward strand.
GATCCTGGATTTGACCCTGGCACGGGGCCTCAATTATTATACGGGATGCATTTTCGAAGTCAAGGCCATCGGGGTGGAGATGGGCAGTATTGGCGGAGGTGGCCGGTACGCCGATCTGACTGGCGTCTTTGGTCTGAAAGGCATGTCCGGTGTAGGGATATCTTTTGGTGCAGACCGCATTTATGATGTGATGGACATGCTGAATCTCTTTCCTGCAAATGCGGTGACCAGCCTGAAGGTGTTGATCTGCGCTTTTTCCGCCGAGGATCACCTGTATGCGTTTCGCGTGCTGAATCAGTTGCGTGATGCCGGGGTTTCTGCTGATCTGTATCCGGAACCGGTGAAGTTGCAAAAGCAACTGAAATATGCCAATTCACTGGGCGTACCCCATGTGGTGCTGATCGGTGAGACAGAACGGGAAAGTGGACTGCTCACCTGCAAGAACATGGTAACTGGTGATCAGCAAGTACTTGATATACAAGGCCTTGTTGAGAAGTTGACAAACCAATAATTCGTTAATCAATAGTTAACGGAAGGCAGCCAGGAAGGAAACAGGGTATCTTTGCCCCTCTATTCCAGATTGGAATGACTTTTTCGGAATTGCTATGGAACAAAAAGGAACACGAATTGGCTGGTTGATCGCCGGGATCTGGGCATTAAGCCTGATCGGGGGGTTTGCAAACAATGGCGATCCAGCTGTAGTCAAAGCCGCAGATTCAGAGGTATTTGTCTATTCCGAATCGGAAGTACGCAGCCGCTTCAAGCAGATGCCGAGTATAGTTTCCAAGCGATATTCCAGCCTGACCAAGAGCCGGATCAAATCCTATGTGGATTCGCGCCGTGATCTGACCGAGCAGCTGCTCGGGAAGAGTTCCATGTTCTTCCCCATCATCGAACAGTATCTCAAGGAATATAATCTGCCACTGGATCTTCGCGTATTGCCGATCATCGAGACAAAAATGGACCCTACGGCAATTTCCCAGGCCGGAGCGACCGGTTTGTGGCAATTCATGGAAGGAACAGCAACAGAGTTTGGTCTCACCATTGATCATCTGATCGATGAGCGTTTTGATATTCACCGCTCCACCGAGGCAGCAGTACAATATCTGGCGCGGTTGTACGAGAAATATAACGACTGGGGTTTGGCTCTTGCCGCTTACAACTGTGGCCCCGGGTATGTCAACCGGGCCATTCGCAGGGCCAAAAGCCGAGATTACTGGTCTATCGCAAAATATTTACCCCGGGAGACACAGAAATATGTCCCCAAGTTTCTGGCCGCGACCTATCTGGTCAACTATTACCATGAGCATGGACTGATCCCCGCTTTTCCTGACCTCGACCTCCAGATAACCCAGGAGTTGCGTGTCTTCAAAGCGGTGTGTTTTGATGAAATCGCACGAATTTCCCAGGTGCCACTCCCCATCGTCCGCCAGCTCAATCCAGCTTACACGGAAGATTGTCTGAAAGCGAGAAAATCCGGTACGGTGATCACCCTCCCGAAGCGGTCGGTCCGGTTTGTCGCCGGGTATCTGCAAATGCCGGAAGAAGGACACAGGTATTTCGAGGAGTTGACCATTCCGGATCAGGAGCAGGAAAGTCTGACCATGGCCGGCTATCGTCTGGTGCTGTACACCCCGGATGCGGATTCAACCCTCACTTCTGTGGCGGAACTGTTTGGCATGGAAGAGAGTCTTCTGCGGTTGTGGAATGGCCTCGAACCTGAGCCAAAGTTTGATGGGATTCGCGAAATTCAGATCTTCCTGCCCGAAATCAAGGCATTTCATTTGCCCAAGCCAGCTAAAATTGACCTGATCCCTCAGGTCAGTATGGAAATCGCTACAGCCTTGAGTTTACAGCATCAGCACGATGTCGTCGAGCTGATGCGTGGAGCAGGAACGGGTCATCGGTATGATTATTATACCTTGAGTCTGGCAGATACACCGGAGGATGTATGCCGGATTTATCCGATGGTTGATCCGGAGGATTTGATGGACCACAATCCCAAGGCGATGTGGGTTCCCGGTGAAATCATTCGGGTGCCAAACTCCCGACAGAATCTGGCTGTCCGATAGGCCGTCGGGGCAGGGGGTTAACCCTCTACCACCCGAAAATGATCAGCAACAGGATCAGGACAACGATCCAGATCCATAGCCAGGGCATCCATTCCTTTCGCTTTTTCTGCTTGCGCAAATAGGCGATCTCGGGATGATCGATCTCCCTGAAGTCGTCTTCCCCGTGATCATCCGGAGCAATGTCCGTATCCAGTATCTCTCTGGCCTGCGCTTCATCCTCTTCATGGATCCACAACTGGATGGCCAGAGCCTGCACCGGCAGGATGCCGTGTATCGTTTCATTCCGTAACATGCCAGTTATTCCCTCCTGCTCCAAATGAGCCAGAGCCAATCTGGCCTCGGGGGCATGAACATACGTGCGCAATTTGATCAGCATCGGGCGGCAAGATCGGGATTGTCAGGTGAATGACCATCAGATTGAGAAAAGTGGTTCATGTGCATCACAGGAATATCCGGATGAAGGTTGCACCTTTGCACAAACTTTGCATGATGAAATTCGTCTCGGAAACCATAATCGATCAGGTCATTGAAGCACTTGATCAATCGGATGAAGCACTGGAGAAGGCCGATCAGGAAATGGCCGACAGTCAGCCTGCAATCATGGACTTCCTGACGCAGGAAGCATTTGATCTGCTCACGGAAGAAGAGCAGGATTATCTCCTCCTGTTGGGGTTGACTCTCTGGGAGTCTTCTCGCAAGGTCAACGGGGACATCCCGGAAATCCAGGCAGATGCATTAGGTGATGCAGAAGAGGCAAATTATGCTATCCTGGAGAAGGCTACCGGGAAGAATTTCCAGGATCGAATGGATATCTTTTTCCAGGAATATCCGCAGGAAGATCTGCTTGCCTTCGTCGAAGATGCTCTGGCAGATGAGGATGGTGAACTGGTAACACCCGAGGGGCGTGAAACGCTTTTTGTCACGCTGAAGACCCTGGTCGATGTGATGCATGCTTCCTGTTGAGGCGGCAAGGATTTATCTGTGTTTGGGGGTTCAGAAAAGGTTTCCTCTTGAAGGAGGATGGAGCATGCTTTTCGATCCATTCGGAAAACTAGATCGAGCCACTCGGGTGAATATATCGCCCGGAGCTGATCGCTGCAAACCAGATCAGCATGGTGGCAAAGGTGACCTTCTGGAGGATGGGCAGGCCAATCAGTCCGATCTCGGTGGAGTAGATTGCAAAGTTGATCAGACAGAGACCGGCTCCGAATAAGCCAAAGACAAACAGTCCTTTGGATCCGGCAGCCTGGAGTGCGTACAGCGTTGTGAACAGGGCGTTGAGTCCGAGAAATCCAGCCAGATAAATGACCAGGTCGTGATAGGGCGTGATCAGGCCAGTGGTGATAACCATAGAACCGATCCCGCCCCAATGGAGGATCTGTTTTACCCGACCATCACGCTGGAGCTGTCTCGGCAGGTGCCACCACATCCAGGCCATGGCAACGCACAGGATCATCATAGCGGCCAATGCCACAGGTCGGGCGGGATTCACCTCCTGGTTGCGGGAGAGCGGAGCAAGCAGATCACACCAGTAACTGTCGCGAATGGCAAACCCCCCGGTTGGATCTGACCATCGGATACCCCGGGATAGAGCATGGCAGCTTGAACATAAAGGCAGATAAATAAAACAATGCCCCAGATGGCCAAGGCGAGGGTTGAAAATTTTCATGAAGTGAAGCATGCGCAAAATGCAGATCACTCAAGATACAACACAGGTGAATGGGTGATCCTGTAAAGAGAGCAGCAAAAAAGAAAGGCCCTTGAAGACATGTCCTCAAGGGCCTTTCTGCCATCGCAAATGATGGATTATTTTGCGGCTTTCAGGAATCCGTCAACAGTCGATGTGAATTCTTCCACTGTACTGGTATACCCTGTTTTACCGAGAGCCTGCAGGGAGTAATTCCCAGTTTTATCCTTCTTGGCATTGAACACCCAGACAGTCGGAAATCCGGTGACTTTGAACGACTGCTGCATATTGGCATTCTGCTGCTGGATGTCGGCAGGCACTTTAAAACGCTTCGGATAGTCCAGCTCCAGCAGGATCACATTCTTGTCAGCCCACTTCTTGAATTCCGGCTTGGAAAACACGGAGGCGGTCAGTCGTTTGCACCATCCACACCAGTCACTTCCGGTAAAGTTGGCCATAATCGGTTTGCCGGTCTTTTGGGAGAGGGCATATGCTTCATCCAGACTGACCAACCACCCTTCATTGGCGGCGGTATAGGTACCGTTTTGAGCAGTAGCCAGGAAGAAACCAGGAGGAAGGAGAATAGAATGGAAAAGGTTCTCATAAGTGCAGATTTACGAACGATGGGTTTGGAGTTTGTATCTCGTCCGGAAGAATAAGGGACAAAGATAGGAGTTGGTTACAAGTCGTGCTTGAAGTTAACATCTTCATAACCACTTCCCGGAGGTGAAGTTACAGGCCCATTTGGATTTTTTTGTGCTTCCGAAATCGCGGACAGCTCTCTTTTTGCACCTTTGAGTAATGGACCCTACCCGTCGTGCCTGGATGGAAATGCATCTGGCCGTGCTCTGTTTCGGTTTCACGGCCATTCTTGGTGCCTGGATCTCGCTTTCGGCGCTAAGCCTGGTGTGGTGGCGGGTATTGCTCACTTCTCTTTCCCTGATGCTGTTGTTGCGAGGATTCGGTTCTCTGCGCCGTATGCCGATCCGACTGATGATGAGTTATGCCGGGATCGGTGTCCTGGTCGCTATTCACTGGGTGGCTTTTTACGGGGCCATCAAACTGTCCAATGCGAGTATTACCCTGGTTTGTATGGCGACGACATCATTGTTTACAGCATTTCTGGAGCCCCTGTTTACACGCCAACGGTTGCGCGGGGTGGAGGTGGTGCTGGGCCTGATGATGGTGCCGGGCATGATCCTGGTGATCCGGCATATTGAGCCGGGGCATTGGTATGGCGTACTCGCCGGATTGGCTGCAGCTCTCCTGGCTTCCATTTTTTCCATCCTGAACAAACAGTTAGTATCCCGTGCGAGTGAAATGGAAATCACCTTGTTGGAGCTTGGATCTGCCCTGGATCTTTTTGTCTCTGGTACTGGGGGGCTTTCCCTGGCTGGTATCACATTTGTCATCGAGCCAGCTCCGACAGATTGGTTATGGCTGATCGTTCTGGCACTTGTCTGCACGACCCTGGCCTATATATTGGCATTGCGAGCACTAAGGCACTTGTCTGCTTTTGCCAGTAACCTGACCATCAATCTAGAGCCGGTATATGGCATTATACTGGCCATTGTGCTGCTGGGTGAGCACCACGAACTGGATCTGTATTTTTATTTGGGTGTAGCCATGATTCTTGGTGCGGTATTGCTGTATCCGTGGCTGAAGCGGAGGTGGGTATGAAATTCGCTTATCGCCATTCGCCCCGACCCCGAGCACTCGGGGGGGGCTGTTCGCTGTTCGCTAAGTGTCTATGCCTGATTCGTGTTGACGGTTTGGCTGTTCAAGGTTTAAGGCGTGGCCTACCGGCCAGCTTGTTCAAGGTTCAACGTGATATTCAAAGGTTGGAACATTCGGTCCCCTGACGCTCCTTCGTCGGTCTGGACAAGCACGGTCTTCATTCCTCTGACCTTCGAAATAACCCAATAACGAAATAACACTTCCAGCCCCTAACGATCCTTCATCGGCCCTCAGCCCTCATCCCTGTGACGAGGTAAAGGGTAAAAGGTGAAGGGTAAAGGGCCAAACGCAATTCGCAATTCGGTGTTCGCAATTCGCTTTTCGCTAAGTGTCAATGCCTGATGAGTATTGACTTTCGAATTATCGAAATAACTCAATAACGAAATAACACTTCCTCCCCCTAACGATCCTTCATCGGTCCTCGGCCCTCATTCCTCGGCCCTCATCCCTGTAGCGGGGTAAAGGGTAAAAGGTGAAGGGTAAAGGGGCAAGGCATTTCGGGATTCGCTGTTCGCTGTTCACTTTCTGTACTTGCCTGATTCGTGTTGACCGTTTGGCAGTTCAAGGTTGAAAGCGTGGCCTTTCGGCCAGCCTGTTCAAAGTTCAACGTGTTTTTTCAAGGAAGAAAACTGCCTTTCATTCATTGGTTAACAGGTCATCCTCCTGATTTAAAAGGGTATGAACCACGTTTAGAATACCCTCAATACCTTCCAGGCACCCCGGGACCAGCTTCCAATTGAGATTGCAGTCCCTCGGTCCTCGGCCCGCAACGGAGAATCGAAATAACCCAATAACTTTTCTCCAACCTCATAACCTCATAACCTCATAACCTCATAACATCATAACCTCCTAACCTCCTCTATCCCCGTAGGTACACATGAAAACTTTTTTCATAGGAACGAAACCTTTTCCCAAGGGATCAGTATATGCTTGTAAGTCTGGCGGTACAGCAATTCCCATCCCCCCCAAAAACCGCATCTCAATTAACCGATTGACGCTGTACCGATGATGCGGGATTCATTCCCACTTTAACCGGCATTGACCCGGTCCGCTCAGGTAATGCCTGAACCGGAACGGTGAGCCACCCAGTTCGAGTATTGTCTTCGTTCGAGACGGTCGTATGTGCCGTTTTCGAAGCTGATTCCGCGTATATCGTCCGGATTCGGCCCAGGAGGCTTATGTACTATCCGATTTGCTTACGTGGCTGAAAAGGGCCGCGGCGAAGCCTGGAAGAGAACTGTGTGGACCTGAAGGAATGGAATTTTTTTTAACGCCTTTTTATAGTTCACAAAAATCGGAACCATGAGATCCTTTCAACGACTTCCAGAGGGAGTTCCAAAACCTAGCGGGTTGATCCGGAAAGCGGGTCCAACCACACGCCGTGAGCAACAGGCCTGGCCAGGATACATCGGCTGGGTGTCAACTGTATTGCTCCTGACTCTTCTGCAATGGCCTGTGCCACAGTTCAGCGCGTTGTTCGCTGCTCCGGCCACGTCATCTGCAACGACGTACGACATGACCAATACATGGAAAGGAGGCCATCCCAAAACACCTTTCCTGTCCGCACACAACACAACCCGGAAAACCGGGTCCAGTGAACCGGCGCGGGCAGTGCTTTTGTCCGTGACCAAATCGGTATCCGCCACAACGGATGCCTATCTGCGTTCGCAAGTCGGCGACGAATTTTACAATCACGGTGGCTGTGCGTCACTCGAGATCGGGAATGCAGTCAATGATCTGGAACGCGGGGTCATCTATTTTGATCTGAGCCTGATCCCGGCCCATGCCGTTGTCACCTCCGCCACACTGACCCTGTACAAGCAGTCAGGAGCCGCGATGGCCCAGAATCTTTCTGTTCATCGCGTCACGTCAACCTGGACAGAAGGCATTCATTGTGGCGCTACAGGGCAGGTATCCTGGATGGAACGCCAGTTTGGCGTACCCTGGACACCTGGCGGTGATTTTGATCCCGTTCCTGCAGGATCGGCCAATGTCGGTGCCGGCATCGGAACCTACAACTGGGATATCACCACCCTTGCGGGCGATTGGATCAATGGTCTTCAACCCAATCAGGGACTGCTGATCAAAGTGACCAATGAGCCGGGTGCGCCGATGGATGTCAATCTGTTCGGAAGCTCTGAAGCGGCCGATCCAGACCAACGCCCTGTCCTGACGATCATGTATGATACGCCCATTGCGTGTCCACTGGATCTCAGCGTCAGCTGCGGACCGGGTGCGATCGATCCGGCGAATACCGGAAATCCGATGGTGGATATCGAACTGCCCTGTGTGCAGATGGGTGTACCTTCCTTCAGTGATCTGTCACCCGACCAGACCAACAACGGGTCTTGTACGGACAATCAATATACCATCAACCGGACCTGGTCGGTGGAAGATAATTGCCTCAACACGTACACCTGTCTGCAGGTGATCGAGGTGATCGACAATACGGCTCCGGTCGCGAATCAGGCACCCGGTGCATTGAACGCCATGGTCATTCTCGACTATGCTGATTTTCATGATGGAACGAACCACCTGCATATGTGTCCGGAAGATCTCTTTATCGGACCAGCCATTTCGCAGTTCCTGACCTACAACGGGACCAATCTGGTCTTCAGTCATCTGAACGGATCCGAGCAGGATCTGCTGTCTGCACCAACCGGTACAGATGCCTGTGGCGATGTGCTGGTGTCGATCAACTACGGCCTTTCCTCAAAGGATGCGTCTATGCTGCCCTGTACCCTGCGCGTGAATCTCGTGTGGAACCTGATGGATGAATGCGGGAATGTGACGCAATATGAACAACTGGTCACGATTGAGGATCGAGCGCCCCTGGCGATCCATCCCAACGCACCCAGTCTGGATGTCACCATCAGCTGCACAGATAATCCTGATCCCATGGCTCTGGGTGGCGATGTCGCCAACCCGAGTGAAGTGGATGACACCGATATTTTCTGGGATTTTGATGCCTGTGTCGTGGATATACCGGTTCAGCCCGAAGGGGCTCCGGTGCCGGGAGATCTGGCAGGACTGTACTGGATGGACTCGGAAGTTGCCGGCGCCTGCCCGCAAGAGCGAACCATCACACGAAACTGGTGGGCAGTTGATTCCTGCGGGAATGTCAGTGCCCCCTACACGCAGATTATTGAAGTGGAAGATCAGACTCCACCTGATATCACTTGCCCCGCCAACACAACGGTGGAATGTGATGAAGATATGAGTCCGGCAGCCACAGGGTTGGCTACTGCGACCGATGATTGTGGCGGTACAACGATCACTCATGCGGATGTGCAGACGACCGGTCCAGCACCTAACCTGTATACCATTAACCGGACCTGGACGGCGACCGATGCTTGTGGCAACACGAGTACGTGTGTGCAGCTCATTCGAGTGAATGATTTAACACCACCCACCATTCAGTGCCCACCAAATACAATGGTGAACACAGATGGTACAGGTCTGAATCAAGAGGCTATTGATTGGGGCATTACGGCCGATAACCTCCTGGGTGATTGCGCCGTCATTCTTGACGGTACGTCCCCCATCGATCATGACAATTGTGATATCGTATCTCTGGATTGGGTCATGATCAATGATGTGAATGGCCAGTCTGTTGGTTCTGGACCACTGGACGGTGTAACCCTATATCCCCATGTCAATAATGTGACGTATAGCGTTACCGATGGTGGTGGAAATATGGCTATGTGCAGTTTTACGATCACTGTCTCAGACAATGAAGCGCCAGTTATAACCAATTGCAATGACGGCCTGAATCCGATCCTGTATGCCAATGCAAATTGTCAGGCAGCTGCGGACGACTGGACCCCGGGCATTGAAGCGACAGATAACTGTTCCAGCCATTTGTCGGCTACTATTTCTATTTCGCAATCTCCTGCAGCCGGTACGTTACTGGCCGGGCCGAATACGGATCATGTGATCACATTCACCGTTTCTGATGTCGATCTGAATACATCGACCTGTACCATGATCGTCCATGTTCAGGATACAACACCGCCAGTGGCCAACTGTGTGGATGATTATATCCTGGTACTGGTCAATGGAATGGCGATGATCACGCCTGTGGACATCAATATGATGAGCACAGACAACTGTGGTATTTCCGCGTATGACCTGGATCGCACACAATTTACATGTGCTGATGCGGGTGAAACGATCACCGTGACATTGACCGTGACGGACGTGGTCGGGTTGACCGATACCTGTAAGACAAACATTACCATCAAGGATCCGCTTCCTCCGGTGATCACCAACTGCCATGATAATATTATGGTAGGGAATGATCCGGACGTGTGTGGTGCCAAAGTCAACTGGTCGCCTACACTGGCGACTGATGATTGTGAATCGGCCAGTGGCATCACGATCTGGCATTGGACGACCGGTGCAACGGTTTATGGCGGCAATGATGTGAACAGCACATTCGGTATGCCTGCAACTCCAGACACACAGGATGATCCATTGCCTGGCACAGGTTCCAGCAAACTCTACAATTTCGGACTGACCCAGGTGCATATCATCGCGGTCGACGAAAGCATGAATATTTCCGAGGTCTGCGTCTTTGACGTAATGGTCCTCGATACACAAGAACCAGAATTGATCGATTGTCCGGATGACGTCACCATTTCAACGGAGCCAGGTTTATGCTCCGGATTGGTGCCGGATCTGACCGGAGGATTGATCGCAGAAGATAATTGTCCCTTGGACTTCACCCAGGATCCGGTTGCAGGTAGCTCTATCGGCATGGCTCATGGAGAGGTATTCGACATCACAGTTTCGGCAACGGACAGTGGTGGTCATGTGATCCAATGTATCGTCAAACTGACCCTTGACGATACGGAGGCTCCGCTGATCACCAGCTGCCCGGCTGATCTGACCGTCGATACCAATCCCGGTACATGTCTGGGCACTGTGCCGGATCTCTCGGGTGTGTTGGATTTTCAGACAAGTGACAACTGTACAATTGTTGATACCATCCAGAATCCACTGGCCGGTACCTTCTTTGGTGGTGCTCATGGCGCCATCCAGGAGGTGACCCTTGTGGTGCATGACGGTGCAGGCAATGTCAGTGATACCTGTCGTGTGAATCTGACCTTGCGGGATGTAGAAAATCCGGTGATTGCTGTTTGTCCTCCCGACATTACGGTAAGCCCGAACGTCAATTGCAGTTTTCAGCTGCCAAACTACTTTGCAGGTCTGGATCTTTCAGACAACTGTACCGCAACGGGTGCCCTGGGCCAGGTCCAGTCTCCGGTTGCAGGAACCAGTTTTGGCAACAAGCTGGGCGGGACACAGAACGTAAATCTGTTCCTCTTTGATGAAGCAGGAAACAGCGATACCTGCTCCTTTACGATTACCCTGATCCCGACACCTGCTCCTGTGGTATCGGTGGTCGATTCGACCTATTGTCTGATTGAGCCGATTGCTTCCGTAACAGCTGTCGATCCTTCCGGATTTGCAGGTGCTACGTTCAAGTGGTTTACCAATCCGGGCCTGACCATTCCGGTACCTGCCGGACAGATTTCCGGTGCGAACAGTCAGATCTATAAACCGAATGCTGTCCTGGGTACACAGACCGTATATGTGGTGACCATGAATGGCACGTGTAACAGTGACCCGGTCACAGTGACCACGACCATCCTGGATTGTGATCTGAAGATCACTGATCCATGTGCATGTCGTGGACTGGAAGGCAATGCCACAACACTGACGAATGGTCAGTTCAATGAGGTCATTCGGGTGACTGCTCCGAGCAATCAGATCTGGAGTATTTCGTCGGTCTCCGGATTATTCCGGAATAACAGTCCGGCACCTCCGGCCGCGCCAATTGCGTTGATTCCAGGTTTCCTGTTCACCGAATTTCCGCTTGGAAATGGAACGAGTATTTATGAGCTCCTCGGTGTGCATATTGATGCACTGGGATATTCATTGACTGTGACCAACGGTCTGGTTGTCGAGAGTGTGTCCAATACCTGTTATTATCCTGATCCAACAATAGGCAATCAGGTATTTGACAATTATTGTATCAATTATCCGGCTGTTCAATTGAGTGGTTCGGCGACGTATCCTACGCAACCGGTGATCCCGGCGGTGAAGGAGTCAGATCGCTTTGATATTCTCAATGTGAATTTCGTGGTGGTGCAAAGCAATATTACGCAGCTGCTGCCAGGAAGTCTGACACCGGGTGATTATTACATCCGATACAGATATAATGCCGCTAATGATCAGCCATCAGTTGCTTTCCCGGGTTGTGTACAGGATATCTCTCAGCAACTGACGATTTTCCCCGACCCACCACTGGATATGAATTGCAATAATAAAGCAAACGTATCTCTGGATGAAAATGGGATCGCTGTGATTACCGGCGACGATATTCTGGAAGGCAGCTATGGTTGTTATGACCAGTATGTGGTGATGATCGATGGGAAATTCCAACCGATCGTCGATTGTGACGATGTGGGGAAAACATTTACGGTTAAAGTCACCGATCCTATTTCAGGTAATTCCTGCTGGGGCAAGATCTTTGTTGAAGATAAATTGCCACCGGTGCTGACCTGTACGGATGTCACTGTCAGCTGCAATAATGATGCACTGGATCCGGGATCCATCGGGTACCCTGACCTGTATGATAATTGCGGTGTGGATAATGTCACGCTGACATTCAGTGAAATGCCAATCGGGTTGACCTGCGATCCGTTGTATGCTGAAATTCTCCATCGAGTCTGGTATGCCGTGGATAAACACAATGGCATGCTGGTCAGCTGTGAGCAGGATATTTTCCTGAAAAAAGGAACTGTTTCTGATGTGGTCTGGCCGGCCAATCTGGATGATATTTCAGCACCTGCACTGGCGTGTGGAAATGCGAATACATCTCCGGAAAATACAGGCAAGCCAACCATCGATGGAATACCAGTTGGCGGTTATTGCGAGCTGGTGACCTCCTACCAGGATAAAATCGTACCGATCTGTGACAACAGTTTCAAGGTCCTGCGTACCTGGATGGTGATGGATAATTGTACCAACGCCATGATTTCGACAACACAGCAGATCCAGGTACTGGATAAGGTGGGCCCGTCGATTTCCTGTCCGACACCCAAGCAGATCGTGATCGTGGATCCGTCCTGGCAGGGTTGTGGTGCGACCATCTTTGCACCTACGGTGAATATAACAGACAATTGTACCGTACCCACGAAGTTGGGTATCCAGACAAGTGTCCTGGCCGGTGGTGTCCTGACCCAGAAGGTCGGTAATGGTGCCTATTTTAATGTGCCTTATGGCAATCATACGGTGACCTACACGGCCACAGATAATTGTGGAAACATCTCTTCCTGCAGTGTAGATCTGACAGTAATCGATACCGAACCACCAGTCGCTGTTTGTAATGACAAGATCGTTGTTTCTCTGATCGAATCCACCACGGTGGTATTTGCCGAATCGTTTGACGATGGCAGTCATGACAATTGTAGTGCTGAGCTGGCCTTTCATGTCCGTCGGATGGATAATGACAACTGCGCGGGAAATGATGAGACCGTCTATGGCCCATCTGTGCCTTTCTTCTGCTGCGATGTGACCAATGGTCCTGTATCCGTTGCCATGAAGGTATGGGTGGATAAGGATCATGATGGAATTCATGATGCGGACGAGCCTGAAAACGAATGCATGATGGAAGTCACGGTGAATGACAAGATCAAACCGGTCATTCATTGTCCTGAAGATATTTCTGTGATGTGTTCGGAGGATCTGACAGCTATTGATCCACAGACCTCTGTCTTTTCATTGACACCGAATCAGGCGATTTCGGGTGCCTATGACAATGATTACTGGTTCTCCAAGATTGTCGAAGGTTTGCCTGCAAATGGCTTGATCACGGATGTCAATGTCGGACTGGAGATTGATCATGAAGTGGTCGACCAACTGGATGTGCGACTGGTGGCACCGAATGGTGTTGAACTCATTCTCTTCAATGGAGGTGGATGTGGAAAAACCAAAGCGAACGTCAATGTGGTCTTTGACGACAGTGGCAGTCCATTTAGCTGTGCGGGAAGTCCGGTTGCCATTTTTGGCATCCAGAAGCCGCAGAGTGCGATCCTGTCATTATTGAATGGACAGGTACCAAATGGTGAATGGAAATTCCTGGTCCGCGATAAGGTCGCAGGTGGAGCTGGTTTGGTCAAGAAACTGAGCCTGGAAATAACCTACGCGACACCATTGGCCCTCCAGCCCTGGGCTACGGATAATGCCTCTGCCTGCGGATTGGAAATTGATTATACGGACCTGGATGCAAAAGCCCAATGTGCAGAGGATCAGGAGATCCGTCGTCAATGGCGCGTTGTCGATCCATCCGGGAATGTCAATACATGTATTCAGATCATTCAGTTGACGGATGATACACCATTGATCGTTAATTTCCCGGAAGATGTCACCATCACCAACTGTGTCAAACTGAATGATATTCAGGCCACAGGTGAAGCCGAGCATAACGGCGACTGTGAACTGGTCGGTGTGAGTTCGGTGGATGAGATCTACGATGTGGTTCCCGATGCCTGTTACAAGATTGTTCGTACGTGGACAGTAGTAGACTGGTGTACCTTCGATCAGAATCAAACCTACACGACAGGTGGCATCGTGATCGATGCACAGGATCATGTCTGGGAAGATGATGGCGATGGGTATTTCAAATACGTCCAGGTCATCAAGGTGATCGACAATGATCCACCTGCCGTTTTCTGCCCGAATGATTTTACCATTGAAAGCTTTTCAGCGGATTGTGACAGCAATGAAGTGACGATCAATCTGGATGCCTTTGATATCTGTACACCGGTGAATCAGTTGAAGGTCAACTGGACACTGGATGTCAGCAATGACGGCAGTATCAACCTGAGTGGAACGGGTCTCGCATTGACGCGGAAGCTGCCGTTGGGCACGCATCGGATTTCCTACCATGTATCGGATGGCTGTGGCAATTTTACCAATTGTGCCTTCCTGTTTACGATCGTGGATAAGAAGAAACCGACACCGATCTGTCATGATGGGATCTCGGTTGATCTGATGCCGGTGACCGGTGAGGTCAAGGTGCCTGCTGTGGCACTGGAATCCGGTGACAGTTATGACAACTGTACATCGTATGACAATCTGACGATTCTTGCCGAGCGTTTTGTGGATATCGGGGTCAATCAGAATGCGCCGGATGCGCAAGCGACGGACAGCCTGTTGTTTACCTGTGCGGACTATGAGTCCGGCAGTCCAGTGGCTGTCGGTGTCTGGGTCGGCGACGAAGCGGGCAACTGGGACCTTTGTGTCATGCTGGTTGATGTGCAGAACAACATGGGTGCACCATGTGATACGACCAATTTCAACGGGTCTATCTCCGGGATCATCCAGACCGAGTGGGACAAGGATGTCGAAGAGGTATCCGTCAATCTTGCCGGTCAGAATGTCGCGCAGACCATGTCAGCAGCAAACGGTTGGTTCTCCTTCTCCAATATGGTACCGGGCAGTGCCTATACTGTCGTACCACAGAAGGATGTCCAGGCCTTGAACGGTGTGTCAACGTATGACATACTCTTGATCCAGAAGCATATTCTGGGCATCAAGCAGATCCAGACGCCGTATTGTCTCATCGCTGCGGATGTCAACAAGAGTGGTGGTGTTTCGATCGCAGACATTATCAGCCTGCGGAAGACACTGCTGACGGCAAGTGAGAAGTTTACAGACAATACATCCTGGCGGTTTGTGGATGAATCGTACATCTTCCCGAATCCGACAAACCCGTGGAAGTCACCTTTCCCGGAAACCGTGACGCTGAATATCCAACCCGGTGTGGTGAATGCCAGTTTTGTGGGCATTAAAATCGGGGATATCAACGGAGATGCAGCTACGACGAAGTTTCAGGAAGCAGATGTCCGCCAGGAAGAAGGCATGACGACGCTGTGGAGTGATGAACGTGCACTGGTTGCCGGAGAAGAAGTGGTCGTCCCTTTCTCTATCTCCGAATCAGCTGGACTTGAAGGGTTCCAGTTTACGATGAGCTTTGATCCTTCACTGGAGTTCCTGGGCATGGAGTCTGGTGTCCTTGATGCCAGCAACATGGGTTTGCGCTTTGTCGCTGACGGCTTGATCACATTCAGCTGGAATGGTGAATGGCCTTCATCTGACCGGGTATTCGGACTGCGGTTTGGTGTGAAGCGGGGTGGATTGTTGAGCAAGATGCTCTCCATTCATTCGATGGTACTGCGTGCTGAAGGCTATGTACGTGATGGTGCGGAAATGCGCTTCACGGGTGTGGACCTGGCATTCAGGGATCAGCAGAAGGTGTTGGAAGAACTGGCCTTGTACCAGAATATTCCAAACCCGTTCACGGGCCATACCATGATCGGATTCCATCTGCCTTCAAACGGCAGGGCGATCATGGTGATCCATGACGTGAGTGGACGTGAAGTGTACCGTTCAGATCGAGAATATACACAAGGCTATCAGCAGATCGAATTGCTTGCAAGTGATCTGCCCGGTGCCGGACTGTATTACTATACCTTACAATTCAAGGGACAACAACTCACGCGGAGGATGAGTCTCCTGGATTAACGAATGTTGACGCAACAGGATTGAGCCTGTGCCCCGGTCGCAAAAGAGTGGCCGGGGTTTTTTATTTCGGGAAATGGATGAATTCTATTTTCGAATGAGATTTATTTTCAAATTCTGTCCAACCTGAAAAAATAAATGACCGAAGAGAAGTGTTTTGGATTGTCAGGAAATCTTTTTAATATTTTTCATTTTCACATCTGTCCAAAACAATTTATTCTGTAAAATATGAGTTCTGATGATCAATGAAATAACACTCTACATATCATAAAATCCGGATCTAGCCTCTCCTAAAATTAATCGTCGCCAAACCTGGGCCTCCCAGCACATCAATGACCCGTCCATCAGGCAAACAGTTGAATTCTATAGTTGTATGAAAGCAGTCAATCGTGCAAACTGCCGCATTATTTGATCGGACATTTGATGCGTTTATTGACAATTTACATGAAAGAAGAGTATCAATGATGCAAATGACCACCGATCAAATACGAGCGGCCGGGTCCTGATGTAGCTATGCTGACAATCAATAAACGGAATGAATGGAATGTCAAACACAAAGGATAAGGCCCATTTTGGCGACAAGCACTTTTGGGTACCTTCGGGTACTTTTGGTGCAACAAAAGTACCTAGCCCCCGCCGGCGATGAGGCGGGGCCGGAAGTAAAATACCACGATTAAAATTTCCCCAAGGAAGGCCCGTGTGGAATACTGCAACCAGCCAAGGGCAACCTTCTGAGGTTTATTTTGGACAGATCTGATTTCTGATATGTAAATATTTTGAGTCTTTTTTAATTCGTTGTTCGTCTTGTCATCACATCAATTCTATTTTTTCCAGGTTGGCTGACCTGTTTTAAATCATCAATGCAAGAATGATGCATTCGGGTTCGATAAGAATATCTGAGTGAGTTTGTAAGTAAAGTTTTCAATTTTCGTGAATATTGTTTTCCTAATCTATTCCTGGATGGTCATTTGGCAGCCGATTCATATAACGCATGAATTGAGAGGATATCCTGATACCGAGAGCGAATAAGGCGATTCAATGGGAAGGCTGGGAATGACAGTGTCGGGATTTTTTATTGATCAGGATCATTCATGTTTCTTGTAGAATAAATTGATTTCAATTATCCATAAAATTTAAAGGTTTCAAAATTTACTAAGGATGTGGTCAGGAAAGGATTTTCTTTGGTTGAGTAAGTGGTGGTAAAAGGTAAAAGGTAAAAGGTAAAAGGTAAAAGGTAAAAGGTAAAAGGTAAAAGGTAAAAGGTAAAAGGTAAAAGGTAAAAGGTAAAAGGTAAAAGGTAAAAGGTAATTATTCTTAAGGGAGTAAATAGTTTCACCGGATTCTATTGGGGAGGGAATATTCCAGGTTGCCTCAGGTTTTTAACCTGGCCGGGACATCTGGTTGTCCTGACGTTTACAGTCCGGATCCACGTTGTGTTCTCGAGGCCAAAGCGGATCCTCCGGTTCAACGTTCAGGGATTCGCACTCAGTTCATTTGGTCAAGGGCAGTCTGCCAACGGAGGGTTCAATGTAGTATCATTGTGAGCAGGGAGAATGGTGAATGAAGTCGAATTGTAGAACCGAAGTACTGCAGAAATGCAAAAACGAAACCGGTTAGAGCAGATAGACCCAATCGAAATCCTGACTACCAGGAGCAGCCGCCCGATGCCAGAATAAACTTGATCACTTCAATGGCATGCGCCCATTACCTGCTGGTTGTGTATACGGTTTTCCCTCACCCCTTTGACGAAAATCGAACATACGGGGAGGTTGCGAAAGGTGGAGCTGTCAGCCTTGTTCAGAAAGGCCAGTTACCTTCGAACACCCTCCCATTACCCCTGCATTCCGGTTCGCCTTCCTCATCGCGGTGGGCCACTTCGGTTTATCAAATCGAGGAGCACCAAAGATTTTTTCAAGTATTGCTTTATTACTTAATACATAATGAATTGAATGTTAATGACAAATGCATGATAAAATAAAAATTATCATATTTGACTGGCCTTCCTGATGCGCGGGAAAGATTCTCCCTTTACATTTGTGTTCTCATCCCACCGATTATTCCGAACAGCCGAATCATCCCCGGCGACCGGAATTCTTCCCAAAAACCTGCACTGCGACTGTGTCGCGTTGGATATCCGTCCGGGTATCTGTGTCTTGGCTACAGCCATTGCGCAAGTTCGGACTTTTCAGCGTGACTAGCTACAGCTTGGCTCATTTACCATGTGGCCAACGCTGCTACGTGAAGACATGTGTCTTCATTTGTATTGCAAGGTCTATGAGGATCATAACAGGTGATCATTCAGGATCTGGTAGCACACAAAACCCTGCAAATCAAGGATTTCATTGCCTCAGTGGTCTATACCAAAATGCTGAGGTTCTGTATAAAGGCGTATTTATTGTTAACCTTAATTATTTACCCATGAAGCAGTTTTTTGCGAAAACACGTGTCATTATGGTGGCACTGGTGTTGGGTGGAATGATGATGATCTCGTCTCAGGCTTCTGCCCAGACAAACGGATCATTGATCGCACCTCCCTCATCAAACAAGAACTGGGTATCTGCTCCTCAAGCAGGACAGTCCATTCAGGCTGAGATCACAGCGTTGACTCAGCAACTGAATGTATTGGTCCAGCAGCAGGCGCCAGATGCGCAGATCAAGGAGGCGAAGGCCCATTTGCAGTTCTACATGTCAATCCAGCAGGGATTGAACTATGGACAGCATGTGGCTGAAGCTGTATCCAATGCGAAGGCAATGGCCCTGGGAACAGGTGTTGCCGATGTCTCATCGAAGAAGAAGGACAAAATTGAAGCATGGTATAATGAGGCTGTTGCCTTGTTGTCCGTCTAACCCTTTTTCACGAAAAACATGAAATCCAAAACTTCAAATTGATCCCATGATGAACAAGAAACTTAATCATCTCCTGTCACTGGCGATGGTTCTGCTTTGTACAGTTGGTATGGTATCTGCTCAGCAGATAGTCAACATTCCAGGTGTAGGAAACGCAGGAACCTTCGGCCAGTTTAACGGGCCAAATACCTTCTACAACTTCTACGATAGTGGAGGATCAGCAGGTAATTACGGTGCCAATAATAATGGCATTGTGAGCTTTGCACCGCAGACTGCGGGCGCAAAGGTTCAGGCCGTTTTCAGCATTTTCCAGACGGAGACCAACTTCGACGCTTTGTATTGCTTTGATGGAACAACCACCGGAGCGCCAAAGATCGTCGGACCAGCTGGTGCTCCATTGGGCAATAACGTGTATGGCACGGGTGGATTCTGGTCAAGCGCCAACAATCCAGCTGCTGCACCAAGCAACGTTGCTCCTGGAACAGTGCGCGCTACGGCTGCGAACGCATCTGGTGCACTGACATTTGCCTTCACCTCTGATGGATCCGGCACGTATCAGGGTTGGGCAGCTGTTGTGACCCAGTTCATTCCATGTAACCCGGTTCCAGGTCCAGCCCTCTCTGTAGGTCTGAGCCCTGGCGTTTGTGTTGCCAATCTGAATGTGGCGTTGCCTGCATCGTACAGCCCAGCAGGTTGTATCAACGATGTGAACAACAACCTTCGGTATATCCTGGATGCAAATCCACCGGTGAACATTCCGAAGCCACTGCCAGCAACTGTAACCATCAACAATATTCCTTCCGGTGCTCACGTGATCACCTGGCAGGTTTATACGGGTACAGGCTCGATTGTGGGTCAGGCTACGCAGAATCTGAATGTGAACGATACAGAGGCTCCGGTCCTGGATTGTCCATCTGATCAGATCATCAACCTGGATCCAGGACTGTGCTGTGCATATGTAAGCTGGGGTGAGGTGACTGCTACGGACAACTGTCCGTTCATCGGCCCTGCCATGTCTCTGCTGCAGACATGTACCTACACCAACTACTGGACAGGTTATGCCCTGAACCTTGTGAACAAGACTGCTGATCCAATGCTGATCAACGGTGTTCAGATTCAGGCTGGTCTTGCAGGTGCTCCTGCAGGTAACTACAACCTGCGTGTGTACATGCGTGCAGGCACATCTCAAGGTTTCACAGGTAGCAACGTTGGTTGGACGGAGTGTGCAAACACGACGATCAACATAACAGCGGGCTTCCCAACGAACCTGTATTTCAACATTCCGTTCAACACGACTACGTACACCATCCCAGGTAACGGTACATCCGGTATCTATGTGGTAGTTAACAACGGTTCAGGTACTTCTGTACGTGTGGTTGCTAACGTATTCAATATGACTCCAACAGAAGATGCCAACCTGCGGATCAACCAGGCCCCATCCACATGGGTAAATGGTTTGTTCGGCGGTAACGCATTCAACGAGAACCCACGTCCATGGCTGCGTGTTGACTACCAGATCGGTGGCGACGCTGTGGTTATCCAGACGGGTGGTCCTGAAAGCGGCGATGAGCTGTATAAGGATGACAGCCCATGGGTTGTTTCTTACGAAGTCACTGACGTAGCTGGAAACGTAGGAACCTGTTCCTTCAGCATCCAGGTACTCGAGTACGCCAATCCAGTCACCAAGCTGAGCTGTAACGACAACGTGCAGATCTCCCTGGATGAGGATTGCGTAACGGAAGTTGGCGCTGATGACGTTCTCGAAGGTGGTCCTTATGGCTGCTATGACGACTACGTTGTTACGATCTACAATGCAAATAACACACCATTGGCTTCCAGCCCGAATGTGGGCCGTCCGCAGATTGGTGGTACATGGAAAGTGAAAGTCACAGATCCTGAAACTGGCAACAGTTGCTGGGGTCTGATCTCCGTAGAAGACAAGCTGGCTCCGGTTATGGAGTGCACCAGCTTCGAAGTGAACTGCGGTGATGACATTCCTGAGCATCCAGCACCAGCGATCTTCCAGGCTGAAGATCCACTGTTCTTCCCATTGAGCTTCCTGGCTCATGGTGGTGGTACAGCATTCTCACTGCAGGGCAATACATTGCCAGGTGGTGTGTACTTCAACATCACGAACAACTCTGCAGATCCGCTTCAGATCACCGGTTTCGGTATCCGCTTCGGTAACCCGCAGTTCGGTATGGTGAATGCACCACAGACGATGGAAGTATGGACGGCTCCTACCTTCGTAGGTAACGAGACGAACATGGCCGCATGGCAGAACCTCGGTCCGTATACGATCGATGTGATCCCGCCATATTTCGCTAACGGTACAGGTGATCTGGCCCAGTTGGATCTGTCAAGCAACGTAACCATCCCAGCAGGTGAAACTCGCGGTTTCCACGTATGGGGTGCAACGGCTTGCCCGATCTTCAACTATTTCAATGGTACAGCACCAGTGACCAATGGTCCATTCACCGTAGCCGGTGGTCCGATCTCCTTTGGTCTGTTGAGCAACCTGTTCCAGGCTGGAGCTGCTTCCATGCCAAACATCTCAGTGAACTATGCTTCTCAGTCAGATCCGATCCCTGTGACGGACAACTGTGATCCAGGAAACCCGCTGACGATTGCTAACGGTGGTCTGAGCTATGGCGAAGACATCACCAACTATACCTGCGCAGAAGATGCAGATTACAGCCAGTTGATCACCCGTACGTGGACAGCGACGGACGACTGGGGTAACAGCACTTCATGCATCCAGGAGATCCGCATTGTTCGTCCATCGGTTGGTTCATTGGAACTGCCACTGAACTATGACGATCTTCCTGACAACAACCCAAGTCTGGATTGCTCTGATGCTTACCCGACACCTGCTGTAACTGGCGAGCCAGGCGGTGGAGGTTGCGGAAGCCTTCAGTTCGACTATTGGGATAAGGTCCTGAACATCTGTCAGGGTTCTTACACCATTATTCGTACCTGGACGATCAACGATATGTGTACTGGCGAAGTCGCTACACACAATCAGGTGATCAAAGTAATCGACAAGACACCACCAAGCCTGCAGTGCCCTGATGAGCACGACATCAAGTTTGGTGTGACGAAGAAGGTTGGCTACCAGGATTGCACGATCCGCGTACGTCTGCCATGGATCCAGGTTGAAGATGATTGCTCCACGAGCAACAACACCAACCTGTATGTGTGGACAACCGACAACAACGGCAACGTAATCATCGTGAACACGATGGACAGCGACGGTTATTTCAACTTCGACCTTGCCGTCGGATTTGATTACACCTTCACCTACACAGCGATCGACGATTGCGGCAACAAGGGCGAATGCACTGTTGACGTAGAAGTTGAAGACAATCAGGGTCCAGTAGTGATCTGCGAAAGCTTCCACGTTGTTGCACTGACAGACAGTGTGACCACTGTGTTTGCTAATGCATTTGACGATGGTTCATACGACGAGTGTACGATGATCACCTTCGATGCACGTCGTGGAACGATGAACTCAAGCGGAAGCTTTGTACAGCACCCATGCAACCAGCCAGGTGACTTCCTGTATGCACCAGTAGTACGTTTCTACTGCTGCGATGCACAGAGCCCAGTACAGCTGTTTGTTGACCTGCGCGTCCGTGATGCGTTTGGTAATGCAAACAACTGCATGGTTGAAGTAGACGTAGTCGACAAGATTCGCCCAGTAATCTGGTGCCCAGAGGACATCACAGTCCAGTGGGGTATGCCATACGAGCCAACGGAGAAGGATACCCTTCACGTGAGCACGAAGCCTGGCACACAGATCAGCGCGATCTGGCCGAAGACGTACCTGGTTCCAATTCAGATCGAAGGCATGCCTGTAGATGCAGACATCACCGACCTGGATATCAGCCTGGACATCACACGAAGCACTGAACCAGTTGCAGGTAACACTGTGGAACCCATACGGAACGAAAGCGACGGTGATTCCATTCAACAGCTGCAACGGCGGTTATCCACAGAATATCGATGCAACGTTCAACGACGAAGCATATGATATCATCACGTTCAACTCGACGAACCAGAAGGTGCCAGCACCATACACCTGTACGGTGGCACTGCCAAGCGTAGGAAGTTACAACCAGGGCCAGATGCGCTCAGCTGGTGACTACCTCAAGGCATTTGATGGCGATGCGATCAACAACCTGAACGACAAGGAGAAGTGCTTCAATGCACAGGGAGTAACGGAGATCAATGCCGCTACGAACCGGATCACCAACTTCCAGGTTCAGCAGTTCATCGCCAACAATGGCCTGACAACTGGCGACCGGATCTTCATGCAGTATGCCAGCGCAAGCGGTCAGCCATTGGGTGGCCTGAGCGTCGGTGAATACTACCTGTTCGAAGTGATCAATGGTAACACACTCGAGTTCCTGACGATGTTGGGAAGTGATATCACCAGTGTACCAGCAGGTACGCATATGTTCTGCGCAGTAGGCACATGGTTCCTGCAGGTGACAGACAACGCCCAGTTGGGTGGTGGTGTGATCAACGACGTCACGTTGCACATTGAGTATGTGACCCCAACAGGTCTGAAGCCACACGTAACGGACAACACGGAAGCGTGTGGTCTGGATGTGACATGGCAGGATCTGGGTGATCCAGAGAAGTGTGGAGACAACACGTTCATCAACCGTCGTTGGAGGGTTGAAGACCAGTTTGGCAACAACACGAGCTGTATCCAGCGTGTATACTTCAATGACGATACACCATTGGTAGTTCAGTTCCCATGTGACGTAACAGTCAACTGTGAGAGCCTGGAAGACCTGGATGCAACAGGCGACGTAATCCACAACGGAGATTGCGAGCTTGTCGGAATCGAGCATGTCGACCACGTCCTGGTGACGACGGATGCATGTTACAAGATCCTGCGTCAGTGGATCGTGAAGGATTGGTGCAAGTATTCAGCTGATGGAAACGTGGATTATCCGATTTCCTCATTTGATGCGAACAATCCGACAACGATCAACTTCACAACAGCGATCAACGCTCTGGTTACAGCGCGGAAGTTGCAGCCATACGATGTGGTGACACTGAAGTATGTAACGAGTGGTGGAGTAGAGATCGGCGGACTGGTAGAAGGTGATGTATACTCCTTCTACTATCTGGGAGGAACGACGTTCCGTGTTCTACAACACGACCAAGCAGCAGAATGTAAATATCACGAGCCAGGGAACTGGACCACACATCTTCCGTTATGCCAACAGCAGCCTCGGCTTGCCACTGGCCTGTAACGTGATCGAGGAGTGGTATCCATTCACTGATTGGCATGCACTGTGCCCAAGCCCACAAGGCTGCCGCGCATGGGAAGATGATGGTGACGGTTACTACACGTTCACCCAGGAGATCAAAGTTGTTGACAACGAAGCCCCAGCATGGGTTGATTGCAGCGACCAGACCTACTGCAGCTACGAAGCTGATTGTGAGCCAACAGAGATCGAGTTGACCTGCCCTGCTGAAGACAACTGCACACCGGCTGACCAGCTGGCTTACCAGTACTTCCTCGATGCATTCACCGATGGAACAATTGATATCGTAGGAATTGGATTCGACGCTAGCGGATCATACCCGAATGGCACCCACAAGGTGACGTTTAAGGTGACCGACAAGTGTGGCAATTTCAACACCTGCACGAAGCTGTTCACGATCAACGATTGCAAGAAGCCTACACCGATCTGCCACGCAGTGAGCATCGAACTGATGCCTTCTACAGGTATGGCCGAAGTATGGGCAACGAGCCTGGAAGTTGGCGACAGCTATGACAACTGCACCGAGTACAGCAACCTGCAAATCCTGGTCGAGCGCCTGAGTGATGTAGGAGCTGGCCAGAATGCACCTGACGGTGACGCAGCTGGATCAGTAGTTGTGACTTGCGACGACTTGCCACCAGCAACCATGAGCCCGATTGTCGAAGTGGCAGTATGGGTAGGTGACGAAGCTGGCAACTGGGATTACTGCGTAACCACGATCACCGTTCAGGATTGGATGGGTGCTTGCGGCGGCACAATGAATACTTCATTGAGCAGCTACATCTCGAACGAAGAGCTTGAGCCAGTTGAACTGGTCAATGTAGAATTGACAGGTACGAATGGTACAACGAGCATCGTTTCTCCAAGCAACGGTACGGTAACGTTCCCGATCTTCACAGCTGGTCAGTACACGGTTGCACCACAGAAGGATATCAATCCGCTGAACGGTGTGAGCACATATGACCTGTTGTTGATGCAGAAGCACCTGTTGGGTATCAAGTCACTGACCAGCCCTTATAAGCTGATCGCGGCAGACGTAAACAACAACTGCAATATCTCTATCTCCGACATCATTGAACTGCGGAAGTTGATCCTGGCTCCAAATGGTGCTACGTTCAACAACAACACAAGCTGGCGCTTCGTGGATGGTGGTTACACCTTCCCGAATCCGAACAAGCCTTGCAACTTCGCAGAAACGAAGATGTTCAACCTGACGAACAACGATCCGAAGACAGCAAACTTTGTAGCTGTGAAGGTGGGTGACGTCAGTGGGGACCACACTCCAAACAGCCTGCTGGGTACTGAGACGCGTAACAGCGTAGGTACACTGATGTTCGGCATTGCCGATCAGAAGCTGGTAGCTGGACAGGAGTACACAGTAGCGGTGACAGCAGAGAACTTCACAGGCGTACAGGGTTACCAGTACACGATGGAGTTTGACGCGAACGTCGTTGAATTTGTCGATGTTACAGCAAACTGGGCCGACTTGAGCACATCGAACTTCGGTCGTGCGAAAGTAGCAGAAGGAACGCTGACAACAAGCTGGAACGGTGCAACACCGACGACGCTTGCTGACGGTGAAGTTCTGTACACGGTAACGTTCCGCGCAGTGGCTAATGGCCAACTGAGCCAAGCCCTGAAGGTGAACTCCCGCGTAACGGTGGCAGAAGCTTATGATGCAAACGAAGAACTTCTGGATGTACAGTTCCGCTTTGACGGTGGAGTTGTGATCGGAGGCGGCTTCGAGCTGTATCAGAACGAGCCGAACCCATTCCGTGATGTAACAGTGATCGGATTCAATCTGCCAACAGCAAGCACAGCGACGCTGAAGGTGTACGATGTTACCGGTAAGGTAATGAAGGTAGTAAGCGGCGACTTTGCCAAGGGTTACAACGCGATCACACTGACACGCGCTGAAATCGAAGGCACAGGTATGCTGTACTATCAGTTGGATACCCCAACCGATAGCGCTACCAAGCGGATGATCACGGTAGAATAATTCCTTCGGGAATCATTCTCCAGCAATAATGCCCCCGGGTCTCGCAAGAGGCCCGGGGGTTTTTGCGTTTCCAGGTACCGGTATTGCAGCCTGTCAGCCTCGGGCTGGGTAGGCTTCGTCCAATTAATCGGTGTAAGATGCCTGGCTGCATGCCTGCTGAAGGCACGGTTTGATGATCAAGGAGATGAACCTTGGTACAGGTTAAATTGGAGAACTGGCGAATTGGAGAACTGTGGAGTTGGAGCACTCTTACCGCCAGAGTGACTGAAGTGCCAACCCGGTAAGGCATCGAACTAACTCAATAACCCAATAACGAAATAACGCCCTCACCCCTCCCGCCTCAGCCTGCGGGCAGGCATCCTTCATCCCGTTGCAAGATGGAGAATGGAGAATGTAGAATGGAGAACGAGGTAAAATTGGAAAATTGTGGAACTGTGGAACTGTGGAATTGGAGAACTGGCGAATTGGAGAACCGGAGAACCCTGGCCCCCAGGACGGCTGAAGTACCAAACTGTTAAGGAATCGAACTAACTCAATAACCCAATAACTCAATAACGAAATAACGCCCTCACCCCTCCCACTTCAGCCGACGGGCTGGTATTCCTCATCCCCGAACACGGCGGAGAATGTAGAATGAGGTAGAATTGGAGAACCGGAGAACCCTGGCCCCCAGGACGGCTGAAGTGCCAAACTGTTAAGGAATCGAACTAACTCAATAACCCAATACCGAAATAACGCCCTCACCCCTCCCGCTTCAGCCTGTGGGCAGGTATCCTTCATCTTGTAGCAAGGTGGAAAAGGTAGAATGTAGAATGTAGAATGGAGAACGAGGTAGAATTGGAAAATTGTGGAACTGTGGAACTGTGGAATTGGAGAACTGGCGAATTGGAGAACCCTGGCCCCCAGGACGGCTGAAGTGCAACCTGGAAAGGAATCGAACTAACTCAATAACCCAATAACTCAATACCGAAATAACGCCCTTACCCCTCCCGCCTCAGCCTGCGGGCAGGCATCCTTCATCTCGTTGCAAGATGGAGAAGGTAGAATGTAGAATGGCCTAGAATTGGAGAACCGGAGAACTTGAGAGTCGGAAAACCCTGGCCGCAGGGGTGGCTGGAAAACTGCGGAATGAAGCTGGTTGGGTATCACGGCTGTTGATACCCTGACTGCCCGAAACAGTGGCCCAATAACCCGACAAGTGGATTTCAGGCCAGGTTCCTGCTATCTCAGGTCGATGAACTGGCTGTTTCTTCACAGAAGACGGTCGCTTGGTCACAAATCAGAATACACCATCGATTGTCCAATTGTACAGATGAGTTGCACGCACAGAGTGAATTACATCTTATCTATTTTTATGATATCAAATCCATACTATCAAATATGAAATTTTTTAATATTAAATCTGAGTAAAGCCTTGTATTCGCGCGGCCTAATGCCTAATTTTGCATTATCCTCTGGACAGCCAATCCGGGAGAATAGTACATCCTGAAAACCTGATTTTAGAAGACCACCATTGTTGCGATCCGGTTGTTGCCGTTTTGCCTTTGTTGTTTTTTGGTTTTTTGAATTAGGATCCATGAACAAGTTCTACTCCTGCCGCATTCTGGTAGTCATTCTGCTTGGCGCATTCGGCCTATCAGGTTTGAAAGCACAACAGATCAATCAAACACCCGTCGCACCCGGTGATCAATACTGGCACAACATTGAGATGGGCAAACTGGCCTGGTCGACGCTGGTAACGGAACATCCTTTCTATACGAGACCTCCTAAAAGCAAGGAGGAATGGAAGCGGACAACGCCCAAGGCAGATCGGCCCGATCTGGCAATGGAGCAGGATTTTCTCATGACTATGGACCCGGTATTGGGCCATGTTCCTTACGACCAGAAGATCATAGCGAATCGTGCTGTGGACAAGTTGCTGATTGCGCGTGCTGTGATCCCGGGCATAGAATGGCAGGAACGTGGCCCCAACAATGTAGGCGGTCGTTCCAGAGCCATCATGTTTGATCCGAATGATGGCACCAATAAAAAGTGTGGGCCGGAAGTGTAGCTGGAGGACTTTGGTACACGAATGATATCACGGCAAACAATCCTGTTTGGGTGCATGTAGATGATTTTTGGGGAAATCTGGCAGTGACGACAATCGCTTACAATCCCAATAATACACAGGAATTTTATGTAGGAACAGGTGAAGGGTGGTTTAATGCTGATGCGGTCCGGGGAGGCGGTATCTGGAAGACGTCCAATGGTGGTACAACATGGACTCAACTCGCAAGTACTGACCCGGGTGCCTATAACAGCTCAAACAATTTCCAATACGTGAATAAAATTGTCATCAAGGCGAACGGGACAATTTTTGCTGCAACACGTGGTTTTTTCTCCAACACGGGGGGGATTATGCGGTCGACTGATGGGGGCTCAACCTGGACTGAAGTTCTGGCTGTTTACAATGGCGTCGGCACCCGATACGATCGGGCGGCTGATCTGGAAATAGCGGCCAACGGTGATGTCTATTGCAGTTTCGGTATTTTTTCGGAGGGATCCGTTTTCAAATCCACCAATGCAAGCAATGGTGCATCAGGAACATGGACAGAATTGTCATCCAATATTGGAATTGGTAATGCCATGAGGATTGAACTCGCCTGTGCTCCTTCCAACTCGAATATCATCTATGCTGTAGGCCATGGTGGAAGCGGCAGCAACGATACGGAGTGGTTCAAAAAGTCAACGGATGGCGGTACGACATGGAATCCGATAACCATCCCGAAGTTGGTTGATGATGGAAGTACTCATTTTACACGTGGACAGGCATGGTACGACCTGATCCTCGCCGTTCACCCGACTGATCCTGATGTTGTCATAGCTGGTGGTATTGATTTGCATCGGACTACAAATGGTGGGACAACCTGGACTGGTATTTCACATTGGTATGGTGGATTCGGCAAACCGGAAGTACATGCTGATCAGCATGGTATGACGTTTCGCCCAGGGGCAAATAATGAAGTATTATTCAGCAATGATGGGGGGATATTTTATTCTGCAAATGCCGGGGATGGAATGTCCACACCTTCCTTTACCAGTAAAAATCTTGGCTATAATGTGACTCAATTTTATGCCTGTGCAGCTAAAAATGAATTGAACAGCAATTATTTCCTGGCAGGGGCTCAAGACAATGGCACTCAACAATTTACTGCGCCACAAATTGGTAGCACTACAGAAGTGACAGGCGGTGATGGAGCCTTTTGTCATATCGATCAGCTAGATCCGAATATTCAGACGACCTCGTATACATTCAATACGGTTTATCGATCTCTTAACGGTGGAGCATCTTTCCCATTGTTGAATGATGATCAAACTTCAGGTCATTTTATCAACCCCAGCGATTATGCCAATGCTCAGAAAATTCTTTATTCAGCTGCCAACAACGATCAACTCAGACGACACTCCGGGATGGATGGTGTGGTCACTATTACGGATCTGGCATCTTCTTTTGGTGGTGCAAAAGTCTCGGCAATTAAAACTAGTCCTTACAATGATGTAGTTATCATCGGAATTGCCAATGGACGAGTATATAAAGTGACCAATGCAAGTACTGGTACCCCCACATTTACAAGAATCGATAATGGACCTACTCCCATCACAACAGCTGGGTGGGTGTCTTCTATAGACATTGGTGCCAATGACGATCAGATTCTGGTGACTTATTCCAATTATGGAGTGATATCTGTATGGTCCACAACAAATGGAGGGACCAACTGGTACAATAAGGAAGGCGACCTTCCAGATATGCCCATTCGTTGGGCGATTTTCAATCCCAATAACTATGATGAAGTCGTTGCCGCCACCGAACTGGGGGTCTGGAGTACAAACAATTTTGCAGCAGGTGCCAATAGTGCTCCTAGTTGGGGCATCAGTAGCACAGGCCTGGCTCATGTCCGTTGTGATATGATCGAATATCGCTCAACTGATAAAATGATTGTCGTTGCTACTCATGGTCGAGGATTATTTACATCCGATATTTTTGTAACTGCTACGATAGCCGATTTTATAGCCTCCCCTACAATATCCTGTACGGGTAGTCTGACCACTCAATTTACTGACGCGAGTCTGATGCCGAATAATTCCTGGGCATGGGATGTGGACAACAACGGGTCGACAGACTATACCACCCAGAATCCATCACATACTTATTCAACCCCGGGTGTTTATTCAGTCAAGCTGACCGTCAATGGCGGTGCAGATGATGAAGTGAAAAACGAATTTGTCCTTGTATTAAGTGCCGAACCAACAGTCAATACGGGTTGTACTATCCCTGGAAACAGCAACAATGGCAATAATTTCGGTATCGGTATTTTCCGATTTGGTCTGAATGAATTGGACTACACCACACCCCATAATAATGGGAATTACCACAACTA
Organism: Saprospiraceae bacterium; assembly: GCA_016710115.1. Classification (GTDB taxonomy): domain Bacteria; phylum Bacteroidota; class Bacteroidia; order Chitinophagales; family Saprospiraceae; genus JAGNXB01. The sequence continues at coordinate 397,867 of JADJLN010000001.1, forward strand.
TGTCTGTACGCAATGGACACCACTATCATTAAATACACTGTATACAGTCACCATTCAGACAGGTGTATTTAATGCGGAAGGGGCCAGAGTGTATATCGACTATAATGACAATGGCATTTTTGAAAGCGGAGAGTCAGTCTGTACATTCCCATCGAACACGGATGGATTACGGACGACAACCTTCACCACACCGGCTTCAGGTGTAACGATGAATACGGGTCTTCGGATGCGAGTGCTTTCTAAATTTGGTGGAATACCAACAACTGCATGTGACATTTCTACATATGGACAGGCTGAAGATTATACAGTCTATTTTTATTCACCACCTCCTCCAGTGCTTTCCATCGCACCAACAGACGCCAGTAAAAATGAAGGCAATGCCGGTAATACCCCCTTCACCTTTACAGTGACCCGTACTGGCGATACCTCCGGATCATCATCCGCTTCGTGGGCTGTTACCGGAAGTGGAGGCAACCCGGCTGATGTGGCCGATTTTGGCGGTTCTTTCCCATCCGGCACGGTCAGTTTTGCTGCAGCCGAAACGTCCAAGCTGATCACGGTCAACGTGAGCGGGGATATGGCTGTCGAACCAGATGAAGGATTTACGGTGACGATCTCCATGCCGGTCAATGCGACGATTGGCACTGCGACAGCAACTGGCACCATCCTGAATGATGATGCGCTTCCTCCACCAGTCCTTTCTATTGCCGCTACGGACGCCAATAAAAATGAAGGCAACGCGGGGAATACACCCTTCACATTCACAGTAACCCGCACAGGCGATACCTCCGGATCATCATCTGCTTCGTGGGCCGTTACCGGAAGTGGTGGCAACCCGGCCAATGCAGTCGATTTTGGGGGCACATTCCCGTCAGGTACAGTGAGTTTTGCCGCGATGGAATCATCCAAAGTCATCACCGCAAATGTCAGTGGTGATCTGACTGTAGAACCTGATGAAGGGTTTACAGTCACCTTGTCCATGCCCATCAATGCGACCATCGGTACAGCGACGGCAACCGGTACCATACTTAACGATGACGTTGCCGCCTGTCCTACAGTGGCTGATGTGTACATCAATGAATTCCACTATGATAATACAGGTACAGACGCAAACGAATTTGTGGAAGTGGTTGTGCGAAATACCTTTTTATCCCAACTGGCAGACCTGACTCTTCATCTCTACAATGGTTCCAACGGACAGACCTATGAAACGCATATCCTGAACACATTTACTGCAGGGACAAACGACGGTACATTCACCTATTATTCCAAACTGATCCCCGGCATCCAGAATGGTGCTCCGGATGGTATTTCATTGTCCTGTCTGTCCAATCCGGCCTTTCAATTTCTGAGTTACGAAGGTGTAATGACAGGAACGAATGGCCCTGCGAATGGACTGATGAGCACCGATGTCGGCGTCTCCCAGGCGGGAACAGAACCACTGAACAGTTCGATCCAATTGGTAGGCGGAACATGGTACAGTGTCTGTAGTGCAAATACACGAGGTTTGGTGAATGCCTTGCCTCAGGTCGACATTGCACCAACTGATGCCAATAAAAATGAAGGTAACGCTGGCAACACATCATTTACATTTACAGTAACTCGAACAGGTCTGCTCGGAGCAACCTTTACCTTGAATTATGCAGTAACTGGGAGCGGTGCAAATCCTGCGAATGCTGCCGATTTTGGTGGCTCCTTCCCGAGTGGAATGGTGTCCTTTGCTGCGAATGAAACGAGCAAAGTCATAACTGTGCTTGTATCGGGCGACCTGACAGTCGAACCTGATGAGACGTTCACGACAACAATTACACAATCCGGCGCATGTTCAGTAGCAGTGACCACAGGTACAGCTACCGGCACGATCATCAATGACGACATGGCTCCATTGCCTGTCATCAGCATTGCGGCAACAGATGCGGTAAAGAATGAAGGCAATGCAGGAACAACAAATTTCCTGTTTACCGTTACCCGGACAGGTGACCTGAGTGCAGCATCGTCTGTCAATTATACAGTCTCGGGTTCTGGCGCCAATCCGGCGGATGCTGTTGATTTTGGAGGAGTCTTCCCAACCGGTATGGTCAACTTTGCTATTGGCGAATCCTCCAAGCCTTTGAATATTGCTGTGAATGGTGACATGAGCATCGAAACAGATGACGGTTTTACAGTCACCCTTTCCGTTCCGGTCAACGCAACCATCGGCACCGGATCTGCAACGGGTACCATTTTAAATGATGATGTAGGAGGATACAGCTGGACCATTTCTGACCCCTGCTCCTGTAATAATGACGCCACGCCAAACAACCAGGATGGCACCTTTGGAGAAGAGGTGACGGTCATGGGTCCACCAAACATGGATCTGGTCGTAGGCAACGGCTCGACCGGATTGATTGGTGTGAACATCGGGGATCCGATTCCGGAAACCCCCCTGGGCTCAGGCATTTATATCCTTTCGTTTGACCATCTGGATGCGGTCGGTTATACCCTGAATGGTCGCAGACACTGATCCTGCCAATCTGATCCCGGGTCTGACTATCTCGAATACATGTTATTATCCGCTCGCTTCCATTGACGGGTTGGCTTCAGCTTATTGCCAGGGAGACCCCACCGTCAATCTGATGGGTTCTGCAGAACTGGGTGACATGAGTGGCCCTGCCAATGGCATGGGCGAATTTTTTGTCAATGGTGTTGGTCCAACAACCATGTTTGATCTGAGTGTTCCTGGATCTTATACCATCAGCTATGTTTTCGACGCAGCAGATGGCGATCCGGATGAACATCATCCTGGCTGTATCAGTACTGTGACACAGGATGTGACCGTCGGCGACCGGCCCGATCTGAGCGAGACCCATGTGGATGTGACCTGCCCGGGTGGAGCTGATGGCAGTATCGATCTGACCGTCGTTTGTGCTGATCCGTATGATGTCGAATGGTCTAATGGCGCGACAACGGAAGATATTAACGGACTGAGCGCCGGCAATTATACGGTATCTGTAACAACGGCTATTTGTACCAGTCAGTTGTCGGTGGATATCCTGGATGGAGTAGATGGAGAGGACCCTGTTATCAGCTGTCCTGCAGATATGACCATAGAATGTGATGCTTCGACAGACCCGGCAGATACGGGCATGGCATCTGCAACAGATAATTGTGATCCGAACCCTGTGATCTCATCAAGTGATGACACAGATCTTTCCGATTGCGGTGATTATGCCAGGCACCATCCGCCGGACTTGGACCGCAACGGATGATGCAGGTAATTTGGCCGATTGCGATCAGACCATCACTATTGTCGACACCACTCCGCCGACCGGGATACCAATCCTTTGCCAGCTGACCTGACCGTCGAATGCGATGCAATACCCGATCCGGAAGTGCTGGAGGCCAGCGACAACTGTACCATGGGTGGCAGTCCAGATGTGTTATTCATCAATGAATTGCACTATGATAATACAGGTGCAGATGTGGGTGAGTTTATCGAGGTCGCAGGTACAGCAGGCCTGGACCTGACCGGTTACACCATTGTGTGGTATAACGGTTCAAATGGCCAGTCTTACGGGACCACCAATCTATCCGGTGTACTCGATGATGAAGGAATGGGTACAGGTGCACTTTCCTTTGCCTTTGTCGGCATTCAGAATGGAGCTCCGGACGGGATGGCTCTGGTCGACCCGTCGAATAATGTCCTGCAGTTTCTGTCCTATGAGGGGTCATTTATGGCTACAAATGGTCCAGCAAATGGAATGAATTCTGTAGATATCGGAGTTCTGGAAGTGGGCAACGAGCCGGTCGGTCAGTCATTACAGCTGATCGGAACCGGATCTGCTTACGCTGATTTTAACTGGACAGGCCCATCCACAGAAAGCCCTGGAACGATCAATGACGGCCAGGAATTTGGCGCCGATCCGGGCGGACCTGGTGTTGTCGTCACCTACATGCAAACCTCGTCTCCGGGTGCCTGCCTGCAAGAGCAGACGCTGACCCGCACCTGGACAGCAACCGATGAATGCGGGAATGCATTGACACATACACAAACCATTACAGTACAGGATAACACGCCTCCGGTGCTGAGTGCAACTCCTGACAATGTATCGGTGGAATGCGATGCCGTACCTGCTCCTCCAGCGATCACCGCCATGGACAACTGCGATCCGGATGTTCCTGTTGTTTTCGGTGAAGTGCGAACAGATGGAAACTGTCCGCATAACTATACCCTGACCCGCACCTGGACGGCGACTGATGATTGCAACAATGCGACCAGCCACACACAAACCATTGTCGTCAGCGATACACAGCCGCCTGTTTTTGATGGGCCGCTGCCTGCCAACATCACCGTGGAATGCACGATGATCCCGGATGCGGAAGTACTGACCGCAATGGATAACTGTACGAGTGACACCCCTCGCCTGTCATCTTTATCAATGAATTCCACTATGATAACACGGGTACAGATGTCGGCGAATTCATCGAAATAGCCGGTACCGCGGGCCTTGACCTGAGTACCTACAGCCTGGTGCTGTATAACGGATCGGGTGGTGCCGTTTACAATACGCTCAACCTGTTCGGGACGATCGATGATGAAGGAAACGGCACTGGAGCTGTGAGTTTTGCCTATCCGTCAAACGGTATTCAGAATGGCAGTCCGGACGGGATTGCGCTGGTCAAGGATGGGACAACGGTCCTGTACTTCCTCAGTTATGAAGGCACCTTTGCAGCTACGGATGGACCTGCCATGGGCATGAATTCCGTCGATGTCGGCGTACTGGAAACCGGCGGCGAACCGATCGGTCAAAGCTTGCAATTGACGGGATCCGGTATGTCTTATGGTGCATTTATCTGGTCAGGACCAGCTGCAGAATCACCGGGCAGTCTGAATACCAACCAGACTTTTACCTTGCCACCGTCCTTCCCGATCACGTATACCTTCAACGAGGTCTTTGTACAGGGAAGTTGTCTTGGCGAAGGCACGTTGACAAGGACCTGGACGGCGACCGATGCGTGTATGAATACAGTCACCCACACCCAGGTCATTACGATCGAGGACAATACACCACCGAGTTTCGCCGGCGTGCCCGCCAACCTCACGGTTGAGTGCGATATGGTACCCGCCGCAGATGACGTGTTTGCTGTCGATGGCTGCGGTCCACTTCCCAATGAGATCTGGATCAATGAACTCCACTACGACAATACCGGAGTGGATGCCAATGAATTTATCGAGATCGCTGGCCCTGCCGGTTTTGATCTGTCGGGATATGCTGTTGTTTTATACAATGGTGCCAATGGATTGCTCTACAATACGGTTTCACTCTCGGGAGTGATCGACAATGAAGGCAACGGGTATGGGGCACTCGCCTTTGTCCTGCCGGTCAACGGGATCCAGAATGGTGCTCCAGATGGATTGGCGCTGGTCAACCCGGCAAACAACGTCATCCGTTTCCTCAGTTATGAGGGCACATTTACCGCCAATGATGGCCCGGCCATCGGCATGTTGTCTACAGACATCGGTGTGCTCGAGGTTGGGAATGAGCCACTGGGTCTGAGTCTCCAGCTCATTGGAGTCGGAAATATGTACAGCCAGTTTGCCCGGACCGGTCCGGTAGCTGAAAGTCCCGGCTCACTGAATGCCAATCAGGGTGCTGGTCCGGTGATCATTCCGGCAACATTTACGGAATCGATCACACCGGGTAATTGCACGGGGAATTATATCATTATTCGGACATACACCGCTGAAGATGATTGTGGCAACCAGGCCATGTTCGTCCAGAATATCACAGTGGAAGACACCACTCCGCCCGTGGCGATGTGCCAGAATATTACCGTCTACCTGGATCAGAATGGCGAGGGTATGTTTGACCCTGCGGATCTGAATAACGGAAGTACGGATAATTGTGGCCTGCTCTCTTTTTCTGCAGATCCAACCATGATGACTTGTGCAGATAAAGGTGTTACACCGGTCACGCTGATCGTATCCGACGATTGTGGAAACTCGTCCACCTGTATTTCTCAGGTGACAGTGATCGATGATATTCCACCGACATTGACCTGTCCTTCTGATATCATCATCAATCTGGATCCGGGGGCATGTTGTGCTGTTGTCAATTGGACCGACCCGACCGCGACCGACAACTGTCCGTTTACCGGACCAAGTGGCATGGTCACATCTGCACCAGGCACATCAAATAATCAGAATTCTCCTGGTGGTATTGTGGTCTTTGATCTAGTCAACAATACGGCCGGCCCACTGACAATCACCAGTATGTCGTCCATGATCCTTGGACCAACGATGGTGGGCATCTATACCAAGAGTGGAACCGGATACGGATTCGAGCAGAATGCTGCAGCATGGACTTTGACCTATACCGCAGATGCAACTGCTGGTCCATTCAATCCGACCCTGACTCCGTTCACCACGAATTTTGTTATTCCACCGGGGGTTACCGGTGTGGCGCTGCATATGGTATCGACCAATTCCAGGTATACCAACGGAACACCGGCCGGGGTGAAGGCATATGGCCTCTCCACAAACGGGACGTTTACCGATGGCACCCTGACCATCCTGGCTGGCGCAACGTCTAACACCTTCTTTGCTTCCGCACCGTTTAACCCACGGATCTGGAATGGCTCCGTGACCTACCAGACACCAAGTGTTTCTGCTGACCCTACGCAGACGGGTGGTCCAGATAATGGCACTGAGCTGTGCAAAGACGATAGTCCATGGACGGTCAGCTATGAAGTATCCGACGTGGCGGGCAATGTGTCCACGTGTTCATTTGACATTCAGGTTCTCGAATACGCCAATCCGAACAAGTCGCTGGCCTGTAATGATCTGGTCCAGATCTCTCTGGATGAAGATTGCATCACAACGATCGGCGCAGATGATATTCTCGAAGGAGGCCCTTATGGTTGTTATGATGACTATGTGGTCACGATTTACAATCCGAACAATACGCCATTGGTAGGCAGCCCGAACATCGGTCGGCCACAGATCGGCCAGACCTTGAAAGTGAAGGTGACTGATCCGGAAACAGGCAATAGTTGTTGGGGTCTGATCAAAGTGGAGGACAAACTGCCGCCCGTCCTGGTCTGCACAGATCTGGAGATCAATTGTGGTGCTGACATACCGACTGAACCGGCTCCGGCTGTATTCCAACAGGAAGATCCGGTGCAGTATCCGGCCAGCTTCCTGGCTCATGGTGGAGGCACAGCATACTCATTATCGGGTAACACTTTGCCTGGTGGTGTGTATTTCAATATCACCAACAATTCAACTGAAGAATTGGAGATTACCGGCTTCGGACTTCGATTCGGAGATCCTGCTTTTGGTCCGGTGAATGCACCACAAACCATGGAGGTCTTTACCGCTCCAACCTTTGTGGGGAATGAAACCAATGCCGGTGCCTGGACCAACCTGGGCCCTCAGACAATTTCCTCGATCCCGGCATACTTTGCAACAGGCACAGGAGATCTCGCTCAGCTGGAGCTTTCTTCCAACCAGGTACTGGCACCGGGTGAAACCCGTGGATTCCACGTATGGGGTGCAACCGCTTGCCCGATCTTCAACTACTTTAATGGTACAGCTCCGGTGACCAATGGTCCGTTCACCGTGACCGGTGGTCCGGTCTCTTTCGGACTGCTGAGCAACCTGTTCCAGGCTGGTGCAGCCTCCATGCCGAATATCCAGGTGAATTATGCGTCAAAAGCATTGGCAGTGCCCGTCACAGACAACTGTGATATCACCCTGACTCTGGGTAATGGCCTCACCTTCGCAGATGATGCCACCTTCTATACCTGTGCGCAGGATCCCGAGTTCAGTCAGTTGATCGAACGGACCTGGACGGCTGTGGATGATTGGGGTAATAATACCCAATGCACTCAGGAAATCCGGATCAAGCGGGCAACACTACAGAATGTGGTACTGCCTCCAAACTATGATGATCTTGATCTGCCCAGTCTGGACTGCAATGCCGATTATCCTTCACCTGCTGTGACAGGAGAACCCGGTGGCAGCGGTTGCGGCAGCTTGCAGACCATGTACCAGGATAAAGTCCTGCAGATCTGTCAATCCAGCTATACTATCCTCCGGACGTGGACCCTGCACGATATGTGTTCCGGAGGTGTTGGTACGCATATCCAGACCATCAAGATCCTGGACAAGACACCACCAAGTCTGCAATGCCCGGATGAGCACGACATCAAGTTCGGGTTGACCCAGAAGGTTGGCTATCAGGATTGTACAGTCCGCGTGCGTCTGCCATGGATCCAGGTTGAAGATGATTGCTCCACGAGCAATAACACCAACCTGTATGTGGGGACAACCGACAACAACGGAAACGTGATCATCGTGAACACGATGGACAGCGACGGTTATTTCAACTTCGACCTTGCCGTCGGATTTGATTACACCTTCACCTATACAGCGATCGACGATTGCGGCAATAAGGGCGAATGCACAGTTGACGTAGCAGTGGAAGACAAGCAGGGTCCGGTTGTGATCTGCGAAAGTTTCCATGTAGTTGCACTGACAGACAGTGTGACCTTGGTGAATGCGGTCAGTTTTGACGACGGGTCCTACGATGTGTGTACCAATGTCCTGTTTGATGTCCGTCGTGGAACGATGAATTCTTCGGGCAGTTTTGTCCAGCATCCGTGTAATAAATCCGGTGATTTCCTCTATCAGTCACAAGTGAAATTCTATTGCTGTGATGCATTAAGTAGCGTGCCTGTCTTTGTTGACCTGCGCGTCCGTGATGCATTTGGTAATGCAAACAACTGTATGGTTGAAGTAGACGTAGTCGACAAGATTCGCCCAGTAATCTGGTGCCCAGAGGACATCACTGTTGCCTGTGGAATGCCCTATGAGCCTACAGGAGAAGGATACCCTTCACGTGAGCACGAAGCCTGGCACACAGATCAGCGCGATCTGGCCGAAGACGTACCTGGTTCCAATTCAGATCGAAGGGATGCCTATAGATGCAAACATCACCGACCTGGATATCAGCCTGGACATCACACACGAAGCACTGAACCAGTTGCAGGTAACACTGTGGAACCCATACGGAACGAAAGCGACGGTGATTCCATTCAACAGCTGCAACGGTGGTTATCCACAGAATATCGATGCAACGTTCAACGACGAAGCATATGATATCATCACGTTCAACTCGACGAACCAGAAGGTGCCAGCACCATACACCTGTACGGTGGCACTGCCAAGCGTAGGAAGTTACAACCAGGGCCAGATGCGCTCAGCAGGTGACTACCTCAAGGCATTTGATGGCGATGCGATCAACAACCTGAACGACAAGGAGAAGTGCTTCAATGCACAGGGTATTGAGATCAATGCCGCTACGAACCGGATCAGCAACTTCCAGGTTCAGCAGTTCATCGCCAACAATGGCCTGACAACTGGCGACCGGATCTTCATGCAGTATGCCAGCGCAAGCGGTCAGCCATTGGGTGGCCTGAGCGTCGGTGAATACTACCTGTTCGAAGTGATCAATGCAAATACACTCGAGTTCCTGACGATGTTGGGAAGTGATATCACCAGTGTACCAGCAGGTACGCATATGTTCTGCGCAGTAGGCACATGGTTCCTGCAGGTGACAGACAACGCCCAGTTGGGTGGTGGTGTGATCAACGACGTCACGTTGCACATTGAGTATGTGACCCCAACGGGTCTGAAGCCACACGTAACGGACAACACGGAAGCGTGTGGTCTGGATGTGACATGGCAGGATCTGGGTGATCCAGAGAAGTGTGGAGACAACACGTTCATCAACCGTCGTTGGAGGGTTGAAGACCAGTTTGGCAACAACACGAGCTGTATCCAGCGTGTATACTTCAATGACGATACACCATTGGTTGTTCAGTTCCCATGTGACGTAACAGTCAACTGTGAGAGCCTCGGAAGACTCGATGCAACAGGCGACGTAATCCACAACGGAGATTGCGAGCTTGTCGGAATCGAGCATGTCGACCACGTCCCGGTGACGACGGATGCATGTTACAAGATCCTGCGTCAGTGGATCGTGAAGGATTGGTGCAAGTATTCAGCTGATGGAAACGTGGATTATCCAATTTCCTCATTTGATGCGAACAATCCGACAACGATCAACTTCACAACAGCGATCAACGCTCTGGTTACAGCGCGCAAATTGCAGCCATACGATGTGGTGACACTGAAGTATGTGACGAGTGGTGGAGTAGAGATCGGCGGACTGGTAGAAGGTGATGTATACTCCTTCTACTATCTGGGAGGAACGACGTTCCAGGTGTTCTACAACACGACCAAGCAGCAGAACGTAAATATCACGAGCCAGGGAACTGGACCACACATCTTCCGTTTTGCCAACAGCAGCCTCGGCTTGCCACTGGCCTGTAACGTGATCGAGGAGTGGTATCCATTCACTGATTGGCATGCACTGTGCCCAAGCCCACAAGGCTGCCGCGCATGGGAAGATGATGGTGACGGTTACTACACGTTCACCCAGGAGATCAAAGTTGTTGACAACGAAGCCCCAGCATGGGTTGATTGCAGCGACCAGACCTACTGCAGCTACGAAGCTGATTGTGAGCCAACAGAGATCGAGTTGATTTGTCTGGCTACGGATAACTGTACTGACTCATCCCAATTGGTCTACCAATACTTCATTGATGCCAACAATGACGGCACAGTAGATATTACCGGAGTCGGTTCTGATGCGAGTGGCGCATACCCGAACGGCACACACAAGATCACCTTCAAGGTATCTGACCAGTGTGGCAACTTCAACACCTGCACGAAGCTGTTTACGATCAACGATTGCAAGAAGCCTACACCGATCTGCCACGCAGTGAGCATCGAACTGATGCCTTCTACAGGTATGGCCGAAGTATGGGCAACGAGCCTGGAAGTTGGCGACAGCTATGACAACTGCACCGAGTACAGCAACCTGCAAATCCTGGTCGAGCGCCTGAGTGATGTAGGAGCTGGCCAGAATGCACCGGATGCCGATGCAGGAACTTCTCTGGTAGTCACCTGCAATGATCTGCCTCCCGTGACGCAAAGTCCGATCGTCGAGGTAGCCGTATGGGTAGGTGACGAAGCGGGCAACTGGGATTACTGCGTAACCACGATCACTGTTCAGGATTGGATGGGTGCTTGCGGCGGTACGATGACTGCCGAGCTGGTCGGATACATTGCAGATGAGTTGGGCGAGCCTGTTGAGCAGGTCAATGTCGATCTGACGGGTAATGGCAACAATATGTCTATGCAGACAACCGGAAGCAGCGGATCGGTTTCATTTGGTTCTGTGCCGACAGTCGGCCAGTATACCGTGACACCACAGAAGGATATCAATCCGTTGAATGGCGTGAGTACCTATGACCTGCTGTTGATGCAGAAGCATCTTCTGGCGATCAAGAGTATCAACAGCCCATATCGGTTGATCGCAGCAGACGTCAACAACAACTGCAATATCTCTATCTCCGATATCATTGAACTGCGGAAGATGATCCTGGCTCCGGGGACACTATTCGCGAATAATACGAGCTGGCGGTTTGTGGAGGCAGGATATGCTTTCCCGAACCCGAACAAGCCGTGCAACTTCATGGAGATGAAGAGCTTCAACGGCTTGCAGCTGGGTATGAACAGCGCCGGATTCATCGGCGTGAAGATCGGTGATGTGAGCGGCGATGCCGTGCCGAACAGTCTGCTGGGTGCCGAGACGAGGAATATCAGGGGCAACCCGGTTCTGAGATCGACGATCGATCCTTCGCGGCTGGAGAGACCTTTGAGGTGGATGTCAAGGCCGGTGACTTTGCTGAAATCCAGGGCTATCAGTACACCATGGAGTTCGATCCGACCATGATGGAGATCGTCCAGGTCGAAACGGTATGGACGGACCTGAGTGGATCGAATTTTGGCCAGGCCAGAGTACATGAAGGGATACTGACCACAAGTTGGAATGCCAGCGAGCCAACGACCCTGCCTGCTGACCAGGTGCTGTATCGGGTGAAGGTCAGGGCCCGGTCATCCGGACAGCTCAGTGACGGGTTGACCGTGAATTCGAAGGTAACCCGGGCGGAGGCCTATGATCGTGACGAAGAACTATTGGATGTGCGTTTCCGCTTTGACAGCGGGGTGACAGCGGGAGGCAACTTCGCGCTGTATCAGAACGAACCGAACCCGTTTGGTGACCTGACCCGCATCGGGTTCCAGTTGCCGGAAGGAGGTGAGGCGGTGCTGACCGTACACGATGTGACGGGCAAGCTGGTCTATACTTCCAGATCGGAATTCCACCGTGGCTACAACGAGTTCATCCTCCGGGGCACGGACGTGTCTGCCAGAGGCATGCTCTACTATACAGTACAGAGTGGCGAGCACACCGCCACACGACGGATGATCATGCAGGATTGATCTCTTGATCAATGAACTGTTAAAAAATCCCCGGCACGTTTATTTCGTGTCGGGGATTTTTAATTGCCGCCGAAGACAACCGTCGGAGCCAGAGTTGCACCCTTACCAGTAGAATTGTATCTTGATACAGATACCTCTGTTAGTCTGAAATCCCATGATGCTCAACAGCATACACCAATTCGTTTCCGGGTGGATCAAAGGCTTGTTGCCTGTATTCCTTTTGTTGCCCGTCCTGATGGTGGATGCCCAGATCCCGCCGCCCACCTTCCTGGATTGTGCGGATGTCAGCGTTTGCAGTTTTGGCACCAAAGACGACCTGATCCACGTGGACCTCCAGGCAGCAGTGACCAATCATTGTATCTCCAATCCGGGATTGTACTGGACCACTCATATCGATCTGTTCAACGATGGATCGGTTGACCAGACATTGACCAAGCCGGATGCCAGTGGCGAATTCCCCTTAGGCATCCATACCATCACCTTCTGGGTTGCAGATGGCTGTGGAGGGGTGAGTAGTTGTCAGCGAGTGGTAACGGTGAGGGATTGTAAAAAGCCGACACCGATCTGCAATGCGGTCACTATTGAACTGATGCCTGCCTGTGGATTGGCTGAAGTATTGGCTGAGAGTCTGGAAGTGGGAATCAGCTACGATAATCTGACTGCATATGGCGAACTGCAGATTTTGGTAGAACGGTTGGATAAAATATCACTGGTCAGGATGCCCCGGATTTGGATGCAGATACATCTTTAATATTGACCTGTGATGACTTGCCACCTGCTACTATAAGCCCGGTAGTAGAGGCGGCCGTTTGGGTCGGTGATCAGGCAGGAAATTGGGATTATTGTGTGACCACCATAACGGTTGAAGATTGGTTGGGAGCATGCGGATGTGGTCCTATGCCTATGCTGTCTTGCTATATCACGAATGAAGACCAAGAGCCTATTGAATTGGTGACAGTCGAGTGTGCGACGCCATCTAATAACAATTGGACCCAGATCACCGGAAATTCAGGAGTGGCAAGCTTCATGATTTTCGAAGCTGGTGTTTATACGCTGAGTCCTGAAAAAGATATCAATCTGTTAAATGGAGTGACAACCTATGACCTTATTCTTTTGCAACGCCATTTCTTGGGTATTAAGCCACTGACGAGTCCATATAAGATTATTGCAGCAGATGTCAACAACAACTGCCTCCTTTCTATTGCTGACCTCATTGAATTACGCCGAATGATTCTGGATCCTGAAAATTCGGCTCTGAAGCATAATACAAGCTGGCGGTTTGTTGATGCCAATTTTATTTTTCCTGATCCGGAGAAGCCCTGCAATTTTGCAGAATCAGTAACTCTTGATGTTACATCGAATTATCCTTATATTGGTTCTAATTTTATTGGAATAAAGATTGGAGATATCAGTGGAGATCATGCCACAGACTATTTCATGGAATCGGAATACAGGCACTCTGTTGGCTCACTGAAGTTTGGCATTCAAGACCAGCAGTTGTCAGCCGGACAAGAATACAAGGTAGCTATCACAACAAAAAAATTCACCGAAATCTTGGGGTATCAGTATACCCTGGAGATGGATAAAAGTCAATTAGAATTTATCGATGTGAAACCAGTCGGTTCAGACATGGGTTTGTCTAATTTTGGACTTTCAAAGTGTTCCGATGGTATATTGACCACTAGTTGGAATAATTCAAAACCGACGACAATTGCTGATGGTGAAGTCCTCTACAATGTGAAATTTCGCGCCTTGACAAATGGCTTGCTGAGTCAGGCGTTGAATATTAGCTCAAGGGTGACTACGGCAGAGGCCTATGATCGCAATGAAGAACTCCTGGATGTACAACTCCACTTTGATAGGGGAGAGAAGAATAGCGGTGAATTGACGATTGACCAGAACGAGCCCAACCCATTCCGAGATCAAACCAATATTGGATTCTATTTGCCAGAGGCCAGTGAAGCAACCTTGACCATTCACGATGTGACAGGCCATATCATTTACCGGACTGTTGGAAATTTTGATGCTGGATACCATTCATTTGTGGTATCCGGATCAGATGTTCCTGCAAAGGGATTGCTTTCTTATACACTCCAAAGTGGTGGGTTCAGGGAAACAAGACAAATGACAAAAATTGAATAGTGCTCGTCGTAATGCTATGCAGGCAACTGATCCGCCAGTTGTTGCACTTAGAATTCCAGAATAATTCCTCACTTTTACCTTGAATTTCCCAACAAGGCCGCCAATGATAACTCGAAATAGCATCCTCAGAACAGCCTCATTGACCTCCCTCCTTTTTTACTTCGGCACACTGGTCATGGCAAATCAGCCGACTCCAGGAGTAGTGTCCAGCATATCTGGTGCGGATCAAGTATTGGTCAAAGCTGTTGATCCCTTTGCTGAAGATCCATTGGCAAATGGCGTGCCCGGAGCTCGTGTGGTGCTGATCAACACCAACACATCGGCCACCGATACCCTCCTGACAAATTCAGCCGGAGAGGCCCTGTTCACTATTGATCCAGCGGGTTCCTATGAAGTGAAGATCCTGGATGGTCCGATACCACTCCCTCTCCAAGGTCTCCGTGTATGATATGCTGATCCTCCAGAAACACCTGATCAGCATCAAGAGTATTCTCAAACCTCAATTGCTCATCGCCGGAGACATCAACAACAATTGTAACCTCTCAGTCTCGGATCTGTTGGCTTTTCGGAGTGCCATCCTGGTACCAACACAGTTGCAAGCGTTACCATGGAACTTCTACCCGGAGGATATCCAGTTTTTTAATCCATCCAACCCTTGTGCCGGCAATTCTGGAACGTCCTACATATTCGATGCAGCAGATTATCCCGGGCCAGATCCGGCGACCTTCATCTTCGAAGGATACGCCAAGGGCAACGTGTCCGGTTAAAAGAGGACCCCGTATTATTTTGGAAGTTATCTACCCTTATCACGGTAGCCCAGGGTTTCCTGACCGCCGGCGGAGGTTAACCCTGGGATTGTAATCCACATGGTTCAGGAAAACGGTTTCAACTGTTCCACCTCTAGACATTCCCTTTCCGCCTTCCTTCGCCATTCCACTGATTTGTCGCACCTTTGAACCCGAATTGCTCCGCTTGTGTTGGGAGCAGAATTATCAGCGATGTCCTGGAATCTCGATCAGATCAAAGCCCCCGTTGCCTCCGAACTGGAGGACTTCGAAGCCCACTTCCGGGAGGCGCTGAAGAGTGATGTCTCCCTGCTGGACAAGATCACCTACTACATCGTCCGCCGCAAAGGCAAGCAGATTCGGCCCATTTTTGTCTTCCTCTCGGCTCGCATGTTTGGCGAATGCGCGGAGCCTACCTTTCATGCCGCCTCCCTGGTCGAGATCCTGCATACGGCCACCCTGGTGCACGACGATGTAGTGGATGACTCCCAGATGCGCCGCGGCTTCTTCTCCATCAATGCGCTGTGGAAGAACAAGATCGCTGTACTGGTCGGTGACTACCTGCTCAGTAGAGGATTGCTACTTGCCCTCGACAATGACCAGTTCATCCTGCTCAAGATCCTTTCCCGGGCTGTTCGCGATATGAGTGAAGGTGAGCTCCTCCAGTTGGAAAAAGCTCGCCGCCTGGATATTGCCGAGGATGTGTATTACAATATCATCCGCCAGAAAACGGCCTCTCTGATCGCCGCGGCATGCTCCGCCGGTTCGGCTTCAACCCGATTGGATCCCGATCTCCAGCAACGGATGTACACCTTTGGTGAAAAGATCGGCATGGCCTTCCAGATCAAAGACGACCTGCTCGATTTCGGAGAAGAAGCCACAGGCAAGCCCAAGGGTATCGACATCAAGGAAAAGAAGCTCACCCTGCCACTCATCTACAGCCTGTCGCAAACGGAAACCACCGAAAAACGACGCATCCTGCGGATGATCAAACAAAACAGCGAATCGAAAGCCACCTTCAACGCCGTTTATGCACTCATTCTGGAAAAAGGGGGCCTGGATTATGCCCACCAGAAAATGATCGCCTACCGGAATGAAGCGTTTGCCATTCTCCATGAATTCCCGGATTCCCCGTCCCGCCAGTCACTTGAGCAACTGGTCTATTTTGTCACCGACAGGAAGTATTAGGCTTAGAGACGGAGAGACTGAGTGACATTGTACCGGGTAATAGGTACCGGAAAATTATTTCACCCATTACCTGCACCGACCAGTACTAGTTCTCGCAAAGGCGCAGGGGCGCGAAGTCAATAAGGCGCAAAGGGATTTCGGAAGTAGAAATACCACAGGGTCACCCAGAGTTTCAAAAGGTAAAATAAATTTCGTCCATTTTGGTTCTCTCTAATTTTCTTTGCGAGTCTCACGTTTCTAAATCATCAAGAAGATAGCTGATTTTAAAGCAATTATTCCCTCTTATAGAATGAGTTCCTTTGCGATTTTGCGCCTCTGCGTGCAATTCATCAATTCCAATACAACGATGACTTACCATCTCTTCGTGACCGACCGGAAATATTAATCAAAGTCGGAATTGCGAATTCGGAAGTACATTTTTACCACTAAGACACTCAGCTGGTTGTCTGATTATAATTTGGCTCAACGAATAAGGGTAAAAGCAACTCAATTATATCAGGAGTTAGTTCACTAAGAGATTCTGAAATAGGAGTTTCTTAGTGATCTACTCTTTACTATAGAACGATTTTTTCCTCAGGCACTCTTTCTATCGCAGGATAATAAACCCCTAAGTGACTTAGTGGTAAAAAAAACTGCGATGGTCATAAAAGTTTAGCAGCCCAATAGCCACCAAGGCACAAAAGCACAAAGGTTCACAAGGAGTAAAACCGACAACGGACAACCGACAACTGATTTAGAATTGCTGGTCATCCCCTCCTTTCAGATCATCACTTTTAATCCGCGTATTGCGCTCCCGGGATCGTCCTTCTATTTTACCAAACCGATACCGGGCACTCACGCCAAAACTCTGGAACGGAACTGTAAAGTCACTTTCCTGTCTGAACGTTGGCCCTTCCAGATCCGACCGAAATGATTTGTTGAGATTGAAGGGTTCCACAATGGTTATCCCCAGTTGCCATGATTTTCCGAATTCTTTTTGAAAGGCAAAACTGTACCTCCAGAAATTTGGCGTACGCCCCTGGAGGGACACATTCTGAGAACGGAACATGCCGAACATTTCTGCTTTATATCCACCACCAAAATCATAATTGAGGTTGACATAGGAACGCCAGACCAGATCCTCATTGGTCAATGTCGCACCGTTAATCGTTCCCTTGGCAGAATAGGTATTCACATCCAGGCTGATACGTACGGTCAGTTTTTTCTTGAAAAATCCGGCAGTGGTAAACAGGTTTAACCCGATGGCTTCTTTTTCACCGATATTCCGGTATGTTGTAACGGAAGCACCTTCTGCATTGACAGTCAGAAAATTCTCAATGACATCGGCTGTATTCTGGTAATACAAAGAGGCATTATATACAGTGCCTTTTACAAATGCATTGTAGCTCAGCTCGATCTGGTTGGTCAATTCCGGGAGAAGTGTCGGATTGCCGACGGTGATATTTCTCGGATCACTGAGCTGCTGATACGGATTGATATAGCTCAAGCCGGGTCGTTGTATCCGCTGGGAATACGCCATTTTCAAACTGCTGAATGGTCCGAATTTCCGTTGGATAATCGCACTCGGGAGCAGATTGCCATATGTATTCGTAAAGGGCAATTCACCATTCACCGCATCCCCCTCGATCCAGGTCTGTTCATATCGGGCACCAACGATCAGGGCATATAATTCTCCAATGCTGATCGTCGTACTGATATAGGCTGCAGCCACATCCTGCAAATAATTGAACGCCCCACTGGTCAGGGGATCTTCTTCATACTGACCTGTCACCTCATTGTAATTTCGGTAGGCATAGTCACTGGTCAGCCGTCGCAATGTGGCTTTCAGTCCGCTTTCCAACTTGAACACATTGGAGAACGGGTGTACATAGTCGGTTTGGAGTATATGTTCCAGATTAAGACCCTGGTTGCCATTGTCCTGATCGATCAATAAGGTGGGTTCGCCCGTTTGCTCGATCCGGGTGCCGTCATCTGAAAAATCACCACTCAGCTGATAGGCCATTGTCCACTCTCGCTCCTTGTTCCCTGCAAAAGTCCGTCTGTAATCTGTGCTCCAGTCGAATCCTGAATTGAGATTGACGTCGTCATTAAATCGACTGTAATTCTGAAGGATCATGGCTTCCGGATCATTGAAATAATTCTCTGTGATCCCATCCCGGACATATTGCCGGCCATTGATCCGGACATTACTGGTCAGACTGTGAAAGGCATTGAAATCATAAAATGCACCGAGTGAGCCGTTAAATCCGCGCCAGGAAGAATTGTTCTTCCCTTCACGGGAAAGAATTCTGACCATTCCTCCGGGCAGGTCATCTTCGCGATAAAGGAATTTGTTCCGGGCCTTTTCCAGGTAAATCGTGTTCCGGCATTCATGTTGATACCGAATCGTCCACGAGTATGTGCCAGATTCAACCCTGCATTATTGGAACGTGTTCCGACACTGACATCCGCAGATCCGGTCAGGCCTTCCAGTTCCGATTTTTTCATCAGAATATTGATAATGCCCGTACTGCCTTCGCCATCATATTTGGCTGTCGGCGTGGTGATGACTTCGACAGATTTGATCTGATCGGCAGGAAGACTCTTCAGCGCATCTGCAACACTCCCCGCAAACATGGAGGACGGTTTGCCATTGATAAAAATCCGGACATTGCTATTTCCGCGCAAGCTCACATTGCCATCCAGGTCAACCGACAGAAGAGGCACTTTTCGCAGAACATCAGCACCATCACCACCTGTATTTGTAATATCCTTGTCTGCATTGTAAACGATCTTGTCGATCTTCGATTCCATGATCGGTGCCTCTTCAGCCACGACAATCTCTTCCAGGTTGATGCCCATTGGCACCAGAAAAACATAGCCAAGATCCAGATCGGGGTGTTCCGGAGTGGTCGTCAGCTCCCGGATAGTTTTGGGTTCGTACCCCAGAAATGTACACTGCAAGGCATAGGTGGACGTATTGACATCCCGGATCCTGAAACTGCCATCCGGTTCTGTCACCACACCATCGAGCATCTTCCCCCCGGGCAAGGTCAGCACCACAGAAGCATATTCGAGAGGTGCTTTCGACAGGCTGTCGATCAGGATACCCTTGATCGTACCCTTGATCAGGGGCGACGCTCCGCCGGGTCGACCGGGTTGTTGGGCAAGCAATAATGAGCCGACAAGGGTCGCGAAGATGAAGATCAGAACATGACGCATGAAATGGAATTGTCTGGGAAGGGAAACCCTTTCGCGAAGATAGTTCGATTCGTCACGCCGAGAGACTGAAAACCTGCGAATCCCTGTATCTTTCTGGCTGAAATGGCAGATTCTCCATCTATCCGGGCACAGGCCCATCGCGAATGGCTCAACATCCGGTTGACCGCCCTGGACCGAAAAGCAAAAGGAGGTCGGTGGGGGAGGCTCTTCAGTCACCCGGGCAGATATCTGGTGTCCATGGTCTGGCAGTTTGTCGTTTTTCCGCTTTGCCGCATCGGCCTTCCCGTTCGCCGGAAGGCCTTTTTTGGCCCGAAACTGAATGTCCTTCTGCCAGCCGGTACAGATCTGTATTTGCTGGGTGGGAAAAGCCACGATTCCGAGATCCGGCTTGCCCGCTACCTCATCGCTACGTTACAACCCGGCCAGCATTTTCTCGATATCGGGGCACATTACGGATACTTTTCTGCCCTGGCTTCGCAACTCGTCGGACCAGAGGGCCAGGTTCTGGCCATCGAAGCGACACCCCAGACAGTAACTGTTCTCGACGAAAACCTGCGCACCATTCCAGGTGCCCGGGCCCGACATCTGGCACTGGCGGAATCCGTCGGAGAAATGACGTTCTATACCTTTCCGGTACGGTATTCAGAATACAATACCCTGGATGTGACGCCGTATGAGGATGAGGACTGGTTTGCGGATTATCCTCCTGTTGAAGTGCGTATCCCCACCACCACGCTGGATGTACTCATCCCGGAATGCCACCCCGATCTGATCAAGATCGATGTGGAAGGGGCTGAGGATCGTGTCATCCACGGAGGGCTTCAGGCATTGACCACATATCGGTCACCTCTGGTAATGGAGTATCTGGACAGGACAACCAGTGGTGGCGGACATCAGGCAGCAGATCAACTGCTCCGCAGCCTGGGTTTTTTCCCTCACGCTATCGACTCATCCGGTGTTCTAAGCTGCTGTCCGGATATTGAAAACTATCTCCACCGGATCGGTCTGAGCTCCGACAATCTGGTCTACCTGTACCAGGGTGCCTGATCGCTCCAAAAGCTCATTCATCTTTCTCACTACTTCTGATCACCAGATAGGGCCCCTGATCGGAGAAGTGAAAATACCGGGCAGGTAAATCCTTGTAAGGGAAAACTCCCCATTTGGCAATAAAATGGTCAGGCATACCGATTGCCCATTCGACTTCCCGGGGCTGATCCGTCAGCATGATAGAGGCGGTTTGTCCGGTTTCAATAGTGGAAAGGAGCCAGAACTCATACGGTGTGGCCCAGGTCATCAACAGTGTATCCAGTGGCAGCGAATGATCATCGACGATCAGCTTCTGCCCGGGGTGGTCACGAAGAAAACTCCGCATCCAATCCAATCGGTCCGAATAGGGTATATGAGCCTGTTGAATTTGAAATAACCGAAGAGTAACGATGAGGAATAGACCAGTTTTGGTCAGGGCACCGGCTGGCCATTTCCAATGTTCGAACAGGAGTGGCGTCATGACCATGATCGCCAAAGGCAGGTACAGATTCTCCGAATAGAATTTAACCGGATTGTCCGGGTAGGAAATTTGAACCAGGACAGAATAGCCAATAAAAGCACCGATGACCAGCACAGGAGTGAAAAGTGATTTTTGTCGAAAGCCATGCACGACAAGCCAGATCATTCCAAGAAGTAAAAGAAAATAATCTGTGACCAGATCTTGATAAAAGGAATGCATGGTCGTGTTGCTGAATAGAGTAGCTATGGACTCTTTCCATTGCGCCACCCCTTCCATGGATTTGGAATCATACGCCGTTTTGAAAAAATAGAATTTGATGATCACCATGCTGAAAAAGGCACTGCCACTGGATAGCACTGTGGATTTGGAAAGGGTTTTTGTGATGAGAAAATAGACACAGAGAAAGATGAACGGAAAGAGCAGTAATGGATGAAAAAAGACCAGCATGAACAGGAAGGCCGGGTGGATCGATCGCCACCAGATATGATACTCTGCAGACGGATTATTTTTGTGATAACAGAGGATGGAAAAATAGAGAATAAGAAATTGAATACCCTGTTGTAACTCGCTCTGCACCCAATAGAAAGTATCATTGACCATGGCGATTTGAGACAACAACAGGACGATGCCCATTTTCGGTTGTTGAAATACCCGCACAATGAGAATAAACAGCGTCAGGGAAAGAATGGGAAAAATAGTGGAATAAATAATCAGGAGACTGTGAAGTGACAACCCCATGTCAATCCCCACCAATAATGCTGCCTGGGTGATGAAAGCGCCAAATCGAAAATTCTGGATTGCAAACGTCTCTGTGGTGACCAGGGAGAACAGATGAAAAGCAATATCCATAAACACCGTCCGCTCGAGATAATAGACAAGCGAAAATGTGATGAGGATCAGGTAAATACTGATTCCGACAAAAAGAACGGGATTATTTACGACGGTCCTGTGGACGGACCAGCGAAGAGAAGTGAATCTCCTTTCGGGGGGGGCATAAATGCGAAAATTTTGAATGGCCAAGATACGCCGTCATTTCCTTTTGAACGGCGTGCCTTTTTCGGTATTATCAGCATCAATCCGATATGACAGTTATCCGACAGAAAAAGATCATGAAACGGGATTGATTAACCCGGAATGCGAACCAGTGCTCTGGTGCCTTTACCCGGAGCAGAGGAGATCTGTAATCCTCCACCATGCCATCGAGCGATCCGATCGACCATAGCCAATCCCAGTCCCTGACCGGGATAGGGGCGGGCATTCGAAGCTCGGTACATGGGTTCGGTCACAAGATGCAACTCCTCAACAGGAATACCAATGCCCTGATCTTCTACCATGAAGTGCCATTCATGGACCTGGTAGTGAATATCGACAGTGATCTTTCGAGAAGGATCGTATTTCCACGCATTGTCGATCAGATTGGCCAGCGCGGAACGCAACAGAAGCAGATTGCAGGACAGTTTGCGGGCCAGCATTTCAGTGTCCGGTTCCGGCCAGGTGATCCATTCCGTATCATGTTTTTTGGACACTTCATTTCGGACCTCATTTAATATATCCGCCAGGGCGATGTCTTCCTTGTCTGGCAGTTCACCTTCGCCTCCGGTTCGAGCCAGGGAGAGCAGACTGTTCACCAGGTGATGCAGCCGTTCTGCTTCATAGGCAATCGTCTCGATCGACTGGCGATAATCTGCCGCAGGACGATCCGCTGAGAGTGCAATTTCCGCTTCACCGGCAATCACCGTCAGCGGGTTACGAATTTCGTGACTGGCATTGCTGATGAATTTTTTCTGGAATTCAAATGCCCCTTGTAATCGATCAAGCAGATCGTTGATAATGCTGGCAAAATCATGAATTTCATCCCGCTGTGGTGGCAGTTCCAGTCGAGTTCCCAGATTGGACGCCGTGATCTCCCTGGCCCGGGAAATATTCCGTTCCAGCGGCATCAATGCGCGTCGGGTGGAAAACCACCCGATCAATCCAACCAGGATCAAGCTGAATGGAAGTGAAAACAACAGGATCTTTTTCAGGTTGGCGAGTTTGGTATGGCCAAATTCATCTACCGCTGTGACGACGATCAGATGATGCCGTCCATCCAGTTCATAGATTCGTGCCAGACCATGACGACGTTCGTCCAGAAACTGAATTTCATCACCGGGTTGAAGGCCTGCGATTTTCCCGGCCAGAAAGGGTGCAAGGGAATCGGGCAGGGGGCTGTTTGGACTCAACAACCATTCTTTTTCTTCCGACAGTTTTAACAGGAATTGTTCGCGAACCTGCAAGGCCAGATCAGCTGGCAGGCGAGATTCTTCCAGAAAAAATTTTTCTGTCAGATCTACGCGAGCCGACAGGCGGTCGTAAAATTCCTTCCGGTGAAAATCGCGTGAATAATAAAAGATCACAAAATAAAGAAGCAGCATGACCACCGTTACGGAGGCAGTAAACAGAAGAGAAAGCCGGTGGCGGATTTTCATGTGATCGTTTCTTCAGTCAGGATATACCCCATGCCGATCATCGTTTTGATCAATTTATGATCAAACGGTTTGTCTACTTTGTTGCGAAGATAATTGATATACACATCGACCACGTTGGTCTCCACATCCCAATCCATTTCCCATACGGCAGCCAGGATAACTTCACGACTCACGACCCGGTCCTTGTTTTTTAACAGGTACACCAGCAGGTCATATTCACGGGCTGTCAGACGGATAGCCTGCCCGTTTCTGCTCACCATCCGGCGATACAGGTCGACTTCCAGGTCGGCAACAGTGAGTTTTTCCGGATTTGCCTTTCTGGCCCGGCCACGGGTAAGCGCCTCGATCCGGGCCATCAATTCTTTGAATTTAAATGGTTTGACCAGGTAGTCATCTGCACCCACTTTCAAGCCGGAAACAATATCCTCTGTACTGCCCAGGGCGGTCAACATCAGAATGGGTGTATCATACCCTTTTTCTTCCCGAAATCGACGACATACTTCCAGGCCGGTGATCCCGGGCAGGATGAGGTCCAGAATGATAAAGTCATAGTCTTTGGACAGTGCACAGGAAAGACCCTCTTCACCTGTGGCGGCGATTTGCGGTTCATGACCAGCTTCGGTAAGGCCTCTGGCGACAAAGGACGCTACTCCGGGTTCATCTTCTACGATCAGGATATGCATGCCTGCGGGTTTGGCCAGGATAACAACAGACTGCCGGACGGGAGTTGCGTTCTGACCATTAGAATCCGATTACAATATCCTTCAGGGAAAATGCCCTCAATTCAGTGTGATCTTGTTGCGCCCCAATGTGAGTTTCCCCATTTTTTCAAGTTGTTTCAACAATCGGGAAATGGCCTCACGCGACGCATGAAGATCCCAGGCGATCTGTTGATGGGTAGTGGAGATTTCACGGGAATCGTGGGTAAAGGCCTTCTGTTCCAGATACTCCCACAGCCGTTCATCCATGCGTTTGAACGCGATCGTATCTATGGTGTTGATCAATTCCATCATCCGCTGGTCATACGAACGCATGACAAAGTTTTTCCACACGGGGTATTTGCTGATCCATTCATCGACAAAGCGGACGGGAATACCGAGGATGCGCGTATCCTCTTCAGCCATGGCACGCACGGAACTGCGCTTGTCGGCCATACAACAGGAAAACGACATCGAACAGGATTCACCAGAATTGAGATAGTACAGAAAAAGTTCTTCCCCTTCTTCGTTTTCCCGCATCACCTTGATGGAACCTTCCAAAACCAACGGCACCATCCGGATATATTCTCCGTAATCCATGATGATTTCCCCTGCCTTGAATTTCATGCATCTCCCATGGTTGGCGATTTCCTGGAGAAGATGCTGATCATTCAGGTTGGGGAATGCCTGTCGGATCTCCGGGATGAGTGTGTCTCGTAAGGAAGGTAGAGGTGTCTGTGTCATACGATTGAGCTGGTTCAGCTAAGTTCGGAAACTCTGATGATAAAACGGGAAATGCATGCGGAGGTTCATCCGGATCGTGGGATCATCAACCTGATCCATTCACCCTATCCGCGAAACCGGAATGCGATACCCCATCGCATCCAGACTTCCGGTTGAGGGTAACCGGCCACAGTCCTGAATTGTCGGGGGATATCGTCCCCGTTGGTCGCCGTTCCGTTCCAACCAAAGATCGCCCGACCAATATTGTCAAACTGGAGGTAAGCCCGAAATCCAAGTCGTTCCATGGAAAAGAAGCCGTCTATCTGGGGATTCCATTTTTCTGTTGAGGCATCTTGCAATGTAAATACGCCGGAGACTGGCTGGTAGCCATAGGGCGTCCAGGGAGAGATCAGTCTGGCCTGGAACCCGATCTGGGTGCGCAGTGTCTTTTTGAACCACTTGCCTTCATAATAGAGCTGATGACGGGTGATCCATCCGGGATATCGGATCCGGTCATCACTGCTTGACTGTGTACTGACCTTGTTGTCCAGATGGATCAGCCAGATCTTCAGATGATGACTGATCCACAGGTGATTGACAGATACCGATTCTGTGATTTGTTCCGGAATGCCCGGATCACGGAAGACTATGGCATCGGTCAGCAGGCTGGTCTGTATCCCTGCTGACAGCCCAAGTGGCTTGATCTCGAGGGTGCCAAACAGTGATTGTTGCTGCGGCCTGGACCAGGACTGATCATAGACCTTACGCTGGCTGATCACCAGTTGTTGTTCGACCAGATCCGGAAACCGCTGACTCAGGTGAAGTCCGGCATGGAGCGCCCCCCAACGACCGGTCCGGATACCGATGCTGCCTTCGGCCAGCCAGGATCCGGCCTGATCACCCAGATCGATCTGTGTGCGCCCATTGATGTCAATCCGATCCTTCCAGCGCATGTCGAGTTCGCCAAGCAGAAGGAGGTTGTGTATCGTCTCTTTGCCGACCTCATTCGACCATCGGTGCAGCCGGTGCTCGATTCCACCCTGGAAGCTGATGGAAGACCCACCAGGTGATCGCCAGGATGCCAGCACCTCTCCCGTATTGCTCAGTGTGGTCCAGTCGGTATGTTGTCGGATACCTCGCTGATCGGTTTGAAATGCGCCATAAAAAAGCGAGTCGGCAGCTGGCTTGGTATCGCTGAAAGTATACGCCCTGTCCTGCCACCGCAGGCGATGGAAGACCAGCAACCTGCCCAGGCTGTCACGGTCCACATGGCCTGCCAGAGCATAGGATTGGGCGATCTGATAATCGGTGATGCGATGTCTTGTCTCCGCAGTCGTCAGATAGATCGGAATATTGATGGGCTCCTCATAATTATCCTTACCGAACAAGGTATCGGTGGTGATTCCCCCGTTTTCATCCTGTTCAATAATATGATTGCCATGGAGCAGAGAAAGGCTGTACCGGCCTTTTGGATGGACATAGCGGATACCCAGTCGCAGTGAGGAATGGTGATTGCCCAGATGACTGTACTCGCCGAGGTTATAGATCCGTGATGCATCGATCCGGAAATCCGTTCCCTTGCCAAACCGCCGGGCCAGAGTCCCGGTGAACAGGCCATCTTCCGACGTCGGCCCTTGCGAATAGGAAACATCTGTGTAGGCGAGCGGAGCCGTATAGAAGATCAGACTATCACTGTCGAGGAGATAGGGATCAAAGCCGTGAAATCCGGCATCAAAACCGATTTTCGGTCGCCGGGACGGTTGCAGCCGTTGCGCAGCCGTGCCGATATTGTTGAGCCGCCCGAATTCCTGTTGACCGGGAGAGGCATCCAACGGGTCGAATTGATGCCATTGCTGCCGGGTTTCCCCAGCCACTATTGTCTTTCGCCATGGTCGGAATACTGGATAAGCGTAAATATCCGGCGTGATGAAGGAATCTCGTTTTACCGGCGTTGCGCGGGTACTGTCCCGGGAACCGACATCAGGCCCCTGTGCACGAGTGGGCAGGATCTGAGCCTCTACCGGACCAGGTTGCAGAAGGGCGACAAGACCGACCAGAAAATAGACAAGACAAGCCGATCTACCTGCCGTCATGAATCCGAATTCGTTTGACGATCCACCCGTCTGTGGTTTGCAGGCGGATGAAGTAGACACCGTCCGGCAGATGACCGGGCAGATCCAGACGAGTCTGATACCCGCTCCAGGATTTGACTGGACGGCCAAATAGATCCGTCAACTGAACAGAAACCCAGGTGAGTTCAGTGGATGTTTCCAGATAGAGGAAGGACGATGCCGGATTCGGGTAGACGCTCACCAAAGCCGCGTCAGGACCAGCATCCTGGACGGAAGTAATGGTTTCGTCGACTTTTTCAAAAACAAATAATCCTTCCTGCATATCGGAAATGAGAATGTTGCCGGAAGGCAGGAAGGGATAGACCCCCCATGCGCCTTTATAGCTCGGGCCATTGGGCTCGTTGCTCGTGTCGAAGGAATAGGCTGGCACGGGTTGGGTTGGATCCGTGATATCAAACACCACCAACCCGTCATAGTAATAGGAAACATAAAGGAAATTGCCTCTCACCAGCTGGTTGTGCGGGATGCTGGTCGGGTTGGATACCTGGGCATCAAACGTGCCAAGCACCTTGATATCGGAGGGGTCGGACACATCCAGTATTTTCATGGGTGTGGCATGATTCTCGTCGGCCATGTAATAATAGTCGCCAGATTCATCACCCCAGCCGGAATGGTTGTATCCCTTTGCAGGATATTGGGGCAGGGTTCCCAGGGCTACCGGATTGGCCGGATCGGAAAAGTCGACAATGGCCATTCCGTCATAACCACAGTTCAGATAGGCCATTCCGTTGCGGACATAGCCATCATGCACATGTCCGGCAGTGATGTCTCCGAATACATTGTAGCGCCGATGAAGACGGGATTGACGGGATCAGCAAGATCGTAGACGCGCATGGCGGAGTAGGAGGAGGAACCTCCACCGGTGGCAAAGGTGTACAACATGCCTGTAGCGGTATCGATCTCGATATTATGCGATCGGATGATCAGTTCGTTTTTGTCGTACACAATGAAGGCGGTGTCAGGCATCTGGCGGATATCGATGATCTGCAGGGAGCTTTGTCCTTCGTCACAAACGGCGTAGATATACCCGTTGTATGTCTCGAAATCGCGGTGGATGATGGATTGTCCTTTTGCTTTTCCTGGGAAAAAGAATCGCTCTTCGGGCTTGGTCGGGTCTGTGACCTCGATAAAATGAGTGCCGGCAGTGGAGCCGATAATCGCAAATTCACGCCCATCAGCTGCAAAGCCCCACACTTCGTTGTAGGTATTGTTGTATGCAGATGAACCCACCAGGTGTCTTCGCTCCATTGGCCGAGCAAGGTGGCCTGCTCGGGTTGGGCAGCGAGGGGGAGGAGGGCGAACAGCCCAAAGGTCAGTAGGAGAAAGTGTATACGCATGGAGACAAAAGTAAACCATTTGATCCGAACATGGGCAGCCAACTACTGACGCCTGACTGTCATAAGGTCGTCTAGAAATTACCGTGTTTGAGTATGGACCAGATAAGCCGCAAGGCAAGGATCCCGGAAAGGACAAACCCCCCAAATCCCAGGGCGGAGATACCATAGACATAGGGAGGGATATGGGCGATCACCAGGAGGGCTGAGCCGAGGATCAAGGCAGCTACCAGGATGGAGAAAGCCAGCCGGTTGGATATCTGGTCCATGGACCGGTAAAATGGATCGAGTCCGGTGTGTTCAAATTCGATATGCAACCGCCCCTGGCGAATCTTCCGCATCACCTCCATGACATCTTCCGGCAGGGCCGTCAGCAGCCGCACTGCATCACCGGCCGCACGAACAGCTTGTCGTCCCAGTTTTGCCGGATGGTATTTCCGCGCCAGCAACCGGCGCACAAACGGAGTGATGTTTTCAATGATATTGTAAAGTGGATCGAGTTTGAGGCCCACTCCCTCGATGATGACCAGTGCCTTGATGAGCAACAGCATGTTGGGAGGGATGCGGATCTTGTAATTGAAGAACAGTCGATTGACTGCTGCCATGACTTCTGTGCCTTCGATATTTTCCAGGGTCATGGACGTATATTCCGTCAGAAATTCCTCCAGATCGTATTCGAGTTCCTTGTCCTTGTCTTCGGGCAGTTTTTCGATTTTGCCGAATTTCAGGAGGGCTCGTTTCAACGCGATAATATCTCTGTCAGCGATCGCGAGAAGGAGATTGGCCATCAAGAACTTGTCATTTTCCAGCACGACACCCATCATGCCATAATCGACAAAACAGACCCGTTTGTCGGGCAGGATGAAGATGTTTCCCGGATGTGGATCGGCATGGAAAAAACCATGGTCAAACACCTGTTCGAAATAGAGACTGATCCCCTTCAGGGCTAATTCCGGTCCGGTCAGATCGAGGGCATTGAGGGCGGTCAGGTCGGTGATCTTATATCCCCGGATAAATTCCAGACAGATGATCCTGTCCGTTGAAAAATCGGAATAAAAGGCGGGAACATGGATATTCGGATTGCCTTTGAAATTGTTGCGGAAGCGGACCAGACTGGAGGCCTCATGCCGGAAATGCAGTTCCTTCCGGATGCTGTCTTCAAACATCGTGACCAGTTCATTGGGCTGGAAGGAATTGTATTGGGGAAAATAGGATTCGAGCAGGCTGGCCAGTTGGCGCAGGATCTGAATATCCAGATCGATGATTTCTTTTATTCCCGGACGCTGGACCTTGAAGACGACTTCTGTTCCATTTTTCAGTTTGCCATAATGCACCTGTGCCATGGATGCCGATGCGATCGGGGTGTAATCAAACTCCAGGAAGAGGTCTTCCGGCGGTTTTCCAAATTCACCGATAAATACCTGCCGGATCGATTCCGCTGGGACAAAAGGCGCCCGGTCCTGGAAGTTTTCCAACTCGATCAGCAGCTCTTCCGGCAGCAGGTCCGGACGGTTGCTGGCAATCTGAGCGAATTTGATATAGGTGGTGCCCAGTTCTTCACAGACCATCCGCATTCGTTCATAGCGGGTATATTCAAAGACGGATTTGCCGTGCACATGAGGCACCCATTTGTCTGATTTCGGGATGAACCGGTTGAAGGGAGGATGAGCGATAATATCCGCAAACCCGTATTTGACCAGAACGCTGATCACCTTTTCATACCGGCTGATCAGCGAAGGGGATTTATGTTCTCGATTTGTGGGGAGAGGCGTTTGTGGATGTGAAGGAACAACAGCGGGCCCGTCATCTTCCGGAGAAGGTAACGGGCCCTGGTGTTGAACGTCTTCAGGACGGTCTTCGGCTGTTGCCGGTCGGTCAGGCAAAGAGGTCATGAAATGCTTTCTTCATGCGATCAAAGGAGTCGCCGACTTCTTTTTTGAAGGCGTTGACCTTTTCTTCATCCGGCAGTTTGTCTTTGACATCCTTCTGGAATTCCTGGACTTTTTTCTTCAGGATGTCCATTCGGTCATCGATGGAGTTGGGATGTTCATCGTGGAATTCACCGGGTGATGTACGCTGCTGTTTTTTAAAACGATCCAGCGCATCAGCAAAGATGTCACCGAATTCCTCGCTGGTGGATTTCAGTTCCTTTTTCAGGTCGGAGATACGCAATTCCAGATTGGGTTTCTGTTTGTTCCATGCCTTGTCCATGTCTTCATCGACTTTGTTCATGGTGTCATCCAGATTATCCATCATCTGGCGGATCTTCTCCCACGTGTCGCTGACCATTTCTCGGTCTTCATTCAGAATGGTTTTTTCTTCGTGGAGGAAGCGGCGAAAATCGCTCAAATCGCGAGCCCAGAGATCCTGAAATTCCTTTCGACCGAGTGTCATCTGGACTTCAAGATCTTCAAAAAAGGCTTTCATTTTCTCCAGTCGGGTCAGGTTATCCTGGACTGGGGGGTCTTTGAGTTGTGCGTTCATGATACGGTTTTTATCTGTTGGCAATATCACCTGTATCTATCGGATTCTCAATGATGGTGGTCATGTGCGGGGGTGATCGGATGGAGATTCCAGGTTCCTGCGTTCCTGTGTTCCTGTGTTCCAAGTTCCTGGTTCCAGGTTGGTTTGGATTCTAACACCCGATTAAAACGCTTGGCAGTTCAACGTTCAAAGACTCGCCTGGCAGCTCGTGTTCAAGGTTCAAGGTGGGAGCGGAGTTAGAGGTTCCAGGTTCCTGATTCCTGCGTTTGCTCCCCCGAGGTCTCGGGGCTGGTTTCAGTTTGCCCATTTCTTGGGACTCAGGTACAAGGCCTGGCTGTTTAAAGTTCAAGGGTCAGCTGACGCTTCCCCTGTTTAATGTTCAATGTGAAAATGGCCTCATTCCTGCGTTCCTCATTCCTGCGTTCCTGATTCCTGGTAGTCTATTGCTGGGGACTCGAGCACAAGGTCTGGCCGTTCAAGGTTCAAATGTCAGCTGAGGCTTCCCCTGTTTAATGTTCAATGTGATAATGGCTTTATTCCTGATTCCTCGGCCCTCGGTCCTTAGTCCACGGTCCTTGCAATAACTCAATAACCCAATAACCCAATAACGAAATAACTCTTCATTCCAACTTCGAGGAAAGCCAACCCCAACCGCCAATACCCAACTGCGGCCCTCATTTCTGCGTTTGCTCCCCAGAACTCGAGGCTGGTTCCTGCCGAAAGAGGGCTCAAGCAGCTTTCTCAAGGGGTAGAAGGTAGAATGTAAAACGGTGAATGAGGTAGAACTGGAGAACTGGAGAATCGGAGAACTGTGGAATCGGAGAACTGGAGAATTGGATGTATTTGGATTTGGTGGCTCATATTTCATGGCGGTATTTTCTACCAACAGGGAAGCGGGGGTTTGAGTGGCTCTGTCCTTCGAAACAACCCAATAACTCAATCACGAAATAACACTCTATGCCCTGTTTATGGAGACATTGTAGAATGAAGAAGGTAGAAAGTAAACCGGTGAACAAGGTGGAAACGGAGAACCGGATGTAAAAAGGATTCTGTGGAGTCTATTTAATATCGGTCCTCAGTCTTCGATCCTCGATCCTCGGTCCTCGGTCTGCTGTCTTCTCTTCCAGATGGAAGCTGGGGACTAGAGTGGTGCTGTCCTTCGAAATAAAGCAATCCTGACGGCCGAAGGCAGTAACCCCATAACGAAAAACTGCCCTCATCCCTCATTCCTCATTCCCGTCTGCGGAGGCACCGTAGAATGGAGAACGATTGAAGAACTGTAGAACTCTGGCCGACAGGGTGGCTGTCGAATTGTAGAACCGGAGAACTGAAACGAACAACGCTTGTTCGCCGAGGCTGAATCAACTTCTATTCGGTCCTCGGTCCTCAGTCCCCAGACTTGGCCTTCTGTTCAAGATGGAAGCTGAGGTCTTGAATAGTGCTGTCCTTCGCAATAACTCAATCCTGACTGCCGAAGGGAGGGTGTTCAGAAAAGTGTGTCAACACGTTTTAAAATACGCCCCGTTTTCCACTTACCCTGACTCACTCGATAAAAGGGTTATTGAGTATTTGGTAGTAGGTCCAAATTGGGGCAACCGGCCAAGTCATGCTCCTTTTCTCCCTCCTTCCCTCATAACCTCCTCTCCTCATAACCTCATAACCCTCTCCTCATAACCTCCCCATTCCACTTGCTGTTCCCGGAAAAAAATGCGACCTTTGCATCGGATTTTCGTGTTCGATCACTGAAGACTGGATGAACTATCATCCATTTTGCTGATATCCAGAATGTTATTGCATTTACAGGCAGTGCATTCCGAGTTCAGAGCAGCCACTTCAGCGACTCAACATCCCTTGGATTCTTCCCTTTCCGGGATCTTT
The DNA here is from genome assembly GCA_016710115.1 of Saprospiraceae bacterium. Lineage (GTDB taxonomy): Bacteria > Bacteroidota > Bacteroidia > Chitinophagales > Saprospiraceae > JAGNXB01. The sequence goes on from JADJLN010000001.1 coordinate 430,801, forward strand.
TATCCAGGTAAAGGCAGCTTTTTTCCTCCTGTGAAGGCAAAGAGGACAAGAATTGCAGCGAGTTTCCACAAGCCGGTCCGGGTCAAACGTGATCCTATCGGCCAACCTGAAGACCGATCCCAACGGGACCCTTATTGTACAAATTATCAACTTACGTATATGCTCATTGTAGAAGTAAAAGACAGCGAACAACTCAGTAATGCACTCAAGCGCCTCCGTCGGAAAGTACGCGACACCAAGCTGATCCAGGAACTGCGTCGTCGGAAGCATTTCACAAAACCGTCCATCACCCGCCGGACGGAAATGCTGAAGGCTGTCTATATCGAGAAGAAGAACGGCTGATCCGTTTTTCCATCCGATTTGCAGGCCTCCTGCAACCAGACTGTTTTATCTCCTTCTCTGTGTCTGATGCACCACCTCTCCTGGTCGGGCATCTTCGATGTTGCAGACGTTATTTCCCTCGTCCCGGTACCATCCAGCCGGTATCCTGAACATCTCTGACACCCACTGACCAGTGGTCGATCACCCTCTGCAAGGCCCCGGGTTCATCCACCTTCCGGATGGATCCAGTGTTCTGCTTTGACCAGGATTCTGCCCTTTAAAGACACTTTTTCTTGAAGTATGAACTCCTAGCGTATTGATTACGTTATAGTTGTGTATTCTTATTGATCATGTAAACCGGAATCGTTATGAACGACGAAAAAAAAGCATATCTGCGTAAAGCCCTGGATTGGGTCGAAAAACGAGATTTCAGGGAAGTCCGGTCTGTTTTAGAGGGGTACGATCCCCCCCTGTCATTTACATCCTCAACCTCACAACTTGAAGTCCAGCCGGATATTACCGCACTGAAAGGAGGAACGAGTAAAAGCTATATTGAAGTCGCCCTGAAAACCGACACGCCCGAGGAAACTGTTACGCGCTGGAAACTGCTCAGTACTCTGGCCTCCATGAAGAACGGCCAGCTCTTCCTTCTGATCCCCCGAGGACACAGGGCCTTCGCTGCCGGTCTGGTTGAGACGCATGGCCTGGAGGCCAAGATGATTTCCATCTGATTCTCCACCAAAAAAACAAAACCATCAGGGGCCATCCGTTGCTGGCCTCTGCTCTTTTTTTAGTGAACCCCGCTTAACTATGAAACCAGAAACGAAACAGGCATGGACGATGCATCTGGTCGCCAAAGGTAAAACCCACCACCGCCGAACTGAACGCAATCGCCAGATTCCTCTTCCAATCCCTGGAGCAATATAGAGATCCTCTTCACCATATTCAGAAGGCCATCGCCTATGCTCTTGATCTGAATAATATTCCCGGTCAGGGTGGACTGGTCCTGAGTGCACGCGATGAACATAACCAGATCCTGGGAGCAGTCGTCATCAATTCCACCGGAATGGCGGACTATATTCCGGAGAATATCCTCGTTTACATTGCTGTTGACCCCGCATCCCGCGGACAGGGATTGGGAAAACGACTGATGGAGAAGGCCATCCAGAACGTCCAGGGTGGGATCGCTCTTCATGTCGAACCCGACAATCCGGCCAGGAAGCTCTATTCGGCATTGGGCTTCAGCAGCAAATACCTGGAAATGCGATTTCAACCGGAAGCCACACCAGCATCCTGATCATCCTGTTGTTGATGACCCACCAGGTCGGATATACAGTGTATATCGGGAACACCGTACCGTTTCCCGGCAGAATCTTTACAGTAATGACCATTCTTGATGGTGTGATCATGGTGATTTACCTGATCGGACGCCAGGGAGAACAGGAGATCTCCGTTTCCTCGTTCAGCGAATATTCGGATCAGATCAATGATGAACTTCTGACGCGATTGCCTCAATCAATCGAGCGTCGCATTATCCAGAATTAGTTATGGCTTATATTGAACTGAACAGGAAAAAGCTCCAGCACAATTACCGTTTTCTGGATGACCTCTTCAAGAGAGAGGGGATAGAATGGGCGGTGGTCTCGAAATTGTTATGTGGCCACCCCGACTTTTTACAGGAAGTACTTGACCTGGGCGTAAAGGAAGTTTGCGACAGCCGTCTGAGCAATCTGAAAATGATCAAGAAAATCTCGCCGGAAGTGCAGACTGTGTATATCAAGCCCCCGGCGAAGCGACTGGTGGAGCATATTGTGCGGTACGCCGACGTGAGCTTCAATTCCGAGACCGAGACGATCCGCATGCTTTCAAAAGAGGCTGGTCGTCAGGGCAAGATGCACAAGGTGACCATCATGATCGAGTTGGGTGACCTGCGCGAAGGAATCATGGGCGAGAACCTGCTGAACTTTTACGAGCAGATTTTTTAAATTGCCCCATATTGAGGTTGTGGCCATCGGGACCAATCTGAATTGTCTGCATGGTGTGATGCCTTCGGAAGACAAGTTGATCCAGCTCTGTTTGTACAAACAGCTGATCGAAAGTCGTTTTAACCGCAAAATCCCCTTTATCACAGGGGGCACGTCGGTGGTACTGCCACTCTTGCGCCAGCATCGTGTTCCGAAGGGGATCAATCATTTTCGGATCGGTGAAGCGCTGTTCTTTGGGAATGACCTGTTTTCGGGTGGTGCAGCCAACGATATGGAGCAGGAAGTGTTCAAATTATACAGTGAGATCATCGAAATAACAGAAAAACCAGTGGTTCCTACCGGAATGTTGGCAGAGAACCCGTCAGGTGATACCTTTGAGATCGAACCGGAGGATTATGGCAGGACCAGTTGCCGTGCCATACTCGATGTCGGACTGCTGGACATCCCACCGCAGTATATGAACCCAGTTGATTCCAGGCTGCAGATCATCAATGCCAGTTCGGATATGCTGATCCTTGACCTGGGGGAGAACGAAGGGAATTACGAGGTGGGAAACTGGATAGAATTCGACCTGGTTTATATGGGCGCCCTGGGCCTGTTGAATTCCAGGTATATTGATAAAAAGATCGTTTAAAGCAAGAAATACAGCGTTATGGCTAATTTGATGACCTGGTTTAAAAACCTGTTTGGATCCTCTTCAGCTTCCAGTGGAAGCCATGCCGGCATGACCGGCGATATCAAGACGGGGACCATCACTTTTTTCAATTGGACAAAAGGATACGGATTTATCGAATCGCCCGGGATCGAAGGGCGTATCTTCCTGCATCGGACAAAGGTCAAAGGCCGCGCCAAGATCGGCGATGAAGTCCGATTTGAGTTGGGAAAGAACAATAAGGGCCTTTTTGCGAAAAAGGCAGAACTCATCTGATTCAGCTGCACCAGATCAACCGGGCCGGTTGGTTGAATTCCCAAATAGAACGGCAGCCCGCCCCATCTTTCCCAAGCGACTGCGCCTCCTCTTCTGATATGCCCAGGACCAGGAAACTCTCTTCGGGTGTCCAGTCTCCATAGTCAGGGATACCTCTACCATGCAGTACCTTCCAGGGTTTCAACTCCTTGGAAAGGTCTGTATTGCGTTGTTGATTTTCGGAGATCGTCAAGGGTCGTGAACCGGGATTCCAGGCGGTGATGAAGGCCCATGACCGGGATTGGCACCAGGCCAATACATCATCCAATACAGGGTGCAAGCACCTGATCCGAATGGACAGCGGAGGTTCGTCCGTCGCGTATGTCGTCTGTTCGTAGATCTGCTGCAATGTGGGATGTGAAATCATCTTCCGGGTCCGTTTTTCGCGCTGAAATAAAGGTACGTTGCAGGCCCAGATCGGGTATCATCTTCATTTTCGCCTGCTCTTCCTGCCCGGATCATCCAGAGAAACCGGCCTTGTGCGACAAAGTTGCTATTCTGTGCGACAGGATTGATATTCTCCCGACAGCCATGTGAATCATTTTTGTGGTGAAGAAATCTGCATTCACCCTAATCTGAAAAACATGAAACGTGTATTGAAAGTACTGGCCTGGTTGGTCGTGTCGATCGTCGTGATCATCTCTGTATTGCTTCTCTGGGTCAACTTCAGCTCGCCAACGGTTTACAAGGTCGAACCGGTCGCTGTGACGTTGACGGAAGACAGTCTTCATTTAGCCGCAGGCCAGAAGATCGTCGAAAACGTTTGCGCCTATTGCCACCGCAGTGCAGACGGCACACTGAGCGGATACCTCTTTTCCAAGGATGAGGGATTTGGCACCGTCTATGCACCGAATATTACCCGTCATGAGACAGCCGGTCTGGGTCGCTATTCGGATAGCGAACTGGCGACACTCCTCCGTACGGGTATAAAGCGGAATGGAGAACTGGCCGGACCATTTATGATGTTTCCGAATCTGACTAATGAAGATCTGGAAGGCGTCATCCGATATCTGCGTTCGGATGTTCCGTCGACAACTCCTTCAGATCAGACCAATCAAAGTGAATATTCTCTGATTGCAAAAGCACTCTACAAGTTTGGGGTTTTCAAACCGATAGAGGTCCGCAAGGATCTGAAACCGACACCAGCTGCCACAGATACACTGGCGTATGGAAAATATCTGGCCCTGACCCGGTACGAATGTTTTTCCTGCCATTCGGCAAATTTTGAAACCAATAACATTCTGGATCCGGAAGCATCTCCCGGTTTTATGGCCGGTGGCAACCCGATCAAGGAACGGAACAAGGGAATGGTTGTCTCCAGGAATATTACCCCGCATCTTGAACAGGGCATCGGTACATGGACGTTCGAACAATTTGAAATGGCCTGTCGGGGAGGTATTCGCCCGGATGGTCGATTGCTCAGTACGGCCATGCCCAGATTGGGCTCACTGGATCCGGATGAAGTGCAGGCTATCTGGGCCTATCTGAAAACGGTACCTGCGGGAAACAAATGCATTGGCTGGACAGAAATAGGAATTGATTCCTTGTGCACGAGCATGTAGTGCACGTGTATTCACACACATTTAATCACTTGACAAATATTGCATTTACAATGGAAAAGAAACTCGTATTCTCAATTCTCGGTGGTACAATCACCATGTTGATTTCCGGTATGATCCTGTTTGCCGGACTTCTGGGTGGATCGATGGAGCAGTGGACGCAGGAAAATGCAAGCTGCCTGAAAGAAATGTCCATGATCTGGTGGGTCGTCGGCAGTTTGATCGCATCTGTGTTTATGGCGATCCTCATTCAGAAATTTGGACGGACCACATTTCTCAAGGGTGCCATTGATGGTGCCCGGATCACCTTTTTCATGGTGTTGTGGTATGGCGTGTTCAACGCTTCTACATTTACAGCATATAGTTGGGATTGGCTGCCTTTTGACATTCTGGGTAATGTGGTCTGCGGTTCTCTTGCCGGAGGGGTCATTGCCTGGATCCTGGGTAAGGTGAAGTAGTTTTCAATCTGGTATTCATAAATAGGGGCTGATCATTCAGCCCCCTTTGTATTGACGCCCCTCATGTTTTGATCATCTGTGCCAGGGAAATGGATCATCGACCAGGATTATCTCTGGCACAACTTTTCTTTTTACAGACATCTCTGCTCTAATTGATAACCATTTGATGTTCCGGGTGAAGGGAAATAGTTGAATTTCTATTTTATCTTCATCTGCCTTGTTCTGAACCAGTCAAACCAGATGCAATGAGAATCGGTACCACCTTTACGATCGGATTTTTTCTTTTCTATGCGGCCGTTTTATCGGGACAATCACCACTGATCGACAGTATTACGAATCTCTACCATCTGGCCGAGTCTGATTCGCTGCGCGCAGCACGCGCTTTGGAACTCTCTGCGCAAACCTATCGGTCGGATACAGAGCTTGCATTGGAATGGGGTAGAAGGGCAGTACAGCATGCGCAGAAGGCAAAGAACAGCTTGCTGGAAGCATCTTCTATCAGTACGGTGGGCGTCGCGTATTATTATCAGGGGAATTGGGAAAAGGCAATGGACTGCTATTTCCGATCACTGGACATAGCAGAAAAAAACGGTCACCAGGTAGCTGCATCCACAACACTCGGGAATATTGGACTTTTATACGCTGAGCAGAATGACCATCCCAAAGCACTGGCGTATCTCTTCCGGTCATTGCAATCCAAAATTGATCTTCAGGATTCTATCGGGATTGCACGCAGTTATGCCAATATCGGTATGGTGTACAGCAACCGGATGATGCCAGACTCCGCTATTCTCTTTTATGAAAAACAAGTCGCCTTGTGCGACCAGCTTCAGGAGGTTTACGGCAAGGCGATCGGATTGAATAATATCGGTCAGGTATACATGGAGCGGGGTCAAGATGATCGGGCACTCGATTATCTGAATCAGGCACTGGAGATCAAAACAGCCCTGGATGATAAAAATGGCATGTCTGTCACACTCGGGAATATTGGTGAGATTCGAATCCGTCAGGGCCAGTTTCACAAGGCTATTGACCCGTTGACCCGAGCTGTTGATCTGGCTAAAATGGCCAACAGTCTCCCCAAGCTGGAAATTCCCTACCGACTTCTGACGCAGGCGTTTGCCGGTGCAGGGGACTATAAAAAAGCATACGAATACCAGTCTTTGCTTTTGTCTGTCAAAGACAGTCTGAATAACAAGGAACGACTGGATCGGGCCGAAGAACTGGAAGCGAAGTATCAGAACAATCTGCAAAAGGCTGAATTGCTTCAACGTGAGCTGACGATCGAGCGGCAGGACCACATAAAAAACAGGATATTGACGGCGGCCGTTTTATTGCTCTTGCTGTTAGCAGGATTATTCTACAGGATGCGGGCCAGGCAGAAAATAAAACAGAAAGAATTCGAACTCCAGGCGCAGATCGAACACAGTGAAGCAGAAAAATTGCGCGAGCTCGATGCCATGAAGTCGGCTTTTTTTACAAATATCAGTCATGAATTCAGGACGCCGCTGACACTGATTATCAGTCCACTGGAACAACTGATCAACGGGTCACTCGCAGGGAATTTGCAATCCTATTATCAGGCCATGTTGCGCAATGGACGGCGATTACTGGAACTGGTGAATCAGATGATGGATCTGTCCAAACTGGAGGAAGGTAAAATGCAGCTCCAGGTGAGCCCCGGAGACCTGGAACAATTTGTTCGTGTCGTCGCAGGCAGTTTTGAAAGTCTGGCCGAGCGCAAGCAGATCCGCTATGCTGTAGAGGATTCGGGTCAGTCGAGGACTGCTTTTTTTGATTCGGACAAGGTGGAAAAAATACTGGTCAACCTGATCTCGAATGCCTTCAAATATACAGGTGATAGTGAAGAGATTCGAGTTTCTGTTTCCATGGATGATGAAATGGCGCATCTGGTTGTTTCAGATACGGGTATTGGTATTCCGGATGATCTCCAACAGCGATTATTCGACCGGTTTTTTCTGACCACGCAGTCGGATATCCAGGCCGGAAGTGGATTGGGTCTGGCACTGACCCGCGAGCTCGTTGAACTCCACCACGGGCAGATCGACATGGCAAGCCGGGAAGGCATGGGAACTACTTTTACAGTTCATCTTCCCATTCTGGAAACCGCCTATGGAGAAGGGGAGGTGCGCCTGGTTCGGGAGGCGCAACCTGTGACACATCTGCCAGAGGTCACGATGCCACAGCCTGGTTCAACCCGCCAGTATCCAATGCCATTCGCCGATCTCTTTTCTCCCTCCAATCGACCACAAGTCCTGGTCGTAGAAGATCATGAAGAGGTGCGCGCCTATATCGTTGATCAATTAAAAGGGACCTGCGCTGTGCTCGAGGCAAGAAATGGAAAGGAAGGCTTGCGAATCGCAGAAGAACAAATCCCGGATCTGATTATTTCGGACGTCATGATGCCGGAAATGAGCGGGACAGAATTATGTGAGAGGCTGAAGTCGAATGAACAGACCAGTCATATTCCAGTCATCCTGTTGACCGCGCGCGCGGAACAATCAGATAAACTGGATGGCTTGATCAAAGGTGCAGATGATTACCTGGTCAAACCGTTTGATGTAGAAGAATTGCGTACCCGGGTCATGAACCTGATCGAGCAGCGAACAAGACTTCAGGATTATTACCGGCGATCCCTGCACGTCTTCAGTCAACACCTCCCCGACACGGACAGCATGGATGATCGATTTCTGGCCAAAGTCAGAGAGGAGGTGGAAAGCCAGATGGAGAATGAGCAGTTCAGCGTAGTCGAACTGAGCCAGCGGATTGGCATGAGCCGAAGTCAGTTGCACCGGAAACTGACAGCCATGACCGGATATTCACCGAATCAGGTCATCCGGTTGATGCGGTTGGAAAAAGCCCGCCACCTGATCGAACAACGATGGGGCACGATATCAGAAATCGCGTTTGCCTGCGGGTTTTCTTCTCCGGCTTATTTTTCGAAATGCTTCAGGGAACAATTTGGCCTGACACCCATTGAGAAAATGGATGAGGGGAGATCTGGATAGTGTTTCCCGATCAGGACAGGTTTCTTTCCCGAAAGGGGGACGTCCCTTCTCCGGAAAAAACAAGATATGGCACACAGGGATTAGGCCGGCCCACCCGGGCCGCTGGCGGTTTTTGGGACAAAAGAGTAGCCGCCGGATGAACCGGCCATGCCGAAGATACAAAAGCATGGCGAATACTGATCATATATAAAATCTTGACAGATCGTTGTTTCAGGCAGTTGTACTCCCAGTTTGTCAGAAGTTCCATGGTCCATCGTATTTGTCTGGCCTTGGCTGTTGCATCGTTCAACCGGTACGCACATGCTGAAATCCCGTGTGCGAACGGCACTTCCTCATGCGAACATAGAGAAGAGAGGATTCGCTTTTATGTCTCTGTCCACGAAAAATTCTTGGCTTGTGCCAAATCAGGTATTTTGCGCCCAGAAAACCAGACTACCATGATCCAAACTGATCTCGACCTTATGCGGCAGACACGCCGCAATTTTTTACAACTGGTTGAAGCGTGTTCGCTGGACCAGTTGAACCGGATCCCGGACGGGTATGCCAACAACCTGGTCTGGAATTACGGGCATATCGTAGTGACATTACCGCTGCTGACTTATGGTCTGTCCGGACTGCCCTTGCCTGTCGATGCAGAAATCGTCGCATTGTACCGCCGGGGCTCGCGTCCGGATGCTCCCGTGGATGAAGAAGGATGGCGCCAGTTGCAATCGCTTTCCGAACAGACCCTGCAACAGGTAAGTCAGGATTATAATGCGGGCTTGTTCAGGGAATATAAGCCGTACACAACCACTTATGGCTATTCGTTGAACAATGTGGATGATGCCATTCGATTTGCTCCGGTGCATGAAGGATTGCACTATGGATATGCGATGGCGCTGATCCGGCAGATCCGATGAACGAGCTGGTGCGGATAGGGACAACACGCGATCAGGTGGCAGATTTGAAAAATCTTGATAGCGAGAATTTTGTGATCCGCAGATTAAACCGGACCTTGCCAGGAAGTCGGTATTCGACATCATACATCCTAAATTGTCCAGCATGAACCAGAATAATGAATCGATCGACGCACGTTTCGAAGAGTTACGTTCCCGATTGAAGGACCTGACTGAAACCTCGGACCTGGAAAATTCGCCCCACCGGTTTCTGGCACTCCTGGGCAGTCATGAGCCCAACCCCGAAGCACCTGAGAACCCTTTCCTGAATGGCGAGCTGTATTCAGCCGCTGACGTAGAGGATCTGGGCGATATGCTGGGCATGCTGGTCAACGCCGTTCTGGAAAACCATGACGAACATCCCGAAGCACAACGTTATCTGATCGAATGTGTCCTGGAAAGTTTGCGTGACTATCTTGATTTTGAGGATGAAGATGACATTGAAGATGATGAGGATGATGAGGATGGAGATGACGAAGGAGATGACGAAGCACAGGATTGAAGATTCAGTGATTGCAATACTGGTTGTTTCATGTTTTGAACGCCACTTCGGATTCCAGTTTCTCCTTGGTTCTGAATAAACTGGCAGGTGTCCTGGATTGCAATCAATTCTCTTCTCCTCCGACCAGATCTTCCAGATCCAGTCCGTCGGAGAGGAATGTGCCTTCTCCTGCAGGCAATTCTTCGACATCCCGCAGCTTTCGCTCGATGGCACGGTTCCGTACATCCGCCTTGTCAATCACATTCGTGGCTTCCTGGAGCTTCTTCCGCGTCAGGACAAGGACTTCACCGAATTTTCCGAATTCGGTTTTAACGGCAGCCAGCGTTTTCCATACTTCACTGCTCCGCTGCTCGATCGCGATGGAGCGGAAACCCATCTGCAAGGCATTGAGGAAAGCCGCGAGATTGGTCGGGCCTGCGACGAGGATGTGTTGATCCCGCTGGAGTTCTTCCATCAGACCCGGATGTCGGACCACTTCGGCATAGAGGCCTTCGACGGGCAAAAACAGGACGGCAAAGTCGGTTGTATGTGGAGGGGCAACATACTTCTCCCGAATTTCCCTGGCCATGTTCCGGACGGTGCGTAGGAGGTCTTTATGTGCCGCATCGATGACTTCTGCTCGTCCATCATCATAGGCAGCCAGGACCTGTTCATACCGGTCCATCGGAAACTTGGAGTCGATCGGCAGCCAGACTGGATCTCCGCCTTTGTTCTTCCCCGGAAACCGGATGGCAAATTCGACATGATTTCCGCTGTTCGGGATGGTCGCCACATTGAGCCCGTACTGATCAGGTGTGAGCAGCTGCTCCAGGATATTGCCCAGCTGGATCTCGCCCATCACGCCCCGGGTCTTCACGTTAGAGAGCACGCGTTTCAGATCGCCCACACCGGTGGCCAGGGTTTGCATTTCGCCCAGGCCGAGCTGAACCTTTTCCAGGTGTTCACTCACCGTTTTGAAGGATTGGCCCAGTCGTTCCTCCAGAGTTTTATGCAGTTTTTCATCCACGGTTTCGCGCATCCGTTCGAGCTGGGCGTGGTTGTCCTTCTGCAGTGTCTCCAGCTGTCGGTTGACCTCGAAGCGGATGTCGGCCAGTGATTTGGTCAGGGCTTCCTGCAGTTCGTGACCGCGTTTCTGGTTGCTGTCCATAAAAGCATTCAGCTGTCCCTGAAACGCCTGCAGGAGGCGGGCCTGTTGTTCGCCAAAGGCATTCATCTGAGAAGTGCTTGCTTCCCGATGATCATGAGCGGCCCGCTGGTTTTCTTCCCGGTTGATGCGGAACTCGGTCCTCACCTGTTCAGCCCCCTGGAGCTGGATCTGTATGAGTTCCTCGCGGATCCGTGCAGTCAGTGTATCGATATCTGGCCCCTTCCGGACCAGGGCCAGGATGAGGCTGATCAGTGAAATGGCAAAGGTCAGCCAGAGGATAATAATGAAAGTGTCGTTCATGGCAGGGGATGAGGATTGTAAAGTTCGTGATTCTGACACTCATCCCCAACCGGTTTTCCCCAAACGCACGATGCCCCCGAATGTGGGGGCATCGATGATAAGATGGGAGTGGCCTTCAAACAGGATCATGGCGGGTGTTTCCATTAGTGGTGTCAGCCATTCCCAATGATTTTATCGTTTTGCAGGTACATGAGTAACCAGATAGCCTCTTGCATTGATCCGTACCTTGATCATTTGTTCACCGCGCTTCTGCAGATGGAGTTCATAGAGCGCTTCCGGTCGGTCATGTTCCACCTGATATGCTTCCTTGATGTCGTAGCCCTTATGTGTACTCGTTGCCGAATAGATCACATCTTCGGGAAGTTGATCCAGCTGGATATTGCGCAACACATCCAGCAGGTGGCCTCCCTGATCAAAGAACAGGGTTATGGATTCGGACTCTTCCAAACCGTTCTGGAATCGGGCACGAAGGTGATCTGCTGACCGTTTCCAGGTGATTTCCCCGGCATCAGGAAAGACTGTCCGAATGGTATCCACAGCCTTTTGCGGGATGACATTCCAGGATTCCGTTTGCGCCTTGCCAACATTCCCGCAAATCAACAGAAGGCAAAACAGGGTGATGGAGGTTTTCATAGGTGAAGGGTTATGCGGTTCAAGTTTTCCGGAGTCAGTTGATTTGTCAATGCCGTCTTTCGGCGTTTGTACATCAGCTGCTTTAGAAGGATAACCACCCTCAGACCGGTTTGATACACCTGTTCTACACCGGGCACTCGACGGAAAACTGTTCCCTTTACAACAAGTCGACGTTCGTCGATGGATAATTGGATATTATCGATGATTACAAGCAGTATGAAGAGCTTGTTAATAAAAATATAATGTTATATTCTTTTATCAAAATGATATGTGGTATATCATTTGGCATAGGAAGAGTGATGATTTTGGCAAAAACTGGTCAACAGTCCGGTACCAGAAGGGACTGTTTCCACAACTATGTGTCACGTTGGCTGATGCCAATAACGCATCAGAGTTTGACGATCGATGTCGTCTGCAACCGGTTACCGAGGATCAATCGGAGATAGTAGAGTCCCGGGGGAAGGTGGTCCAGATTCATCTGCAAACCGGAATCAATTCGGCTTTCCAGAATGATGCTCCCTTGAAGTGAATACAGCGTTGCCAGTGCACCGACAGAGTAGGGGGGAAAAGATAGGATACCCGTTGTCGGATTCGGATGGACCGACAATTGCCCCGATGTCGGAATCTGGACCTTCGCCTCGCTGGACAGGCAAAATCCGGAGACATCCATTTTTTCAGCAAAAAAGGCGGCCATGTTCCCTGTGCGAAGAGTGTAGTTATCGAAGCTGTGTCCACCTGTTGATGGATTGAGGATCTGTTCCAGACAGCTCGCATTATTGGTCGATTTGTCATAGAAATAGTCGGGTATCTCCAGACCATCATCCTGCAGCATACCCAGGAGATTAACCACTGCTGTTGAACCGGAGGAATGCGGGCGACCATACAGGGTCTGACATCCTCCGATTGAAGATGCACAGGCAGAAAAACCGGCAAGGATTCGATCGGTATTGATCGGCACGATCAGATCGGCGGGTTGATGATAAAGATAGAGTGCCGGAATCGCACCAGATGCCCGCTTGGAAAAGAGATCCTGAAAAAGGCCGCCATAGATATCGCCACAGGCCCTGATCCGAAAGCTGTCGACATTCAGGTGGAGGTTGCCATGAATGGAACCCAGATCAGGCCGTCGAAGGTCCATGGAGTCCAGATCCGCGGCAAAGCCGGGATTGATTACACAGGGCTGTTCATAGATCGGATTCGGGAGCAGGACAGAGGCGATGGAATCACAGGCCGCCGGCTTTTCTTCCTCCTGATCCAGATAGACCACACCCAGAGCAGTAAATGCGCCTGCGCTTTCTCCGACAACAAACACATTCCGCCGGTCGATTTGCAATTCCTCATGCTGGTCGACCAGAAAACGGAGGGCACCCTTGCCATCCTGGACAGCGCGATACCAGGCCCGAACCCATTCCAGGGAATCGGACATGTTGAGGCAGTTCCATTGCAGGCCGTTAATACCGGATATATTGCAGTTGATCTCCTTTTCCGTCTGAAACATGCCCAATCGATAGCGGATGGATGCGGTTACATAGCCTCTTTCCGCAAAGTCCTCAAGCAGTAATGCAGGATATCCTTGATCTTTCTCGCCACCCAGCCAGGCTCCTCCATGGATGATCAGCATCAGTGGACGGCCGCAGACAGGTGGTTGGTCATTGGTTGGATAGGCCAGATCCAGCGTCAGGGTTCGCGATGTTCCGGCGTAGTCCAGGGCTACTCCGTAAGGAATATCCTTGACGGTTTCTATGGTGTACACCTGATCGACCCAATTGGGTTGTGCAGTGGCACCGATCGATAGAATGAGCCAGCAAAACAAAGAGGGAAAGAAGGAGCGCATGACAGTCAAATTGAACCAGCTGTAAGATACATACGAGAATGGAGGAGCGGTTCAGGCAATGGAAAGAAACTGGTCGATCCGGTTGTCGGTCAGGAGATGAACGTGACTGGTGATCTTCTCCAGTGGCCAGTCCCACCACTTGATCCGGAGCAGTTTTTGAATGATCTCTTCAGAAAACCGCGTTCGAATCACTGTGGCCGGGTTGCCCCCGACAATGGTGTAAGGAGGGACATCGCGGGTCACTACGGCCCTGGTGCCGATAATGGCACCGTCGCCAATATGGACTCCCGCCATGATGGTTGCACCATAACCGATCCAGACATCATTGCCAATGGTCAGATCTCCTTTGATCGGGTATTCCTTTCCCTTCATGGCGTCTATCCAGTCTCCACCGAATATGGAAAATGGATATGCGGATATTGCCTCCGTGAGATGATTTGCACCATTCATGATAAAGGTCACGTCAGAAGCAATCATACAGAATTTGCCAATGATCAGTTGATCACCACTGTGTTCGAAAAGATATTTTACATTCTGTTCAAAACGGGACACATTCTCAAAATCATGATAATAGGTAAAGTCCCCGATGGCGATTTGGGGGTGATCAATGAGCCTGTTCAGGAAACAGAGCGTATGAAGATCGGGAATGGGATACAGGGTGGCAGGATCAGGTGCAGGCATAGGTCAGGCAAAGCAGGTAACCAGGAAGATAAAAATAGACAGAGTCGGGTAGAGGAAGGCCATCTCCCTACCAGAAAAACAGAATGCCCCGAATGGGGCATCCTGTAAAACGGAAATTGAACCTATTGAATACTTGCTATGAACGGATTTTATGTTGAACTGATCCGAATCCTCGACAAATCACTTCCCCTTTTTGCCGGACAAATCAAATGCCCATTCGAGATTCGGGATTGCTTGTGCCGTTACAGGATGATCTGAACCGGTCCGGATCCAGTGGCCCTCATTGGTATACACAGCTTCCTTGATGTCGAGGGTATGTTCATTTTCCAGATACAAAGCAGCGATCTGCTCGGTATCAAGCCGGATCCAGTCAAGGACAATGGCATCCGGATAATTTGTCTGGAGATGTTTTCCGGCCAGAACGGGTACACTGGATAATGACTGGTCCTGAGCGATGGTCATCAGCGGGCTGGACAACAGAAGGAGAAACAGGATGATATTTTTCATGACAATGGAGTTTATATGAGCCGGTCAACCCGACACCTGTTTTGCAAGTGTCTCTTTGTTGACGGGTATATAGTCATGACAACCAGGGTGTTGAAAAGATGCAAATAGTCATTGACTGATTCGGCATGCAAAGACTTATCGGGGACAGGGACAATCTGTTCGTCGATGCTGAACCTGAATATGTCTGGTCAGACACATCGTTTACCGAAAGGGTTATTGTGTTCTTAAAATCATTCCGGGCAGAATCAGGCCCCAATCTGGGTGACAGGATCAGCTCCGGAAAGGAAATTATTCAAGACAGTTCCTATCGGATCATCAGGAAGGAAAAAAATGGATATCGGTCATATGTGATCTTTTGAGTACATTTATTAACCAGTATGGAGGTTGTTCAAGACAGGCATCCCGATCCACTAGTACCTTCATCATCTTTTTCACACCTTAACAAGTACCCTATGAAAAACCCTCTTTTCCTTTTTTTGCTATCGCCCTTGTCGGCTTGGTTGCGTGTAATCAGGCTCCCGTTGAGCCGGCTGTGGACATGAACGCTTTAACTGCCGAAATTCAGGCCATGGAAGATGCATACATGACTGCTGAACAGGCCAAGGATGCAGATGCCATTGTGGCGTATTACGCAGATGATGTCACCAGCTATGGTGCCAACCGGGCACCGTCAGTGGGCAAGGATGCTATCCGCACTTCTCTTGCTGAGCGGATGGCCAAAGACACTTCTGGTAATACACCTTCATTCAAAGTTTTGGAACTGTATGTTGGTGATGATCATATCACCGAGATCGGCTCCTGGACAGAGACTGCACCGGATGGCAGCGTTGCCGATAATGGGACTTATTTTTCCATTTTCAAGAAAAATGCTGAAGGCAAATGGGCCTGCATTCGCGATATCGCTGTCAGTCATACACCAAAGGCTGACGCAGCTGCTGCGGAAGCAGCCCCGGAAGCTGAATAATCATCCTGTTGCTGCATGAGAGGAGAGGGCACTGGTTTTCCAGGGCCCTCTTTTCATATTTTCCACAGGCAAGTCTGTGTCCAGGTAATCCCGCCAGATGAAGGTTCAGAAAATTACGTCTCCGGATGGCAGGGGTGTTGGGTATTTGGTAATGGGTATTGGGTATTGGGTCCCAAATGGATGGACACTAGATGTTCTCCATAACTTCTTAACTCCATAACTCCATAACACCATAACACCATAACTCCTCGACCCCTCCCACCTCCGCCAAGGCTTCGGTGGGCAGGCATAACCTACTCCCTTCCTGTTTGCAATTCGTCAAAAAGAAAGGGTGGAAATACATTTCAGGATCGAAGGGTAATGGGTAATGGGTCCAAAATGGATGGACACTAGATGTTCTCCATAACTTCTTAACTCCATAACTCCATAACTCCTCGACCCCTTCCACCTCCGCCAAGGCTTCGGCGGGCAGGCATAACCTCCTTCCTTCCTGTTTGCGATTCGCCAAAAAGATAAGGTGGAAAAACATTTCAGAATGGGAAGGTATTGGGTATTGGGTCCAAAATGGATGGACACCAGATGTTCTCCTTAACTCCTCCACTCCTTAACTCCTCCACTTCACATAACCTCCTCTACCCACACTCCGAATAGCCACAGCTCCTGCAGATCAGGCAACCCTCCTTGTAGACCAGTCCTTCCTTGTCACCACAGGATTCGCAATGGCTGGTGGCAGCGGTTGTTCCATCCGGGACGAACTGCTTCAACGCCCTGACCACACCATTTTTCCAGGTATTGATATAATCCTCGGGGACATTGAGACCCTCGATCAGATCGACCACATAATTGAGTGGCATGCCGTGGCGGAGTATTCCAGAGATGAGCTTGGCGTAGTTCCAGTATTCCTTGTTGAAGGAACGGGAAAGACCTTCAATGGTAATGCGATAACCTTCCCTGTCCAGAAACTGGAAATCATACCGGTTGTTTCCTTCGTCATCCCGCTGTTTAAGCACAAACCCACTGTGGACATAATCGGGTAAACGGAAGGTGTCTTCCGCCTTGCCGGTAAAGATCTCGTAGGGGCGACCATCGACGAGGCCGATGACAGCGATCCAGTTTTCACTGCTGTTTTTAAACCGCACGACTGCAGCATCAAGCCGATCGGGACGTTTCGGGGGCATAGTTTCCCGAAATGCCGGAGCAGATTTTTCATTTGATGCGGGATCCGAAACCAGCACTCCAGACCGGGAGCCATCCCGGTAGATCGTACAACCTTTGCACCCGTTTTCCCAGGCAGCCAGATAAATCTGGTTAACCATTTCTTCAGTCGTGTCTGATGGAACGTTCACCGTCACGCTGATGGAGTGGTCCACCCATTTCTGTATTGCTCCCTGCATTTTGACTTTCTGCACCCAGTCGACATCATTGGCCGTTGCGCCATGAAAAGGCGATTTTGCAATGATAGGCGCCAGTTCATCATTGGTCATCCGGGTCACCTTCTCCGGGTCGTAGCCGTTCGCTTTGAGCCAGGTGATAAAATGGTGATGAAATACCTGATATTCTTCCCAATGATCGCCTACTTCATCGATAAAGGAAACCCGCGCATCCTTGTCCTGCGGATTGACCTTCCGGCGACGTGTGTAATTGATCAGAAAGGCAGGCTCGATGCCGGAGCTGGTCTGGCTGAGCAAACTGGTACTTCCTGTTGGTGCGATGGTCAACAAGGCCAGATTGCGTCGACCCGTTTTTGTCATCTCTTCATACAGATCCGGATCGGCTTCACGAATTCGTTGGATAAACGGATTCCTGATCTCCCGTTCGGCTTCATAAATCGGGAATGCACCACGCTCTCCGGCAAGGATCACGGATGACCGATATGCTTCGACAGCCAGCGTCTGTTGGACTTTGACTGCAAAGGCAATGGCTTCATCGCCACCATACCGCAAACCCAATGCCGCAAGCATATCCCCTTCAGCAGTGATCCCCAGGCCGGTGCGACGACCTTGCAGGCAGGTGTGTCGGATCTTCTCCCAGAGTTCACGCTCATTGCGCTTGACATGTGCCGGTTCGGGATCGTGATCGATCTTATCCAGGATTCGATCGATATGTTCCAGTTCCAGATCAATAATGTCATCCATCAGTCGCTGGGCCAGGCGGACATCAGTTCGAAATTTTTCAAAATCGAAATAAGCGGTCTCGGTGAATGGGTCAACAACATACCCGTACAGATTGATGGCCAGGAGGCGGCAGGAATCATACGGGCAAAGAGGAATTTCGCCACAGGGATTAGTTGAAATTGTTTTAAACCCTTTGTCGGCATAACAATCCGGAACGGACTCCTTGATCACCGTATCCCAGAACAGGACACCCGGTTCTGCGGATTTCGAGCATTGTGGATGATCTTTTTCCAGATCGTTCCGGCGTCCACTTCTTTGGTGAATGACGGTTTCTCCGCATCCACCGGGAATCTCAGTTGATACGGTTTTCCTGTGCGCGCTGCTTCCATCAAGCCATGATCGACCCGAACGGAAATGTTGGCACCAGTCACTTTGCCCATCTGCAGTTTCGCATCGATGAATTTTTCGACGTCAGGATGGCGACTCGAAACGGTCAGCATCAATGCACCTCTTCGGCCGTCCTGAGCAACTTCCCGTGTGGAATTGGCATACCGCTCCATGAACGGGACAGTGCCTGTACTTGTCAGTGCGCTGTTGAGCACAGCTGTCCCTTCGGGGCGCAAATGGGTGAGATCGATACCAACACCCCCGCGCCGCTTCATCAGCTGGACCAGTTCTTCATCGCTTTTCATGATCCCGCCATAGGAATCTGCATTCGTACCGATCACAAAACAGTTGGAAAGAGAAGCAACCTGGAACGGATTGCCAATCCCCGCCATCGGGCTCCCCTGAGGAATGATATGGGTGAAGGAAACGAGTGACTGGTAGATCCGCTCTTCCGAAACAGGGTTGGGATACTTTTCTTCAATGCGTGCCAGCTCTGCAGCAATGCGTCGATGCATATCATCGGGTGTCCGTTCGTACAGGTTCCCTTTGGAATCTTTGAGGGCATATTTATTCAGCCAGACTGTGGCAGCCAGTTCGTCGCCACCGAAATAGGCGGTGGCAGCATGGAGGACTTCAGGGCGGAGATAGGATGGTCGACTCACAACGTGAGCAGGGGTCTTCGTAGAAGGCATTGATTTGTGTTTTTCTATCCAGAAAAGGACCAGAGACAGCGGCCACTTTCGATGGTGTGAAGGTCCATATTCTGAAGCGCCGAGCCAAGACATGGCAAGAATTTATCAGGTGTTTTTATCCACAGGAAGTGGAAATCTTTTTTTCCGTTTCCGGATTTTTTGAGAAGGTTGAAAACAAGGGGTATCGGAAACATTCAGAATTGAGGATATGTTAAACAGTGTCTGTAGTTATCAATTGAACTCTGACACTCGTTGAAAGCGAAGGGAGCAGGCAAAACCTGAAGGCCATTACGAATAAGTGCGTATTCCAGTCGGTTTGACTCCCCGGTTCCGCTTTGGATTGATCCCCTGATTCCGGAGGTCTTCCCCCCCCTGAATGTGGATAGTGTTCTTGAGGTTTGACCAACATGGAGGGCGTTGAAGCTTGCGATTGCTTTATTACCCCTTCATCCCTTCAGTTGTACCTTTTGGATGGTCGAACGACATTGCTGCCCGAGTAGGTTTTAGTCACAAGGGTCAGGATAACTCATTGAGGACTAATTCTAACCTTGATGGCATTGTGCCATCGACCGGGTACGTCTGCATGTAAAAAATATATACCCGGAGCGTATAAGGTGGTGTTTATAGTCCAGGATTGGAAATCCAAATCATTGACAATGGGCACCCGCGACTGATCTATGACCCGCCCCAAAACATCCACCATTGAAAAGTGGATAACAGAACCACTAAAGAATGGGGTCTGTAATTCTACAGTAATCTGATCTGTGCAGGATTGGGGAATGCTTTCAGGGTATATGCATGTTGGTCTCTATAAATTGTGTCGCAGAATGAACCGATAGACCGGCCAAGTCGAAAATTTGGGAATATGGGCATATTGAGCCGATAAAGAGCTGGAGTCCGGATAGCATCATTTTCTACCTGACATGCCATTCCAAGGGAATCAGGTTGATGAATGACATGGAGCAGATCGCAAAATGAATAGACGAAGTTGTACAGTTTTCCATCTGGACCGTTCACAAAAGGGCCATAGACCGAGTTGCCAGCATAACAGTTGTTTTCAGTAATTTCTCCTACTCGAATCCGACTCATCCAGGGATCAGATTTTTCCAAATTAAGTTGATAAATGACAGAACCGTCTTTATTGCCAAGCTTCCCGCCATAAGCAACATAGAGAAACCGATCGTTGTTTGAAAATCCGCAAAAAGCTGATTCTACTTGTCCTAATGAAAAAACAGCCAACCGTTTATACCAGGTGAATTCACCAGTGCAACGATCAAACCCATAGAGATGAATACCGTTAAACCCATCACTTCTGGCCATCATCTCACCATTCCTTGAAAATGTCATATTGCCTCCATATGCGTCCGGTCCAAACGGAATACCTATTGAGCTCCAGCCCATATCAGTTATACCGGTTGGAGTCACCAACGCACGATGGTAACTGTTGTTTTCAACACCAGGACTCACCAACCACCAGTCTCTTCCGTTGCCATGACGGACTGCTGCCAAGTATTTATAATATTGCTGGCTTGATTGATTGGTAATATCCTGAGTCTTTCTCAAGTTGCAAACTCCAGAAGTACAACTAAATGCATCGGCCCTATAATTTCCTGTTCCATAGCCCTTTCCAGGAATTAAGACTATTTCTTTATAGACGTGATATACGAATGTGTCATTTAAAGAAAGAAATAAGTATCCTGTCGATGAAGGATAGGATGTACTGCTATCACAATATGATTCCCCAATGATTCCAGATATAGCAGGATTAGGTGCTTGCTGTGGTGCAAATTCATTATTATAAATCCTGCACCCGTTTGAAAATAGGAGTAATTGTCCGGTTGCAGTAGAAATTGTTTGAGCAGATGGCTGAGCAGCAATTAACTCTTGTACTAATTTCACAGTAGGAGTATCTGAAAAAAAATCTATTTGATTTATTCCATACTTTTCATTGGTCAATGAAGATCCAGCACCAAAAATCCAGTGATTGTCCTGGCGTTGGGCTGGCAAGGTATCAATGCAAAAAGATGAGAGCAGGGCAACAAGCCCTGCTCTCATCAAAAATGACCGATAATTAATCATTCAGAATGACTTTGCTAGTTAAAGCTTGACCATCCACCAGAATGACTTTTAGGACAAATAGGCCAGACAATTCTTGTGGAAGTTGAATCCTTGCTGACGGTGAAAGTTGGGTTAGTACCAATCGACCTGAAAGGTCATAGAGTTGAGTTTGAGCAATATCCAAATTATTTGAGATCGCAAAAAACAGCTCGTTACTTGCAGGTTGTGGCCAGATAGTCAAGTAAGAATCATGAGATGGTGTCAGATTCTTGTTATGGTCGGATCTAAAAGAACTAGAAGAACAATTCGGCATCTCCTCGCCATTGTAAGGAGCTGAAAGAGAATCAGGAAGCCAATTTCGTGCGAGAAGTACTCCACCTCCATGCGTGTCATAACACTTTCCAGCGATAAGATCAAGAGTATCAACCATACCTTGAGAGAAGCCTGTTCCATTTTGCTTAGCGCGAATCAAAATCTCATATACTGCTACAATTGTTGAATCATACGGTGAAACCGGCGTGATTGCAATGACATCAAAATAAGTAGAAGCTAGAGAAATGCTACGCAGACTGTCCCAGACCTGAATTGTGGTTTTGTTGAGATCAGACAGGGAGTCGAGGATGGCCAGGATATCCGCTTTCTGGTCAAGCAAACTGTCTGGCCAGGTTCCCGGGGTGTACGTCAAAAGAAGTGAGTCAACCACCAAAAGATCCTGCAAGATGTCATTTTGCTCGCCTAGAATCGTTTCTACATTGGCTAATGAAGTCGAATCCAATCCTGCTAGACGAGTAATTTGTTCTTCAATGTCAAGGAAATCCGGAATTAAGGTGCTGTCCAGATCGGAAAGAAATGATTGCGCCAGAGTGTTTGTTGAATAGGCATCAGACTGACTTCGGATACGCTGGGCGAGCATTTTTTGCTGATTCGCCAGGACAGCTTCGGTAATGTCAAGGCTGTCCAGATCAGCAGCTATGAGCAATGTGTCATAGGAGGTGAGTGAGCCAGGGTCTGTGAGATCCTCACATCCGGCCTCTTCTTCATTCAGCCCTGTACAATTATGTGCGAAAAACCATCCTGAAGAGGGGAATAGTTTACTAGGATCAGGATTTTCATTTGGTTCATCTTCGACATAAAATTTTGACAATTCAAAGTCACCTTGATTCCTTCCAGCCTTATCTGGATAATTTGAATTCAGAGGAAGTTGCCATGTATTCCGACTGCAGTATTGTTCTCCACAAACAGCTGTATTTGCATATTTCTGCAGCAAGAGGCCATTTCCTGAGGTAAATGATCCGGAAACGGATTCTTTGAAGGTATTTATTTGAATATTGTCCTTGTCATTGTGGCCAACAAGATGCATCAATTTTGTGGCACGATCGAGGATGTTATCGCAAATCCATGAACTGGGAGATTCAAATGTATGGATGCCACACTCCCATACACCAGTTTCCGTAGATTCAATTGTGTTATGCCAGATGTTTTTTCCGGCTTGCTTAGCTCCAATTGAAATGGTGGATATAGCAAATTCACACGCTCCGTGGCAAGTATATGCATCATCTCCGATATACATATCCGCAACATTGGTTGCCTGAAATCGGGTGCCAGTTGTATAACTGGTGATATCAAATACATTATTTTTTTGAAAATAACGGTAATTCTCATCATTCAAGCCTTTTATCCAGATTGCAGACTTATCATACCCAAATGCAATACTGAAGTAATTGTCAGTGATAAAAGTCTTACCTATTCCTCCATTCTCATAGAGGTAAATTTGGGATTTAGAGCTTGAATTTTGACAATTTGTGAACTTACATTGATTTATGGTTACAGTCAAACCAATATTGTCAGGAATACGGATATCAAAGTTGTAGTTATTTTTAAAATTACAGTCCTTAACAAAGACAATGCTATTGATCGCCCAAATGCCACTTCCTCTATTGCCTTCGAATTCTTGTGCGGTACTTGAAAGCTGATTTTGACCGTAAACAGTGAGTTTGGCATTCCTGCAGTTGATACCATGCCCATGATCTGGGTCATTGAGTGTTTTTTTACGGATATTATAGAATTCTGTATTTCTTATTGTTACAGCACCTCCGTTTATTTGGATACCATCATTAATCCGGCCCTTAAAAACGTTGACATCACCATCACCAATGCCGATGGTTTCTACTTGAATATTATCGAGTTGCATGCCTGCCCGACTGTATGAACCTGGTGAAGGAGTTTGCCCTGAGTAGCCTGGCAAAAGTTCTCCGGAACAATTTACTGAGTTGCCAGAAAAATTCAAACGTTGAAGCTGGGATATTTTTGATAGTACGGGCTGGTAGGAAGGACGTTCTTTAGGGCTACATCATTGCGATCAAATCGGCACTCTAGTATGGTTAAAATGCTTTGGCGATGCCCAAGAATCGCATATTGAGCATCATTTATTATTGAGCTCAATGCAATTAACTTTCCTCCTTCTTTTACTTCGATTCCCTTCCACATATTCTCGCATGCAAAGAGTTTGGATTGAGAAATTGTCAATTTGCCTATTTCATTTACTATCAATTGTACTCCTGGCTTCATTTTGATTTTTGAAGTTGTGATTGAAAAAGCAGAATTGATAATCAGATCAGTTTCAATGAGTACATCTTCTCCAGACCATGATGAGTAACCGAGTCCTGATGTGAAAACAGGTTCAGAACCAGAAATAGTGATTGGCTCGGAGCTGAATGATTGAGTACAGGGGTTTACTGGAGCAGTTTCGACGTCGGGGTAAGTGCCTGGAAAATTGCAGAATGGCGATGTTTGGGCCTGGAGCGAGATGGGGAGGGAAGCCATTATCAGTAACAGTAGAATCGTGAGTCTACTGCATTCAACCAATTTCGATTGGCACACACTCTTTAACCAAATTAAATATTGATAATGGGGGTGAAAAATGAAGTGGAGGCATTCGCTCCCTTCAATGTGTAATAGTTCGTTCTCATGATTTGGGAATTTTTCGGGTTAAGAACAAAATCTTTATACGTGTCAATTTTAGCTCATTTGATTCATAATTGCAATACATTCCGTAAAATTTAACATGGTGGAACATGAATTGAGTCCATGTTGATTCAATTTATAGACTTGTTGACCACTTTTGTATCCATTCATGGGCCACGTGGGGTTTACAATAGAAGTTTTCATGAAGTTGAAGCTCTTGATACTTCTCAACTACTCTTGGTAGCTTCAATGTTGTGGACCCATAAGAGAAGGTCATTGGTCATCTATTGAACCTGAGCCCTTATCATATTGAAATTTATCGATTGAAGGCTCACCCGAACTATCCAGATTCAACAGGAAGGATGAATGTTGTTTCCATACACATTGCGATCTTTGTCCTTTCTTGATACTGATTATGGTCTTCGTCATCCTGTTTTTTCTGATTCTGCTCAATGGATTTTTTTCCATGAGTGAAATAGCTATCGTATCCGCTCGGAAGAGCCGCCTTGACATGGCCGCAAAACGGGGAGACCGAAAGGCAAGAATGGCCTTGCGAACCGCTGAATCACCAAATCGGTTTCTGTCCACCGTGCAGATCGGCATTACACTGATCGGCATCCTGATGGGGATCTATTCCGGCGAGCATATCACCCAGGATCTGGAAATCCGGATTCGTTCCATCGCTGTGCTGGCACCCTGGGCAGGCACCCTGGCCATTGTTGTCGTCGTGGTCATCATGACGTTTTTCTCCCTGGTCCTCGGCGAACTGGTCCCCAAGCGCATCGGCCTGAGTCACCCGGAAAGGATCGCCCGGATGGTTGCCCTCCCGATGCAATGGGTGGCTCGTCTGACCTCTCCGTTTGTCTGGTTACTCACCCGAACCAGTGACCTGCTCCTCGCCATCCTGCCGATCCGGTCTTCACCAGACCAACAGGTCACGGAAGAGGAGATCAAGGCCATTATTCATGAAGCGACCATCGGTGGCGATGTACAGGAAATTGAACAGGAACTTGTCGAACGGGTGTTCAGTATGGGCGACCGGAAGATCGCGTCCCTCATGACTCATCGCAGCGATCTGGTCTGGCTGTCTTTAGATATGTCAGTCAGTGAAATCCGCGATAGGGTCGCCGAAGAACTGCATTCCCTCTATCCGGTGCATACCGGAGATCCGGATGATCTTGCCGGGATTGTGCTGTTGAAAGACCTTTTTTCTCAATTCATCAACCCGGATTTCAGACTGGAGGATCACCTTCGTCCCGTTCCCTATCTGTCGGAACGAATGTCGGCCTATGAAGCACTTGAGCAGTTTCGGGAAACCAAGGTAACCTTCGGCATCATCATCGATGAATTCGGACATATCGAAGGACTGGTCACGATCAACGACCTGCTGGTTGCCCTGGTTGGCGAAGCCGGTGATTTCGAACCGGAAGCCCCGGGGCTTATCCAGCGTGAGGATGGGTCGTGGCTGGTGGATGGCCAATATCCGCTGGCGGATTTTTTCAGACGTTTCGATCTGGATGAATTTGTGGCCGATTATCCTATCAATACTCTGGGTGGATTGATCTTGCATGAGATGAACCGGGTTCCCCGGACAGGTGAAGTAATCCAGTGGAACCAGTTTTCCATGGAGATCGTCGACATGGATCGCGCGAGGATCGACAAGGTGTTGGTTCGGCAACTGTCCGAATGATCACCTGTTCCGGAAGTGTGCCTGCGATTTGTCAGACAGGTTCAAACCGGGCCTGGAAAAAGCGCAGATAAGTTGGTTCATAAACCATCTTCATTCCCTTGATCTGAGATCGTCGGTTGTAAACCCGCATGACCGATTCGGCGATGACATCCATGTGTGCCTGGGTATACACGCGTCTAGGAATGGTCAGGCGGACCAATTCCAGTTTGGGGTAACGGTGTTTTCCGGTCTTCGGATCACGCCCCGCAGAAACCACACCGCGTTCCATTGCCCGGATGCCTGCATCCATATACAGGTGTGCGGCGAGAGTCTGAGCCGGGAACTGGTCCTGAGGAATATGAGGCAAGATCTGGCTTGCATCCAGGAATACACCATGCGATCCGATCGGCTGAACGATGGGAATGCCCGCATCAATCAATTGTTGACCAAGGTATTCGACCTGTCCAACCCGAGCATGGATGTGGTTCTGATCAATGGATTCCCGGATACCGATTGCCATCGCTTCCATATCGCGTCCGGCAAGGCCTCCGTAAGTGTGAAGTCCTTCATAAACCACAACCAGATTACGGGCCTCTTCAAATACGTCCCAATCATTCAATGCCAGAAATCCACCGATATTGACCAGTGCATCCTTTTTGGCACTCATGGTCGCCCCGTCGGTGAGATCACAGATCTCGCGGACGATTCGGGCGATACTTTTTCGTTTGTAACCAGGTTCCCGTTGTTGAATGAAATAGGCGTTCTCAGCAACACGCGTCATATCGTGGATAATCCGGATACCGTGCCTGGCTGTCAGCTCTCGGACCTGACGGAGGTTATCGATCGAGATCGGCTGCCCGCCCGCCATATTCACGGTGGTTGCGATGCAGACGTAAGGGATCTTCTCCGCCCCGTGTTGGCGAATCAGCTTTTCCAGTTTTTCCAGATCAACGTTGCCCTTGAAGGGATGCAGACTGGCCGGATCATGAGCTTCATCGATGATGATATCCCGAAACTGGCCTCCCGCCAGCTCCTGATGCAGGCGCGTCGTTGTGAAGTACATGTTGCCAGGGATGATATCTCCCTTTTTGATCAGTATCGTGGAGATCAGATGCTCTGCTCCCCGGCCCTGGTGTGTGGGGACCAGATATGCATAACCATACGTTTCCTTGACCGCTTTTTCCAGGTTGTAATAGTTCCTGCTCCCGGCATAGGCCTCATCTCCCCGCATCATGCCCGCCCATTGGATATCACTCATGGCGGATGTGCCGGAGTCGGTCAACAGATCGATATAGACATCTTCCGATTTTAGCAGGAATGTATTGTATCCCGCTGCTGCAATGGCTTTCTTTCGTTGTTGCAGGGTGGTCATTTTGAGCAATTCCACCATTTTTATTTTGTAGGGCTCTGCCCACGAACTCCGGCTTTTCATTATGATTCAGGTTTCAAAACCTCCAAAAGTAGGCGGCGTGAATCCAACCATGATTGATCAGAATCAACCGTTCGGGTTGCACTGATCACCTCTTCGATTTGCCGTGAACCCGAAAGTACCTTTGACTGATTGTGTATTTTTGATGAACATTCTGGTCCGGGTACGAATTTTGCATGAGAAACATTACCAAAATCTGATACTCAATCATGTTACGCAATCCATACGTTTTCTCTCTTTCCCTCTTGAATACATGGAAGATTCTGTTCGTTTTCCTGCTGAGCATCAGCATGTATTCCTGTCAGCAGAATCCTGCCCCGGAAACCGCTAGGCAAACTGAACCGGAAGGAACACCTGCCTCCGTCTGGTTGAAAAAGGATACCCTGAAAATTCAATTGACTGATTCGCTGGTCGGGGTGACGAAGGAGCGGGTTTACAAGGATAGGACAGCGAAAACTGTGACGTATTATTTTGACAATGCACCGGTGGATTCCGCTGATGTGAGTACGTACAACGGCGAATTGATCAATGTCAGTTACCGTTATTTTGATCCGGCACAGGAAGTGTGGAATGACATATTCATCCGCCAGGGTGAAGTCTTTTTTGTTCGCCACAGAGAATGGAACAAGCGCCCGGAAGCTCACAGTGCCCGTGAGATCTTTTTCTACTTTCAGGGAGGACAGCTGGAATATGCCAAGGAGCGGTACAAGGTGCTGGGTCCGGAAAATATTCCGGCAGATCTCTTGTGGGAGCCTATGCTGGATTATTCCAGGACATTGGAATCCGCGCAGTCCTATCTGGACCGGTTCTGGCCAACCATGCGCACCCTGGTCGAGCAGAAACTGGCATCTGGAGAATAACTGTCCGTTGACTGTGTCAGGTCATGAACGCGATCTGCCAGTCAGGTTGCGCCTCGGGAAGATGTAGATTCCTGTTCGAGGATCCGTTCGATAACATGCTGGCTGGCCTGATCCAGCAGATGATAGACATTCGTAAATCCGCGGTCGTTCCAATAGGGGTCAGGTACATCGGGCCCCTCCTGGGATCGCGCAAATTCCAGGAAGAGATAGACGCGTTCACGATGTTGAGGTTGTCGGGCCAGTTCCAGAATCTGTCGTTGGTTGGACCTGTCCATGGCAAAAATATAGTCAAAGAATGAAAGGTCCCTTCCGTTGATCTGACGGGCACGTTGATTCGAAATATCCAGGCCCTGTAGTCGGGCTACCTGTATCGACCTGGGGTCAGGTTGTTCGCCGATATGCCAATTGCCTGTTCCCGCAGAATCAACTTCCCAATCCAGACCCCGGAGCTGGAGTTGTTTTCGAAAGATACCTTCGGCCAGAGGCGAACGACAAATATTGCCCAGGCAGACCATCAGAATTCTCATGTCGGGAAATGTGCTGTCACAAAACAACGAATGGCGGATCAAAAGAGTTGTCCGAAATCAGGTGAAATTCGACTGAACAGCCTGCTGTGCTTATTCGAAACAGAGAAGAAGTCATTCTGTATTCATATGCTCCCGTGGATTATCGTTGTTCGGGAGGAACATGCTGAAATTGTTCGCGTATGGCTGCGAATTGTTCGAGATCGACCGATTTGAAAACACGTGAAGCGGAGGCTGGATGTCGGGCCAGTGCATCCCTGGGCCGAATGGGGCGATGGACAAAATTGCCGCCGCAATTCGGACAGACATTGTGTAGAATGTCTGTCACGCATGCCGCACAAAAGGTACATTCAAAGGAACAGATCATGGCATCGGATGAATCGGGGGGCAGGTCTGTTCCGCAATGTTCACAACAGGGACGCAATTCCAGCATGAGCGCAAATTGTGGGCGCAAGATACAGGAAGGCAGACTAACCGATCTTCCCGTACGAAGTCAGGATTCCCTTGATCAGGGAAGAGCTGAACCCCTGGTGTTCCATTTCATTCAGCCCTGCGATGGTACAGCCTTTTGGTGTGGTGACTTTATCGATCTCCGCTTCGGCATGGGCGTTCCCTTCCAGGAGGATGGTGGCTGCCCCGCGGACGGTCTGATTGGCGATCAGGGCCGCTGTATCTGAATCGAAGCCGATCTCGATTCCGCCCTGCTGCATGGCACGGACGAAGCGCAGGGCATAGGCAATCCCACAGGCGCCCAGCACCGTAGCCGCATTCATCAGATCCTCGGTGATGCGAACACATTTGCCCACCCGGTTGAACAGTTCCTCCACCAGGTCGAGTCGTCCATTTGCACCAGGATCTCCGGCCAGACAGGTGAGGGATTCGCCAATCGCTACAGCGGTGTTCGGCATGGCCCGGAACAGGGCATGATGACCCTTCGACCAGTCCGCATATCTGCGATGGAGATACCCGTTGCAGCACTGACCAGGATATGGTCTTCCCGTAATCTGGGAAGGATGCCTTTGATGACCTCCTCGACCTTATCCGGTTTGACAGCCAGGATCAGGATAGTGGCCCGGCTGACTGCGTCCAGATTATCGGCAGTGACAGATACGCCGCGTTCGGCAAAAGCACGGAGTATGCCCGTGCGATGACGGGTGAGGATCAACTGTGACGCCGGCAACTGGCCGCGATCGAGCCAGCCCTGGGCCATCGCCTGACCGAGGTTGCCGGCGCCCAGGATGGCTATAGTTTGGGGTAAGCCATTAGACATAATCGTTATATGTGCAAAAACAAGACCAAACGCAGATCACTGGAGTTATACCTGCCCATTCTGCCTGGATCGTGCCTGCAACCGGGCACAGGAATGTGCAAACGGTTAACTTTGCGGCCGAAATCACGTACACCTGAGGATATGATGCCCAAAAGAACCAAGATCGCCACCCTGCTGGCTGATGGAAAGATCGGATTTGATACCACAGTGATGGGTTGGATCCGCACGTTTCGCAATAACCAGTTTATCGCGCTGAATGACGGGTCGACCAACCAGACCCTGCAGGTGGTGGTAGATTTCGAACATACGGATCCGGCCTTGCTCAAGCAGCTGACCACCGGAGCAGGGATCGCCTGCACAGGTGCGATTGTCGCCTCCATGGGAAAGGGTCAGACTCTGGAGATGAAGGCGACCGATATTCAGGTTTTTGGCGAATGTGATCCGGAAGTCTATCCATTACAGCCGAAAAAACACAGTCTGGAATTTCTGCGGGAGATTGCCCATCTCCGATTCCGGACCAATACCTTTGGTTCGGTGTTTCGCATCCGCCATCATGTCGCCTGGGCCATTCACGAGTTTTTTCATCGGAGGGGATTTGTGTACCTGCACAGCCCCATCATCACCGGTTCGGATGCTGAAGGTGCCGGTGAGATGTTTCGGGTATCCACACTGGATGCGGTCAACGCACCCGTGGATGACCAGGGTAATGTCAACTGGAAGGAAGACTTCTTTGACAAGCAAACTCACCTGACCGTTTCCGGTCAGCTGGAAGCAGAACTGGGTGCCCTGGCCCTGAGCGAAGTGTACACCTTTGGTCCGACCTTCCGGGCGGAGAATTCCAATACCACCCGTCACCTGGCTGAGTTCTGGATGATCGAACCGGAAGTGGCTTTTGCTGACCTGGACGACAATATGGATCTGGCGGAAGCCATGCTGAAGTATATCGTCCGCCATGTCATGGACCATTGTGCGGATGATCTGGCCTTTCTGGAGCAGCGTCTGCTCGAGGAGGAAATGAACAAGCCGCAACATGAACGCTCGGCACTGGCTTTACGGGAGAAACTCCAATTCTGCCTGGACAACGACTTCGCCCGGGTGACCTATACCGAAGCGTTTGACATCCTGCGAAATTCGACCCCCAACAAGAAGAAGAAATTTCAGTTTGTACTGGAAGAATGGGGTGCTGATCTGCAAAGTGAACACGAACGCTATCTGGTGGAAAAACATTTCGAACGACCTGTCATTTTGTACAATTATCCTGCGAAGATCAAGGCGTTCTATATGCGTCTGAATGACGATCAGAACACGGTAGCTGCGATGGATATTCTCTTTCCGGGCATTGGCGAGATCGTGGGTGGCTCACAACGGGAAGAACGTTATGATGTGTTGCGCAACAAAATGCAAGCCATGGATATCCCTGAAGAGGAAATGCAATGGTATCTGGATACCCGCAAATTCGGGACTGTCCCGCATGCCGGGTATGGCCTCGGTTTTGAGCGTTTGATCCTGTTCGTGACAGGAATGACGAATATCCGGGATGTGATCCCATTCCCTCGGTATCCGGGTTATGCGGCATTCTAAGCAACACCAGGTTTCAAAAAGGGAAAAGGATACCCCGGGATGTGATCCCATTCCCGACCCCGAGTACTCGGGGCGGGTTATGCGGCGTTTTGGGGCATATCGGGACAGGAACGGGCATGTGGGTATCGAAGGACGATCTATCGGTGTGGATATTGGCTATTCGTCGTCCAGTTTCGTTTCCCAGAGATTGTTCCACAGATTGGTCAGGTGTCCTGCTTTGCAGATAGGATGGAGGTTCGGCCAAGGCGTGGTGTCGGTTTGAATATGTCAAAATCATTTATCTTTCATCCACAGTGAAGTGTCATGATGCAAACACGATGGGTTCAACGGTTCGGGCATTTTCAGGATGCATTCTTGCAACTTGACCAGGCTGTTGCTCTGAGTAAACAAAGGCCACTTTCCAATCTGGAAAAGCAAGGTCTGATCCAGGCATTTGAATTTACGCATGAGTTGGCCTGGAAAGTGCTAAAGGATTTCCTGTTTTATCAAGGAAATTCTGAGATTTCCGGGTCAAGGGATGCCACCAGGGAAGCCTTCTCTATGGGAATCATCCAGGACGGGCATGGTTGGATGGCCATGATCCGCAGCAGGAATGAAACTTCACACACATACAATGAGGCAACTGCTGAAGAGATCGTCGAACGGATCATCCATGCTTACCATGGGTTATTTCATCAGTTCCGACAAGAAATGGAAAGAAGGAGCCGGGAAATGACCACTGGATGATGAAGACATTGCCAGACACCGGACTTTGTACAGAAGATGTTCAGTTATTGTTGGACTGTATTCGAATAAATCCCAGTGTCGAAAAAATTATCCTTTTCGGATCCCGGGCAAGAGGGAACTATCGCCCGGGTTCTGATATTGATCTGGCTCTGTCAGGTGACCAATTGACGAAAGAAGATCTTGATCGCATCGCAATGGATGTTGATGATCTGTTGTTGCCCTATCATGTCGATCTGGTGCGGACGAATCTGGTAGCAGATCATGAACTGGCGACCGAGATCCAACAGTGGGGGGTCTCTCTTGATCAATTGGTTAAGTCGAGAAATGGACATTCCTGAATCTTGAGCACAGTAACTTCATGGATCCACTGAAGGACATTTGGGGTTTTTTTGATGACGATGGGCCTCCGTTCAATACGGACCTCTATCCCATGCCAGCTCTTTGTTTGATCTGCAAAAAGAATGACCAGCCAAAGGAGGAGATCCTTTGCCAGTTGAATCGATTAGACCTGCGCATAATGATCAATTTATCTGTCATGCATATGCTCCACTATCCGATAGAGCATATCGTTCTGCACGATTGACATATTGAACCGAATACATGAGCATTTGACACATGGTGGCTGAATACCTGGTCATGAATTCATCCCTTGGCAAAGGCATATGAAAACGGGTATCTTGTCGGCCATTCATTGTTGTCCAGCTCCTAACATGATCTCCCAACCGCTCAAGAACCAGCAGACCATCCTGGACAAACTGGGCATTGAATCGCTCAATGCCATGCAACTGGAAGCCCAGTCGGCCATCCATCGGCATGGGGAGGTTATCCTGCATTCGCCAACGGGTACTGGAAAAACCCTGGCTTTCCTCCTGCCGGTCCTGGCCAGTCTGGAGGCATCGCAACATGAAGTCCAGTGCCTCATCCTGGTACCATCCAGGGAGCTGGCCATCCAGATCGAACAGGTGGTGCGCAGTATGGGCACCGGGTACAAGACCAATGCGGTGTATGGTGGGCGGGCGGTCGCAAAGGACAAGGTAGACCTCAAGCACCGGCCGGCTATCCTGATCGGTACACCCGGTCGGGTAGCCGATCATATCCGAAGAGGCACCATCGATCCGTCCACGATCCGCATGCTGGTCCTGGATGAATACGACAAATCCCTGGAGATCGGCTTTGAAGCGGAAATGGCCGAGATCTGTGTGGCATTGACCGGATTGGAAAAAAAGATCCTCACCTCAGCGACCCGCGATACGGATATACCTGAATTTGCCGGGATTCACGACCCCTTGATCCTTGATCATACCGACTCGGGACAAGCCTGGCTGGACGTACGCATTGTTGAATCTCCGACAAAAGACAAACTGGACACGTTATCCGGGCTACTCTGTCATCTGGGAGAAGCTCGGGGCATTGTCTTCTCCAATTTCAAGGATGCCATTCAGCGGATCAGCAACCATCTCCATGAGCAGGGAATTGCCCATGGTTGTTTTTACGGAGGCACAGAACAGATGGAGCGGGAACGCGCACTGATCCAGTTCAGGAATGGCACGTATAACATCTTGGTCGCCACGGACCTGGCCGCCCGAGGCATTGATGTGCCGGAAATCCACTACATCATCCATTACCACCTGCCCACTCGCGAACAGGAATATACCCATCGAAACGGTCGGACTGCCCGGATGGATCAGAACGGGGTGGCGTATATCCTGAGAGGCAAGGGGGAGCATTTGCCGGAATTTATCCCGAAGCTGCGGGTGGAATCTGTGCCGCCCACCGCTGCTCCAATGCCAGCAAAATGGCGGACATTAGTCCTGTCTGGCGGGCGAAAGGATAAAATTTCCAAAGGGGATGTGGTCGGTTTCCTCACAGGGCAGGGACACCTGGAAGCTGATCAGATCGGCCAGGTCGAACTGACCCGCGATGAGGTGTATGTGGCCATTGATCCCGGGGAGATCGAGCGAATTCTGCGTAATCTGGAACAACAGAAGATCAAAGGGCGAAAGGTGCGGTTGACCGCATTATGACACTAGTGGATTCATTTTGGACAGCTACGCCTGGGTAGGTGCATGGTCAAAGTTGAAATCTGGTCATTCCACAATCACTTTTTGGACATACCGGTTGTAGCCTTTTTCCACAGCCAGAAGGTAGATGCCCTTTGACCAGTTCTGTACTGAGACCTGAAATTTGCCCTTCCGGATAGTTTCCTGAAACACCTGTTTGCCAGACAAAGAGTATACTGTGAGGGTGCCACCTCCATGACTTTGTGGAATATCCACCCAGAGGGTATGGGCTGCCGGATTTGGCCAAACATGTAATCCATTTCCTCCCCATCCGGGATCGGTGGAGGTCGTTCCACAGTCATTGAACAGCGGATCATCGGGCAGCAGACAATGGCCGCAGGTGTCCAGTTGATGAGGGCCATAGGCTATGCCCTTGCAATCGGCTATATCGTTGATTTTCCCGGGCTCGATGTGTGAGGCGATCACCTCGATATCACCGATGGCCGCGCAATCCCAATGGTAGATGCCGCCTTCGCAATCCAGGAACTCCAGTTGCATGGATTGAATGTTCATATCTGCCGGAAGGGAGATGGCGGTACCCTGGTCGCTGAGATCCTGAGTCAGTGTCTGTACGAAGATCTCCTGGGTCCAATTCTCGTCTGAATAAAGGGTCACTTTACAGGAGTGGATCTGGAGGTCCCAACCGGCGGGGACATTGTGCAGGACGATCTTTCGTGCCCAGATGGGGACCCGCCACTGGAGCCGCAACCACTGCTGGTTGGGGTCCTCGAATTCGGGAGAGAACCAGTGCTTTCCCCTGGATGTGAAGTTTTTCCGATCGATGGCATACCCGGGTGCATTCATGGCGCTGCTGGCCGTGATCAGTGCACCCGGAGCAAGGTTGGTGAACAGTAATTTCTCAGGTTCTTCCGGCACCGGGATCATGCTGTGGCCATTGTGGCACCCGACGCAGGTGACCTGCTGCCCGGGTCGGCCATAATTGAAGCCCATCACCTGGGTAGCACCATCCATGATGCCTCCTCCGGTCCGGGGGATATGGTATCCCGTCGCCAGGGAGGACCTGGCCTGTTCGAACAAGGGGACATTGGCCGGTGCATCGTTTTCCAGCACGCGCCCAAAGGGGTCAACGTCGATCTCATTGTATAAAAGGGGGAAGTCGAGGGCTTCCACAGAACCAAATTGCTGGTT
Organism: Saprospiraceae bacterium; assembly: GCA_016710115.1. GTDB lineage: Bacteria > Bacteroidota > Bacteroidia > Chitinophagales > Saprospiraceae > JAGNXB01. The sequence goes on from JADJLN010000001.1 coordinate 466,106, forward strand.
CATCAGTGGAGAAGCAAAGAACCGAACCGAGTGGATATCACCAACTGCCGGAGCGGAAATGATGGGCACATCGACCGGAGCGTTGAAATAGATATTCCGGCAATCGAAGGTGAATGTCCCTTCCTGTTTGAGATCGGTGAGGCCGGTGGGCGGCAGGGGCCAGGCCAGTTGAGTGATCCCGTCGGGGATAACCGGTGGCATTGGGCGTGGTTTGACCAGCTGGGCATGGAGGTCGGTCATACCAGGTTGATCGAGCAAGGGCATCACATTGCTCCCATCGGCATCCATGATGAACAAGCCATAATCCTGCTCCGGTGTAGGCGCCTTGGAGAAGAGGATGCGACCATCCTCCAGGACATAGGGCTCGGCCGCATAATCGCCTACCAGGATCCCATAGCTGGGAGGATTGTCGACATAATAGTCCAGGTCGCCATATTCCGTTGTACCTGCCAGGCCATCTGGCTCGGGTCCGGCACCGCGAAAATACCGTTTGATCCCACCGAAACCCGAGCTTTCCGAGCTGTGTTCGATAGGGAACCAGTTGCCTACATAATGGCCATCCGGACCAAAGCTGCCTCCATAGCAACTGTTACCGGACGTCTCCCTGAAATGGGAGGAGAACAGCTTCAAGCTGCTGCCGTCCGGATTGATTTCGGTGAGCAGGAAGGAGTTGTTGTTGAACATGTAGAGCTGACCGTCGATCACGCTGTTGAGGTCACTGGTGAGGCCATTGTGAAAAACCCACCCTCCCGGGTATTGGGTACTACCTATGGACTCCATTCCGTCGTAGGGCCAGTAGAAATTTCGCCACCAGCGTGAGAAGACGATCTTCCCGGTAAGCGGATCGATGGCGGGCCGGTCGGCCCCGTTCTTTTCCGTAGTGATCCGGTGCAGGTTGGTGCCGTCCGGGTTGACCACAAACAAATTGGAATTGCGGGTCACGTTGTACATGGCTATGCCCGGATACCGTGTCGAAGAGAAGACGATCCGACCATCGGGAAGCCAGGCTGGATCGGTGTCATCATAGCCCATGAGTCCGTTCTGGGCCAGGGGGTGGAACTGGCTCAGATCGAGATCCTGATCGCTGCCCGGAATGCCGGGTACACCGGTCACCTGGGAGAGGTTTGTGCCATCGATGTCGATGGTGTAGATGCGCCAGGCATCGTGTTCCTTGGAGATCTGGTTGCCATTGCCCAATTCATACTGACCATCCGGCAATCCGGCAAACACAACCCGGGTGGCATCCCAGGACAGGGTGGGGGCGCTGACATCGATCAGATGGAGGCTTTCCGGCTGAGGGTTGCCTCCGTCAACCAGGGTGTCGATGGTCCCGTCAGGGTAGAGGATGCACAGATAGCCCGGAGCGGCCACCTGGTATTTGCTGTACCCGCCAACGCCGGGCAAGGCGTTAGCATCTGCCATATACACACTGCCGCAGCAGGGGATCTGCCGGGAAACGAACAGGACCGGGTGTTCCAGGGGAGGAAGGGGTGTAAAGGAGGGGGTGAGCAACAGGGCGATGAAGGCCAGGATCGCCAGGGCTGTGAGCGGAATCCAACGGGCAGGGACGTGGTCAGGCATGGTGGCAGAGTTTCCTGCCTTGAAGATGAGAAGAATTCTGAGGAGATGCAAGCTCCTTCAGATGTTAGTCTGACTATGGATGCCCGACTGCAGAACCCCTCATGCCACAGGTTTTACACGCTATGGCTGAGGAGGATCAACTCACAATCTGTATTTCAGGAGCCCGGCTGCTGCGACCTGATAATCCCGTTCAGCCTTGTACAGGTGGAGGATGGCATTCTGGTAAAAGCTCATTTCCAGAAATATTCCATTGTTGTGATCTCTCCCAACCGCAAGGATTTGTTCAGCAGATCCGGATGCTGGACGGAAGTCATGATCTCCTGTATTCAGTCAACCAGATTTCAAGGATTCCTGGCGGTCAACCATTTCTTTGATCTCGAAATAATGTTCATTTCGATGATTTTCCAATTCCCGTTCTGCAAATTGTACCCGGGCTTGTTGGAATTGAATGCGATTCTTCTGTTCCCAGATCGGCAAGGTGAGTCCGGCATGGATGCCGTTGAATTGCTGCCCCAGAATACCTTGATAGTGATAGCCGGCTTCAAATTTTGGCAAGCGCCAGGTCCCGCCAGGTTCAACTGTTTTTCCGAAATGTACCTTTCCTGTTCCAGCACCATGCGCAAAGGATCGGCAGCTTCAACTTCTTTTTCCAGTTGATCGAATGGAGGGATCACCGGGATTTCCGGGTAAAGCGTATCCGCAAACAGGATCGCTTTCCCACCATTCAATTCCACGAGTTGCGTCCGAAGCTTCTCGAGATCAATCTGGTTTTCAGTTTGTAATTGCCTGCGTTCAATGACCTGAAGTTTTGCTTTGTTGAGATCCAGAATAGTGGCATCTCCCTCATCCAGTTTCTGCTGAAAATCCTTGAGTAGATCTTGCAATTCCATGAATCGTCGATGGTAATGACTATCCAGTTTCAGGCGATAGACCAGATCGATGCAAACCAGTTTGGTTTCCAGAAGGATTTCCTGTCGCAGACCGGCAATATGTGCCGATGAAACAGATCCCTGAGCCTTCGCCAGGTCCCTCCGTTGCTTATAGACGGTTGGGAAGTCAAAGGATTGGACTACGAATAGATCGGTCTGATCCCCGGCGATGGCAGGCGAGCCGAACAGGTATTGTCCCTGGATTGTCGGATTGGGCAGGGTTAACCCAGTGGTATATTCCAGCTTCCTGCTTTCCCAGAATTGTTGGGTAGCGATCAGGCTTTTATTCTGTTGTTCCACAGACCGAAGCACAGATTCCAGAGATGATTGTGCTTGGGTATTTGCCATCATGAAGAGGGCGAATACAATGATGGAGGTGGTTTTACATTTCATTCTTCCTGTTTCGATTGGTCATGTAATACACTACCGGCACAATAAATATGTTCAGTAACGTGGAGGTCAGTAATCCGCCCAGAATGACTTTGGCCATCGGGCTCTGGATTTCATTGCCTGGGAGATCACCAGCCATGGCCAGGGGGATCAAGGCCAGGCCCGCAGTCAGGGCGGTCATGAGGATGGGCGACAGTCGGTCAATGGATCCTTCCATGATGGTTTCCAGAATCGGGCGTCCTTCTTCTCGCAGGGTCTGATATCGGGAAACGAGGAGGATACCATTTCGTGTGGCGATCCCAAACAGGGTGATAAATCCGATGATGGCGGGAATGCTGAGCACTCCGGAAGTGACATAGACACTGAATACTCCTCCAATCAATGCAAGTGGTAAATTCAGGAGAATGATGGATGCCGTACTCAGGTCCTTGAACTCCTGAAAGAGCAGGAGAAAGATCACCAGAAGGGACAGCAATGAAGTGATCAATAAGGTTTTCGACGCTTCAGCCTCGGCCTCGAATTGTCCACCATATTCAATATGGTATCCTTCGGGAAGGTTGATTTTTTCTCCTATCACCTGTCGGATCTCCTCTACAGCGGATTTCTGATCGCGTCCGGAAACGTTTACGGAAACTACTGTTTTGCGCTGCACATTTTCCCGGTTGATCGTATTGGGGCCCGAGGTACTGACGATATCTGCAACATAGGAAAGCGGAACCTTGATCCCGTTTGCACCATCAATCAAGGTATTCCTGATACTTTCGATTTGTCCCCGACTGGCTTCATCAAATCGCAGGACCAGGTCGAAACGTTTATTGCCTTCATAGATTTCAGATACTTTTTCACCCGCAAAGGCGATATCCACAAATTCATTGAACTGTCCGATTTGAATACCATAATGATTCAGCATATCCCTGTTTGCCCTGATCTGGATCTGAGGGATCTCGATCTGCTGTTCGACACCGATATCCACAAGGCCAGGTATACCGGAGATAGCCGACATGATTTCTTTTGACGTCGTGTATAGCCGGTTCAGGTCGGGCCCGAACAGTTTGATGGCGATATTGGCTCTTGTGCCACTGAGCATATGATCGATACGGTGTCCGATCGGCTGGCCAATGGTCAAATTTGCTCCGCCTACCTGGGCCAGTCGTTCACGGACATCAGCCATGAATGCTGATCGACTGCGATTGTCCAGAATGAATGGTGCGTCTATTTCAGCGGCATTCACGCCCTGGGCATGTTCATCCAGTTCAGCACGTCCGGTTCGTCTTGAAGTGATCTGGATTTCAGGAATGCGCAATAACTCTTGTTCGATCCGGGCACCAATTTTATTGCTTTCCTCTAATGAAATGCCAGGCAGGCTGACAGCTGAGATGACCAGAGAGCCTTCATTGAATTCAGGAAGAAAACTTCGGCCCAGTTGGGTCAGTGCAATCAATGCAATACTGAACAGGATGAATGAGGACACGATGACCGTCCTCTTGATCTGCATGACCTGTTCCAATGCCGTGGCATAGCGTCGTTGCAACCAACGCACTAGGCGGCTTTCACTGTGCTGTTGTCGGAGCATCTTCTCATTGGTCAACAGGTAACTGCCCAGCACCGGTGTGAGTGTGATGCTGACGACAAGCGAGGCAAACAGGGAGACAATAAATGCAATGCCGAGAGGAGCAAGGAGTTTTCCTTCCATGCCAGAAAGAAAGAACAGGGGAAGGAAAGCAACAATGATGATCAGGGTTGCATTGATGATGCTTGTTCGAATCTCGACAGAGGCGTCAAAAATGACCTGAAGCACATTCCTGCGTTCTGCTTCAGGTCGTGCAAAATTCTGTTTCAAGCGTTTGAATACATTTTCCACGTCGATGATCGCATCATCTACGAGTGCACCAATGGCGATGGCCATACCTCCCAGCGACATGGTGTTGATGGTGAACCCGAGCCATTTCAATGTTAGAATAGCCACGATAAGTGATACAGGAATGGCGAGTAGTGAAATGAGCGTGGCACGCCAGTTCATCAGGAAGAGGAACAGGATGACGATGACAAAAATGCTCCCCTCGAATAGTGTTTTTCGAATATTGGATATCGACGCATTGATAAAATCTGCTTGCCGGAAGATGCGGGTATTGATGCGTACATCCGGGGGCATGGTTTTCTGCAGGTCTGAAATGGCATGTTCTATCGTTTCGGTCAACAGGAGCGTATTGGTAGCAGGCTGCTTCTGGACGGTAAGAATGACTGCCGGTTGTCCGGCAAGAGCACCATCACCGATCTTGAGTGCAGAACCGATAGTCAGTTCGGCGACATCCTCGATCTTCACGACACCTGTTGGTGTGACTTTGACAACTGACTTGCCGAGTTCTCCCAGTTGGCTGGTTCTGCCGATGCCCCGGAGGATGTATTCGTTGCCATATTCATTCAGAAAACCACCGGAAGAATTGCTGTTCGCCCCTTCCGCTGCATGCAGGAGCTCGGTCAATGTCACGCCATAGGCTGCCATTTTGAGGGGTGAGGCGAGGATCTGGTATTGTTTGAATTCCCCGCCGATCACCACAACCTGGGCCACACCGCCCGTTGCCAGGAGTCTTGGCCGGATCTCCCAGTCGGCGATGGTTCGCAGGTCAATTTGGGATGTGCTGTCAGCTGTGACGGAGATCAGCATGATCTCACCCATGATACTGGCTTGAGGTGCCATTGTCGGATTGCCTGCCCCCTGGGGTAGCCGTTCTGCTACAGCAATGATTTTTTCATTGACGATTTGCCGGGCCTTGAAAATATCTGTGCCCCACTCGAATTCGATCCAGACGATGGATATACCTGCTGAGGAGGAAGAGCGTACCCGCCTCACATTGGTCGCTCCGTTCACTGCCGTTTCCAGTGGGAACGTGACCTGTTTTTCGACCTCTTCCGGGGCCATGCCATGTGCTTCGGTGAGTACCACCACGGTTGGGGCGGTGAGGTCAGGAAAGACGTCTACTTCCATGCGCAGGCTGACCATGGTGCCGAAAACAATGAGCAAGACTGTAGCCACCAGAACCAGCAACCTGTTCTGCAGAGCGAAATGGATGATGTGATTGAGCATATCGATGGGTGTTAATGCTCATGCCCATGCGCCGGCATGGTACCTGTAGCGGTGGACAATTTGATCTGGTAGGCCCCTCTGGTGACGATCCGTTCACCTTCCATTATCCCGGATAGGACCTGTACATGCATGCCATCGGATGCTCCGATTTGCAGTTCGCGTTTTTGAAAACGCTCACCACTGGTCTGGACATAGGCATAAAAAACACCCTGTTCTTCGAGCAAGGCGGTAACAGGAATCACTAGGGAAGGCTTCGGGTTTGAGAGAAGAAACACTTCGACTGATGATCCGGGAATCAGTCCTGCTGTCCGGTCAATTTCGAAATAGACAGGTAAAAAGGGTGAACCGCCGGTTACGGATTTCCCTGTTGAAATCAGTTTCCCGTTCAAGTCATTTGTGGCATACACATACCTGGATTCAACCGATTTGAAATTGGCGGCACGGAAGGATTGGATGCGGGAAAAATATTTCTGTGAAAGATCAGCGCGTAATACCAGTCTCCGCCCTTTAGATATTGTCGCAAGGGGTTGGCCGGCCTGCACATAGACTCCGTTGTCTACCAATATATCGTTCAGGTATCCGCTGACAGGCACCCTGACATTGGCCTGTTTCTTGTTGAATGCCTTCGAAAGGGATACTTGATCTCGTTGCGATCTGGCCAGCTCCAGTCTTCGGTTGATTTCCAGAAATTCTTTTTCTGAAATCAGCTTGTCCTTGACGAGCTCCGCGGCCCGGTCATATTGTTTTTGTGCTGTTGCTAATTCATTTTCGGCTCGTCGTACATCTTCTTCCAATCCGCTCAAGGCGACGTCCGTACCCTTGATGGTAAACAGTGTGGTGCCGACTGCCATGTTCGTTCCGGATACCACCTGTTTTTCTGCATACGTAAGGATGCCATTGATCTGCGCGGTGAGTACGGCTTCATCACCTGGAGCATGCAGGAGCTGTCCACTGGTCTTGACCACTTCGCTGAACGGCATGATTTGCGCCGGAGCATTTGCAAATTCCACTTTCCAGGCTTGTTCTTTCAACCAGGTGATATCACTGCTGTCATCCGTGTTCATTCCTCGTGTAGCCAGTCTGGCCATCTTTTCGTCAGGAAAAACGCCCACTTTTTCGATGGTGATCTGATCGGTGAATGCGGGTGTACGGATGTCGAACACCAGGTTGTATACGCCTTTCTTTTCTGGGGTCATCCGCAGACGGAAGATGCCAGGCACTTCGGGCCGCTCTGCTGTAATGGACTGTGCCTGTCCAGCCTGGTCCACCAGCGAAAGGGGTTACACTCCCTGAATCGACAGCCGTAAACAGGTCGCCTGTCTTGGCAAAATGGGCAGCGAACCGACTTTCCTGTCCTGCGACAAGTGGTTTGAATTCCACAAAGAGTTCAGTCTTGTCGGAGTACAGGGTATACACCAGGGGTTCAAGTGTCTCTTCCTGACTGGAAATGTGATTGCCGTGTTCGTCATGTGCATGGGAGCTGTCTGCATCATGTGATCGGGTGCATCCCGCAAGGATGAAGAGATGGGCTGCGATGAGCAGTATACTGGGTTTCATCATGGAAGAATTGGATGGATAATGCGATCAGCCAGATCCTCGGAAGGAAAGACTGGTGAGAAAAGCAAACAGGTGCGCCTGACTGGATAGCCGGGCGTAGGGCCAGGTTGACCGGCTGGAGTTATGCTTTGGGGGGTTGCCAGATGTCACTGGCATGGAGGGAAGAATGCCACCTCTTGAACCAGGGAGTCAGTGCATTTGACGTCGTCTCCGGACGGGCAGGCGTCACGAATCGTTGGGATTCACTCAACAGAAATGGCATTTGCAAACTGATGTTCTGTTGATGTTGGTCATGTTGAAACGGCAGTTTGCGATGCGCATCCGAATCTTCCTTGTGATGATCATGATCTGTAAAATGCATCTCCACAAATCTTCCGAGATGGCCATCCTGATGATGGTGGCTGACATGGTGAGCATAGTGGTGGATCAATGCGCCCAGCTTGATGACGCCCTGAATACCCTGCGATCCTGGCAAGCTGCTTGCGAGGATTTGGAATGCCAGGAAGATGGGCCAGTATCTCAACATATATCCTGCAAAAGTACGTGAATTCAACCATCTTTTCCACGCAGTGACGTTATCAGATTGTTACTGTGCCCTGAGAAGCGGGCAGGAATCTGGCACCAGCTTTTTTTGCACTGCAATGGCAGGGGATCTGCCGGGAGATGAACAGGACAGGGTGGTTCTGTGGGACCGGGAAATAAAGGAAGGGGTGAGCAACAGGTTCGCCAGGACTTGAATGGTCCCTTTTCAGAGAGCGAGCAGATGAGTAGAAGAAAGTGCAGGCATGGCTTTGATTTCGCCACCTTCATGATGCATGAAAATGGTGAGTTGCACAAGAAACCTGATCTATTCAGATGATCAAGTGCGATTTTTGTTCTGATAGGTCAGACAGATTCCTCTGTTTGGCAGTGCTGACCTGAAATCAGCGCCAACGCACATAAAGTCATGCCCTTTCTGGAAAAGGTCTCAATCACATGCCATCAATCCAGACCATCCCGATTCTGAATCCACCAATCAGTTTTTCCAGAAGTGGTGATTTGGACAGGTTGGCAATACCAAATAGGAAAAGATCTTTTCCTACCTCTTCCTTACGCTACTTGATTTCAATATTGCCTTGGTCACGAACCAGAGTGAAATTATACCCTACCACCAAAACCGGATAGTCCAGAAAAGGACAAATTACTGGATCCGGTTCATCAGATTGGCAATTGCTCTCTTTTCTTTCTGCCAACATGCTCCAACAGGGCTATACTTCTCAATTCCATTTATTCCCAGATCAATTCCTGAAAGCAAAGGTTCCTGGAGTTTTGCCTTCGAAATATTTATCCCGGGTAATGCCAATCTGCATGTTCAGTTAGCCATGGACTGGATTTTGTTTGATGAGATTCAGAAATGCAGGAAGGATAGGACCGTTACTCAATCCCGTGAAAACCGTTGTCCCACGAAGAAAATCAGACTGGCAATGAGAAACAGGATATTGACGGAACGGGCAAAAGGGGAGCTCCTTCAGGGTAAATTTGGCCCAGGAGCACAACCAGATTGAGGATGATCAGCAGGGTGAGAACCAGTTTTTTTCGGGATGTCATATTGACTTTCAGATTGGGGGTAGGTTATTCAATGATCAGAAACTGGTTGGAATGGACCCCGGTGTCCGCTCCTGTAAACCGGATCGAATAAATGCCCCGGGGAAGGAAAGCCGTATCAATAGTCAGGCGATCGGTTTGACAAGGGAAGGATCTGACAATCCTGGCATGGCTGTCGAAGATGTCCACTCTACCAATCATTTCTTTACCAAATAGGACGGATATGGCACCCTGGGCAGGATTTGGATAAAGGTAGAATCCGGGATCTGGACCTGATTTTTCTGCGATCGCATCGATCAGGGTTCCATAGACATCAAAGTTGTCGAGCATCCAACCTTCATGACTGGAAGGTATACTGTCGGTACGGAACACAAACCGGATTTGTACTGAATCCACGTTTGGAATTGGTGGATTTCCTTCACCGTTACCCCAACAAAGGGTAACCGGGTAGAAATTGTCCTGAGTTCCAGTGAAAGCAATTTCTCCGGTGTAAAGGGTATCCAGACTCAAGCCGGAAGGGTCGATCTGGACCATGGGGCGAAATACAGTATCTGTGAATATATTCTGCCATGTCATCCCCTTGTCATAGGAAGCTTCAATCCAGCCTCCGTCCCGTTTATACTCTGTGTCCATTTTATGATGGAACTGGAGAACGAAGTAGGGGAACATCCAGAATCCGTTTTGATCAATGGTGAATTGAAAGGTGGAAAAGTTGTTGTCCGGATATGTAATCGATGTATCGGTAAAGATTGCATTGGGTACGGAATAGGCTGTTTTAAATTTGATTTTTTCCGGGGAACCGATCGTCCAGATGTTATTCTCCAGGGAAGTATCTATTGTGATATCCAAATTCTGGTTTATTTCGAAATTGTTGAATTGTTGAGCAAGCGACGAGCTCGTCACAGTCAGGATAATCACCAGGGCAAACGTTGATTTCATAGTTTGTTTTCGTTTTGAGGCCTCTTTTTTTAGGCAATGACGGCAATATTCTGCGAGATGCCAGTCATGATTCCGGACAGGTTTACCCTTGATACCTAAAGGTGGTGAGTTTACAAATTCCGGTTATCATTTCCAAGATAGGAATCCTGGTGATCATTCATCAACGCGAATGTGGAGCGTCATTTAGGTATCAGAAATGGATTGTTCTGTTCATGCCTGGTTATACCCACAAAACAATACCGGAAAAGCTTCAACTCGAGGTTGACTGAATTGAGGAAGGTAAACCGGTTTTACTGGCCACTGTCAGATTCCTGTTCCTCATTCGTGCAGATTGGTTAAAAAAAGGAAAGCCGGCCCCCTGTCCAGGAAGCCGGCTTGTCAATTTGCTGTATACAGGCTTATTCTCCAGTGCCGAATCTGATCCGGCTCCAGCGGATACCCCGAAAGCTCAACCAATACATCACCGGTACCACAACCAGGGTCAGGAAGGTTGCAAAGGTCAGTCCATAGATTACCGTCCAGGCCAGTGGCCCCCAAAACGCAACATTGTCGCCTCCAATGAAGATATGTGGATCAGACTCGGATATCAAGGTGAAGAAGTTGAAGTTGAACCCGATTGCGAGGGGAACCAGACCGAGAACGGTTGTGATCGCAGTCAACAATACAGGTCGCAATCGCCGAGCGCCCGCCTGAATGATGGCTTCCTGCACCTCAGGCAACGGGAGGTCATATTCACTTTCCTTATTCAGTTCATCCCGCCGTCTGTGCATCAGAAGGTTGGTATAATCCAGCAATACGATCGCATTATTCACAACAACACCAGCCAGTGAGATGATCCCCACACCAGTCATAATGATCACGATATCCGCACCGGTGAAGACATACCCGAGAAAGACACCAATCGTGCTGAACAGCACGGTCAGCATGATAATGAATGGTGAAACCAGCGAGTTGAACTGCGCGACAATGATGATGAAGATCGAAAAGATGGCGACCATAAATGCTGTGCTCAGAAAGGCCAGGTCCTTAGCCTGCTGCTCCTGTTCACCTGTGAATTCATAACTGAAGCCCGGAGGCCAGTTGTATTCCGGCAGGACCTCCTTCAACTGGCCCACAATTTCATTGGCATTATACCCTTTGAGCACATTGGAATACACCGTGATCACGCGGTCGAGATCCTTCCGTTTGATCGAACTGTATGTACTGGCATATTCGATATCCGCTACCGCCGAGATCGGTACCTGAACGATCTTGCCGTTGGTGGGATTCCGGAATGTGACCTTCTGATTCAGAATGGCATCGATATTATTCCGGTACCGTTCATTCAGGCGCACCATGATCGGATGCTCATCTTCCCCGTCCTTGAATTTACTCACCTCCTTCCCAAAGATGGCCGTCCGGATGCCGGAGGAGATCTGTGCTGTGGACAGTTCAAACCGACGGGCGGCTTCCCGGTTGATATGGACAATGAGTTCCGGTTTGCCGACATCGACATCCGCCTGAAGTTTTTCGATCCCGGAGATCTTTTTCTCCTCAATAAAGTGGATCAGATCCTGCGAAAGCACAGCCAGTTTGTCAATATCCTGTCCCTGGATCTCGATATTGATCGGTTTTCCTGCAGGCGGACCATCGGCATTTTTATCGACGACGATATCCACTCCGGCATATCCTTTCACTGCTTCACGAACCTTTTCCATCACCTCGAAGGTGGAAATTCCATTCCGATCAGCGGCAGGGACAAAGGATACGGTCAGACGGGCCTTGTGTGGTGTGACACCGGGCTCGGGTGGGCTGTTGGGATCAGATGTGTTTTCACCGATCTGGGAAAGTACCGCATCCACAATTGTTGTATACGGCTCAAGTGTTTTTTCGATCCGGTTCTCCAGATCGACCATGATCTTGTCGGTTTCCTCAATATCCCTGCCGAGTGGAAGTTCAACAAAGGCATTGATATAGAGCGGATCGGCTACAGGAAAGAATTCGACCTTCGGCGATTTGATGCCCAGGGCAATAATGGCCACAAAGAGCAAAAGAAAAGTGCCACCAAATATGGCCCAGGGACGAATCCCACCCAGGCCCCAGCGTACAAACTGGTAGTATTTCATTTCCAGCCAGGGCATGGCATTTTCCTGGAAGTAAAAAGATGCCGGCCGCAGCAGCCAAAAGTTGATCAGCGAAAAGATGGAAACGATCAACATACTGTTCCGCATCCAGATTACCCCTCCGAGATGCGCAAGGATGGCGATGACGAATGTGATGCCGGCCAGGATGGATGTGTTGCGCACTTTTCGAGCCCGATCCAGTGCATTTGTCGCTTTTGTGTCGATGGCCATGTACCGGCTTGTGAACACGGGATTGATCACCAGCGCGACGAGCAGTGAAGAGGTCAACACAATGATGAGTGTGATCGGCAGATATTTCATAAAGCTGCCCATCAGTCCAGGCCAGAATGCCATCGGCAGGAAGGCGGCCAGTGTGGTTGCTGTTGAAGCGATAATGGGAATAGCTACTTCACCTGTCCCGTGTTTGGAAGCCAGCCCCGTTTTTCACCTCCCTGCATAAACCGGAAAATATTTTCCACGACAACGATCCCGTTGTCCACCAGCATACCCAGGGCCAGGATCAGGGAGAAGAGCACGACAATATTCAAGGTTGTACCCGTAAAATTGAGCACCATAATCCCCATCAGCATGGACAGCGGTATGGCCATTCCAACAAAAAGGGCGTTGCGAATCCCCATGAAGAACAGGAGGACCAGAACCACCAGGATCACCCCGGAAATAATGCTGTTTTCGAGGTTGGAGACCTCGGTACGGGTGTTGACCGACTGGTCGTTGAACAGGGCAACCTTGAGCTCTTCGGGAAAGACATGTTTTTTGGCATAAGCCACCTTTTCATTGATCTTGTCCGACGCACTGAGCAGGTTGGCTCCCTTCCGCTTGATCACATCAAGAGACACAACGGGGTTGGCATCCGAACGGGCAATACTGCTTCGTTCTTTATAACCATAGGTGACCTTTGCGATGTCGCCCAGATAGATCGGCTTTTGCCCTTCACTCTTGACGATGATCCGTTCCATGTCTTCGGCATGCTCAAATTCACCGACAACACGCACAGCCCGACGGAAACCATTGTTGACAATCTCGCCGGCAGACATGTTCATGTTCTCCCAGTTGACCGCATTTTCGATATCCGTAAAACTCACCTGCAATGCATCCATTCGTGGAAGATCCACGTCGATTTTTACTTCCCGTTCGAGTGATCCTTTGATTTCTACACCAGAGATCTCATCGATGTTTTCGATCTCGTCTTCGAGATATTCTGCAAAACTGCGGAGCTCATCATTGGTGTATTTCCCGGAAAGATTGACCGTCATGATCGGCACTTCCGAAAGGTTGACATCGAAAATGTCCGGGTCCTCAGTCAGGTCATTTGGCAGGTCCGATTTGGCCTTGTCCACTGCGTCCTTGATCTTGCGAACGGCATCATCAATATCGACATAGGTCTCGAATTCGGCGGTGATCACCGAAAAATCCTGGAGTGAATTGGATTTGACATTTTTCAGTCCGACAATGGATTTGATCTCCTTTTCGATCGGTCGGGTGATCAGATTTTCAATATCCGCAGCGGAGTTGCCAAAATAGGGCGTATTCACAAAGACCGTCGGAAAACTCACCTCCGGAAACTGCTCCTTTGGCATGCTATTATAGGCCCCGACTCCGAAGATGACGATCATCAGGGTCAGAATGAAAATGCTGGTCCCGTTGTCGACAGCGAAGGAGGTCAGACCAAATTCCTTGACCTTATTGGCCTCCGGTTTTTTATCCTCAATCATTGGTCTCGGTTTTGATATCGAGCAGATCGTTTTCTGACAGATTGCGTGCACCTCTGATGATGATCTCATCCCCGGCTTTCAGCCCCTCGGTGATCACAATCTGGTTGTCATAGCTTTCTCCGGTAGTGACATATACTTTCCGGGCGATCTTGCCCTTTGTCGGTAGCTTCAGTGATGTAGACAAATTGTTTGCCTCCGACTTCCTGCTGGACCAGGTCGACACTCACGACGATCGCATCCGGTTCCTTGTAATCTTCAATATGGACCAGCGCCAGGAGGTTGGGTTTGAAGGCACCCTTCGCGTTGTTCAGTGAAGTTTCGATATGGAAGGTCCGGTTGGACGGGTGAACAACCTTGCCCACAACGCGGATGGTTTCCGTCTGTTCGCTATCCAGTGTGGGTACCTGAACTTTGACCTTTTCCCCGTTCCGGATGGTACCGACATATCGCTCTGGCACTTCGGCTGTCACTTTCAGGTCACGCGTATTGATCAATTGCATGATCGGCATTCCGGGAGGGGCGATATCGCCCAATTCGGCAGTGACACCTTCGATCACACCGGATATCGGAGCATAGATATTGGCTTTTTTCAATTGGGCGCGAAGGCCGGCAAGACCCTTTTCGATGCGTTCCTTGTTGTTTTTAGCCTGCAGATATTGGATTTCAGAGCCGATCTTCTGGTCCCAAAGTCGCTTCTGGCGGTTGAACACATCGACAGCCAGTTCGAGACTGGTCTCCATTTCCTCGATCTGCTTGTTCAGCGGCTCCATGTCGACACTGGCCAATAACTGACCTTTGTTGACGGACTCGCCTTCCTTCACATTCAGGCGAATGTGCCGGCCCCCGGTTTCGCTGCTGATATTGTTTTTTTTGACCGGATCGATATTGCCCTGGATCTCGGTAACCCGACGGAAGGTCGTTTTGGAAAGAAGGGTAGTGGTAACCACTTTTGCTTCTTCTTCACTGTTCGCACCGGCCTGGTTGCCCAGGAGATCTTCCAGGTCAGCGATCTCCTTTTTCAAGGCAATCAATTCCTGGCGTTTAGCGTCAAGCATGACGCGTTGTCCTTCGACATCCGAAGGGATGGCGGTTTCCTGGCCGGTTTCACCGCAAGAGCCCAGGATGAGGGTCAGGATAGCGAGGGGTAGTAAAGCATGTTTCATAACGGTTGGAGGAGGTTTTATTTACCTAAAGCGTTTTCGAGTGACTGGATAGCGCGGACGACATCATATTGTGCCTGGACATGCTGACGCTGAGCAGCAAAGAGGGCCTGTTCAGCCTGGTTGATCTCCAGACTGGAACCCACGCCCTCACGGTATTTGGTGCGAGTCGTGTCATAGATCCGTTCGGCCATGGCCAGGTTCTTTTCCTGGTTGCGCAGTTTATCCATTGCACTGGAATATTGATTGCGGGCATTCTGGATCGACATGTCGATCTGTTGCTCCAGCATCAGTAACTGGACATTTGTATTCTGTTCGGTGACTTCCGCACGCTGAACGCGTCCTTCGTGAGCAAACCGTCGAACAGGGGTGCTTTGAGTGAAAGTCCGGCCCAGGATGCATTCGCCCAGATCCCGTCTTTGGCATTGTCTCCCTGGAATGAGCGCTGCAGGTTGGCAAACCCGTTCAGGCTGGGCAGGTAGCCGAATTTGGCGAGGCGGACATTCAACTCAGCCAGGTTTTTCCCTGAAGAGCAACGCGGTAATCGGGCCAGGATTGGTAATCGACTTTTCCGGACAGATCCGAAGCCGCCGGGGCAGTCAGCATTTCCTGCAGGTTGCCTGTCACCTCCAGCGGTTGTGTCATTGGATACCCCAGCACCATCTTCAATCCGTTGAGGATGATATCGCGCTGATTGGCGATCTGTTCACGATCTGTTTGCAGCGTAGCGATGGAGAGGTCGAGACGATCGACATCCAGCAGCTCGACAAAGCCTTCATCAAAAAGCGCCTTTGTCTCCTTTCGCAAAGTCTGCAGGTTGGCGATGTTCTTGTCGAGGTTGGCCAGGTTTTCATCGACCAGGAGAACAGGCAGGAAGGCATCGATAACCTGGTATTTGACCTTGCGCTGGACACTGACCAGTTCCTGTGCGGTATAGTCGCGATACCCCCGGGCAGCTTTCAGTCCGACGAAGTAGCTGGGGTCGAAAATCATCGTGTTGAGAGCCAGGGTGCCAGTGAGATTGTTCTTCACGCCAAAGCGAATGGCCCGTTCGGCATTGGGGTCTGGCTGCCCTGTATTGGGATCGATGAAAAAGTCGGCCGGGAGGACAGAGACGGGCAGTTCCAGATACCGGGTATACCCGATATCGGCGTTGAGCTGGGGGATCCCGAAAGCCCGTCGTTCGGTGATCTGGCCGTCGGCGTCCATGACCTGGAGGTGGGCCAGTTTGATCTCCTGGTTGTTCGACTGGGCATAGGCAATGGCCTGTTGAAGGGTCATGGCCGTCTGAGCAGTCAGGCCGGTAGAGGCCAGGAGGATCAGGAAGAGAATCCGGATGCGCATGGTAGTAGGGTTTGCAGGTATTGGCGCCCGGCATCTGTCAGGACGCCGTGCAGGTGATAGGTCAGATGATTGGCCACGAGGTCAGCTTTGTTGTACTGGTCGTGGGGAAAATATTTTTCATCGATCAGAGCCAGCGCCTTGATCACATAAAGACGGGCAATGACTGCGGGCTCGAAGTCGGAGCGATAGAGCCCTTCAGCCTGTCCTTTTTCGAGGTTGGTGCGGATGATCTGATAGATATGGTCGCGATGCAGGTGATTGATCTTCACCCAGGTCTGGCGATAGTATTTGCGCAGGTCGAACAGGAGGAGGGGGGTCATCCGGCGAAGGGTGTCGCCAACCATGCGGGATACGGCGAGCATTTCGTCGATGGCGTTTGCGGCCTGCGCACGCTGGTCTTCGATCATGGCCACTTCGGCACGGATATGATTGTCGACGATCTGGTCGATCAGTTCGGCCTTGGTGGGGACGACCTGATAGAGGGTTTTTTTGGAAATGCCCAATTCGTTAGCCACATCGTCCATGGTGACACTTTTGACGCCGAAGCGAAAAAAGAGGTTTTCAGCGGTTTCCAGAATCTGTCGAAGGGTGCTCATAGCGATATCGAAGGACAAAGTAACGCAGGAAACGCCCAATGGTTGAAACGTTTCCTGCGTTTTTTCGATAGAAACAACATTTGGTTCGACGAAGGGAAAAACGAGGCAACGAGTGGTTTCGTGAGCTGGCTTGAACAGGGTGCGGAATATGGTTTGGAAGACTTGAATCCTGGTTCCATGTTCCAGGTTCCCTTGATTCCAGGTTCTGGCTGTTCAACGTTCAAGGCATGGCCAGCCGGCCAGCCGGGTTCAACGTTTAACGTGAATTTATCAGGAGTGAGCAGATTGGAGGCGAACTGTAGAACTGTAGAATTGTAGAACTGGAGAACTGGAGAACTGGAGAATTGGCAAACTGTAGAACTGTAGAACCCAATTACCCAGTTATCCAGTTATCCAGTTACCCAGTTACCCAGTTATCCAGTTACCCAATTACCCAATTACCCGATTATCCGATACCTTTCTGCCCCCAGACGCCCAGACGTTTCTTCGTCGGTCTGGACAGGTTCCTTCGTCAGTCTGGTTCCATGTTCCATGTTCCTTGTTCCAGGTTTCTGGTTCCTTGTTTCTGGTTGACTTCGGGATGGGCTCCTCTTTCCGATTTCCCACTTCCCTGCCTCGCCGTCAGGCAGGCGCCTTTCGCCTTACTGTTGATTTCTCATCCCTCTTCCCTGACCCCTCCGTCTCTCCGTCTCGCCGTCGGTCCTCGGTTGTCAGTCATCGGACGTCATCCCTCGGACCTCGGCCCTCGGCAATCTTGCCGTCTCATGAAACAGGTTGACAAGAAATAAGTCCATACTATTTCTTCAGACTACTATTCAATCAGCACCGTGGAAGTAATTCCTTTGACAAACGATCGGGTTGATTTCGTTTTTCCAGTAAGTTGTATTTTACGCTGGATTGCAGGACAGCCAGAGGTTGGAGTTCGGGCCCCGTATGGACAGAAGCTCAGGCAGGCTTGAATTCACGATCAGACCAGGATGAAGTCGACAAAACAGCTGTCAACAAATCTGGATTCCACAGTCTGGATTCCCACCATTTGACAACAACCCGGAGCTGGTCCATCCTGGCGTAGTCACTCCGGTTTGGTGTTAAATGATGCTGATTTTATAGGACTCCACTCTGATGTTTCAAATGCATTTCCAGTCATAGCAGGTTAACCAAAGAGTCGACCATCCAGCTTTCAAACGATGAAACAGATTTTTCAATCTTCAGAACCACTATCAAAAAGATGAACTATTCCGTGATTGGTATGACTCCTGAAAAGGAAACCCGTTTGCTCATGATCTTTATCTCGATCGGGTATATTGCTAATTTCTGCCTGGGTTTAGTGGGTTCATTTTTCCCATTTCAGAGTTTTGCCCAGATGACATGCTGGCAGATCAGTGACAGCATGGCGATCATGGCCAGCGTTCTCGCGAGCAGACAGGTGGGTTCACGAGGGCAGAACCTCGCTTCCCCTGGCTATATCTTATTGGGTATTGCGTATGGTGTTTCATTTGCATCCAGTTCCATTTCTGCTATCAACGAGGAAAAAATGGCGACGGTGCTTATGCCACTGTTGCCTGCCATCGTTTTAATCAGCTTCTGTCGCATCTATCCAACCTGGCTAAGGATGGGATCATTACTCATTTTTATTCCCTTTTTTATGATGTACTGGAATGTGATTGCTGGCACATACAGTGATGAAAATATGTCCAATGCCCTGGCCTATTCCGGGATTCAATCTTTGGGTGTCTTATGGGTGATATACCTGTGGAAGGACTACAAAAAACAATTGAAATCAACTGAAATCAATACCAACATGAAAACAGTTTCAAATTTGATTGCAATGATCACTGCTTTCCTTATGCTTTCCTCCTTCAGCGTTGTGGATCCGGTGAAGATTGTCGGAACATATGGTGTGTCCACTTCTGATCCTTCACAGATCAAGCTGGTCCTGGAAGCTGACCACACCTTCTTTTACCAGGATCATTCCCATTCGAACAGGAAGATATCCACCCGGGGCACATGGTCTATAAAAGGGCACAAAGTGGTGTTGACGGAGACCGGTTCTGAAGACAGATTTCATGATGTCTGGACATTTGATCATCAGGGTATGGTCGCGAAATCCAGAAAGGGACTCAGTTATTACAGATTGTGCAGACTTGACGATTGAAGAACCAGACTTCTGTCCTTGCAGATAATGGGTACCTATGATTACAGGAAACGATCTTCGTGCATTGGGTTATCAGCCTGGACGATGGTCCTGAGATGCACCTGACCATATCAATCGGCATGACCTGAGTGGTCAGCAGATGATGTATTCTATGGACAAGGTGGTGCACAAACAGGTCCTTCCGTTCTCCGACCATGTCCCCTTTCATCAGAATAACCGTGCAGAAACGGAGGAAGAACTGGCCAATGTAGTGAGTGGCCTTGCGACCATGGATGATTTGATGAAGACATCGACCCTGGCCTGCGGAGTGGTCCGACCACTGATTCAACTGATCCCCGATTGGCGAAAGATGGTATCTTGTTCTGAATGATTTCTGAGAATATGGTAAAAAAGATCCTCTATTTCGCCTGTGCAATTTTTATTCTGTCTGACCTGACGTTTTCATTTTATCAATATCTGCATCAGCCTCTGGAAGGAGATATCGCAAGGAATCTTGTTCCTGAGGAAGGCGTCAAACCGGTTTTCGAAAGTCCATTGGGATTCAAGGCGATCACTGAGGATATCCGGTATTCGAATCCAAATCGTTTTTTCAGTCATTGGTGTTATCGGGAAGCACTGCTCATGCTGCCCCGGGTATACCAGAAATATACAGATCCGATAACCAGCGTCTATCTGGCTTGTGCAACCTGGAAAGTTGTCTTTCAGATGGTATTGATCACCTTGTTGGCAGTTCTGATTTCGGGTTCTCTAAACATCTTCAGAATGGAATTTATTCTGGCAGCAACTCTGGTTGTGCCCTTTTTTCAGGCCAATGGATACAGTGATTATATGGGCATAATAGACCCGTCTATAACCTATGCTTTTTTCTATGCAATGCCTTTGATTTTTTACTGATTTACCTGACTCCACTGATTTGGTTCAAGTCTGGTCAGGTCACCGGATTTCCCAACTGGCTGCTCCTGTTCGTGTGGATGCCGCTTGTATTTGCTGTGTGTCTGAGTGGGCCGTTAAATCCAGGTATTCTGTTGGTGCTTTCTGCTCTTTTCTTGATCCATCATCTGGTTGTCCATGTTCGACAGAAAGGCGGGGAGGGATTTATGCTATCCACAGTCAGAGCGTTTCGGTCGATACCACGGATCCATCTGTTTTTGTTGCTTCCTGCCAGTGTGGTCTCCGTGTATTCCCTGTATCTGGGAGGTTACAATTCGGAATCAGAACTCCATCCGGTGTCATTGCTGGATCTGTATTTGAAATTGCCGGAGGGTATTTATCAGCAGTTTACACAAAAGCTCGGATTCCCGGTGTTGTTTGTCATGCTGATAGTCAATGGTTTGCTGATCCGCAAGACAGCCGGGTCTGCAGCCGGGAGTCGGGTGTTGTCCATGTACAAGTGGATCGGCATGTTTTCCATCCTGTATATTCTCCTCTTACCGATGGGTGGTTATCGGGTATACCGCCCTCATGTACTGCGCTACGATACGATCATGCCGGTTACTCTGTCGCTCATTTTTCTGTTTGGATTATCCACGGTATTTATCCTGAATAAGTTGCCCGGGAAGTATGTGAAAATGTATATTCCGGTGGTATTGCTGGTCTTGTTTGTGTTTACCAATGCGGATCAATTGGAAGCGGGCAAAGCAGATTGTGAAAAGGAGGCTCTTGGTATTCTGTCGACATCACCGGATTCAGTTGTGGTCCTGACGCAGAATTGTACCGTCCTGGCATGGAATGTTTTTCATCATCCGGAGGAATCCGGACTCAATGGTCAACTGTTGCACATGTGGGGGATAACAAAGGAAGAAAAACGGTATGTAAATCAATAAAATCGGCTGGTCTCCATCCAGGCTTCGTTGCCAGAAACAGAAGCCGAACCAGGGTCAACATATGGCCTGACGACTACCGGTTCAATAATTCAGGTGGATTTTCACATTGATTGATTTATCCCTCGTCTCCCCCGCCTCTGCTGTCAGGCAGGCATCTGTCATCTCTGCCTGACTCCAGTTTACTAGCTTGTCTTTCGAAATAACTCCATAACTCCATAACTCCATAACTCCATAACTCCATAACTCCATAACTCCATAACTCCTTCTCCTCAGATCATCCCCACCATCACCATGGCTTCCAGCGTCGGGACAACACTGCCGCCTGCGGGTTCGAGTGTGACGGCATATCCGCCAGCTGTAGATTGAAACGGCACGGCTACCATTTGCTGACCACGAGTAAGTGACAGCGGCAAGACACCCATATCGACAGGTTGACCATCGACCAGGGCCCAGAGTTGGTACTGTTTTCCTGCAGGTGCCTCTGGAAGCTGGTGCAGATTGATATAAGTCGATTGGCGATCCGGATTGAACAGGACAGTAGCCAGGGCATCCGGACTGTTTGCTGTCCCTTTCATGGTGACTGTCTGTGTGGATGGATCCTGGAGGAAGGCCATCAGTACCTGCATCGAGTCGACCTGTTGGCGGCTGGAGTCGCAGCAGCTTTGAATACCTTGATTGTCGGCCGCAAGATCATCGATATGCTGGCTCAAACGTTGATTGGTGATCCACAAATAGATGCAACCCGCAGCGAACAGAATACTGGCCGCTGCCAACCAGCGCGTCCAACCGGATGCCTGGATTGATGGCGCCTGGTTTGGCACGTCCAGGTTGTCGATCCGTGTTTTGATCCGATCCAGGGTGCCGGAAGGAGGAGCAACGGATTCAGCGCGGGCAAAGGTCTCCAGGGTCAGTTCGATCTGGTCGATCTCCTCGCGCACTTCAGCGTACTGGTCAGCCATCGCCTCCACCGCCCGCATGTCTGCGGGGCTGAGCTGTCCGAGCACATATTGCTCGAGAATGCCGGATTCGATGTAGGCCTTAAGATCCAAGGGTTGCGTACAATAAAGTGAACAATAAGGTGATAACAAAGAAAAGGAGTCCCTCACCGGCCAGTGAATGACGCAGAACAGAAAGCGCTTTCCGGGTCCTGGTTTTCACAGTTCCGAGTGGCATGTCCAGTTTTTCTGCCACTTCAGATTGGGTATACTGCTGAAAATACAGTAATTCAATAATCGTCCGATGATCGGAATCCAATCGCTGGATCACCCGTTGCAATCCGGGATCACGCAGATTATCCGACTGACTGAATGCTTCCTGTTCATATACGGAGTCGGGGAGTGTTTCGGTTTTTTTATCCTGCTGGAATTTGCCCGACCGACTCGTATCAATGGCAGTATTCCGTGCGATCCGGGCCATCCAGGTAAACAGTCGGCCCTTGGCCGGATCATACCGGTCACCGTTCTGCCAGATCTTGACAAAGGTATCCTGGAGGACTTCTGCACCCAGATCCCGGTCCGGAATCAGCTTGAGAATAATATTGTACAGTGCCCCCGAATACAGCCGGTAGATCTCATCGATCACCGACTTGTCCCGCTCATGCAGACGGGAGATCAATAGAGGGTCCTGTACAGTCAGGGTCATGCAGTTGGAATAGGCCTCCAAATCTAGGATAATTCTCCCGATCACCATGCCCGATTGCCTGATCCTTTCCTCCTCCGCTCCCTCCTACGCCTCAACCCCGAGTGCTCGGGGTAGCTCCGGAGGGCAGGCATAACCACTTCCTCTAATAACCTCATAACCTCATAACCTCATAACCTCCTCCCCTCATTGTCCTCATTATTGAGGAATTTGACGAATCTATTCTATCGTGCGTGAATATTGCCTATATTTGATTGAACCGAAAGCCATTGATGAAACACCCGACCCCTTCTCATTGGACCTTCGCCGGTCACCTTTTTTCAGGATTGATTCTTGTCAGTTTGCTGCTGCCTTGCCAGCCTCTGGCAGCACAGATCGAACAGAGCTGGTATCAGCTCACTCTGGGCGCATCCGTCAATCTGCACACCAATCTTGGAAAACGCGCATTCCGCAATAATTTTCCGGTATTAAAGCCTTTGTCGGTTTTGCATCGTCCAATAAATTGTATCTGAACAGTAATCGAAATTTCGGACTGTTCAATTTTTCCGTCAATCTTTCCATTTACAATAAATCACTGGGCAACAGCCTCAACCTGCTCTATCAGGATAATCAGGTCGATCTGACCAGTTCCTTTACCCTCGGTGTCATCCGGGAATCGGGACCTCGGTACATCCGGCAGATGCAGACGATCAATAATACCCCGTTTTACAATCTTCGACATGATGGGGAATATGCATTATTGGTATCCACTAATTTTATTCTCAATAATCATCGCCGGAATCAGACTGTCGGTGCGATCACACTGACAACCGGTCGCTTCTCCCTGAATTATTATAATGATGGCGGCCCGCCGATTAATAATGTCGGTCTGGGCGACGGGTTTGATCGGTGGTGGACCGGTGGAGTGGGGATGTACCTTCACCATCGGGATGAGTATAATGTCGGTGAATTCTATTTTGATCAGTTTACCGGATATGAAAAACTCATGTTCGAATTAGGTGGCATTTTTGGAATGGATATTCAGGACTATGATATTTTCCGGTCGTTTGAAAATGCCACTGGAAAATCCGGAACCTACAACCTCACACAACCGGGCAACTTCGGATATAATTACAATTCTTCGACCTATTACGGGCGGTATTTTTTCAGTCCGCAGTTTGGCGTGCAGCTGGGCGTTATCGGTTCTTTGCGCAATGCCGAAAAAGAGACATTTTTCGCCTTACAGGATCTGATCCATTTGCTGAAGCGAGACCCCCTGCATCCGAACAAGGATATCAATCGACTGTTTTACGGAATCACCTATTATCAGCCCTATGAGATTCGCTAGTCTGCTACTGATCCTGTGCATGGGGTTTTCCTCCGGGTGCTCCCCCAAATATTTTATTCTTCCGGATATTCAGGAAGCAGTAGAGAAATATGATCCGGTGGCACAGACCGACCTGGATCAGGCCGTATCGTATATCATGACGTTAAAGCCCCGCACATTTTATAAGAATAATATCGAAGAAACAGTCCTTCTTCCAGATAACAGTTCATTTTTACAAAGCGGGGCATTACTCTTGCTGGATTCAACCGATGTGTCCATTCCAAAATGGCACGCTTTTCACTGGATCCAGAATTGTGAACACGGTCCATCCTGCACAAAACTGCACCAGGGCCAACGCATCGCACTGGCATCTGTGAAAGGACGGACACTGCATGAAAAAACAGAACTGGAACGGGTGACGATTTTCTATGGTGTGGTTGATGAAACCAGTCTGGCGGAAGTCAAGGCCCTTGGATCAGAGCGATCGGTACATTCACGAACCAATATCCGTCTCGATCATGAAGTCCTGCTGATTGGCAATAAATCAAAGGTTCGGACCGCAAAAGGGTCGGGTAGAGACCCCAGGCTGATCGCCGTGGTGGAGAAAGATAAGGATCACGTTTCCATCTATGCTCTTGTCGATAAAACACAAACCAATATCGGGGTGGAAAAATCCATCATTTTTGATTTTCAGCAGATTTATGGGGAGCCACTTTGGTTGGTGAGGCAGTAATTGTTGCGACATTCATAAAGGTAATTGTGGACTTTTTATTCGGGTTTATTTCCCTCCAAACACTGTGAGGGCGATAGGTCTTGTTGAGTATATACCAGGGAAATATGACTACGTTGATTACCCAAATTTTATGATCAATCCAGGCAATCCCAATTTCCTCGACTCCCTCCTACGCCTCCCCGAGTGCTCGTGGTCGGGGTTACTGCGGGTAAAGCTCCCCTCATAACCTCCTCCCCTCATAACCTCCTCTCCTCATAACCTCATAACCCATGAAACCCACTCCCGAATCAGTCCGGAATTTTCTACAGGAAGATCAATCCTGTGTACAGCGGTTACGCGCTTTGTGGCAGCTGATCGTCGATCAGTGGAAAGCGTGGAGAGAGAGACAGGGTGGGAATGAAGAAGCCGGTTTGCTCCTGGATGTGTTCAAGTTCGTTTGGAAGCACCTGGTCTTGATCATTCTGATCCTGACCCCGATCCTGTTGTTGTGGTTGATGGATCAGGGGCGCGACCTCATTCTCAATGTCTTCCGAACCCGGGAGATTGGAATGAATGTGAGTGATTATATCCGGATGGTATGGCTGATGGCCATGCTTGGACTGCAGGCATATGCGATCTGGGTGATCCCCGATTTCTATATTCGGGAAGAGGTCAAACGAAAGGCGGAAATGGATGCTCTGTTGTCAAAGGGCTATGCCAGGGATCAGCTGCCGTTCGGAGGTATGATCAGCATGTCGTCCAATTTTTTGCGGTTGCTGGCGATCATGCCATTCATGTTGTACGGGATCACGTTTGCCATTCGGGTAGAAGTCACCAATGATTGGAAGATCGGCTATTGGGCAGCTAACGGCGTGATCAGTTTTCTCCTTCTCCTGGGAGGTATATGTCTGGCCTATGGCCAGCGGCGTATCCGGAACATCCTGTACGTCCTTCTGGGCATCGTTATTTTCATCCCGATCGGGTTTACTTTTTTTCTCGGGAATTGGCCAGATCGACCGGAGCTGGGATATGCTTTATTGGGCAACAGTTTATTCATCTGTGCTATCCTTCTCTTTGCGATTTTCCATCGGTGGGAACGACGTTTTGACGAATCCGATGATCCGAATTTTCAGAATAAACTCAGGTGGAAGGGAACATTGATCTACAAAGTGGTGGGACTGGCTGTGATCCTGATCGCATTAGGGCTGATCCTGTGGCCCAATACGATGAAAATGGCGACCATCCCGGTACTCATCTTTTTTGTAGCCGCATATATCCTCCTGATCAACCTGATCACCTATACCTTCAAGTTGTTGAGCCGGTCGAAAAAGATCCTGTTCACCGCAGGCATTCTGGTGCTTCTGGGATTAATGAATATTCGACCGAGCAAGGGGCATTATGTCCATCTGGTTAAGGATGAACTCGAACAGCCCCGGGCTGATTTTCGAACCTATCAGACCGCATGGGTCATGTCGCGGATGGCCGCCGATACATCCTGTTCACCGGTATTTTATCTGGTGGCAGCAGAGGGTGGAGGCAGCCGGGCGGCATACTGGACAAGCAGGTTGCTAGGCAAGCTGGATTCGGCGTCCGGATATCAATTTGCAGATCAGGTATTTACCCTTTCTACCGTATCAGGAAGCAGTGCAGGGACATCAGCCTGGTATAAATTGTTGCGGTTTAAGGAGTATCGGCAACTGGAAGAGAAGGAAATGGATCCGATTATGCGTCGGTTTTCAGAACGTACATTCGGACACAATTTTGTAACCGGCAGTATAATCGATGTATTGACGAAGGACTTTTATAAAATGTTCTTCACGAAAATCTGGCGTTCGGACCGGAATCTGAGATTGCAGGAAGAAGAGAATTTCGGATTCCTGTTCGGACTAGGGCGGAAGAATGTGGATGCCCGAAATACCTACCAGCGTGGGACGGCTCATGCCGATTCCCTGGAAGTACCGGGAAAACAGATTCCGGCCATTCCCAATCTGCATTTTACCGGGCTTCCGGAATTATATCATCTGGGAAATAGTGGATTGGAAACCCGCTGGCCGCTTCTCCTTTTCAATACGACACACATGCGAACAGGACGCAGGGGGATTGTCAGCCCTGTAGCGTTAAATGAGGACGTGTTTATCGACGCGATTGATGTGATCGGCGAATTCAAATCAAAATCCGGTTGTTGGAAACGGACAAAGGGAAAAACGATTGCACTGGGAACGGCGAATAATATGAGTGAATTATTTCCGGTTTTTTCTGCGTTCAGTTATGTTGATGGCGTTGGGAATTTCATGGATGGAGGGGCTTATGAGAACAAAGGATTGACCACCACCCTGGATGTGTATGCCAGCTTGCGTGCACAGCTCGACAGTTTGTGTCCGAATGCACGCATTGTTGTCCTCGCCATGGAGAATGGTGGTGCTCCGGGTGAATTGCCAACCGAACCTCTGCACCAGAGTCCGGCGATGTTGAGCCAGGCTGCTTCAGCTCCGTTTACCTCCCAGACAGAGGCGGCACGCAAACGGGCCATTCGGCTCTTCGGTCCGGACAATCGGGATCAATTGCTGTTTCTGTCACTGTTTGATCATCCGATGGGCGATCAGGTTCCACTGGCACGAGATCTGTCCAGAGAGAGTATCTTTCTGATGGATCGGGCGGCGGCAATAGAAGTGGATAGTACAATAAATGAGTTGAAACGAATTGATCCGGGGTTATTTCATTGATCCGGATCAGATCTGTCCAAAATAGACCTCAGAAGGTTGCCCTTGGCAGGTTGCAGTATTCCACTCGTGGCTTCATTCGGAAAATTTAATCGTAGCAGTTCACCTCTGGCCCGCCTTCCTCCTTCGGCGGACAGGCAAGCCGGCGGGGCTGTGACTTTTTGT
Organism: Saprospiraceae bacterium; assembly: GCA_016710115.1. Lineage (GTDB taxonomy): Bacteria > Bacteroidota > Bacteroidia > Chitinophagales > Saprospiraceae > JAGNXB01. Next base: position 493,625 of record JADJLN010000001.1, read on the forward strand.
TGCGGCAAAAAGTCACCAAAAACCGCTTGTCGCCAAAATGGGCCTTCTTTTTATGTTTAAGAGCAATGCTAACTCTTTTTTGGATTGGCTGATGTTAACATCAGGACCCGGCCGCTCGTATTTGATCGGTGGTTATTTGCATCATTGTTACTCTTTTTCACGTAAATTGTCAATACACGCATCACATGTCCGATCAAATAATGCGGCTGTTTGTACGATTGACTGTTCTCATACAACTATAGAATCCAATTGTTTGCCTGATTGACGGGTCCTTGATGTGCTGGGAGGCCCTGGTTTGGCGACGATTAATTTTTTGGGGGTTAGATTCAGATTTTAGGATGTGTAGAGTGTTATTTCATTGATTATCAGCACTCATATTTTACAGAATAAATTGTTTTGGACAGATGTGGATCCGGATAATCATATTTTCTGGAGCCTGACAGTTCGCGAAGTGGAGTTCCCGAGGCGAGACGGCATCTCCCGTCTGGCCAACATGGTTTAACTCAATGGAGCCCTGAGTGGGAAATGCGACCTGCCAGGGACAACCTTTCAAGGTTTATCTTGGACAGATCTCACGACGGAATGAGAAATTATATCGTCGTCTCTCATTCCCGGGATCATGAAAGACAATGTGTGGCTGATATTTTTCAGGGACAACTGAATAAAGATGCCTTTAATCGGATATTTTCACAAAAGCTGATTTAACAGGAGGCATATCTTTACATCGGCATTCGATCAAATACCAACCTGGAGTCAACATAGATATATCGATTGGACTAGTCTGGTGGGTTATCTGGCCTTCCAGCACAGGTTGTCCGCAGAAATTGAAAATGGTATAAAATGGCCCGGGAACAGGATTGGCGCGTAAGGTCAATTCGGTTGAAGCTGGATTCGGAAAAACGAGTTTTGATCGGAGTTCTGTGCCATTTTCAAATGGAAGATCACTGGCCATTGAATATTCACATGCGCCTATATCCGGTTCATTTTCATACAGCGCATTCCCCCAGAAATCCATGCCACCATTTTCGGGTAGAGCGAGACCTGTATTAATACAATTAGAGCCAGAGGTGATTGTCAATCCTAGCACAGCCTGACGCAAATCTGCCTTGGAGAATTTGATGCCTGGAAGGATTTTACCTGGAGATGCCGGATTGGCAAACATGGGATTTCCTGTGACGGGAAAGGCGCCAGGCGAATTCGGGTAGTGACCAAAATATCCATTATGACTGAACACCGAGCTGTCGCTCTGGTAGGTATGTTCCAAGCCGCTGTTCGTGTAGAAGATATTATTGATAAAGGTCTGTTTTTCCCATTCATTCAATAAAAATCCTGCCGAATCATCACGGTAGAATGTATTGTTGTAGTAGGTCGGTTGGCCATTAAAAAAGTATTGATCATTGCCCTGGCGGCTACCATCATTGTAGCTGACGTTATACCGGAATAATTGGTGAGGTTCACCTCCGAGGTTAAAGCCACCTTCATTATCCCGGCTGTAGTTATACTGATAGATGGCATTTCCGGTTGTCTCGATATCGAAATCCCATGGCTGTCCATCCCAGACAATGCGTTTGGTGCCTTCACAATAATTGAATTGAAAAAGTGGGTCCGAACAAATGCTGCTCCAGATTCCTGCTACGGCCAATCCATTCAAACCAAGTTGGCCCGGCTCTCTGGGTTGAGCTCCGCTGTTATTCCCAGCCAAAATTACCGAATTCAATTGGATGAGCGGACTTTTGGCATGCAGGATGACTATGCCATCTCCACCCACATTATAAATGGAATTATGCTGAATTAACAATGATGTTGCCTCTTCGAATAAAAAGGGGAATATTCCTGTACACGTGCAGTCATGCACATAGTTTCCGTCTATCACCAACGTATCGATAAAGGCAGCATGGATAAAGATGCCGGCATTCTGATAGTGATTGTATAGATCCGGATTCAGGGAAGTGCCTCGGGGCGGACCCACTGAGCTGTGATTACTGCAACCTTCAATAAAGTATATTTCATTATCCACGAGGTAAATTTCGGACATGTCACCCAGCCATTCGCCAACCTGGATTCCAGAACGTAATCCTTCTGCTCCATCATAGATGTCCAGGCTGTCATAATTGGTGATTGCAAAGTTGGCAACAGATATATAGCTTGCCGAATTGTGTATAAATACCGCGGCCTGCACAAGTCCATCTCCGTGTATGCCGGGTTTGTCACCGGCCGTATGCAGTAAAAACAAGGGGTTGTCCACTCTTGCCACTTCTTGTGATCGAGAGCATGCCATGCCAATGAGATCCTCGATGAAACAGGACACTGTCGCCGGGCTGAAATAAAAATTGACTGACTTTTTCCAGACTTTTCCAGGCCAATGTCGGAGAGGTGCCACCCGAAAGATCATTCCCATCTTCCGCATGGACATAATAGGTTGTCGCTCCTGAAAAACCTGGGATCAATAAAAACCACAAAATCAGTCCTGCTGCGTGAACTTGTCTCATTTTTTATTCCTCTTTATTTGGGGTACAATGGAAAGTCAGTATCTGTTGTTGGAGCATGATTCATCTCCACTGTCACCTGGAATGATTTCATGTCCTGTATCTGCTGATGGGAAGCAGAGAACATGTCTATTCGTCAGCACGCAATGTCATTTAGTTCAAGACAAATTTAGTCCAAATTGTGATGTGGAATAACGTCATTTTTCTGGCAATACGGTACGGCCCTATGATACGCAGGTTTGTCCGGATTGAACCCGACCCTGGGTGTACTGCATGCATTGCCTTCTGGTGTTGAGATAATGAATTGACGATCAATCGGGCTATAGTGGCTGGAATGATTTTGTCATCGCCCGATAGATACAGATCTGTCCAAAATATACTTCGGAAGGTTGCTTTTGGCATGCTGCAGTATTCCATTCAGGGCCTCATTGTGAAATTTTGACTATAGTAGTACACCTCTGGCCCGCCTCTTGCCGGCGAGGCACCTACTTTTTGTCTTGGCAAAAAGCCAGCCTGTCCGGCAGGCAGGTAGGCAAAACCGCTTATCGCCAAAATGGGCCTTCTTTTTATGTTTAAGAGCAATGCTAACTCGTATCTGGATTGATTGACGTTAACATCAGGACCCAGACGATACTGTCTGGATCCGGACTGTAAACGTCCGGGCCCGGCCGCTCGTATTGGATCGGTGGTTATTTGCATCATTGATACTCTTCTTTCATGTAAATTGTCAATAATCGCATTACATGTCCGATCAAATAATGCGGCAGTTTGCACGATTGACTGTTTTCATACAGCTATAGAATTCAATTGTTTGCCTGGTAGTCGGGTCCTTGATGTGCTGGGAGGCCCAGACGATCCCGCTTTTAGCGGGATGTCTGGATCCGGACCGAAGCGTCCGGGCCCTGGTTTGGCGACGATTAAATTTTAAGGGGTTAGATTCGGAATTTATGATCTGTAGAGTTTTATTTCATTGATTATCAGCACTTATATTTTACAGAATAAATTGTTTTGGACAGATGTAACGAAATAACGAAATAACGAAATAACGAAATAACGAAATAACGAAATAACGAAATAACGAAATAACGAAATAACGAAATAACGAAATAACGAAATAACGAAATAACGAAATAACGAAATAACGAAATAACTTACCTCATAACCTCATAACCTCATAACCTCCCAACTCCTCAACTCCTCCCCTTCTCAACTCTCTTCGTGAAATACCACCAGGCAGGAAGGCCAATGAGGATCAGTAATAATCCGGTCAGGGATTCTTTGGGATAGACATACAGGGTGTTGCCGACCAGAACAATACAGAATAGAATGAAAATGATTGGCATCCAGGGATAGCCGAAGGTTCTGGCTGTGATCTGTCCGCGTCGCTTGGCGATGATCAGCCCCAGGGCCCCGGCGGCGTAGAACATGAAGGCCGCAAAGATGAGCATATCGGTCAACTGGTCGAACGTTCCGCTCAGTACCAGGATACTCGACCAGACCATGGCGATAGTCAGGGCTTTCGCCGGGGTGTGGTAGGTCGGATGGACCTCTTTGGCCGCAGGGAAAAAGACACCTTCCTGGGACATCCGGAAATACATTCGAGCCGCAGTCATGATTGTTGCATTTGCCGCACCGAATGTGCAGATCATGACGAGAATGGAAATAAAGAAATAGCCGGCATTGCCGAGCACGTGGCGGGCCACCTCTGCACCGGCGATCTGATTGCCGGCGGCATGGATACCGCGGAGTTCGGGGATGCCCAGGATGTTCAGGTAGGCGTAATTCACAGCCAGATAGAGAACCATGACGAGCAGTGTACCAGAGACAATGGCAATTGGCACATTGCGTCTCGGATTTTTGAATTCGCTGCTCATGAAGGTGATATTGATCCAGCCATCATAGGCCCAGAATGCGCTGAGCATGGCAGCGAATAACGCCGAATACCAACCCAGACCGGAGAGATCGACGGAGGGCGGACCACTTTGAGCAAATGCGTCACTGCCGCCTCCATGGCTCAGGCCCAGTGCAATAATCAGCAGGATGCCCAGGATCTTCAGGGAGGAGGTGATGTCATTCAATGCCCCGCCTTTTTTTACGCCACGGATATTGATCCAGGTGAGTCCGATCACGGTGAGGATGGTAAGGATCTTGACCCCGCTGTTGGCAAATGGATAAATGAATCCGCCGATGTTCAGGTAGGCCCATGCTTCGAGTGGATTGCCCAGAGGCATCAGGTTGTTCACCGATTCGGCAAAGACATAAGCGATGGAGGCAGCCGATGCAGAGCCGATCACCGAGAAGTAGGTCCACCCGTACAGAAAGCCGAAGAACTTGCCATAGATCAGTCGCAGATATTCATATTGCCCCCCGGCCTCTTCGGTCATGGTGGCCAGTCCGGCAAAGGCAAAAGCCCCGAACATGGAAATGATGCCAGCCAGCAACCAGGGGCCAGGAGGATATCCCCGCCGTCCTGCATGGTCTCGGCCATAGGAGCGATCTTCTTGAAGATGCCGGAACCGATCATCGAACTGGCGACAAGCAGGATGCCGGTCGATAAGCCGAGAACACGAAGAAGCTGCGGGGTAGAAGATGGTTGCGACATAGGTTGGTCCAGATTTGAAGATGATGAAGGTAAGCAAAGGCATGAAAAGGAATGACTCTTGTTGGTGGACCCATCGGTTCAGAATCCCTGGGAAAGAGAAGTGGGGATTTGGTGGCGTTGGGGATTCATTTATTAGCAGATCTGTCCAAAATAAACTTCGGAAGGTTGCTTTTGGCATGCTGCAGTATTCCATTTATGGCATCATTGTGAAATTTTGACTATAGTAGTACACTTCTGGCCCGCCTCATGCCGGCGCGGCACCTTCTTTTGACGCGCCAAAAGAAGGCAAAAGCGCTTGTCGCCAAAATGGGCCTTCTTCTTCTTTATAAGAGCAATGTTAACTCGTCTCGAGATTGGCTGGCGTAAACATCAGGACCCGGCCGCTCGTATTTGATCGGTGGTTATTTGCATCATTGATACTCTTCTTGCATGTAAATTGTCAACACACGCATCACATGTCCGATCAAATAATGCGGCAGTTTGCACGATTGACTGTTTTCATACAGCTATAGAATTCAAATGTTTGCCTGGTAGTCGGGTCCTTGATGTGCTGGGAGGCCCTGGTTTGGCGACGATTAAATTTTAGGGAGTTAGATTCGGATTTTATGAACTGCAGAGTCATATTTCATTGATTATCAGCACTTATATTTTACAGAATAAATTGTTTTGGACAGATGTGATTTTTTAGAACCTGGAAATCATCTTCTTGCAGAAATGATTCGTTTCGAAAGACAGAACGTCAATCAACCACCAAACAAACAAGATGAAAAATCCAGATTATCCGGGAATGGGTATCGCTCTTGGTGCCGGTATCGGAGCAGCATTGGGAGTTGTCTTTGGCAATATTGCCATTGGTGTCGCCACGGGGGTGGGCGCTGGTGTTGCCATTGCGTATATAGTTTATCCCAACAGAAAAAGAAGAAGGAATCATCGAAAGTTGAATAACCATTTATATTGTGGATCATGGGAGCACATCCAATGAATCTGGCCCTTCGTTTTTTACTGGAGATCCTGGCCCTCCTGGCCATTGGGATGTGGAGCTATCGCCTCGTGCCCAATGGATGGAAATATATACTTGCTGCATTGATCCCCATTCTTGTAGCTACAGCCTGGGGCGTATTTAATGTTCCAGGTGATCCGAGTCGGTCTGGAGCTGCACCGGTGATCGTGCCAGGCCTGATCAGGTTGATTGTCGAGCTAGCCATATTCGCATTTGCAAGCTGGGCTTTGTTCACAACGGGACACACACAATGGAGCGTAATCTTTTCAGTGATCATTCTAATTCACTATCTGATTTCCTATGATCGGGTAGGTTGGTTACTCCAGCATTAGGTTGGAAGAACTCCATTTTTGAACGATTAAATCGGTTGCCGACCTCTGGAACCAACCATGATTAGAAAGAATGATGTAACTTTAGAGTACACCTAAGCTTCTCCACCCCCTTGCTCACCCGCCGATCCAATCTTTTGCGTTTGAACATGGTCCTTTTGGGATTGCTTTGCCAAGGGTTGCTTTTTGGTCAAGATCCCTTTTTTCTTCAATTCACCAATGCTGAGTCATTTTTCAATCCGTCCCTCACCGGGTTTCGGGGCGCAATGAGTGTATCAGCAAAGTACAAAGGACAATGGAACCAGTCCGGGAGTCCCGGATTTCAGACGATCTCCGGACCTGGAGGAAAGTCTGCCCTGCAGTTTTTTCGACTACGGCCTTCATCTCGGTGCAGATCAGGAGGGAGCCGGGTTATTGCGAACGACTGATTTTGGAGGGCGTATGTCCGGAACCATTGCCTTCGACGCTGGATATTCCAGTCATAATCTCCGATTTGGTCTGGCCATGATGTGGGCTTCCAAACGGGTGGACTACAGCAGATTGGTGTTTTCCGATCAGTTGGATCCCAAATATGGTACCTCAAATAACAATGGCACACCAAATGCCACCAGTTTTGTACCATATAATGATGGGCGTTCCTTGTGGTTTATCCAACCTGCAGTCGGATTTTCTCATCGGATCTTGTTGAACAGACAGCGCTTTCGGTCGCCGACCATGCTCTATGGATTGGCTATCCATAATGCCTTTTCATTGGGAAAACGGGATTTTTCAGGCAATATTGAATCTATCCTGGAACAGGACACCCGATTGCCCTTGCGATGGCATGGCTTTCTCAGTACAGAATTTGTGCTCACCTCAAAGGCACGAACAGTGGTTACATTTCGCCCGTTAATCGCCTACCAACAACAGGGCCCTATCCACTATTCAGAGTTTGGTGGCCGGCTTTCAGTCAACCGAAATCTGGCTGTTGGTCTGGCATATCACACGAATTTTCATAGCCAGGAAACACCGCATAACAACACAGACTGGTATAGCATTCAACTCGAATTCGGGGGTATCGTTCAACGATCCAAACGCATCGATCTGGGCCTTGCCTATGCCGGCAACCTCACCGGATTGCGTAATGGATTTGGCCCGATCCTGGAAATTTCGCTGGCGGTTCACTTTGCTTCCAGTCCGTCCTGCAGCTTATGGGGATACGCCGACGAAGTCCCCTATGGCGATCAGATCAAATGTCCAACGTCGACGCTGACACCCGGCCGACGTAAAATATATGAAAGCATATGGTATCAATAAGTCAATATGCTTTTCAACATGCCCTGATAAAGACTTTTCTTTTTATCGGCATAATGTCGTTATTATCCATTTCGACTTATGGTCAGACCTGTTCCTTTGATGATTGCGCCAGTGACGATTGCGGTAGTCTGAATGTCAAATTCACGCCACAGAGTGGACCTGTCTTTTGTGATGGCGAGACCATTGTTTTTGAAAACTCAAGCGATACCGGATTCCACTATTTTGTTGTTGACTGGCGGGATGGCACGCAGGATACGCTGTATAACAATGCGGATTTTATCCACACCTACACTCTTCCAGACAGCGTTCTTTGCATGGGAGGTGATGTGCTTTTCTTTTCAGTGTGTTTCAAAGGAGTCCGTGTCTGTCCGGCTGGGGAGACCTGTCAATCAGGAACCTATTCGATCGGGATACGCAAAAAACCGAAGGCTCTTTTTGGCAGCGGGGATGTTTGTCTGGGTGGCGGCTACGGGTTTGTCAACTTGAGTTGCCATGCCTATACAGCACAGTGGGAATTTGGCGATGGGAATGGTTCCTATGACAAAGACCCCACTCATTATTATGATTCTTTGGGTAATTATGTTGTCAGACTGATTGTCACCAATGCCTGTGGTGCGGATACCAGTTATGGTGGCGTGGCAGTTGTGTTGAGTCCGGAAGCTGGCTTTACACGGAAATACGGGTTTGACGCTTACTGCGATTCCTTACCCGTGGTAGAAACATTTACCAATGCGTCTAATGCATTCACGACGTCTACAAAATGGACGATTATTCCTCAGGATTCACTAAAGTGGAAATTCACGGATTCGTTGATGACTGTGTGGAATAAACAGATCGAAATCGCTTTTTTAGATACAGGGACGTATATTATTCAACTGCTTGCAGCGAATGACTGTGGACAAAGTTTTATTCGGGATACAATTTATATTTTTTTACCACCAGACGTGGCCATTTATTCACCACCTCAAACTTGTGACTCCGTCGTCGTGAGTCCATTTGCCCTGGGATTTACATACGACGGACCCATTGATTCATGTATTTGGACGTTCAATAAAACCTTTCCAGAAACCAGGAAAGGCTTTTCATTTTCACCTGTGGTTTTTTATGAGTCTGGATCTGTTCATCTGACAGTATATGGGCCCTGCGGAATATTGAATTTCGACGTTCCCGTTATTGTGCCTCAGACACCAGATATCACATTTCCTGGAGTCCCCAATCAATATTGTTTTAATGGTGATTCAATCCTGCTCCTGGGCTCTCCGACAGGAGGAATTTGGACGGGAATAGGGCCGGCATCCGGTAGTATTTCTCCAGAAGGGTGGTTTGATCCATCGGGATTGCAGCCTGGCAGTCATCTCTTTTATTATCAACTGGATTCGATTCAGTGCCCGACCCAGGCAACAGTGTCTATCGACATATTGGATAAGCCGAGTGTCTATCTCAATACGGTGCCTCCAGCTTGTGGATCTTTTGTCTATACGCCGGATGTCGTCTACCAAGGTGCCATCAGTTCCTATCAATGGAGCTTTGCCGGTGGTCTTCCTCTTGTTTCCAATAAAATGCATCCAGCCAATATCTACTTTGGAAATGCGGGTACATATCCGATTTACATCCAGGCATCTGGGGCATGCGGCACGGCTTCAGATTCCATACATATCAACATTCTCCCGCTTCTTAATCTGAAGATCCAGCCCGTACCACTGGCCATTTGTGCCAATATGCCTTCGTTTTATCTGAAGGCAAATTATCCGGGAGGAACCTGGTCGGGACAGGGTATTGTTGATCCTGTGACAGGATTGTTCAATCCGGGTGCTGTGGCCGGGCAAACCGTTTCGATTGTCTATGCTCTTTTGGATGGAATTTGCAAGAATACAGATACGGTTACGTTTACAATCGCCATACCGGAGGTTGTCCAGGCAAATGATCGTTTTTTGTGTCTCAACAGTTCCCCCGCAATCCTGCAGGCTGACAAACCGGGCGGGGTCTGGTCAGGGCAGGGATCATCAATGCACAATTTGGCGTTTTCGATCCATCTGTAACAGGCATTGGAACCTGGGTGGTCAATTATGCGTGGAAAGACGGGAATGGCTGCACTGCGACGGACAGTGCGACGATCACAGTCGAACCACCTCCTATGATCGAACTACAGGACACGACATTTTTGTGTTTTGTGCCTCAGGAAATTGACCTCACAGAGGCTACTGGTTTTACAGTTGCTCCATCGGGAGGCACCGTCCTCTGGTCAGGTCCGGGGGTTGATCCGTTTTCGGGTACCTTCAACCCGGTCATGGCTGGATTGCCAACCGGAACGTACACGATGCAGGTGACCTACACCCGGAATGGATGTACTGTCCATGCAGATGCAATCATTACACTGATCCAATTGCCCGCACTGGTTCTGCCTCCTAACAAGGTGATCTGTGTATCAGATCATACCTGGCAGCTGACAGCTTCCCCTGCTGGAGGCACCTGGTCGGGACCGGGGATCGATGCGAAAACCGGAAGCATTGATCTCCATCTGGCAGGCGGCGGTCAACATGCCTACACTTATGCTCTGGATCCGGGAATATCCTGTGAACAATCGGGTCAGGTCGTCGTAGAGATCATCGATCCTGCCGCAGTGGTGATCACAGGGCCGGATCTCCAGGAATGCGAACAAACTGATCTGCTCACATTAGATGGATTTTCTCCCGCCGGAGGCACGTGGCAAGGTCCCGGGGTAATCGACCCCGTTCTCGGCGTTGTGGATCTTGGTCTGCTGCAGGGCGACAGTACGTACATTCTCGAATATTGTCTGGAGAGTCAGACCTTCCAGGGTTGTTCATCCTGCAGGACCAGGGAACTGCGGATTCATCCGCTTCCAGAGATTGATTTCAATTTCGAAGGACATCCCTGTGTGAATATGCTCTTTTCGATTCAGGACAGTAGCGATCACGCATGGACATACCTGTGGGATTTTGGTGATGGCTCCGTCAGTACAGAGCAGAATCCACAGCATACCTACAGCCTTGCAGGCAACTTCAACCTATCACTCACAGTGACTTCCGACAAAGGTTGTCTCGATAGTTTCAAACAGGATATTGCGGTGATATATCCGCCGGCTGCCGGATTTGACCTGGTGACTGACGAGGGATGTGCACCGTTTCCGGTGGAAGTGATCAGCACGAGCAGCGGAGATTTTCTACAGGAGATCTGGATTGTCCAGGGGGATACCTTGACCGGAAAGGATCCCGGTGTCTTCCACATCGATGCGATCACCAGTGATTCTGTCCTTACCATTTTGCAGCAGGTCAGCAATTTGTGTGGTACCGAGATCTGGGAAGAACAGGTGTTGGTCCATCCCTATCCGGTTGTCGATTTCGGGTTCAATGTGTCGGAAGGATGCTCCCCGCTTTCCATCCAATTTTCCAATATCAGTCTCGGCAATGCTGATAATTTCAGTTGGGACATGGGAAATGGTTCCGTCATGGCTGGTGTCGAGCCGCCGGTACAGATCTATACCACCCCTGATTCGACAATTTCGACATACCCCGTCATACTGATCTCGACCAATGAATGTGGTGCAGATACGATGACCAAGATCATTACCGTCTATCCGCCAGATGTTCGTGCGTTCATCGAACTGGACTCCCTTGACGGGTGTCAACCGCTGATTGTTCATCCCGGGGATTACAGCACGCCGGGTGCGATCACCAGCTGGCAGGTCTTTGATCCGGGCGGTGGTCTGATTTATGCGACCACCGAAAAGTCTCCCGAATTCGTCCTGGAGGAAGTGGGTTGGCATACCATTATCCTGTTTGCGGCGAATTGTGGCGAGGACACCGATACCGTGCTTGTCGAGGTCCACCCTTCGCCCGAGGTCAGTTTTACACACCTCCCGCAAGCTTGTGTCGGCGAGCCGATAAAATTCCTCAATGCATCACAGGGCACAGTTGGTCAGGTATGGGTATTTGGTGATGGCAATCAAAGTACAGCGATCTCTCCTATGCATACCTATTCCGATCCCGGGATCTACACGGTCAGCCTGACCGGGTATTCGGCACAGAATAATTGTCCCAAAATCACGACAAGTATGGTCGAGATTCTGGAACAACCAACAGCAGACTTTGCGCCTTCGACATTTACCGGGTGCAGTCCGCTTACAGTAAACTTTACAAATCTGGCAGCGGGATCAGGTACGCTCGGATATGTCTGGACGTTTGGAGACGGAAGCTCTGCTGATTTTTCCAGTGAACCGGTTCACACCTTCACGGCTCCGGGAAGTTATGTCGTTCGTATGCGTGCTCAGAATGCCAACGGGTGTTATTCGGATACGGCGCAGGTAGTTATCCAGGTTTACCCAAGTCCAACGGGTGGCATCGGAATGCCTCCCGGACCGATCTGTTTTGGCCAGGAACCGCTGGTACTGACCAGTGATTATCCAAATGGGGTGTCCTTTCATTGGTCAATAGAAGGACAAGTGTTTACATCACAGAATGTCTCCTGGGTGCCTCCTGCGAAAGGGTATATTCTGTTACGCTGACGGTCGGTAATATCTATCAGTGTCAGGATACGGCCCAGCAACTCATCGAAATACTGGGTCAGCCGATTGCAGATTTTGATCTTGGCCCCGGCGTGGGTTGTTCGCCAATGACATGGCCCCTGATCAACCTCAGTGTTGATGCAACCAGTTATACGTGGGAAATCGACGGCGTGGGCACCTTCAATGGTCCATCTCCGGTTGTCAGCTTCAATCAACCTGGTATTTACGGGATCCGCTTGATCGCACGCCAGACTGATGCTTGCCAGGATACGCTGGACCTCCAGGATATCCTACAGGTATTTCAAGGGCCGCAGGCCGCATTTTCAGTCGATGTCAACGATGATGAGCACATTATTGGTGATGTGCTTTTACCAATCTTTCTCAATGGAGTGACCGGTATCTGTGGGATCTGGGCGACGGGACCTCGGATACATCCACGCATGTTGTTCATGAATATGATATCAACAGAACCATCCGTGTGCTGCTGATCGCCTACAATGACAATAACGGGGCCTATACGTGCATCGATACGGCCGTCCAGTTCATTGATCCCGAATGGATCACCACCTTCTATGCGCCCAATGCGATGACTCCCGGATATGGTGAGGAAGGAACGCGGCACTTCCGGCCCGTCGGGATGGGGATCAAGGAGTATGAGATTGCGATCTATTCGCCCTGGGGGCAATTGGTATGGGGGTCAACGGAGTTGGTCGACAATCAGCCAATTGGTTTCTGGGACGGAACATACCGGGGGGAGGATGTGCCCCAAGGTGCTTATGCCTGGTTGGCCAGGATCAAGTTTGTCAATGGCGTGAGCAGAGTGTTCAAAGGAACAGTGACGGTGCTTCGATAATCGGTGACAGAAATTACGCGCTCCAGCCGGCAAACAGAAGGAACAGCACACCAATCCCTATTCGATACCAGCCAAATCCGGCAAAACCATATCGTTCTAATAATTTGACAAACCAGATCACTGCACCGATGGCGGTAATAAATGCCACGACAAATCCCAGGATCAATAATCCCCATTGATCTCCGGTGATGGTCCCTTCGAATTTCAACAGGTCGTAGCCACTTGCCGCAGCCATCGTCGGGATGGCCAGGAGAAATGAAAATTCAGCAGCCTGTTTTTTTGATAGTCCATTGGCCATCCCACCGATAATCGTCGCAGCTGCACGGGATACGCCCGGGATCATGGAGATCACCTGGAATATTCCGATGAACAGGGCGGTCCGATAGGACAGTTGAGACAGGTCAGCTTGATCATCCGCCTGGCTGGCATGCAGTCGTTTGTCAATAACAATGAGCACCACGCCACCCAAAATAAGCGATATGGCGACCACCCAATGATTGAACAGATAGGTCTTGATGATCTTATAAAAAAGAAATCCAAGCACCGCGCTGGGCAGGAATGCGATAAATAATTTATAGTAAATCTCTGGCTTAAGAAGGAATTTCCGGGCATATAAAAACACGATGGCGAGGATCGCACCCAATTGAATGAAAATCTCAAAGGTCTTTGTGAAATCATCCTCTCCATAACCCAACAGGTGGGAAAGGAGAATCATATGGCCGGTCGAAGAAATGGGTAAAAATTCCGTCAGTCCTTCGAGAATGGCGATGAGGATAGCGTGGAGGATAGTCAATGTGCTGGATTTGGAGGCGAAGATAAAGCGGAAGTCGGAAGTGGGAAGTGGGAAGTCGGAAGGTGGAACCCGGACGATGGTGCTTTCGGCACCATGCCCAGATGCTTTGATCTGGATCTTAAGTTCCGGATCCGGACATTCCGCTTTAGGAGCGGAATCGTCCGGGGGCGGAAGGCGGAAGGTGGAAGTGGGAAGAGGGAAATGGGACCCCAGGCATGTCGCTTTAACGACATCGTCTGGGGTCGGAAAGCTTGTATCGGTTGCTTTTTAATGGCCGGAGGCGGTTAGCTGCTGAACCGAAATGCAGAGGCCTACTGGCGAAGCAGGAAAGACGAAAAGCAAATTTTGTTCCCGCATCATGCTGGTTGGCAGCCAGTTGACAAAAAACGTAGCGCCTTCAACCAGGCCTTTGCAATTTGAAAGAAAATGTGTAGTTTTATAGACATTGAAGTATACTTGAACACGACTTCACAGGATAACACTCCTGATCAGGTCGAACAATATGCATACCCCAGAAAGTAGCTTTCATCTGGTAAGAGTAGAATGAAGTGACCCTTAGGAGGGGAGGTTGGAAGCGAAACATGAATCCAAAAATCTTTTCTAGATGAAAAACTTTAATTTAATTCATTGTCTCGCAAATAAGAATCCGACCCATTCCGGCGAGATTATAATATACTCCAGTCTGCCAAAGACAGAGTACGAAATATTGGATGTTCATGGGAAACGGATTTTACTGGATTCATTCACAGGAAAAGAGCATCGACAATCCCTCCAAGTTCCATCTGGATTATATTTCTTGAAATATAGGGATATGATTGGTCATGGTTCTGTTCTCAAGATCATCAAGCAGTAATTGTTTATTCTATGGCCATCCTGCGCAAATCTTGTGCAGGATGGCTGTATTATTTACTAAATGATTCGGGTTATGAACCAAAAAGGCGCGATTTCTTTTTCTTTTCTTCCACTTTGTATATCTGTATTTCTGATTGGATTTCAAACTGTACTAGCCCAGGATTGCAAGAATCTGGATACTTCAGCATGCTTTATCAACAATAATTTTTTTACAGGACCTTTTCAGCTGGAGATGAAATCAAGTAGTATTGTAGAAGTCAATTTTCAATCCCATATTTCTCTAGCAGATATTACAGGTGACTGTCATCCTGAAATAATATTGATTGGTCTGGATAATAGAATCCTTATTTTAAATCCTGTTTCCGGGGACACAATATTTTCTATTCCATTCCAGAGTATTCCGTTTAATTTGAAAAGTGTCGCAATTGCCGATGTAGATAATGATCAAATTCCAGAATTATTATAATACTACTAGTTGGTTTTGCGGGGAATCTATGGCAGCGTAGATTAGTCTGTCTGAATTTGGATGGTTCCATCCGATGGGTTTCGGATGATTATTGCGTCGATAAAAACAGACAGCTTTGTGAGGGAAATATTGGCTTTGCTGACTTTAATCAGGATGGAATCCCGAGGTATATGTAGGCAATCGCATATTTAATGCTCGAACGGGGTTAAACTGGCAGATGGAGGTAATTTCAGTATCGGTCAGAGTATGAGTTTTGGTGTTTCTGTAGCTGCACAATTGGATGGGACCTATCCGATCTGGAATTAGCCGCTGGTTATACTATTTATAAAGTAAATATAACTAATCCCGATGGCCTTATAGGCAACAGCATGACAACCTACACGATTCAGGTCGATGGACAATTCCGTGATGGTCTCACAGCTATTGGTGATATCAATGGCGATGGTGTATTGGATGTCATTGTTCACAGCGAAACACCTCAATTCGAAGCCAGATTGTATACTTATACGTATGCTAATGGTTCACCCATTCTGCTGGCCAGGAATATTCCACCTGCTAATCCATTGAACAATTCGAATAATATATTTCCAACGGCATCTCCTGTCTTTGGGCGAGTCTCATCATCCGATTTTCCATCCATTTTGATCGTCCGAGAAGAGCAATTGCTAAGTTACCAATATGATGGCACTACTACTCTGGCCCAGCAGTGGACCTTTCCACACACAGATAAATCGGCGATCACCAGTTTAGCTCTTTTTGATTTCAATGGAGATGGCGTGGCAGAGATCATTCACGGGATGAATCTCAACTCCGCATCATCGATGCTAGCTCTTCGATACCTATGGAAATAGTCAGTAAACCATGTGAATCTTTGCCACTTTTTGAAGGTCCCATTGTCGGCGATATCTTCAATAGTGGTTCCTCCCAGATTTGCATTACTTGTCGTGATGAAATAGCTGGAAAATACTTCAGACACGGGTTAAAGTCTTTGGCTCACCAGACAGCCTGCCCCCCTGGGCACCGGGCCGCAAGGTCTGGAACCAGTATGCCTATCACATCAACAATGTCAACGACGATCTCACCATTCCCGCCGTCCAAAAAAATAATGCCACGGATCTGAATGGGCGCTACAACAGTTTCATGGAGCAACAGTCCCTGCTCGACACCAATGGTTACTATCGCCAGCGGGCGCGGGGATGTACGGAGATCTAGGTTGTATCCAACACAATCCCACTACACAGCTGTACACCATCTCATTTAATCTGCACAATCGTGCGGATGCATCCCTTTCCGTTCCTGTCGGCATACCGGTAGCCTTCTACGATGGGGACCCACTTGGTGGCGGCAACCTGCTGGGGGTTTATTTGACCACGCAACCGATCGTCGCTGCTGGCGAAAGTTTGCTTGATCTCACATTCAGTTTCACGTCGCCGCCGCTCTCCCAAATCCATATGGTGGTCAATACGGATCAATCCGTTTTGTCCGGAGTGGATGATGATGATTTTGACATTCCGGAGTGCGACTATTCGGACAATATTTATCTGACGACAGACCTGGCCTCAGCGCAGCCTGACACTGTGATGTCTGGCACCTGCGACCTGCAGCAAGTGGGTGTATATACCGACACTCTGAGCAATCAGCATGGTTGCGATAGCATTGTCATTCGCATGATCACCATGCTCCCATCCGATGAGACGAATGTATCCCTTCAAACTTGCGACCCCGCACAGGTGGGTACAGATACCCTCTGGCTGCAGAATGCAGAGGGCTGCGACAGCCTGGTGGTCTCCACCATGACGCTAAGTCCGTCCTATTTTATCGAGGTGACCATAGACACCTGCGATCAGACCCAGGCTGGGCAGGATACCCTGGTTATGCAGTCGATATTTGGTTGCGACAGCATCGTTGTTCGAACCATTCTCTACACTGGGCAGTACCAGAAAACCAACCAGACATTGATCTGCGGTACTGGTGTCAATTATACCGACACCCTCATTGTCAGTGGAGGCCCTTGCGACAGTTTGATCATTACAGAATACACCTATGCCCCCTGGATACCACTTTGGCTCTCGGCAGCGACTTGTGATCCGGCGCAGTCAGGAACTACCATTGCCGTGCAACCATCATCCCTGGGTTGCGACAGCACCATTGTCACCACAACCAGTCTTTTACCCTCCGATTCAACCCTCCTTTCCGGGGTGACCTGCGACCCTGCCGGAGCCACTTACAACGTCACTGTCCTTCCCAATCAATACGGCTGCGACAGCGTCGTTACGACGGACATACAATATGTTGGAATTGACACGCTATACGTTGAAAAAACGACGTGTGAGCCATCACAGGTCGGTACGATCGTCAGTGTTTTGCCCGGTGTGGACTGCGATACAGTCCTTGTCACCGAAACCACGTACGTGCCCTTCACGCAAAGCGAGGAGACCATCATCTCGTGTGGTCAAACCGGTATTTTATCCGACACTACCTACCTGCAAAATTCCGCCGGCTGCGACAGCCTGGCCATCCGATATTACGAATATGTGAGCTTGAATTCTCAGTATCAGATCCAGGGCGAAACCTGCGCCGGCGATCAGGATGGCCACATCGAAATCATAAATATTTCTGGAGGCCAGGCTCCATTTGAATTGCAATTAAATGCGGGTGACTGGCAATCAGCGACCGTCTTTAACGATCTGTCTCCCGGACAATACACGATCCTGATCCGCGATGCAGCCGGATGCCTGGACACCCTCAGTGGTCTTGTCATCACTCCGGGCGCATCAGTCGCCCTTGATGCCGGACCGGACCGCATCGCCGCGCCGGGCGAGGTCATCGACCTGTCCGTCCAAACCACCCAGAGTCTGTCGCAAGTGCAATGGACGGCCTCGGACCCACTCTCCTGTCCCACCTGCCTCCAAACCTCCCTCGGACCTCTCACGATAAATCAGACCGTGGTAGTCACTGGCTGGACCCTTGAAGGTTGCTCCAATTCAGATGCCCTGGAAGTGATCATCAAAACAAGAGGAAACATCTTCATCCCCAACAGCTTCACACCGAATGGTGATGGCATCAATGATGTCTTTTTCCATCTATGGAAATGATCAAATAAATCGAATAAAAAACCTGGCCATTTTCGACCGCTGGGGCAATGCCCTTTACTCCCGTTCAGACCTTCCAATTAACGACCCTTCTGCTGGTTGGGATGGCACTTTCCGGGATGAGGTCATGGATCCGGGCGTTTATATCTATGTGGTGGAAGTGGAATTGATCGATGGATCGGTGAAGCTGTAGGGGGATGTGACGGTGACCAGATAGGGCGTTTATGGGGTTTATTCGTTTATTTTTACCGTCGCCAAACGAGGGGCCTCCCAAAAATATCATGGCCGACCTGGCAGTTTAAGCGTTTATCATTATTCCATTGATGCTCACAAATAACGGCATGCCGTATTGTTTTGCCGATAAGTTGTAGTGGATGACGCTTAGCGAAGAGCATCATATCATATTCATTTACGTGGCTACCCCAACGGCAAAACAGGAACGGCTGGGCCATGATATAAACGCCCCTCAAGTACAGCGACGATATAAACGAGAAGCCAAACAAGATGTAAAGGCCCATTTTGGTGACAAGCACTTTTGGGTACTTTTGGTGCATCAAAAGTACCGAGCCCCGCTGGCGATTGAAGCGGGCCAGGCATGAAATACCATAAACTAAAAGTTGAGCACAGAACCACAGAGTAACATTCCGAACCTCTCCATTGGAAACAAATAATTTTGGGCACATGCCCTGCATGATGCCCAAGATACCTCGCACCTGCTGGTGCCCAGCAATGCATATCAACGCTTTCTACCTCATGCCCAGCAATTTAGGCCTGAAACTATTGTACCCAAGTATTGCGGGAATGAAAAATATGAGGTACTTTACTCCAATCTTTTACTGACAATCCCTATGTGATATGGATAAGTTAGCATTCAAGGAAATGGAATCCATACCATGGAAGTACAAAGCTGATTCCCTGACCACCCAGTTCAACCACACGACAATGACTGAACCTGCCCGGCACACTGATGGAACAGGGAATGCACAGATCAATTGGGGCCATTCAAATACAGGAAGGAGGCTGGTTGTTGACCCTGTACGTTTCTGACAGTTGTGAATATGTAGAGTATATAGAACCTCCGGCTTATTGTTCGGGATGTGAAGACTTTTATGATGTAGAGATCAGCAATGTTCAATGTTTTACCAACAATACGTGGTCTTTTGATATAGAAGTGCCAAGTGAAACATCTGGTAGTTATGACCTTAACCAAATTTCTTATGATTACAATGAAATTTATACTATAACTGAACTGTCAATCGACGAAGGTTGTTTAGAGTATTCTCTTGAAGACGGAAACTGTAAGAGTATATTTATAATTTGCCCACCCAAACCATGCAGTACCACTTGTAATCTGGAGGTCTATGTGGAGGATGTGCCGTGTTCAAAAGACCAATATGGAGATATCACCTATTATGTAGATCTTGATGTGGATTGGCCACCATCAAAATATGCATGTTATGAAGCAACAAAGTTGGATGGAACCGCCCTGGATGATGGGCCTTTGCCTTCACCTCAACAAGTAGGACCATTCGAAGAAGATATCTATCTTACTATTAAAGTATGTCAGTCCAGTTGCTCATCTTCATCCATATGTCAATGTTATAAGACCATTTATGTGCCGACTCCCGATTGCAATGATTATGATCCAGTGCCGTTTACAGGAACAATTGAAACTGAAACCTGGAATCGTGGAGCCGTATTCGTCCAGCCCAATCCAACACATTCAGGAGAGATAATAATTTATTCCAGTCTGCCACGGACGGAATTCGAAATACTGGATGCGCGGGAAGCAAATAAAGGGGATTCGTTCACTGGTAAGCAACATCGGCAATCCTTACATGGTCCCCCTGGTTTGTATTTTTTGAAGTATAGAGACATGAACGGTCATGAATCTGTACTAAAGATTATCAAACAATAATCCGGCATAAACCAACTGCGCAGAATCTGCGCAGTTGGTTTTCCTTCTTTTGGGGCTATTCAAACAGGTCAACCATGCCATCTTCATACCTTCCAATTTGTATGTTCATTTTCCTGCTTGGATTCCAATTTGCCTTTGCTCAGCAATGCAACTTTTTAGATACATCATCCTGCTTTATCAATAAAAAGTATCACAGGCCTTATCCAAATGGAACTTAAATCAGTAAGTGGCATTGATAAAATACTTGATAGATCCCAGCCAACTTTTGCAGATGTCACAGACGACTGTTATCCTGAATTAATTGTTATAGGCCAAGGACCGCGAATTTTTATTATCAACCCGGACTCTGGGGATACTCTATATTCAGTTCCAATTTTAGGATTGTCTTCAGTTGCCCCAAATATTGTTATTGTAGATGCAGATAATGATCAAGTCCCTGAATTATATTATAATATTGATTGGGATGTCTTTAATCCTAATCGTGGTCGGATTTATTGCGTGGATTTGGATGGTACTACTCGATGGGTCTCCGATGACTATCATGTGGATAATAAAAGGAAAGAATGTACCGGAAATATTGGTTTTGCGGATTTCAATCAGGATGGCATCCCTGAGGTCTATGTAGGCAATCGCATATTTAATGCACTTACAGGTGTAAAACTTGCTGATGGGGCTGATTCAGGTATCGGCCAGGATCAATACTTTGGTAGTTCAGTAGCCGCTCAATTAGATGACTATCCTTCTGATCTGCAATTGGCCGCAGGGTATACGATCTATAAAGTACAGATAACCAATCCCGATGGTCTTGTCGGGAATACGATGACACCCTATACTATCCATGTAGATGGCAAATATCGGGATGGACTCACAGCCATCAGTGACATCAATGGTGATGGAATTCTTGATGTGATAGTCCATAGTGAAACAGCAGAATTTGAACCTAGATTATTTGCCTATACGCTTATAAGTGGTTCTCCCACTCTGTTAGCCAAGGTTATCCCACCTGTAAATTCTGATAACAATGGTACAAATGTATTTCCAACAAATACACCTGTGATCGGAAGAATCTCTCCTTCCGCTTTACCATCCATTTTGATCGTGCGACAGGAGCAATTGATTAGCTACCAATATGATGGCACGGTCAATCTGGCCCAACAGTGGACGTTTCCTCATACTGATAAATCGGCGATGACCAGCGTAGCTCTCTTTGATCTCAATGGAGATGGAATGGCTGAAATCATCCACAGGGATGAAACCCATTTGCGCATAATAAATGGCAGTTCATCAGTACCTGTGGAAATCACCAGTTTATCTTGTGAATCTTTGACCCGTTATGAAGGTCCTATTGTCGGCGATATACTCAATAATGGCTCCTCTCAGATTTGCACTGTTTGTCGAAGCGCTAGTAATGGAAGTGCTTCTGGCCAGGTAAAAATTTTTGGCTCTCCCGACAGCCTGCCCCCCTGGGCACCGGGCCGCAAGGTCTGGAACCAGTATGCCTATCACATCAATAATGTCAACGACGATCTCACCATTCCCGCCGTCCAAAAAAATAATGCCACCGATCTCAATGGGCGGTACAACAGTTTTATGGAGCAACAATCCCTTCTCGATACCAATGGCTACTATCGCCAAAGGGCAGCGGGGATGTACGGGGAGATCGGATGTATCAACTACGATCCCACCACACAGCAGTACACCATCTCTTTTGATCTGCACAATCGTGCGGATGCATCCCTTTCCGTTCCTGTCGGCATACCGGTAGCTTTTTACGATGCAGATCCACTTGCTGGCGGCAACCTGCTTGGGGTCTATTCGACCACGCAACTGATCGCTGCTGGCGAAAGTTTGCTTGATCTCACATTCAGTTTCATGTCTCCGCCACTCTCCCAACTGCACATGGTGGTCAATACGGATCAATCCGTTTTGTCCGGAGTGGATGATGATGATTTTGACATTCCGGAGTGCGACTATACCGACAATTTTTCCTTGACGATAGACCTGGCCTTGGCGCAGCCTGACACTGTGATGTCAGGCACCTGCGAGCCGCAGCAGGTGGGTGTATATATCGACACCCTGAGCAATCAGCAGGGTTGTGACAGCATCGTCGTTCGCATGATCACTATGCTCCCATCTGATGAGACGAATATATCCCTTCAAACGTGCGACCCCGCACAGGTGGGTACCGATACAATCTGGCTGCAGAATGCAGAGGGCTGCGACAGCCTGGTGGTCTCCACCATGACGCTAAGTCCGTCCTATTTTATCGAGGTGACCATAGACACCTGCGATCAGACCCAGGCTGGGCAGGATACCCTGGTTATGCAGTCGATATTTGGTTGCGACAGCATTGTTGTTCGAACCATTCTCTACACTGGTCAGTACCAGGAAACCAACCAGGCGCTGATCTGCGGGACAGGGACAAATTATACCGATACCCTCCTGGTCAGCGGAGGCCCTTGCGACAGTTTGATCATTACGGAATACACGTATGCACCCTTGATACGACCTGGCTCATGGCAGCGACCTGCGATCCGGCACAGGCAGGGATCTCAGTTGCGATTCAACCCTCAGCCCTGGGTTGCGACAGCACCATCATCACCACAACCAGCCTTCTACCTTCCGATTCTACTCTGATATCCGGGGTGACATGCGACCCTGCGGGAGCCATTTACAATGTCATTTTACTATCCAATCAATACGGCTGCGACAGCGTCGTTACGACGGACATACAATATGTTGGAATTGACACGCTATACGTTGAAAAAACGACGTGTGAGCCATCACAGGTCGGTACGATCGTCAGTGTTTTGCCCGGTGTGGATTGCGATACGGTCCTTGTCACCGAAACCAATTATCTGCCGTTCACACAAAGCGAGGAGACCATCATCCTGTGTGGCCAAACCGGTATTTTATCCGATACCACTTACCTACAGAATTCGGCCGGCTGCGATAGTCTGGCCATTCGGTATTACGAGTATGTAAGCCTGGCGTCCCAGTTCCAGATCCAGGGCGAAACCTGTGCCGGCGATCAGGATGGCCACATCGAAATCATAAATATTTCTGGAGGACAAGCCCCATTTGAATTGCAATTAAATGCGGGTGACTGGCAATCAGCGACCGTCTTTAACGATCTGTCTCCCGGACAATACACGATCCTGATCCGCGATGCAGCCGGATGCCTCGACACCCTTTCCGGTCTTGTCATCACCGCGGGCGCATCGCTGGCCATCGATGCCGGTCCCGACCGCATCGCCGCGCCGGGCGAGGTCATCGACCTCTCTGCTCAAACCACCCAGAGTCTGTCGCAGGTGCAATGGACTGCCTCCGACCCTCTCTCCTGTCCTACCTGCCTCCAGACCTCCCTTGGTCCCCTGACCGTCAATCAGACTGTGGTCGTGACCGGATGGACCCAGGAAGGCTGTTCGGATTCGGATGCCCTGGAGGTGATCATTAAAACCCGAGGAAATATCTTTATCCCCAACAGTTTTACGCCGAATGGCGATGGCATCAATGATGTGTTTTCCATCTACGGAAATGACCAAATAAATCGAATAAAAAACCTGGCCATTTTCGACCGCTGGGGCAATGCTCTTTACTCCCGTTCAGACCTCCCAATCAACGATCCTTCGGCTGGGTGGGATGGCACGTTCCGGGATGAGGTCATGGATCCAGGCGTTTATATCTATGTGGTGGAAGTTGAGTTAATTGATGGGTCGGTCCGATTGTATAAAGGGGATGTTACGTTGACCAGGTAAGGAGGTTATTGGGTTACTGCCTCCGGCAGTCAGGATTTCGTTATTGCGATATTTCGAATGATCGTCGCCAAAGGCGGATCGGGAATGTTGAGAAGTTATGGAGTTATGGAGAGGGAGTTATTCGTTTATTTTTTCCGTCGCCAAACGAGGGCCAAAAAGTTGAGGCTTTGCCCGCCGAAGCCCATGCGAAGGCGTGAGTTTGGAGGGGAGAAGTCGAGGAGAAAATAAATGACCGTCGCCAAAGGAGGGCCCGGACCCCCGAGCACTCGGGGCGTCCGGGTCCTGATGTATGGATGAACCCAATCAGAAAACGATATGAACGTGCTGCCAATTTCGTATCGAAGGCCCATTTTAGCGACAAGCTCTTTCGACAAAATGCCCACATTTTTTCGTCCCGGACATCCCCGAGTACTCGGGGGGGGATGATGAGCGGGATCCTCTCTTTTGGCGCGTCAAAAAGGGCCCGAGTACTCGGGGCGCCGGCGAAGGCGATGCCGGGCAAAAGTCCCTGCAGAACAAAATTCACGATGACACCTAAGATTGGTATACTGCACCTGCGTTAAAGGCAATACTCCACAGAATTGCTTTGGAAACATATGTAATAAAAAATAATGAAGACCCAATTTGGCGATAGGCGCTTTCGACTACCCCGAGTTCTCGGGGGGATGTTGTCCGGGATTGCCGATTGTGCATGAATAAAAGGAGGGGAGAGTACCCCCTGTTTTAAAGTACGGTTAGAGTACTGCTAAAGTACTATTAGTGTACTCTGAGAGTACCACAACAGTACTGGTAGAGTACTGGAGGTGTACCATGACTGCACTTCTGCAGTACCCAGGAAGTACCATCAATGTAGCAGAGATGTACAACCAGTTTACATCAGATGCTTTCCTGAAGCACAGATACGGTACAGATACGATACCTGAGGAGTCCCTATAATGAAGGTGGGGAGTACAAAACAAGTAGGAAAGGTATGACAGTCGCCAAAGGAGGGCCTCCGAAAACGGTATTCGGCGTTCGGCGTTCACCGAGGTGGTCCCTTGCCTTTTACACGTTCCTTCCGTGAAATCCCGTAATCCGCGCTCATCCGTGATTCAGACAATTTTCGGCGTTAGGTAAGATACTCAATCCTGTTCGCCAACCTGTGATCTTGATGCTGACAATTTTCGGCGTTCGGTTGGTATTCGGCCAAATAAAATGGAGATATTTAAATTTAATGTCCGTCACCAAAAGACAATTCACAAATCCCAATGAAGCACTAATGGCGAAATATCAATGACCAAAACGAAGACATGTTTCGGTCATTGGGCATTAGTGATTGGCATTTGTTTGTGATTTGGTGCTTGATTTTTGATGCTTGGTCAGGAGGAAGCACCAAAAGACAAATGACAAATTCCAATTAAGCACCAATGGCGAAATAACAATGACCAAAACGAGACATGTTTCGGTCATTGGGTATTGGTGATTGGCATTTGTTTGTTATTTGGATTTTGTTTTTTTGATGCTTCTTTGTTTTTGATGCTTGTAATTTGTTATTTGTTTGTGATTTGGTGCTTGTATTTTGGTGCTTAAATTGAGGGAGCAGTTTGTTCTGATTTACAAATGCGTCGTCTCCTGCTCCAGATAGTCGAGGTCCTTGCCGAACGTTTCCGGCAGGTAGTGCAGCGTGACGAGGGCGATGGCCACAGTGATCCCTCCGACCAGCCAGGCGGCAGAGATCAACCCCATCGATCCGGCAGCAGTTTTAAATCCGATGGTAATCGGAACAAGAGCTCCGCGGGCAAAATTGGGTACGGACGTTGTGACGGTGGCTCTGAGATTGGTGCCGAAATTTTCAGCCGCAATGGTGACAAAAACAGCCCAGTAACCGACACCGAATCCGATGGCAAATATCTTGATATAAAAAGTCGTCTGGCTGATATCACCGGATGTTAAATACCAAACCATCGTCGCTGCGGAAACCAGATGAAAAACGAGCAGCGCTTTTCGCCGGCTTCTCAGCCACTGGCTCAACAGGCCACTGCTCAGATCACCCAGGGTGAGTCCGAGGTAACACCACATGACCGCTTTGCCTGCTGTAGCCACCGGGTCGCTCATCCCGAAATTCGAACTGAATTCCGGGGCAAGGGTGATCAGGATGCCCACGACAAACCAGGTGGGAAGCCCGACTAGAATACATTTCATGTATCTGGAGAACAGATCCCGGTTCTGGAACAGGCTCAGGAAATTACCACGCTGGACAGGACTGTGTTTGATCCGGTCAAACAGACCGGATTCAAAGACGGATACCCGTAAAACGAGCAAGGCAATACCCAGACCGCCACCGACAAAAAAGGCGGTCCGCCAGTTCCACACCTGGCTCACAAAATAGGCCGCAACAGCTCCGAGAATACCGATCGTGGCGACGATGGTCGTACCATAGCCGCGTTTCTCTTTGGACATGATCTCACTCACCAGGGTGATGCCGGCACCGAGTTCGCCGGCCAGTCCCAGCCCGGCGATGAAGCGGAGCACTTTGTATTGGCCGACGGTTTCGACAAAGCCGTTGGCAATATTAGCCAGAGAGTACAAAATGATGGATCCGAAGAGGACGGAGAGCCGTCCTTTTTTATCTCCCCAAACGCCCCACAGAACGCCGCCGATCAGCATCCCCGCCATCTGCCAGTTGAGGAGGCTGAGCCCGATATTCTGCAGGTCAGTGGGATCTGTGATGCCAATGGCTTTGAGGCTTTCCATCCTGATGATGCTGAACAGGAGCAGGTCGTAGATATCCACAAAATAGCCTAGTCCGGCAACGGCCACGGTGGCATACAAAACGAAATTGGAGCGGGTTGAATTCATCGCTGGTGAAGTGTGTTGGTCAAAGCCACCAAAACTACGCTTCTGAGTGGATATATTGTTCCAGGTTGCTTTGTTCGTGGTTCCGGGTTGCCGGAGGCTGATCGGACCGGTTTTACTGTCTTCGAGCTGTCTTGCAGGTGGAGGGGATTCCAATGCAGGATAAATTCGCAATGATGATGAATCAGTCTTTGGATCCTTTACCAATGCGAACTTGCGTCTGTGTTCCCGGGCAGTGGTCGAAACAACGAAATGGCCTTTCGACTTAACTCAATAACTCAATAACGAAATAACCGCCCTCATCCCTCATCCCTCATCCCTCATTCCTGTACACGGTAGGTAGAATGTAGAACGTAGAATGGATAACGAGGTGGAATTGGCGAACTGGAGAATCGGCGAATCGAGAACTACAGTATCAACCAGGTAATGAATCAACAAGAACCGAAATAACGCAATAACCCCATAACGAAATAACACCCTCATCCCTCCCGCCTCTACCGGCGGGTAAACATCCCTCGGCCCTCATCCCTCGGCCCTCATCCCCTCGGCCCTCCCTCGGCCCTCCCGCCACAGCGGGCAGGCATCCCTCATCCCAATAAATGCGTTCAATCGCATTGGAATAAACCAGAGTGTGCTCCCCGTTGTTATGCCGTCTATGAACAACAAATTCATCGCACATTTCTATCGGGTCGATCATCCACACATGGTGGGTGACGGTTTTCGCGTAAAAGGGTATCTGCCCGGTCCTTATGATCTGCAACAGGAGGTGAGTCCGTTTTATCTTCTGGATTATAATTCGCCTCACTTTTTTCCGGCGACGGAAACACCGCGCGGTGTCGGTGTTCATCCGCACAAGGGATTCGAAACGGTGACCATCGTTTTCGAAGGGGAACTGGCGCATGCCGACTCGACCGGCAGCAGCGGTACCATTGGCAAGGATGAGGTGCAATGGATGACAGCAGGGCCGGGGTACTGCACAAGGAATTTCAGACACCGGCATTCTCAAAGGCGGGTGGTGTCCAGCATATGCTCCAGTTGTGGGTCAATCTGCCGGCTGCGCACAAACTTCATCCACCGCGATACCAGACCCTCACCCGGGAGAATATTCCCGTCGTGAAACTGGATGAAAAGGGGAGCATTGTTCGGGTCATCGGCGGAGATTATATCGGTGTCCAGGGCGCGGCGAAGACCCTGAGTCCGCTGAGCTTGCTGGATATTCAACTGGTTAATCACAGTTCGACCGCAATTCCAGTACCTTCTGGGTGGAGCAGTTTGTTGCTCCAGGTTGACGGTGGTCAGGCGATGGTCCAGGAAAAGCGGGAAAGTCAGGAAGGGGATATGACTGTGTTCGGGATGGACGATGGCCAGATCACGATTCAGACCGGGGATCAACCTGCGCGATTTATTCTGATGATGGGTCAACCGTTACGCGAGCCTATTGTCGCTTATGGTCCGTTTCTGATGAACACGCAACAGGAGATCGTCGAGGCCATTCAGGAGTTTCAGAGCGGGAAGTTCGGTGTGTTGCACTAGGATGACGGGGTATCAGTGTAGATGGGAAATTGAAAATGATTTGCTAATGGCATGATTTCTTGGTCACATCTTGAACTTTGAGTACATTCCAGTCATGAGAAAGTCGAAAAGGTTCATCCTGTTTTTCATGAATGTCATTTTGGGATTACCCGGAATGGCACAAGTTGATTACTGTAATTCTCTCGATCAGTCTGGTCTGATCTTTTGTGATGATTTCGAGTCTGAAGATCCCTTGACAGATCGTTACTTTGAAGTGAATAATAACAATGGCGAATTCGATCAGGTGAATGGTGTCGGTCGTGACGGAAGCAGGGGAGTACAGGGAACCTGGCAGGCCGATGAAGTCAACGCGGGTGGACTGCTGAAATCGTTTGGCCGTACGCCATCCAACTATATCGGTCAACATGCGGCTATGCCAGACAGTACATTCATGGAGATTTACTGGAAGCTGGATGTGCGTCATCAGGAAGGATGGCAGGGCAATGGTCCTGCAAAATTGTGTCGGGCCATCACGCTGGCGAATGCCAATTGGGCAACCGGGGCGATGGCTCATCTCTGGTCGGGTGGACCCGGTGATCAGTACCTCGGCATGGACCCTGCCAGTGGGATCGACGAGGCGGGTAATCTGGTAACAACGAAATACAACGATTTCGCCAATATGCGCTGGCTGGGATGGCAGTATGGCAACACTCCTCTATTTGCAGATCAGGAATCCGGAAAATGGTTTTGTGTTGAAGGGCATTTAAAACTGAAAACACCCGGTGCCGCAGACGGCCTATTCGAATTCTGGATCAATGACACCTTCCAGGCCGGTCAATACGATATGAACTGGCATGGGAACTGGAATGCCGACCCGGACAATTACGGCATCAATGCCCTTTTTATCAATAATTACTGGAATGCGGGATCTCCTGTCGAACAGAAGCGGTATTTTGATAATGTCGTGATCGCCACCGAACGCATCGGTTGCCCGGAACCGGTTACCAGTATGGAATCAGATCCATCGGTGAAATGTATGTTGAAGGTCAATCAGCACGGTTTTGAATGGGAAATTCCTTCTGGACTGAATGGTCAGATTATGCTCTATTCCCTTCTGGGTCAGGCCGTCCAGTCGGTCGAAACAAAAATATCGGATTTTGCCCATTTTCGACCGATATCGCTTCGGGTTTATGGTTTTATTCGTTGCGTGTCTCCAACGGGGAGATAATCAGTGGGTCGGTGCTTGTTCCTTGAGGGAGTATTGTGAAATATTGTCAACACTTCATTGAACTCAATCTCTCCCCCCTTCCTCCTCGACTCCTCCACATCTTGACTCCTCCACCAGCTTTGCCGGTTCGATCATGAGGCCCCAGGGGAGCAGCATGGGGGTGGTGAACAATCAAAATGAAGTATTTTTTACCAGGGCCTTGCGCCGAAAAGAAAATGACCATACATTTAGGCCCAATTAGTCTTAAATAAGGTGTGAAACGTCTGGTTCAGGGCAAGTTATGGTCTATGGCTTGCCCTTACCTCGACCTGAATGCCATTCCCAATCCCGAACCGATGATCAGATGCTTGCATCTGGTAGCTATCATTTGTATAGCTTTTTCATTCCAATGGAAATGAATGCAATTGGTATGCGCTCTTGTTTAAAAATAAGACAAATGAGTCTTAAAATTGATATTCCTTTCCCGTTACGTGTTTTCATCACAATCTTTTATATGAACTAAAACAGGACACCATGAACAGGTTGACTACACAGACATGTATTGTACTCATGTGCCTGCTTGGCAGCACATGGGCTGCCGGACAGGGTTATCGAACCATCGACGGGTTCAACAATAACCTCATCTACAAATCCTGGGGAGCAGCGGGAGAAAATCAATTAACCCTGGGTACCATCGGCTATGCAGATGGGATATCCGAGCCGGCAGGTCCCGACCGCCCGAATGCGCGAGCGATCAGTAACCTCCTTTTCACACAGAATACAATGGCCAATGATCCCATCGGCCTCAGTGCATATTGCTGGGGATGGGGCCAGTTTATTGATCATGACATTACCCTGGTGAAGGACAATGCGGCAGAAGGATTGACCATACCGATCCCGACCGGAGATGCCTTTTTTGACCCTGCCGGAACGGGAACGAAATTCATTCCGATGGCCCGATCCGAATCAGATCCTGTTACGGGAACCAGTACTGTCAATCCACGAAAACACGTCAATGCCATCTCTGCATTTATCGATGCATCGACCGTGTACGGTTCGGATGAAGACCGTGCGACCTGGTTGCGAACATTTTCCGGTGGCCGCCTGAAAATATCCTACGGTAATCTGCTGCCCTGGAACACGACTACAGGGGAATATGGCGCACCGATCGACCCGGCCGCACCGGAGATGGCCATGCCGTTGCCCAATGTGAAAAAATGGTTTGTCGCCGGTGACGTCCGCGCGAATGAAAATCCATTTCTGACCTCGCTGCACACGGTGTTTGTGCGCGAACACAACCGGCTTTGCGCCGAACTGGAGATCAGCCATCCGACCTGGACGGACGAACAGCTGTATCAGCATGCTCGCCGCCTGGTTGCCGGACTGGTTCAGCAGATTGTTTACGGAGAATGGTTGCCTGCCTTGGGGATGGAAGTTCCGGTGTATTCGCTTTATGACCCGTTCACCAATCCGGGAATCATGAATGTCTTTTCTGCAGCGGCCTATCGGTACGGGCATACCACCATCAACAGTTTGCTGGTGCGCATGAATGATGACGGGTATTATATCGCGCAAGGTGATTTGCTTTTACGTGATGCCTTTTTCAACCCGACAGCGATCCAGGATGTGGACGGGATCGAACCCTATCTCATCGGGATGGCTACCGTGGTTCAGCAGGATTTTGACTGCAAGGTCATCGATGATCTGCGCAATTTCCTGTTTGGTAAACCGGGAGCAGGTGGTATGGATCTCGCAGCGATCAATATTGTCCGTGGACGTGAACGAGGCCTGGCAGATTACAATAGCATTCGTGCCGATTTTGGCCTTCAGCCGTTTACTGATTTTACGGAATTCAGTGCTGATCCATTGATGAATCAAACCCTGGAATTTGTATATGGATCAGTTGATCAGGTCGATCCCTGGGTCGGTATGCTGGCAGAGGATCACATGCCCGGGGCTTTGTTCGGGCATACAGCAATGACGATTATCAGAAAGCAATTCCTGGCATTGCGGGACGGTGATCGGTATTATTTCGAAAACGACATCGAGATCTCGGAAGAGGAGAAAGAGTGGATTCGCAAGGTACATCTGGCGGATATCATTAAGCGCAATGCCGGAGTGACCATCGTTCATGATGATCTGTTCACCGCAAAGCCTCTGGTTTCCAGCCATCAATGGACAGCTGATCAACAGATCGATTTTGCTCTTTACCCTAATCCTGTCAGAGATAGAGTCGTTCTCAGGATACCATCGGATGATCACCATGAAGCGATCATCCGGATCACGAACGGGGCGGGACAGGAGGTATTGCAGCGCGTGGCTGGCATGTCTCAGGGGAATAATACACTGACGATTTCGCTGCCAACGGATTGGCCTGCAGGTATCTATCAATTGAGCGTTCAAGGGAATAACAGATCAGGGATCAAGAGTTTTGTCAAGGTTGAATAGGTTGACTGGTATCCGGTCAACGGACCGGGTATCGCACAATGGAACTGGTTCGGGCGGTCATGGATGATTTGCCATGCTGTGAAGATTGTTTTCTGTCTATGACAACCCGGACCAACCTCAGTCGTTTTGGTGGGTGATCAGGATGTTTCATTGATTGACCTATCTTTACCTGGCTCCGGCTCCCAATGACATCCACTATGAAAGTACTATCCAATGCCAGCAATTACGGACTTCGGGCTTTACTCTACATCGTTTCGCGAGAGCGTGGTGGTGATGCCTACATTTCTCTGGGGGAGATTTCGGAGGAACTGGATATTTCCTTTCATTTCCTGACCAAGACGATGCAGTTGTTGACTCAGGGAGGCATTCTGGTGTCCTACCGCGGTCCGAACGGAGGTATTGCACTCAAGCGACCGGCAGAAGAGATCATGTTGATCGAAGTGGTGAAGATCCTGGAAGGAAAAGACTTTTTTGACACCTGTATGCTGGGTCTGGAAGGCTGTGATGATTGCAACCCCTGTCCGGTACACCATTTGTGGCGGGAGATCAAAGGGAAGGTCAAACACGATTTTGCGACGACCTCGCTGGCGATGATGGGACAACGGATCAATGAACAGAACCTCCGGCTGATTCCCTGAAGATCAATTGATAAGGAGATAGAAGCAAACGAATTGGCATTCTTTTTGAATAAATAAGACAAAATAGTCTGAAATCCGAAATAAACAAAAACCACTAAACGTGCAACCATGGAACATGAAAACACCAATCCTGACTCCGCCGGCCGAGGCATCAGCTATTTTATGAACACAGCCAATTGGTGGAAACCACTGTTGTTCATCCTGGTGATCAGTGTGGCTGGTGTCGGCATGATCGGTTATCAGACCTATTTCGAAGCGCCACCCATGTCGGGCTTTGTTACCGAGGGTGGCGAAGTTGTGATCAGCAAACAGGATATTATAGATGGTCAGCAGGTCTTCCACAAGTATGCCTTGATGGAATATGGCAGCTTTTTCGGTGATGGCGCTCAACGCGGACCGGATTATACGGCGGAGGCTCTCCACCTGATGACCGTCCATATGAAGCAATTTGCCATTGATGAATTCGCACAGGTGAACGGTCGCCCACCTACAAATATGGAGGAACGTATTATAGCGGAGGACATCAAGGATGAGCTGAAGGAAAACCGGTTTGACAAGGCCAATGACCAGGTTTCTCTGACTACCGCACAAGTCGCTGCCTGGGATGGTGTCAGAACGTATTATCTGGACAGGTTTCTGCAACGCGACGATCATGAAGGGTTTCCCTACCCGGGTTATATTACAGATGAGGATGAATTGTCGGATCTAAGTGCATTTTTCTATTGGGGTGCCTGGGTATGCGTGGTCGAACGACCTGGAAATGATTTCAGTTATACCCACAACTGGCCGTTCGATCCTGAAGCAGGAAACACACCTACCTCTCCAGTGGTGCTGTGGTCCGTATTGGGTTTATTAGGATTTGTTCTCGGTTGTGGGATCGTTCTTTACTTTATTGGGCAATACAATCAATTACCGAATAAATTTTTCAAACCGCCCACCAGGGATCTGTTGGATGAAGCCAAGGTATCGGCTTTCAAGCCTACCCCAACGCAGCGCGCCTCCTTCAAATTCTTTCTGGTTGCAGCCCTGCTATTTGCCATTCAGGTCATGAGTGGAATAGTGACCATTAATGATTTTGTCAATTTCCTGGGTTACTTTGATATTCACCCGTCACCCGCTTTCCCGGTCACTGTAGCCAGAAGTTGGCATTTGATGCTGGCTTTATACTGGATCACCGCATGCTGGATCGCATCGTCTATTTTCATCCTGCCTATACTGGCAAAAAAGGAAATCAAGGGACAGCTTTTCCTGATCAATCTGCTGTTTGTTCTGGTCTTTATTCTGGTGGGTGGTTCGCTTGTCGGAATGGTCATGGGGCCAAAAGGACTGATGGGAGACTGGTGGCATTTGCTCGGACATCAGGGCTGGGAATTTGTTGATTTTGGCAAATTATATCAGGCCCTGTTAATGGTTATTTTTGTGTTGTGGGGTATCATTGTTTTTCGCGGTGTCCGTCCGGCATTCATCAAAGGCCAGCCATGGAATCTCCCGAATTGGATCATCTATTCAGTCATTGGTATTCCCCTGTTATTTATTTCCGGATTTGTGGCCACTCCTGAGACCAATTTTGTTATTGCTGATTTCTGGCGATGGATGGTCATTCACATGTGGGTAGAAGCTTTTTTTGAAGTCTTTATTACGGTTATTGTCAGTTATCTGCTGGTATTGATGGGGCTTGTCAGTCGACAGGCGGCGGTACGTGTCATTTATATCGCCACCTTATTATTCCTGGGTACAGGGTTATTGGGGATATCACACAATTTCTACTGGAATGCCAAACCGGTGGCAACGATGGCCTTGGGCAGTGTGTTTTCGACCCTTCAGTTTGTACCCCTCATTTTATTGACTGTGGAAGCCTGGCGGTTCAAGAACATGCCAAAAATTGCGATTAACGGCGTTGAGAAAAAGGATCTGGTCAATTTCGGTTTTCCAGAAGTCTTTCTTTTTCTGGTTGCCGTGAATTTCTGGAATTTCTTCGGAGCTGGCGTGATGGGAATTATCATCAATTTGCCATTGATGAATTATTATGAGCACGGCACCTATCTGACCATCAATCATGCACATGCTGCGCTCATGGGTGTGTATGGCAATATTTCCATTGCGGCATTATTATTTGCAACGCGTCTGTTGTTGAAAAATGGCGCTTGGAGCACCCGATTGGTGATGACTTCATTTTGGGCCATCAATATCGGTCTGATGCTGATGGTGGCACTTGATCTGTTTCCTGCCGGAGCCATCCAGTTCAAGGTAGTGGTGGAAAAGGCTTGTGGTTTGCCCGTTCTCATGAATTTATCGGTGTTGGCATTTTCGAAACATTGACCGGCTGCGGGGCATTGGTGCAAGTGTTTTCTTTTTTATCGGTGTGCTTCCGTTGACCTGGTTTATTGTGTCCCGTTCTATGTCTTTAAAAAAGCCCTTGGAAGGTTTTGAAACAGACGAACTTGACGACCATACACCGGAGGATGGTCTTGCTCAGAAGATACCTGACCGGTTGAAAGATGAGCCGAGTGCAGTTGTTGTTGAGTCTTAATCAAATGTATATTTCATCCTGAATACCGATCCAATTATATTTCTCATCATTAAAATTCAGTTTACTTATGAAATCGTTTCAACTAATTTTAGGATTGATGTTGGCGGTCCTGTTGTTCGGCACTATTGGTTGTAAAAAAGATAGTATCGACCTGCCGTCACTTGCAGCAGATTATTCAGCCGATGTCCCAGTGGCATGGAATAGTCTGATTGAAATTATCGATCGGTATTCACCTGGCTACCGGCCACCTGCTGCTTCCCGCATGTTTGGATATATCGGCCTTGCCGCTTATGAAGCAGCCGTGCCCGGAATGCCAGACAACAAGAGTTTGGGAAACCATTTTTCAGGATTATTTCTGCCTGTTGCGGATCCCCATCTCGAATATCATTGGCCCAGTGCTGTAAATGCAGCCTATCATTACATGTTGGTTAATGCGTATCCACATATTTCCGATTCGGATAAACTGCGGATCCAAACGCTGGATCAAACCATGGAACAATCCCTTGCTGCTTCAACCGAAACAGAAGTATACAACAGATCAAGGGTGTTTGGTGAGGCCGTTGCCGAGGCTGTTTTTTCCTGGTCAAAAAATGATCTGAGCGGACACGAAGCCTATCTTGATCCTTTTCCGGTAAGTTACCAACCTCCACAAGGACCTGGAAAGTGGCAGCCTACATGGCCTGATTATACCCCGGCACTGTTCCCTTACTGGGGACAAGTACGTACGTTTGCAATGAATAGTTCCGACATCATCGCAAAGGAACCTTTGGCATGGAGTGAAGATCCTAATTCACAACTATTCAAGCAGGCGAAGGAAATCTATGATGTGGTCAATGCGATCCAATCCGGACAGAATGTGGAAGGCATGTGGATCGGCGAATTTTGGAGCGATGATTTTCAGGATGTCACGTTCACACCGGCTGGCCGCTGGATCGCAATTACCACCCAGATTATGAAGCTGGAAAACCGAGTCTGGATGTTGCCGTTGAGGTATACGCAAAAATTGGAATGGCAATGGCTGACGCGGCTATAGCCATTTGGAATTCTAAATTCCTTTATAATTATGAACGGCCGATTCAGTATATCCGCAGGAATTTTGATTCCAACTGGAAGACGAATCTGACCAATCCTCAGTCGGGTCAATCCGGGTTGACACCACCTTTTCCCGCATACCCAAGTGGCCATTCCGGATTTGGTGGCTCCGCTGCAGGGATACTCGCCAGTACATTTGGCAACCAGTATACGTTTACGGACAACTGCCACAAGGATCGGACAGATTTTAATGGGGCTCCACGTACATTCTATTCATTTTCGAAAATGGCTGAAGAAGATGCCTACTCACGCCTGCCACTAGGTGTTCATTTTAGAATGGACTGTGATGAAGGATTGCGGTTGGGTTACCTTGCCGCTCAACGGGTCCAACAATTGCCGTGGAGATCATAAAAGTTGTTTTTCCCACCATGGTCTCATAAACGGTCTTTCTTTTGTAAATGATCACACAGGACCATGGTGGGAAATGTTTTATCCTTTATTTCAGCAGTAGCTGGCTATGCCACAAAGTCATCAAAGGAATACAGTTGGCTTTGTTGTAGAAAATGGCGTTTTGCAGGTAAACACGAGCGCACCTTAGTAACCTATTTATCACTTTAATCTTGAAATCATGAACATTGTCATAATTGGAAATGGCATACTTGCCAATTTGGGTGCGATGTATTTCAGCAAGCACCTGCCTCCTTCAGTTCATATCACTATTGTGGGCCCGGATGATCGGGAAGGATTACCAGTAGTTGGAGAATCCATAATTGAGATCACAACCCATGTTCTGGAAACTAAATTGGGTTTGGGACAGTATCTCATGAAAAATCATTTGCCCAAATATGCCCTCACCTATTATTTCAAAATGGATCCTGATGATCCAACGGATCGGACCTATGCCGTGCATTGCAATGAACGGGGTCCGGATGATCTGCGAAAACTGGACGGCTGGGAAGGCCCGATGGATAACCCGCCATCCTGGTTGATCAACCGGGAAGTATTTGACCGGGATATTCGGGAAATGGTTTCACACACGGATGGAATCGAACGGATCGATGGTCATGTTCGCGATGTCCAGATTTGTCAGGACCAGCAGCACACGCTGTTCATCGAGAAAATTTCAGGCGAGCAAATACAGATGGATGCGGATTGGGTGATCGATGTATCCGGACGCAAACAGGTTTTGCCCAGAAAGCTGAACAATATTATTCGTCCCGAAGGACAGCGGGATTGCTTCTGGTTTCGAGTGGCCGGATTTGATCGTGAACTACTGAAGAAGATCAACGCATTAGGCCCCATGCCTCCTGGCCCCGGCGAACCTTATCATTACGACCGGTATTACAGCACGCACCATTTTATGGGGCGGGGCAACTGGATCTGGATGATTCCGATGAAAGGGGAGGATGAACGCGATCTGATGAGTATCGGATTTGTCTCCCATCCGGATCATTTCGACGGGAATGTCAGCACGATGGAGTCCTTTCTGGAGCAGGTCGACAAAACACATCCCGTCGTGAGTGATCTCGTGCGGAGTGGTGAGATCGTGGATACAAATGTGTTGAAACGATATCATTATGTTGTCAACCCCATGTATTCGGCAGAACGGTGGGCAATCATCGGTGATGCGGCTTATGCGCCTGATCCCTTGTTCAGCAATGGGCTGGCATTCGGAACGATTCAATGGGAACAGGTAGGAGCGATGATCCGGAAGGATATGGAAGGCACCTGGATGCACCCTATGTCACGAGTATGGCTGAGGCTTTTCTGGGGCCGGTACTGGCAACACAGACAGCCATTTCAAACTGGTATGCCTCCATGCATGATCCGGTACTGAGTGCTATTCGTCTGAATTGGATCGAGATCTCCTATTTCTATCTGTTGCTGCCGCTGGTCGTCAATGAATGTCATTTTCGGGAGGACAGGCTGAATTACTGGAAGCTCTTACAGAATACCTCTGACATTCATCCGTTCGATATTTCTCAGGACCTGATCCAGGCCCGGGAAAAACTGGGACCGACAACACCTGACCACTTTGTGTACATGGGCAAGGAGAAGGTCAATCCAAGAGCAATGGAAGTGCTGCAGGATCTGCGGGGTATTCATGAACAGGGTGTAGCGGGTGGCATGGTTCGAAAAGAATATACACGACAGATTCTGGAACGGATCGATAAAGTAGTACCATCATGGGTGATTGATTAGACCAATTGATTTTCCTCCTGTTTTGAACTCGTCCCCGGGCATGTGACTGTCCGGGGACATTTTAGTGAGAATAATCCCCTTACCTCTGATCACCGTATTCCGGCCCAATTCTTGATTCAAATTGATGGAGAGTGATTGATCAGAAAGAATTAACGAGTTATGAAAATTGCATTGATCGGCAACGGTATCCAGGCCAACCTGGGAGCCCTTTACCTGCGGAATCGCTTTGGTGACAAACTGCATATCACACGAATTGGGCCTGCTGATCGCGGTGGTTTGCCTGTCGTCGGTGAATCCATCATCGAGATCACCACGCATTTCATGGAAGGGCATCTCGGCCTGGCGACCTACTTCAGAGACAACCATTTGCCCAAATACGCGCTGACCTATTATTTCAAGATCGACCCGGACAATCCGGAAGATCGCACCTATTCTGTGCATTGCAATGAGCGCGCTCCGGATGATCTGCGGACAGTGCCCGGATGGACAAGCCCGATGAATCAGCCGCCCTCCTGGTTGTTGAACCGGGAAGTGTTCGATCGTGACCTGCACCGGATGGTGGATGATCAACCGGCGATCCACCAGATTATCGGACTGGTCAAAGATGTGGAGATCCGTCCGGGAGGCCAGCATCTGCTGACCGTGCAGGGAGAGGATGGAACCATGCAAACAGTGGAAGCCGATTGGGTGATCGATCTGACTGGCCGCAAGCAGTTGCTCGGCCGCAAGTTGAATCTGGTGGTCAAACCGGACGGTCAACGCGACTGTTTCTGGTTTCGATTGAAAGGGTTTGACCGCGAATTGCTGAAGAACATCAATGCATTAGGTCCAATGCCTGCAGGCCCTGGCGAGGAATACCACTATGAGCGGTATTATTCCACGCATCATTTCATGGGTCGTGGTTTCTGGATCTGGAATATTCCCATGAAAGATGTGGATGGAAGTGATATGATGAGTATCGGCTTTACGTCACATCCCGACTATTTTGAAGGAAATGTCAAGAACATTGACGATTTTCTCATGTATACGGATCAAAGTCATCGGGTGGTGTCCGACCTTGTTCGCAGTGGCACGGTAGATGATACCAATATGATGAAACGATATCACTATGTCGTCAAGCAGGTGTATTCGCCCGATCGCTGGGCAATTGTCGGGGATGCCGCTTATGCGCCAGATCCCCTGTTTTCCAATGGACTGGCATTCGGTGTGATCCAGTGGGATCAGATCGGTGAGATGCTCATGCGTGATCTGGAGGGGAGATTGGATGATCAATATGTCCACACACTGTCAGATGCCTTAAGAATACATCGGAGTCACATCCGTTTGATATTACACCTGACCTCGTCGAAGCACGCAACAAGTTGGGCCAAATTCGTCCGGAACATTTTGTCTATATGGGCAAGGAAAAGGTCAATCGCAGGGCGATGGAAATGCTGGATGATATTCGTGGTATTTATGAACAGGGAGCAGAGGGAGGACGGATTCGGAATGAATATTCCCGGCAGATTCTGGAAAAAGTGAAGGAGATGATGGCCCTTTAAGGGGCCCAATGCCAACATACATCCAAATCATCTTTTTCTGTGATCGCTATTACACAGATCAGGAAATAGATCGATCACTTTTGTGAGTGAACATTCACTTCCAAATATTGATATCATGATCGGTCAACGAAACCTGACAGCTGGATTCCTCACCATGGGCTTCTTTATGGCTTATGGTTTTCTTCTTATTTATCTGCGTGATTTTGCGCCTGACAAGGAAGCCCGGATCGCTGATTATGGTATAGGAAAGCATTTTGAGGCCAGACTGGCTCATGTTCATGGCAATCTCTTTGCTTTTTTGAATATTGTCATCGGGTATTTATTGTGGCAATTTCGGTCGCGCATTCCTCATGCAAATGTCATTTCCTGGTTTGCGCTGGTTGGATTGCTGATGCCGATCGGTATCCTGGCTGAGATCTATTTGGGTGCTTCGCCTGTATTTGTCTTACTGGGTGCGATTTCCATCGTTATTGCAGTGGTGTGGCTTGGGATTTCATTCATGAATATGCGACCTATCCATGAAGCATAATGATCGTCAACAGGATATCTTGATGGCGGCCGGTTCCATCCTTGCGGAGAGTGGGATCGAGCATTTGACAATCAAGAATCTGGCGAACCGTGTCGGGTTGGTTGAATCCGGTTTGTATAGGCATTTTGCCGGAAAAGAAGAAATTCTGTTGGGGCTGCTTGAAGAACTTGAACATCAACTTGCGGCCATTCTACAAGAAATCGATAAAGGTGATGATCAGACATCAGTCGATCGGGTGCAACAGATCTTGATCGGACATCTGGAATTTCTGGCAACGAATCCACATTTTCTGGTTGCCGTATTTTCTGAGGGAGTTCATGATTTCAGTGAGCCATTACGAACAAGGATCAGACAGATCATGGCCTTGATGAAAACCTCGTTGACGAGCCATATCCAGCAATCACAGCACGATGGTCTGGTGCGCGACGATATATCGCCAGGCTCATTGGCTCAGATACTGATGGGCTCCATGAGATTGCTTCTTCTGGAGTGGCGAATGTCAAGATTTGACTATGACATCATCCCGAAGGGGCATCAACATATAGCTCATTTAATCCTGTTAATCACACTCAATAATTCACAATGAAACTCATATTGATCGCATCTATTTTTGGATTCTTTTTGTTTCCTTCTTGCCAGAATCAACACACCCATTCTTCTGGATCCGATGTTGTGGCTTTGAATCATGGACAACGGTGGGAAGCCAATCCGGAGACAACGACAGGCATTGCCAATATGCAAATGATTCTGGAAAATGCAAAGGGAAAGGAATTGGATCTATTGCAATTGCATACCGATCTTCAGGATGCTTATCAAACAATCTTCAAGCAATGCACGATGACGGGTGAAGCGCATGATCGGCTGCATGACTACCTGATTCCGATAAAGGGCCACTTGGACAATTTGCTCTCGGCCTCTCCGGAAGAAGAGATGACTGTTGTGGACAATTTTGCAAAGTATTTATCTACGTATGAAAATTACTTTACCACGGCCGGAGAGTAATCACTATTCCTTGTGGACAAATACTTGATCCATTCGGGTATAGACAGGCCTAGTAATTTCTGATCATGAAAAAGTATGCAACTATTCTTTTAGCAGTTTTGCTTGGGTTGTTTGGAGCACTTACTTTTTATCTGAGCACATCCGTGATCCTGGACCTTTTCGGAGTCCGGGAGTCAGAAGGTCAATATGTCCTGTTCGTCGTTTGGGCGAATTGGGTATGTAGTGTGCTCTATTTTGCAGCCGTATATGGTATTCTGAAAAGGAGGAAATGGGCTTTTTATGTATTGTTGGCTTCCATTGGGATATTGCTACTTGCCGAAATCGGTTTGCAAGTCCATATTTCGAATGGAGGAGCTTATGAGCAAAAGACGGTATTTGCGTTGTTCTTTCGTGCGGCTCTTGCGGCTGTATTTGCCTGGCTGTTTATCGGCTCCAGCGAAAGTGAAGCCAATTCTTCCTGTTATTATTGGTGTATGTTCAATCTGCATAAGACCATCGATTGGCCAGTGCAACCAACGACAGCATCACCGGTACCTCGATCAATACACCGACGACTGTCGTCAACGCCGCTCCGGAATCCAGTCCGAATAACATGATGGCTACAGCGACAGCCAGCTCGAAAAAATTGCTCGCGCCGATCATGGCGGAAGGAGCACAGGTGCGGTAGGGGAGTCCCAGTTTTTTACCACCAAACCAGGAGATAAAAAAGATCAGATAAGTCTGGATGATCAGTGGGATGGCAATCAAAATAATAAAAAATGGATGGGCCAATATTTGTTCTCCTTGAAATGCAAACAACAAGACCAGCGTCACTAATAAGGCACTAATCGAAAATGGTTTGAGTCGGGGTAGAAATGAATTCGTGAACCACGCCTGGCCTCTTGATCTGATCAGCCATCGATTGGCAAAATATCCTGCCACCAACGGGATGACGACAAATGCGACAACCGACGTCGCGAGGACATCAAACGGGATTTGAATGCCGGTTATTCCCAGGAGTAATTGGACAATTGGAATAAATAAGACAAGCAGGATCAGATCATTGACCGATACCTGGACAAGTGTGTAATTGGGATCCCCTTTAGAAAGATACGACCAGACAAAGACCATAGCAGTACAAGGGGCGGCCCCTAGAAGAATTGCCCCGGCGATAAATTGATCGGCTTCTTCCGGGGTGATCCACGCAGAGTAGAGATGATTAAAAAATACCCAGGCAAAAAAGGCCATGGTAAAGGGCTTGATCAGCCAGTTGACGGTGACCGTCAGAGATAATCCCCGGGCATGCTGACGCCATTCTTTTAAAGATTGAAAATCGATGGAGGCCATCATCGGAAAGATCATCAGCCAGATTAAAATTGCGACTGGAATATTGACATGGGCTATTTCCCATTGCGCTATTTGGCGAATGGTATCACCACCGATAGCGCCAACACCAATACCGATGGCGATACAGAGGAGGACCCACCAGGTCAGATGACGTTCGAAAAAGGAAATGCCGGAATCACTCATGGCTCAGGATCTGTTGGATGACATAATTCATTTCAGTAGCGATCTGGCGACTTCTCAGGTCATAGGTTGCGGCCTCTTCGTCAGTGCCATCGGAGGCTTTGGGATCGATAAAGGGGAGCGCGATACGGATGGCCGCCCCTGGCACGAAGGGGCAGGCAGCATCAGCATCCGAACAAACCATTACTGCGGCAAATCCGGAAGTCGGATTCTCGGGATGGTCGTAGCGTTTGCTGAACATGAGCAGTCGATCCG
Organism: Saprospiraceae bacterium; assembly: GCA_016710115.1. Classification (GTDB taxonomy): domain Bacteria; phylum Bacteroidota; class Bacteroidia; order Chitinophagales; family Saprospiraceae; genus JAGNXB01. The sequence continues at coordinate 536,829 of JADJLN010000001.1, forward strand.
AAGTCGTATCGAATCGCAGTTCGATCCGGGGATTGTCGAGGCATTTCATGATGAATGACAGCCTGGAATCCGGCCCGTTCGAGAGTCTTGACAGCTCTGATATTGAATGCGGTCACCTCCGTACCTCCGGAATAGGAGCGGATCCGATCCAATCCGGCCCGGGCAGCAAGAGCTGCAAGCCAGGCCTGGGAAATCTGGCTGCGCCGGCTGTTGTGGGTACAGATGAATATGACTTCGACCGGGTTGGTCTGGCCGTCGTTCAGTCGGGCGCTGATCCAGCCGGCCAGATCGTCCAGAGCCTCCTTCCGGTCAGGATTGGGCTCGGCAGGTGGAAGGGATTCCAGAGTCGCGGCCAGGGCCGGCAACAGCGATTGTGCATGGAGATCAGACATGGGTAAGCTGATTTGCAGGGTAATGAGGATTGATCCGATTAACAGCAGCCTGGTTCGCAACATGGTTCAACCGGTTTTTCGCCGTAGACGTTAATGGAAATAATGCCGACTTGTCCTTCCCGCACCTGCGGATCTCGTCAGCTGTCAGGTAGTTGGAAAGGATGTCATCCGGTATCTGGATGGCCCGTTCCTTTTGCACGTGAATGCCTTTGAAGCCGGTCTGGCGGATCAGATCGAGATAGTCTTCCTTGCGAATGGCGCCGGCGACACACCCGGCATACATCTCGGCATCGTTCCGCAATCCTTCTGGCAGTTCACCCTGGATCACTACGTCGGAAATGGAAAAATGTCCTCCGGGTTTGAGAATGCGATAAATTTCGGAAAAGGCCTTCTTTTTGTCGGGAACAAGATTCAATACACAATTGCTCACAACCACATCTGCTTGATTGCCACCAATCGGCATGTCCTCGATATCTCCCAGGCGAAATTCGACATTATTGAAGCCGAGTTTCTCGGCATTTTCGCGCGCTTTGTCGATCATGGCGGGGGTCATGTCCAGGCCGAGTACCTTCCCGGTCGGGCCGGTGATCGCCCTTGCCACAAAGGCGTCGTTGCCTGCCCCGGAGCCAAGATCGACAACCGTGTCACCTTCCTTGATGAGCGCAAATTCGGTTGGCAAGCCGCAGCCCAGACCGAGGTCTGCATCGGCATTGTACCCTTTCAGGGAAGAATAATCCTCACTGAAAATGGTGTAGTCCACCGTGGAGCAGCCGCCCGCACCACAACATGAAGATTGGTTTTGCTCTTTGGATTGGAGAGCGATCTCGCTGTATTTGTCGCGGACAATGGATTTGAGGTCTTCGTTTTTCATGAAGTGATGAGTTTATGAGTTTATGAGGTTTTGAGGGGGGAGGAGTTGAGGGGTCCAGAAGGAAGGGTGTCAGTTCCTGTGTTCCTGTATTCCTGGTTCCTGTGTTCCAAGTTCCTGGTTTGTGTTTGCCTGAATCCAGTAGACCGTTTTGGTCATTTGAATTTTGAGTTTGGAATTTATTTGGAATTTGTTTTTTGTGATTTGGAATTTTCTCCCGTTCTCTAGCAGCAAGAGCTATCTGGTTCACAACATCGATCAAACAAGGACAGGAATCGTTTGCGGATCGACTGCCAGCGGTCTGTATCGATACAGTAGCAGACAGAGGTTCCTTCAATATTGCCTTTGATGAGGCCGGCGGCTTTCAGTTCGCGGAGATGCTGGCTGACGGTCGCCTGGGCCAGTGGGAGTTCATCCACCAGATCACCACAGACACAGGCGTTGACCTTGAGGAGGTGTTCCAGAATGGCCACTCGTGCCGGGTGGGCCATGGCTTTGGCCAGGCCAGCGAGATCGTTTTGCTGGTCGGTAAAGGATTCCGTTTTGGTCAGTCCCATGTTTGCTTCATTTGTTCATTGCAATATTACGATGAATAACTTCATTGAGCAACCTTTGGTTTAAAAAAGTTGAAATTTTTGCTGTTCGCTTGAGCACGTCAGTGGCTGACGCCACTCTGGTAGCTTGCTCCGGATGGGCGGGTAAAGGGTAAATGGTATAGGTCCCAAAGTGGAGGCTCCCCTCTCCTTGAAAAGAAGAGGGGTTGGGGGTGAGGTTATCGCGGCCGCGCTTTTCGCCCTTCGCCGTTCGCCCCGAGCACGTTAATGGCTTTCGCCACTCTGACCTGTAAAGGGTCAATGGCCCTGAAGTCTGACGGTATGTCTTCGCATTTTTTCTCATAACCTCCACCCTCATAACCTCATCACCCTCCTCGACTCCTCCACTCAATACGCCCCGCCGAGGCAGGCAGGCATTCGTCGAGCACATCAGTGGCTGACACCACTATGGCCGGTGAAGGGTCAATGGCCCTGAAGTCAGATGGAATGTCTTCGCGTTTTCTCTCATAACCTCCACCCTCATAACCTCATCACCCTCCTCGACTCCTCCACTCAATTCACATTTCGCTCTCAGCCGACCAAGCTCGAGGCCAGAGCCACCCAACACCCAATACCCAACGCCCAATACCCCCATTGTCAGAATCGCGGATTTGCACGGATTTCATGATTCCACGGATTTCATGCTTGGGTCATTTGAATTTGAGTTTTGGAATTTGTTTGGGATTTGATCATTGTCAATTGGTGCTTCATTGCCCAACACCCAATACCCAACGCCCAATACCAACATTTAACACTCGTCCTATTGACAATATGCGTATTGTAAGGTATTTTGTACGCTGATATTTCTTCTCATCCCAAAATCCAAAACCGATGAAACGTTTAACGTTACTCATGCCAATGCTGTGTGCTCTCTCTCTCTCTCCGCCTGAGCTAAGTGCGCAGTGTCCTTACGCCCCAGCCACTATTTGCCTGACAGGCCTTGACGAGGACAGCAATCCGAATGACAATGACGATTTTGTCAATGATGAACATGAAATGGTCCTGTTGTTTGGCATTGATGATGCCCTTGAGATGGAAAACATACGGGCCATCAATTTTCAGATTCAGCTTAACCCCAACCCGCCACTTGTTACGTTCAACCAGGCCAAAACCGAGGCAACTCTTCATCCAATCTTGAAGGCTATTCCTTGGGTTGATGTTGTGTTTGGTACAAACACCATTTCGATACAGGGCTTCACGACCACTAGTCCTGCCGATCTTTCAGACCTTACATATTTGATAAAGGTCTATTACAATGCCCCGGCAGGAAGCTGTTTGACCCATACCATCAGTGGAGAGTACCGGTATGTCAATCAAAACGGCCCGCCTTGTATGTCGGATGTAGGAACAGGGTGTCAATATCTTGAAGCCTGTTTCCCGGCAGAATATATTAACGGGGTGGTCCAAAAACATGGATCTTCCTGCATTAATTCTATCAACAGTGGATTGCCCGATGCCGCTATGGAGGTGTATCCGCTTCCGGGTCTGTCTCCTCTGCTTTCATCCACATTGACTGATGAGAAGGGCGAATATATTTCTGGACCGGTTGCGCCGGAGGAAGAATATCGGGTGGTTCCATCCAAGTGGGATTATCCATTTTGTGGTGTAACCAGTGCGGATGTATATGACATTGCGAATAAGATTTCAGGGGTGGGTGGATGCTGGACGGAACCATGGAAAGCTATTGCGGCAGATGTCGTTCCAGATGGCATATTGACTGTCTCAGATGTTGTTGCCGCAATTCATTTGGTCAATCAAACTTTACCGTCTTGGCCAATTTTCTATTGGCGATTTGTCCCTACAGAAACCTATTCAGGTTATGAAATTCCAGGATGTCACATCAATCCACCTAATTACGACGAATGGTTGGATTTGGAACCTGGATATTATAGCCATGCAGATTTCTGGGGAATAAAAGTGGGTGATGTGGATGGGACATGTACCGAATGCAGTGACCAATTTGCACCAGGAGACCCACAGGTGGAATCAAGGTCAGAGAAGAACTATGGTAACGAAGTGGTAACATTCACCAATAATCAGGAAATATTTCCAGGTGAATACCGTCAACGAATCTCTATACCAAACGGCGGTGATCTGGAATTGTTCTTCCTGGCGTTGGAGGCTGAAATGCCATTTCGAGTGAAGGAGTTTCGTTCGACACAGAATCATGAAACAGAGTTGTCCAATATCATTCAGACTTCAGATCAAATGGTCGGTTTGTGGTGGTTGGACCAGGGTGATACATACAGGGCTCAGAATAATCAAGAGTTAGAGTTCGATCTTGTATATAAGGCTGAACAACCGATCACCTTCGGACTAAACAAGCATCCCGGTGTCCCAGGCGCCTATCGAAAGGGAGACTACTATTCCTGGAAATCCATTGCTACAACTGATCTTTCACTCGATCAACAAGTTCAGATTTGGCCAAATCCCACCAATGGTGTTGTTTGGATTAATTCTGATCAGCCATTAGGATCAGGTATCCTCACCATACGGGATATACATGGACGCAGTGTATTTAGCCACCAACTTGCTGGCGATTTGAGGCTTAATGAGGAGTTGGATTTGACGTTTTTGCCGAAGGGAATGTATTTGTGTGAAATTCGGACTTCAGTTTTCTCTCAATCCTTGTTGTTAAATCTGCAATAATGGAAAGGAGGAGGGTACTTTCTTGTGCCCTCCTCACTTAATTGCCCTTCTGATGCGAGTATTCTGGATAATGCTTATTTGTTTGATTTGTTGTTCCTATGCTGTGAACAGCCAAATAGTCTATTATTGCGATACTTCTGAGCGATTGGGAATGGTTGATTTATCAAATGGATGTGATTCTGTCCTCATTGACAGTCTTCCTGAGTTGATCGGGATTAATGATGTGGCGATAACCCCAGATGGTGAACTATACCTCATGTGTGCGTTTAATCTGGTAAAGTATGATATCAGTACAAAGTCATATACTGTACTTCCGCCTTATGTTGTGACGACAAACCAATCATCGTTGGTTTCTGACAAGAATGGAACGTTGTTTTCGGCCCGCCCGGGTTCTTTGGGTGTGTTTGATAAAACGACCGGGCAACACACGGAAGTAATGCCTTTGCCTCCCAATATTGCCCCAACTCATGATCTTACATTTTACAAAGGGAAGCTGTACTTATCAGGGGGTAACCTAAATACATTGGATAAAAATATCATTTATGAAATTGACTTGAGCAATCCGGCAAATAATAAGATCGTAGCTGTATTGGATTTGAAGGGAACTTCAGGGGGCTTGACAACCATAGTTGATAATTGCCAAGAAGAGCATTTACTGCTGTGCGGCACTTACGATCCAAAAGGTGTTTATAAATTGAATATGGAGGATTATACATACAGTTTATATTGTCCGACTATTTTTGGAACAAATGGTGCCACCTCCCCTCCGAATTTCTTCCTACATCTGTCAATTAACCATTGACCTCGACACCGACGACAGCGGCCAGGCCCCTCCCCTCGACTGGCGAGACACCATCCATTGCCTCCCAGCCTTTGCAGCGATCGAGGATACCGATCTGAATGTATATAGCGATTATACACTGGACAGTCTGGTGGTCTGGCTGGAAAATCTTCCGGATGGTCCGGCCGATTATTTGACCGCTTCGGATACGGATAGTATCGGTGTCGCAGGAACAGGGACTCAGCGACTGACCTTTACACCTATCCTGGGCAGTCCAACGGATACGGCTTTTACAGAGGCGCTTTTGGGTGCATACTGGCAAAATGATCTAACCAGCCCCACTCCTGGTCTGCGCACCATTCATGTGGTCGCCTATGCCGGCGAAGAACGAAGCGATACAGCCACTGCCTTCCTGATGCTTGACCCCAGAGTGAATGAAGCCGGTCGGGATACCACCCTCTTCTTTTGTGCCGAAGATCTGCTCATCGATCTGAACGGTTTCCTTGGAGCCGATGCCCAGCCCGGCGGCACCTGGTCCCCTGGTCTGACCCAGGGCGGGTCCGCCTACAATCCGGTGCTGGATGGCCCGGGTATGTGGCAGTATATCGTCCAGACCTCTCCCGAATGCCTGGCAGATACCGCTAGCATCAGTATCAGTATACTACACCTTCCTTCCCTTGATCTAGGGCCTGATCAGACGGCCTGCCAGGGCGAGATCGTCACCCTCTCCGTACCGGCCATCTATACCACCTATGCCTGGAATGGCACACCTGGTGGATCGACATGGGATGTCAACACCAACGGTCAGGTCATTGTAGAAGTTACCAATTCGGATGGTTGTACAGGTTCGGATACGATTCAGGTCAGTTTCATCACTGCTGGCGATACACTACATACAACTGCTGAGATCTGCGCCGGAGCCGGCTTTCTCTTTCAGGGTACGAACTATCAAACCACAGGCATCTACACAGTGCCGGGAGCAGGGCTGTGTGATACGGTCCATATCCTGGACCTCACCGTCCTGCCTAATCCGCTCCTCCAGATCACTGGAGATACGGTACTGTGTGCGGGAGAAGCGGGTAGTCTGACCATCGCTTCCTACCCGCAGATCCAGTGGAGTACCGGGGCCACAGGTCCTTCTATTCCTGTCACTGCCACTGGTCTGTATGCCGTCACCGTGACGGCCAATGAAGGGTGTGTCGCTTCGGATACGATTTTTGTCACTGTGCTGCCGCCCATCATAGCCGAGTGGGATATCACCGACCCGTCCTGTGCGGGTGATGATGATGGCCAAATCCAGTTGAATTCGGTAAGTGGCGGATCAGGAAGCTACCAACTCCTGCCGGGCGGTGCAGCATTGCTTCCCGGATATATCATCTCGGATCTTTCCGCGGGCGCATACCCACTGACCGTAGTGGATGCCATGGGCTGCACAATGACTTCAACGCTGTTGATCCAGGATCCACCTGCCCTCTACCTAGAAGCGGGACCTGAACTTATCCTGAATGAAAACGAAAAAGGGACCCGCCTCATCCAGACAAATGCGGGGACCTATACCCTGAGTTGGACACCTCCAGAAGGGTTGAATCAGGTTGGGCAGGAGACCCTGGAAGCAGAAGGCTTGAGTACCGTAATCTATCAGATCACCCTAACGGATGCCAATGGCTGTACTGTCACAGATGAGTTGACTGTCCGGGTGATCTATCCGTTGCAGGTCTTTGTGCCCACCGCCTTCAGTCCGAATGGCGATGGCATCAATGACGTGTGGCGGGCAGTCAGTCCGTCGGATCATACCTATCCCATCGACCGTCTGACCATTTGGGATCGGTGGGGCAATCTGCTTCTGTCCACTCCAGGCCTTACCAATGAAACGGGATGGAATGGCACCTTCAGAGGCCGGCCATGTGATCCGGGTGTCTATGTCTACGAGATGGTTCTGTTGTTACCTGATGGCAGTTCGAAGCAGATCAGTGGGGAAGTGGAGTTGGTGCGATGATATTTCGCCGTTCGCCCCGAGCACGTTAATGGCTGGCGCCACTCTGGCAGCAGGTTCTATGTAGGCCGATATATGGTAATGAGCTAAACTTGGAGGCTCCCCTCTCCTTGAAAAGGAGAGGGGTTGGGGGTGAGGTTATCGCGGCCGCTCGCTTTTCGCCCTTCGCCCTTCGCTTGAGCTCGTTAGTGGCTGTCGCCACTCTGGCAACAGGCTCCATGTAGGCCGGTAAAGCGTAAATGGTAAAAGGTAATGGGTCCCAATACCCAACGCCCAATACCCAAGCCCAGCTCATCGTCAGAATCACGGATTTGCGCACATTCAACATTCCACTCCCTTGAGTTTGCGGTCATCAATCCTTGGACATATAGGTATCCATGCGGCAGCTGACCTCCCGCGGCGGTTAAAAAGCAGCCATTACAAGCCTTCCGTTGTTGATGTCTTCCCAATTCCGCTTTCCAACTTCCGATTTTAACTTTACCCAATGCCAATACCAACCTTCATATCGGGCTCGGCCCTCGGCCCTCAATCCTCGGCTATGTTTTTCTCCTCGACTTCTCGACTCATAACCTCTTCCCTTCATCACCTCCTTACCTTGGCGCCATGAAACCAGCGATCCACTTTGCGCACGCTAACAGTTTCCCACCCGGATGCTACCGGCAGTTATTGATGCCCCTGGCGCAGGATCGGGAGGTCTACACCATGCCCTTTCGACCCCTGGATGGTGGGGACGATCCCACCAGTATCCAGACCTGGGATGATCTGGCAGATGACCTGATCCTGTTTCTCGAAAGTGAAGTGAAACAACCAGTCATAGGTATCGGACATTCCCTGGGAGGCATTGTCACCCTCCTGGCTGCCGACCGTCGACCCGATCTGTTTCGTGCCATAATCCTGCTCGATCCGGTTTTTCTTGCCCGCAGGATCTATCTGTTGAAACAGATGACACCACATCGATTCAGAGAACATCTGGTGCCGTTAGCCAGGATCTCCAGAAAACGACGGGATGAATGGGCATCATTGGACGAAGCGAGAGTGCACTTGCGAGAAAAACGGGTGTTCGCCCGGATTCCTGACTCTGTTTTTGAGGATATGTTGCAGGCCATGCTCGTGCGAATGGCAGACGGGAAAGTCAGCCTGGTCTTCCCTCGCAAATGGGAATCACGGATCTATACAACAGTGACTTCCCCGTGGAAGGCTCTGGAGCGATCAAGATTGCCTTTGCAGATCATCCGGGGCGCCGAATCAGATACAATCTCTTCCACGATCTGGGAGCGCATCAAAACATGTAACCCTGGAACCGAGTTCAACCAAATCCCGGATGCTGGCCATCTTTTCCACTGGAAAAACCGGCAGCAACCACTGCTCTGGTTCAGGCATTTTTAACGAGCCTGCAGTGATCTATTTTTGCCTTGAATTGTTCTGTGCTTACTTAACTCCGGACAAGAGAGGATAAATCAGTTATGCGGGCATGGCTTCTTAAATACTGGAACAATACCTTAAATCTCTTGCGGGATGCATGGAGGTCACGTCTGTCTCCTCACCAATGGGGTCTGGCCATCGCCGTTTCATTTTTATGGGGCACCATGCCGATGCTCGGACTGGTGACCGCGTTGAGTTTTTTCAGTGGCTGGGCGTTGCGCGTTTCCATACCACTTGTCATGGCATTGACGTTTGCAATCACCCCCATTCAGGCTATCATGGTTGTTCCATTCATCCGCATGGGGGCCCGCTGGTATCCTATGACTGACGGTTTGCATGTGAGTTGGACAGGCTTGGTTCCTTGGTTGGAACAGGTGGGGATATGGCAGATTCAGGCACTGGGTGCCTGGTTGACCATTATGGTTCCAGGTGCCATCTTATTCTATTTGCTAGTCAGACTGAGTTTTATCCTGATCAACAGGATGCAGAAAAATCGCTCGGTCACCGGGTCTTGATGTTGTAGCCGTCGAAGGATGTCAACAATTCCGGGTACCAGGTCACCATGGCAAAAGATGAATGCAACTGAAAGCAAATTCACGGCATTTCTCCTTCGCTCATTCCCTTCTCCACTCCTCCCGCCACCCGATCAAGGCGTCATGGTCCATTCCTGGCCTATTGACTAGTTTTGGAACAACACAACGCAGATACCATGCTTTCACCCCCGCACCGACAGGAATTGGCAGAAGCTCTTTTGACAGAACTGGAAAAGACCAGAAATGCTATTCATGTATATGAAGAAATGACCCAACCGGTCAGTCCGGAAAATGCGATTGGTCGAGTGTCTCGTATGGATGCCATTCAGAATAAAAGTGTGGCAGAGGCGGCATTGCGGCAGGCTCGCTCGAAGTTGAATGCACTGGAAGCCATGGCAAAACGACTGGATGATCCCGAGTTGGGTATCTGTCCTCGATGCAAACAACCCATACCGGTGCGCAGGGTAATCCTGATGCCTCAAAGTCCTTATTGCGTGAATTGTGCCAGTTGAAGGAAGGAAGCTATTTTTGTTTCCAATGACAAGTATGATCTGACAGTGGACAGGATAATCTCTTTTCCAGAATTAGTAACTGAACGTTATTTGTTGCGACAAATACGACCGGACGATCAGCAGCATATTTTCAACGGATTGTCTCATCCCGAGGTGTTTTCATATTATGGAGTTCAATTTTCAACGTTTGAAGCAACTGCCGAACAAATGCAGTGGTATGAGGATCTAGAGGAGAAAAGGACAGGAATCTGGTGGGCGATCTGTGATCGAACAGATGGTTCCTTTTTAGGAGCAGGTGGGTTGAACAGTCGGGATGAAACACATCGGAAAGCGGAAATTGGGTTTTGGTTATTACCCGAACACTGGGGAAAAGGAGTGATGCAGGAAGTCATGCCTGTCATCTGGAACTATGGCTTTGATCATCTGGACCTTCACCGCATCGAAGGCTTTGTCGAATCAGAAAATATTCGTTGCCTAAAAGCCATGTCCAAATTGCCGTTTCAGCATGAGGGAACCATGCGGGACTGTGAGTTAAAAAATGGGAAGTGGATCAGTCTGGAAATATATGCTCTGGTGAGGCAATAGAGGATTTGGACGATTTCTATTCTTGTTTATTCGGTAATAACGAAATGGCTGTATGAAATGGAAATGATGAACGAAAAAGTGAATTGGTTCTTCGAGATGGATACACCCTGGCAAGAGGAATACAAAAGTCTCAGGAAGATCATACTCACTTGTGGACTGACTGAGGAATTGAAATGGGGTGTACCCTGTTATACCTGGCAAAAGAAGAATGTGGTCTTGATCCATGGATTTAAAGAATATTGTGCGCTGTTATTCCACAAGGGTGCCCTTCTCGCAAATGGGGATGGTCTGCTCATTCAACAAACGGAAAATGTGCAGTCTGCACGGCAGATGCGCTTCACCAATCTGAAGGAAATTATAAACTGTGAAGCAGTTATCCAGTCCACTATAGTTGAAGTCATTGAGGTTGAAAAGGCCGGATTGAAAGTGCCGTTAAAAAAGACCAAAGAATTTCATGTTCCTGAAGAATTCCTGGTAGCATTGGATGGATCTCCTGAATTGAAAACAGCATTTGAGGCCCTCACTCCAGGACGCCAGAGAGGGTACCTCCTTCATTTTTCCCAGCCCAAACAATCCAATACGCGAAAAGCCAGAATTGAAAAATCCATTCCCAAAATATTCGCCGGCAAAGGATGGAATGATCGATAAATGTTTAACGAAATTTCCATAACTCCATAACTCCATAACTCCATAACGAAATAACTTTTTTATGCGATTTCCTTGTCTGTTTATCTTTCTTTTCGCCCTGCCCCTATATGGTCAGCAACCCCCTTTCATCCAGGTGCTCGGCACTGCCCAAGACGCAGGATACCCTCATGCTGGTTGCACGAAATCATGTTGTGCACGTGCATGGTCGGATTCTGTGGCAAAGGAGCCAGTCAGTTGCCTGGGATTGGTAGATCCCGCAAGTGGTCAATCCTGGCTGTTTGATGCGACACCCGATCTGCCGGAACAGATGATGGCCTTGCAGGAATTGACGAGGAAGAATACCGTCGATGGGATCTTTCTGACCCATGCGCATATCGGTCATTATACCGGATTGATGTATTTGGGAAGGGAGGTGATGGGCGCAAGTAATGTGCCGGTATATGTGATGCCGCGCATGGAGGAATTTTTAAAAACAAATGGTCCCTGGAATCAGTTGGTCACTCTGAAAAACATTTCGTTGCACCCGATCACTGCAGGCAATAGAATTGAGTTGACTGAATCTATCCAGGTGACTCCCATTCTGGTGCCGCATCGGGATGAATATTCGGAAACCGTCGGGTATCTGATCCAGGGGCCGGGTAAAAGTGCCTTGTTTATTCCGGATATCGATAAATGGGCTCGATGGGAAAAATCACTGGTACAGATCATCCGTGAAGTGGACTGGGCATTTATTGATGCCACTTTTTTCAATGGTGATGAATTGCCCGGACGAAATATGGATGAAATTCCGCATCCCTTTGTTGTTGAAAGTATGGCCCTGTTATCTGAACTCGTAGATGAGGAAAAGGCCAGAGTTTATTTTATTCACATGAACCATAGTAATCCGGTGCTCGATCCGCAGTCTGATGCCACGAAAAAAGTATTCGAGTCCGGCTTTCAGATCGCCCGGACCGGGATGCGGTTCGGGATGTGATCGTTTGGGTATTAATTCCAACGCTCCTCTATCATCCTGGAGCGGATCTGGCAAGTGCATCCTGAAGGCATCTTTCGTTCATCACACTGTCCAAGTATGCAGGGATTGGTGGTTGCCTACCGCAGATGCCGGTATTCAGTGTTGGGAAGCTGGCTTGCCGAGAAATTATCAGGGTTTTACCTCCTCTGGCGATCGGGAAAACCAGGGATGGATCTTCATCGAAAAAGGGTAGGACTCTGAGCAACTTTATGTTTCCCTTCCTCCCCTTATAACCTCACCCCCAACCCCTCTCCATAACTCCATAACTCCATAACGCCTTAACTCTTCAATATTCCAGATCCTCCATTGGCGGTTGTCGTTCGAAATATCGCAACAACCTAATAACCCAATAACCCAATAACCCAATAACGCCATATCCATTCTTAGCGTCTTTGCTTCTTCGCGTTTCATGCCGAATATTGTCAGCATCAAGATTTTCAGGATTTCAGGATGAACAGGATGGGAGGAGAATTACCTCTTTAGCGAAAGCCCAAAATTGTCTGAATCACGGATGAGCGCGGATTGCGGGATTTCACGGAGGGATAGTGTAAAAGGCAGTGGGACACACCTCAGTGAACGCCGAATACCGAAAGCCGTTTTGGAGGCTTCCTTTGTCGACAGAAAATGATAAACCAATACCTGTCCGCTGTGGCAGAAACGAAACACCCCCTCTCCATAACTCCATAACTCCTTAACTCCATAACTCCATAACCCCTTAACTCCATAACCCCTTAACTCCATAACCAATACCCTCCCTCCCGTTCACAGACAAACGAACTGACAGACAATTGAAAAGACCTTCCCATTCCAAAGACAAACCAGGAATTAGGAATCAGAAACACAGGAACCAGGAACCCAGGAACCACGATTCAACCAACAGAAATCCCTTTCCAGCCAACTTTGCCTTGCTATCGTCAGGGGTCTTTGTATATTGGTTCGTCCTTCCAACAGCAACTAAAAATTCTGCCGTTGAAACCTACTGATATCCGGGACCCGGAGTACTTCCACAAAGTGGTCGACTGCCAATATGCCTGTCCCGCACATACCCCTGTCCCGGAGTATATCCGGCTCATTGCAGCGGGGAAATACACCGAAGCCTATCTCATCAACTGGGAATCCAATGTGTTTCCAGGTGTCCTTGGCCGAACATGCGACCGTCCTTGTGAACCCGCCTGCCGCCGCGGCCGGGTGGAGGAGGAGCCTGTTGCGATCTGCCGACTCAAGCGCGTCGCAGCAGATTTTAAAGATGATATCAATCAGCGCTTGGATACGAGATCCACCTTTTGATGATCAACCTGCCGGTGGAGGGATGATGCGTTCCCAGATCCCGGCATTCAGATTACCTGAAGAAGTGCTGAACGAAGAGGTCAACTATATCCTGGACATGGGCATTCACACCCAGTTCACCACCTATGTCACCAGCATGAAGGAGGTCCTCGACAAGAACTATGATGCGGTCTTTGTGGGCACTGGTGCACCCAAAGGAAATGACCTGGACAAATTACCCGGTCGCTGGGATGATCCCGACAAGATTCATATCGGCATCCAATGGCTTGCAAGTGTAGCCTTCGAACATACCGATAAAATCGGCAAGAAGGTCATCGTCCTCGGTGGTGGAAACACGGCAATGGACTGTTGTCGCACCGCCCGACGACTTGGTGGCGAGGAAGTTAAAGTCGTTGTCCGAAGTCCATTTGACGAAATGAAAGCCTCTCCCTGGGAGATCGAAGACGCCCAGATGGAGGATATCCCCATTCTGAATAATCATAACCCCAAAGCCTTTGTCACCACTGGAGGCAAATTGCAGGGCATGCTGTTTGAAAAGGTCGAGGCTGTTTATGAATCAAATGGAAAGCGACGACTGGTGCCGACAGGGGAAGAGGTATTTATTCCCGCTGATGAGGTGCTGGTCGCGATCGGCCAGGGGAATGCCTTCCCCTGGATCGAACGGGATCTCGGCCTTGAATTCAATCAATGGGAGCTACCCACATTAAACGCAAAAACGCTTCAATCCACTCGACCAGATGTCTTTTTTGGTGGTGACGCGGCATTGGGTCCAAAAAACGTGATCACGGCTGTAGCCCAAGGGCATCAAGCCGCTATTTCTATCGATCTGTTTTGCAGAGGGAGGATGTCAATAATCGGCCGCCACCAATGACCAATCTGGCCCAACAGAAAATGGGCCTTCATGAATGGATTTATGACAGTGCCGTCGTACCGGATCTTCGGTACAAGGTGCCACATGCGGATAAAAAATTGACCCTCCAGGATCGCAAGAAGGAAGTTGAACTCGGCTTTGATCTGGAAAAGGCTTATCGGGAGGCAGAACGGTGCCTGAACTGCGATGTACAAACCGTATTCTCCGAACCCAAATGCATCGAGTGTGATGCCTGCGTAGATATCTGTCCAACTTCCTGTATTTCGTTTGTCACCAATGGTGAAGAAGACGATTTGCGGACACGACTGGTGGCCCCGCCAATCAGCTGGACCAGGACCTCTATGTGTCCAAATCACTGCCCACCAAGAGGGTGCTGGTCAAGGATGAAACTGTTCGTCTCCAGTGTGGCCTGTGTGCGGAGCGTTGTCCGACGGCTACCTGGGCTATGCAGAAATATTTATACAACACGGCAAAAGCAGCTCCCCTATGGAAGCAGGAAGAGGTGGTGTGAACGATCTGGTGATCCGGTTCGCCAATGTCAATGGTACCGGATCGGCCAGTGCTAATAATATGTTCGCCAAAGCGGTTTTCCGGATGGGGATACCGGTGTCGCCCAAGAATATTTTCCCCTCCAATATCCAGGGCCTGCCGACATGGTATGAGGTGCGGATATCGGAAAAGGGATATCTGGGTCGACGGGAAGGGATTGATATCATGGTCGCCATGAATCCCCAGAGCCGGCTCGGGATATAGAAGTACTGGAGCCGGGGGATATCCGGTTTATGATAACAGTAAAGACCTGCCCCCGAATTGCGCCGGACAGATGTACACTTGATCGGGGTTCCCATGATCAAAATGTGTCTCGAACATTTTCCGGAAGCACGCCTTCAGCAGTTGATGAAGAATGTGGTGTACGTCGGTGTGATGTCCGCCTTGTTGGATATTGAAGTCGACGTGCTCAAGCAATTGATCCGCGAGCAATTTGGTGAAAAAGAAAAGCTGATCGCTCTGAATGATAAGGCCTTAATGATGGGGCGGGATTACGCCCTCGAGCATTTTTCATGTCCTACAACCTTCCGTCTGGAACGTCGGGACCTGATCGGTGACAAGATCATGATCGACGGGAACACAGCGACGGCGATCGGAGCAGTTTATGGTGGAGCGACGGTCGCAGCCTGGTACCCGATCACCCCTTCCACATCAGTGATGGACGCTTTTGCGGCTTATTGCGATGAATATCGTCGGGAGGAGAAGAGCGAAAAAGAAGTATGCCATTGTGCAGGCAGAAGATGAGCTGGCCTCGATCGGGGTGGTCATCGGAGCCGCCTGGAATGGAGCACGGGCGTTTACTGCGACCAGTGGACCGGGGATCTCTCTGATGAGTGAATTTATCGGCTTGGCCTATTTTGCGGAGATCCCGGCAGTCCTGGTCAATGTCCAGCGCGGGGGCCGTCAACAGGTATGCCCACCCGGACGCAGCAGGCGGACCTGCTGTCCAGTGCTTATGCTTCGCATGGCGACACCAAGCATGTCCTGCTTTTTCCAAGTACACCAGGAGAGTGTTTTGAGATGACTGCGCAGGCGTTGGACCTGGCTGATCGCCTGCAGACGCCTGTTTTTGTGATGACCGATCTGGACCTCGGGATGAATGATCATCTCTCGGCTCCGATGAAGTGGGATGATGAACGCAAATATGATCGGGGAAAGGTTTTGTCTGCACAAGAACTGGAAGATATTCAGGATTGGGGGCGGTATCTGGACGTCGATGGCGATGGCATTCCTTATCGCACCTTACCCGGAAGTCACCCCAGTAAGGGGGCCTATTTCACCCGGGGTACATCCAAGGATGAATATGCCAAATACACGGAATTCGGTGAAGCGTATGTTCGAAATGTAGATCGTCTGCTAGTGAAGTGGAAAACTGCAGCTACCCTGGTGCCAGGTCCGATCAAGTTGAATCCAAAAAACCAGAGTGACATTGGCATGATGTATTTCGGCACCACGGGCCATGCCGCCCGGGAGGCCATGGACCTTTTGCGCAGTGAAGACCTGCTCATTGATGGGATGCGCATCCGGTCCTTCCCTTCACACGGGAAGTGGAGGCCTTTATTCAGGAGCACGAATTTGTATTTATTGTCGAACAAAACCGCGATGCGCAATTGCGCACGATGCTGATCCAGGAGTTGGATATTTCCAGTAAAAAACTGATTTCCGTCCTGAATTATAATGGTCTGCCGATTACGGCTGATTTTATTTCTCGCCAGATCCGGGAACATTGGCCAGTGGCTGTGTCCCAATAATAAGACTGCATGACTTATCTACGTCCTACATTCAGACATCCAGACCTGCCGACCAATATCCTCGGGTATACACGCAAGGATTATGAAGGTGCCATCTCCACCCTGTGCGCAGGCTGTGGCCATGACTCCATTAGCGGGGCCATTGTACAAGCCTGCTGGGAGTTGTCGATCGAACCGCATAAAGTGGCCAAACTTTCAGGCATTGGCTGTTCGTCCAAAACGCCTACCTATTTCCTGAGTAATGCCCACGGATTTAATACGGTCCATGGGCGGATGCCCTCTGTGGCGACCGGGGCCAATATGGCCAACCGCAGTCTGACCTATCTGGGCGTATCCGGGGATGGTGACTCTGCTTCTATCGGGATGGGGCAATTTGTCCACGCCATCCGCAGGAATTTGAATGTGGTGTATATCCTCATGAATAATGGCTGTTACGGTCTGACCAAAGGCCAGGACTCGGCAACAGCGGATGTAGGCTCAAAAAGCAAATCAGGTTCGGAAAATAAATTAGCCACCATCGATCTGGCTTCGCTGGCCATTGAGCTGGGAGCCACCTTTGTCGCCCGGAGTTTTTCCGGCGATAAAAACCAGCTGGTTCCCCTGGTCAAGGCCGCCCTTGCCCATGGCGGATTTGCCTTTCTGGACGTGGTGTCTCCCTGCGTGACGTTTAATAACAACTTCGGCTCGACCAAGTCCTACAGCTATGTGCGGGAGCACAACCATGCCGCTTCCAATATCGATTTTGTGCCTCCTGCCGAAACCATTTCGGTGGATTATCCCGAGAATACAGCTCGTGAATTACAGTTGCATGGCGGGAATAAAATTGTCTTGCATAAACTGCCCACCGAGTGGGATCCACTGGATCGGATCTCCGCCCTGAATCGACTCCATCAGGCACGCCGGACTGGAGAAATTGTAACTGGACTCCTCTTCATCGAACCGGACAGTCAGGATCTGCATGCAACACTGGACACCGTGCATGAGCCTTTAAATCAGTTGCAAGAAAAAGACCTCTGTCCGGGCGCAAAGAAATTGGAAGGGATTAATGCATCGTACCGATAGGGGGAAACTCCCTGCCTACCGGCAGACAGGCAAATGACAAATATCAAATTCCAAATAAATCACAAAACTCAAATTTCAAAAGCCAAGTAAATTTCAAATTCCAAATAATATCGAAATACAAAATTCAAATGACTAAGACCGTAAGAGCCAAAATATAGTCCTGATCACTTATGCCGATTCCCTGCCTACCGGCAGGCAGGCGACTGCCGACTTTCGACTTTCGACTTCCGATTTCCTATTTTCTCCTCTACTCCAACCTCATAACCTCATAACCTCCCCCCTCATGATGACCCACAATCCCGTCGGCTGGTTTGAAATTCCAGTGACCAATATGGACCGGGCTGTTGCATTTTATGAAGCTGTTTTTCAGATCTCGTTGGAGAGGCATAAAATGGGTGAACTGGAAATGGCGTGGTTTCCGTCATTCCACGAAGGCGTCGGGGCTATGGGTACATTGATCCGGCACCAGGAATTTTATTTTCCTTCGGAGACGCATGGTCCCTTGATCTACTTCACGGCGTTCTCCGGAGACCTTGCAATAGAGATGGACCGGATCGTACAGGCTGGCGGGACGATCCTGACACCGAAGAAACAGATCTCTCCCGACCATGGGTATATGGGACTGTTTCTCGACAGTGAAGGCAACCGGATCGCGTTGCATTCAATCAGTTAGAGATAGTTTTTACTGTCTGTTAAACCTTGTCGCGCAGGAGGTGTCAAATCCTGCAAATCCGAACTTCAGATGAACACACGATTTGCTTCCCTTCTGCTGGCCCTCGTTGTCGTTCTTGCCAGCGCCTGCGACAAAGCGTCCCTTCCGGTTGATCCGGATGCCCCGATTATAGTTGAGGAGATTGTTGTCCTGACACAATCAGGAGCGACATCCATGCTTGCGGGGCAGTCACTTCAAATGACCGCTTCCGTTTTACCAATCGCTGCTACCAACCAAACAGTCACCTGGAGCATCAGCGATCCGACAACCGCCCTGATCGACGGTGCCGGTCTGGTCACCGCATTGATCGCTGGCACGGTGACAGCCAAAGCAACAGCGAATGACGGATCGGGTATTTCCGGATCATTTACACTGACAATTGAAAATGAACCAGGTGGAGATCCACTTGCGCTTTACAAAAAGATCTATGGTGCCACTGCCATTTATCAGGATGGTAATTATGTCGTTATAAAAACGGATGACCTTCCGGATCACAAGTCCCCTTACTATCTCGGAACTCAATGGGAAGCTGAATTATATGAAGATTATAATGGGAACAACAGTCAGTTCAACTTGAATCCAAACCGGATCAAGAAACAGAATATGACCTTCAAGCTTCCCCTGAATCCTACGCCGTCAGCGAACCCGCAATCTACTCCCCTGGGTTCGATCGGTATTTCCCTGAATGGCGTTCCATTTTATAACCAATATGCAGGCCCGAACAATCAGCCACTGACCTTTGAAGTCAATTCATTTGATCAGGCATATGGACATCCGCAAATGAGTGGCCAGTATCATTATCATTGGGAACCTCTTTATCTGACTGCCAATTTTGGTGAAGAGGCATTGCTTGGCTTCCTGCTGGATGGATATCCTGTGTATGGTCCGATGGAAAATGGACAGGTTGTCACCAATGCACAATTGGATGCCTATCACGGACACATGCATGCGACACCCGAATTTCCCAGGGAACGTATCACTATCACATTACAGACCAGGATCCCTATATCAATGGAAGTGGCTTTTATGGCGTGCCGGGTACGGTTACAAATTGAATGTGCGCTGCTGGTCACCGTCTTGTGTTTCGGATGTACAGAGGTGTCACCGGGTCCAGGTTTACCTTCCGTTCCTGAAATATGGGCCGAACAACAGGACACAGGCTGGATTGAAAGCCAGGGGATCCTCTTTCTGAATGGCACACCCTTTTCCGGATGGAAATATGCCATCGGACAGGCGAACGATACATTGTTTCTGGGAGGATTCGTCAATGGTTTTGCGGAGGGGAAGCATCTTTCAAAATACGAGAGCGGGCATTGGAGTGAAGTGAGACATTACCGGAAAGGTCGGCAGGAGGGTTCAGGTCAAGCGATGGTATGAAAATGGGCAGATCGCATTTGAAGCCAGCCTTCTGCAGGATCACTATGAAGGCCAGGTCCGGACCTGGTATGAAAATGGAAACCCGCATGAACAATTCCAATATTCGAATGGAAGAGAGAATGGCCGGCAACAGCGTTGGGATGAACAGGGAAATGTACTGGCCAATTACGAAGTTAGAAACGGAAGAAAATATGGCCTCAGCGGCACAAAAAATTGCGTTTCTTCCATGGTTGTGGATTCTGCTGGCATGGATGGGCGGTAGTGTACTTTTTTCAGGTTGTCAGGATCGGGTGCAAACCAATTTGCCCTATTATCACACACCCGACTTCACACCCCTCTGGCCAGACGAAACCGGTGAGTACATGGACACACTGCATCGCATTCAGGATTTTCATATGGTTGACCAGTCTGGCGACACGATTTCATTGGCTGATTGTACAGGCGATATTCTGGTGGCCAATTTTTTCTTTACAGCCTGTCCCGGCATTTGTCCGACACTGACCGAGAACATCCTGAGCGTTTGCGAAGCGACAATCGACTTTCCAGGAATCCGGTTTCTCTCCTTTTCGGTGACACCGGAACGAGATTCCGTTCCGCAACTGGCCGCCTATGCCGATCGCTTTTCTCTACCTTAGATCGGTGGCATTTATTGACGGGTGATCGGGAAGAGATTTACTCACTGGCCCGCCGTTCCTTTTTTGCGGAAGAGGAAATGGGGTATGACAGAGACAGCGGGGAGTTTCTGCATACGGAACATGTCCTGCTGGTGGATTCTGACAGGCATCTGAGAGGAATCTATAAGGGGACTCTGCCTTTGGAAATGGCAGCCCTGCAAGAGGACCTTATTCTGCTTGTTTCTGGTCGATAAAAAGACCAGATATAACGGACAACCGATCATTCGAGAATGCCCACGATCGGCTCCTCCCTGTACTCCGCCTCCTGTTAGAAGGGCATTCCATTGCTGTCCGCCTCGAACACTGCTGCGATTTCCGAAGTGATCAACTCCAGTGTCACTGCAATTTGGGTGAAAGGGTGTAAAGGGCACTCGTCTTGTGAAGGAGAAAACCCGGCACCGGAATTAATCTGTAGAAAGTCATCAATAAGACAATCGATAAAGGAGGAAATTCTTCCAGTTCAGGGGGAAAGGAAGGCTAAAATTTGTCATTTAAGTCAGGTAATTATTATTTGTATGTAATTGAAAATCAATCATTCGTTAAATTAATATCAATTAAAAATGAATATGCGTTGACTGGCAATCCGTAAGGCATTCTCCTGTATTGGAAAGACGGAATCAAATACTTAACTTCGATTATTATTTAAATAAACATCACACACATGAAGATCATCCTGACTGCAATGTTGACCTGTTTGGCGGCATTCCTTACCGCTCAGTCCACGGAAGAAAGAAATCTTGTTCCTGCCAGGATTAGACAGGCTCAAGCGCTAGGGGAAAATTTTATTCCAGTCCAGCCTTTTTCCGAGGTAGTAAACGCTGATCGCCTGGATGTCCCGGAGGAAGTAATGCCGTCGGCATGGGGATTGATTCCGGATCTTGGTGTTCTGGAAGATATTGAAGAAAATCGTCCAGACTATCTGAAGGTGCTGATCCCCGGAACTGGAGGTCAATCATTGACTCTTCTATTGTACAAGGTGTCCATCGTGGCTCCAGGATTTCAGTTTACCTTTTCAGATGGTACCATCCAGCATCAAGTGCCAGGGGTGCATTACCGGGGTATGCTGGAAGGTGATGATCAGAGTATTGTTGCAGTCAGTTTCTTCAAAGACCACGTCATGGGGATCGTATCCAATCACGAAGGTAATCGTGTATTGGGCCCGCTGGAAAATCAGGCTGTCCGGGATATGCACATCTGTTACAATGATGACGGCATCCAGGAACATAACCCGTTTTCCTGCGGGATGGAGAATCTCGACCATACTGGTGTAATCCAACCCGAACAGGAAAACGGTGGCCAGCGGTCACCCGGCGATTGTGTGAAGGTATATTGGGAAGTCAATTACAATGTGTACCAGGACAAAGGCGCCAATACCTTGAGCTATATTACTGGGTTACTCAATCAGGTATTTATTTTATATGCCAACTATGGGATTGAAGTGACATCCAGTGAGATCTTCATCTGGAATACCCCCAGTCCTTATGCCGGCCCCAGTTCAGGTAACTACCTGGACCAATTCAGAATTGCAAAGAACGGTGTGTACAATGGTGACCTCGCTCATCTGTTGGGTTACGGAGGCGGAGGTGGTGTCGCATACCTGAACGTACTTTGTAATAAATACTACGGGGTGGCCTATAGTGGCATCACGGGCAGTTATAACAATGTACCCACATATAGCTGGTCAGTCATGGTGACTGCACACGAATTGGGACATAATCTCAGTTCACCACATACACACAGCTGCACATGGAATGGCAATAACACGCGATTGGATAATTGTGGCGGGAATGCCGGATATACAGAGGGAAATTGCAACAGTTTTCCACCTGATCCCCCCACAGGTGGTACAGTCATGAGTTATTGTCATCTGAGACCGGTTGGTATCAATCTCGCAGAGGGATTTGGCACGCAAGCAGGTACATTAATCCTGAACCGAATCAACGCCGTCACCTGTCTGACAACCTGCGGAGCGGCACCCTGTACATTCAATATCACCTGTCCGCCAAACACAACGGTTACCTGCGGCGCCAACCCGCTTCCGGCCTCTTCCGGCAATGCGACCGTCCAGATCACAGCCGGTGCGTGTTCACCGACGATATCCTACACGGATAACAATGCCGGACTGACGCTGTGCAATGGTACCGGATTTTTTATCCGGACCTTCTCTGCAACAGATGGTAACTCCACGAAGACTTGCTCCCAGACGATCACCAAAGTGGACAATACTCCACCAGTGATCTCGGGAACGGCCAATAACGTGAGCATCAACTGCAACAGTCCGGTTCCGGCCGCTCCGATCCTTTCCGCCACAGACAACTGTGGACCAGCCACACTGAACATGGTGGAAACCACCAGTGGAGCCAACTGCGGGTACACGATTACCCGCCTCTGGACAGCCACGGACAACTGCGGCAATACAGCCACCCGCCAGCAGGTCGTGACAGTGACAGATACCTCGCCACCGGTAGCCAAGTGCAAGTCCGGTCATGAAGTCTTCCTCAATGGAAATGGGGAAGCCACCATTCATCCGAGCGATATTGACGATGGCAGCTCGGATGCCTGCAGCGCGATCACTCTGTCCATTTCGCCCACTCTGGTCACTTGTGCAAATCTGGGCAATACAACGGTGACGCTGATCGTCACGGATGCCTGCAACAATGTCGGCTCCTGCAATGCGATCGTCAAGGTAACCGACAATCTCGTGCCACACATGGTGTGCAAAGACCTGGATATCTATATGGATGACACAGGCAACCCGGTTACAGTAGACCCTGCTGATCTGGATGGCGGGATCACAGACAACTGCGGGGTAGTTCAGATCGACCTCAGCCAATCCGTTTTCGGATGTGATGACCTCGGCACCTCGGGTGTCAAGGTGATCGCACGCGACCAGAGCAACAACAGCAATGAATGCCAGTCAACCATCCGGGTTTATGACCTCATTCCACCGGTATTCAGTTATTTCCCTCCGGATATGACGGTGTACTGCAGCGAGGAGAATGCGATTGAGGTGCCCGAAGCAACAGACAATTGTGGTGTGGTCTCTATTGGTATGACGGACGAACAGCAGCTGTTGCCTGGCGGCCCGACCGACAGTTACCTGGTGGTGCGCTCCTGGTGGGCTGTGGACAAGGCAGGAAATGAGGTCACGGGAGTTCAGCGCGTTGCCGTCTTCCCCGATGGCCAGATGGTGACCCTGTGCAATGATGACATCAAGACTGCACCGAGCAAGGCACCGGTGAAAGTGTCGTGGGATGCACCCAAGGTGGACGATATCTGCCAGGGCAGTTTTGCGATGACCCAGATGGATGGCCCCCCTTCGGGCAGTTATTTCAATCCGGATTCCAAAACCCGAATTACATACGGGTATGAAGATGCCTGGGGTTCACGTTATGAATGTGCCTTCCATGTGGAAGTGCCGGGCATTTCGGATGATTATCAGGTGAAGATCCAGCAGGCTGATGTGGAATGCGGAGATCATCTCATTGGTCGGTGTACCGTTTCAGATCTGGGTGCACCCGACAATGCCAGCCTGTTTCTGACACCGAAAGGCAGTCAGACATGAGAAGTATGAACCTGACCAGTGCAGGAACGCTGGAAATGTATGGGGACGGGACAGCGCGTCTGACGGCATCCTGGATCAATGCATCCGGCACGGCGGGATGGGATGGCACCATCTGGTTCCACCACCGCCGCTCGTATGACGGTTGGCTGGCTGCTGGAGGGAAAGCGAATACCGATGCGGGTGGAGATCCAACAGGCTGGTCCTATTTCGAACTGGATGCCAGCCGAAGTGAACTTGAAGGCACATCAGGTAACGCTGGAATTAATCTGCGTGTCCAGCAATCGCAAAATTACAGCAAGCACGGCCTCCAGGTAGGAAGTGGCGCAAATACAAAGACCGCTGGTGCGGGTGGATGGTGTGCCATAGCCACCTTGAACGACCAGGGCCAGTATACGTCCAGAGGGTATATCTCCTTTATGAGTGCCTGTACGGCAACCGACCTGATCAAGAATGCAGGGAAGTCATTACCATCAGTGGTGGGCCATATCCTGTCAAATGGTCTAATAATACGACCAATGATGCCTTCGGCGATATTGCACCAGGGAACGCACAGCGTCAGTGTTACAGACGGGAATGGACAGGTCCACAATCATGTCTTCACCCTGGCTGCGCCGACAGGCTGCACCCTCCTCTGGGAAAATCATTGCCGCGAGGCAAACGTAGCTGTCGGTGCTACGGCATCGCAGATCAGCACTGGCAGGGCGGTACAGCCGACCGTGCCGTGGATGGCAATACGGATGGCGATTTCACGAATGGTTCGGTCACCAGTACGCTGGCCGGCTGGCAGAATTACTGGACAGCAGATCTGGGTCAGAATTACCCGGTCCAATCCGTCCGGATCTGGCCACGGACGGACAGTGGAAACAGCAGCCTGGATCCGTTCTACGTCTTTGTCTCTGCCGATCCGATCCCGGATCTGGCACCGGATCAAATGCTGGCTACGGCCGGAATCCGGGCGATCCGCCATGAAGGGCCGATGGATGAAGCCTGGCGCATGCCGGCCAATATGGTGTGGGCAGTACATCAAGGTTCAGCTGGAAGCAGAAGGACGCCTGATGATGGCCGAGGTGGAAGCACTGGTTTGCCAGAAGGACCGGCTGGACCCGGTACCGGGCTCACCGCTCTGGCCCGGTGCACCGGCATTCACGAATGGCGATCACACCGCCAATGTGGATGACCTGTCCGTATGGCCCAATCCAACCTCGGATGAACTGAATATCTACATCAATCAGAGTCGAGTTGCGCCGACTGCTGTGACCATCATGTCAATGACCGGACAGCAGGTGTATCGCAATGACCTGTCGGGAGCAAAGGAGCATCAGCTTCGCATCCCGGTTGGCAGCTGGTTGGGTGGCATGTATGCCATTACCGTCTCCGGTCCGGATGGACTGCGGACACAATGGGTGCAGGTGTCGCGATAAGCAGGATCTGAAATGATCAACGGGAGGCCCGATCTGGAAACAGGTCGGGCCTCTTTGTTGTGGGCACCTCTATTAACCTCGAAATAGACAAGACTAAAGAAAACCAAGCGAGACAAGGCATTTCGAAAGAGCATAGCCACAGCTAAGTGATTGAGAAATAGGCAGGTCCTTCAGGATTTGGTTGGTCATTGAGTGGGGTTGAGGAGTGCCCTTATATCAAATTGACCTTAACACGATTTCCAAATCATGTATTCTGATTATCGCATCTCCGGGATTTCCCATTGAAAGGAATCAATGAAAATGCGACTGCGAAGGGCACCTTTTTCTTTTTTCTGGACGTTCGTTTCTCCCGTCGAAACGCGATAATTCCTGTTTTTATAACAGAAGCAAGAACGGTCACGGTAGTTTCTACACTTTTCTTGTCCTCAGATTTAACTAAAGCACCGATTTTCCACCTATGGTGTCCATCCTGATGTATATATTGAGGATTGACTGATCAGGTCATGTCATGAACACAACCACAGGAAACAGATGAGATACCGGTTTATTGACAGGATACTTTCCGTTGATTGGAATCGGGAGATCATCCTCATCAAATCAACAACCGCCAGTGAGGATGTCTACGCTGAGCATTTTGACGGATTTCCGGTTTTGCCAGGTGCTCTTCAGATCGAAGCAATGGCACAGGCGTGTGGAGCCCTCCTGGAGATCTGCTCAGATTATTCCGTGTTCTCCATTCTGCTGATCGTCGAAAAAGTGAAATTCCGTCGCATGGTTCACCCGGGAGATCAGATGAGGATCACAGCAACCCTGGAGATCGATGCATCTGATTCTGCTCAATTTTCCACGCGCATCGAAGTGGATGGTCATGTCGTGGCATCGGGCGATCTGGTCGTCGGGAAAGTATATGCAGAAAGACAGAATCAAGAATATGCGACAACGTTTGCAGGTCTGAAACGATATTATCAATTCCCGTTGAAAGACGCAGTGATCACCGGAAAAGATCGACTCGATGATTGAGCGGGTGCTGATCACAGGTGTCGGGGTTGTCTCTCCGTTTGGTATCGGGCGTGACCGGTATTGGGACAACCTTGTGGAGGGCAGGTCTGCTGCCCGAATGATCACTTCATTCGATGCCTCGATGATGCCAACCCGTTTCTGGGCAAATGCACCATTATCGGAAGAGGACCTTATGCAACAATTACCCAATCAGCGAGCCGGAAAACTGATGCCCCGGGCTGTCAGGATGGCCATGATTGCTGCTGAAGAAGCTATGACACAATCGGGTGTTGATCCGCTTCGGTTGGATCCTTTTCGATTTGGCATCAGCGTAGGTGCTGGGGGCATTGGACTGGTTGATCAGGGCCTTTCCCCGATTGATTTCCAGATGGCTATCCAGATGACGGGGAAAACGGATATCCCGGTATCAGAAGGGGAATATTGGCAGTACCTCCTGAATCACATGCATCCATTGAATCCGATCCGTACGATTCCAAATGCAATTTCCGCTCATCTGGCCATTCAATACCAGGCGATGGGGAGTTGCCTGACCTATACAACAGCATGCACCTCTTCTGCCCAATCCATTGGCGAAGCACTGTTGGCATTGCGTCATGGCCGACAGGATATCATGATCGCCGGAGGGGCAGATTCGAGTACCAATCCATCCAACCTGTTATCCTTCAGTCTGCTCGGTGCCCTGTCCACGAGAAATGACGAGATCCAACATGCAAGCCGGCCGTTTGACCGCGACCGGGATGGCTTTCTCTTGTCAGAAGGAGCTGCATTTCTGATCCTTGAAACAGAAACCCATTGTCGGCAACGGGGAGGGGAGCCATTGGCAGAATTGTCGGGATACGGGACAGCTTCTGACGCCTACAGGGTGACTGATGAGCCAGAAGATGGCCGAGGTGCGATCAGGGCGATGCAAAACGCACTTCGGGATGCCGGGTTAACCCCCGATCAGATAGATCATATTAATGCGCATGGCACAAGCACACGCATGAATGATCCGATCGAATCCTTTGCCATTCATCATGTTTTCGGCGAACGAGCCAACCGCATTCCGGTTACATCAAACAAATCTATGATCGGACATCTTGTAGCGGGCGCCGGCTCAATTGAACTCGTTGCTGCAGTGATGACTATTCGGGAAGCTTGTATCCCGCCTACTATCAATCTCCAGCACCGGGATGAAGCCTGTGATCTGGATATCGTGGCAGGCCAGGCAAGAACGGGCCAGGTGCGAACGGTGCTTTCCAATTCTTTTGGATTCGGAGGCCAGAATGCGTGTTTGATTGTTCGTCAGGTAAATCATGAATAAATCAATATCAAACTGATTCGATCATGTGGAAGAAGGAAGAAATTGAAGAAGAAGTTCGGCACATTGTGGCAAAGTCCCTGTTGCTCAAACCCGAATTGGTGCTGTTGTCATCCAGATTTTTTCTGGATCTGGAAGCAGAGTCGATCGATATTCTGGATATCCGGTTTGCCATAGAAAGTACATTCGGATTTAAATTCCAGAATGATGAGATCCGCGAACTACTTCAGGTCCTGGCGAATGAACACCAGGTCACGGAAAAGGATATTCCGGAATTATTTACCGTTGGCCGAATGGCTGACTTTGTGGTGTATAAATTGATTCCATCGTCATGAGCACCATGCGCCCTGAACGAACAGCCGTCATTCTGGGAGGAAGCCGTGGAGTGGGACGAGCCATCGCCAGGTATCTCGCTGAACGGGGCGTAACCCACTTGTTCATTGTTTTTCTGGAGCAGGTGGAAGCTGCAGAATCCTTGACTAGGGAGTTAGAATCATGCGGCGTCAAAGTGACTTCTTTGCAGTATAATCTGGGAGTGGCAGAGGACATTCAGACGATGGCCGAACGAATTCGCAAATTGACTTCGCAGATAGACTACCTGGTTCATTGTGTCGCATTGACCACATTCAAACCGTTGATGCGGGTTCGCCCAAATCAATGGGATCTGACCATGGCGGTATCAACCCGTTCATTCGTACATGTTGTGCAGCAATTATCCGACCTGATGCCACGAGGAAGTTCTGTTGTTGCAATTTCAAGTACAGGCAGTCAGCGGTTTAATGCTAATTATGGAGCACTGGGAGTCAGTAAATCAGCATTGGAATCCGCCGTACGATATCTGGCTGTTGAACTGGCAGGAAAAGAAATCCGGGTCAATGGTGTGATTTCCGGATTGCTGGGGGGGGCGTCACTTCCACTTTTTCCGGAAATCCAGGAGGTGGTCAAACAAACACTTGAACGCACGCCGTCAGGTCGGCTGGGAACTCCTGACGATATTGCGGAGGCAGTTTATTTTCTCCTCACCGGGGCATCGTGGATGACTGGTCAACATCTGATTCTGGATGGTGGATTCTGTCTGACCTGAGTTTGTTTTCATTCTCACACAGTTGTGTTCCAACTATTCAAGTACATTTCGAACAGGCATAAATAGAAACAGCATGAAATCACTTTCCTACTGGGCTGTTGTCCACCCAAAATCAAGCTGGGT
This sequence comes from Saprospiraceae bacterium, assembly GCA_016710115.1. Classification (GTDB taxonomy): domain Bacteria; phylum Bacteroidota; class Bacteroidia; order Chitinophagales; family Saprospiraceae; genus JAGNXB01. Next base: position 565,613 of record JADJLN010000001.1, read on the forward strand.
TTTATTGGCAATCATTCAAATCATCCTGGGTTTCCTGGTTTTTGAATGGGGAATTCTCCAGGCGATGAGCGGCATTGCACTACCTCCGGTACTGATCTATCTCGGCATGGTGCTGTGCATCCTGGCAACTGTCTTTTACCCCGTCCGCAGGTCGGCATCTCCATTCTGGAAATGGTCCTATGGACGTCAGAAGTTGATGGATTTTACACTTCTGTTTAGCGGATTGCTGATGATGTGTACCTGGGCGAATCGGGAAGTATTCCGGTTGGATCGAACTGCAGAAAATGAAACTGTTGTATTCGTTGCTTTAGCTGAGCAACCAATTCCTGAAAAATCAGTCTCATTCTGGCAGGATGTGGTGCGGTCGGGACCCCGTCAGGCTCTACAGAATGTGTTGACAAAACAGGTAACCCTGCGTGTACAGAAAATCAAAGCGAGTGAGAATGAACGTTGCAGTGTCTGGTGGATTGTCCTGCTGATTATTCTTGGATGCCTGCTTTCAGTAGTGATCGGTTGCGCCCTGGCCTGCAACGGAATGGGTGCATGGGGTGCCCTGGTCATTTTTGGTGGAATTCTCTTTTTTGTGATTGGTGGGACATTCTGGTTTAAATCAAGACGAATGGCAAATGCCAAGCTGAAAGGGCCTACCGGGGAAGGCGAATAGCAGGGTTAGATTATGTTGAAGGCCCGTCAAAAATTTCCTCGACATGTTCCTTCATATTGGCCGCCATGCGAAAGGTGGGCAGATCATTAGTATCGGTTCCGAAGGGCTCTTCAATTTCTTCGGCGATGAGCTCAAGACTGGCCAGTACGTAAAAAATAAACACCACGACAGGCATGACCAGATAGCCGACTTCAAACACATATCCGAAGGGAAGTGTCATCACATAAAAGAAAATGAACTTCTTGAGAAATGCACTGTAGGAGTAGGGTATGGGTGTATTTCTGATTCGCTCACACGCGCCGCAGATTTCGGTAAACGATTGGAGTTCGGCATTGATGGTGATCAGTTCGTCGCCAGTGATCTTGCCCTCACGGTGGAGTCGATAGGTTTTGTGCAGCATCAATCGGGCTACCTGATTGGGAACGTGTTTGCTGTGATCGAGATCCGCACCTTCAAAAAGGATGACACGAGTTTGTTCTTTTTGCAGATGGCTAGCAAGCGCTTGCGCATAGGCCGGGATCCAGCTGCGAAAAAACCGCAGATCTTCGGATTCTTTCAGAATGGCTGACAGTTTGATGGCAAGATTGCGCACATTATTGGTAAGCGCGCCCCATTGTTTGCGACCTTCCCACCAGCGGTCATAGGCGGTATTGGTACGAAAGACCAGGAGCAGAGAGATTACAAACCCCAACATATTATGCATGATGGTGATCTTGCTGATGTAGTCATTTTTAGATAGCTGCCAGTATTCCAGTTCCAGATAGGCGATCAACCCGGAGTACGCACCAATGGCCAGCATGAGCGGGAAAAGGGCCCGAACAGTATCCGCCTTATGGAATCGGAAAATGAATGAAAACCAGTCTTTTGGATTGTAGGAGATCATAATGTCAGGAGCGTAATGGCCAGATGAAGAGGCAAGATAGCGCATCCGGTTAGAAGCATGGAAGGGTCTGGACTTGAGTTGCTGCCCTGGAGCATCAACGGATTTTCATTTTTTTACGGATAATCATATGTACCATTTTAATCATTTGTGAGGTGTTGAATGTCAATAAATTACAATCAATACATTATTTAAATAAAAGATTATCAATGGATTAAATTAATATTATTCTTGCTTGTATCCATGAAAACCTTGACTATCTTTGGTTGTAACCAATCCATTTCCATCTATGAAGCAAGCAATGACCCTCCTCATGTTGTGTCTGACCGTATTCGGTTTTGCACAACAATCCGAAGGCCTGAAGCCTGTCCCTGCAAAGGTTCAATCTTATCTTGACCAGGGAGAATCCTTTTTGAAGGTGAATCCATTTACGGAAACAATCGACCCAGACAGAATGGATCTGTTTGAGGAAATCAAACGGTCAGCCTGGGGCCTGAAGCCAGATTTGAGCATGCTGGCAAATCTGGAAACAGATCAGCCGGATTACCTGGAATTGATCGTACCTCGATTCCAGAATACATCCCTGTCACTTTTGTTGTACAAAGTCAACGTCGCAACACCCCGATTTTCAGATTCGAAATTCAGACGGCACCATTGAGTATGATGTGCCTGGCGTCCATTATCGCGGGATGATAAAGGGCAACTCCAACAGTTTGGTTGGCGTCAGTATTTTCCGAGATCAGATCATTGCAGTCATTTCCAATAGCGAAGGCAACTGGAATCTTGGGCCGATGGAAAACCAAGGCTGACAAATTGATCCATGTATGTTATAATGATGCAGATATAGCACCATACAATACATTTTCCTGTGGTGTAATTGATGATGAAGCTCCTTATGATGAGGATGACTTGAGACCGCAAAGTGACAGCCGGGATGTAGGTGATTGCCTCCGCATCTGGTGGGAAGTGGACTATGATATCGTCGTAAATAAGGGAAGTGTGGCGAATGCCACCGCGTACATCACTGCAATGGCAGCGCAGGTATATACCCTGTATGCCAATGAATCATTGGACATGGCAACTTCGGTGATCAATGTCTGGTCGACCCCGGATCCCTACACTGGGAATGGTTCATCGGCACGATTGGCATCCTTTGAAGCTCTGAACGGTACGCTCAACGGGGATCTTGCCCACTATGTTGACCTCGAAAACTATGGAGGTGTGGCCCACTGGTTTGATGGTGTATGCAACCCCGATTATGATGAGAATATGTGTTATTCTGGCATTGATGTCAGTTATCAGAATGTGCCCACCTATTCCTGGACCATCATGGTCTGCACACATGAAATGGGGCACCTGATCGGTTCCCGGCATACCCATGCCTGTGTATGGAACGGAAATAATACAGCGATTGACGGATGTTCCGGGGAGTACGGAAGGCGGCTGTGCATTGCCCCCTACCAACCGGTAGGTGCAGGGGACCATCATGAGTTATTGTCATCAGAATGTCGGTATCAATTTCAACCTTGGCTTTGGTCCTCAACCAGGTAACGTCATTCGTGCCCGCGTAGCCGGGGCGCAGTGTCTGACACCTTGCGGAGCGGCACCCTGCACATTCAATATCACCTGTCCGCCAAGCACAACGGTCACCTGCGGTGCCAACCCGCTTCCGGCATCATCCGGCAATGCGACCGTCCAGATCACAGCCGGTGCGTGTTCGCCGACGATATCCTATACGGACAACAATGCCGGACTGACGCTGTGCAATGGTACCGGATTTTTATCCGGACCTTTTCAGCGACAGATGGTAACTCCACGAAGACCTGCTCCCAGACCATCACCAAAGTGGACAATACGCCACCAGTGATCTCGGGAACGGCCAATAATGTGACGATCAACTGCAACAGTCCGGTTCCAGCCGCTCCGATCCTTTCCGCCACAGACAACTGTGGACCAGCCACACTGAACATGGTGGAAACCACCAGTGGAGCCAACTGCGGGTACACGATTACCCGTCTCTGGACGGCCACGGACAACTGCGGCAATACAGCCACCCGCCAGCAGGTCGTGACAGTGACAGATACCTCGCCACCGGTAGCCAAGTGCAAGTCCGGTCATGAAGTCTTCCTCAATGGAAATGGGGAAGCCACCATTCATCCGAGCGATATTGACGATGGCAGCTCGGATGCCTGCAGCGCGATCACCCTGTCCATTTCGCCCACTCTGGTCACTTGTGCAAATCTGGGCAATACAACGGTGACGCTTATCGTCACGGATGCCTGCAACAATGTCGGCTCCTGCAATGCGATTGTCAAGGTAACCGACAATCTCGTGCCACACATGGAGTGCAAGGACCTGGATATCTATATGGATGACACAGGCAACCCGGTTACGGTAAACCCTGCAGATCTGGATGGCGGGATCACAGACAACTGCGGGGTCGTTCAGATCGACCTCAGCCAATCAGTATTCGGATGTGACGACCTCGGCACCTCGGTTGTCAAGGTGATCGCACGCGACCAGAGCAACAACAGCAGTGAATGCCAGTCGACCATCCGGGTCTATGACCTCATTCCCCCGGTATTCAGTTATTTCCCTCCGGATATGACGGTGTACTGCAGCGAGGAGAATGCGATAGAGGTGCCCGAAGCAACAGACAATTGTGGTGTGGTCTCTATTGGTATGACGGACGAACAGCAGTTGTTGCCTGGCGGCCCGACCGACAGCTACCTGGTTGTCCGCTCCTGGTGGGCTGTGGACAAGGCAGGAAATGAGGTCACGGGAGTTCAGCGCGTTGCCGTCTTCCCCGATGGCCAGATGGTGACCCTGTGCAATGATGACATCAAGACCGCACCGAGCAAGGCACCGGTGAAAGTGTCGTGGGATGCACCCAAGGTGGACGATATCTGCCAGGGCAGTTTTGCGATGACCCAGATGGATGGCCCGCCTTCGGGCAGTTATTTCAATCCGGCATCGAAAACCCGTATCACATACGGGTATGAAGATGCCTGGGGTTCACGTTATGAATGTGCCTTCCATGTGGAAGTACCGGGCATCACGGATGATTATCAGGTGAAGATCCAGCAGGCCGATGTGGAATGCGGGGATCATCTCATTGGTCGGTGTACCGTTTCAGATCTGGGTGCACCTGAAAATGCCAGCCTGTACCTGACACCGAAAGGCAGTCAGACAGAGGAGAAGTATGAACTGACCAGTGCAGGAACGCTGGAAATGTATGGGGACGGGACAGCGCGTCTGACGGCATCCTGGATCAATGCATCCGGCACGGCGGGATGGGATGGCACCATTTGGTTCCACCACCGCCGCTCGTATGACGGTTGGCTGACTGCCGGAGGGAAAGCGAATACCGATGCGGGTGGAGATCCAACAGGCTGGTCCTACTTCGAACTGGATGCCAACCGAAGTGAACTGGCAGGAACATTGGGCAACTCAAGTGACAACCTGCGTGTCCAGCAATCGCAAAATTACAGCAAGCACGGCCTCCAGGTAGGAAGTGGAGCCAATACAAAGACCGCTGGTGCGGGTGGATGGTGTGCCATAGCCACCTTGAACGACCAGGGCCAGTATACGTCCAGAGGGTATATCTCCTTTATGAGTGCCTGTACGGCAACTGACCTGATCAAGAATGCAGGAGAAGTCATTACCATCAGTGGTGGGCCATATCCTGTCAAATGGTCTAATAATACGAGCAATGATGCCTTCGGCGATATTGCACCAGGAACGCACAGCGTCAGTGTTACAGACGGGAATGGACAGGTCCACAATCATGTCTTCACCCTGGCTGCGCCGACAGGCTGCACCCTCCTCTGGGAAAATCATTGCCGCGAGGCAAACGTAGCTGTCGGTGCTACGGCATCGCAGATCAGCACCTGGCAGGGCGGTACAGCCGACCGTGCCGTGGATGGCAATACGGATGGCGATTTCACGAATGGTTCGGTCACCAGTACGCTGGCCGGCTGGCAGAATTACTGGACAGCAGATCTGGGTCAGAATTACCCGGTCCAATCCGTCCGGATCTGGCCCCGGAGGGACAGTGGAAACAGCGGCCTGGATCCGTTCTACGTCTTTGTCTCTGCCGATCCGATCCCGGATCTGGCACCGGATCAAATGCTGGCTACGGCCGGAATCCGGGCGATCCGCCATGAAGGGCCGATGGATGAAGCCTGGCGCATGCCGGCCAATATGGTTGGGCAGTACATCAAGGTCCAGCTGGAAGCAGAAGGACGCCTGATGATGGCCGAGGTGGAAGCACTGGTTTGCCAGAAGGACCGGCTGGACCCGGTACCGGGCTCACCGATCTGGCCCGGTGCACCGGCATTCACCAATGGCGATCACACCGCCAATGTGAATGACCTGTCCGTATGGCCCAATCCAACCTCGGATGAACTGAATATCTACATCAATCAGAGTCGCGATGCGCCGACTGCTGTGACCATCATGTCAATGACCGGACAGCAGGTGTATCGCAATGACCTGTCGGGAGGAAAGGAGCATCAGCTTCGCATCCCGGTCGGCAGCTGGTTGGGTGGCATGTATGCCATTACCGTCTCCGGTCCGGATGGACTGCGGACACAATGGGTGCAGGTGATGCGATAAGCAGGATCTGAAATGATCAACTGGGGGCCCGATCTGGATACAGGTCGGGCCTCTTTTTTCGATACCAGGAATTGGTTTTGGTCCCGGATGAGTGGGATGACAAATAGCGTACAGGTCTATTCAAGAGTTACTTTAAGCGAATTTTCTCGAATACTGGCATCTTGAAGAAAACCTCCTTACCTTTGCCCCAGGTATGGTTCACCATGCCGGTCCCTTTCCCATGGACATACACTGAACCGGAAGAGCCGGTTACTGTGTAACGGTGTTATTGGCCCCATTCATCGGGGTTTGGGAAATTGCGGTCCCTTCTCTGCTTGATAGCCAGACTCCCGTTGCTCGTTAATAAGGATTGATTGTCCGATGGACAAGCGTTGTGCTTGTTGGTCGGACTGAATGACATATTAAACCTGCATCTATGTATCGGAAAGGTCTACTTACGTTTATCCTGGGCATCTGTCTGGCCGGCTTGGCTACTCTCGAAGCTCAGTCAGTATCTCCTTCTTCTTCGGCTGTTCCTCCTCCTGATCCCTGTTCATCAATCACAGATGTGGTCGATCGCGAGATCTGTCTGGCAGAGCATGCTGTAATGCAGTGCTCTCGCATGCTTTCCCGAACAGATTTGAGTAAACAGGAGCAGACACACTGGCAGCAAATGCGCAGCAGTCAGGAAAAGAAAATTTTGCGCTTCAAACAAATGAATGGCGCAGAACGGCAGCAACTGCAACAGTTGGCTGACCGTGCCGAGCAGGCCAGAAAAGCTGCTCAATCCCGTTGATCCCAATTCCCATATCTTTTAGAAAACACCTCTTTATGAGAACTTTCACCCAACTGGTCGTCCTCAGTCTGCTGGTTATTGGTTTCCAATACCAGACTGCAAGTGCACAATCCTGCACATGTCCGAACGGAAATAACGGCAATGGCCCATTCATCAGTGGTGCCCTCAGCACTCCCACAGTGGCCTGTTATGAGGATCTGCTCGCATTGATCAATGGTCCACTGGGCGATCCCATGACGGTTGCAGCCTTTGATATTGTAGATGGATTTGTGCCAGTGTGCATTGTATCCGCTGCTCCTGTCAATAACTGTGTCGGTGCATTTATGATCCTGGTGGATGCAGAGGATTCGGAAGGCAACTGCGCTTCCAATGGTCCATTTGCTGTGAATGTGATCATCCAGGATCTGATCTTACCCGTGATCACCTGTCCATCCGATGTAATGATCCAATGTGAAGAAAGCCTGGATCCGATCATTAATGGTAATCTGGGCGAAGCCACAGCCATTGAAAATTGTACGGAGCCTGTTGTCATTGCCAGTGCAGATATCACTATTAATGCAGATCCCTGTGCGACGGTGATCGAACGGACCTGGTCTGCCACGGATTGCGGAGGATCGGCCACGTGTGTTCAGACCATAACAGTAACGGATAATCAGGCACCAACCTTTACAGTGCCAGCCGATATGGATATCACTGTGGATGCCATGTGCGTGTTTGATGCGGATATATCGGTTACAGGAGATGTTTCAGACGAATTGGATAATTGTGATCCAACAGTGGAGGCAACCTTTTCGGATGTGACCACAATGGGGTCCTGTGATGGAGAAACGGTGATTACGAGAACATGGACAACCACCGATGATTGTGGAAATAGTAATGTACAGACGCAGGTCATTACCGTGCTGGATGAAATCCCACCTGTGATTTCCGGTTGTCCATCGGACATAACCGTTGAGTGTGATGCCCTTCCTTCCATCAATGACGAAATGGTCACCTATGTGGATAATTGTGATCCGACAATTATTGGCATCCCGGGTGATGAACAAATCATTGCAGATCCGAACAATCCATTTCCCTGTACAGAGGAAATTCTCCTCTTGCGAACCTGGGAAGCTTCGGATGATTGCGGCAATATGGCGTCCTGTACCCAGCTGGTACTCGTCATTGATACGACTGATCCCATCATCACGTTCTGTCCCGGTGATGCAACAGTCAATTGCGAAGACGACAACTCATCTTTCAGCCTGGGGTTTGCCTGGCGACAGATAATTGCTCTTCCAACGTCGATATCCAGGAGTCCGATGTTACTGCCTATAATGGCTGTAACTATGATTTTGTAATTACCAGAACCTGGGTGGCAACGGATGAATGTAATAATTCAACCAGTTGTGTTCAGACGATCACGGTTGAAGACAATGCGCCTCCAGCCGTCGTTTTCTGTCCTGCAGATATCGTGATCGAATGTGATCAGGATACTTCAGCCCTGGCTTTGGGATTTGCAGAAGGTGATGACCTTTGTAGCGGCATGTCCGGGATGTTCTGGGCCAATGTGATCACACCGGGTGCTTGTACACATAGTTATACCATCACACGAACGTTCACGTTGACGGATGAATGTGCCAATGCCACTCAGTGTACGCAGGTCATCCAGGTCGAGGACACCACGCCGCCGGATCCAAGCTGCCCCGCAGATGAAACGGTTGAATGTGATGCGATTCCGGTAGCCGTTGATCCTGGTGTCACTGATCTTTGTGATCCGACCGTGGATGTCAGCCTGTCGGAAATTTCCGATCTGGCGGGATGTGGGAATTATACGGGTACCATCACCCGGACCTGGACATTTACGGATGACTGTGGCAATACAAATCAGTGCGTTCAGATTATTACAGTTGAAGACAATACGGCACCCACCTGGATCAGGCGATGCCGGGCGATGTCGTCGTCAACTGTCAGTCAGTACCCACCCCGCCAGCAATGATCACAGCTGATGATGGCTGCGACAATACAGTCGATGTCACGTTTGTGGAAGACAATATGCAGGGTGGTGATCCAACGCAATGTGATTACTACGCCTATTCCATCACCCGCACATGGACGGCAACGGATGACTGCGGTAATGAGACCATCCATACACAAACGATTACTGTACAGGATGTGACGGCTCCCAGCTTTACAGACCCGATTGATATCCTGGCCGCAAGCCAGTTGGGTTGTGGGGATGAAAACGACCTCAGTCTCACCGGCTTCCCGACGCTGATCACAGACAATTGTGTTTCAGCAGAAGCGGATGGCAGTGCAGGTTATATGACCGGAGACCTGATGTGGATTACCCCAACGGGTACACCATTTCCTTCTCGGATATTCAGGATTTGCCCTGGCCGGAGTGTTCCCTTTCCGGGAATGGTTTGCATAATCGGAAGTACCGGGTACTGCGGACCTGGACTGTGGAAGACCCTTGCGGCAACTCCACTTCATTAGTCCAGTCGATTACCATTATCGACGATACACCACCGACAATCACATGTCCACCGGATGTCGTGGTCGAATGCAGTGACTATCTGTCCTCCACTGGTCAGGGAGTTGCCACAGCTACAGACGATTGTGATGATCCTCTGGAAATTACCATCACAGAACTGGACAATATAATTGCCGGATTATGTACTGGCGAAAGTGTCATTGAACGGACATGGACTGCTGAGGACATCTGTGGGAATACCAGTTCCTGCTTGCAGACCATTACGACGGAAGACACGACACCGCCATCAGTGGTCTGCCCTGCGAATACGGTGGCTGAATGCAGCGATGACCTGACTCCGACCGGTCAGGGAACAGCTACTGGCATGGACAACTGCGATATGTCACCAACAATTACCTCATTGGATACCCCTACGGCAGGACTGTGCGATGAGACCTATACGATCACACGGACCTGGACGGTTGAAGATGATTGTGGTAACAGTACATCCTGTGATCAAACCATTGACGTTCAGGATACCAATGCTCCGGTATTTGATCAGGCTATGCCCGCAGACGTGACGGTGAATTGCCAATCCGTACCTACGCCGCCGGCCATGATCACAGCGACAGATGCCTGTGATCCCCTCTCGGATATCAGTTATAACGAAGTGAGCACACAGGGTGTGGATGCAACCATGTGCACCTACTACAACTATACCCTGACACGCACCTGGATCGCTTCTGACAATTGTGGAAACGAGGAAACACATACCCAGACCATCACAGTCCAAGATGTGACTGGACCAACCTTTACCGCTCCGGCGGATCTCGTTGCAGCGGATCAATTGTCTTGCGGAGATGAAGAAGATCTCAATGTGACCGGTTTCCCAACCGATATCATGGATAACTGTGCCCCAACCGAAGCCGATGGAAGTGATGGATATTCCAATGGTGCCACCAGTTGGACAACAGCAAACGGCTACCTCATTTCCTTTGTGGATGTTGAAGCCCAGCCATTCCCTGAATGTTCCCTTTCTGGAAATGGGCAACACAAGCGGAAATACCAGATCCAAAGGACCTGGACCATCGAGGATCCCTGTGGAAATGCGACTACAGCATTACAGACTATAAACATTATCGATGATACTCCTCCAGTCATCGTCTGTCCTGCCGATATCGTCATTGAATGTGATGATGAAATAGACCCTTCTATCAACCTGTCTCTGGGATCTGCGACAGCAACAGATAATTGTGACGAGGTTATCGAGATCACTATCGATTATACGGATATCACTGGACCCGGCAATTGTCCTGGGGAATCCGTGATCACTCGGACCTGGACGGCGACAGACATTTGCGGGAACAGTGCATCCTGCGATCAGATCCTGACGCTGGAGGATACCACACCACCTGTGTGGAGTACTGCCCCGGCAGATGATGCTGTCGAATGCGGTCCTGGCGATGCAGCCGCATTCAGTGCATGGTTGACCAGTTACGCAGGTGCTGCAGCTACCGATAATTGTTCCAATGTAACCTTGTCGACAAATGGGTTGACTCCAACTCCTGGATGTGGCAACTCCGTCATGTACACGATGAATGTCCGGGCAACAGATGAGTGCGGCCTGTTCATCGAAACGAGCGTCACGTTCACCATTGAAGATACCACACCTCCCGTGATCACCTGCGCTATGGATGTGACCGTGGAATGTACGGATCCCACGGATCCCGCAAACACCGGAATGTCGACAGCAACGGATAATTGCGGGATGCCAACGGTCTCCTCCACTGAATTCACGACACCAGGTGGATGTGCTGCAGAATACGTGATTACGCGCACATGGACGGCTGAAGACGAATGCGGTATGACGGCCACTTGCGAACAGATGATAACGGTGGATGACAGCACTGTTCCAGTGATTACCTGTCCTGCCGATGCGGCAGTTGAGTGCGATGACGATCTGACATCTGGAGCCAATGGCGTCGCCACAGCGACCGACAATTGCGACCCTGCACCGATGATCGCCGAATCCGACAACATTGTGCCAGGTGGATGTACGGATGCCTATACCATTGAACGGACCTGGACAGCTACCGATGCTTGTGGCAATGCAAGCTCTTGTGTTCAGCAGATCACGGTGGATGATACAACAGATCCTGTGATCACCTGTGCGCCGGATGTGGTGATCGAATGTGATGAATCGACAGATCCGGCGAATACAGGCTCCTCTACAGCGACGGATAACTGTGACATGGATGTGACCATGACATACTCGGATGTTTCAAGTGCTGGTGGTTGCCCTCAGGAAGAGACCATCACTCGGACTTGGACAGCCACAGATAATTGTGGAAATGAAGCGACCTGTGATCAGACAATAGAAGTGGAGGATAGCACTCCACCAGTGTTTACCACATTACCGGTTGATGAGACGATCGAATGTGATCTCGCGACAAATGGCGCAGACTTTACTGCCTGGTTGATGTCTTATGCCGGAGCTGCAGCGGATGACAACTGCGGTCCTGCGACCCTGAGTACAGTAGGATTGACACCCTCACCACAGTGTGGCAATACCATTATCTATACGGTTACCATCCGAGCTACTGACGCGTGCGGGAACACTACGGATGAACCGGCTATGTACACCATTATCGACACATCTGCGCCGGATTGGGATGATCCGATGCCGGCAGATGTCACTGTGGAATGCGATGCTATTCCTGTTGCAGATGTATTTACTGCCAGTGATGACTGCGATAATATGGTGGATGTCACCTATAGCGAAACGAGTGTACCCGGTGTATGTCCGCAAGAGCAGACCTTGACCCGGACGTGGACAGCTACTGATGATTGTGGAAATGCCATCACCCATGTCCAGACGATCACAGTGGAAGATACCACGTCACCATCCTTTACGACTCCACCGAGCATTCTGGCAGCCAGCCAACTGTCCTGTGGCGATGAAGAAAACCTGACGTTGACCGGTTTCCCGACGGCTATCTCGGACAACTGTGCTTCGGCAGAGGCCAATGGAAACAGTGGGTATACCATGGGTGATGTTTCCTGGACCACAGCCAATGGATATACCATTTCCTTTGCTACCGTATTGACTGCACCTCAGCCATGGGCAGAGTGCTCCCTTTCGGGGAAATGGCTTACACAACCGGAAATTCCATTATACACGCACCTGGACAATCGCTGATCCATGTGGAAATACGACGACCGGCGTGCAAACCATCACGCTTATAGATGACACACCCCCGGTTTGGGATCAGGTTATGCCTGCCAATGTCACTGTGGAGTGTGATGCGATTCCATTGGCTCCGGTTGGAGGGGTTGACCTGACAGCCACTGATAATTGTGATGATGCCATGGACATTACCTACACTGACGATGAGGTGATTACTCCCGGTGGTTGTACGGGTGAATATACCATTACACGAACCTGGACTGCCGAGGACATTTGCGGCAATGCCATTACCCATACTCAGACCATTACGGTTGAGGATACGACATCACCTTCATTTACTGTGCCGGCAGATATCACGATCCAAACCGATGCAACCTGCATGTATGATGCGGATCCATCGATCACAGGAGATGTCACGGATGAAGCGGATAATTGCAGCGGAATGATTGATGCCGTCTATTCAGATGCGACTGTTCCGGGCGCTTGTGTCGGCCAGACAATTCTGACTCGGACCTGGACACTGACAGATGATTGCGGATTGCAACTGACCCAAACCCAGATCATCACCCTTGAAGATGATATAGCTCCGACCCTGGTGAATTGTCCTGCAAATACAACCATCAGCTGCGTGGATCCGATTCCGGCCCCGCCAGTTGTAACAGCCACGGATAACTGTGATCCGATGCCTGTTGTTTCAATCCCTGTTGAAGTGAGCAGCCAGACAAATGACGGTTCTTGCACGGACCATTCGTATACAATCAGCCGTGTTTGGACAGCAACAGACGGTTGTGCAAACAGTACCTCCTGTGAGCAGGTCATTACAGTAGAAGATGTCATCATTCCGGTCATCACATTGACCGGACCGGCCAGTGTCGACCTGTGCGTAGGCGACAGCTATTCCGATATGGGTGCCACAGCCGATGATGATTGCTTCGGCGATATTTCACAGGACATTATTACTGTCAACCCGGTCGATGTCAATACTCCCGGCACCTATATGGTCACCTACAATGTATCTGACCCATGTGGAAATAATGCTGTTGAGGTCATCCGAACAGTGATCATACATGATTATCCACGGCTGGAAACATCCATTAATGGAGTCGTAGTGACATCCAACAACGATGGTGCTGATGATGTGGCTCCACCGATGGAAGTATGTAATGAAGCTGGAAACGTTTTCTTTGATATGTTCACTGACTTGAACGGCGTACCGGGTGATATTCGTGTCTACCAGACACGCACGTTGATGAACGTCACGACTCCGATGTGCGACAACTGTGCTGCACCCATAGCTGCATTTACAGGGGTTTCCGGTACAGCTACCCTGGTTGATCCAACAATGGATGGAACTTTGGTCATGCGCTTCCGCGCCTGGCTGGATCTCAACAGCAATAATACAATTGACCCGGGTGAATGTGCCGGTGACTGGGTGGAATACACTTTCATCCTGAAGGCGGACGTCATCATGGCCTGCGCCAACGATACGGTTGTAGCTTCTTGCCAGGATCAGGCCACAGTTGATCAGGCATTTGCGGATTGGTTGACGACCACCACCTACACGGGCGGAAAGAATCCGGTCATGTCAAATGATAATTCTGGCGCTCCGAATGCCTGCGGTGGTGTAACGGTTGTGACGTGGACGGTGACCAGCGATTGCGAGCCTGATGTCACGTGTTCTGCAACCTTTACAGTTACTGAAGATGATATCGAGCCGACCTTTACAGTGCCGGCGGATACAGATATTTATTCCGATGCCAACTGCGGCTATGATGCCGATCCATCGATCACGGGTGACGTGACCGATGAAATGGATAATTGCGGAGGTGCACTAGACGCAACATATACTGATGCACCAGCAATGGGTTCTTGTGAGGGCGAAGTGGTTATTACCCGTACATGGTCGCTCACCGACCTGTGGCAATACCACTGCCCAGGACCAGATCATTACTGTCCGTGATACGATCTCACCCACTTTCACAGTCCCTGACGACATCACGATCAATGCGGATATGGATTGTCTGTATGACACCGATCCGGTGATTACAGGTGATGTCAACGATGAAGCGGACAATTGCACAGCTGTCCTTGATGCCACATATAGATGATGATCAGCTTGGCATGTGCTGGACAGCGAATCATTACACGGACCTGGTCGCTTGTGGACGACTGTTCAAACAGTCTCGAACAAACCCAGATCATTACAGTGATTGATGACATCGATCCGGAACTGGTTGGATGTCCTGCTGATGTGACGATTGCCTGCAATGATCCGATGCCTGTACCTCCAGTGGTAACAGCGACGGACAATTGTGATATGAGTCCTGTTGTCTCCGGACCAGTTTCCGTTTCAGGTCAGACCAATGTTGGCTCCTGCTCGGATTATACGTATGATGTTACCTTGGAAATACCGCCACCTGTGCACAGGTAGTGTCTGTTCAGGACCTGATAATCCCTGTGATCAACCTCACCGGTCCGGATACAGTCGACCTGTGCGTAGGCGACAGCTATTCCGATATGGGTGCCACAGCCGATGATGATTGCTTCGGCGATGTTTCAGCAGATATTGTGGTTGTCAACCCAGTGGATGTCAATACTCCCGGGCACCTATATGGTCACCTACAATGTATCTGACCCATGCGGTAATGCTGCTGTAGAAGTGACGCGAACAGTGATCATACACGATTATCCACGACTGGAAACATCCATTAATGGAGTCGTTGTGACTTCCAACAACGATGGAGATGATGATGTGGCTCCACCGATGGAAGTATGTAATGAAGCTGGAAACGTTTTCTTTGATATGTTCACTGACTTGAACGGCGTACCGGGTGATATTCGTGTCTACCAGACACGCACGTTGATGAACGTCACCACTCCGATGTGCGACAACTGTGCTGCACCTATTGGTGCATTTGACAGGTGTTTCCGGTACAGCCACCCTGGTTGATCCAACAATGGATGGAACTTTGGTCATGCGCTTCCGCGCCTGGCTGGATCTCAACAGCAATAATACAATTGACCCGGGTGAATGTGCAGGCGATTGGGTTGAATACACGTTCATCCTGAAGGCGGATGTCATCATGGCCTGCGCCAACGATACGGTTGTAGCTGTGCCGGGATCAGGCCACAGTTGATCAGGCATTTGCGGATTGGTTGACGACCACCACCTACACGGGCGGAAAGAATCCGGTCATGTCAAATGATAATTCTGGCGCTCCGAATGCCTGCGGAGGTGTAACGGTTGTGACGTGGACGGTGACCAGCGATTGCGAGCCCGATGTCACGTGTTCTGCAACCTTTACCGTTACAGAAGACGATATCGAGCCGACCTTTACAGTGCCGGCGGATACAGATATTTATTCCGATGCCAACTGCGGCTATGATGCCGATCCATCGATCACGGGTGACGTGACCGATGAAATGGATAATTGCGGAGGTGCACTAGACGCAACATATACTGATGCACCAGCAATGGGTTCTTGTGAGGGCGAAGTGGTTATTACCCGTACATGGTCGCTCACCGACCTGTGTGGCAATACCACTGCCCAGGACCAGATCATTACTGTCCGTGATACGATCTCACCCACTTTCACAGTCCCTGACGACATCACGATCAATGCGGATATGGATTGTCTGTATGACACCGATCCGGTGATTACAGGTGATGTCAACGATGAAGCGGACAATTGCACAGCTGTCCTTGATGCCACATATACAGATGATGATCAGCCTGGCGCATGTGCTGGACAGCGAATCATTACACGGACCTGGTCGCTTGTGGACGACTGTTCAAACAGTCTCGAACAAACCCAGATCATTACAGTGATTGATGACATCGATCCGGAACTGGTTGGATGTCCTGCTGATGTGACGATTGCCTGCAATGATCCGATGCCAGTGCCTCCAGTGGTAACAGCGACGGACAATTGTGATATGAGTCCTGTTGTCTCCGGACCAGTTTCCGTTTCAGGTCAGACCAATGTTGGCCTCCTGCTCGGATTATACGTATGATGTTACCTTAACCTCGACGGCGACTGATGCCTGCGGAAATACCGCCACCTGTGCACAGGTAGTGTCTGTTCAGGACCTGATAATCCCTGTGATCACCCTCACCGGTCCGGATACAGTCGACCTGTGCGTAGGCGACAGCTATTCCGATAGCGGGTGCCACAGCCGATGATGATTGCTTCGGCGATGTTTCAGCAGATATTGTGGTTGTCAATCCAGTGGATGTCAATACACCGGGCACCATATGGTCACCTACAATGTATCTGACCCATGTGGCAATGCTGCTGTGGAAGTGACGCGAACAGTGATCATACACGATTATCCACGACTGGAAACATCCATTAATGGAGTCGTTGTGACTTCCAACAACGATGGAGATGATGATGTGGCTCCACCTTTGATATGTTCACTGACCTGAACGGCGTTCCCGGTGATATCCGTGTCTATCAGACGCGCACAGTGATGAATGTCACGACTCCGATGTGCGACAACTGTGCAGCACCTATTGGTGCATTTACAGGTGTTTCCGGTACAGCCACCCTGGTTGATCCAACAATGGATGGAACTTTGGTCATGCGCTTCCGCGCCTGGCTGGATCTCAACAGCAATAATACAATTGACCCGGGTGAATGCCGGTGACTGGGTGGAATACACGTTCATCCTGAAGGCGGATGTCATCATGGCCTGCGCCAACGATACGGTTGTAGCTTCTTGCCAGGATCAGGCCACAGTTGATCAGGCATTTGCGGATTGGTTGACGACCACCACCTACACGGGCGGAAAGAATCCGGTCATGTCAAATGATAATTCTGGCGCTCCGAATGCCTGCGGAGGTGTAACGGTTGTGACGTGGACGGTGACCAGCGATTGTGAGCCAGATGTCACGTGTTCTGCAACCTTTACCGTTACTGAAGATGATATTGAGCCGACCTTTACAGTGCCGGCGGATACAGATATTTATTCCGATGCCAACTGCGGCTATGATGCTGATCCATCGATCACGGGTGACGTGACCGATGAAATGGATAATTGCGGAGTGCACTAGACGCAACATATACTGATGCACCAGCAATGGGTTCATGTGAGGGCGAAGTGGTTATTACCCGTACATGGTCGCTCACCGACCTGTGTGGCAATACCACTGCCCAGGACCAGATCATTACTGTCCGTGATACGATCTCACCCACCTTCACAGTCCCTGACGACATCACGATCAATGCGGATATGGATTGTCTGTATGACACCGATCCGGTGATTACAGGTGATGTCAGCGATGAAGCGGACAATTGCACAGCTGTCCTTGATGCCATATACAGATGATGATCAGCCCTGGCGCATGTGCGGACAGCGAATCATTACACGGACCTGGTCGCTTGTGGACGACTGTTCAAACAGTCTCGAACAAACCCAGATCATTACAGTGATTGATGACATCGATCCGGAACTGGTTGGATGTCCTGCTGATGTGACGATTGCCTGCAATGATCCGATGCCTGTACCGCCAGTGGTAACAGCGACGGACAATTGTGATATGAGTCCTGTTGTCTCCGGACCAGTTTCCGTTTCAGGTCAGACCAATGATGGCTCCTGCTCGGATTATACGTATGATGTTACCTTAACCTGGACGGCGACTGATGCCCGCCGAAATACCGCCCCCTGTGCACCGGTAGTGTCTGTTCAGGACCTGATAATCCCTGTGATCACCCTCACCGGTCCGGATACAGTTGACCTTTGTGTTGGCGACAGCTATTCAGACATGGGTGCGACAGCTGACGATGATTGTTTTGGGGATATCACTGCAGATATTATTGTGGACAATCCGGTGGACGTCAATACTCCGGGTACCTATATGGTCACCTACAATGTTTCAGACCCTTTGCGGAAATGATGCCGTTGAAGTGACCCGAACAGTGATCGTTCACAATTACCCACTCCTGGAAACATCGATCAATGGTGTTATTGTCACCACCAACAACGATGGAGCTGATGATGTGGCTCCACCGATGGAGGTCTGTAACGAAACAGGGAATATCTATTTTGATTATTTCATTGATTTGAATAACGTTCCAGGCGATGTGCGTGCTTTTCAGACCCGGACATTGACCAATGTCTCCACTTCAATGTGTGACAATTGTGCAGCAGTTCTGACTGCATTCTCACCCTATTCAGGTACCGCCAGCCTGATCGACCCAACGATGGATGGAACCATCGTCATGCGATTCCGCGCCTGGCTTGATCTGAACAGTAACAATTCAATCGATCCGGGAGAATGTGCAGGCGATTGGGCAGAATACACATTTACCTTAAAAGCTGATGTGATCCTGACCTGTGCCAATGATACAACCGTAGCTGCTTGTCAGGATCAGGCAACAGTTGATCAGGCTTTTGCCGACTGGTTGACAACGACAACCTTCACCGGTGGAAAGAATCCCGTATTGACAGATAATAATACCGGTGCTCCCGATGCTTGTGGTGGAAACACGATGGTTACCTGGACGGTGACCAGTGACTGTGAGCCAGATGTAACCTGTACGGCAACAGGCACTGTCACTGAAGACGATGAAGATCCTGTCCTGACCTGTCCGGCTGATCTGACTGCCCAGTGCAATATCTCCGAGCAGCCTCCCTATGCTGACCTGGCTGCATTCGAAACCGCCGGAGGAACATCTTCGGATAATTGTGAAGTCGATCCGAATACCTTCACCCTGTTCAGTGAAGTTTCGGATAATAATTCCTGTCCGGAATTGGTTACCCGCACCTACACAGTAGAAGACCTCTGCGGGAATACAGCATCCTGCGTACAACTCATCACTGTGGATGATACCATTGAACCAACGCTGGATTCAACTCCGGGTGATCTGACCGTGGAATGCGATGCAATACCAGTAGCTGATGTGATTACAGGCAGCGATAATTGTGACCAGATGGTTGCGGTTACATTCCAGGAGGTCCAAAACAATGGCTTATGTGCTGACAGTTATACTTTGGTTCGCACCTGGACGGCGGAGGATGATTGCGGGAATACGGTTTCGCATGTTCAGACCATCACGGTTGAGGACACCACGATGCCAACATGGGATCAGGGTATGCCTGCAGATGAAACAGTCGAATGTGATGCCATACCCGTTGTCTTTGGCCCAGTTACGGCCTCTGACAATTGCGATCTGGCTGTTGATGTGACCTTTGGTGAATCTCAGACTCCTGGCAACTGTCCTGACTATTATACCTTAACCAGAACCTGGACGGCAACAGACGATTGCGGAAACAGTACGGTGCATACGCAGACGATCACTGTAGAAGACACGACAGCTCCTACCTTGCTTGCCGGATGTCCGACAGACGAAATTATCGAGTGCAGCGATCCGGTACCAGCGGCTGCCGTTGTCACTGCAGAAGACAATTGTGATCCGGCCCCGATCGTATCGATGGCTGAAGTCACTGATCTGAGCGGTTGTGGCGGATATACCGGTACGATTACTCGGACATGGACTGCTGAAGATGCCTGTGGAAATAGTGCAGAGATTTGCACCCAGGTAATCACTATTGAGGATTCCACAATGCCGACCTTTTCCACTCCATCTGATATCACCATCCAGAAAGATGTCAATTGTGCCTATGATGCCGACCCATCCCTGACTGGTGATGTAATGGATGAAATGGATAATTGCAGCGTCGGGCTGGATGCAACCTATATGGATGATGTAACCATTGGTGCTTGTGAGGGCCAGGAGGTCATCACGCGGACCTGGAGCCTGGAGGACAATTGTGGCAATGTCACCACGGATATCCAGGTGATCACAGCTGTGGATGAAATCCTGCCCGAATTCCCATTGTTAGATGATGTCACCATTTATACGTTCGATGACGGCGCTTCCTGCCCGAGCCCTGCGGATATCGGACTGGTTGTGGACAATATGAATCCGATCTCCAGTGGCAATGCTCCTTTCCAGTTTACCATTCATGGCGTAACTGTAGACGGGCCTACGGTATACAGTGACAATTGCAGCTCTCCCCCAAATCTGGATATTTACGTCGTATCCATCAACCCGGATTTCAACAGCGATGCAGATGATTGCCAGCGTGTTATCCGGGTGGCTTACCGGGTGTTTGACGATTGCGGCAATTTTGTAACCCGTCAGCAGTTCTTCACCGTACTGGATAATACACCGCCCACATTTACTGTACCTGCGGATGTGACCATTTATACGGACAATAACTGCACTATGATGCCGGATCCGGTCTTCACCGGTGACTGTAACGGACGAAGCGGATAATTGCAGTTCAGGATTGGATGCAGTCTATGCCGATGATGTGAATCCGGGTACCTGTGAGGGTGAACAGATCATCACTCGCACCTGGACACTTCAGGACGACTGTGGAAATTCTACGGAACAGGTTCAGACGATCACTGTTCAGGATAATATTCCACCAACCTTTTCAGTACCTGCTGATATTACCATAGAAAAGGATGTCAACTGTCAATATGATGCTGATCCAATCCTGACCGGCGATGTGATTGACGAGGCAGACAACTGTACCACAGGCGGATTGGATGCGTCCTACAGTGACAATGTTGCTGCCGGTAATTGCGAAGGAGGAAATCATCACCCGAACCTGGACGTTGACCGATGATTGTGGTAATGATTCCATCCAGACACAAATCATCACCGCGATTGATCTGATCACCCCGACCTTCCCCAAACCGGATGATGTCACCATCTATACAGAGGATGGGGCCACCTGTCCGGGTGTAGCGGATATCAATCTGGTTGCGGATCAAATGAATCCGATTGTCTCCGGAAATGCGCCATTCAACTTTACGGTCCACGGATTGCTTCAGGCTGGTCCGACCGTTTACTCGGACAACTGCAGTACAGCTCCAAATCTGGATCTGTATATCTGGTCGGTGGCTCCGAATTTTGGAGGCACGGCGGATGAATGCATGCGCTCCATTCGTGTGATTTACAGGGGTCTGCTGACGATTGCGATAATTTCCAGCAGCGGCAGCAGATCTTCACCATTCTGGATAATACAGATCCGACCTTTACCGTACCAGCGGATATCACGATTTATACAGATGCCAACTGCGATTACGACGCAGACCCATCTAATACGGGTGACGTGACCGATGAGGATGACAACTGTGGTGTCGGATTGGATGCCAGTTATTCAGACAATGTTGATCCGGGCAATTGCACGGGAGAGCAGATCGTCACACGGACCTGGTATCTGGCAGACAACTGTGGAAACGACTCGATCCAGATCCAGACAATTACGGTTCAGGACAATGTCCCACCCACCTTTACAGTGCCTGCTGATATCACCATTGAAAAAGATGTGAACTGCGCCTATGACGCTGATCCATCGATCACAGGTGGCGTAGATGATGAAGCGGATAATTGCAGTTCCGGATTGGATGCGCAATACACCGATGTTATCACTGCCGGTTCATGCGAAGGAGAACAGATCATTGCCCGGACCTGGTCATTGACCGATGATTGTGGCAATGTGACGGTTCAGACTCAAACCATCACGGCTGTTGATCTGATCGTACCGATCTTCCCGAAACCTGCTGATCATACGATTTCGACAGAGGATGGGGCCACCTGTCCAGGAGTATCGGATATTTCCCTGACCGCGGACCAGAATAATCCGGTAGGCTTCCGGAAATGCACCATTTGTCTTTACCGTTCATGGCCTGCCGTTTAACGGCCCGACTGTGTACAGTGACAACTGTAGTTCCGGCCCGAACCTCGATCTCTATGTCTGGAGCATCAACTCCAGCTTCATGGGTATCGGGGATGATTGTGAACGACAGATCCAGGTGATCTTCCGGGTGTACGACGATTGCGGGAATTTCCAGCAACGGCAGCAGATATTTACCATTATCGAGAATACTCCACCAGACCTGAGTGCATGTACAGTGCCTTTGGATGGCACCGTCGAATGCACAGGAGATGCGGGTAACGAGCAGGCTGCGATCAACTGGGATATGGCCAATATTACCTACCTCTATGGTCGTGCTTCCGACAACTGTACAAACATTACGGTGACCAGTGATTACGATTTTGCGAATTACATCTAGCGTGTGGACTTTCCGGTGAGATCACCGTGGTCTATACCGTGACGGATGAATGCAGCAACAGCACCACAACCAGTGCCACGTTGACGGTCGTCGACAACTTTGGCCCGGATCTCACCAACTGTCCAAACCTCGGACGATGTGATCGAATGTGATGGAGCAGTGAATAATGCGGCAACAGCTGCACTGTGGAATGCAAATATCCCGGCTCTCCTTGAAGTGTGCGCCACAGAAGTTTGTGGTGATTTCACGGTCAGCAGTGATTTCGATTATGCCAACCTGGTCCCCACCTGTGGAGAAGCAGGAACCCTCACAGTGAATTATACGCTGGAGGGTGAATGCATGAATATCTCCATTTTCATAGCCACCTTAACCATTGAAGATACGACTCCACCGACCATTGACTTCTGCCCGGGTCCAGTGGCAATCAACTGTGAAGATTCACAGGATCCGATGGATACAGGAGGCTCTGCTACGGCTTCGGATGTGTGTGATGCCAACCCGATCATCACCTATGGCGATGTGATTGTCCCAGGCAGCTGCCCGGACAGTTACGTGATCGAACGGACCTGGACTGCTACAGACGATTGCAATAATGCTACCAGTTGCCTCCAGGAGATCACGGTGATCGATGTGGAAAAGCCGGTCTACAATCTGGGCACTCCGGATGTGACACTGTACACACTGGAGGACAATGCGACCTGCCCTGGCACAGCCGACATCAGTCTGGTGGTCAATCAGGCAACACCGATCGCCACTGGTCATGTCACTGTGCCTTTTACCGTGCATGGAGTGATATTCCAGACACCGAACGCCAATGGCACCGATAACTGTACCCCGGATGATGAGTTGAAGCTCTATGTATGGGCGATCAATGAAGATTTCTTCAATGATGCCGATGAATGCCATCGCACAATCGAAGTCCTCTTCCGACTCTATGACCGTTGTGGAAACTTCCGTAACCGCACGCAAGCGTATACCATCATCGAGAATACGCCACCTGTGATCTCATGTCCTGCAGACGTGACCATCGATTGTGACGATGATCCGTTCGATCTGAACCTGACAGGTGACGCGACGGCTACGGACAATTGTGATGCAGATCCGACCGTCACTTACAGTGATGTCAACGATCTGAACGGCTGTTCCATGACAGGGACAATTACACGGACCTGGAAGGCAGAAGACAATTGTACCAATACTTCGGATTGTGTGCAGGTCATTACCGTACAGGACGTTGATCCACCACTGCTGATCAATTGTGTTCCAGAAGATCTGAATGCAGAATTCGAATGTGACGGGCTTGCTGGCAATGAAGCAGCGGCCATAGCATGGAATGCAGCCAATATCCTTAACCTTGAAGGGTGCGCATTTGACGTGTGTGGTGTCATTGTCGTGACCAGCAATTACGATTTCACCAACCTGTCTGATCAGTGCGGTGAAACAGGTACACTCATTGTGACCTATACCGTGACAGATGAATGTCTCAACACATCGACGATCACGGGTACATTCACTATTGTCGACACAACGGTGCCGGACCTGACTGCGTGTAACCTCTCAAATCTGGATGCAACGCACGAATGCGATGGTGATGCCGGCAATCTGGCAGCAGCCAATGCATGGAATGCAGACAATGTGTCCTATCTCGAAGGTTGTGTGACTGACCTGTGCGGTTCCATCACGGTTACACATGATTACACCTATGCGAATCTGACCGATGAATGCGGGATTACAGGAGAGGTTTTGGTGACCTATACCCTGACAGATGAATGTAACAATAGCACGACCGCTACAGGTACATTCACGGTTGAGGATACCACCAATCCTACCTGGGATTCAGCAATGCCTGCAGATATGACAGTGGAGTGTGACGCTGTTCCAGCCGCCTTTGTAGCGACGGCATCAGATGGTTGCGATACGGATGTGGATATCGTGTATACCGAGGTTGGTTCCGATAGCATTTGTCTGGACAATTATATCCTCACACGCACCTGGACAGCGACAGATGATTGCAACAATGCCATCACCCATACGCAATATATCCAGGTAGAGGATACGACTATGCCGGATCCATTGTGTCAGGATCGGGAGATCTTCCTGGATGAAAATGGAATCGCTACGATTACTCCGGAAGAGGTCGACAACGGATCGACAGACAACTGCGATGTCATGGTCGAACTTGCCCTGTCGAAAACAATGTTCGACTGTGATGATGAAGGCCCGAATCCGGTGACACTGACCGTGACAGATAATTGCGGTAACAGTAATACCTGTATGGCGACGGTAACGGTCACAGATGCCATGGCACCTGTTGCCTTGTGTCAGGATGTTACAGTATCTCTTGACGCCAACGGCCAGGGCAGCATTACACCGAATGACGTGGATAATGGTTCGTACGACAACTGTGGTATTGCCAGTCTGGTCATCTCACAGTCGCAGTACAACTGCACCTGGTTGGGTGTCAGTGTGGTGACTCTGACGGTGACGGACATTTACAACAATGTATCAACCTGTACCGCCAACGTCTCAGTAGTTGATGAGATTCCTCCGGTAGCAGTTTGTAAAAACTACTTTGTCGAACTCAATGGCCAGGGAGAAGCCCCGATTACCTACTTCGATATTGACGGCGGATCAACAGACAACTGTTCCATCGTGGATTACCAGGTCTTACCGAATGTGGTGACCTGTGCCGATCTTCCGATGAAGAATGTCACGTTGACTGTAACGGATCCGGGCGGGAATAAAAAGAGTTGTGTAGCGACCGTGGTAATTTCCGATAACCTGCCGCCCACGATGGCCTGTAAGGATGTGACTCGCTTCCTGAATGCTCAGGGTGATCCGATCACTATTACTCCGCAAGACATTGACAGTGGCAGTAAGGATAACTGTACGATTGTGACCCTGAGCCTGAATAAAACGTCATTTGATTGCAGCGACATTGGTCAGAACGTTGTCCTTTTGACAGCCATTGACCAAAGCGGCAATTCAAATAACTGTTCGGCTACGGTTACGATCGTTGATGCGATCCCACCATTCTGGACCTACATGCCAGGTGATGTCACCGTCAATTGTATCGACGTCTTCGATGACAATCCGGAAGCAGCGGACAACTGTGATGAAGTGAATATCACCTGGACAGACGTGCAGGAAATCTGGCCTGCAGGACCACCGAACAGCTACCTTGTCCGTCGGACATGGACAGCGGTCGATGCGTCTAACAACGAGATCACCTATGAGCAGGTGGTGTATGTGCTGCCCGGTGGTGAACTTCTGGTCAATTGTAATCCGGATGTGATTACCCAGCCGACGCACTTCCCGATCAAAGTCGACTGGCCGGTTCCGTCGGTCGATGATATCTGTGAAGGATCTGTCGATATGGTTCAGATCGGAGGACCTGCACCGTTGAGCTACTTCAACCCGGGTTCAGAGACACTGATCACCTACGAGCATATTGATATCTACGGCACGCATTACCAGTGTTCCTTCTGGGTGATCGTACCGATAGAAGGTTCAAGTTATATTGTTGTCCTCAATGAAGTGGATTGTGAAGATCATTCACTGACCAATTGTGAAGTGAAGGACCTGCCATCTCCCGACAACTACAGCTTCGAGTATATCGTCAACAATATGACACCGATCCAGTTTGATGTCGAATCGAACGGCAACTTCGAAATGTTTGCAGATGGATCTGCGCATCTCACCGGTAGCTGGACGAATCTGCTGAACACCTGTGGATGGGATATGGACATCTGGCTGCATCGCCGTCGTACGCATGATGGATGGGTGGATGCCGGAGGAAATATCAGTTCCTTCTCCGGATTGGGTGATCCGAAATTGTGGGAATTCTTCGAAGTGGATGGGTCTCGGAGTAAAATGACCGGAACAGGATGTTATGCCGGCCAGAATTACAACGTGCGGATCTCACCCAACTTCCCGAAATTCGGATTCCAGCTGGGGAATGGTGCGAACACCAAAACCAATGCTTACGGCGGTTGGGTGATTGTGGCCATGACCAATGCGTCAGATCAGGTCGTGGCACAGGGCATCTTCTCCTTCGAATTGGATTGTGAACCGACCAACCTGATCAAGGATGCAGCCGAAGTCATCTCTCTGGATGGATATGATTACCCAGTGGTGTGGTCAACCGGTACAACCGGACCATTGCTTGGTGATGTGCCACCAGGCATGTATGACGTCACTGTGACCGACCAGGGAGGAATGACCAATTCATCTGATTTCACGCTCGATCTGCCAAAAGATTGCATCCTGTATTACGAAAATGATTGCCGACCCGGCAATATGACTGCCGGGGGGTTGGCCAAGCAGACCAGCACCTACCAGGGTGCAGTGGCGAGCCGGGCTATCGACCAGAATACAGATGGCGATTTTGCAAACGGATCGGTGACAAGCACATTGGCGGGCTTCCAGAATTCATGGACACTGGCCATGGCGAATACGCTGCCGATCGAACAGATCAGGGTCTGGAATCGAACCGATTGCTGTGATGACCTCCTGGATCCGTTCTATGTATTTGTATCGGAGACGCCGATTCCAGACAATGTCTTCCCTGAAGACCTGGTCTTCCATCCGGAGATCCTCGCATACTACCATTCCGGACCACTGGAAGAATCCTACACATTTGATGTGGGCCAGTTGGGCCAGTATGTCCGAGTCCAGTTGGCTGGCAGCGGGCGTTTGATGCTGGCAGAGGTTCAGGTCCCTGGTGTGTCAGGAAGATGCCATTGGTCTGAAAGATGATGGTTTCACAGCGCCTGAAGAAGAAAAGGTCAAGAAGGTCGAAGTCGTGGACGATGTGCCGACCGTAGCCTACTGGCCAAATCCGGCAAATGATTACCGGAGATCGATATTACCCAACAACACGCTTCACCAATCGGTGTCACGATCGTGAACATGCAGGGTGTAGAGGTTTACAGGGCCAAACTGCCTGCCGACCATCTTCAGCATCTCCACCTGGATACAGGCAATTGGGGTCCGGGTATCTACTTCATGACGATCAGTTCCTCAAATGGAGCTCGCAGCCTGCCATTGACGATCCAGCATTGATCAACAGTGGGATAGGATATGACCAGGGGCCTTGTCACAGACAAGGCCCTTGGTCTTTCTCCCAAAGCCAACTAAATCGACACTTTTCCGTACAACAGGTAATCAGCCCGTATCATTCATTTCTATATGCATCCGAATATGAAAATCCATTCTCTACTCTTCCTGCTGACCATCAGTCTGACCGGAATGTCTTCTTGTTCCAATGATTCAACAAATGAGTCTGCCGAAACAGAAGTTGCCACCCAGGCGGCTCCATCCGGCGTGTACAATGTGGATATTACGAACAGTTCGATTCGATGGAAAGGCGCCATGCTGGGAGTAAAAGAACATACCGGTACCGTTCAGCTCATTGATGGCAACTTTATCATCGATAACGGGGTGATCACCGGAGGCAGTTTCGATGTGGATATGAACACCATTGTTCTGACAGACGAAAATTACCAGCCGGAAGGTGGGTACAGTAAAGAAAAACTCCTGGCTCATCTGGCATCACCCGATTTTTTCGATGTGGCCAACTATCCGAAGGTGACCTATCGGGTCAAAGGGGGTACGGAAGACCGCTGCAACGGTGCGATGACCATCCGTGGTCGGACACATACCGAAGTAGTGAAAGAGATTGTGACTTCCGAAGAAAATGGTAACCTGATCGTCAAAGGCAAAATGACATTTGACCGTCAACGATATGGTGTCTCCTGGGCCAGCCCGGCCAAGGACGCTATCCTCAGTGATGACATTGAATTGGAAATTACGCTGGTCGGGATCAATTGATCTCCAATCAAAAAGGATTTCTTTGACAGACGAGCAGCCCGGTGTCGCTCGTCTTCAGTTTGTCTCCTGCCGGATATCGACACTGATACCAATACCCACATTGGCCGATTCCCAGGTGGCCTGACTTGTCTTTCGATACCATGTTTTATCCCGAAAGAGACCGGCACAAAACATTAATCCGCCTTCTCCAAGTTCACGGATCAATTCCAGACTGACCAGGAAATCATCCTCGACCAGGATTGGCCGGTCGGAGATATCGACATGGATGTCCTTCCCCTGCTGGTCCCGGTAATCTATGATCAGGATGGAACTGTACAACCGTTCAGCAGGTTCTCCATTCTCCACCCGATAGATATTCAGACGGTAGAAGATCGTGTCATATTTGCACCAGGCCAGATGCAGGTTGACCTGATCGATAAACGCAGGTCGTGACTTGATCCTGACCATCGTGCCCAGTTCATTGCCCAGGTCATTGTAATAGAAACCGGCATTGAAATTCGGCTTGACCAGTTCATTGCCTACTCGTCGCTCTTTGTAATCTTTCGGATTGACCGTGATCTGTGGAAGGTCAAGTGAGATCGCATGTAGCCGGATGTCCCTGGCCAAAGACGGATCGGATCGGATAGCAGACACAGATGCATCCACTGACTCATATCCCAGGATAGAATACCGGACAACAGCTTCATCCGGAAGATCGTTGACATCCAGTTGATAGTTGCCTTTCTCATCGGATACGGTGCCTATCCCCAGACCGACAAGGCCAATGTTGACGTAGGGCAGGGGAGAAAGCGTTGTTGCATCCTGTACTGATCCCCTGATCTGCTGAGCGTGGGTCGCCAGGGATGAACTGCAAATCATCAACACCAGAAGACCGGTGGAATGGAAATGATGTTGAATCATATCGGAGGCTTACAGTCCGAAATGAGTGACCACCTCCTGTGGGATCTCCATTTGCTCCAGAAAGGTTTTAAGTGAAGGATCAAAATCCATGACCTTCCATGGCGCATCGGCTTGTGCTCGGATCGCGAGCATGATTTTATCCGTTTCAATCCGAAATGTGCCTGCCTGTGTATCCATGGTTACCTGGTCATTACCGTATTCCGATTGCATATTCTGGTACAGCATCTTCATGACACTGTCATCTTTTTGTTCGGCGAGATAGTGCATGGTCATGACCAAATGGTATTCCACCTTTGAAAACGACCTCCCTCCATGCGCGAATACCGGACTGATAGAACGGACATCCATGGATTCAAATCGAAATCGGATCTCTTCATCCATGAAAAACTGCCGGAAATAGGCTTCCATCTGATCGCGGGGAAGGATGGCAAATACACCGGGGTAAAGATCGTCCAGCAAGGCAGTGATATCCTGATTGCGTGTGTGTTCCAGGTATCGGGCGAGTGTATTTTGGATGGCCGTATCGTCTCCGGTTTGCGCCTGACTGGAAGCAAGGGGAAATACGGTATACAGGGCGAAAAGAAGGATGCCAGATAGCGATAGTCTCATGGTGAAGGAAGTAATTATGGAGTCAATAATCAATGGACTCCGATTGTGATCGATCAGATAACCTGTTCAGGTGGTTAAAGTTTCAGAAATTACCCAAGGCATCCTATTGGGGTAACACCCGGGATTAGAATTTATTTCGATTCAGGAGGGAAAAGGATCCTTGCCTCTCCTTTGACCACCGGTTTCTCATCGGTGCCAACGCACAGTGTAGAGAAGGTGCCGATCCGTTTTTCCGGATCAAATGCGATCAGTTCCACTCGTGCCGTGACCGGCTGGTCAAAGTACACCGGTTTCATAAAGCGCAGGTCCTGGCTGAGATAGATGCTGCCTTCTCCCGGGTAGATGCTTCCGAAAATTCTTGAAAACATAGAACCTGTGAACATCCCGTGGGCAACCCGTTGTTTGAAAATGCTTGCCTCTGCATAGGATTCATCCAGATGGATCGGATTGTCATCCTGGGAAATCAGGGCAAAGAGGCTGACTTCTTCTGCGGTAAAAATGCGTGTGTATTCGACGATTTTACCGATCTCTGGGAAATGTGATGATGCCATGTCAAATGGTGAATAAGGGTTCGTGAATGAATGTGTGTTTGGGCGAAATCAGGTTATTCGATCTCCATATGGAGCCAACGTTCCAGCGTATCTACAAATCGTTTTCGTTCTGACGGGTTGAGTAGCTTCAATCGGGCGGCCCGATGATCCGTTCCGGGCAGGAAGAACCAGGCCGAGTCGACCTGGTCACTTGGTGGTACACCTGTCGCTGACCAGGTGTCTGAACTGCCGTAGAGATACAGGATGCCATTGCCTTCTTTTTGCGTCCATTGTAAAACGTTTCCGGTCAGCTGGTCATCAAATTGGATCGGTGCATGGCCGGGCATAAAAACGGCACTGGGATTCCGGTCGGTAGGTAATGCCTTCAATAGTCCCTTGAAGGGTTTGGCTTGATACCCGTAATAACCGAGTTCTGTTCCGGCCTGATAATAATGGGATGCATAGCCCAGGATATCCCTGTCAGAGAAGAAACCGAGGTCAGACACCTTGAACAGATGGCTCATCATAGAGTCAATCCCTGCTTCGGATCCGGGTATTTCTTCACAGCGGCTGCCCCATTGCCAGAAGGCAAACGGGTATTCCAGGATGGTATATTCCAGTGCCTGTTCCAGGTTCAGATAGGTAAACGTCAGGTTGGCTCCCTTTGCAAACCATCTGGCTCGTGGCAGGAGTTCCTCCCGATGTTGAAGAAGCCAGGTCTGAAAATCGTAAATGTCTTTCCGGCATTCATCCGAACCCACAGTATCGAGGAAGGAATAGATTCGTGGGTCTTCCGCACTGAGGTTGATGGGCGCAACCAGTGGAAAGCTGGCATCCACGTCATCCGGATAGAAATATCGGTAAAAAATGGTGGTCTGACCACCTTTACTGATCCCGGTGCTGACCCATTGTTCGGGATAGATGTTCCGGAACAATTCTCGGATATGATGATAGTCTGCAGCGGCCTGTGAGATGGACAGATAGCGGTAGTCCATTGAGTCCGGCAGACTTTCACCGAAATAGCGGTGTTCCACCAGAAGTTGATTGCCCGCCAACAAAGTGGCCATTTCATACCGGATATCCTTCGGAACATTGTAGCCATGGGTGACCAGCGTTGTCGGGCGATCAAAACCTACATGCTGGAGATAGACACGTTGCCAGAAATAACCGTTTTCAGGGTGCTGGTGGTCCACCGGTTGGCGGACCTTCAACGTGTAAGTCGCAGCAATTCCCTCAGGTGCCGTGGTTTTTGTGAATGTGACATCGGGCAAGGCAAACAGACGTGTTTCAAGTTCATCATGCTGAGCAAGCAATTCAAACGGAGCGGATATCAACAGATACTGGATCAGAAGAAGGGTGATGGTGCCGAATTTCATCTGCCGAAGCTACGGGATTCCTGTCGGAGGAAGGACAGGATCAGCGATCTTTTACATCCTCCATCTGGCGGGAATACGATTCTCCTTCCTTCGGCACTCTCCCTTTCCCCGTCGCATCCATCAACTGAAAGGGGATCGTTTTACGTCCTGAAAAATCCGGAACAGACACATCGAAATGCAGATGCGGTCCGGTGCTCCAACCTGTATTGCCACTGTATCCGATAAGCTGTCCTGCCTCCACCGAATCACCGATTTCGACCAGGACGCCATCCTTCTGGAGATGCACGTAATTCCCGATCGTGCCATCTGCATGCTGAATCAGAATGAAGTTTCCATAGGATGCACACCGTTCCTCGGCACATCGCCGGTTGGACGACTCTCTGGAGCCGATAACCACCCCGTCCCTGGTTGCGGTGATCGGTGTTCCTTCCGGTACATCCAGGTCGATCGCATAATCCCGGCGATGACTGAACGACCCGTTGAATCCCTGGAAAACGGTCACGTTCACACCGGGTTCAAACGGCAACCAGTAAAGATGGTCATCATCCGGATGAACATTGAGAACATCGCCCTGTGCCACCCGGTAGGTCGAACGGGTCGAATACCCCAGATCGGCTCGAACCCGGGTCAGCCTCAGGATCTCCCGGTCTTTGAACGGGCCCCATAGAGCCACCTGCAAGGGGAGCGGATGATCAGCGGTCAACCCCTTCATTTTCACATCTACTTCGATGGAATACAGTCCGGGTTCAGGACAGGAGGCGGTGTAGATGATCTCTCCGGTTTTGGGATTCTCCTTCCAGATGACATCAACGGGTAATTGAGTGAGACCTGTAGTCAGCCAGAAGAGGAGAGTTATCGTCAGTAATGGATGCACAGGAGGCAGTTTGGACTTCAAACGACCGAGGTCCAGCTCAACGTATATCATCTGCACAGAAGTGGTCGTACTGGAACTTGTGTGGTCATTATCTCTTGAAGGCTTGTATTGATATGTAATAAAATAATATGTGTTTGTGGCAGAAGTTGCCACAAAGCAGGCAGGTTGAAGACCGAAATTTGTCATTGGTCAATCGGTCCGGATCAAAGAGGAATCGAACTGAATCAAGAGCACGGGATTGGAACCTGAAAAATCAGGCCATCCTCCCCAAGCTGGCGATGACTCCTTCCGGACGCTCGGAATGATCCAATAGGATTTACGAAATCGGATAATAAAGAGAAAGCGCTGTACAACCTTCCTGCAAAATTCCTCACCACATGAAGAACAGGACAATGAAGAACCAGAAACTCTCACCACGAGAAGCAGAAGTAGCCAATATGATCTGCTACGAATTGACATTCAAAGAAATCGGTGTCCATCTTGGCTTGTCGACGACAACGGTCATTACACACGTAGCCCGCATCCGGAAAAAACTGGGTGTTTCCAATGTAGCCGGTGTTGTCCGCGAAGTGGTGCTCAATGGGTGGCTGGATGAAGAAAGCACGCCTGTGATGGACACAGCTTCTTTTTTCCGATTCAAGCACACATCACTGTTCAATGACTGACCTGATCCTGTTGATCATTACTGCATGCGGGCTGCTACTTCTACAGTGGCCTGCATCGGATCAATCAGATCTGTAATCAGCCTGTTGATGCGGGTTCAGCAATCTCTTGGATCGTACTTTTCAAATTCACTGACTACATTTGTCCAAATGATTTATATCTCAAAATTGGTGTTCTTAAAATCAAAAAAATAGCAATTTGAAATTATGGATATACACATCAATCCCTTTAAATGGTCGTCGCCAAACCAGGGCCTCCCAGACACATCAAGGACCCGTCTATCAAACAAATATTGATCTTTTGCATTTGTATGAAAACAGTCAATCGTGCAAAATGCCGCATTATTTGATCGGACATTTGAAAGTTCGTTGACAAAAATCGGAATACAAGGTTGTCCTTGATGAAAATGACCACCGATCAAATACGAGCGGCCGGGTCCTGATGTAAACGCCAGTTAATCTAGAAACGCGTTAACATTGCTCTCTAAAATAAAAGGAGGGCCCATTTTGGCGACAAGCGCTTTTGCCTTCCTGCACGCCGGCAGGCATGCTTTTGGCGCGTCAAAAGAAGGAGCACTGACAAACTAATACCGGATGCTCCAATACGGATTACGCTGAGCCCCGATACTGTCATGCAAATAAGTTCGGATCAATTTCTGGTATGTTGCCAGGTCGACCTTTTTCCCTTTCATTTTTTTAGGCAGACTGATTCCATCCGGCATGGGCTTCAGATCGATTTTTTTTGCTGTGACAACCAATGCGCCGCCATTGACTTCTATCTCCAATATGGCGCCGGGCAATCCACCGACCATTTCCGGACCGATGGGCAACGGTATCTCATCTGTAAACCAGGCAATGATGTGCTGATGTTTAATTGTGTCCCACGTTTCAGCACTCATACAGACATACCCTTCAATATCCTTGATCTCTGATCGGATCTTCCATTTTGGAAATTCGAGATCATCTTCGACCAGATAGGTTCGATCCAGCATTTCCAGCCAGTCTGTGCGTCTCATATGCTGTAGATCGCGGTGGATGAGATAGTCATCTTTCCGCCAAGCCCAACCGTCATCTTCGGAAGTTGCCGCTGTTTCATCATGCGTAAAGCAACTTTCATCCGCTGTGAATCGCAACACATAATTACTGGAATACCCGTCATCCGGAACCCCGGTCAACGCTGCACGGTCTTTTTCGGCCTGGCTGACATAGGGCAATTCTTCCATGATCTTGACCCAATAGGAAGTGCGTTCGTAGGTGATCTCACCGGAGAGATGTTGACCGGAAAGTGAAATGCTGAACAGGATAGAAAGGAAAAAAATCAGGGGGCAATTGAATTTCATGTGTTTATCGTTTGACTAAGAGTGAAAAAGGTGAGGGGTATTTTACCACCAACCCCGATTCTGTTTCAAACTTGTTTCAATGCCCTGGAGATTATAGGTAAAGGAAAGCATGTAATATCGGGCAAGCGTGCTGGTTCGTGTTTCACTCACTATGTTAGCTGAGGCATATTGACTGACACCCAGGTTTCTGTTCATCAGATCATAACCGGAGAGGCGAATCTCACCTCGTTTATTCGGAAATAGCACCTTGTAAAACGAAGCACTGAGGATGGGTACATCCTGATTGAAACCGAACCGGTCATTTTGATAGATATCGTAATCGAAATGAATATTGGCATAAATGCCCCAGAGGAGTGCGGCATTCAAATTGATACTGTATGTCTGATTGAAGAGCTGCTGATTCTGTTCATTATTGATGGAATACTTTGTATCCGTCAGGTTGAATCGGCCACTGATATACAATGTGAATTTTTCACTGGGTGTTACATTCAATCGCAACTGACTCAATGGCTATTTGATTGTGTTTCATTTTCAACCGCATTCACTAAAGCAAAGCGCTTGTTCCAGCTGTAGCTGTAATTGAGATTCACAGTGAATTTGTTCTTGATAATTGGAAATCCGTAATTTATGGAAGTCCACATCGACTGGCCGCCTTTGTAGTTGATCGTTTTTGAATTTGTGACTAAGAGAGAATCGACAGTCTGTTCCTGAACGAATGCATTTTCGCTTATATTGAATCTGATGGTGGTGAACAGATTCGTAAATGTTGCCGGACTGAATTGGCGGAACATCATCTGGAAACTGTGATTAATCTGTGGGATCAGGTTGGGATTGCCTTCCCGAATGAACAGCGGATTGCTATTGTCCACCACTGGCTGAAGATTGCGCATGGATGGCGCATTTGCATTCACCGTGTAAGATCCGGATAAATAACGGTTCCGCTTCAGATCAAAATTCAGATTCACATTCGGGACCCAGTTCTGAAAGGTGCGACGAATGACGGTATCGATCATCACCGTCGGTCCGCTGCGAAAGTCACCTTCCAGCTGATACTCCTGACCGGCCAGACCTGCAGAAATATTGATTCCTTTATAGGAGTATCGCAATGAGGTGCCCAGTCGATGAAGATCGATCCGGTTGTCATAGTAACGGCTTAGAAAATCATTGGCTGCGGGTGTGTCCTGAATGACGTCTGCGACATCCCGGTCTACACTTTCCAGACGCAAGTTGTAATTATAAAAGGTTTGCCAGTACAATCGCTTCCCGAATGGTTCCACATAAATTGCACTGGACTTGATCTGCTGGCGTAATCCGATCGCTTCGATCTGTTGCTCGATTACCGAAGTTGAATCGAGCAGTCCATTGTCATCATAAAATTCATTGATGCTGGATTGTGTTCCGTTCTGTTCAGAATCATTGACAAAATAGGCACCACTCCAGCCCAGGCTTCGGCCTTTTTTTCTGAATTTTTTTCGATAGATCAGACTGCCTGTCAGATATCGGGCATCCTGTTTGAACTGGTTGTCGTATAGTGTAAAATTGGACAGGAGGTTATTGGATCGATAATAGCGGTAAGTGCCATCATTGAGATTGTCGCGTTGATTCAGGACACCATTGGCATTAAACACCAATGTATTGAGAGAGTCGATCTTTTGCTCGAGTCGCAACTGCACCCGGTGCCCCATATTGGTATTGTCCTGTGAGCTGATCGCCTCGTTGGAATAGGTTGCATCCGGCAGAAAATTCTCCTGGTTGCGTGTCGCATCGGCACGTAATTGGTTCCTGTCGAAAAAGTAAACAGCATTCAGATCTGTTTTATCCTGAGTATATGTATAGTTCAGTCCGCCTTGAATATTCCTGGGAAAACCGGAAGATTCATCTCCGAAAAAACTGTTTTCAATGTCACCGATATCCTCATCCTCTTCATCTCCGCCATAGCGAATGATATACCCGTCGCCGGATCCGAATCCGAAGTCGCCGTCATCATCCCAATTGAACGACTGACTGCCCCGAAAATCCTGGTAATCGTCCCAGCTGAGACCATTGCGTCCGGTATTGTTACCGATGCCTATAATGGAGAATTGTTCAGTTTTATTGAATTTGTTGTAATTGCCTTTCAATTCGGCTCGCTCTTCTGTGCCTGCTCCGGCAATGATCTTCCCAAAACCACCTTTTTTGAATTCTTCCTTGAGTTCAAGATTCATCGTTTTTTCCGGTGGAGTAGAAGATGCCCCGGTGAGCTTTTCTTCCTCCGATTCTTCATCAAAAACCTGTACTTTTTTTATCCCTTCTGCGGGCAGGTTTTTTGTGGCCGTTTTGGGATCGTTTCCAAAAAATCGCTTGCCATCCACAGTGACTTTGGTGACGGATTGACCTTCGGATGAAATCGATCCGTCCTGACCGACCTCGATGCCGGGCAGGCGGCGCAGCAGGTCTTCCACTGAGGAACCGGGGGCTACCTTGAATTTACTCGCATCATATTCAATCGTATCTCCCCGAATGGACATCGGTGCTTTGGCGGCTTTCACCACAACTTCAAAAAGATCTTTGGCGATCTCTTCCAATTTGACGTTTCCTATGTCCAGATCCCCTTCCGATGCCGGATTGACATTGATGATCTGGGGCATGAAACCGACATAACTGATCTTCAACAGGGCAGCCGTCCTCTTCTGTTTTTTCAAGATAAAATGACCGTTTTCATCCGCTCGGGTATAGCTGATCAATGTGGTATCGACAACATCCAGCAACAGGACGGTCGAGAGGGGCAATGGTTCGCCAAGTGTATCGACCACGGTGCCGGAGATGTCCAGACTCTTTGATTGGGCATACATCCATTGGGATAAGAGCAGAAGGACTGCCAGAGGGAGAAGACGTCGCATGTTGGTGTTCGTTGAATAGGCGCTTGAAGATGCGAATCTTCATTCGGACGGAAAAGGGCATTAACGGTATGATAACAGAACGGTAACGTGGAGAAGAGATGCGGATTGTCCCGCAAGAGGCAGGATGCCCCAGGAAGTGTGCCAGTCCATGTTCATGAATATTCGCGTGGTATTCGAAAAATCGACCCCTGTTTGAGACGTGGGACCGATTCTCAAATAGTACCTTTACGCCTTCATTTTTTCAGGATAAATCTGCCGCTATGATCTACTTCTTTGGCAACCCCACTCTCAAGATCTATGCGGTGCAGACCCGGGAATCCCTTTCAGGCGGTGATGTCGAGAAATTGGTCTGGTTGTTCGGAGACGAGCCAATCCTCGAAACAAAGCAGGTTGCAGGTCCATTTATCGGCCCCCGCGCCACCATGATCAGCCCCTGGAGCACCAATGCTGTAGAGATTACCCAGAATATGGCCATCTCCGGTATCCAAAGACTGGAGGAATATCATTTCTTCCGGGAAGGCGCCACGTTCGACCCGATGCTGTCTCAAAAGTTCGCAACGCTCGATCAGCACCTGTTTGATATCCATGTACAGCCGGAACCCATCCGTGCTATTGAGGATATTGCCGTCTTCAACAACCAAGAGGGACTTGCCCTCAATCCGGAGGAGATCGACTACCTCGAGGAAGTGGCCAGGCGAATCGGTCGCAAGTTGACCGATTCCGAAGTCTTTGGATTTTCCCAGGTCAATAGCGAACATTGCCGCCACAAAATATTCAATGGCACATTTGTCATTGATGGAGAGGAAAAGCCAACGTCCCTTTTCCAGCTGATCAAAAAGACCTCCCGGGAACATCCCAACGAGATCGTCTCTGCCTACAAGGATAATGTGGCTTTTATAAAAGGTCCGCAACTGACCCAGTTTGCTCCGGCCTGGCCGGATGTGCCGGCGGAGTACGTAAAAAGCCGTTCGCTTCGGTCCTGTCGCTCAAGGCGGAGACTCACAATTTCCCGACAACCGTTGAACCATTTAATGGGGCTGCAACCGGTTCAGGAGGCGAGATCCGCGACCGGATGGCGGGAGGACGCGGTTCGATTCCCCTGGCAGGAACGGCAGTGTATATGACGGCATATTCTCGCCTTGCTGACGGCGAGCGATCCTGGGAAAAGGGAATGGCAGAACGGCCATGGCTTTATCAGACGCCATTAGATATTTTGATCAAGGCCTCCAATGGAGCGTCGGATTTTGGCAACAAGTTCGGGCAGCCGCTCATCGCAGGTTCGGTACTCACCTTCGAACATGAGGAGCATGACCGCCGCCTGGGATTTGACAAGGTGATCATGCTGGCAGGGGGTATCGGATATGGCAAAGCCGATCAGGCGCTGAAAGGGGAGCCGGAAGCGGGTGACAAGGTCGTGGTCATGGGTGGTGATAATTACCGGATCGGGATGGGTGGTGCCGCCGTTTCATCGGCAGATACCGGAGAGTTCCATTCCGTCATCGAGCTGAATGCGGTACAGCGGTCTAATCCCGAGATGCAAAAGAGAGTATCGAATGCGGTGCGCGGCATGGTCGAGAGTGATGAGAACTTCATTGTCTCCATTCACGATCATGGAGCAGGCGGCCACCTCAACTGCTTGTCCGAATTGGTAGAAGCCACAGGTGGCAAAATCAATCTGGATCGATTGCCCGTCGGCGATCCAACCCTGTCTGCCAAAGAGATCATCGGCAATGAATCCCAGGAACGGATGGGCCTGGTGATCAATCCAAACCACCTGGATACATTAAAACGGATCGCCGAACGCGAACGCGCACCTCTGTATGAGGTCGGGGATGTGACCGGCGATATGCGATTCACTTTTCAATCTGCTACCACGGGTGCCAAGCCCATGGATCTGGCCCTGGGCGATATGTTTGGCAGTTCCCCACAGACGGTTTTGACAGACCGCACGATTGATCGACCCTATGCCTCGGTCACGGTGGATGCGACTACTCTTCAGAATGATATTCGAAAAGTACTGCGACTGGAGGCCGTTGCTTGCAAGGACTGGTTGACCAATAAGGTGGATCGTTGTGTGGGCGGCCTGGTGGCCAAACAGCAATGTGCCGGGCCTCTACAGTTGCCCCTCAACAACTGTGGCGTCATGGCCTTGGACTTCGAAGGAAAGAGTGGTTTGGCCACATCGATTGGGCACAGTCCGGTGAGTGGTCTCATTGATCCGGTTGCGGGTAGTCAAAACTCCATCGCTGAAGCCCTGACCAATATCGTCTGGGCACCTCTTGAAAAAGGGCTTAAGTCGGTCTCCTTGTCAGCCAACTGGATGTGGCCCTGTAAAAATGAAGGGGAAGATGCCCGTCTTTATGCCGCAGTGGAAGCGGTCTCCGAATTTGCGTTGGCATTGGGAATCAATATCCCGACAGGGAAGGACTCCCTGTCGATGAAGCAGAAATATCCGGATGGAAGTGAGGTTATTTCTCCGGGTACAGTCATCATTTCTGCAGCAGGGCATTGCATGGATCGCACAGCGGTTGTCGAACCCGTTCTTCAGAAAAAGGGTGGTCCGATTTACCTGATCGATCTCTCGGGAGAGGGGTGTGAACTGGGAGGTTCTTCCTTTGCCCAGACACAAAACAGGGTAGGGGAAAAAGCACCTTCTGTAAACGATGCGGCGGCATTTGCCCGGGGTTTTGATGCCATTCAGGACCTGATTAAAAAAGGACAAATACTGGCGGGACATGATATTTCTGCTGGAGGTCTATTGACCTGCTTGCTGGAGATGTGTTTTGCGGATAATGAACTGGGTGCAGATATCGACTTGTCAAATGCAGGCGAAACGGATCTGGTCAAGCGTCTGTTTGCCGAGAATACGGGAGTCGTTATTCAAGCAGTGGATGATTCCGTAGAAGCATTCCTCCAGGGCGCAGGAGTCTCCTTTGTTCGGATCGGTCAAGCAGCCAACAAGGCCGCGTTGGTGATCACACATAGCGGGAAGACACATTCTTTTGATGTGGCTGCATTGCGGGATGTGTGGTTTGATACCTCTCGCCAGTTTGACCGTCACCAGGCGGCAGCGGGGAAGGCAGATGAGCGGTTTGAGAACTATAAGAAACAACCGTTGCACTATGTGTTCCCTTCTGGATTCACTGGTATCCGTCCGGAGCGTAGTGGTTCAGGACCTCGGATCAAGGCAGCCATCATCCGGGAGAAGGGGAGCAACTCCGAGCGGGAGATGGCCCATGCCATGTACCTCGCTGGCTTTGATGTGAAGGATGTACATATGACGGACCTGATCTCCGGTAGGGAGACCCTGGAGGACGTCCGGTTTATCGGTGCGGTGGGCGGATTTTCGAACAGTGATGTGCTGGGATCAGCCAAGGGTTGGGCGGGAGCATTCAAGTATAATGAAAAAGCGCGCACGGCTCTCGATCGGTTTTTTGCACGGAAGGATGTCTTGTCGGTGGGGATCTGCAATGGTTGTCAGCTGTTTGTGGAACTGAACCTGATCAACCCGGAGCATGCGCAGCAACCCCGGATGCTGCACAATGAATCACACAAGCACGAGAGTGTGTTTACATCGGTGGTTATCCCGGAAAATAATTCGGTCATGCTGTCATCATTGGCTGGCACCAGGCTCGGAATATGGGTCTCACATGGTGAGGGTAAATTCCATTTACCGCTAGGAGAGGATCAATATAATATCGTCGCCAAATACGGGTATGAAGGCTATCCGGCCAATCCGAATGGCAGTGATTACAATACGGCTATGCTGGCCAGTGCGGATGGTCGTCATCTGGTGACCATGCCTCACTTCGAGCGCTCTATGTTCCGCTGGAACTGGGCCAACTACCCGACTGACCGAAAGAGTGACGATATCTCTCCCTGGATCGAGGTGTTTGTGAATGCGAGGAAGTGGCTGGAGGCGCACCCGTTGAAGAAAGGCTAGTTTTACGAAAGTCCATGAAAAAACCCCATGATCTGGATACCGGACCATGGGGTTTTTCATGTAGATCCAACTGCAGGACTAGCGGTCGCTGCTCAGTTTGGCGTTGTACACCCAGATCTCATCCCATTGATTAGAGAAGATGGCTCTGGCATCATCCAGGAAGGATGTCCATGAATCTTCTCCATGCTTGGCTTCGTAGGCTTTCTTGAAGTCCATATCCTTGTCCAGATCAGCCCACGCGTCGTGGTACATACACGTAGCTATGTGACGACCGATCTTTTCCCTTGCCAGAATTCATTGTAGAAGAGCCCCCATTCAGGTCCACCATCTGGCATAGACTTGATGGTCTCGCTGATTTTGGCCATGTGATCCTTCAGGCGGTGGCCTTCGCCGTCATTGATCTCGTGATAGCGGACATAGATCAGTTTGGATGGTGCGGAGTCTTCTTTGAAATTCGACAATTTGCTATCCGCACGCCAGTATTCGCCCTGTTCGACCTTGGTGACATTGGGCATCACCTTGTCGCGCCAGTCTTCATCATGGCCTCCTCACCTGGCGGGTATCCAGATCGGCATAGGTCAATGGTCCCATCAGCCATACCATTTTCCCGGTGTTGGGACCAGTCGCTACGTTGTAAACAGAAGCCTGGTGGGGCCCCGTCTTGTGGTAGGTCTTGTTGTGGCTGGCCATAGCCAAACCAAGGGCTTTCAGATTGGCCGTATTGGGTGTCAGGTAGATGGTCTGCCACATGGCATAACCTTCCTTGTCATCCTGGGCCATCAACATGATGGGCATAATCAGGGCAAACAGAAGCATTTTCATTTTCATAGTGCTTATTGTGTTAGGGTGAAAAAAGTTCAGGTGTGTGAATGGACCAGAAGGCCACAATCAGGAAGATAGGGAAAATTATTCGATAGCCCAGTGCAGGAGATCAAGCTGATCCATCTCAAGGAGAGATCGGCTTGATTGATTGAAGATTGATACCCCCCAAAAGATCGGGAGTAATGCTGTACATTCAATGGAGGAATAATCCTCTTACCAGATCCTTTTTCATGATGTCCGACAAGCCAACTCCAACCCAGCGCCAACCAAACAATCCCCTGCATGGAGTAAAGTTGGAAGATATGGTCACCTGCCTGGTCGATCGGTACGGTTGGGAAGAACTGGGCCGCATGATTCCCATCCGCTGTTTTACGCATGACCCTTCCATCAAGTCCAGCCTGTCCTTTCTGCGAAAAACACCCTGGGCGAGGGCAAAGGTGGAGGAGTTGTATTTGTGGATGGGCCGGCGATGAGCATGGAGGTTCTCTGCACATACTCCTGATGCATGGGTAAACATCGGGGAATATGCCTTGGTGCAGCAGCGGGAGATTCAG
The DNA here is from genome assembly GCA_016710115.1 of Saprospiraceae bacterium. Lineage (GTDB taxonomy): Bacteria > Bacteroidota > Bacteroidia > Chitinophagales > Saprospiraceae > JAGNXB01. Next base: position 608,608 of record JADJLN010000001.1, read on the forward strand.
GGTTTGTATTTGGCTTTGCCAGTTGTGTGGTGGGTGTATTTCTGGGTGTCTGGAGAGGCATTTTACTTGCCCAGGCTGGACAAATGTGCACTGTATATGATCATCAAGAGAGTGAAAATCGGGTTCATTTCCGTGAAGAGTGGAGAACATTGCTTCTGTTTCGAGTTGTCTATCTTTGATCATCGTAGTACTGATCGTTGATGAAGGTAAACATAATAGGAGGTGGGGTTTCGGGCATGACCGCAGGTATTTATTTGCAGATGAACGGATTCGAAACCCATATTTTCGAGAAACACGCCATCCCCGGTGGCCTTTGCACCAGTTGGATAAAGGGGGAATACATCTTTGATAGTTGCGCCCACTGGGTTCTCGGTTCGGATACCGGATCATCATTTTATAAAATATGGAATGAAATACTGGATATGAAAAACATCCGGTTTCATAAACCACGATGTACGTGTAGAAGTGGGATTGAAGAAAATGTCAATAAATACGGAGAGAATACATTTTACCTCTACACCAACCTCGATCGTTTAGAAGCATATATGATCGACCTGGCACCTGAAGACACAAGGGCCATCAAGGCATTCATGAAGCCGATACGCGTGATGCAGAAGTTTGACCTGCCACCTATACTTGACGATGTTCCATTTATTCCATCGTTGATTCGCGGCATAAAGATGATGCGCTACCTGGAGTTTTTGTATTGGTTTCTCAAAATCAGAAATTACACCAACTTGACGTATGCCAAAAATTTAAAAACCTTTTTCTTCGGGAAAGTTTCGAATTACTCTATGATGGTGATGAAGTCAACATGATGGTGCTCACCATGCCGCTTTCCATATTCGATAAAAAAAGTGCTGGATATCCAATTGGAGGCTCCATGGCGTTTGCAAAGCGAATTGAGCAAAGCTATTTGAAGCTTGGCGGAACGATGCACTATAATACGCCAGTCATAAAAGTGATCACTGAAGAAGGTGTTGCAAAAGGGTTGCTCGTGCGAAATAAAATCAGTCATTATTCTGACCTTACCATTTCCGCAGCCGATTGGAAATTTACAGTATTTGATGCACTGGATGGCAAGTTTGTCAACCAAAAAGGGATTGATTTAAAAAGCCACGGGGTTGAAAATATTTTATTCAGTGATGCAGTTTTCGTTTGGCATTGCTAAGGATTTTTCGGACTATCCGCATTTTTTCCGTTTTCCGCTTGATGAGCCATTGGTCTCTCCTGATGGTACTTCTTATCACCGTTTCGAAATCCATATTTACAATTATGATCCGACATTGGCTCCTCCAGGTAAAACATCTGTCACGGTGAGTTTTTACACCACCAATCGTGATTTTTGGATCGACGCCCGGAAAAATGACCGACCCAAATACAGAGCGGCCAAAACAGAATTTACCAATAAAATAATTGAGATACTGGATCAGCGACTTGATATCAAGGATAAAATTGAGGTGATCGATGTGGCTACGCCGGCAACATTTCTGCGTTATACCGGCAACTGGAAGGGAAGCACGCAAGGGTGGTTGCCCGGAAAGAATATTGTTGCACCTTCTCCGGTGGGATTCAAACTGCCGGGCCTGAAAAACTTTTATTATTCCAGTCATTGGAATCAGCCCGGTGGCGGATTGCCTATTGCGATTAAAACCGGACGTGATGTGGCGAAGCTGATTTGTAAGGAGAATAATATCAAATTCAGGGTAAAGAGTCGAGTGGACTAAGAAGCTGATTGGCTGATTTTGTCGATGACCGGATTGATGAAACGATCATATGTTGTTAAGTGGCCAGTGTGTTTTCCTTTGTGCTTCACTTTCCGATACAGAACTTACCAAAAATATTGGCCAACAGATCATCCGTCGTCACTTGTCCGGTGATTTCACCTAAATGATAGAGGGACTGTCGAATGTCTTCGGCTAATAAATCGGCGGTCAGACCGGAGTCCAATCCATTTAAAGCAGCCTCGAGGGCGCCACCTGCTCGATAGAGCGCTTCGGCATGACGGGCATTACCTGACGAGCACATCATCTTCTGCTTTTGGCACCTGCCAATGCAGTGGAATATAGTTTATCCTTCAGGTAGGGATATTCTGCGCATTTTTGGCGGAGATTGGAATGATCTGATTTCCATCCACCCATTCGGAGATATAATCACTGGGCTGAGCATGGGGGTTCGGGTCCATCTTATTCGGAGCAAGCAAAATGGTTAATTCCTCCCTGGCCAATTTTTCCAGATCGCCGGCAACTTCTTCGGCCGATGTGTCCAGCACATCAAAAACATAGATCAGGATGGCAGATTCCCGGATCTTTTCCAGGGTGCGGCTCACCCCGATGGCCTCGATCTGGTCCTGGGCTTCGCGGATCCCGGCCGTATCGATTAGGCGAAACCGTATGCCCTGGATGGTGAGACTTTCCTCAATGGTATCTCGTGTGGTACCCGCGATCTCACTGACGATGGCACGTTCTTCTTCCAGCAGGGCATTCAACAAGGTTGATTTACCGGCATTGGGCCGGCCTGCCAATACCGTGCTGACGCCTTCCTTCATGGCATTGCCCAACCGGAAACTGTCGCCCAGATGCCGGACGGTGGCCAGTATCCGGTGGATCCAAACCGCCAATTCATCCCGGTTGGCAAATTCCACATCCTCCTCACTGAAGTCCAGTTCCAGTTCGATGAGGCTGGCAAAATGGATCAATTCTTCACGCAGGGCCTTGATCTGCCTGGAGATCCCTCCGCGCATCTGGCTCAGGGCCACATCATGTGCCGACCTATGGGTGGCAGCGATCAGGTCTGCAACCGCCTCGGCCTGGGCCAGGTCCATCTTGCCGTGGAGGAAGGCTCGCTGGGTGAATTCGCCCGGTTTGGCCAGTCGGATGCCCTGTCTTACCAGCAGCTGGAGTACCTCCTGCAGAATGTAGGGCGAACCATGACAGCTGATCTCGACGATGTCCTCCCCGGTGAAGGAATGTGGGGCCCGAAACAGAGCGACCACCACCTCATCCAGGGTATGCCCCTGTTCATCCTCGATACGACCATAGTGCAAGGAATATCCAGGCTTATCCTGCAGCAGTTTTCCCTTGAAAATCCGGGACGTCAATGCAATCGCTTCTGAGCCGCTCACACGAATGACGCCAAGAGCACCGACTCCCGGCGGGGTACTCAGCGCGGCTATCGTATCTGTAAAGGAAGGAGAATGTGCATGCATGTGCGGGTAAAATTACAACTCCTTCGGGTGGAGACAGGCGGTTTCCGCCTGATCTCTGTTTTCTGTACTGTAACTTGGTCCCATGGCCCGACCACGTGTGCATATTGTCGGTTTTGATGTTCCCTATCCTCCGGATTACGGTGGTGTTATCGATATTTATTTCAAATGTCGGTCACTTACCCGGCTGGGTGTTGACGTGATCCTCCACTGTTACCAGTACGGTCGGCCAACGCAGCAAAAATTGACAGAGGTAGCTGCAGAGGTGTGGTATTATCCACGACACCGGATGGCTGGTCTCCTGTCCTGGCGATTGCCGCATATCATTGCTTCCAGACAGCATCCCGACCTGCTTGCCCGTTTGTGTGAGGACAATGCCCCGATCCTGTTCGAGGGGTTGCACACCACTTTTTTCCTGGGCCACCCGCCGTTGGCTGGTCGGATCCAGATCGTTCGGACACACAACATCGAACATGAATATTATCGTCAACTCGCGCAGCAGGAAGCCAATCCGATTCGAAAAGGATATCTGTTGCTGGAATCGAAACGACTGGAGCGATATGAATCTGTTCTTTTGAAGGCAGATCATATTGCTGCCATATCGGAGGGCGATGCCGTTGCACTGACGAACCGGTATGGTCACCGCGTTCGTGAAATAGCAGGGTTTCATCCGTATAACAATGTGGAAGGGCCCTTGGGGACTGGGGCCTATGCATTTTACCATGGCAATCTGTCCATCGTTGAAAACCAGCGGGCTGCCGAGTGGCTCATCAAGGAGGTATTTTCCGGTCTGGATTATCCCCTGGTCATCGCCGGGAGGTCGCCATCATCCTCATTGATGCGGGCTGCGCAGCCCTTTCCCTGGATACGGATCGTCGCTGACCCCGAGCAGGTTGAGATGGATACCTTGCTTCGGGATGCCCAGGTAGTGGTTCTTCCGACCTTCCAGTCGACTGGACTGAAATTGAAGCTGCTCAGCAGCCTGTTCAAGGGACGGCATGTCCTGGCGAATGAAGCGATGGTGAAGGGGACCGGTTTG
>JADJLN010000002.1 GCA_016710115.1 Saprospiraceae bacterium
GCCTGTTCAGTTGCTGCTCCATTGTCACCGACATAACGGTTATAGTAAGTAAACGCATCAACAGCAATGTCGTTTGGCGTTCCATCTGCCTTTACACCTGGGATGATGAAAGATTTGTCGCGGTCATCTGCAGAAGCTTGTGTGCGACCCAAACGGTGCAGACGTGCCAATGTACCGTTCCACAAAGCGCCTCCTTCACGAATATCCAGCAAAGCAGATACCTGAAGACCGTAGATATTGAACGAGTTGTTGATTCCAGCAAGCCAATCCGGGAATGGATTGCCCAGGTTACCACTTTCAGCGTCGACGATGGGTACGCCACTTGCGTTGATCATGAGATTGCCGTTGTCATCGCGTGCCCATTTGGAACCATAGAATGCACCATATGGATCGCCGACAATAGCAAACGAACCAATAGAAGAGAATGCAGTTTCGATATTGATCTCGTCAACACCCTGAACCAGTTTGGTGACTTCATTCACGTTTTTAGTCCAGTTGGCACTCAGATCCCAGGAGAAATTCTTCATCTTGACGATGTTAGCACCCAACTCGATCTCAACACCTTTATTTGACATTTCACCGATGTTGGTGAACGCCGCTTCAAAACCGGTTGATGGAGCGATCGGACGCAACACCAGCAGGTTGGAAGATTGGGCATCATAGTAGTTCACATCCAGATTGATCCGGTTGTTGAACAACTTCACATTGATACCTGCTTCCAACGTAGTAACAACCTCTGGTTCGAGATCGACGTTACCCAGGCTGGAGCTCTGGCCGAAACCGTTCTGGCCACCGTATGGAAAGCCGAGACCGTCCGTAAATCCGTCCGTAATAAATGGAGCATTGAAGTAGGTCACTGTCCGGTAAGCAGGTGGTTCGATACCGGCCTGTGCCCAGCTCAGACGAAGTTTTCCGAAGGAAACGATGTCCGATTCGAAGTTTTCAGAGAATACCCATGACAGGTTTGCACCCGGATAGAAGAATCCTTTGTCGCGTGCATCGGCACCGAATGTAGAAGCCCAGTCATTCCGACCGGTAACCTGCACATACAGTTGATTTGCCCAGGACACACCAGCTGCAAAGTAGACACCAGCAAGGCGTTTCTCTGTAGTTACCTGACTGTTATACAGGTCAGAGGCGTTGCTCAGGTTGTAGAAACCCGGAATAGCCAGGTTGCGGCCACGTGCAAAGGCATCATCATCAAAACGGGAGTTCAGGTTGACACCCAAAGTAAGAGATCCGTCTAAAGAAGAAGCCAGATTGTGTGAAGCAGTACCAAAGATATCGGTATTGATCTCCCGGTGGCGTTGGTTGTTTTCCCACACTTCTCCAACAGGGGCAGGAGGATCCTGTGCACCCACAGCAAAGATCTGCTTCCGGCGGTCTGTATAGTTGTCAACACCGACACGGGCGGTCAGATCCAACCAGGTCAACGGTGACCAGGTACCTGTCAAACCACCGGTGAGACGATCGACATCGCCTGTAAGTGGGTTGTTGTATGCTGACCACAACGGGTTGTCATACGCAAAGAAATAGTTGTAGGGAGATCCGTCCAGATTGTCATATCCGTTAGGTCCTTCGCCACCCAGCACATCAAAGTTGGCATGCATTCGGGCCAAGGATAACATAACACCGGAAAGGTTCGATCCATTCTGGGCTTTTGTATCCTGTGTGTTGGTATAGGAGGCAAATCCATTCAGCTTGAGTGCACCGATCTTCGTTTCGGCATTGATCCGGAATGAATTCCGCTGCAGGTCTGTGTTCGGGACAATACCTGTCTGATCGGTATTTCCATAGGAGAAACGGAATACTGTATTTTCGTTTCCAGCAGAAATAGCAACGTTATTGTTCCAGGTTTGACCGGTTTCGAAAAACTGGTCAAAGTTGTCATATGCACGTGGAGCATTTGCGTTGTTCGGTCCGATCTCGGAACCCCAGCTTGCTGAGGTGTTTGTGCCAAAATTACCAGCAGCGACCACATTCCCGTTGGAATCAAAACGACCACCGCCGGAACCACCGGAAAACTGGTCCTGCAATTCGGGCAGCTTGTTGACCTGATCCAGAGCCAGGCTGGAACTGATGTCCACAGAAAGGCCTTTCCGGCCGCGCTTGGTCGTGATCAGGATGACGCCGTTCGCTGCACGAGTACCATACAGGGCAGCAGCAGCTGGGCCTTTCAGGATGTTCAACGATTCAATGTCATTGGGGTTGATATCCAATGCTCTGTTCGAGTTGTTGACACCACTGAGGCCTGCGTTGAACGGGTAGTCACCGGCAACAGAACCATTCGTCTGGTTGTCATAAGGGATCCCGTCGACAACAAACAGAGGCTGGTTGTTTCCAGTAAATGTCGAGTTACCACGGATCAGGATCTTGGAAGAAGCACCAGGTGTACCCCTGAGCCGATGACCTGAACGCCAGAAGACTTGGCAGCCAGGCCCTGTACGACGTTGATTTCACCAGATCTGACAACAGCGCTGCCGTCGACAGATTTCACGGCATACCCAAGTGATTTTTCCTCCTTGGAAATACCCAGAGCCGTAACCACAGCAGTTTCCAGGGTAACCCCTTCTGACATGCTGACGTCTACGATGTTGGACGCTCCCAGGCTGATTTCCTGGGTGGTAAAACCGGTGTAGCTGTAAATCAGCACGTTGGATCCGGCTGGCACCTCGAGACGGTATTGTCCGTCTACGTTTGTGATCGTACCAGCTGAAGTCCCTTTGGCCAAAACGGAAGCGCCGATCAGGGCCACACCGTTTTCGTCAGTGACTGTGCCGGAGACTGTTCGCTGCGCCTGAGCCATGCCCAGAGTAACGAAGATCATCACCAGCAGTAATGTCCATCTTCTCATACTAGATTGATTTTGGTTAAAGAATCGAACGGAAAATTAAGAAAAGATTAAGAATTAAATGGGTTTTGGTTAAGATATGTGATTTCAGAAAGGGCAAACTGACCTTAGCCCCCGCTTCCCCCACCAAGAAGCCAGCAATTCCTAGAAAAACAGGGACTTTACCAGGAGGGCAATCATCGAAAGGTGTCCGACTGACAGCATGAAAAAGGCCCAGAAGCGCAAGGAATCACCCGAAAGCAGGGTCTTCGACAGGGCGAATCCGGCCACTGGCAGGATCGGAATGAAATATCGACCCTGGAAATTATCCTGCACCTGAGCGCCAACCGGTTCCCACAACAGATAGTTGGAGATGGCAAACAGGCCAGCAACAATTCCGCAGATCGCGATCAGCTCTAGCCGGGACGACAGGGACTTCGGTCCAGGTGTCTGTGCGCAGATCAGTAGCCCTCCCAGAAAAAGAAGGGCCGGGATCACCGGAGGCAGGTAATGTTTTTCCCAACCATATTTTCCCAGGATATGTGCCATCGTGGCTGGTGCTGACCGGATCAAGCTCGCCATAACGACGTGCAGATATTGGGTCGGATGATGGCATAGATAACTCAACTGAGCTTCCGGGTCCACACCGGATTCAATGTTTGGCTTTCCCGGTAATCCGGATGATAGTCATCATACGGGATAAAGGTCGTGGAAGCCGCCAGTCCCCAGATGCCTGCCCCAATCACAGCCAGCAGAGTCCATATATATATACGACGACGATCTTGACGGTTCGGATTGACCAGGCCAGGGAAACAGGATCAACTTCTGCACACTGATCAGCAACAGCAGGGGTCCCGCTATTCGCCAACGCATGCGCGATCTGTTTGTCCACAACATCAGGATCAGGATCCAGCTTGCGGCATGCACGAGCACATCCGGATTCAGGCAGGATTGAAAGACCAGAACACCGGGCAATAGGCCGAGATAGAGAAACAGCCAACGTGAACTTCCGGATCTTCGCCAGATGAACAGAAGGCACAAGAGCCACAATCCGAGATGGATCACCCTGGCCACATACAGACTGACCAGGGGTGGTGCGCCCAACAAAGATGTCAACCGGATCATGCCAGCAGCCGGCAGATAGGCTATTGGAGCATAGGAAGCTGTATTGGCAAAATCGATGAAGATCCGTTCATGGTCATCCAGGGGGATCTGAAAACCGGTGCGGATGCCTGCCCAGTCATGCCGCCCTGATCCGGGATCGGCAGATGGCCTGTACTGTTCACACAATGCCAACAGCGAGGCGGGCAAGGTGTCTCCCAATCGATGATCTACTGTGGGATGCAGATACAGATGGCCCTGACTCACCGACCAGGCTTTCAAAAAATGACTGGTTTCATCTGGTGCCTGGAACGGAGGAGTAAAAAAGACATAACTCAGTCCAATCAGGATGACAACCAATCCGGACCACAACGTGGTGTTCGACATTTGCATGTCCCAATTTACATGTTCGGACCTACTGGTTGATAGAGGTGCCCTTAATTGGCTCGCCAATAGAAGGGCGTAAACAGAACGAGAACAGTGAAGAGCTCAAGGCGACCGAGCAGCATGAGAATGGAAAGGGTCCATTTGGCGACATCCGGCGTGGCGGCAAAATTCGAGACCGGGCCAACAGTACCCAGACCCGGACCGATGTTGCCCAGACAGGTTGCAGTGGCACCTGCCGAGGAAACAAGGTCCATTCCCAATCCTGTCAGGACCAACGTACCCGCAACAAAGGATGCCAGATAAACCAGCAAAAAAACGAGGATATGGGTCAATATACGTGGCGCCACCACCTGGTCATCCAGCTTGATGCGGATCACCGCCCGAGGATGGAGGATGCGTTTGAATTCGAGATAGGAGTTCTTGAGGAACACGAGATGGCGAATCGTTTTGATCCCACCCGCTGTTGACCCTGCACTGGCGCCGGTAAACATCAGTAAAAAGAAAAAAAACGTCAGCAGGTAGCCCCAGGTGGTATAGTCAGCAGATACAAAACCGGTGGTAGTGACAACGGAGACGACCTGAAACAGCGCATCCCGAAAGATCCTTTCTGACAAGTCATGATGAAACAGGAATAAAAGTCCTGCAGCAGTCAAAGAAGCCAGGACCATACCCAGCGAATATGCTCTGAACTCAGTACTTTTCCAGGCTCTTCGAAACCGTCCGGTGGTGAAATAGTAGATGATCGTGAAGTTGGTCCCAGCCAGAAACATGAACAGGACAATCAGGTACTGGATCATCGGACTATCCCAATGCGCGATGCTCGCATTCTTTGTCGAGAAGCCACCGGTCGCCATGGTGGTAAACGCATGATTGATGGCATCAAAGCGTGACATGCCGGAGACAGACAACCCGAGAAAGAGAAGTCCTGTCAAACCGACATACACCAGCCACAACCGTTTTGCGGTCTCCTGAATGCGGGGGTGAATTTTGTCGGAGGTCGGACCGGGTGCTTCGGCCACAAACAATTCGATACCGCCTATGCCCAGAAGAGGAAGTATCGCAACCGAAAGCACGATGATCCCCATGCCACCGATCCATTGTGTCAGACTCCGCCAGAACAGGATGCTGGGGGAAACCGCTTCAATATCAGTCAGAATGGATGCTCCAGTAGTCGTAAACCCGGACATACATTCAAAGAAGGCATCTGCCACGGAACTGATACTGCCAGTGAAGAGGTAGGGCAACATGGCAAATCCGGAAATGGCCAACCAACCCAATGTGACGATGAGATAACCTGTTCGCTTGTTAATGCGGGCATTTCCGCGAGGACGTGCAAGCCAGCTCAGGAATCCGATCAGGGTGATCGTCAATCCGGCATACAGGATTGGCATATGCTGCTTGTCAGCATAGTACAAGGAGACCGGGAGACAAAGGAAAACACACAATCCCAGAATGACGAGCAACGCGCCGACGACATGTATGGTATCCCGAAAGGATAACATCAGCGGAACATTTTTTCTACAGCATTGATCGCCTCCGGAAGCGCAAAGACAATGACCTTGTCATTGAGCTGGAGGTGAAAGTTGCCATCCGGAATCAGGCTTTCGTCATCCCGGATTACACCTCCGATCAGCGCATTGTCAGGAAAGCGTAATTCACGAAGTGGATATCGGGTCAATTTGTTTGATTTCTGAACGACAAATTCGATAATCTCGGCATCAACGCCATGCAAACTGGTGATAGCCTCGATCTTCCCTTTGCGTACATATCGGAAGATATTATTGGCTGCGATCAGTTTTTTATTGATGATCGTATCGATCCCGATATTCTGCGATATATGGGTGTAATCGGCGTTTTCGACCAGTGCGATTGTCTTGCTGATCCCAAATTCCTTTGCCATCAGGCTGGTGATGATATTCGTTTCGGAATTAGGCGTGACCGCAATAAAGACGTCCATTTTTTCAAGTCCCTCTTCCTTAAGCAGTTCTACATTACCCGGATCACCTTTGATCCCAGGGGAATGGGACAGACAGTCAACCAGTTCCTTACAGATGTTTTTGTCGTTGTCCACAATGGTGACATGATACTCTTCCTCCAGCAGTTCTGCACTGCGGAGTCCGACATCGGTTCCACCCACAATCATGATTCGGGTTGCCTTGTTCCCTTTTTTTCCAAATACGTCGAGCACCTCATCTATTTTATCCCGAGCGGTGATGAAATAGAGATGATCATTGCTGCGCAAAATGGTGCCGCCCCTGGGGAGGATCGTATTGTGTCCGCGCAGAATAGCGATGGGTTTGAATTGAAATCGGGGATTATTTTCCGTGATCTCATCAATACTGTGATTGATCACCGTGGAAAGACTGTCCAGCGTGATGCCGTAGAGGGAGATTTTGCCCCCCTCGAATTCGAAATGATCCGTCAGGGAGCTTTGCCGAACCAACCGTTCAATCTCCTGAGCCGCCAGAGCACGTGGAGAAATGAGACTGTCGACACCCAATTCACTGAAAATCTGGCGAGTCCCCGTCTCGAGATATTCCACGTTGTTCACCCGGGCAATGGTCTGTTTCGAACCCATCTTTTTCGCCAGGATAGCGGATACAAGATTTGTTTTCTCAGAAGTGGTTACGGCGAGAAACAGGTCAGCCTCCTCGGCACCAGCCGCCTCCAGGACAGATACAGACCCGGAATCCCCGCGAATAACCTGGACGTCAATATGCGATTGAGCATACTCCAGTACCTCTGAATTGATATCGATGAGCACGATATTCTTCTGTTCAAAGGAAAGAAGTTTGGCCAGATGGAATCCAATGTCACCGGCACCGGCGATCACGATTTTCATTCGCGGAGTTGACATGAGGCACAAATATCCTTATTTCAAAGACATCGTGCTGGTTATTCTGGAACGATCTGTACTCCCGGGCATTCGGCAAACGTGCCTGTCCCTCGGATAACGGTCAAGCCAGCTGGCAGTAAATGGCTGTCAACGCGGTTGTCTGGATCGATGAGCAACAGGACAAATGTGATATTTCCCTGTTCGCATATGGTGGCGCATCGGGTCCAGAAAATCCAGGCTTCGGGTGCACATAAAAATAAAAAATGAATATGTGAAGCAACCCATTGCCACCATCTGAACACCATATGTCTACGAAAGGTGGCGTGGATGATCCGAATGATTCTCAGGCTGTCATGATATTTTTCTTCCAACACCTCGCGAAAAATATCGGCAGTCGGCGGATCGGGAAGGTTCTGATTTTGGGCACGAGTATAGTTCTTGACCTCGATCAGAAACAGGTGATCGTCCTGAATGCCGATAAAATCCACGCCCTTGAGACCCTGCCCGGTCAGTGTTTTGAAAAACGCAGATCGGTCAAAAGGCAAGACTGACCAGGACGAATCAAATGTGATCAGCAGGCGACTCTCCTTGAATGTCATGTAGACGCATATCCGGGTAACAAATATCTCAAATCCAAAAATGCTTTTCCCATGAGAACAAATCTACACCTCGTTTTATGTCTGACCTGTCTGCTCTCGAGTGGGCTCATAGCTCAGGATCTGCGACAACGTATGGACATCGGCACCGGAGGTATCTGTCGCGACATGGTTCGATTGCCCGGTGGCAGCACACTGGTTGTCGGTGAACTGTCGGGCACGCCGATCCCGATCGGGTGGGTTTCCCTGCTTTCCGAAACTGGCGACATTCTCTGGACAAAAGTCCCGTTTGACCAGATGTTGGCCACCCAGTTCCTGCGCGTCAAACCCGACACGGACAGCACCTTCCTGATCGGTGGAACCAAATATATCGATCCGGTCAAAGGCACAGATCTCCTGGTGATGCGCCTGACCAATAAAGGGGAGATCCTGTGGTCCAGAACGATCGATTTCAATCTCGTAGACGGGTTCAGTGACCTGGACCTGTTTGATAAAGGCGCTGTCCTGATTGGGACCACACTGGACGAAGCCACAGGTATGGATGTGGTGATCGCCGTTCTTGACCAGGATGGAAGTCCGGGCATCACCCGCCAGTTCGGAGCTGCCGGATTGGAAAGTGCCACAGGGATCCGGTATGCCGGTCCGCACGGATTCTATATCAGCGGAAATACGACCAGCTATACCTTCCCGGGTGAACCGCCAAGTGCCTTCCTGATGCAGATATCACCGACATTCTCGTTCTCGTGGATGCGATTGATCGGCGATGCTGATGAACAACGCGTACCTGCCATGGCCCTGGGTACCAAGGGCTATCCGATGATCGCCATTCATGATGATGGAGGTCTTGGAACCAATTCTATCTGTCAATTCAATCATACCGGCGGACTGGAATGGTCGCGGTCCTATAATACAGAGACCCTGAGAGCCATTACCCGATCACCGGGAGGGAAGATCTTTGCCGCTGACGATCATACTGTGTTCGGTCTGGATGACGACGGGCAAGTGGTCAGCGCCTGGCTTCTCCAGCCGGATGCCAGTTTTACCACGTCGTGTCTGCAGATCGGAGAAAAGGGGCAATACCTCCTGGGCGGCTGGTATGACGACATCCAGGATTACCCGGCTATGCACGCTATCCCCGACCCATTTACATCCAGCTGCAATGTCGGCACCGTGATCACCGTCGCTCAGGACCATGAAGTCAAGATCCTGAACGAACTGATCAATACATTTGATAGTGGTCAGGTTGCAGGCGGAAAGCTGGATCTGGTTGATATCACTGTCAACCGGATCATTGACTGCCAGAGCACCAGTTCCACCGATCCCCTGGCTCACGACATCCAATTGGCAGTGTATCCCAATCCAACTGTCGGAACGGTTCGGATCGACTTGCCGAAAGGCCTTCCGGGCATGCTGACCTGGTTTAGGGCAGACGGAACGCTGATCGAACAACAACGTGTAGATCCGTCTGGGGGCCCGGTAACAGCCCAAATGGACAACTGGCCGCCGGGGACTTACGTGCTCGAATTCAGGAGGGGCGACCTCTCTATCGCGCGCAAAATCCTGCGTGTCGATCAGGGCAATTGAAATCCAGAGCGACCTTCCTATCTTGGCTGCATGACCACATGGAGCCAACTTCAGAGCCAGTTGGGTGAGCGGCTGAAAACAGACCACCTCCACCAGGTACTTTATGCGACGGATGCGTCCGTATACAGAGAGTTGCCGGTGGGGGTGGCCTGGCCCCGCGATCGTGAAGACCTGTCTGCGCTGGTCAGTCTGGCGAATGCAGAGGGTGTTCCTCTGATTCCCCGGACCGCAGGAACCTCACTCGCCGGTCAGGTGGTAGGCTCCGGACTGGTGGTTGATTTCTCCAGGTACATGAACCGGATCATTGAGGTGGATGTCACGAATCAGAAGGTGGTCCTTGAACCCGGTGTTATTCGTGACGAACTGAATCGGCAATTGCGCCCATCGGGACTTTTTTTCGGTCCCAATACAGCTACTGCTAATCGATGTATGATCGGTGGTATGGTTGGGAATAATTCCTGCGGGTCCACTTCCATCGTATATGGATCGACGCGAGATCGTCTTCTGGCACTCGACACGGTCTTGAGCGATGGCAGCTTTGTGCGATTTGATTTACTACATGACCAGGCCTATCTGGACAAATTGCGAGCTCCAGGACTGGAAGGCAGGATCTACCGTTTTTTTCAGGATCTGCTGTCCAGGTCCGAAGTGCGGGACGAGATAGGCAGCCAATTTCCCAAGGCGGAGATCAAACGACGGAATACCGGTTATGCGCTTGACCGGCTCTTGAGTGATGCACCATTTTCCCCGGAAGGCCCCCCCTTCAATCTCTGCCATTTGCTTGCTGGATCAGAGGGTACTTTGGCCATGAGCTACCAGATCACCTTGCAACTTGATCCGTTGCCACCAGCTGAGGTTGTCCTCGTTTGTGCACATTTCCACACGATGCGCCACATGACGGAATCTGTCCTGGTAGCCATGAACCACCCGCTTCATGCCTGCGAACTGATGGACAGGACAGTCCTGGATTGCACCCGGAATAGCCAACAGTATCGACCCCATCGTGCGTTTCTGGAAGGAAATCCGGCTGCGATACTGATCTGTGAATGCCGAGGGGCAACAGCCGGTGAAGCAGATGCGGTGGCCATGCAGCTGATCGCTGATCTGAAGCGTCATGGAGGAGCATATGCGATGCCGGTTGTCAAGGGGGAGCAGGTCAATCTGGTCTGGAGATTGCGTGAAGCCGGCCTGGGAGTACTCGCCAACCTGCCTGGCGATCCGAAAGCTGTTGCCTGTATCGAAGATACCGCAGTGGCACTTTCAGATCTGCCTGACTATATTGACGATCTGGATCGGCTTATCACCTCCTACGGCCAGCGGGCGGCTTATTTTGCACATGCCGGAGCCGGAGAACTGCATGTACGCCCTATCCTCAACCTGAAAGAGGAGGAAGGGCAACGGCTTTTTCAGGCGATCACCACCGATGTCGCTCGGCTGGTCAAGAGCTACAAAGGGTCGTTCTCTGGCGAGCACGGCGACGGACGACTGCGAGGATCGTTTATTCCTTCTCTTTTTGGCGAGCGGATCATGGGCTGGTTTGAGGATGTCAAGGATGTCTTCGATCCGAATCAACTGTTCAATCCCGGGAAGATCGTTCGGGTGCCACCCATGCTTCAGGATCTGCGGTACCAACCTGGTCAGCAAGTTCGTGACTGGCATACGGTAATGGATTTCTCCGGAAGTGGTGGGTTGCTGCGGATGGCCGAGCGGTGCAACGGTTCAGGTGATTGCCGCAAGCTGCCCGCAACAGGAGCCACCATGTGTCCCAGTTACCAGGCCACACGGAATGAAAAGGATACCACGCGGGCCCGTGCCAATACGCTGCGTGAAACCCTCACACAAAGCACTCGGCAAAATCCCTTCCTGGAGCCGGAGCTGGAAGACGTCATGGATCTGTGTTTGAGTTGTAAAGGTTGTCTGCAGGAATGCCCTTCCGGTGTGGATATGGCGGCAATGAAAGCGGAATGGCAACATCAGGTGCATCAACAAATGGGGCTTCCGATCGCTCATCGTCTCATCGGCATCCTGTCCCGACTGAACAGGTTGGTGTCCATCGCTCCTGGAGTGTATAATACCGTACGAGTCTGGCGTCCTGTAAAATACGTCCTCCGGTATGTGATGCATGTGGATGCCCGGCGGGATCTTCCCCGAATGAACCGGGAACGATTTACCCGTTGGTATGTTCGAGTGGGTCAAGAAATTCCCGTCCGGCAGTCGGAAAAAAAGCGTGTCTGGATCTTTGTGGATGAATTCACGGAATATTACGATCTGTCTGTCGGACAGGCAGCGATCCGGTTATTACACGGACTGGGATATCCGACACAGCTGGCGTTGCACGATGAAAGTGGGCGAACGGCAATTTCGAAAGGGATGCTCGGCTACGCCCGGAAAGTTGCGCGGAAGAATATTGCCGTCCTGTGTGAACAAATCGGTGCTACCGATACCTTGATCGGTCTCGAACCTTCCGCTTTATTGACCTTGCGCGATGAGTATATCCGCCTGGCTGCACCCGATCAGCAGGCCCAGGCCCGTGAACTGGCAGAGCGATCCTTGCTGATCGAAGAGTTTTTATTTCAGGAAGCACAACGAGGAAACATTTCATCTGCTGATTTTACAGCAGAAAAGCGACGGATCATACTCCATGGTCATTGTCACCAGAAAGCGCTGAGTGACATTGGCCAGGCCGGATTTATACTCAGTTTGCCGAGTGGTCATCAGGTTGATATTCTCCCTACAGGTTGTTGTGGAATGGCCGGCAGTTTTGGCTATGAGGTTGCCCATTTTGAAATCAGTCAGCAAATTGGCGAACTCGTTTTGTTCCCAGCTGTTCGGCAGACAAGTGCAGACACTATTGTTGCTGCATCCGGTCACAGCTGCCGGCATCAGATCCACGATGGTACCAACCGAACCGCCCGGCATGTGGTGGAGATCCTGGAGGACGCACTGAGCGAAAATTTCAAAAAACAAATTTCAAAAAACAAATAAATGCCAATCCTGAAATTCAAAATTCGAAACAGATTCTGGTTTTGGATATTCGAATTTTGAATTTGATATTTATTTGTGATTTGTGATTTGTGATCACCATCTGTCCAAAACAATTTATTCTGTAAAATATGAATGCTGATAATCAATGAAATAACACTCTACAGATCATAAAATCCGAATCTAACCCCCCCAAAATTTAATCGTCGCCAAACCAGGGCCTCCCAGCACATTAAGGACCCGACTACCAGGCAAACAATTGAATTCTATAGCTGTATGAAAACAGTCAATCGTGCAAAATGCCGCATTATTTGATCGGACATGTGATGCGATTATTGACAATTTACATGCAAGAAGAGTATCAATGATGCAACTAACCACCGATCAAATACGAGCGGCCGGGTCCTGATGTTAACGTCAATCAATCCAGATACGAGTTAGCATTGCTCTTAAACATAAAAAGAAGGCCCATTTTGGCGACAAGCGGTTTTTGGTGACTTTTTGCCGCAACAAAAAGTCACAGCCCCGCCGGCTTGAGGCGGGCCAGAGGTGAACTGCTACGATTAAAATTTCCGAATGAGGCAACGAGTGGAACACTGCAACCTGCCAAGGGCAACCTTCCGAGGTTTATTTTGGACAGATCTGATTTGTGATTTGTTTTTTCTTATTTCTACACAATGTATCTCAACGCCTCAACTTCTGCCACAGCCTTGGGTATCGGGTCACCCAGGATCTGATACCCCTTCTCTGTGATCAGGACATTGTCCTCGATACGGATCCCGCCAAATGTCCGGTATTTTTCGAGAGCGGAATAATTGATAAAATCAGCGTGCTTTTTCTCCGCTTTCCACTGATCGATTAATTCGGGAATAAAATAGATACCCGGTTCTACCGTCAGGACAAACCCGGGTTGGAGTTTGCGGGCCAGGCGCAGATAGGCCAGACCAAACTGGTCGCTGCGTTGGACAGTGTTGTCGTATCCGACAAAATTTTCCCCCAGGTCTTCCATATCGTGGACATCCAGGCCAATCATATGGCCGAGTCCATGCGGAAAGAACAATGCATGGGCTCCGGCGGCAACGGCCTCGTGGCAATCGCCCTTCATTAATCCGATATCCTTCAGGCCGTTGGCAATGATCCGGGCTGCATGCAGATGGATGTCCCGGTAAGCAACACCGGGTTTGCAGGCTTCAATGGCGAGCATTTCCGCATCCAGAACAACTTCATAGACTTCACGTTGCTTGTTGGTAAAATGCCGGTCAACCGGGAATGTCCGTGTGATATCACCGGCATAGTGCATGCGGGATTCAGCACCGAAATCGCCGAGCACCAGTTGGCCGCTTTCCAGGGTATTGCCGTGATGATGATTGTGTAATGTCTGTCCGTCTTTGCTCAAAATGATCCCATAGGCAGGAACAACCTCTTCTGCTTCACACATACCCGTCACCAGGCTGGCCAGATCAGATTCATGCAAGCCTTCCTCTGCCTCGCGCATGACAGCCACATGCATCCTGCCAGTCAGATCAACCGCCCATGTCATTTCTTCAATTTCTTCCCTGGATTTGATCGAACGTTGGCCGATAACCGCATGGATCAATGCTTCTGAAAATCCCGACTGGATCTTTTCGACTGTTCGTCCTGTCCAGGTGGCCAGCCGGAGGATCGAATCTCCCCGGTAGGGTGGGAGATAGTGCAACCGGTCTCCTGCTGACTGAACATCTCCGGAAAGTTTGCTCATCGGTCGGACCTCAACAAAACCGGCCTGCCGGGCCTGCTCGGTCAATGTCGGCTGGGCGCCAACCCAGACAATATCCTCGAGGGTCAGATCATCTCCATAGAGGGTGGACCGCCCCGTTGCCGGGTCGATGGTCATGGCCAATCCCGGTTTGTCGGGGCCGCCGAAATAGAGGAAGGTACTGTCCTGACGGAAAGGATAAGGGTTGCCGCGGTAATTCATGGCGGCATCGATATTCCCGGCAATGAGAATAAGACCTTGACCCAGGTCAGAAGCCAGTCGTGACCGGCGTCCCTGGTATGTGGATGCTGAAAACATAGTCGTTCATTTCTTGAAGGGGAAAGATACGGTATGACCGGCGATCAGTCAGCCCGCGGACCGGTGATCTTGCGCATAAAGAGATCCGCTGCAGAAAATGGACTTGTTTTCCCCTCCAGGACTTCGGCTTCAAGCAGCTTGTAGTCGGCCTGAAAATGGGTAAACACCCAGGTGGCGAGCTGGTCCATGAGGCTCTCTTTGAACCAGAACCCGGCTTGTTCCATTCGATGCGACGCGAAGTAGCCATTCACCTGAAGTGCATGTACAGAAGCCTGGATGGTGTCCTTCACCTCCTTCAGTCCGGTTCGTTCGACGGAAGAGGCAAGCAGGACCGGTACCGTTTGGCCTGACGGTCTCTCCGGAAAGAGATGGAGTGCACGTTGATATTGCATTTGCGCATCGCGTGCCAGAGACATCCGCTCTCCGTCCGCCTTGTGGATGATCACCAGATCGGCCATCTCGACAATGCCACGTTTAATGCCCTGGAGTTCATCTCCAGCACCGGGGATGAGCAGGAGAATGAAGAGGTCGGTCATGGCTTGTACGGCAGTTTCACTCTGCCCTACGCCGACAGTCTCCACCAGGATATGCGTAAAACCCGCCGCCTCGCAAAGGATAATGGTCTCCCTGGTTTTCCGGGCTACACCTCCCAGGGTTGTTCCGGCCGGAGAAGGCCGGATAAAGGCCTTCGGGTCGCGGGAAAGTTGGTCCATCCTGGTTTTATCGCCCAGGATGCTTCCGTGATGTACTCCACTTGACGGATCGATTGCCAGTACAGCGATGGAATGCCCATCGGCGGTGAGCATGGATCCGAAAGCATCAATGAAGGTGCTTTTTCCTGCTCCGGGGGTGCCACTGATCCCCAGTCGGATCGAATGGCCTGAGAATGGCAGGCAAGCGTTGATGAGTGCAGAAGCCGGCCCCTGATCTGCAGGTCGGGTGCTTTCGATCAGGGTGATGGCCCGGCCCAGTGCCACACGGTCTCCCTCCCGCAAACGGGGAAAGAGCTCATCCGGTGACAGGGTCTTCCGTTCCATGACTGCGAATGTACCGAATTCTCCGGGTGAATGCCGGGGTTAATGTTTTTAAGAAATTCAAATATGATCAATTTAACAATGGATAAGGCACTGTAAACCAGTTTCATTAATTTAAGATACCGGATCGGCGAGGTTAATCTTTGTGAAGCAAACACGGTGCCCTTGGATGGTGAACTGGACGAATATACCTTGCCGGCCATCCACCTGTTTGTACAACCAGGTTGGCGGATCCAGACTTTCACCGGTCATTCTCTTCTCTTCCCGGATCCGTCGCCTGGTTGTTTTTTCCTCATCTGTTAAAGGCTATTCGATTTTGGATGATGGGGATGCTTTCGGTACGGCGGGGGTCAAATGCGTGCCCAGGCTTCCCGGGCCATCATCAGTGTCAATTCTTCCAGTGTATAACTCCCCGCGAGTGGATCCATGACCCTGTTCAGGTGTCCCTCCTCTTTGAGCAGATGTTGCACATTGTGTGCAATACGATGGGCAAAACCAGATGAATCAAGCGCCGGAGGAATCACCGACAGGTAATCTACACCGCCGATCACGGCGCTCAAGGCACGGGTCGTGGCGGCAATATAGGTGGTCTCCCACGCCTGGTCAGGATCGGGATACAGGGTAGCCTGTATGCGACACGGAGTCTCTTGCGACAATCCGAAGCTGGCCATGATATGCCCCCACAGGATCCGCCAGGCGCGCAAGCGGGCCATTTCCGGCAGGTAGGAGGAGCCAATCTCAAAATGGACGATCAATCCATTGGCCAACGATTCCTTCGCTTCACTTCGATCGATCCAGCTGCAGACCGATTCGATGCAGGCGGTGAGTTCGTCTACCGGATGCACCGCCGGTCCGGCGGATGCAGCCACCGATTGCCAGCCCGGGAAGTTTGCGGCCAGTAAATCGTGCTGTTCAGGTGCGCTTCCACTGAGCCACCCCCCTCTGAGTTCAGCAGACAAACCGGATCGGGAAACGGCGTTTTTCAGCATGTCCAGAAAAACCGGCGTATCACTTCCCGGATTCAAATGCCAGAAGACAGGTGCCATATCCATCCAGATCCCTTCAGTCAAGGTCATTACATCCAGCGGATTCACGTGGGTGTAGGCGATGGACTGCACACCTTCTGAGAGGACACGTATGGCTGTCTCTCGGGCAGACTCCGGATGGTCACCCGAACGGATCGTCTCCTGGATAGACCAATCAGGGGATATTCGGCCGGTTGTCAGCGGTCCACCGAAATGATACCCGGGATGATGATGGAATGGTTTGGCGACAAGTCCCGGTTGGATCTCCCAATCCAGATCGGCCAAAGGTCTGCCCTTCAGCTCCTTGGCGATCAACTGCCACCAGGTTTCCTCGGTCATGGCCGGAAAGGCCTGCCAGTCGGGAGAGAACATTTCCATTCGGGCAAGATACAAATTCCCGATTTTCGCAAACATTATTCCTCCAGAGATGTTAATTTTGCTGTTAGATGTTATTAGACCAAATCTAAATAAGGCATGAGCAAGCGGATGATCTATCTGGACAATAATGCGACAACCCCCTGCGACCCACGGGTTGTTGAAGCGATGCTTCCCTATTTTTACGAACATCCGGGAAATGCGGCCAGTCGGAGCCATCCGTTTGGTTGGGTAGCGGAGGAGGCAGTGGATTATGCGCGCGAGCAGATCGCCCAACTGATCCAGGTGGATTCCAAAGAGGTCATTTTCACGTCCGGTGCGACCGAAGCAGACAACCTCGCACTCAAGGGTGTCTATGAAATGTACAAGCGCAAAGGGAAC
This sequence comes from Saprospiraceae bacterium, assembly GCA_016710115.1. Classification (GTDB taxonomy): domain Bacteria; phylum Bacteroidota; class Bacteroidia; order Chitinophagales; family Saprospiraceae; genus JAGNXB01. Next base: position 17,185 of record JADJLN010000002.1, read on the forward strand.
CATATCATCACGGTTCGGACCGAACATAAGGCGGTACTCGACACCTGTGACCATCTGGAAAAGAACGGTGCCGAGATCACCTATCTGAATGTCCAGCATGACGGACGGATCAACCTCGAAGAACTGGAAGCGGCGATCAAGCCGAGTACCATCCTGGTCTCGGTGATGTGGGCCAACAATGAAACCGGCGTCATTCAACCCATGAAGGAGATCGGTGAGATCTGTGCAAAACACGGAGTTCTCTTCTTCAGCGATGCGACCCAGGCTGTCGGCAAGATCCCGGTCGATCCCAAAGCTACTGGCGTCCACCTGATGGCTTTTACAGCACACAAAATGTATGGACCAAAAGGTGTCGGAGCGCTCTACGTGAGTCGCAAGAACCAACGGGTAAAAGTGACTGCTCAGATGGATGGCGGTGGACACGAACGCGGCATGCGGTCAGTGACCTTGAATGTACCAGGCATCGTCGGTTTTGGTAAGGCAGCAGAGCTGGCCCGACTGGAAATGGACCAGGATGCAGCTCGCCTGAGTCAGCTTCGGGATCGCCTCCAGCAGGGCCTCATGGCTCTGGAAGAAACGGTGATCAATGGCAATGTAGACCATCGGATGCCTCATGTCGCCAATATCTCCTTTAAACACGTGGAAGGCGAAGGGCTGATGATGACCTTCAATCAAACCATTGCCCTGTCCTCTGGATCGGCCTGTACCTCAGCTTCACTCGAACCGAGTTATGTGCTTGTCTCGATGGGCCTGGGTGATGATCTGGCACACAGCTCCCTCCGGATGAGTCTCGGGCGCTTTTCTACATCAGAAGATGTGGAAGAAGCCATCACCCTCATCAGTGCAGGAGTCAATCATATGCGGGAACTCAGCCCCATCTGGGAAATGTATAAGGAAGGAGTGGACCTCAGCAAAATTGAATGGTCCGAACACTAAACCACAGATCAAACCAACCACGAAACAACGAATCATGGCCTATTCAGATAAAGTCCTCGAACACTTCAAGAACCCGCGCAACGTCGGGACACTTGACAAGAGTAAAAAAAATGTCGGCACCGGGCTGGTCGGTGCACCCGGAGTGTGGGGACGTGATGCGTCTCCAGATCGAAGTGGATGATGCCACAGGGGTGATCACGGATGCGAAGTTCAAGACCTTTGGTTGCGGATCAGCGATTGCCTCCTCCTCCCTGGCTACAGAGTGGATCATCGGGAAGAAGGTGGACGAAGCCGCTGCGATCGACAATATGGAGATCGTCGAAGAACTCGCCCTGCCTCCTGTCAAGATCCATTGCAGTGTCCTGGCCGAGGATGCTATTAAAGGCGCTATTCGCGACTACCGGATTAAAAACGGGTTGCCTGTGGAAGAAGAAGTGAAGGCCCATTAACAGATCCTTGATCTGCCCCTATGTTATTCGTAGCTGACAGCGCCAAAAAGCGCATTTTGGAAACTATGGAAAGCCAGCATCTGGATACTGATTTCTTTGTCCGTGTCAGTGTGACCAGCGGAGGATGTTCCGGCCCGAGTTACAGTATGGACTTCGACAATGAATCACGTCCGAATGATCAGGTATTTGAAGACAATGGGGTTAAAGTGGTTACCGATCTGCGCAGTTTCCTATACCTCTGTAATACCACGCTTGAATTTTCGGGAGGATTGAATGGGAAGGGATTTTCATTCAACAATCCCAATGCAGCACGCACCTGTGGTTGCGGCGAAAGCTTTGCTGTTTAACGTCTGCCTGACCAGATTTTTGTGCAAGAATTCAAATGGCTATCCATCACCGGGTAGCCATTATATTTTTAGGAATACTGGGACAGGTCGGAACGATGAATTACCTTTAGAAAAACCTTTCCACATGAAGATTTTCAGTTTAATGCTTACCATGGCTTGTTTCTTTTGCATCCTGTTGTTCGCTTGTCAATCATCAGGTACCGATCAAACCAATGATGCTCCTCTCATGGATACAGTCATCACAGAAGTGCGTGATACGGTTGTCACATTTAATCCAGAGACCTATGAAGAGACCGTTCAAATAGTTACATCATATGATACGGTGATCACCCCGCGCACTCCGGACAATAAATAGGCTAACAGGCCCCGGGGACTATATTCGCTGATTCACGCTATCCTTTTTGAAGCCAATGACAATGTGATTGTCAATGGCTCTAAGAGTATGGATATTCTCATGCTACAATTCATTCATCAATCCAATTCCAATGTCGCTTCGCTTATTGTGCGCTTTATTTTTTTCCATCTTGTTTAGCGGTCAGGTCTCAGCCCAGATCAATGCAGGTATTCTGGCCTATCCGGATATTTCCAATGACCACATTGTATTTGCCTATGCAGATGATCTGTGGATAATGGCTCGAGCAGGTGGACCAGCTCACCGGTTAAGTACACCACCCGGAGGGGAGTCATTTCCCCGGTTTTCGCCGGATGGGAAGACAATTGTCTATTCGGCGAACTACAATGGGAATTACAGTTTGTACAGCATTCCGGTAGCAGGTGGTCTTCCGGTTCGATTGACCTGGCACAGTAACGCAGATCTGGCTCTTGACTGGTCGCCCGATGGTCAGCGCATCCTGTTTTCAAGTGACAGGGAAAGTGGATCCAACCGGTATTCCCGGTTTTTTACAATTCCTGCAGCCGGTGGTTTGCCTTCCAGCCGGGCTATTCCCTTTGGTGAATTTGCATCCTGGTCGCCCGATGGGAAACAACTCGCATTCACGACAAAAAGTACGGTATTCAGTACCTGGAAGCGATACCGTGGTGGGTTGGCCACGGATATCTACCTGTATGATCTGACGACAAATACATCGGAAAACATTACGGATCATGCGGCGAACGACGAACTGCCCATGTGGTACAAGGATCGGATCTACTTCCTGTCTGATCGCGGACCGGAAATGAAGGCCAACCTCTGGGTATATGATCTGAAAACGAAAACGACAAGACAGATCACGACATTTACAGAAGTAGATGTCCGATTTCCGGGCATGGGTCAGGATGCGATCGTCTTCACTGCAGGCGAACATCTGGTTGTGCTGGATCTGAATCCGGAAGCAACCCGGGTGGTTCCTGTGCAGGTAGTGACGGATCTGTCTGCAAAAATGCCGCGCACTATTCAGGTGTCAGATTATATGCAGCATTTCGAGGTGTCACCTGACGGACAGCGCGCAGTTCTCGAAGCCCGGGGGGAGATCTTCTCTGTACCCAAAGAACACGGTCCGGTGATCAATCTTACCAGTTCCTCTGCCAGTGCCGAGCGATACCCGGCCTGGAGCCCGGATGGGCGCAAGGTCGCCTGGTGGACGGATCGCAGTGGAAATTATGAACTGGCCATCCAGGAACTTTCGACCGGGGAAGAAAAGATCGTGACGCATCTGGGGCCCGGATATCGCTACCAACCCTATTGGTCACCCGACAGTAAACTGATCGTCTATATCGATCAGACAATGGCCATCCATCTGCTCAACACCCTGACGCAGGAGGACAGGATCATTGATCGGCAGCACTTTTTTATGCACGGTGCGTTGGAAGGGTTTACTGTTTCCTGGTCGCCTGACAGCCGATGGGTTACCTATGCACGAGACCAGGTCAGTCGCGCGCAACAACTGGTCATCTATGACACCCGTTTGAACAAGGCCCATGCGGTGACAAGTGGTTATTACACGGATGGAAGTCCGAGTTTTGACCCGGAAGGCAAGTATCTCTATTTCGTGACCAATCGTGAATTCACGCCGGCCTACAGTGATTTTGACAACAGTTGGGTGTACACCAATTCAAGCCGCATTGGCGTGATTACGCTCCAGGATTCGACACTATCCTTGCTGGTTGCACGCAATGATACGGTGGCCCTGTCTCCACAGGTGGAATTGAAATCAAAAAAAGAACAGGAAAAAAAGAAAAAATCAGATGACGCAAAAGAGGAAAGTGCGGATGAAATTGCCTCTGTGTTGATCGATTTTGACAATATCGAACGCCGGATCGAACTCCTGCCGCTGGCGCCGGGTAATTATGCATCGGTGATCGGTGCAAAAGGCAAGGTCCTCTTTCTGCAACGCCCCAACACAGGTGCCGTTGAAAAGGAAGGTATATTGAAATTTTGGGACTCTGAGAACAGGGAAGAAAAGACAATCATTTCCGGGATAGACTGGTTTTTATTGACTGCGAATGGTGAAAAGATCATCGTTCTGAAAGAAGGGAAATTATATCCCATCGAACCGGCTCCTGATCAGGAACTGAAAACACCTTTTCGTTCTGAAGGAATGACTATGGAACTGGATCCGCCGGCGGAATGGCGCCAGCTGTTTAATGAAGTCTGGCGATTGCAGCGCGATTTCTTCTACGACAAAAACATGCACGGTGTGGACTGGTCGGCGATGCATGCGAAATATGCAAAACTCGTCGATGTCTGTGCGACGCGATCTGACCTCAATTTTGTGATCGGAGAACTGATCGGGGAGCTGAATGCCTCCCATACCTATCGGGGAGGAGGTGATCTGATTTCGGCGCCACAAAAACCAGTCGGTTTCCTGGGTATGGATTGGGCAGTCTCCGGCTCGCATTATGCCGTCGGAAAAATTCTCCGTGGTGCGATCTGGGATACCGAGGTGCGATCCCCTCTCGACCAACCGGGGATCCATATCAAAGAAGGCGACCTGATTCTGGCTGTGAATGGTGTCCCATTGACACTGGATCGGGAACCCTCCGCTGCGTTTGCAGGACTGGCTGACAAGGAGGTCATCCTGACCATTGCAGCTCCGGGTCAGGGTTTGAAAACCCGAGAAGTGATCGTACGCACCCTGGCCAGTGAGTCACGTCTCAGGGAATTGCAATGGATTGAGGAGCAACGCCTGTATGTAGACAAGGCAAGCGGAGGCCGTGTCGGGTATATCTATGTGCCCAATACGGGTGTGGATGGACAGAACGAATTGATGCGCCAGTTCAGTGGACAATGGGATAAAGATGCCTTGCTGATTGACGAACGCTGGAACAGCGGTGGTCAGATTCCAGACAGATTTATTGAATTACTGAATCGCAAACCACTGGCCTTCTGGGCGATCCGCGACGGTGAAACATGGCGATGGCCACCGGTTGGTCATTTCGGACCAAAGGCCATGCTCATCAATGGATGGAGCGGATCAGGAGGTGACGCATTCCCGGACTATTTTCGCAAATCGGGACTGGGGCCGCTGATCGGCACCCGAACCTGGGGTGGACTGATCGGCATCAGTGGAGCTCCCCAGTTGATCGACAACGGATTTATTTCTGTGCCCACTTTCCGCATGTATAACCCGGATGGCTCGTGGTTCAAAGAAGGACATGGCGTTGATCCGGATTTCGTAGTACCGGAAGACCCGGGTGCCATTGCACGTGGATCGGATCCCCAGATCGATCGGGCATTGGTGTATCTGCTGGAACAACTGGATCAGGCCAGGCCCGTCATCCCACCGAGGCCGGCAGATGAGAAGCGGTGACGATGACTGTTGGCCACTGTTCAACCGATTTGGCGGGGGGGCGTCCTAGAACCACCGCAGAAAAAAATCGGCCAGCCTGCGGGTGATGGATGTAAACGGGGGTTGGACCAGATCGACAGCCGACCACCGGTATAGTTGGTAAAGAACGGATCGCATATTGGAAAATGCCTGGAATCCAAAATACCCGTGTGTCTTGCCAAAACCGCTGTGGTGATCGCCACCGAAGGGCAGGTCATCATTAAAAAATTGGGCCAGAGCCGTATTCACAGCAGAATTACCAGCCCGTGTTTGGCTGATCAGGTAATCCCTGTTCGTCTTCTTTTCAGAGAAAATATAGGCAGCCAACGGTGTAGGAAAAGACCGGATCAAGGACAGAGCTTCTTCGATTGAAGTATAGGTGATCACCGGCATGATGGGGCCGAAGATCTCTTCCTGCATCAGCAGACAATCAGGAGTTGTGTCGGTCACTACGGTCGGTGCAATATACCGTTCACTGGCGTCCGTTTGACCACCAATCCGGACCTGTGCGCCGTTGGCAACTGCATTGTCCAGCATGTCTTTCAGTTTCTGGAAATGACGGTCATGAATGATCCGCGCAAAGTCCGGGCTGTGTTGTGGTTTGTCTCCGTAAAACTGGATGATCACCTTTCGGAGGTGTGATACAAATGTCTCGCACAAATGAGCAGGTATCAGGACATAATCCGGCGCAATGCAGATCTGTCCGGCGTTGTAGAATTTACTCCAGACGATCCGGTTGGCAGCCAGACCGAGATTTGCAGTCTCATCGATGATCGCCGGCGATTTACCACCCAGTTCCAGTGTAACAGATGTCAGGTTTTTCGCCGCATGTTGCATCACGATGCTGCCAACACGCGGACTGCCGGTAAAGAAAATATGATGAAAGGGAAGTTGGACCAGCATGTCTCCGATCTGTGCATCACCCTCCACCAGGGCTACCTCGTTTTCTGGAAAGACCTCCTTGAGGATGGTTTTCATGACCCGTGTACTTGCCGGAGTAAATTCACTGGGTTTCAGACAGATGGTATTCCCTGCCGCTATAGCGGAAACGAGAGGGGTAAGACAAAGGTTGATCGGAAAGTTCCACGGAGATATGATCAGCACAACACCTTTCGGTTGCATGAGGATCGTCGATCGGTTGCCGAGCAACGACAGAGGTGTTGGAACAGATTTGGCCTGCATCCAATACCGTAATTCAGAAACGGTTTTACTGATTTCTGTAGTGACAGTAAGAATCTCGGAAAAATCTGTCTCCCGGGCGGGTTTGCCAAAATCGGAGACCAGGGCGTGCTGGATCTCCTCTCGATGATTGAGGATACTCTTTTTCAAGGAGATCAGGCGACGACAACGCTCCCGGGCAGTGGTGCCTGCCATGGCTGATGCGTTTTCTCGCAGCTGGTCAAAGACCCTTCGCAATTCAGCTTCAGTAACATTCACAGGTGTAGGAGCAGTGTGGGGCATAAGCAGTTGAGCATATCAGTTGAACGGTCAAAGATACTTTTTGCAGCAGGGGGATGACCGGTAAGAACAGATAAAAAAGGGGGCACGATCCTCTGATCATGCCCCCTTTTCAGGTCATGTACTGAATATTAATACTGAATCAGAACCCGTTGAGTGGCCTGCTGATCATTTTTCTGGACATGGACAGTATACCATCCCTGATGCCATCCGGATACCGGAATGGTCCAGGATCCTGCCGGGATAGTTCCTTCCAGAATCTGACGACCCTGGAGATCATAGACCCGGTAATGTCCACCAGTCAGGTATTCCGCGACCGTCAGTTGAAGCTGATTGACAGCCGGGTTGGGCTGGATGGATAATGACGTATGGGCACCTTCTGGATCGGTCAGATCCGAGCTTGGGGAGAAGGTGCAGATCTTCAGGAACAACAGGTCATTGGTAGTGCTGTTTGGACTGGTGGCCGACATCCCATTCCGACTGAATGTACCTGCGAATTGCCCAGTGACCAGGAGACGACCCGCATTATCGGTCACGCCGTCTGTACCGGATTCTTCACCCGGGCCACCGATCAGTTCGATACCTGTGAATCCGGATGTGGTGAATTTAGCCAGAAGAATATCATAGCCCATGGTCAGATAGCCGATACTATGCAGGGTATTATTGACACGCACGGCGAGATTACCGCGTGCAGATCCTCCCAGATAAAGATTTCCTGAGGCATCCATATTCGCAAATTCGAAACTGGTGCCTTCATGACTGGATTGCACTTGAAGACTACTTGCTAGGTTTCCATTGCTCTGGATCCGCATCATCAGCGCGGTGGACTCTCCCCAGCTGACCTGGCCCATGAAGTCTACTGCATCATCGAGAAAACCGGTGAGAATGACTTCGCTGTTTGGTGCAACCATCAGACTGGATATATTCGAAAGAATGGTTTTCGAACCAGCTGGAAATGTAGCCGACTTCAACCATTGTACATCTCCTGCGGATGAGAATTTGGCAATAAAGGGCAAGCTCGCCAGGGTCGATCCCGGATTGGGAGCAGTGATGCCACCAAAGGCCAGTCCCTGTCGGAAGATACCTGCCAAATAGAATACACCACTTGGGTCTACAGCCACGGCGTTGGGTTGACATAAATTGCCCGATTCTCCGGATGTCTTCATCCATGCCAGATTGCCGTCCGTATCCATTTTTCCATACAGTCCGTAGTTTTTTGAACCACTGGACCCGGTGATCTGAGTGCCGTTGACAATCACACTCTGTCTGAATCGACCAGTGAAAATGAAGTTGTTGTCGTTGATAAAGGCTATATCATAAGCATATGAGGAACTGGGACTGTTGATGGTCCGACCCCAGACCATGTTTCCCAGGCCATCAAATTTCAGGATCAATCCATTTTCGCCCTGACCGGAAAAGTTCTGGCCATTGATGGTCACATAACTGATATAGTTCCCTGTCAGGTAGAGATTCCCCCCTCTGTATTCCAGATCATATGCGGTAAAATTGGGACTATCCAGGGGTTTCATCCACTGCAGCACACCCGCCGAATTGAACTTGGCAATGATCACTCCGGGGTCATTGACATACAGATTGGCGACATTCTGACCTTTCATCGAAAACACATTGACAAAGTTGCCAGCCAGAAAGCTGTTTCCCTGGCCATCAGTTGTTACAGCAACGGCCGATGAATGGTTTCCTGCCTGGCCGGTCGTGCCGGTTACAATCCATTCACATTGAGCCTTGAGTGCGGTTGATAGCAGAAGGGTGGCGAGAAAAACAAGGAGTGTTGGAGTCGTGCGCATGAAGTCTAGTTAGTAGTAAAAAAATATATATGAAACAAAAATACGGCCAAAAGCCGGAAAATCAGGCACATGCAAGATAACAAAAGTCTCTCATGTCGGCTGGGAAACAAACCGGGAAAGGGTAAAATCCAACTGGTGATGGTGATGCAGGTCAGCTGCGTTGCACCTCATTCAGCGCATTTTGCAGTGCTGCATTTGCCGGTTGCAAATTCAGACCGCGCTGGAGGTATTTCAACGCGTATTGTTTGTTTCTGCGTTGTTGCCAGAAGATCTGGTAGCCCACCTGGTAATAGAACTCGAGCACCTTCTCGGTGTATTGAGGCTGACCGTCCAGGTAATCCATGTATTGATCGACAAACTGGAGATAATCCCGGTTTTCAAATACCCTTCTGAACCCGGCGAGCAGTTTGTCAATGTCCTTATCATATCGAAATTCTTCTGAGAGGACACCCACATACATTGTCAGACCACTGAAATATGCGGGATAGATATCCACCGCGCGGCGGATGTAGATGCCCATATCACCCAGGATCTTTTTCTGTTCTTCCGGATCTTCGGTCGCCCGGTATTCCTGGTAGAGGGCGGTGGCCATAAACGTGTTGGCACGTGCGCTGTTGGGCGACACCTTGATGGCCGCACTGTTCAATGTCAGGGCATTCTCCCAGACGGGGATCCTGTTCCAGGTCTTCAAGCCATAACCGGTCACGATCAAACCGGCAAGCAGGAGGCCGAGAGGTAAACCGACTTTGCCGGGAATCCACTGGGGCAATTTTTCCACCAGCAGCCAGGCGACAACAATGACAAAGGCCATGGAAGAGATGAAGATGAATCGTTCATTCATGAACGTACCGACAGGGAAGACCAGGTTGGAAACGATGGATATCGTAGCCAGGAAAAACAGGACAGAAAATGCGGCAAGCGTCTTCTGTCTGTACCCTTTGAAGAAGATGTAGATCATGCCTGCATAGGCCGCAAGACTGAGCCATACCTGCCATTTACCCCAATTCATGATCGGAATGGCATAGGGATAATAATCGTGGGTCAATGGATGTGGAAAGAGCAGCAGCTTGAGATAGAGACCGAGGGTATACACGATCGTTGCCAGTTTTTCATCGATCCGCATCTCGATGAACGGATTGTTCATCAGGTCGGTGATCTCTTTTCCGGAAGAAAGGAAATAGCCGATCACATTGTACCGGATCAGCAGGTAGAGGATCGACGCACTGAGGATGGGGGTAAACGTCCGGACATAATCCTCCTTTCTGGCAGAGGTGAAAAACCAGAGGATCGCCGGAATGACAGCGAGAAAGGTAATCGCGTTTTCCTTGGAAAGGAGGGCCAGAAAGAAACTGATCCCGGACAGGATTAGCCATTTGTAGTGCTTCTCCGCCATATACCGAAGGGTAAACCACAACGAACCCAGGGCGCCCAGAAAAACCAGGATCTCATCTCGCCCCTTGATATTGGCGACGACTTCCGTATGGATCGGATGAAGTGCATACATCACACCGGCCACAAAGGGAATGGACCACCACCATTGCCGATGGGCAGCCAGAGGAAACAGGAGTACCAGGATCCGGTAGAGCAGCAGAGAGGTCAGCGCATAGAAGAGGATATTGCCCAGATGCCCGATCCAGGGATTGTCCGGCATGATACTGTATTCGATGGCAAACGTGACAATGGATAAGGGACGGTATCGCGCACCGGCAACCAGGTCTTTCTGTTCACCGAAGTAACCGGACATACTCTCCGTGCGCAGGATATCCCAGATGCCACCGAAACCTTTCTTCGTGAAATTGTTCTTGCTGATGACGATCTGGTCATCAAGAACATATTCGTAGTTCAGGGACTGCCAGTACGGGATGATGGCCAGAGCAGCCAGAAGGACCAGGGCCGGCCAGTGGGTACGAAAGAACCCCGATACCCAGACAAATGCGGGTCCGGAATCAGGTTTGGATCGTTTCACAGGTGGGGTGGATGCCTTCTTTTTGCCATTTGCCAACATTTTTCGCCGACAATGTTACGAAATCACCAGCGGATATTGCGGGTATAAAAGCCTGTGAAACCCTGTTTATACAAGGCATTGGGGCAATACAGGAAGGAAGCGGGGTTTCGTTAAAATTCCCTTAAATGGGGATCGGGGGTTGACGGGTGTGCAGAATCCGTCTATATTTGAACCAGTTCTTGATTATTCACCAACCACTTCGTTTGCTTATAAGTTTGAAACTTCTACACTAACCTATTGATTGCGGAGCAATAAAAACGGATAGTTATGCAAGTTTCAAAGCTTACTGACCAGGAGCTCATCATGTGCTACCTGAACGGAGAGGAAAAGGCCTTTGAGGTTCTACTCAACCGGCACAAGAACAAAATCTACACTTCCATCTATCTCTTTACCAAGGACAGGTCCCTGGCAGATGATATTTTCCAGGAAGTGTTCATCCGGATCATCGACACCCTGCGAAAAGGAAAATACAACCACGAAGGCAAGTTCCTTCAGTGGGCCATGCGGATATCCTACAATCTGTGTGTCGACTATTTCCGCAGGGGAAAGCGTCGTCCGATTGTCTCTCCCAGCGATGACTTTGACATCTTTGACGTGCTCAAGCAGCCTGAGCTCAATGCAGAAGAAGCCATCATGCGCAGCCAGACCCACGATAAGGTCCGTCAGCTGGTCGACCATCTTCCGGAAGAACAACGTGAAGTGGTCATCCTGCGTCATTATGCCGATATGAGCTTCAAGGAGATCGCCGGTCTGACCCAGGTCAGTATCAATACAGCCCTCGGTCGGATGCGCTACGCTCTGATCAATATCCGCAAGATGGTGGAAGAAAAACAGATCGTCCTCCAATAAACCCCGACCATATGGTGCCTGCCCTGTCTGGGGCGGGCACGTTTTACGATACCGGCCTGGAACCACTTACGAGGGGTCTCCGGGCCGAGTCTATTTTGGCAGTCCCCATTTTGTCAAGTGGTTGAACGTGGATCTTCCGGGGTCCGGCTGTTCACCATTTCAGGTCAGAGCTGGCGCTCTGACGTTCAAGGTTCAAGGTGGTTTCGGGCTGGTTCGGCAGATTGTCGAATTGACTTGTGCGTATTCTAAACTATGTGTCAACACGTTTTTGGTTTTAGGCGGGGCAGCTGTCAACCTATATCATGAGGACCCACTTCCCTTTACCCAATACCCAAACCCCCCAATACCCAACCCCAATACCCCAATACCCAATACCCAAACCCAATACCCAATACCCAACCCCAACCCCTCTCCTTGCCCGGATACCCGGAGAACCGCTATCTTTCTGCACTAAATTTCAGCCCATGCGATCATGGTTCATTCTTCTGGCATGCTGCTGGGTGTGGACACCGGTTCAATCACAGACCGCACACACCTTCACCCTCTCTTTTTTCAACAATGCCGTCGCCTTGCCTGGGGGTAGTTTTTCTGCACCTTTTCATCCGGGGGTCGATGTGGGTTGGATGTACCCTGTCAAGGTGGGCAAGCGCTGGGAACAACAGCTCACCACCCGACTGGGGTATTACAATCAACGGATTGTCCACCATGGCCTTCAGCTTTACAGCGAATACACCTGGCGATACCATATTGCCGATGGCCTGTCACTCGATGGCGGGTTTGGTGTCGGTTATCTGCACACCTTCGAACAGCATGACCTGTTTACATTGTCGTCCAACGGCACGTATGAACGGACCGGGAAGGGTGGTAAACCCCATTTCATGGCCAGCGCTATGCTGGGACTTCTTCTCGCTCCGCCAGAATGGGCGGTCAAGCCATTTATTCAGTACCGGTTTCGGGTGATGACTCCATTTGTCAAATCCTATGTGCCGTTGCTGCCTTCCACATCCCTTCACCTGGGAGCGACCTTCCCCCTGACATTCTAATCCGGACAATCATGAGACATGCTTTTTTGATCAGTATCATTCTACTTCTGGCTGCCTGTCAGAAACCGGATATCCCTGCCTCTTCTTCCTGTAACTGGGTGCCGGATCCCGCATATGCCAATCACCCGCAGGCTGACGAATATCAATCCATTCTTGATCAATTCGTTTCCCTGGGGCTGCCGGGGATCGCATTGTATATCGAGAGCCCGGAAGGCGAATGGGCCGGGGCAGCCGGTATGGCCGATATTGAAGCAGGCATCCCTTTTCAGCCATGCACCGTATCCAAAGTAGCCAGCATCACCAAAATGATGGTGGGTACACTGACCATGCTGCTGGCAGAAGACGGCACGCTGGACCTCGATGCACCCATTGATCCCTATCTGCCCTCCGCTGTCCTGGATAAGGTGGCCAATGCCCGGGGAGCTACCATCCGGCAGTTGATGAACCACACCACAGGGATCTATGATATTATTGCGGATAACAGTTTCTATCTCTCTGTTCTGAACGATCCTGACAAACATTGGGACGCCATTGACCTGATCGCTTTTGCCTACAATGAAGACGCCAACTTTCCACTCGGATCCAGTTGTCGTTATTCCAATACAAATACCCTGCTGCTCAGTATGGTCCTCGATGAGATCACCGGCACCCCGCATCAACGGTTGTTGCGAAACCGGATCCTCAGTCCCCTGGACATGGATGACACCGATTATTACTCCCATGATGTCTTGCCAGCCCATACAGCGCAAGGCTATTTCGATCTGTACAATAACGGGACGATTGCCAATGTCACCAACTTCAATACAGGGAGTGGCAACGGTTATGGCGGGATGTTCTCCACCGTGTTCGACATCGCCACATTCATTCGGGCCCTCGTGGTCGATCAAACCATCCTCCAACCCGCCAGTCTCGCTGAAATGCAGCAATTCATCCCGGAAATCGACCCTGAAGATCCTGCTCCTGACCTCTTTCTGGGTGCTGGCATGATGAAGCGCTATTTCAATCAACCACTCGATTCAGACAACTTCGGCATTGGGCATACCGGCAGGGACCTCGCCTATAGTGCCAATTGCTTCTATTTTCCGGAACATCAGACGATCTGCACCTTTATTGTCAATTACGGAACAAACGGAAAGAGTGCGCTCAGGGAGGTTTTTTATGACTTTCAAGGAGCAGTCACCGATGCCATCGTCAAGTGAGTCATGGGAAAATGATGCTGTCAACCAGGGATTCTGTCCTGCCGGTGCAACTTTTCGCCTCCCGTTCGGGTCCTTTGGTCGAACATTGGATCTCATTTGATCCTGAATACCCAATTTTACGTTCATACACCAACCTATTATTCTGACCATATGAAACGCGCTTCCATTTTTCTTCTGTTCTTCCTTCTGGTGGCCGCCACCACCTTTGCACAAAAGGACAAATCGGACAAGGGCACTGCCGATCAGCAGGCGATGCAACAGGCCATGGCCGCCATGATGGGTGGCCAGAATTGCGATATAGCCGCTTCCTATGCCTTCGATCATGACTTTGACATGAATATGACCATGGTGGACAAGAAGGGGAAGGAGGCTTCCCGGATGACCATGCGCTGTTACCTGTCCAATGATGGGAAGCGGTTTGGTTATCTTCTCCTCAGTTCTTCCGAAAAAAAGACGCCTTCAGCCAAGATGGTCATGGATATGACGACAAAAAAAATGATCACCCTGATCGATCAGGAAGGGCGAAAAATGGCCATGTGCATGGATCTCAACAGCCCACTGTTCCAGTCCGACAGGCAGGTAGATGATCCGGTGCAGAAGATGAAAAAGACGGGACGAACAAAAACCATCCAGGGTTATCTGTGTGAAGAATATCAGTCGGTCACCGAAGAGGCTACGAGTTCTTACTGGGTGTCGAAGAAAACATCCATTCCAATGGGGAAATATTATAAAGCCATGTCCTCCATGAAAACGACGCCATTCGGGGGTGGGCAGGATCTGCCGACGGACGGGATGATGATGCAGATGGAGTCGGTTTCCAAAGGCGGCGAAAAGACAAAACTGGAAGTCACTGCGATTCACCCGAATCACACCTCGTCCATATCCACAGCGGGATATCAGAAGTTTTAGCAAATTCTCAACCGAAGCAAAATAAAAAAGGGAGTCTGACCGGATCGGCAGACTCCCTTTTTTACAGGTTACTGGACGGGTTATTTGTATTCGTCCCGCTTGATTTTATCCCGGTCGATGATCGTCTGGATCTGGTTGACCTTGAGATTCTTGCCGATCAGGATCCGATCCGGATTGAGGATATAGATCTCTGGCGTATTGTCGACATAGTACTTGGCATAGATGGCCTTGTTTGTCGGATCAAACACATTGGTCCAGGTCATGCCCATCTTACGGGCATAACTCTTGAATTCGGCATCAGTTGTATTGAGTGCAATGCCAAATACCTCGACATCCGTAGCGTCCCGGATATAGTTCACCAGCTGAGGCGTTTCTTCCTTGCAATGGGAGCATTCGGGGTTCCACATATACACCACGATATACGGCTTGATTTCATAAATGGACTTCATCTGGCCATTGAGATCTTTGGCGGTGACGTCAGGACCCCTTGAGACCGATCAGGCTGTTTTCCATTTCACTGGCCTGACGGGCCAGGGCTGCGAGATCTGCACTGTCTGACCAGAAGGCCTTTTCCGGAGTGAAGTAGTTTTTGACCATGTGGACCTGGACGGCTTCGGCATCCATAATAGTCGACTCACCGGGGCGGTAGGCCAGGGGGATATAGTTGGCAAAAAACTTGAAGTACTCTTTGTGATTCATCACTTTGGCCAGCAACAGATCGGTGGCGGCGATGATGGAATCAGGGCGCTGTACGGTCAACTCCTTGATGTATTTGGTCAGTTTGTTATTGATGATCGGTGTGCGCAGAAGGCGATCATCGGTAAAATCGACATTGTCCCACAGGTGGGTCCGGTACATATAGGTCTGCAAGGCAATATTCAATGTGCCATCTTCATTGAGGGGTTCGGCCAGATCAGGATTCTGTCCAGAGATCTTGAATTTGGTGAACAATGCATCAGGATAGTCGGTCACATAGGATTGCAATAGAGCCTTGCGCAACCCGATGAAGGAATCGATCTGTACCTGCAAAGCCTTGTATTCCGGACCGCCTTTTGGCTTCGCCCGCTGCTGTTGGGTCAGTCCTTTCAACTGGGAGTCAATCGGCCCCTGGTCAGCAATATTCTTGTAGTACAGTTCATTCTCTTTGGAGCCGGTCACCTGCATCGTGCGGGCCAGATTGCCCACCGTAGTTTTCAGGCTGAAACGCTGGTTCGCATCAATAATCATCTGGAGATTCGAAAAATCCGGCAGGATCACATAATAGAAGCCGGCGAGCAGTGGTTCCGGTTTTTCAAACAACATTCTGCCATTATCCACCACGACGCAGGTGTCTGCGATATAGTTCTGATCACCGGAAATCCCGATCAGTTTGGCGGTGCCACCTGCTGGTAATCCTTCGACTATGATCTCAATCCGCATATCTGGTGTTGCCGGTTCAATAGAACGGATACCACTGGGTGGGAGACTGGTCGACGAAGTGGAGCCTGGGGTGGTATTCTGGCAGGACACCCACCAGAAACTGAAACAACAGAAGAGAAGTGTGATAAAACGGGTCATATTCTTTAACATTATGGTCACAAAGGTACATTAACGGAAATGGCGCTGGTGTGTTGCACGAATTTGTGGAATCCTTTTGGATGTCTCTCGAATTTCGTTGATTGGCCCCAAATCCTTATGCATCAGTTCGCTAATACAATTAAATGACTGTAAGTGCGTTCGCCCAATAACAATCAAAACCACAGATACCCATGAGTTCTATTTCCACCCTTTCCAAACTATTAACCCTTCTGGCTGTCGTAAGCAGCCTGACCATGACTTCCTGTGTCAGTAAAAAAAAGTACCTGGCCCTGGAAGCGCAGCAAAATGAACTGCGGGCCGGCCTGCAAAAGAAGTTGACAGATTGTACAACTGAACAGGATGCCTTGCGCCAACGCGTTGCAGACAGGGAGAGTGAACTGTCATCACAGAAAACCCAGTTGACAGCCAATGCAGGTCAGATAAAAAGTCTGGAAGATCAGGTTGACTACCTGAAGAAGACCAACACCAATCTGCTTGAGCGGATGTCTGACCTCTCCATTGTCAGCAAGAGTGGTGCAGAAAGCATCAAACGATCATTGGACGCGATCAATGAACAGAGTCGGTATATCAAGGACCTGACTGGCCAGGTGCAACGAAAGGACTCGCTCAATCTGGCACTGGTCATGAACCTCAAGCGCAGTCTGGCCGATGTCAATGATGAAGATGTCAGTATCGAAGTCAAAAAGGGCGTAGTCTATATATCCCCGTCAGACAAACTGCTTTTCAAGTCCGGCAGCGCCGTGATCAATACTTCCGCAGAGACGGTACTGGGTAAAGTAGCCATGGTAATTAATGATCACAGCGGTCTGGATATCCTGATCGAAGGCCACACAGACAATGTGCCGATCAATACGGATTGTATCAGGGACAACTGGGACCTGAGTGCCAAACGTGCCACGTCTGTGGCCCGACTCCTCCAATCCAAATACAACGTGGATCCAAACCGGATGATCGCCGGAGGAAGTGGCGAATACAAGCCGAAGGCGGATAATGCATCAGAAACAGGCCGGAAGGTGAACCGCCGGACAGAGATCATCATCACGCCAAAGCTGGATCAGTTCTTCGAACTCCTGACACCGGAACAGAAGTAAACCAGCCCTTTTTGCAGACAGACAGCCGAGCCGACTCCTGACTGGGGCCGGCTCGTCCTGTTTTAAACGGTTCCAAACCACTAAAGGAGAATCTTAAGGAGATTCTAAGGTTTGCCTGTTCTCTGACAGACAGGATCAGGAGACCTTTGTACCTCAATAAAGAATTAATCTCATGAAGCCTTTTATTCCATTCGCATTTGTCCTGTTATGCTTGAGCCCTCAACTGTTCGGGCAAGGCTGTGTCGCTATCCGGTCCACAGGTTCTTGTTCCATGATGCCTGGCAGCATGCATCAGGATGGTCGCAACACCACCGTCATGGCCAATTACCGTTATTTCAGATCGTTTCGCCACTTCAGAGGTGATCACGAGGAGAAGGAACGATTGGAGCAGAATACCGAAGTGATCAACTGGTCGAATACGCTCGATCTGACCCTGATCCAATCCTGGAATCAGCGGTGGTCTACCGCGTTCAGTATTCCGATCATTTCCAATGTTCGTTCTTCCCTGTATGAACACGGTGGTAATTCGGGAGGACAGGAAAATCGTCACGAGACAAAATCTTTTGGTCTTGGCGATGCCCGTGCTACGGCTTACTATTGGCTGGTCCTCCCGGCGCAGGATCATCGTTGGTCTGCTCAGGCTGGTCTGGGAATCAAATTTGCAACCGGAGACTATCAAGTAGATGGTCTGTTCTACAAGGCAGACAGCACCATCATCCAGGGTCCGGTAGACCAGTCTATACAGTTGGGCGATGGCGGAACAGGGATCACAGTTGAATTCAACACCACCTTCCGCATCAATTCATGGCTTTTGGCCTATCAGAATGGATATTACCTGTTCAATCCTCGTGAAGAGAATGGTGTATCCACCCGCCGTGGCAGCCTGCCGTCACAGGAAAACTATCTGGATGGCACGGCTACAATGAGTGTGCCCGACCAGTTTATGGGACGGCTCGGTGTGAATGCCCTGTTCGGAGCAGCATCAGTAAGCCTTGGCGCTCGATTGGAAGGGATCCCGTATACGATGTGTTGGGTGGCAGCAGCGGGTTCCGACGCCCGGGATATGTCATCTCAGTCGAGCCTGGACTGTCCTATCAAAAGGGGGGGATCAATTTCTTTGCCTCTATGCCCTGGGCTCTGGTCCGCAATCGGACTCAAAGTGTACCTGATAAAAACAGAACCGAACGCACAGGTACGTTTACACAAGGTGATGCAGCATTTGCAGATTGGTCACTGAACGTCGGTCTGGCGTTCAATCTGAATGGCGGATCAAATGATATCCATGTGGAACAAGGCGCCTTTTTACCTCAGGTTGATTAATAGTTATACCTCCGAAAAAAGCAGATACTGTTAAAATTGGTGGGGGAGATAAATCTTCCCCACCAATTTCGTTTTGAATTGGAATTTTCGCCTATGACACCCCTGACAATTCCCAATACAAGGAGAACATCAGCCGATCTGTACCTGATCGGCATCCCGGTCATCCTCCTGTTCATCCTGTTTTTTATCGATGAAGGCTATTATGATCTGCGATGGATGCGCGAGCCCGGGAATTGGGTCGTCTTTCTGGTATACTGGGTCGCTATGGTGCTCGGAGAATTCCTGGTATCACTTCTTCTTCCCCGGTCCTGGTCGACAACCAGAAAGATGTGCATCATTTGCGGTGCAGGTATTCCACTGGGTGCTGTTCTGATTCTGGGTTTTCTGACCTTTGTCTCCGGCTTTTCGGTTTAGATCCAGTAGTGCATGAGGTCAATCCTATGCAATCGAACAGGATCAGGCGATCCATGTGATTTCCTTCCCGGCTTTCTGCCATTCTGAGACTACTTTTTTCAGCTGCCCGATCATAAAGTGGGAATCCAGGGCAAAGTCAAACCGGAGATCCCTGTTATGCGCATGCAGGATCACAAAGTTTTCAATTGATTTCCCTTTCAAGCTCTGGACCAGGTCCTGGACCGTTTCATCCGGCAGGCGATAGGTGTCCTTCAAGGTGATTTGGGAGACGGAATCCATTGAAATAGACTCCATGATCTTCCCCTGACTGGATTTGACGGTGATCATTTCCGGTGAGATTTCGATCTTTCGATTGCGCACCATGTCGGCCGCTTTCCGGTTGATCCATATGCGCCATGCGGCGAATCCAAAGGCAGGTAGCAGAACCATCCATCCGAGTGGTGTTTCAATTGAGATGAACCAGATGCCTGAGAGGATACCCCCGACCAAGCCAAGGAGGATTAATTTCCGTGTGGTTGAATAATATCGGGGATCGTCGATCAATTTGGCTTTGAACATCGTTCAGGAAGATTGACTCAAATGTCCATATTTTCGAATCGCTTTCAAAGTGAGAAATGTTTTTTAATATATAAAGGATTCAATCAAATCCAGGTATCTTCCACACCACCTGAATCAGTTTACTATGGGATATGCCAAATCAGTGGACGAATTTTTTTCACAACCATCACCGTTTCAAAAGCATCTTTTACACCTGCGGGAAACATGTCTGCACACTGGAATGACTGAAACGCTGAAATGGGGTATTCCCGTTTATGTTGCACATGGCAAAAATATTGCTGGGATCTGCGCATTCAAATCCTATTTCGGCATCTGGTTTTACCAGGGTGCACTGCTGGATGACAACAAGAACATGCTGATCAATGCACAGGAAGGAAAGACGGTAGCCATGCGACAGTGGCGCTTTACAGAACACGACCGGATCGATGAACAATTGATTCTTTCCTATCTCCTGGAGGCCATAGAAAATGCGCGAAGCGGACGCGAGATCAAACCGGCGAAATCGAAGCCTCTGGAGCTGCCAATCGAGTTGAAGCAGGCACTGGATAACGACCACATTCTGAAGCAGCAATTTGAATCCCTGTCAATCAGTTGCAAACGGGAATATGCGGAGTATATAGCCGAAGCGAAAAAGGAAGAAACTCGTCTTCGCAGTCTGGAAAAGACCATCGGCCTCATCCTGCAAAAAAAGGGTTTGCACGACAAATACAAATAGTCTGGATTGCTTCCAATAAGAGGGTCGGTTTACCGGATAAAAAAAATAAACTTTATCGGCTCAGGATTTACAGAAAATCCCGGGCGGAAATGACAACTACGTTGCTGAAAAATGGAAGGCCCCGGATATGTTCTTAACGATGGCGCAGACGACTGCCATGCTGATCCTTGATCTCTTCCATCATGAATGGTTCACGTAGCGTTGGCTCTCTGGATCACACCCGTTCCAGAGGAAGTTGTGGCCCTGGTGGCAGGATGGTCTGGATCTGATCACCGCATTGAATAGTGCCGCCCCGACGTACAATGCCCATAATGCCTGCTTTACGAATGACATTTCCCAGATGGTCTGTAAAGACCAGGGCCTTCATCAGGCCTTCCTTCAACCCGTTCAATTGATTGCACGGATTGCGCAATCCGGTGACTTCAATGATGACATCTTCTCCAATATGGAGTTGAGTCCCCTGACAAAGTGATAACAGGTCGATTCCTTTGGTGGTGATATTCTCTCCCATCATCCCGGGTTGGATCTGGAAGCCAACAGCAGCCAGTTCCTGAAATAGTTCAGATGGAATGAGATGGACCTGCCTCAAGTTGGGTTGATTCGGATCCTGAGCAACACGGGATCGATGTTGGACTGTCGTGCCCGCATGGGCATCATCTTCTACTCCGAAATCTGCAATCAATCGAATCGCCTCACGGGGCACTTTTGCTATTTGGTGCGTTGGAGAAGAACTGACTGAAAGAATAGAACCAGAGGGTCGTGATGATGAAATCATTTCTGTTGATCAGGTAGAAGGAGTGTGCCAATGGGTATCCTGTAAAGACGACTGTATCCGTTTTCATATTGTTTTGCCAATTCCAGAAACTGGGAGGCAGTTGTTATCGCTCCTGGCTGGCTGCCTTGCTTCTCCGGCTTGTAAAATAGAGGGTCTGTGAACCGGCATGGACGAACGGGCAGTAATCCATCGCCGGACCGTTGACATCCGGGCCCGTGGTTTTAGCTGCCTGCCATTGCCCAGCAGGCCCCCGATGACTGATGTACAGGTCGCCGCTTCCAAAACCGTCGGGACGATTGTAGGCTCCGAACAGGAGATAGGATTCATCCGGAGCGATATAGGCATTGTATTCATATCCCGGAGAATTGATGGCTTCGCCAAAAGGAACCGGGTCACTGTATCCATCCGTTGACCAGGAACTGAAATACAAATCTTCCAGCCGATCCGGATCTTCGGGTTTTCTTGTGAAATACAATTGCCATTGGCCGCAACGGCCGGGTAGAATTCCTGAGCCATCGTATTCACAGGCGGCCCCAGATGCCGTGGTACGCTCCATGTATCCTGATCTGTGGTCCGATCCACGACCCAGATATCCATGTCCTTGGCCTTCGTACTATCCGGATGAAGCGGTCGGTTGGAGACGAAATAGAGGTGAAGTCCATCGGGTGAGAGGAAAGGCTCCATGTCCGTCCATTGGCCTGAAAAGGACATCAATTCCGGTGCAGACCAGCGTCCATCGATCTGCTTCATGGTGGCGATCGCTGACAATTCTTCCAATGGGGTCTGGATGGTCAGCCAGATTTCAGTGCCTGTGGAATTCATGGCAAGGTCTCTGACCTTGGGAAAATCGATCAGTTCGGGGAAGGCAGGAAAACTCGGGCGGAGGAAAAATGAACAAGGCATACCCAAAAGCAGAGGATGAATAGCCTTTTCACCATGGTAATCGTCAATTAGTGGTTGAGATGCTCTTCTGAAAAACTGTATTCCTTTTCCACCAGAGCAATCCGCAAGGTATATTCCTTATACCAGTTGGAGCGGCCTTTTTCGCGTGCAGCAGTATGATCTGCCTGGTGTTTCCACAGACGGATGGATTCCAGGTCCTTCCAATAGGAAACCGTCAGTCCGATGGTCTCATATGCAGATTCTATCCCCAGGAAACCGGGTTGAGCCTGAGCCAGTTCCACCATGCGGGCTGCCGTTTTTTCATAGTCATCCAGGCGATCTGTTCTTCGGGTGGTGAAGATCACAGCATAGTAGGGTGGGGGTGGTGTCCGTGCGATCATTGGAGTAAATATACATGGATACATGGGATTGTAACTTTAACATTTACAGGACAGCGAAACACACCGTTTTCGGGTCTATCTTGGAGGTTCTTCAGCCTTATTTTCCCGACATTCCTATCAGAATTGGGAAAATTCATTATTTTCCGTCTTGATATTCAACCTGTTACTTATGCTTTTTCGTTTAACATCCCTGGTTTTTGCTTTTTTGTCCGTAGCTACAGGGTATGCCCAGGCGCCCTATGTGGCAGTGCATACCCTGAAGGAAGAGATCCTTCGTGCAGACCAGGAATTTGTGGCCGGAGTCAATTTTATTCAGATCTGCGGATTGACTGCTGGGGAGGAATATGGTTTTCGTCTGACGGGTGTCGCAGTAGACTATGAGCCTTCTTCCGTCAAACTAAACGGAGCTGAACAGTCCCTTCCCGGATTGAATCCTGTCCATTTTACAGCCAATGGTCCCTGTGTTACATTGACCATCCAGTTACCAAAGTCGATTGGCAATGCGGCATTCCCTGACGGACTATCTGTTTGGCACCACCAGGATAAAAAGCCAGCTGTGAATGGGTCAAGAGATGTATTCGTAACGACGGCAACAGCCGAATTTCTTGTCAGAGATATCCTGATGGCCGGAGCCGGCTGCTGGGATATCCGGAATATTACGACGCTTGGATCCTTTACAAGTATCGGTTTGTACAGTGGTAGTCCGGCGCCTGGTATTGGGGTGTGTATGTCGACTGGAATTGCCACTGATGCCAACGGATTGAATAATTCACCGAATGTCGGAACGGACTTTGGCGGTTGGGGTGATGCTGATCTGACGGCAACCATTTTCCCCTTCGTGTTCACGTTTGATGCATCTTCGATCTCCTTCGATTTTACTGCACCCTATACGGGAGCACTCAGTTTCGATATCATGTGGGCATCGGAGGAATATCCCAGTGGCAATTGTGATGGCTTCGGCATTTTTGCATCCGGCCCTGGGATCAGTGGTCCGTATACCGGAAATTCTCAGTTTTACGGTGTGGCGCCGAATTCCAGTTTCCCGATCAACGCCTGTAATATCGGTCCGAATTCATTGGCACCCTTTGTATGTCGATAACACCGATGGGAAGGAGATCCAGTATGACGGGTATACCGTACCGATGAAGGTGTTTATTCCCATCCAGGAATGCGGCGAATATCATATCAAATTTGTCATCGCTGATACGAACGACGGTCTCAATGATTCTGCCGTCTTCATTGCAGGAAATACCTACGGCTACGAACAGACATCCAACGTCGAAGTGGTCATCCCGACATCGACCGACAACATCGCCTTTGAAGAATGCAGCGATGCTTATTTCCAGATCTGCCGGACCGATCCGAATAACCTGTATCCTGATCTGGTAGTCGATTATTCCATTTCACCGTTGAGCACGGCTCAGGTTGGGAGTGATTGCGGCCCTCTCCCCGGGCAATTTGTCATCCCTGCCGGAGAACAATGTGTGGATATTCCGATCAACTTGATCAATGACCCGGCGTTTGAGATTGATAAGAACCTGATCATCGAACTGGTATCACCATGCCCCTGTCTCAACCCGTCAGCAGAGCTGATCATTCGAGACACCCCGCCCCTGGATGTCAGTCTGGCAGACATTACCGTCTGTCAGGATGATGATGTCGTGTTTGAGCCGGTCATCAATTCCGGCGTTTCGGATTACACTTTTGCATGGAGTGATGGCACGACTGAATCCAGTCTGGAGTATTTCGCAGCAGTACCCGGTATCGAACAGTACTCGGTCACTGTAACCGATCGATGTGGCCGTTCTCAGGTGAAAACAGGAAACGTGACCGTCGCTGCCCGGCCCATCGCAACAATGGCCGGTGATGGATATCTCTGCAAAGGCAGTACCAAGGATACCATTCCCGTGACCATCACATTCGAACCCCCCAGTTCAGCACCGTGGAATGTGAGCTACTGGATCAACGGCGTTCTTCAACCACCACTAACGAACATCACGACTCCGGTTATCACCATTCCAGTGACCACACCTGGGTTCAGCCAGATCAAAAGTGTGTACAACACTACGTTTTGTGACGGGATCATTTTCGGCGAATCCTTCATTGAATCCGTCGAGGTTACAGCGACACTCGATACAGTACCGGTATCCTGCTTTGGCATCGAGGATGGAGCCCTCACCGCAACGGGTCACGAAGGTTTTGAACCGTACACATATCAATGGTCTGTGCCGGGCGAAAAAAACGCTGTGCTCGATTCCATCGGGGTCGGTCTCTATTTTGTGACTGTCACCGATAATCTGGGTTGTACAACAGTGGACAGTGTCAACATGACCAGTCAGACGGACATCGTGGTCGATGGTCTTCTGCTCAACGGGACGGATTGCACGACACCCACCGGTGCAGTCGACCTCAATGTCAGCGGAGGTGAAATGCCCTACACCTATCTGTGGAGCAATGGCAGTATTCTCCAGGACCCGGCGAATCTGCCGGAGGGCACCGCAACGGTTACTATAACGGACAACAAGGGATGTCAGTCTTATGCCAGTTTCCCTATCCCGGTACCTGATGCACCGGATATCACTCCTTCGGTTACAGGCACGGTCACTTGTGCGGCACCGATGGGTGGGTCTGCCTCGTTGCAGGTTACCGGTGGAATGACACCCTACGGATTTATGTGGAGCGGCAATGGCGGGAGCAACCAGAATCCGAACAATCTGACAGGAGGCCCATACACCGTTACGGTGACGGATGCCGCCGGCTGTACTTCGATTGCTGCAGTCGATATTCCTGTAGATACACTGACTCCCTTTGCGCAGGTTGGACCATCAGATACCCTCACGTGCGGAGTGACTGTATTGACTCTGGATGGGGTTGGTTCCACCTCCGGTCCAGACATTGAATACCAATGGTCGACAACGAACGGTCAGATCCTGACTGGTGGAACGACATTGCAACCCGAGATCGGTTTGCCCGGGTTGTACACCCTGTTGGTCACAAATACAACGAATGGATGTACCGCATCCGCGGGTGTTCAGATCCATCCCGATCAGGATGCACCGGATATTCAGGTATTGCCATCAGACACCCTGTCCTGCAGTGTGACGTCAACCATTTTGGACGCTTCTGGATCCACAACAGGTCCGAATATTCAGATCAGCTGGACCACGTCAAATGGCCAGATTATTTCAGGCGGCAACACCCTGCAACCGACGGTCGGATCTCCGGGAACCTACACGCTGATCCTGACGAATACGGTCAATAATTGTGTCGCGACTGAGGACATCATTGTCCCCGGTCTGAACGCCCTCCTCCAGGCGGATATATCCGGCCCCAATATCATTACCTGTGCCAACCCCCAGATCACCCTGGACGGAGCCGGGTCTGTCATTACACCTGGTTCCAGTTTCGCCTGGTCGACATCAAACGGAAATATCCTGGGTGGAACCACAGGGACAACGATACAGATCGATGATGCCGGCAATTATTTGCTGGTGATCACAGACCCGGCTTCCGGATGTACCGATCAGATCTCGATCAATGTCACCCTGGACAAGGCTCTTCCGCTATCTGCAGCTTCACCCGATGGTGTACTCACCTGTTTGAAAACATCTGTGACTCTGGACGGCAGCAATTCCTCTACCGGTCCCGATATCAACTATCTGTGGACTACCCCGAACGGCAACCTGAGTGGGCCCGTACAGGCTTCCACAACCCAGTGTAATGCGCCTGGCACCTATTCACTTCTCGTGACAGATACGGGAAATGGATGCACCTCCACCGTCACGGTGAATGTCCAGATCGACACACTTTCACCCCTGGCTTCCGCAGGAACAACGGATCAGATTGATTGTATCGATCCGACCATTACATTACAAGGGTCAGGTCAGACGTTCAGTGGTGCCGCACAGATCCAATGGACAACCACCACTGGGAATATTGTGTCTGGTGCCACCTCCTATTCTCCACAGATCAACCAGGCGGGCACTTACCAACTGGTCGTCACGGACAATAAGAACGGATGTACGGCGACAAGCTCCGTATCAATCTCGGCCGATTTCAGTATCCCGACCGTTGTGATCGCTCAACCGGGTGTGTTGACCTGCGCTTCTCCTGAAGGCATACTCGATGCCACGGCTTCTGTCAACGGACCTCAAATCACACCGGCCTGGAGCACTGTCAACGGATCTATTGTGAGTGGAGCAGGGACATACACTCCCACGATCAACAGCCCGGGTACCTATAAACTGGTTCAGGTGGATGCCAATAGCGGATGTAAAGATTCCTCCAACGTTGTCGTTACCGAAAACAAGGTGCAGCCCATGGCCGATGCAGGATCACCTTCTCAGATCGCCTGTCTGGGCGATTCGGCACAGCTCAATGGGACCGGTTCGTCAACAGGAGCCAACATGACCTATGACTGGTATCTGAATGTGGCCAATCCTCCCGTGATCAGCAACCAGATCATCGGCTACGCCAAAGCGGCGGGGACCTATACACTTGTTGTGACGGACAAGAATAACGGATGTACGGACAGCAGTACGGTGACCATTCCGGCAGATTTTCTCAATGATGCTGTGCTGACGTTGATCGACAAATATTGCGATGATGATGTCAGTGATCTGGAGATCGGACCGGTAGCTGGTGGTGTCGTTCCCTATATCTATTCGATCGATGATGGTTTGACCCAGCAGGCAGACCCCTGTTCCGCAAATTGGGACCCGGGATCTATCCGGTGGTGGTGACCGATGGCAAGGGATGTACCTGGCGCGAAGAGATCGAGATTCTGGAAGAGGAAGGCGTTCTGGTCACCTTGCCTGAGGATATGACCATCGAGCTCAGTGATGAGGTCAGCATTGAAGGAGTGATCAATGTCGACCCTTCGACAGTTACCCAGATCACGTGGTATCCACCTTATGGACTGGATCGGACAGACAGCCTGGTAGTTCTTGCCAGTCCAGGCATTGCTGTGCTCTACACGCTGACAGTTCAAGACGAGCGGGGATGTATCGGGATTGATTCGATCACGATTGTGGTCCATGATCCGGACATTTTTATCCCTACTGTGTTTTCGCCCTACAATGATGATGGCATCAATGATCGGTTCACCATTTTTGGTGAGACCAGGGGATTGGTCCAGATCGATCGTTTTGAAGTTTTCAGTCGCTGGGGTGAACGCCTCTATTCTGCTGAAAACTTCCAACCCAACGATCCGAATATTGGATGGGATGGTACGCGGGCCGGGCACAAGTTGAATCCGGGAGTCTACGTCTATTATGCCCAGCTTCGACTGACGGATGGTCGAATCAAGACACTGAAGGGAGAAGTCATCCTGATCGAATAACTGCGTACGAGAAGTTCAGGAGTTGTTTCATTCTGAAGGCGAAGTTCCGATTGATGGGATCTGTTGATCTTTGCGGTCATGTCAGCACCTTCTTCCACACCTTTGGTGTCGGTCATCATGGCGGTCAAGGATACGGAACCGTACCTCCCGGAATGCCTGGATTCGATCCTGGATCAGACCTTTCCAGATTGGGAACTCATTGCCGTCAATGACCATTCTTCAGATCGCACACCACAGATCCTGGCTGAATAGGCCGCAAAGGATCCACGGATTCGTGTGATGGACAGTGACGGGCATCGCCTGATCCCAGCCCTTCAGTGCGGATACCGGCATGTACGTGGTTCTCTCATCAACCGGATGGACAGCGATGACCGAATGCCCGTCGACAAACTGGAATCCATGGTCAGCATGTGGCACCTGCACGGGCCGGGTACAGTGATTGCCGGTGGAACGGAACATTTTGTGGACACAGGTGAAGTGGGTGACGGATTCCGGCGTTACGAGGCCTGGTTGAATGATGTCGCTCGGACCAATACTCACTATGAACAGATCTATCAGGAATGTGTGATCCCGTCACATAGCTGGTTGGTCCACAAAGATGATCTGGATCGTGCAGGGGCGTTTGATCCGATCGTCTATCCGGAGGATTACGATCTCTGTTTTCGATTCTATCGGGAAGGGCTGCGGGTGGTAGGGATGGATAAGGTACTCCATTACTGGCGTGATCGGTCAGAACGCATCTCACGCACCTGGGAGGAATATCGGGACAATCGCTATTTCGATCTCAAGCTGAACTACTTTTATGAACTGGATCGTGATTTGTCGCGTCCACTCGTGTTGTGGGGCGCAGGACGAAATGGAAAGGATATGGCCAGATTGCTTCTACGCAGAGAAAACACGTTTGTCTGGTGCTGTGACAATGAACGGAAAATTGGCAAGGATGTCTATGGTATACGCATGACCTCCGGGAGATGATACCGGAGCTGCAGCACCCGCAGATCATGGTGGTTGTCTCTTCGCCGGATGGGAAGGCGGAGATTCGGGAACAGTTGCAGAGATGGGGTAAACATCCCGTTGTTGATTTCTGGTTTTTCAATTAACTGGACACTTCGATCAAGCAACCCATGTGAAAATTCGTGCACCTGAATGAAAAAGCAATTCACCATGCGACCCCTTCTCAGCGCTCTCCTTTTTCTGATCTGGACTGTACTTCCCGCCCAAACAGGCCTGTTGCCTCATATTGGACAGGTTATTCCTCCTCAACCGACAGATGTCATTTGTGAGATCCCGGTTTACCAGGGGAGCATGGATCAATCCGGCTATTCGGAAGATGCCCAGGTACCCGATTTTACGCTGTACACCCTGTCCGGGGATTCTGTCCGATTGAGTGATGAATTGGCCAAGGGATTGCCTGTACTGCTTGTCGGTGCGAATTATACCTGTCCGGTGTGGCGCGGAAAAATCAATGTGTTGAACGCTATGGCAGAGTACTACAAGGATCAGATCAAGGTCTATGTGGTCTATACAGTGGAAGCACATCCGTTATTGGACATCAGTCCCTACAGTGGCCAGGTCTGGACCACATCCACCAACGAACAGGACGGTGTTCTGTATGAGCAACCCGAGACCTATGGTGAGCGAATGGCTATCGTTGCGGATATGATTACCGATCTGACTATTGTGCCGCCCATCCTCATTGATGGTCCCTGCAATGAATGGTGGTCACATTTTGGTCCGGCACCCAACAATGCATATCTGATCCGGCCAGATGGAACTGTGGCAGCCAAGCACGGCTGGTTCAATCGCCAGCCGGATAATATGTGGTGTGATCTTGATGACCTGCTGGGTACGGTTTCAGGGGAGTGTACGACGTACGGGTCGAACGGCATCTTCTCGATGAAGCTCGACTCAGGCGACAGTCTGGCAATGGGAACACCGGGGGATATCCTGTCTGTTCACTGCACATTGGAAAATCTTTCAATGACGGACAATGTTCATATCCTGATCAAGAAGGCCAAGGTAGAGATCCCGAAAAGCTGGCAGACTGCATTATGCGCTGATATCTGCTATGCGGCGGATGTGGAGGAAACAGAAATCACTATTCCGCCAGCATCCAGCCAGCCGTTTATTTTCTATTTCTATACTGATCTGGTAGCAGATACCGGATTCGCCAGAGTTCAGTTTGTCAATATGTTCAATCAGCAAAACAGGATGGCTCAACGATTTTTCGGGATCACCGGAAGTACCAGTGCAATCGATCCTGAGACTGCCTCTCCTCCAAGCCTGTTCCCGAACCCGGCAAGTGACCGTCTTTGGATCAACTGGCCCAATGCTTCCAGTGCTATTCAATGGTCATTGACAGACCAGACGGGGCGCATTCTTCAGCAGGGGATGACCACAGGCGTCCAATCAGAGATCGACATCCAACGAATCCCTCCCGGCACCTGTGTCTGGTCGGGCAGAGTAGTAGAAACCGGACAGGTATTTCGGCAGTTGATCATCAAATACTGATGGCTGCATTGACTCAATCTGCAGGTTAACTTTTCAATAATTCCAAGGTGAAGCGCCCCAATGATACCGGTGATTTCGAGTGCCTCCCGGGCAGGTGTTCAAAATAGACCCATGAACGTCTGGGATGAGAGAGGAGGATCCCAGGAATAGTCCTTCTCTTACCCGGGTAGGTTCCTATTATGGAAAGAGGTGTTCCCGGACCGTCCGGGAAAGGAATGGTTGTTCCGATTATGCATATACCGCGTTTTCTCAAGCCCAAGTATTCTGTTCATGCAGAGTTGAGGCAACGAATTACAGCCTATTTTCAACATCGTGGAGAAGACAGCCGGGGAGATATCCGCTTGCATAGCAAGGCATTGATCCTCGTCCTGGCTTTTCTGGGGATCTATATCCACCTGGTATTCTTCCTTCCTGAACAAGCCTGGTTGTGTATTCTGGAAGCGGTGATATTGGGTGCCTTGACAGCCGGGATCGGGTTCAATGTCATGCATGATGGTGCTCATGGCAGCTTCAGTAAACATGGGTTCCTCAATGATCTGGCCGGCCTTTCCCTCAATTTTCTCGGCGCCAATGTCTTTATGTGGAAAACCAAGCACAATGTCGTACACCATACCTTCACCAACATCGAGGGGATGGACGATGATCTCAACGCCAGACCATTGCTGCGCCTGTCTCCCGGCCAGAAACGATATGCGATCCACAAGTATCAATATCTCTATTTCTGGATGGTGTATTCCCTCCTCTACATTTACTGGGTGTTTTTTACAGACTACAAGAAGTATTTTCTGCAGAAAGTAGGCGAAATGCCCATCACCCGAATGAAATGGACGGACCATTTGACCTTCTGGGGATTCAAGGCCCTGCATCTCGGGTTGTTTGTCATTTTACCGATTTACACCATGGGTCTGGTCACCTGGATCATCGGTTTTCTGGTGTACACTTTTGCAGCCGGATTTATTCTGAGTATTGTTTTCCAGATGGCACATACCGTATCGGATACGGCTGTATCCAGTCTGGATCCCGATCAGCAGGTGGTGGAAGAAGAATGGGCAGTGC
This sequence comes from Saprospiraceae bacterium, assembly GCA_016710115.1. Classification (GTDB taxonomy): domain Bacteria; phylum Bacteroidota; class Bacteroidia; order Chitinophagales; family Saprospiraceae; genus JAGNXB01. Next base: position 48,594 of record JADJLN010000002.1, read on the forward strand.
ACCAACTACAGACCACGGCCAATTTTGCAACGCGCAACCGGGTATTGTCCTGGTTGGTCGGTGGCCTCAATTTCCAGATCGAACACCACCTCTTTCCCCATATTTCGCATGTCCACTACCCGGCAATCAGTCGCATTGTTCGCGAAGTTTGCGCTGAAAAGGGGATCCGATATATCGAATATCCCCGTTTCAGACAGGCATTGGCCTCACATATCCAGTATCTGCGCTTGTTGGGCCGGGCATAGGCTGTTATCTATCGGCATTGGAGAACGCAGAGACAGCGGAAAGGAAGTGAAGGTGGTCTGGTTAACAGAATCCTGATCATTTCAATTCAACGGTATGCGTTACCTCCTTTCCTTGCTGGTCCTGGCGCTGGCTTCGACCATTTCGGCACAACCCATTCAGGTTGGCATTGATCTGAACACAACATATCAGGAGATCGATGGATTTGGCGCCCATCAGGGGAACGCACAGACCAATCAGTCCTGGTGGCAGCATTTGTATTACGATGATCTGGGCGCCACGATGTACCGGGTGGATCTGACTCCCCGGCTTATTTCTCCCTATTCCGATCTCAGTTATTATTCCCCCTGGTTCATGGGATCCCAAACGAACAGTGTGTTCAACCTGGAGGATCCTGACAATCCTGACGGGCCCGAAGGGAACCGGGTCAGAACCTATACCGGACCGGAGGACTACAGCCGGGATTTTGGTGGCGAAAATGCCCCGATCGCCGTGATGGGACCAGACATAGAGGAGAATGTCAAGTTGTTCACCTTTCCCACCGATGGTGCCATCCAGGCGGGCATCGACCGCAAAGAGCAGTTGGGTGATTTCAAATTGATCGGGTCACTCTGGTCACCGGTGCCCTGGGTAAAAATTTCCAGCGGCAACAATTATAACCAGGGCTGGTGGCCCGGACCGGTATTCGGAACACCATGGCCGTTTGTCTGGGGAGGCAATTTTGGCGGAGGTATGCTGGATGTGTCCGGTCAACTGTATGATGAATTTGATGACAGTGCCTTGGGAGGTACTGGTCCAACCAGTGCCCTGACCCAGTTCGCCCGGAGTACGGCAGCATATATCCTGGGATATCAACGCGCCTACAACACCCCGTTTTATGCCATCAGCATTCAGAACGAGCTCAATTTTGAACAGTTTTACAACAGTGCGACCTATCCTTTATCTGCCCAGTACATCGCAGCCTTGAAGGCCATTCGTGCCGAGTTTGACAAGTACCCGGAACTGGCCGTAATCCGGCTGATGGGACCGGAAGATCTGCTTGGGGGATGCATATGGGATGTACGAATATGGCGGTCCGGTCCATAAGAACCTCCAATACCTCAAACACCTGGCGGATGATCCGGAAGCCATGGCGGCCCTGGGTCTGTTTTGTATCCATGGGTATGGCAGCGATGGGGTGAGTTCTGCAGGTGCCAGTTCGCAGCTATGGGACTGGTGGGTCAACGGCTGGGCGAACAGTCCGGCACCGGGCATCCCGGGGAATATCGCCGGGTTTTCAAGCTTTGGCAAAAAGAGCTGGATGACGGAAACTTCCGGTGAAGATCGACGATGGATCTGGCCCGCTACTGGCTATCCTTCTGAGGGTGGATGGAGTGTTGCCCTGAAGATCCATCAAGCCTTGACAACAGGGATGGAAAGTGCCTGGTTGTACTGGACATTTACAGAAACAGACGATGATGGCCTTGTTACACCTTCTGCTTTGACCAGTCAGGCTGCAGGGAATTCTTCACCTAAATATGTGGCTGCCAAACATTTTTTCAAATTTATTCCACCCGGATCAGTGCGGGTCAACGTGGCCAGCGAGCCGGGAAATGACCCTTTGTTCAGCGCCTACTACCATCCACTTTCGGGGCGATTGACCATTGTAGCTATCCAATCTGGGGCCCAGAATAATGTTGATTATGATCTCTGGCTGCCGAATGTGCAAGGCTTGACAAGTTTTGACACCTATACCTCTACCGATGGGAACTATTGGGTGGAAGGCAGTGCGCCGGTTTCAGAAGCCTATTGCCAGCTGAGCCTGCCCGGATATAGTGTCACGACATTGACGGTAGAAAACGTTATGCTGACCAATATCCAGGAGCAAAAGCACACATTCGGCGAATTGGTCATCACACCAAACCCTGGCCAGGGTGTTTTTCAGGTCCGGATGGAGGTCCTCGAGTCTGGTATGATGGCAAATCGTATACTGGATGTGACCGGGCGGGAAGTCTGGTCGGACAGCCAGTGGGTGGAGCCGGGGCAGGCCACCTTAACCCTTGGCCATAACGGGATCCCTGATGGAATGTATCTGATCGAGATGGAGATCAACGGGCGCAAACTCCAGCAAAAGGTAACCGTCCAGCACTAAGTTCGACCTGAATTTTATCCTTGACCGGGAACAGGACAGGATGAGATGTGCAGGTATCTATGGATAAGGAGTCATGTCGTGCTACGCCGGGTGACAGGTGTGATTATCTTTAGGTCATCCACAACTGACACCCTATGTGCAAACACCTTTCCCTTCTGTTTATTCTGCTTTTTCCGTTCACTCTTCAGCTCCCCGCTCAGGTAGTGATCAATGAATATTCCGCTGCCAACTGGAAACAGTTTGAAGACGATCATGCCGATTATGAGGATTGGATCGAATTGTACAACACGGCTGTCAGCACAGTGGATCTGAGTGGCTATGGACTGAGTGATGATGAAAATGAGAAGGGTAAATTTACTTTCGCTCCCGGTACATTACTTGCCCCAAAGGCGCATCTCCTGGTGTGGTGCTCCGGACGCAATATCCAGACGAATGGTGTCTTTCATGCGAGTTTCAAGCTTGCTCAAACGAAAAAGACCAAGGAGAAGGTGGTCCTGACCACCGCTTCGGGAACCATTGTACAGAATATCGAATTGAAAAAAACGGCTGTTCATCAATCAGTCTGCCGAACGACAGATGGTGCTGCCATCTGGAAAGTGTGTACAGAGCCAACACCGGCTTGGTCAAATGACCTGACTGAACAATATCTGGACTTTGCCGACAAACCGGATATGGACCTGGAAGCGGGGAATTATCCGGATTCGATCCTGGTGACCATTACCTCCAAAGAAACAGATGGAATTATTCGATATACCATAAATGGAGATGAGCCCACAAGCGATTCTCCTGTGGTCAACGGACCGATTAAAATCGATAAAACCACTGTTCTGAAAGCAAGAACGTTTTCACCCAATCCGGATATTCTGCCCAGTTTTATTCGATTTAATACCTATTTCATCAAGGAGAATTTCACGTTGCCAGTATTTTCGATCGCAGCTGATGACCTGCAGGAGTTGGCGAATGGAGACAAGGGGATCCGACCGATCGGCTCTATGGAATATTTCGATACGGAGCTGATTCGTCAGGATGAGTCCTATGGGGAATTGAATTCTCATGGACAGGATTCCTGGGTCAATGACCAGCGGAGCATGGACTGGATCAGTCGGGATGAAATGGGGTATTCCCGTGCAGTGACGGAAAAACTGTTTCGCAGCTCGGACAGGGACGCCTTTCAGCGGCTGATTTTTCGTGCAGCAGGGGATGATAATTATCCGGCTACTGATCAACCCTATCACGATGGGTCCTGCCATTTGCGTGACGATTATGTCCAGACTCTGGCAGAACGGGGTGGCATGGCACTGGATGTCCGATCCAGCGAAAGATGCATTGTTTTTCTGAATGGAGATTATTGGGGTGTCTATTCCATCCGGGAAAATCCCGATGATCATGACTATACGGATTACCGATACGGGCAGGGTAAATATGATCTTCAGTATCTGCTGACATGGGATAATACCTGGGCAGAATATGGCGGACAACAAGCGCATGACGATTGGAATGCATTTCGAAAAACGGTGTTGAGCAGCGATTTGAGTGATCCTCAACAATATCAGTTTGTTCGGGATTCGCTGGACCTGCTCAGTCTGATCGATTATTTTATCGTCAATCTGAATGTGGTTGCATCCGATTGGTTGAATTACAATACAGGCTGGTGGCGTGGTAAAAATCCAGATGGTGGACATAAAAAGTGGGGTTATATCCTGTGGGATCTGGATGCTACTTTTGATTATTATATCAATTATTCTGGTGTGCCGAATACCAATTATAATGCGGTTCCATGCGATGTGGAAGCCATTTCCGATTATGTTGAATATGATTTCTTTCAGCAATTGGACAAGGACACCTGCTATACCTGGTCGCCCATGCCAGGAGATACATTCACATGGTGTGTCAAACCGGATGGGAAGCATCAGCTGATCCTGTTGAAATTACTGGAAGAAAGTCCGGAATTCAGGCAGTTGTATTATTCCCGACAGGCGGATTTGATGAGTACCGTTTTTTCCTGCGAGAATATGCTGAAACTGTTTGATGAAATGGTTGCTGTACTGGCTCCGGAAATGCCGGGACAGATCGGTCGATGGGGCGGGGATATGAATGAATGGCATGAGAATATCGTAACGATGCGTGAATTTATCAGCAACCGATGTTCCCGGCTGCCAAATGGAATGACAGATTGTTATTCCGAACTGGATGGCCCCTTTTAACCTCACACTCCTTGTTGAACCGGCCGGTTCGGGGACGATTGCACTGAATACGATTCACCCGGATCCACTTCCCTGGACGGGAACCTATTTCGGGGGAATGACCAATTCGGTTGCAGCTGTATCCACCGGGGCGGATCCGTTCCACCATTGGGAGACGACATCGGGTTCAATTATACTGTCTGATGCCATGGCGTCATCAACGATTTTTTCTCTGACTGGATCGGATACCCTCATTGCCGTTTTCGGGATGCCGGATGCGGTCGATTACGCATCAGGCAGCTGGTATATCCAGGCTTCACCAACGCTTGTCGAGAATCAGATCAATCTGGATGTTGAACTTCCGGGTGAAATGCCGGTTCAGGCCTCTCTGGTGAATGGTCTGGGCCAGGTAGTGCAAACCTGGACATTGGCAAATCGGAACCCGGGCAAACAAACACACCTGTTGAATGTTTCTCCGCAGTTGACAGCCTCCGGTGTCCATTTTCTACAGGTACGGCAGGAGGGTGTGTTACAAACGATCAAACTGGTGTTGTTGCCCAGGTAGGCTGACGAGCCTTTCTTCCGGACAACGCATTCGCTTACTCTGGTCCACAGTCTGTCTGGAGTCGTCATAATTCAATCAGCAGCTTATGTATATCAAACGGAATTACGGATTCTGGATGACCTTCAACTGGTCTAAAAAGCCATTTATTATTGGTGGTTTATATGCTTTTTTCGTCACCCTGATTTTTGTCTCGTTCGACCTGGATGTCTCCCTGCCCTGGCAACCGATGAGTGTATTGGGTATTGCAGTGGCTTTCTATCTCGGTTTCAAGAACAACAGTTCATATGATCGCACCTGGGAGGCTCGCAAGATCTGGGGCGGCATCGTCAACAACAGCCGCAGCTTCGGCTCGGCTGTCATCTCCTTTCTGCAATCGGATGATCAGGAGAAACTGAAACATGAACAGAAAGCATTGATCTACCGACATGTCGTCTGGTTGACAGCATTGCGTTATCAATTGCGATTGGCGCGACCCTGGGAACACACCGAGGATCGGGTCAACGGACTGTATGTTCCGAATGTATGTGAAGAATATATCGATCGGCTCGACAAGGAGATCGAACCGTTTATCAGTGAGGAAGAGGTGAATGATATTTCCGGGAAGAGCAATATGGCAGCCCAGGTATTGGCCCGACAGGCCCGTGAACTGCAAAGATTGCGGGACGAAGGGTATATGGATGATTTTCGCCATATGCGCATGCATGAATTACTCGGCACATTCTATGATGATCAGGGTAGAAGCGAGCGAATAAAAAACTTCCCATTCCCCCGACAATATGCGTCCACGGCGTTATGGACGTCTGTCGTCTTCTGCGTTTTGCTTCCTTTTGGATTGATCAATACATTTTCCGAAATGTCAGGTCGCATGATCTGGATGACAGTACCTTTTTCTGCACTCATTACATGGGTCTTTTTTCTGATGGAAAAAATCGGCGATTATTCAGAAAACCCCTTTGAGGGTACCTACAATGATGTGCCGATTACGTCGATCGCCCGAGGGATCGAAATCGATCTCCGGCAGATGATCAATGATGTAAATATTCCACCCCCCATTCAGGATCAGGATGGGTTCCTGATGTAGCCAGGTCGTGCTGACCGGGAGGAAAATGGGACAATTTGCACCGATGGATTAATTTCGGTCGGGTTTTTGCGACTACATCTGATTGGGTGCTATCTCATTTTGGGCAGGTTGCCTCAGCCGGATCATCAGACCAACACAATGTCGACAACTGAAATATTCCTGATCGCCATGATCCTGATCTATACGGTTCCGTACCTGATCTGGAGGGTCGGACGTACTGAATACTGGGCGCCCCTGGTTGTCGTACAGATTATTACCGGTATCCTGTTGGGGCCGGGAATCCTGGGTGCGATTTTCCCTTCCTATTATGCATTTGTCTTTCCGGCTCCGGTCATCCAGTCGCTGAATGGGATCGCCATGTGGGCGGTGATGATCTTTGTCTGGATCGCAGGCATCGAACTGGATTTGAGAAAAGTGTGGTCTTTCCGGAGTGAAAGCGCGATAACCGCCGGATTAGCACTAGGATCGCCTTTACTCTTTGGTGCCCTGGCAGCCATCGGATTACTTGGCATAAGTACCGGTTGGCTGGGTCCGAATGGGAAATCCTGGCAATTTGTCCTGGGTGTGGGTATGGCATGTGCTGTTACGGCACTGCCGATCCTGCTCCTGTTTATGGAGAAAATGCATATACTTCGTCAACCGATCGGCCAGCGAATTCTCCGATATGCCAGTCTGGATGATATAGCGATTTGGGGCGTGTTGGCCCTGATCCTCATGGATTGGACACGTGTCGGTCGCCAGGGCCTGTTTCTCCTGTGTTTCGGATTTGCCAGCGTGTTGTTCAGGAAGCTGATGCGGTCATTGCCAGAACGGGACAGATGGTACCTGGGACTGATCTGGTTGGCTGCTTCAGGTTTTATCGCCGATTGGGCCGGGCTGCATTTCATGGTCGGGGCCTTCCTTGCCGGTGTGGTGGTGGATGCAGAATGGTTCAACCAGGAAGACATGGATAAACTGCGTCATTTTGTGTTGTTGATCATTATGCCTGTTTTTTTCCTGAGCACCGGTTTGAAAACCGATTTTGAAGTCGGCGGACTGGTGGTGATGCTGGCGGCAGGTTTACTGCTGATCGCTTCTGTGGGGGGCAAACTGGCAGGCGTCCACCTGGCCGGGAATATCCTCAAATGGGAAAAAGGGGAAGCGTCCATCATTGCGTGGTTACTTCAGACCAAGGCATTGATCATGATCATTTTTGCCAATGTCCTCCTGGATAAAGGAATATTCACCAATCAGACATTTACTGCATTGCTCGTGATGGCAGTCTTGAGTACCATGTTGTCTGTACCCATGGTCGCCCCCCGACTGAAGAATTTGAAAAGCGTATTGTCCCGGTCCAGTTGATTCTCCACTCCTCCTCCTCAAAACCTCCTCCTTGACCCCTCAACTCCTCCACCCCTCCTCATAACCTCATGACCTCACAACCTCCCCCCTCAATTGAAATTTTCCGACCTTTGCGTCATTGGCTGAACAGCCTGTTAAAACGCGCAATTACGATGGAAGTAAAAGACAGCAATGGAAATCTCCTCAATGCCGGAGACAGCGTTCATGTAATCAAAGACCTCAAAGTCAGAGGTAGTTCAACAGTTATCAAGCGTGGGACGGTGGTGAAAAATATCCGACTGACGGATAATGAAGAGGAAGTCGAAGGTAAAGTGGATGGGTCCATGATGGTGCTCCGGGTCGAGTTTCTGAAAAAGAAATAGCATTGTTGCCCCATTCGTCGAGAGCCTGTACATGTTCAGAATGAACTGATCAGGGTATCTTGTCGGATGATCATTCGCGTCGCCCTTCTTTGCACAGGTGTACTGGTTGCGTCTGGTGCAAAAGCCCAGGTGCCCGGCTGTACGGACCCCCTCGCCCTGAACTTTGACCCATCTGCCGAGACCAATGATGGCTCCTGTATGTATGCCCCGACAGGTATTTCCCCATACCTGACCCAGGAATTGCCCACGTCACTCTCAGAAACCTCCGGGTTGATCGATTGGGATGGCCACTTCTGGACACATAATGATGACACGGATATCCGCCTTTATGCTTTGGATCCACAGGATGCCAGCATTGCTGACGAATGTCTCCTGGCTGGTGTGATCAATCAGGATTGGGAGGATATCGACCAGGATGACACCTGGATCTATGTCGGTGATTTTGGCAATAACAGCTCCGGAAATCGCCAGGATCTGCACATCCTGCGCATAGAAAAATCAACCCTTTGTACCGGACAGCCGCAGATCGATACGCTTTGGTACAGCTATGAAGATCAGATCGATTTCAGCAATCAGGGGAGCAATACCACTGATTATGATTGCGAAGCAATGGTGGTAGGTGCTGACAGTATCTATCTGTTTACCAAACAGTGGAAGAGTCTGGGTACGGCTGTGTATGCATTGTCCAAGTTGCCGGGCGATCAGATCGCAGAGCTGCGCGGGACATGGCCTGTGAATGGATTGATCACCGGGGCAACCTGGATGGAAGGAGACCGAGTACTGGCCCTGTGTGGATATTCTTCACTGCTTCAGCCATTTCTATATGTTTGTTATGATTATCAGGGTCATTCTTTTTTCTCAGGTAATAAACGCCGACTGGAATTGACTCTGCCCTTTCATCAAATTGAAGGTATCTCCACGACAGATGGATTGGATTACACCTTGTCCAATGAGCGATTCAGTCAGATCGTGATGGTGCCTCCTCGGCTGCATCATGTCGATCTAGTAATTACCTTTCCGGTTATCTGGATGCATTGAACGGCACAGATGATAGTTCGAACATACCAGCCGATATATCGATTTATACGGTGGGAGGAAATATCCGAATCGAATCGGGTGAAGGATGGATTGGAAAACCTGTTCAGGTGGTTGATAGTCGGGGTGTGATGTTGATCATTGACACCCTTCAATCACTCGATCAGGTTATCACGCTCCCGGATATGAGCTATCAGATTGTCATTGTGAACGTGGGGAATGTCATGAAGAAGGTTGTTATCGGAAATCGATAAAAATATTTTCTGCTTGAACGGCCCTGGTGTTCAAAGAGATGCCCTTAAAATTGATCATAAATACTTGATCATTGTCCCGCATATTGATTGTACCCGCTCCAGAAATCGAGAATAGCACACGACCAGATAATGATTCAACCGACACGCCTTTTCTTCTGCTTTTTCCTGATTCATTTCGCTGCTCTGACAGCTCAGACTGACCAGGTCATTCCAGTTCAGGGAATATGCATCTATATTGATTACCCGGATGCACCCATGAATGTAACAGCGGCAGAATTGGATGGGATGTTGAATGATCCTGACTATCAGGCGCCGGGATCAGCCGTTCGTTCCGAAATTATTGGTTGCAGGAGACTCGCCGCAACTACGATATCCAACATGATATTCTCTTTATACTGCCCCCAACTCCGGCCTCCATTACGAGGCGTTGCCCGGTATGAGGGTATTAAATTGTGGCAGGAAGCGTTAGAGTGGCATTATACAAATAGTCCACAATATGACTGGGATGCCTTGAGCCAATGGAGTTCTTCGGATCCATATAACAAGGACCGACCGGGTTATTTTGATGGAGCCTTTAAATCAGTCATGGTGGTAAGCAGTGTGTATGGACCAGCCGGTGTTGGAGCCGCCCATTATCCGGGGTGGGTCTTATCCAACGGGAAGCTGGTCGGCAGCATCCAGGGTTCTGTCATCCAGGCGCCCTGGCACCCGACCCGAAACCTCTTTGTGCTTTTTCCATGAAGCGGGTCATTCATATTTAATCTTCCAGATACTTATGACTATGACGCAGAGTTCTGGTGGAACGGCAAAGTATTCTCTGATGTCTGCTCCAGGGCCCTGATGTCGAGCCTGTGGGTGGTCCCTTTCTCTATCAGCACAATTGGGGCTATGTCATGGAGCCCGCTCCCGGAGAGCACATTTACACGCCTGCTGATGGAGATAGTATTGTCGTCATTAAAAACGTACACGATCCCAGGGAGTTTTTTACACTGGAGGCCAGGAAAAATAGCACTCCTGGCAACTCCCTTTTTCCAGTGCCGGTCGGGCTCCTGATCTGGCATTCTGATCTGAAAGTGCACACCCACAATACACTGGAGGATGGAACACGATATGCACATTACAAGCACTCCATTGTGCAGATGGATGGTTTGTACGAATTAGAGCAAAGTGGATCAAATCCGCCGATTAATTCCGGTGATGTTTATTTGCCAGGAGATGAATTTAGTGATCTCACCACGCCAGATGCCAGATGGTGGTCGGGCGAGCCCTCCGGCATCCAGGTCAAGGATATTGTCTTGATCGGAGATGCAATTCAATTTACGGTGGTCATTCCGGAAATTCATGTAGAGCATGCTGACATCATTCCAAAGGCTGACTGGACGCTCGTCTCCCAGACACCTTCTCAAGCGGGGTATGATGGGACGAAAGCCTTTGATGGTGATGTTGGCACGTACTTCCATGTGCCTTGGGGAAGTAGTGCACCGCGGCCACATGAATTGATGATTGATCTGGGAACAGCTTATGATATCACAGAATTCTATTACACCGCGAATGATAATTATTCTCCGCCCCGGGAAGGACGGATTAAGGACTATGAATTGTCATTCAGCATGGACGGACTGGAGTGGGGCACCCCCGTTGTTTCTGAACAGTTTTTTCAGACACCGTACCGGCAATATGCATTGTTCCCAAGCAAGGAGGCTCGATATGTCCGATTTTCGGCAATCAATTCCTGGTTGGATGATGTGCGGACTTCTGTCGCTGAAATTGATTTCAGAGGAAAGCCAGTGGATGTTTCGTCCACAGAAGATGGCCATTCAGCCATGGCGTTATCCATGACATTGTCGCCAAACCCTGTTTCCGGATTATTGAAAATTGAAGGGGTAAAGGAAGCAAGTATTATTCGAATAATGAATCATCAGGGTGTCGTTCACAGTGAACTGAAATGTATGCACACAACAACCTGGTTGGATATGTCGGATTTTCCCGAAGGAATTTGGTTGATCGAAGTGTATCAACCAGACGGTAAGTGGATCTGTTCTGATCGGGTTGTCAAGATCAATCGATAACCATATTGATTGGAAATGCGTATGATAATACGATATGTTTTCTCCCTGTCCCTATTGTTCTTTTATGTGGATGCTTCAACACAAATAGTCGATCCTTCTCGTAGCGTTGATTGGACATTGGCAGGATTGCGGGATACATCCACGCTCGGTTTTGTCGAAATAGATATAGAGGCAGAAGGGCTGGTTGGAGATGGCGCGACACCAAATGATCTTGCCCTTTCAAATCTCTTATCCTCCATCATTGATCCAGAAGTCATATTGAACTTTCCTGCGGGGAATTTTCTCTTTAATAAACCGATTCATTTGCTCGGCCATGTGATTCTCAGAGGTCAGGGCGCGGAACAAACAACCTTCACCATGGATCTGAATGGTGCCGGACATGCATTTAATGTACAAGGAAAAAGGATCAATTCGGATACGACTTCCATGATTATTTCCGGAGTGCGAGATAGCAATCATGTCATTGTTGTCGACCCCACTGTTTTTAAACCAGGTGATTGGGTGCAAATTATTCAATTCGATACGGATCTGATCACCTCTTCCTGGGCGGAAGGATCTGTCGGTCAGATTGTTAAAATCAGGGAGATCATCGATACCATGATTGAATTTGATTCGCCATTGCGTATGGATTTCAGCCTTGACAGATCGCCCTTCTTACACAGAATTCTACCTGTGGAACAGGTAGGAATTGAGTGTTTGAAAATTCATCGGATGGATGATACGGCTCCTGAGCAGTCCAGCAATATCAACTTTGTTTATGCAGTGAATTGTTGGGTGTCCGGCATTGAATCCGTGAATTGCACCTTTGCCCATATCGAAACAAATCAGTCATCTAATCTGTCCATCTCAAATTCCTATTTCCACCATGGTTTCAATTATGGAGGAGGAGGTCGTGCCTATGGTGTCATGTTGCAATTCACATCAAACGAGTGCCTGGTGGAGAACAATGTGTTTGAACATCTCCGCCATTCCAAGATCCTTCAGGCGGGTGCACATGGCAATGTGTTTGCGTACAATTATTCCCTGGACCCGTTCTGGGATTCTGCACCAAATGATTCTGCCGGAGATGCGGTACTGCACGGAAACTACGTCTATGCGGAATCTCTTCGAGCAGAATATCTGTCAAAATATCGTCATTGATAATTCGCATGGACCCAATGGTCCTTATAATACCTTTATCCGAAATCGGGCAGAGGGATTCGGTGTCTTTTTCAGTGCAACCAATTCACCCGATTAAAATATGATTGGTAATGAAATTCCAAACCTGACTTTTCCGTATTCATTTGTGAATTACACCATACAGGGGATTGGCCATTTTCTACATGGGAATAATAACAAGGGAGCAATTCATCCGGCAGGGACGAATGAACTGGTTGATTCCAGTTATGCATATATGTACAAGCCCGCCTATGTATCGGATAGTCAGTGGGCAGGGATAGGCTTAGCCAATCCTATGGGTAGTCAGACGATCCCGGCATACGACCGCTATCAGTCGGAAGCATTTTCAGTGGTTTTTGTGGTGATGAGACCGTCCCAATTGTATATGAGGAGAGCCTGATTTAGCATTGCAGGTTTATCCCAATCCGGTCCAATTGGAATTAATGATCGAAAGTACCGAGATGATCCAAGAGGTGGTTGTTTTAAATGCATTGGGGCAGATCATGGTGTCATTAAAAGATCCAGGTCAGTCTGTGAAGCTGGAAACGGTACATTGGATCAATGGATTCTATTTTCTGATGATTTCCGACAATCATCATAAACGACAAATGGTCAAACTTGTAAAGGCATGACATATGCGGAAACATTGTTTTTACCGCACTGTTATAAACACGAATAATTCATGCACTGATGAAGCTCATCCTGACGTATTTCCCGACAACAATCATATTTTTCGTTGTTGATCTCACCGCTTGGACTGATTGCCAAAACTGGTATGCAAAGCACATGGGCCACTTGATGCGGGATCCGGTGAATTGGCCAGTAGCTATCCTCTTTTTTTATTGTTCATCATTGGACTTTTTGTCTTTGCCATTTTGCCCGGCGTCGAAAAGGCATCGTTTAGAACGGCACTGATCTACGGCGGTTTGTTCGGGTTCTTTACCTATGCCACGTATGACCTCACCAACCTGGCGGTATTAAAAGATTTTCCGGCCGGTATTGTCGTCGGAGATATTCTCTGGGGCATTGTATTGAGTACGGTGGTAAGTGGTGCCGGATTTGTCATTTATCGGTGGGTGCAAACATTATGGTAGCTCTACTTCTTCAATGCTTTTTATTGATCGGGATCTATGCAACGTTATGGTTTCTCATCTCCCTCATTGTACGGCGCAATGACATTGCAGATATAGCCTGGGGATTGGGATATATTGTGTTGATCGCCTTTTTTATGCTGACTGGTCCGGTCAGTTCACTGGCGGAACTGGTGTATCTGATCGTCACATTTTGGGGATTGCGCCTGGCCTTTCATATTGGTTCTCGGCTTATTGGAAAATCTGAGGATTTCCGATACCGACAATGGCGGGAGGAATGGGGATCTACGTTTTATTGGCGTTCTATCTTCAGGTTTATCTGCTTCAGGGATTTCTTCTGGTCATCATTGGCATGCCGTTGATAGTCGTGGCTACCTCGCAAGGGGATGATATCCATTGGTTTTCCTGGATTGGATTGTTCAGCTGGATTGCCGGATTCCTGGTCCAGACTTTTGCGGACCGGCAATTGGCGAGGTTCGTGAAGCAGCGAAAAAGCAAAGATGAGGTGCTGGATAGGGGATTGTGGCGGTATTCCCGTCATCCGAATTATTTTGGTGAGATTGTCATGTGGTGGTCTGTATTTGTGATGACTATTCCCGTGCCGGGCAGTTGGATCGGGGCAATTGGTCCTCTTGTGATCACCTTTTTATTGGTCTATGTTTCGGGAGTGCCATTGCTCGAAAAACGGTATGCAGATCATCCTGGCTACCAGGCCTACAAAGCGCGGACATCCGCTTTGATCCCGTGGTGGCCATCATTGTGACCATGCAAATGGAGATTCGGTATTTAGGAGGACATGGGATGCCCCTTAATCACTGGTTGGATTAAGCTGTAGATTTGGCAGGCAGTAAGCCATGAACACTCTTTCTATTGGCCGGGCTACCATTCCCATTCGTGAATGCGTAATTTAACCTGTTGCATTGAGGTGAAAATCGTAAATAATATGAACCATGTATTTATTCTTTGATACCGAAACCAATGGCCTGCCTCAAAACTGGAAGGCACCGTCACTGAAGTCTGACCAATTGGCCACGATTGGTTCAAATAGCCTGGATACTCTATGACGATTCCGGGATTGAAGTAGGACGCAATGACCATATTGTAATGCCGGTTGGGTTTTTGCCATTCCGAAAGATGCTTCAGCTGTTCACGGAATATCAACCGAGCGGGCATTGTCAGAAGGAGTCGACCTTATTGAGGTTTTGGAGGAATTCAATAAGCAGGTCGGGAGTGCCCGTTATTTGGTGGCTCATAATATGTCTTTTGACGAGATGATTGTGGGTGCTGAGTTTCTTCGAAACAATTGGGCCAATCCGATTCCTTCGAAATCCCGGATTTGTACCATGCAGAAGACAACTGATTATGTGGCCATTCCGGGCAATTATGGCAACAAATGGCCCAAACTAAGCGAACTGCATCAAAAGCTGTTCGGGATTGATTTCGAAGAGGCGCATAATGCAGCAGCAGATATTAATGCTACGGCGCGATGTTTTTGGGAAGCCCGGCGACTTGGGGTTTTGTAGAGATAGAACCCATCATAGAGAGTCCTGCCTTATTGCAGGTGGATTCATTTTCAAGGAAATAATGCCCGGTCAATCTACCGGACTTGGTTCATCAGTAAAAACGGTGATTAAATTATGTCAGTCTATCAAAAGCATACATTCGTTCAGTAGATGGAGTTGAACTCTCCCCTAAATTTGAAAGTGCATCACTTTGGGTGGATATGTATTCAGGTCCGTTTCCCATCATTAAATGGATGTCCTCATTACTAGTGAATGGGTTGATCATTGGCAAGAATGTGTTTACATTGCCTTATATTTTATACCTTTTTTATGGCGAAATGAATTAATTCATTTATGATGAAACCTACAGCGATCTTCATTTTATTCACGTTCACAGTCTTGTCTGCAAAGGCTCAAAGTGATACGATACCATCACATGTCAAGCCGGGCAGCACGATCAATATTGGCTTGTTGGGAGATGCCTCAATCCTCTCTATATCATATGAGCAATTATTCTCAATTCGGCCGGGTTATTTTCTGACAGGAAAGGCAGGCCTTGGATTCAATCAGGGTTTTGATTATTGCATTCTTCCCGATGTTTTCCCTTGTGAAAAAGAAATGCGTAATTTCCTCACGGTGCCTCATCATTTTACGTCAAATTTCGGACGAGGGAGTCATTTTGGAGAAATTGGTCTGGGAGGTACATTCTTTTTGGGTAACGCAAAATCTTATTATACTCTCTACCCAATTTTGGGTTATCGGTTTTTACCCATGAAGACGGATGTGCTCTGTTTTCGAATTTTTACCACGTATCCATTTACATTCAATCAAAGTGTAGACATTTTGAGGATCCCCATCGGTTTGAGTCTTGGGTGGACGTTTTAAGATTTTCATTTGTGCATCATTTGCGGGGAAAAGTTGTGCCATTCGTGGAAAGTAGTATCCGTTTCAAATCTGTCCATATAATTTATTTTTTAAAATATGAGTGCTGATAATCAATGAAATAACACTCTGCATATCATAAAATCCGAATCTACCCCTTCTAAAATTAATCCTCGCCAAACGAGGGCCCGGACGTTTACAGTCCGGATCCAGACAGTATCGTCTGGGTCCTGATGTAAATGGCAGCCAATCCTGAGACGAGTTAGCACTGCTCTTAAACATAAAAAGAAGGCCCATTTTAGCGACAAGCGGTTTTTGGTGACTTTTTGCCGCAACAAAAAGTCACCCCGAGTACTCGGGGCCGGCTTGCCTGTCCGCCGAAGGAGGAATGCGGGCCAAAGGTGAACTACTAAAGTCAAAATTTCGCCAACGAGGCCCTGAATGGAATACTGTAGCATGCCAAAAGCACCTTCAGAAGTCCATTTTGACAGATCCTGGTCCTGAATAGCATAAAATAGCAATCTCTCCCTTTATAAATATCTAAATCAAAACCCCTGTAACAGATCATGACAAATTAGGGGCCGAACGATAAAACCCCGGACCCGAGCAAACGTCAGCCTGAATGGAGCCGGGTTATTTAATTTCGGCAAGGATAGAAAGAAGTCCACTATTGGCGACAAGAGGTTTCTGATGACTTGCCCTGCCACAAACATTTTTCTCAATAAAAAGTCACCCTGGGCACTCGGAGTCAGCTGGAAGACGGGATGATCGATGTAGTCAAAATTTCACCATGAAGGCCCGGAGAGGAATCCTACATCCTGCCGAGGCCAACCATCGAGGAATATTGACTAGATCCGCTTCCTATTGCACAAATCTCATTTTTTCAATCATATTGTTTCCTGATAAAGCTGTTAAGTTATTCTAGTTGTGAATACATCATTGATATTCTAATTGGCCTTGTTAGAAGATCTCACAATCATAAGTTGATCTTTCTTCTCAAAAGAATCGAATTCCTAAGCCTTGTCCTCAATTTTATCCGGAATCAGGTGTGAACTGATCAGGTTGATGCCTTAACTTGCATCTAGTTATTCTACCTAAGCCCGACAGCAAATGAAAGTTTCTCTTTCTGGACAGAAGTGATAGTACATCGATAGTTCTGTATTCCACTATCCTGTTGATCGCTACAGGCATGCTCATGACAGGGTGTAGCAAGGAGGATTATGCTCATGGCGAAAAGGGTGCGAGAAAATTGTATTCAGATTCTTGGTAAAGTAGTGAATCCGAACAATCCGGAGGATCTGACAATAGCACGTGTAGAAGATGGTATCACAATGGGGCATTTATCTATTTCCCATTGAAGGTTGGAGAAACGATGACCGGGAATGATGGCTCTTGCCTTAAACTAGAGATCGATGGTTCCGATTTTTTATCAAACACAGGGATATCTTGAATTTATCGTGTACAGGGATGGATATTTAACGAGTCCCTATGATGGGCGGGAAGTTGTAGACTATAAAGAATTTGTAGGCATTCAGGATCCAGTTGGGTGATCATTGAATCCAGAAAGTCGGCCCGAATTTGCTTTCATTTGCAGAACCTGACGGGAAAGGACTACAACGATCTGCGGTATCGTTAACACGTATGTGAATGCCCGGTATTCTTTTTGGCCAGATCATTATCCTCCGGGAGCTATTGGTTCTATTCATGAAACTGCCGAAAGAGCAATTCACGCAGATTCAGTTTTCCTACAAGTCAGACGGGACAGAAACGGTAAAGCATGATTCTTTATATATCGGAGCCGGTGAGCTTGGTCTCTACACAATGGTTATTAGCGGATTCAACCAGGTTGTTTGAAGCGGTTCACCTAGGCCAAGGCCAAGTTGTTTTCCCCGCTGGTGTGGGGGGGTTTTTTAAAAAAACCCACCAACCCAAAACCAGGGGAGGGAAAGGGGAGAACCTGCGAGTGCAGGCTTTACTCACTTGCTGTGGCTTCTCGAAAATCTAGTTGCCTGTCGTTTCCGAGGCTTGAGTGCCTTTAGCAGGATGTATCTGACAGGCACAATACTTCTGCACTATGAATGGTGGCCAACTGATCGCTGAGGTACTGATCAATCATGGCGTCCGCCATCTCTATACCCTGAGCGGTGGTCATGTTGCGCCCATCTATGTCGAAGCCGAAAAGTCGGGGATTGAAGTCATTGATGTCCGACATGAGGCCACAGCGGTCTTTGCTGCTGATGCTGAAGCGCGATTGTCGGGCATCCCCGGCATCGCGGTGGTGACCGCAGGACCGGGTGTGACGAATACCATTACTGCATTGAAAAACGCCCAGATGGCGCAATCACCTGTGATCCTGTTCGGGGGGGCAACAGCGACCCGTTGCGCAATCGGGGGGCATTACAGGATATCGATCAGATCAGTATCATCAAGTCGGTCGTTAAAACCTGGATCCAGGCAAGGCGCATCAAAGACCTTGTTCCTGCTGTAGAGAAGGCATTCCGGGTCGCAACGACAGGTGTACCTGGCCCTGTATTTATTGAATGTCCGGTGGATCTGCTGTATCCCGAGGAGACGGTCAGGGAATGGTATGGGGCCAAAAACGAAACCGGTAAATCGATTGCAGCGCGATTGACCTACTGGTATATTCACCGACATGTCAACCGGTTGTTTGCGGGGTGAAGCAACCGGCTTTCCCCGTCCGGTCATTCGATCACCATATCCGGTTCGGGAGTCGGCGATCAACTTGTTTCTCCGGGAAATCAGGCAATCCAGGCGCCCGGTCATGGTGATCGGGAGCGGGGCGATGAGCCAACCTCGATTGGCTCGAGATCTTTCAGCATCAGTCGAACGGCTGGGTATTCCGGTTTGGTTGAGTGGCATGGCACGAGGACTGCTGGGGAAGGGCCACTCCTCCATTTTCTGCACAACCGGAAGCAGGCCTTGCGGGAAGCTGACCTGATCATTCTGGCAGGTGGCAGCAGATTTCAGACTCCCGATTATGGACGTCATCTCGGTCGGAAGGCCCGCATCATGACCTTGCATCGGGATGCCACAGATTTGAAGAAGAATATGCCGAAACGCAGTTGCGTGTTCAGGTCGACCCTGCAGAATTTCTCATCTATGCAAGCCAGAAATGGACAACAGGTACTGACTGGGCTGAATGGTTCTCTCGTCTGGCTACCTGGCAGGAGGAGCGGGAATCCACGATCGAGGAAATGGCACACGAAGTCATGGGGGGGATCAACCCGGTTGCTCTGTTCCAGGCACTTGACGCCCATTTGCCTGAACATGCCGTACTGATCGCGGATGGAGGTGACTTTGCAGCGACCGCATCCTACACGTTGAAACCACGGAAGCTGCTCCATTGGCTCGATCCGGGTGTATATGGCACCCGGGTGTCGGTGGCGGATTTGCCCTTGGTGCCGCGATGCACAACCGCGACGAGGAAGTATGGATCATCTATGGGGACGGCAGTGCAGCATACAGCCTGGCGGAATTTGATATTTTTACCAAACTTGGATTGAAGGTTTGTGCCATCATTGGCAACAATGCCAGCTGGGAACAGATCGCCCGGGATCAGATCACCATGCTCGGGGCGCCCACAGCCGTCGGCCTGCGGCATTCCGATTACCATCTGATCGCTGACGCCTTTGGGGACATGGAGAGCGTGTAGATACCTGGATCAGTTCCAAGACGCTGTCATCAGAGCCAGACAACAAAATGGCAAACGGGGTGCCATGTATCAATGCGATCATCGGGAAATCCGATTTTCGGAAGGGTAGTATTTCGATGTGAACCGATGTGATCTGTAACCGGATAGCATGAATATTCTCGAAAAAGTTGGTCTGATCTATCATATTCTCAGATGGCGGTTCACCTGGGCTAAAAAAGACCTTGATCATCATCCGGGGCCAGGCTACTCACCAAAATTTATCACCGCGAGGGAAGCAGCAGTGCGCATCCAACCCGGGCAGACCGTTTTCTCTTGCGGGTTTGCAGGTACAGCCAGGTGTTCTGTTTTTTCTGGGCGATCCGGGAGCGGTACAAGCGCGAAGGATCTCCGGGAGGATTAACCGGATCAATGTTGCCGCACAGGGTGGGCGGGGCAAGGTTCCGCACTGTGGAAGAGCGATCTCCCGGGATTGTTGACGACCTACATTGCCGGCCATGTGGGAAACAACCCGGGCACAGTTGCAGATGGCGCAGGACGACCAACTGGATCTCCATACACTCCCGCAAGGGGTCATGACTTTCCTCCTGGAGGCTCAGGCTGATGGGAAAGTGGAAATCAGATCAGAAGTCGGTTTGGGGACGATGCTGGACCCACGGGTTGGGCTGGGCAGCCGTGTGCTGAAGGGCAGTTCTAAACAGTTTGTACGGGCGGATAATGATGCGTTGATCTTATACCATGCCCCGGATCGATCATGCTCTGATGAATGCACCCTATGCTGATAGCGAGGGGAATATATATTTCCACGATGCGGCTTCGATCAATGAAAATCGCGAAGCCGCTGCTGCTGCTCGAGCGAATGGCGGATCTGTTATGGTCACTGTTGCACAGATCATTGATCACGAGGAAAGCCGCATTTCCATGCGATCCGAAGAAGTGGATTACATTATTGTCCATCCATATAACGAACAATCTGCAGGCATCCGTCAAAGCAGGTATTGGGCTTCACTCACACCGGAAGGAAAGTGGATCTCATCCGGGAAATGTCGCATTCCAGGATACAGTTGGTCCCGGAGGGTTTATGGATATCGTTTATGGGGCGAAGGTGGTCGTATTTGTGGGGAGCTGGCATGCAAATGCGCAGTATGCAGTGAAGTCTGGCAGGGTGATCATGGTCAAATCGGGCAAACCCAAATTTGTGAGACAGGTGGATCAGGTTACCTTTCTGCCAGAGAAGCGTTACGACTTGGAAGACCGTGTACTAAGTGTGTCCCACGTCGGTATTTTCAAGCTGTCACCAGAGGGCCCGGTCCTGACACAAATTGCTCCGGGGATCGATGTCCAACGAGATATTGTTCAGGATGTGTGAAGCCCGGTTGATCATCCCGGATGCCATTCCCCAGTAGAATGGATGTAGCCCTGAAGTGGGCAATCACCCGCCTTTTTATGCACGAAACCTGCAGGATCAACGAATGACCCGGACTTCGCCCTGGTGCTGTTTTGTTTCTCCCCAGTAATCGACGTAATTCAACTGCCACACATAGATGCCCGGGTCCAATGGTTCTCCATTTCGGTGCCATCCCATTCTACTTCATCATCCGCGGTTTCAAATACGAGGTTTCCCCAACGATCAAAGACTTGAAATTCGATGTTTTCCAATCCTCTGGATGTCAGCAAGCGAAAGCCATCATTGAATCCATCGAAGTTGGGGCTGAAGGCGGTGGGTGCATAGATCCGTAAACCGGTTCGGATTTCTACAAACCGGACAATACTGTCACAACAGCCGGCGGCATTGGATACCTCCAGGATATCCGGGAAGATGCCAATATCCGGGAAGGAAAAGCTGGTGGAAGGGGAGCTGTTTGTATAGAGCCCGGGTATGGTCCAATGGAAAACCTCGCCGTTTTTAGATTGATTCATGAAGGTCACCAATGGATTGTCTCTGTAATCCGGGTTTCCGGCGTATAGCTGAAATCAGCTTCAACGGGGAAGCGTCCAGGATCAAGTCGTTCGACAGAAGACTCTGTTTGCAATTCAATGGGGAAGTGATGGTCAATCCCACGTCAAAGGAACCAAGCGTGGTGTAGGTATGTCGGGATAGTGCCGGAACCGGTAGACCCGTCACCAAATGTCCATTCGAGGTTATATTCGGAAGTGATGGGAGAGGAGGTGTTCACAAATTGTGCGAAAACGGGAGACAACCCATGTCGGGATCATGAACAAAAGATCGGGTCAGGTAATGGGAACCAATCCAGAACCTGGGTGATGGTCCGTTCACAACCAAAGGTGTCGGTCGCGGTAAAAGAGGGTGTATAGACCCCCAGGGCTTTATACGCATATTGGGTCGTGGCGCCGAAATCCGAAAAGCCGTCCTTGTAATTCCATGTGATGCTGGTCAGCGCGGCCGGATCGCGATTGACCGTTGCTGCAAACGTAAATGGGTCCCACAAGCAGGAATCGCCCGTGATGGACATTGACCCTTCCAGTTCCGGGTGACCACGATCTCAATCGAGGTGGTATCGGTGCAGGACAGGCCGGGTTGGCGACCAGTTTGCCGAAATACAAGCCCGGTTGAGAAAGGTCATTTTCAGTGTATCCGAAGTCTGGATGACCACCGGAACCTGAGAGCCGGTATCGACAAGCCGAGAGATGTCGGCTAATCTTGTTGACCGGTGTGCTTTTGTTGATGAGGGTGAGGACAGATTTGCCACAGATCAGCGCTTTTCCACCATACAGGATATCCGCCGGGATCTCGATCTCTGCGTTGATCGCCTGGACACAGGCAACGATGTTGAATTGAAAATCCCGTTGTGTGATGGAAAGAACTTCACCATTCCTGTACTCGGTTACACAGACGCCGACCACGTATTGACCCTGGATGGTGGGAAAGCCGAAAATTTCACCGGTGATCGGGTCGATCGATACTTGTGGATTGCCCCCGACCGGATTGTTCTGGGAAAAAGGCCACTGGAAGGATACACCGTCATAGGGCGGTTTGGATTCCGGATTCGGGGCGACATTATTTTTCGAGCCGCCATAGAGTGGGGTGCAAAAGGAATAGACCAGCGAATCGCCGTCCTTGTCTGTGGCGCTGTGATCAAACCGGAGTGTGTCGTTGACACAGATCGCGATGGGTGGGAAATCCTGAAATGTGGGACTGCTATTGCATTCCTGCTGCGCCAACGGAGTGATCTCTACGGCATAGGTGGCGCCGACATCTCCCGGTGTGATGATGTTGGAGATCGTCCCGTTGCGACAGCATCGCTGATAGGCAATAAAATAACTCTTATCACTCGGTATCAGGTTGACTGTAAACGTGTACAAACCTTCTTCTACACATACATTTGCAGGTGCCGTCAGGCAGGGATTGGACACCACCGGATCGATCTTCGTGATATCAGGTGAACCGATATTCGGTGTACCCATGTTCTGGGCATTCTGTCCGGAACCGAGATAGATGGTGACCCGGGCGGATTGAGCTCCTGGACTGCCATCAAACCCGGCTTGGCCGGAATAACAATCCCGGTAAACGCGCATGGTAATCCGGTACTGGTTGTTTCCTGCATTCGTAAGTCATCTCACCACCAACAATATGTGTGGCCCGGAGCGAGGTTACGGATAGCATCAATCCGGATAGTATGGTAAGACAGATGACCAGTTTATTCATTCCGAGTTGACATTCGACGTTTAACAGCGCTCCTTTTTCAGGAAAGAAATGGTTGAATGGGTAAATTGGTTGTGGAAATAGAAATCGAAGATACTGGTTTTCGACATGATAAACCCGAGTCAAAACCGCTGATCAGCACGATCGGGTCGCCATCGTGTTGTTCTGAAGGTCAAAAGGGCCAAACTGTTTGTTACAGGAGACCTACCAAACCCAGGGAATGAGGAATTGGGTGCTTGTGGTGTACAGGTCCCATTCGGTACCAAATGCATGCCGCATCTCGATTTCTTCCCGTTTTGCGCGCAGGATCAATACCGGCCAAAGGATCAATACAGTTGCCAGAATGGCCAGCCAGTTATTTGTCGCCAATGCGAGGCCAGCCAGTCCAACCATCATTCCAATGGTGAACGGATGGCGAATATGGCGATAAGGCCCCCGGTTGATAAGATGATCGCCCGGATGGATCTGGAACATCTGCCATCCCAGAGTGACCAAAGCCCAGAACAACAGGAGGAAAGCGGGAAACAACACGGCAAGAGAGATATTCAGCCATGTGCCGAGATCGGTATATAAAGGCCAATCGATCACCCAATTGGATGCAAGAAGGATAAACATACCCAGAGCGGTAGAGGCGATCAAAAGGCGGTGGCCGGGGAGTGGCATGAGTTGGATTTTCATGCAAATTAAATTCGCGCTGTGGATAAGAGGAGGATTCAGATCACCATTGGAGCTGTTTTCACAACAGGATAGAAAGGCATAAAAAATGGGATGAGCCATCGGCCCACCCCACGCACTTAGGTTGTTTCGTTTTGTGAAGGAATGGCTAGTTGCCCCGACCAAGCATCCATGCTGCCACGCCACCGATAATGGCAGAAACAACAGCAGAAGCAACAATGTCGATCAGGGCGCCATTCAACGACATAATGTTCGTTGTGCCATACATGGTCAGATCCCAGGAGGCAGCCGTAATCAGACCAATTATACCTCCTGCCTTGGCGCCAGTAGCCGCTGTGGTAATATTGGCCCAACGACCATAAAGATAGGCATAGAAGAAACCGAAAAGGAGGTTGCCAACGATCAGGGCCCACCAGATCATGTCTTCGCCACGGCTGACTCCGGTAGCTGTGCCTGCCATGGTGTCTTCCATTCCGGCCAAGATCATCCCCCAGACGATCCAGCCCAGGAAAAATGCAACGATTCCGGCGACTAGACCGGAGATGAGAATTTTGTTGGTACTCATAACATGTTATTGGTTTGGTGAATAAAGTTGGTCGAATATAGCAAACACCTTAATAATATCACGCATGTCTGCATGGGAAAGCCGAAATTTGAACGCATGTTAACCCAGATCACGGGATAAGATTCTGTCTAGGACGAGTTCAGGATTGGTCCTATGAAGATCGGTCTCCGGGTGCTGAATCCAGAGAGGGCATTCAGGATTCCAGTTGTTCCGGATGGCGGATTGCCCGTTTCAGGTAGCGGAACAAAGTCCCTCCGTGTTGGGCGTCGACTACCCTGTGATCCAGCGTTGCTGAAAGGTTGAGGAGCCGCCTTGGGACGATCTGACCATCGATCACGGCAGGTCTGGTTTGGACACTGCCCATAACCAGTACCATCGGTACGTTGGAGATCGGGAAAAGAGCAGGATAGCCCACATCCAGACCGATACTTCCGATGTTGGAGAAGATCATCGAGCCAAACGCATCAGGTTGGATTTCAGTGAAGGGAATGCGAAGACCCCATTCGACAATGACCTTTCTCCAGATAGATACCAGAATTTTCCTGAAAGGCCACCCCAATCTGGCCAGCCAGTTCTTTTGTCTGGCCACAGCGCCCTGATCAGCTGTCCGGTGAAGGTGTAAATGCTCGGTCATCCAATCGGCCATCTGACTGATCGACATCCGGTCAGCCTCCGGGAGCCGAAGCGAAGTCATTTGTCTGCCGCGATCCATCAGGACGCTGATGAGGATATCCACTGTTTCCCGGTGGACCACATGACCACGTTTGACGTAGCAATTCAATTCCGGGACTTCCGACCTCAGTGCTCTTGCCGCCAACAGGATGATGGGAAACATCAGGGTGATTTTCAGGCCTTCTTCCCGTTTCCGGTTCACCCATTGTTCAAGTTCGGTCACATCCAGTTCGACACTCCCGAATATCCGGCTGTCTACCGGCTTCGAATAAATGGCCGTCGATACAAGACGCCACGGGTTATTGGGGTTGAAGGTGGGCATTCTATGTGATTAGGGATTGGCCGGTGTGCTGGTAGTTGAGCATCGAAAACCTGGTTAATACACGGTAAGCAAGCCGTATTGCGTCCGTTCCTGGTCAGACCACCGGATGCAATAGGTTCCGGGAGGAACCAGGCCGGACAGCGGGAGTTCTACCGGCCCGCCGGATATCTCGAGCATCTGACTGTGAACAGGGCGACCGAAGAGGTCTATGATCTCGAACAGGCCGGATGGAGATGCGTCCTCAGATTGTATGGTCAACGTGCCCGTCATCGATACGGGGTTCGGAAAGAGGATCAGGTCACTACGTGCTTGATGCGGGTCATTTACAGCAGTTATTTTGCCATCCCAACCGGCTACACGGGCCATCAGGACCCACAGTGCCTTGATGATCCGGATACTGCCGGCAGACACACTGCCCAGATGACCACCTTCCGTTTCTGTCGTATAATCCTGACAGATCGCAGGGAGATCTGCCCCGTCATCCGGATGATCCTCCATCTGTCCGGTCTGACTGATATAGGGAACGCCATCCCGATTATCATAACAGGGTACTCCCTGGTCTGTATGGCTCAGGATGTCAGCAAAATCGAACAGGATCCGGTCGTTATCCATGCACCAGGCGCGCAATTGTTCGTTAAAACTGGTAGAAACACTGGTGCCGATTCCACGGGCAAGGGATGCAGTCCAATAGACAAACTGGTTGTCAGGGTACTGCGCAAGAAACGATTCCAGGTCGTAGATGTCGGGCGAACCCGCCTGATCACTGAAAAATCCGGTCTGGGGATCAGCGATGGTTTCTCCTTCCGTGACGTTGAGATAGGAAAACTGAAAGGACCAGACATCGACACTGTCTGCGAAAGCCGGGCCAAGGGTTTGGATGAAATCCTGAGTCAATTCCTTCCACGACCCGGATTTGAGGACAAAGGTCCAGTTGCTTCGGTCATAACGGACCGGATCAGGCGTGAATCTGATCCGATCGGGGACCAGACCGGCATCCCAGTCATTCTGGTTGAAGGTTTTCCAATGCCATTCAGCGTCGGTGTAATCCCGTCTGGCCGAGGCTGGTGACTGTGCCCAGGTGGGGTAGGTGAGGTAGTTGAGGGCATCGTGTACGTTTTGTCCGACCGACCGGTCTGAAAAAAGCATGCGGGTATTTCGGGCAGCTGCCAGATAGGTTTCCGGGATGTGGTCAAACAGGGCGACGTCGTCATGGTCAATGATGAATCCGGTTTGTCCTATTGTTGCCTGTGCAGAGATCAGGATACAAACAAGCGTGATGCAGCGTAGCATGTGGTCGAAAATGAATGTGGAAGTTAACGATTCCTGGTGAAAGCAGGTCTCACAAATGCAGGAGAAGCACTTCCATGGGCTCGTCACCAGGATTGGTCAGTCCGACCTCCACCGTACCCACAGGCCAGTACTGCCAATCGCCTTGTTGAAAAGCAGCGACCGTTCCGGCATGGCTGAGAAGGAGCTGACTTTTTCCCCGGCAGATCAATAGTCCGGGGCCTGAAAAGAGGTTGGTCTTAGTCTGGCCAGGATCAACAGTTAATTTGTGAAGAATGAAGTATGGATTGACATCCAGGGATTCCCATCCGTCAAGTTCTGTTTCATTGATCTGGATTTCCTTTCTGGGGTTCAAATGTTCGACTGCGAGGAGACGAAACGGCTGAAAACCGACATTGGCGATCCGATGGGTGAATGGAATTTCCGGGTATTCCGTATCGCCTCCCCAGAAATCATCGGGC
The DNA here is from genome assembly GCA_016710115.1 of Saprospiraceae bacterium. Lineage (GTDB taxonomy): Bacteria > Bacteroidota > Bacteroidia > Chitinophagales > Saprospiraceae > JAGNXB01. The sequence goes on from JADJLN010000002.1 coordinate 75,807, forward strand.
AAATAGACACTGCGCGGATGTTCTCCCGGGACGTCCAGCCAGATCCGGCTGCCTTCCAGTCCAATATAGGTGATGGCATGCCGATGTCTGTGCCAGGCAGATGTGTCTCCCGGTTGGAGGCGCACGTCCAGGATTCGGATTTCGCCGTTGCTGTAAACCAGATGATGGTGGGGCTCCTCATAGACGGGAATGGTATCTGTGGCACCAAGGGAAATGGTGCATGCAAGAAAGAAGATAAAGATGAAGCGGTTCATCGCATAAACATCTGCCATTCACGCGACATTTCGACCGACAACTGTTGAAATTGTCAGCAGGTATCAAAAAAGCAGATCCTGAAATGAAGCTTTCCTCAGCACGTTCCTACGTCGATCAGGGGTGATTCAGGACAAGCCAGCAGCCCGCCACAGCCATCAATAACAACAATAACTCCTATCTTGGCATTGATGCAGTCTATGAGGCAGGATCTGGGAGAACTGAAAACGGAGAGGGAGATGCTACGAGGGACAAATTCCAAAAGACAAAAAACAAATCACAAATAAATTCCAAAGGACAAATCACAAATAAATTCCAAAAAACAAATTCCAAAACACAAATAAATTCCAAATTCCAAATCCCAAAAACCCAAATTCCAAAAAAACCAAATTCAAAAAACCCCCAAATCAGAGAACTAGATGACCAAAACGGAAGGCGTAAAATCAGTACGATAGATTCGACGTCCTCCACTCTCTACGCTCAACCCTCCACTCCCAACTCCCTGGAAAACCGACAACCGACAACTGACAACCGACAACAGCCAACCGATGAACCTCCAACAACTTGAATACATTGTCGCGGTCGATCAGCATCGGCATTTCGCTCATGCTGCTGAAGCGTGTTTTGTCACGCAACCGACCCTGAGCATGATGATCCGCAAACTCGAAGATGAACTGGATACCCGGATTTTTGATCGCAGTCGTCAACCGGTGGTCCCTACCGAAACGGGGGTTCAGATCATCGAACAGGCGAGGCGTGTGCTTCGTGAAACAGCCATGCTGGCAGAGATCGTCGAGCGGAGAAAAACAGACCCGGAAGGCACGTTGCAGATCGGCATCATCCCAACGCTGGCACCCTATCTGGTTCCCCTCTTTATTCGGTCCTTTCTGGTCAATTACCCGAAAGTGCAACTCAAGATCGCGGAGCATACTACAAATGTCCTGCTCGATCTACTGAAGCGGGGACAACTGGATGTGGGCATACTGGTCACGCCACTGAACCAACCCAGTTTTCGGGAAACACCCGTGTTTCATGAGGCCCTGATGGTCTACAGTTCGCACGACCACGATAAACAGTATATTCTGCCGGAGGAGATTGATCCCAATGAACTCTGGCTGCTGGAGGAGGGTCATTGCTTCCGATCGCAGATTCTCAATCTGTGCGAGTTGCGAAAAAAACCATTTGACAACCTGGACTATGCAGCAGGGAGCATCGAGACGTTGATCCGGCTGGTAGAAACGCAGAAGGGCATCACCGTTTTACCCGAGCTGGCCACGAAAGGTATGAGTCTGAGCCGAAGACGTCGCCTGGTACCCTTCGCCCCACCGGTACCCGTTCGTGAAGTGAGCCTGGTGACAGATCGGGACCATGTGAAAAAACACCTGATCGATCTGTTGCAACAGGAGATCCTGTCCAATTTGCCCCGGGAGATCCTGGAAGAGCGGGAATTTCATCGGATTGGAATAGAGGTAGGCTGATCGGGTCTTTTGTCGTACCTTTGCGGCTTCTGTTAAAAGAAGATATGACCTTTATTGCTCCAAAGTATAACAAGAACTCACTGGCTACCTTCTATCCTACGTTGAGAAGCCGGGTCAATGCGTACTTCACCGAAAACAATATTTCCCGCAATGCCAATGCAGCGATGGTGACCAAAACTGTCATCCTGCTGCTGGTTTACCTCGTGCCTTTGGGCTTGCTGTATTTCGGTGAGATCTCATCCAGATGGATGGTTTTCAGCCTGTGGGTGATCATGGGATTCGGGATGGCGGGTATCGGCATGGCCGTCATGCATGACGCCAATCACGGTGCGTATTCCAAGAGCCAGAAAGTGAATAACCTGATCGGGTATCTGTTGAATATGGTAGGTGGCAATGCGGATTTCTGGAAGATCCAGCACAACGTATTGCATCATACCTATACCAATGTGGACGGCGCGGATGAAGACATTGATACACCCCCTTTCCTTCGATTTTCGCCCCATGTAGAACGGAAATGGATCCATCGGTACCAGCATTGGTATGCGCTTTTCTTTTACGGATTCCTCACCATTCCCTGGATCACGAGCAAGGAGATGCTCCAGTTGAACGGATACAAGAACAAGGGATTGATTCCTGCCGGGAAGCCGTTCAGGAACCTTTTGATCCGTTCTGTCGTATGGAAGGTTGGGTACTATGTGTATCTGCTCGTATTGCCCATGTTACTTACACCTGTGTCACCGTGGTTTACGTTGATCTGTTTTCTGACCATGCATTACATTGCCAGCTTCCTGCTGGGGATGATCTTTCAGACAGCTCACGTGATGCCTTCACTCGACTTTCCCAAGCCTGACGAAAGCGGCAATCTGGAAAACAACTGGGCGGTACATCAGCTGTATACAACAACGAACTACGCCCCGAAAAGCCGATTTTTTGCCTGGTTTGTCGGTGGTTTGAATTTTCAGGTCGAACACCATCTGTTCCCGAACATCTGCCATGTCCATTACAAACGGATATCGAAGATCGTGAAAGAGACAGCGCTGGAATTCGGTCTGCCGTATCATTCACAGAAAAATTTCCTGGATGCCGTACGAGGCCATCTTCATATTCTGAAGACACTTGGACGCCAGGATCATTTACCGGTCCCTGCAAGGATTCATCTGGAAGAAATGCACTCCGTTTAACACCATTATTATTCACACCTCCTCGTTCTCGTTACTTTTTCCTGCAAGCGGCGTTTCTGGATCTGACAAAAGAGTCATCCATTCAGCTCTGCGACCGGACCGCCCGAAGCTCTCGGATCTGTTCCGGACCATTCCTGCCGGACACGGCCGGGCCTGAGGCGGCTCATTTTAAGCAGTTTTATGAAAGATCAAACAACTTCGCGGTTCAAGCGTAAACCATCACGCTCGTCCGCACCTCATGCCGGTGGTACCAATTCCGGCAGACCCCAACGGGACGGATCCCGATTCGGGGGGACATCTCGTGGCTCAGGTAAGAAATTCAAAAAAAGCACGGAGATCCCCCACCACAAGTTCATCCAGGCAGCACTTCCCAAGCAAGAAGTAGAAGCTCCTGTTCTCACTCGTGCCTACAGTGAACTGAACCTTCACCCGGCGTTGCAGAAGGTCATCGCAGCAAAAGGGTACACACACACGACACCCATCCAGGATCAGGCTATTGAACCTGGAATGGCCGGGCGGGACATTCTTGGAATTGCCCAGACCGGTACTGGAAAAACAGCCGCTTTCCTGATCCCTATGATCCAGATGTGGCTGGAAGACCCGGATTTCCCATCCGCCCTGGTTACCGTTCCTACACGGGAACTGGCACTTCAGGTGGAGGATGAATTCCGGAGCCTCACAAAGGGCATGAATATGTATTCTGCCACCTTTATCGGTGGTGGTAGTGTCAATGCTGACGTGCGCAAACTGCAACAGGGACACCACCTGATCGTCGGTACTCCCGGCCGTCTGCTCGACCTCACGCAGCGTCGGGCACTCAATCTGCGCCCGTTCACGACTCTTGTTCTGGACGAGTTTGACCGGATGCTCGATATGGGCTTTATCCATGATGTCAAGAAAATCATCGAGATGATGCCCAACCGGCACCAGACCATGTTGTTCTCGGCCACGATCGATAAAGGACAGGAGCAGTACATTCAGGAATTGCTCAGCGACCCTGTCACAGTACAAGTCCATTCTGGCAATCAGACAGCCGAACACATCGAACAGGACGTCATCCGGATCGAACCGGGGATGGACAAGTACGAAACCCTTGAAAATCTCCTGCACAAGCCGGAGTTTGAAAAAGTCCTGGTGTTCCTCGAAACCAAACACCGGGTTGACCGCCTGACAACCAAACTGGTGCGTTCCGGATTCAAGGCGCAACAGATCCATGGCAACAAATCACAGAGCCAGCGTCAGCGGGCACTCGAAGCATTCCGCTCGGGTCGCTCACCCATCCTGGTCGCGACTGATGTCGCTGCTCGCGGATTGGACATCAGTGACGTCACACACGTGATCAACTTTGAGACTCCGAAGACCTTTGACAGCTACATTCACCGGATCGGCCGTACAGGTCGGGCTGGCAAGCCGGGCAAGGCCTTTACCTTCGTTGAAGGGTTTGTCAACTAGGGTGGACACCCGATGATCTTCATCATTCTGCAGACCGGAAGTCACTTGTTGGCTTCCGGTCTGCGTATTTTAGGGAATCAAATTCTACACAATGAGAAACCATATCATTCCCGCTGCTATTGCCGGTGTCGTCCTCCTCGTTTTCAGTGTGGGTATTCTGTATGCCATGGTTGCCTTGTTTCCCAATCTGGCACAGGAATATTACAACCCGATTTTCCGAGCTGAGGATGATCGTAACTGGATGTATTATGTGCATCCCTTCATTCTCAGTTTTGCCCTGGCCTGGTTCTGGGACCGGTTCAAAGGTAAATTCCTGGGCTCCTGGTTCCTTCGCGGACTTGAACTCGGGCTGGTGTACGTCATTGTCGCGACGATCCCGGTTATGTGGATCACATTCAGCGCCATCGATGTCGGGGCTACCATGGTCATGACCTGGATCGCCTATGGATTCGTTCAGACGAGTGTGGCTGGATGGGTATTTGCCAAACTGAATCCATAACAGTCAGTTGGATTCCTGTATTGACATGATCGAAGAGCAATCCGGTGAACAAAAGGAAATGCTCAGGTATCTCTATGGCTTGTTCAGTCAGGCTGAAGGAGTCCGACCACGGCTGATATATGGTATCCCCTTTTTTTGCGGCAAGAAGAGAATCTGCTACCTCAATCCATTGAAAAACGGCCGGTGGAAGTGGTGTTCAACCGAGGCCGTGAATTATCCAATACAAATGGCCTGCTGGATGCGCGTGGCAGGAAACAGGTCATGGGTGTCATCTTTTCTGCATTGACCCATATCCAAGAAGACGACTTGATGGCAACCTGGTGGGAAGCTGTGTTACTCGATAGAGCAACCCCGGTCAAACACAGTGGATAGTGAGTTAGCCCAGATGAATTGACCTCGGAACCTAACCAAAGAGAGCATTTACCCGATCCCAGATGACGACATTCCAGAACGCAGTGATATAGTCCGCCCGTTTGTTCTGATAATGGAGGTAATACGCATGCTCCCAGACATCCAGTCCCAGAATCGGGGTGCCTGGTTTGTCGATGATCTTCGTCATCAGGGGGTTATCCTGATTCGGTGTGGAGGTAATGAACAACTTGCCTTGTTCATCCTTGCAGAGCCACGCCCAACCTGAGCCGAATTGGCCACTGGCGGCTTTGGCAAATGCCTTCTGGAATTCTTCCAGGGAACCCCATTCCTGAGCGATGGCTGTGCGCAGTCGTTCTCCGGGTTGGGTTGATCCGGGCGTGAGCCACTGCCAGAACATCGTGTGATTCCAATGACCACCTCCATTATTCCTCAGGGCCGCATCCTCCGGTTTGATCGTGGCCAGAAGCTGTTCAATCGACAGGCTTTGCAGGTTCAGTGCCGGCTCCAGCGCGGCATTGAGATTTTTGACATAGCCCGCATGATGCCTGTCGTGGTGGATCTCCATGGTCATGGCATCAATATGTGGTTCCAGTTCGGTAAACCCATAAGATAAAGCCGGAAGAGAATACGGAAAGCTTCCCAGGGACACAGCACCTGCCATGGTTTTGAGAGGGGAGCAACCGGCAAGGGTTCCTGCTCCTACGATTCCGGAAAGTTTCAAAAAGGTGCGCTTTTTCATCGTTTCATCTTTGTGCCAAGGTACAACAAAAGCCTCCGCCTCCAGGTTTTCAAAAGTTGGAAGAGATGTGGACGGTGCCTCTGCAAGGGGGATTCCTACAGAATTTCCGATCTTGACTACCATGTTCACCTTCCTGTTCTATCTGCCCTATTCCATCCTCCTGTGGATGATATTCTCTCCTGCTGATTCCTCTGTTTCGGAAAGTCCTCAGACATGGGATGGCAAACCTGTTTATGCCGAGATCCCCTTCCGGGTGGAACGGGATAAGATCCTGGTCACCATCCGCATCGCTAATACCGACCGCACCTTCCTGGTGGATACCGGTGCGCCTTTTATGATCGATGCAGCACTGGCCGCAGAAATGGGGTATGCCCCTGTCGGTGCAAAAAACCTGAAAGATGCTGCAGGGAATACCGCCCTGGTCAATACGCTCAGGGTACCGGAACTGGTGTTGGGGGATATTCGGTTTTCAAATCTGCAAGCCCGGTCTATGATTTTCGAAACAGCCTCCGGGTTGCTTCGGAATAGACGGGATTATCGGCAGCAACCTGTTGCAGCAGAGTGTCATCCAGTTTGACTGGAAGGAAGGCAAGATGATCATCACAGATTCGGCAAGTCGGCTGGATTTGGATATGAGGGATGCGATCAAGATCAGAATCAGTGCAAAGCAATCCAGTCCGTTTGTTCCGGTATGGATCCAGGACAAGCTGCCGATATGGAGTTTGCTGGACACTGGATCGGATGATTTTTTTACCATCAGTCAGAGTGATCTGTCTGCATCTCAGAAGCAAGGTCTTCTGACTGGTTTGCCGTTGTCCCGGTCAGCAGGGAGCGCTGCATTGGGATTGATAGGAGGCAAGGATGAATCGTTTGAACTGCTGTTGGATGGAGGATCGCTGCATATTGGTCCTGTTCGGGTCGCTGATCAGGTGGCCATAGAGTCCAATCTGGATGATGATTCTCGGGTCGGGATGAAACTGCTGGAGAGAGGCAAGCTCACCCTGGATTATAAAAAGAAACGGTTGTGGTTTTACCCGTACACCGACATGCCGGATTATGACTACAATAATTTTGGCATTGGTTTCATCCCGGAAGCTGATCATTGGATCATCCGGGAAGTATGGTCTGGTTCGGATGCTGAACGGTGGGGCATCGCACTGGGGGATACGCTGATCCAATACGGACAAATCGATATGCTGGAGGAATCCGTATGCAATGTCTTGTTCCAGCTTCCCGCCGAACGAGATGGTGACAGTCTTCGCGTGGTGGTCAGGCATATCAACCCAGGGCGCAAAGAACAGTATATCTTGACCAGGATGAAGTTGGCCCCTGGTCAATGAGTGTGTTGGCGCAGCAGGGACTCTCTCCAGTACACATATGCAGCAGAGCTGGAGGCAATGATCCAGCCGATTCGTCCATCCAGGAATCCCAGTTCGAGAATGAATTCCTTCAGAAAGCGATACGCCGGTTTGACCAGGATCCTGAGCCAGCTTCCCGTTTTGCCTTTTCGGATCAATTCTTCCGCTGCCAGTTGGCTGTAGCGCCTCTGTTTGCTGAACAGTTCCTCCCGCGATTGGTAGGCATCATGAAGTAACTCACCGGTCAGGTTGTGGACGCGAAGATCAGGAGGGATGTGAATGGCTTCGTGGATGGTGGCCGGTCCGTACTGGCAAACCCGCCGATCGAACAATCGAACGATCCGGTCGGGGTACCAGCCCCCGTGTCGGATGGGTTTGCCGGCAAAATGATTCAGGCGGTTCACGATCCAGGCATCGGCCGTCCAGTGCTCCCCGGCAGTCCGAATGGACGCTGCCAGTTCGGGACTGAGAGCCTCATCGGCATCGAGGACCAGGATGTGATCGTGTGTCGCCTGATCGACGGCAAACTGTTTTTGATCACGGAAGCCCAGGAAGGGCTGTTGGATGACCCGGGCACCAAAGGATTCGGCGATCGACACAGTCCGATCTGTCGATCCGGAGTCGACGACCAGGATCTCCTGGACGATGTCCTTAGAACTGGCCAGGCAATCAGCGAGGTGCTGTTCGGCATTCAGGGTGATGATGACCAGGGAAAGCGCAGGCATACCGCAAACTTACGATGGGGAGGGGGTATTGGGTTGTTTCGGTATTGAGTTATTTGGAAGTGGGAATTCGGAAGTATTGACCGAAGACCGAGGACCGAAGACCGAAGTCGGAAGTTGAATATCGGTTGATCCGTCCTGAAAATGGTTGTGTCTGGTGGTTGTAAAAGGGTTATTTCGATATTTCAACTGTCCGGAGAACCCCGGAGGGGTTGAACATGAATAGCCCCGGGTGAAACCCGGGGTATGCAACAGAGGTAGCCTTCAACCACGGAGTGGTTGAATATTTTCGCACATCATTCAATCAGAGCTATTGATATCAAAAACCAAAACGAAGGCGTGTGTGGGAATGGGAGGAGAAAACGTATTGGGTTGTTTCGGTATTGAGTTATTTGGAAGTGGGAATTCGGAAGTATTGACCGAAGACGGAAGACAGAAGACCGAGGACCGAGGACCGAAGACCGAGGACCGAAGATGGAAGACGGAGGACCTGACCTGAAATTGGTTGCCTGGTGGCCGAAAAAGGGTTAATGGGTTATTTCGATATGTCGACTGTCCTGAGAACCCCGGAGGGTTGAACATGAATAGCCCCGGTGAAACCCGGGTATGCAACAGAGGTAGCCTTCAACCACGGAGTGGTTGAATATTTTCGCACATCATTCAATCAGAGCTATTGATATCAAAAACCAAAACGAAGGCCTGTGTGGGAATGGGAGGAGAGAATGTATTGGGTTGTTTCGCGACAGGGTTAAGGCGATTTGTCGAGGACTGATGACCCCAGCCTGTCGCCAGGCAGGGAAGACCCTTGCCTTCAGCAAGCAGGGAAGACCGAGGACCGAGCCCGGACGATCCCCCCGAGGACTCGGGGGATGTCCGGATCCAGACTTAGCTTTTACGGCCAACGTCTGGGGATTGAACCGACAACTGACAACCGACAACGGAAAAACCGACACCCGGACGATGCTTCGCTTCACTGCTGTGACAAGCGACAACTGAAAAGAAAGCACCAAAAGACAAAATTCAAATCACAAACAAGCACCATCCCAAAACGAATGTTGAAACGGTTGACGACAACTCAGTATTCTTCTCTTTTCGTCCATTTATTCAAGCTCCGAATCAGGTTGATTGTATATTACGTTGAACCTTGAACAGGTTTACCGACAGGTCACGCCTTAAACGTTGAACAGCGCCGAACAAGGAGGAACGAGGAACCAAAGAACACCTCCAGGTTCCGAAGTCAAACCAAAACAGACACCCGGACGATGCTTCGCTTCACTCGCATGTCCGGGCAAGACTGACAGCTGACCCAATTCCTTTATCTTTCTTGAATGATAGAAACTTCAATAACAGTGATTGAAACAGAACGATTGAGATTGCGGACATGGCGAGAAGATGATCTGGTTCGATTTTCTGAGATCAATGCGGATCCGGATGTGATGCATTTTTTCCCTGCTCCTTTGACAACGGATGAGACAGCTTTAATGATCACTCGTTTTCAAGAGCATCAACAAGAACATGGCTTTTGTTTTTGGGCTGTTGACTTGATTGAGTCTAATCATCTAATCGGCATGCTCGGGTTGAGTCGACCGAAAATGAAGACCTCTTTTACCCCCTGTGTGGAAATCGGTTGGCGGCTTCATCCAGCTTTCTGGGGAAAAGGACTGGCAACCGAAGGTGCACTTGCCTGTCTTCATTATGGATGGGAGGTGCTCGGACTGGAGGAGATCGTATCGTTTACGGCATGCATCAATTTGCCGTCGCAGCGTGTCATGGAGAAGATCGGTATGCGCCGGGACGGGGTTTTTGATCATCCGGCATTGCCTGATGGGCATGAATTGCAACCCCACGTCCTGTATCAAATCAGCAGACCCTCAAGTCCGGATCCGGTATGAATCCCGGGTGTTCATACAAATAATCATCAATTAAAATCAAGCATGGGCCATCCACATATCCCCATTCAAGATGCCATTGCCAGGTTGAATGAAACAGGTCTTTTATTTGAGACCTTTTTCCGTCACGGTACGTTGTCGGTCGAGCTGTATCAACCAGCAGGTGCAGACCATCAGCAACCGCATCTTCAGGATGAGGTGTATGTCGTGGCTCGAGGGGAGGGCACGTTTGTTGTCTCTGATACCAGGGTTGCCTTCAAGGCTGGCGATGTTTTATTTGCACCTGCGGGAGCTGTGCATCGGTTTGAGACCTTCAGCGAGGACTTTCTGACCTGGGTCATTTTTTACGGGCCGGAAGGAGGGGAGGGGAGTGAGTGACTGTGGGACGAAGAGACAGAGAGACGAACAGAACCAGAGAGGACCAGGGGCTGAGGGCCGAGGACCGAAGTCATGAATCATCGAGACTACTTTTTAACAGCCGCAGGGGATCAGCTGCCGTCAGTGGCAGGAAGAAGGCGGAAATCGGAAATCGGAAGTCGGAAGTCGGCAGAAAGCAGGGTAGAAGCCCTGAAGGGGCGCAAGAACAGAGCATCCCGCAACGCGGGATGAATGGAACCCACCCCATTCCAAAAGCCCTGAAGGGGCGCAAGAAATCAGGAATCAGGAATGCCTGCAGGCCGAGGCGCTAATGATGGAAGCTATTTCGATATTGAGTTATTTCGATGGTCAACTCGAATCAGTCAAGCACAAACTTGGAACAAGGAACGCCTGTCCGCTGTGGAGGGAGGAATGAGACGGAGAGATTGAAAAATCAGAAATCAGAAATGAAAAATTCGAAAATCGAAATTCGAAAATCGAAAATCGGAAGTCGGAAATCGGAAGTCGGAAGCGGGAAGAGAAAGAACAAGCATTGCATGAACAATCAGGTAGCCCTGAAGGGGCGCCATCTGCAAGGGTTGGGCAGCGCCCAACCAGAGGTTGTACGCAATTCCCTAAGCCCTGAAGAGGCGTAATCCTGCGTCTGCTAACCAATATGAAAACACTGGTCCAGTCATCTATATATGCCCTGGATGGAAGAGTGTTTCTTCCTGATCGCCATAACGCAATAACTCCTCAACTCCTCCATTCCTCACCGGAGATGGCTGAGGAATTCATCCCGGGTCCGGGTTTCCAGGAATTTGCCTCCGTATTCCACCGTGATCGTGCTGCTGCCCTGGTCTTCGATACCCCGTGAGCAGACACAATGGTGGACCGCATCGATCATGACCGCCACATCAGGCGTTCCCAGGATCTCCTGAAGCTCATGGGCGATCTGCATGGTCAGCCGCTCCTGCACCTGCGGGCGCTTGGCATAATACCTGGCGATCCGGTTGAGCTTGCTCAATCCGATCACCTTGCCTTTGGGCATGTAGGCGATATGTACGACCCCGGTAATGGGCACAAAATGGTGCTCGCAATGGCTGTGCAGGGTGATATTTTTCTCCACCAGCATCTGGTGGTAACCGAATTTGTTGTCAAACAGTGAGATGGAAGGCTTGTTGGCGGGATCCAGTCCACTGAAGAATTCTTCCACATACATCTTGGCAACCCGGCGGGGTGTACCCCGCAGACTGTCATCCGTGAGATCCAAACCCAGCGTGACCATGATCTCCCGGAAGTGTTTTTCGATCCGCACCATCTTCTGCTGGTAGCTGATGTCAAACGCATCAGGACGCATGGGTGTGTCCGTCGAAGTGCCCACATGGTCATCACCGATTTCCAGATCCTTGATGAGGCACTGTCTTTCCCAAAGGTTATCGTGAACGTGACCGTTGGTGGTCGGGGTTTCTTCGAATTTCATGTTTTGTCGTCCTTGTGCTCACATCAAACACGACACAAGAACAGATAGTCACACCTATTGTTTAATGAATTATAAAATATTTGGCGCAAACGTTAAACAAAATGATCTGTTTGATCCGATTTTCCCAACTGGATCAGGACAGAACCATCGGCACCTCCATCAACAGGATGCGGCACTTGGAAGTCGCCTTGAACCTAAACTGATCCGTATCCCAGATGCCCAGTCCATCGCGCTGGCCGAGAAGTTGCCCCTCGATCTGGCCATTGCCGTCAAGGACGAAGGCATAGACCCCATTCCCTTTTTTCTTCAGGATATAGGTCGTTGACGTACCGGCTTCAAAGTCGCCCATGTGAAACCAGGCATCCTGGTGGATCCAGACGCCCTGGTCATCCTGTGACGGGGAAAGGATCTGGTAGAAGGCATTTTTTCTGGCGACATCCCGGATGGGGATCTGGTCATACCGAGGGGTCACCTGCTTTTCCCGGGGGAAGAGCCAGATCTGCAGGAAGCGGACCTCCTGATCCTTGTTTCGATTGTATTCACTGTGATAAATACCCGTACCGGCACTCATCACCTGGACATCGCCCTCCTGGATCACGGCCACATTCCCCATGCTGTCCTTGTGCTCGAGGTCACCAGACAGAGGAATAGAGATAATCTCCATATTGTCGTGAGGATGGGTACTGAATCCCCGACCTGGTGCCACGATATCATCATTGAGCACACGGAGGGCGCCAAAGTGCATCCGCTCGGGATTGTAATAACTGGCAAAACTGAACGTGTGACGGGTGTTGAGCCAACCGTGATCGGCATGGCCCCGGCTGTCTGCTTTGTGCAGGATCATTTTCATGGAGGAGTCCGGTGAATGGATCAGATCAGGACTGGAGGGCAGGTGATTGACCCCCACCTGTTCCGCAAGCTGGTCGTACGTGGATCGGTTCTGGTGAACAGGTGATGCTGTGGTCAAAGCAGGGACGGTAGCGAGAGCGCCAAGTCCGAGAGCGGACTGTTTGATAAATGTCTTGCGGTCCATTTGATTCGATCAGGTTAGAAGTAGTAAAATAGGGAGATTGCCGATATTGTTCACACATGACCCGGTGTATTCATGTCGGAGACCTGATACGGATCATGCTCCACCATGAGGAGAGCAATTCCGGGTTTTTCGAGATATCGCAAACTTTACATCAAAATGAGCTCATCATGAAAACCTTAACCGTTCTTTTATTCCTGGTTGCTGCAGTCGGGCCTGGAGTTGCTCAGGAAGATCCTTTTGTAGCCGATTTTCTATTGCGGTGGGAAAATGCACGCCAGTATACATTGCAGATCGTGGAAGCCATGCCGGAACGCCATTTCGATTTTCGACCCGTTCAGGAAGAAATGACCTTCGGAGAACAGGCATTGCATATGGTGGCGAATATCTACAGCCTCACCAATCGGTACATCCGGGAAGATTCGCTGTATAAAAAGCCGGATACACATTCTTCTGTCATGGACAAACAGGAAGTGCTCAACTGGATCAACAAGGCGTTTGATGATGCATCCTCTGTCGTGGCCAATGTAGATCCTCGCGACCTGGACACACTCACCGACTTCTTTGACGGACCGATCAGCAAACGCCGGGTGATCATGTTACTCAATGATCACCAGTCCCATCATCGGGGGCAAATGGTCGTCTATCTTCGCCTGAAGGGCATCGTGCCGCCGAAATATATGGGATGGTGATGGAGGATAAATTCCAAATAACAATTTTCAAATCCAAAACCCCAATGGGATCGAAATAGCAAACATCTACAAAAAGGAAATCTGAAAACGGAAATCAAGAATTGATTCCTATATTCATCCTATGAAAAAGCACATCTTCCCTGCATTGGTTTTCGTCGGAGCTGTACTATTGATTTCGGGTTGCATGCCCGGTGGTGGTCATAATGGACCAGCTGAGCCGGCCGGTTTTTTCATGGGTGTCTGGCATGGATGGATCGCACCGATTTCGCTTATCGCCGGTTTGTTCAATGATGCGATCCGGGTGTATGAACCCTTCAATTCGGGATGGTGGTATGATTTCGGGTTCTACATCGCAGTCATTTCCGGGTTTGGCAGTATCGCCTTGTTCCGCAAGAAATCTGCAGGCAGGTAGGAGGGGGTTGTCGGTCTTCCGTTGTACGTTGTCCGTTGTCGGTTTTCCAGGGAGTTGGGAGTGGAAGGTGGAGTGTAGAGAGTGGAGGACGTCGAATCTATCGTACTGATTTAACGCCTTACGTTTGGGTCATCTAGTTCTCTGATTTGGAATTTGTTTTTTGTCATTTGGTGCTTCATTCTGTCGGTTGTCCGTTGTCGGTCCGAAATAGTCAAACTGTCGAATTGAAGAACTGTCGAATTGAAAAATCGGTGAACTGGAACGAACAACGATCAACTCTGCACTCATTTGGGTTCTCTGGGATCCCTACGGATAAAAAGTACGCTTGCAGCAGCTAACCGCTCCGCCGCGGCGGGCAGGCTTCGGCCGTTCAAAAGCAGCCGATGCAGTTACCTTGACTTTCCGCCTTCCGCTTTCCGCTTTCCGCCCCCGGACGATTCCGCTTTCCGACTTCCGCCTTCTTTTTGGTCAGAAATCGTCAAACTGTCGAATGGAAGAACTGTCGAATTGAAAAATCGGTGAACTGGAACGAACAACAAACTATAATGAATGATCAACATTTTCCGGGTCTTCCCATCAGGCAGGCCCAATACCCAAAACCAAGTTCATCTCTCCCGACACAGCGGGCAGGTATCCCTCATCCCTTGAAATAACTGTCATCCATAATAGCAGGCATCCGCTACAGGCCTCATTACCCAATACCCAATACCCAATACCCAAGTCCCGCACTGAAATGTTCGCGCATCCTTAACGTATCCTTTACTGGGATACCGCTTTTATTTGGTGTATCTTTGCGGCCGTTTTCAGACAATAACACCGCATGCAATCCATTCGCAACATCGCCATCATTGCTCACGTCGACCACGGAAAGACCACCCTCGTCGACAAAATGCTCTTTGCCGGCCACTTTTTCAAGGAGCACCAGGAAGTAGGTGAACTGGTTATGGACAACAATGATCTCGAGCGCGAGCGCGGGATCACCATTCTGGCCAAGAATGTGGCTATGATGTACAAGGACACCAAGATCAACATCATCGATACACCGGGTCACTCCGATTTTGGTGGTGAAGTTGAACGTGTACTGAACATGGCAGACGGCGTCCTCCTGCTGGTCGATGCGTTTGAAGGACCCATGCCACAAACCCGTTTCGTGCTGGAAAAGGCGCTGGAACTGGGCTTGAAGCCGATCGTCGTCATCAACAAGGTGGACAAGGAGAACTGTACACCGGATGAAGTCAACGACGAAGTATTTGAACTGATGTTCAATCTGGAAGCGACAGAAGAACAACTTGACTACCCGACCATCTTCGGTTCAGCCAAACAGAGCTGGATGAGCACCGACTGGCGGAACCCGACGGACAATATCACACCCTTGCTGGATGCCATTATCGAGCACGTACCACCACCGGTAGCCGAGGAAGGAACGACTCAGATGCTGATCACATCCCTGGACTTTTCGTCCTATGTCGGCCGGATCGCCATCGGACGTCTTCATCGGGGTGAATTGAGGGATGGGCAGCAGATCTCCCTCATGAAAAAAGACGGGACTGTCCAGAAGCAGAAAATGCGTGGCCTTTTTGTTTTTTCAGGGCTGGAGAAGGTGAAAGCAGAAGTGGTCAAGGCAGGTGACATCTGTGCCATCGTCGGGATTGAAGGATTTGAGATCGGTGATACCATTGCCGATCCCGAGACCCCGGAAGCATTGCCAACGATTGCCATCGACGAGCCGACCATCAGCATGACCTTTACGATCAACGACAGTCCTTTTTTCGGGCAGGAAGGCAAATTTGTTACCTCCCGACATGTGAAGGACCGGTTATTCAAGGAGCTGGAGAAAAACCTGGCGCTGCGCGTGGAAGAAACCGGTAGCGCGGATTCCTTTAAAGTATTTGGAAGAGGAGTACTTCACCTGTCCGTCCTGATCGAGACCATGCGTCGCGAAGGGTATGAGCTGCAGATCGGTCAGCCACAGGTCATCTTCAAACGGATTGATGGCGTGAATTGTGAGCCGATCGAGGATCTGCGAATTGATCTTCCAGAGACAGTGGCCGGAAAGGCCATCGAAATGGTGACCAAAAGGAAGGGCATGATGTTGGAAATGATCCCGAAGGGGGATCGGATGTTGCTCAAGTTCGAGATCCCGTCACGGGGTATCATGGGACTGCGTTCCATGCTCCTGACAGCTACAGCCGGTGAAGCGATCATGAACCACCGCTTCAAGGAATACCAGCCCCACAAGGGGGAGATCCCGGGTCGACAGAATGGATCCCTCATCGTGATGGAAACAGGTACGTCTATTCCTTACTCCCTGAACAATCTGCAGGACCGTGGATTCTTCTTCATCGAACCGGGTGAAGAGATCTACGAAGGACAGGTGATCGGAGAAAACACACGTGTCGGTGATCTGGTGGTGAACGTCACCAAAACAAAAAAACTGACCAACATGCGGGCATCTGGTTCGGATGATAAGGTCAAGCTGGCTCCACCGCGGAAAATGACCCTGGAAGAAGCCCTCGAATACATCCAGGAGGATGAATTTGTGGAGGTCACACCCAAATCCATCCGTCTCCGGAAAATATTTTTGAAGGAACACGACAGGAAGCGGGCAAAGAATACAGCTTTGGCGGGTGCATAGTGGCACACCGTTTGGAAGTGCTTATATTGTCCGGGAATCCTTCTAGCTGAATTTGAAGGAATCAGGAAAGAGGCCAGGCGTATGGCACGGATCGATTTTTTGCGAACGGCAATGAAGGATATCACTCAGACGGGCTCCGTCTGGGAGAGTTCACGATTCCTGATCCGGAAATTACTGGATCCAGTCGATTGGCAAGCATCAACCCGGATCATCGAATTGGGTACGGGCAACGGCGTGATCACTGAGGCAATTCTTCACCGGATGCGCCAGGATGCCCACTTGACCGCCTATGAGATCAATACAGATTTCCTCGCATTGACGCGCAACCGTATCCAGGATGACACACGATGTACACTCACGGATGCCAGTGCAGAATTTCTGACGGAACAGTTAGCTGATGGCAGTATCGATGCCGTCATTTCCAGTCTCCCCTTTGCCATGATGGACGAGGAACTCCAGGATGCCATTCTGCGAGAGATCTATCTGGTCCTTAAGCCGGGTGGACAATATCTGCAATACCAGTATGCTCCGACTAAATACCGGATGATCACCCGACGATTCAAACGGGTCAGGCTGGATTATACGCTGCTCAATATTCCGCCGGCATTTGTTTATTCCTGCATTAAATAGGGATATCCCCAGCGACGACCTGATCAGGATCACGTCCGGTTTGTATATGCATCATCTGGTAGCATAGCCTAGTCCGGTTTCTTTGTCTATGAATTCTCGGGCAACGCCCGGACATTGCCTTTTCCTATCCTGAAAAGCAGACAATCATGGCAACTGGATTTCCATTTGTGTATTTCTTCGGAGATGGTCATGCCGATGGCAACCGCTCGATGGCCAACCTTCTTGGTGGCAAGGGGGCTAACCTGGCCGAAATGGCGGGCCACCCCGATCTTCAATTACCTGTTCCTCCCGGGTTTACAATTACTACGGAAGTCTGTACCTGGTTTGTTGAACACGCCAAAACCTATCCTGAAGGCTTCCGCGATCAAGTGTTGACTGCTTTACATGAAGTAGAGCACATCATGGGGAGGCGGTATGGTGATCCGCGCGATCCCCTGCTGATGTCTGTGCGTTCGGGTGCGCGGCGTTCTATGCCCGGCATGATGGAGACCATCCTCAATCTCGGCCTGACCATGGATACCTTGCCGGGGTTGATCCAGCGTACCGGGGATGCCCGCTTCGCGTATGACGCCTACCGGCGCCTGATCATGATGTATGCCGATGTCGTCATGGAGAAGGCAGCCGGCCTGCCACCGGCCAGAGAGGTGGGCATACGCAAATTGATGGATGATCGCCTGACAGCCCTGAAGAAATCCAAAGGATATGCAGAGGATACCGATCTGCTGCCCGTTGAACTGATCCAACTGACCGAAGAATACAAAGCCTTGATCCTGGCCGTCTTTGGCGTTCCCTTTCCGGATGATCCATGGGATCAATTATGGGGTGGGATCGGTGCCGTCTTTTCCTCCTGGCAAGGGAAACGAGCAGTGGATTATCGCCGGATTGAGGGCATTCCGAATGACTGGGGTACGGCCGTGAATGTGCAGGCCATGGTATTTGGTAATCTGGGTGAAAGCAGCGCTACCGGAGTGGCGTTTACCCGTAATCCGGGGAATGGCGAACACCACTTCTACGGGGAGTATCTGATCAACGCCCAAGGTGAGGATGTCGTAGCCGGTACACGGACACCTGCGCCGATCAATGCCTGGTCCCGGAACGATCAGAGCCGGAACCTGCCCACATTGGAAGAGATCATGCCCGGTCTGTATCATGAACTGCATACCTATCAGCAGCGGCTGGAAGTCCACTATGGTGACATGCAGGACCTGGAATTTACCATCGAACAAGGGAAGTTGTATATCCTGCAAACCCGGGTAGGCAAGCGCAATGGAGTGGCGGCTATTCGTATCGCAACAGATATGGTGCGCGAGGGACTGATCGATGAACCCACAGCACTCAAGCGGGTGGCTCCGACCCAGTTGATCGAATTGTTACTACCCCGCCTTGACCCCGCCGCCGAAATGACCTGGAAACCGATTGCTAAAGGATTGCCTGCCGGTCCGGGAGGGGCAAGAGGCCGGGTGGTCTTTACAGCTGAACACGCAGTGGAGTGGGCCGCAAGGGGGGAAGAGGTCATCCTGGTACGCGAGGAGACCTCGCCTGAAGATGTCGACGGGATGCACAAGGCCAGTGCAGTGCTGACCAGTAAGGGAGGGATGACCAGCCATGCCGCATTGGTCGCTCGCGGATGGGGCAAATGCTGTTTTAATGATACGGCGACCACCGAGATCGCCACGGATCTCAGTTCCTTCGTCTCGGAAGATGGGCAGGTCGTTCATCAGGGCGACTGGATCAGTCTCAACGGAACAAAAGGTCTCGTTTATGCGGGGCAGGTGCCTCTGGTCGACAGTGACCTGAGCGAACATGGTCCCTATAACGAATTGATGAGTATGGTTGATCGTTATCGCACACTGGGGATCCGAACCAACGCCGATACACCGGAGGCAGCCGCCCAGGCCCTGGCATTCGGTGCAGAAGGGATCGGCCTCTTCCGGATCGAACATATGTTTTATGGTGAAGGGAGCACCGAGCCACTGTTCATCATGCGCAAGGTCATTCTGAGCAAGACTGAGGAGGAACGACAGCAGGCACTAGATGAACTTTTTCCCTATATGAAGCATGACATCAAGGCCACCCTGGCCGTGATGAAAGGCAAGCCGGTCACCATCCGGCTGATCGATCCACCCCTGCATGAGTTCGTGCCACATGATGAAGAGAAGCTAATGATGCTGGCACAGGAACTCGATATCAGCGTCCAGAAACTCAAAAAGCGGATCGTGGCCCTGCACGAAAACAACCCCATGCTGGGTCATCGGGGTGTGCGCCTCGGGATCACCTATCCAGAGTTGACCAAAATGCAGGTGCGGGCCATCCTGGAAGCAGCAGGTGAACTGGACCAGGAGGGTATTTCCTGTTTCCCGGAGATCATGATTCCGTTGACGGTTTGTGTGACGGAACTCACGCACCAGAAAAAGATCGTAGACCAGGTCTCTGCTGAAGTCAATCAGAAGTTTGGTAAGGAGATCGCCTTCCACTACGGGACGATGATCGAAGTGCCCCGTGCAGCTCTCCGTGCAGCGGCCATTGCGGAGGTGACGGAGTTCTTCAGCTTTGGCACCAATGACCTTACCCAGATGGGCTTCGGGTTCAGCCGGGACGATATTGGTTCATTCCTTCCCGATTACCTGGCAGCCGGTATTCTGTCCAGAGATCCATTCGCTTCTCTCGATCAGGAGGGTATTGGTGAACTGGTCCGGTTTGCTGTTGAACGGGGACGCCAGACCAGGCCCGACCTCAAAATCGGGATCTGTGGTGAACACGGTGGAGATCCGGAAAGTGTGCGTTTCTTCCACAAAGCCGGACTGGATTATGTCAGTTGTTCGCCATTCCGGGTGCCTATTGCCCGTCTGGCCGCTGCCCAGGCAGCCATTGACATGCCAATTATCAATCGCCCGGTGAGTGAATTAAACGCGATGAATTGAATGGACCATTTTCATCCTCTTTGTCCTGATATAATTCGTATTTTCTTTACCACTCAAAACCTCAAAACCTCAAAACCTCATAACCTCCCTCCTACGCTAAAGCTCCGGCGGGCAGGCAAAACCTCATAACCTCCTCTCCTCCAAACTCCTTACCTTCAACCCATGGGACGATTCGATTCATTTTGTCAAAGTTGCGGCATGCCCCTTGACCAGGATCCTGGTAAGGGCGGGACCGAGGCTGACGGCACAAAAAACGCAGCGTACTGCAGCTACTGCTATGACCAGGGACAATTCCGTGACAACTTCACCTCGGCAGCTCAAATGGTCGCATTTTCCCAAGAGAAACTGAAGGAAATGGGATTTGGCTGGATCAAACGGTGGCTGTTCACCCTCCACATCCCTCACCTGGCGCGCTGGAAGAAAAAATGGTAATTCCTCACTGACATGGCCAAACCGCCGATCCTCTTGCTGCACGGCGCGCTCGGGAGTGCCGACCAGCTTCTGCCTCTGGCGAATTTACTGACATCCGATTTCACTGTCTACAACCGAAGTTTTTCAGGGCATGGAGGATCAGCCATTCCTGCCGTCGGGTATCGGATGGATATGCTTGTCGCTGATCTGGAATCCTGGATGGACGACACGTTCTCTGAGCCAGTACCTGCCTTTGGATACAGTATGGGAGGCTACGCAGCAACCGTGCTTGCATGCCGACGCCCGGAGCTCTTTTCGCGCTTGATTACGCTGGGAACCAAATGGGACTGGACGCCGGAGTCTGCTGCCCGGGAAGTTAGCATGCTGGACACCACCGTGATTGCACAAAAGGTACCCGCATTGGCCGACCTGATCAAAGCACGACATGCTCCGCAGGACTGGAGACTTGTCGTGGAGGCGACGATCGGATTGATCCATGCCCTGGGGAAGAATCCGTTGCTGAATCAAAACCAACTGGCCCAATTGACTGTCCAGGTCGATGTCTTGTGGGGAAGTGCTGACCGCATGGTGAGCCAGGGAGAATCTGAACAGACGGCCCAGAGCATTCCGAATGGGCGTTTTCATATTCTGGACGGGGTGAAGCATCCCTTTGAACAGCTGGATCCAGCAGTATTGATGCCCTTCATTCTGGAATAACCGGGCATGGATGCCCCGAAGGGGCTAAATTTGACCCATGAATCAGCTCCTCCTCATCCGCTCTCTTTTCGTCCTTCATTTTATCTGGTTTGGTCTTTTGGCACTTGATGCGCAAACAGTCCACGGTGTCGTAACCAACGAGGAGGATTATATCCTGCCGGGTGCCCAGGTCTATTTCCCGGGAACGGGGATCGCCGGATTTGCCGATTCGATGGGAGGATATCGATTGCCCTGGCAGGAGGGTCAGGACGTGCCTCGCCTGCTGATCGCCCGACAGGTCGGCTATGCCCCGGATACCCTCCTTATTGATGGGCCCGGCTATGTTCACATTCGCCTGCAGACGGATGCCAACCTCGAAACCATTACCGTTCGGGATCGTCGGGAAGCCCAGTTTGTCGATGACATCAACCCGGTCCGGACCGAAGTGGTGAGTGCACTTGAATTGCAGAAAGGGGCTTGTTGCGACCTGGCCGGTTGCTTCAATACCAATGCCACTGTACAGAAGAATGTGACCAACGTGATCACTCAGGCTCAGGAGCTGAGGATCCTGGGATTGAGTGGTGTCTACAACCAGGTTCTGGTGGATGGATTCCCAGTTGTACAGGGTCTGACTTACACCTATGGTATCGGGGATGTGCCCGGGTCGTGGATCGAAAATATCTATATCAGCAAGGGAGCCAATTCAGTGCTGCAAGGATATGAAAGTATCAGTGGCCAGATCAATGTCGAATTGCGTGAGCCACAACCTGGAGAGGAAGGTCGACATCCGGATGTCTTTCTTCAAGCGTATGCCAATTCATTCGGTGAATCCCAGATCAACGGGATCTTCGAACAATCGGGTGACGAATGGGCAAATGCTTTGTTTATCCATACCACCCAGCCGGCCCAGCGGATAGATCGGGACGAGGACGGTTTTCTGGATCTCCCTCTGGTGACGCGGTATTCTCTGGCCGATCGATTTGTTTTGGGAAATACCCAATCGATCGGTTTGAGTGTACGTGCCGGATTTCGGTTACTCGGTGTCGAACGGACGGGTGGTCAGACAGGTTATTATCCGGATGAACATGCTGGCGATGATGTCGTTTATGGCCAATGGGTGCGATATACACAACCGGAATTATGGACACGAACAGCATATCGGTGGAGGGACAATCAACGGATTGTTCTGCTGGCCTCGGGCATTCTCCACAACCAGCGGTCATGGTATGGATTGCTCCACTACACCGCACGTCAGGAAACCATGAATGCCGCACTCCAATACGAGTGGGACCCGAAACCGACCTGGCGACTCAAGTCAGGTATTTCACATCGCTCCCATGTTCTCCGGGAGACGTTGTCATTCGAACAGAATCCGCTGGCACTGAGCCAGGGTGGCGATTATACTCGCGAGGATCAGGTAACCGGGGTTTATGCCGAATCCGTATCCGAATTTTGGGATGATCGGCTGACCTGGATCCTGGGAGCCCGTCTGGATCATCATCAGCAGTTCGGGGAGATCTTTACACCGCGAAGCCTGATCAAGCTGGACCTGTGGGAGGGGAGTTCGCTGCGCGGATCGATCGGCTGGGGCTGGCGGACAGCCAATGTTTTTTCCGAACAGATCGTCCTGTTGGCGGGTAACCGGGATGTGCTGATCGATGCCGGACTGAAGCCGGAAAAAGCAATGAACTGGGGAATCAATTTTTCTCAGCGATTCTATCTCGGTGATATGGTCCTTCGGTGGGGTGCCGATTATTATCAGACCCGGTTTTCCAATCAGATTTTCCCTGATTTCCTCCAGGATGCCCGTACAGCCGTGGTGGCCAATTTTGAAGATCCCTCTTACAGCAGAGCCTTCCAAACGGATCTGGATCTGACACCCCTGTCCGGTCTGCAAATCAAGTTGGCCTATAATTTTCTTGATGTTTACCGGGTAGATGAAGGGGAACGACTGGACCTTCCCTTTAATGCGCGTCACCGGTTGATGGGGACCATTTCCTATGCCACAACAGATAGCCGCTGGCAGGGTGATGTCCATGCCCATTGGTACGGAGCCATGACCCTGCCCAATACCTCAGGTAATCCGGAGCCATTTCAACGGCCGGAAGAATCTCCCGATTATACCACATTGACGGCACAGTTGACATTCAGATCTGGTGCCTTCAATATCTATGGTGGGTGTGAGAATATCTTTGATTTTCGGCAGAAGCAGCCGATTCTGGGTTGGCAAGATCCATTTGGTCCCTACTTTGACACTTCCTCTGTCTGGGGCCCTACCCGTGGCCGGGAATTCTATCTGGGCGTGAGATGGAACTGGAAGTGATCAAGGAAGCAGGTTCGCCAGCTTATACCAGATGCTGTTCAACTTTTCATCCAGATCCTCGGCTTGCTGCCGGTGATCAGATGTAGGATCACGCATCACCTCAGAAAGGTCGCTTCGGATTTCTTCAGTAGGGTAGTCCGGTGCATCTTACAGAGGATGTTATTCCATCTGAGATCATCTGCAAATGAGAATGTGTTATTCGGATTGATCTGTTCAAACCGGGCCAGAGCCTGAGCATAGTCCTTCTGACGAAAGGCGGAATAGGCGATCAGATAGTTGAGGTCGGAAGACTCTGGATGAACCGCAAGGCTATCCATCAACTGGCTGACAGCCTGGTCGATCTGTCCATCTTCAATAAGCAAGACAGCCGTGTGATAGGCGGCAGCGTTGCCCTGCAGATCACCTCGCACTGAACCGGTTGAAGGAATGGCTACCATGTTGGATGCGTCGGCTATTATTTCTGAATGATCCCAGGAGCCCAGGGAAGCAAAGAGGAATGCTCCGGCGACAACCAGGATAATACCGATGGCAGCTATGGAGGCAATTCGCTTCAATGGGATGATCGGCGAATGAGAACGGACAGGTGTTTCGGCAAACTGTTTACGCAGATCCTGCGCAATAGAAAACTCCATTAGTTCGGATACGAGTTGACGATCTTCCATCTCCTGAATTGCTTCGGGATGATCGTTCATCCAGGATTGTAAGGCATTGATCTCGGACGGCGACAGGTTTCCTTCTGCCCAGGCATCGAATTGTGCGTGTAAGGTTTCCGTGTTCATACATTTTGCTTGAGGATCCGCTCGATCTCTGGATGCTCATGAATCAGTTGAGCCAGTTTTTTTGTGCATTGGTACTTCAGCTTCCGGGCCATCATCTCACTACTGAGTTGGAGTAGTTCGGCAATTTCCTGCATGCTGGTCCGTTCCTGCCAGAGTTTGAGAATCTGAATGCAACGGGTATCCAGTTGAGCTAGAAAACCATTGAGTAGGGTGGTTCTTTCATGATCCAGCAACCAGTGATCAGGCCGGGCATCTGATGTTCCAGTGATCGATCAATGGGTGTGTCCAACAGATCTGTTCTGCTTTTCTTGCGCAGTTGATTCATCCAGCAGAGACGGGCAATGCCGCACAGGTATCCGGTAAGGCTACCCTGATGTTCATATTTCCCTTCCCTGATGTTGCGGTCCATAATGATGAGACTTTCCTGATACATGTCCTCAGCATCCTGGATGTTACCCCGCATTTTCAGAATTGTACTGAATACTGACCGGCGTGTGGAGCGATCCTGATACAGGATGGTCAGGGCCTCTTGTCTGCCACGTCCCCCTGCCCTGATCTGGCCGATGATCTCCTCTTGCTCCATGGGGGAAAAGATACAGCAGATATTCGAAAAGTTGGTTGATAGGGGCTGGTCCTTCCCTGCAGAATCAATAGTAAAATGCATTTAGAAGAACGGGATGTGAAATAAAATTTCGATTTTTAGGGAATTGCGGTCACATCTGCGAAACTGCCAACATACTCGGATACAACCAAAACACGTAAACAATGGAAACAAAATGGAACTGGCCAGCAGTGGTCTACGTCTTGCTCATGATCTGTGGGCTCGCAAGCTGTGATTGTATTGATACTGATTGCCTTTTTGATTCTGGGGACCCGCCCCTGTTGGAAGATAGTCTTTATTATTCTGAGGTGGGCATTCGCGCGGAATATGAACGGGCGCGATGCCGGAAGGTATGCATGGATGCCCTGGCAGATTCAACCGTGCTGATCATTCTGCCAACCTTCGACACCCTGGTTGGTCCTCTGGAAAACTACAACTCCGATAAATTTGACAGTTGCATTGTGATTTGCAATACCCATTCACAACTGTCTCCGGAGTTTATTGCGCTGGAGCAAAGTCATGAACGAACAGCTTCGTTATTCAAACAGGGATTTGCCGTAATTTCCAGCAAATTGATGATGCTGACCAATTTCCCGTTATTTGTCCTTTATTTTGGTGCACCCAATCCGCCTCCGACAGGAGATGATGATTGTGGCATGTATTCCTGCCTGGGTCATGTACATATTATTGAAACGGAAGGGGACCCTAATTTAAGGGTATTGTCTTCGGTCTGGAATGAGACCACTTCCGTCTCGGTAGGAATAGAAGATGCAAGCAGTACACCACTTTTCGAATTGGTAACAGATCCTGCATATTTTGACGGGGATAATGGAGGGTATCGGATATCCAGAATCCCTGGGATAGTTTGTCCGGACATTATGAAACGTCGCTGTTATTAAGAGTAACCCGACAAACAGGATCAGGAAATCAGAATATCAGCAGGACACCTTTGTTTTTACATCCTGCTTCTGCAGATTAAGGATGAGTTTAATGGCAGTTGAACGCAGGCCGTGAACGTGTCCTTCCCATGTAAATGGAACACCCTTGGTATCAGGATTCTTCTCCTGATGCCAGGGGTGTTTTTATTTTATTCCCTGCATGCCCAACAATCCAGTGCTTCCCTCGAATTCATTCAAAGGCTGCTTGTCAACCTGGAAGAGGCCCGTTTTGAAACAGATGCAAGAGGTTATGAAATGGCCTTCCTGAAATTGATCAACCAGCCAGTCAATGGGAAGCGGGAGCGTGATGAAAAAACGAAAGGCATTCTCAATGAATTGAATGCACTCCGGACCAATGAGGATCCGTGGATCCGGTTTAATTACATTCTCCACTGTCTGCAACAATATCCCCTGGGGGAAGAGGAAAGGGATTTTCTCCATTCCCTCCTTCATAAAGGTCAAAGCGAGTTGCGTTCCACACAAGGGCTCGATCCGAAAATGAGAATCTATTATTCTCTGGCCATGTCATTTGACTATGTCAACTGGCGAAAACGGAATGGTTTCTATCAGGAAGCCATAGACACCATGGAGCGAATTAAAAATCGATTGACGCAACTTACGGGAGAGGATGCATGGCATCCGCACACGGAAACACTCCTGCTGAAATGTTACAACAGCCTGGGTGGTCTTTATGCGGATCTGGGGATGTTCCCTATCGCGATCGCATATAACGACCTCTACCTTGAGCTGATCAAGGACAGCCCGAATCCCTGGGATAAGGCATTGGCTCTGGGACGGAAGGGGGACTATTTGTTCAGCATGGGAGATACAGCGCAAAGTCTACCGATCCTGGAAGAAACCGTACAGATCTGTGCGAGAGAATATCCCAGAGTACTTGCCTATGAAGCAAAACAAGGGTTCTTGCAATCGAATAATTACCGTCGGTATACGTCCCGCTTGAAAACAGCCTATCGGGATCTGGCCAGCGTTTACATGGCACAAGGAAAAATGAAGTTGGCCGGGGAAATGCTTCGGGTTGTGGAAGCCATCCCCATTCTGCACAATGAGGATGCGTTGCTTGAGGCGCTTCACAGGGCCGATTATCTGGCACAAACAGATCATGTTCAAAAGGCTGCACAAATATTGAACAAGGCTCTTTCTGCAGCATACGATTCATTTCATGCCGGGCAAGAGTCAGTCGAGGTGGGCACTAAATTCAGTTTGCGAGTAGTCATGAATGCCGGTTTGAAACTGAGTCGCTTTCAACAACTATCCGGTGACTTGCGATCCGCCGGGTTGACCCTGGATCAATTGGAAAACGAGTTGAAAAAGTTGAGCGCTACTGTTCGCGGGAATGGATCAATCTGGACATAGAACGAGTGCGTCTTCAGCTGTTGAGTTACCGCCTTCAACCCGATTCTGACGCGTTGAATCATGTATTAAAAAAAGTGATGCAAACGCAAGCCATGATCCTGGATTATCAGGCGACAACGACGGACGACGAAAGCAAGTTGGTGCTGAACAAAGCCGGGCGGGAATTATTTGGATTGGGATTGACGGTGGCGATGTTGATGTCAGAAGGATTGAGCAGGGAGGAAGTGGCTTTACAGCATGCCGAGGCGGGTCGCGCTGTTTTGTTAGACCAGGCCCTTCGCCTGCAGCGAACCAATCAATTTCCGGGTATTCCGGATTCATTACAGGATCAGATGAAACAGCTCACGGCACTGATCGAAGGGTATGAACTGCAGATGAGTCTGCATTCAGTCATTTCCCGGAATAATCAATCCGATCTGACTCGTCTCAGGGAGGATAAACGTCGATTGGCGATCCGATTGAAAAAAGAATATCCTGATCGCTATCGGGAGTCCATGGTGCGTCAGTTACCCAGGCTATCAACTTTGCAAAGCATGCTGCCAAAGGGGGCGGGTATTCTCTCTTTCGCGCTTCATGACACATTGATTTTTGCCCAGCTGATTACTAAAGCCAAATCTGAATCAAGGCAAATCCCTGTTCCCGATGATTTTAAAAAGGGAGTTCTTCGATTTCTTCAGGTACTAAAAAGCAGCAGGAATTCGGAATGGAACTCGCCTGATGGCCAGGTTTTCTCTACATTGGCTCGAGCGTATTACCGTTTGCTCTTCGAGCCCTTTGAAACACATCTTCCCGAACGGCTGCTCATTGTTCCTGACGGGCCAATTGCATTCATTCCTTTTGATTGCCTGTTGACTGACGACCCTCCTGCCACGGCGACCTGGGACAACTTGCCCTATCAGATCCGAAAGCGCGCGCTGAGTGTTCATTTTTCCATGGGATCCGGCTTCAGGAAGAACAAAACCCATCCCGGATTTTAAATTCAATTGGGCCGGCTTTGCTCCGGACTTTCCAATTCCCGCATCCAATATAAACCGCGATGCGGACCGTGACATTCTTGTGAAACTCCTGTACAACAAACAGGAAGTCCTGCAGGTAGGGGAGATCTTTCAAGGTCAATACTTCCTGGATCAACAGGCGAACCTGGCCGCATTTCGCAAGGTCGCAGGACAATCTGCCATCCTGCATCTGTCTACCCATGCCAAGGCCAATGATCGGCGAGGTGATCAGTGTTTTATTGCATTTGCGAATGCATCGGGTGCAGATCATCCTGACCCGGGAGATACACTTCGAGCTGCCGAGATTTACAGCATGCGCATTCCTGCCGAACTTTTAATTCTATCTGCGTGCGAAACAGGCGTGGGTGAAGTGAAGGATGGTGAAGGCATGATTGGCCTTCATCACGCGTTTACCCAGGCAGGAGTCAGGTCAATCCTCTCCACCCTGTGGACAGTGGATGACCGATCCATGATCGCCCTTATGGTGCCCTTTGCAACCTGTCTGGCTGAAGGGATGACAAAAGACCAGGCCTTGCAATCAGCCAAGCTGCAGTTTTTAACTCAGCATCCCAAACAGGGTCATCCGTTTTACTGGTCGGCACTCACGCTGCAAGGGAGTTTGCAACCTCTTCATCAATCCGGAAAATGGTGGTTATGGGCAGGCCTTGCACTCCTCCTTTTAGGGATCATCATGACCTGCCGAATATGGCTGTTCAGGAAGGGTAAGTAGACCCTTTCCCCAATTGACCTGCAGTCATAGAAGGCCAATCTGTGTTCCCTCGAATTAGTATCGGCGTGAAAAAAACAGATTCAGATATGATCTGATCTATCCTCCCTTATAGGGAATCACACTCCTCATTTCAGGTTCCTCTGTTTTGATTATGGGTTGCTATAAGCAATTCATAACCAGTTCGATGCAATTGTCATTCAGGAATTGACAAGCAGGCGACATTCGTCACAATCCGATGATGTAAAACATGTATTAGAAAGTCACCTGTTAAATCGTACATCATGAAAAAGTCAAATGGTTCTATTCCTGTTTTTACGGTCATCAGTTTTCTGCTGTTGCTCGTGAATTTCTTTTCCTTCCATCCGTGTATGGCCGTTCAGCCCATCAAATGGATTACCGCTCAGGGTGTCTGGACAGAACCTGCATCCTGGAATGAGAACCGGGTGCCGGGTAAAGAGGATCATGTTTTGATCGACAATGGCACTGTGATTATTCCTGCCGGAACTCAGGTGCAAGCCCTGTCTATCAACCTGATGGGAAAGGGAAAGCTCTTTGTTGCAGCCGGTGCTCACATCGACCTGATTGGGAATAACGAGTTGTATTCCTCACTCAATCTGATCGAAGAGGCATCCCTCGAAAATCGAGGTTCTATCCGCATCCATGAAAGTGTGAGTTCAGGTATCACCATACAGGATGGGCTGATCAACAATCTGGGGATACTGGTCATCTCGAACAGTCCGATAGAAGCGGTGATGATCCGTGGAAATGGCGCATTTCTCAATCGATCGACAGGCAGGGTCGAGATCTCCGGTCGGTCACAATTCGGGATGCACCTGCAGCAGTTCGGCCAATGTCGAAACGAGGGATCACTAATCCTGCAAGGAGGGATCATCCTGGACGGCATTTTTCTGGAAGGCTTGACCCATTTCACCAACAGGGGATTGATCCATTTTGTCAAACCCTCCGGTGACAACTGTGTAGACAATCACGGATCATTTGAGAACAGAGGAGAGATCATCGTCGAAAAGAGTGGAACAGTAGCCGTCAGAAACAGCAGTGCCATGTCCAATTATGGCAGTCTGAAAATCCATCATTCCGGCGGAAATGCCATCGATTGTGCATCGGATACAAGCACGTTCAAGAATACGGGAACGGTAGCTGTAAAAGGTGTGTCTGGAAATGGAATTCATCTGACCCGGGGATCTGTGTTTCATAATCTGGCCGGTGCCGTTCTTTCCGTACAGGATTGTGTCGATCAGGGCATTTTGAATGATGGGGGCCTGTTCATCAATCGGAGTACATATTCTATTGGAAGGACACCGGATGGACCTCTGATTATGGTTTTCAGCAATAAATAACCCTGGACGGTCACATTCCAACTTTTCGTGACATGGTATAAAGAATCAGAATACAAACAAGAAAAGATTCACATGAGAGCCATGATTGTAAACCATAATGAACCGGATCAACGAGGGCATGTAATCCCCCGGATCCGGGAAGATCACCTGTCGGACCGCGAATTGGAGGTTCTGGATCTGGTGGGAAGGGGGTTAACGGCTGATGAGATCGGGAGCCGATTATACATCAGCACCAGTACGGTCATCAGCCATCGGAAGAATATGCAACGAAAAATGTGTGCCCGAAATTCGACACATCTGGTCTTCCTGGCTTGTAAATCGGGATTGCTCTGACAACTTTTTCTATTCGTTCGCTCTTTTTTAGTGCCCCGGTCTTTTAGCCGGGGCATTTTTTTGATCAGGCAACGGTTCATTCAAACAATGTACCTTAGTCCAAACGGCCCTTTCACATATGAAACATTTGCTCATTCTTCTTATTCTCTTGTGCACTACGGGTTTTGGGCAGGCAGGTATGCAAGCCCAAGCCCTCTATTTTCCTCCGCCTGGTCAGACCTGGGCAACCGTTGATCCCATTGCGGATCTGAACTGGTGCCAGGAAAATCTGGACACGCTGCAGACTTTTCTGCAAGAACGCGACAGCAAGGCGTTTATCATTCTCAAGGGCGGAAAAATAGCCGTTGAATGGTATTATGATGACTTTACAAAAGACAGTCTCTGGTACTGGGCGAGTGCAGGTAAATCGCTGACTTCCACCCTGGTCGGGATCGCGCAACAGGAGGGATTTCTGGATCTCGATGATCCGTCTTCCGATTATCTGGGCACCGGGTGGACCAGCTGTGACCCGCAGGATGAGGCAAAAATTACGGTCCGTCATCAATTGACCATGACCACTGGTCTGGATGACGGGCTTGGGGATGCGGACTGTACAGATCCACAATGTCTCGAGTGTCTGGCTGAACCCGGCTCGCGATGGGCTTATCACAATGCACCCTATACCCTGCTCGACGGGGTCATAACCGGAGCGACCGGGGTGCCGATCAACCAGTATTTTGCCACGCGGATCGGGAACAAGATCGGCGCGGTCGGATTGTATATCAAATTGGATTACAACAATGTTTTTTTCAGCCGACCACGAGATATGGCCCGATTCGGGCTTCTTATACAAGCCAGGGGAAAGTGGGATGGTACACCCGTCCTGGCTGATACCAATTATTACAACCTGATGGTGAACACATCACAGAACCTCAACAAATCCTACGGGTATCTCTGGTGGCTGAATGGAAAGGGGCAGCACATGTTGCCCGGGCTGCAATTCAAGTTCAATCAGGACCTGATCCCCACAGCACCAGCAGATCTGTTCGCCGCATTGGGAAAGAATGACCAGAAGATCTATGTGGTCCCGAGCCAGGATCTGGTGGTCATCCGGATGGGGAATACTGCCGGGCCGACCTTGCCCGCTCTTTCCGGATTTGACAGTCAATTGTGGACCCTCATCGGTGATCTGCCCTGTACTTCCTCACTCGGTGAAGAAGATGCACGATCTACTCTTCGAATAGTACCGAACCCCACCGCCGGGCTGATGCACATTCAGAATCTACCCGAAGGGTCATCCTGGGTTGTGCGCGATATGCTGGGTACGGTCATCCTCACCGGATCAACGTCAGATGTTAACCTTCAGGGTTTTTCGCCTGGAAGCTATGTACTCACAGTGAATCATGCACACCGGGCACCTGTTGCTGAGATCTTCCAAGTCAGATAATCAAGACCAAATGCACGATTAGATGGCGTGCATCAGGATGTACACCACGGCACCACCGAGGTATCCGGCAAGAGCCAGGAGGGAGATCTTTTTCATGTACCAGATGAAGTCGATCTTTTCCAGGCCCATGACAGCAACACCGGCAGCTGACCCGATGATCAGGCAACTACCTCCGGTGCCGGCACAATAGGCCAGGAAATCCCAGAAGTTGCCATTCGCCGCAAAGGGTCCTGTGGCAGCAATCTCATACATCCCCTGTGCGGCTGCGACCAGAGGCACGTTGTCAATAATGGCAGACAGGAGTCCGATGAGGATATTGATCCCGTAAATATTTCCGATACTGGCATCAAGGGCCATTGCCAGATGGCCGAGATGCCCGGCTTCCTGCAGCCCGGCAACAGCCATCAGGATGCCCAGGAAGAAGAGGATACTGGCCGTATCAATGCGGTGCAGGATGTGGAGCACACTCATCTTGCTCCGCGTTTCACTCGGCTTTTTCCGGTGCATGATTTCTGTTGCGATCCACAGTACACTCAAACTGAACATCATGGCCATGAACGGAGGCAGATGTGTAAACTGTTTGAAAAAAGGAACAAAAAGCAGCCCACCGATACCGAGCAGAAACACACGAAGGCGTTCTTTTTTCGTGGCTTCCAAATGGTGGCTTTCCCGACTCTCCTCCGAGTGTACTTTCGGTTGAATGACCAGCTTGCTTTTGCGCAGACTGAATGACATGATAATCAATGGGATGATTATCGTAACCAGGCTCGGGAGGAGCAGGTTTTTTACAAATCCCATCGCATCAGGAAGCTGACCTTTGATCCAGAGCATCGTCGTGGTGACATCCCCTATCGGCGACCAGGCACCACCAGCATTGGCGGCAATAATGATCAAACCGCCAAATAACCAGCGTGTTTTCTGATCCTGGATAAGCTTTCGCAGCAAGGAGATCATGACAATAGCCGTTGTCAGATTGTCCAGTGCAGCAGACAGAAAAAAGGTGACAAATCCGATGATCCAGGCCAGGCGGACGGGGTCGCGTGTTTTGATCCGGTCGGTGATGATGGAAAATCCGTTATGGGTGTCCACCA
Organism: Saprospiraceae bacterium; assembly: GCA_016710115.1. Classification (GTDB taxonomy): domain Bacteria; phylum Bacteroidota; class Bacteroidia; order Chitinophagales; family Saprospiraceae; genus JAGNXB01. Next base: position 108,964 of record JADJLN010000002.1, read on the forward strand.
CTTCGACAATAGTCATTGGCCCCATAAGGAAAAAGAGAATACTTGAAATGTCAAAGAGATGGTGGATGAGTGCATCCTGGTGGATGCCCCCCGTGGCTGGTGAAGACCAGGATCACCCAAATGACCATGCCGGTGAATAATGCGGAAGCCGCTTTGTCGATCTTGATAGGGTGTTCGAGTGCAATGGCCAGGTAACCCAGCACAAAGACAGCGATCATTAGAGTTGTTGCCACGGTCGTGTATATTGTCGAAGAAGGGCCAAATGTACTCCGATTCCACTTCCGTTGCATGCTTCTGCGCAGGGAATAAAACTTTTATCGACGAAGATTGGTTAGGGTTACCCACACTGGCTGGAACAGTTGTTTTTCAGGACAGTTGATTGCATACATATGAAGATTATCGTAATTTCAGGAAGCCCCAGAGAACAGAGTGTCAGTCGACGGATAGCCCGGCATCTGGTTGGCGCATTGACAAGCAAGGAAATTGACCGGGTGGATTTTGTCGACATCCGGGATGAAGGCCTGGCACCCATTCAGATCGTATGGAATCGGGAAGATCTGATTCCCGAATCGCATCGGGAGAACTATCAGAAAATGGATGAAGCAGACGGCTTTATCCTGGTCAGTCCGGAGTACAACGGCGGCTATTCTTCAGCTATGAAGAACTTCCTGGACCACTTCCCAAAGCGGGTCTTTCAACGAAAATCCTGGGGAATTGTAACAGGTTCTACTGGAGCGATGGGGGGAATGCGTGCATCCCAGCAGATGATCCTCCTGGGTGCAGGATTTTCTGCTGTCGTGTGTCCCCGAATGTTGATCACACCGCAAATGGATCGGAAATTCGATGTGGAGGGCAATTTGACAGATGATGGATTTCAACAGCAGATCGATGGATTTATCGACGAATTTCTGTGGTTGACTTCTGCGCTGTCCAAACCAGTGTGAAAGCGTTCCCTTGGTGATTTCAAGGGGCAGTATTCGTTGCCAACCGGCGATCTGGGTGAGAATAGAAATTGCATGATCGATATCATGCCGACTTTCAGCAGGTTGGTCTTCAAGGGCTGTATCTTTACAGATCTGTAGGATTCATATGGCAAAGGGGGAGTTTGTTCCAAAATTATTCAGTCTTTTACGAGAGGGCATTTCGCGCAAACAAGCGGGGCAGGATGCACTTTCGGGTGTCATCGTAGGGATAGTCGCCCTGCCCCTTGCCATTGCCTTTGCCATTGCCTCGGGCGTTGGACCCGAGAAGGGTCTGATCACCGCCATCATCGCCGGACTGATTATTTCCATTTTCGGAGGCAGTCGTATCCAGATCGGTGGACCAACCGGTGCGTTTATCGTGATCGTATTTGGCATCATCCAACAATATGGAATTGAAGGGTTGACCGTCGCCACATTTATCGCCGGTTTTCTGATGCTGGGCATGGGGTTCCTCCAAACTGGGCCGGCTGCTGAAATATTTTCCATTTACCCTGATTGTCGGCTTTACCAGCGGGATCGCCGTCATCATTTTTTCCTCCCAGGTCAAAGATCTCCTCGGCTTGCAAATGGACAAGATGCCGGCTGCCTTTCATGAAAAGTGGCTAGCCTATTTCCATGCTTTGGATACAGTGAATCCCTATGCTCTGGGTATCGGTTTGTTTGCGTTTTTCTCGACAATGTATCTGGGTCGGGTAGTCAGAGTTGTCCCTGGATCGTTGATCGCCATTGTAGTGGCGACCATCGTCACCTATTGGTTCCAGTTACCGGTGGATACCATCGGATCGCAATTCGGCGTCATCTCCGGGGCAATACCAGTGCCCCACATTTACCTGGTTGATTGGGAGACATTCAAAGAACTGTTACATCCGGCATTGGCAATCGCCCTGCTTGGAGGCATCGAATCCCTGCTGTCTGCCGTAGTTGCTGATGGTATGATCGGAGGGCGACACAGGCCCAATATGGAACTGATCGCCCAGGGTGGCGCCAATATTTTCAGTGCCATGTTTGGAGGTATTCCCGCAACTGGTGCCATTGCCCGTACGGCAACCAACGCCCGTAGCGGTGGTCGGACACCGATAGCTGGAATAATCCACGCATTGTTCCTGCTCCTGGTTTTTCTGATCGCTTCACCATTGACTGCGCATATCCCCCTGGCTGCCCTGGCCGGTATCCTGATCGTGGTGGCCTGGAATATGTCGGAAATGCATGCATTTATCAGCATCATGCGATCAAACCGATATGACATTGCCGTCTTGCTCACCACCTTTTTGCTCACAGTCTTTTTCGATCTGATCGTAGCCATCGAGATCGGTATGGTCCTGGCCGCATTCCTGTTTATGAAACGAATGGCAGATGCGCTGCAATTCAATTCCATCCTCGGAGAGGAAGGGGATGAGTCACTCTTTGAAAATGAGGCAGGCCAGTTGCCAAAAGGTGTGGCGGCCTTCCAGATCAACGGGCCACTTCTTTTTCGGAGCGGCCCAACGGTTTTATGATGCGATGAGCGAAGTGGGTTCCCACTACCGGTTTCTGATCCTGAGAATGCGGTATGTCCCGCTGATCGATGCAACAGGACTGCAACGGCTGAAAGAGATCCTGAAGGAGATGAACGACCGGAAGGTAGGTGTGCTTTTTCCGGGGTGAACGACGTGGTGCGGGAAGAAATTCGCTACCGGGATTGTCCGCAGTGAAGACATCCACGCCACCTTCGAAGAAGCGATTGAAGCTGTTCGGGTGCAATCAGACGAAATGGATCGTGCCCTGAAAAAGAAATAATGATGTTCTTCAGAACCAATGCCTGGAACAAATTTCGATACAGTCTTTACATGCCTGTATATGATGCGATCGGTCGGTGGTTCGCCCCGTACAGAAGATTATCCATTGATGCCGTCCAGATCAAACCAGACCAGAAGGTGCTCCTGGTGGGGGCGGGTACAGGCCTGGATCTGGAGCATATTCCGCATGGCGCACAGATCGTAGCTACCGATATCACACCGTTGATGGTCCAGCAGATCAGGTCGCGCAACCGATTGCTTTTTCACCATCTGGAAGCCCGGGTGATGGACGGTCAGAAACTGGCTTTGGATAGTCAGACATTTGATGTGGTCATCCTGCATTTGATCCTTGCCGTCATTCCGGATCCGGTTGCCTGCTTGCAGGAGGCTGAACGCGTCCTGAAGCCGGGAGGTAAGGTGGCTGTTTTTGATAAATTTCTTCCGGCCGATTCCCATGCATCACTCGGCCGAAGATGGATCAATCTGATCACCTTTATACTCGCCACAGATATCAACCGAAAATTTGAAGATATCCTCCGGAAAACTGGTCTGGAAATCGTTTCCGACGATGCCGTCGGCTGGAATGGCAATTTGCGTGTGATTCAATTAATAAAGCCGGTTTGGGAAAGTAACAAATCACAAATAAGCACCAAAATTCAAATTCCAAATCCCAAATAAATTCAAAATTCAAAAAAAACAATGACCAAAACGTGGGGTTGTTTTTGACATTCGAATTTGGAGCTTGTTATTTATTTGGAATTTGATGCTTGTTATTTGATGCTTCCTCTTTGGTGCTTCCATTAGAAATAACAAATCACAAATTCCAAATCCCAAATAAATCCAAAATTCGAAATAACAATGACCGAAACAACTCTGCTTTTGGTCATTCGAATTTGGTTCTTCGAATTTGTTTGAAATTTGGTGCTTGTTATTTGGAACTTCCCCATTGGTGCTTCCCCTTTTGGTCCTTTTCTCGGGAGAACTCTCTACTCTCTACCCTCCACTCTCCACCCTCCACTCTCTGCACCCGGAGGCGAAAAAAACCGACAACCGACGACTGACAACCGACAACTGACAACCGACAACCGACAACCGACAACCGACAACCGACAACATCCCCCTTTCGAGTATCTTTCCCTCATCAAAGGCATCCATGGAGTCTACCTTACAAAATCTTCGTATTCAGCGGTGGGTACTGATTGTCGGGCTCATTCTGTTTGTGGTCAAGGTGGCTGCGTGGTACATGACCAATTCGGTAGCCATTCTGACTGACGCATTAGAAAGTACAGTAAATGTGTTCAGCGCTGCTCTCGGTTTATACAGTCTTTGGCTGGCCTCCAAACCACGCGATGCCAACCACCCGTATGGGCATGGGAAGGTCGAATTTCTGTCGGCTGCGGTGGAGGGGACCTTGATCGGCGTCGCTGGCGGCATGATCATCTGGGAAGCGGTTCACCGCCTGCTGGTCCACGAGCCGGTCTCTCACCTGGATCTGGGGCTACTCCTGGTCGGCATCGCCGGGGGGTTCAATTTCCTCGTCGGAATGATTGCCAAAAGAGCAGGACAGCGAAATCATTCCATTGCCCTGGCATCCAGCGGTCGCCACCTCTTGTCAGATGCTTATAGTACGGGTGGATTGATCATCGGCCTGGCACTGATGCTGGTCACCGGTTATTCCTGGATTGATGCCACAGTAGCTATTGTTTTCGGTGTGATCATTCTCGTCACAGGTTATCGAATCCTCCGGAAATCTATCGCTGGCATTATGGATGAGGCGGATGAAGCACTTTTTAGTCAAATTGATCGACCATCTGAATCATCACAGACGGGATGCGTGGTAGATATCCACAATCTGCGCATCATCAAATACGGGAGCATCCTGCATATCGATTGCCATCTGACAGTGCCCTGGTACTTCCATGTTCAGCAGGCGCACGAGGAGGTGGATGCATTGGAGAAGACGGTGCAGGTGGAATTTGAAAACCGGGTGGAACTGTTTGTCCATACCGATAGCTGCCGGCCATCTGCCTGTCAGTTGTGTCACCTTCCCGATTGCCCCGAACGGCAGTTTGCCTTTGCCCGTCGTGTAGACTGGACGCTGCAAAACGTGCTGTCCGATCAGCGTCATTCCCTGGAGTCAAAGAAAAAGAAGGGTACCTGAATCAGGTTGAAGTAATTACAATCCGGGTGCGTTCACCATTTCTAATCGGAATATAATCCACCCGACATGTTCATCACGGATCCAGGTGTCCTTCCAGATCGGGTTTCAGGGTGGAAATCCAACTCATTGATGAACAGGTCGATGTGAGACAGGTAGGAGTCGTTTACGGAAGATAAATATCTTCGTAGATCATCCCGGATCGATTTTTTCATGTTCCTGACTGATCATTTCATGCGTAGGGGTCACTCATCCGTCAACCAACATTCTGGTTTTTGTCAACAATTGACGGTTGCTTTGCATTCCTATCGGGAAATGAAAGAAAACCAGTTGTACGGTTGTTGATGCTTGACCATGGAAATGACTGAACCACTTACCCCGCTGAAGCGATTCTGGCGTTTACTCGTTCTTGATCGCAACGATATCGGTGTGATCTACCTGTATGCCGTATTTAACGGTCTCGTGAATCTCTCCCTCCCCCTGGGTATTCAGGCCATCATCAATCTGATCATGGGAGGTCGCGTATCGACGTCCTGGTTGATCCTGGTTGGTGTGGTGATTCTGGGCATAGCCCTCGCGGGGATCATGCAGATTATGCAATTGCGGATAACCGAAAATCTGCAGCAGAAGATCTTTACGCGCGCGGCCTTTGATTTTGCCTATCGGATCCCCAGAATGCGTCTGGAAGCGCTGGATAAATATTATCCACCCGAACTGGTCAACCGGTTTTTTGATACGATCTCCGTACAAAAGGGCCTCTCCAAGATCCTGATCGATTTTTCTACTGCCTCTCTGCAGGTATTTTTCGGGATCATCCTGCTGTCTTTTTACCATCCCTTTTTTATCCTGTTCAGTTTTATTCTGATCCTGCTGATCTTCCTGATCTTCCGGTTTACCGGGTGGATTGGTCTGCGGACCAGTCTACAGGAATCCAAATACAAGTACGCAGTGGCTCATTGGCTGGAAGAACTGGCCAGAGCCATGGTCTCGTTCAAGCTGGCTGGTAAAACCGATTTACCACTGACTAACACGGATACGCACGTTACCGGCTATCTGGAGTCACGTAATGCGCACTTTCGGGTGTTGATGATCCAGTACATTCTGATGGTCATCTTCAAAGTATTGATCGCTGCCGGTCTGCTCATTGTAGGTGGCTTCCTGGTGCTCGAACAACAGATGAATATCGGGCAGTTTGTCGCTGCGGAGATCATCATTATTCTGGTGATCACATCTGTAGAAAAAATGGTCATCAGTTTGCAGACCATATATGATGTGCTCACCTCCCTGGAAAAAATAGGTACGGTAACCGATATGCCACTGGAAAGAGACTCCGGTATCAGCACTGATCCTTCTGGTCAGGAAGATGGTCTCGAAGTCCGTATCAGGGATCTCCATTTTCAATTTCCGGACGACAGCGGACCCATTCTGAAGGGCGTCAATCTGCACATCCGTCCCGGTGAGCGCCTGCCATTGTCGGCCCGAACGGATCCGGGAAATCCGTGCTGATGCGTCTGATTGCAGGGTTGTTTGAAAACTTTACAGGCTCGATCAGTTACAATCAGATTCCCCTCGGAAATATTGACATTCCATCTCTTCGCTCTGTGGTGGGGAACAGCCTGGCTCAGGACGAGATCTTTGAAGGAACATTGATGGAAAATATCACCATTGGCAGACCCGGAATCACGGTTGAACGGGTGATATGGGCCGTTGAAAAATCAGGATTGTCCCGGTTTGTAGAAACATTGCCTTCCGGTTATGACACTCGCCTGGGAACGGAAGGCCGCAAGCTGCCCCGTACCGTGATCAACAAGATTATTCTTTCCCGCTGTATTGTCGCCAACCCGCGCCTGATATTGGTCGAGGATTGGATGGGCAGGGTAGAGTTACCCGATCGGGCCAGTGTTGAGGACTGCCTGTTCGGACCTGAAGGCAGCTGGACATTGGTCAGTATAACCAATGATCTGGAGTTTGCACGCCAGTTCGATCGGATTGCATTGCTGGAAGAAGGCCGGATCACTGCCATTGGCACGTTTGAAGAGATGAGCAAGCAGAAGTCTTTCCAGTCTTTGTTCAACTTATCCTGATCCCCATGCACCGTTTTCAACAATATCGAATCCAGGGCAAAGTATCCACGGATGGCTTTCGCTCCTTTTCAATGCTCCGGGAATTTCGGACAGGTCGAACATTCGCACGGCTTGTCCTGATCCTGATGGGCATCCTTCTGGTATTTCTGTTTCTGCCCTGGACACAGAATATCCGGGCGAGTGGATATCTCACCACACTGCGTCCGGAGCAACGCCCGCAAACGATCAATGCTATCATCGCCGGTCGGATTGAAAAGTGGTTTGTGCGCGAAGGAGACCTGGTCAAGCCGGGTGATACCATTCTTTTACTTTCAGAGATCAAGGACGATTATTTCGACCCACGCCTTCTGGAGCGGACGCGACAGCAAATTGATGCCAAATCCGGAGCCATGGCATCCTATCAGCAAAAAGTGGAAGCACTATCCAGGCAGATCGATGCACTGGCGCAAACGCGGGATCTGAAACTCCGGCAAGCACAAAATGAGATCCGTCAGGCGGAATTGAAAGTAATCTCCGACAGTACCGATCTGGTCGCCGCCAGAGCCAATGAAGCGATTGCTGATGCTCAGTTTAATCGGATGCAACAACTCTATGCTGACGGATTGAATGCATTGACGGATCTTGAAGCCAGAAATCTCAAATTCCAGGAAACCAGAGCCAGGGCCATCAGCGCAGAAAATAAATTGCTGGCCAGCAGGAATGAATTGATCAATGCCCGAGTCGAACTGATATCGATCGATCAGCAGTTTCGGGATAAACTGGCCAAAGCCCAGGCCGAGCGATCTGCTTCCCAATCCGAGTATTTCGGTGCAGACGGGGAGCTGGCCAAAATGGAAGTCCAGTACAGTAATTATGCGGTTCGCTCGGGTTATTATTGTGTGACAGCTTCTCAAGCCGGTTATGTTACCCGGGCGATTCGTGCAGGTATCGGGGAGACAGTCAAAGAAGGCGAAGAGTTGGTCAGTATCATGCCGATACGTTATGACCTGGCTGTGGAAATGTACGTCGAACCGGTCGATCTTCCCCTTCTGAGCCCGGGACACCGGGTTCGTTTTATTTTCGATGGCTGGCCGGCAATCGTTTTCTCCGGGTGGCCAGATGTGTCCTATGGCGCCTTTGGCGGAAAAGTGTTTGCCATTGACAGGATGATCAGTGAAAATGGGAAATACAGGATCCTCGTTGCACCTGATCCGAATGATCATCCCTGGCCAGAGGGGTTGCGTGTCGGATCTGGGGCCATTGGTATGGCCTTGCTGGATGATGTACCGATCTGGTATGAACTGTGGCGTCAACTCAACGGGTTTCCTCCCAATTTCTATCAGAAGGATAATGGCCGTAGCAGATCGAACCAGGGTATGGGGAAATCGGGCCTGAAGGAAAAAGAAATGAACTGATCCTATGAACGGGTATTTGTCGCGTATTGTCCTGGTGATTTTCTGTACTGGTTCTCTCTCTGCAAACCTCTCCGCGCAGATCGATTCCTCTGGTGTACTGACACTGGCCTCCGTTCTTCAGATGGTTCGGGCCAATCACCCTATTGCCGCCCAGGCCGATCTTCAACTTCGTCGAGGACAGGCGGGCCTGAAAGCGGCAAGAGGGGGCTTTGATCCGCGTTTGTACACAAACCTGGATCAGAAGAACTACGATGGGACAGCTTACTATTCCCAACTCGACGGTGGGGTCAGGTTGCCAACCTGGTTTGGTGTCGAATTCAAGGCAGGATATAATCAGCAAACGGGAACCTATCTGAATCCGGAAAATACTACACCTCCCGGAGGGCTCGCTGTTGCAGGTATCAAGGTGCCAATTGGACAGGGACTGCTGATCGATCAGCGGCGGGCTGCTTTGTTCAAAGCACGGATTGATGTCCGGGCTGCAGAAGCGGAACGACGCTGGCTGCTTAATGATCTCCTGTTTCAAGCAGCTTCTACCTATTGGGAATGGGTCCGATCTGAAAATCAACTGGCCATACTCAACAATGCCCGGTCACTAGCAGCCAGCCGTCTCGATTTTGTGCGGGGAAGTTTTGTCCTCGGGTCTCGAGCAGCAATCGACACACTGGAGGCATTTGTACAGGTGCAGGCACTCGACCAGGAAGTCCAGGCAGCACAGATTGACAGCCGATCGGCCCGATTCTCGCTCAGCACCTTCCTCTGGTCGCCAGACGGTCAGCCCCTGGAACTGCAGGATCAGGTCATGGCACCAGGATTTGTCGGTGTTAACCAGAACCAGACTGTGTCCGCCGACTCCGTTCAGCAATGGATGAACCGGATCGAATTGGATCATCCAGATATACAACGCTATGAACTGAAGCTTAACGCATTGGACATCGACCGCAAACTCAAAGCAGATCAGCTCAAACCGAAAATCAATTTCCAGTACAACCTGTTGACCGAACCAGTTGGCAGTGATCTGATCCGTGACATCTCCCCTTCAAACTATAAATGGGGACTGAATTCGAATTCCCGCTTTTTCTGAGAAAGGAGCGGGGAGAGCTCGATATGGCTCGAATCAGATTGGAAGAAACAACGTTGGACCGGGATCGGAAACTGGTCGAATGGCAGAACAAGGCGAAAGCCTGTCTCTTTGAGTCCGAGAATCTCAAAACACAGATCGAGCTGATGGATCAAACGGTCATCAATTATCAGCGATTGCTGATGGCCGAACGAAATCGATTGGAGAACGGTGAGAGCTCTCTTTTTCTGGTGAACAATCGTCAGATGAAGTTGATCGAGGCGGAGTTGAAACAGAATGAATTACAAGCCAAACTCCGGAAAACGAACGTTGCGCTGCTTTGGGCACTCGGCATCAGATGGAGGATGATTGATTGATCCGTGAAAATGAGGCAGAATTCAGATGATGGCGAAATTGGTATCTGATCATACACATTGGTTGGATCCAGTGGTGGGTGCCGAGCAGGTTTTGTCGGAATAGAAGGGCCCGACCAAGAATGAAACGGAATGTATCCCGTACCCGGGTTTGACCAGTTCATCTCTGAACAATTTGATTTTCACCTCTCTCGTGAAATGGCCCAGTATCTCGTCCCATCTGTATTTCCCTTTTCCGCCGTGCAAATGGACTGAGCACAGACCAGCTCACTGGTCGAAGTCGATGCAGTATTGGGAGCAAGCGCCTCTACTCTGGCTGTCACTGCCTATCTTTAAGCGATGAGTGGAGCCCTGGAGCATATCGGATTTGATGCCAAACGCCTGTTTCTGAACAACTCTGGCCTGGGCAATTATGCCCGAACCCTGGTCAATGGCCTGTCGGCAGCCCATCCGGATGTTCTCTGTCATCTGTTTACACCTGAAGCGGGCGATCGACCGGATTGCCAGCTTTATCTGCAGGGGCCTCCCTTTGCTGTCCACATGCCACCCCGGGGGATGCCGGGTACACTCTGGCGTTCTGTCGGTATTCCCAAATATCTGGAACGATCGCATGTGCAGCTGTATCACGGATTGAGCAATGAGTTGCCCATCGGAATGCGCAAGAGCCAGATCCGCACAATTGCTACTATCCATGATCTGATCTACAGGAAGTATCCGGGCCATTACAGCCGGATGGATCGGGTGATCTACAACGGGAAGACGAAATATGCAAGTGAAAATGCCGATCTCGTCGTAGCCATCAGCGAATGTACCCGAACGGATATCCTCGAAACGTATGATGTTCGCGAGGATCGTGAAGTGGTCGCCTGTCAATCCTGCGATCCAATGTTTTATGCTCCTGTCGGTGAAGAAGAAGCGCAATCCATTCGCACGCGAAATGCTCTGCCCTCCGAATACCTGCTGTATGTCGGATCAGTGAACGAACGCAAGAACCTGTTGACACTGGTCAAAGCCATGGAACTCCTGCCCGAATCCTTGCGGCTTCCACTGGTCGTTGTCGGTCACGGGGGTAGTTATTTGCGCAAGGTGAATCGCTACCTGACAAGTCGGAAATTGACCAAACTGGTTCATTTCCGGCCGGGTATCGCATCTGAAGATCTGCCTGCCATCTATCAGGGCGCAGCCCTGTTCTGCTATCCAAGTCTTTATGAAGGATTCGGCATCCCGATACTTGAGGCACTGGCCAGTGGTGTCCCTGTGCTCACCAGCAACCGATCCTCCATGCCTGAGGCGGGAGGGCCTTCAAGTCGATATGTCGATCCGGAGAATGTGGAGGATATCGCCTCCGGATTGAACGCCGTTCTGAGCGATCAGGCACTTCGGTCTACCATGATCAGAGACGGCCGGAAGCATGCCGATCAGTTTCTGATCGAGAAGACAACGGCTACCATGTGGCAATACTATCTTCAGGTGATGGCATGATCAGCGATCCGTTCCCGGGCATCTTGTCAAGCTGAGAAATTTCCTGCCAATCCGGTGCCATGAAAAAGAGGCCCGCAACTGCGGGCCTCCGAACCTTGACCAATGCAGAGGGTATAGTTCCCTCTTATTTACTTTCCTTATTGCAGGTTGAATGTGAAGATCGTTTTTTCGGGATCGGCGCTGGTCGCCCGACCACTGAAGGTCTGTGACGCGTTTCCTTTGATCATCCGGACCTGAAAATCCTTGTCTTCACCGTCAAAGAGTTGTACCCGGATTTCGTAGTTCCCCTTGGGCATTCCGGACAGGCTGGGTGCACAGATATTCTCCTGTACCCATCCCGTTTCGTTGATCATATCCCGGTCGAGTGTGATCTCTCCGACGCCTGCGGTTTTGTTTGCCCAGTTCACGTGAAGGTTGTCCGGGCCGTACAGGTGCAGGTCCAGATCAGAGTCGCCATAGCTGCCACTGCCATTGAACCAGGTCAGTGTCGCCTGAAAATCGCCTGTGCACACAGGTATGGTTGCCAGCGGTTTGTATTCCAGACAACTGACATCCATATAGCTTCCACCACTTGGTAGATTGGGGCCCTGACTCCAGCCGGAGCAGAGGTTCGCACTGCTGCACGTGACCACATCGTTGATGGTGAATGTCAGCGGCAGACTGTATTGGCGACATTCCGGAAGCGCCAGTTGAGAACTCTTGTGAGAGACGATCAACTGGGCTGTGTAGGTGCCCTGGGGCCCCATGAAAGTCAAACCGGCATTGTGGTTTGGTCCCCAGCCGGTGACATTTGGTGGTGTCATCACTTCCCAGTACCGGCGTCCATTGGTTGCATTGGGATTGAACGGTGTCCACAGGGCCATTTCTTCGGGATAGGTCGGATTGAAATCCGTAATGATTAGTTTGTTGTAACAATCGGTACTGAACCAGCTTCCCCTGGTTGGCGGTGGAAGGATACCATCCGTTGGTATTGAATGTGCGTAGCCTGAATCCACCAGCGCCATACGGCGCCCGGGTGCGGTTGATCTCGCTGACATTGGCCAGCATATAGGTTCCCAATTCATATATGGCAGCCCCGACTTCAGCCTTGTCCTCATCATAATAGGTGATCGGGAAGATGCCATATTCATTGCGATCCGTATTAAAACCAACGACACAAACCTGGTCGGGAGCAGTTCCATTGGGCAAGGTGAACAAGACCCACAACGGTTCCTGAAAAATAAACCCTTCCGGGCCGAAGTGGGTGGTTTCTCCAACAAGTTTCATATTGGAAGGCAGTGCCTTTGGCAGGGTTCCCCCTTTTTCGATCGTAAAACTGACTGTCGCTGCATTGCCGTTGGCCAATGCAGGAATCGCATTTGGTGACACGATCAACGAACTTCCAGTAAGGGTTAATATGCCTCCCGGATCTGTCGATGACAATTGCTTGATCTGAGATTGTGTATCCGGGGTAGGATCAATATTGTCTTTCTGGCAGCTGCTGACAAGCAGGAATGCGAATAAGACCATTACCATTCCTGTGACTGAAAACGTCAGCCAATATCTGGATCTAATGTGTTTCATGGCTGTATTTGTTATGGTAGAGAATTCTGATATCAAGCCAATATACCCTTCAGAACAGGCCTATGTCAATGAGGAAAATCATGACCTGGAAACCTGATTGTTCTTGACAGGAGAATATGTGGAGAAGTACCTTGCACTCGCTTTTGCCCCGTCATTATGTTTTCCTGTTCAAATTTAAATTGGGAATTCAACCACCTTTATTTTTCAGTTTTTTACGGCTTTCCCCTCCGGCTCTTCGGTTTGCTTGAATGTGATTCTGATCACCGAGTTTCTCTTCAGAAGCAGAGACCTTGTCTTTAATTTACACGAACAGAAAAATGTACCACCGGATCCTGTTTCTCATCCTATCTCTCCTTTTTTTATCGGGCATGTCTAACGCTCAGGAGGTGTCATCCTTTACCATCACCCTGGAAGAATTGGATCTCCCCGAATTTCCAGGTGTGCAATCCTTTGTGATCGGCGTATCGGATTCCGCATGGCTGGTGATCGGCGGACGGATCGATGGTCTGCATCGGCGACAGCCCTGGGCGACATTTCAACCGGAAGGAAACAATTTACTGATCTACGTTCTGAACCCGGAAACAGGCCAGGTCTGGTCCGCCGGAACGGGGTCGTTAAGTGCCTCCTTGCAGGAACAACTGCAGTCCACCAACATGGAATTTTTCGACCATGATGACCACTGGTGATCATCGGTGGCTATGGTTACAGCCCGTCTGAGGATGAACATATCACCTTTCCCTATCTGACCTGGGTGGACAAAATCGGATTGATCCAGGCAGTCAAACAAGGGGCTGATATTGCACCGTATTTCCGTCAGATCATGGATGACCGGTTTCGTGTTACGGGGCTACCTCGGTCAAATCGGGGATGAATACCTGTTGGTCGGAGGCCAGGATTTTGAAGGCCGTTACAATCCGATGGGGCCTGATCACGGTCCGGGATTTTCACAGGAATACACCAATGCCATTCAGCGGTTTACGCTTGCCGATGACGGATTGAATATCAGTGTGTCTAGCTGGCAAATAACCGTTGACAGCCTGGAACTGCATCGGCGCGATTATAATCTGGTGCCGCAGATTTATCCGGATGGAACGTGCGGTTGGACCGCCTTCTCCGGTGTGTTCCGGTATGATGAAGACCTGCCCGGTTGAATACGGGTGGATATTACCGACACGGGCTATACCGTTGTACCGGCATTCAATCAATATCTGAATCAATATCATACAGCGCATGCCGCCTTATATGATCCGGTTTCCAAAGAGATGTCCACGTTGTTTTTGGAGGCATCGGACAATATTATCTCAACGATCAGGGTGTACTGGTCCAGGATGACAATGTACCGTTTGTCCGAACGATCAGCTGTGTGAGCCGGGATAAGGAGGGCCTGATGACGGAGTCCATTGCCGGACAAATGCCGGAGTACCTGGGTGCCAGTGCGGAGTTTATTCCGCATCCGGATCATGTCCTTTCCGCTCCCGGTATCCTGGATGTTTCGACATGGAAGGAGGGAGTACCTGTGGAGATCGGATATATTCTGGGTGGTATCCGGTCGTCGGATGCCAATATCTTTTTTACGAATGAAGGTGATCTGAGTGAGGCGAGCAATCGGGTGTTCCGGGTGTTTGCACAACGCATGAACACAGCGATCGAACAGGAAAAGAGAGTTTCTGCCGAGGGCTATTTTCAGTTGAAAATCCAACCCAACCCGTCTACGGATCGGTTGCATATCTATTTTCAGACCCACAAACGCGAGTGGGTCGAGCTGTCGCTGTTTGATCTGCAGGGCAGGCAGGTTGGCCCCGCATTCAAGGGCATCCTGGATCCGGCCCGACACGAGTTTGAATGGAGTGTCGGCGACCTGCCATCGGGTACATACTTCCTTCGACTGCAGAATCGCGGCGAGTTTGTCGTGGAGCAGATGGTGGTGAAGTGAAGTCGATATAAAGCTGTCTGGTGCCCTTTGGAATAATCCCTGCAAGTGGTAAGCGTATCTTGAGTTCACTAGTGCCCCCAGGTTTATCCTTGACTGTCGATTATTCTTTCTGCGCGCAGAATTCATGTAACTTTGATGGATGCGCGTATTTTTCCTGTGTTGCGCATAATTTTCCTGATTAATGCGCTAACTTGCGCGCATAAATCTTGATGAATGGCAAATGGCGCGCAATTTTCTCATTCTGCACCTGTTTTTCACAGTAGACAAGTGCCCGAACCAGGGCATGTTGTAGGTTATGGAGCGATCATTCACGGTCTTGGACTGAGCATGCCCATGCCGACCTGTTTGGCTTTTATCAGCGAGCGCAATCGCCGTCGTGAGCTGGATGCATGGATTGTTTTTCCCTCGCGGTATCTGCCTGATGACAGGGCTGAAACTGAACAGATCCGGGCACTCTACAACCATCTGGTCTTTGCCCTGAAGTAGCGAAGGTGTGGATCTGCTTGTCTTCAGCCAATTGTCCAAAACCTTACTGATGGAGGAGATGATCGATCTGGTCCGCATCGAACCAGCAGGGCAGTACAGCCGCCGCATCTGGTTCTTACTGGAATGGGTCAGTGGGATAGAATTGGAAGTGCATTCGGATCTCGGGAAACGCAAATATGTAGAGGCACTGAACCGTAAGCAACAGTTCTGCCTTTCGAAAGGAACACCTTCACCCCGCCATAAGGTTGTAAACAACATCCCGGGTGTCCCCGGGTTTTGTCCGTTGGTCTTCTGCTCTGCAAGAATGAAAGAGGCAATAGCCATCGCTCCGAAAGACTTTTGGCCTAAGGTGTTTGGGGATATGCACCCTGATCTGATTAAACGATCAGCAGCTTTTCTGCTGCTCAATGATTCGAAAGCCTCATTCAGTATTGAAGGAGAAAACCCGAAAAGTCGGAGAGCCGCTTTATGGGGACAGGCTATCGGGCAGGCTGGAAAAAGACCGTTGAGCAAGGATGAATTTCTGAGGTTGCAACAATTGGTGATAGGGAGTGACCGGTTTGTCCGGTTTGGATTCCGGACGGAAGGCGGGTTTGTCGGTCTCCACGATCGAGAAACCGGCATGCCTGTTCCAGATCACATCTCTGCGCGATGGGAGGATGTGGAGACGTTGATGAACAGTCTTGTGGAGACCTATCGATGCCAGAAGGACAATGGGTATCACGCGGTGCTGGCTGCTGCGGTTTTGGCCTTTGGATTCGTTTTCATTCATCCATTTATTGACGGGAATGGGCGGATACACCGGTACCTGTTTCATCACATACTGACAGAATATGAATTCAGTCCACCTGGTCTGGTTTTTCCAATCTCGGCATCCATCCTGGATCATCTGGATAGGTATCGTCGGCTGCTGGAAGGGCACTCCATTCCTTTGCTTGATTGGATAGACTGGGAACAGACCGATGACAACAATCTCCGGGTATTGAACCAAACAGCGGATTATTACAAGTATTTTGATGCAACCCCCTTTGTCGAATTTCTGGTGGATTGTCTGGAAGACACAGTGAACCGGATCATACCGGAAGAGATCAGTTATCTGAAACAGTTTGATGCTTTTAAAACGGCCATTGATGACCAGTTCGATCTGCCGGATCGCCTGGTTGATCTCTTGTTCCGATTTCTGAACCAAAACGGGGGCAGATTTTCAAAAAGGGCTCTGGCAAAGGAGTTCTACGGGTTTGCTGACAATGAGAAAGAGGACATTGAAGCCATTTTCTTGCGCATCCGGCAACAGGTCAACTGAACCTTGCTTCAGGAATGGCGAACTTTTAATTTCAGACCAGCTCCACATGTACTTGGGCACCCACAAGTGCGAACGTTTCCAATTGGTCTTTTTTGACTCGCAGGAAAAACATCTTGGCCCCGCATTCAAGGGCATACTGGATCCGGCCCGACACGAGTTTGAATGGAGGGTCGGCGACCTGCCATCGGGTACATACTTCCTTCGACTGCAGAATCGCGGCGAGTTTGTCGTGGAGCAGATGGTGGTGAAGTGAAAGGGAATACCCTCTCGCCGGGAAGTATGAGAAATCCGGGAAAGGATGTTCGTTTTTCTCTGGTTTTTTCGTGGTTATTCGTTGGATTTGATCGTCAGCTCTTCTTCGAACCGGATAAGGTGGAATCGATGAACGTGATTGTGCATCAATGAAGTGCTAGGAGCATTGGATCCCCCCGAATTTATCTGAGTATTGATCGAATAGATTCCTGGATTCGTTGAT
This sequence comes from Saprospiraceae bacterium, assembly GCA_016710115.1. GTDB lineage: Bacteria > Bacteroidota > Bacteroidia > Chitinophagales > Saprospiraceae > JAGNXB01. The sequence goes on from JADJLN010000002.1 coordinate 126,034, forward strand.
ATCTGATGGATCGTGATTCAAAATAGAGATGCGCCTGGACAGCTTCCTGGTAAATTGGATCATCAGTCATCTTGATCAGTTGTCCATTTAAAAATGGTTTGACATTCTCCGGGGAGTCCCTTAATGCTGTGATGATGTCGGTCTGATTGTCCAGTATATATACGATGTCTTCAAAGTCCTGGCTTGTGCGAGGGTCTGATGCGCCTCTGGATAGGAATGCAGCAAATTTTGATGCTAAGAAATAGGGTAAGGGCATGATGTGAATTGAAAACCCACCCAGGTTCAGGAGATGTCGAGCATTATACCTTGGACCAAACCAGGGATTTGCAGGTGCCCATCCAATCTCTTTAGTATTCATCACATCAAGGAGAATATCCTGGAATCTGAATCGGCATATCACCTTATCTTCAGCTGACTGGATAAACCCCCTATCAACGAGTTTTTGTCGAAGAGTTTCAAGCTCGCCGGCAGTGGCTAATGATACAGAAATGTCGATATCCTTTGTTGGCCGGACATCATCAGCAGCCGGGTCATTGATATACAGACTGACAACCGCCCCTCCAACATAAACAACCTCATTGTTCAATTCGCCAAGACCTTCAGCTATACGACGAATCACCTCCCTGTTGATGATCGTATTCTTCACGTGATTCGATTTTCCAAATGTTGGAGAGCCATGTTCCTTTCCCTGGTGCGGCCAACACGCAATGTATCTACCAAAGCGAGCCATTCGTGAAATTCAGGGTCAACCATAGCCACTTGAGGGATGGTTGGATATAGAGGAGGTATCCCCTGTCCCCGGACCTGCCCTTTTGCCCACGGCCAAACATAGACATCATTAGCGTTCACGAATTCTTCTATAAGTGGACGCGCCGAATGAGCTGTAGGTACTCCTCTTGAAGTTGAACCTGGTCTGGCAGGATAAATGACGGCTATCCCAAATCGCAACAAGTCCATGAACAAACCTTTCATGACGACCTGCTCTGTTCTGCCTAAGAGTCCGGCATAGCTGGATCTAGCCAGAGACTGACTGATTTCGCTTTGACTCATGAATAAATCTCTAGCTAAAGCTGTCTGGGTCATTGGGGGTTCTCCTTCCTTCAGGATTCGTAAGAGAATCAAGACATCCTGAGGTTTCAATTGAGGTATAGCGTTTTTCATAGATATCGTGTATCGCGATATGCAATATTATGCATTAATGTATTTATTATCAAGTAATTTAAAAAAATTTATTACGTATCGCGATACGCAATAGCGTGCAATGAGAAGAAGCAATCGGGATGGCTCCTCCCGGTTCATTGAGTCGCCGAAAGAGTGAATCGACCAGAAGCTTCTTTCCTATGCGAGCCCGAATCAGAAAATTTCTAAGCTGGTCGGTCTGTCCTTAGAAGGTATTCTGGATGCCAATTGCCACGAATTTGAATGGCAGGTGGACAGTCTGCCATCGGGTACATACTTCCTTCGACTGCAGAATCGCGGCGAGTTTGTCGTGGAGCAGATGGTGGTGAAGTAACCGGGAATCCCCTCTCGCCAGGAAGTATGAGAAATCCGGTAAAGGATGTTCATTTTTCTCTGATTTTTTCCTGGTTATTCGTTGGATTTGATCGTCAGCTCTTCTTCGAACCGGGCCAGGTTGAATCAGTAAACGTGGTGGTGGTGTAGCATTGAGGAGCGTGGCGATGAAGTGGTCGAGTGGTAGCACCTTGGTTATTCCGGATCATCTTAGATCCCTTCAGCACATATAAATCCGGATATCTTCCCGTGTGCGCTCCCTTTGATGAAGCAGCATCCGTATTCACGGCAGGCCGTTCCCGGGTCTTTTCGGAACTCGGATCGCTGATAAATGCCTTCCAGCCTGACCCTTTTCGACCCCTGCTTTTTCCAGTCAGTTCAGGAAAAGGCCGGAGCAATGAACCGGCAATCGGCAGGTATCGCTTGAAACCAGCGTAAGTCTTGGAGATTCAGCGTTTCATGTCATACGACAAGGGCGAAATATTTCAGCCAGTTCGTTCCATTTCTCTTTAAATTCACATATCTTTAACAGTCTTTGCAACCTGTGTTTTACACAGAGCAATGGGTTATGTTGGCGAATCATCTCAGTCATTTTCTGAATCTGCAAAGGATTCAGCACTGTTGGAGTGCCTTGCTGGCATTTGTCATTGCATGCTGGACCTCTCTGTCTGCTGCCTTCGGGCAGCGGGTACAGCATTCTTCGGGTCTTGCCTGACAAGGGAATCCTTGTCAGAATCAACATCACCTGACCAAGCCGATCATAAGCCTGCCTGGCCGGATGCCAGTAGCGGGCGGTTGTTTGGCGTTTATTTGTATTAGTCTATCCGGTATCTACTTCCAACATTGACCACCTATGCGCAGACTGTTTACGCTGTTTCCGGTACTGTTCTTTTTCCTGGCTCCGGTATTGGCCCAGCCGCCCGCACCGTGTACCAACGGAACACAGAATACCTGTAAATGCAGTACTTCCCCTATCCTCTGTTCGATTGAAGATCTGGATGGATATACCTATTCCATGACCACCTTCCTGCATCCCACAGATGGGCCATATAAAAGTGGCGGGGGAACTCAATATATGTGCCCGGGTTCAACTGGTACGACGTCCCATAACCCGACCTGGTTTCGGTTTCCAGCCTGGTGCGATGAGCTGGAATTGGAAGTGTGTTATACCAACTGTGTCGATGGACCGGCATGTTTCGGAGGGGGCGACTTTGGCATCCAGGCTGCAGTCTATTCAGATTGTTTCGGTTGCCCGGACAACCCGCCCTGCACCGGGCCCAGCTGGGAGCAGACCAGTTTCTCACCTCCGCCATACACCTTTGCTGTTGGCTGCGATACAGATGTACCTGGCTGTGTCAACAACAGCTGCCGCAACGTATTGATGACAGGTTTGACTCTGGGTCACATCTATTATTTCCTGGTGGATGGATGCTGCGGATCCGCGTGTAATATCGAAATAAACGTCATTGGATCCTGTGGTGTGCCGGAGGTTCAACCAGTCGAAGATATCACCGGTCCAACATATATCTGCGCAGGTGGTGACGCTGTCACCTATACCGTCGAACGTCCGGAAGGAGCAACCTGGTTACACTGGTATCTTGATGGTGTTCTGATCAAGGAAGGAGTCGCCAATGCGACGAACAAAAACTGGTTGACAACCTGGACAACACCGGGCACATATGAAGTTTGCGTGGATGCGTCCAACCCGCCTTGTCTGCCGGTAACAGAAGACCCTGAACCCTATTGCATTACAGTGGTCGTCTATGACATCACACCCGAAGATCCACCTCCAGGCATCGTTTGCCCGGGCGAAACCTGGTCATACAACAATAGCAACTTTGGCCCGGGAAGTTATAATTTCAATTACCCTAATGCAGACGGATGCGACAGTATGGTCACCCTGGTGGTCATCGAAGATCAGGTAGAAGAAGTCGACCTGGGCACATTCGAATTATGCGAGGGAGAATCCGTTGATGTCGGAGGCAATTCTTACAATATGCCGGGGATGTATGACATCACCATTTCCCAACAGGAGGAACCGTTCTGCGACAGTATTCTTACGTTTGAAGTTGTTGTCTATGACGCTGACGCAGGCACACTGGATGTTGATCCTCACCGCTTTGTCCGGAGGATACAGCCGCACTGACCGTCACTGGCTTTAACAATGATCCCGATAATGAACAGTATATCGTGATCGTCAACAGTGCTGGTGTAGTTGTCGAAGTGATCACCGGGGCAACCGGTGAATTTACTCATGATGAATGTGCGGAATTCACCGTGTACAGCCTGAACTTCCATCCGTTGGGCGGGAATGTCGCGCCGACAATCGGGAGTGATTTTACGACCTATGACTGTAGCAGTGGTTGTTGCGACATCGTCGAAGAACCGCTGGTATTTGAAGATGATGAAGAACCGACGTTCCCGAACCCGCCGGACGATTCGACCCTTGCCTGTATCTGGTTGCTCAACCCCATGCTCCCGCTTCAATATGAGGATAACTGTATCGCATCCGGCACCGTGGTCGGTGTAGAAACTGGCTCTGCCAACCTGTGACGGAGGAACCATCACACGCACCTGGACCATCACCGACCTGTGTGACAATACAGCGACACACACCCAAACGATAACTGTAGAAGGTTTGGCTCCATTTGAATTTGTCAATCCTCCAGACGATGAAACGATCATCTGCGACTCGATCCCAACAACCCATCCCAACCTGCAAGTCACCAACAATTCTTCAGGTCCCTGTGATCTGACCTACACCGTGACTCCTGTTGTAACGGGTTCAGCCAACCTGTGCGGTGGCGAGATCACACGCACCTGGACGTATACCGATACCTGTATGCGAACCATCGAACATGTGCAGGTGATCACAGTGGAACCAACAGATCTGCCGGAATGGGAAAATCCACCAGCGAACATCACCGTTTCCTGTGACTCCGTACCATCCGGACCGGTTGACCTGGTCATCAGCAACGGATTGACAGGTGATTGCGGAATCAGCGATACAATCGCTGGTCAGACCTTTGGTACGTATGATCTCTGCGGTGGTGAATTGATCTACGTTTGGGACTATACAGATCCCTGCGGCACATCCTTCAATTACCAGCAAGTCGTTACTGTGAATGAAGTCGATGAAGCTGATTGGGTGGATGCACCACCGGATATCACCGTGAGTTGTGACTCCATTCCGACTTCCCATCCGAGTCTCGACTATGAAAACGGGTACATGGCTGGTTGTGAGATCTCCGGGACAGCTGTGCCTACTACCACCGGATCTGCTGATCTGTGTGGCGGTATGATTACGAATGTATGGACGTTCACAGATGCCTGTGGTCGAACCAAGACCCACACCCAGGTCATCACGGCAACACCGGTGGATGAAGCTGTCTTTGATACCCTGCCACCGAGCATGACCATCACCTGTGATGAGATCCCGACAGCTCTTTTTGACCTGAGCTATACTAATGGAGAAAGTGGTGCATGCCAGATCTCCGGATCGGTGACGCCCATCCAAACCGGTACAGCCGATCTGTGTGGTGGCGTTATTACCTATGACTGGGAATTCACAGATGTGTGTGGACGAACGACAAACCATCAACAGGTCCTGACTGTCACTCCGGTCCCCCAAGCCACATTCGATACGCTGCCACCGAGCATGACCATCACCTGTGATGAGATCCCGACAGCTCTTTTTGATCTGAACTATGATAACGGAGAAAGTGGAGCCTGCCAGATTTCCGGTACGGTAACACCCACCCAAACCGGCTCTGCCGATCTCTGTGGTGGTGTGATCACGTATGAATGGGAATTCACGGATGTCTGCGGTCGAACAACAACACATACGCAGGTATTGACGGTGACCCCTGTTCCGGAAGCGGTCTTTGATACACTTCCGCAAAGCAAGACGATCACCTGTGTCGAGATCCCGACGACCACGCTGGATCTGAACTACGACAATGGCGAAAGTGGTGCCTGCCAGATATCGGGTACGGTAGCTCCCGTTGTCACCGGATCGGCTGATCTCTGTGGTGGTTCGATCACCTATACCTGGTCATTTACAGACGTCTGCGGTCGTACAAAAACGCATACCCAGACCCTGACAGTGACGCCTGTTCCGGAGGCAGTCTTTGATACGCTACCGCAAAGCAAGACGATCACCTGTGCCGAGATCCCGACGACTACGCTGGATCTGAACTACGACAATGGCGAAAGTGGTGCCTGCCAGATATCGGGCACAGTATCTCCCGTTGTCACTGGCTCGGCTGATCTCTGTGGTGGTTCGATCACCTATACATGGTCGTTTACAGACGTCTGCGGCCGCACAAAAACGCATACCCAAACCCTGACTGTGACACCCGTGCCTGTCGCCGTTTACGACTCACTGCCACCGAGTATGACCGTGGATTGTGCCAACATCCCGACTGCTGCACCAACGCTCAATTATGATAATGGCGAAAGTGGCGCCTGCGCGATTACCGGTTCCGTGGCACCAGTAACAACTGGAATGGCCGACCTCTGCGGAGGAACCATCACGAATACATGGGCATTTACGGATGCCTGTGGCCGAGTGGTGAGTCATGTCCAGACCATTACAGTCACCCCGGTACCGGAAGCGGTATTTGATACACTGCCAGCCAGCCAGACCATTACCTGTGCACAGATCCCTGCTTCTCCGCTGAACATTGATTACACCAATGGACTGACCGGAGCCTGCCTGATCTCCGGAACAGCCGTGCCGACTGTGACTGGTTCGGCCGACCTGTGTGGCGGAGCGATCACCTATACCTGGACGTTTACAGATGCCTGTAGCCGGACCAAAACACATACACAAACACTGACAGTGACACCCGTACCTGTCGGTGTATTTGATTCACTGCCACCAAGTATGACCGTGGATTGTGCGAATATTCCAACAGCCGCACCCACCCTCAACTATGATAACGGGGAAAGTGGCGCCTGTGCGATCGCGGGATCCGTGGCGCCCGTTACATCCGGTACTGCGAACCTCTGTGGTGGTGTCATCACCAATACCTGGATGTTCACAGATGTTTGCGGACGTGCGACAACCCATGTGCAAACCATCACTGTAACCCCCGTCCCGGAAGCTGTCTTTGATACGCTTCCACAAAGCAAGACCATTACGTGTGCTGAAATTCCAACCACACCACTGGATATTGATTACAGCAACGGATTGTCCGGTGCCTGTCTGATTTCCGGAACTGCTACCCCTACCGTCACTGGATCTGCAAACCTGTGTGGTGGTGCCATCACGTATACTGGACATTTACGGATGCCTGTAACCGCACAAAGACACATACACAGACATTGACTGTCACACCCGTCCCGGTTGGAGTATTTGATTCTTTACCACCGAATATGACCGTGGATTGTGCAGATATTCCCACTTCCGCTCCAAACCTCAATTATGATAATGGGGAAAGTGGTGCATGTGCCATTGCCGGAACGGTTGCGCCTGTGATCACGGGGTCTGCGAATCTCTGCGGTGGAACCATCACAAATACCTGGACATTCACCGATGTGTGCGGTCGTGTGACCACTCATGTCCAGACGATCAATGTGACTCCTGTTCCCGAGGCCAACTTTGATTCTCTGCCACCTAGTCTGACAATCACCTGTGCAGAGATTCCGACTACTGCTCCTAATCTCAGTTTCACCAATGGTCTGACCGGGGCATGCCTCATAGCTGGTAACGTAACGCCGACCATTACCGGATCAGCCGATCTGTGCGGTGGTGCGATCACCCACACCTGGTCATTTACAGATGCGTGCGGCAGGACGAAAACCCATGTCCGCACCTTAACGGTCATCCCCGTGCCCGAAGCGGATTGGGTCAATGCGCCTCCGACTGCCATTACCGTGGATTGCTACAATATCCCGACTTCTGCACCCCCTCTCCAATATACCAATGGTCTGACCGGATCATGTCTGATCTCCGGAACAGTCATACCCGTCATGACTGGAAGTGCAAATGAGTGCAGTGGTACGATTACGTTTACCTGGACCTTCACCGATCCATGTAACCGAATCAAAACACACATTCAGACAGTCACCGTCACACCGACGCCGCCAGCCGCATTTGTCAATCCACCGGCCAGCATTGTCGTGGATTGTTACAATATTCCAACAGGACCTCCGGCCCTGCAGTATACAAATGGAGAAACCGGTAATTGCGGAATTACCGGCACAGTTGCCGGAACCCAAACGGGTTCTGCCAATATGTGCGGTGGAGTGATCCAGTATGCCTGGACATTCACCGATCAGTGTGGCCGGAATATCCAGCATTTCCAGACCATTACAGTGACACCCACCCCCGCAGCACAATTTGTCAATCCGCCACCGGGCTTTCTGGTGATCGAATGTGATGAGATTCCTTCAGGTGCTCCCGACCTGCAATACACCAATGGGGAAACCGGATCTTGTGAAATTACAGGGACGGTGTCACCTGTGATCACCGGTTCGGCAGGACTCTGCGGAGGTACGATTAACTATACCTGGACCTTTACGGACCAATGCGGACGTATTATCCAGCACGTTCAGACCCTTGTTGTCAACCCGGCTCCGGAAGGCGACTTCCAAAATCCACCGGCATCGATCACAGTTGATTGTGCCAATATCCCCGGTTCCGCTCCTGCACTGACATTTACCAATGGCCTTGGTGGAAACTGCGGAATATTCAGCTCGGTTCCTGCCCAATTGATCGGGTTCCCGGATCCATGTGGAAGCCAATATTCCTACTCCTGGACGTTTACTGATGCATGCGGTCGAACGAAAAATCATACACAATTCATTACTGTAACGCCGACACCGCAGGCCCAATTCACCAATCCGCCATTGGATATTACGGTTACCTGTGATCAGGTAACGGCCAACATGCCAGCTTTGCAATACACCAACAACCAGGCCGGCAACTGTTCGATTACAGGAAGTGTACAAGGGCAGCAAACAGGGTCTTATGACTATTGTGGTGGCACTCTGTTCAATACCTGGACATTCACCGATGATTGTAACCGGACCATAACCCATACACAGACGGTTACCGTTCTGCCAGCACCACCAGCCGTTTTCCAGAATTTGCCCGCGGATATTACTGTCACATGTGATAATATCCCAGGTCCCGATCAGGCCCTCAATTATTCGAATGGTCAGAATGGGACCTGTAGTATTCAGGGCAGTATTTTGCCATCCGAATCAGGCACCTGGGATGCCTGCGGTGGATACAAGGAATTTGAATGGTTCTTCCAGGATGATTGCGGCAGGACCATCCAGCATACACAAACGGTTACTATCCTGAAAGGTCCGGATCCTGTTTTTGTGTCGCCTCCTGCAGATGAAACCATTTCGTGTGGTGAAGCCGAACAACTCAGTCCTTCTATTACCATCTCCTATACAAACTATGCCTTTGGTGACTGTGAGAACTCGGGGACAGTAGAGGCTTTTGCAGATCCGACATACAATGAATGTGGCGGAACGATCATCTATACCTGGGACCTTGATGCATGTGGAAAGACGATTACCCATACCCAGGTCTTTACTGTCGAGCCTGTAGCTGACCCGGTCTTTGTTGCAGGTCCGCCCGACCTCACTCTGGAATGCGGCGAACCACTGCCACCGTTGGTCGACCTGTATTACTTCAATAATCAATTCGGTATTTGCGAGATCGAAGGATTCGTTCTGCCTACTGTGACCGAGGTTGATCATGTCTGGACCATCACCTGGGAGTACACCAATCCATGCACAGGCAATGTCATCCAGGAAAAACAGATCATCCTGGAAAAACCGGATCCGATCATGCAGGTCAATCCGGATACCGTCCGCATCTGTCTGGGTGAATCCTTTAATCTGTCAACCCTACAGGTCGTCGACCTGAACAATGCCAAGCCGAGTATCAGCTACCATACCGGCACGCCAGCCACTGCAGCGAACCAGTTGTCCAACACGACCGTTTCGCCGGTGGTCAACACGATCTATTATATTAAAGGAACCACCGTCTATGGATGCGTGGGCGAAGTACCCTTTACACTGATTGTCGATCAACCGGTGACCGCAGGAGGAGATGGCAGTGGCTACCTGTGTAATGGTGCGACCAACGTCAATTTGTTTACCTATATAGGTGGATCCTACACGCCTGGAGGAACATGGATTGATCCCAATAATTCGGGCATTGATATTTTCCCACCAACCAATGTCAGCTTTGCAGGTGCGCCCGCCGGGGTCTATACATTCAAGTATGTCATACCGAGTAACGGGGCTTGTGAAGGGGACACATCAACAGTCGTCCTGACGCATATTGCTCCGATCAATATCCTGATCGACAGTCTGGTCTGTGAGTCCAGCCAGGATTTCTATAATGTCTATTTCACCCTCAATACCTTTGTTCCTACGATCTCGATCGGAACACTTGCCAATCTGGGGAATGGGAAATATTCGGTCAGTGCGATCCCGGTTGACTCCTCACTGACGATTGTCGGTACCGATCCGGGCAGTGGCTGTCTGGCCGTTGTGGTGATCGATCCACCAAACTGTAACTGTCCACCTGTTCCGAATCCGGTCAATCTGGACGATCCGTCCATTTGCCAGGGAGATCCTATCCCGACACTGAATGTCACTGTCGGGCCAGGTGATATTGCCAATTGGTATTCAGCTCCGAATGGTGGCACATTGCTCCAGGCGAATAGCACATCCTATACGCCTGTCGTATCCAACCCGGGTGTCTATATCTACTATGTAGAAGCGGTGAATGCGATGTTCCCGAATTGCAAGAGTCCGCAACGAACACCTGTGGAACTGACCATCTTGCAAAAGCCGGTAGTCCAGAACGGAATATTGAAATCCTGCGATGCCAACAATGATGGATTAGCCACATTTACGCTCAGCAATGCAAATGCTCAGGTGAATGGTAATCCGAACAACATGTTCGTCTATTATGGTTCGGCTGCAGATGCACAGAACGGTGTCAATCCTTTGCCTAACAATTACACCAGTACAGTTCCATACCAGCAGACGATCTACGTTGTGGTAACCAACCAGGCCGGATGTAAATCGCAGGCACAGGTATCACTGATCGTCTTCCCGATGATCCAGCTGACCACCAACGTCACAGGAGTCACCTGTCTGGGAGACAATAATGGCAGTGTTGTGATCAGTTCCACGGGCGGAACCGGGAATGTCACATACAGCCTGACCAACAGCAATTATACAAGTCAGACCACCTACAACAATCTGGCAGCGGGAGTGCATACTGTCTGGGCGAAGGATACCTTCAATTGTATCGTTTCGCAGCCTTTTACCGTACCCGCAGGATTGGAGTTGACGATCTCCAGCTTTACCGTTGTGTGTAACAACAACAACACACCGAGTGATGCAACGGATGACTTCTACACCATCACCTTTACGCTGACCAACAATCAGGCAAATGCCGGCACCTTCTCTGTGACCGGACCCGGAGTGAATCAGGGGCCTTATACCTATGGTCAGTCACACAACTTTACGCTTCCGGCGAATGGCCAGTCCCTGACTCTCACCTTCACGGATGCCATCAAAGGATGTCCTGTGACCCAACAGATCGGCCCATTGAATTCCTGTTCTACCGATTGTCAGATCACGATCACCACCTTGACCAAGATCTGTAACGATGCAGGTACGAATTCTGATCCGGTTGATGACTATTATGTCTTTACAGTGAATGCAACCGCTGTCAATGCGGGGCCATCGAACAGTTTCATTGTGGTGATCGGCGGTAATAATTACGGACCATTCACATACGGTACAGGCGGAACTTTCAATATTCCGGCAAATGGAACTAACCCGGTCGCTACCTTTATCGACAACGACGATGCACAGTGTTCGGCCAGTCAGTCTACAGGCCCGTTGACCCCTTGTTCGAATACCTGTCTGATCACGGCAGTCGTCGACAGTATCAAATGCGATGGATTGGGTACGGAGAATGACATCTTTGATGATGTCTTTACCTTCCAGGTTACCGTCTCCGGTCTGAACAAGTCGACCAGTTGGTATGTCAGTCCAAATTCAGGAACGACCTATCCCTATGATGTGGCCCAAACATTTGGTCCATATCTGATTTCCAATGGTGTGGTTACCCTCACCCTGGTGGACAGTGCTGATCCAAACTGCACATTCCAGATCCAGGTGACACCGCCACCGCCCTGTTCAGAGCCATGCGAACTGGTTGTTGTCAATCTGAATGAAGGTCCGTGCAACAATAACAATACCGGACCGAATGTCAATGATGACTTCTTTGCAGTGTCCTTTACAGTCAATGCTGTGTTGGGTACAACCAGTCAGTATGAGGTCACATGGAACGGGACCACATGGGGGCCATTCAATTATGGCGTCAATGTCAATCTGCCCAATGTGCCTGCGAATGGGCAAACGATCTCACTGACCATCACGGATATTACCAATCCGGCCTGTGTTACGACTGTGGATGTGATGAAAGATCCGTGTTCGTTCTGTAATCAGACAGCTGAAGCCGGACCGACCTTTGAGATCGGTTGTGCAACCCCGAATGTGATCCTCCAGGGCTCAGCAAACCCGGCAAACGGGATGTATTCCTGGACAGGGCCGAACAACTTCACCTCTATGGTGCCGACCCCGGTTGTCGGCTTCCCGGGAACCTATATTCTGACAGTGACCTATGCAGATCAGTGCGTCGCTGTGGATAGCACCGTCGTGACTGTCGATCAATCTATTCCGGTAGCTGATGCAGGTCCCAATGTTGCACTCACCTGTATTGTCAGTTCAGTGACACTGGGAGGGCCATTGACTTCCATGGGTCCGAATTATATCTATATCTGGAAGGATGCCTCCGGTACGCAGATCGGAAACAACCCGACGTTGACAGTGACCCAACCAGGCACCTATACGTTACAGGTCATCGATTTCACCAATAATTGCAGTTCGCCGATCGACCAGGTTGTCGTCGTTCTGGATCAGCAGGTGCCATTGACTCCGATCTATACCAATCCGGCAGCCACACTAGGCTGTCTGGTAGATACAGTGACACTGAGTACGGATCCACAACCGGATGTTGTCTTCACCTGGACACAGGGCGGGAACACCCTGAACGGCACGACATTTATTGTGACCAGTCCGGGACTGATCACCCTGACAGCGGTCGATACAGTCAATGGTTGTTCGGGTGCCAGCCAGATCACCATCAATGATGAGACGGATATTCCGTTGGTTAACAATGGCGTATTGAAATCCTGCGATCCGGATGGCGATGGATTGGCAACGTTCAATCTGGCTTCCGCGAATCAGCAGATCAATACCGATCCGACCAATACGTTTACGTACCATTTGACCCAGGCTGATGCATTGGCAGGGGGGAATGGATTACCCGTATCCTACACCACGGTTACACCAGGACAACAAGTCATTTATGTCCGGGTCGCCAATGCGATCGGTTGCTTTGATGTCGCCTCGCTGACATTGATCGTCTTCCCGCCGATCGTTTTGCAAACGACGGTGACTGGAGAGACCTGTCTGGGTGATGATAACGGCTCGGTAACACTCAGTTCGACTGGAGGCACTGGCCAGGTGTCGTACAGTCTGACGAACAGCAACTACTCGGCACAAACAGTCTATGGATCTCTGGCGGCTGGTACGCATACCGCCTGGGCCCAGGATACCTTTGGATGCACAGTAAGCCAACCGTTTACTGTTCCTGGTGGACTGGATCTCACGCTCGACAATCTGGAGGCCGTGTGTAATGATAACGGCACGGTGTCAGATGCAACGGATGACTTCTATGTCATCACCTTCACAGTCAGTAACAACCAGGCCAATGCAGGTACATTCAGTGTCACCGGTACAGGTGTGAATGAAGGACCATTTACCTATGGTGTCAGTCACAGCTTTACCATCCCTGCGAATGGTCAATCCCTGACTCTGACTCTTGCTGATGTCATCAAAGGCTGCTCCTTGACGGAAGATATCGGACCGTTGAATACCTGTTCCACCAATTGCAAACTGACGATCACCACATTGACCAAGGTTTGTGATGACAATGGAACGGATTATGACCCTGCTGACGATTTCTACACCTTTACCGTGAATGCCACTGCACTCAATCCGGGTGCAAGTGGAACATTTGTGGTTGTGATCAGTGGCAATACCTATGGACCTTTCACGTATGGAACCGGTGGTACATTTACGATTCCGGCGAATGGCACAAATCCGGTTGTTACGTTAAGGGATGCGGATGACAGTCAGTGTTTTGCATCGCAATCAGCCGGCGCATTGATTCCGTGTTCAGACAAATGCCTGCTCAATGCACTTGTCGCCAACATTGTCTGTGACAAGAATGCAACAGATAATGACCCATTGGATGATACCTATGATTTTGAGATCACGGTGACCGGGTTCAACAATTCGACGGAATGGTATGTCGATCCCAATTCGACCACTGTCTATCCGTATGGGGTACTGCAGAATTTCGGTCCCTATCTCATCGCCAACGGGCAACTGGTACTGACCCTGGTGGACAGCAATGATCCAACCTGTACTACACAGGTGACGATCACGCCACCACCGCCATGTTCGGAACCCTGCGAGATCGAAGTGGTCAACCTCAACCTCGGACCATGTAACAACAATAACACAGGTCCAAACGATACGGATGACTTCTTCCCGGTCAGCTTTACCGTGAATTCGATTCTCGGTGTGACCAGTCAATTTGAAGTTACATGGAATACGCTAACATGGGGTCCGTTTAATTACGGTTCGCCGGTCACCTTGCCCAACGTGCCTGCAAATGGACAACTGATCACGTTGCAGATCAATGATCTGAACAATCCGAACTGTTTTGCATCGATCAATGTCACACAGGATCCTTGTTCGGAATGTAATCAGACGGCTGAAGCCGGTCCAGGATTTATTCTTGATTGTACTATACAGACAGCCACATTATCCGGATCTGCAAATCCGGCAGGTGGTTCTTTCCTGTGGTCTGGACCCAATGCCTTCTCTTCTACGAGCACCTCAACGGTGGTGAATTTCCCGGGGATGTATGTCTTGACGGTCACCTATCCGGACCAATGTACAGCAGCTGACAGCACATTGATCGGAGTTGATGCATCCGTACCGATTGCGAATGCCGGACCAAACAGAATCCTGACCTGTAAGATTGACTCCGTTTATCTGGATGGTTCCAACAGTTCTGTTGGATCCAATCTGACCTATATCTGGAAGGATCCTTCAGGCCAGGTGATCAGTAATGCCACCGGATTGTGGGTGACCCTGCCTGGGAATTATACCCTGCAGGTGATCAATACAGACAACAATTGCAGTTCGCTGATCGACATTGTCACGGTATCGGAAAATAAGGCACTGCCTGTAGCGCCAATCATGGCGGATCCGGGCGAATTGCTCAATTGTGTTGTTGACAATGTGCTGTTGTTTACGGATCCGCAGCCGGGTATAGTCTTTACCTGGGATGTAGGCGGCACCAAGATCAATGGCTTGCAAACCATCGTCAGTGAAGCCGGACTCATCATCCTGACAGCTGTCGATACGGCTACCGGATGTATTGGAACCAGTCAGATCATCATTGAAGACCAGACTGAATATCCGATTGTCAAGGTGACGCCACCCGGCAGTCTGAATTGTGTCAATACTACAGTCGTCATTGATGCGAGTACATCACAAAGTGGACCGAATATCATTTTCACCTGGTTTGATGAAAACGGAACAGTTGTGCAGTCCGGGACGGATAAGTTTCTGTCTGTGACCAATGCAGGTGAATATATCCTGGAGGTAGCTGATACCTCGAATGGCTGTGCCAATATGGACACAGTCGTGGTTATCACGGATGTGGACTTCCCGACAGTCGATGCAGGTCCGGAGATCAAACTGCCTTGCGATATTTATTCCACCGGGATAACCGCTGTGGGCAGTAACTATGGTTCGACGGCGGTCATCAGCTGGTCCTCACCAGATGGCGTGATTGTCAGTGGAGGGAATACATTCAACCCGCAGGTCAATGGTACAGGTTGGTATTTTATCGACCTGACAAACGGCGAAAATGGATGTCTGTCACGTGACTCGGTCTATGTGAAGGGCAATGCAGATGCACCGGATCCGGATGTGGAAATCGACCCGATCGCCTGTAAAGGGGATAACGATGGTGCGATCCTGGTGGGTAATATCCAGGGAGGAACGCCACCTTACACCATCCAGTTGAATGGTGAAATCGATAATTCCGGTCAATTCACGCCGTTAGGTCCGGGCACCTACAACCTGAAGATCACGGATGCCAAGAATTGCAAATACGATACAACCATCGTGATCGTGGAAGGAAATGATTTGTTCCTGTCTCTGTCGACGAACAGTATCCTGATCGTGGAAGGAGATAGCGCCATTCTGGAAGCCATTGTCAACATCCCATCGAGCGAGATCGGGGCGGTTGTCTGGTCACCGGGTACTTTCCTTTCTTGTGACTCTTGCCTGATCACCAAGGTGGTTCCACTGAATACACAGGAATACAAAGTGACTGTAACTGACCCGGGCGGTTGCTCGGCGACGGACTATCTGATCGTCGTGGTCAAGAAGGACACCAAGGTGTATATCCCGAATGCGTTCTCGCCGGACGGGGATATCATCAATGACAATTTCACGCTGTACGGGGATGATAAGGTCAAACGGATCATATCCATGAAGATCTTTGATCGCTGGGGAGGCTTGATGTTCCAGGGTGATGATATTCCGCCGAATGATCCGCAGTTCGGCTGAGATGGCACCACAAAAGGCCAGCCTGTTGAATTGGGCGTCTATGTCTATATGTTCATCGTCGAATTCACGGATGGTCGTCAGGAGGTCTTCAGCGGCGATGTCACGGTGACGAAGAAACTGGCTCCGTAAAGACCATATTATTCAACCAAATGCAAACGCCGCTCCGTGAATTCGGAGCGGCGTTTTTGTTTTTTGCTATCCGGAAAGCGAGTTGGTACCCCATTCCCCGGTTCAGGTGCTTTTCGCTTTGATCTGTTTTTCGCTGTATAACCTGACCTGACCATGTGGTGATACTCTTCATTTTGGTCATCTCCATCATCCATTGACATCAACCTCTTGTGTGATCTATGTCGCACAAGAGGTTTGGTAGAGCAGGTTATCTTGCAAGTGTCAACAAAATCGCCACTTATAACCTCACCTCCAACCTCATAACCTCATAACCTCATCACCTCATAACCTCCAACCTCATAACCTCCAACAATGGCTCCTCAATTCATCCTCGATATCATCGCTTTCATCAGCCAGCCCTGGCCCTGGTGGGTGGCTGGACCGATGATCGCATTGATCATGTTTCTCCTGCTCAAACTGGGTAAGGAATTCGGCATTTCCAACAATTTCCGGATCATGTGTGCAGCAGAAGGTGCCGGGGATTATGCTGACTTTTTCAAGTTTGACTGGCAGTCACAGGGTTGGAACCTGCTGGTGGCCCTGGGTGCTGTATTCGGGGGCTATATGGCCTCCCATTACTTCGCAGGTGCAGAGGGCAATATTGCTCACGTCAGTGCAGCCACGGTGGAGAGCCTGCGGCAGTTGGGGCTGAATTATCAGGAAGGGCAGGTCCCCTTGATCCCTGAATTCTATTCCTGGGAAGCCCTCTTTACTCTCCCCGGTTTTATGGTCGTCATTGTTGGCGGTTTCCTGGTGGGCTTTGGAGCCCGGTACGCTGGTGGTTGCACTTCCGGACATGCGATCAGCGGGATGTCAGCCTTGCAGTTGGGATCCCTCTATGCCGTGATCGGTTTTTTTGCCGGTGGTCTGTTTATGACCTATGTATTATTTCCTCTCATCTTCTGAACCTGTTGCCTTATGATGCGCTCATCCAAATACATCCTGATCGGCCTTCTTTTCGGAATGACTCTGTACAAGGCAGAAGCCGTGTCCTGGTTTCGGATCTATGAAATGTTCCATTTCCAGAGCTTTCACATGTACGGGATCATTTTCTCTTCCATTGCTATGGGTATCCTGATCGTTCAATGGATCAAGCGCACCCATATGAAGACGATGGATGGTGAAGAGATCCGAATCTCCGACAAGGACCGACACGCTCCCCGATATATCATAGGCGGAACGATTTTCGGCCTGGGCTGGGCATTGGCTGGTGTTTGCCCGGGGCCCATGTTCATCGTCCTGGGTAGTGGATACACGGTTTTGGTCCTCTTTCTGCTTTCCGCAATTACCGGCACGTTTATATACGGCCTGCTTCGCAAATATCTGCCTCATTAATTCAACCTAAACTTCCCTATCATGTCTCTTACTCATCATCAGATCGTCATTATTGGAGCTGGAACAGGCGGCGTCACCGTGGCAGCACAGCTGAAACTCAAGGATAAACATCTGGATATCGCATTGATCGATCCAGCGGATACACATTATTATCAAGCCGCATGGACACTGGTCGGGGCTGGCACGTTTGATTTCAATAAAACGGCCCGACCGATGGCATCTGTGATCCCGAAGGGAGTGCATTGGATCAAGGAAGCAGTGTCAAGCCTCGATCCGGATAAAAATTTCATCCAGCTTGCTTCCGGCGATCAGGTTGAATATGATTATCTGATCGTCAGTCCGGGCGTGATCTATGATTATGATCAGGTGGAAGGATTGCGTGAAACAATGAATAAAAACAATGTCTGCAGCAACTATGTCGATTCAAAATATACCTGGGAGGTACTGCAGAAATTCAAGGGTGGAAATGCCGTATTTACCCAGGCTGCAACTCCGATAAAATGCGGGGGTGCCCCACAGAAAATCATGTACCTGGCGGCAGACTATTTTCGCAAGCACGGACTTTCAGACAAAGCCAATATCACATTTCCCATGCCCGGATCTGTGATCTTCGGGGTTCCGGAATTTGCAAAGACATTGATGAAGGTGGTCGACAGGTATGGCATTGAACTTCGCTTTTTTCACAAACTGACCAAGATCGATGCAGAGAAAAGACAGGTGCATTTCAAAATTACCGCCGAAACATCCATGATTGCCGGATGTTTCTATGCACTCAACCCGGCCATCAAGGATCTGGATCCGTCTGAGACAGACGTTATCCTGGAGTTTGACATGCTCCACCTGGCTCCTCCGCAAACAGCGCCACGGTTTATCCAGGAATCCAAACTGGCTTATGCAGATGGCCCCAATAAAGGATGGGTCAATGTGAATATCAATACCCTCCAGCACAATCAGTATTCCAATGTATTCGGCCTGGGAGATGTTGCCGCTTTGCCAACCGCGAAAACGGGAGCTGCTGTTCGGAAGCAGGCACCAGTCGTCGTTGAAAATCTCCTCCATGTGATGCATCAGGAAGCTGAGCTGAACCCCGGATATCACGGATATTCCTCATGTCCGCTGGTCACCGGTTACGGCAAAATGGTGCTGGCAGAATTCAAATATGACAATGTGCGGGACAGCGACAAAATGATCTCCACATTTGTGGATACCACCCAGGAGAGCTATAGCATGTGGCTTCTGAAAAAGTATGGTCTTCCATTCATGTACTGGAATTTGATGTTGCGCGGAAAGGCGTGATCATCGCCCCGGTTGGCTGGTCTTTGAACCAGGGGACAGAAAAAATCAGATGAGCCCGGCAGTGGAGGATGATTCTCACGATTCCTCGGTGCCAATGATGTGCGGTTAAATGGTAAATCCGTATCATTGTGACTGAAAATCACACCAAAACAGTGTAAAATTAATTGCCATGAGTAAGTTCGTAGAAGCTGTAGATACCTACAAAAGTGAAATGGATAAGCTGGGTATCAAATATGATGCAGACCTGTTGAATGCCGTTACCAAAGGCCTTGGTCCATCCATCTATCGCGCAGATGCCTCCAAGGTATCCTGTTCAGACAATGATGAGTTGGGTCGGGTAAAGTCCAACTTCCTCATCAAGAAGTTGGGGTTGAAAGATGATGCCAAGCTCGATGCGGCACTCAAGGAAGTTTGCGAACAATTGGGTTCTGCCAATCGCAACAAGTATCGTGCAATATTCTACTATCTCCTCGTCAAGAAATTTGGCAAGGAAGGCATGTACAAATAGGAGCCCTGGCTCCCGAACCCAAAGAAAGGCCCGCTCTGAATTTCAGGGTGGGCCTTTTGCCATTTATGACCAGGATGAGTCTCTGCCAGGTGCGTCATTCCGGGATGAACTGTCACTAGAAATTTCAAAAAACGAAAGACAAATCCCAGGTAAAATTCAAAAAACAAATTACCAGACCTTCAGAAAATCCGACTCGGTCATACTTCGGTTGATGAAGCCACCACCGCGGGCTGGCATAACCCCCCAATTCCCAACCTCATAACCTCACAACCTCTCAATCTCATAACCTCATAACCTCATAACCTCCTCCCCTTATAAATACCGTTCTCTCAACACATTCAGGTGGTGATACTCATGCCCGGCAATGATCCATGGGATCGCGATCAATCGGATGGGATATCCCGCGGCATGACCGGCATAATTCAAGCAATCATCCGGAAGATGGGCGAACAGACTGATTGTTGCATGCCGGATTCCTGTCCATTCATCGATAAGGGAATGCAGGGTTCGGTGACTGGTTTCTGCATTTCGATTATAGAGATCCTGATCAAAACCCGGCAGCGGCTTTTGTTCACCACGAGCGATGCACAAGCCTCTGTAGGCAAAGACACGTTCGGTGTCGAGAATATGCTGGATCACCTCGGCCACCGTCCATTTGTCTTCCCTGTAAGCGTAGCCCAGTTTTTCTTCCGGAATCTGTCGCAGGAATTCGGGTACAGCCGACTGACTCTGAACAAAGTAGGACATGACCTCATCATCAGGCACTGCCTGGATGTAGGAACGATAGTACTCCGGGTAAGCATCCGGTTCTGGAAGAGATATCCGCATCATAGGCAGTCGGTTTGGCCCTCAAAATAGAAAGAATCATACGACCTGTTCATGTTATCCCTGTCCATTCTGTCCCAGGAAGTCGCCAGGCCACAGCGAACTCACCTGCTTGTGGATCTGAATCCGGATTTTTACAAAAGGCAATTTATTGTGCCTGCAGCTGCATAAGCCCCTCGATGTACACCTCAAACCCTGCCTGAATGCTGAATGATTAAAATCAACGACAAACACCTGCAGAATATCTGTGATCATTTGCTTTCCGGGCTCGGTAGACCTATATTTGAGAAAATATCCATTCAATTCCACCCTCTTGATCGAGACGTTGATCAGTTCGAAAATCAGGATCAAACTCCTGTTCAATTTTTTCTTCAATGGCCCTAACCGACGCTATTTGAGGACACAGAAGTGGGAATTCGGAGGTTCCTTGAATGGCAACCCTGTCGAACTCGGTCAATTGGTAGTAGACGACATCTTGACTGCCGCAGTCGAAGGGAATCGGCAATCTGCTCAAACCAGCAGGCAACATTCATTGGACAACCAGATGCAGCAAATCCTGATCCATACAACGGGCACCAATCGCTGCGTTTCTAATGCAGTTCATCCATTGGGCCATGACCAAAACGTGGTTCTCATCGGTGATCTCGCGCGTGACATCGACACCCTTGTCATCGATCTTCCGATATTATTTGCCAAAGCCCGGCTTGAATCCCACTTTTCTGGTTCATGAAACGCATCAAGATGAATATTATAGAAATCAAAAAACGGCCTTACTCCTGCCTACGCAAAAGCTCCGGCGGACAAGCATAACCTCCCACCTCATAACCACCAAATCATGAATACGCTATATCAAGCCCACGAATCGGCCACCATTGACCCCGGCGCACAAATCGGTGCGGGAACCAGGATCTGGCATTATTCTCACATCATGGCCGGAGCGGTGATCGGTGAGAATTGTGTGATCGGTCAGAATGTCTTTATCGGTGATGGTGTCAGGCTGGGCAACGGGGTCAAGGTCCAGAACAATGTCAGTATTTATACCGGCATTGAGATCGAGGATGATGTATTTCTGGGTCCATCCGTTGTGCTGACCAATGTGAATAATCCGCGTGCCAATATCGAACGCAAGGACGAATTTCGAAAGACACGGATCAAACGAGGTGCAACCATTGGCGCGAACGCCACAATCGTATGTGGCCATTCCCTGGGTGCCTGGAGTTTTATTGGCGCCGGTGCTGTGGTGACACGAAACGTCCCTGACTATGCACTGATGACCGGAAATCCGGCCCGGATCACCGGGTGGATGAGCAGGGGAGGCCATCGGCTTCTCTTCGATTCTGATGACCAGGCCTTTTGTCCCTCTACAGGGGAACATTACCGGATGATTGGCGGAGAGATCGAGATTCTTGAATTGCATTGAACCCCATTCCGGTTGCGAAGATCATTCCGGTTATCTTCGCCATTCATTCGAGGTTGAAGCCATATGACTGAGACAAGAATATCCATGTTCAAGGCATTAAAAAACAGGGGAAAAGACAATTTCCGTTATCGGTTTGGGATATGTCGGCCTCCCCCTGGCCCTGGAATTTGCCAGTGCCTTCCGCGTCATCGGATTTGATATCAGTGCCGAACGCGTAGCGATGATGCGAAACAGCCAGGACCCAAGTCGCGAACTGGCACCCGAAGCCTTTGCTGGCCGGGATATCCTCTTTACTTCCGATCCGGATGATCTGAAGCAGGCCCACTTCCATGTGGTGGCTGTGCCTACACCGATCGATATTCATAAGGTGCCCAACCTGAACCCGGTCATCAGTGCCAGTCATTCCGTTGGCAAGGCATTGAAAAAAGGGGATTATGTGATATTTGAATCTACTGTATATCCCGGATGCACGGAGGAAGATTGCGTGCCCATTCTGGAGCGGGAATCCGGACTGGTCATGGGCGAGGATTTCAAAGTGGGCTATTCCCCCGAGCGCATCAACCCGGGTGATAAGGAGCGAACCATAGCCTCGATCCTGAAAATTGTTTCGGGATGCGATGAGGAAAGCCTGGAAGAGATCGCCCTCGTTTATGGTGCGATCATCAAAGCGGGGATTTACAAGGCATCGTCCATCAAGGTGGCTGAAGCAGCCAAGGTCATTGAAAATACGCAACGCGACCTCAACATCTCTCTGATGAACGAGTTAGCCATGATCTTCGACCGTATGGGTATCGATACCCAGGAAGTGCTCAAGGCAGCGGGAACAAAATGGAATTTTATCAAACTCCAGCCAGGACTTGTCGGCGGTCACTGCATTGGTGTGGATCCCTATTATCTGATCCATAAAGCGATGGCCCTGGGCTTCGACCCGCAGGTGATTAACAGTGGCCGTCGGATCAATGATCTGATGCCGGCTTTTGTCGCAAAAAAACTGACCCAATTATTGATCGGCAAAGGGAAATACCCACAGCATACCCGGGTATTGGTCATGGGGATCACGTTTAAAGAAAATGTTTCGGACATCCGAAATTCCAAGGTGGCTGACCTGATCACCGAATTAAATCTGTTTGCCATTCGGACCGATATTCTGGATCCCCATGCCGACCCGGAAGAAGTGAAAAAGCAATACGGATTTGATATGGTTTCCGAACCCGGTGACCAGTATGATGCAGTGATTGTTGCCGTCAACCATGATGTCTTTAAAAAATATGACATCGCTGCGTTGAAATTACTGATGAAAGAGGATCCGGTCCTGGTTGATATCAAGGCACTCTATGACCGTCAGGAAATGGAAGGAGAAATGACGTATTGGAGGCTCTAGAAAGGCGGAAGTCGGAAGTCGGAAATTGGAAGTCGGAAATTGGAAGTCGGAAATTGGAAGGCGGAAGGCGCCTGCCAGCCGGAGAGACGGGGATGCCGCATCACCATGATCCAGGAAGCTTCTCCTCACCTCCTCACCCCATTCACTCCTGAACACCCCTCATAACCTCATACCCTCCTTACCTCATAACCTCCTCACCTCCTGACCACCCCATCCACACATCGAAAAACAATACGCTACACTGGAATCGACCCGGTGGAAGAGAAGTGGTTTGCTGTGCGAACTCCGTTTAAACGGGAGAAGCTGGCTCTGGCAGATCTGACCCGGAAAGGCCTGGTCTGTTATCTGCCACTGCTGCATGATGTGCGCCGCTACCAAAAGAAAGTCAGGGAGGTCGACATCCCACTCATTCGTTCCTATTTATTTGTCTGCCTCAATGAATCGGCTTACCACACCGTAGTGACCTGCCCGTTTGTCAGCGGCTTTGTTCGTTTTGGTGAAGAGATTGTTTCTGTTCCTGAGGAGGAAATGACCTCCTCCGCCGCATTGTTGGCGAAGCCGGGTTGTGTGATGCCGAAGAGGGTATTTTCAATGAAGGAGAAGTGGTTGAGATCATCGGCGGAAACTGACGGGAATTACAGGCACCTTAATCGAACGAAAGGGCAAAATCAGGTCGCCATTGCGCTGAATGTGATCGGATATTCCCCGGTGATGGATATCGATCCGATTCATTTGCGGCGGGTGAAGGGGAGGGGGTGAAGGGGGTGAAAGGGGGGTAAAGGGTAAAAGGTAAAAGGTAAAAGGTAAAGGGTGAAAGGTTGTTCGCCCAATGGCCTTTGGGCTGTTCTCGATTCGGTTTGTATGCCTGTGGTTTGTGCCATGTAGAGGCTGCTACAAGAATAGAGGTTATGGGTGCAAGGGAATAGTGAATGGTTTAAATTGGTAACCACTATTGATTGTCATGAGAAATTTTAGAGAGTTGGAAGTATGGAAATTGGGAATAAAAATTGCAATTGACCTTTATCCTTATACTGAAGACTGGCCTGATATTCATAAGTTCAGATTGACAGCCCAAATCCTGGGATCATCTTCTGCTATACCATCAAATATTGCCGAAGGTTGTAGCCGTTCGAGCAACAAGGACCTGAAAGATATTTGGCGTATGCATTAGGAGAAGCTTATGAATTCGAAACACAGTTGATTATTGCTCATTCTTATCAGTTGTTAAATCGCGAAATAACAAATGAGTTTATAGAGCGAATTCAAATTTTGCAAAAGATGATAGCGGCATTCATACAATCACTTCAGGCCTGATTATTTTTATTACCCAATACCCAATACCCAATACCCATTACCCATTACCCATTACCCATTACCCATTACCCATTACCCATTACCCATTACCCATTACCCATTACCCATTACCCATTACCCATTACCCATTACCCATTACCCATTACCCAATACCCAATACCCAATACCCAATACCCAATACCCAATACCCAATACCCAATACCCAATACCCATTACCCATCTCCTTATGCCAAACAACGAACAGAACGATAATCTTCACCCCATCCACCACCGCCTCGTCTCCCGAGCCGAGCGAGAGGAACGAAACGGTCATAAAGCAGGTGTGATCTGGCTGACCGGTCTCTCCGGCTCCGGAAAAAGTACCCTGGCTGAAAGCCTGGAGCGCCGCCTGTTTGCCGATCGGATCCAGGTGGTCGTACTGGATGGCGACAACGTGCGTACCGGGATCAACAACAACCTGACCTTCAGTGAAGCCGACCGTACCGAGAACATTCGCCGGATTGCCGAAGTGGCCAAACTCTTCGTCCAGGCCGGTCAGGTGGTCATCACCTCCTTTATCAGCCCCACCCTCGCCATGCGCCAGATGGCCAGGGAGATTATCGGCCCGCACGACTTCTTCGAGGTCTTTGTCGACTCTCCCCTCGAGGTGTGTGAAAGCCGCGACGTCAAGGGGCTCTACCAGAAAGCCCGGGCAGGCCAGATCCCCGATTTTACCGGTATCCACGCCGCCTATGAGCCCCCTCTCACCCCTGACCTGCACATCGATACCGCCAGCCAACTACCCAAAGCCTCTCTTGGCCAGCTCTATGAGTTCGTCCGGGATGCGATCGCCGCATTTGAATAGGGAGTGACGGACGGCTGATCCATCCCCTTCGTTTCAGCGGCCCTTCACCCTTTACCCTTCGCCCATTATCCTACACCCAATCCCCATGTCCACTCCTGCCCGCGAACCCCGTCTCCGAAGCATCCTCAAAGGTATCACCTGGCGAATTGTCGGTACTTTAGATACAATGGTCCTGTCCTGGTTTTTCACCGGAAGTATTTCCATTGCTGCTGCCATTGGTGGGACAGAAGTTTTGACCAAGATCTTCCTCTATTACGGCCATGAACGTATCTGGCAACGAATCTCCTTCGGGACGGTCAATCGAATTGCCAGAAGGTTTGGCCAGAAACCGGATGAGGAATCTTGATGATCTGCATCAGGGGGTTCGACCTATGCAAGCAGAATGTGCTCATCTCCGGCTGGCATTTGATCGACCGATAACTCCATTTTTCGATGGGAGTTCGTGATTCACTACTTTTACCATTGTATGAATCAGAATACGCTTGACCACCTCTCTGCTTACCTCTTTTGGGATATGGAACGATCTCAACTAGATTGGGATCGTGATCGCGTGCTGATCATTCATCGCATTCTGGAATATGGACAGGTTAAGGATTGGCAGATCCTGACACATCATGTTGACTTGCACACGATTGTCGAAGAAGCAAAACGATTTCGTGACCTGGATCCCAAAGCACTTTCATTTATCAGTACGATTGCAAACGTAGACCCCACCGAATTTCGATGTTATTCAGAGAGACAGTCCAACCCGCCACACTGGAACTTCTAAAGGCATTGATGCATCGTCCGGCGCTTTCTGGTTTACGATTGGTCGGAGGCACATCACTGTCACTTCAGATCGGACATCGGATGTCTGACGATCTGGATTTGTTCGGAGAGGTGAATTTGGATTCAGCTGAACTTGCACCTGCTCTGGATGGGTTAGGTCCGGTGACATTATTGAAAAGGACACCTAATATTTATATCTGTTCTATTCGTGAAGTGAAAGTTGACCTGGTCAACTACAGTTACCCCTGGCTTGAGGAAATACACGTTGGGGATGGAATAAGACTGGCTGGATTATCTGATATCGCCGCAATGAAATTGGCTGCTGTCACTGGGCGAGGTACGAAGAAGGACTTTGTTGATCTTTACTTTTGCTGCAACATTTCACGCTTACGGAAATGTTGGCTTTTTACAATAAGAAGTACAAAGATGGTTCTGAGATGTTGGTCCTCCGCAGTCTGACATATTTTGAGGACGCTGATCAGGGCCGTGTCCATATGATCAAACCCCTCAGTTGGGATACTGTCAAGGCCACTTTACAGAATGAGGTCAAGTTGTACATGGCCAGCTTCTCATAGACAACAAAGGACATCTACCGGCATTGACCAGGAATCTGGCACATCCGGCACAATATTGGCAGCGTATCTTTGTCTAGTCCATACCCGAAACCGAAAACAGCATTTCGCGAAAGGCGAAAGGCGTATAGCGAACAGCGAGAAATGCCCAACTACCAACTCTCCCACCTCAAAGAACTCGAATCCGAGTCCATTTTTGTCCTCCGTGAAGTAGCGGCCCAGTTCGAGAACCCTGT
Source organism: Saprospiraceae bacterium (assembly GCA_016710115.1). GTDB lineage: Bacteria > Bacteroidota > Bacteroidia > Chitinophagales > Saprospiraceae > JAGNXB01. Next base: position 152,988 of record JADJLN010000002.1, read on the forward strand.
CATCCTTTTTTCCGGCGGCAAGGACAGTATCCTCATGACCTACCTGGCCGTAAAGGCGTTTTACCCTGCCCGTGTACCCTTCCCCCTGCTGCATATCGATACCGGCCACAACTTTCAGGAAACGCTGGATTACCGGGATATGCTGGTCGAAAAATACGGACTCCGTCTCATCGTCGGCTCCGTCCAGGAGGCCATCGACAGGGGAGAGATTGCTGAAGAAAAAGGATTTAACGCCTCCCGCAACAACCTTCAGACCCATGTCCTTCTCCAGGCCATGGAACAAGGCAAGTTTGATGCAGCCATGGGTGGGGGCGCCGGGATGAAGAAAAAGCGCGTGCCAAAGAACGTTTTTCTCCCATCGCGATGAATTCGGCCAGTGGGACCCGAAGAACCAGCGTCCCGAACTGTGGAATCTCTTCAACGGCCGCAAGAACTTCGGCGAGCATTTCCGCATCTTCCCCATCTCCAACTGGACCGAACTCGACGTCTGGCAGTATCTCGCAGAAGAGCAGGTCCCCCTCCCCAGCCTTTACTTTGCACATCAACGCCCTGTCTTCCGCCGAGACGGTATCCTCCTCGCCGATTCACCACATATTCCCCGTCGCCCGGAGGAGGAGGTCTTCACTACCACCATTCGTTGCCGCACCATCGGCGATACCACCTGCACCGGAGTCTGGGAATCCACCGCAGCGACGATCGAAGACATCATCGCTGAAGTCGCCATTTCCCGCGTCACCGAACGTGGTGGTCGCGCTGATGACAAACGCTCGGAGACGAGTATGGAAGACCGGAAGAAACAAGGATATTTTTTGAGGAATAGGGATGAGGAATGTCTGCCAGCCGAGCTGGAGGGATGAGGGCCGAGGAATGAGGGCCGGTAGATGAAAGGAATGAAAGTTGAAATTAAATATGAAGTTGGATTGTGGAAAATGATGTAAGATGAGCACTGATAAAAATGATCGAATTCGAAAAGTTCAAGAATTGGAAACCAAAACAAAGAATCTTTCCATTCGAATTATTCGACTTGTTCAAGCATTGCCCTTTTCGGAGGAAGCTAGAATAATTGGAAGACAAGTTTTGCGGAGTGCCACATCTACAGGTGCAAATTATAGAGCGGTAAGTCGTAATAAATCTGCGGCAGATAAGTTGAACAAGTTGAAAATTGTGCTGGAGGAAGCAGATGAAACGGCTTATTGGTTGGAAATTATCTCTGAAGCAGAACTGTTGGATAAGGAAAGAGTTCAGCCTCTTTGGGAAGAGTACATGGAAGTCGTTCGAATGATTTCCAGGGCAATTCAAAATTTGAAAAACTAGCATGAAAGTCCTCAAGTTTGTAAAATCATCAAACCAGTACGTTCGGCCCTCGGCCCTCATCCCTCGGTCCCGACACCAGTGGATGATTTCTGAAAATACAATTCTATTGAATAATGAGTGACCTTCTTCGCTTTACTACCGCCGGTTCCGTCGATGACGGCAAATCCACCCTCATCGGTCGCCTCCTCTTCGACTCCAAGTCCATCTTCGAGGATCAGTACGAAGCCATCAAAACCGCTTCCGAACGAAGAGGGGAGGAGGGCGTCAATCTGGCTTTACTCACGGATGGCCTCAAGGCAGAGCGCGAACAGGGCATCACCATCGATGTGGCCTATCGCTATTTCGCCACACCGAAACGGAAATTCATCATTGCTGACAGTCCGGGCCATATCCAGTATACCCGCAACATGGTGACCGGTGCCTCCACAGCCAATGTGGCCCTGGTGCTGGTGGATGCCCGTCAGGGTGTGGTGGAGCAGACCCGCCGGCATGCCATCATCGCCAGCCTCCTTCAAATTCCTCACCTGGTGTTTTGTGTCAACAAGATGGACCTGGTCGACTGGTCACAGAGCCGGTATGACGAGATCCGCAGCGAACTGGAAGAATTTACCGGCAAGCTCGATGTCAACGATATTCAGTACATCCCGATGTCAGCGCTGAAGGGCGACAATATTGTCGATCGCTCCCGGAATATGCCCTGGTTTGAAGGGTCGACCCTCTTGTATTATCTGGAGACCGTCCATATCTCCAGCGACCATAATTTCATTGATACCCGCTTCCCGGTCCAGATGGTCATCCGACCGAATACGGATGAGTTTCACGACTACCGCGGCTATGCCGGACGAGTAGCCGGAGGTGTACTGAAGAAGGGAGATGAAGTCATGATTCTGCCCAGCGGGTTCACCAGTCGCATTGCCCGGATCGACACATTCGACGGGGAGGTCGAGGAGGTCTTCCCCCCCATGTCAGCCACCCTGCTGCTCGAGAATGATATCGACATCAGCCGGGGCGACATGATCGTCCGGATCAATAATCAACCGGAGGTGACCCAGGATATCGACCTGATGATCTGCTGGTTTGATAATGCACAGTCCTTGCGCCCCAATGGCAAATATGCCATCCGGCACACTACTGCCGAAGCACGCTGCCTGATCCGCGAGATCCGCTACAAGATGGATATCAACACGCTCCACCGCAACCTGGAGGATCGCCATATCGCCATGAACGATATCGCTCGGATCTCCATTCGCACCACCCGCCCCCTGCTCGTGGATCCCTATCGCACCAACCGTATCACCGGCTCCGTTATCCTCATTGACGAGGCGACGAACAATACGGTGGCGGCGGGGATGGTGATATAAAAGGGTATTGGGCGTTAGGTCTTAGGTATTGGGTCAAAGGGGCTATTTTTGTTTAAAACTGAATGCCCATGAGAAATTTTCGTGAATTGGAGATTTGGCAGATGGGTATGCAACTTGCCATTAAAATTTATCCACTCACTGAAGACTGGCCTCAGGTTCATCTCTTTCGCCTGACATCTCAAATTCTTGGGTCTTCATCAGCTGTCCCAACAAATATTGCCGAGGGATGCGGTCGCTCCAGCGATCGGGATTTTAAACGATACCTGGAATATGCATTAGGAGAGGCATTTGAGACAGAAACCCAGGTCCTTTTGGCATTTGCATATAAATTGCTGACGGAGGAAGAAAAAGACGAATTGGTCGAAGATCTGCATCTCCTTCAACGAAAGATCAATGCATTTATCCAGGCGATCAAGTAATCTACCCAATACCCAATACCCAATACCCAATACCCAATACCCAATACCCAACACCCAATACCCAACACCCAACACCCAACACCCAACACCCAATGCCCAATACCCAATACCCAATACCCAATACCCAACACCCAAAAACCTTCGCCCTCATCGGTGCCGCCGGCTTCGTCGCTCCACGTCACATGAAAGCCATCAAAGATACAGGTGGCGAACTCCTGGCGGCTTATGATATCAATGACTCGGTCGGTGTGATTGACAGCTACTTCCCACAAGCGGATTTCTTTACCGAGTTTGAGCGTTTTGATCGGCATATTGATCTGCTTCGTCGCTCCGGGCAGGGCCTGGACTACGTCAGTGTTACCTCCCCCAATTACCTCCACGATGCCCATATCCGTTTCGGACTCCGTAATGGAGCCGATGTGATCTGCGAAAAGCCCCTGGTCCTCAACCCCTGGAATATTGATGCCCTCGCCGAAGTGACCAAAGAAACGGGCCGGCAGGTGTACAATATCCTTCAGCTTCGTCTCCATCCCTCCATCATCGCTTTGAAAGATCGTTTTTCGGTCCTCGGTCCTCGGTCCTCGGTCCTTAAAAAAGTAGATATTGATCTCACCTACATCACCTCCCGCGGCCATTGGTACTACACCTCCTGGAAGGGCGACCAGTCCAGATCGGGTGGTATTGCCTCCAACATCGGCGTGCACTTCTATGATATGTTGATCTGGATCTTTGGCCCCGTGCAGGAGAATGGTGCATGTCCATACCCACGACCGGGCAGCCGGCTTCCTCGAGCTGGAGCATGCCCGCGTCCGCTGGTTCCTCAGCATCAACGCGGATACTCTTCCGGAGGAGGCGAAGCAGAAAGGCCAGCGCACCTGGCGCAGTCTCACCATCGGTGGTGAAGAATTCGAGTTCAGTGACGGTTTTACCGATCTGCACACCTTGTCCTACCAGGGCATCCTCAATGGCCAGGGTTTCCCGCTTGAAGACGCCCGCCCTGCCATCGAAGTGGTGCATGATATTCGACACCAACAGCCGATAGGGGTGAAGGGAGAATATCATCCATTGGCGGCATTGCCCTTGTCTGAGCATCCGTTTTCCAGAAACGCCAAGACGCTAAGACGACTTTGAGTTTATTCGTTTATGAGTTTATTTGTGAAAGTTATACAGTTAAGCAGGTTATGGAGTTATGGAGAAATAATATTGCAATAATTGAATGAATGATAAATTGGCACAAAGGATGAAAGAGTTTGAATTTGTAGACGAGGAGTGGTATGCAGATATTCAAGGGTATTCTGAAGTAACTGAGTCGGAACCTAATCAAGAATATTCTACCCGTACCTACGGGTTTGAACGATTGTCGGTCTGGAAAAGAGCAATTGAATTTGTGGAATGGGTATACACCGAGTCGAAAAATTTGCCAAGCGAAGAGAAATTTCATTTGACATCCCAGCTGCGCAGAGCTGCGACTTCAGTGCCTTCGAATATTGCTGAAGGTACAAGTAGGAGCACAAATAAGGATAAAATCCATTTCTTAAACATTGCCTACAGTAGTTTGATTGAATTGATTAATCATTTGGTGATTGTCCATCGTTTGGGCTATATGGATCAGAGAATTACCTTGCAGGGAGAAGGCGAGTACAGGAGCTAACAGCTATGCTTGCCGCACTCAGTCGATCTTATGGCAGAGAGTGATTTTGTTTCTCCATAACTCCATAACTCCCTCAACTCCATAACTCCATAACTCCATAACTCCATAACTTTGCATATTCTCATCACCGGCACCGCCGGCTCATCGGTTATCATCTCACCAATGCACTCCTGGAGCGGGGAGATACCGTCATTGGATTGGATAGTATCAACAACTACTACGATGTCAGCCTGAAGATCGCCAGACTCGAGGATGCCGGCATTCCGCGCAATCAGATCGCATACAAAGAACTGGTGCAAAGCACGAAGAATCGGTTACCAGTTCATCCAACTCGATCTGGAAGACGAGGCCGGATTAAGCACCCTCTTCCGCGAGCATCAGTTCGATGCGGTGATCAATCTGGCCGCCGGGCGGGAGTACGGTACAGTCTGAAGAATCCTCAGCCTATATTTCCAGCAATGTGGTCGGCTTCGCCAATCTCCTGGAGAATTGTCGCCGTCATGAGATCGGACACTTCCTGTATGCCAGCAGCAGCAGTGTCTATGGCATGAACCAGCAGGTGCCATTCAGCACCCATCACAATGTGGATCATCCGGTAAGTCTCTATGCCGCAACCAAAAAGAGTAATGAGTTGATGGCCCATACCTACAGCCATCTCTTTCAGCTACCCACCACCGGACTGCGGTTTTTTACGGTCTATGGTCCATGGGGACGACCGGATATGGCCTACTTCAGTTTTACCAAAGCGATCCTGGAGGGCAAGACCATTGACGTGTACAACCACGGCGACATGTCACGCGACTTTACCTATATCGATGACATCGTCGATGGCATCATTCGTTCTCTGGATCGACCACCCGTAGCCAATCCCCCCTTTGACAAGGTAGCTGCTGACCCCGCCACATCCACGGGCCCCTATCGCGTCTATAATATCGGCAACCATCAGCCGGATAATCTCCTGAACTTATCGGACATATCGAAGATGCCCTCGGCCAGACCGCAGCCAAAATCTCCTGCCCACGCAACCCGGCGATGTGCCGGCGACCTTTGCGGATATCACTGATCTCCAAAACGATACCGGCTTTCAACCCCGCACCGGACTGAAGGAGGGAATTGGCCAGTTTGTAGCCTGGTATCGGGAGTATTATGGGGTCTAGCAACTTGCCTGAGGCATGGAATGATGACAGATAGACCGAATTTCGTGTTCCGGGTCCGTGTTGCTTTGTGCCTGTGATCACTCTTCCATTACTGTAAATCTGGACCAGGACCACGACCATCCTTGCTCTATCGGGTTTTAGAATTACATGATCATCCGTCCTGATCCTCCAGTTGAACTAACGGATTTCTTTGGTTCAGAGTGGTCTATCGTCTAAGACAACCTGTCAACCGTTTCCCTTTGCAGGTCCCTAACTGCGCTGTCGTGCATCTCCTTTAAGGAAATGCTTAAATTTTAGCCTATCAGGATGGGGAAATGATACATGGATGAAGGAACAAATTTGGTCAATGATCAGAGGGTTGCTCATCACTTGCTAAATGTCCTTTTAGCAGATCCTGATGCACTTGCTGCCCGCGGTTGATCATGACAACGATCTCTGCATCTGCATGCCTTTGTCACGGTTTGACAGGGGGGAGTGCTTCCAGAGGATTCACGATCTTGCAGGACAAACGGACAAATGCGATTTATTCTCAACCTGATTATTGATCCCGTCTTCCTGTGGTTGTTCTGCATGGCAGCTGGCGGGATTCTGTGGTTTCGTCACAGGCACACCCGCCCGGATCTGGTTCTGGGCAGGTGGACTCTGGCTCTTGCTCATCGGCGCCACTCCGTTGAGCATTTGGCTGGCTGCCGATTTGGAGTATCGCTAGCCGGTGTGGAATTCCGCCCATCTTGGGGGCGAAAGTACCGAGATCATTCACATTGCCGTTCTAGGGGGAGGAATGACCCCGGGTGAGGATGTCACTCCGGCCGACCAGCTCAGTGGGGATGCACTCAACCGCATTGTCGAGGGGGTCCGCATTTATCACCTAGTGCCGTCTGCTTGCCTGGTGACTTCCGGGTTTTCACTCCACGGTGATCTGTCCCAGGCTGAGATACTGGCTGCAACAGCACTCGATCTGGGGGTTTCTCCGCGAGATACCTTATGGTTGCCCGATCCCCGCACTACGAGGGAGGAGGCGGCGGCTTACAAGGCGCGGTTTGGAAAGGAAGCGACCGTCATCCTGGTCACCAGTGCACTGCACCTGCCCCGGGCCATGTGCTGGTTTCGTTATAACGGCCTGGATCCCATCCCTGCTCCCGCCAACCATCTGGTCAAAATAACTCCCGATCGCTGGACCCATCACTGGCGCCCTTCCATGCGTAAGATATCCATCATGCAGAAGGTTTTCCATGAATATGCGGGTCTCATCGAACTGGCTTGGGTCAGCAGACGTTAATCGGTTGTTCCCGTATCTTCACGCAATTCATGATTCAATCATTGCTTCAGCAAGAGCTCAATCCAAAGGTTAACGTTGGTGTAAATTAAACATTGAACATTTGACAGATGATCCTTCAGATTCTACTCTTGAATGTTGAACCAGATCCTCCGTGAAATTGGCACGGCATATCTTGAATTGGCAATAAAATATAGGGGAATTTACTACTGGTCCTTTACCACCTGCTTTATCTCCTGCTCCTGGTCCATTGGAAAAATGAGCAGGGCATCCGGTTCATCGACGACGATCATATTGTGCATTCCCCTGACGACGACTGTCTTTCCAGGTTGTACGCGGATTAGATTGCCCTCAGCATCCTGAATGATCGACCTGTCTGATTGGACAGCATTGTTCTGTTCATCCTTGCGCAATTCTGCATGGAGTGAAGCCCAAGTGCCCAGATCGCTCCAGCCGATATCCGCAGGAAGTGTATGGATATTATCCGCTGATTCCATCACCGCATAGTCGATCGAAATATTCGGGGTAAGGGGGTATCGCTCATCCAGGATACCATATTCTTCGCTTGAATTATAAGGCACTTCCGCCAGCAGATCACAAATGAGAGGCGCATACTGACGAAGCGCATTCACCATACTCTTACCGGAAAATAAAAATGCCCGAATTCCAGATATAGGGAGCCTGCCTCCAGGTATTCCCGCGCCGTATCCATGTCCGGTTTCTCTTTAAATTCGATCACCTTGTGTATGCCAGAAACAGTTTCATTACCATAGTGAATGTATCCGTAACCGGTATCCGGCCGCGTCGGCTGTATCCCCAGGCAACAGATCGTATCATGCGATGCTGTATAGGTCAATCCTGTACGAATCCGTTCCAGAAATGCCGCTTCCTTCAGGATCAGGTGGTCACTGGAAGCAACGACAATATTGGCCTCCGGATCCAGATCCGGATCTTGCACGTGGCGTATGCAATACATGGAGCCGTGTTGTTACGACTGGGTTCTCCGAGGATATTGTCTTCCGGCAGATCTGACAACTGATGTGCCACCAGAGATTCATATTTTCTGTTGGTCACCACATAGATCCGCTCTTTCGGCACCGGGGCAAAAACCGCTCGTAGGTCATCTGCAACAGTGTCTTTCCCAGTCCCAGAATGTCCGAGGAATTGTTTGGGATGCTCCTCTGTACTGGCCGGCCAGAAGCGCGTGCCGGCGCCGCCGGCCATGATCACGACGTAAGTGCGAATGTTATTCTGCAATGTATTGTTCATTTCTAGTCTAGCTGTTCAAAGTTCAAAAGGGTTTCTGATTCCTGCGTTCCTAATTCCAAGTTCCTGAGATCTAGAATTGGCAGTTACTTAAACTTATTACCCTTGTTTTCACTGTTTTTCAAATAACGTATAAATCCTGCAATCTTGGCAGAAAGGTAGAGTGCTTTCTCTTGCCAATCTTTGAATTCTTCCTCAGAGATCAGGTCACGATCTAATGCACGATAAAGTTGAGAGCGGGTCTCTCCACATGATCCTTTGGCAATAGAAAGGAATTGAATGAATTCCCTGTTTCCGTCTCGTTCAAAGCCTTCTGCAATGTTATCGGATATTGACCCGGATGATCTTCGGATTTGATCGATCAGATCAAATTGCTTGTGCCACCTGTCAGAACCTGAAATATCTGCTATCTCTTTGGCGAGATCTCGCCCGAGTTGCCAGATCTCCATATATCCTCAAAACGTTGAATGGTGGCCATGTCAAAGATACAATGACTAACCAGGAACCAGGAACAAAGGAACCAGGAATTGCCCAGCGTTAGACCCAAGGTTCAGAGGACGAAGAAATAAGTTCAGCATAAACCTTTCGGATACCCTGTGGGAGCGAGATCCGATGTTGCCAACCAGGCATGAAGCCGGGACACATCCATCAGTTTGCGAGGTGTGCCATCCGGCTTGGTCGTGTCATGGACGATTTCACCCGTATAACCGACAATTTCGTTGATGAGTAGGGCGAGATCTCTGATGGACAGGTCCGTACCCGTACCGACATTGAGAAAGCCTCGCTCATCCCAGTTTGCATCAGAAAATAACAGGCATCTGCCGGTCGTCGACATGCACGAATTCCCGCAACGGACGCCGGTACCCCACATCGTCACGGTTGGTGCTCCTGTTATTTTTGCTTCATGAAATTTGCGGATCAGCGCCGCAGGACATGGGAAGATTGCAAATCGTAATTATCATTCGGACCATACAGGTTTGTCGGCATTACGGAAATAGCAGAAAATCCATACTGACTTCGATAAGCATCGCATAGTTTAATTCCCTGCAATTTTGGCAATCGTAGGCTCGTTGGTGGGTTCAGAAGGCCGGTCAGCAGAGATTCTTCTTGAAGGGGTTGCGGCGCCAGCTTGGGGATAAATACAGGACGATCCCAGAAAAGCAGTTTTTCACACCATTTTGCCAGGCCGAGTGGATAATATTATTCTGGATCTGCAGGTTGTCATATAGAAACCTTGCGCGGTAGGTATTGTTGGCCAGGATGCCCCCCTACCTTGGCCGCGGAGAGAAAAGACGTAATCCGGCTTTTCTTTGAGGAAAAATTCTTCTACTTCTGTCTGGCGACGAAGGTCCAATTGGCGGAGGTGCGAAGGGGGCAAAGTTGGTGTAGCCCTTCGGCCTGCAGCTTGCGCAGGATAGCGGAGCCGACCATGCCGCGATGACCGGCTATGTATATTTTATCTTCTAATTGCATAGAATTTCTATTTCACACAAGGTGCAATGGCGCTCATGAGCTAATTGATTCACCACAGAGGACACGGAGGTGCACAGGTAATTGATCTAATACCCATTAACTACACGTTTAATTCCGTCTTTCAGGCTCTTGACATTAAAATTAATCAAGAGTCCAAAACGTATTTTTGACAGTTTTAAATAAGTAAGCACCTGTGCTAAATGAATTGGGGCAATTTCATCGATTGATTTCAATTCAATAATCAATTTATCTTCGACAAAGAGATCAATTCTATACCCGCAATCCAATTTGACTTCATTGTAAATCAAAGGCAATGGCTTCTCTGCTTCCACCTTGAATCCGTTGTTCACCAATTCATATGACAGGCAGGCTTGATAGGCAGATTCTAATAAACCAGGACCCAATATTGTATGTACTCGAAAAGCACACTCCAAAATTTCCTTGGATAACTCTTGATCTGTCATCTCTGTGTGACTCTGTGCGACTCTGTGGTTAATATTTATTCGAACTCATTTTTCACATTGAAGCCATGCTCCCGTAAGAGCGCATCCTTCTTAAACACCTCCATATCCGACTGCACCATCTCGCTGACCATTTCCTGTAGGGATGTAGTCGCTGTCCAGCCCAGTTTTCCCCGGCTTTTTGTCGGATCGCTGATGAGGAGATCAACTTCGGACGGAAGTAGCGAGGATCGATGGCGAGAACCTCTTGGCCAAGCTGGAGGGATGAGGGATGAGGGATGAGGGATGAATCCAACTTAGCAATGATCGCCTTTTCATTGACACCAGATCCATTGAACTCCAGTTCTATGCCGACTTCGCGGAAGGCCATGCGCACCAATTCGCGGACGGATGTGGTGGATATCGGTCGCCAGGACAAAGTCCTCAGGGGTATCCTGCTGGAGCATGAGGTACATCCCTTCGACATAGTCGCGGGCATGTCCCCAGTCGCGCTGAGCGTCGAGGTTGCCTAGCCAGAATTTGTCCTGAAGGCCAAGGGCGATCCGAGCCACAGCACGAGTAATCTTGCGGGTAACAAAGGTCTCTCCGCGAATCGGTGATTCATGGTTGAAGAGGATGCCGTTGCAAGCGTACATGTTGTAGGCTTCGCGATAATTTACAGCGATCCAGTAAGCGTAGAGCTTGGCGACGCCATAGGGCGAACGCGGATAGAAGGCGTGGTTTCGCTTTGCGGTACTTCTGGACGCGAGACCGTACAGTTCCGATGTACTCGCCTGATAATACCGGGTCTTTCACTGCGAACCTAGCAGCCGGATCGCCTCCAGTAGCCGAAGGGCGCCGAGGCGTCCACATTGGCGGTGTACTCCGGTGTTTCGAAGCTGACCAGGACATGGGATTGGGCACCCGGGTTGTACACTTCGTCCGGTTGCACCTCCTGCATGATGCGGATGAGATTGGTGGAGCTCGGTCGATCGCCATAATGGAGGATGAAATGAGCGTTGTCCACATGCGGATCCTCGTAGATATGGTCAACCCGCTGGGTATTGAACAGGAGGCCCGGCGCTGATTCCGTGAACCTGATACCCCTTTTTGAGGAGGGATTCGGCAAGATAGGCGCCATCCTGGCCGGTGACACCGGTGATGAGTGCAGTTTTCATGAGCACGAGATGAATAAGTGTTGACAGATAAAGGTATGGAATAGTCAAGGCCACGATTACCTTAGTGATAAGTAACTGCCCTTTTATTCCCTTGACCTTTCTGGATGATTAACTTTATTCAAGTAGGGCATCATCCACCAGATTCGGCAGTGTCACTTTCAATCGAGGTTCAGCGTCCATGGCCCGTCTTGATCGCCCAGATCGCTTCATCATTTCGCGCCCAGGATCGGCGGGCAATACCATTGTTCACGTCCCAGTGCAGCATCATCATCAGTCGCCGATCAGCAGCTTCTGTGCCATCCAGCACCATGCCGAAACCGCCATTGATCACCTCACCCCAACCGACACCGCCGCCATTGTGGAGACTCACCCAGGTCGCTCCGCGGAAGGCATCACCCACGAAATTGTGCACAGCCATATCCGCCGTAAACCGCGAACCATCATAGATATTGGCCGTCTCCCGATACGGTGAATCTGTGCCCGAAACATCATGGTGATCGCGGCCCAGAACAACAGGCCCCTGCAATCGCCCTTCCCGAATAGCCTGGTTGAATGCCAGGGCAATGCGAATCCTTCCCTCGGCATCCGCATACAGGATCCGGGATTTAGAACCGACAACAGGTATATTCTCATCGGCTGCCCGGATCCAGATCAGGTTGTCTTTCAACTGTCCCCGGATATCCTCCGGTGCCTGGGCATGCATCTCCTCCAGGATGTCGCCGGCCATCTGGTCTGTCAGGTCGAGATCAGCCTTCTCGCCCGAACAACACACCCAGCGGAAGGGACCAAAACCGTAATCAAAACACATCGGGCCCATGATGTCCTCTACATAGGATGCATATTTATACAGTCCCTTTTCCCGGTCCTTCCACACATCCGCATCACTGTCTCCCGCTTCTTTCAAAAATGCATTGCCATAATCCCAGAAATACATGCCCCGGTCAGCCATGACATTCACCGCACGAACATGCCGGCGCAGGGTATCCCGCACAGCTGCCATGAACAGTGTTTTGTTCTCGATGAGCAAGGCCTTGGCATCCTCAAAACTGTAACCGGCCGGACAATACCCCAGGTCATCGATATTATGCAGAGAGGTCTGGTCAGAGCCCAGCTCGACAAAAAATTCTTCAGCGACCATTTTCTCCCAGAGATCCACCACATTCCCGTAATAAACCAGGGCAATCGCCTCTTTCTGGTCCCGGCAATGGGAAATGCGAGCCAGCAAGGCATCCATATCCGTATAAACGTTCTCCCGAAGGATATACCCATCGCTGATCCGTTGTTCGACCGTAAGGCCGTCGACCTCGGCGATCACACCCACCGCTCCGGTAATGATGGCTGCCAGCGCCTGTGCGCCGGACATCCCGCCCAGCCCGGATGTGAGATAGACCTTTCCCCGTAGATCATCCTTGCCCAGACCATGCAGTCGCCCGGCATTCAGCAGGGTAATGGTGGTGCCATGCACAATGCCCTGGGGGCCGATGTACATGTACGATCCCGCTGTCATCTGGCCATACTGGGTCACACCCAGCGCATTGAATTTATTCCAGTCGTCTTTTTTCGAATAATTCGGGATCATCATCCCGTTGGTCACCACAACTCGTGGTGCTTCGGCATGAGAAGGAAAGAGGCCCATCGGGTGCCCGGAATACATCACCAGGGTCTGTTCCTCGGTCATGGTCGCGAGGTATTGCATGGTCAGTCGGTATTGTGCCCAGTTCTGGAAGACAGCACCGTTGCCACCATACGTGATCAGTTCATGTGGATGCTTGGCCACCAGGGGATCCAGATTGTTCTGGATCATCAACATGATGGCCGCCGCCTGTGCACATTTTGCCGGATATTCGGTGATGGGCCGGGCATGCATGGGATAAGTCGGTCGGAAGCGATGCATATAGATCCGTCCGTAACGTTTCAGCTCATCTGCAAATTCGGGAGCAAGAACAGCGTGGTGGGCTTTCGGGAAATAACGCAGGGCGTTGCGCAGGGCCAGCTTTCGATCATCGTCACTCAGATCCTGGATGTTCCGGATGGGTGCATGACTTACATCTGGATCAAAAAGGGGAGGAGTGGGGAGTTCTTCGGGAATGCCCCGAAGGATATCGTGTTTGAATTCGTTCGCCGTCATGATTCTGGTTTCTTGCTCCTGTAAAGATAGAGACCTGCATTTCATCAGGAGAATGGAAAGGAAAGAGAACCGGCTGTTTTCAGGTGTCCGTTGAAAAATTCACGATTTGCAGGCACTGACATGGTCTTGAAATTCCGGATCGTGGATTGAATGGCCGCAAATGAAAACTGCCCGCCGGAGATCCGGACGGGCAGCCATGTGTCTTTCTGGTATTGGCGTCAGACCAAATCCAGATCAGTATTCGTCTTCATTGAAGAGGAAATCATCTTTTCGGGGATAATCCGGCCAGATGTCTTCGATACTCTCATAGGATTCACCTTCTTCCTCCATTTGCTGCAGGTTTTCGATGACCTCCAGTGGAGCGCCGGAACGGATCGCATAATCGATCAGCTCGTCGCGTGTGGCAGGCCAGGGGGCTTCTTCCAGGTGACTTGCCAATTCAAGGGTCCAGTACATGGGTTCGTGTTTAAGGTTGCTTTTGAAAAATGGATGTGCGATCCAATTGGCCGCAAATGTAATAAAAGCAAACCGTTGTTCCAAACGGATTCACCCGCAGTCAAAGAATATTCGCAATGAATTGATAATCTGTGCCTTAAGGGCCGAATATTTTGTCGAATGAATCCGTTTCAGGCCAATCCGAGTTCGCTGATTGACAGGACAACCGGAATCCGGCACCAGAAGTTCCTCAAATGATCAACATCGCGTCCCCGTAGGTGTAAAAGCGATATTTTTCCTTCACCGCCTGACGGTAAGCATCCATGATCAATTCATATCCGCCAAATGCACAAACCATGATCAGGACGCTGGATTTGGGAATATGAAAATTGGTCACCATCGAATTGGCAATGCTGAAATCAAAGGGCGGGAAGATGAATTTATTGGTCCATCCTTCCACGGTCTTCAGGTTGACTTCTGAAGAGACACCACTTTCTATTGCCCGCATCGAGGTTGTGCCCACGCCACAAACCTTGCGATTGGCCGCTTTCGCCTTGTTGACAATATCCACGGCCGGTTGATCGATCCGGAAATATTCCGCATCCATCTTGTGTTTGGACAGGTCCTCTACATCAATACTGCGAAATGTGCCCAGACCGACATGGAGTGTAACCTCCGCAAAGCCGACACCCTTCAACTCCAGGCGCTTCATCAGCTCGCGGCTGAAATGCAGACCCGCCGTAGGGGCAGCCACAGCGCCGATCTCTTTGGCATACACCGTCTGATACCGCTCCTTGTCCAGATCTTCTGCCGGGCGGGAAATATATTTGGGCAACGGCGTATTCCCCAGTTTGTACAAGTTGGCCTGAAATTCTTCATCCGTGCCTTCAAACAGAAAGCGGATGGTCCGGCCCCGGCTGGTGGTGTTATCCACCACTTCCGCTACAAGCAGCTCATTGTCCTGCTCATCGTTGAAGTAAAGTTTGTTGCCCACCCGGATCTTTCGTGCTGGATCGACCAGGACGTCCCACAGCCGGGAATGTGCATTCAGTTCACGCAACAGAAAGACCTCGATCTTGGCACCGGTTTTCTCCTTGCAACCGTAGAGGCGAGCAGGGAATACCTTGGTATTGTTGAAGATCATGGCATCATCTTCCTCAAAATAATCGAGCAGATCCTTGAAGATCTTGTGCTCGATCTTTCCCGTATCCTTATGTACCACCATCAGTCGAGATTGATCCCGTTCCTTGGCTGGATACTGGGCCACGAGTTTTTCTGGAAGGTCAAAATTGAATTGGGAGAGTTTGGTGCGCATGCGTGCAGGCTATGTTTAAAGAGGCGCAAAAATACAAAGAGATTGGATACTATGCTCAATTTGATTGGACAGGCACCTGAATCCATCGTCCACCATCCGAATAGACAAGGACTCTCGACGTGTCCACTGTGTCAAATCGAATGCGGTATCCGCCTTCATGATAGGTGACGCGATACCCGTTTTCGGCATAATCCGACGCCCCCAACCCCTTCCTCAGAAACCAGGTGCCCCATTGGCGAAGATCGACCTTCCACGTCACCGAATCTTCACGCACAACGGTCAGGCCATCCGATATTCGGCCGGCCTGAAATGCAGATACCTCCCGCAGGGTTCCCCTGACCTCTTTTCCGGCCGACCACCGCAACCCGTCTCGCAGGGTTTCTCCGGGCACAAAGGATCGGAACACCGAGATGCCATGGTAATTGTCGGGGTAGGCCCGGACAAAGACATCCTCCGCATCTGACCATCGCCAGTCAGCCAGCAATGCCTCGTACAATCGCTGAGCCTCCTCCCATCGGTTGATATTGGCTCGGGTCAGATTGAACTGGATCGCCAGCAACAGGATCCATACACCCAGAATGACCCACCTGGATGCGTGCAACAACAGACTCTGGATAGCCAGGAGGAAGAAGGCCAGTGCCAGGTATCCATACCGGTCATTCTCCACATACCCGATCCAGGCAAAATACAGGCTCAACACGGGTGCCAGTGCGAGCGGAAAGAGGCCTCCGGCCCAGAGCGCCGTCCGGCTGAGCCGGTTCAGCCGCTTATGCCTCAACCATAAAACAACATAGCCCAGGATGAGAATGGCCAGCACAGTCGCCAGCCAGCCAGGTTGTGATGCCGGAAATCCAGCGACCATGGCCTTGGCCTCATGTGCCCAATCACGTGAAAAAGCCAGGTATTTGACAAGATAGTTCAAGCCGTTTCCGGCAAGGTCAAGCAGGGAAAAACGGAGATGAACATCATCCCCGTAATGACCTACCCACACGCCCATCCGCCATTTGTTCAGCAGGAAATAAACAAGGATGAACACCGCCTGCGGTATGCCGATCTTCATCCATAACAAGCGGATATCCAATCGGCTCCAGCCTTCTTCACGGCCCCACCACCAGACGGACAATCCAAGGATTACCGGGTAGATCAGCGCCAGCTCCAGAGAAAAAAGGGCGATCAGAAAGGCCACATGCAAAGCGATCCACGATGCTGGCCCGACAGCGGCCGATCCCGAAACAACAGCAGGATCGACCCGAGGAGGACAGCCGTACTCAAAAGATAATGCAGGCAAACCTTCCAGACAACAACTTCGGTCTGATAGGGATGGACCAGATAGAGGACAGACAGGATGAGCGCAGCGGGTATCGCCTTTCCAGGGCCAGTAGCCCGCCGCCAAATCTGGTGTCCCACCATGCCCAGCATAGTCGCATTGAATCCATGAAGACCGATAAACAACCAATACCAGGGCAAGGGCTGAATGCCAAATTGCTCGTACCACCAGAACATCAACCCGAACAGGACGGGTTGATTGCCGTGCCACCCGAAGGAATTCCACCAGCCGAGGGCTGATCCACTTTCAAACAGCATCTGGTGGCCGGTGAAGTCGGAAATAAATCCGGCCTCACGAGCCGGCCAATACAACCAACCTGCGAGCAGGATCATGCTGGTCAGCCAGATGGCCAGGTGCCATCCGGTCAGACGATCACTCACGGGTGCCGCCGGCTGGTCGGGCAAACTGGATGTCTGCATCTTCTGTCATTTGAACCTGGCCGCACCGCGACCCTTTGCATCCCAGGATAATGCCTTGCCAGGGCATACCGCAATCATTCGTCAGGAGGCCGCCATCCATGATCAGGGTACCACCGGGATGGACCACTAGGGAAGCCCCTTCAGGAAAGGACACCTGGCACCGGATGGTCAGGTGGCCACCTGGTGCTACTTCGACATTCCCGAACAGGTCCACTTCCCCTTCCCAGATCTGGTGGTCCCGAATGACCAGATCCCTCCCGGGGAGCGGTAGGCACCAGTCGCGTTTCAACAAGGTCCTTGCTGTGCCTGACCGTCGTGACAGATTGCGGTGGGCCTGACCCAACTGACATGGTGTCCAGGCCTGCTGCCAATGATTATAATCCATCACATTGTTGGAGATGAGGGAATCACAAGGCGGCTCTCCGGGGTAGAAACAGTTAGGATGATAGGGGGTGTCGTCACATCCGTCACTGTATCGCCAGGTATGGCCCAGTCCAAGGATGTGGCCGATCTCATGCAGGGTCATCCCGGCAAACTCGGAAGGGGGAAGTCCGGTACGGATCAGACCACTGAGTTTCATCGCCTTACCCAGAGCGATGCCAACGCCTGTAGCCCGGTAGGTCGAACTGGCGACACTGTCCGGGTGATGGGGCAGGATGAAGATATTGAGCACAGAATCCGGCTGGATGGCATATTTATGAATGACGCGCAGATCCGAATTGTTCCGGTTGCGTCCGGTATGGACGTAGGTGTACAGTTCATCGTCGAAATGATAATACACACCATCATCCCAGAACATCCCGGGGATCGGGGCGATCTCCAGACGTATCCGGGTGGGCAGCACCGGGGTCCCTTTTGCTGCGGGGAGGCTCATGGCCAGATTATCAGCGAGCTTGATGTTCATCTGTCGGGTGAGCTCCTGGACGTAGGGTGTGGCTATTTCTGTCAGGAAAGCATGACTGGTATCGCCCGAGTTCATGATGTGGTAATTGATCCGGATCACTCGCTCGGGAATCAATTCACCATTGACTGATTCATCAGGTATGTATGCCGGATATTGTCTGCAGGATTGCTTCAGCTGATGCCGTTCCTGGGTTGTCCGGGACAGGAGCCGTGCATCCGATGCCCGGTCAAATGGGCGTTGGGTGGATTTGCAGGCGATCAGGCCGGTCAGACCGGCACAGACCAGCAGGGTCAGGTATTGAGTCCACCGCATACGCTCAATGTCTGGCCAGTGACATAGGTCGACAGATCCGAACCCAGGAATGCGCATACGTTGGCCACCTCATTTGCCTGCCCCAAACGCTTGAGGGGGATGCCTGCAAGGAATTGCTCCCTGTTTTCATCGCTGAGCTCATGGGTCATATCGGTCTCGATAAATCCGGGAGCGATCGCATTGCATCGCACATTCCGGGAGCCAACCTCTTTGGCGACAGATTTGGAAAACCCGATAATGCCCGCCTTTGCAGCGGCATAGTTGGCTTGTCCGGCATTTCCGAACACACCGACGACCGAACTGATATTGATGATTGAACCGCCCCGGTTGCGGATCATGGGTTTGAGCGCATGTTTGGTGAGATTGAAGACCGACTTCAGGTCCACGCGCAGCACCTCGTCCCACTGGTCCTCAGACATCCGGAGCATCAGGTTGTCGCGGGTGATTCCCGCATTGTTGATCAGGATGTCGATCTGTCCGAAATCAGTGATCACGGATTGAACCAATGCCTCTGCTTCATCATAGCTCGCTGCATCAGAACGGTAGGCTCGCACGGTGGTACCGTCTGCCTGTAATTCGCTGACCAGCAACTCCGCTTTTTCAGGGCTGGATAGATAGGTGAATGCCACCCGGGCACCTTCATCTACAAACCGGCGCACAATCGCTGCACCGATGCCCCTGCTTCCACCTGTGATCAATGCAACCTTACCTGTCAGCAAACCCATATCGTTTCATTTCTGGTGAAGCGGCTAAGATAGGGAATCGTGCAGATCGGACCTCCCTGGAAGACGGATGAGAAGAAAAAACAAAAACACTATTTTTTGTTTGACACATTTTGTTTTTAAAAACAATTTGTTCTATCTTAGCGTCATCAAACGGACAATACATCTCATCACCTTATATAACAGGTACACATGGTACGCATTATCACCTCTCTGATCCAGGCTCCACGAAAAGACAATCTGCTCATTATTTGCCTGGTCCTCGGTTTTCTGATCATGGTTACAGGCAGTTGGCTGAATGGCCAGCAAAATGAAATGTCTCAACGGCAGCAGCCCGAGATCTGGCAGCCGGCGACTCCTTCGGATTTTGACATGGATGACGAAAATGACATGCAGATTTATGCCACAGCGCCTTGACCCTGTCGCAATTCCAGCGTTGGTCCGGGAATCCGTGGATTACCTGGTCTGAACCGTCGACTGTCGATCGCCTGGTGCAGCGAGTCTTGAGGCGATGCGTAAACCCGAGGGCACAGTCGGTTGCACACACATGAGTGATCGATCCAGGGGAATGCAGCAGACAGCCAGTCTTGTATTGCAGCTTTTTTAAGGTATTCTTCTGCCTCAGAACAGAGAACATCCGGTTGGAAAGAGTCAGCGAATGTAAAGCGAGTGTTGACGATCTCCTGTTCTGGCAATGTGACCCCGTCCTGAAGAAGAAACAGGATGCTTCCGGCCATGAATGTCAGGAACAAAGTATTGTGTAATTGAGTAGATGATCCGCTTCATTGAAATCCTGAAAGGGTAAGGAATAACAACGGAATGAAACAGATTTTCAACACCATTCAGATCAAGCACAGTGAAGAGAATGGGAATGCGAAATCCCTGGTTGCCCGTGCTGAAGCATGCCGGAAAGATTCGGGTGTCTGCTGGAGACCAGGGGCCAAATAACCGGATTGTACCTGGATGAATCAGTCATGGAGCATCTCTTGACGGACTGGTGTCAACATGAATCTGGAGACGAATCAACAGGCAAACGGATCAACAAGCAAACGGATCAACTGTATGGTGGATAAACTGGCAGGCGGATCGACAGGAGGGCAGATCAACTGTATGGTGGATAAACTGGCAGGCGGATCAACTGACAAGAGGATCAACAGACAGACGGATCGGATGGTACTGCGCCAGGACATCACACGAACGGTAGTTGGAGAGATGGGTGAAGTCACTGGGAATGGAATGAGCAGACAAGAGATCGCATCCAGTATTCCAGTCACAATGCTTGGCAATGTACCGTCAGGAGTGCGAGTGATCCACTTATCCGAGACACACCATCAAGGGGTACGATGCAGGTCAGCCGGTCTGGTGCAAAGGGGTGTTCAGCCGCCGGATGTGATAAGCGACAGGTTGCGAACTGATCGTCGTGTCATGAAGATGGGTTGGACAAACCATGTATTCATTGGATTGGGAATGCTGCATGACCAGGCTGATCCTTAGAATATGAACACGTATCCGGATAGGACAACCATCCGGGTCGTTACGGAATAAGTCGGTCGTATCAAGATCCGGAAGAGACTGGATCCGATGCGAAAAGCCAACGTTTGATGTCCTGTCCCGGACAGTCATGGATGACTGTGGATGCCGGGGCCAGTGATGTCAGACAGATACACAGATCAGGAACAGCTCCGCACCAGGGGACTGTACCTGAAAATGAATTTCCTGAGTTTTGCTCTCTTTCCTGTGCCAGGCTGCCCGCAAAAGAGCGGGTAGCCTGTTTTTCATTTTTCTGCGCAGACGTGCGAAGTCTTTAATTACCCACCCCCAAATTCCTGGCTTGTTGGATATCCTGTGCGGCCTCTCCTGAACGTCCTAACCCTTCCAGTGCCCTGGCCCGCTGTTGATAATACAGCCCTTCCGTTTGCTTCAATCGGATAGCGGTGTTGAAATCCTCCAGAGCCAACTCGAATTTACCCTGGTTTGTCCGGACGACCCCTCGTTCATACAGGATGTCCGGATCATTGGGTTTGTATTTCAGATATTCCGTGTGATCCTTTTCTGCATTGACAAAATCCTGGCTGGAGATGTAGATCAGTGACCGGTTGAGATAGCCGTTGGCATTATCCGGGTCAAGTTCCAATCCCTTATTCACATCTGTGAGAGCCATTTGCAGATTACCCATCATCCCGTAAACGGCTGCGCGGTTGATATACAGTTCCCCCAATTCAGGATCCAGTTCTATGCCTCGCGAATAATCAGCGAGCGCTTCCTTGATCTTGCCCTGATCGAAGTACAGTTTGCCACGGCTGTTATACGTATTGGCCTTTTCCTTCAATTCAGGGAGGTGTTGTAGTCCAGGATGGCACGATCATAGTCCTTGAGTTCCCGGTAGTATCGTGCGCGGTTGTTGTATGGCGTGTTGATATTTTGATAATACTTCAGGACATGGGTCCACAGGGTTCCACCGTTTTCCCAGACCTTGTTTTGCTGGAAGGTCAATACACCCAGCACAAGCAGCCAGACCCAGACAACGCCTTTGATAGCGCCGGCATATCGGGGCTGGTCCAACCATCCCTTCAGCCAGGACAACAACATGAAAATCAATCCCAGGTAGGGGATGTACGTGAATCGATCTGCCAGGTAACCCTGTCCGGCCGCCAGGATCTGTAGCAGGAACATGACATTGAAGGTGAAGAAGGCAATGCCGAAAACATAGGCTCGCTGGTCATTCTTCCACCATCTCCAGGCGAGATAACCCACGATAATAACCCCGATCGGGGAGGCGTAGAAATATCCCGGGATCTCCGCCTCATATGGATAGAGAGGAGACATCCGATAGGGGACCAGAAACTTGACCAGATAAAGGGAGTAACTGTACATCCCCACCATCAACCGGTCGAGGAAGGAATAGGCAGTGATGTCTTCAAGTGATTCGTTGGCTGATAACATATATACACCCAGCAGGCCGACTGCCAGCGACAGCAGAAAATAGGGCCATTTCTCCAGCACAAGTGAAAGCTTCAATGGTCGGCGCCGAAGATAGTCTACACAAAGCATGCTCAATGGCAGGGTTACTGCCTGGATCTTACTCAACAGAGACAGGGTAAAGAGTACCAGCATGAGGAGAACCAGCCTGGGTGCTTTTCGATCCCGGTCGAGATACCGGATATAAGTCAATAGCGCTCCGAGATAGAATACGCCGAACAGGACATCCTTCCGTTCGGTGATCCAGGTGACGGATTCAACTCGCATGGGGTGGATGCCGAAGATCAGAGCACCGATCAAAGCCAGGAAAGCATTCATGCCCAGCCCCTGCAGGATACGATATACCAGAAATACGCAAGCCAGGTGAAGGATCAGATTGTTGACATGAAAAGCGGTCGGGTTCAGACCGAAAAGATGTTTTTCGATGGCAAATGTCAGAATGGTCAACGGGTTGTAGTTTCCGATGACATCGGAGGTAAAGATGCCTTTGATCGCCTCCCAGTTGAAGGTGGCCAGATTCGGGTTTTCCAGGATGTTGACATCGTCGTCCCAATTCACAAAGCCATTGCTCAGGCTGTTGAAAAAGAAGATTGCGGTGATTACTACGGCGATCCAGGGAAACCATTGTTCTATGCCTCCGGATTGGGTATGGACAGGCTTGTTCTTTACCTGCTTTTTGGTCTTGGCCATGAGTTCCTGGTTTTGGGTGTTTCAGGTCTTGGTGTACAGTCAAATTTCAGGCCTCTTTTCTTCTGTATGGGATCAGAAGGGAACAGACCAGCTGCTAAAATAGTAAGAAGGTGTTCAACCAGCAGACAGTCCGTACTTTTGGATCGATGTCCTTCCTTGCACTTTTCCAACGACCTGCCTTGCGCTGGCTACTTCGGCAGCGTGCTGTCTATCGTTGGGGAAGCCGTGTGATCATCCTGTTGGGGTTGGTGGCCCTGTTGGCTGACTTCCTTGCCGGGTCCAGGCCATTGTACTGTCAGTATGCAGGTCGGCATCACTTACCTGTCGTGGAATCCTGGATTGTCGGTACAGGAGCGATCACCTGGCCTGCAGAATTTCATCGGAATACCTGGCATGACCTCCCTTATGACAACGTGGTCTTCCCTCCGGTGCCTTATAGTCCGGGTGATTTGCATTTGAAGGGACGACAGAATCTGAGTCCATGGGGAAACCAACCGGTGTCTTCCTGGCGATATCGGCACTGGTTGGGTACCGATCATCTGGGTCGGGATGTACTGGCCGGCATGATCCATGGCACCCGATCTGCGTTGCTTGTCGGGTTGTTCGGTACAGGGATAGCCTTGATCATCGGGATCTGGTTGGGCGGAATGGCCGGTTATTATGGAGACGATCGCCTGAAAGCCGGACCAATTTGCCTGATGGGCATCCTCGTAGGCACAACATTGGGTGCGTTCCTTTCACTTCAGTTGATTCGTCATCCGGCAGGGCAGGAAGGACCCACTTGGTTGCTCCTTTCAGGTGCGTTGCTGATGCTCGTATTGTGGATCTTCGGTTTTGCCCGGATCGGTCGATGGATCGATGGTCAGTTGCAAACCAGGACGTTCAGGGTGCCACTGGATCTGATCTTGATGAGGATCGTAGAGGCTGTTCAATCCCTGCCCGGTTTGTTGTTACTGCTCGCCCTGGTGCCTCTTTTTACGGTGCCATCCATCTGGAATGTCGTGATCATTGTCGGGTTGATCCGGTGGCCGGGATTTGCCCGGTTTGTGCGTGGAGAATTGCTCAAGATCAGGGAGATGCCCTATCTGGAGGCTGCCTGGCTGGCGGGCATCCCACATCCACGCATCCTGTGGCGACACGCCCTGCCAAATGCGTTACAACCCGTGCTGGTCCTGGTCGCATTCGGCATTTCTTCCGGTGTACTGATCGAAGCGTTTCTTTCTTTTCTGGGATTGGGTGTTCCGGCTGATGATGTGACCTGGGGAACACTTCTCAATATGGCACGAAAACAATTCAGTGATTGGTGGTTGGCCGTCTTCCCGGGATTGGGTATTTTTATAACTGTGGCCGCATTCAATCTTTTTGGTGAAGCTGTTCAGGACAGCCTGGATGAACGTCAACCTTATTTGCCCGACAGGAAGCGGGATAGAGGGGACGGTTCGGCCTAGTATTTCTTCCGCATGTTTTTGGGAAAGAGATTGGACTTTCCACGTTTCATCGACATCTCTCCTTTTTTGTTCAATTTGACACTGTCTGCCTTCTCATTGGCAGGGCAACCTGACTTGCTGGAGCCACAGGATGGGGTCAAAAACAGGATGCCACAGGCAAAAAGAAAGAGGAGAAACCAGGAGCGAAGTGGGCGAAATGAACGATGGGGCATCATATTCAGGCAATTTCAAGAGGCGAAATTCAACTATTTAGGTCCTAAACGCCCCGGAAAGGGTGAAATTATGCCTTTTTTTCACACTATTGGTCAAAACCCTTGTTGAATAAAGGGTTCTACAGCTATTTTGCCCCGAATCGTTCACATTACAAAAATACCTAAAATGAACAAAGGAGATCTGATCAACAAGATCGCTAACGACGCAGACATCACCAAGGCACAAGCTGCTGAGGCGCTCAACGCGGTTATCAACGGCATAGGTGGTACATTGAAGGCAGGTGACAAAGTCACCCTGGTTGGCTTCGGTACATTCTCTATCAGCAAGCGTGAAGCGCGCTCCGGCCGCAACCCACAAACTGGCAAAACGATCCAGATCGCTGCCAAGAACGTGGTTAAGTTCAAGCCTGGAAAAGAACTGGCTGACGACGTCAACTAAGTTTTACTCCATGCAATTGCACAAAAGGGCAGTCCTGGTGACTGCCCTTTTGTCTTTCTGGCCCAAGCAAATTCCCTACCTTTGAGGCCCAACGAGAAACCCACCCCCCAATGAGTCAAATTGCGGAACTTCAACGCATCGCCAGTCAAGTCCGCCGGGATATTGTCCGGATGGTCTCACAGGCAAAAAGTGGTCATCCAGGCGGTTCGCTGGGATGTGCCGACTTCCTGACCGCTCTCTACTTCCACACCATGGACCGGCAACCCGGATTTTCCATGTCAGGTGAACAGGAAGACATGTTCTTCCTCTCCAACGGTCATATCTCTCCGGTTTGGTACAGTGTTCTGGCTCGGTCGGGGTATTTTCCTGTCCCCGAACTCGCTACATTTCGTCACATCGACAGCCGGCTCCAGGGCCATCCGACCACACACGAAGGGTTGCCCGGTGTCCGTGTAGCGTCCGGTTCACTCGGCCAGGGGATGAGTGTCGCCATCGGTGCTGCACTCAGCAAGAAGCTGGACAAGGATCACCACATGGTCTACTGCCTGACCGGTGACGGTGAACTCCAGGAAGG
Organism: Saprospiraceae bacterium; assembly: GCA_016710115.1. GTDB lineage: Bacteria > Bacteroidota > Bacteroidia > Chitinophagales > Saprospiraceae > JAGNXB01. Next base: position 178,427 of record JADJLN010000002.1, read on the forward strand.
CCAGGTATGGGAGGCAGCTTTGTTTGCCGCTCATCACCGGGTCGACAATCTGATCGTCACAGTGGATTGGAACGGGCAGCAGATCGATGGATCTACAGATCATGTGATGTCGCTTGGCGACCTTCCGGCCAAATGGACCGCCTTTGGATGGGATGTTCTCCACATGCAGGGAAATGACATGAGCGACGTGGTCCGTGTCCTGGATCAGGCAAAAGAACATTCCGGAAAAGGAAAACCAGTCGTGATCCTCATGAAAACAGAGATGGGCGCCGGCGTCGACTTCATGATGGGCTCACACAAATGGCATGGTGTCGCCCCCAATGCCGAGCAGACCGAAACCGCATTGGCACAGCTTGCTGAAACTCTCGGAGACTATTGAACATGGAAACGCAAACATCAACTGATACCCTCTTTGGCCGATTCAAGGTCACCGGAAAAAAGGCCACTCGCGATGGATTCGGCACCGGACTGCACCAGGTCGGAGCAACAAAAGCGAATGTAGTGGCACTCTGTGCTGACCTTCTTGGCTCTCTGAAAATGGATGATTTTGTCCGCGATTGGCCCGAACGTTTCTTCCAGGTGGGGATCTCCGAAGCCAATATGATGGGGGTCGCAGCCGGACTCGCCACGGCAGGCAAAATACCTTACACAGGGACCTTTGCCAATTTTTCTACTGGTCGTGTGTATGACCAGATCCGCCAGTCCATTGCCTATTCTCATAAAAATGTCAAGATCTGTGCGTCACACGCTGGCCTTACCCTGGGTGAGGATGGAGCCACGCACCAGATCCTGGAAGATATCGGGCTCATGAAAATGCTGCCGGGTATGACGGTGATCAACCCCTGTGATGCCAACCAGACCCATGCAGCTACGGGGGCCATTGCCGATCATCAAGGCCCGGTATATCTGCGCTTTGGCCGGCCCAACTGGCCGGTGTTCATTCCCGCTGACGAGCCCTTCATTATTGGCAAGGCTCTTCCGATCAAACGGGGAGAGTCCGTTTCCATTTTTGCCACCGGCCACCTGGTCTGGCAGGCCATGGAAGCTGTCACGATGCTCGAAGCGCAGGGCATTTCCTGCGAGCTGATCAATATCCATACGATCAAACCCCTGGATGAAGCCGCTATTATCGAATCCGTGAGCCGCACAGGCTGCGCGGTCAGCTGTGAGGAACATAACCGTCTGGGCGGTTTGGGAGATAGCATTGCACAAACCCTTGCCCGGCACCGTCCGGCACCTCAGGAATATGTCGCCGTCGATGACAGCTTTGGCGAAAGCGGCAAACCGGAAGAACTACTCGTAAAATACGGGCTCGCGCCCCAGGACATCGTTCATGCCGTCCACCGCGCGATCAAACGGAAAGGCTGATATGAAATTCAACACCAAAGTCATCCACGCCGGCATCGAACCCGATCCGACGACTGGGGCCATCATGACCCCGATCTATCAGACATCAACCTATGTGCAAGCCGCACCGGGTGATCATAAGGGGTATGAATATGCCCGCACACAGAATCCAACCCGCAATGTGCTGGAGAAGAATCTTGCTGCCCTGGAAAATGGAGCAGACGGAATCTGTTTCGGTTCCGGTCTGGCAGCTATGGATGCCATTCTCAAATTGCTCCGGTCGGGCGATGAAGTTATTTCGACCAATGATCTGTATGGCGGTTCCTACCGATTGATCAAGAAGATTTTCGAACCCTTTGGCCTGAAGTCGAAGTTTATCGATATGACCCGGATCGAGGAACTGGAGAAGGCGATCAGCCCCGACACCCGTCTGATCTGGATCGAGACCCCCACCAACCCGCTGCTCAGCATTGTCGATATTCAAGCCGTTTGCGATGTAGCCCGCGCGAAAGGGATCATGACCTGCGTGGATAATACCTTCGCCTCCCCGTATCTTCAGACACCCCTGGATCTGGGAGCTGATCTGGTGCTTCATTCCGCAACGAAATACCTGGGTGGACACTCTGACCTGGTGCTGGGTGCCGTAGTGGCCAAAACCCAGGAACTGGCCGACAAGCTTCATTTCGTTCAGAATGCTTCCGGCGGTGTGTGTGGCCCGATGGACAGTTTCCTCGTGCTACGCGGTATCAAGACATTGCATCTTCGTGTCCAGCGGGCCTGTGACAATGCCCGGAAGATCGCGGCCTTCCTGGAAGACCACCCGAAAGTGGGACGGGTATTACATCCCGGACTAAAAAGTCACCCGCACCATGAACTGGCTTCTCGCCAGATGAGAGACTTCGGGGCGATGGTTTCTTTTGATCTCAAAGATGACAGCATCGAAAAGGCAACCACTGTCCTGAGTGGCACGCATCTCTTTTCGTTGGCCGAGTCCCTGGGCGGAGTTGAGTCCTTGATCGGGCACCCGTCTTCCATGACCCATGCATCGATTCCAAGAGAGGACAGGATCAGGAACGGTCTGACCGACAGTCTTATTCGACTCAGTGTCGGCGTTGAGGATGTCGATGATCTGATCGCGGATCTGGCTGCGGCACTGGAGAAGGTCTGAACCCGCACCCCGTTTTGCAGGCTCCGGCCAGGAGCGCTTGAACGGTAGCACAAATTGGACATTGCGGATGGATTGGATGGTGTTAAATGAATCCTAAAACCGGCGTACGAAAACCAGGTTTGCGTATTTTGAGTCACCAACCACAGCAAACAAGAGGCGTTCACTCTGATCAATCTCTATCATGGCCTCTTACCCTGAGCGTCATCTGCCCATCAGTGCCTGGGCTGAAGACGACCGTCCACGTGAAAAACTGCTGCTCAAAAGTGCCGCGGTATTGTCTGATGCCGAATTGCTGGCTATCCTGCTTGGTTCCGGTTCGCGAAATGAATCTGCGGTAGGACTGGCGAGGCGCATCCTCGATCAATATCAGCACAACCTCAATGATTTGGGCAGAACGACGATCCCGGATCTGATGAAGTTCAAAGGCATTGGTGAAGCCAAGGCGATCACCCTGCTGGCCGCCATGGAACTCGGTCGACGTCGGCAACATAAGGAAGCCCGTTCACTGCCAGCGATAAGGAATTCAGAGGACGCATACCGGCTCTTGCAACCGTTGGTTGCTGATCTGGATCATGAACAATTCTGGCTCATCCTGCTCAATCGGGCACATCAGGTCATGCATCTCGAACAGGTGAGTGCAGGTGGGGTTTCTGGCACTGTTGTCGATCCGAAGATCATCTTCCGGCATGCCTTGAATGCACTGGCCTCCTCCATCATCCTGTGCCATAATCATCCTTCAGGGAATACCAGGCCAAGTCCTTCCGACCTGGAAATTACCAAACGGCTCAAGCTGGCGGGTCAGCAACTGGAGATCCCCGTGGTCGATCATCTCATTGTGACACATCGCGGATATTATTCGTTTGCCGATGAAGGCATCCTGTAAAGCGATCAGGAGTAGATGCCGAATGTGAAGGCAGGTCGAACATTCCGCTGGCAGCAGCGTTGAGGATGTTCGTACCTTCGCCATCATTATGGAATCCGGAAAATTTGACCTTCATCTGCTTGGCCGTGTCCTGGCATTGGCCCGACCATACAGGAGGCAATTCATCACATCCGGTATCCTGGCAGTCCTGTTAGCCCCTCTGGCCACCTCTCGGCCATTGCTCATCCAGCAAATGGTGGATCATCATATCCTGATTCCCGATGCTTCCGGGCTTCTCTTTATGACACTGATCATTATCGCCGTGTTGATCATCGAGGTGCTGATGCGTTATGTCTTTATTTATACGACCAACCTTCTGGGTCAGAATGTGATCAAGGATCTCCGTGTCCGGGTATTCAATCATATCACTCACCTGAAGCTGAGATACTTCGATAAAACACCGATCGGCACCTCTACAACCCGCACCATCAACGATATCCAGACCATTAATGATGTGTTTTCTCAGGGCACCATCACCATCCTGGCCGATCTGCTGACTGTGGTGACGGTCCTGATTATCATGCTGATCACCAGTTGGAAACTCACGGCGATATGCATGCTCACCATGCCCTTTCTGATCATTGCATCCTATGTTTTCAAGGAGAAGGTCAAAGCTGCGTTTCAGAAGGTGCGGAATCAGCTGCAGAAAATGAATTCCTTTCTCCAGGAGCATATTACAGGGATGCGCATTGTTCAGATCTTTACAGCGGAAAGCCGGGAACGTGATAAATTCCGGTTGATCAACCGGGCATATACCCAGGCCAACCTGGATTCCATCACGGCCTATGCCGTCTTTTTTCCGATTGTAGAAATCATTTCAGCGGCTTCCCTGGCTCTGATGATCTGGTGGGGTGCCTATTCGGCCATCGGAGGGGAAGTGACATTGGGCGCACTGATTGCCTTCCCACTCTACCTTAGTATGTTGTTTCGTCCGATCCGGATGCTGGCAGACAAGTTCAATACCTTACAGATGGGACTGGTTGCCGCTGACAGGGTGTTTGGTGTTCTGGACAACCGGGAGTTTATCCAGAATACGGGCACCTGGGCACCCGACCGAATCCGGGGGAGGTTATCTTTGATCATGTCAGTTTTTCATATGATGGGGAACATCCTGTACTTAGGGATGTTAGTTTTCAGGTAGTAGTAGGTAAAACACTGGTTATTGTCGGAAGTATCGGGTCTGGGAAATCCACCATTGTCAATATCCTCAACCGGTTCTATGATATTCAGGAAGGGGAGATTCGGGTGGATGGTCGTTCGATCATGGAATATTAATTGACTGCACTTCGCCGCCGAATTGCCAATGTTCTCCAGGATGTCTTTCTTTTTTCAGGGACCGTCATGGACAACATTACACTCAAGGATCCATCGATCACATCGGAGCAGGTCTATGCCTCTGCACGCATGATCGGTGCAGAGGAATTTATCCTGCGGCTGCCGGGGGGATATGATTTTCAGGTTCAGGAACGTGGCGCCACCCTGTCTATGGGTCAACGGCAGTTGATCTCATTTGTCCGTGCACTGGTGTTCGATCCGGATATCCTGATCCTGGATGAAGCGACATCCTCCATCGACACAGAAACGGAGCAGGTCATCCAGCATGCGATCGAAACCATGATCGCCAGCCGAACCTCCATCGTGATCGCTCACCGCCTGTCGACTATCCGACATGCCAGTCAAATCATGGTCCTGGAGCAAGGTGTCTGTCTGGAATTTGGCACGCATGATGAATTGATGGCAAATGAACAAGGTCGGTACCGGGAGCTGGTTGATCTCCAGTTTTCGCTGATTGAATAGGTTCCTGTTGTCTTTGGTTCTCCTTTAGGCAGAGTTCCAGAAGCAGGTATTCATGCTGATTCCTGGTTCCTGATTCCTGGTTCCTCATTCCTCGGCCCTCATTCCTCGGCCCCACTTCCGACTTCCGACTTCCGCTTTCCGACTTCCCACTTCCGTTACTGGTTTTTCAGTCCTCGGCCCTCATTCCTCGGCCCTCATTCCGGCCCAGCCTTCCGACTTCCGACTTCCGCTTCCGACTTCCCACTTCCGTTACTGGTTTTTCAGTCCTCGGCCCTCATTCCTCGGCCCTCATTCCTGGCTTCAGCCTTCCCACTTCCAATTTCCGACTTCCGATTTCCGACTTCCACTTCCAATTCCCACTTCCGTTACTGGTTTTTCGGTCCTCGGCCCTCATTCCTCGGCCCTCATTCCTGGCTTCAGCCTTCCCACTTCCAATTTCCGACTTCCGATTTCCGACTCTCCACTCCCCTTCCCCTTCCTCTCCGTTCTGGCCTCTCCTCGGCCTCTCCCGGCACTTCCGCTTTCCGACTTCCCTTTCACTTCCGACTTCCACTTCCACTTCCACTTCCGCTTTCCACTTCCGACTTCCGTTACTGGTTTTTTCGGTCCTCGGCCCTCATTCCTCGGCCCCACTTCCGCTTTCCGACTTCCGACTTCCGCTTTCCGACTTCCGCTTTCCGACTTCCCACTTCCGACTTCCCACTTCCCACTTCCCACTTCCACTTCCGCTTTCCGACTTCCCACTTCCGACTTCCCACTTCCCACTTCCACTTCCGCTTTCCCACTTCCCACTTCCGTTACTGGTTTTTCGGTCCTCGGCCCTCATTCCTCGGCCCCACTTCCGCTTTCCGACTTCCGCTTTCCGACTTCCGCTTTCCGACTTCCGCTTTCCGACTTCCCACTTCCGACTTCCCACTTCCCTGCCTCGCCTGCAGCCAGGCGCTTTCCTCAATGGCGTCTCTTCGGTTCCATTTTGGCATCTCCCTTGCAACTCAGTTGGACCTGGACAGTTATACTATCCAACGAATTTGCTCGTTTCATGCAATGTGCCCGTCGGGATTCCTTCAGACAAAGTAGATTTGCATCTGATGCCTGAGCGCGGTTGCCGTTAAAGTCCTCCATCATGAAGTACCTTTTTCTCTCTCTCTGTATTGTCCTGGTGTCTCTGTCCTCCCTTTCCGGGCAGGAATTGAAAGTGGATATTATCGTCAATACGCCTCGCCTCCAAAGTGTCGACCCCCAGGTTTTTCAGACCTTAAAAACGGCCATCAAGGAGTTCATGAATAACCAGCCGTTCACCGAGGATGTATTTGAGCTGGAAGAACGAATCGAGGTCACGATCCAACTGACCATCAAAGATGAATACAGCTTGAACTCCTTCGGGGCCGACATGTCCATCCAGGCCGTTCGGCCGGTGTATGGAAGCAATTACAAGTCGTCCATTCTCATGCATGTCGACAAGGATGTGACTTTCACCTACGACCAGTACCAACCCATCGTTTTCAGTCGAAACGCCTTTGTCGACAACCTGTCTTCAATCCTCTCCTTTTATGCGTATTACATCCTCGGTCTGGACTATGATACCTATTCCAAAGGAGGTGGCGAACCCTATTTCCAGGCCGCCCAGGAGGTCATCAATATGATCCCGACATCTGTTACCGGCAGCAATAAGGGATGGAAACCGACTGATGGCAATCGAAATCGGTACTGGATGGTAGAAAATGCGTTGAATCCGACCTTCCGAGCCATGCGTGAAGCATCCTACACCTACCACCTCAAAGGACTGGATGAAATGCATCGGGATCCGGCAAAAGGAAAGATCAATCTGTTGAAAGGCATCGATGCGATTGCAACCATCGCCAAGATCAACCGAAACAGCATGGCAATCCAGCTATTTGCCAATGCCAAGAATCAGGAGATCATCGAAATCTTCAAGGAGGCAGACATGGGAATGAAACGCCAGGTCCGCGACCTGATGGGATTGATCGACCCGGCGAATGCATCGCGGTACAACCAGATCGGTCTGTAACCACTCCATAGCCACGTATCCAAATCTGCATCACGCCCTGGTTTCACCGGGACATCTCACCTAGAACCAGCCTGTCAGTGAAGGCTGATATTCAGCCGCGCGGATAGATCAAAAAATATTTTTTTGTGATCCGCTCCCGAATGGGGGAATCCGTTTCATCCGAATAGGGAACCAGTTTTCCCGATTTTTTCAGGATCAGGATCTCATCATCTCCCTCCAGATAGGCTTTGGACTCTTCCTGGCCGGTGATCACCAGTTGCGCCCAATCCTTCGTGAGTGACTCAAACCGCTGCCGGGTCAACTCGTGAGCGGTGGCAAGCAATTCTTCAGAAGGCGCCTGCCGATCCAGATAAACCTTGAACAGTCGCCGATCCAGTAAGGAATTGGCCATGAACTGCAACAGGAAATCATCAGCATTACGGAGTTCTTTCAGTTCATGAAGAATGTCAATATCGTCGAGCCGGGTGTACTCACTTAAAATGGAGTGAACAGGCAGACTGCGATCGGATGGAAAATCCAGGATGGATTTCAAAGTGGGCGAAATCGCCTGTCGCAACCCTTCTCGGTGCATGCGTGCCAGGCGCCCCAGGGCCAGGATCAGCATCTGTTCAGCAGCGAGTACCGTCTTATGCAGATAGACCTGCCAGTACATCAGCCGACGGGCGATCAGGAACTTCTCGATTGAATACACACCTTTTTCCTCGACAACCAGTTTCCCATCCACGACATGGAGCATCTTGACGATGCGATCATATCCGATCACCCCTTCATGGACACCGGTAAAAAAACTGTCCCGGTTGAGGTAGTCCATCCGATCCATATCGAGCTGCCCCGACACCAGCTGGTGGAGGAACGGTTTCGAATAGGTATTGGCAAAAATGGAGAGCGCCAGATCGAGCCGGCCGTTGAATTCACTGTTCAATGCCTGCATGATCGCCTGGGAAAGTTCCTCATGGTGATAGGGCAACAGGGTGTGTTCGAGCACATGACTGAACGGCCCGTGGCCTATATCGTGCAGCAGGATGGCGATCTGGACTGCCTCTGCTTCTTCATCTGAAATAGCCACATCCTTGCTTCTCAGGACTTCGATCGTGGATTGCATCAGATGGAGCGCCCCGAGCGCATGCTGGAATCGCGTGTGAAGCGCACCCGGATAGACAAAATCCGTCATCCCCAACTGGCGTATCCGCCGGAGGCGCTGAAACCAGGGATGTTCGACCAGATCCATCAGGATACCGCGGGGAATGGTCACAAATCCGTACACCGGATCGTTGAAAATTTTATGTGCCGCCATAGTCGGGTACGAAAACAGGTTTTGCGCTCGTTCATGCAAAGGTAAGCCGAAAGGATTATGCCATTGGAATGCTCTCATGAGCTTTGCAAATGCACTAATTTGCCGTACTTACCTCACACTTTCCATTCCGGATGACTGAACAGGCACCAAGAACAGAGTCCTCTCCAGTCATCAGTACCAAATCGAACACACCATCTATATGCCAAAGATCCTCTGGGCTGACGACGAAATCGACATTCTCAAACCACAAATCCTGTTCCTGCAGGATAAAGGTTATGAAGTGATCACTGTAACCAATGGATATGATGCCATTGAAGAATGTAGCCAGCAAAAAGATCTGGACATCATTTTCCTGGATGAATCCATGCCTGGGCTATCCGGACTGGAGACCCTCACACGGATCAAGGATGAACATCCGAATATCCCCATTGTCATGATCACCAAAAATGAAGCGGAGACTGTCATGGAAGAAGCCATTGGCAGCCGGATATCGGACTACCTGATCAAACCGGTGAATCCGAACCAGATCCTGCTGACCATTAAAAAACTGACCGAGAACAAACGGCTGGTCAGTGAAAAGGTCATGACTGGATACCAGCAGGATTTTCGATCTATTCTCATGGATATCAACATGGCGGGATCCGTCAGCGAGTGGGTTGATATCTACAAGAAGATCATGAATTGGGAAATGAAAATGGATGCCTCCCGCAGCCAGGATATGGCTGAAATCCTGAACACACAGAAGACGGAAGCCAACAGCGAGTTTTCCCGGTTTGTCGATCGTCACTACCACGACTGGATCGCTGATCCGGCCAAGGCCCCGACCATGTCCTGGAACCTGATGCGGGAAAAGGTCTTCCCCCGGTTGTCGGATGATCGTCCGACAATATTTATCCTTCTGGACAATCTCCGCTTCGATCAGTGGAAGGTCCTTGCACCGATCATCTCCGAACGCTTCAGGATCACAGATGAGGAGTATTTTTTCAGTATTCTGCCTACCACTACTCAATACAGTCGGAATGCCATCTTTGGTGGCATGTTGCCCTCCGAGATTGCAAAACATTATCCGGATTGGTGGAGAAATGATGCGGAAGAGGGCGGAAAAAACCAGTTTGAAAGTGATCTGCTCGGAAAACAGATCCAGAAGGTTGTACGGAAACAGATCAAATGGACCTATCAGAAGGTGACCAACCTCCATGCTGCGCGGACCCTTCAGGACAGTGCGGCGGATTATCTCCAGTACGACTTTACGGCCATTGTCTACAACTTCATCGATATGATCTCACATGCCCGTACCGAGATGGAGGTCCTGAAGGAACTGGCAGGTGATGAAACGGCTTACCGGTCATTGACCCAGAGCTGGTTCCTCCATTCCCCGTTGTGGGCGGCAATGCAGCGCTGGTCTGAAAAAAAACCTCTGCGGATCATCGTGACCACAGATCACGGGACTATCCGTGTCAAGACACCCACCAAAGTGGTAGCCGACCGGGATACCACCACCAATCTGCGGTATAAGGTGGGGAAGAATCTCCAATATGAAGGGAAGGATGTCCTGGAGATCAGGGATCCGGACAAGGTCGGTCTGCCTCGTCCGAATGTGAGTTCTGCATTCATCTTCGCCAAGGATGATCGTTTTTTCCTCTATCCGAACAACTACACGTACTACCACAATTACTTTAAAAACACCTTCCAGCACGGTGGCATCTCTCTGGAAGAGATGATCTGCCCCTTCATTGTCCTCGAATCAAAGTAGAGAGTCATCTGACGTTCTTCTCGGACTCATTCTGCCTGATCATGAGGTTGACCAAACAGGGATGGACCAGGACCTGGAGCAGATCAGTGCGTATCCATTCTGGTGAAGATGACCGGATCGAAAGAAAGTACCCTGCCTGAAGCAGCGATACATATGCGGAAGGAATTATGCTTGCAGAAGGTGAAGATTACCACTTCACCATCTCCATCCAGGAAGGATTATTCCGCAAAAACTGCTCAATGCGTTTTCGGGAAGGAACAAACCAGATCCTTTTTCCCAGTTTCCCCTCCATCCGGAGTTCGATCCGGCCCAGGTAGAAGAGCCCGTAATGCCGGATCAGGATATGTGAGAGAGCCGGTTGGGTGTATTTGTATGTCCGGAAATAATTGGAGACAAAAGATGTTCCGGATCGGCATCCACGCGGTGCAGACGCCAGAAGGAAATCCGGATCAGGAGCAACCCGATGAGCACAAAGGAGGTGGTGGTGATCCTGTACCAGGGAGGATTGAAAGGGGCCGACAAAATCCTCGGAAGTCATCCATCCGACTACTGCAAACGAGCCGAAAAACACGATCCAGATAGTGGGAATAAACAACCGAAGGATCAGGGTAGCCGAAGATGAAAGTTGTGCCATAAAAAGGGTTAGATTTCTTTGTCGCCATCCTCGTCCCATTCTGCTTCGCGCTGTCTGGCAACGCGGGCGGAGATGAGGATACTGATCTCGAATAGGGCATACAAAGGAATAGTGAGGATCATTTGTGATGTCACATCTGGTGGTGTAATAACCGCCGCAAAGATGAGGATCACCACGACCGCATGGCGTCGGTAGGAACGTAAGAAGGACGGGTAAAGCAACCCGATTTTGGATAGGAACCAGGCAACGACTGGGAGCTCAAAGACCAACCCGACCGGCAGCGTCAGCATCGTCAGGTAGTCTACATAGGAAGCCAGGCTTGGCGTGTTTTCAACTGCGCCGACATTATAGGAACCCAGGAACGTAATGGCAAACGGGGCAATGAAATAATACCCGAACAACACCCCAATGGTAAACAGGATGGAACAAATGAACACAAGCCCTCGAGCTGCCTTTTGCTCCTGCGGATAGAGACCGGGGCGAATGAACCGCCAGAACTCGTAAAAAACATAGGGGAAGGCAAGCATAAAACCGATCCAGAATGAACTCTTCATATGGATCATGAATTGCTCGCCCAGATCGCGTGTCAGGATTTTAAAATCAGGAGGCTGCATACACAACAGGTCAGAGATCCCACACAGCAGCCGGTAGGTAGGGAAGTTTGGATTCCGGGGTCCGAAAATAACGGTGTTGAATACAAAGTCTTTTGCCAGGAAGACAGCAATTGCAATCACAACAATCGCGATCAGGGAACGCACAATGTGCATCCTCAATTGATCAAGATGGTCCAGGAAGGACATTTCTGATTGACCCCTTGTTTCTTTTTCTTCTCCAGCCATCGGGTGCAAAAATAGGTAAACGTTTTTCCATCCACATCTTTTCATTTCAGGTCAGTCTTCGGGCGAAGTGCCTTAAGCTGATTTCATTTCTCTGTTTATTTTTGGGCCCGTTATTCCAAACTTCCCCCTGAAAAATGTCCTCTATGATGCGCAATGCCCTGGTTATCATCCTGTTTGTCAGTCCGTTTCTGACCCTGACAGCACAACGTCTCTTTCTTGTCGACAACCTGAATTTCAAGTTCGAAGAGCATGATATGCAGAGCGGAACGATCACCGACCACCGGGATCTCAGCGGTTTTCTCCCTTATGATATTTATGATTGCATCACCTACCATCCCGTAGAAAAGGCATTCTATGTGGCGTACGACAAGTATCTGGCTACAGACAGGATCATGCGATATGACCCTGTATTGAAGAACTATTCACCGGTCATCACGTCGGGTCTGGAAAAAGTGGTGGATCTGGATTTTGATCTTGAACATGAAAAGATCTATTTTCTGGACAAGGAGGCCAAACTGATCAAGCGTGCGAATATGGATGGTTCAGGCATCGAACAAGTCGGCCCCGGACAATCCTTCCTCACCGGTTGGACCCCCGTTCTCGCTGTTGATGAGGCCCATGGTCTCCTCTTTTTTACCATTGGAGGCGGCAGCATCCAATACACAGATCTGAATACCTGGAGTCCGAATGAAATGCCCTCCCCTGTGTACGTCGCAGGAGGCCGTGTTGGAGATATTGCTATTGATTCGGACCATACCTGGATCTACTGGACGTATAATCTCACCCAGGAGCCATCGTCACTCAACCGGACAAACCTGGAGACATTTGTGACGGAGACCCTCCACAGCAGTATGGAACCCCACAACTTTCTCTCACTGTTCGGGGATCGTGTCTATTGGTCCACCACTGGTTCGATCATCCATTCGGTAACCACCACCGGCGAGGACCTGAAGATGGAATACGATGTTCCAGCCGGCACCTATGCCGCTGATTTCGTCGTTTCAGATCCGTTCACTTCGCTTGTTGCAACGCCAACTATGGCCGGACATCTGGACATCTATCCCAACCCGGCAAGTGAGGTCATTTCTGTTGATGCGGGACAGAACATCTTCGAAGAGATGATCATCTTCAGCGCAGAAGGTCGTCCTGTTGTACAGATGCACGGTAGATTCACAGCAACGATCGAGCTGCCCGTCTTTCAGCTTCCGGTCGGACAGTATATGATCCAGGCGAAGCGACAGGACGGGTCGGTATTTCTTTCGCCGGTCTCCATCCTCCGGTAAAAGCGATCTGAACAGACCGGGAATTTGCCAACGCATTTCTCCGGGCACTTGACCAGATGCTTGAATTTTCGCATCTTGAGGGTATGGGAAAGTGGACCTGCCTGTTTATTGGTCTGATCTCGGGAACACTGCTGTTTGCTCAGGAAACTCCGGATGGTCTGGTGGCATTCTATTCGTTTAACGGATGCGACAGATCCGACCACACTGCGAACAACGAGGACATCCGGTTGCTCGGGGGTGTCGGTTGCTGGTGCGGCATCGACCAGGATGGCCTGCTCTTTTCAGGTCAATCCGAGTATGCTCTCCTGGATGGTCCATTGAACCGGTATTTCAGCACGTCCGACCTGACGCTGAGTTTTTATATTCGGGTCTGGCCTCAACAGGTGTTTCGGCAGGTCATCCTGTCCACTTTTGATCCGGATCAGTCACCTGCCGGATTTGAAGTGACCTATGATGCGATCGCCCGCTCCGTTATATTCCACCTGATGGAGGATAGCCTGCATCGGATGCCCCCTCTGGAAATCCCCCTGGATACCGGGAAGTGGCATCATCTGGTACTGGTCAGGGATGGTTCATTGACCAAAGGGTATCATAATGGACAATTGATCCATCAGGTTCGACGATGTCGGAATATCGATATCAGCAGCCCGTCACCCCTGTATATCGCCCGACCTGCAGGTCGTCCCGGCCCGGAGCGATTCCCCTGGAATGGCATGATCGATGAACTGCAGATCTATGCTCGCCCGTTTTCGGATGATGCTGTACAGGAACTCTATTTGCGACATCCGGTAGAGGAAGCCCAGTGGGACTGTTATTCGTGTGAACATCCGGTAAGGGTCCGAGAATGACCGGTGAGGATCGTACCTTTGCGGCGCAAAGACATCACCTATGTTTCAGCAATTGGAAGAACAGCAGAAGGCAGTCCAGGAAAAGCTGGCAGCCCAAATCCTGGAAGTCATCTCCGGTGAGGGACTTGTTACGGTCAGGATGACCGGCAATAAGGAAGTGCGTTCGGTGATCATCGATCGCAACCACCCGGGATATGCTGACCCCGACCTGGTCGAAGATCATCTGGTACTGGCCATGAATGACGCGATCCGACAGGCGACAGAGCTGGAAAAAAACATCCTCCAGGAATGGATGTCTTCTGTATTGCCAGGTGGATTAGGCGCACTTGGCGGATTATTTGGATGATAAGATAATCCCGGCTGCTCAAGCAACGTTTTCACCCTGATCCGGTTTCTTATGACTATGCGAAATACATTCCTCCTTTTCCTTTTTCTGAGTGTTTCCCTTCAGCTTCATGCACAACTGACTGCCAATCTGGTGACCAATATGTCATTCAATGACAGTCTGTATGAAGAAAGCGGTTATGGCAATATTCTGTTTTTCGATGGCGATACCACCTTTGTCTGCGGCCCGGTCGGCAACGCCCTCAGCTTTGATGGCAATCTGAATTTTATCTCTCTCCTGGGCGACATTTCTGTTCAACGATTAAAGAAGGCAGACTTCAGCATTTCCTTCTATTTCCGTCCTGAAACATCCTCCGGAATCTATGACATCGTATCCAAGCGGGAAGATTGTGATGAGGACAACGCACTGGCGATCACCTACACCCCGTCGAGCCGTACGCTGGGAATTCTGGTCAGTGAAGATCCGACCTTGCAGGTCAAACTGGATTATCGGCTCCCTTCCGGTCGTTGCTGGTATCATATTGTGGTGGTCAGACGCGCAACAAAAATCCTCTTGTATGTCGATGGAGAATTTGTTGACGAAGCCGCATCTGCTTCACGAATCGAATTGGCGAACAATGCCCAACTATCCCTTGCTGCCAGTCCCTGTGTCGGATCCGGTCAAATCCGGTACCGAGGACATCTGGATGAATTCCGCGTATATGACCGGGCCTTGCCGATCGAGGATGTCCAGGCACTTTATGTCCCCCGCGATGTCATCCTGACGAGAGATACGGTCATCTATCTGGGAGAGTCGTTCAATATTCTGACATCGGGTACCTGTGCAACAGGATTTGCCTGGTTTCCTGGTACAGGTGTCAGTGACCCCACTGTCAAAAACCCGATCATCACTCCGCTGGCTTCCGGTAAGTACCAGATCAATTTTATACAGGGGAATTGTACGGCTACGGATACGGTTTATGTCGAGGTGGTCGATCCTGCTGATCTGAGTTGTGATCGGCTGCTTGTTCCAAGCGCATTTACACCCAACGGTGATCAACTGAATGAAGAATTCGGGATCAGCAACCCGGTGGCGCTGGAAGGGCTGGACTATTTCGAGATCTATGACCGTTGGGGTACACGCGTCTTCACGACTACCGATCCCTACCAGAAATGGAATGGTGTTTTCAATGGTGATCCCCTCATTCCTGGAATCTATGTCTTCAAAGCACGTTTTCTGTGTAAGGGGGAATTCCATGAAAGTCTGGGCAGTTTCTCCCTGATCCGTTGAGGACATTCCTATGAAACCATGTTCATCGGTTGTCCCGAGCCATTGGACACGATCCGGGCCACATTCATCGAAAGGATTTTCCTGCCCATTCCCAGCACCCTATCTTTGACGGGATGAGAGCTATCTTGATGTTGCTGCCCGCCAGTTTTTTTCAGGCACTGAACGAGTTGCGGTTCAACCGCACCCGCAGTTTCCTGTCTCTGCTCGGCATCACGATTGGCATTTTCTGCATTATGTCCATCAAATCTGCTGTCGACAGCCTGGAGAACAATATCAAGCAGAGTCTCGAAAAGCTGGGTGATGATGTCCTGTACGTCACCAAGCAACCCTGGAATGAGGATCCTTCCATGAACTTTTGGAAATATCTCCGCCGTCCGAACCCCGACTACCGGGACTTCAAAGCGATTCAGGCGAACAGCGAACACGCACAATACGTGACCTATTCTGTTTTCCTGGGGGCCAAGCCGGTGAAATACGGAGCCAGCAGTGTTGATCGAGCCTATCTGGCGGCGGGCACCGAGGACTATGCCAACCTCTTCAATCTTCAGTTTCAGGAAGGGCGATACTTTTCATCCATTGAATATCAAACCGGAAGTCGGGTTGCTGTGATCGGGAGTCGGATCTCTGAAATGCTGTTTGGCAATCTTGACCCGATCGGAAAAGAGATTAAAGTCAGCGGACACAAGTTGAAGGTCATCGGTCTGATCGAACCAAGTGGCAAGGATCTGATCAAGGTCATGGATTTTGATCGGGTTGTGTTGATCTCCTATCCTCTGGCTCGTCAGATCGCCAACATTCGCGAAGCCGGCAATTATGGAGGTGGCATGGTAGCCGTCAAGGCACATCAGTCAACGGACCTCGAGTCGGTGACCGATGAGGTGATCGGTGCCATGCGTTCGGGCAGACGGTTATCACCCCGACAGGAAAATAATTTTTCAGTCAATGAGATGTCGGTGCTTACTTCCCTGCTCGATAAATTTTTCAATGTGCTGAACCTGGCCGGATTGGCCATCGGGATTTTTGCTTTGTTTGTGGGGATGTTCAGTGTATCGAACATCATGTTTGTTTCAGTGAAAGAGCGTACACACCTGATTGGCATTAAAAAAGCCCTTGGCGCGAAAGCCATGTTCATCCTCCTGGAGTTTCTCGTAGAAGCCGTCATCCTTTGTGTGATTGGCGGTATAGCGGGATTGTTGCTGGTCTTGCTGGTCATCAAGGGGATTGCCGCAGCGGCCGACTTCCCGATGTTTCTGTCCTGGCAAAACGTGGCTATCGGTATCACGGTTTCAGCGGTGATCGGGATTCTGTCCGGGTTGATTCCCGCGATGCAAGCTGCACGAATGGACCCCGTTGAAGCCATGCGAAGCTGAAACCAGAGTGTCTCATTGATTTACAGAATGGACGCGATCAGCAATTCAAGATCTGTAGTCTTCAGGTCGAACTTTTCACCGAGGTACGTATTGGTGATACACCCCTTGTACGCATAAACACCGTTGCGCAGACCCACACTCTGATACAGGAGTGATTCGATCCCGGTCACGGATTCGAGTTTCAACAGGATTGGCGTCAGGATATTACTGACTGCAGCAGAAGCTGTTTTTCCAACTCGTGACGGAATATTGGGCACGCAGAAGTGAACGACGCCATGTTTGACGAAAGTGGGTTTGCTGTGTGTGGTCAGATCTGACGTGGCAAAACATCCCCCCTGGTCAATGCTGACATCCACGATGACGGCTCCATCTTTCATGCCTGCCACGATCTCCTCCGGCACCACCACCGGTGCACGGCCACTTTTTGAATGGATCGCACCAATGGCCACATCTGCCTGGATCAATTCATTTCTGAGGATCACAGGATCCATGGCCGATGTGAAGATCTGGCTTCCAAGATGATGCTTCAGGCGCATCAGTTTGTAGATGTTGTTGTCGAAAACACGCACTTCTGCGCCCAGACCGAGAGCTGCCCTAGTGGCGTATTCGGCAACAACGCCTGAGCCAAGGATCACAACACGTGCAGGTGGCACACCGGAGATTCCACCCAGGAGTAACCCGGTGCCTTTATTTGATCGACTCAGGAGTTCAGCGGCTGTCAGTATGGAGGAAATCCCCGCGATCTCGCTCATGATCCGGACTACAGGAAATGCACCGGAATCGTCCTGGATATATTCCATAGCGAGTGCAATCACGCGTTTGCTCCTCAGTTTTTCCAGGAATTCACGCTGAACCATAGGGAGATGAAGCGGAGAAATCAGCACCTGATTGGGATGCATGAGATCAATCTCTGCCATGGTAGGCGGTGCCGTCTTGATGATCATCTCAGCCCGGTACACCTCCTCGTCCGAATGTGCGATCTCTGCACCGGCTTCGCTGTATTCATGATCGAGATAATTGGCTCGTTTACCGGCATCACTCTGGATCACTACCCGGTGCCCATGACCGATCAGTGCAGCAACATTGGAGGGAACCAATGAAACTCGATTTTCTTCGGTGGATGTTTCTTTGGGAATTCCGATGAACAATTTGTGATTCTGGGGACGAAGGGCCAGTGCCTGTTCCTCGGGTTGCCGATAGGCTTGTGTCAATTCGCTCGGGATGGGTATACGCTTGCTCATCTCTTCAAAAATACGATTTCCCGCGCGGAATTTGGAAGAATCCGGATCTCCAGGTCTATTCTTCTGTCGGGTAAAACAGATTCCAGCAGTTCGGGCCATTCAATAAAGGTCCAGGCGTCATCATCCAGGTAATCCAGTATGCCGATATCCAGCGCTTCTTCCAGATCCTCCAGGCGATAGGCATCAATATGATGGATCACATTCGGATTGAGGTCTCTGCTGATATAGTCCTGCACAAGGGAAAAGGTGGGACTGGATACCGGTCCCTGCTTCCAAGCAACCGGACCATGGCGGTAACCAGCGCAGTTTTTCCGGCACCCAGATCACCGGACAGGCAAAAAGCCGACGATCACTGGCAAGGGCCAGAAGTTGCCTGGCTACATCGGGAAGTTCAGCAGATGAGGAGCAAATCAGTGTTTCGGGCCCGGAATGGGTCATGCAGGAATGGCTGTTTGGAATCGCCGGATCAAAGATCAACAGATCTGGTGGAACAACAAAAAGTCACCTTCTGCCCGCCTCCCAAACCCCGTCAAATAAATACACTAAATCTAATTTTATACATAATTGGTAATCAGTGATTTGAAATCAAAATTAACCCCTCTTTTTTCACTAAAATAGGCCCCTGTTTTGTATCTTTGCGCCTATGGAAAATGCGAAAACGGGGCAGGGCGCCCAACCCGGCAGTTATACCGCGGATAATATTCAGGCCCTGGAAGGATTGGAGGCCGTACGTCGTCGGCCGGGGATGTATATCGGGAGTACAGATTACAAGGGTTTACACCATTTGGTCTATGAAGTGGTTGACAACTCGATCGACGAACACCTGGCAGGACATGCTTCACATATCGAGGTCGTCATCCACAAGGATGGCAGTCTGACGGTCACAGATAACGGGCGGGGCATCCCAACCGGCATGCACCAGAAATTGCAGAAATCAGCCCTGGAAGTTGTCATGACCGTTCTCCATGCGGGGGGCAAATTTGACAAGGATACCTACAAGGTGTCCGGGGATTGCATGGTGTCGGGGTATCCTGCGTCAATGCTCTTTCGATCTATCTCCGTGCAGAGATCTGGCGCGATGGCAAGATCTGGGTACAGGAATACAGCCAGGGTAAACCACAGGGTCCGGTTGAGATCATTGGAGACACCAGTGATACCGGAACGCGGGTTACATTCAAACCTGACGGTGAGATCTTTGAAACCCTGGATTTTGATTTCAGCACACTTGCACACCGGCTTCGGGAACTGAGTTTTCTGAACAAGGGCTTGAAACTCAGCCTGACCGATGAGCGGGACGTCCAGGATGATGGATCATTCCTCGTGGAAGATTTCTTTTCTGAAGGCGGCCTGCAGGAATTTGTGGTCTACGTCGATGCGACCAAAACGCCATTGATCGAAGTGCCCATCTATGTGACAGGGAAGGAAGATAATGTTGAGGTCGAAGTGGCCATGCATTACAATACGTCCTATTCAGAGAATATCCTGTCTTATGTGAACAATATTTCTACCCGGGACGGCGGTACACACGTGCAGGGGTTTCGCCGTGCAGTGGCACGATTGTTCAAACAATACGGTGACGACAACGGCCTCTTCAAAAAGCTGACATTTGATATTTCAGGTGAAGATTTTCGGGAAGGCCTCACCGCCATCGTTTCGGTCAAGGTACCAGAGCCTCAATTCAAAGGTCAGACCAAAGGCGAGCTGGGCAACTCGGAGGTAAATGGTATTGTTTCCAGGGTATTGGGTGATCACCTCAAATATTTCCTGGAAGAAAACCCACGGGATGCCAAAAAGATCGTCGACAAGGTGATCCTTGCCGCAACCGCCCGGCATGCTGCTCGGAAGGCCAGGGAAATGGTCCAACGGAAAGGCGCCCTGACGGGAAGCGGACTCCCCGGAAAACTGTCCGATTGCTCTTCACGCCACCCGGAAGAATCAGAGATCTTCCTGGTAGAGGGCGATTCTGCCGGCGGGACAGCCAAGCAGGGCCGCGACCGGAATTTCCAGGCCATCCTGCCTTTGCGGGGAAAAATCCTCAATGTAGAGAAGGCGATGGAACATCGGATCTATGAAAATGAGGAGATCAAAAACATCTTCACAGCATTGGGTGTAAGTATTCAGGAAAACGAGGATGGCATTCGTGTGCTGAACACGGACAAACTTCGCTATCACAAGATCGTGATCATGTGCGACGCCGATATCGATGGCAGTCACATCGTTACGCTTATTCTGACCTTCTTTTTCCGGTATATGCGCAGATTGATCGAAGAAGGCAATATCTACATCGCATCTCCACCTCTCTACCAGGTAAGCAAAGGTCGTCAAGCTCAATATTGCTGGGATGAAGAGGAGCGGTTGGCCGCGATCGCCAGCATGGGCGGCTCGGAAGCCAATGTCAAGATCCAGCGTTATAAGGGTCTTGGAGAAATGAATGCGGAACAATTGTGGGAAACCACCATGGATCCTGAACGTCGGACATTGAAACAGGTCTCTATAGATGATGCCGTGGATTGTGATCGCATCTTCTCCATGTTAATGGGTGATGAAGTGCCACCTCGTCGTGAGTTCATCGAAGCAAATGCAAAATATGCCCGCGTAGACATCTGATCCGCGGTAATCGAATATCTGGCCCGATGGTTTTCCATCGGGCTTTTTATTATTCAGGAAGGCCTGGACAGGTTCGTCCAATGAGCCAGCGCTTCATCGGAAATGTTCCACCTTTTTGCCAGATCCGGCGTATTTTCTAAATCCGCTTTCTTTGGCTGCAGACAGTCGACGGTCCACTCAGCAGGTCCGAAGAGCGTAATCAATTCAGGCCATTTTTTTTGCAGACCAGGCAATCTGTTTTCCCGAACGATCAGGAGAATCTCCCCAAGAAGTCCGATTGGAATCCCATGATCGAAAAACGACTGCATCGCGATCATGTGGTAGGCAGGCAGTCCACTTCTCAATAAGGACCGCATTTGATCTTCATTGTCCGGGCGAGCAGCACGAGGGGGAGAACATGCAGGCAATCTGGCGAGCAAGGTGGATTCTGTCCACCAGGTTTGTCTGCTGGTATCCAGCATGGACAATGCACCATTCGGACTGCCCAGAAGGATCTGATTGGCCGTCGTATCGTCCGCTTTGGTCAGGCAGATGCCCGATTGTTCGGCACGGATGCGCAATGCCTCTTTGGGCAACCAGGTTCGGCCAAAAATTCGCAGCCGATCCCCTTTGGTAATCTTCCTTCCTGGTGTCATCTGAACGATCCGTTCACGTACACCAGGCAAGCCCAATGACCAGAGATCGCAGAGTTCAGCCAGTGCAGGTGGATTTTTTCGATTCACCGGATCACCTTGCGCCAGTTGCCAGATCCGCTCCTGATGGGCCAACGACCAACCTTCCCGAATGGCCTGATTGCGAAAGCGGCTGAGAGAGATCGATCCGGAAGAAAGTGTGGTTGACTTTTTCCCGGTTACGTGAATCCGAATGGGCAAACTGCGGAGTATATCCTCTCGCGCTGACAGAGGTGTATCATGAATCGCGAATTTCTCCAGGCGATTCCAAGGTTGCAATGGAATCGATGCGATGCGGGTCTTCCGGATATCCAATTGGTTCAAATCAGGCAGGCTGGCCCATTCATCTGGCAACGTGACAATCGGATTTCCGGCCAGATTGACTTGTGTCAGATGCACCAGCTGTCCCATGGATCGGGGCAGATCGTGAAGCATATTTCCAGCTAAATCGAGTTTCCTGAGTTTGCGTAAGGCTCCCCATTCTTGTGGCAACCTGGTTAATTTGTTTTTAGCCAATTGCAACCGCTCACAAGGCAAGTCGGCGGCTCGGCCTGGTTCAGGGAAAACAGTCAGCAGGTTTCCCGACAGGTCAAGTTGGGTCAACGCAGGGACGCGACTGAAAAAATCAACTGGCAGGTGCTCAAGTCGGGATCGTGTCAGCGTCAATCGGGTCAACGCTGTTGCATGGCAATCCAGAAACCGATTCGCAGCTACAGGTGATCGATCCAGATGCACCTCATGGAGGTTTGGTAATGCCGCTGGCCATCTGCATTCCGTTAAGGGGTTCCGACTGACATCAAGTGATTCTACCTGGGTCATAAGTTCTTCCGGAAGTTGCCGCAATCGATTGTCAGCCAGAGTAACTGTAATCAGGCCAGGTGGTTGTGTACCCGCTGGCCAGCCTTTGATCCGATTCGTACGAAGATCCAGATGCTGAAGCAATCGATTCTCACCCAGCCAGTCAGGCAGGCTGACGATGGCATTGTTTGGCAGTTTGAGTGATGTGAGTGGTAGATCCTTCAACCGCTCGTCCAGATGAGTTATCCCGCATTGATCCAACTCCAGATGCCGGAGTTTAGTCAGCCTGAATAATTCATCAGGCCAGGTCTGCAAGGATCTCCGATACAGGACCAGTGAGGTCACTGTATCGGGAAACTTCAACGCATCTTCCAGATTGTACGCGATCATCGAACGAGTCTTCCTTTCCAAAGATAGCGACCCCGCAGAGGGCCGATGATTCCAGTTGACAAGACGAGTAGTGGATGGATGAAAAGAGCCGCGAGATAGGTCAGTATTCCTGGCTCTTGACCCGTGAAAGCCCAACCACGGGATAACAGACGGTAATCAGCGATCAGTTTGATGCAGAAAATGACAACCAGCCACAATGCAATCGTGCCGGATAAATAAACGAAGAGGAAAGGAATGACAAGAAAAATCAGGCTCATCAAGAAAGACAGACCCATGGGCATCAATCCATGGACAGGATGGAGATGGGTGGATTTGGAAGTCCATCGCAGTCTCTGGTTGAATAATTCAACCCATGTTGCCGGCGCATGGGTCAGGACAAGCGCGTTACGATCAGCCTGGAAAATACAACCATGATGATATGTCTTCCAGAACCGGGCCAACAGGAAGACATCATCACCCGAAGCCCGGTCGGGGAGCAAGGAGAGTCGTTCCAACTCATTATACGTGGTCTGCCTGAATGCGATATTGGCCCCCTGTGCCAGAATGGGGTATCCAAGGGAAAATCCGGCTCCGGTCAAAACGAGCAGTCCCTGCCACTCCAGGGCATCATATTTGCTGACCAGGTCCCGTCTTGCCAGGCTGATCACCGGACCAGACACCCACTGGACCTGATTGTCGGCAAATGGAGCAACCATCGAAGTGACCCAATCCGGTCCAGGCAGACAGTCGGCATCGGTCAGCAGTATGATCTCCCCTCTTGCGGATTGCAGACCCGATTGAATTGCTGCTCGTTTTCCATGACCCTGGTTGCTCAAGAGCACCATGCGTTCGTCAGGCAGGTCATTCAGAATCGAGACAGTGTCATCACTGCTGTGATCATCGATCAGGATGATCTCCAGGGGACCGTTGTACCTCAGTTTGTGCAGCGAATGGAGTGTCTGGCGCAGACAGTCCTCTTCGTTTCGAATGGCGATGAGAATACTCACTGAGGGCAATTCAACGATCGGCGCATGGTAGGACCGGGCACTTCTCCAGGCATACCGGTATCGTTCCATCATACCCCAATACAGAAGGGCGATGCTCAGGGCCAGATAAAAAATCGGATGAATCAGGACCGGTTGTTTGGCGTGAAATTACGTCATCACCGGGTTATCTGAGAAGTGTGGATCCGGACACCCGACCAGCAGAATGTCAACCGTATTCAAGAATGAATGCAATTATTCAAAGAGATCGCTATATCGGTCGCTCACTTCCAGTTCTGTTTTTTCAGCACGCTGTTTCCGCTGCTTGAACGTGGTTTCCAGTTCTTCAAAATCAACCCATTCACCTTCCCGTTCCTGCCTGACAGCATTTTGCAGTTTGGACACTTTGCGGTTGACCAGCGCCCGTAAAAAGAGATAGGCAAACAGGATCGGATAGAGTAGCACACCCAACGCGGTCAGGAAAATTCCCTGGAGTGGATTTGTGATGATAGTATTCCACAACCATTTGCCAAAATCCAGAACAGTCTTGTAGTGGATGATCAATGCGCCAGCCAGTAAAAAAACAGCTGCTTTCGCCAGGAGCCAGAAGATCCCTTTGGCGACAAAAAACAATCCAACCAGGACCAGTGCCATGATCAGGATGCCGGCAATACTGGAAAATGGATTGAGGCGTTGGCGGTTGAATAAAATGGTCATGGGGCAAATCAGAAATAGTACAACAAAATAACGTTCAAAATGCAGGAATGGCAAGGCAAACAGAGTGCATTAGGAACTCGTTTACATATACAACGTTTCGAAATTGAAATTGGCTGGCAGTCAATGGAATAATCCGACGAAACAGGAAAAATCGGGGGTGAGGGGGAAGGGAGGCGGCGTGACTCAGAGACGAAGGCGGAAGCCAGGAAGGCGGAAAGCGGAAAGCGGAAGTCGGAAGTGGGGCCGAGGAATGTGGGCCGAGGACCGAAAAACCAGTAACGGAAGTCGGAAGTGGGAAGTGGAAGTCGGAAAGCGGAACCCGGACGATGGTGCTTTCGGCACCATGTCCGGATCCGGACATTCCGCTTTTAAAGCGGAATCGTCCGGGGGCGGAAAGCGGAAGGCGCCTGCCTGCCGACAAGGCAGGGAAGGCGGAAGGCGGAAGCAGGAATGAGGAACCAGGAACCAGGAACCAGGAACCAGGAACCAGGAATCAGGAATCAGGAACCAGGAATCAGGAATCAGGAATCAGGAATCAGGAATGAGGAACCAGGAATGAGGATCACGGAATCGGCTGGGAGGGTATTCAGAATTCAGTAAGACAGCAATCAAACAATAGAAGAGGATCTACTTGAGGAGCTGAGCGAGTGCATCCACGATATCCGTTGCCACAGCGGTTTTGGATTTCAGGTTGAAGGTTTTTGGTTCTGTGTCGGGATAAATGAGGCTGATCTTATTGGTATCCCCGGCAAACCCGGCACCGGTATCCTGAAGTGAATTGAGAACGATCAGATCAAGATTTTTTGTCTTCAGTTTCTCCCGGGCGTGGGCCAGTTCGTTGGATGTCTCCAGTGCAAAACCGACGAGGACCTGCCCGGGTCTTTTAGCTGATCCCAGTGTCGCAGCGATATCTGGATTCCGCACCAGTTCTAGGGTCAGAGTTTCATGATTACCGGTCTTTTTTATTTTTTCTGTGGCTTCTGTTGCCGGGCGATAATCTGCAACTGCAGCAGCAAGAACAGCGGCATCACAGGATGAAAAAACCGATTGTGCAGCGGCGAGGAGATCGCGGGCAGTGGTGATATGGCTGATCTGGATACCCGGATGTTTCGGTGACAGGTCAACAGGGCCGAGGAGAAGGACAACGTCGGCACCCCGGCTGGCCAGTTCTTCTGCCAGGGCGATCCCCCATTTTCCCACTCGAGTGGTTGGTGAGATATCGCACAGGATCCAATGCCTCCTGCGTCGGACCGGCAGTGACCATGATCCGTTTTCCTTTGAGATCCTGGGTTCGTTCGAGATCAAGAGTGAGATAGTTGAGAATATCCTCCGGCTCGGCCATGCGGCCAGGCCCGGAAAGACCGCTGGCCAGTTCACCATCACCTACGGGGATAAAGCGAATGCCATCTGCTTCCAACGTGGTTACATTTCTCCGGGTGGAGGGATGAGCCCACATATCCAGATCCATGGCCGGGGCAACCAGAACCGGACATCGCGCAGAGAGAACGGCCGCTAAAAGCAGATTGTCGCACGAACCATTGGCCATCGCGGCCAGTGTATTGGCAGTTGCCGGAGCAATGACTATCCGGTCGGCCCAGAGGCCCATCTCGACGTGGTTGTTCCACTGACCATCGTCCATGATCTCAGAATAGACAGCGTGTTTTGACAGTGTACTCAACGTCAGCGAGCTGACAAATCGAGTGGCGGAAGGAGTCATTACGACGCGCACTTCAGCCCCGGCTTTGACGAGGAGTCTTGTCAGGAACGCGGCTTTATATGCAGCTATGCTGCCTGAAATGCCGAGAAGGATGCGTTTTCCCTGAAGCGCTTGCATAGGCGGATTCACGTGGAGAATTACTCCTCAGCAGGGGTCTCCTCCTTATAGCGGATATAGAGTTCATTTTCCATATACTCATGCATGCTGATGATCGCCGGATTCGGCAATTTTTCGTACACCTTGGAGATCTCGATCTGCTCTTTGTTCTCCTGTACTTCTTCGATCGTCTCCGTGTGCACAGCAAATTCCTCCAGCTTGTCGTTGAGTTCCTTTTCATATCGACAGCTACCTGGCGGGAGCGTTTGCTGATGATGGCAAGGGCCTCATAGATATTACCGGTCTTTTCAACCAGTTTCTCAATTTCAAGGGCTTTGAGATGGGGGTCAAGTCCCTGGGTTCTGTTTTTCAAGTCGGACATGGATCAGATTGTATTTAAGGCTTTCCTGGTTTCGGATTCGGTTCTGGCAAGTTCTTCTATGAACTGGCTATTGGGGTATTTGACTCGAAAGAGTCGGGCAAATTCAAGTGTCTTTTCGTACCGTTCTGTCTGTTTGTCTACCACACTGTTCTTCGCCCATGCATAGGCCGCGTCGACCATCAGATAGCGCACAAGTTCAGCGTCACGGGTTTCGGGGAAGTCTTTCAGCAGATTTTCAAAGGTGTGCAGTGCGGCCTGGTACTGCCGCAAATCGTAATAGAGTTTGGCCTCGGCAAAGGCCTTTTTTTCCAGTTTGGCGCGGAGACCGTCGATCAGCTGATTACACTCGGGAACTCGTTCACTGCGTGGATAGGCATTGACAAAATCCTGCAGGCCATCAATTGCCTTCTGGGTATACGACTGCTCGAGACGATATTGAGGCGACATGCGATAGTTCGAAAAAGCAGCCATGAAATCGGCTTCCTCCTTTAAGGTGCTGAGGGAATACGTCGTTGAGAAATTGTTGAAATAATAGGCTGCCAGGATATAATTCTTCAGATGAAAATGCGTGTAGGCGTATTTGAAATACAAATCTTCGGCTTCTTTCTGACCCCGAAAATTGTTGATGATCAACTCAAACAGTGTCTGGGACTTCTGATATTCTCCACGATCATACAATTCGATCGCTTTATTGTAAATCCGGGTCGTATCACCACTCAGGCGGATACGTTCAAAATCCGATTTACATCCTGTAAAAACCAGTAAGAAAAGGCTGAAGCCAAGGATCCTCATTCTCATAAGCCTGCAAAGTTAAGGGGAAAACGGAACTCTCCTAAGATTCTTTGCCGGAAAGCCCGGATTAAGAGAAGATTAACGCAGCATAGAAGTGGCCATGTTCCGTTTGCCGGGTACCCTCTGTGCGTGAATAGAGTCCAGATCCCCGAGGCACGCCTCGATCCCTGATCTGCACTGATTCATGGATGGGCAGACATATCTGCCTTGTGAGGACAACACCGAGCCCCGTGCAATGTCCTCCAGAGAGGTTGAAGTGGCCCTGTTTACCCTGGTTCTTGTTCCGATTCATCACTGATGTATGCTGTTGGCCAGTTGCCGGACAAGACCGGCCGCACAGCCGACCAGTGTGCCCTTTCTCCGGCTGTTTCGGCATAGCGTGGGCGACGTGTCTGGTTATTGAAGTCCACGCCCATTCCCGGACTTTCATGGCAGGGAGGAAATGGTCTGGTTTTTGCCACTATGTGACAGGCAACCCAGCCCCAAAAACCAGCTATTGTGAAGCTTCTTATCGAATTGACACGGATCGCCAACCTGAAGCGTATCTCCAAGATTGATGTCTTTGAAGGCTCATCCCTGCGCAACAAGTCAAGCAAGTTCAATGAATTCTATGAAGGCCTGATCCATGAACAATTCAGGTCGGACCGTGAAGCGGCGAGAAAGCTGTACAAAACGACACCCGGGGATGACCGGTATCGCCAGTTGAAATCCAGGTTCCGCAAGCGGTTGCTCAATACGCTGTTTTTTATCAACGTCAATACCTCCGTCAAGCCGTTGTATGAGCAGGCCTACCTGGATTGTCAGCGTGACTGGGCTCTGGTCAACATTCTCAAGCTGTATGATGCCGATATCAGTGTCCCTTATCTGGCAAGGCAGGTACTCTCCACCGCACAGAAACACCATTTCACGGAATTGATCGTCGGGGCAGCCACCCTGTTGCGCGAGATCGCAGCAAAGGAAGGGGATCGCAAATCCTACACCCGATATGTCGACATCCTCGAGCAAATGTTGCCCATCTTTCATGCGGAGCAGCAGGCAGAGGCAATCTATCATGAGGTCAATCTCCGTCATCAGACGGGAGATCTTGAACTGACATCGTCTGACTGGAAGGGTTGGACGGATCAATTGATCGCCCTTTCTGAGCAGCACCCTGTACCACGTATCTACTACATTTCCAACCTTGTATCAGCACTGCAGTACCAGCATGCCGGTCGATGGGAACTCTCCTGTGAGATCTGTCGTCAGGCCGGGCCATACATGCAGGACAGGGAAGATCAGTTTTCCAGTGAACAGATCTTCAGGATCCAGTATCTGTTGATGCAATCCTATCTGCATATGGGTTCATTTGAGGATGCGCGCGCACAATCCGAAAACACCCTGAAGCTGCTGGAGGAAGGAAGTTCGCAGTGGTTTTCCTATCTCGATCTCTACTTCCTGCTCTCTATGCATACCGGGCATTATGCCATTGCCTTTGCCATTCTCCAGCAAGTCATGCAACGCAAGGATTTCGCCATGCAGGAAGAGGAATCGAAACATCAATGGAAGTTGTACAAGGCCATCCTGTATTATCTGCTGACCATCCAGCAGGATGGTAAACGACTGCGACAGACCCGATTCTTTCACGACTTCCGGTGTCCTCCTTCCTCGAAGACCCGGCGCTGTTCCCCAAAGAACAACGCATTTTTCCGTGTGGATGCTGATCATCCAGTTTCTGTATGCGGTGGAACAACGCAATCTGGAGTTGTCAAACGATATCATCTTCCGATTGAAGCAGTATACACGCAGGCAATTGCATCCGGAGCGCCAGGCACGGGTGATCGAATTTATTCGTTGCCTCACGCAATTGCCGAAAGGAGACTTTGATGCCAACAAGGTTCGATTTGCCAATAAATACTACCACCGGCTGCTGGCGACCTCCTATCGATATGACGGGCAACTCGACCAGCTGGAAATCATTCCCTTTCATACCTTGTGGGTTCATATCCACGAACGACTGAAAGGTACCCCGGTTGCACTCTCTGTCTCCTAGAATCACCATTGCCCTGGACGGGTATGCCGCCTGTGGGAAAAGCACCCTTGCCCGCGACCTCTGTGAGGCGCTGAATTATTCCTTTATCGACACGGGTGCGATGTACCGTGCCGTGACCGGTGGATCCTCGATCAGCAGATTCATCTCGATCATGCACAACCCTGGCCGCAGATTCTCCAGGACCTCCCGTTTGACTGGATTCTACAGGATGGAACCTTCCGGATTTTCATGAACGGCAAGGAAATGGAAGAACAGATCCGCAGCATGGATGTTTCCGCGCAGGTCAGTGCAGTCGCTTCTGTATCCGGCATTCGTGCCTTCCTGGTGCGCCTGCAACAGCAGCTCGGGCGGGCAGGTGGGGTTGTTCTGGATGGACGCGACATTGGAACCGTTGTCTTCCCGGATGCCGAACTCAAGGTATTTGTCACAGCTGAAACGGAAGTCAGAGTGGAGCGCCGGTTGTCAGAACTCCTGGCGAAAGGAGTGCATGTGACCCGGTCGGAAGTCAGAACTAACCTCGTCGATCGGGACAGGATCGACTCGACACGGGAAGACAGCCCGCTCCAGGCTGCCCCGGATGCGCTCTGGCTGGATACATCGCGAATGGACCGAGGTCAGCAGCTTCGCATTGTTCTGGACAAGGCTGCAGACCTGATTCGGAAAAAGCATCGCTCTACTGCCGGTTCGGTGGTTGTTCCCTAAATTCGCCAGTCAACATGACGACGAAACCACTCACCCTGGACAGGGCAGAACCGGGCAGGCAAGTGCGCATACTTCGGCTGGAGGATCATCCATCAACAAGCCGGCTCCGCCATGGGTCTTCGTCCGGGACAATGTGTGACACTTGTCAGAAGTACGGTAAAGAATGCGGCCTGCTATATTCTGGGGGAGTTCCAGCAATATGGCATCCGACAGGATGAAGCAGAAGTACTATGGGTGGAATACGTGGATTGAACAGGCGCATTGCTTTGATCGGCAACCCGAACAGTGGGAAATCATCCCTGTTCAATCAGCTTACCGGGCTTCGGCAGAAGACGGGCAACTTCCCAGGTGTCACTGTGGAACGGCGAAGTGGTGCGATGCGGCTACCCGACGGCCAGGAGTGGCAGGTGGTCGATTTCCCCGGGACTTACAGTCTGTATCCCACTTCACTGGATGAACGCGTGGTGTTCGATGTACTGTCCAATCCGAACAGTGCTGACTTCCCGGATCTGGTTATTTATGTGGCAGATGCACTGCGGCTGGATCAACACCTCCTGTTGTTATCTCAGATCCGTGACCTCGGACTTCCGGTCATCCTGGCATTGAACCTGATAGATGCAGCTGCGGATTCGGGTGTCCGCTATCAAACGCGATCACTGAGTCAGAAACTGGGGTTGACCTGCATCGAAGTCAATGGACGGACCGGCGAAGGGGTGGGACTTCTGCTCCAGCAAATTGAACATCATGCCAATGGGAAACAGGTGGCCAATATTGCGGTGAAGAGCTATTCACCATCATCGGTTCTTCGTGAGCTTGTTCAGGATATTCGCGCTGCAGTGCCCTGGGTGACGCATGATTTTCAGGCATTGATCCTGGCACATCATGTAACTGAACTGACCTGTCTGGAGCCTCGGGAGGTGGTTGCTATCCAAACGTTGAATGCGAAACACGGCTTTACATCCTTACGTGCGCAGGTTGAAGAAATCATGGAGCGATTCCAGTTCATCGACAGGGTCGTCGCCGAGTCCCGAAATAGGGATCATCCGCCAGGCCGGAATACATTGACCTCTCGGATCGATCGACTCGTCACTCATGTCCTATGGGGACCGATCCTGTTTGTGGCCTTCCTGCTCTTTATTTTTCAGGCCGTCTTTTCCTGGGCGACCTTGCCGATGGAGTGGATCGAGCGGATCTTTTCCGAACTGGGGGGTGCGGTCAAATATGCCCTGGGAGAAGGTTGGCTGTCCAGTCTGCTCGCGGATGGCATTTTGGCCGGATTGGGAGGCGTGCTGGTTTTTATTCCCCAGATCGTTTTATTGTTTCTTCTGGTTGCTTTGCTGGAAGAATCCGGGTACATGGCGCGAGCAGTCTACCTTTTCGACCGGATCCTGCGCAAGGTGGGACTCAATGGTCGGAGCATCGTGGCACTGGTATCGGGCACGGCATGTGCCATCCCTGCTGTGATGAGTACCCGGACGATCACGAATGCCAAGGAGCGATTGATCACCATTCTGGTCACACCGTTTATCAGTTGTTCGGCGCGGCTTCCGGTTTATGCCGTCCTGGTCGGACTGATGGTTCCAGCAGGAAAGGTGTTTGGATTGATCAGCTACCAGGCCTTGACGTTTATGGGTCTTTATGTATTGGGTGCCTCAGCCGCTTTAGGTGGTGCCTGGGTATTCAACAGGTTGTTGAAGTCGGCCGAACCGGGATATCTGTTGATGGAATTGCCGGACTACCAGATCCCGCACTGGCGGAATGTGATCCATACGGTGTGGAGCAAGGTCGCATCGTTTGTCCGGGAAGCGGGAAAGATCATCATCCTGATTTCTATTGTCTTCTGGTTTCTGGCCAGCACCAGTTTTCCCGGGAGGATGGCCGAGGCAGAATCCCGCGCTCGGATAGAAGCCAGTGCAAGCAACTTGAGTGAAACGGAACTGGAAGCCCGAATTGCGGCCTACCAGATCGAAACCAGTTTTGCCGGAATTTAGGAAAAGGCCTCGAACCGGTGATCAAGCCACTGGGATTCGATTGGAAGATCGGTATCGCCCTGGTCACGTCTTTTGCAGCGCGGGAGGTTTTTGTCGGTACGATGGCCACCATTTACAGTATTGGCAGTGTAGATGACGAAACAAGTATTCGCCAGAAAATGGCCACTGAGTTGAACCCGACCACTGACCGAAAGAAATACAGTCTCCCGGTCGCCCTGTCTCTTTTGCTCTTTTATGTTTTTGCCATGCAATGTATGAGTACGATCGCCGTCGTCAGAAAAGAAACGGGCAGTTGGAAATGGCCATTGATCCAGCTGGCTGTGATGACCGGCCTGGCCTATCTGACCAGTCTGGTGACCTACCAGGCGCTGACAGCAATGGGCTATTAATCAAAGACGCGTCGGGATTTTGATTTGTCTGTGTTCCAGGTTCCTGCGTTCCTCATTCCTGGTTCCTCATTCCCGGTTCCTCATTCCGCTTTCCGCTTTCCGCTTTCCCACTTCACACTTCCCTGCCTAGCGGCAGGCGCTTCCCGCTTTCTAGTACACCTTCACCGATACGGGAACTTCGCCCTCGCTTTCCCACAGGACGATGCAGGGGCAGGATGGATGATTCCCAAGCACCAGGCTGGTAGTTAACATCCCGGGCTGGATGGAACGTCTGGTGATCAGATCCCCGTTCACATTCCATATAGAGAGGATTCCTCCAGCATGATTTTTCAGCCCGCCGACATGGACAAAGCCGGATTGGATCCAGGCCGTCATGGGGGATGAATCGGCAAGCAGTTTTGCGGTGATGACCGGGCTGTATTTGGCCATTCCATCCCTGTCGACCATGTTCAGCCGATAATAGTGCTGTCCCGGGCCGGCGGTCCTGTGCATCCATTGATAGGATTGCATGGCGACGGACCACCCGGCCGCCGGTACCCGGTTCAGCTCCTGAAATGGTTCCCCATTTCGTGCATGCTCGATGCCAAAGTATTCGCTGTTGTTTTCTGTAGCTGTTGCCCACTCCAGACGTATGTCGGGGCCGACAGGTGCTGCCGTAAAGGTGGTTAACTCCACAGGCAGAGGTTCGCCTGCATTGTATATCCGTACGGAGTCGATCCGCCAGATCGTGTTCTTGTCTTCATTAGGCTCTTTATTGGCATTGAATGGATAGATCCGAAAGATCACCGAATCGGTGAGTGCCTGCAGGGGTTGGATAGGGGAGAGGGGAATGGTCACCGTCGACCAGTTGCCATGGCCGATCATCAGACCACTGGCGAGTGCGGATGCAAAGTTGTTCTTGCTGTATCGCAATTGCCATTTGCTGGCAGCCTGATTTTCCCGATGGATCTCGAACGAAAGGCGCATCAGTTCAAGACTGTGCCCGGGGGAGACGACGAGTGGGACCTGGAAATAACGCGAGGTATCCGGTATGCTAGGATTGCTCGGCCAGCCATAAGAGCCAAATGCCGGTCCCGAACTGGGACTTCCGGTGACAAACGGACAGGATTCACAATCAACGGGAATGATTGGAGCAAGTGATATGTCCCGACTGAGAACCGATCGATGAACAGAATCAGGAGAAGCACTGTTCCCGTTGAAGGTATATCGACTTATCAGAATCTCCTGTCCTCTACCTGGAATGAAACATCCGGTAGTCAGGACGGCAGCCAGCACAATCCGCCACATAGTTTACCTTATCTTTGCGTGTGTAGTGGGATAAAAATCGGCCCTTCCTTTCATAAATTATTTTCGAATTCAAACAATTTGTGACAGTGAAAAATCTGCGAATCTTCTCGTTTATACTCAGCCTGTTCTTGTCCGCCAGCCTCCTTTCTGCGCACGAAGGAATGTGGCTCCCGCATCTTCTCAAACAATTGGAAGGAGACATGCAGGCCATGGGCATGAAGATGACTGCAGAAGATATCTACTCCGTGAATAAAGGGAGTTTGAAGGATGCCATCCTGCATTTCGGGGGCGGATGTACCGGGAGCATTATCTCCTCAGAAGGTCTCGTGCTGACGAACCACCATTGCGGCTATGGGTATATCCAGTCGCACAGTTCTATTGAAAACAACTATTTGCGCAATGGATTCTGGGCATCCTCCCGCAGTCAGGAACTGGCAAATCCGGGTCTGGTTGTGACCATCATTCAACGCATAGAAGATGTTACTGATCAGGCGCTGAATGGTGTGACAGCATCCATGTCGGAACGGGAACGGCAATCGCGAATTGACGAAAATCTGGTCCGGTTCAAGGCAACCCTCAATCTGAAAGGGGATGAAGGGATCCTCTTCCGTCCCATTTATTACGGGAATCAATACCTGATGTTTGTCACATTGACCTATACCGATATCCGGCTGGTGGGCACCCCTCCCGAATCGATCGGGAAGTTCGGGTCGGATACAGATAACTGGATGTGGCCAAGGCATACCGGCGATTTTTCCCTGTTCCGGATCTACGCCGGTCCAGATAATCGCCCTGCGGCTTACAGCCCCCAAAATCAACCGTACAAACCGAAACATTTTCTCCCAGTGTCCCTGGACGGTGTAGGGGAAGGTGATTTTACGCTGGTTTTCGGTTTTCCAAGCAGCACACAACAGTATATCCCGGCATCAGCAATGGCCATGACCAAAGAGGCCGTGAACCCTCCACGCATTGCCATTCGGGATACAGCATTGCACATTCTGGACAAGGCGATGCGATCGGATGAAGCTGTCCGCATCCAGTATGCATCCAAGTATGCCCGCGTGGCGAATTACTGGAAAAAGTGGATCGGTGAAAATCAGGGACTTGACCGGTCTAATGCGGTCTGGAAAAAGATCCTGACACAAAAGGAATTTCGGGATCGCACGCATGGCGATGCAGGATATGAAGCCATACTTCCCCATCTCGACAGCCTGTATGCAGCGCTTACACCCTACATGACTGCGGCCCAATATTACAATGAAGTGGTGCAGCGCAACATCGAGATCTTCACTCTGGCCCGATATCTGTCGTCCCTGGTCCAACAATTCGAACAGAAAGGCGAGCCGGGTTATATCGAATATCGCGATCGCATTCTGCCGCAGGTGGAGGGATTTTACAAGGACTATCAGTCCGGGTTGGATCAGCAGGTTTTTTCCTCGCTGATGCGGTTGTATGCTGAATCTGGCGATCCCGCCCTGGCCCCCGAAGCGTTATTCCGACAGTTTTCCGGTGCTCATGCTGGTCACCGATCTGCATCCCTGTTTGACCAGACCATCCTGACGCGAAAGGATGACCTGCTGAAAGTGATGCAGGAGACCCCCAGGAAGCAACCTCACTGTTGAGCAGTGATTCTCTCGTGATCTGGTATGACCTCCTCAACTCGACTTTCCGTGATCGGGTTGGCGGCCCGATGTCGGTTATCCAGGCTGAGATCGACAAAGATGCGGCTGTATATGGCTGCCCAGATGGACGTGTTCAGCGAGCAGAAGTACTTTCCGGATGCGAACAGCACATTGCGTGTCACATTCGGAAAGGTGGAGGGCTATCCACAAAATGATACAACGGCCTACCCTTACCAGACCTGGTTGGACGGTGTGATTGACAAGTACATTCCGGGCGATTATGAGTTTGATGTTCCGGATCGACTGCGCCAGTTGCATGCCGAGAAGGATTATGGTGTATATGGCGTGGAAGGGCGCATGCCTGTCTGTTTTATCGGATCCAACCACACGACCAACGGGAATTCCGGCAGTCCGGTTATTGACGCTACCGGCAACCTGATCGGCCTCAATTTTGACCGGGTATGGGAAGGAACGATGAGCGATCTGCACTTCGATTCGTCGATCTGTCGCAATATTATGGTGGATGCGCGTTATATCCTGTTCATCGTCGATAAATATGCCGGTGCGGAATCCATTGTCAGGGAAATGACCCTGGTTCATCCGAAAAATGGATTGGATTGATTTTTGCTTTGTGACAACCGACTTTCATATTCATTCCTTTCTCATATCACTTAACCTTACTGTATGCGATTGTTCCTTTCCTCTCTTTTTTGCCTGTTGTTGAGCCATAGTCTGATTGCCCAGTGCGATGAAAAGCTGGCATTATATGGTTCGGATATCGAGGATGTCCTGATTCACAAGATCATTCGGACGGCAGACAATCAGTTTTTACTGGTGGGCCAGAAGAATTTTGATGCCCTGGTCATGAAGGTAGATGCCTGCGGGAATACCGTCTGGGAGAAAACACACCAGTTTGGACTCGAACAGGGGTTTCGCGATGTGATCGATCTGGGTGGCAAATATGTGGCCATGGGATATTGCACAGAATGCAAGAGCGGTGATCCCAGCAAGAAGTTTATCATCCAGGAATTGACCCTGAATGGCGACGCAACCGGATTTCCGAAGACGCTCGGACCAAGCAATGCAGATGCTGAGGGCTACCGCATGCGACAGGTCAGTAACGGCCGTTTTGCCCTGGTGGGGACACGCACTATTACCCAGGGTCAGGCAACGGGCAATTCGATGGTGGCCTATATTCTCAACAGCAGTTACAGCATTGATGAATTCCAGTTTTTCCCTCAGAAGAAACTGGGCGAGATTGCTTATGACATAGTCGAGATCCCGGGCACCGGCTTTGTGATCGCAGGAACATCCTATCAGACCGCTGCACCTGAATCGGCTATGATCCGGTTGATTGGTACCAACGGCACCTGGATCAGCTGTGGTCGAATGACTATTTTGATACCAACACCATGCTGGAACAATCGGCCCGCTCAATCGGTCGAATGCCCAACGGCGACCTGGTATTCACCGGTGCCAAAGTGGAGGGTGGCCAGCAGCAGCTTTTTGTCGGCAAGGTCAACCCGATGAATGGGGTATTGAAAGGGGCGGCTACTTATGGCGGCAGCGGCGATGATGTCGGTCGGGATATCCAGGTACTGGATCATGACAATATCCTTGTATCCGGATTGCGTGTCGATGCCGGTGTTTCAGAAGGCCCCTGGGGCCTTGTCGTTGATCAGTGGCTGGGATTCCGGGATGATTTTCAACCGGCGGCTTCAGGCCTGTTTAACAGCGGAGTTGCTTTCAAGGAAGGGAATGTGCAGCATTTTGCTTTTGCCGGCACGGCGATCAGCTTTGCCTTCAAGGGGATTTTTGCCAGGACAAAATCATTGACCACGCCGATCGAAATACCCGGACAGCCTGATGCACGGCTGACCATCTATCCCAATCCGACGACGGGCCAGATTCGTCTCGATGGCTGGGATATTCCTGCAGATTGTCAATTGACACTGGTCGACGCAGAAGGTCGTCAGCAATGGTCGATCAAAGCGACGCCGGAGATGGTTTTACCTGCTCTTCCGAATGGCACGTACATCCTGAACCTGCAATGGTCGGGTGGAACAGTGCAGCAACCGGTAGTATTACAGCGATAACCGGCTTAAAAAATAAGGAAAGCCCCGGCCGTCTGCGTGATGGCCGGGGCTTTTTTATGCTGTCGTGCTTGTGATAAAGTGAGGTTACTGTCTTCAGAGATAAACGTGATCGGATTGCTTCAAATCGGATGGCTGACATCTTCTGGTTCAGGATTGTTAAGATATACGTGTTCGGAGAATTAACCTGTGCCCCTGGAATGTCATCAGGTATTCTGTATGTGGTGAACCAACGGCTCAGCTGGCTCGGAATAGATTGGAGTGGTGCGGGATCCACCAAGCCGCTCATACAAGGGTCGGAGTCAGTTCTCCGATTATATGCTTTGTCTATTTCATTGCCACCACTTCGTCCTCTCGGAATGGGTCATTAAATCAGACTCATTTCAGTTCTGAAAGGAGGATCTTTTTCTGCGTAAAGGTATTCTTCATAGCCTTTTCTCTGACCTCAGGATCATCATTGTTGATCAGGTCAAAATATTCGACGGGAACAACCTGCCAGGATAAACCATATTTGTCTTTACACCAGCCACAGGAGCTTTCCTGCCCACCATTCGCGGTCAATGCACTCCAGTAATAATCGACTTCTGCCTGGTCCTTGCAATGGATAACAAAAGAAACAGATTCATTAAATTGAAAAAAGGGGCCTGCTGCCAGGATATTGAATTCTATCCCGTTTAATTCAATTGTTGCTGTTTCAAAGTTTCCACCACCTGCTTCTTCCGGGTTTTGATACTGGTGGTATTCTTTCATTTTTCCATCTTTGAAGATGGTAAGATAATAATCCACGACTGCCTGGCATCTGTTGTCTCAACCCAAATGCAGGGTGTAATTTTTTGAGTCATCATAACTGGATCGTTAGTTGAATTTGAATTGGAGGCTGTTTCCATCTTTTTGCCTTCGGGAACAGTCTGTTGAGCATTCGCAAAGACCTGTAGGTTAGCGATGAATGCAGCAGCCAGAATAACAGGTATACACTTTTTCATCGTTTTTTTATTTTGGATTCACTGAAGGAACAATTGAATTTGTGCGTATCCAATAGGAATTTTCCGGTGTACCAGGAAAGGTTGTTGTCTTCAAGAAGCACAGTTATAGGCGTTGTGTGCAGTTGTTATTTTATTTCGCATTCCTTTTTTAATGCTTCATTCATCAATTGGAAGCCATTCCTGGTCTTTTTCAACATTCCTCCCAACAGAGGGACTAAAATGCCGCTGAATGATTCTCCGTGAATGAATCTGGTTTGGTCGTTACCAACCGATTCCAGCATAAAAAAATGTTCGCCATCAAACAGACCATGGATGAATAGTTTTCCCTTCCATCTGAATTCCTGTTCGGATTCAGAATCAGAATTTCCGGTTTGAACGCCATTTCCTTGCCACCGGGCGGCTTGATATCTACCATTAGCCTGTTACCTGTTTTTTGTTCGCCATGAATGGATCGAATAAATGGATTCCACTTGGGATAGTTGTCAAAATCCATCAGAACATTCCATACATGTGAAATGTCCGTGTCAATTTGTATTTCAGTTTCGATGGTTTTCATTCGGTATGTTGATGGATTAGTTTTCTAGGATTTCAGTGTTGTATTCGGTCGGGTAGTCCTTGCATGGTACTTGAGTGGGAACCCTTTTTTCAACGATCATGGATGGTTCGGAGGTCAGGATGGATAGATAGGATCCCCCGACATTGGTCAAAATTTCTCCTGTCAAAAATCCATCCAGTCCTGGTCCGCATGAATCCGTCTTGTTGACTCTTGAGTCAGGGCTGATGATATCATGAAGTGGGTCTTTCCATACCTTGTTTTTCATTTGGACCATGATTCTGACTTTGGAAGAGTTCTGGTGTATTTGTATGGTAAAGATGGTTTAAATCACCAATTTCAGTATGGAAAGTGTTGATTTGAAATGCACAAAGAAAACTTTTGGGCACCTCAATTCACCTCCCCAATAGACCAAGACTAAAGAAAACCAGGCAGGCCTTTCGGCCGCGTGCCGCCTTAGCCTCACCGAGTACTCGAGGTATTGAGTGGACTTGATAGAAGTGCCCTCTATAAAGAAGGGAAAAAGCCCCGACTGTCTGGGTGATGGCCGGGGCTTTTTTCAATTGTTCGGAACTGATAACACGATGGGACTATCACACCAGATTAGTGCGATTGTCATCCTAGATACGTCATGGTATACCGTGTTTTAAATTGATAGGACAAACCATAGCATCTTGGGAATGCACAATATCTGTATTCCGGCATCCTACAGGGAGTGATGAATGACTGAGCATTTACATGTCGGCTGGCAGCTTGTGTTTCAGCTTTTTCGGAAAGCAAAATATCCCTGGCTCCCGGCGAGGAAGATGTGGAGGATGACCGGCATCCCGCCCATGTCATTCATCACGCCATTCAGTGTCGCCAACAGCACAATGGGAATATCGATGAGACTGTAGATAGTACCTGCCACAAGAATGTTCTTCCAGGCGGTGTCTGGGAGGGGAAGGTGACGGTTCATCCAGAACAGCAGGCCATTTGCAGTGAGGGCTGCGCCGAGAATACGGGACATCATCATCCCCGAGTCGTCGAAGCTTACGCCGTAGGCTGCCATAAAAGCATTGGGGACAAGGAGAAGGCCCAGACCGAAGACGAGGTAGAGCACGGTCCAGATAACGGCAAAACGGGAAAGGTTCATGATTAGAGGGTGTTATGTGAAGGAACAGGTTTGAACCTGAGAAAGATAAGCTGTTCTCCTGATTTACGGAAGGAATGAAATCTGATCTTGAAAGACGAAATTTGGTTCGGTTCAAGTTGTTGGATAAGTTGCTTGTACTGTCTGTCCTGGAAATGGATACACCGCTGCATATATGCCGTCACCGTCCTTCTGGAAAAATTTTTCAGGACCATGAACTCCTCGAAATCATTCAGGTGATGATCAAAGTTAGTTTCCAACAGCCAGCGTATGAGATAAGTGGGCAAGCGTAGTCCCTTTCTAAAGGCACCACGGGCTATCTGTCAAAAGCTTCTTCTTCGTGTACAAAGGTTTTTAAGCGGGCATGTTCAAAAGTTTTGGCGTCGATGCACTTGGTCAATCGGAGAAAATACATGGTTTATTATTTCATTATTCTGTTTTGCATATTCTACCATTTATGGTTACGTCATCAATTGTAGCAGAAATAAAATAGGTGCACGGTGGGTAGGGTATTAAATTCATTGTGACCTTTGAAGTGAATGGACGTATAGACTCATTTATGATAAAATGGCCCATCATATCAGCAACCACGGAGGTGGATTTGCGTATGTGGGATCTGTCCGAAATCGATACTGAATTCACTGGTCGTAGGATTGGGATAAATAGAAATTTGATTTGTCAGGTGTTCTTCATTGATCTCACTGACCATGGGTATGATGTTGT
Source organism: Saprospiraceae bacterium (assembly GCA_016710115.1). Lineage (GTDB taxonomy): Bacteria > Bacteroidota > Bacteroidia > Chitinophagales > Saprospiraceae > JAGNXB01. Next base: position 219,203 of record JADJLN010000002.1, read on the forward strand.
TGAATGTAGCAAACATCATGGAATCCATGCGGCAATGGCATGTATAATAGGGTGGTACTATTCCTGATCCATGACTTAATACCCCATATGCAGACCTCAATTGAAATGAATCCTGATGAAAAAAGCCGCTCCCGCTTTGCCCCTGGTATCCGATATTGTAATGACAGATGGTATTCGTGGATTTCCAAAAATCCATGTATCCATTCATGTAGTACATCCGCTCTCCGGCTTCGAAGACCGGATTGCCAAAGGAATCATATCCGGGATATCCAAAACTATGGAAGTTATTGGAGGGTGCGGTAAAAAAACTGTCATTTGGAGTGAAGCCCAAATCGATCCATCCAGTTTGGTTTCCCACTGGCTCGGCCAGGCTCATAATGGCTATATCATAATCAAGATTCCCATTCTGTGTCCATTGAGAAAAGGAGTACCAGTTCGTTGTTGTCGTCAGGCCAAAGGGCCAGGTTCCCAAATTATATGCAGGGATAATGGTACATGCCACAGCATAACTAGAATCAAATTTGCTTTTAACACAATGGCCTCCGGTGAGAATGAATGAAGGATGGACCATCAGACCGGAGCAGGTCCCAAAACTGTTTTGATTGGTTTGAGGATTGAAAAATGTGATAAATAGTTTCACGACGGCGGATATGGGGTAATCCCGAAATCCGGCAAGTTGATCGGCAGGTTGTAACGTGGAGAATGAAAAAGGTTGAAGTTCTTCCTGGTCAATAAACGGATCGCTTTGATTGAAGGGTGTTTGCCGAGTCCTTTGCGCGGGATGTTCATTATAGTTGGCCGTCTGTATAGTATCAAACCTGTTTTCCATCATGTTGTACATGATGAGTTTGTTTTCTTTGTATTCCGGATCTATTGGAGGTGTAAATGACTGCAATGGTATAGGAGTGTATAGATCCATGTTAAACGGCTGTTGCCCTGTGCTCGAGAACTGGCATAGAACGGTCAGGAGAAAGACAGTGAATGTAATTGTGTTTTTCATAGGATGGCAGTTAGATTATTCTGGATATACATCAGACGTATATGTGTAAGGGGTTTCTGGATGATTGTTCCATCAGATGAGACCTCAATATGTTTTCTGGTGCGTTCATTTTCTTCTGCAGTCAGTGAATGAAATGTCAATAAAGAAAGTTGCCGTCCCGATCGACACCGTATCGAGTTCACCCCCTTGTTACCCTTTCCTGCTGGGTGAACATACCCCGAAAGCATGGTGCTGGCGGAGAAAGCTATTCTGTACAATAAGGAAATTCTCCTGATCTCTGCCTTACCAGATCCTTCCAAAGATAAGTTATTTGGGAGAAGAATGGGGCAGGATGTACATTGGAGTAACTCTTGTTTCAAGTGGCAGGTCCAGGCCACAGGAACGGGGGCAACATGTACTGTAAATTGCATGTTGAACTCCTCCCTTTTACTATAGCACTTAATAGGGGAAAAACCGGTCTTATCCATTCCTGATCGAACATCTCACATTGTGTTTGATCAATCGAAGTGTTATGTGGCGGGAATTGGTCATATCCCTCCTTGCCCTTCGAACAGATACACCTTGGGTTAATGTGGGTCAATTAATTGCCGCAAGACGTCTTGGTGAGATTGACGAAACTTCAGTCCCCGGTCCGCTCTCATTTGCCCCACCAGTCGTGAGTTGATCATGATTTCAGTTGATGCCATTCAGGTGAATGGTTATCCTGCGGTGGAGTTTCAAGGTTAAAGTCGGGGCACCGCTTCAATGAGGATTTCATTTTGGGCTTTGTCGTAATATGTACAGGTCATCTGTTCCAGATCGACAATCCATTTTTCAATACCTGTTTCAGCGCAATGACTGCAAAACTTAAAATAATCCGTTTCTCCTTTCTGGTGCATCTGGAGATATTCACAAAATTGACTTTTGTCACTTGTTTCCGCAATGAGCAGTGGATCATATTTCGGGGTGGACTGGGTCTGGAATTTATTTCTGCCGAAATAGGTTGTGCAACTGTCTGTCACCCGTGTTTCAAAGGAAACCACACCGAGCGTTTTTATATTCTGAATGTATGCCGGGAAATCGGCACCTGATCTTACTTTGCTGTGTGCCAGTTCAATTTGTTCGACTGTAAACATGCTGTTTTAATTGTCAGGGTGATACCAATGTTGTGGACTGCTGATGCCTGTGAGAGTTAGCGGCTCGAAGTGTCAACTTTGAGCAACTGATTACATTATAATGATATACCATGAAGCTAATATTAGGACAGATTGGTTATCGATGCACAGGTACGCAGCAGGGGTTATTTCTGCCAATACATCATTCACACTACAAATTGCGTCATTCAGGATGTCTGATTGACACCGTCCCGAATGGCCTCTTCAAGAATGTCTATCTGGATATCCGTTAATTTTCTGAATTTGATGCAATATCCGGTCACACTGGCTTTTCCAATGGTTTTCCCATAGGTCTCCTGGAGATAGGTTTTGTCTGCAAGGCCCATGATATACACGGATATTCCTGTTGTGTTTGCACTGATTCCGACTTGATAGAATTCTCTTGATTTGCCGTCTGCATAATGTATCGTCAGTTGTCCATAGCCGATTTGCGGATTGGCCACCACTTTGCCTGTCTCGTCTTTACCGTCGAAAAACCATTGTCTGGTTTGCGGTAAAAGATGCTGGATGCGGTGGTGCAGGGTCATGAGGTCAAGCCGTTTCGAATCAGGTAGACTGTCCATATAGCCTTTGATCTGTTCTTCGATATCCATGTGGTCGTTTTGTCTGAACCTGTTTTTTCACTTGCCGAATCAGATGTTCAACACGAAATGCATGTTGATTCCGGAGGGTAATTGTCCTATTTTCGAGTCAGTTTATATCTCATGTGCGTTGTCCATGCTGATGTGTTGACGTCCTCGATCTGGAGGGTATATCTGTTTTTGTCAATTCCGTCAAAAAGCCGGATGCCACTTCCCAGGAATACGGGGGCTATATGGATAATAAATTCATTAACCAGCCCTGCATTCAGAAATTGTTGTATCGTATTTGCACCGCCTTGAATGCGGATATCTTTTCCTTTTGCCGATTGTCTTGCCTTTCCGGGGCACTTTCTATTCCATCAGTGATAAAATGGAAAGTTGTCGTTCCTTCCTGGATCCAGGGATCGCGTTTCTCGTGGGTCAACACATATACATCTGCCTTGTACAAGTCATTTGGCCAGCTGACTTCACCCTCCTCAAACATTCGTTTCCCCATAATGAACGCACCTGTTCGGGCTATGGTCGCTCTGATGAATGCCCCGTCAGTTCCGTCTTCCTTCCCACCATCCATGCCGAGGTACTCCCAGAATGCTTTCTGATTCAACATCCGGAGTGGATTTGTCCGGATACGCCTCCCATCGGGTTATGAGGACTTCTGTTGTCCCCTGCAAAAAATCCATCCAGGGATATTCCACTGTCGAAAATAATCCTGCTCATTATTGCGGGTGTTTAATTTCGGTTATTCTACAGTCGGTGATCAAGTCACTGAAAGGCGAATCTGCCTAATTGCTGGTAGCTATTTTCTGTTTTTGACAGGATCGGCTTGCTAAAGATAGTTGTTCAAGCGGGATATAAACACCTTGCCCTTTCCTCGATTCCATTGTCATCCCCGATAACTTGAGTAATAAACAGTACCTGTTCATGACACGCGTTGATCAATCCAATGGCATGAATCGGATACCAGATTAATACAAACATTACTTCAGGTACAGGTCTGGTTTATTGATCGGATTTCCGATGAATATCCCAAGGGTACATGAAGATATATGGGTTGCTTCGCTGAACAGATTTCGACAGAGATCAGGTACGGTTCAAGACATATTTAGCAGCCATGCTGGGATGGAAATAGAACACTTGAGTAAGGTTCGCTACAGGCCTGCAGCTTCAGCAGCATCTTCTGGTCATTTTACAGAACCTGCGGGAATGTTCCTGGTTCCATTTCGACCTTTACCCAATACCCTTTACCCATTACCCTTTACCCTTTACCTTTTACCCAATCCCAATACCCAATACCCAATACCCAATACCCAATACCCAATACCCATTACCCGAATAACCCGGCCATATCCGTCCTCTCCTTCACGATAGGCAGGATCTCATCGATATGCAGGCGCTGCTGCTCGAGGGTGTCCCGGTCGCGAAGGGTCACGGTGTCATCTTCCAGGGTCTGGAAGTCCACCGTCACACAATACGGCGTGCCGATGGCATCCTGCCGGCGGTAGCGACGGCCGATGGCGTCCTTTTCGTCATACTGGCAGGGGAAGTGTGCCTTGAGCCGGTGCAGCACAGCAGTGGCCTTGTCGGTCAGTTCCTCCTTGTTTTTTACCAGGGGAAGTATCGCACATTTGATCGGAGCCAGGGCTGCCGGCAGTTTGAGCACTGTCCGAGTGGAGTCCTGTCCTTCCGCATCGGGGACCGTCTCTTCCACCAGGGCGTGGCTCATCATGGCCAGAAACATCCGGTCGCATCCGATGGAGGTCTCCACCACATAGGGGATGTAATTCTCGTTGAGCTCGGGATCAAAATACTGCAGCTTGCGGCCGGACAGCTCCTGGTGGCTCTTCAGGTCGAAATCCGTTCGGCTGTGAATGCCCTCCAGCTCGCGGAACCCGAAGGGGAAGTCAAACTGAATGTCCACCGCCGCATTGGCGTAATGGGCCAGATTGTCATGGTCCTTGAACTTCAGCTTCTCCGCCGGAGTACCCAGGGCCAGGTGCCACTTCATCCGCTCCTCCTTCCAGTAGTTGTAGAATTCCATTTCCGTGCCAGGGCGCACAAAGAATTGCATTTCCATCTGCTCGAATTCCCGCATGCGGAAGATGAACTGTCGCGCCACGATCTCGTTGCGAAAGGCCTTCCCGATCTGGGCGATACCGAACGGCACCTTTTGCCGGGCGGTCTTCTGCACATTGAGAAAATTTACGAAGATCCCCTGGGCCGTCTCGGGGCGCAGATAAAGCTTGCCTTCCTCACCGGCGATATTACCCAGCTGGGTAGAGAACATGAGATTGAACTGGCGCACCTCGGTCCAGTTGCGGCTGCCACTCACGGGATCGGCGATCTCCAGTTCCTCGATCAGAGTTGTGAGGCCGTCCATATCGCCGTTGGTCATACAGGTAGCCAGGCGTTGGTTGATGCTGTCGATCTGGGTCTGGTACTCGACGACACGCGGGTTGGTCTGTCGGTACATGGCCTCATCGAAGGTCTCCCCGAAGCGCTTGGCTGCCTTGTCTACCTCCTTACTGATCTTGGCCTCGATCTTCTCCACAAATTCCTCGATCATCACATCGGCCCGGTAGCGTTTCTTGCTGTCCTTGTTGTCGATCAGGGGGTCATTGAAGGCGTCGACATGCCCGGAGGCCTTCCAGGTCTTCGGATGCATGAAGATGGCCGCATCAATGCCCACGATATTGTCGTGCATGCGCACCATGGCCTGCCACCAGTAGTTCTTGATATTGTTCTTCAGCTCCACACCATAGGGTCCGTAGTCATAGGCGGCACTGAGGCCGTCATAGATCTCGCTCGACGGGTAGATAAATCCATATTCCTTGCAATGGGAGACAATATTCTTGAACTGGTCTTCAGACGATACGGACATGTGTTGTGTTTTAGGGCCTGTTTTGAACCGGCGGCAAAGATACATGCGTTTGGGAAAAGGGCGTTGGCCGAGTGTGGATCCGCCTTCTTTCGCCGTACTGCATTCCGGGGGGAGGAGTGGTTTGGAGGAGTCGAGAAGTCAAGGAGAGGGAGTAATGGGAAGACAATAAAATAGGAAGTTTTAATTACGTTTTGTGGATCCTGTTGAAAGATTCCATTCACAATACTGGTTGGTTCCCTTCTCCTTGAAAAGGAGAGGGGACAGGGGTGAGGTTAACACGGCGGCCGGGAAGAAGAGGAGGATATGAGGAGTCGAGAAGTCAAAGAGAGGGTTATGCCCAAGGGGGTTTGGGAGTATTCAAAAAATGTGTCGACACATTCATGGCATCCGGGACGCCCTGGAGGCCGAGGGATTGATGGCATCCCATCGGACTTGGGCTGTTTTCCTGGCCAGTTGCTTTCCATCTCCTGTACCTTCTTTATACGGAAGCCCTCCCTTAAGTACCTGTATTATCGACTCTTCCAATTTTGAACTCTTCTCATGTGGCCATTTTTGCCTGGGTTTAACCCGTAAAAACGGTCAACCTATATCATGAGGCTTTTACCTTTTACCCTTTACCCTTTACCCTTTACCCTTTACCCTTTACCCTTTACCCTTTACCCAATACCCAATACCCAATAATACCCAATACCCAATACCCAATACCCATTGACCCGAATCACATACCCCACTGACTGAAATATCCCCCTTTGTTATGGTATCCTCTGGTTTGAGGTCTACCTTTGGAAAACAGACTTTTTCTTTTCACAGAAAACCCGTCCGGATGAAACCACTCATTCAATCCAGAGAAGAATATGACATCGCTTACCGGAAAAGCCTGGAGGACCCGGAAGGTTTCTGGGCGGAACTGGCGGCTACCTTTACCTGGAAAAAACCCTGGGAGAAGGTCCTGGAATGGAACTTCGACCAACCCGATATCCAGTGGTTTGCCGGAGGTAAACTGAACATTACCGAAAACTGTCTGGATCGTCATCTCGCAACCAGGGGAGAAAAGACCGCCATTCTCTGGGAGCCCAACAATCCGGAAAACCCGACGCGCACATACTCGTACCGCCAACTGTATCATGAGGTTTGCAAGGTGGCGAACGCCTTGAAGGAACTGGGCGTCAGCAAGGGCGACCGGATCTGCTTCTATATGCCGATGGTGCCCGAACTGGCGATTGCAGTCCTTGCCTGTGCCCGGATCGGCGCTGTCCATTCCGTCGTTTTTGCCGGGTTTTCAGCCAATGCGCTGGCTGACCGGATCAAGGATGCAGCATGTAAACTGGTCATTTGTTCAGACTTCAATGATCGGGGCCCCAAGCATATACCCGTCAAGGATGTGGTGGATGAAGCACTGGAAATGGAATGCCCGTCGGTGGCGCATGTCCTGGTCTATCGCCATACCGGCGACCCGGTCAACTGGACAGAAGGACGAGATCTGTGGTGGCATGAACAGGTGGACCACCAGGCGGATACCTGTCCGGCGGAAGTGATGGACAGTGAAGACATGCTCTTCATTCTCTATACATCAGGATCGACCGGAAAGCCGAAAGGGGTTGTCCATACATGTGGTGGTTTCATGGTGTTTACCTGGTATTCCTTTCTCAATGTGTTCCAGTATCAGGAACAGGATATCTATTTCTGTACAGCGGACATCGGGTGGATCACCGGACACAGCTATATTGTCTATGGACCCTTACTGGCCGGAGCAACCACACTGATGTTTGAAGGGGTGCCGACATATCCCACGCCCGCCCGTTTCTGGGACATCATTGACAAGCACAAAGTCAATCAGTTTTATACTGCCCCGACAGCCATTCGCGCCCTGATGGCCATGGGTGATCAATGGGTTGAAGGACACGATTTGTCGAGCTTGAAAGTGCTGGGGTCGGTTGGCGAACCGATCAACGAGGAGGCCTGGAAATGGTATCACGATCATGTTGGCCGGGGAACAGTGCCGATCGTCGATACGTGGTGGCAAACCGAAACTGGGGGTATCCTGATTTCTCCCATACCTCACGTCACACCGATGAAACCGGGTTATGCCACCTTGCCCTTGCCCGGGGTTCAACCCTGTCTGGTGGACAGTGAAGGACGAGAGATTGAAGGGAATGATGTCGATGGGTTTCTGTGTATCAAATTCCCCTGGCCTTCTATCATTCGGACTACTTATGGTGACCATGAACGGTGCAGGACGACCTATTTTTCCGTGTACAAAGGGTTGTATTTTACCGGAGATGGTGCCCGTCGGGATCAGGACGGCCTCTATCGGATCATTGGCAGAGTGGATGATGTGATCAATGTGTCCGGCCATCGGATCGGAACGGCCGAGGTTGAAAATGCCATTAATTGTCATCCTGCGGTGGTCGAATCTGCTGTAGTCGGGTTTCCGCATGCCATCAAAGGGCAGGGCATTTATGCCTATGTGATCACCAGTCACGAAATCAGGGATGTGGAGGGATTTCGAAATGAGGTCCTGGCTGTCGTGACCAGAGAGATCGGACCGATTGCCAAGCCGGATCAGATCCAGCTTGTCAGCGGGTTGCCCAAGACACGTTCGGGAAAGATCATGCGACGCATCCTGCGCAAGATCGCGTCATCAGATACGTCCGGCATGGGTGATACATCGACGCTGCTGAATCCGGAGGTGGTCGAAGAAATCAAGGCAGGAGCCCTGGTTTGAAGAAACTGAGAAATCAGTTGGGGAGATTCTCCAGTTTTTCCTTGTTGAGGATGGAAATAGAACTCTCCTCGATCTTGATCAGGCCTTCGTCACGGAAATCCGACAGTGTTCGAATCAACGTTTCCTTTGCCGTGCCGATGATCTGGGCGAGATCCTGGCGCATCATCGAAATCGGCACAGGCTGGCCGTCTTCCTGATATTTGACATGGAGTCTGAGCAGGGCTTCTGCGACGCGTTTGCGCACGGAGTGATAGGCGATCCGGATGAGGTTCTCTTCCTGGTCGGCCAGGTTTCTGGCGAGCATCTTGATGAGTCGGGCAGAGACATCCCGGTTCTGATGTAACAGATGGGTAAAATCTTCCCTGGGGATAAAATAGACTTCCGAATCTTCGAGTGCCGAAGCAGAAGTGGTATAGGGCGTGTCATTCAGCAGTTCGAGATAGCCGATAAAGTCACCCGGACCGGCTACTTCCATGATCAGTTCGCGACCATCCTCACTGGCCTTGAAGACCTTGATCCGTCCTTTTTCAACCAGATATACCTGGCGAGGGTAGGAGCCTTCATGAAACAATGGCTCCTTGGCCTTCATGATCCGCATCCCCTGTTCGTGCGACAGGTTGAGCAGATTGGTATAACCCCGGGCTTCATTGATAAAGGCTTGAAGACCCTTGGCATCGCGTGAAAATTCCTGGTTGAGCTTGGCATTTTTGCGCAGTCGGGTTTCGACGGCTTCCAGCAATTCGACATCATCGAACGGCTTGGTGATATAGTCGTCAGCGCCCAGGTTCATACCCCGTCGGATATCCGATTTTTCCGTTTTTGCTGTCAGGAAGATAAACGGGATGTTGGCTGTTTCCGGGTTTTTTGTCAGAATGTGCAAGACTCCGAACCCGTCCAGTTCGGGCATCATGACATCGCACAGGATCAGGTCCGGTTTCTGATGAGTGGCGATATCCACACCTACCTTACCATTTTCCGCTTTGAGGGCTTCGTAGTCAGAAAGGGTCAGGATCTCGGCGAGATTTTCACGGACATCCTGGTTGTCTTCAATAATGAGGATCTTTTTCATATGTCGTTACGGCGCTGCAAATTACAATGGATATCAGAATAATCGGGTATCCGTCAGGTTGTTGCTGTCTTGCCGGTCATCGGCATCGTGATCGTGAAGGTGGATCCTGCACCTTCTGTGGACGTAAACTGGATCTCGCCGCCCATCAGGTTGATGTACTGCCTGACGATATTCAAACCAAGGCCTGTACCCTGGATATTGGTCACGTTTTTTGCACGGAAGAACCGGGTGAACAAATGGACCTGGTCCTGGAGGGGAATGCCGATACCCTGGTCCTGGATTTCCAGTTTGACCATGCCGTTGTGAAAGTCTGTTCGCAGATTGATCGCCTTGTTTTCCGGAGAATATTTTGTGGCGTTCGACAGGAGATTGTAGAGTACGTGTTTCATCAGCGTCCTGTCCTGGTTCATCCGGAGACCATCTGTCCGGGACTTGAGCAGCATATCCTGACCCGGTTTCAGGTTGGGTCTCAATTCGTCCAGGACCTCTTTGATCAGGTCATCCAGTGAGAACGATTCCAGGGTCAGGGTAATTCGCCCTTCCTCCAGTTTGGCCAGGGAAAGGAAGTCGTCCAGGATGCCGGTCAGCATGTTCACAGAAGATTTGATCCATTCGATGTGGCGGTTGCGTTGCTGTTGTTGTTCGCTGTGCGGGTATCTGGAGATCAGTCCTGCAGAAGACAGGATGGTACTGAGCGGAGTGCGAAACTCATGTGAGGCCATGGACACAAAGCGACTTTTCAGCTCGTTCAGTTCTTTTTCCTTTTCAAGGGCATGCTGGAGCTCGCGTTCGTTATCGCGAAGCATGGCTTCGATCTGCTGGCGTTCTTTTATTTCCCGGTTGAGGGTCGTGTTGATCTGAATGAGTTGGTTGTTCTTTTCTTCCAACTCCAGGGTACGCTGGATTACCTTCCGTTCCAGTGCCTGATTCATGCGTTCGATCTCGGCTTCGGCCGATCGCAGGTTGGTCTTGTCCTGGATGATCCCGGCATAATATCGGATATCCTCGATCATGACCTCATTGACCGCCAGTCGCATGGGAAACAGGCTGCCATCCTTTCGCTTCCCCTTCTCGTCCCGACCGATGCCGATGATCCTGGGTTGCCCGGTTTCCTGGTAGTTTTTCAGATACTGGTCATGCTGCACAGCATGGTGCTCTGGCATCAGGATACGGACATTCTGACCGATCAATTCGGTTCGATCATACCCGAAAAGGTTAATGGTGGCTTCATTCACCAGTTGAATCTGTCCACGATCATTGATAATAATGATACAGTCAATGGCCGTTTCAAAGATGGCGTGGAGGATGCTGGGATTGATCTCCAGGGGGAGGAAGAGGGGTGATCGGGCATAATTCAGGGAGTGGAACGACCGTTTGTGATAGAGATCATGGACAGAATTGATGGTGGTCATGACGGGTTTTTCCCCAGAACCTGTTGTTTTGTGATGAACAAATAAACCTATTATGAACTTCCAGTCACCTATCAGCGAATTCATGACCAAACAGGTCATTACGGTTTCTCCTGCGGATACATTGGTACACGTCAAGGAGATTTTCGACAAATATAGTATTCACCACTTACCTGTGGTGGATATGCGACGTATAGAGGGAATCATTTCCAAGTCGGACCTGCTCCATTTTCTGCGCGGTTTTACCGGAGTGGAGGACGACAATATGCTGGATGAAGCCCGTTTGCGGAATTATCAGGCACGAGATATCATGACAACCCGGATGGCTAAAGTGGATTCGTCCGACCGCATCAATGTCGCACTAGAGGTATTCAAGATCAACCGGTTCCACGCATTGCCCGTGGTCGATAATGATGAACTTGTCGGCATTCTGACCCACACGATATTATTTCTGCGCTGGTGACCGAAGATCCGGTGAAGGCAGTATTTTAATCGCCCATAATCGACCTGACTATGAAGAAGTGGTATCTGGTGCCTACTGATTTTTCTGCAGCGGCACGAAATGCAGCTCTCTATGCGATGAACCTGGCTCATCAGTCAGGGCATGGCATCCATTTCTTCTATGCTTTTCAACCGGACCTCGATGTTCAGACTCCCTTCCTGTATGACTCTATGGCCAAAATGCAGGAAATGTGGATGGAAAAGCTGGAAGCCTGGTGTGATGAACTGATCAATGAACACAGGAAGATCGATCGTGCATTGGTGCGCAATGAGGTCAGTATCGGGTTTGCAGCCGAGGAGATCATCCGCTTGAGCGAAGAGGACGAAAACAGTATGATCATCATGGGCACCAAAGGTGAAGGGGGTATGGTCGGTACCTGGTTGGGAACTGTTTCTGGCAAGGTGGCTCAGGAGGCATACTGCCCTGTCTGGCTCGTGCCCGTGGATGCGCATATCAAACCCCTTCGCAATATCCTCTATGCCAGCAGTGGGGATGCCATTGCAGAGGACATGATCCATCAGGTCGTGCGGTTTACACGGAAAATGGAGTCAACCCTGCATTTTGTCCATATCCACCATGCGCAAGGCGCACCGGAAGACAGGATTATCGAGAAGATCTTCGAAACATTGGGCGCAGGCGCTTTTGGTGACCTGTCCTATATCGTGGAAATGATCAACGGGCAGGATATCATCCAGGAGCTCAATGATTATGTGGTGCGCAACGATGTCGATCTGGTGATCAGCGTAACCCATCACAAATCGTTCTGGGAAAAGCTGGTCAAGCGATCGATCACTCGAGACCTGACCACTCATGCAAGTGTCCCCACATTAATTCTGCACAAGGATGATGAACGGTCATTGAATACGTATATCGACACCGTGTCCTGGCCATTGGTGATCTCCTGATGATTACCTTAGCGGTTCGATCAATGTAACCAGCTTATGATCCTGATTGGAACCGACTTTTCTGCAGGCTCGCTGCATGCGGCCAGAATTGGACTCCTGCTTGCTCAACAGACAGATTCACGAGTGGTGTTGCTCCATGCCTTCAAAGCGCAGAGCCGGACGGGCATGTTTATGTCGATGGATCGATATATCCGCCAGGCAGCTGAACAGGATATGGCTGAATTCGTCTCCCGGATCGATCCCGAATTGCGGCCGTTTATCCATGAAACACGAGTCGTCCGCGGATATGCCGAAGAGGTGATCATGCAATGGGACGAAGATCAGGACGTGGGGTTGGTGGTCGTCGGTACCCAGGGCTCCAGTGCCATCAAGGAGATCTTCATGGGGCGAACCGCCAATATCCTGCTGAACAAATTGAACAGCCCCATTCTCGCGATCCCCGAAGAGGCAGTGGCACGCACCCCGTCCGGACTGGTCTTTGCCTGGGACGGTCGCCCCATGGATCAGTCGACTATAGAGGAATTGATGGAATGGTCTGGAAAACTGGGTGTATCTCTGCAGGTCATGCATGTGCATACACCCCATTCCGATCCTTGTGATGAAGGCACCGCCCTGTTTTTCAAAGACCGCGGCATCGATGTGACCATCATTCCGGGTGAAGGGGATGTCAAGGATGAGATCGATGATTATCTGCAGCAATTTTCCAATACCTGGCTGACCCTCATCAAACGGGAACGGGGATTCTTTGAACCCTTTTTCCACGATTCCATGGTCAAACGGGAGATTTTTTCCACCACCAATCCGATCTTGATTATTTAATCGGTTTTCAGTTGTCAGTTTTCAGTTTTCAGTTTTCGGTTTTCGGTTGTCAGTTGTCGGTTATTAGTTATCGATCTCTTTCAGGCTTCAGTTTTTTTGATTTTGAATTTATTTGGTATTTGGTATTTGGTATTTAGTATTTGGTATTTGTTTGTGATTTGTGATTTGGTATTTAGTATTTACCTGCCATCAGCCAGGTTTATGATTTGACATTTCTCTCCCTTTTGTTTTCTATTCAGCCAGCCTTCCAGCCTTCTAAGGCGTATGAAATTTTGAATTTGATATTTGTAATTTTTTTGTTTTATGTTATTTGCAATTTGGTGCTTTTCCCCCTTCCGACTTCCCCCTTCCGACTTCCCCCTTCCCCTTTCCGACTTCCCCCTTCCGACTTCCCCCTTCCGACTTGAGCAACACCGTCCCAAAGTCCTGACCCAAGTCACCCCCCCGGTTGTCTCAGGTCATTTGCCGGAGAGAGGCTCAGGATTACTTTAGTGGCAGATAAAAACTCTGTCATGAATCTCACAAAATGGCCGGGTAACATGCTTCACCCGATGAACCAATGGGTCGACAGATTCTTCACGGAAGAAGACCCCTTCTTCACTGAGAATCGGACCAACCGGGCTAACCTGCCCGCTGTCAACGTCAAGGAGACAGATGAAGCATACATGATCGAAGTGGCAGCCCCCGGATTGCTCAAGGAAGACTTTAAAGTCTCGTGTGAAGACCAGCGATTGATCATCCGGGCTGAACACCAGACAGAAAAGGAGAAAAAGGAAGATGACTGCATGCGCCGTGAATTCAATTTCACCCGGTTTGAACGCCACTTCCAGTTGCCGGAGGATGTCCTTGCAGACAACGTGAAGGCAACCTACGAAAACGGACTGCTGAAGATCAACATGCCCCGAAAGGCATTGAAGATCAATAAGGAGACCCGTTTGATTGACGTCAGATGATCTAGTGTTGGTAATAGGTTTTGCGACGGAGGTCTCCTGGAGACTTCCGTTGCTTTTCATCCCATCCGTTTTCACCCGTAAACCCGAAGAGCCATGTTCGATCCCCGACTTTTGAAGGTCCATGAAGTGATGACAACCGATGTGTATATTATTCAGCCCAATACCACTTTACTGGAGGCACAACGAATATTTAAGGCAAATACCATTCATCACTTGCCCGTTGTATTGGACGGCCATTTGGAAGGCATGCTGAGTAAATCCGATTTATTGTTGATTTCTACGGCATTCCCTCTGAATGATCCGGGAGCAAGAGACAAGAATAACGATCCTTTCCTTTCCAAAATGCTGGCAGCGGAAGTGATGACCAAACACGTGGTCAAACTGGGACCAGATATGACTCTTGAAGTAGCCGTTGGCATTTTCCTCGAAAATCTCTTTCACGCGATGCCAGTAGTCGATGAAAAAGGCAATCTGCTCGGCATCCTGAGTTGGCTGGACTTGATCAGAGTGGCCTATGTGCCGCAGCGGCAGTTGGGGGTGTGATCCATAGGGTTGTGGAGAGGATTAACTCTAAAAATTGTCAGAAATATGACAAAATGAATTTTTTTCTTGCGAATTGAGTTTTATAAAACTACATTACAGTATAGTTTTATTCTTAAAATTTAAAAGTATGTTTACCCCCCCCACAGAACTAAACTTGGTCTTTTAGATTCAGGCCGTCGTTTATTTGAGAGTGACCAAACATTATTTCGACGTGGGTTTAGATTTTATCGAGCACTTGGTTGGTGTGCAGTAGTGGTTTTCATGATTTCGCTTTCAGCTACCAGCGGCTTCTCCCAGGAGCCGTGTTATATTCTTGACAGCATTCCACCCGGGCCTTCAGGATTGCCTGTCGCTACAAGATCAATACCCTGTTTTGAAGTTGAATCTGTTGCAGAAAATGTAACTCCAGTGTATATTCGGTTGCGGATTCACTTTTTCCTCAATAATGATTGTGAAGGTTCATTAATCGTTGGCCCTGGGGAAAATCAAAATTTGGAACTGGAAGATGCCTGGCAAATTGCTGAGACTATGGTTGACGATGCGAATGCCTTTTGGGAGACTATCGAGGGGCATCTAAATTGGGCCAATTTACAACATAATCTTCCTGAGCAAACACACCACTCTTTCCAGTTCGCTACATTTTATCGGGAGTCAACATTCATTGTTCATCAGTTGATGGCAATTTAAATGGAGGATTTCCTGATTTATACGTGGATCCGGCAACTGAAATCCAAGTTTTTTTTGGGAATGTTACGTATCAAAATGAAAAAGCAAATGGTTATGCTTTCGTTGGAGGTTATCGGCTTGCCGTGGAGACTAGTGCGTCAAGCTTGTTGAATCATGAATTAGGTCATTGTTTTGGTTTATATCATAGTCATGACCAACAAGATTATTGCACAGATACTTGGTATTATAAGTGGAGTTGGGATAAGAATGGGGATGGTCAGCCTGATGAATCCGATAGTAAATGTTGGGATAATTTTCCACATGGAGAAGATTTAAACAATAATGGGATTGATGGAGATGAGGATTTTTGTTCAGATTTTTATTATCCGAATAATCCACATCCATGTTGCAGTTGGACTAATAATTCGAATAACATGATGACTCATTCTGCTTGGGCTGCAAATCCCAACATAGCTGCTTTGACGGAATGTCAACTAAATCGAATGCTTAGTTCTATAGCTACAGAAAAATGTGAATATATTGCTCAGATTGGGGGTGATTGTCCCCCACCTGGTGCAGCAGTGGGAGTATTACCTACAGTCAGTGGCATCATGGACTGCCTTACTTGCTTTCATCTGGAAGGGTCTGACAACGAGACCAGTTACAGAGTCACTTTAATGACTAATACAGGCAATATTATATTGCAAACATCACAACTGGCGGGTCAAGCTGGAAAATATTGTTTGAAACCCAAAGCGGTGAACGGAAATACCACTTGGCCCTATGGTCTACAAGCTGGAACAACCTACAAATTCAAACTCGAAGTGTTCAATGATTGTTCTTCGACTGACGAAGAGATTATTTCTTTTGTTTTGCCTTCTCCATGTAGTGGGTCATCAAGTTCTGGCCCAGGCCTTTCTGGAATTGGTTTGGCACCAAATCCCTTGACTGGAGGCACAGTAACAGTTTCTCTGGATGCCACTGATGGCGGTCCACTACTGATTTATGGTCAGCATGCGACATCGTCTACTTCTTATGGCCTGGTGGATAGTCGGACCTTGACATCTGGAACTAACACACCATTCACCCTTACCACAACATCCTGGCAAAGCGGAGCCGATCTTTTATTCTTTGTCTATGCCGGACAATTGTGGATTGAAACAGTGATCAAGCCATGAAGCAGTGCATTATTATTATGATTGTAGGAGTATTTTTTTCTATATCTATACAGGCACAAAAGGTGGCCATGTTCGAGACCACTTTCTACTTTGAGGATGCAGTGGGAAATATGGACAGCATTCGAGTGGGGCATGACACCGCGGCAAACTATAGCTACAATCCTGAATTCGGAGAGTCATTTATAAATACTCCCTTTGATAGTGTGTTTGAAGTCAGGGCATCTCATCGTGAGAATTTTCCCGGTATTTCACCAAATACTAAACCAGAAGATTTTTTTCTTTCGAAGAAAATAATTGGCTATTCCGAGGTTGGTCCTCATCCAGTGCATGGGTGCATAAGTGGTGATCCTATCATCTTTACTATTTATGCCAAATATCCACCTGTAACTGTTACTTGGGATTCGATGGAATTTATTCAGTCCTATTGTCTAGTAGGATCCTATCTATCGGACAATTTTTTATCAGAGACTTTGAATGAATGGTGGACATTTCCTGAATTAGTAGAAGAGTATACCTGTCTTGCAGATACTGGAAATAAATTAATAGAATTTGAAGGGAAATGGGATTTTCCTTATACATTATTTCCCTACCCTGTGTCAGGAAGTAATGGGATAGATACCATTCATAGCGTCATGTATACTCCGATGTCTTTTTATCAGTTTACTCCCTGCCAAAGCTGGTGGGTGGGAACAAAAAATCCCGAGATACACTTCATCAACCTGTGGTGTCCGAATCCGGTACAGGGTGATCTCCGTCGAATAGACCAGAATTCTGGTGATTGGCAGGTAGTCAGTTTGCTGGGTCAGGTGATTCTCGAAGGTCACGGCTCGACGATTTCTATGGCAGGATTACCCACTGGGAGCTATGTGGTTGTCACCCTCCTGGAGAATGGGATCGGCATTCAGAAAATACAGAAGGTGGAATGAAGGCAGAAGAGAAGCCTCGTACTGGATGCCGATAACAATGTAAGGTAGCCCAGGGTTCTTGATCGTCGGTGGAGGTTCAACCCTGGGACTTTTTTTATAAGAAGGGGCAGGAAACCATTTTCATGGTTTTCGAGGGCATGACTAGTTCACTGACATACCAAAGGCCCACTCTGTCCCAGGCGATACTAGCAGGGAAAAATGTCAATCTACTTCATCCGTATTTATAGGATCGTATTGACCGGAAGAACCCGATTTACCCCCCTTTTCATTTTGTTCTGCAAGGGTCCACTCGTCTGTTGACGTGGTCTGCAACCAGAGTTCTCCCGAGCGGCGGAAGACCTGTACATTCAACCCGTACATGTCATGGAAAGATTGTTCCAGGCTGCTCACTTTCAGATTGCCATGGATGCCCAATTCGCCTTCATTATGCTCATTGCGCGCTTGTCCAATGGTCAGTGATTCATCCAGATGGTCTTTTTCCATGCTCCCCTGGCCTTCGGCATGACGAACGTTGTAAAACTCCAGTTTCAGAAACGGGAATTTGTCCTGAAATTCCAGTTTTACTTCCCGCAAAGTCTTGGTATCGGTGATAAACATATTCCTCGATTTGGCATGAAGATAAAGCCTGAGCCAATGGAATTGAATGATTGCTATTAATATTGTCCATGAGCAGCATCAACCCGGGTTTGAACACGATAAAAAAGCAGAACTCCTCCGGCCGTCGGACCACTGACCCCCTTGCAGGTCCCCGATCCAGGCTGTCCGAGCTGGGCTTTGCAGTTCGTGTTTTTTTTCAATTCCTGAACGGGTTCCGGGTCCTCCATTTTTCCGGACCATGTATTACTGTATTCGGATCCGCGAGATTTCATGATGACCATCCCTACTATACATTGGCGCGCCGGATGGGGCAACTCATTGCTGCACACGGAATGACCACCATGACCGGGGGAGGACCGGGGATCATGGAAGCAGCCAACCGGGGGGCATGGGAGAACAATGGACGGTCTGTCGGGTGCAACATCCAATTGCCCGCCGAGCAAGTCCCCAATCCGTATACCCATCGTCAGGTGACCTTCCGGCACTTTTTTGTGCGGAAATTCATGCTCCTGAAATATTCCTACGGTTTTGTGGTCTTTCCTGGCGGATTTGGCACCATGGATGAACTGTTTGAAACCGCTACCCTGATCCAGACTGGCGTGATCAATGAATTTCCGGTGGTCATCCTGGGCATCGACTATTATGCCCAACTTGGCCAATTACTGGACCGGATGATCCGGGAAGGAACGATCAATCAGGAGGATGTCGACAAGATCCTGGTGACGGATGATCCCGGAGAAGCGATCGACTTTTTGATGCGATCGATCCGAACTCGCGGTTGGGCTGCGCCCAGGGCTCGCTGGTGGTTGTTTGAACGGGGATGGTCACACTGATCGTCAGACCCAGCCTAGTGCCAGGGCAATAGCCATAGCGAGAATTGCCACTGCCACGAATTGCTGAATGCGCGTCAGGGTCATCTTTTTCAACCCGATCCGGCCAAACACTGCGCCAGCCATTGCTGCACAGATCCCTGTCGTCAAAGCCGGCCATTCCCGGGATGCCAGATCGATCCAACCGGCAGGTTCATACGTCGCCAGTCGCACAATATCGATACCCATGGCAATGAGAATGCCGCTGGCAATAAACGCTTCCTTATTCAGACCCAGCCGGATGAGGAATGCTGACCGCAAAGCGCCCTGATGACCGGAAAGGCCGCCGAAAAATCCGCTGAGAACACCACCGACGGGTAAGATGGAAGGAGGAAATTGGGGTTGTTTGTCCTGTGGTAACAACTCCAGAATAGCGAATCCGGCCATGAGGACTGCGACGATCAGCTTGACCGGACTGATGGTCCAGTCTGCATCCCACAACGTGTATTCCAGAATGGGTTTCAAATGGGTGAGTGTCCCGAGCAACAGGGCTCCACCCCAGGCGCCTGCCAGGGCGGGCAATCCGAACCGGATCACCACACGCCAATCTGCATGCCGGCCAATGAGTCCGGTCTTGAACAGGTTATTGACCAGATGCACGATGCCTGTCATGGCAATCGCAATATCCACAGGGAAAAAAGCCAGGAAGACCGGCAGCAATAATGTCCCCAGGCCAAACCCGCTGAAAAAGGTCAGCAATGCAGCAAGAAAGGCGACAATACCGATGAGGAAGAGACTTGCCGTGGTCATTGGCCCATTCGCTTCAGGTGCTCCATCAGGTTATCAATCTGGAGGTGACTGCCGATGACGATCAGGCTGCTGCCTGGCGTTAATACCGTTTCCGGATTCGGATTGACATTGTATTTTCCTTTCTGGTTGCGGAAGCCGATGATATTGGCTCCTGTTTTTTCCTGGATCTGTAATTGCCGGATGGTTTGCCCCCTGCAGGAAGCAGGCATCTGTTCGTAACTCAACTCTTCGAACGTGACATCCGAATCATATTCATTCGTCAGGAAGGTGAAGAATTCGACCGTACCGGGTTTGGTCACCAGGGTAGCCATATAGAATCCTCCGATCTGCTCGGGCATGATCACGTGATCGGCGCCGGCCAGTTTCAGTTTGTGAGCCGACTTCGGGTTGAACGACCGGCTGACGATCCGGATTTTGGGATTCAGTTGGCGGGCAGTCAGCACAGTAAATACATTATCCGCATCATCACTGAGCGCAGCAACCAGCGTGGATGCGCGATGGATTCCGGCTGGATCAATACCTCATCCTGCGTAGCATCACCTTCCAGATACAGCAATCGGGCAGGGGAAGTCTGGATTTCCTCAATGATCTCCTTCTTGGAATCGATGATCACAAAGGGCTGTTTGTGTGCCATAAAGTGATGGGCGATCTCCCGTCCGTAACGCCCATAACCACAAACGAGAATGTGGTCATGCATGCGTTCGAGGTCTCCATGGATCAGGTTGGTGTGCATTTTGACAAAAATTTCCCCTTGAACAATGTAATTGGTAAACGCTGACAGGGCATAGGCAAAGATGCCGATGTTGACCAGAATATACCCGGCTGTAAACATCCGTCCTGCTTCTGACAACTGGTGGACTTCCATGTACCCGACAGTGGACATCGTGATAATGGCCATATAAACAGCATCGGCAAAACTGTAGTGCTCGATCAGATAATATCCTGTCGTTCCGCCGGCAATACTGAGGGCAAAAAGAAACAGCCCGATCCGGTAGTCCAGGAACCGCCGGGTCAGTGAATAGGATGCAAGCGGATTATAAAACCGCCGAAATCGGATGCGTTTCATGCAAGCTAAAGGTATGATTCTGGTCCGATTCCATTCGTGTTCATCGTCAGATTGGCGAACTGGATCTCGGCCGGGTACATTCTATCGGGTATCCGGCATCGTCTATCGAAAATTCCGTGCGTTCTCCTGCTTGTAGCGTAGTTTTGGCACCACAGAAAAACCTGAACACCATGAAAAGAAGCAGTATCATCCTGATCGTCGTAGTCGCCGTGTTGGCCATTGCGGGTTATTCCATGTTCAAAGGTGCCTACAACTCGATGGTCACCAAGACCCAGAGTGTCGAAGCGCAATGGGCAGGAGTCGAAACCCAGTATCAGCGCCGAATGGACCTGTACAACAGTGTTGTCAGCACCATCAAAGGATCGTCAACTTTCGAACAGGAAACACTGACCAAAGTGATCGAGGCACGCAGTAAAGCCACTTCAGTGCAGGTTGACCCCAGCAAGCTGACACCGGAATCTATCAAGCAGTTCCAGCAGGCACAGGGTGAAATGTCATCTGCGTTCAGCAAGTTGATGGTGGTGGTCGAACGCTATCCGGAATTACAGACAACGCAACAATTCCGGGATTTCCGGGCACAAATCGAAGGCACGGAGAACCGGATCAACAAGGCCAGGGATGATTTTAATACCACCGTCCAGGACTATAATACCTATATCAAACAGTTTCCGACCAACCTGATCGCGGGGATGTTTGGCTTCGGGGAAAAGGGTTATTTCAAGGCGGCTGCCGGATCCGAACAGGCGCCAAATATCGAGTTCTGATGGGCCTGATCTGGCAACACAATTTTTCAACCGAGGATAAGACGGCCATTCGAGAGGCCATTCAATCGGCAGAAAGGCAAACGTCAGGTGAGGTGCGCGTCTATTTTGAACAGCACACACATGGCGAGTCTGCCCTGCAGCGGGCAGTCAAGGCGTTTGCCAAACTGAAAATGGAAAAGACGAAAGACCGGAATGGGGTGTTGTTCTACATTGCGTTCGAGGATCGGCAGTTCGCCGTACTGGGTGACCAGGGCATCCATGAAAAAGTCACCCAGGTATTCTGGGAGAGCATCCGCGGTGTGCTGGCCCGGCATTTTGCCCAGGAGGCGTTTGTCGAAGGGCTTGTAGAAGCCATTGGCGAAGTCGGCCAACAATTGCGAACCTGGTTTCCATACCATCGGGATGACGTCAACGAATTGCCTGATGACCCTGTTTTCCATAATGAAACCCCGGCATGAGGAAGTTGATCAAGTACGGTGTCCTTTCTCTGGCCCTCCTATGGGGGGCTTTCATCCAGGCCCAGGATCTGCCTCCGGCTCCGAATCCACCGCGACTGGTCAATGACCTTGCTGGATTTTTTCAACCG
This sequence comes from Saprospiraceae bacterium, assembly GCA_016710115.1. Lineage (GTDB taxonomy): Bacteria > Bacteroidota > Bacteroidia > Chitinophagales > Saprospiraceae > JAGNXB01. The sequence goes on from JADJLN010000002.1 coordinate 241,143, forward strand.
GATGAAGCAGCGGCCCTGGAAGCCAAGCTGGTCGCCTATGAAGATAGTACGGGGACGCAGATCGTCGTCGTCACGGTGCAGACCCTTGGCCGCTGGGAGATCGCAGAATTTTCCTATCGCCTGGGCGATGCCTGGGGCGTGGGCTCAGCCGGTAATGACAATGGACTGGTGATTACCCTGTCCAGAGAAGAACGAAAGGTTTTTCTGGCCACAGGACGTGGTCTGGAAGGCCCTTTGCCAGATTACCTCTGCAACCGCATCATCGACCAGATCATGGTACCGGCCTTTAAACAGGGGGCCTTTTATCAGGGCATTGACCGTGCAACCGATGCCATTATTCTGACCATCGGCGGAGAGTTTGTCAAGGAACTGGAAGAACCGAAGGTTCCTGTGGTGCCTCTGATTCTGATTGGTATCCTTTTTCTGATCATCATTGTGTTGATCATCATTTTTTCCAGAAACAACCCGGGTGGCGGGCAGATCCATCGCCGTGGCTGGGGAGGACCCATTATTTTTGGCACCGGTGGAGGTTCCGGCTGGGGAAGTGGTGGTTTTGGTGGTGGTGGCTTCGGCGGGGGCAGCAGTGGTGGTGGCTTCGGTGGATTTGGTGGCGGCAGTTTTGGTGGTGGTGGTGCAGGCGGAGGTTGGTAATTCGGGGTATTCCCGACCAGTCATCCCACATCGAAGTCAATCGGCGTCCATCGGGAGAAATGGAGTAATTTGTCGCGATGAATCTTCCTGACATCCGTAAGGCAAATGTCATTCGCTATGTAACCCCCTTGCGGGAGGGAGGCTCGATGCCAGCCATTGTCGATGCGGACGATGGATTTCCCTATGTGTTGAAATTTCGCGGTGCCGGGCAGGGTAAAAAAGCGCTGGTCGCCGAATTGATCGGCGGCGAACTGGCACGACGCCTCGGGCTGAACATGCCTGAACTGGTCTTCCTGGATCTGGATGCTTCCTTTAGCAAAACGGAACCCGATGAAGAGATTCAGGACCTGTTGAAATTCAGTGTGGGTCTCAACCTCGGACTGCATTTCCTGTCCGGAGCATTGACATATGATACCCACATCATGGCAGTGGATTCTCTGGTTGCGTCAAAGGTAGTTCTGCTCGATAGCCTGATCACCAATATTGACCGTACGCCTCGCAATCCAAACCTGTTGCTGTGGAATCGCCAACTCTGGTTGATTGATCACGGTGCCTGCCTGTATTTTCACCACAATTGGCAAAATTGGGAAACAGCCATTGCCAGGACCTTCCCTCCTGTCCGGGATCATATTCTGCTAACTCAGGCTACCCGGTTGAAGGAGGCAGAAGAAATGCTGATCCAGGCTTTTGATGACAGCTGGTTAACCGCACTCCTTGCCATCATTCCGGATGAATGGCTGGAAGAAGAATCTGATGCACTCACTCCCGCAGAAAAGCGAAATGCCTATCTGGAGTATCTGCTCACGCGCATGTCGAATATCCACTTACTCACCAAAGAAGCTGATGATGCCCGATCAACACGTTTTTGAATATGCCGTCATCCGGTTTGTTCCGCGTGTGGAGCGAGGGGAGTTCATCAATGTCGGGGTGATCGTCTTGTGCAAGCTCAAGGACTTCCTGGAAATGAAAGTGCAATTGGATGAAGAAAGATTAACTGCTTTTTCCAGGGATGTTGACATCCAGGCCTTGTCAGCCACGCTACACACCTGGGACCTGATTTGTCAAGGCAACCCGGAAGGTGGTCCGGTGGCACGTTTGGATCCAGCCAATCGATTCAGATGGCTGACCGCGGCAAAAAGTACAATCATCCAATGTTCGCAGGTTCATCCCGGGCTGTGCACACATTCCGAGGACCTGGTGGAAGACCTGTTTAACAAATATATCAGCTAGAAGGGATTCCAACGTCATTGCAGATTGCAGACCGATTTAATTTAAAAGCTGCTGATGGCCGATGATAGCTTATCTGAATTGAATCGGATAAACGATAATTCTCTAAATTGAAGTAATGCCAATGTGGATACAGATCGCAGAGCGATCCGCGTGAAAACGATTATGTCTGATGATAGCCTTGCCTGTACGCGATCGGAAAGAAGATAACTTTTTAAAATTAAGGTACCCCCAAGTGTATACAGATCGCGGAGCGATCCAATATGAATAAGCGGGCAGGGCCCGGGGAATTCGTCAAATCATTGAACAACCGCGGAGCAATTGAACATCTAGTAAATTGTCTTGTAGGAATCTAATCTTCCAAATAGGATTCATCATATTCAATGCCATTGGCAGGGCCCTGGTTATTTCAATTAAGGCGATGATATTCTATCTGAATACGATCAGAAAGGCGATAAATTTTATCATTTGATACACACCCCAAAAAAGTATACAGATCGCGGAGCGATCCAATATGAATAGCCCCGGGCAGGGCCCGGGGAATTCGTCAAATCATTGAACAACCGCGGAGCGGTTGAACATCTGGCAAATTGTCTTGTAGGAATCTAATCTTCCAAATAGGATTCATCATATTCAATGCCATTGGCAGGGCCCTGGTTAATTCAATTAAGGCGAAGATATTCTATCTGAATGCGATCAGAAAGGCGATAAATTTTTTCATTTGATACCCCCCCAAATGTATACAGATCGCGGAGCGATCCAATATGAATAGCCCCGGGCAGAGCCCGGGGTATTCGTCAAATCATTGAACAACCGCGGAGCGGTTGAACATCTGGCAAATTGTCTTGTGAATCTAATCTTCCAAATAGGATTCATCATATTCAATGCCATTGGCAGGGCCTGGTTAATTCAATTAAGGCGAAGATATTCTATCTGAATGCGATCAGAAAGGCGATAAATTTTTTCATTTGATACCCCCAATGTATACAGATCGCGGAGCGTCAAATGAATAGCTCCGGGCAGGCCCGGGGTATTCGTCAAATCATTGAACAACCGCGGAGCGGTTGAACATCTGGCAAATTGTCTTGTAGGAATCTAATCTTCCAAATAGGATTCATCATATTCAATGCCATGTTCAAGAAGCAGACCTTTCAGTTCATCCAGATAGCTTACTTTTTGGTGATGATCTTCCTGGTTCATGACATAATCGATCAATCGGTCCTTTTCCTTAATTGAATAGGTGAATGCCCCGTAGCCATCCTGCCAATTCGTGAAATCAGGAAATAAACCTTGTTCCTTGATAAAACGAGAGCTACCGACTTTAATATCTTTCATGAGAGATGCAAGTGAAACCATCGGGTGAATATGAGTGACAATATGAAGATGATCTTCTATTCCATTAATTCGGTACAAGTGGCACTTTTTATTCTGTAGAATACCATTGATATAGCTGAATAATGCGGGTCTGGCCTCTTTGATTAATATGGGTTTCCGTTGGTGGGTGGCAAAAACTATTTGATAGATGATCTGTGTATAGGTTCTCATTTGGTGGGTATTTCGGCCGATTAAAATAACCAAAATAGTTTAAATGAAGATTAGTTCAACCTGGCTGGAGGCTGAATCATATTAGCTTTGGAAGATTGCGGTTATGCAAAAGAGGGTGCTGTTCGACCACTCCGTGGTCGTGAATCGAATTTGTTCATATACACCCCTCCGTGGTCAAACCCATGCATGAAACCGGGTGGTTCAGGCTTATCTCAGGTCACATATAAATTCAAATATCCGTGGTCGTGAATCGAATTTGTACATATACCCCAGGCTGTGCCTGGGGCTATTCAAATATGACCACTCCGTGGTCATACCCATGCATGAAACCGGGTGGTTCAGGCTTATCTCAGGTCACATATAAATTCAAATATCCGTGGTCGTGAATCGAATTTGTACATATACCCCAGGCTGTGCCTTGGCCTATTCAAATATGACCACTCCGTGGTCATACCCATGCATGGAACCGGGTGGTTCAGGCTTATCTCAGGTCACATATAAATTCAAATATCCGTGGTCGTGAATCGAATTTGTACATATACCCCAGGCTGTGCCTGGGGCTATTCGAATATGACCACTCCGTGGTCATACCCATGCATGGAACCGGGTGGTTCAGCCTTGGCTCCTGACCCAAATAATTTTGAATTTCTGTTGTAGTCAATCAGATATGATGTTCCATCCAGGGTTTTACCCGAGTCTTGTTGATAAGAGAAAAAGCGAATAGATGATGGGTTCTGAAATACGGACTCATTTCCCAGGAAAACCGTCTACAAGAACATATTCCATTCCTTCTAAACGAATAAACCAATAACCTCCTTGACTCCAACCTCCCTCCCCGAGCACTCGGGGCTAAAGCTTCGGCGGGCAAGCCTCGACTCCGTCCTCAATGGCACATCGGAATGTTCGTCATTTCATGGAGGAGCCGCAGATCAACCGGGATGGGGACAGAAAAAGCACGAAGAATTAAAAACACACCAGTCAAGATTAAAAAAGGTGGCAGCACATATTTTCGAACTAAGGCAAAACGTCCCTTGATCTTCCACCCGGCAAGTTGAGTGGCAGCCAAAGCGGGAATGGTACCCAATCCGAAATAGAACATGATCCCTGCGCCAAGTTGGACATCTCCTGTTGCTAAAGCAGTGGACAAGGCAAGATAAACGAGGCCGCAAGGAAGTAATCCATTGATCATGCCACCCGCCAAAGGAGCCCAGGGGGAGGTGGACTGCAAAAAGCGTCCGTAGGTTTTGGGTATCCATGCGCCCAGTTGACGGAATCCCGGTAATTGCCAGATCTGTTTTTCCCAGGGGAGAAATGAGAAAGCGGCCAACAGAAGGATGACTCCTGCGATAATAGACAGGTAGAATTGAAGAATGCCCCAAAGTGCCATACTCAGCAACCCGATCAGGAGACCGAGCAGGATATAGGTGGAGATTCGCCCCAGATGGTAGAGACCGGCACTGATGAGGGCGTTCCCGGATTGCCGTCCTGCTTGCTGGTGGATCACAACAGCCAATGGTCCGCACATGCCAACACAGTGAAGACTACCTAGAAATCCAAGAAGAAAAGCGGCCCACATGCGGATCAGGTGCTGCTATGCTCAGGGAATGAACAAGCGGGTTTCTTTGAAATAGGGACGTCCACCTGCAGTCCATTCAATCTGAACGATCCATTGTCCGGATTCAAGTTGTTCAACCGGGATCACCAGCTGGTTTGCCGGGTCGGTCTGGATGGGCACCCGATAATCCAGATCGGCTGAGGATGGTCGGTAAAAGTGAACCTCCCCGGAGACTGATTTCATATCCGAAGGAAATTGGATCAGGTAGGATCGGGTATCATGTTGAAAAGACTCGGTCACTTTAGCTGACAATTCGGCATAGTTGGCCAACTTGTCTTTGTGGTCCTGGTAGGCAAGATCCGTTTCATAGTAATTTTCAGTCACAAGGGAATTGTCCTGACCCAGGGAAAAGATCAGGATGACGATAAATGAAAGGACAAAAAAGGAATAAAAGATGGTTATTCCCCAACCCCAGTTGATTTTCATGATCGGTTATTTTATGGGCCCCATGAAGTTGGTTTTCACCTTTTCAATCAACTCACCATCAGCATAGACCTCGACATAGATCGGGTTCTTCTGTCCCTGAAGGTCGTCTTTTTCCAACACAATAAAGGATGACCCGGAAGCCTGACCGCTTTTGCCCAGGTTAGGTTCTTTTCCAATCAACTTGATCTCTCCATCATGTTCAATCAGTTTGAACTCGATTTTCTGGTACTCCCTGTTCGTCTTGTTGACTACCTCATAATTGTAGAGGTTGGAAAGATGATTTTCATCCACCTTCTGGTAAAGCATACCCGGGGTGCGGAGAATGAGCGTTTCTACACTGGATCGATAGCTGATCAGAAATATTTCGAGCCCGACCAACAGAAGGAGGACGATAGAGTAGGCCGCCATCCGAGGCGTAAATCGACGTTTTTTTCCTTCTGCAATGGTGTTGTAAGAGTCGTAACGGATCAAGCCTCGTGGTCGATCTACTTTGTCCATTACCGCATCACAAACATCAATGCAAGCAGTACAATTGATGCATTCCAGTTGTGTCCCGTTTCGGATGTCGATCCCGGTCGGGCAAACTTGAACACAGAGTTTGCAATCAATGCAGTCACCGATTTTCGGGGCGTCCTCTGTGAGGGTTTCGGCCAGTTTGTTCTTCTTGATTCTTGTTCTCGGTTCGCCTCGGACAAAGTCATACGCCACGACAATCGAGTCTCTATCCAGGAGTACACCCTGTAGTCGCCCGTAGGGACAGACAACCAGACAGACCTGTTCACGCATATAGGCGAAAACAAAGTAGAATACACCGGAGAAAATAAGCATGGCAATAAACCCGCCCATATGCATCTGAACAGGTTCCGTGATGATCTTGATGACCTCGTCTGAACCGATGATATAGGAGAGAAACGTATTTGCAATGATGACCGAGACGCCGTAAAACAAGATGTATTTGATACTTTTTTTCCACAGCTTTGTACCGTCCCAACTGGCTGCATTCAATTTGCGCTGGGCATTGGCATCACCCTCGATCCAGTATTCAATTTTGCGGAATACATTTTCCATGAAAATGGTCTGCGGGCAAATCCATCCGCAGAATATACGACCAAAGACCACTGTAAATAAAATGATGAACACGATCATGGTGATCATCGCAAACACAAACAGGTGGAAATCCTGTGGGGTAAATGGTTGGCCGAAAAGGACAAATCGACGTTCCAGAATATTCAGCAGGAAAAAAGGTTCGCCAGCTATCCGGATAAAAGGCATGCCGAAGAGTACAATCAATAGAACATAGCTGACGATATCGCGCCATCGGGTAAAAAAGCCTTCCGGTTTCTTCGGGTAAATCCAAATGCGTTTGCCCGCACTATCGACCGTCCCGATATGATCCCGGAAGGCTTCCTGCTCGTCATCCTGAAAAATACTGTCGACGAGACTCGGTTTCTGTTGACTCATAATACGTTACAACTGCTCGTTCCGGGAACCCCTCCCGGAGGATAAAATCAGGTTTTATAGTGAATTCGTCACACTGTCTGTAGGGGGAACAGTTTGTTCTGCCCCCGGATTTCCTCCTGGCTCAACAAGTTCACCTTCAGGAGCCTTGGGATTGGGCGGGTTGGTGCCCTGCAACGTCAGCAGATAACTCGCTACCTGATGCATGTCTGCTGGTCTCAGCTGGCTTTGCCAAGAGATCATCCCTTTTTCGGGAACTCCATATTTGATGGTCTTAAAAACTTCCTTGATCGTGCCTCCATGAATCCAGTAATTGTCGGTCATATTCGGCCCGACTGTGCCTTCGCCCAACTGGCCATGACAGGCTGCACAGTTCGCGAGGAAAATGGTTTTTCCGGCTGCAAGTGAGGCGTCATCCGTCAACAGTTCGACATTTGATTCATCGATCAGGTTGGCCTGCTTCGCGAGATATTCCGCCACCTGCTCTTCGCCTGAAGCCACCTCTGCTTCATATTCCTCCAGCTGACTCATGCCCATATCTGAAACATGATAGTAGTACAGGTAAACACCGGCAAAAAGGATGGTCAGATAAAACATAGCGACCCACCAGGGTGGCAACTTGTTGTCCAGTTCATGAATGCCATCATATTCATGCAGGAGAAGCACATCCGCTTCCTGTTCGACAGGCACTGCAGCTGTCCAGGATTTGTACAGCCGGGTGATCCAGGATTGCCTTGGCTTTTTTGTTGCTTCCAGAAAGGCTTCCAGACCTTGTTCCTTGTAGATCTTGATCTGTTCAACCTGAATAACCGTCATCAACAGACGGTAGAGGACAAAAATGGCAACCAGCATAACCACGCCGGCAGAAATGACGATCATTTTTACAAAAAGATCGCTGAAGAAGTCAGTGGATGCGGGCGCTGGTGTGGCATCCTGAGCCATCAGGAAACCAGTGGTCAGCATCAGGGTGGTGATTGCAACGTATCGTTTCATAGCTTAAGATTGGGGTTCTTTCAATGAGATATCATCCTGTAGAGGGAGTTGAGCCATATAGTCCATATGGACTTTTCGCTCTGCAAAGACGGCAACCAGGACAATGGCAAATACGACGAAAAAGAGCAGGAGCGGAACCAGAGCCATCCAGTCTATTTCGTTATTGATCTGCTTCAGGATTTGTTTGTACATGACATTCAGTTGCTTGGATGATTATTTGGAGGATGTATCGGCTTTGCTGATATCCGTACCCAGACGCTGGAGGTAGGCAATCAGGGCGACGATTTCTTTTTTCTCCAGACCATCCTGCTCAATGCCATCTTTGCGGAGTGATGCAGCAATTTTGGCAGCTTGTTTCTCGACATCCGCTTGAGCGATATCTTCATATCCTGCGGGGTAGGGTGTGCCCAACATGCGCAGTACATTGATTTTTGACGACAGATTGCTCGTGTTCAGGTCATTTTTCAGCATCCAGGGATACGGTGGCATGATCGAACCTGGAGACATACTCTCCGGATCCAGCATATGATTGTAATGCCAGGAATCAGGGTATTTGCCGCCAACGCGGTGAAGATCCGGTCCGGTCCGTTTGGATCCCCAGAGGAAAGGCCTGTCGTAAATGAACTCACCGGACTTGGAGAATTGACCGTATCGTTCCACTTCAGAGCGGAATGGACGAATCATTTGCGAATGACAGCCAACACAGCCTTCCCGGATGTACAGGTCCCGTCCTTCGAGTTCAAGTGGTGTATACGGTTTGACCGTCGCTATGGAAGGAATGTTGTCTTTGATCAGAAACATCGGGATGATCTCCACCATACCACCGATCAGGATGAGCACCAGGCTGGCCAACAACATTTGGGTCGGACGGCGTTCGATCCATTTGTGCCAGAATTCCTTCGTTCCCTTTTCATATCGGGCTCGTGCAGGTGCTTCGTCCAGTTCATCACCTATATACGCCCCTGCATGTGCAGTTTTCCACAGATTGTACGCCATGATGCAAATCCCTGTGAGGAAGAGCAGACCTCCGACTGCACGAGTGGCATACATCGGAATGATCTGTGTCACAGTTTCCGTGAAATTGCCATACTCTGAGGAAACCGTCAGGTGTAAACTGTTTCCCACATCAGGCTCTGTGCAAATCCTGACCAATACATCGGAACAGCATAAAAGACAATACCGAGGGTGCCGATCCAGAAATGGATGTTGGCCAGTTTCAAAGAATAAATCTTTGTATTGTACAACTTCGGGATCAACCAGTACAATACGCCGAAGGTGAGGAAACCGTTCCAGCCAAGAGCGCCTACGTGGACGTGGGCAATCGTCCAGTCGGTATAGTGGCTGATCGCATTGATACTTTTGATCGACAGCATTGGACCTTCAAACGTGGACATACCATATGCTGTGACGGCGACAACCATGAATTTGAGGATCGGGTCTTGACGAACGCGGTCCCAGGCACCCCTCAATGTCAGCAGCCCATTGATCATTCCACCCCAGGAAGGAGCGATCAGCATCACGGAAAAGACGGTACCCAAGGATTGAGCCCAGTCGGGTAATGAGGTATAAAGAAGATGGTGTGGACCGGCCCAGATATAAATGAAAATCAACGCCCAGAAGTGGATAATGGATAGACGGTAACTATACACAGGGCGATTGGCGGCCTTGGGCAAAAAGTAGTACATCAAGCCTAAATACGGTGTTGTCAGAAAGAAGGCGACAGCGTTGTGTCCGTACCACCATTGCACCAGGGCATCTTGTACACCGGCCCACACCGGATAACTCATGGTCAGGCTATAGGGAATTTCGAGATTCTTGACGACATGTAAAACGGTTACAGTGATCCAGGTCGCGATATAAAACCAGATCGCAACATACAGATGCTGTTCACGCCGTTTGAAGATGGTGGCAAACATATTGATCCCGAAAGCGACCCATACCAGGGCGATCAGGATGTCGATCGGCCATTGAAGTTCAGCATACTCTGAAGAACTTGTCAACCCCAGTGGCAGCGTGACGGCCGCCAGGACAATGATCGATTGCCAGCCCCAGAAGTTGAACCAGCTCAGAAATTGACTGGCCATCCGTGCCTTTACCGTGCGTTGCAGCGAATAATAGACCCCCATAAAAATCCCGTTCCCGACAAAGGCGAAGATCACGGCATTGGTATGCAATGGACGCAACCGGCCAAACGTCAACCAGGAAGTGGAAAAGTTGAGAGCGGGGAAAACGAGTTGAAGAGCGATGATCACTCCGACCAGCATGCCAACGATGCCCCAGATCAATGATGCATAGGCAAAGGCACGAACGATCTTGTTGTCATAATAGAATTGCTCAGCATGAGACGATTTTCCTTCCATGACCTATTCAGTTTTAGCTTTTTGTGGGTGGTTTTCGTGTAACATCCGGATGGCCGGTGTCTGATCATCGTCGTATTGTCCGTTGCGGGTCGCCCATATAAACGCGCCCAGAAAGCCCAGGGCGATCAATAAACTCAATGCAATTAACAGGATCAGTACTTCCATCTGTGAAATATGGCGCAAGTTAGAATGATGGCAAAATCATGAATTTGACAGAAATCATTTGACAGATTGATCATCATCATAAAGAGAAAAACCAAGACGTCGGGAAGTCCAGTGACTGGCAACCCAGAATACCCGATCACACTGATGCTGCTCAACGGCATCAGGATCGCAGCCACGATGGGTGACAGATCGCCACGGACAGCAAACGACAGACCGACAACATTGTACAGCAGAGCCAGTGTAAATGCGATGTAAACATGTTTGACCAGGTGGCTCGACAGCTGACGGATGGCCGGCAAATGTGGGAAGGACCTGGCTGCCAGGATCATATCCGAAGCTGGGGTGAAATTGTTCAATGACTCCGTGATGACGATTCCGACATGGCTCTGTCGTAGAGCGCCGGCATCATTCAACCCGTCACCGATCATCATCACCTTGTGATGGGCATCCTGCAGCGATTTGACAAAGTGAAGCTTGTCGGCCGGTTGCTGGCGAAAGTGGAGATTTTCAGAAGAACCGATCAGCCCGGTCAGATAGTCCAGATCCACTGGCCGGTCACCACTGACCAGATGTCTGGTCATACCGGATGGCATACCCGATAACGCTGCCTCCAGTCCTTCCCGATAACGTGGTTGAAACTGAAATGTCCCTCGAAACTCATGATCGATATGGATGTCCACTGTGGTTCTATCCGGTTGATCATCCTGAGGTGGTGGCGAAAACCGGCCAACCGGGATCAGTTTTCCGGCTACCGAGCCTTCCAGTCCTTTTCCCGAAATTTCGGTAAATGAGGAAATGTTCACAGATCGGGGTGGAATACCCAGGTGTCGGGCAATGCTCTGACTGAGTGGATGTATGCTTTGTCGGCACAGCGCCGCAACCCAGGTTTGTTCTTCTTGACTCAATGCGGCTCCATGCCAGCGGATATCGCGCTGGTCGGCATAGGTCAGTGTCCCCGTTTTATCCAGCACGAGGGTGTCTGTCTGGGCCAGTGCTTCGATCACTTGAGGGCCCCGGACATAGGCGCCATTCAGACCCAGAATACGCACTCCGTTGCCCATCAGAAAAGGGACCGCCATGGCCAGTGCACAAGGACAGGCAATAATGAGAACGGAAGAGAAGGCATGGATGGCCGTTCCGGGTTCGACAACCAACCAGTAAGCCAAAGTACTGAGACCGATCGAGAGGATGATCCAGGTAAACCAGGTGCCCATGACCCGGGCAATCCGGCTGGGGCGGCCTTTTTCATCGTGTTGGAAGGACTGTTCATTCCAGAGCTGGGTGAGGTAACTCTGTTTCACGGTGTGACTGAGATGGATCAACAGCCGCGCTCCCGTTTGCCGCCCTCCGGCATAGACCTTTTCGCCGGTTTGAATGCGCACCGGTGCACTTTCCCCACTCACAAAGCTGTAATCGATCATGGCTTCGCCATCCAGGAGGACACCGTCTGCAGGGATGAGTTCCTGGTTGCGGACAAGGATGCGATCGCCCGGTTTGAGCTGATTCAAGGATCGTGATGATCCGTCTTCCAGAGTTGCCGATACAGGGAAGTAGGATTTGTAATCGCGTTCAAAAGAAAGTCGGTCAAAACTTTTCTGCTGAAACCATTTGCCAATCAGGAGCAGGAACACCAGTCCGGCAAGAGAGTCAAAATAGCCGGCTCCCGATTGTGAAAGGACATCATAGGTACTTCTGAAGAACAGGGCGAGTATGCCAAGCGAAAGGGGGACATCCATATTGATCTCCCGCACGCGAATGCCGGCCCAGGCCGATTTGAAATAATCTGTAGCCGAGAAAAGAAAAACAGGGAGTGCCAGCGCCAGATTGAGGTATCCGAATGAACGGCTGAAGAGGCCATCCTGTGCCGCATTCAAACCAAGATACTCAGGGAAGCTGAACAGCATGATATTCCCAAAGGCAAACCCGGCCACGCCGAGCTGGTAGACCAGTCTCCGATTGATCACGGGCGCAGCTTCCTTGTCCAGGTCGGCCAGTCGGATCGCTGGTCGATACCCGATATGGTCCAGCAGTTCGACCAGTTGCCGGAAGGAGATCTGATCCTCCTGAAACATTACCGACAGTTCGCGGCGATTGAAATTGACCCGGCTCTGCTGGATGCCGGGATGCAGCCGGTACAGCTTTTCCAGGAGCCAGACACAGGATGCACAATGGATTTGCGGTAATTCGAATTGCGTCCGTACAGTCGATCCCTGGCGAAACAGGATCAGCTGGTCTCTGGTTTCAGGTTCATCCAGCCAGCTGTAGTCCAGTCGTTCCTGGCGGGAAAGTGAAAAGCCGGGCCGCTCACCCAGGGCATAGAAGTCATCCAACCCGCTTTGGGTGACGATCTGATACACGGTATGACACCCTTGACAACAGAAATCCCGGTCATCTGCTGACACTGCATCTTGACCGATCGGCTCACCGCAGTGAAAACAGGACTCGGATAGTCTTGTTACCGGGGCCTCTTCCGACAACACAACGGAATTGACCTGATCCATGGTTGCAAAAGTAGATCGACGCCCAGTTCACAACGGTGATCTGTCCTGTGGCTTCGGATGATCGTCATCATGACGCAGGCTGGAGTCTCCGGATCACCCGACGGTCATAGATGAATACGGCCACAGCAGTCAATGCCGCCAGGGCGGCAAAAATCGCCCACATCAGGTCAGGTCGCTGCATGTCCCTGGCCAAAGCGCCATAGAGCTGCCCGGACAGAACGCCGCCGAACAAGTTGCCCAGAGCGACACACCAGTAGAAATAGCCCATATACATCGCCACCTTTTCTGGTGGTGCGATTTTGCCGGTGTATTCTTTGGACTTCGGACTGGCCATCATTTCCCCAAAGGAAAAGACCAGGATGCCCGCCAGCACGATCCAACCGGTGGATCCGAAAACCAGGATGGAAAAGCTCACGATGGTAATGATTACCCCCCAGAAGATCGTCGTGAACGCTTTCATTCGGGTGACCAGGAAGGAGACAAGGACCTGGAAGAAAATGATCGCGCCAGCATTGAAGTTGATCAGGTATTCCGGATTGATCTGGCCCTCATTAACCATGGATGTATTCACCCAGTTGGCAGCGCCGGTCAGGCCGATGCCATTCAGCAGACCAGTGAACCCGGTCATCAGATCGAGGTATCCGTAAAATCCCGGATATGTAAGGGGAGGGTATAGAACAGTTGGTTGAAGCACGTCCAGAATCCGGACATGATGAGCAGGAACAGCCCGAAGCGCCAGTCGCCCAATTTCATGGGTTGGAGATACCATTCCATGTTCTCCTTCTTTCGGGCGCGCAACACGATGTCGTAGCTGACATTGCCAACTACCCAAAGGATCACAAAGCCGATAATGTGTCCCCAGGTAAATTGGCCATCGGACGTAAACTTTGAACCGAGTACAAGGACAAAGAGAAGACCAAAGATGAAGAGGAAGAACCGGCCGTTTCCCAGTACTTCGACCATGTCTGACATGACTTTTTTCAGACTGCGGGGATTGGCGGATTTGCTTTCCTGGGTGGGTTCCTTGAAGAAAAATGCGAGGATGATAAAGTTGACCGAGATCCAGATCGCGGAACAGATAAAGACATAGGACCAGTCCCAACCCCGGACGATGCCAGCCACGATCGGCCCGACAAAACCGCCGATATTGACCATCATATAGAAGATGCCGAAACCCATGGAGGCCGTCCGGTCATTGGTCACCCGGGAGATGGTCCCGATCACAACCGGTTTGAACATGGCAGCGCCCAGTGCCACCAGCATGAAGGCCAGGAAAAATGTGGGGAAGGTCTTGAACTGGCCAAGGAGCAGATAGGCCGGAACCAGGGTCAGAAAGGCGGCAAGCAACATGCGTTTGTAGCCATAGCGGTCTGCTGGGGCACCGGTAACGACAGGAAGAGGTAGAGAAAGAACGTCACAACGCCCTGAAGGACGCCGCGATCCTCGTCTGAGAAGCCGAGGCCGCCATCACCGACAGCACCCGTGATATAGAGTGAGGAGACGGCAAAGAAGCCATACCAGGCCATCCGCTCGAAGATCTCCATGGTGTTGACCGACCAGAAGGTCGAGGGGAATTCGCTGAGCCGGATCCGATTGCTGGACATAGGGTGTTGGTTTTAGCCGCCTAAGATGCTGAAATCTTCTGGAATGAAGCGTAGCAATTCATTCAATGGGGGAAAGCTCACCCCGGGAGTGAGTTACCTTAGACTGTCAAGGGTCAACCACTTTTGAATACTGAGGAAATAGCTTCATATTCCTCCGAAGCTCTAATCTGACCGAGAATCAATCAGCTTCTGATAGAACTACCGATTCCTCTGCTTCTTGAGAAAATGTTCTCGTCTGATTGCGTCGGAACGGGAGTCAAATTGCTCTGAATAGGCGATCGACCAAGGGCGTTTCTTGGAAGTAGTCCGGGATTCCCCTTCATTATGTTGTGTCAATCGCTTTTCCAGATCGGCGGTCTGGCCGATATAGAAGGAGCCGTCCAGTTGGCTTTTGAGGATGTAAACGTAAAACATCGTCAAGCTAAAATACAAAAGCCCCTAGATCTCACTAGGGGCTAAAAGCAAAGTGCCCCAAGCTTTCACTTGAGGCACTGTTGCGGTCCGGACGGGACTCGAACCCGCGACCTCCTGCGTGACAGGCAGGCATTCTAACCAGCTGAACTACCGAACCTTTACTCTTTATGGCAAGAAGCTTCCTCCTTGCGTGACAGGCACCCCGAGAACTCGGGGTAACCAGCTGAACTACCGAACCGTGTTCTGACGAACTGGACGGCAAATGTAGTGCCGATTCCTGATTTACGCAATGCCTCACTGAAAATTTTTCAATCAACTCCAGATTAGGTTGTGTTTGCTAACTTTGATACCCCGTTCCTGTGTCGTGATCGGAAAACAAAGGTGTGTATGATCTTTCTCGAATTTGAAAAACCGCTGGAAAGCCTCTATGAGCAGCTGGATAAGATTCGGCAGGTCGGTGAAGAAGGCGATCTGGATGTCACCCAATGATCAAGGAACTGGAGGGCAAGATCAAGGCAAAACGCAAGGAAATATATGAAAACCTGTCCGGGTGGCAGAAGGTACAGCTGTCCCGCCATCCCGCACGACCCTATACACAATACTATATCGAACAAATGTGCCGGAAGTTCGTCGAACTCCATGGCGATCGGACATTTGCAGATGACAAGGCCATTATCGGTGGCATCGGCAGTCTCGACGGGATGTCAGTGATGATCATCGGGCATCAGAAGGGGGTGAACACCAAAATGCGCCAGTACCGCAACTTCGGTATGGCCAATCCGGAAGGATACCGGAAGGCTCTTCGCCTCATGAAACTGGCCGAAAAATTCAACTTCCCCGTTATCACCCTCATCGATACGCCAGGTGCTTTCCCGGGTATCGAAGCAGAGGAACGTGGCCAGGCTGAGGCCATTGCAAGGAACATGTTTGAGATGGTCAGTCTCAAAGTCCCCGTGATCTGTGTGATCATCGGTGAAGGAGCATCTGGTGGTGCGATCGGTATCGGGGTAGGGGACAAGGTATACATGATGGAATACACCTGGTATTCCGTGATCTCCCCCGAATCCTGCTCTTCCATCTTGTGGCGCAGCTGGGATTTCAAGGAACAGGCAGCCGAGGCACTCAAGCTGACTGCCGATCATATGTACGAACTGGAGCTCATCGACGGTATCCTGAAAGAACCAGCAGGTGGAGCCCATACTGCTCCTGAAGAGATGGCCAAATTGCTGAAAAAACATCTCAAAAAAGAGATCGCTACACTTCTCGAAATGACACCGGAACAACGGATCGAAGCCCGGATCGAGAAGTATTCCAGAATGGGCAGATTTGCGGAGATCGAAGAAGAAGAACCGGTAAAGACCGAATCGTGAACGCCCCAATCGGGACTGCATGGCAAACTTGACTCAAACATGGCGTGAACGCTGGGGCTATTGGCGCTTATCCGGACAATTGGCGTTGTCAACATCCCGAACGCGGTTGTCGCCTTCCCTGCCTCCAAAGTCTGCCCTGATTCTTTTTGACGCCTCGCTCCCCGCTTCTGTCAGCGCAATGGAGACATTGGTGACCCTGTGGGAAAAAAAGAATATGACCGTGTTTGCACTTGGTTACTACCCCGACAAATCAGACCATCCCGAAGCCCGGTTTTCCTATTTTAATCAGAAAGCCGTCAATTTCCATGGCGACCCTCAGGGAGAGGTGATCGAACGGGTTACCAGTCAACCTGTCGATCTGCTCATTCGGATCACATCCATGCCCATCCTGCCACTGGACTGGATCGCCGTTCGAGTCCCCGCCGCAATAAAAATTGCCTCAGCTCCTTCCATTTCCTGTTTTACCCTGCAGCTGGATGGTCATCACACTGACCTCAAAAGCATGATCCTCCAGGCAGATCGGATACTGGATACCCTGAAAAAGAATGCCCATGTCATCGCTTGACGGTTTAGGTGTCGCCCTGGTTACGCCGTTTCACCGGGGGAAGGTCGATTTCCAGGCATTGGGCAGGGTGATCGATCATGTCCTCTCCGGACCAGTTGATTTTCTTGTTTCTCTCGGAACAACGGGTGAAACAGCAACTCTTTCTCTGGAAGAAGCTACTCAGGTCGTTCGGTTCACAGTCGAACATACGGCCAGTCGTAAGCCAGTTGTTTGTGGACTCTTTGCCGGAAATAACACCCAGGCCCTGGTCGATCTCATGTCTCGTTTTGATTTTTCCGGGATCACAGCACTACTGTCTGCCAGCCCGGCCTATAACAAGCCCCCTCAGGAAGGGATTTATCAGCATTATATGGCGTTGGCGGAGACCAGTCCTTTGCCCATCATCATCTACAACGTACCCGGCCGGACGGCGTCTAACCTCACGGCAGAAACCACATTGCGACTGGCTCATGGTTCCTCAAAATTCATAGGGATCAAGGAAGCGAGTCCCGATCTGATGCAAGGAATGAAGGTGTTAAAGCATCGACCGGAATCCTTCAAGGTCTGGTCGGGTGATGATCCAAGCAGCCTGTCACTTCTGGCTGCCGGTGCAGATGGCGTGATCTCCGTGATCGGCAATGCACTCCCTCAGGCGGCCGGGTCAATGGTCAGGGCAGCCCCGAAGACGATTTTGCACGAGCCAGACATTACAATAACCGGCTTCTCGATCTCCATGAATGGATCTACATAGATGGCAATCCGGCAGGCGTCAAAGGCGCACTCGAACTGTTGGGGATTGCCCGTCGTGATGTGCGACTTCCACTGACCCCTCTACGGGAGGAAAACATGGATAAATTGCGTCGGGAAATGATCAAGTCTGGATTTCTACCCGCCTGATCGCTCAGCTACCAGATCCTGACCCAACATACGTCTCCAGAGATTCTGGAAATCTTTTGCCATATCTCGATTGTCAGGTTGTTTCTGACTGGCTTCGATGCCCTCCCTGCCGGGCTTCAGGATGAACGAAAAGATAAACCGATCCTCAATGGGTTCATCCCCGCCAAACGTCCCATAGCGCAGATCGTTGAACTGGTAGGTCCCGTCGGCCAGAGGGATCACATAATAATAGCCATTTGTAAACCACCGAAGGATGTGCATCGCATGGTCATCCGGCGCGGCCTCCGGTACCATATGTTGGCGAGGTAACTCCTCAAACACCTGGATCAGGGGTTCCTGATCGAGAAGCGAATAGGTCCCCAGATAATAAGTCGAGTCCGACTCGGCAGTGCCACTCCACAACAGGTTATTGAAAATGGTGGGTGAGGTGGTGAACCGGTTCACTTCAATACCCTGGGCAGCAAGACTATCCGCGAAGACACGATCGATATGCAGTTTGTTCAATGAACAAAGGATGAGATAGCCCGTACTCCAAACCAGCCCGGCAAGATTGACACGATGCCGGATTCGACTGTCTCGTTTCATGGTTGCAGCCAGGATCACCGCGGCCAGGAAGGGAACAGTATAGATTGGATCTACAATAGCTACGACGTTGAAGGCGACTCGATAGTCAGAAAAGGGAACAAAGAGTTGGGTGCCATATGCAGTGAATGCATCCAGCAGCGGATGAGTGAAAATGGCCCAGAAAAAAAGTTTCACCCAATCACCATAGGTTACCTCAGGCGGTAAGGCATGCTGAAGGAGATAGCTTTTCCACCAATGCCGGACCAACAGTGTACCGACCGCAATGAGCAGCACGGCGACCAGAACCAGGGACATTGTCGAGCCACTTCTGAAGAGGAACAGGATACCCGAAGATATCATGATATAGAACAGCAGCCAGATCGTAGAATTGATCCATCGGACTCCCTTTCGTTGATGAAAACCGGAGGTGTAATAGCGATCGACCAGGTACCCGAGAAAAAAAGGCGCTACGACAGCAAAAAGGATCGAGTGAGACAACCCCCTGTGTACAGCGAGGGCATCGATTTCATTCATCCAGAGACGGGCGAATACGTCGAGGTCAGGGATGGTGCCTGCAACTGCACCCCATAACATGGCTTTATTGCCGATCTTTCGACCGAGTACAAGTTCACCTGCAGCTGCGCCGAGCGTGATCTGGGTGAGGGAATCCATTGGCTGTTGTAATCAGGTCCGAAGATACAAGGTGTACCGTCCTGAACAAGATCAACGAAAAAAAGTTAATCCTATAGGTCATTTGAATTTCCAGACCAGTTGTCCACCGGCATCAATCTGATTCAACGGCATATTGGGGAGATGCTTTTCGAGTCTTGGGCGGAAGAAGTGTACATTTGACCTCTCATCATTATTGAGGACAAAACAAGAGTAATTTGAGCATGCGAATAGGTGTATATATTGATGCATATAATATCAGTTTGAATGGCGGATATGCCATGCGATATGACATTCTGAGAGATTTTATCCTTCAGGAAGGGATGGGGTTGCGGATGAATACCTACATGGTCTTTGACGAAGAACGTGCCGAAGAGGATGTTGACTATCGGGAAAAGCAGTACGGGTATTTCAGCGTATTGCGCTCTTTCGGGTACAAGGTGATTACCAAGCCCGTCAGACGATACAAAAATGAAGCCGGTGACTGGGTCACAAAAGGCAATGTCGATATTGAAATGGCAGTGGATATGCTGACCCAGTCAAGAAATCTCGACAAGTTGATTCTCCTGACCGGTGATGGTGATTTTATCCGTGCTGTGAGCACAATCCAGGGACAGGGATGCCGAGTTGAATTGATCGCTTTTCGCAATATTTCCCGTGACCTCATGAATGAGGTTGACCACTTCACCTCCGGTTTTCTGATCCCCAATCTGTTGCCGACAGCCAATACAGACCAGGGCGCCACCGACTGGGGGCTGGAAAATTCACGTGTTCGAGGCATCTGTTATAACCGGGATGAAGGATATGGATTCCTCCGATATCTGGATCTGGAATACCAGAACAGAGAAATCTTCTTTCACTACTCCCAGCTTCCCAGAGGATATCATGCCCGATTGGATGATATCTTCGAATTCACCATCGTCCCCAACCTCAAACGCGATGGCTTGATGGCCATCGATATGGAACTGATTCGTTAGAAACACCACCCTCCGGCCGCGACTAACGCATCGGAGATCTTGTGGCGTTCCGTTTTGATGTTCACCGGAGGATACTTGACAAATCGCTTCAGCCCGAGAAGGAAGGTCTTTTGCAAATCACCTGTGGCGAAGGAGATGATCGCATCGGTTGCCGATTTCTGCATCCGGGCTGTTGCGTCATGCAAGAAGACCTGGAGCATCGCGTCATAGATTTCCCGGGTTGGGTTGTTGGTAGCCCGTCCAGTCTGCGTACGCGCAGGTAAAGAGATTCAGCCAGGAAAGTATCGATCATCATGTCGGACACATTCATCACGACTTCCTGCTCTTCCTTGAGGTTGAGGACACCTTCCATCTGCATTTTGGCAGCTCCTCCGGCAACCATCAGGATGATCTTTTTAAAATCAGCGATGGCCTTTTTCTCCGCTGCGTATTCCCCTTCGAGGGTGTCAAAGCCGGGCATACTGGCCAATTCCTTTTGCACCGCCCAGGCCGGCGTGGTGATGTCCAGCGCGCCTTTCATCGCCCGCCTCAGCAGCATATCGACGATCAGGAGCCGGTTGATCTCGTTGGTTCCTTCAAAGATGCGATTGATCCGGGCATCCCGGTAGGCTCTGGAAGCCAGTGCTTCCTCCGAAAAACCCATCCCGCCATGGATCTGCACATTTTCGTCGACCACATAATCCGGGGACTCCGAACCGGCAACCTTGAGAATGGAGCACTCGATGGCATATTCTTCCGCTGCAAGCAAGGTCGCTTCAGCATATGTTTTACCTTCTGCCATTCGGGCCTCCTTGGCATCCTGGATCAGATCCGAGATCCGGTAGAGCGCACTCTGCACAGCGAACGTCCGGATCGTCATTTCGGCAAGCTTGTGCCGGATTGCCCCGAATGAAGCGATGGCTTTGCCAAACTGAAAGCGGTCGATGGCATACCGGACAGACATACTGATCGCAGACTGGCTGCC
This sequence comes from Saprospiraceae bacterium, assembly GCA_016710115.1. Lineage (GTDB taxonomy): Bacteria > Bacteroidota > Bacteroidia > Chitinophagales > Saprospiraceae > JAGNXB01. Next base: position 262,087 of record JADJLN010000002.1, read on the forward strand.
ACCACAGACCATGGCTCCCAACTTGAATCGACCGATGTTCAGGGCATTGAATGCGATGAGATGCCCTTTTCCGATCTCCCCCAGTACCCGGTCAGCCGGGATAGATGCATGTTCAAAAAAAACCATTCGGGTGGAACTTCCATGGATGCCCATTTTATGTTCCTCCTCTCCCAGTGTGATTCCCGGATTGTCCCGTTCGACTATAAAGCCTGTGAACTGGTCGCCATTGACCTTCGCAAAAACAATGAACAGATCCGCAAAGCCGGCATTCGAGATCCACATTTTCTGACCGTTCAGTACATATGACTGGCCATCTGTTGACAGATCCGCTCTGGTCTTTGCTGCCAGGGCATCCGATCCCGATCCGGGTTCGGTCAGACAATACGCGGCTTTGAGTTCTCCGCTGATCAATCGAGGCAGATAGGATTGCTTCTGCGCCTCGGTGCCGAAATACAGGATAGGCAACATCCCGATTCCGGTGTGTGCCGCCAGGGAGACCGTGATCGAACCGGCCGGTCCAAGCACCTCACTGATCAGCGTATTGGTGTTGGTGTCCATTTCCATGCCGCCATATTCAGCAGGCATGTGGCTGCCCAACAACCCGATCTCTGCAGCTTCTTCCATGATGGTCGACGCAATGCCCGGCTCCTTTGCTTCGATCGCCGCCCAACGGGGCTTGATCTTGTTTTCTATGAAATCGATCACTGTTGACTTGACCATCAGCTGCTCTTCGTTGAGCATCTCCGGACAAAACGTGTCCTCAGGCTGACTTTCAGTAATCAGAAATTCGCCTCCCTTGAGGATGCGCGTGGTGGTACTGTCTGACATAGTGGAGTGGATAATCGTCGATGATGCACCAATTTAAGGCAATCCACATGTGATCTGCAAATATTTAGCGAATTTTCGCTAAATATTTTCTTCCTCCAGCTCTTGAAACCAGCGAATCCGGGTTTAACAAGCCAATTTGGACACCACTCCGCCATTGATTATTGACTTGGGTTGAAAGACACCGTTGCGGAATACCCCGAACAGGTGCAGTCCCTCCCGGGATTCACGGATCAGGAGAGCGCGGAAGCCGGTTTCGGTCAGAGCAAGCGGATATGTCTGATTTGCATGATCCAGGAGATGATACTCTTTTCCCGTTTTCCGGATTCTCAACCCCTGTACCATCGCCGGATATTCCGAACGCAATGGATCTGCAGCCTGATTGCGATTCAGTGCCTGTAGTGCCTCCCTCCATCCGTCTGCTCCGGGATAAGCACAGGATTGGAAGGCGATGGACCGCCCTTCCCCGAGTACCGTCCTGACCTGGTTGCCACCGGGATAAAAATGGCACGCACCATGCCATGTCCCTCCCGGTTGGAGCGGCGGAGGGAGTGGCGTTTTTTTCCAGGCAAAATCCAGCAACAGTGCATATCGCCGGGTATGAAAGCCGTACATCCAGGTCAGTCTGCTGCGCAGATCCGCTTCTGCTTCCAACTCTTCCAGGTGCAGGATTTGCCATTGATCTTCGACGGGCGCTTCGTTTATCAGCGTGTCCTTTCGGACAGTAATCCCCGAGAAGAGAAGAAGATTAGCCCATTCTTCCGGGGTCAGTTGATCCCGATGACGCATGGCACGCGATGCGAGAAACAGTCTGACAATGGTTCGCCGGATCTCGGATACTGGTAGTTCTACTCCGGGTTGCGCGTGCAAACTGCGCACAAGACGTGCAGGACCGGGCAGGCGGTCATTGACCAGTCGGGCAGCGACTTCCTCCAGGGTATCAGGCGAGGTTTCTAGAGCCAGCTTCCACCCCAGGCGAACCTGGTCCTTCAGCCAGGTTTCCAGAAATGCATATCCCTGGGCCATTTCCTGAATACGAGCTCCCGTTACCAAACCGGGTGAGGCGGTTGATTTGGGAGATACCGCTTTTCTGTTCGCATCCAAACGCGTTGGGATCCATTCCGGCAAGGAGGTTGCCTTGGGCACCGGAATGGATTGATCCTGCCACCCCTGAAGCAGAGCGATGGCATGAACACAGGGCTGATCTCTGGCACTGCAGGAGCACTGGCTCGACTTTGTCTCCTGATTCAGGACCACCCGGTAGACCAAGGAGCCTTTGGTCCGCACATTCCCCCACAACCATGGGGCGAAGTAGCCACATTCGGCCCAAAGACGCGGCTTTAACCACTTGTCCAGGGTCTGGAGGCGCTTTGGAGGAGGTACATTGCCAAACCAGTTGAGCCAGAGTTCAGTCAATGGAGAGAGGGTGGCCATATGGTCAGGGTACCGCCGTATTGGTTTAACACAAGTTTAAGGCATATCCCGAGAACCCGGATCAGATATTCACGATCTTTGTCGAATACAATCTGATCACAATGAACCGTTTGCCGATATACCGCACGAAGGTGTTCCTCAGCCTGCTTGTCTGGCTGACTGGTGCAGGCGTGGGGTTGGACTCGGTTTCCAGTCAATCGGTTGTACCCGTTTATACACGGTTTGCCGATCTGTCACCTGTCTTCCAGCAGGATAACGATACCACTTATGTGATCAACTTCTGGGCAACATGGTGCAAGCCATGCGTGAAGGAATTACCCTATTTTGAAGAGGCGGTAAACGAATATGCCGGTCAACCGGTGAAATTGATCCTGGTCAGTCTGGATTTTCCGAACCAGATCGAATCGCGTCTGATCCCATTCATCCGGAATCACAACCTGCAGGCCGATGTGGTTGTCCTGACGGATCCGGATGCCAATGCCTGGATTCCACAGATTGCGGAAGAGTGGTCAGGGGCCATCCCGGCAACGTTGGTTCGGCGAAACAGCGTAACCCGGTTCCGGGAGGGCGAATTTGAGGACCTGAAAGATTTGCAGGTGTTTATCGATTCATGCAACAACTAGCCGTTCAATTTGTCTCATACCTGAAAAACAACCAACCATGACACGTTTTCTCCTGATGTTTTCTTTCTTCCTTTTTGTGGGTTTAACGGCTCAAGCCGGTGTTGACCCGGGATATCAGGTTGGCGACAAAGCCACCGACTTCAAATTGAAAAATGTGGACGGAAAAATGGTTTCCTGGCTGATTATAAAGATGCAAAGGGGTTCATCATCATTTTTACCTGCAATCATTGCCCGTTCTCCATCGCCTATGAGGATCGCATCATCGACCTCCATCGCAAATATGCGTCCAAGGGATATCCTGTGATCGCGATCAATCCGAATGATCCTGCTGTCCAACCGGATGACAGTTTTGATGCCATGAAGACAAGGGCAGCAGAGAAAGGCTTTTCATTTGCCTATCTCATGGATGAAGGTCAGCGGATCTATCCACAATTTGGAGCGACACGTACGCCACATGTGTTTATTCTGGATAAAGAGCGTGTAGTACAGTATATCGGCGCCATTGACGACAATCACAGTGATGCGGCTGCTGTAACCAAGCCGTATGTCGAACTCGCTCTTGAAGCCCTTCAGGCAGGCAAGAGGCCGGAAGAGACATTCACACGTGCCGTTGGTTGTACGATCAAGGCCAAAAAATAGATCAAGAATCAGATCAGCTTTTCATTGTTCAGGCAACCCCGAATTCTTGGGGTTGCTTTTTTTATAGGTGGAGAGACCTGGGGAAAAGGGCCCAAGGCATGCGGACTGAAGAATTAACAGAATGCCGTCAGGGATGGTTGGGGAGCTTGTTCAGCGTCTGAGGCTGGCGCGTTCCCGCAGCGTTGTCGTTAAAAAAACGAACCCGATAATCAGACCGGAAATGAGGATATACATGGGACTCTGTTGCTGATCTGTGTGCATATTATGCCCCTTTTTCTTGAATGTCAAGGTCAGGAACAGAGATTAAACAACTGGAAGATCAATAAGTTACAAGATTTTCAGATATGTAAACTGTGGTTTATCCGGGGTATATGATCGTATTTTTCGAGTTGATCGACAGCTTAAAAAAAAGCACCTGCCCGAAGGCAGGTGCTTCTATTTCTGGCTTGTGTATGTCGTGTTGGTCTGAATAAAGGCTACTTCATCGCACCTTCATTCGCATCATTATATCGCTGGGTCACTTCATTCCAGTTGACGACATTCCAGAATGCTTCAATGAACGCATTCCGGCGATTCTGGTAATGGAGATAGTAAGCATGCTCCCAGACATCCAGACCGAGGACAGGAGTTCCCTTTTTTTCTGCAATATCCATCAACGGATTATCCCGGTTGGGAGTAGATTGATGAACAGCTTGTCATCGGCATCTGTACACAACCACGCCCATCCTGAACCAAAGCGCGTCATCGCGGCCTTGGCGAATTCCTCCTTGAAACTGGCAAATGATCCAAAATCACGGTCGATGGCTTTACGAATATTGGTCTGTGCGGAGGGCTCACCACCGCCATTTGGCGTCAGCACTTCCCAGAACAGGCAATGATTATAGAAACCACCTCCGTTGTTGCGCACGGCAGTGGAATAGGATGAAATAGAGCCGAGGATCTCACCGATTTTTTTGCCTTCACCCGGAGTACCTGCCAATGCATTGTTCAGGTTTGTGGTATAGGCCTGGTGATGTTTGGTATGGTGGATCTCCATCGTTCGCGCATCAAAATGCGGTTCGAGAGCATCGTAGGCGTAGGGGAGTTGTGGCAGTTCAAATGGCATAGGGGTCTGAATTTTAACGTTTCACAAATATACCATTGAAACAGGGCAGCGGAACGATGGTTCACAGGAATTCAGAGTAGTTTCGTTATTCTTTCCAAACGGGATTGCAAAGGTCAACGGTTTTCTTTCAACCTCTTCGGGCAGCATTCCGGACCAATTTGTTCTCTCCGTTTATATAACCTGATACTATGCGTATTTCCCTCGTTGCCCTGCTTCTGGGTGTCTTCCTTTCATCTGTCAATCTATGTGCCCAGGTCTATATATACGGCCCGACAGATGTCTGTGGAGGCTGCCAGACCTATACGGTAGACAACCAGAATAGCCAGCTTCTGACAGGTTGGGAATTGAACGCTAATGGCTCTTTTTCATGAAAGACACCATGAATCCACTGGTCATCTGTTTTGATTCTATTCCATACGGAACATACACCCTGACGGCGACCACCATCAATGGCGCGACAGGGTCATTGACTATTTTTTACTACCCTCCACAACCCATCTTTCTTTTTTCATTCGGAGGGAGTTATTGCCCGAATTCAGGAGGAAACTGTGAACAGGTCTGTGCCGGTACAGAGGTGACCTATTCGGTGGAAGTGCCTTCCCAGACACCCATCACCTATAGTGTATCCGGTGGCACCATTGTCCAGCAAAATGGCAATGAGGTCACCATTTCGTGGAGCGAGCCGGGCCAGGGATATCTGGAGGCCTTTTCTTCGGATCCCTGTTATCTGCCGGCTTCCCTGTGTATCGAAATCCTGTCCGTCCCTGATGCCATCATCGGTGTGAATGGGATTCCTGCTCCCGACACGCTGGAAATTTGTGCGGGCGCCGGGATCTCGTTTGATGATCTCAGTCAACCGGCTGCAAAGACGCAATGGTCTGTTTCAGATGGCCGACTCCTTCAGGAGAAAAATCCGTTGATCCCCTTTGAAAACGCAGGAGATTATTCCGTGCTCCTTGTCTCCAGTAGTGGTTGTGATTGTGCTGACACCGCCACTATAGTGGTCCGTGTTCTGCCCAATGCAGTGCCTGGCCTGGATTGTATCGGCACGGTCTGCCCGGGCGAACGAGTGACCTATTCCACCGCACCGGGATTGGACCGTTTCTCCCGGAGCCATTCTCCTTTCCGGACAGGGAAGCAACCAGATCCTGGTCGAATGGCCAAACAAGACCAGCATCAACAGCGGTTGGGTGAAAGTGGACTATACTAATTGCAGTCAGGGATGTGATGGTAGCGCTCAGAAGAACATCACGCTGACCACACCCTTCCATATAGATGGCCCCTTGAAAGGATGTCCTGATGCTTCTCTTCTCTTCAACGCCAGGAAAGGTCTGCTGCCCGTCAATTGTTCCTGGCAGGTCCTGGATCATACAGGTGCTGTTGTCCAGAACGGAGCAGGGTTGATGGACGGGTTTACCTACAATGCCATCCATGGAAGCGGCAGCTTTACAGTGATTGCGACGCAACCCGACCCCAACCTGACATGCAATACAGAATATCGGTGGGGCTTTCGTGTCCTCGACCCGTTGCCCCTGGTGGATAGTATTACAGGTCCGGAGTTGATCTGTCCCGGGGACGCGTATACGTACATCGGTCACAGCACACAGACACAGTACAATCTGTTGTGGACGATCACCAATGGAAACCAGGTCGACGATGTTGTTCTGGATCAGACCGTGGTGACCTGGGCTGCATCCGGGGGACCATACCAACTGGCGCTGCGCCACCAGCTTCGCTCCGAACCCGGATGTCTTTCCGATCCCATCCTGATGAATGTGCTTCCGTTTACCGCAGGGACGATCTCGGGCGACCCCGAAGTTTGTCTGGGAGAGATCCAGGAATATACCCTGACACCGGACTTACCTGAGCTGTCCATCGTGTGGAGCATTCAGCCGCAGCATGCCGGTGTCCTGCATGAAAGCCCGGTCGCCAGCAGGACAGAGGTCCAATGGCTCCAGCCAGGGAATGCCACCCTGCAGGCAGATGTTTGCGGTATTCCCGTACAGCTCCCTGTCCTGGTCCATGATCTACCCAACCCAACGGTCATTCATCCCGTGGGCATCTGTCTGGGCAGCCAGGCGACTGTATCGACCACACAAGCCTATTCATCCTACGCCTGGTTTAACAAGGACCAGGGCGTAGTCAGCACCAATGCGACGACAGACCTCGATCCGGATACCTGGTTACTCGGCGTGGAAGACAGTTATGGTTGTCGGGACACGGTCAGTTTCACAATGGTCGAATGGCCCCTTCCCGAGATCACCCTGTCCAGCCCGGATCCGCACGGCTTCTGTCCGGCCAATGGTGAACCGGCACCGACCTTGTACACCCTGATCGATGATATCGGTTACCAGTTGTCCTGGTATCTGGATGATACTTACATTCTGTGGGCCAAAGGACAGACGGCCGTCGGTTCTCAGTTCGGCACCTATCATGTGGTGGCTACAGATCAGAATGGCTGCACGAATACATCTAATAAAGTGGTCGTCTATGAATATTGCGACCCCAATGGCGTGTGCAATGGGAATTGTAACTGTTCCAAGGTGCCCTGCCCTGAGGTCAGTCTGAATATGTTCCCGGGTGCCTATTGTCATGAACGAAGCTATTCGGCAACCTCTTCTGGTCCGGCTTTGACGAACGGATTCTGGCGGGTGTACGATATCAATCTGCCCCTTCCCGTGCAGATCAACGGCAACAGCATCAACTACACATACCCCAAGGCAGGCTATTATACGCTGTATTTCGGAGCAGATGTCGGTGGCAAGTTCTGTGACGGTGCATTTATAGATACCATCCCGGTTAGTGCCGATTTCTTTGCGAGTGCAGTATGTGATGGCCAGGTCATGTCATTCACGGATAGAAGTACCTACCTGCCCAAATTCAGTATTACCGACTGGCACTGGGATTTTGGAGATCCTGCTTCCGGCGCTGCCAATAGCTCCCTCCTGAAACATCCGGACCACATGTTTACCGCGTCGGGCACCTATACGGTTACACTGACGATCACCTCGAGTACGGGATGTGAATCCAGGATCATGCGCCAGGTCACTGTGCGCCCCAGACCGGGACTGTCCATATCAGGTCCATCCTTCGTTTGTGAAGCCATCGGGACAGAATGGATTGGTGGAAGCCCGGATCAGATCGTTGATTGGTCCCTGGGATTTTGATGATCCATCTTCCGGAACCTCCAATCAGGTTGATCTGGTCGAGGCGCTGCATGTCTTTGACTCTCCCGGTGCGTTGACAGTCACCCTCTCCGGCACAGACGAGTTTGGATGTACAAATGCGACCGTTCATCCGATCCAGGTCAATGCCAACACTCTTGCCGGGACAATCCAGTATACTTCCCCACTTTGTGAAGGCGACCCGACCATCCTGCATTTTGACGGGAATGGCAACCAGTTTATCTGGTCGCATGGTACTCTGGGGAACGACCCGGTGGTCACCGATGCAGGGGCGTATGGGCTGACCGTGACAGACAATCTGGGCTGTCGCTTTGAGGCCATCCCGGCCATCGTGGAAATATTGCCGGAACCTGCAGGCTTGATCCGGGCGATTGAAAAGAACGATTATGGTGTCATCGCCGCCATCCACTACGATTATTACCAAACCTGCTACGGAGAACCCGTCTTGCTGAGTCTGGAATTGCAGGCCAATTACAGTGTCGTATGGAATACGATGTCTACGGACAAGGCATTGGAATTTTCAGTAGAACGCGGAAATGCGTTACCTGTCGGAACACATGTCTTTTCCGTCATGCTGACCGACCCGGCAACAGGTTGTACAACGCAGATCGGCCCGATGACGGTGGAGGTCAAATCCCTTCCGGTCAATCCGTTCATTGCCTTTGATGGGACAGCTCCTCATTGCTCCTTTACAGGAGAAGTCCTGCGCGTGAAAAATATCCAACCGGGCATCAGCTACACCTGGTCCACCCAACAGAATGGCACATTCATCGAGGTGAACTCCCCAGGAGAATACAGCGTCCGTGCGATCGACCTGTTCGGATGCAGGGCAGAAAGCAATCTGCTGGCATTGGATGAATCGCCATCCACACTGCTGGCACCGGATGGATGCCATCGCGGATGCAAGCCGGATACCCTGTGTATTGGCACACCCGGATGGCTGAGTGCCTGGCAATGGATGTGGAATGGCAATCCCATCCCGGCCCCCCAGGGACAATCGGCCATGCTGCCAATTGACCAGAGTGGGTCCTACTCCCTGCAGCTGATCCACCAGAATGGATGTTCTGCTGATAGTGATCCGTTTGCGATGGACCTGTTTGACGGGATCAGCCAGTTTGGTGGCAAGGTCTGGTTTGATGTCAATAACAATGGCTTGATCGATGCTCCGGATACACTGGTGCCGAATATTATAGTGCAGTTGTGGGATCCGAACGGTAACCCGGTCACTTCCCAGTCATTACCCGGAAAAGGATACACCTTTCCGGATGTGCCGGGATTGGGGGATTTTGTTCTGCATATCGACGAATCCAGTTTGCCACCCTCTGGAGTACAGTATGGCAGGACAGTTTGCTTACGGTCAACAGTTGCGACCAGTTGTTGACAACGGATATTCTCCTGCAGTTTGCCTGTCAGACTGCGAATCAATCCCTGACGTTGAAGATCTGTGCAGGAGAGGTGATCACCTACGCCGGTGATGTCCTGGGTGAAGGTGACACAAAAGAATATACCTACCAGACCCTCCGGGGCTGCGATTCTCTGGTGAATGTCTCTGTTGTCGCGCATCCCGATTTTGCCTGGCAGCTATCGGTGGACAGTACCTGTGCAGGACAGGCGACGGGATCTGTAGGCATCATGCCGACAGCCGGGAATGTCAGCCCGCTGGAATTCAGCCTGGACGGTATCCTCTGGCAGTCTGATCCGCAATTCAGGGACCTGTCCTCCGGGATGGTCACCCTGTTTCTGCGGGATACCAACCTCTGCGCGAAACAAGTGAATGTGACCGTGCCTGACCGCCCCGCAGTACCCGATTATACCGTCGATCGAAGTAGATACCTCTTGTACAGGCAAAGCAATGGGTGCCCGGAGGTCATATCGACCGGGGTTCTTCTGCACCGGTTTCCTTCAGTCTGGACGGGATTGTGTGGCAGAGTGATCCCTATTTCTCCGGACTGCTGCCGGGATCCGTAACGGTGTATCTGCGCGACAGCCAGGATTGCCAACGCCCGGTAAATGCCGTTATCCCGGCATATCCGATTCTGGATTTTACGCTGCCTCAGTTGTCTCTTCCTTGTGAAGGCGACGGGGTCATCCTTTCGCCGATCTGGCTTTCAGGCGAGAAATCCGTGCAAAGCTGGACCTGGAGCTCGGGTGTGGCAGATTCTACACTTGTCGCCGACCAGCCGGGGCAAGTTTCCCTGACAGTGGTAGGATTCTGTGAAACGGTAACCCGCTCCGTGACGATTGATTACGGACCGGAGGTCACGAAGCCGGATCGCTATTTCTTTGTGCCCACTGTTTTCAGCCCGGATAAAAACGGGATCAATGATCTGTTCAGGCCCCTTCAGGCCAGCGGGCTGCAGGTAACAGACTATCACTTTGAAGTGTTTGACCGTTGGGGTGACAAGATGTTCGTGACCGATGATCTGTCGGCGGGTTGGGATGGATTGCTTCGATCGGAAGAGATGGATCAGGATGTTTTTGTCTGGTGGCTGGAAGCGACTGTCCGATTCTGTCGGGAAGAGGTCATCGTCAAACAGCAGGGAGGTGTGACCCTGGTGATTGGAAAGTAGTCAATACTGATTTGAGAGTTTGAAGAGAGGGACCGGATGTTATTCGGTCCCTTTTTCAAGGAGGCCAGCTCACAATTAAGCTCTGAAAAAACGTGGTCGGGATGGAATCGGAGCACACATTCCCATTGAACAAGTGCAAATGTAGCAAGCCCTCAATAGAATGAGAGCCACGGTGATGCAGTCTAAGCCCTATTATATGATCTCAATGAGGCATGGGCTGGACAGGTGGTGGGGCGTAAGACTAGATGGTCTTCTGTACGCATTGAATAAAGGGGTGTAAAAAATTCTATTCACAGATCATTCCTGCGCACGGACTCTGTTATGAAGAGTTGAGAAGAACGACGTTCTCGCTTTTTCGGAAGTGACCGAAAGGGGAATACAATGTCGTTCCAGATTGTTAATCGCGTCCCTGGTGTAGTCAATGATTTTAGGATCTGTGGTGCGACAGAGATTGGGATTGTCGTAGGTGAAATAAACGACAGACTGAAATTCTGCCTGAACCAGGATCATATTATTGGTGTGGGTCGCTTCATTTTGGAAGAGCTGATAGGGGGCACCACTTGGTTTCCTGCCGGCTGCCACCCGGGGCTCGAGCATATCCAGGAGATCGTGGATGTCTTTATATAGCTGGGATCGAATCTTCGGGTCTTTGATATGTCCGGCACTTACCAAATACTGGATTTGATACAAGGTATTATCCAGGACGTTAGAATGCCAGATTGCAGAGCCGGGAAAATCATCATATGCCCGGCGGACAGCATTGAAGTAGAATGCCTCTTCTGAAGATACGGCGGTATGTTTGTCAAACAGCCGTCCACCACCCAATCGGGTCTCCCGATCCCAGGTGAAATACTTCCAGACAAAAAACTTGAATTTGGCCAGGAGTGGAAACTGAAGGACGTAGAAAAGGAGGATTTCGGAAGTGACGTAGCGAATCAACACCGATTTTTCACCACCCAGGAGTTGAAGCTGGGCGAGTAGGGGTGACAAGAATTCGATCGAGTTGCTCGGTTGCCTGGTCAGGCTTGTGAGGGATACTGAAATATCTGTATCCGAAACCTCTCTTGTAATCAGCGGATAGTCCACATCAAAGGCCAGGATGAGATCTCTCATCTCATCCACATTGAGTCGAGTCTTCCCATTGATCCGGTTGTAGACGGCAGATCGGTTCAATTTGAGTAAAGCACCGATCTGGCCCGCCAGATCTACACCATGAGAGGCAGTCTGTTTGAGGCTTTTGAAAAATGAAATCTGGAGATCCTGATCCATGGTATTCGATTGAAAAAGTAAAAATGGGCAACGGGTCAAAATGGTAAAATCCACAAAGAGTGGATTGTAAAATGTTTAAAAACCCCACCAATTGTGTAAATGTAACAAAACTAATGCCATGAAGTGCACAAATCCATGATTTATGGACAAGAAAAAATATGTTAATACACGTATGGTGGACGGAAATGCCGATTAATACCGCGATATTTATGACATCAGAATGAGACCTGGAGTTAACCAGGTTAATGATCTAAATCACATCAGTATGAAATACCTCACCATCCTCCTCATCGCCCTCCTATCCCTGGCATCCTCATGCCGAAAGGATGACATGCCCTCAGACGGCCACAAAACATCTTTCGCTGCAAAGTCAATGGTGTTGAGTGGACTCCTCACTGTATCTCCGACTTTTGGGTGCAGTGCTGTTGATTGTCAGTATTACAAAGGAGTGGAACTATTTCAATTGGTGCAATTCGTCAATTTGCAAACAAATCAATAGATGATGGGCTTATTATTTATAAGTATGGAACTCAACTTGGCATTAATCAGCTCACATATAAATCAGAGATTTATCTAAATTATAATAATAAAAAAGGGTGTAAATCCTATTATTTAGATACAACAGTTAACCGAACAATAATTGTTGAGCAAGTTGACACGTTCAATTACATTATTAAAGGATCGTTTGAATTCACTGGTCTGAATCAGTGTGGTGATACAATTAATGTTACAGACGGATTCTTTGATCTGGAGTATCGATTTTAGTCTGCCCGAGTAATAATTATACCCTTAAACAAAATTTGTTAAAGGTGATTTCACTTGAAATCACCAGCCTGATTATTACCATTTTCTCACCTAATTTCTCTCCCCATGAAAACTCTTTACATTTTTCTTCTCATGTTGTCTTCACTATCCATCTTACAGGCTCAAGTCCCTGACAGTACCCTTGAAGACAAGATCTTTACCGTGCTCAGTGAACTGGATTACAGTTCTATTCAAACAGGCATCCATATTGATCGCTCACCATCCTGGGTACCAATAGAGTTATATGATGGCACCTGGTCAACCGACAGTTTGAAATCATCTTGGAATATATTCCATTTCATGTACAGTCAACTGGCGTGGGCGCAAGTCAATTCATCCGCATTTGCACCCATGGACAGTGTGATGAACCACAACATGCAGCACCTGTACAATCAGGATACCACCATCATTGGGGGGTATGGGCGCTGGATAACAATCTGTTATATAACAAACGCTTTATGGTTGTGAAATAGGAACAAGAAGGTTTCCAGGTATTGCAGAGTGCCCTTCCCAAGTCAAAGGGCACTCTTTATTCCAGCAGACCCAGCGGTCCAGCGAGAATTTTCGCATCGGTGGTCAGCACATTCCCCATGAAGTGATCGAAGCATTTGCCATTTTGAAAAAGGCAGCAGCCCGGACCAATCAGGATCTGGGCGTGCTTTCTGTGGAGAAGGCCGATCTGATCGCTGCTGTGTGTGATGAAATCCTGGAAGGCAAGCTGGATGACCAGTTTCCACTTGTGGTCTGGCAGACAGGATCGGGTACGCAATCGAACATGAATGTTAATGAAGTGGTGGCCAATCGCGGGCATGTACTTCAGGGTGGATTGCTAACCGATGAAAAGAAGGTACTGCACCCCAATGACGATGTCAACAAATCGCAGTCGTCGAATGATACCTTCCCCACTGCGATGAACATCGCGGCCTACCGGACACTGGTGGAGGTGACCGTGCCTGGAGTGGAAGCCCTGCGGGACACACTTCGCAAGAAAGCGAATGAATTCAAACACGTGGTCAAGATCGGCCGGACCCACCTGATGGATGCAACACCTTTGACGGTGGGACAGGAGCTCAGCGGTTATGCTGCGCAATTGGATCACGGGCTGCGGGCCGTGAAGAACACATACGTTCATCTGCGCGAACTCGCCCTGGGAGGTACAGCGGTTGGTACTGGTTTGAATACCCCGAAAGGATATTCGGAAAAAGTGGCTGCATACATCGCTCAATTTTCTGGACTTGACTTCGTGACGGCCCCAAACAAATTTGAAGCGATGGCGGCTCATGATGCCATTGTGGAAGCGCATGGTGCGCTCAAATTATTGGCGGTGTCTCTGATGAAGATTGGCAATGATATCCGTCTGTTGGCCTCGGGCCCCCGGTCGGGAATTGGTGAGCTGATCATTCCGGCAAATGAGCCGGGGTCTTCCATTATGCCGGGCAAGGTGAATCCCACTCAGTCCGAAGCATTGACCATGGTGTGTGCCCAGGTGATGGGAAATGATGTGGCCATCAATATTGGCGGGTCGAACGGCCATTTCGAATTGAATGTGTTCAAACCGGTGATGATCTTCAACTTCCTGATGTCGGCACGGCTGATCGGTGATGCATGCCGAAGTTTCAATGACAACTGCGCAGTGGGGATTGAGCCGAACTATGCACGCATCACCCAGCATTTGAACAATAGCCTGATGCTGGTTACGGCTTTGAACACAAAGATCGGCTATGACAATGCGGCAAAAATCGCCAAAAAGGCCCATGCTGAGGACAAGACGTTGAAGGAGGCTGGAGTAGAACTTGGGCTGCTAACGGCAGAGCAGTTTGATGAATGGGTGAGGCCGGAGGATATGGTACACGGATTGTAGAAAAGTCTCTGGAAATAAGGGAAAATTGTTCATTCCGTTTGAAGTCGGGATTGCTTCCTTTTTCAAACATTCCTCCTATCTTTGCAGCCGCTAAAAGAAAAAGTTCTTTCACGATGGAGCGGGCCCTGTTGCCATTTACTTTTCCACTTGCTGGTATCCGGATGGGGATCACCACCTACAACCTTCGGGTTGAGGATGATTTCTTCCAGTGTTTTCCGGATGCACCGGTGCAGGCAGGGTCAATAGACCTGGAACTGGATTTGGACAAACGGCCGGACATGATTGTGGCTACATTCCGCTTTGAAGGGCGTGTGGCAACCACCTGTGATCGCTGCCTGGCAGATATCGGGTTGCCGATTGACGGTGAACAGGACCTGATCATCAAATACGGTGAGACATTCAAGGAGGAAGATGAAGTGATCTGGCTTTCCCAGGACATGCGCGAATTCAACCTTGCCCGTTTTGCCTACGAGTTCATTGTTCTGGGCATCCCAGTCGTGCGGACCTACGATTGTGAAGATGATGACCCACGGCCTTGCGACATGGAGATGCTGGCTACATTGGACAAACATCGAAAAGGACCAGACAGCGAAGAAGAAGAGGAAGAGGAAACGGATAATCCGTTTCGCAATATATTAGACGAGTTAAACAAGAATTGATATGGCACATCCTAAATCCAGGGTATCCAAACAACGGAAGCGCAAGCGTCGCACGCACCTGGCTGCCGCTATGCCGCAGATCACAATCTGCAAGACAACCGGCGAAGCTCACCCCATGCACCGTGCCTATTGGCATGAGGGCGCGATGTACTACCGCGGCCAAGTGGTGATCCCAGCAGAAGAGATCCTGGAAGGATAAGTCGTTCCGGTATCCCAATCGCATGAGCTCCTCTTCCGCTGAACCGGGAAAGGAGCTCTTCGTGTTTTTCTCCGGCACTCTATTTTCAACTTCCCTACCTATCATCATCTCCTGCGCTACCAGGAGAGCAACTCCATCCTGATGAAACGCATTATCCATACTGACAAGGCCCCTGCAGCGATCGGCCCCTACAATCAAGCCGTTCTCGTAGATCACATGCTCTATGTATCCGGTCAGATCCCGATCGACCCCGCGACTGGCGAGCTGGTGCAGGAATCCATTGAAGCCGAAACCCGCCAGGTATTGAATAACCTCGGAGCCATTCTGGAAGCGGCTGGGGCATCCTACCGCGATGTTGTCAAATGCAGTGTATTTGTTAAGGATATGCACCAGTATGCGCGCATCAATGCCGTTTATGCGGAATACTTTGATGCAGAGACGGCACCGGCCCGGGAGTTGGTGGAGGTCGGCAATTTGCCCCGGTTTGTGAATATTGAGATCTCCCTGATCGCCACGCTTCCTTAATCTTCTGTACAGCATGGGCAAGGTGGGTGTCCGCTTGTTGCATCATCTACAATTTGAACTGTCATGAAACAACGTGTGCTTTCCTGTATCCAGCCGACCGGCGATATTCACCTGGGTAACTACTTCGGTGCGGTCAAGGCCTGGGTGGATATGCAACAGGAATTTGATTGTGTATTCGGCGTCGTCGATTATCACGCGATGACCATGCCATTCAATCCGGCCAAACTGCGGGAAGCCACCTGGAAAATGACCTTTCAGATGCTTGCGTGCGGAGTTGAGCCAGATCATATCTTCATCCAATCGATGGTTCCCGAACATGCCGAGCTGGCCTGGATTCTCGGATGCGTCGCCAGCTATGGGGATATGACCCGGATGACCCAGTTCAAGGACAAATCTGCTCAGGTGCAGGAAAAAGACAAGGATGCATTCATTTCCAGTGGCTTGTTTTATTACCCGATTCTGCAGGCAGCAGATATCCTGATCTACCATGCCGATTTTGTGCCTGTGGGCAAGGACCAGGAGCAGCATCTGGAGTTGACCCGGACCATCGCCGATCGGTTTAACCGCCAGTTTGGAAAGGAATACTTTCCCGTGCCCCGTCCGTATTTTACAGAGGTGCCGAAGGTGCTCAGCACGGCTGACCCGAGCCGGAAGATGTCCAAATCGCTCGGGGAGAAGCATTATATCAACCTCTTTGGGGAAGAAGACCGGATGCGCAAACAGATCCGTTCAGCCGTCACCGATGCCGGTGACACTCCGGAAGGGGAGATGAGTGCCGGTGTGGCCAATCTCTTTACCATGATGCGAGCGGCAGGTGCACAGGCTCCACATGATCGGCTGATGGCGGATTATCAATCCGGGGAGTTGAAGTATGCCGACCTCAAGGAAGAAGTAGCCAATGCCCTGGCGGCGATGCTGGCACCGATCCGGGAGAAGTATCAGGAGATTAACGCCGACAAACGAACCTGGAAAACACGGATCCAGGATTCATCTGCTGCGATTCGCGAGCGGGCGAAACAAACCCTGAAAGAGGTGCACGAATTGACGGGATTGGGAGTGGTGCGATAATCTTATTCTTAAGAATTCAACCTATCGTTGGAGATGACCACTCTGAACCCGTCGGGGTCAAGGATCATGATGCCATGCGCTACCCAATACGGATTTCGGGGGGGTACCAGCGGTATCTTTTGCAGCTGTATCTGTTCGAGGATCCGGTCATAGGCCGTTCGATCCTCCGGGTAGAAAACCAGGTTGTCCTCCTCGTCAAAGGTATGGTCCGGCACATCAGATGATTCAGTGAATTCCAGGTGCCAACTGCCGCCTTTTGGCCCGAGAAAGACACCATTATACCCGTCATGATCCTGGAATCCAGCCAGAATGTCCAGGTTCAGAACAGTGGCGTAGAAGTCCTCCAGCTTGCTGATATCGCTGGTATGTCGAGCGTATCTGAAATGCATGATCTTGATAGAATGAGCAATATGATCTCCTGGTCAAAGCTGAACAAGCATCCGAACACGTGTGAAGTTGGACCACCGTGGTCCGCTACCAGGACAATATGCTAATCCGCTGTTGTTCCCAGATTGTAAATCGATTGGATATCGTGCAGCTTTTCCTCAAAATTCAGATCCAGATCGATCAATCTGCCTGAACGCACGTCAAAAACCCATCCATGTACTGTCGGATAGCCCTTGTTGAGGAAGGTACGTTGAACGACCGCCGTTTTGATCACATTGATGCATTGTTCCTCGACATTCAATTCGATCAATCGTTCATAACGGGTGTGCTCATCCGCGATCGCTGCCAGCTCCTCCTTGTGCAATCGGTACACGTCACGAATATTGCGCAACCAGGGGTTCAGCAGCCCGAGATCCTTCGATTGCATGGCGGCTTTGACACCCCCGCAGTAGTAATGCCCGCAAATGATGATGTGTTTCACATCCAGATGGCCTACTGCAAATTCAATGACACTCATCGTATTGAGGTCGGTGTTACTGATGACATTGGCAATATTGCGATGGACGAATACATCGCCAGGCGCCAGTCCCATGATTTCTTCTGCTGTAACCCGGCTGTCCGAACATCCGATATACAGAAAATCCGGGTCTTGTCCCTTGGACAGGTGCTCAAAAAAATCTGGGTTTTCGGCTTTTTTATCCTCAACCCATTGGCGATTTTTTTCAAAGATCTGTTCGTATTTGCTCATTCAAGTTGTCGTTTGGCAGTGCATTCTCCGAGCCCCTGTTCGGTATGTCGATTTGCATAAAGCTATAGAATTCAGGTGAGGTCGCCACCTCCTGCTGTATATTAATTCTCCGATTCATCGCGCAATCGCCCTGCCCAACCGGCAGAAGTTCGGGATCCGGACAGGTCTTTCCTCCGGGCCCCAGGCATCCCGGAGGAGATCAGCTGTATGCACCAGAGGATCTTCTCCCTCTTTTTGCAGGTAATGGCGGACAGCCGACCAGGTGTTGATGTAACCCAGTAAATGTTCCACATGCCAATGCAGGATATGGTCTGTTTTCGGCACCGGAATGTCCTCATATGGAAAGGGAATGGTTTGGTAACCCTCGTAAATGAAACGCCGCTCAGGGTCCCAGTATGCCCCGAGGACATCATGGTACAGTGCATCCACCAGGGTATCAACTTTCGGGGTGATCCGGGCAAGACCATATCCCATCAAAGCCAGCAGGCCTCCCGGTTTTATCACGCGGTTCACTTCCTGATAAAAACGGGGATGGTCAAACCAGTGCACCGCCTGTCCGACAGTGATCAGGTCAAAGGAATGACCGGGTAACCGGCTGTCTTCCGCGGCTCCGAGAGCGTAATGAATGCGGGGATGCCGAATGGCGGCAGTCAACTGCTGCATGCTGATATCTGTTGCATCAATTCGGTCGAAATGGCTGGTCAGTCGCCGGGCCACCTGGCCATTCCCCGTAGCACAATCCCATGCCCGTTCAAATCCCTGACAAGAAGAGAAGATCAGGTCAAAAAGTGAAGACGAAAAGTCGGGTCGATGCCGGGCATAGTTTTCCGGTTGGTCTGAGAAATAATCCTTCGTCATGTCGGGAGAGGATTTTTTACCCTCATGAAACAGGTTTCATTTTCGGATGACTTTGAAAATCCGGACAGCGTGATCATTCCGGATCTGCACGACACCGAATCCGGGTGTTAGAGCGCTCATATCGATCCGGTGACGCCCTGCCGGGTAGGGTCCGGATTCACTGATCACCCGACCCATGGGATCGTACACCGTTAGAAGTTCGATTTCCGATTCGGTTTCGACCTGGATGAAGCCGTTACAGGGATTGGGTGAAAAGTGGATATCAGTCGCATGATCAACTGAATGAACGGCAGAAAGAACGGCATCCAGTTCAAGTAATTTTAACCCCCCGAAATTGGAAAAAAACGGAGTAAATGGGGGGAAGTGGAAAGGCGTATTGATATAGGAAACCAGGACACGGTCATCAACGACATCCAGACCATAGGTCGCCTTCATATTTGCAGGCGAACCGAATTGCCCGATCGGGACAGGTTTTGCCGGATCGGTCACATCGAATGCCAGCACTTCAGAGAGCCCGGCGGAAACCAGAAGCAGACTATCCTGGTGGGTGAGTTGCAATTCGTTGAGATGGAGATCCGCACCGCTCCAGTTGAGCCATCCGCAACCCCAGGGATTATACCAGGAAGCAGACGTCATCGGTGCGGTGCTCAGGTCGATCACTTCCAGGCCGCAATAATCGACACTGCATATGGCATAATGACCTTTGATAATGACATCGTTATATGCCGCCCCAGCTGAACTGTTGAGATCCAGGTTGATGTATTTTCCAATTTCCTCAGGGAAGTAGGGGTCAGATACATCGATAATGCGAAGGCCCCCGCGATCAAATGCCAGGAAGAGGCTGTCGTTGCGGATCTTCAGTCCTCTCGACTGATGATCTTCAGAAGAGGGGGCAGGATAGGTGATGTCTGGAAGAAAGTGAGAGACAAACTGGATGTGTTCCGGATCGGAGACATCCAGGATCAGCAGGCCATCGGCCATGATGCTGAGATAAGCCAGGCCATTCTGCACCTGGAGGTGGGATACCCCTTTTGTAAAAAAGGTCGAATCCCAAATCCCCACCAGTTGCGGTTTGGTAGGCAGGCTGATATCCAGGATGGCCAAACCCGTGGCGGGATTGTCCTTGGTCTGAAAATCACCGATCCCGACAAAGAGCAGGTTGCCGACCTGCTGGATGGTGGAAATATCCAGTCCGTTGAAGCTGTCGATGGGCAGATCAAGAATCGGAAGAATCACTCCGGGAGTGGACAGATCATAAATACCCAACCCGAAATGCATATTGGCCGAATAGGCGTAGTCCGGGTTTTGGCGATCCAGTCTGCAGGCAAACGACGATTGATATGTGAGAAATGGAAACTGCAGAGAAGCGGATTCTTCAAGTAGAACCGTATCCACCTGGGCATACCCGGATGGAATACCCAACGAGAAAAGCAGAATCACCAACCAGGCAACAGGAGGTGGAAGGAAGCGGGTCAAATAGATCATCTTGCACGTCTTGTCCTCTAAAATACGACAAGGAACGGAGGATGATCGGCAGTCTGAGAATTCAGGAAAGCAGGCCGGCTTCTATCCCCCGGATAAAATCAGTCTTGGCCTGGGCATAATCGTTTACGGAATCCCATTCCCGACTGGCCAGATCGAGTTTGAGCTGCTGATATGCATTCCGAACTTCGGGGTTATTCCGAAGATGATCCCGAAAAGCAAGATGTCGGATCCAGAAGGGCGTATCTACTTCTACAGTGTGCACATTGGAGATTCGTTTGCCTTCTTCTTCCCGAATGAACAGACGGCGAAAGGGCATGCCTTTCTCGTAGTCTGGCAAGTAGGTGAACCCGGCAGCCACCATCCGTTCGACCGCTCTGGGTGCCAGATCGAATGAGGGTAATCCAAGGAGGATGTCGATGACCGGCTTGGCCGCCAGCCCCGGGATGGAGGTGCTGCCGATATGTTCGATGACAGCCGACTGAGGACTGAGCGTTTGCCGGATCAATTCGGATTCACGATTGAACAGCGATGGCCAATCGGGATCGTAAGGTGTCAGGACAATGTGCATGATCTGTGACGTATCAAGAAAGACAACTGGATCATTTCGGACTTGTTTGGCTTCTCATTGACAAGGTGAGCAGGAGGCCAGGATGGAAATCAATTTTTCACCCAAATCGAAGCTGTTTGATATCCTTCAGATTCTACCTGGATCCAATAGGCACCGGATGGCCAATCGCGCACATCCCACTGATGATGGATTGTTCTGCCTTCCAACATGCTTTCCATTAAAATCTGTCCCTGCATGGAGATCAATCGCAATTGTACGGTCCGATTCTCCCGAAAGACCAGGTCAACGGTAAGTTGATCAGTGGTCGGGTTCGGAAACAGGTGGGAAGAGATCAGGTCAGGTAGAGTTGCCAGGCCACTGTTCATAGTTATATCTACACAGGCTGTCTCACTGCATCCCAGGCAGTCGGTGACAGTTACGCAATAGGTTCCGGGTTGGAGGCCTGAAATTGCAGCGGTGGTACTTCCGTCCGACCACTGGAACGTGTGGGGCAGGCAGCCATCCTGAGGGTTGACCAAAGCGCTTCCATCTGCATTGCCCGGTGTAGCCATGCTGACTTGCGGATGCAGATCCCAGGGTTGAACAATGATCTCACTCGAAATTCCATGGCTCAGATTGTAGTAGGAGCCACTGCCACTGGTGCGTAGTTCGACGCTGCGAACCATATAGCGCGCCCATCCTTCATGGACACAGGTATCCACGAAATACGGATCCGATATCGGATCAACGTTCAGAAGTGTATAAGGCTGATCTGATGCGGATTTTTTATAGATGTGATAGCCGATTGCTCCAGCTGGGTCATCCCAGTTCAGATGGACCTGTTTCCCGTCCTGCAGTATTGTCAGATTGACCACAGGGGGTAGAACATGCATGCGTAATGTTGGATCACCCATCAATGCAATGTGCACAAATTTTGAGGAGGAACCTCCTTTGTACAAGAGTACATTATTCATGGTTACACGAGTGGAAAACCCGATGGGTTCACCCAGGGCCATGTGGTGCACCTGCCAGTTGGGCCGTGTGCCCCAGGTGCAGGTCAATCCGGATCGCGATGCAAGCGGTGCCCGCAGGAAATTATTCGGAGCATCCCAATCACCAAAATAGGAACCGAACAGAAAGGTGAATTGGGTTTGCAGAGAATCGGTTGCATAATTGGTCGTATTGGAAATATCAGAAGCACTTTCCGGTCCACCGCCACCTGCACCGAAGGACCACAGGTAGGACGCATTCTGGAGGCTGATGCGGTAAGGCACATCATGAACATTCTTGATCCCGAACAGGGGCGCAAAATTTTTCCATCCTGCCTGGCAGAGCCCTTCGGCGTCATTGAAATTATTGTCGATCAGACCTCGTTCGATCACCGGGAGCTGACCAGTTCGCCACGCGTGATCTTTATCCAGGTAACGACGAAGCAGGTCTTCTTCGGATTCAGGGAATTTGGTCATACCCCACAGGTCAACTCGTCCTACCTGAAGCTGAACATTCGTCGGGAAGAAGCGATTGTCAAATTTGCCATCTCCAGGATAGTTGTCATTTCTTTGTCCTACCGGGTTATTAATATTTATGATAGAATCTGTCCATATGCCATCCAGATTGCCATAATAACCATCCGCAGGCCAGGCGCCTTTATGGTCCGGGTTGTGCCCATCCGGAGCAATATCACCTGAATAGGGCACAGGTACATGACCCAAAAGCAAAACGGCTTGAGGGTCGGCAGTGCCATTGGCAGTCCACAACTTGATTGCAGCCTTCACCTTGGTGACGGGATCATTCCGATCGATCAGGATGGCACTCGGATTCCAGCCATCGGCTTCCAGGTCTTCCAGCAGCCGATCAACCTCCGGTTGAATCGCCTTGACAATCGAACTGTCGATCACGACCAGACAGCCTCCGCGGAAATGCGTAGCAGGGACCTTTAATCCTGCATAGATATATCCTGTTCCCGGTACCGGCCCTTCATTTTCCGAGAATTTGGGCATGCTTTTGAGCACATAGTATTCGTAGGCTGTCCCGATCGAAATCGCTGTATCTGTCCAGGTTGTGCTCAATGGATCCAGGCTGGCCAGGGTGTCACTCCAGACCTGATCATCTCTGAATTTTCGATAAATGGTATAACCCAGGTTCACCGTATCCTTCACCCAGGTGAGCTGGATCTGGGGAGGGGCTTCCTGAATGGTGGCTTCCAGGATCACTGCTCCGCGAGCATCGAACTTGTTTTGGCACAGCAACACAGACGGAATGCCAGTCAACATAAGAAAAGTGAGTATGTGCTTCATAGTCGAATTGAATGAAATTGGATCAGGCGAGTAAGGAACATTTCTGTCAAACTGTTCCCTTTTAATACCTCCACGTTACATGGAGTCGGAAAACATATTCTTCGTTGCATGGACGTGTAAAACATCTTGAAAATACGTCAAAATGTCAACCAGACGTCATATCATCAGAGGTTGACCATGTGCCTTGCAGCAGGGATCCAATCCAGTTTGGTCATGCGCTTGTGGTATCTATTCAGGTTATGAAAATGAACAGATGACACTGATCATTCTGAAATAATCACGGGATGAATTTGACCGCCAATTCGAAGGAAGTAATGTCCTGTTTGGATAGATGTCAGATCAATCTGGTCCGTTTCAGGCTGTAATATTCCAGATTGGAGGACAGTGCCAGTCAGCGTCATGAGCTGATAGATCAGGCGTTCATCCGGCAGGTTGGTTAACCGGAGCTGATCCCTGGCTGGATTCGGAGCGATGACAACCAAGTGTGAAGGATCAGGTTCGGGTTGAAGGCTTGTTGGCGCAGAGAGCTCGGCTTTGGAGTACCGGCTGAAAAAACGCCAGATTTCGAGAGAAGCTTTGAAATCCTGATTGGTTCCTGACGATCCGAAGATCGTACCCGGCCGTATGCCCACCACCGGTTACTTTGAAGTGCTCCACAGTACTTGCTTTTTTACCTCCGGAATAGACGATGTGTTCAACAGTACTCCCATCGCCGTGCAGTATCCGGAAGCTTGGAGATGGTGGGCACAGGTCCACAGGCATTGATTTCGACCCAATAGTCGAGGACTGACTGGATGGATTTGGTCCACTGGGCTCCGGCATAGGGAACGACCGGATCTGTGGTACCGTGGATCTGCATGATCGGTGTCGGGTGTTGCGGATCGCAGGCAATGAAGGTCTCGGGTGTCATCGATCCGGTTACAGAGGCAATGGCTGCAAATCGGTCGCTCAACTGACAGGCCAGCAGGAAGCTCATAAATCCGCCATTGGACATACCGGTGGCGTAGATCCGGTCCGGGTCAATGGAATAGGTCGCCGAAAGTGAGTCGATTAACGCAGCGGTGAAACCCACATCATCCGTCGTACTTCCCAGGGTAAACCCACCGACATTGAAATGCGGTGTATTGTTGAACAGTGTCCCCAGGGGATGAACGATCAGAAAATTGGCTGTATCCGCAATGGCGCGAAAATCGCCATACCACATCTGTTCGGTAGCATTGCTGCCAAACCCATGAAAGTTGAATACCAGCGGTACCTGCTCAGCGCCGGTATATGCTGCCGGAACATAGAGGATATATTCCCGGGTGCCACCATCATGCTGAATGGTGGAGGTGATGGTTTGCTGGGCAAAAGAAATGCCCTGGATGAGAAAAACCAGGAGGAAAATGGAGATCTGATTACGCATGATGTTGTTGTTGATAATCCGGTCATCCAAGATACCTTCCTTTCCAGAATTGACATCACCTATCGCAATGGAATGGCATTCCGGATTTATTTTTCCGGTCCAAGTTTACGGGACACCACTCATTTAAAGTGACTCCACGTGGTGCTTGAACCGGTCCAGGATAGCTTGCCATCCGGATTTTTGCATGTCAACGGGATTCTCTGTTTCGGCTTCAAACACTTCGGTTATGGTCGTCTTTCCATTTTCTTCTTTAAAACGAACACTCACCTGGCGGTCATCATCCAGGGTGTATTGGATCAGTTTCGGACGGGTCACCACATCATACGTCCCACTAAAATCAAATTTCACACTGCCATCCCGGGCGGCCATGTGATACGAGAATCTCCCACCTGCACGAAGATCGTTCGAGGCGGTAGGGCAATGCCACTCATCCACAGCGGCATTCCACTTTGTAATGTGCTTTGGTGTCGTCCAGCAAGTCCATACCTGGTCAATGGGAGCCTGGATGGTCGCGGTGATTTTTATCCTGTTCTGTCGGGGTAAAGACATGTTCAGCTCGATTTTGATATGGCAATGTATGCAACAACATTCACGTTGGTTCTATTTGCTGCTATTCATTGGGTTGATGATCGCACCAGACGACAGAAGTCAGCCTCCATTCATCTCCTGTTTTGATGAATTGCAAGCTCTTCCGTCCGTACGAAGAAAAGGGTATTCCATTCATAATTCCCGATTTGACATACTGACATTCCCGCTGCGCGATATTTCCCATCAAATCAGTACTGTGATCGGTTTCCCGCCCCCGAATTGGGTAAGGGTTCCATCACTCAGCATAGCCTGGCGCGAGTGGTGAAATTCCTGAACGGTAAATACAGCCGTATGGCCCCCGGTATTACTGATCAGCAATCCTTCAGGGATGAACAGATCATGCAGTTTCTGAACTTGCGCATCCCGGCCATCAATATTCGTGAAGACCTGGAAAAATGCTGCTGTCAAATGGTTGATCTTTTCTTGATCTGTCATTAAAAGTCAATTATTGAGAATGAAGATGAGGCTTACCAAAACAGGCAATCAAAAGATATTTTCTACCTGATCCTGACTCGGTCCGGATGCATTCGATTTCAGGGAGACTGACGGGAATGGTGTGCGACAATACGTATTGATAGCCGATTCCCACCAGGATGGCCAGTCCGAAACTCATCATCGTGCCAATGAGGATATATTCGGTCAGTTTCCTGTCCTTGGCCCTCGACAGGTCGCCGAATCGAAAGACGGATTTGGCAGCGATGAGCAGACCGATAGCCTGCCATTGATTCAGGATAATAAATCCGAAAACGAACAGGCGTTCCAGGACACCGATCGTGGCTCCGGCATGTTTCAGGGAGTGGCTCTGGTCATCTTCTTCCAACGTCCATTTGCTCATCCATAATTTCATGACTTCTCTGGAAACCGTGCTGAGTAGAAGAATGGCCAGAAAAAGAAGCATTGTTTTCGTTGAGAAGAGAAGACTCAGGTCAATCGGAGCGGGATGGTACCAGAAGATCATCCATCCGATCACCCCACCATGCAGGAGTTGTTCGATTCCAAATCCCCATCTCGGGTTCAACCTTGTTTCCAGAAATCTTCGGACAATGGGAAAGAACACATGACTGAGATATACGGCCAGGAATACAGGCCAATACCGGATATCCCGGATAAACAGGAAGATCAGGGCAGTATGGATCAGCGGATAGAGAAACGCATATCCCGAACGGAAACCTCCTTCTTTTCTTTTTTCCTGCCAGCTGGACGACACGAAGACAAAATCGCCCAGGATATGGACGATTATCAGGTAAATCAGAAGGGTGATCATAGGCAGGCAAGTTGTGCCTGAAAATACGCATTGAGATCCATCAATTGGTCATATCCACCTCGTTTCAGGGCTTCACTGACGGAGCTTTGTGATTTCTGCAAGATGCTCGCAAGCGCCTGCTGATTGAGGTCTGGATGACTGATCGCCGTCTGGATCACCCGGGAGACAACAGGGCTCCAATGATCTGTGGTCAGCGACGCCAGACTGAGCATGATATTGATGGGCACATCGAAATCGAGCGTTCCCGTACGGATGGCCAGCGTTTCTTTCTTCAACTGGTCAAAACATTCGCCTGACCGCACAAATGCCTCTCCTTGAGATTCGGATAGTTTCTCGGCCGGATATTCGATGGCGCCCATGCCAATGGCCATGCGGACATCCTGGGTTCCCGTTTGCCGGATGCTCGCTTTGATCGAAAAGGCCGAAAGCAATGCCTGATGAGGTCGGACCACCAGCTGGAAACTGTCTCCCCGGTAGATGTCCCACCGGCGTTTGTCAGGGTCCTGCTGTGCCAGGGCAGATTTGAGTGCATCCATCCATTCGGTCAGGTTGCCCTGTCGGGAATGAATGATGTCTCCGGTGATCACCGCATCCATAGGTCATTTATTGCAAATATATCGGCTAATAATCAGATAATCAAGAATATTGCAAATATCAACGATAATTTATAATATCTGATCAATTGCCGATAATTCAAATTGATTCAGATATGTGCCGTTAACGCCCTCCAAACAGACTTTCGGCGATCACTGCTGCAGCTACCTGACTGCCCAGTAAAGAAGGATGGAATCCGTCCGGGCCATAATAGTCCCACGATCCGGACGCATCGACATGGCGTTTCCAGACTTCTCCTACAGGACAGAGGATTGCTTGTGACTGCACTGCGGCGGCAGTGTAATTCTTGATCACCCCCTCGAACGTATGCTGATTGCTGCGTGAGGGCCATACCATGAAAAAGGCCAGTTGCGATTGGTGAGTCAGGCATAATCCGCTCAATTCTCTGCCTGCATCGAGGAGCATTTGCCGGCCTTCATCCTGTGAGGAAGGGCCTTGCTGGACGACCACAAAATCATAATGCTGGTCGCTCATCGCTTGCTGGATGATTCCCTCAGCCAGATGATCGATCAAGGCATAATTCGGGCGGGTGATCATCCGGGTCTGGACGACGATTCCCTTTTCCCTGGCCTGTTGGCTGACGAGGTTCGGCAGGTCATTAGCAAAAGTCAGACTGTTGCCCACAAACAGGATGTGAATGGTTGTATCAGCACCAGACGGGCCGTCTGCTGCAGAACCTGCAGCAGCACATCCGGCAGAGAGGGAGTGCATAAGCAGCCAGATAATAAGTCTCATCATGACAGACGCTTGCGGTAAGTCAGAATGGTTTTTCTGATCACATTGTCGAAGGTAGCGGTGTGCCTGCCTTCCTGATCTTCCAGCACCAAAAGGAATTCTTCGGTCACTTCTGGATAGACTTCCAGCAGTTTTTGCAGGACGCGGAGTGCATTGTATTTGATACTCACATTGACTGTACCCGACTGGAGGAGTGCAAACATGCGGTCGATAGCCAGGCCTTCCTGTTCGGTGGGCACACCGGCGGTAAGCCATAAACGGGCAAACGCCTGGTCTAATGGTGTGTATTGGATCTTCTGACTGCGGGCAAACAGTTCGGGAAGGGCAGCTCGGGTCCGTACAGGATCCGCTTCGGCAATATCAGAGAGCAGCCAGATGAAGCGGGAGCGCACCGTGAATTTCGCTGTCAATAAGGGGAAGATCTCGGGCAGGGAAATACCTCGCTCAACGATTTCCTGTGCCCAGGCTTTTCGATCTGCTGCCGTACTTTCGGGCAGGCGTTCTTCCAGAAAATGCAGACAGGAGGTCGTCACTGATCATCACTATTTCTTGATCAGGTAAGCGCCACCGACAAACAGAAGGACGGCCAGTCCCGCATACAGGTAACCCTCCTCTTTCTCCGATTTATTCGACAGCCCGATTTCCACATCCAGGATCTCCACAGATGTGCTGTTGTCCGTGATTTTATGGTAACTCTGATAGCCGAGGAAAAGGCTGCCGATGATGAGGGCGATGCCGATGAGTTTACGCATGATGTGGTGTTCAAGCTGTGTGTTGCCAGATGGCAGCGGTAAGATAGAACAGAAGTTTCCAATATTCTGGTTCTTCATGAATAGGAACCATTTGACATGGGCAGTATTTTACTCCAGGGTTCCCGCATTACTCAGAGCCAAGGAATTTCATGTCTGAATCGCCTCCCAACGGCGCCAGGAGAACTCGGGGTCAGGGCCCTCATTTGGCAGTTTATCTAAAGGGCACCTCTATTAACCTCCGAAATAGACCAAGACTAAAGAAAACCAAGCGAGACAAGGCATTTCGAAAGAGCATAGCCACAGCTAAGTGATTGAGAAATAACGCAGTATCGCGCAGGTTTTCTTTAGTAAAAATCCCTTCGGGATTTGGTTGGTCATTGAGTGGGGTTGATAGAGGTGCCCTAAAGTATTTATCACCTCATCATCTCCTTTCCTCCTCCCCTCCAAACTCCTCTGCCCAGATGATCTGCCAGTTTTGTATGGGGCAGGCAAGAATATGTTGGACTTTCTTGGGACAAGAAATTTATAAGGAAAGCTCCCCACGGAAGATAATCCGAGCAGTGCTTTTGATCAGGAGTTGATTATTAGAGATCAACTCAAGTTCCATGGATCCGGTTCGTTCCGAACACTGGAAGGAGCGCATCTTTCGCTTGTTCAGTCGAGCAGCCCAATAGGGCGCCAGGAAAGTATGGGTGCCTCCTGTGACCGGGTCCTCATTTGTGCCACTCCAGGGCCAGAAATAGCGGGACTCGAAATCATAATCTGCTTGTTGGGACAGAGTGGTGACCAGTACGCCATTGATTCCGGAATGCGCCTGGACAAGCCCAGAATAATCCGGCGTTAATGCTTGGAGGTCTTCGCTGTTGTTGATCTCCAGAAGGACAATGTTCGTTTCCTCATTATACTCGGCATTCAGGATATGCTCTACGCCTAAAGCCCGTAGTAATGCCGGCGCTGCCTCGGCCGATCGGGTAGAATATTGAGGGAATGTCATCACGATCAGGTCGCCTTCCCGGTCAATAGGCAGGGATATTTTTTGAATGGTTTCAAATTGAATATGACGGGTTTCCGGATGGCGTTCAAAAAGCACTTTTGAAGCGGCCAGGGTGGCATGTCCGCAGAGGGGGATCTCCATTTTCGGGGAGAAATATCGGATGGTGAATTGTCCCGGGGAAAGACCGGGTTGGACAAATGCTGTTTCGGAGAGTCCCAATTCACTGGCGATAGCCAGCATCAACTCTGGATCAAGGGCTTCATCGACCAAACAGACACCTGCCGGATTGCCCTTGAAGGGTTCATCCGTAAAAGCATCCACGATGTAAGTGGTGATCTTTTTCAAGGTATTTTAAACATGTGTTCATCCAGCTTTTTCCGCTCAGAATCGGGTCAGGCCTTCCGATCCGTATAGGACAGATGAACGGCCCATCCGGCGAGGATCATTGTGAACAGCCCGGCAGCGATGCGAAACCATTCGCCAAATACCCATTTTTCAACAAAGGCTTTGGTCTGGACAGGATCCAGAACGATGTCTTTTCCCCAGAAAAGGTAATTGTTGATCGGGAAGAAAAACAGAAATGTGGATGCTGTGGAACAGAGTGTAATGATCAGGCCTATGCCCAACACTCTCTTCAAATCCGGGTGTGACCGAAAGTAGAAGAGAAAGGACAGGATGGAGAACAAGGTTGGGGCCATGACAAAAATGGAAAAATAGGCTCCTGGGTCAACATTCTGGAAAAAGTGATGGAAGGACATAATGCCGTCCACTGTCCCTTCATTCCAGTTGGGAACGACGACCATGCGGTCGAATAAATGACCTGTAAAATGGCCGCAAGCAAAAAAAGCATTCAGCCATAGGAGGGTTCTTTTTGACATGCGCAAACTTTAAATTTTTTTAAAAAATATGGACTTAGTCTCATGCAGCTTGTTCAATCCGCATCCTGAATGATATGTAAACAGAAGTGGTAAAGGTTGTCCAGGTATGGGTTGGCTATTGCGGATTAAATGTAAACTTTTCAGTCCATTTTATTGCTCCAATTTTTTCCCATGTGGAATATCTTCAAAGCCACGTAGTTTCAGAATCTGGATCCTTTGAATGATCTGATCCGAATATTCCGGAATCGAATCTTGCCGGTTCCAGAGGCCTGGATGGCACTTGGCCGTCTCCGAGATTTCCTTCCTTAAGATCGGCAGTCAATGAACCATTCAGCCATACCCTGAGTCGTTTTCCTTCCTTGGAAATGCGGTATCGGTTCCACTTGCCTATGGTCTTCTTGTTGCGTAACGGGTTGGCCCGTGTCACTATGGCACCAGTACGGTAGGTCTGAATCGGGTGGAGGTCCCAGATGTTGATTTCATAACAATTGGTGGGGTTGATCTCCTGATTCCGGCAACAGACAAAAACGCCTGAATTGATGGTACTGTCGGGATAAAATTCGAGCTCGAGTGTAAAATCCCCAAACGTGTCATTGAAAAATAAAAAGCCGGCACCTTCGCGGACATCGCCGATCCATTCACCCTGATGGTTGGTCCAGGTCGCATTGCCAATTTGTGTCCAGGAATGGGTATCGGTTGGTAGGAATAGTTCTTGTGATGGTTTGCAGCTTCCAAGAATCAAGCAGTTTAAAACTACCCACAGGAAAGACAATCTGCAATTCATAGTCGCATTGTTGAAGTTATAACGGTCTGGAATAAGGATGAATAGTTGAATAATTCTCTTCATCAACCTCATTATTTGATTCGATGTCCTTTTGTCGCAAAGGAAAGTCCTTGCTGCCCGGATGTGGAGATCATGACTCCGTCGAAGAGGGTTCATTTTCTGGAGAATGAATGCGCCAGTCAAACAGGAAGTTGGCGCCCGTACCGCCGGCCTGGTCGCGTTCGTCGATCACGATCTCCACAGTTTCCATCGGGGCTATGAAGATGGTCTTGTCAAAATAGGTGCGGATGGAGTTACCATGGGTGTCAAAATATTCGGCCCTGTCGATGTAGATGGTATCCGCCCGGTTGGTATTGCGCAGGCTGATGGTGGCCGTAAGATCATGTGTCCGGTGTTCGGTATTACTGTACACCTGGGAATAGACAGAAAGATAGGTTGTGCCCTGGATCATGGAATCAGGGAAGGGCGCAGTGATCGTCCGTTTTTCCCAGTTGACCGGATTGATGGAACTGATGTCAGCTGCCGGTTGACAACTGGCGATGCACAGGCTCAGGAGGAGTATATTCAGAATTGGTTTCATCGGATCAGCTGTTTTGTGCACAGATTTCAAGTGGTGATAGCGAATATAACAGAAGGGTCTGACCTGCAAGGTATGTCCGGCTTGGAAAAGGCGGGGCGAGGATGATGGTTCCCATAATGCGGCAAACAGGGTCAGGTTGGGGAGAGGACCCGGCTCCAGTTACACTTTCATTATAGACCATATCTATATGATCATAAGAAATATAAATATTATTCATGGAGGCATTATTGTAATTTTGAACCAAGAATAAAATCATCCTTGAATCATGGAAGAACATACTCATTCAAAAGAATCTTCATCCAGCCAGAACGGTGCAGGAAAATGCCCCTTCATGGGTGGAGCGGTGAAGCAGGGTGCTGTAGCCGGTACAGGAAACCGTGACTGGTGGCCCAACCAGCTCAACCTCGGCATTCTCCATCAGCACACACCGGCCTCCAATCCGCTGGGTCCGGATTTTGACTATGCACAAGCCTTCAAGAGTCTGGACTATGCCGGACTGAAAGAAGATCTGAAAAAACTGATGACCGAATCCCAGGACTGGTGGCCGGCGGACTGGGGCCACTATGGTGGTCTGTTTATCCGGATGACCTGGCACAGTGCCGGCACCTATCGCACCGCTGACGGGCGTGGGGGAGGAGGTACAGGCAACCAGCGTTTTGCGCCGATCAACAGCTGGCCTGACAATGGCAATTTGGACAAGGCGCGCCGCCTGCTCTGGCCCATCAAGCAGAAATATGGCAACCGGATCTCCTGGGCCGATCTGTTGATCCTTGCCGGTAATGTCGCCCTTGAATCGATGGGATTCAAGACCTTCGGTTTCGGTGGTGGCCGGGAAGACATCTGGCAGCCGGAAGAAGATATCTACTGGGGTGCCGAGAAAGAATGGCTGGCGACCAGCGACAAACCGCATAGCCGCTACAGTGGCGATCGCGACCTCGACAATCCGCTCGCCGCCGTGCAGATGGGATTGATCTATGTCAATCCCGAAGGCCCCGATGGCAACCCGGATCCCGTGGCTTCCGGTCGCGATGTTCGCGAAACCTTTGGCCGCATGGCCATGAACGATTATGAAACGGTAGCCCTGGTAGCAGGTGGCCACACCTTCGGCAAGGCTCACGGTGCCGGTGATCCCGCACTGGTCGGCGCCGAACCCGAAGCTGCACCACTGGAGCAGCAGGGTTTGGGATGGATGAATAAACTGGGTACAGGTAAAGGTGAGCACACTACTACCAGTGGAATCGAGGGGGCCCTGGAAGCCCAATCCGACCACGGGACAATGGCTATTTCGATATGCTCTTCGGCTACGAATGGGAACTCACCAAGAGCCCGGCTGGGGCCCACTCAGTGGGTAGCCAAGGATTGCAAGCCTGAACACATGATCCCGGATGCGCACAATCCCGACAAGAAGCATCCGCCGATGATGACCACGGCGGACCTGTCGCTGCGCTTCGATCCGATCTATGAACCGATCTCCCGCCATTTCCACCAGAACCCGGACGAGTTTGCCGATGCCTTCGCGCGTGCATGGTTCAAGCTGACCCACCGGGACATGGGACCACGCGAGCGTTACCTGGGTCCGGAAGTGCCGAAGGAAGAGCTCATCTGGCAGGATCCCGTTCCGGCAGTTGACCATAAGCTGGTCGATGCACAGGATATCGCCAGCCTGAAAGGCAAGATCCTGGCCTCTGGCCTGAGTGTCGCCGAACTGGTGGCCACGGCCTGGGCCTCTGCCTCCACATACCGGGGTAGTGACATGCGCGGCGGCGCCAATGGTGCCTGCATCCGCCTGGCTCCCCAGAAGTTCTGGGCGGCCAACGACCCGGCCCAATTGAGCAAGGTGCTGAAGCGCCTGGAAGGCATCCAGAGGACTTCAATGCTTCAGCTTCCGGCGGCAAGAAGGTCTCCCTGGCCGACCTGATCGTGCTGGGAGGATGTGCGGCCGTCGAACAGGCCGCTGCCGATGCCGGCATGAAGATCACGGTACCCTTCACACCTGGTCGCACAGATGCGACCCAGGAGCAGACGGACGTGGAAAGCTTTGCTTTCCCCGGAGCCCCAGGCGGATGGATTCCGCAATTTTCGGAAGAAAGCCTACAGTGTCCAATCGGAAGAAATGCTGCTCGACAAAGCCCAGCTGCTGACCCTGAGCGCGCCGGAAATGACGGTGCTGATTGGTGGACTGCGGGTACTGGGTGCGAATACCGGTGGTTCCACTCATGGTGTATTGACCCATCAGAAGGGCAAGCTGACCAACGATTTCTTTGTGAATCTGCTGAACAGGCACTGTTTGGGCGCCCACATCGGAAAACGAGTTCGAGGGTCGCGATCGCAAGACCGGTGAGGTGAAGTGGACAGGCACCCGGGTTGACCTGGTCTTCGGTTCCAACTCCCAGCTGCGGGCGATCTCTGAGGTGTATGCCCAAAGCGATGCCAAAGAAAAGTTCGTGAGGGACTTTGTCGCTGCCTGGAACAAGGTGATGAACCTGGATCGGTTTGATCTGAAGTAATTCAAATCAATCGCTAACAAATAGAAAGGCGGCTCCGGGAGATCGGGGTCGCCTTTCTTCTTTTTTGTCTGGCGTATCCGGTCCTTAAAACACCTGAATGGATCGTTCTTACTGCACAGGACTTCAGAGGGATCGAGGCGACCTGAGCAATTGGTTAATCAAGTAACGCTTCATCAGCCGTCTGCCCTGTAGATTGTGCTGACTTGAGCAGACTCACTGCGGTATCCCTTTGAAGCAGCCGATATTGTAGGGGAAATCATAGGTCCAGTGATAGTGGTACAGGTCGATCATTTCACCATCCCACATCACTTGGTGCGTATGTCCATGACATTCATCCAGATCCTTGGATGTCAATAATTCACCCTGTTCTCCATAGGGTCCATAGATCCCGAATCCGTCCAGCATATAGCCCATCAGAGCGGAATGCCCGGACGTGTGCG
This sequence comes from Saprospiraceae bacterium, assembly GCA_016710115.1. Classification (GTDB taxonomy): domain Bacteria; phylum Bacteroidota; class Bacteroidia; order Chitinophagales; family Saprospiraceae; genus JAGNXB01. The sequence continues at coordinate 296,717 of JADJLN010000002.1, forward strand.
GATGGATATGGTCTTGCAAATCCTGTGCAGGAAAATGGTAATGATAGGTTTCAGTGCCATCCGTATGCCCGCCAAAGCGGTCCAGCATTTCATGTGCAGCAGCATCGTTTCCCAGGGTAGATGCACCGTGATAAATGGCGCTGCCGCTGAGCGAGATACCGGAAGGACCGAAGGTGACACAAGCCGGTTTCGGGGCGATCTCGGGTATGGCGGGCAGGATATACGGGACATCATGCTCCGTAATGATATTCGGATTGCCGTCATATTTGTACGGTAAACTTCCTGGCGTGATGGGGAAAACCCCGGTTGGATGGCTTGGCAAGGCATTCCCGGTAATGATGCGATTTCCGTTACCATCCAGTGTGACCTCAAACTCGCTGATCCAGACCACGTTCCCATCGACCTTGGCTTGCGGGTATAATCCCGAGAACCATCTGGATTGGTCCAGTCACTCGCATCATCGTTTCCGGCACCGTTCTGCGGCACTCCGCACAACCACAGGTGCTGCAGCAAGGGTTCTTGTCCCCAGATCACGACGCAGGATCAACGGATCGCCGAGCGGGAGATGCGTCAGATCAGGGTTTCTTGCTGTGGTGGCTCTTCAGTGGTATCCTTTTTCTGACAGCTGCTGCAGGTCAGTGCAACGACGATCAAAATCACACAGATGGTCAGAATGGATGGAAGCAGGCGTTTGGTCATCATGTCGTTCTTTGTGCCTTTGGATGCTAAAATGCAGCAGTGGTTTAACGTCCTGTCGATGATTCTTCCTGATCAGCCCAGTTGAACCGTCTACTTCACAATGCGGGCAGTCTTTACCAGGTGCGTTCCGGTGATCTGAATAGAATAGGTTCCGGCAGGTAGTGGTACCATATTCACCGTTCGTGTTGCTCCATCGGGAACGACCATCCTGTCCTCCAAAACCACCCGGCCCAGATTGTCTATGATCCGAACGGATGTGGTCGCTTGCCCTGTGCATGTAATATGCAGGACTTCCCTCACCGGATTCGGTGCAATCAGGATGTTCAGTCCGTTTTCCTGGTCGAAAATGGATGTGATGGTGATGGTGATGCTGGCCGAATTCGAGCAACCGAATGCATCCGTTACCGTGACCGTATAGGTCCCGGAAGAATCAACCTGAATGGACGGCGTGATCTCGCCGGTCGACCACAGATAAGTCAGGTTCTGACCCCCGGCATCGAGGATAGTCATCGGTCCCTGCGGGTCCTCGGTGATGGTGACGGTGGGTAGCGGGACGACAGTCACCTCTACTGAGATGGAATCGGATTCACAACCTGCAGTTGTGCCAACCACGGAGTAGGTTGTGGTTATGGACGGCGCGACAAGCACCAGTTCGCTGGTATCTCCTGTACTCCATAGCCAGGATTCCGCGCCACTGGCGAGTAGGGTGACCGACTGTCCTTCACAAATCGTTACGTCGTCCACAGACACTTCCGGGACAGGAATGACGGTTACGTGGGCAAGAGCTGGTGAAGAGTTGATCCCGGCCGTCTTTCCAATGACGGTATAGGTCTTGGTGGTGTCCGGAATCACGGTAATGGTCGGTCCTGTGGCCCCATTGCTCCACTCGTAGTACATGGCTCCGGTGGCTGTCAATGTAGCGGAGTCCCCGGCACAGATGGTGGTGCTGTTGACTGTGACGTTGGGGGTGACAACCTCTGTCGGGCAACCTCCGGGAAAATACAGATCGATGATATTCTGCATGGATTCCTGGGCGAGAGCGCCATGGGACTCATCGTACTGCGTCAACCAGATATTGTACCAGCCGGAGCCATAATCCGGATGGCCGCCGGCGGGAACAGAACCGCCAAAAAAGGCTTTGGCATGCGCCTCGAATTCGGCGTTGTTCAGCGGAATGATGGATTTGTAATGCACCAGTCGATCACAAATCAGTTTTGACGGCAACAGGCCCTCGGTGCTGATGGCGTCTGCCAGGACGGCAGGGTTCTTGGGGTGTACCCCAGAAATGGATCAATGGCCGGACGTCTGCACCGGCAGTCTGGCTGGAACCGGAGGATCCGGCTGTCCACGTCAGTCAGTCCATCTCCGGGTACCTGCTGGATGAAATCCAGTTGCTCCCTGTTGTAGAAGGAATCGATCATTTCCCAGCCGAAGAGGGCGGCCATTTCAATGTATTTGGCATAACCGCGTTGCTGGTAGCGCACTTCATCCTTGGTGGTATTGGATATGTCCATGGCCTTGCCCGCCCGGAAATTCGGGGTGACCATCCAGTTGAGTGCCGACTGGTCGCGGGTGCGGTAAGGGGCATCATCGAATGAACGCCCGAGGGCCATGTCGATGTCCATCCCGTAGAGGCGATTGAAGATGGCGGCCGCCAGGACATTCACAGAAGCTTCGGTCTCCCCCGGGAAATTGCTGAACAACTGGGCATGTCCCATTTCGTGGAATTCTGTTTCCCAGAATCCGTCGCCAGGCCGCAGGAACCAGTGGTTTTTATTCCCGCTTTCGACTGCAAGCGGGTTGTAGGTATTGTTGACTTGCGGATTGCCGATGCCGTAAAAGCCGAGGTACTGGATCCCGACGTCGACTTGCAGATACAGTTTGATGTTGTTCGGCATGAGCGGATAGCCCAGCAATCTGGACACGACATCCATCCGATCGTCCCAGTCCTGCATGAGGGTAACCGGATCATCATAATTGTAGATCCAGCTGGTAGGCACCTGCATCATGTATTTATCGGACGCAAAATCCGCCCAGGGAGCAGGATTGTTGCGCTGGGTTTCCTGCCAGTCCTGGAGAGAGGTTTTGCTCGCGCTGTTGGCTGCGAAATAGGGTGCAGGGACAACGTTGGTCAGTTGGATATCCACCAGACCTTCAGCGGCTTCATACGGGGTGATGATATAGATCCCGCCACCGAACGGATTGACGATCCGGGTGAGGGTATCATCGATCGGAAAGGAATTGGTGACCCGGAAAAAGCGATTGACCGGATTGTGTGCGGTTCGGTTGACCGAATGGGCGCCGACCAGGATCTTGAAGCCCTTGTCGACCATTTCCGAAGGGACCTTTACCGTGCCGATGCTTCCCGGTGCCAGATAATAACCGGTAGGGCGACGGGCGGGGCGGAGAAGGCGGTGCCGGTGCCATATTCTGTGGGCAGGGATGCGTTGACTATGGCGGTGTAGGTGGTCGATGAGTCGGTCGGATCGGGGCAAACGCCCGGAAAATAGTCAGCAGTCTGATACCGGCGATTGGTGAGGAGGGGGGCGTATTTCGCCACATTCACCGGGGTATAGACATGGTCGAACATGCCCTGCTGGACAACAAAAACGGCCCGATCCAGTTCCTTGCCATCGAGAGCATCAAAGTCATTTTGGAATCCACCCAGGGTGGCCGGGTTGAGGAAAAGAGGGCCTTTCTGGGTTTCATAGCAGGCGATAAGATCGAGGGCTTGCAGGATGAGGGAACTGGTATCTGCGATGGAGAAGATATTCAGCTGGATGGAGTCACTGAGGTCGTTGATCTGCTGACCGGTGAGCAGGGTGGTGCCGGTACAATGGTCCTGGAGCTGCTGCAGGGCCATTTCGAGCAATGCCGCATTGCCTTCGCTGCTGGCGAGTTTGTAATAGCCGGATTTGACGACGCCGGGCGCCGGATCGCCGAAAGTGGTATTGTTGAAGGTGATGGTGCCGGTCTGGTTGTAGAGATAGGCGAAAGCATTGTTGGCTCCATAGGCCACATGGCTCAAAAAGGGCAGTGTAAAGGATTCACCTTCCGACGCACACAGGGTATAGCCAGGAGGCCCTGGCCAGGATGATCTGTGTGGGAACCAGCATGCCGAGCAGGAGTAGGGAGTGGGAGAGCCAAGTGATATGTACCAAGTTTGGAAGAGACAAGTGTCATCGGTTGTGCTGTTCGGTAAAAAAAAGCTTTTTTTTTCGATTGGAAGTGAAGTGGCTCTAAAGTAGAAAATTGAACATAAGGACCAATTCTGTCTCTGCACCTGATGGTTGGCTATTTCACTCTGGTCACGGAAGTAAAGGGAAGATATTATCCTTGTGTTGTCAATTCCATTTAATCAGGTTGGATCAGCTGGCTTTCTGGGGATCGATATGTGACCTTCTTCCGAATTCATTGGCCGGCTTGACGCAGGGTGTATAGACCATGTTGATCAGGTCCGTACGTCGTCCTCATCGTCAGTGCGCACCCGACTAACGCCTGATGCAAGGGGGTATTTCTGAATCCAAACCGCAAGGCACACCATTTTCCCGTGTGATCCCGGATGAGCGGGTCAGTCTTCCGATTTTGACAAATTCAACTGCGTATAATTTCTGAAGATTGGCGGAATCAAATGAAACCAGATAATACAAGCCCGGAGGCAAGTGCATGCAAGTCCAGTCGTTTTCTTTTCAATTAGAGATTCCAAACCAACCTCCCCAGATTGTTGTGTATACATAGATTAATCGTTGTTCACCAGGACAATCTTCATCGAAGAAGAGGAAATTTTTTACGGGATTTGGATACACATTGCATTGTTCAGATTGGGCATTGAAAATACTGACAATTGGCGAATAGGAAATCTCTTCATCAAGATCCTTTTCGAGGCGGTAATAAGATCGGCCATCCAGTGGCTTTGAATCAATGTATTGATAATTTTTCAGTGTTAGACTATTGGGATCCCTGGGGATATAAGCAAGTATTTCTAAATGGACACCGGCATCTGACCGTTCTAAGCCAAAATAATGATTGTTTATCTCAGAGGCTGTTTGCCATTGGAGCAATACTTGCTCATCTTCGAAAAGCCGGGCTGTGAAGGATAGCAATTCAACCGGAAGTGGTGGGTTCAGAAACAGGCGTTCAAAATTATCTGCATATTGGCCGGCAGAATTATTGCAGGAGTTTACATTATCCCAATTGATGGACCAGGTCATCATTCCTCCTAGATTCGGGTACCCACCTCCATTTATTAAGGTATAATTTCCCCCCTGCTTGGGGCCAGTCTCCAAAAGGTACGTAGAGCGCTGCCAACTGTTGCTGTATCGACAAATCCACCACCGGCAGCATTCGGACAGGCAGGCAGGCCCACTGCAATTTTTGTCTCAGGAAGTCCAATAAATGGGCCGGCCTGGTTGGACCACCGATCTACGTTAAATCCCTGGATGACCGCTTCCGTCATGGCAACAATGAAATCGGCACTTCCCTGAGAATAGATGTTCCCGTCAATACCGTACATGGACCCACTGTTATAGAGCTGATACAAACACGGTCCGGTGGAATCACGAAGCGCATGAAGGACAGGTAAATGCGCCCCAAATACCACCTGCAGACTGGCCACGCCTGGAACAAAAGCAGCCTCCGGAGCAAACGTGAGCAGGAGCTTTTTGGAATTATTCAGTTGATACTCCAACATGATTGATTTTATGGCATCGATCAGATGGATAATATGATTATCAGTTGGATTGGCGATGGTCCCTCCACTGACAGAGAGTGAACTTCCCTCAAGGTCAATATCAATGCCATCAAAACCATATGTGCTGATCAAATCATTGAGCGAACTGATAAATACATTTTTCCTTGAAATTATCTAATCCTGATTGGACCATTTGCACTTCTGATACCTGAGCAGAACTTTTCGACCCTGACTTTGCAGGGTTTGGATTTGATGGATGAACGTAGATTCTGGAACTTGTGCAGGTGTAAAGCCGATTTCATAATCCGTGCCATTGATTGGAATGCCAAAAGATATATTGACCACATTGTATCTGGAATCCACTTCATCCAGTTCGATGTAGGGGGCTTCAGGTGCATTCCAGTTATGCCAATAGCCAACCAATGCGGGTGATGGGAGTTGTGCGGCACTGTTCCATAAAGAGATCCCGGTCAATACGACCAGGTGAAAATATGAAGGCTAAAATTGCGTTCGTTCATCGCAGAGCCATAGGATCAGAAATAGGCTATCCAAGGTTATCTTATGCACTGAAGCTGAAGCATTTAATTATTCTGCGCTTGATGATTAGTTTCCAGAAATTCTGTTGTCAGCCTGAATAACGTATGCTCCGTCATTCAAAGATTCCGTTGAAAGAATGGTGATGTCATTTGCTTGCAAAACTGGTCTTCCTAGCATATTGAATATGGACAGGGTTTCAATTTTTGATGGAAAGTGGATTGGTTTTATTTGCGGGACTTCGACAAATGAAATGTCACGGTTGATTCAGACTTGCTGAAGCTTGTAATTGGAGCAGTTGAAATGGGGCCTGATATAGTTTTTCGCCACAACCAAACGCTCAAAATCAACGCTGACAATGTGCCTGAACCCATTTTTTATCATTAAAATTTCGTAACCAAATATAATTCAGGTTCAGGGCATTGTCGTTTCTGAATTGAAATCCTTCAAAAGGCATTCCAGGACCTTCAGTAAAGTGATTATAGCTCCATGTTCCTGAAGGGAATTGGTAGCCAAGATTGGAAATGAGCGTTCCGTTTATCCATAATTTGATCTCACCATTCGTGGCAGAAACCGGATTATTCAGCTTGACCATTATTTCTATGCAATTCCAGAAGCAAGATCAATGTAGTCATTTGTCGTGTTATTAAAGAAATCATCCTACATGGGGTCGACTCAACTTTGATGCATTCCCATCCAGTAAGTATATAATCCGAAAAGTGAATTGGTTGTGGCCTGTCCATTGGCTATTCCTTTTATTTCTGTCCCTACATGAAACTCCTTATTGCCTTGTGGTAACGAACCACCGATGTTTCCGGGTAATGACGACGGCGGATTTTTTCCACCTAACCATAATCCGGAATGATGATAGACAGTATTGGTATCGTACTTGATATAATATCGAATGGAAAATAGAATCTGTGATGTCATGGGTGATATCTTTTATAAACAAGCGTGTTTTGATCGGAGCTTGTTCCGTCCTGTATGGTTAGAAGACGTAATGATTGTATTCCATGACTGCCGGCCGGTACGGAAGGATCTGAAAGAATGTTTGACGGATTTGGCGATACCGTGTTCCAATTACCGCTTGTGATGAAATTGGAAGCAGGTCCTTCAAACATTTCAGTAAAAATGACATCCGGTCATTTTTGTATTAAACTGTCAAACCGGGTAGCTATTTGCAATTTGTCCGTTTAACGATGCAAAACAGAGTGAAAAATAGTGCCACGTTGAATAACGTTGAATGTGCTTCATGCATCCATTTGTTTTCCATGTCTATTTCAGTTTAATTTTAGAATATCTGTTGTCATTTCAGGCTCACACTTCCATTTTATATGCATTTTACCTGAGTCCGCCTTTCTCAATTCCCTCCCGATCGTTCCTGTTTGTGCCTGATCAATCGCGCAGTTCAGATCTTGACCATCCATCTGGAATATTGCCGGCCGTGTTCATCCGTGAGTGACAAAAGGTAGGCGCCTGATGGCAGGCTGGTGCCATCAATTGGTGTATTTTCCTGGTTTATATGGCCTTCGGTCATACGCTTCCGATGAGATTGTAAAGCAAAAACGATTGAACAGAATGCTTTCCGATTGAATCGTAAAGGTTGACGTAAACGGATTGGGTTGTACCGAAGACGGCGGTGGCGAGGATGGAATTTCGGTGATGTAATAAAACAGGACTGCGGCGCAGGTGGATAGAGAAGCTCTCCATTGGCATAAAAGCAAAGGAGTTCGAGTGGAATATCTTCCAGGCAAAAGACAAAGTAATGGATGAGTGCAAACGTACTGCCTAGACCTTCGATCCAATAGTGTGTATCTGACGGATAATCTATGTTTGCCAGTTTCAACCGTTTCCTCGGTTCGCCATTGTTCAGCAGGATAGTGTCGATCTGGGTGACAGTTTGTTGACAGAATACACCCGCATAATCACTGACAGCAAATGTGTCATTCAGACCCATGTTGAAGTCATACAGGAGTACTTCATCGTCTTTGTTATCCTTGTAATACACCCGGTTGGTCAACGTGTCCTGCCGAAGGTAATCCCCGTAGAACTTCCAGTCGGATCCGAATTCTTTATTGGATGAATAGACCTTGTGGTAAACCGTGTTATCAAGCAGGGTGTCTTCTCCTATTTTCTGCCGGAAGGATGACGTATTCGGGCCGAATGTGGGCCAGTTCACGGTATTCCATTGGTTGCCTTCCGCTACCAGCAGTGGAGATTGTGCCGGGAGGATGCTCGACAAATGATGCTAAGCAGGATGCTGAGAAGGGAAAAAGGATGTTTTCATCGGAGTTGATTCTGTGCCACCAAAGATACATATTCTATGCTTTGCTGGATCGGTCCGTGGAATTCCTCAAGTTTTATTCAGAGTGTACTGAAGATGAACGTTCTCGTCCGAAATCCTTTTCAATTCAGTTGCAAGTCAATGCGGATTATCGGTTGTTATACCACTTCCGTTATCTGGTGCTGACTTCCCAATGTCAATTGTCAGTGCTGGACAACCAGGGCATATCGGTGTACATCGGCATTTTGGCGAATGGTTACCTGAAGTATCCCATCAGGCAATCCAGACAGATCAATATTTCCCGGGATAATCCATGCCGGAAATCAGATATGTCCAGGTGAGATCAGTAATCTGTATATCGACAGGTTCACCGAATGTCCGGGGTGCTGGATAACAATACGAATTCACTGGATTGGGAAATAACAGATATTCTTGAGAAAATTCCGGGAGCAGGATGAACCGTCACAGTCAGACAACCCCGATAATTCTCACAATTGCATGACAGGAGCATGTCACTGGATTCAAATCCGGTGATCGGGTTATTGACATCCAGATTGTCGGGATGGGTGGCAGTCCGGTTTTCACATTCGAGAAGATTATCCTCGTAATAATTGGTCATCCGGTACTGAAGCACCCCATTGTCACAATCCCCGGATGAATTATAAACAATTACATCGCCACCGACTTCGATATCCCCGTGCAACATGTAGTTGCTTACCTCGCGCACGCATGTGGACGGGCGGGCATTTTCTGAAATGGTGTTGCTTTTGAGAAAAGCCCGACCACCAATTCGTGCCTGATCCGATAACGTGCTTCCTGCACACATGCATTGCTCTCAATGATCACCGTCAGAGATCTGCATCGCGCACAATAGCTGCAGTTCGTGATCTTGACATCCCTGCCGATCTGACTAAGGCGCCCAATACAGGGGTACAGAGGTCCGATAAAACGGGAATTGGCGATAGTTGTCGAATTTCTTCCACCCAACCACCGCCATTGGGATGGAGATGGCCTGGTTTTTCAGTTGAGACCGGAAAGAAGTTCAGGAGCCCGTGCGCCTTTCGGGAGAGCCTCCTGAAATGGTCATTTCTGTATGGAAAACGAAAATGTTTGGGGTATCCTTCCAAGTGTCACCCGGGGATTATGGGTGATGCCGTTAGTCGGCGCAATTCCATGACCACAAAATGTACATAGCAGCCGCCGGGATCTGCCGGGAAGCAGCTCGGAAGGCTATTTCCTGATCTGCTTCTTGCATTTGTTTCACCATATCGGCTGATTCATCTGGTCGGCTTTAGCGGTGACAGAATCCATAGCGGCCAGCCGGCATGTGGATTGGCATCTGTATGTACTTTAAACCGGATGATGACAGCACAACTGTCCGGGTGGGGATGGATGGGAATCGCGTTATAGGCATATCCTTCCGGCGCTGGGACCGGCACAGAAAATGTCCCGGAGAGAGAGAACTTGTTCTGAGAATAGTCCAAAGGCCTGAATGGAGCAAGCTGCCCCGAGGTCATCTATGCCGGGCTCGGAAATACCACGACACTCTTGATGCTGATACTGGGCAAGTCGCCATTCGTTTGGCGTAATCATACAGGTGATCGTTCAGTTCAAATGGAGTAAATCCTCGCAGCTGTTTATATGCCTGAAGGGGATATTCGGCAGGGCAATGATTCGCGCCATAACCGGTTGATGATGTCGAGACCGTCCATATCCGCAATGGCCACTGAGCAGCGCATAATTTTCATACGTGTTTTTCCAATCGCCCCAGGATTCGATATGATAGACATCCATCCCCGAGGCGGTGACATCCCGGGATAGATCCAGATGGCACAAATTACCATGCGTCTCCCAGAAAACTGCCGGCATTTTCCAGACCGGTCCAAGGCCATGGATGGTTCGATAATCAATATTACATTGTGCCTCGGGCGAATGGGGTGAGTTCATGAGCGGCGACATGCCCCTTTCATCGCGAGCGGATGAGCCCAGAAGTGCCTCATGATTCCCGTCCGCTCTCCGCCAAATGCCCATCCGGTAACCAAGTCGGGACCAAATGTGTTGAGCATAATGACCGGGATCTTGTGAGGTGCAGATTCGTCCCGATGGGTGTCCTTACACAAATCCAATGTCTTGGCATCTGTTGATAGATCCATTCCGGGTGTCCAGGATTTCCGGGGTGGAAAATCAAAGGTCGGGGTCGGAGGCGGATGGCGGATCAATCCCCGCTTCATCACCCCAGATGAGAGTGAAATTTTTTCTTTCTACGGTTTTATCCCCAAGTAAACTGACTTCCATCTACCGTGGCCCGTCTAGAGAAGATAATTGGGAATGTAGGCAGTTTTTGTGTAGATAGCCAGAGAAAGCAACAGGAGAACAAGAAAATACAATAGCGCATAATGTGTGGGATGGTAAAGCTGGATGGGCAGCAAGATAGGAAAGTGGACCGACCTATTTCGCCTTTATAGCGAGACATGCCTCTGACTTGGAAAAAAAGACGAGAGGCCTACCGGGTCGTAGCCGTAAAAAAATGGATCAGCTGTTTCCTCCCGGTTTTCAAGCCCGCAGGATTCCGTTTCAACCAGTGAGATCACAGCTGTACGGGTAGCCGTGACACCGGGTAGTCATTCGTGAAATGCCCGGAATGCGGTGCAGTTCAGTTCTGTAATTATTCTGGATCACCTCCGGAGATCCGGCAAGTTGGTCCTCCTCCGAGGTCGCCCCGGAAATCCGAAGTCAGCTGCAGATTATTCCTCCACTGAGGCTCCTAATAATTCGATCTTGTTTCCTTCCGGGTCGGGATGTGAATAAATTTTCCCATATTCATACTTCACTACATCGTCCACGAAAGTGACATCTGCTTTTTCAATTCTTCGACGAGCGCTTCGAGGTTGTGCACGCGATAATTGATCTTGGAATTCTTTTCGGTGGAGGCGCGAAACTGATCGGTGCTATCGGAAAACGGGGCCCATTGGGTCTGGGCTTTTTTGTGTTGTCATCCCCTCTGCACTAAAGTCGAATATGGCGCCATAGGGATTGGTGTTCAACCTTAGATGCTGCGCATACCATTCGGTTCATTTTTTGGGCTCCTTGCTTTTGGAAAAGATGCTCATTCATGCCGGTTGGGCTTTTATTTCTGTTGTGTTTTTGTGTGGTGATGGAGGATTCGACCGGATGGCGAATCCAGTTCAGGAAAGATGTCGTGCATGAGGATGATGATGGCAAATCGTTTCAACAACTTCAGGTTCTATGGTGGGAATTATTCGCTGAGTAAAGAGTGGGAACTGGCATCGGAGTGTAAAATTTATTCTGCCAATGTTGCCCTTGGCAAATATGCGGTCTTCCACTCAATCGGTTCATCTATAATATTTTAGTGAAGTTTTTCATTTCTGGCCCGCCTCATCGCCGCCCCGAGCACTCGGGGTAGGTACTTTTGAGGCACCAAAAGTACCCAAAAGTGCTTGTCGCCAAAATGGGCCTTGTTTCATGGTTGACGTTTCACTTATTATGACTCCGCGTTTGATAGTTGTAAACATCATGACACAGCCGCTCCTGTTTTGCCGTTGTATGCCGAACTGCAACTAGTCCTCATCAAATTCTTCGCTTCAGTACAAAGTCCCTCATATCGGCAAACAATGCGGCGATCTTCGATTAAATTTATTAATAAAGTTACACAAAAAATGAAACATGAAGCATAGTGGTCATGATGTGATTGAGAGGCCACGGTTTGGCGATATGAACCGGGGCAGAGACTCTTTTTTAAATAGTATGGTTTGAAGAAGGATATTCTATTGATTACCAACACACTGGTATTGCTTTATAGAACATTTTGGATACCTGTAAATCAGTATGCAAACAAACCGATATGAACATGTTTCTCAGTAGGGTTCTTTCAGTTTTCGTATATTTTTTCCTTCCCGGAAACGAATATAGACATTGTAGAGAAGAATGCGAGAGGCTCTTATTCCAATCCGGTTTTCATCCATCGGAGCAGCTGGTGAGAATCCTGAAATGACAGAAAGGGATATTCGACATGACTCAAAAAGAGGCCATGGGGGAGTGCCGGTTGCTTCTGGGGTCAGGAATGGTCTCTGTTGAGGATGGTTGAACTCGTCCAGCGTCAGTTCACCGCTGCCTACCTTGACAAGAAAATAGATACAGTACCGGACCATGCCCCTCAGGAATCGGTTGCTGGTGATGGTGAATCGCATGCGTCCCTGATCCGCATTGACAAACAGTGTACATGCACTGATCTGACACAGTGTATTGTCATACAGTTCCGGTTGTTTGCACAGCGGTTTGCAATCTGTGGTAGCCTGGATAAGTGCGCAGGCCTGTTTCATCAATTCGATATCCAGCGTGACATCTTCATAGAAGTTGCTGTACCGGATGAGGACCGGGTCTTTTTTCCAGTGGATGAAATAATCGTAGGTACGCGAGATGGCCGAATATCTGGCGTGTTGATTTTCGCTGACCTGTACGACATCGAATACGGCAATGTCGTCAGGCAGATTTTTATTCAGCCGGTATTTCAGGTCGAATGCCGGAGCCTCGTCCAGGTTGATATGCAGGATATACCAGCTGGCATGCACACCGGCATCGGTTCGACCGCAACCATACACGACAATATTTTTTTTAAATATTATTTGGAGCGTGTGTTCGACAATCTCCTGAACAGTATTCCGTGTATTGTCCTGTTTCTGCCAACCGCTGTATTGGGTGCCATCAAAGCCGAGGTGAATGAAATAGCGCATGGGGTGGCAGAGCGTGTTACAGGTGTTGCATGACGGAATGTGTCAGGTCGACTTTATACTTTAATGAATTTCTTCGTTTTCTTCGTCCTCGAATTCTCAACATGTATAAAGTACGACCCTGGAGGGTACGAGGAGACATCCAGTGCAAGAATATGTTGTGGGCCAGACAAATTCCCGACATCATGGGTAGCGATCAGGGCACCCAGCGCGTCAAATACTCGAATTCTTGTTGGGGCGGACAAATTGGACAGGTCCACCTGCAAAATGCTGTTCACAGGATTTGGCCATAATTGGATCTGCAGGTCCTTTTGGGGATAGAATTGATCTGTTGAAGTTGTTTGGACGCATCCTGGTTTGAACAAAGGAAGTATCTGCACATCCTCATGAAGGACATTCTTGACTTCGTCTGTTTTCAATCCCAACCAATCCTTCAAAATAGTACCGTACACATCTCTGAAATCAAATTGCATGGTAACACCCTCCTCGATATCGACTTGCGTGTCAATTTCCGGATGATCGCCCCATATCTGGTTGTCAATACAGGATCCAAAGAGAAACTGTGGTGCTGCGGTTCCATGATCGGTGCCAAAGGCTGAATTCGACCGGATCCGTCTGCCAAATTCGGAATAGGTCATGCCGATCACCCTGTTGCTGACACTCAATAGATTGAGATCATCCTGAAATGCACAAATGGCATCTGATAATTCACGAAGCAGTTCATCGTGTCGGCCTGTTGTCGTGGCACCGTCCACGACCTGATTGTCATGTGTATCAAATCCACCCAGCTGAACAACATAGATTTTCGTTTGCAGGCCTCCTGAGATCAGTCGGGCAACATGTTTCAGTTTTTGGGCAAGGTTTGTTTCGAGGCTGTCCCATTTGGCAGACAGGTTGTTTCCGGCATTTGCAGCTTCACTGATCACGGAAGCATAGGCATTGGTTTTGGCGACTGTGTCATTGACAAAGGTCAACGCATCACCGAAACAATTGGCAGGGATATTTCCCTCTGCACTGACGAGTGCGGTGCCTGGATTGAATGGATCCAATAAGGACAGACTGTAATTCGCATTCACCCCCTGACATGTCTCGGAAACAATTTTTCCCATGGTCAAGGCAAATGGATGGGGGCAATCACCGTTTGGATATCCATTCGGGTATTCGCTGTGATTGAGGTCGTAGAATCGTCCGATCCAACCCGTGCTGTCGAACTCTTCAGCGCTTGATGCTGAATTCCAGATATCTGTTGATCGGAAATGCGAACGGTTTTGGTTGGGATACCCTACGTTTTGAATAATACCCAGGCATTCAGATTCCCAAACATCTTTCAATCCCTGCATGGACGGATGAAATCCATATGCATTGTGTACATTCAGGATGGTATTTTCAGGGATCAGGATATTTCCTCGGACGGCTTGCAGATTAGCATATTGATCAGCATGATAGATGGAAGCAAGGCCATCATTCCCACCCTGCAACTGGACCAGGACCAATATCTTGTCATTATCCCCATCAAAAATTGAAGTACTTGATCGAAGGGTGGCGAATATTGGGAAACCACTCAGCGTGATGGGAATGGAGGCTAACGCAGAGGTTTTAATAAAATCTCTCCTGCTGAATTTTTCATTCTTCATGTTACATGATTTGAAATTCCGACATACGGACCATGACAGAAAAAAGACTCTTCAATTTATTTTCCACGGATGTAGCGAGAGGCTGATTTGTTGGGTCTGACAGGTAGCTTGCATACTCTACCGTCCACTCAAAATCAGGAAGCCCCGGGATGAGAATATCTTTCAGGCTTGCTATTTGTGTTTCCGTAATGGCGTAATTGAACATCATGTCGGCGAGGCTGGTGATCAGGCTGTCCGGATCCGGTGCCTCTGGTATCTGATTGACAATGTCAGGACAGGAATGAGATCGGTGATGTTGTAATTGACATCGTTGTAGCTGAATGTGCCGCCTTCCACCATCAGTCTGCAGAATTCATGACGTTTTGGGAGCATCAGGTTGTTGATCCAGAGTTTATCAAATTGAGGTTCCTGGTAATAGGCTTTCCAACCGGCTACATCAGGGTGGTAAAAGAGGGCTTGCTCCAGGTCCGCACTCATGATATAGATGTGATATGCGTGGTCGTATTCTTTTTCCACATTGCCTTGAGGAGGTATGACTTCAAGGCCCCTGGTGGCAGACATCATCAGGTCAAGTGGGCTCTTGATCATACAGGCCGTGGATTGATAGAAATGCTCCGACTTGAACAGCACCTTCAATGCCGGTGCAATTACATAATTATTGTTTCTGATCAGCGATGCCAGTGGTTCAATAATATTGGCTTCAATGTCTTCCGTGATGTCATGGTCGACAAACCACCGATACAGTTTTCTCATAATAAAGCGGGCGCATTCATCCTGTTGAAAGATGACATCGATCAGATCCCGAAATTCCTGTTCGCCATTTTCTGCAATGATCGAATTGTTGAAGCGATAGGATAATTGTTTGTCTCCAGGAGAGTGTCTGGTAGGCGAAAACTGGGCAGTTAATGTATCGGGATTACTAATAGGTAGGACACGCCAGCCAGTCAGTACCTTTGCCATAGTGACGACATCCTCCTCAGTATAGGTGGAATAATCCCCCGGGCCTGCCAGAGCCCCTTTGCCAAGAGTAAATAATTCCAGCAATTCCCTGGAATAATTCTCATGGGGGCATCTACGGTGTTTTCCGCTCCACTGAGATAGTAGAGCATACTGGTGTCGATCGTGATTTCCTTGGTCAGTTCCCTGAAATTGCCAGTGGCAAAACTCCGCAGCAGGGAATAATAGATATATTCCCGATGCGCAATGGTCGCATCTCCGACGACAAAATGATTGTGCCAGAACAACGCCAGTTTTTCCTGGATGGATATGCCGGAGTACCAGATTTGCAGGATCGTCCAGGAGTACAGGGATTTACTCCTGGAGCGCAGGATCCGGTTGCGGTACATGGGTGGGTTGACATTCGGAAACGGGGCTGCGTTGACCCAGGTCTCCCCGTATAGTGCACCGGGGTCGTCAAGCTGGTTGCCTCCAGTTCCGTCAGGGATGGATTTCAGGGGCGGATCCGGTACAGGCAGGAGGGTGAAAAGTTCGTCAACTGTTTGGTCCAACCCCTGACTGGCGGCTTTTTTCACCATCTGGATGGAGGGTCCGAATGTCGTACGACGCAAGAGATGTCTGGCTTCTCTTGATGTCCAACTGGCAGTATATGGATCCAGAAAGGGCATAGGTTCTATATTGTTTTAGGGGTATTTTCAACTATGAGCGGATGACATCCTTACATGCAACGTCTATCAGACAGGATGGACGGGGACTCCGAATGGCAAACATGCGTGCCAAATCTACGGTTGCCAGTTGATAATAGAAATACCCGGTGTGGATCAATGGACCACAGCACCACAGCCCCGACCCCGAGTACTGTAGGTCGGGGCTGTGGCGGCACACGGTCGAAATGCATTGACGGCTCCCTGAAGCCTGGGCATACGCGAGCCTTGCCTGAATTTCTTCAGTCCAGATCTGCTTCGGCGATGAATAAGAGGTGCTTTGTCTTCAGACTAGTCGGAAGGACGGAGCCAATTACCGAAACTGCAGGCTTCCGATATTGCTACCCACTTTGATTCCTTGCGCAACGCCGATATCAATGGCTGACCGGAAATGGATGCCTCCATACAGACGACTGATGGCGGCCTCTTCTGCAAACGCATAGAAATTGGGGAATGCCCGGGGCGTGCCATCAATGTCGGAACGGTCGGCATGTGTCCTGTCAACAAAGGAATACGTTGAGCCATACAAGTCAGTCAATACTTTGGCCGAGGCTCCTGATTGCACGGAATGTCCGGACGTATATTCCGGAAATGGTGGAGTAGCCAGAGGAATGGTCCAGGTATTGTCAATGTGACCATGAACAAAGGTGATCGGTCGTACCAGATTGTATTGATACTTGGCATACCAGCAGGATACAAATGCATCGTGAACGGCCATACCCAATTTGGCATAGACTTCTGCCGCGCGAGCCAGGTCGGCCTGTTCATCTTCGAGGATCTGCTTCATAATGGAGCAGGAGTGGCCGGGTGGAGTTGCTGTCTTTCCCGGGTCGTCGCTCCAGTATTTGGCGATGACTAATTGATCCGGAGTCAGCGCATTTACAGTCGTATAGACTTCCATAGCTTCTTTGAAGAAAGCGGATGTCGGGTCTGTCGAATAGGCCGGTGGAGGCACGGGAAGGATATCGGCTACATTCGTGACCAGAAACGGACGGACATTTCCCCAGTAGGGTTGGAGCGGGATCAGATTAGTGGGGCTGGTTGGCTCCCACAGACCGTCACCTACAGGGACAATATAGGAAGCCGGAAAATTGGTTTTATAACATTCTCCCTGACCGTCTGACTCTGCAAAGGCGAGAATGGCATTCCCGACAGCCTGACCGAAAGCGACGGATCGGGCAATCACGGCTTCGGAGCTTTCTGTCTGGAACTGGTTGAAAAATTGGGCTTCCAGATCATTGATCAGAATCAGATTTTCGGGAGAGGTTGTTTTGAAGCAGCCTTTCACCAATACACTGAGTGATGCGTTGGCCACAGCGCCCCAATGATATTCCAGATTTGCTGTAGCAGTAGGAACTGTGCCTGCAGTAAATGCAGTCAGCTGGCCTTCCAGGGATTTGTAGCCGGGCATTCCGGGTCTGACACTTTCATACAAGGTCAGACCGGCATAACCGTGTACCCGAGCAACAACAGGCGGAGAAAATCCGGGGGTTTCTTTGGTCAGTTTCAGGATCAGTCCGACCCAGGAGGTGGCCACTTCGGATGAGTAGGTGGCGGTGCCGGGACCGGTGGGTTGGTCGTCATCTTTTTTACAGCTGTTCAAGGCGAGCAGGATGACCAGGAGGTACAGGATGTGGAAAGACTTCATGGTTGGATAGGTAGGAGGGTGAAAGAAAAGAGGGTGCAGGAGGACAGGTTCATCCTTTGCAAGCTAAAGATAGATCATAAGGAATTAACAATCAAGGGAAGCAGAAGGGCCGGGAGGGGAGCGTTTCTTCTGGATATTGAGCCATCTGCTCTGGAATAGGGAACCAGTTGGGGAGAAGCTGGTGGATTTGAATGCCGATATATATTGCCAGCTGGTTGGTGGGAGATGGGTTTCAGTTGCCTGTACATATGTTGAATGGGTAAGTAAAACCCGAATCTTTATACGCCGGACTATGGCAAGAGCTGGCCTTGGGAAATTGTTGGGGGTGTGAAAGTTGGGCCTGGCCTTGTATTCAACTGGTAGAATATGAAATTATTTATTTCCAAAGTAACTCGGGTTCCTCCTGCAGCACCTGCGTCCTCTAAACACCAGTTGGAGTGCACAAACAACCATAGAGGACATCAATTGTTAGAGGCATTTTCTTGTTAAACCACATAAGTATTCCAAATGTGAAAATAGTTGTCGGACATGGTAAGCCAAATGATGGAGAAGTTGGGTAAATGTGTCCAAATATATAGCCTAAATAGGGGTAAATGATTAAAGCAAATATAATTAATAAGGCTCCGACCCATCCAAATTTATCAAATCGAAATTTATAAGACAACTTATCGTTTAAAACTCCTTGATAAAAAAACAGTAGTCCTTGTAAGATAAAAACTCCTCCGAATAAATATGCGGCTTTATTTATTCGGGCAAAATAAAGTAAGTGATAAATAGTGCCCATCCATAACCAAAAAATGAAAGTATTAATTTGGTCCGCTTTGCGAATCTTTTATTGAAAGAAAAATTATAGCCAGCCCTAGTAAATAAAAGACAACTGCATAGGGAAGACAGATTGGTTATATGTTTTAAAAATCTCAAAAACTGTTCAATTGTAAAAGGCAGTTTCATTTTCTGATGTTCATTTAATATCAGGAAGTAATGAACTGCGTGCTTATGCAGAGTAAATGATGTCTGTCAAGATAAGAATGACGTTAATCAGACGTCCTTGTTAAAGGCTGGGTATGTCCAATAGCATGATCGTATGACTCAATGAAAGCTGTCGCTCCCAAGCGACAACTCTCGAGTTTGCCCTGTTGGATTTCTATCCTGCAGGGTGAGCAAAGCCCTTAGGAAAACGGTCCTGATTTTATTCATTCCTCTAACCAGGGCAGGGACTTTCAATGATAAGGGTTTAGTCTGATAAAGGTTACTCCCTCCTGTTGAACCGTTCGTTCTGGCAAGCCAGACACTGAAGCAGGTACAGCGTCAAAGGGCGCCAGATTCTGCAATTGGGGACTGGCTCAGGGTTGTACACTTTACTAATCCTACTTTCCTGAATGCGTCTCTCATTCAAAGTACGATCACTGCCTAATGAGAGCAAAATTAGAGTACAATGAATGCCTACGGATGTACTAGATGGACGAGGGGTATCCGCCTTGGAAAAGGAAGACGATTCAATGGCGCCAGCATTGGTCATTTTGCGTTTCCGTCGGTTCCACACCATGTGGGATGTTATTTCTATTCGCTCTACTTTTGTTCATTCACATCCGAATTGGATGTCTTGTTATCACAAGTCCTGATTAGATGAAAATCCTCTGTGTCGGCCGCAATTATGTTGAACATGCAAAAGAGCTCAACAACCCCGTCCCCGAAGCACCCATGTTGTTCATGAAGCCGGCGACGGCTCTGCTCAACCAGGGGAAACCGTTTTTCTATCCCGATTTCAGTACGGATATTCATTACGAACTGGAGATCGTCCTCCGGATCTGTGCCAATGGCAAACATATCGATACGGAGTTTGCCCCCAAATACTACGATCAGATCGCCCTGGGTATTGACTTTACTGCCCGCGATATTCAGAGCCGTCTCAAGGAGAAGGGGCATCCCTGGGAGATCGCCAAGGCCTTTGATCATTCGGCCGTGGTGTCG
The DNA here is from genome assembly GCA_016710115.1 of Saprospiraceae bacterium. GTDB lineage: Bacteria > Bacteroidota > Bacteroidia > Chitinophagales > Saprospiraceae > JAGNXB01. The sequence goes on from JADJLN010000002.1 coordinate 316,586, forward strand.
CTATTTATCCCGCTACCGGCCAGTCACACAGAAGGCCTCCGATTTGAGTTGCGAAAAAACGGGGAGGTCGTCCAATCCGGGAGCACCTCAGATATGATCTTTTCCTTTGACGATCTGATCACCTACAGTTCCCGGTTTTTCAAACTCCAGCAGGGGGACTATTTTTTTACAGGCACGCCGGCAGGGGTGGGACCGATCAAAGTGGGGGATGTGCTGGAAGGATACCTCCAGGGAGAGATGTTGTTGCACTGTGAAGTGAAGTAAAATTCCTGGTTCCCGTGTTCCTTGTTTCAGGTCAGGTTGATTTTACCACTAAGGCACTTCGTGTGGTTTGGATTGTGGTCCATTGGAGATTCATTTCCGGATTGAATATCCGTTGTCAATAAGAGACTCCGGTCACTTAGGAATCTTGACACGGGAGTTTCTTATTGAAACATGATTCCTATAGAATGCACAGTGAACGATACAAATAGGTAGAATAATCCGGGCCCGCGTAACCTCCCAACTCATAACCTCCCAACTCATAACCTCCCAACTCATAACCTCCATTACTGGTGAACCAGCTTCCCTTTGGCTTTCACTTTCCCGGTTTGGGGGTCTGTGATACGAAACGGATAGAGTCCCGCAGGCCAGATGCCAAGGTCAAGGATGAAATGATCATGACTTGTTTCTTGATCCGAGAGGAGATGACCATTGAGTTGATAAATGGAAAGCACATGTTTTTCTCCAGCATCGTTTTCAAAATAAAGCAGGCCATCCTGATGGACAGGATGAGGACGTATCTGATAACCCCTACTGCCAAAGTCGACGATCTCAACGGAAAGCACGTCTGACTCTGCTGACAGACCAAGGAGGAGTTTATAATAATTGGTCTGATTCGCCACAGGGGCCTCATCGACAAAGGAATAGCTGACCGGTTCGTTGATGCTGCCACAAATCCCCCCGATGGTGCCGACGGAAATGAAAGTCTGACCGTCTGTGGATCGGACAATATCGATGCCGAAGCAGGTATTGCCCGCATCAATTGTCCAGTTGAGGACAACCTTGCCACCTCCTTCCGCTATTGAGAAGTGAGAGAGAAATTGTTGTCCTTCCACCGAAAGTGAAACAAGGAGAACCTGGAATAACAGGATATTCTTTTTCAGATGGGCCATGCGGAGATAACGGAAAAACCAATGGTTATGTTTGAAGACTGGTGATTCCTTCATCCAGCTGTGGCACTCAATCATTATGCCTGGCAGTTCAATGTTCAAACAGGAGCTTGCGCTCCTGTGGTTCAAGGTTCAAGGTCGTGTTAACCTCACTCTCCGACGCCCTCCCCCGCAGTGAGAGGGAGCCCTCCTGATAAGGGCAGTTTCCATGGATATCATTTCAAATTCTTCGAGATCATTCCCCATTCTTTCGCTATACATCGCGACCTATTCGTTGAACGTTGAACTGTGCCCTGTTCAAACGGGGCACCTTCAACCTTGAACGGCCAAACATATAGCGTGCCTGATTCGAAGACATTAAATCAATCAGGAACCAGGAACAAAGGAATCAGGAATAACCCCTGTCTGAACTTGGTCTTTCTGCTTAAGGGAAGTGAATACAGAACCACTTTGTAACTTTGCCCACCTTTGACAATATTGCTCACCAGAAGACTGTTTCATGTCCTACCTTTTTACCTCCGAATCCGTCAGCGAAGGCCATCCAGACAAGGTTGCCGATCAGATCTCTGATGCTATCCTCGATCATTTTCTGGCTTTTGACCCCTACTCCAAGGTAGCTTGTGAAACCCTGGTGACCACCGGTCAGGTGGTGCTTGCCGGTGAGGTCAAATCAGAAACCTACCTCGATATTCAGCAAATCGCACGGGAAGTGATCAACCGGATCGGGTACACAAAAAGTGCCTACATGTTCGAAGGAAATTCCTGCGGCATTTTTTCAGCGATTCATGAACAGTCGGCCGATATCAACCAGGGTGTCGATCGTGGCAACCCGGAAGAACAGGGTGCTGGCGACCAGGGGATGATGTTCGGGTTTGCGACCAATGAAACAGAAAACTACATGCCGCTGGCGCTCGATCTGTCGCATCGCCTTCTGATCGAACTGGCCAAATTGCGTCGGGAATGCAACGAGATCACCTATCTCCGCCCGGATGCCAAATCGCAGGTGACGATCGAATATGATGACGACCACAACCCGATCCGGATTGATACGATCGTGGTCTCCACCCAGCACGATGACTGGATCCGGGAAGACTGGCCAACGATGTATCCCAATCCAAAGCGGATCAGGATATGCTCGCCCAGATCCGGCACGATATTCAGCACATCCTGATCCCGCGGGTGAAAGCGCAGTTGCCCCCAAGCTTCAGGCGCTGTTTTCAGATGATATCACCTATCATGTCAACCCGACGGGAAAATTTGTCATCGGCGGTCCTCACGGCGATACCGGTCTTACCGGCCGGAAGATCATTGTCGACACATATGGTGGAAAAGGAGCCCACGGGGGCGGCGCCTTCTCAGGCAAAGATCCAAGCAAGGTAGACCGTTCTGCGGCCTATGCCGCCCGGCATATTGCCAAGAATATGGTCGCCGCCGGTGTCGCCAGACAGATGCTGGTGCAGATTTCCTATGCGATCGGTGTACCCGAACCGATGGGTATCTTCGTCGATACCTACGGCAGCGCGCAGGTGACCATGAGCGATGGCGAGATCGCCGCCAGAGTAAAAGAACTTTTCGACCTCCGCCCGGGCATCATCGAGCGCGACCTCCAGCTGCGTAACCCCATCTATTCTGAAACAGCCTCTTACGGTCATATGGGCCGCGAAAACCGGACGGCGATCAAGACATTCACACGTCCTGATGGTCGGGGTATGGTCAGCAAGAATGTGCAGGTGGAACTCTTTACCTGGGAAAAACTGGATCGGGTGGACGATGTGAAGAAGGCATTCGGATTGGTGTAGCAGTTCGCTATTCACGGTTCGGGAGGCTACACCACGCAGGTGGTATGATGCTGCCTCAAAAGGGATCATGTCAATAACCTTGCTTCTCCTCGACTCATCAACCCTTCCAGGGTTGGAATATGCGCGTGTGTTAGCCCCTGGTTTCACCATGGACGATGGTGCCTGAAGCACCATCACCAGGCAAGCCTAGGCCTATTGGATTGAACCCCTTCAGGGTTCTTCCATGCTGGACGGGTGAAGTGCCTCATAATCCTTCTGGCCACCCTGACACGACCTCTCCTAACCCCGCCCTTCAGATGAAGATCTGACAGGTTTGATTGGACCGTCTCGCAATTGGGCATGGAAGGATTCTGCTCCTTCAAGGCTAGCCCCCAAAGGGAAGATTCAAGAATAATATTTTAGGGACTCCACCTTTGCCTCCTCGACTTCTCCACTTATAACCTCATAACCTCCTCACCTCCTCACCTCCTCAACTTTTCTCCCCCGATTCCTGTTCTCACACCACTTGCCTGTCAGACCAGTTCATTACCTTTGGCAGCCTTATAACAGAGCTATGAATACCATGGAAAATACCGGCTTTTCCCGCCGGCATATCGGCCCCGGAGCCGGGGAAACCAACGAGATGCTGTCCACCATCGGCATGAACAGTCTGGACGAACTCATTCAGCAGACCATCCCGGATAACATCCGTCGGAAAGGAGATCTCCATCTCCCGGAAGCGTTGAGCGAATATGCCTATCTCAAACACATCGCTGAGCTGGGCAAGATGAACAAGGTATTTACCTCCTGTATCGGCATGGGGTACAGCGGCACGATCACCCCTCCGGCCATTCAGCGCAACATCCTGGAAAACCCGGGATGGTACACTCAATACACCCCTATCAGGCGGAGATCGCACAGGGCCGACTGGAAAGTCTGCTCAATTTTCAGACAGTGATCAGCGATCTGACCGGACTTCCCATTGCCAATGCATCCCTTCTGGACGAGGGCACCGCAGCGGCAGAAGCCATGACGCTTTTCTTCCACGAACGCAACAAGCGGACAGTGGAAGCACCGATCTTCCTCGTATCCGATGAAGTCCTGCCACAGACCATCGATGTGCTCAAGACACGCGCAGTGCCAATCGGTATCCAGGTCAAGGTGGTCAGCGATCTGAACCTGACAGACAAGGTATTTGGCGTTCTGCTCCAGTATCCCGGTAAGAGCGGTCTGGTGACCGACCATCGGGCTCTGGTGGAAGAGGCCAAGGCCAAAGGGATCTATGTGGCAGTCGCTGCCGACCTCCTGTCGCTGGTCATGCTGACTCCTCCGGGTGAATGGGGTGCCGACTGCGTCGTGGGCAATTCGCAGCGTTTCGGTGTTCCGATGGGATTCGGTGGACCGCATGCCGCGTTCTTCGCCACAAAAGAAGATTTCAAACGTCAGATCCCTGGTCGGATCATCGGTGTCAGTATCGATGCACAGGGAAACCGTGCCCTTCGGATGGCCCTCCAGACCCGCGAACAGCATATTCGCCGCGAAAAGGCAACTTCCAATATCTGCACGGCACAGGCACTGCTGGCTAATATGGCCGCCATGTACGCCGTATATCACGGACCGGACGGCCTGAAGAAGATCGCCAATGATATTCACCAGTTGGCGCGAACCCTCGATCATCGACTGCAACTGCTCGGGTACAATCAGGTGAATACGGCCTATTTCGACACGCTTCGTGTGGAAGTCGATCCCGGCCTGTTGCGCAAGATCCGTCAGTCTGCCCTGCGGAAGGAGATCAATTTCCATTACGACCGGGGTGGCATCCAGATCAGTCTGGATGAAACACATGACAGCACAACTGTGGAACTGATCACAGCGATCTTTGCCTCGGTCGCCGCGAAAATGACCACATCCGTTGAGGCGAAAGACGGAGTGCATATTCCAAAATCCCTGGTCCGTACTTCCGACTTCCTGACCCATGAGGTCTTCCATTTGCATCGGACCGAATCGCAGTTGATGCGCTATATGAAGCGCCTGGAAAACAAGGACCTTTCCCTCGTCCATTCGATGATTCCGCTGGGGTCCTGTACCATGAAGCTCAATGCGGCTGCCGAAATGATGCCGGTGAGCATGGCGGAGTTTGGCCAGATCCATCCCTTTACACCGGCCAGCCAGGTGAAAGGCTATTACCAGCTTTTCGCTGATCTGGAACGATACCTCTGCGAGGCCACCGGATTTGAGGCCTGTTCACTCCAGCCTAACTCGGGTGCTCAGGGCGAATATGCCGGTCTGCTGACCATCCGTGCCTATCACATCGATAACAAGAACAAACATCGCGATGTGGTGCTGATCCCGTCTTCGGCACACGGTACCAACCCGGCTTCTGCGGCCATGATCGGTGCCCGCATCGTCATCGTGGAATGTGACGAGAAAGGGAATATTGATGTCGCCGACCTCAAAGCGAAAGCCAAACAGCATGCCGACAATCTCTGTGCTCTGATGGTGACCTACCCGTGGACCCATGGCGTATTTGAATCGGCCATCATCGATGGGTGTGAAGAGATCCACAAATACGGTGGTCTGGTGTATATGGATGGAGCCAATATGAATGCACAGGTCGGATTGACCAGCCCGGCGCTCATCGGTGCTGATGTCTGCCACCTCAACCTCCATAAAACCTTTGCGATCCCGCATGGTGGTGGTGGTCCGGGTATGGGCCCGATCTGCGTGAATGCCAAGCTGGCCCCCTTCCTCCCCGGCCATGTGTTTGCCCGCACAGGTGGAAAAAAAGCGATTCATGCGGTTTCCTCAGCAGCCTGGGGTAGCGCCAGTATCCTGTTGATCTCCTACGGCTATATCCGGATGCTGGGGGCCAGGGGTGTTCTGGACAGTACGCGTTATGCCATCCTCAATGCGAACTACATCAAGGCTCGTCTCGAGAAACAGTACCCGGTATTGTATGTCGGCGAACGCGGCCGGGCTGCCCATGAATTGATCATTGATCTTCGGCCGTTCAAGGCGTTGTGCAGTGCAGAGGATGTCGCCAAGCGTCTGATCGACTACGGTTTCCATGCGCCGACCCTGTCCTTTCCCGTTGCCGGCACGATCATGATCGAACCGACAGAAAGTGAAAGCAAAGACGAACTGGATCGTTTCTGCGATGCGTTGCTGATGATCAAGGAGGAAATGGAAGAGATCGCGCGTGGCGATGCAGATCCGGAGAACAATGTCCTTCACAATGCGCCGCATACACTGGAATTACTGACCGCTAATGAATGGCCCTACCCATACTCTCGGGAAAAGGCTGCCTGGCCATTGCCCTATCTGCGTGAAGGATTCAAGTTCTGGCCTTCCATCGCCCGGGTGAACAACGCTCACGGCGACCGGAATCTGGTGTGTACTTGCCTGCCAGTGGATGCATACCGCGAAGAATAGTCGAGGAGGTTTTGAGTTAAGGAGTCAAGGAGAATTCTCTTTAACTCCTTAACTCCTTAACTCCTCAACTCCTCAACTCCTCAACTCCTCCACTCAAAACAATTTCACCAGCTCAAAATTGGCGGCCAGGCTGAAACCCTGATTGGATCCGGAGGCGCCGACATTATAGCCGGCCAGAGCACCGATCCGGAATTGATCTGCATTGGCCCAGGAGCCATCGAGGATGACACCTGTTTCCAGCCCGAAATTCAGGCTTGAATTGAGATTGAGACCCGCCCAGAAGACATCGGGATTTTCGATCCGGAACTGGTAGCCGAGATTGAACAGATTGGCATCGGCATAATTGAGCCAGAAGGTATGGTCAAAATAGAGGTAGTTCGCTGTTCGCCAGCCGAGCACGGCATTGCCATGAACCCGGTTGCCATAGGGGGATGCATCGTTGAAGGAGAGGTTGGTCGGGATCAATTGTGACGCCCCGAAGCCAATAAAGAAGTGATCATCATCGAGATCGTCATCCGCGACTGTGCGATAGAGGATGCCGGCTCCGGCATTGAAATCGAATTGCCCGCCTGTCCCATCCGTCAGCAGTGGATCGACAGCATCGCTGACCTTCGCCTGGGTTGCATCATACCGGCGCTGACCCAGCGTGCCGAGAATGCCAAAGGAGATCCGGTCATCATCATCCAGAAATCCGGGATTGAGCTGGTACTTGTACGCAAGAGAAAATCCGGTAAACCGCAAGGGGCCAGTCTGATCAAACACGATATCTCCAGCCAGGGCCATATTGCTTTTTTTCAGATTGACAGCGCCACCGACAAGAGCTGTCACGGGGGCGCCCTCAAATCCAAGCCAGGATTGCTGGTAATTTGCATGAGCACCCCATTCGCCCGGATGGCCGGCGAGAGCGGGATTCCACAAGTAATCCGTCGTCCGGATCATGCCGGGCAAAGGCAATTGTTGTGCTGCCAGGAAGGCAGGCAAACCAATCAGCAGGATAAGGAAGGATATGAATCGAGTCATGGTTATCTGGTTTGGATCATTTTTCATTCAGGATGACAAGAACACTTTTGACAATACGGTCTCCTGGCCAAAGTTTGAGGACATAGTAATATGTGCCAGCAGGCAGGGGATGGTTTTTGTAGAATCCGTCAAACGTATTCTGGTAATTGTCTTGTTGAAAGACAACCTCGCCCCAGCGATTGTAGATGACCAGGCTGTTGGCATCGAAAGACTCCAGCCCTTTGATCACCAGGATGTCATTGTGCCCGTCACCGTTCGGCGTGATGGTATTGACCAGGTCAAGGACCTGATTCAGATCGTCGAACACCTCCACATACACCGAATCGACAGTTATACATCCGTTGATATCCCGAATGAGGACAGTATAGGTTCCACTGGATGACGGAGTCACAGCCGGCGAAGCACAATCGGTACAGGACAGATCAAATGGCCCGCTCCAGGTGTATTGAATCCCGCCGCTTGCAGTCAGGGTGACTTCGCGGCCGATGAGCACATTCAGGTCAGGACCTGCCATGCCTATCGGCGGATTGACGTCCACCGTGGCATTCCCGACAGCACTGTTACAGTTGTTCGAAATCTCCACGCTGAATGTGGTGGTTGCCGTCAGTACGGCCTTTGGATTTGAAATAGTCGGATCAGAAAGAAGGGCAGACCCTTCGAGCCACAGATAGTCCGTACCGCCACTGGCGATCAACTGGACCGTATCACCAGGACAGGCTTTGGCCGGGATGGACTGGACAACAGGATTGACCAGCCCCAGTACAGATACTGTGACCTGATCTGTGCCGGAACAACCATTCACATCGGTAACGGTGACCTTGACTGTCCCGCCCGTCGTCAGGTTGATCTGTTGAGCTGTGGCCCCTGTCGACCAGGTATACTGGGAAAATCCGGTACCGGCATCCAGCGTAGTGGAACTGCCTTCACAGAAACTCAGTGTACCGGTGATATCAGGTGTCGGATTGGGAAAAACAGTCACATCAAATGCATCTGTACCGGTGCAACCCGCGGCATTGGTGACTGTCACCGAATAGGTCCCGGATGTGGATACAGAAATGGTTGAGGAAGATTGATTCCCGCTCCAGAGATAGGCCGAGAAGAAACTTCCCGGATTTAACGTGGTGCTTTCACCTGTGCAGAGGGTGGCATCTCCGATGATGTTTGGGACCGGATTCATACTTTCCACCACATCCACTGCATCCTGCCCGGTACATCCTTCACTGTTGGTCACTGTAACTGACCAGGTACCGGATGCATTCACTGTAACCGTTTGCCCTGTACTGCCATCGCCCCACAAATAATCGGTGAAGCCGGATCCGGCATCGAGAACGGTCTGTTCACCTTCACAAATCGCGAGTGTTCCCGCAATATTGACCGATGAAACAGAGAATACCTCCACATTGACCGTATCCGTGGCAGCACAGCCCAGGCTGTTTGTGACGGTGACAATATATTGACCTGAAGTGGTTACAGTAAGCGTTTGCATCGTGCTTCCGTCCGGCCATTTGTACGTGGTAAACCCGAACCCGGCGTTCAGCACGGTTTGTTCGCCTTCACAGATAGACAGATCTCCTGTGATCATTGGATCCGGAGAAGGGAAGGCAGTCACGGCATAGGTGTCTGATCCCGAACAACCTTCTGTTGTCGTGACGGTGACGGCATAACTGCCACCTGTATTGACATTGATGGTCTGGGTCGTTTCTCCTGTTGACCAGAGGTACATGTCAAACCCTGCTCCGGCATCCAGAGTCGTTCCAACGTCTGCACAGAAGGTCCCTGCACCGGTAATCGTTGGACTGGGTTTGACATTTTCTACCACATCAACAGAGGCGGAACCTTTGCAGCCATTCGGATCCGTGACCGACACACTGTAGGTCCCAGCTGTATTGACAGTGAGTACCTGATTGACCGGGCCACTGCTCCACTTGTATTGCGTGTATCCCGGTCCTGCATCCAGGACGGCTACCTGACCCGAGCAGATCGCCAGGGTACCTGTGATTACAGGCATAGGTAAGGGATTGGTCGTCACGTCCACGGTGTCTGTATCAAAACAGCCATTTGTGCTCGTCACGGTCACCGTAAATTGGCCTGGTTCAAGTGTGGTGAGTTTGGTGTCGGTGCTGCCATCATTCCAGAGGACATTTGTAAAGAACGGACTCACGGAAATCGTTGTGCTGTCGCCTTCGCAGAAATCCAGGTCCCCGCTGATGTTTGCATTCGGTACGATCTTCTGGGTCACTGTTGTCGCGTCGACACCAGTGCATCCCTTGGCATTGGTCACGGTCACAAAATATTGTCCGGGATCCACCACCTGGATGATCTGGGTTGTTTCACCTGTCGACCAGAGGTATTGAGAAAATCCGGGCTGGGCATCCATCGTGGCGGTGTCCCCGCACATACGGACACATTGCCGATGATCTGCGTGGTTGGCGGGTTGTTGATGATCACCTCGACCGTATCGCTGGTGAACCGACAACCATTCACATCCACCGCTATAAAGTATTTTCCTGGCAGGTTGACTTCCAGATTGGCATTGACCTCTCCGGGTATGGGTTTTCCGTTTTTAAACCAGACATAGTTGTATCCGTTCCCTGTGCTCCCTTCGATGAGGACGGTATCCGGATAGCAGACTTCCGGTCCATTGAACGGGATGGCAGCCACAGCTCCATCGCAACTCTGGATACAAATATTATCGATATACAGGTTTTCACCTCGATTTCGGTCAATCGTCATTTTGAACGCTACCAGTACTTCCCCTCCAACAAAGGCGGACAGATCGGCTATATCCCGTCGCCAGTCATTACAGGATGACGGTTCCCATGAGCTGGAGGGCAGGGATGACGGAGCGGGTACGGTATGCAAATCCTCTGTATTGCCAAAATAGGTGTCTTTGCGGAGATACACCGAAGTGAAACTTTGACCGCAATCTGTTGAAACCATTACCTCCAGCGTGGTGGTAAAGTCGGCATAGTAATTCTGGCGCATGGCCACATCGAAGTTGAGTGCTGCACCAGGCAAACCCGTGAGATCAAATGGCACCATCATCAGTGTTGACGAAGTGCCGCCACCACCTGCATTCAGGTTGTATGCATCAAACATCAGGCAGGTATTTCCATTATTCGCGCATTGCGGCGAATCGTAGGCCTGGGTCCGGATCAGTGGACCCTGCGTCGTCCAGCTTTGCGGAATGATCCCGGCTTCGAAATCCCAGCAGGAAGGAATGTCCGTCACAGTCGGTTCAAAGAACAGATTGGTGCAGAGCGTATTGTTTTCGATATAGGTGTCAATACCCATACTGTTGTTGTCGACAATGCGGTATTCGATATCGTGGGCGCCGAGTGTAACGGTGACGGGATTGAGTGTGACCAGGCCGAGGGCATCCACCGCAATATTGCCTGCCCAGTTTGTGGTGCCGTACAATGCTCCATCCAGCCAGGTTTCAATCGTCAGCGTCGTAATGGCGGCGGTGCCGTAATTCTTGATCTCGATAATGGGCGAGAAGGTATCATCACAAAGCGGCTGGTTGTAGGGGTAAATGATCTGTGTGATCCCGGTTTCAATTGGGAGATCAGCGGGAATGCAGCCTTCGGAAAGGAACAGTGTGCCGCGGACTGAACCATACGCCGCTGAAAGAACACGATCACGCTGGCCTGCCGTGAACCGGGTTGTCCCCCCGCAATAGCTCATGTAGTTTTTTCGCGAATTGTCCCAGATGCCGCCTCCCGGGCAGGGATTGGTCATACCGCAATCGCCTTCCTTGTGCGGTGGAGTGTCGCAAACGCCATCTCCATCTACAGTGCAATCAGCATCGGGGGGGCAATCAACACCGTCATTATCTCCATTGAAAGTATGGGCGAGATTGAATCCATGTCCTAGCTCGTGAGTAACTACAGAATTGCCTGCATTCATAAAATCGTCTTCGACGACGGTTCCATCCCCGGCACCTCCATTCGGGAAGCTGGCAAAGCCGGCTACAGATCCGGCGATATCATGCACCACCCAGACATTGTAATAATCGGCCGGGGCCAGACGGACAGCACCTTGATCAATGCGGCATCAATGCCGGGAGGGCCAGAACCAAAAGCCACACCTTCGGCGACATAATCAGGTACACCGCTGGCATCTATCCGAACGATCCCCGTTGTGGGATTCCCGTCAGGATCGCGTTTTGCCAGGCAGAATTCAAAGCCGATATCCACACCATCGCCCACAATGCCCTGCCACCGGTCGTTCAATCCCTGAACGGCTGCGATGATCCCCGCATCAGGCGAAAACCCTGGAGTGGAGGCAATGGACCCGGGGTGCATGACATGAAATACAATGGGTACACGTAAAGGCTCACCGGAACATCCGGTCGACCGCAGCCGCTGCATCGCTGGTGATTGCAGGAATCGCTGATATTCCGCTTCGTTGGCGGCCATCGCGGCCTTGTAAGCCGGGTCATTGGCCATCATCCACTGATGATGGACATCCGATCCACATTCGACTCCGTCGTGTTGACCGATGGCTACAACAGTCATCGATATCAGAAAAAAGAAAGCAAGTAGAGTTTTGAGGTTCAGGTTCTGTTGCATGACTGGGGATTTCCTGAGATAGAAGGCATTAAAATTACACCACCATCCGGAAACAACATGCTTTTGGAACCGATAACTTGACAAGCTTGCCCCGGAAGACTGTCTACCTTTATCACAAACATCAGTTGCCACACTATGATCATTGTGACCGGAGCCGCAGGTTTCATTGGCAGTTGTCTGGTTGCCCGCCTGAATGAGCTCGGGCATGCCCGGGACATTGTTGTCGTCGATGATTTCTACAAGGACTACAAAGATGCCAACCTGGAGGGGAAGGCTATCCGGGAATGGATCCACAGGGATATCTTTCTGCATTGGTTCGAGCAGGTACCATCCCTGATCAGTATGGTCATCCATCTGGGCGCAAGAACCGATACAACCGAGCAGGATGTCGCCATTTTCGACAAGCTCAATCTGAACTATTCCAAGCAGATCTGGTCGATCTGTGTCAAGAACCAGATCCCATTGGTGTATGCTTCCAGTGCAGCTACCTACGGGGATGGTGCTTTTGGATATGATGACGATCATGCCCTTGTCGCCTCGCTCAAACCCCTTAATCCCTATGGGGAAAGCAAACAGGATTTTGACCTGTGGGCTCTGGCGCAGGAGACTACACCGCCGTTCTGGGCAGGAGTCAAGTTTTTCAATGTCTATGGTCCGAATGAATATCACAAAGGCCGGATGGCGTCTGTGGTTTTCCATACGTTCAACCAGATCATGAAAACCGGAGAAATGAAGTTGTTCCGATCACACAGGCCGGATGTGAGGGACGGGGAGCAACAGCGCGACTTTATCTATATCAGGGACGTGGTTGATGTCCTCCTTTTTCTGGCAGAGAAAAAAGCCGCCTTCCGGTCTGTACAATCTGGGCACGGGAACAGCGCGAACCTTCTATGATCTGGCATCACAGACCTTCAACTCACTCGGTAAGCCCACGAATATCTCGTTTATCGATACCCCGGAAGATATCCGGGATACCTACCAGTATTTTACGCAGGCCAATATGGCCAAATTGATCGCAGCAGGATACGATCGACCATTTACTTCCCTGGAAGATGGCGTGCATGAATATGTACGCGACTATCTGATTCCGAATGCCTACTGGTAGGTCCTACTGCCGGTGATAGGTGTTCATTCCGGCATAGTAGATCAACATCCATTCTCCTCCTTCTTTCGTGAACCTTCGTTCCGTCAACAGCGGACGTTCCTTGTGCACATATCGTTCGCGAACAACAAAATCGCCGAACATGGAGAGTTCGCGCTGGAAGTCCGGATCATTTGCCATCTGTTGTTTGTGAATAACCCATTGATCGGCTTCCCAGCGATAGGCCCCTGATGCAATGGTCGTACTGTCTGCATAGTCGGGCAATCCTTCCAGGGGGAATTGGATATGCTCCATTTGGAACGAACTATCTCGATGGAACAGCTCGTAAAACACCTGGAAGTCGACCGGCAGAATACCCATTTCCGGATCGGGCTCAACAGGTTGCGTGCAAGAGGAAAGGGAGAACCCTTTCAGAGCCGAGGAAGAACGTTCCTGTACATACAGCTGAGAAGGTTGCTTCCTTTGTCCGGTTTTTCTAATCTTTTTGGAATGCCCGTTCGATGACGTAGACGAGCATGGTCTCTTCCGAAGGCAGGTAATGCAGATCAAAGATCCGGGTCAACCCGGAAGGCAGGCTGATAAATGCCTCCGTTTTCCCTCCTTTTTCATTGTATTCAAAGGCTTCACAGTGCAGGTTGGTCAGGAAATTGAGCTGTCTGCGGCCATGGGCTTTATACAGAGATTCCTTTGCACCCCAGATCACATGCTGGTAGGCGTCCTGAAAGGGTCCCTCTGTCCAGGCCTGTTCCTCCTCATTCACAAATTTATGGGCTACGCGATGCATGCGATGATCCCAGCACTGGATGTCAATTCCAGTGGCAGCAGGCGAGAGGATGGCGGCGGCAAATCCTTTGGTATGGCTCAGCGAAAGGTGATAGTCCATACCGGGATGAAAGGGCCGGCCAAACACGTCCTTTGCTCCGGCAACCCGTTCGGTTGATCCCGTGAAAAGGTGGATGAGGTAGCGGGTGGCCATCCAATCCAGACGGCTTCGTTCGGGCAATCGGGTCACTTCCTCCTGTTCTTCATGTGTGAGGACCAAACGATGTGCAAACCAGTCGTAATCCTCACGGATCGACCATACGCCCAGAAGGGCAGTTCGTGGTATCTGTCGGGCAAATCGAAGTGGCATAACGGGTTGAAGTAAGGAAGAATTCCGGATATGGCGAAATCGGAATGGAAAGCGGTTTGGCCATGCTCCATGTTCTGACACGAGCAGTCAACCAATAGCCTTCCCCTGTGGTTACATTCCCGGATGTCCGATTCATTGCCCCGATTTACCCTTCTGCATCGGCTTACCGGCCATGAAGGTGCTGTTTTTGCGCTGAGTGGCGGTTTGCAGCCCAATGCTGTCCTCTCTGCCGGCAGTGATGGCTGGATCGTGGAATGGGATCTCGAAAATCCTGATCCCGGCCGGGTGATCGCCCGGGTCAATTCACGGCTTTATACCCTGCTGGGCCTGTCCGATGACCGATTGGTTTTGGCAGGTGATATGGCCGGTGGTGTGCATTGGATTGATATCGGTCATCCGGATAGCAGCCGTCATATTGACCATCATCGCAAAGGGACATACAGTCTGGCCGTGCATGGAGGCATGGTGTTCAGCGGCGGGGGAGACGGTATGGTGACCCGGTGGTCGCGGCAGGAAAGACGCAGTGATGAGAGTTTCCTGATCAGTCACCGGTCCGTTCGCTGCCTGGCGCTCAGTCCCGACGGTGAAACGCTGGCGGCAGGTTGCAGCGACGGCTCGATCTGTCTGATCGACCCTTTGCGGATGGCCCTTCGGCATCGGATTCGGGATGCGCATCTTCCCTCCGTGTTTTCGCTGCGTTTTGATCCGCTGGGACAGCGGTTGTGGAGTGGAGGCCGGGATGCGCAGATGCGGTGTTGGGACCTGGAGGGCACCTGTCTGTATGAACCTGCATCGGCAGCTCACTGGTATACCATCAATGCCATCGCCAGATCACCGGACGGCAACTACCTGGCTACAGCCAGCCGCGACAAGAGCATCCGATTGTGGCGGGAATTCGACGGCCAGCTCCTCCAGGCTCTGGATACCGTCCGTGACCAGGGCCACCGCCATTCGGTCAATGCCTTGCATTGGTCTGCGTACAACAATCTCCTGGTGTCCGCTTCAGATGATCGTACGCTGTGCATCTGGACTCCGGAATAATGCGGGCCCTTTGTTCAGAGCGTGTTCAGATCCGGTTTTTCATATGGTCTGGGAACCACCAGCGGCTAGGTGGATCCCGGGCTCGAGCCAGGTGGCTCGGGGCAACTCCTTCTGGAGGGCATTTATAAAGACCACATCTTTCTCTTTGCTATGCGAAATAGAGAAGCCCTGTTTTGAATCGGTGGCGATATACACCAGATGCCGGTTCCAATCGGGCAACCCGATAGCGGACAATAAAAAAGCCCGGCTTCCTTCGAAGCCGGGCTACATCTCTGATGCATTGATCATTGCCTTATCGCATATATGACCTGCGGACCTCCCCCCGGAGCCAATAGGTCGATGTATTTCTATATGGTAAGCAATTCGTCTTTGCCAGGTCAATCTATGGGGTTTTTGCAAAAAAAGCCAGACCCCGAGCAGGAATATTTTTCAGTTGTCGGATTTCAGTTTGTATCCAGGCCCGTTGTTTGGCTTTCGAAAAGTACCTTTACGCCCCAATTCCGCTAACCATGATCCTGTCAGATATCAAGATCCTCGATTCCATTGCCAACGGTGAGATCGTCATTGAGCCATATGATCGCAGCAATCTGGGGACGAACAGCTACGATGTGCATCTGGGCAAATGGCTGGCTGTGTACAAGGACCCCGTTCTGGATGCCCGCAAACACAACGAGATCGAGTATTTCGAAATTCCGGAGGAAGGGTTTGTACTCCAACCCGGACAGCTCTATCTCGGTGTCACAGAAGAATACACAGAATCACATTCTGCTGTCCCGTTTCTTGAAGGGAAATCGAGTGTCGGTCGCCTGGGTATTGATATTCATGCCACTGCGGGAAAAGGAGACGTCGGTTTTTGCAATACCTGGACGCTGGAGATTTCCTGTACCCTTCCTGTCCGGGTTTACGCCGGCATGCCCATAGGTCAGTTGATCTATTTTATGGTCGATGGAGAGATAGAGAATCTCTACAATCACAAACCTTCTGCCAAGTACAATACCCGTACTGACAAACCCGTTGAGTCCATGATGTGGAAGAATTCCTTCTAGAAGAGGAACGAAACCCGCCAAGTCAGGCGTTTCGCCTGTATCCCAGTTCCAGATCACCGTCCCATGACATCCCGGTATCGTACCATTTTTATTCTCATCGCGGTTATTGTCGGCTTTTTTGCGGTATCCAGCCTGTTGGTTCAGACCATGCATCAGGTCCAGGCCTGGAATGATGAAACCCACCAGTTTTCAGAAGCGGAGGCACTTGCTCTTGAACCTCAGTTTTCCTTTACGGATTCAACGAGCGGGTTATTTCGTACGCTGTTCACCAATGACCCCGGTGAACCGGTTGTGGATGGACCTTATCTCGTTCTTGCAGGCAGTTTCGCTACCCGAAGCCGGGCAAAGCAACATTTGCGCAGAATAAAAAAAGCGGGATTCCGCACGGCGGAAATCCTGTATTTTAAAGGGAAGCGGGAAATCTATGCGATCGGTGTAGGTGCCCACCGAACGATGTCAGAAGCGTCGCAACAAGTCGAATTACTGTCTCGCCGTCATCAACTGGAAGCCTACGTACACAAGATCAGGCAGCAGAGCTGATCCACTATTTTCTGGCAGATTTTCCCTGATTGCCTAATTCTGCAAAATGATCTGACGCCGGGCAATGGGCATTCCGGTGTCATCTCTGATCAACAGGGCATACCATCCCGAAGGCAGGCGTTCCAGGTCAATAGCCGGACTCCAGGGGAAGCTGGCTACCTGGCGTCCCATCATATCCGTGATCTGGATGGACCACGGGCCGGTTGGCACGCCGGCATCCAGCCAGATCCGCCCGTTGGTCGGATTCGGATAGACGGTCAGTGATGCCTCCAACGGATGTTCGACATCAGCCAGATCGGGTGTATTCGTCGGTGTCTCATCTCCGACTACCGGGCGGATCATCAACGCACCCTGAAGCGATGGGGGGAATTTGGACCAGGAGCTGGATGTGTTCAGCCAGGCGTATTCGGAGCCACCCGGATTGTTTTTATCATACCCGATCGGAATCGAATTGTCCACATTGCTTCCCTGCTGCCAGCCCACATAGAAAATGCCTGCAGGAATGGGTACACCCGCTTCGTTGCCATCCTCATCATAAAGGACATAGGTCGTCATTGCTTGCAATGAATCGGCAAAAACCAGGTCGGGGTAAAAGGGCTTGAGAAAGAAGTCCTCATAGATGGGGTGTACTGTTCAGTGAACCTGCCCAGATCCGGAGATTGAAGTATTGGGTGGTCACATCTGTGTTGTATCGGGGGAAATGGAACTGGATCGCCCGGATGGTGTCGGCAATCGTCGCCTCATATTGTACGGCTACCTGGGTCCCTGCTTTGGTTGCCACGATGGCGCTTTCTGCCGAACCGTCATCATAGGCAAAGTAGTTGGTCAGATTGGTCGGATGACTGACCTCGTTGTTGCGCAAGGCGACTGGTTCGCCGGCATTGTCTTCCTGGTCCTGATCAAATCGGTAAGTCATGAGCAGGTCCACCCCTTCGCCATCCGGAGGGAATGCCTGCAGGTCGGGGATCAGCGAAGGCGCATTCAGTGGATTCAGAAAATCATGTCTGCCAGGAGCCAGGTCACGTTGGTTGACGGGTGCGATCGGTGGCAATTCGAGCAATGTCAAATTGCTGACCAGGGTTTGCCCACTCAGTCGGTCGACAATCTCGACTTCACTGGGGTTGGCGGATTCGATGACCGGAAAATGATTGAACAGACCGATCTGCATGTGCGGATCCAACCAGAGCCGGGATCATTCAGAAAATGACGCCAGGGCATTGCTGAATATTTGGTCAGCAGGGTATTCGGCCGGGTGGTGAACGCAATGTCGATATTCTCCTTAGTCAGGTTTTTCCCCAGACGGACATAATCGATATGCCACAGATCCAGCGCTCCGGTCAGGTCGGACCGGTTGCGGAAGCGGAACTGGAAACCGTCATACAGGTATTCAGCATCACCGATTCCGTAGGCCCGATAGACAAACGGCGCCAGGCTGTCGGAGGGGACAAATGCCAGATAGCCCGTGATCTGTTCGGCGACTTGCCAAACGCCATGGATATCCTTGAACTCAACGATCAGACTGTCTTTTGTTTCAGGCCGGAACCCCAAGCCTTTGGGCTGGGCCCAGAAACTGAAGAGGATATTATCCGCCTCGCTATATCCGGACAGGTCAAAATAGGCTGACGTCAGATAATCCCGATAGGTGGAATCGACAGGGTAGGGCTTGCCTCGCTCATCAACACCATCCAGCGTGGCGACCCCGATCGAGATCGGCTGATAGGCCATCCGGTCGTTAACAAACGCTTTATCATCCAGCCACTTGGTCGGATCGGGCCAGGGCCCGGGGTAGGAGAAGTCGTCAAAGAACGGGATGCCCAGCGTATCGCCAACGATGCGGAAAGGATGTATGACCTGGTCCACAACACATGTCGGGTAAGTGGCTACATACACCACCGGTCCAGTCCGGCAAATCGGCTGGCTTCATACCGGAAGCAGTTGTTCAACGTGATGACTTTTCCTGTGTGACGAACAGTTGGCCCAGCCAGTGAATAGACCGGATTCCCAAAAACGGGATCCGGAGTAAGACAGATCTCGATATCACTTCCGGTATTGAGGGCTGTTGTGGGCACAGTCTGCAATAGATTTGGTCGATGCACGATGACGTTGAAGGTCGTAGTGGTGCAGTTGCCCAAGCTGTCGCACAGTTCCAGACACACCTGTTCGGTATCCAAAATGGTCCCGTTATTGGCGATATAGATGATACAGGTACTGTCCAGAGTCGCTGTTCCGAGGGTCAGCTGTCCGCAATCGAAGATGGACATGGATGCATTGGCTCCAATTCCGGAAGAGTCGATACACAGGATGAGAGTGTCCCCTGCTGCGACACAAAAATCTTCCGTTCCGCCACCTCTGAGGACTGCGCCTGAGGATGCGGGTGCAGTTGATCGTGAAGCCGAATAAGCCTGTTCTACTTCAGGGATACCAGACAGTGGAATCTCTTCGATCTGGCCAGTCAGTATCCGGGCACTCAGGACAAAGAAAAGGAAGAGAAGCGTACGTGACGGGAGTACGGATAGGGACATATCGATTCGTTTCACCTTTTGGAACGTAAAGCGGTTACAGATGTTGCTTGTATTCAGTCATCATTGCCGTTACCGGGTCCGTTGTCCGGACAGCGGGCCGGTTTGGCCTGGGTGAGCCAGAGCGATATCGTATCGCCCTTTGTGGCGATCAGACCGGCAGAGTAGGGCGGGTCCTGTTGAATGACATAGGCTGTCTGCCTGTTGGTCACCGTCTCATCCAGATGAAGATCACCAAGGGTCAACCGATTCGCTTTCAGGAGGAAGTCAGCTTCTGACAAGGGTTGACAGACCAGATCAGGCATTTCGACAGATTCACTCACATCCTTGGAAATGACAAACTGGATGGTGGACCCTTTGGCGATCTGGGCATGTTTTGGCGATTTTCGCCGGGCATTGATCAGGGTATCCCCATTGTAAATGACTTCAAGAATGACGTTGGGTGGTCCTGGGTCATATCGCTCGCTCAGGATCTCGCAATCGATCTTGTATTGCTGCATGAGGATCTTCCGGATTACGTTGATCTCCTTGCCATACATCATGGGCAAACTGGCAAATGGGATCATGTCCGCCTGTTGCTTGGTAATGGTCACATAGATCTTGCGTTCCTCCTTGACTTTCGATCCGGCAACAGGATTCTGGGCAATGATCATCCCGGGTGGTTTTCCGACCATGAAGAGGCTGTCTTCGATGATCAGCTGGAAGCTGTGATCTTTGGCATCTTCACGTGCATCTTCATGCAGGATACCGACATAATTCTTGATCGTCAGTTCCTGCCCGTGGTGGGTGTAACAGCGCAACCACCAGGAGACGAACAGGATGAGAACCAGTGTGGCACCGATCAGGGCCAGGAGGTTGTTGATGAACAGGGCCGAACTGATGAAATGCAGGAATGCATTTCCCCAGGTCTTGAGCCGCTCAGACAAGGGTGCTTGGGGTGCGCTCATGGAAGCTGAATTCAAGGATCTGATCGATGAAATGATAGGGAGTATACCCGTTGATGGCAGCCTGATGGAAGATGCAGGTCGCCGGGGTCATACCGGGAAGTGAGTTGACTTCGATGATCCAGGTTTCAACCCGACCATCGGTGAATATCTTGACGAAGGCATCGATCCGGGCATACCCGCGAACACCCAGGATGCGCGCTGCCTTTTCGAGGTCCTTTCTGACCTGACTGGAAATACGTGCAGCCTCTTCCGTGTTCGGGCTGAAGCGCGCCGGTGTGATGTTCTGCCCTTCGCCGGCCAGGAACTTTTCCTCAAGCGAGAGAATCTCGCTGCCGGCAAGCGCTTCCGATGGCTCGAACACTTCATAGGTCCACTGCCCATTGTGCCAGTGTGTCACCAGACCTCCGGTGATTTCCAGAAAATGACTGGTGCCTTCCCGTGAGATCAATGTTTCGAAGAGGATCTGGTCCTTTTGCGGGAATTCTTCTTTGGGTCGCAGTCCGAGCGCCTGGCGCAATTCCGGTGAAAGTTCAGGTTCCAGTCTGTAGAGGGCAGCCGCAAAGGCCTCAAGAGCCGGCCTGTTCTTGATCACCTTGACAGCCGAACTGCAACCATCATCCACGGGTTTGCCGATTAAGGGGTAAGCAAAGATGCCTTCGAGTTCAGCGATCCATCCTGCCGGGTCAGCGATCCATTTTTGTCGGGAGGCAAGATGCTGCCTGGCGACGGGAAAGCCCTGCTCCCCAAGCAGATGCAGCGTGCGAAATTTATCGATAGTGATCCGGGAAGACTGGACATCCGACCCGTTATACGGCAGTCCGACCCGTTCCAGGTTCTCCTGGACTTCTCCGTCTTCACCCGGCCGTCCATGCAATGCGATGAATACACCGTCCACTTCGCGGGCAAGTTCTTCATAGGTGACCCGGCGAGGCTGAAACGGAGCGTCCGAATAGGCATACTTGCGGGTGATCGGTGCGCATTGTTCCTTGATGCCTTCGATCACGGTATGAACATGCCAATGAGTCAGTCGGTCATGAATATCATCCGCATTGTCCTTGAGCAACAGGTTGACCGGGATGATATGGAGTTCATGGTTGCCAGCACTTCCGGTGAGGAACACCGGAATCGGTTCGTATTTCGCTGACGAGGACAGTTTTTCATAAATGTTCCGGCCACTTTCCACGCTGATATGGCGCTCGGAACTGTAGCCACCCAGGATCACAGCAATGCGTTTCTGGCTGGACTCCTGCTGATGCAGATCCAGAAGATGCTGATCCAGCTTATTCAGGATGCCTGCCCAGGATGGCCGGACTGTCGCGTGGTCGAGGCGCTCCTGTAAGGATGTGCGAATGATATAGGTCAGGAACTGGGAGGGGTTGATGCCGATCTCTGCTGCCTGGTGGAAGAAGAAGGATGATGGCATCATCCCGGATGTCGTGTTAGGGTCATTGAGGAAGATGGTGTCATCTTCCTGGATAAATCCGTCGATCCGGGCATAGACCTGAAAATCGAGATAGTGGAACAGCCGCTCACATTCCGACCGAATGGCCTGGATCCGTGCATCGGGAAGATGGATGGGGGTTTCCTTACGCGACAGGCCAGGAAGATATTTGGACCGGTAATCAAAAACTTCTCCGCCCTTGACGATCTCGGTGGGTGGAAGAGCGACGGCAGCCCCGTCTTCTTTCCGGATGACAATGCAGGAAAATTCCTTTCCCTGGATAAACCCTTCCAGCAGGACGGTATGTTCTGCAGACACACTTTCCAGGAGCCAGGATGTATTGTCGTCTGTGCGGAGGTGGTGAAGCAGCTCTTCCGGATGGCTGATCTCCCGACCGTTGAGCATCAGCGGAAACCCGCTGCCACTGCGGATGTCACTGATCTGTCGCACCCAGCTGACCTGACTTTCCCCATCCATCTTTTCCCAGACGTCCCGATCGAGATGCCAGCGGAAAAAGGCGAGATCAATAGCTCGAGTGAATTCTGCAACATCGTCCAGATCGATGATTGATACACCAATAGATGACCCCGGTTGGCCGGACGGATCACCAGTTTTGTCCAAAGGTGGCCTTCGCCTGAGTAAATAATGCAGCAGGGTCTCCCTGGAGCCAGGCCCGTCGGGAAATCACTTCATGAGGGGGCCCGGGAAAGCCTCCGGCATGCATCAGTTTTTTCTGAATGCCCTTGTCAATACCGATGGCGCTGGCGCGAATGCCGCTGCCGGTATAGGGGATATCCAGACTTTCCAACAGGCCCTGGATCTGCCCGTCCTCCCCGAATTCACCGTGAAGCGCCAGAAAGGCGAGATCGATATTGCCTTTGAGATCGGTCCATTGGCGGAGTGTTCCCACCGAACCGGCAATACGTTCCATATCCTCAGACATCAATTCACCGAGAGATTCGATATAGATCTGAAAGTGATGTGGACTGGGCGGAAGCTCTGCTGCAGGAGGGTAGAAGTCCCGGATCGTCCCCTTGTACATATAACTCCAGTCCAGTTCGATCAGGTTGCGACGGCTGTCAATGAAGTACAGGACAGGCTGGAACAATTGCTTGTTGAGGTTGTCGAAGACCGTTCGGCCTCCGGCAAAGCTGATTTCCCGCTCACGTGAGGGGCCACTACATGGATCGTTCCATGTACCCCTTTGACCGTTCTGTCAGGAATTTTCGGTCATCAGTTTTCGGACCCCAGACGGCCGGCTTCCTCTTCCAGGCCTGTTTTGCGTTTTCGTGATTTGACATTGCTGTTGCCCATATCATAGCTGATACTTAGACTGACCCGCTGGCTGTCCCACCGGCCAGATCCTGCACTGACCAGCCCGTTGAAGGAGGACACACCCGACCAGTATGATTCATAGAAGATGTCACTGACATTCAGTCGGACGTTCATCTTGTCGTTCAGGAATCGCTTCTGCAATCCGAGGTCCAGACTCCAGCTTGGATCGTATGCAAAAACACCGCCCCAGATCCCGGGCCCAGAAAACCAGCCGGAGATTTCCCCCTTGAAGCCGAAGGGCAGGGTAAAGGTGGACTGTTGATAGATGTTATACGTGAATGCCTGGAGGTCAACGATGGCACCATCACCATAATCCGCCTGGTTGTCCTGGTGCGAAGCACTCAGATTGACGTAGGCACTCCACCACTTGGTCACATTGAACGGTGCGCTGATGTTTGCACTCCAGATGGTCTGCTCGGCCAGGTTCTCCCCACGAAATAAAACTCGCTCTGGGGTCATCTTCATCCGGACCGATCAGACGGGTGATCTGGTCGCTGGTCTTGCTGTAGGCCACTTTGAAATTGTATCGGTAATTGAGGGTGTAACCCAACTCCAGATTGTTGACGATTTCGGGACGCAAGAATGGGTTGCCCTTTTCATAGCTCAGTTGCGACAACTGGTTGTTGAACGGGTTGAGCACATTGTAATCTGGCCGATTGATCCGGCGACCGTAATTCAGTGCGAGGGTTTGCTTTTGAGAAAGTTGCCAGGTCAGACCAGCTGATGGAAACCAGTTGGTATAGTTCAATTCCACAGCCGGTTCCTGTAGCTCGGGCAGGAATGCTTTGAGATCTCCTGTCGCATCCGTGTGTTCGACCCGCAAACCTGCCGAAAAGCTCCAGGTATCGTTGATCGCCCGGGAATAGTTGGAATATCCGGCATAGACATCCTCGTCATAATCGAAGGTGTTGGAAGTCCTGTCATTCAACACAGGCAACCCGTCCTCCACCTCATAGACCAGAAAGGTGTTATCGGAAGCCACCCGGCTACCCTTGGCTCCCAGCGCCCACTTGCCTCCCCACAGATCCTGCTCGTAATCGATTTTGAGTGTCGAAATATTGATGTCTGTCGGTGTGTCAAACTCGTTGATGATCTCGGTCAACAACGTCTGTTCGGATGCATCATAATACCGATTCGGCTGGTTGCGTTTGCTCTCATTCCGAAAGAGACCATAATCAGCATCCACGTTCAGGATACGTCCCTTCCGGTTGTCATACCGATAGTTCAGATTGAATGTATTGCGGAATCGGTCGTCTTCTCCTGTCGTGCTGGCGAGCAGTACGCTGTCGATCTGTGTCGGTTGCTGTTGGCTGGCGATACTTACCCGGTTGAAGGTGGACCGGTCGGCCAAATGCTGTCCCTGGCTCACCAGAAAGCCGACGGTATGGTGAGCGCCGATGAAGAAGTCGGTACCCAGCCGGGCCTCATAACCTTCAAACTTGTTGCCGAAGCGATTGATCTCATCCAGCGACAGCCCGTTCTGCGTACTGGTGAAGTCGATATTGTTGAATCCCTGCCCTTTGTACAGACTGCCATTGCCAAAGATGTTCATCAGGCCATTCCGGAAATTGCCATTGGCGCCCAAATTTTCACGCAGATATCGTCCCTGGCTGATGTTGCCGTTGATCGACCCGTTGGCACCATGGTTTTTATCCTTTTTCAGATGGATATCGATAATCCCGGCATTTCCTTCCGCATCGTATTTGGCCCCTGGATTGGAGATGATATCGATCCGATCGATCTGGTCAGCCTGGAGGTTGTTGAGGTAGGCGGAAAGAGCATCCCCATTGAGTGGCAACAGCTTTCCATCGACATAGATCTGCACACCGGATCGCCCGAGTACGCTGATATTGTCGTTGTTGTCAACGAGCACACCCGGTGCTTTTCGCAGTAGCGACAGGGCATCCGAGCCGGCGCTGTTGATCGTACCGGAGACATTGAAAACAGTGCGGTCCGGTTTGATCTCCACCAGTGCTCGGTCGGCCTTGACCAGCGCGGTTTCAAGCTCGATCACAGATTCTGCAAAACGCAGGATACCCAGGTCCAGGTCTTTGTCACCGGTGACCAGGACCTCATTCTGCTGGTACTCCGGCAATCCGATATAGGAAGCCTGAAGCCAATAGTTTCCTGCCGGGATCTGGACAAATCTGAACTTGCCCGTTTCATCTGATGCTTCCGCTTTGACCAGTGTACTGTCAGATGACCGGTACAGTGCCACGTTGGCAAAGATCAATGGTTCGGATGCGGCATTTTGCAAGGATCCGTGGATCTGACCTTCCTGTGCCAGAAGGGTGAAGCCGAACAAACTGAGGACAAGGGTTAGACAGGATTTCATAAGCAGGGATTGGTGATAACAGGTGTGGCGAATATCAGAATCGACAGGATGTACGACGACTGCTTTTCGACAAGTCGACCGATTTTTCAGACGGAATGAACCAGTTGGTTGTCGTTCGCGCGACACAAGTATTCAAACGGGCCACACTGGTTCTCCATACGTGCGAATGCCTGCCAGGACCGAGGTGAAATCCGGGTCATTGATTGACTCTGGTCGCAAGGACAAAGAGGGATGAAGAGACAAAAAAAACGGAGGTTGGATCTGTTCTTCCAACCTCCGTTTACGGTGATAAAAATGCCGGTTACCGGCTGAGCCGGACCTTTGCTGTGGCCACACCTTCGGGCAGATTCACCCGAACCGGTACATCCCCGCAGGTGCCTGACCGATCCCGATGCGGGACAGGCCGTTTCCGGTTGCTGTAATGTCTGCCGGTACAGGTTGCCCCAGCCAGTTCAGGACCTGGATCTGATCCGGTGCGATGGTCCGATCGGTCAGTCGCAGGTAGAGTTCTCCGGAAGTGGGATTCGGGAAGACATCCAGGCCAATGGATACCGGGTCGATGTTTTTTGTTGAAACCGACATGCTGGTCCGAATGGGGAAGCGTTCGATACCAAACCAGCCGCCTTCGCCATCCTGGACGGTGAAGAGAAAAGAATCATCACCTTCTTCCAGACTGATATCGGTATAGTCGATGGTACCCTGATTGAGGTCGGCTTGTGTAAACGTCATGCCGATCAGCATCGCAATGCCGTCTTTCAATAAAATACCTTTCTCAGGCAAGACAAACGGGGTATAGGTCAGTTCGTCAGCTGTATTGTCCGGATCCTCGGTCAGCAGGTTCTGGGTACTGACTTCCCTGGTCGCACCGGGCAGGAGAAACAGGGTGTCTTTATGGACAAGGATCGGATTGTTGAGACTGACATCTGTACACAGCCGCAAGGTCCATCCGGTGAGTTTGCCACCACCGCCCACGGCGAGGTCCTGGATGATCAGTGTCCATTCACCCTGGATCTCTTCTCCGGAAATGGCGCTCAGGGGTTCCTCGCTGGCATAGATGCTTCCGAGGCTGGGCGGGCAATTGAAAGGCAATGCCGATTCATCGTTAAAGCCCATATTGATCGTACCGGCAATGAACGAACACTGATTGGAAAAGAGGCGAACCTTCGTGCCTTCCGGACTTTCCAGAAATCCGCGTAGATCACCGATCGACTGGTGGGTGCCGGAGATATTCTGTACCCGAACCTCACTCACCTTCCCCATGGTGGGAATGGTGATCGGACTTTCGATAGAACTGAGCCCCTGGTTGGTGATGCTGATATCAGTAGCATTCGTGAGATCAGAACAACTCAAGCTGACTGTATGAAAAGCATATACCGGTGCGTCGTCCAGCTGTCCGCAGATATTGGAAGGGATCACCCGCCAGAAGTAGAGGGTATTGGCGTCCAGGGTCAGGAGCGTCTGATAGGTTGGTTCCGTCAACCCGGATTGCGTTAGGATGGTGGATGCACCAAAGGCAGGGCTGGTCGCAATTTCCAGCGTGTATGTTTCTGCGTCTTCCTGCTCGATCCAGGCCAATAACGGTGAACTACCAATGCCACTGGCGCCGGAGGGTGGGTCAATCGCATCCAGGGAACTGAAGTCGCTGCGGATGACCCTCAGTTTTGCCGGACGGATCTGGACCGGCAAGCCATTGGCTTCGCCACTGATCTCCAGGTCATAATCACCGCCTTTTGTCACTCCGGCCAGATCGATGGTCAGCGTTGTGGTGGCCGGAGGGGTGACAGTATTCTCAGAGAACGTGGCCACTGCCCCGGGTGGAAGACCGGACAGGACGCTGAAGGTGACTTCTTCCGCAAAGCCCAGCAGAGAGGCTGTTTCCACTTCCAGGGTGACGGCATTGGGCACGCAGGCAACCTGCGAATAGGGCCGGACATCCAGGGCAAAGCCCGCCTCCAGAGGAGGGAGGATGCGCAAATTGCCGGCTGACATATTGAAGAAAATATTGTCCGCAGCCCGGACCATCACACGCGCATTCGTTGCGTTGACCTGTGGAATTGAAACAGAGAAACTCCCTGTATTCGGCACCGGTCAGCCAGCTGGATGGGGAAGGTCAGTCCTCCATCAGTCGACAGGAAAATGGACACTGATTTACAGTACACCGGATATTGATCGGTATTGGCAACATCCCACGTCACGGGGACATAGTCGCCCTGACGAACCGTATCGATGGAGGAAAAGGAGGTCACCGTAAATGGACCGGCTTCCTCTGTGGCATGAAAGGCAACATCCACCTGATCCAGACTGCCCGCTTCCGCATTGTTGTCGCGAAGAGATACACGAAAGGTCATTTCACGGGAATAGGTGGGCAGCAGCTCGAACTTGTCATATAGGTCCTGAGCGACCTTGTACATTTTTGGAAATACACGGTAGGATTCTGCGACCGGTTTGAAGGACCGGAACAGCGGCGAGGTGAGGATGGGTGATCCTGCATCCGTAATCGGGCCCGTATCGATGCCTTCCCAACAGTATGTCAGGTCATCGGGATCCGGATCGGTGCCCGCCGCTTCGAGAATGAATGGTGTGGAGATGGGAATATAAAATCCGTTCGTGTAGGTCGTGCTGACGGTCGGTTCTTGATTGTCCGTCGGGATGCTGGTTCCACATTGGGCACCGGATCCGATGCGGACAAAATTCTTCATCTGTCCGAGACTTCCACCGTGATAATAGGGATCGGAGTTATTCTGCATGGCATTCTGGCCGCAAGAACCGGCATAGGACATGATGGTCGAACCACTGCCAGGCTCCCAACCCGTGCCTGCATTCTCATTGATGCATTTGTTGAACGAATGGGAAGCAGCAAACTGGTGCCCCACCTCATGTGCGATCACGCCGATATAGAACCCGTCAAATTTGGGCGTGAACAGTCCACTCACACCCCGGGCCTTGGAATTGGTGCAGACAGCCGCCAGTTGAGCCAGACCAACCTGGCCATTCGTGGCGACTCGAATACGTGTCCGATATCGTAATTGCCGGCAGGAATCAATGTGCTGATAACCGTCGGATTCTGATTGATCATACTTTCTGTATCCCCGTTGGTGTAACCATCGGTAATCGGATCGGTAAACACGATCTTGTCATTGTCGACAATCAGGTTCAAATGAATGCCCATGTCGATTTCGAGCACGGAGTTCAGTCGATTGACAGCCGTGATGATTTCGGCTGATGCAGCTGCCTTACCCCCATGGAAGCTCGTGTATTCGCCCGTCGCTGCAATAGCGATCCGGTAGGTTTTCAAGGATACGGGCCCGCTGCGAAGAGCCGATGCGGGTGGCATCTGAACTGGTTCCTCCGGGTCGAGGCCAGGGATCCTTCGTCAAGATGGCACGTAAAGGAGATGGCATCTGCGGGGTCGGCCCAGTATTCGTCGAGGTAATACGCGGCATGCACATCGGATTTCTGCAGGAAGACCGGGTCGATCATCCAGGTGCGACCATCCTGACGGATCATCGCATGGAAGCCCTTGACCGTATAGTCGATCCGTCCGGTACACGTCGGGTCCTCTATCCCGATCACCTTGAATGTTCCCGTTTCTGGATGACGGGCAAAATAGCCCGGTTCTGCAGCGGGCGACCAGGTCGCTCTGAACGCTATTCGTTCGCCGGTAGGAGCCGGGAGAAAGATGATGGCATTCCCTCCCTGGGGCAGAGCGATGCGCAAGGCGTCCAGGTCCAGGCTGGCATACGTGCAATGAGCGGGTTGAACCCAGGGATTGTCCCCTTGTGCATTGACCCACCCGGGATCCCGGAGAGTCCAGAAATCTGAGGGGGTTTGGGAAAATGCAGGGGTGACCAGCGCAGTCAGGATGACCAGGACAGAAAAGAAGGTATATAAGCGGTACATGCGGCAGGAATTAGACCTGAATAACAATGGAAAAAAGTGACGGTTGGTTCAATATTCGTGTCGTCTGGAAACCGAAAACCCCGGTCAGAAACCGGGGTTTTCAGATCCGATGATGGTGGCTACGGATTGTTGATCTGCAATTTGCTGACCGCGATCCGGTCTCCCACAGCCACTGGACATAATACAGGCCACTGCTCAGGGAACCGGTCTGGAGGGATACACGATCTGTTGTCTGCTGACGAACAGAAACAGGAACGGTCTGTCCCAGCGTGTTCACCACGACCACGTTTCGGATATCCAGCTGCTGGCCGGGGATCAGGATGGTGCATTCCTCCCTGGCCGGATTGGGCCAGAGTTGCATGTTCAACGATGCGGCATCCGGGTTCAGGGTCGAAACGGAATTGGTGATCAGGATATCGAATTGTTCGATGCCAAACCATCCGCCGTTGCCGTCTTCAACAGTAAAGGTGAAGGCGTCTTCTCCTTCGTCAACACCGCCATGTTCGTATTTCATCAAACCGGCATCAATATCGTTCTGAGTGAATTGATCACCGACCTCCAGGCCTGTGAATCCATTGTACAGAATCCCGTTCACGGGTGCCTCCACAATGGTGTAGGTCAACTCAAGAGGTGGGTTGTCCGCGTCCTGACTGAGGAGTAAAATACTGTTGATCTCTTTGAAGGTACCCGGCTTGAGCTTCAGCGTGTCGTTATTGACCAGGTAGGGTGCATTCAGGGCCACGCTGGTGCAGAATTCAAGAGTCCAGCCGGTCAGCTTACCGCCACTACCCGCCTGGATGTCCTGCACGACCAGCGTCCAGTCGCCCTGGATATTATCGCCGGTAAAATCGGCAAGGGGCTCCACACTCTTGTAGGTCTCACCGATTGCAGGTGGGCATGAGTAGGGTGTCTGGGAGTCGTCAGTAAAGCTCATATTGATATCTCCGGCAATGAAGGAACAGATGGGATTCCACAGCCGTCTTGATTTGCCGTCCGGACCTTTCAGGTTGCCCCGCAGATTGCCGATGTTCTGATGATTGCCGGTAATGTTCTTGACACGAACCAAACCGACCGGGCCGTTCACAGGTACGTTGACCACGCTTTCGATCGTTGCCGTTGTGGTCCCTGGAATATTGTATTCTGTATTATTGGACAGTTCATCGCAGGAAATCGTGAGCGTGTGGAAGGCATAGACCGGGGCTTCTGTCCAGGCGCCGCAAACATTCTCCGGGATCACCCGCCAGAAGTACAGCGTATTTTCTGCCAGCATATCGACAACCTGGTATTGAGAAGCGGTGATACCGGATTGGCTGACGACGGTTGTATTGCCAAACGCCGGGCTGGTGGCGATTTCGACCGTATAGGATTGCGCATCGGCCTGGTTTACCCAGCTCAGCAACGGGGAGACACCGATCCCTCCCGTTCCGCTCGCCGGGGAGATGGCGTTCAAACTGCTGAAATCACTTTTATACACATCGACAAAACAATTCCGGTAGGCAGTTTCAGCGCCATTCGCTTCTGCCGTGATCTTCAGTTCGTACAGACCCTTTTGTGTGACGCCAGACAGGTCGAGTGCCAGGGTGACCACTTGCGGCGGGGTAGCCGGGTTGGCACTCCAGTTGGCAACAGCACCGGGAGGCAAGCCTTCGGTGATGGTAAACGTGACCGGTTCTGAGAACCCGAGCAAACCATTTGTCTCCAGTGTGATCACCGTTGGATTCGGGATGCAG
Source organism: Saprospiraceae bacterium (assembly GCA_016710115.1). Taxonomy (GTDB): domain Bacteria; phylum Bacteroidota; class Bacteroidia; order Chitinophagales; family Saprospiraceae; genus JAGNXB01. Next base: position 347,609 of record JADJLN010000002.1, read on the forward strand.
GCAACCTGCGAAAAGGGTGTCAGATGCAAGGCAAACCCGGGAGAAGTGGGTGGCAGCACCCGCAGATTGGCATTGTTGATGTCGTAAAACACATTGTCTGCCGCTTCGACCATGATGCGGCCGGAAGTGGTGGTGACGATGGGCATGGTAACGAAGAAAGAGCCGGTGTTGGGGACATTGGACGCCAATACATACGGGAAGTTGTAGCCTCCGTCGGTCGACAGCTTGATGTTCACTGTTTTGCAGTTGACAGGCCAGACATCGGTATTGCTCACATTCCAGGTGACTTCGACATATTCCCGTGACGGACGGTATCGACCAGATTGAACTTGCTCACTGTAAACGGTCCAGCCATGCTGGAAGCCTTGAACGCAACATCCTTCCGGGCGATAGCTCCGGCTTGCGTGTTGTTGTCGCGCACCGTGACCCGAAAGGTCATATCCCGGGAATAGGTTGGCAATACTTCATATTTCGTATTGAATGCCTGGACGACGCGGAATTGCTGGGGAAACCAGCGGATCGAGTCGGATACCGGTTCGAAACTGCGGAATAATGGACTGTTCAGGAGTGGCGTGCCGGCATCGGTGATGGGTCCGGTATCCATTTGCTCCCAGCAATAGGTGAGGTTGTCATTGTTGGGATCAGTACCGGTCGCGTGCAATTTGAAAGGTGTACTGATGGGAATGTAAAAGCCGTTTGTGTAGGGGATCTGCACATCAGGTGCGTCATTACTGGTGGCTTCGGGTGTGCCGCAAGTGGAGCCGGAACCCGTGGTCAGGAAGACCTTCATCTGTTCCAGGCTGCCGCCATGGAAATACGGATCCGATTCCTCTTCAACGTTATTCGGATCACATGAACCGGCATAGGACATAATGGTGCTGCCGCTGCCCGGCTCCCATCCGGTTGACGGGTTTTCATTCATTTCATCGCACTTGTTGAAGGAGTGCTGGGCGCTGAACTGGTGGCCCACCTCATGTGCGACAACATCCACATAAAACGCGTCGAATTCAGGTGTGAAATAGGAACTCATGGCCCGTGCTTTGTTGCCCGTGCAGACCGAGCCAAGGGACGCGAGACCGATGGTACCGCTGGCGAGCGCCGTGCCGAAAACATGGCCGATATCATAGGCAGAGGCCGGCATGATCGCGGAGATCACTCCCGGATTTTCCTGGATCATGGCCTGTGGATTGCCATTGGTATAGCCGTCTGTGCCTGCATTCAGGAAGATCAGGTCATCATTGTTGGCGATGAGTACCAAGCGCACACCCAGATCGATCTCGTAGATCGAATTGAGGCGGTTGACAGCGGTGATGAGTTCGGCACTTACTTGCGAGACATTGCCTCCATGGAAACTGGCGTATTCTCCTGTGGTGGCTAACGCCAGGCGATAATGTCTGCGATCGACAGTTGCGGACCGCAGTTGGGAAACCGGAGCGGCTGCGATCGTTTCTGATGGATCGACGATCATGCCCATATCCGGCTCGCATTCGAATACCGGTTTTGATCCGGGTGAATGATATTGATCCTTGTTGTAAACGGCATAGATATCGGTCCGCCCTTTGAATACAGGGTCGATCATCCACACGTGTTGATGGTCTCGTATATAGGCGTGAAAACCGTTGATAGTATGGTCAATCCGACCCTTCACGGAAGGATCCCGGAGGCTGGCTACAAGATAAGTGCCTGTTGCCGGATGAAGCTGGTAGTAGCCCGGTTCGGCTACCGGACTGAACGTGGCGGTAAATTCGACCAACTGGCCCGCTGCGTCTGGCAGCAGGATAGTGGTAGACTGACTTTCTTTCAGTGTCTGGACAAGTTGCTGAAAATCCAGTGTATAAAAATGGCCTTCCTGAGGAAGCACCCAGGCTTCATCAGCTTGTTGGAGAATGCTGGCTCGGGAAGTCTCCGTCCAGAGGGATTGACTGGAAAGGGGGGCAAAAGCTGCTATGACCGTCAGAGCGGTCGTCAGTAATCGAATCATCATGTAACCTGGTTCTTGATCAAAGAGGTAAGAAAGTATACACAACAAAAATAGAATATCCCGGTAGAAGGTTCGGTAAAATCCCGACAAGTGTCGGTCAGGTGCGGAAAAAACCGGGTTAAAGTGGATTTGCACCACCAAACCGGAGCGAAATGAACTGAATTCATGTGAGTCAAAGTGGCCAAATAGCCAAAATGAAGTATTATTGTTCAAACCATTTGTCATGACACGATCCCGCTTCCTCCTCCTTCTGTTTGCCTTTCTTCCCTTGTACAGTTCCGCTCAGGACATCATGCTCGAACCGGTTGGTTCCGGATTTGCGCTGCCAGTCGATATCAAGCATGCCCAGGATGACCGCCTCTTTATTGTAGAAAAAGGGGGGAAGATCCGGATCATGGATCTGTCGGGGAACGTGGTCCCCACGCCGTTTCTGGATATCGACCCCATTGTCAATTCGACTGCCAACGAACGGGGACTGCTGGGCCTGGCCTTTCATCCGGATTATGCGAATAATGGCTACTTTTTTGTGAACTACACCGGGAATGACGGGAATACGCGGATCAGCCGGTTTACCCGCAATACGACAGACCCCAACCTGGCGGATCCCAATTCCGAGCTGGTGTTGCTGGTGGTGAATCAACCCTTCAGCAACCACAATGCGGGAGATCTGGCTTTTGGCCCGGATGGATATCTCTATGTCGGATTGGGTGACGGGGGAAGCGGGGGAGACCCGGGCAATCGTTCTCAGAATCCGGAGGAGTTTCTGGGGAAAATGCTGCGTCTGGATGTGGATGGGTCCATCCCCTATGGCATTCCGACGGATAATCCGTTTGCGCAATCGGCCGATACTTTGCCGGAGATCTGGGCGCTGGGATTGCGCAATCCCTGGCGCATCAGTTTTGACCGAATGACGGGTGACCTGTGGATCGGCGATGTGGGTCAGGATGCATGGGAAGAAGTGGATATGGAGCCAGCAGGGTCGAAGGGTGGCCTGAACTACGGCTGGCGCTGTTATGAGGGCTTTGCACCCTATAATACAAACGGATGCGGACCAGCGGACAGCTATGTGCCTCCCGTACATGTCTACCAGAATACCAATGCCATCGGCTGCTCGGTTACGGGCGGGTATGTCTATCGCGGAAACCAGCAACCGTCCCTGTATGGGAAGTATATCTATACGGATTATTGCACAGGGATCTTCTGGGCCCTCGAACCGGATGGAATGGGTGGATGGACAAATACAGAACTGGCCAATCTGAACAACCAGGAATTTGCAGCCTTCGGGGAAGATGCATCTGGAGAGTTGTATGTGGCCGGCCTCGGATCCGGGATCATCTATCGGATCACCACGCCGTGCAGTCTGGCTGGAGGGGCCATTGGCGGATCTGTCTCCTGTCCGGATACTTGTGACGGGGAAATCCTACTGGAGATCATCGGCGGGTGTGCACCGTATTCGTTTGTGATCACGGGAGGTGGAAACCCACCTAATGATCCCTGGCCCGGGCTGACAGATCTCTGTGCGGGAACCTATTCCATTTTTGTGACGGACTGCAACGGATGTACCCTCGAGTTGATGGCAGAGGTCGTGACACCGGATCAGGTGCCCTTCGGGATTACCCTGGAAGGAGACACACTGGTCGCAGATGAGGGCTATCTGACGTACGACTGGTATCTGGCTGATACATTGGTGGGGACAACCACCGAGCCGTGGTGGCTGGCGGGTTATTCAGGAACCTATTCTGTGATCGCACGGGGAAGTGATGATTGTCCGCGACTATCCAATACAGTGGAGGTCCAGTTGTCCGGGTTGAGCTGGACGGACCAGACGGGCCTGGTCATCTTCCCCAATCCGGTGGCTGACCGGATGACCCTCCGTGCCGGTCGTGAACTGGACGGGGAGCTGATCCTGCTGGATGTGACGGGAAGGGAGATCGAGCGGGTGGTGGTTCGCTTATCTGCTGGGAATCAGATGGATTGGTGGATTGCAGATCCTGTGCCGGGCGCCTGTTTCCTGAGGTGGCAGGGAAAAGATGGAATTTCTGCGGCGAGGGGTATATTGTTTTCCGGGAAAATCGATTAATTTTGCGACCCTGTTCGGCCATTTCGATGGAGTAGGGCAGGGAAAAGGGTGTTTAGCTCAGTTGGTTTAGAGCGCTACCTTGACAGGGTAGAGGTCACAGGTTCGAATCCTGTAACACCCACCACAGCACGTCGTTCGGGGTGTAGCTCAGCCCGGTAGAGTACACGTCTGGGGGGCGTGTGGTCGCAGGTTCAAATCCTGTCACCCCGACAAACAGCAAAGGCTGCCGATTTAGTCGGCAGTATTTCATGTCTGGCCTGCCCGGTGCTCGCACCGAAGGCAGGCCAGACATGAAAAAGGCGCGCCCGCAGGGCGCTGCCTTTACAGTTTGATTCCCCCCATCTTCAGGATCACTGCAAGTAATCCTGTCCTTTGGTCTTTCAAGCATGTCGTCAGGTTGGCACTCTTGGCTCCATCGTCTTTGTGACAATCAGGTTGAGGAGGTTATTTGGTTATGAGGTTATGAGTTGGTGTGGATAAACCTACTCAATTTGCATTGCGAGACGGCTTGCCAGGGCCCGCAGTCTCTTCGTCACTCAGTCCCTCCGTCACTCATTCTCTCCGTCCCACCGTCCCACAGTCCCACCTTCTCCAATCCCCCCATCTTCAGGATCGTGGGAGCTAGCCCGTTTCTTAAGTCATTTTGGACAATGCGCAATTTGCTCTTCCAGTTTCTTCATGTGGGTGCGGGCAAAGTGTCTGCTTTTCTGGACCAGCCCTCCGTTCAGGGAATGCCTTGCACAAACCTTCATTATAGTCCAAGTGCTTTTTTTCATTTTCTTGAAGTTCTGCGTTTGTCGAAAGTGGAGTCTTGAGTTGGATCAGGGCTCTGATCACATTGCTCATTTCGGGTAATTGCATTTGCTTGAAACAGGAAATGTCTTTCTGGATTTCCTCGATGCTTCTGGTGCGTAAGTATTCTGCCATTCCATAGTCGTTTAGAAAATGATCGAAGGACATTGAGCGTTTCAGTATTTCCACTTCAGAAATGATCTGACTCAGGGTGTCCGGAAGTGACGAGGGGATATCACAGTCCCGGATTCGTCTGAGCAGGGAGAGGATATCATCCAGGTCCCGATTTGCATCTTCGTTTGACGCCGGATAAATAGGGGAACAATTGTCCAGAAACAGGCAGCCATTATTTGGGAAGAGAGTCGGGTAGGTATAAAATGCCTCCAGGGACAACCATTGGTAATCCTGGTCGGGACGTAAAGTCAGCGTGTGTTCGATCCATTCCGTTTGTTCAACAGGGGTTGATTGACACAATAATTCAGTTAGCTCACAGGCTTTGTTTCCTCCATATACTTTAAGGACGGTGGCTGAGGTGTATTGAGCTTCCTTTCCGAATAGATTCTGGCTCAGGTAGTATTCTGGACGAGCTAAGAAAATCCTGAAGCGGTATTCCTCGCCTTTTTTCAGAGGTGATGAGAGGGGATGCGACACGCGTTCCCAGGAGTCTGTATTCCTGACCACCATCGCCAGATAGGTTTGGCCATGGTAGGGTGGAAAGGCATTGCCAAAGATCAGACTGTCCGGGTTGATACTCGGTTGAATGTCGGGAGGTGTGTGGCCGGAGAATCCACAATCATACCAACCCGGAGGAGTGTTTCCCGCCACAGGATGGCCCTCGAAGGAGGCATTCTCCAGATAAATGAAATCCTGAGCGTACAACGTTGAAGAAATCAGCCAAAGGCCGATCAAACTCAGCATCCTGAAACGACCTGAACGATGTGCAAACTGACATGATGGGTCCGGGGTCATACGTGGGCACTCTTTTGGACTATGATGAACTCTGTCACGAATGTTGTTCTTCAAGCAATATGCTCTGGTCATGTAACATGTTTAGTTGTTAAAACTAAGACTTCCTGGCGAATGCTCCAGTTTAGATGTGTCCAGTTTTATGGGGGGGAGGTCATTTGGAGTAAAGTAAAATGTTGAGGCCGGTGAACTCCCATTGTCAAATACAATCCGAATACCGACCACCGATCCCTCCGCAGTTTGGATGGTGCCCATGCGGTGAGACACCGCAATACATTCGTTCCATGCGATCAACCATGTTGGCGCACTTGGCTCCGGGATGCTGGTGAGACACCGGCATGAACGGTTTTTTATACTGGTAAATGGGAGAGCCCTGAAGGGGCGTCATACAACAGGGTTGGGCAGCGCCCAACCTGCTGATACACCTCCCGCGAGAAGCCCTGAAGGGGCGTAATAGAAAGCCACGGCCAGGACCGAAGAGGCATCAGAAGCCAGATTTATGCGAAGATAGAAACGAAGAATGGGCAAAAATTTACATGTATCTTTGACAATGTTGTTTTTGATGCGGCAACTGGCCAATATTTCATCTACGATGCAAAGTCACGATTGATTGTTAATGGGGGGACGAAGAAACAGTTGTCGGAATTATCTGCGGATCAAATACGAACCAATGCATCAACGAAAAATCAGATACGGCTGCATGAGGCAATGATGGGAGATAATTTGGAATCTATGATATTGTATGGCAAGAGATTTGATGATTGGAAAAGGACAATGGAGATATCACAAAAAGTATACTGGATAAACTGGATCTACACATCCGTTTTTTGGTGAATGACTTGAGTACGGATGGATATAGCATTTGGGAAAAAGTTTGGCCATGACAGACAAAGATGTGTCTAGTAGATATATAGATGGGGTTGAGAAGCGTTTGTTTAAGGAACTGTTGACACCTCTTGGATATAAGAGAGATGATAGTGGGTTTGCTTTGCGAATTAATAGCAATTGGATTAGCATTGGCTCTACGTTTGTTACATTTGACTATGGTTGTAAACAAATAAAATCCACCTTTTACGCTGGCATTCCCTGGATAAAGTTTTTGTATTCGCAAATTAAATACAGAGATAAATTATTAATTCATTATTTCGATATCGATCCGCATAACCTCTTTCCTGTAAGTACGTACGACTACAGTGTACTCGGGAAATATGATTCCGATTTTTTTATGGTTTGTACAGAGGAGGAAGCGGAGCAAGTGGTAGCTGAGGTATTCCGGTTGTTTATAACAGACTGGCACGATCGATTTGTACACATCGACACACTGGAGGAATTTTATAAGGAGGTCAGTCGGCCGTATTATTTTGAAAGATATGATCTTCGCAGTCGCGGTTCGCGAACGTACACCTGGGTATTAAATTTAATTTTGGCCAGATTGGTAGGTGAGGAAGAATATGTACAATGCAAGGGCAGATTGAGCGAAGAAAGGAAGAATTTTCCCTATTATGAAAAGGACATTCTTGAGATGGATCAAGCTCTGGAATTCCTCAACACGCATACTCCTTCGCAACTGGAGACACTTGGCCATCAACTGGAAGAACAGTATAATGAGTGGAAGTCCAGGGAAAAGAAAAGAAAGGCAGACGAGCAGAAGCTAGCCCGATTGGAAAAGAAGAAGAAGAGAACCGAAGTCGATGGAGCAGTCAAGCCTATTGATCGTGTTGTTGGTTTTGACCCCAGGGAGATCCGGGAGGTAAGGATCAATGAAGAAGGAGAGTTGGAGATTGTCTTCGAATTCATGCCCCCTTTGAATGAAGATGGTGAGGAGAATGACGATCCGATTTTTGAACAATTTGATGAGGTGTTATCCAAGGCTCTAGGTGTAGAGGTGCTGTGGGATGATCGTGAGTTTTTCCGTATTGTTCACCCTCAACCTGATACCAAGGGTAAGGCCATTGACTTTCTCAATAGGTTTTGGAAGATTCGGCACACATTGGGATAATTGTAACTCGTTCAGACCTGCCTGGCTTTTAATTATGGCAAATTCGCCATAATTAAAAGCCGGGTTGTTTACGGTCTCCCATATACCCAGAAACTCTACAGTATTTCGATTTCTGAGCCAATCAGAGATGATAAAGTCCCCATCTTTGGCTTTCAGCATGTCCGTTAAGGAAATGATTTCTCCTTCTGGATCATTCGAGATTCTAATCTCTGTCCCCTTTACCAGTATCTTTTTTTTCTTACTCATGAATGGCAGTATCAAAGAAAGGATCCAACGGTGTCATGGGCTAAGATAGGGTGATCCCGGAAGGAAATATCCATCATTGCTTGGGCCTAGTACCATTCATCCATTATCTGCTTATGTGGAGCCTGTTGCCAGTGTGGCGCCATCCACTGACGTGCTCAGCCCCGGGTCCGCGGGGCGAATAGCGAACTGCGAACATCGCAAACAGAATTCTCCTGTCCCTTTCTTTGAACCCTAGACACAGATAATGATCTCCTCCAGTGCTGCTTCAGCCTGACCGGGTGACACTCAGAGTGGTGTTTCAAGCAAGTTTATATACTTGATATATACTTCATACCTACTTCATTGTTACTTCATATTTACTTTATAGATACCTCATACCTACGTTATCCTTATATCATAATCATGTCTTTTATACGTTATAAACAGGTGGTACCAGGAGTACACACTCACTTCGGCCGCTTTTCTATCACTTTAAATACGAATGGATCATGCCCAGATTGAAAAGTCTCCTCAAGGTCACCGGTACGATGGATGACCTCACTTTTTACCATTCACGCACCGAGGGCTTCCTGGTACGCCGGACCCATCGCCATGAGCCTGAAAAAGTGAAAAAGAGCCCGCATTTGCCCGAACCATGGAGAATGCCAGCGAATTTGGCCGGGTGGCCAAGGTGGCGGGTCTGTTGCGGCAGCTGATGGGACCGAGCTTCAAGTCCTGCGGGGATGCGCAGATGACCTCCCGGCTGATCAGTACCTTGCACAAAGTGATGAAAGAGGACCGGACCTCGCCCAGGGGCCAGCGGATGGTCGGTCCGGGCATGGCCGAACCGGAGGGCAAGGAGATCCTCCTCGGTTTCGACTTCAACATGACCTATCCCCTGGACCAGATCCTGAGGGTAAATCAGAACATTGACCTGGAGACGGGAGTTATCCGCATCGAAACAGCACCCAATATGCTCAAATGGCCACCGACGGCCACCCATGTCCGATTGAGCAGTGCCTGGGTGCGACTGGACACAACCGCTATGGAAGGGGATGCCATACGCACAGAAACGGATTTGTTGGAGCGCGGAAATCTACCCATCGATATCGCACTGATACCTGAACGCTCACCCGAGGGTCCGGGGCAGGATCTGCTCCTCCTGCAGGTGCAGTTCTATATCCAGGAAGTCCCGAAGGTTTACGATCTGAATGAGGGGCGGGCCTGTGGAGTGGTGGGGGTGTGGAGAGGGGGCCGTTTGTGACCCTGTTTGCGTTGGAGGCAACCATGTAAACTCAATGTGGAAAGGTCTATAAGGTTGTCAAGGCATTCATGGCCATGTAAACTTCCCCAAAGGAGGACAGATCAAACGTTGAATAACTTGGACATGTCAAACTTTGGAAAAAGACAGATTTTCCCAACACAGTAAACTGCCCACCGATCCCTCCACAGTTTGGATCGTGCCCATGCGGTGAAACACCGCCATACATACGGTCCATGCGATCAACCATGTTGGCGCACTTGGCTCCGGGATGCCGGTGAGACACCGGCATGAACGGTTTTTTATAAAGGTAAATGGGAGAGCCCTGAAGGGGCGTCATACAACAGGGTTGGGCAGCGCCCAACCTGCTGATCCACCCCCCGCGAGAAGCCCTGAAGGGGCGTAATAGAAAGCCACGGCCAGGACCGAAGAGGCATCAATTCCCAGGCTACAGTGCTTGGAAAAGGGAGGTTTGATAGGGAGTCCTTCCACCATGAGGACCCAGGACATCGAGTACCGAGTACCGAACACCGAATACCAACCACCGATCCCTCCACAGTTTGGATGGTGCCCATGCGGTGAGACACCGCCTTACATTCATTTCAAATGATCAACCATGTTGGTTTATTTGGCTCCGGGATGCCGGTGAGATACCGGCATAAACGTTTTTTTAAAGGTGATTAGGATAGCCTCAAGGGGCGGCATACATCAGGGTTGTGCAGCGCCCAACCTGCTGATCCACCAACCATGAAAAGCCCTGTAGGGGCGAAATAGGACGGAGTGTCCTTATTCGACATACGGCTTATAGGTCTAACATTGTCAGCTTGGCTCAGAGTATCCTATATTTGTATATATTCGCGATACCAGTCCAATTGGCCAGAAGAAGATGGTAAAACTGGTCGGTTTGTAGACAACTTACTGGCGCAATGACAGTGTTCTCGACATGATCAAGCAATGAACATGATAAACAGGGAAGAAATATTAGCCTTTTTACGGGAACATAAGCATGAGTTCTTCCTGGAGCTTCATTTGGTAAAGCTTGGTCTCTTTGGCTCTTATGCAAGAGGAAAGGCAACTGGACAGAGTGACATTGATCTGATTGTTGAATTTCAGCCGGACACCGAAAATTTATCTGAGAAAAAGGACAAATTGAAAGAAATGGTATCCAATCGATTTGGCAGGCCAGTGGATGTTTGCAGGGAGAAATATGTAAAACCTTATTTCAAGGAGCGGATCCTTCAATCAGCGATCTATGTCTGAAAAGGATATCAGCAACCTGGCAGCCATATTGGATAGTTGTGCCAAAATCAGAAAATTCGTTGCTGATTATTGGGATGCTGATGCTTTATTTGCGGATGATAAGTCTTTCGATGCAGTTCTCATGAATTTTGTGATTATTGGAGAGGCCGTTGCTCGGTTATCAAATGCATGTAAAGAAAATTCACCCCACATTCCCTGGGATAGAATCAAAGGTTTCAGGAATATGGTGGCACATGATTATTTTGGTGTGGATGCAGAGGAAGTTTGGCAGATCATCAATAATCATTTGCCTGGATTGGCTATTGGGGTTGAAGAAATGTTAAAGAAGAAGAACTAAACAGTCTGTGTCAGGCCCATCATAAGTTCAATAGAATGCCGGATTATCTGCATCTGATTACGTTGTCTCTTTGTGTTCCGGGATGCCGGTGAGACACCGGCATGAACGGTTTTTTATAAAGGTAAATGGGAGAGCCCTGAAGGGGCGTCATACAACAGGGTTGGGCAGCGCCCAACTTGCTGATACACCTCCCGAAGCCCCTGAAGGGGCGTAAGAGAAAGCCACGGCCAGTTTGGCAGGTACACTTGCAGGTTTCTTATTATTTTGGTTCTACTGTCGTTTTAATGGAATGAAGTATCTTGACATGAAAAATTGGATTCATAAAAATTCTTATTATTTAATCAAATAAAATGCGGACTCTTCTTTTTTTACTTATTATACTATCCTGCTTAGGAGGATGTTGCCACGAGCCAACTAACATTTTACCTCCATTTACTATTCGGATGTATTCACCAGATGAGTTTTCGAATGATTCTCTAAATGATAAAATTAGTGCATGTCGGGCCAGATTGTATTTAGGTTTTGATTCAATTGCCACTTTGGGTAATTTAGAAATTACGATTAATGAAGATTCGTTGGCAATGGAATTTGTCTTCACTGGAATGTGGGACCTAATAATAGATGAGTTTGTTTTTACAAAAATCCAGATGGGACATTGGTCTTAAATGGGGATTCGCCATTTTTTGTCATTATAGTCCTGTGAATACTAAATTTAAATTTATTGCACTGGAAAAGGGCGTGCATAGGTGTTCATACATTTCTCATTGTAATTATAACGATTGTAGAGACTGTGTGTTTTCTATTAAGTTTAGTGGATTACGTCTCTATGATGAAACTCTAAATAAGTTTGATCAAATTGCCTCACGAAAGTTAACAAATTGGGGTATCCTTTTTGATCTTAAGGATGGTAAAGTTGTTGACTCAATGGGGCGGTTAGCTATAACAAGCGCTGATTTGTAATTTGGGTAAAAAAAATTAAGTTTTCAATATTAATGCAGCCTTTTTGTAAGTTTATTAGTGGGTCATACCGAATCCATCACACCCTTGGAACTAGGCTCACTTGAAGAGGCATTCGAAGGAGAACTGGAGGACCGCATTGCTGATGAGGACCTTCCATATTGATAGAATCATAAAGGGAAGTAGACTGTTATTGCTATAAATGATACAACAGGATTTCGAAACAATGAGTGGTGAGGCCGGCCAGTTTCTTGGGAACTGTGAAAGTGTTAGTGCCATCTGCCAATATTATCCTCAGGCAGTTCTTTGTTTCGAATGCTTGGTGATATTCTTCGGATCATTGTAATATTCAAATGGGGAATTAGTGGGATTTCATACTGGACTGATTTTGAAATTAGTATTGGATTCATGACAATTACCTATCTTAGTTCACTCAGAAATCATTCTAATCCTATACTGCCATGAATTGTGTTATATCCACATCTCCTGTATTGCGTAAGTCACAGATTATTAATGTGATAACCTTTGTTTGCCTTCCATTGTTTGCCTTGTCACCTCCAGAGAAAGCCCAGCAGGCCTCTTCATAGAGAACAAAGGCGGTCAGGGATCAACACGATATGTCCTCGGCCCGATGTGTTGTACTATGGTGAAGTGGACGGGTCCTTAAATATTCATAGCATATGTTTTTCCAAGAGCAATTTTTGTGAGTGTCTTTATTTTTATAGTAGGATGTCAAAGGCATCTAGATAGTGAATTAGAATTGGATTATATTGGTTTTATTAACAATTCGATCAATATGAGCAATTCCTTAAAATGCGTAGTTCTTATTTGAATCCGTCGGAGTTAGGTTTTGATGTTAATGGTTGGTTGTCCACGAATTATGTATTATTGAAAATAAAAAATAACTCTAAGGAATATTTGTGTTGTAAAGTAAGCAATAATGGTTATTTGACAACTACAATTACTACAATTGATGTATTGCCACCATTGGATTCTGTAGTGTTTTCGCCAGATGTTTCGACTGGTTATGAGATAAATATGTTCGAAGGAGATTTTAATTATTGGCTAGATCCAGGAGATGAGCACATATTTTTAGTTCCTATAAGATTGATTATTACTGATGAGCCTTTGAGGGGATATTTATTGATATTCCCTTATTGTATTTTTGCACCTGATCGAGCATTGGGAATTGGAGGATGGGACCGATTGAAGAATTTCTATATATCTATTCCGACTCAAGAGATATTTCCGAATATATAGTTCTCAAATTGATTTAATGCATATTGGGGAGGGATTGATGGATTTAGTTCCTTTAATTTCTCAATGATTTATAAATAACTCGTTGAGGAGTTTAGCAGCCTAAGCATGATTGTAAACTTCCACAAAAGAGGACAGATCAAACGTTGAATAACTTAGACCTGTCAAACTTTGGAAAAAGACCGATTTTCCCAACACCGTAACCCGCCCACCGATCCCTCTACAGTTTGATGATGCCCATGCGGTGAAACACCGCCTTACATTCGGCCATGCGATCAACCATGTTGGCGCACTTGGCTCCGGGATGCCGGTGAAATCCCATTGTCAAATCCAATCCGAATTCCAGATACCGAACGCCGTATACCGACCACCGAACACCGAACACCGAACACCGAATACCGTATATTTCCTTCCCCTCACTTCAACACGTCCACCATTTTTTGTGCACTAATCAATTTGAAATTCTGAGGCACCATCTCCGGTCCTTCATAGTTGAAACCATCCTGTACCACCAGCAGCCCCCTGGGGTAGAGTGGACTCAGGGAATCCCCGAACGATATCCAGTCCATCGGTCTCTTCAGCGCCATCAATCCTGTCGCTGGCTGTTATCTTGAAACTGCCGACATACCGGTTGTCACCCGTGCGTTCGAACACGGCATAGGAAAAATTGCCCTGGCTGCTGGCGATCAGAAACCCCTTTCCGTTATCCTTTTAAATGCTTAATCCCTCGATATCATAGCTGATGTTCGGGTTGTTGTCGTCGCTGTCTTGCAAAAAGGTCTTGCCTGCCGTGGACCGTGGATCAATGGCCACCTTCCAGATGCCCCGTCCTTCTTCGCCGATATAGAGGAATACCAGTTCCTCATCGGCTACCATCCCTTCCGGCTGGGAGTCCATCTGGATAGACCGCACCAGTTCCAGTCCGATTTTGCCCTGCTTCTCGACCATCCTGAATTGCTGGACCAGGCCATTCTTGGCATTGATCACACAATAGGCCGTGCCCGTCTGGCGATCCCGTGCAAAACAGAAACCATAAATGTCGTCGACCAGGTCGGGGTCGGAGAACAAGGTGTCCGTGGTGACCGGTTTTAATTCGCCTGTAGCATTTTCAATGCGAAACAGGTTGATGGACTGGTGCGTGCGGTTGCTGCATCCAAGAATGGACACCGGCTTGTTGCCCAGGGTAAATCCATCCAGGATATCCACATTGTTGACGTTGCCGATGGCATAATAGGCGACTTCTTCGCCATTCAGATTGTAACTGGCCAGTCCACCTTTTTGTTGGTACCGTAGATCATCGACTTCGACGGGTCTGTCAGGTGCACCAGATCGCCGGGTCGTCAGCTGCGTCTTCTTCCGACCGGGCATGAATCGCCCGGGTTTCCGCATCCGGAGTGATGGTCAGCTGGATCAGGGCTTGCCGCGCATAAGCCGCCACCAGCTCCGGGGAATCTTCCCGGGCTTCGATCTCACCGGTGGATCTCGCGACAGGCGGTTTTGTTCCGGAATGCTGGTCCCGGCAGGAGAATGACCAGGACAGGATCAGCATGAAGAGGGTCAGTCGGAAGAGGGCTGGCATAGTGTTGAGTTTGGACTGCGAAAGATAAGGGGTCCCATTCTGGAGAGATCTGGTTCATCGATATCCATGCCGGACAGCAGGGGTTCCTGTGTCCGGCATGGATGGTTCAACGGCGCGAATCTGGTTTACCGAGTGAAGTCAAACTTCACCCCGAGATCAAACCGGGTATTGTAGTATTCTGCCTGGTAGGTCCTGTTGGACGCACCCTGGAAGAACCGCAACGGCTGGTTCAGCAGGTTGTTGGCATTGGCATAGATCACCCAGTTCTTGTTCAGGCTGTAGCTGAGGTTCAGGTCCAGATAGGTGACCTGGTCATAGTGGATATCTGCAAAGGCCTCTTCACCCACCTCCGAGAGAAAGTCGCTGGCATAATTCAGGGAAAGGCGAGAGGTGAAGCGTCGGCCTTCCCAGGCCAGAGAGGCGTTCAACGTGTGCTTCGGCGAACCGGGCAGCTCCAGCTTGTCATTCTCCCGTCCTTCGAAATTGAAATCAGTGACCTCCGAGTGGATATAGGTATAGTTGAAATAGACACCCACGCCACGCAGGGCTGGAGCAATAAAATCAAGCTGCCGCTGGAAAGCGACTTCCAATCCGAGCAGGGCGGCATTCCCTCCGTTGATCGGCTGGGAGAAGGAGGCCCATTCCTTGTTTTCAAAGATGTAATCATCAAACGTCTGATTGACGATAAAGTCGCTCACATCCTTGTAGAAAACACCTGCAGAAACCAGTCCAACCGTACCGAAGTAGTGTTCGGCCATGAGATCGAGATTCATGGAT
Source organism: Saprospiraceae bacterium (assembly GCA_016710115.1). Lineage (GTDB taxonomy): Bacteria > Bacteroidota > Bacteroidia > Chitinophagales > Saprospiraceae > JAGNXB01. The sequence goes on from JADJLN010000002.1 coordinate 363,080, forward strand.
GTGGTCGCTTTCAGGCCCGGGTTGCCGATGGACAGTTCTTCGCCATCTTCGATCTGCCGGTAAGGCACCAGGTCAAAATAGTTGGGGCGGGCCAGGGTATTGGTCCAGGCCAGGCGGAGGACAGACCGTGGCGCTACATTGTACTTGAGGTGCAGACCGGGAAGGACATTCAGGTAGTCGCTGGTCTGCTTTGGCGAAGCATCCAGGGTTTCTTCCTCATCATCATAGGTGAATCCTTCGTATTCCAGGTTGGTCTGTTCCGGTGCGAACACCTGCCAGGAGGAGCAGTTTACTGCCCAGGTTCTGGCGTAGCATGGCATACCCGCCCAGGATGCGTTCCGTAGCGTTGAAGTTGCCGGCCAATTCACTGAGGTCCTGCTCTCCTTCGAAATCCGGACCAGTCAGGTTCAGGCCGCCGACATATTTCTTCGTCGTGAAAGAGCCGACAGAATAATCTCCGGGAAGAAAGTTGTCTTTGGTAAAATTCTCGGTATTCAACAGGCTGTTGTCAAAGACAGCGTCTGTAGTCGGTTCATATTCGTAGAAATCATTGCTCCGCTTTTTGGTCTTGGTGCGGATCCGGCCGCCAATCCTGATCGAGCCCGGTTGGCTCCCCAGGTTGATGGGGATGTCCAGATCAATCCGTCCGTTGACATCTTCATCGGTGGTGTTCTGAAATTCTTCGGTCATCGCGGAGAATTCCCAGGCATTGCTCGGGTTCTGGAACAATGGGTCAACGGCCTGGGCAAACGGCTTGTCCGGGTTGGAGAAATCGGTGATCAGATCTACGGTCCCGTCGGTCGCGATCTCATAATACCGTTCATTGGGGCGATCCTCGGAAGCTTTGGCGTAGTTGGCCGACCAGGACAGTGTGGCATTGCCCAGGAGATGTTTTCCAGACAGAGAATAGTTCAGCATTTCCCGGTCTTCAAGACGGGCATATTTGTTGTCGCTGGTGCTGGCCTTGACTTCCCGCTGCAGCTCGCCGACCCACTGTCCGTTGTCGTTTTCGATATCGGAGAAAATGGAGCGATAACGGCTTTCCCCAGTCTTTTCTCCGGTTGTAAATGCCTTTGAAGAAGAGGTGTGATTGGGGTTGAAGGCATAATCAAGCGAAAGAGAGTAACTCTGGCGGATGCGTTGAAGGTAATACTGACGGATCTGGATCTCTTCTGCCCAGGTCTCTTCTCCATCGTCAAAGCGGTCATTGTCATTGGCATCGTCATGAGGTCCATTCTGCCTCGATATTGTCTGGAACCGAGGTTGTTATTGAAATAGGATGCACTGAGGATGACGCCGAGTTTGTTTCCGATATACCGGTCGCCGAAGATCAGAGAGCCGTTGAAGGTCGGCTTTCCCGCCAGGATATTGGATCCACCACCGACGGTGCCGGAAATCCGCTGTTCATAGGGAGCGGCGCGGGTCACCAGATTGACGGAGCCGCCAATGGCGTCGGCGTCCATATCCGGGGTAACAGCTTTGTTGACTTCAACGGTCTGGATCATGTCCGACGGGATGAGGTCCAGCTGGATCGATCGGGTTTCCGCTTCTGCAGAGGGGATGCGTTCGCCATTGATGGTGATGGCATTGAGCTGGGGCGCGGTGCCGCGAATATTGCCAAAACGGGCCTCGCCCTGGTCGTACTGCACATTGATACCCGGGATGCGTTTCATGGCGTCACCGATGTTGGCATCCGGGAAGCGGCCGATCTGATCGGAGGCAATGATGTTGGTAATGTTGTCGTTGGCCAGCTGGTTGTTCAAGGCTCTGGCCTGGCCGCGAAGCTGGCTGGTCACCACGATTTCCTGGAGGGTCAGTCCCGGACTCAACTGAACGTCCAGGTTGGTGGTTTCTCCACCAGTAATGGAAACGGTCTTTTCCTGCATTTCATAACCGATAAAGGAGATGACCAGAGTATGTGTACCGGCAGGAATATTGGGTAGCGTATAGTACCCGTTGGCATCGGAGGCTGTACCCTGAATGCCGTTTATGTCGAGTGTCGCGCCGGGCAGGGGCAGATTGGACTCATCGACGATGCGTCCATTCAATACACCAGTCTGGGCCTGAAGGCTCAGGCTGAACAGGAAGCCGAAAAGTAGTGTGATGTTCCTCATAGTGGTTGTTGATAAGGTTGAACAAACCACAAGGTTATCGCGGGTGTGTTATCTCAATATGTCCGCAATGCTAAGTGAATGTAAAGTTTCAATTGTTCCTGAATTCCCTGTTCTCGCCTCTGCTGGTAGCTCTGGCTGACGCCATAGTTGAATTGGAGAACTGTTGAATTGGAGAACTGTTGAATTGTCGAATCGGAGAACGAATCTGATAGTGAGCCATCAAGAATCGAAATAACTCAATAACGCAATAACGAAATACCTGCCTCGGCCCTCGCTCCTCGGCCCTCATCCCTGGACACGGTAGGTAGAATGTAGAACGTAGAACGAGGTGGAATTGTCGAACTGGCGAATTGTAGAACCCTGGCCGCCGAGGCGGCTGTCAAATTGGAGAACTGTAGAATCGTAAAACTGGAGAATCGAAATACACAACTTCACCTCAGCCCTCGGCCCTCGCTCCTCGGCCCTCATCCTTCGGCCCTCATCCCTGGACACGGTAGGTAGAATGTAGAACGTAGAACGAGGTGGAATTGTCGAACTGGAGAACTGGCGAATTGTAGAACCCTGGCCGCCGAGGCGGCTGGAGATTCGGAGGAGGAATCTGGTAGTGAGTCATCAAGAATCGAAATAACTCAATAACGCAATAACGAAATACTTGCCTCATCCCTCGGCCCTCGGCCCTCGGTCCTCATCCCCCGGCCCTCATTCCTGGACACGGTAGGTAGAATGTAGAACGTAGAACGAGGTGGAATTGTCGAACTGGAGAACTGGCGAATTGTCGAACTGGAGAATCGCAGTGAACAACCTCTCTTTGTTTCTCATCCCTCATCCTTCGGCCCTCGGCCCTCGCTCCTCGGCCCTCATCCCCCGGCCCTCGCTCCTCGCTCCTCGGACCTCATCCCTCATCCCTCATCCCTCTCCCATGACCATGATACCCGATTCCATTGATACAGATCATTTATGAAGGTTCGGATTAGCCGGACTTTGTCCTATCGTTTCGCTACGCTAAAAAAAGCGGTCAAACTGAGATTATGTCAGGACAATCGACAACCATTGCCGGCACTGCACCGGCTACCCACCAGCGGACCATCCTGTCCGAACACATCGTGGAGATCGTCAGCGACTCCGGTGAAGGGGCCCAGAAAGCCGGCCAGAGCTTTGGTGCCATCAGTGCCAAAATGGGCAATGGCGTGTGGACCGTAGAGATCATCCCCTCCGATATCCAACCACCACCGCGCACCAAGGAAAGTGCCTCCGGGATCCGCATTCGTATCGGGTCGGGGGTGGTGAGCAATGCCGGCGATGAAGCGGATATTGTCATCGCGTTTAACGAGATCGCTCCCTATTCCCGCATCGAACAGGGAGCCTACCAGAAAGGAACGAAGATCCTCCTGGAAAGCATGTGGGCCACCCACGAGGATGAGGAAGTGCGCGAAAACTACGCCCGCGCGGTGGCCGATTTCAAGCGCCTGGGCTATGTCGTCTATGAGATCCCCATGCAGGAGGAGTGCCTCAAGGTGGTGCCTGATGCCCGCCGGGGGAAGAACATGTGGGTCCTGGGGCTCTTGTGCCAGTTGTACAATCGGGATATCGAGATCGCCGCAGATCAGATCAGGCAAACGTTTCGAAAAAAATCCCAGCAGGTAGTGGATGTCAATCTGCAGCTGCTCAGGAGGATATGACTGGGCCGGGCAACACCTGGATTTTCTGTACGATCTTCCGCCTACCCTGGAAGGCATCGACCAGGTGGTCATGAACGGAAACGAAGCCCTCAGTCTCGGTGTGATCGCTTCGGGTATCGAGGTTTGTTCCATGTACCCGATCACCCCGGCAACGTCTGCTTCCCGCGATCTGGCCGAATGTTTCGAGCGCGCGGGTGGACTGGTCCACCAGGCCGAAGATGAGATCGCTGCCATCGGGTTTGCCATCGGCAGCTCTTATTCCGGCAAGCCGGCAGTGACCATCACCTCCGGGCCGGGACTGGCATTGAAAACCGAGTTCATCGGTCTGGCCGTCATGGCTGAAGTGCCTCTGGTGATCATCGACGTTCAACGGGGCGGCCCTTCCACAGGCATGCCAACCAAGATCGAGCAAAGCGACCTCCTGGCCGTCTTGTATGGCCAACCGGGAGATACGCCCAAGATCGTCCTGGCCCCCTCTACCATTGAGGAATGCTTCCAGTTCGTCATTCTGGCCCGCCAGATCGCCGAAGCCTTCCGTACCCCGGTCTTCATCCTGACAGATTCCAATCTGGCCACCGGTGTTCAACCCTTTGCGCGGCCGAAACCCCGGAAGGAGTGGTTCGCGCCGCCGGTCGACCAGGCACCTGGCCACAAGGGCTCAATCCCTATGAATGGGAACCCTCCAATGGCATCAGCAAACGACCCATTCCGGGGCAGCGCGGAGGTGAATTCACCGTCACCGGCCTCAATCACAATAAAGAAGCAAAGGTGTCCTACCTCCCTGAAGTGAACCAGCGCAGCTCCACCATGCGCAGTCGCAAACTGGCTGCATTTGCCCGGACGCTGAAGCCACCTCAGGTTCATGGCGACGACCAGGGTGACCTGCTCATCGTCGGTTGGGGATCGACTCGGGGTGCCATCGAAGAGGCTGTAGATCGCGCCCGCACCGAAGGCATTTCGGTCTCCTCCCTCCACCTGCGCTTTATGAGCCCCTTCGAACCGGAGCTGAAGTCCATCTTCAGTCGGTTCAAGCGTGTGATCACGGCCGAGATCAACTACAGCGATGCGCCCGACGATGAATTTGTACCCGCCGAGCATCGCCGCTATGCCCAACTGGCCTGGGTGCTCCGTGCCCGTACCCTCGTCGACATTGGTTGTTTTTCCAATGTCCATGGTCAACCCATGCGGCTCAACTCCATCCTTGATGCGATCCGAACCATTACTCAACCTCTGAACGCCTGATTATGTACGGACTGAAACCCGACCCCTGTGTACTGGAAGTTTCCCGACAAGTATTACTCCACCGGGGATTACGAAAAAGGTGTGGCACGCTGGTGTCCCGGCTGTGGCGACCACTCGGTCCTGTCAGCTGTACAACGCCTCTGCCAGGAAAAGCAATTGCCACCTGAAAAGACCGTCTTCGTGTCCGGTATCGGATGCTCGAGTCGCTTTCCTCACTATATGAAGACCTACGGATTTCACGGGCTGCATGGACGGGCATTCCCCGTTGCAGAAGGTGTGAAATTTCGTCGGCCTGACCTGAATGTGTTCGTGGTGACCGGCGATGGCGATTGCCTGTCCATCGGTGCAGGTCACTGGATTCATAGCATTCGCTACAATATGAATCTGACCGTACTGCTGTTTGACAATCAGATCTACGGCATGACCAAGAAGCAGACTTCGCCGACTTCCCCGATGGGCACCATCTCCAATACCCATCCATACGGGTCGGTACTGCCACCCATCAACCCCATCCAGACCACGCTGGGCGTATCCAATGTCTCCTTTGTTGCCCAGACAGCCGACTGGATCCCCGGGCATCTGTATGCCACCATCAAAGCAGCCCACGAACACCAGGGTTTTTCCTTTGTAAAGATCATGATGCGCTGTACCAAGTTTCTGCCCGAACAAGCCAAAGAAATGGTGGGTGACAAGGGGCATATGACCTGCTGCAGCATCCCGACGGGATCGAGGTGGATATGGCGACCGCCAATCTGTTCAAACATACCGTCCAGCATGATCCTGCAAACATCAACAAAGCCCGGGAGTACAGCGAAGATCAGGAGATGCATTACCTCGGCCTCTATTACCGCGATCAGACCGCTCCCCGATATGACCTGTATGGTGCCCATAATATGGGGGCCACGCCGGAGCAGAAGCTGCGAGTCCTCGAGGAGGAGTTTGACAAATTCGCCGTCTGACCAACACATGGAACTATGAATGAGCGTCCTCCATCTAATGACCTCCTGGACCAATTCTTCACCGAAGGTGCCCGGACCTACCTGTCCACACCACTGGAAACTGAAACCATGGTTTCAGAACCGGCCGGCTCCATCATCGAACGGCCTCTCCTGGAGCAGGCCGAACGGGCAGCTCCTGCCGAGTTGCAGGCCTACTGGCGCGTCCTGCGCCTGTTTCACCACAGTGGAAAGGGTGGGGGCATGGGCAGTAATGATCAACGGCCTGTCCCGGCTGTCTTCGAACCATTCCTGCAGGCCGGCGCTCATGCCGGATTCTATCCCTGTTGGGTGGGAACCGGCCTGGAGGCCACCTGCCTGCCCCTGGAAGAACTGATCCGCCAGTCGCTCAATCAGTTCGCTCCTGAAGCGCATCAGGGACGCCTGATCAAGGACCAGCTGCCGAGATTGCTGCTGGGCTTTCGCCGGATCATCGGCCAGAAAGGCATTGCAACCCTAGTCGATGGATGGCCAACCGTCAGGGACCAGTTCAGTAAGGACCTGGCTCTCCAGCCATCGGATGCCGCTGTGCTGGATGACCTGGGAAGGCATCTGCCCCGATCAGGTTACCTCATTGATTTCTCCCACGTTGGCATTTTACAGATCCGGCCATTCTGGTGAACGACCGTCATGTGCTCACTCGCCGTTTGTGGATGGAAGAGGTCGGTCCGATCAAGGACAGGATATCCGCCCTGTTGGCAGTGGAGAAGGAAAAAGGGATCGATGCCCGGACACCGGAGAACCTTCGCTCCAGGCTCGACTTTGCCGATGCATTCCTCAATTTCGAGGAATTGTCGGACCTGCTGCCTGACCAGTCGTCCAGTCAGATCCCCCGGGAACGGCTGCACCGACTTGAAGAAGTGCGTTTCTGGCTGGATGAAGGCCCCGATCGGCTTTTTGCCCATCCGGCGTGGATGGTGGTGCATCGCGAACAGGGAGAGCCCCTCGAAGAGAAGCTGGATCACCTGCTATCGGAGGCCCATTGGGTGATGTCCGAACGGGGCCACGTTCTCCAGGATGCCATCCATGCTTTTCAGGAGTTGTCGGCATTAGCTGCACGGTTCTTCTCTGCGGTGCGGATCGCACTGCTGGAACTGGCCGACCAATACGATCCGACCGTACATGACCACTTTTTTGTGCACTTCAACTGGGCTTCCTTCACGCAGGAAGAAAAGTTGGCCTGCCCGCCGGTCCTGGCCCTGACCGATCGGAAAGCCCTGCTCACCCAGGAAGCACTTGCCTTCGGCAAGGTGCTGACCATGGGCTGGCCGATCCGCACAGTCTGTCTGTCCAGTCCCTATCCGGAGGCAGCTGAAGAATGGGCTTACCGGGCAGAACCCGGCATGCTGGCGCTGGCTTACCGGGATGCTTTTGTCCTCCAGACCTCTGCCGTCGATCCGGCACATCTCTATCACGGCCTGAGCATGGGGTTGCGGGCTGAACATACCGCTCTGTTTCATATTCTGGATCCGGGCGATCCGGCCGACCTGCTCGGTCACCATGCAGCCCTGCTGTCCAGGGAGTCACCCTCCTTCCTGATGAATGGCGATGCTACCGCCAGTTGGGGAAGTCGATTTACTGTCGCGGACAATCCGGAACCTGACTCTGATTGGGTTAGCCAATCCATCACCTGCCGCCAGGGAGGAGAAGAAATCGAATGGAATGCCCATGTCACCGGTTGATTATGCAGCCCTCTTCCCCCGGTTGCTCCGTCATTTTCAGGTCGTCCCCGAGACTTATGTCACCGATGATCTTATCCCGGTGACAGATTACCTTTCCCTTAGAGCCGGCGACCGGATTGGCAAGGTGCCTTACATCTGGATGATCCTGCCGGATCGGCGGATGGTTCGGGCAGCAGTGACCATGACCCTTACCCGAGCCTGCGAGGAGCGACTGGGTTTCTGGCATGTCATTCAGGAATATGCCGGTATTCACAACTTTCATGCGGACCAGGTCCGGGAACAACTGACCCGCTCATTCGAAGAGAAATTGGAACAGACCCGGAAGGAGCTCGAGGCCACTCATGCTGAAACCACGGCAGCCGCTGTCGAAAAGGCGGGCCGGGCCGCTATGGAAGATCTCGCCAGGGTGCTCCTCGATATGGACCCTGTCTGGGTAAGTGATTTAGACATCCGTTCCTCTGCAAGGGTTGGCACCACCCGGGATCGGAGTACTCCGGCTGCCGCGCCGGAGCCTCAAACCGAACCTGCCAAAGCCACACCTGAAGCCACCAAAGCCGCGCCCAAACCAAGCCTGGTGCAAGATGCCTGGATCGATTCGGCCCTGTGCACATCATGCAATGAGTGCATCAACCTCAATAAGCGGATGTTCCGCTACAATGATCAGAAGCAGGCCGTGATTACGGATGTGCAGGCGGGCACGTTTGCCGAATTGGTCAGGGCTGCTGAAGCTTGTCCGGTAAGTATTATTCATCCCGGAGCACCGCACAACCCGGACGAACCCGGCCCGGCCGCCCTTATCGAAAAGGCCAGCGCCCGGAATTGACAACCTCTTCTACGATGACCGCATTCGATCACACCAACCAGACAACGCGATGATGCAGGAATACCTCATTGGCTTGAGTATTCTGGTCGGTCTGGGCCTGTTCTTTGCCGTGATCCTGGCTGTGGCATCGGTCAAACTGAAGGTATTCGAGGATCCCAGGATCGATGCAGTGGAAGACATGTTGCCCCACGCCAACTGCGGGGCTTGCGGGCAGCCGGGGTGTCGGGCCTTTGCCGAACTGGTGATCAGGGGTGAGATCAATCCGGGCAAATGCACCGTGTCCTCTCCGGAGGCCATCGAACAGATCGCCGGTTTCCTGGGTATGGATGTCAATACCGAGGAGCGGATCATCGCCAGAGTGCGGTGCGCCGGGGGCAAAGCAGAAGCGCATCATCTGGCCGAGTATCATGGCACCCTGTCGACATGTCGGGGCGAGGCCGTTGTCAACGGCGGACCTAAGGCCTGCTCCTGGGGCTGCCTGGGATTGGGCGACTGTATGGATGTCTGCGAATTCGATGCCATTCATATGAATGAAGATGGTCTGCCTGTGGTAACCCCGGATCGCTGTGTTGCCTGTGGCGATTGTGTGGAGATCTGTCCCAAAGGCCTGTTCGAGCTCATTCCCGAAAGTCAGCACTTGTACGTCCAGTGCAAGTCCGAACTGGAGGGCGACCTGGCTCTCAATCGATGCAGTGTAGCCTGTACTGCCTGTGGCAAATGTGTCGCCGACGCTTCCCCCGGCTGGTCGAGATCGAGCATCACGTGGCTCGGTGAATACCGGCCTGCGTCACCTGGAAGCACCGGAAGCGATCCGCCGATGCCCGACAAATGCCATCGTCTGGCTGGATGGGCCGCAATTTGGCTCATCGTACAGACCCAGATCGTTCAACGGACAGATCGAACCGGTTCGATTTGAAGAGGACCTTGAAAATCATTACTGGCAATGAAGGTTTCTGCCCCATATCCAACCGGTGCCCAAGGCACTACCGGTGTCCTGAACGACCTGGTCGCTCTGGAAATGTCTTTGTGCGATGGCTTGTTGCTTCCTGAAGGAATGGTTACCACGCATTCAGGTCACAATGCCTTCGGGCGTTCTGTCCGACTTGTCGGATCAGACGAGGTTGGCAAGTGCCAGGGCATGGCCGCTGCCGGCCAGCGGATCGCCCTGTTCCTGCACAGACCGGAAGATCTGCCTGAAGCGGCCCGACGCCAGATCGCTCAACGACAATTGCCACTGGTTGTCCATGCCCCCGCCTTCCTGTCTGGCCTCGAGGACTGGATCGTGTTTCAGGCTCTGGATGCCATCGATGCCAGTCGATTGACACTCCTGGCTCATGCCATAGCCGAACAAACCCTGGCCCCTGTTCTGATCATCTCCGATCCATCCATCATCCGAGGGGATGCGGGAGTGAAGATGGAAATGATCCGATCATTCCTTGGTGCCCCCGAGGATATCATCATCTCTCCGGTACCTGCACAGGAGATCGTGTTCGGGCCCCGTCGCCGACGGATCCCCAATCAGTTTTCCTTCGATCAGCCTGTTGCCCGATATGCCTCAGGATCCGGACATGATGCCATCCGTTCATCATTGGCCCGGATCGCTTACCGGCACCGGGGCATTGTCGAACAGATCATTGAAGCGGAATCGGCACTGGCTTTGCTTCTTCCCGGACATTCCGGCGGTGTCCATATCCAGGGCAGGGAGCATGCCTCCGACCTGCTGGTCGCTTCGCATGATGCCGCCCGCCAGACATTTGCCTCAGCCAGTACCGGCAGGCATATAGCTTGCATCAGCCTGCGGTGCCTGCAACCCTTTCCGCAACAGGAGTGGGATGAGGTCACCCGGAAAGCCGCTGTGATCGGCATTCTCCACCCTCTTGATCAGGAGGCAGCCGGCTGGAAATCCTTCCCTCCGCAAATAGTGCCACCACGTAGTGGACAGGGTCAGGCAGCCGTGCGGTGGATCGAAGCCTTCTATGCACCACCCTTGACTGCCGGCGCACTGGACATTCTGCTGGACAACTTCCATGCGAAAGACCGGAGTCCGTCGCCGGTATATCTCGATCTTTCCCTGTCGCCCGTTGCCACTGGATCCGGGCAGCGAGAAGTCTTGCGCGATGCCCTGTCCCGCCATTTCCCCGGATTGAATGACGGTGTACTGACCTCACGGCCCGGCAAGAATCCAGTGCCCCCGACTACCGGTACTACCCCTTCGTCCCTGTCTGCATTGGTGCGCGAGCAGGCCGACCAGGGCCCGCCATTCAGTCGGTTGGCCCGATTCTATCACGAGGTGATCCTGACAGAGGACGCTGGTATGATCGATACCGATCCGTTTTATCTGCAGGGCGTGATCCCGCCTTTGAGTGAATTATTGCGACCCCGGCAGGAATCCGAAAGGGATCGCAGTCCTGGACTCCGGTCTGTGTACCGGATGCGGATCCTGTCTGGTGCAATGTCCCTATGGTGCCATGCCGTCCCTGGCGATCGGGTTGGAAAGTCTCTTGCGCTCGGGGATGAATGAACTTTCCCGGCGAGGGGCCCCCGCAAATTCGCTGACGCCCCTGATCCGGAATCTGGTCAGTTTCTGGTCGGCCGGGCTGGAAAGCGGCGATGCAGACCCACTTGCAAAAGGGGAGGACGCCCTGACCGAGCTGACGGCACAAATGGGGATGGATGAACATAAACGGGAGACCATCGTCAAGGACTGGACGGCTCTGCGCGAATTGCTCCAGGCGTTGCCCTGGTCTGTTACGGATCTCTTTTTTACTTCCAGGGAAGGCCAGGCGGCAGGATCTGGTGAACTGTTGACGATCGCTGTTGATCCGCATGCCTGTACCAGCTGTGGACGATGTGTGGAAATCTGTCCGACCAATGCCCTGTCCCTGGCAGCAGATGCGTCTGCCCTGAACCAAAGCACACAAGCCTATACCTTGTGGGAAAACCTCCCGGATACGAAGGGTGAGACCATTCACGCCATGCATCTTCATCCGGAACTCACACCGCTCAGCGCCCTGATGCTCAGCCGGCATCACTATCAGGCTATGGTTGGCGGGCCGGAAGATCCACGGGTGGCTCCCGCCCGCATGATTCTGCACAGTATGACGGCACTCCTGGAAGCCCAGGGGCAGCCGGTGTGGCAAGCTTTCCTGTCCGATCTGGCGCAACTGCGGCAAGGATTGGATGAGCTGGCAAGGGACCACTTTCAGCAGGCACTTCCCGACAGGATGAACCCGGATCTGGAACGGGTGATCGAGGAGGCGGGCGACCGGAAACTGACTCTGGATGACCTGTTGGCAAAGCTTCCCGCGGAGGGTCCCGGCAAGCGGGTGGATACCGCCCGGCTCAGCCAATGGATTCATACCCGCCGTGAACTGTCCCTGTTGGAAGAAGCCTTGAAAACCGGGACGACAGGTGGGGGCCGGAGTCGATATGGCATCATGCTTTCCGGTGAGCTGGGCGACCAGCTGGTCCGGTTTCCGTACCAACCATTCCAGGTTCCCGTCTGGATCGAATCCGAGTTAGACCTCGACAAGATCCAGGGCGTCCTGTTGGCTCAACAGCAATGGGTCCTCAGCCAGGTCAGGTTGATGCGACTGGCGGATCTGCAGATTCGGCAGAACTATCGCCCGGAGATCCACGATGCGGGCTTGCAGGCGCTGACCTGGGCCGATCTCACCACGGTGGAGAAACGGCTGTTGCCGCCCCTTCTGGTGGTGACCTCTACGCGAGAATGGACCAACCTGGCTCCACGACATGCTGCACAACTCCTATCCGGAGATATGCCGGTCAAAGTCGTAGTGATGCAGAACCAATTGCCGGCACCGAATGATACCTATGCCCGTCAGGGCTGGTTGCTGCCCTGGTTGACCGCCGGGCAACTGCCCGTTGTGCAGACCAGTCCCAGCCGGATGGCACACTTTGCCAATGCATTGCAGCATGGCCTGGCCTCTCCTGGCCCGGCCTTGTTCAGCGTTCTGGCATACGGTGGCGAGGATACCGATTGGCTGCAACAGTCAGAAGAGATGATGGTATCCGGGCTGTTTCCCCTGATCATGGCCATTCCCCATGGCGAGAAGGCGCTGTTATCCGACTATCTCCAACTGGAAGCGCTCCCTGAGCCGGGAATTCCGGTGGACAGCCTCTTATCCGAACGAATCCGATCAGCCTGGAGCGGGTTTTCCTCCTCTGCCGGAGATTGGGCTACGATTCTGACCAGGGAATGGTCCACCTGGCTGGAACTGGCTGGCCGAATCCGATCAGGTCAGACGGATGAAGCCAGGCAGTTGAAGGAGGAGATGACAGCGGGATTCACCGAGCGACAACAGGCCCTGGAAGCCGATTATCAACGCCAACTGGCCGATCTGAAGGCCTCCTTTCAGGAAGAGGTCAGGACTCAATTGGCTGACCGGCTCTATCTACTCGCCCGGAGCGGGCAGAAGAACGCCCATGCCGACGCTGTGGTTGGACAACAGGATAGCACGTCATGAGTATGGGGCACCAGGCATCGGACATCGGGTCGTTACTGACTTTTCCTCACGGGGTGCACCCGCCGGAGTACAAGGAATTGTCCTGTACCCGTCCCATCGAACGCGTGCCGTTCGTCGATGAGTACACCCTGCCTTTGGGCCAGCATATCGGAGCACCTTCCCGGCCTGTGGTGCGGGTCGGCCAAACCGTCCGACGTGGTGAGTTGATCGCCGAGCCGGTCGGGTTTGTCTCCGTAGCCCTGCATTCGCCTGTGGACGGTACGGTGACGGCCGTCGAACTGGTAGACCATCAGAATGGTCAACTGGTGGAGGGATCCGGATCCGCACAGACCGGTTTTCGCCACAGGTTTTTCAGGAACGTGCGGCCATCGATCCATCCACATTGACCCGGGAGGAAGTGATCCGGGCTATCCAGATGGCTGGAATTGTGGGTATGGGCGGGGCTGCCTTCCCGGCCCATGTCAAGTTTTCCCTCAAACCCGATCAATCGGTCAGGATCCTGATGCTGAACGGCTGTGAGTGCGAGCCATTTCTTACCTGTGATCATCGGGTGATGCTCGAACAGGCCGAAGCGCTGCTGGATGGGACCATGATCCTGGCCGGATTCCTGCATCCCGAACGAATAGCCATTGCCGTTGAAGCCAATAAGGCGGATGCCATCCGGGTGCTTCGACAGGAAGTGGACCGACAGGGAATTCCCGTGGAGGTGATCCCTCTGGAAGTCAAGTATCCCCAGGGTGCCGAAAAGATGATGATCTCCGCCATTCTGGGGGAGGAAGTGCCCAGTGGAAAATTGCCCATTGATGTGGGGGCCATGGTGTCCAATGTGGGCACTGCAGTGGCTGTTTCAGACTATTTCCGAACCGGAAAGCCCCTCATGGAGCGGGTTGTGACCGTAAGCGGAACGGCCCTGGCACGCCCCACCAATGTGCTGGTACCGATCGGTACACCCATGCAGGAAGTGGTCGACTTCTGTGGGGGGATCACACATCCCGAGCCACGGATCCTGCTGGGAGGGCCGATGATGGGGATGGTGCAGAAGAATCTGGATGTGCCGATCATGAAAGGGACCTCTGGCATCCTGGTCCTGACCGATCGGGAAGTCGTGGATCCGGTCACCTATTCCTGCATCCGGTGTAGCCGATGTGTGGATGCCTGCCCTGTTTTCCTCAACCCGGCCCGTTTGGGCTTGCTGGCCCGGAAGGGTTTGTGGCTGGAGATGGATGAACAGCATGTGATGGATTGCTTTGAATGCGGCAGCTGTTCATTCATTTGTCCGTCAGGGATTCCACTGGTCCAGAGTTTCCGGGTGGCCAAGGGATTATTGCGTGAGAAAAGACCCGGGAACAAACCACCACCTGACTCCTTTGATGATGAAAACCATTATTTCCAGTTCACCGTTTCTTCGCTCCGGTCTCAGCACGCCGCGGATCATGTGGGAGGTGGTGATCACCCTGGTGCCGGTGGTGCTCATGGCATCCTGGGTGTTCGGGAGCAGTGGCCTGTTGATGACCCTGGTTTGTGTGGTGGCTTGCCTGCTGGCCGAATGGACCTTTCTGCCTGCGACCCGCAAGACCCGATTGCCTGGTGATGGGAGTGCAGTGATCACCGGTATCTTGCTCGCCTTGTGTCTTCCACCGGGGTTCCCCTTCTGGATGGCCTTCCTGGGGGCTTTGTGGCCATCGGGCTGGGCAAGGCGATGTGGGGTGGACTGGGCCACAATGTCTTCAATCCCGCTCTTCTGGGTCGGGCATTTCTGCAGGCGGCTTTTCCCGGGGCGATTACCACCTGGTCAGCACCGACTACTTCGTTTTTCGGCCTTCGCGGTTCGAATCTGGCCTTGCCGTTTCTGAAAGGGGAACCGATCGATGCGATGAGCAGTGCCACGCCTTTGTCGGCCATGAAATTTACCCATGAGGCAGCCGACTGGCAAGACCTGTTGATCGGCCAGGTGAGCGGTTCCCTGGGGGAGACCAGTGCCGGCCTCCTGCTGTTGCTGGGTCTCTATCTGATCTGGAGAGGATTGATCAACTGGCGGATCCCGGTGGGGATGATCGTGACAACGGGCCTCTTTTCCGGGATCCTGTACTGGATGGATCCGGGCCGGTATGCCTCCCCTCAATTCATGATCCTGGCCGGAGGCCTGATGTTAGGGGCAGTGTATATGGCGACCGACCTGGTTTCGTCACCCCTGACCCAGGCAGGAATCTGGATCTATGCCGTGGGTATCGGCATTCTGGTAGTGCTGATCCGGGTTTGGGGTGGACTGCCGGAAGGCGTGATGTATGCCATCCTGCTGATGAACGCCGTGACCCCTCTGATCAACCGTGCACTGCCGACCCGGGTATACGGTCATGCTTCATCGACATCCTGACCATCATGAGTGAACCATCCAACATACCTCTTCGTTCTGACACACAAGAAGCAGGGCCAATGCGCCTGGTAGCTACGCTGGGTCTGGCCGGTTTTTTTGCAGGATTACTACTGGTGACCGGTTTTGTGTACACACTGCCGATGATCGAAGCCAACAAGGCGGAGTCTTTACGCGTGGCCGTCTATCAGGTGTTGGAGGGGTGTGCCGGTTTTGACCAGTTGGGTTGGGACGGACAAAAGTTGACCACTCAACTCGGAACGGGGGTGGAGTTGGCCCCGGTCTACCTGGGGCGGGATGCATCGGGCCGGGTGATCGGTTTTGCAGTGACAACAGAGGAGCCTGGTTTTCAGGATATCATTCGGGCGATCTACGGATATGATCCAACCACTGACCAGATCATCGGCATGGAGATCCTGGAAAGCAAGGAGACTCCAGGGCTGGGCGACAAGATTTTCAAGGATGATGCATTCAGGGCCAATTTTACGGCACTGGCTGTCCAGCCTGCGATCGTTTCCGTAAAGAAAGGGGAGAAGGCCCGCCCGAACGAGGTCGAGGCAATTACCGGGGCCACCATTTCATCCAAGGCGGTGACCCGCCTGTTGCAGAAGGGGATGGAGGCCTGGCGTCAACCCATCCTGGACTTCCAGGCACAATTGGACCCGCAGGGGGAAAACACAAAAAGCCAGTAACATGAACACACCGGATGGACATTGGGATGTATTTGTGAAGGGCCTGTGGAAAGAGAATCCGGTCTTTGTGGCGGTGTTGGGCATGTGCCCGACGCTGGCGGTGACCAATACAGCCATCAACAGTCTGGCCATGGGGGCTGCGACGCTTTTTGTGTTGTTCTTTTCCAGCCTGTTGGTCTCGTTGTTGCGCAAGGTGATCGCCAAGCAGGTACGGATCACCACCTACATCGTCATTATCGCGACGTTTGTCTCATTGGTGGATATGCTGCTGGCGGCTCTGGTGCCGGACATTCACAAGGAGTTGGGGGCATTCATTGCATTGATCGTGGTTAATTGTGTGATCCTGGGCCGGCAGGAAGCCTTTGCCGCATCGAACAGGGTAGGGCCGGCCTTGCTGGATGCTGCGGGAATGGGGGTCGGGTTTTCCATGGCTCTGCTCATGATCGGGGTAGTTCGTGAGTTGCTTGGCAACGGGTCACTGTTTGACATCCCGGTATTTGGCAGTTCGTTTGAACCCTGGATCGTGATGATCCTGCCTCCGGGCGGCTTCTTTACGTTGGGCTTTCTGCTGCTGATTTTCAATACGGTCGCGCGGCGCCGGGCGACACGTTCATCTATAGTCACAAAAGCCTAGGATATGGCACAGGAACTGCTCTGGATCTTTATCTCCGCCCTGTTGATCAACAACTTTACCCTGGCCTATTTTCTGGGGATCTGTCCGTTTCTGGGTGTGTCGAACAAGTTGGATACGGCAATGCGCCTGGGGTTGGCCAATATCTTCGTCATGATCATTACCGCTCTGGCAGCCTGGGCATTGAACACCTTTGTCTTGATCTATGCCCCCTATCTGCGTCTGATCAGTTTTATCATCGTCATTGCCAGTACCGTGCAGTTCGTGGAAATGGCTATCAAAAAATGGAGCCCGGAGCTCTTCAAGGCACTGGGTATCTTTCTGCCGCTGATCACCACCAACTGCGCCATCCTCGGAATAGCTTTGTTTGCGACCAACAAGGGCTACGGGCTGATCGAGGGGATCGTCTATGCGCTGGGGGCAGGTGGAGGAATGACACTGGCTCTTGTGCTGATGGCGGGCATCCGGGAGGAGACCCGCGTGCTGGATATACCCGATGTGATGAAGGGTACGGCTCTGAGCCTGATCGTGGCGGGTATCTTGTCCATGGCCTTTATGGGGTTTGCCGGAATGTTCAGTGCCGCTTAATCTGGATGACATGTCTGAATTTATCCAATATATGATCCCCGTTCTTGCGCTCACAGCGGGCTGTGCCGGGTGGATTGGTGTCCAGATGCTGGCCCGCCGACTGGGGACCAAGCATCATCTGGGTGAGCGAAAGGCAGGATCTTGCGGCGGGTGTGGTTGTCAGGGGCAATGTGAGTGGCCAGAGGAGTAATAAATTGTCAAAGGTATATTTGTGCCTTCGGGTCTCATTTCACATTCCGTGTTCCTTTATTCGTGCCTGCCAGCCAGAGGCAGGGTTTCTGATTGGCTTCAGGTTTGTGAGAGGTGCTATCATTTTGGCGGTCATCCCGGGTTGTTTTGTCACCATTTTTGCGGGTTGGCAAAAATGTCGCCAAAACAGATCTTTCTCATCTTTCTTACCCCGGGTTTCACCCGGGGCTATTCATATTGGACCCCGCTGGGGTCCTGCACTGGAGGACTGCGGTTATCCTGAGGATTTTAAATTTGGGTTTTGAGATTTACCTGGCCGCCGGCATTCGGGTTTGTGATTTGAACATTGGAATTTCACCTTACATTTCTAGCAATCGTTGCACCAAAATGTGCCTTGCGAAAAGCGAAAAGCGAAGCGAAAAGCGAATGGCGAAAAGCGAATGGCGAAGGCCCTTTACCTTTTGCCCTTGACCATTTACCTGCCCACAGGGAGCCAACCGCCAGAGTGGCACCAGCCACTTCCGTACTTGGCCCCGAGTCCTTGAGGCGAACTGCGAACCGCGAAAACCGAACCGCGAACAGCGAACCGCGATAATCCGAATGCTAAGGGATGCGGTGAGACACCGCGCAATAGCCGGTTCGAGTGAGACACTCGAACCAACAATAGTTTTATTAATTGATCAATGTGAAAGGATGAATCTTGGGTATTAGATAAAGTTTTCGCGCAAGCACCCGTGACAAGCATCAGATCCGAATGAGCCTAACACAAAATCCGTGAAATCTTGTAATCCGCGGAAATCCGTGATTCTGACAATTATGCGGGATTCGGCTATTGATGGATTGACAGGCTCAATAACCTAACCCCCCCGGACGTGACTTCGTCTGTCTGGGCAGGCTTCTCCATTTCTAAGGAGAAGGAAACTCCTACAATAAGAAGGTATTTTGAAATTCAGGGTCCCTTTAATTCTCCTTGACCATTTTCCTGCCCACAGGTAGCCAACTGCCAGAGTGGCACCAGCCACTGACGTGCCAGGCCCCGAGTCCTTGGGGCGAATGGCGAACAACCGAATACTCCCCACCCCCTCGAAATAACGAAATATCCCAAGAACGAAATAACTCTCCACCTTCTACTCTCCACTACCTACCAGCCCTTTTTGTAACATTGTTCCCAAATTCAATTGATCATGCATAGTCTGCTGATGTGGATGTCCATTCCCGACTTTTCTTCCCCCGAGATCTGGATCTCCCTGCTCACCCTCACCTTTCTGGAAGTGGTCCTGGGAATCGACAATATCATCTTCATCTCGATCGTCGCGAACAAACTGCCCGAAGGGGAACAGGCCCGTGCCCGCAATATGGGCCTCGGCCTGGCTCTGATCTTTCGTATCGCCCTTCTGCTGGGCATCACCTGGATTATTTCCCTGACCAACCCGCTGTTCAGTATCCCGGCCTTTTTCGATGGAATGGACCCCATCGATATCAGTGTCAAGGATCTCATTCTTCTGTTGGGTGGCCTCTTCCTGATCGCCAAAAGCACATCCGAGATCCATCACAAACTTGAAGGGGAAAAAGAACAAGAAAAATCCTTCTCCGTCAAAGCGACACTGGGAGCCATTCTGGTGCAGATCGTGCTGGTCGACCTGGTCTTCTCCTTCGATTCTATTCTGACAGCAATAGGCCTTGTCAAAGAGGTCCTGATTATGATCATCGCCGTGGTGATCTCCATTCTGATCATGATGGCCTATGCCGGTCCGGTGAGCCGCTTCATCAACAAACACCCGACGCTGCAGATGCTCGCCCTGTCATTCCTCATCCTGATCGGTGTCATGCTCGTCATGGAATGATTTCACCAGCATGTCAGCAAGGGGTATATCTACTTTGCCATTGCCTTTTCACTGATCGTCGAGATATTGAATATGCGTCTCCGTCGCCGCCAGTCGCCGGTCCAACTGCACGGCATCCAGGAAGAGGCTGCAATGATGGAAGAGAAATCAGAACATTCATGAAGATCACCACGAATGCATACTCAGACCTGAGTCTTCTCCTCCTTCGCTCGGTTTTTGGATTGGGCATGCTGATTTTTCATGGTTGGGGCAAGTGTGAGAAGTTGTTCACCGGAGATCCATCGGCTTTCCCGGATCCGATCGGATTGGGATCGACAACCTCACTCCTGTTCACCGTACTGGCTGAAGCGCTTTGTGCCCTTCTGATTGCCATCGGCCTGTTCACCCGATGGGCGGCAGGGGCTCTGGCTTTCACCATGACAGTGGCCGTTTTTATCGTTCACGCTGGCGATCCCTGGGGAGACCGGGAGTTGGGAATTCTGTATCTGACCGTCTCCCTGGCCTTCATGATGACCGGAGCCGGTGCCTATTCAATTGATCACTTCTTGACAACCAAACGATGATCCATTTTCGCACTGCCTTCGTTTTACTTTTTCTGGCCTCTCTAGTCCTTTCATCCTGCAAACAAGCCGATACGACGGTAGATACTGCAGATGCCACCTACATCAAGTTGCAGGGCGAAACGATGGGGACTTATTATGCGATCACGTATCGCGACAGTCTGGGCCGCAATCTGCAGGCAGGTATCGATTCGCTCCTCATCGCACTCAATCTGGAAGTGTCCACCTATATCGACTCTTCTGTAATCTCCCGATTCAATCGATCAGAAAAGGGGATGGAATTTTCGGGAAAAGAGAGACATTTTATCATCAACCTGATCAAAAGCAGGAAAATTTTTACGCTTTCGGGAGGGGCCTTTGATCCGACCGTGATGCCCCTGGTCAACTATTGGGGATTCGGGTATTCCGGAAAAGAAAAGATCGATCATGTCGACAGTGCAAAAGTGAGCAGTCTGCTTTCCCTGGTCGGGTTATCGGCAGTTACAGGGTTGGATACCCTGGGGCCCGGCTGGTTGTCCAAGCCCGACCCGGATATCCAGCTCGATTTTTCGGCCCTTGCGAAAGGATACGGTGTGGATCTCGTCGGACTCTTTCTTCAAAGTCGGGGCATTGTCGATTTCCTTGTGGATATCGGTGGAGAAAACCTGACATCAGGGCTCAGTCCACGGGGAGGTGGATGGCGGATCGGGATCAATGTACCTTCCGAAGAAGCTGCATTGAATGCCTTATACTCCAGTGTGGACCTGACAGACAAAGCCATGGCTACATCCGGCAACTACCGCAATCTCTATGAGGTCGACGGAGTAAAATACAGCCATACCATCAATCCAAAAACCGGCTATCCCGAACGCCGGCGCTTGTTGAGTACAACGATTGTAACGGCGGATTGCATGACAGCGGATGCGCTGGCCACCACTTGCATGGTGCTGGGAGTGGAAAAGGCGAAGGAACTGATCGGAAGTTTGTCCGGGGTGGATGCCTACCTTATCTTTAGCGCGGAGGATGGCACCATGACCGACTGGTATTCACCGGGCATGGCCTCCTATTCACCTTCCCGTTAGGCTGCTTGCCTGACCCAAATGATCGACCTATGCTCCCTATCCTGAAAAAGGACCTCGTGTTTTTTGATCTTGAAGCCACCGGGCTTCACGTGATCCGCGATCGGATCGTCCAGATCGCTCTCATCAAATATTTTGCAGATGTTCGTGCTCCGGAGGAACGATGCATGCTGGTCAATCCGGGCATTCCGATTTCCGAGGAAGCCATGGCTGTACACGGGATCACACCGGATGATGTCCGCAACAAACCGACATTTGACCAGATCGCAAAGGAGATCTTCGACTTTATTGGCGATGCGGACCTGCCGGTTACAATTCCAATCGATTTGATATTCCCTTCCTCATGGAAGAATTCGATCGCGCCGGTCTGGATTTTCAGATCGATCATCGTCGGCTCATCGATGTCCAGCGTATCTTTTACAAAATGGAGCCCCGCACATTGAAGGCGGCTGTCAAGTTCTATTGCAACCGGGATTTCGAAGATGCGCACGACGCGCTCGAAGACGTGCGGGCAACCGTGGATGTGCTCAGCGGTCAGATCGATATGTACAAAGGTGTTGATCTGATTGACGGGGATGGCACGGTGGTTCCGGAGCCGATCCAACCCGATGTCCAGGTATTGCATGAGTTTACCAATGACGCCCGTGTCCTGGATGCCACCCAGCGTTTGCGATTTGATGAGAAGGGCCAGGTCGTCTTCAATTTTGGCAAATACACCGGTCAGTCTGTAAAGGAGGTCATCACACGGGATCCGAATTATTTTCAATGGATGATGACGAAGGACTTTTCCGTCCAGGTCAAACGCATCCTTCACAATATTCATCAGGGGAATGGGCCGACCCAGTCAAACTAGCCTGTTTGCTCTCGGTTTGCTCTTGCTCCTGTCCTGCGCCAAACCGACTGAGGGGTGTCTCGATATCCGGGCCACGAATTTTAATGCCGCTGCTGAAGATCCCTGTTGCTGCACCTACCCGATGGTCAGACTGGTGATTTCTCATGCAGCCGATTCCGTATTCCAGTCTCCCGATTCCACCTATACCAATGATCTGGGGCAAGCATACCGGCTACTTGGCACTCGGTTCTTCCTGTCGGATTTTGTGTTTTACATGCGTGATTTCGGTCCGGTGGAAGTGAGCGACACATTGTTGATCGCTCGGCCAGACGGATCTTCAGTGTGGGTGAAAGATGATGTGATCCAGATCCAGCGAAGTCTTTCATCTTACGCGATTGGCACGTTGGTCAGTTCCGGCTGGCTGGATTCTCTTTCGTTTCAGATCGGCCTTATTCCAGAGATGAAGGATGGCGTTCCCGCTTCGTTCCTGCGGATCATCCTCTGGCGATGCCATTGTCCGGGTTGTATTCAGAAGCAGAAGGCTTCCAGTTTCTGGCCACAGATCATTTTCCCCAGATTCCAGGTTCGGACACATTGCAGTGGGCAGTGAACCAATCCGTCCGGATCACGCTGCCAACAGATGTCTTTGTGTCTATCGGATACCATATCGACATCCCGATCACGATCAATTATCTGCCCTGGATGGCAAAAGAGGACATTTCTGCAACACAGGTGATCAGTATCACTGACTGGCTGCAACGGATTGCCTTATCTTTTCGGTACGGAAACCTTTGACGAGGGTTCTGCATTCCAATATGTGATCAATCTGCATGACTATGAGATCAATAACAATCGCCATACTGGCCCTCGTTCTGATGACGGGCGCTTCCTGTGAAAAAAAGAATGACGGACCGAGCTCCGGCACGCTGGAGTTAAGGTGCAAGGCAACCTTTGGTGGAGAAGATCTCATCATCGGAAAGGCTTTTGCCTATCCTCTGAATAACAGTGCATTGAAGTTCTACCTGGTCGATTACCTGCTGTCGAATGTCCGTCTGGTGGATGGTCAGGGAAAGGACTATGTACTGAACGAGGTGGATATCATCGACTTTTCTCAAACCAATACAGACCCCGCAAAGGCGGCTGCAGGCATTACGCTGCGGTTTGAGGGGATACCTGTCGGCACCTATCCTTCTCTGGTGGTCGGGGTCGGGGTGGATACCGTCGTGAATCGGACCAAACCTCAGGATTATCCGAGTGGACATCCACTCTCAATCGGCGCAAACCGGTATTGGGATGCCTGGAGCAGTTTTATTTTTACCAAGACGCAAGGCCTGGCAGACATCAACGGGACCGGTGTGTTTTCCCTGCCTTTCTCCTATCATACCGGTGGCGACGGATTGTATCGCGAGATTACCTTTCAGCATAGTACCGTGATCAAGGGTGGGCAGGTGACCACTGCCGGTCTTGATCTCGATGTCCGTGCCCTGTTGCAGCAACAGGATGGTAATTATTGGGATATCGAGGCACAACCGAATGCGCATACCCCAGGTGAGCCGGCAATGTTATTGATCATGGATAATTACCAGCATGCATTTTCTATGTTCTAGGGCGATTGCTCTGTCCGTTTCCGTTGGTCTCGCAGTCCTGCTTCTGGGAAGTTGTGAGCGCGATGATCCCAAACCGGATTGTATGGACTGTGACCTGACGGGAATTCCCTATTCGCCGACACCGCATTCGGTCCTGATTCCCGCAGACTTTCCCCAGCTGGAGATACCGGCGGACAATCCCTTAACGGTCGAGGGCATCGCGCTGGGGCGCCGGTTATTTTACGATCCCAGGCTGAGTGCGGATTCCACCATGTCCTGCGCCAGCTGTCATTTACCGGAATTCGGGTTTACGGATGGCAAGGCATTCAGTCTGGGTGTAGACGGGCTGTTGGGAAAACGGAGTTCTATGAGTCTGGCAAATATCGGATTTGCCTACCATGGTCTGTTCTGGGACGGCCGGGCGGCCACACTGGAGGATCAGGCTCTGATGCCTGTCGAGGATCCGCTTGAGTTGCATGAGGATTGGGCCAATGTGGTCGATAAACTGATTCGCAGTGCGGAATATCCTACCTGGTTCAGGCAGGCATTCGGGATCAAGGACAAACGGGATATCACCAAAGAGCTTGCAGTAAAGGCGATCGCTCAGTTTGAACGGACCCTGATCAGTGCCAATTCGCGCTATGATGCCCTCTTTATCCGGTTTGAGGATTTCCCGACAGAGGAGGAGCAACTCGGTTATGATCTGTTCTTTGACTTTGAACCGTCCGTTCCCGATGCGGAATGCGGACACTGTCATGGAAGTGTCTTATTGACAACGAACAACTATTTCAACAACGCAATTGACAGCGTCGGCAATCTGAATGAATTTGCCGATCCAGGCAGAGGGAAGGTCACAGGCAACTATCTGGACAATGGTCGGTTTCGGGCGCCTACGTTTGCGCAACGTGGCGCTGACAGCTCCGTATATGCATGATGGACGATTCCAGACACTGGAGGAGGTCATTGAACATTACAATTCAGGAGGGCATGTGGCGGAGAATTATGATGCGAACATGCATCCCCTTGGTCTGACAACCGAACAGAAACAGGCTCTGATCGCCCTGTTGCACACCATGACGGATACTTCTTTTGTACAAAATCCGTCATTTCACGATCCCTGGAAGTAATTTTTTCAGGCATAAAATTCACAATCGATGAATTTTATATCCAAATATTGAATCCTATCAAATTGAAATACAGCGACATATGCTGTAACTATTTCAATATTCGAATAGAATTAATCTTATTGTCTGGTTTTTTTGTCTTTGTTCACCGCATAGGGGCTTCGCATATTTGTATTGTCGAAAGAGACAAAGACACAACGGAGAGTTCAACTGCTGGCGAATTCTCCCGGAGGTAACCTCCACCAAAGATTTTTTATGTTCATGGGATTATAATTTGGAGTCGGCCGTACCCATCATCCCGGGTACGGCTTTCTTTTTTCGACAAACTGCTTCATTGAAAACCAACAAAAAGGCCCGTCCAATTGGACGGGCCTTTTTTTGTTTGGCAACTCTCCGAAGAGAGTGTCAGATTGATTACTGACCTTCCTCTGGCTGAACCAAAGTTCCACCAGCTTCTGTACCTTCGGTAGCAGGAGCAGCTTCTTCAGCTGGAGCTGGTGCTGGAGCAGCTTCTTCTACTGGAGCAGCTTCCTCTGCAGGAGCAGCTTCTTCGGAGTTACCACAAGCGACCAGGAAAAGGCCGAAACCAAACAGAATTGCGAATTTCATCAGTTGCTTCTTCATTGTTCGTCGAATTAAACGGTAGATGTGAAATAGTTGTGCAAAATTAACAACAGAAACGATTCTTCCTTCTCTTCATGCGCCCAACTTTCCAAATGATATGTTAATCATCGCCGTTAACAAGGTGAAATTGTCCTTTTTGGGGGGTTCTGTTTCCAAATGAACCGACAACCTGACTTTGGAGTTACATTCTTTTACATGACTTATGGCCAGACGAAGAGGCGGCTTTTCCTCCACTGAAGACGAAGCACCACCCAAATTCTCGAAGACAGCGGCGCGGAGAGCGATGCAGTTGCTGGGGTATCTCCGCCCGTACCGGTGGCCCTACTTTCTCAGCCTGTTCCTATTGTTTATTTCCAGCACCGTATTTATGGTGTTCCCCATCGGGTCGGGGGAGATCATCAATGTTGTCACAGACAAGGGGGAATATGGTTTGACACTTGACCAGATCGGATTGGGGCTCCTGGTCATTCTGGTAATCCAAAGCCTGATCTCCTTCCTTCGGGTGATGCTCACAACCTACGTCAGTGAACATGTCATGGCCGATCTGCGCGGTGACCTGTTCCGCAAAATGATCACCTTCCCGATCCCCTTCTTTGAAGAGAACCGCGTCGGCGAACTGACCTCCCGGACAACAACCGATGTGCAGCAATTGCAGGATACGATCAGTATTACCTCTGTTGAATTTTTGCGGCAGATCATCATTCTCATCGTCGGTACCTCCTATCTGATCTACAAAACACCCGACCTGTCCCTGTTCATGTTGATGACCTTCCCTGTCATCGTTGTCCTGGCCCTGTTCATCGGGCGCTACATTCGCGGGCTCGCGAGGCAGCGACAGGAAGTCCTTGCGCAGACCAATGTGATCCTCGATGAGTCTCTGCAGTCCATTCAGGTGGTCAAGACCTTTGCCAATGAGTGGTTCGAACTGAATCGTTATCGGGAGCGCAACCGCGAAGTGGTCCGGCTGGCCATGCGGTTGGGATTGATGCGGTCACTCTTTGTTGCCTTTGTCATCGCGATTCTCTTTGGCGCCATGTTCTATGTCCTCTGGCGAGGCGCCCTGATGGTTCAGGCAGAACAGATGGCTCCGGGTGACCTGATCTCGTTTATCGTGATCACGGCCATCATCGGAGGTTCCATGGGCAGCCTGGGTGACCTGTACACACAAATGCTGCGCGCCATTGGTGCTTCCGATCGGCTGGTGGATCTGCTGGCGATCCATGGGGAAATTGAAGCGACGCAGCATACCGGGCCGAGGATGGTAGTGCGGGGGGAGATCGAAATGAAGAATCTGTCGTTTTCCTATCCTTCCCGATCCAATCTGCCTGTCTTGCAAGGTATTGACCTCGATATGAAAAAAGGGCAGAAGATTGCATTGGTTGGAGGTTCCGGAGCAGGAAAATCCACCATCGTCCAATTGATCCTGCGGTTGTATCCTGCTGAATCCGGTACTCTGTTTCTGGATGGCCAGGATGTGAACCAGATGGATCTGGCCGAATATCGCCGTCATTTTGCCATCGTCCCGCAGGAGGTGATGCTGTTTGGCGGGACGATACGGGACAATATCCGATATGGCAACGTCCATGCATCCGAATCCGAAATTATCCGGGCGGCTGAACTTTCGAATTCCATGGAGTTCATTCAGCAGTTTCCGGAAGGGCTGGATACCTGGTAGGTGATCGTGGCATCAAGCTCTCGGGTGGGCAGCGTCAACGGATTGCGATTGCCGGGCTATCCTTCGCGACCCGTCCATTCTGATCCTCGATGAAGCCACCTCCTCCCTCGATGCCGAATCCGAAATGATCGTGCAGGATGCCCTCAACCGGCTTCTCGAAGGGCGCACCGCCATTATTATTGCCCATCGACTGGCGACGATCCGGAATGCCGACAGGATCTATGTCCTCGAACACGGCAAGATCGTGGAATCCGGCAATCACCAGGAACTCTCGATGATGCCGGAAGGCAGATACAGTCAATTGGCCCGATTGCAGTTTGACTCTCCCGTCGCCACATGAAATATGCCTTGATCTTCCTCCTGGCCCTGTTGCTCCCCCTTGGCATGGCCGTCTGGATATTCCTGCTGCCGGACCTGATTTCTCCCTGGTGGGCACTCTTCCCAACAGCCGGTATTATTGCTCTGGGTAGTTGGCCCATTCATCGCCTGCTGAAACGCATACCACATCTGGAGGATCATTCACTGAGTTTTTTTCTGGCTGTCGTCTATCTCATCATTCCGGCAGGGGCCATCACACTGCTGCTGAATCAGAGTTTGGACTGGTCCGCACGAACCACCCGACAGGCTGTTGTGGATCGGTATCCCCGAAAACCTGACGGCGCTCATGATACCTGGATTTTTTCTGTGGGCAGACGATCATATCGAAAAATGGAAGGTTTCCCCAACAGATCCGATCTATCTTTGCCAACCCGGAGATTCGGTTGAGATTCATTTTTTCCGGGGACTGCTGGGGCTGGAATACCGAGATCATGCCGATCGAATACAATAAATCCCTTCATCAGCTGAATACCTTCGGCATCGCAGCCACGTGTCGGGCCTATGCTCCCTTCACGGATGTTCCTTCATTGAAAAGCCTCTTTGAACAGGCTAATGCCGCTCCGTTCATCCTCGGTGGCGGCAGCAATGTCCTCTTGCCTGATAGGATTGACCAATGGGTCCTGCACAACCGGATTTCCGGTATCCAGATCGTTCACCAGCAGGGGCATGAAGTCGTTCTACGCGCCGGGGCGGTGTCATCTGGCACGACCTGGTCACCTGGGCCGTGGAGCATGATATGGGGGCTTTGAAAACTGGCCCTCATCCCCGGCACAGTCGGTGCTGCCCCCATCCAGAATATTGGCGCTTATGGCATAGAACTGACCGACCGCTTCATCCAGCTCTCGGCCTGGCACCGGACGTCCGGTACCATTCGGACATTCGACCATGCAGAATGTGCATTCGGTTATCGCGATTCCATATTCAAACAGAGCGAACGCGATCAGTGGGTGATTCTGGATGTGGATCTCCGCTTGTCAACGAAACCGACACTCGCCCTGGATTATGGGGCCATCCGGGAAGAATTGGAGAAGGACGGGATCGACAAACCGGATATCCGGGATGTCTACCACACCGTTGTACACATCCGCCAAAGCAAATTGCCAGATCCGAAGGTGATCGGCAACGCCGGCAGTTTTTTCAAAAATCCGGTCATCCCGATGGCGGAATTCCTGAGTCTGAAAGAACGCTTTCCCCAGCTGCCCGGCTATGTGGTCGATGCATCATCCATGAAGGTACCCGCCGGATGGCTCATCGACCAGGCCGGCTGGAAAGGTCAACGACGTGGACCCTGTGGTGTCCACGACAGGCAGGCTCTGGTGATCGTCAATCACGGGGGAGCAACATCGGCAGAAATACGGAATCTGGCTGCCGAGATCATGACGGACATTCAGGCGCGATACGATATCCTGCTCGAGCAGGAGGTCAATATTCTCTGATCTGCACACTCACGACACTTCCGGAGTTTCACGCACCCGTTTCATCCGAAGAAACTACTTTTATGGTTCATCATTACCCTTCCTTGCCCATGCGTCGGACCTCTCTTGTTTCCCTGACGGTGATCCTCTCAGTCCTGGGCCTGTCTATGCCTGTCTTCGGACAAGGGCGTTATCTCGAGCAACAGGCGCTGAATGAAGCCCCGATGTTGTTCTTCAATGCCAACTATGCCCTACTCACCCCGTCGGGCATTCTCGCCGAGCGATTCGGTACCGGTTTTTCAGCCGGTGGTCAGGTCGAGCTCATGACGTGGCCGGGAAACTGGATCATCGGCATCGATGGCCAATTCGGGTTTGCCGGAAAAGTGCGGGAGAATGTGATCGACTTCCTCCAGGACGAGGATGGCAATATCATCGGTCGTGATCTGTCGGTTTCTCAGGCCTTCCTCCAGCAGCGTCTGGTGTCGGGCAAACTCACTGTTGGCAAACTGATTCCATTGGTGAAAGCCAACAAACGATCAGGACTTCGACTTGTGTTGGGAGGCGGCTATCAGGTACACTGGATCAAGGTGAATGATGAACTCAAATCGCTTGCGCAGATCGAGGGCGAATATGGCAAGGGATATGACCGGTTGACCGGTGGTTTCCTTGTTTCGGAATTCATCGGGTATCAACATGTCAGCCTCAATCGTCGCCTCAACTTCTATGCGGGGGGGTCGACTTTGGGCAGGCGTTCGGATCGAGCCTGCGATCCTATGATTATTCCACCATGCAGGCAGACAAACGTTCCAGGGTAGATATCACCACGACATTCAGATTGGGCTGGTGTATCCCGCTCTGGACCGGAACAGGCACCACAGACATTTATTACTAGGATTTGTCCAATTCGATCGTGCTTCGTTTGTATGGATTATTGACCGCTTTAGTCAGTGCTTGCATGCCTTTGGTGGCTTTATGGAACACCAGGGTCAGGGCATTCCAGCATGTGCGAAAAGGAACTCTTCTCCAGGTCATTCCCGATGACAGGAAAGTGATCTGGATGCACTGTTCCTCTCTGGGTGAGTTCGAACAGGGAAGGCCGGTATGGGAAGGGATGAAGAATATCTACCCGGAGGCTTATTTCCTGCTCAGTTTTTTCTCCAGATCCGGGTATGACCGGCAGAAGAACAATATCACCTCAGATCAGGTCGTCTGTCTCCCCCTGGATACCCGGTCTCATGCCCGGAATTGGATGGATCTGGTGCATCCCGACCTGATCCTTTGGGTGAAGTATGATTTCTGGTTTCATTACTGGCAGGAAGCACATCGTCGGCAGATCCCCGTTGTGCTGTTTGCTGCCCGGTTCCGGCCGGATCAGTTTCTGACCAGATCCTGGGCGCGGCCATTTCGTGAACTGATCCTCAAGGCAAGAATGATTGCGGTGCAGGATCAGGACTGCCTGGACATCCTGCGCCAGTGGGGGTATACGCAGCCTCTCCTCGCCGGCGATCCGCGAATCGATCGGGTCCTGAAAATTGCATCCTCACCAGCTCATGACCCCTGGATCGAGGCATTTACTGCCGGGCAGAAAACCGTTGTCTGTGGCAGCGTCTGGGATGAAGATGTGAACATCCTCCGGCAAGCCATGCATTCGGAAATCATGACAGGCTGGCGCTGGATACTGGCCCCTCACGATCTTTCGGAAGAACGGATACAGCGCATCCTGGATCTCTGTGGACCTGTAGTAGTGCGTTATACAGCCGCTGGTGATCGTGAGCCTGGAGAAGTCCAGGTGATGGTCCTGGATACCATTGGCATGCTCAATCAGGTGTATCGATGGGGACAGATCGCCTGGGTCGGTGGCGGGTTCGGTCGTTCAGTACACAACCTCCTCGAGCCCGCGGCATATGGACTGCCCGTTCTGTTTGGGCCCAACCATGCCAAATTTCCGGAAGCAGCAGGTCTGATCCAGGCTGGTGGCGGATTTGAGGTCAGGAATGCGAATGAACTCAAACCGATCATGAACCGGTTGAATGAAGATGCCTATCGCCAGACTGCCGGTGATTCTGCCCGAAAATGGCTGGACGATCATGCCGGAGCAACCGCCACGATCCTGGCAGAATGCCGTCATATCCTCGGTGAATAATCCGTAATATTGCGCCGATGTCTGCTTCCCGTTCCTGGTTACAATCCTTCGCTGATCTGCGGGTCCTCATCCTGGGCGATGTGATGATCGACCGGTATGTGCAGGGCCAGGTACGTCGAGTATCGCCGGAAGCACCAGTACCTGTTGTCGAATTCCGATCCAGTTCATCCCGTTTGGGAGGGGCTGCCAATGTCGCGCTCAATGTTCGCGAAATGGGTGCAGAACCTGTGCTGGTGGCGGTTGTCGGTGCCGATGCGGAAGCAGTCGAACTCGAGCGCCTCGTCGAAGAAGCGGGACTGTCTGATCACATGCTCCTCATCCGTGAAGAGGGTCGGCGGACCACGATCAAAACCCGGATCATTGCAGGCAACCAGCATCTCTTGCGGGTGGACGCCGAAGACACACATCCCGTCAGCGCGGACAGTGTCCGGCAATTGATGGAAAAACTGGAAGTCGAACTCCAGCGAGAGCGGGTCGATGTGATTATCCTGCAGGACTACGACAAGGGCGTGCTGTCTCCCGACATGATCCAATCGGTGATAACACTGGCGAAGCAATTCGAGATCCCGGTGACTGTCGATCCGAAGTTCCGGCATTTTCTGCAGTATTCGAATTGCACCTTATTCAAGCCCAATCTGAAAGAACTTTCAGAGGGACTTGCTCGGGAGATCGCACCGGTACAAGCAGACCTTGAACGGGCCGTGATCGAGCTGGCGGAAGCCATGCCCCATCAGTACTCGCTGATCACGTTGTCGGAGAAAGGGATCTTCTGGTTTGATCATTCCCGAATGAAGGGCGGGATCATCCCTCCGGCTACACGGGATATCGTCGATGTCTGCGGGGCAGGAGATACCGTGATCGCCATCGCTTCCATGGTGCTGGCCAATGAAGTTTCCCTGGATCAGGTTGCAGCCATTGCCAACCTTGCCGGAGGTCTGGTTTGCGAACGGGTCGGGGTGGTTCCGGTGGATGCTCAGGCATTGAACAGGGAGGTGGAACGCTTGAATTTGCAATGAGATGGACAATCTCTGTGTAACATTCACGACAGTTCTCGGTTTTGTCCCGTTCATTTGAAAGATTCTCCTTATTTTTCGGCAATTCTCTTTACAACTAAAAAAAACTGTGCTCCTATGAGAATCAAACCTTTACAATTGATGAATGTCTTATTATCCGGAATGTTGGTTTTATTCACCATCGCAGTCCAGGCACAGCCTGCCAACGACAACTGCTCTGGTGCTATCGAACTGACGATTGCGGATAGCGAAGCCAATGCCGTTCTGGTAGACGGGGATACCCGGAATACCGTGGATGAGGCTGCCGCTGGCATTCCTGTTTGCTCCGGCAACTTCTACAGAGATGCTGTTTGGTATAAGTTCACTGCCCCGGCAACACCTATTCCAAACGGATTCTCAGTGAGGCTCTACTATGGCGATCAGCCGGATGACTTTGCAAGTCCGGGTATTGCCGTGTACGAATCCTGTGATGCGGATCCAGGTAACGCGCCCCTTTACTGTGCCAATGCCCCAACTGGTGACGTTGTTCTTTTCGGAGAGGAGTGTCCTGAATTGGTGGCTGGTGCAACCTACTATATCCGCGTCTGGTCAAACTCCGGGCCTGCTGCCAACTGGCAGGAGGGATGGGGTACGTTCCGTATCGCGGCTTACGCCAATGAGCCACCTGCAGAGGTCTATAATGCTCTGGAATGACGGCGAATTTAATGGTGGCTTCAACGGTTGGACCACCGAAGGCGTTCTGTGTAGCAATGACGGCGAAGGAAATCCTGTGGATGCTTCTAACGCATTGTGGGAGTGGGCCATTGACGGTCTGACCAAAGGTGCCCTTTGGGCCGGTCAGCGAATTGGTTCACGTACCTCTTGCAATGGTGCAGTGGTCTTTGACTCCGACTATCTGGATAACGGTGGCGTTGCCAACAACTTTGGATTCGGCCCATGCCCAGCCAACCAGGAAGGTTCCATTACTTCTCCGGCTATCGACCTCAGTGGCTTCAATGTTGCCGGTGTATCCCTGTTGTTCCACCAACGGACAACGCAGTTCCAGAGTGCCTACTTTGTAGAGTATTCCCTGGACAATGGAAACAGCTGGATCTCCATCGAGATCAACCAGGAGGTAGAAGCGTTCACAAACGCAACCTCCGGTGTCAACCCGACGTTTGACGGTCAGACCCGTGTGCCACTACGGTGCAGCCGGTTCGTCCAACCTGCGTATTCGTTTCCGCATCGAAGCCAACTACTACTATTGGGCTATCGACGATGTCCAGATCTGTAGAGACTGAGTGTAACAACATGCGTGCGAATGATTTTGCTGCCATTGCTCCGAATGCCGTCTGGCAGATCGACCAGCTGCATGACTTTGGTGCCATGATCGACATCGAAAACGTCGGTGCATGCAGCCAGACGGGTGTTGCTGTAGATTTTGAAGTAACGGATGAAGGCGGCAATGTCGTTGCATCGGGTACAAAGGACTACGGAACCATTCAGGAACGATTCCATCGCTGAAAACGATCCGTTCAATCAGTGTTTCAACCTGCCTGCTGATCCAGCTGGAGTGTATACACTGACCTACACCGTTCGCACGGATTCAACCGATTTTGACAATACAAACAATACCCAGACCTCACGCTTCATGATCAGCGATGGTCAGATGGCGAAGGAGATTCCTGGTGGTGTGTATTCCGGTCTCCGTCCGGTCGCCACGAGTGGTAGCCTGGATTATGCCATGGGTAACTACTACTACATTGTGAATGGTACAGACTATGAAGTTTGTACTGTAGAAGTGGGTGTTTCCAATGCTGATGATATGGCGCCATCCGTTCTGGGTGCTCAGGCCAGCATCATTATCTATCTGTACGAGTGGCAGGATACCAACGGTGATGGCGAGTGCCAGACTGGCAGCGAAACACTGGTAGCCGGCTTCTCTCAGTATGATTTCCAGGATGGTGATCCGGCAAATGCCATATTCACTATTGATTTGTTCAACGAGGACCTTGAGCCTTGTGTGCAGCTGAAGGATGACACCAAATACATTCTCGCAGTGCAGTATCAAGAGCCCGCGGGTATTACACCTCAGACAGCGCCACTCTTCCTGTTGATGAGCGGTGAATTCAACTCTTGCAGCAACTCGTCTGATGACAGCTCCTGTTGACGCAGGTGGACCGGGTCAGCACAGAAGCCTATGGTGAATTCCTGAATGCCGGTCGGCCGATGATATCCTCAATAACGGAGCGTTCAATACGGGTGAAGTTCCTGTTTTGCGTTTGAATCTGACACTGGTTGACGGCATAGAAGACGAGCCTCTGGCTGATGACAACAAGATCAGCATCCTGCCGAATCCGGTCAGTGATCTGTTGTCTGTCAACATGGACTTCGTACAGAACATGGATCAGATCAACATCCCGCATCAGTGATATCACAGGAAGGCCCTGCTGACACAGACCCTGTCGGGCGTTCAGCAGACCACATGGACCCACAGCGTCAGCGATCTGGCCAACGGATCCTACTTCCTGTACATCACGACACCTCAGGGTGTGCGCACAGAGAAGTTTGTGATCCAGCATTAAGCTGTGATGACATCTCATTTCAGATAATAAAAGAGCCATTTACCGTGAGGTGGATGGCTCTTTTTCTTTATCATCAATTTGTCAATAAAGCAGAAACGTCGCAATCAGAACTTTCCTTAGGGACATTCAAGTTCGTCTATACACTCGGGTTCACAGTGGGTTGAAGTTTAAATGTTCAAGGTTCAAAATGCCTGTTGAAACAGGCATCAGTGTAACGTTTAACGTGCATCACGTTAAACCTTAAACAAGCTGGCCGCCAGGCCACGCCTTGAACTTTGAACAGCTAGGCGTTTGAAACTGCTTTTAAACCTGATGCCAACCAGGAACACAGGAACCCTGCCTCCGGCAGGCAGGAACCAGGGAATTGATCACCCCAACGCCGCCAGACTCTCCTCCAGACTCTTCAGCCGGTCTCCCCATCCGCCATTTTCTGTCTCTCCCCGATCGACCACATCCGCTGGCGCACCGGCCACAAACGTTCATTGGAGAGCTTCTTCGCCACCGACAGGATAAATCCGCGAGTGTACTCGATCTCCTGGATCAGCTTTTCCCGTTCCGCATCGACATCAACTTCCTCGGTATACGCCAGGAACAGTTTTTCGGTGCCCGCCATCACCGGCAGACTTTGCTCGGGATCTTCCGTGACCGCAGTCAAGGAACTGAGGTTGGCCATCTTGCAGACCAGCGGCTTCGCCCCGGGCGTCGCAAACAGCGCCCCTGCTTTGTCGGTCAGGACATACCATGCCTCCATTGCATCCCGTTGCGGCAACTGCTTTTCAGCGCGCAATTCGCGCAATCGGGTGACCATGGTATTCAACAGGTCCATGGCTTCAACCAGTCAGGTTGGACAGAAGAGGAACAGGGAACCACACTGACAATACAATCGTCACCATCCTTCCGGTCACGCACGAGGTGCCAGATCTCCTCCGAGACAAATGGCATGAACGGATGCAACAGATTCATCAGCTCGGAGTAGAAATCAACAGTACGCTCATAAGTTGTCCGATCTAAAGGTGATCCATAGATCGGTTTGACCAACTCCAGATACCAGCTGCAGAAATCGTCCCAGATGAATTTATACAGCCGCTTGATCCCGTCTGAAAGGCGGAACTGGGCGTAGTCTTCCGTCAGATCCTGCCGTAAGACGGCCAGCTTTTCCTGCATCCAAAGGCGGCCAAGGCATTGATCTCTGCGGCCTCGGTGGTCGGAGCCTCGTCGACCAGTTCCCATTGTTTGATCAGTTTGAGCGCATTCCACATTTTATTGCAGAAGCGCAATCCTGATCGCACAATTGACTTTCATTCAGGATACTTTTTGTTTTTTGATCGAACGGGGCATCAAAGACAATATCATTTCAGCAGCTGCGGCCGACAGCAGTCCGAACCGTACCCCATCCGCGCCATATTTTTCCAGCAAGGCCAGTGCATCCGGACTGTTGCCGAGCGACTTGCTCATCTTGCGCCGCTTGTTATCACGCACCATCCCGGTATAATACACATGCTCAAACGGCATCACCTTGTCTTTTTCGAGCAGTCCGGGGCCCATTCATACCCGGCCATGATCATTCTGGCTACCCAGAAAAAGATGATATCCCAACCCGTTACCAGGGTCTGGGTGGGGTAGTAGTAGTCCAATTCCTTCTGGTCGTGAAAACCGTCAAACACACTGATTGGCCAGAGCCAGGAGGAAAACCAGGTGTCGACCACATCGTCATCCTGATAGAGATCAGCTGCAGTCAGTCCGGTATTTCCGGTTTGCTGAGCCTGTTCGGGGGGCCTCCTCTTCCGTCAAGGCCACAAAAGACCGCGGGTTTTCCGCCTCGCGTTCTGACTCCAGATACCAGGCCGGGATCCGCTGTCCCCACCACAACTGCCGACTGATACACCAGTCGCGGACATTGTCCGGGTTGAGCCAGTTCTGATACATATTGACAAAATGGGGAGGGTGGAACGCAACATCCCCCTGCTTGACCGCAGCCAGCGCTTCCCGGGCAAAGTCCGACATATCCAGGAACCACTGCAACGTCAGGCGGGGTTCGACGATGGTCTGTGTCCGTTCCGAACGCCCCACTTTGTGGATATACTCTTCTGTTCTGACCAGAAATCCGCCATCTTCCAGCATGGGCAGGATCTTTCCGTGCAGCAAAACCGATCCTCTTCCAACCCGGGAGCCCTGCAGATTCGTTCAGCCGGGCGTCATCTGTCAGAATATTGATCGTTTCAAGATGGTGCCGCTGGCCGATCTCATAGTCATTGGGGTCGTGTGCCGGTGTGATTTTGAGGGCGCCCGTACCAAATTCCCGATCTACACATGTGTCCCCGATCACCGGGATGTCCCGGTTGATCAATGGCACACGCACCATTTTGCCGATCAGATGCCGGTATCGGTCATCTTCCGGATGGACAGCCACAGCCGTATCCCCGAGGATGGTTTCCGGTCGTACCGTTGCAATGGTCAGTCCGGTATTCGGGTCATCCGACAGTGGGTATCTCAGGAAATAGAGCGTATCCTTCTCTTCGGAATAAATGACCTCTTCATTGACAGCACCGTTTTGGCCTCCGAGTCCCAGTTGGTCATGCGCATGGCGCGGTACAGCTTGTCCTTCTGGTGGAGATCCACAAAGACCTTTGATCACCGCTTCGCTCAGGGATTCCTCCATGGTAAAACGCGTGCGATCCCAATCACAGGACGCCCCCAGGCGTTTCAGCTGATCGAGAATGATACCTCCATACTTGTCCTTCCACTGGAAAGCATAGTTGAGGAACTCGTCGCGGCTGATATCACTTTTTAATTCCTGCTCGCGGAGCATATGAACCACCTTGGCCTCCGTAGCAATGGAGGCATGGTCCGTTCCCGGAACCCAACAGGCATTCTTGCCTTCGAGACGGGCCCGGCGAATGAGAATATCCTGGACCGTATTATTCAGCATATGACCCATATGCAGCACGCCGGTGACATTAGGCGGCGGCATGACAATGGTATAGGGCTCTCGGTTATCCGGAACAGACCGGAAGTAGCCCTTGTCCATCCAATAGGGATACCACTTTTCTCGATCGCAGCGGGCTGGTAATGGACTCCATAAGTTGACTTTGTAAGGT
The DNA here is from genome assembly GCA_016710115.1 of Saprospiraceae bacterium. Lineage (GTDB taxonomy): Bacteria > Bacteroidota > Bacteroidia > Chitinophagales > Saprospiraceae > JAGNXB01. Next base: position 400,487 of record JADJLN010000002.1, read on the forward strand.
ACATTCAGCTATTGTGCCAAATATTCGGCTTTTCGCCATATCTCGGTTAGTAGGGGAATTTCATCAATTGAATACCGGCATTCGGATGGTGGATCACGACCCCCAGTTCGTACTCGCTGTTCTTTCTCCATCCCTTCCATTCTGGAGAAATATCGGTTGTGATCATCACTCCTCTCTGTTTGCAGTGCTGCTCAGTACGAGAGTGGGACTGCCCGTTGCCTCCTCCAGCAACTGATCCAGAAGATCAGGACCTGAAGAGGGAGAAAAGGGCCGGACAGTGATCCTTTTCTCGTCAGCAAGTGGTCGTACAAGATCATGGGCCGTCGGTCGCTCCACGATGTAGATCGCGCCGAGGTCTGCGTTGCGGAAAAGACGGTGAAGTGCCTCCTGCTGTCGGGATAATTGGTCCCGATCCCGGTCGGTGGATAGGCTGCCAGATAGACGATGGTCCTGGCGGAATCGAGTGAAGGCAGAAGGTATTCCTCACCATGAACGAAAATGCAGGACATCTTCCGGATTTCAGACAGTTTGTCCTCTGTCGGTGGTGCACAGGCCACCAGGACGACAGGCACAGCGCACCAGCGATCGGTAGCCTCGTTTCATGACGGATCAGCCACCGCCGGTTCGCCGAAGCAAGGCATCCTGTTGTTGCAGAGCCAGCAAATCAGCGAGCTCTTCCGCCTCCGGAGATAATCCCGGCCTTCCCAGATCAGCACCTCCGGGGGCGGTAACGCGAATTAAGTTCAGCCATGCTGTAGCAATAGGTCCCGGCATTGCGGAAAGCCGGATATCCCCCCGTGAACCTCTGTCAATTTCCGATCGACAGCAAACGTATCCGTTTTCGCAGATGTAGCCGACAATCGAGATCCGACTGCGGCCTTCCGGGTTGGACACGTTCTCAATAGAATGCCGCATCGTGAAACATCGGCGGATCAGATGATTCAGACCGGAATCGACCCCGGCAAATACCGTGGACACTGTCGTCTTGATCACATTAGTTCGACCAGAACGTACCCGATCCGCTCACCAGAAATTTACCGGGTTCAAACATGAGTGTCAATTCGCGAATCATATGAAGCGCAAAACCGGGTAAACCGCTTGCTGATTTCCTGTCCGAATTCCTCGACATCGGTAGACACATCATCCACCTTATAGGGCACTTTAAACCCGCTACCGAAATCGATATATTCCAGATCGGGAAAGCTGGCAGCGACACCAAACAGAATATCACAGGCATTCAGAAAAACTTCTACATCCAGAATATCCGACCCGGTGTGCATGTGCAGCCCGGCGATCCGGATCCCGGTGGATTCGACAACGCGGAGGACATGCGGAAGTTGGTGGATCGAAATACCGAATTTGGAATCAATATGACCGGTCGAGATCTTGGAATTCCCGCCTGCCATGATATGCGGATTGATCCGGATACAGACCTTTGCCCCGGGTGAGCCTGACCGAATTGTTCGAGAATGGAAATATTGTCAATATTGATCAATGTGCCGATCGTGTACGCCTTTTCATCTTCTTCAAGAGACACACAATTCGGTGTAAACAGGATATCATGCGGTGGAAAGCCTGCCTTGATCCCCAGCTGGACTTCCCGGATGGACACACAATCCAGCCCCGCACCCCAATGGTGAACAACCGGAGAATCTGCAGGTTGGTGTTCGCCTTGCAGGCATAGTAGATCCGGGCATTGGGAATGGAAAAGGCATCACACAGCCTCCGGTACTGGCGATGCATCAGATCGGCCTCATATACCATACACCGGTGTACCATACCAGGCTGCAATTTCTGTGACGGGAATCCCGCCGCTGAATACATATTGTCCGTCCTGAAGATTCATGGATCCTGGTTTAATTCGCAAAAATAGGTCATTTTGGACTGCGGAGGGTGATTGCCGGATTGTCATCCACCAAAATGCGTTCTCCAGGCATCTACGGTACACATGCAACTGCCTGAATTGATCGATCGTTGCTGCCGCGGAAACCACCGGGCACAGGCACAGTTCTACCAGATGTTCGCACCTGTGGTGCTGGGGTATGCCGACGATACCCGTGGATACAGCCGAAGCAGAAGACGCCATGATCCAGGCGATGTTCAAAGGTATGACCAGTCTGGAATCCATGCGCGACAGCAACACGATCCATGGATGGATCCGTCGGATCGCAGTCAATGAATGTCTGATGATGCTCCGGAAAAAGAAACTGGCATTCTCAGACGACCTGCCCACGCGAATGCCATCTACCGAACCGGACCCTCAGGCACGCCTCCAGGCGGAAGAAGTGCTCGGACTCTGGACAAGCTTCCACTGGGGTACAGAACCATTTTCAATCTCTATGTCCTGAAGGGTATACATAAAAGAGATAGGCGAACTTCTGGATATCAGTCTCAATACCTCCAAATCCCAATTGATCCAGGCTCGGAAACGCCTGGCCGGAATGGATTCAACCGAATGAAAACCCGATTCATCATGCAAACTCCTGATTCCCTAATACCCATTCCACGCCATCATGGGGAGACGACCGCGTTCTGCAAGTGACAGACTCACTGTTCAACCTGCAGACGACAGCTGGTCTGCATTGTCCAGCCGCTTGTCAAAACCGGCACCCGAAAACGGACATCCATACGATGTTGTCCGGCAGAATCTGGTTCGGATAGCTGCTGTCCTGGTGTTGGGTGTCGGGATGGTGGGTAACATCACAACCCGAAAAGCGGAACCATTGACGAGCGAATGGATCACGGATTCACCCGTTTATTTTGCCTCTTACGGACATGGCACAGCAGCTGGAAGGATATACCTCTGGCATCGAGGGCACAGGTCATGCCGATTTTCGGAAGAACTTTTCCGGTGCACCCGTCTCCGGGGATACCATGGGGAATTTGTGATTATTGTGTATCCGCCTGTTTGAACGGATGGCGCGGCGACCAGTCATCTACCGGGTTGAGGTAATCCAGTATGGCCGGATGAATCGATTGGTAAACGAACTTCGGTGCCGGATATAGCAGGTGAGGTCGACCGCAACAGCGCCTTACAGAGCTTCTTTGATCTCTTCAGCTGTGCGTGCAAAAACCAGATGCGATGCCTGACGGGAAATGCCCATCTCGATCAGATCCAGCAGCATATTGAAATACAGCTTGTAAAACCGGATTCCACCGATTGTCATAGCCGAGGAAGTGGGCTAAAATTCACCGTTCCGGTTCATGATCCCACTCACAAACCCGATCATTTCTGTTCCCGGTAATAGGCCTCACAGAATGAAATCTTCACCGAGAGATTCTTTCATTCCCGCGAAATAGTGTTCATCCAGGGTGATGACATTAAAACCGGAATCATCAGCGACCTCCTGATACAAGGCATGAAGCTGGAGGCAGTGCAGCGCTGATCTCGGAGAGGTCAAGTTCCTTCCGAACGACTTTTTTGCGAGGATCTTCCTTGCCTTGTTTGCCCGCACACGATACTTGCTGCTGAGATCGCCCAGATAATCGGAATAGCTTTCCATTCAGGTCGAAGAGCCATCACCATGCTCGGCAGGATGTGGAAGGCATGAAACTGGCGTTGCTGAAATCCATCTACCTGATCCAGTTGACGGATACCGACCGGAGAATATCGATCCTGACTTCTTGACTGATGGTCTGAATAGAAGTGATTTCTGCCTGCATGATACCCAAACATCAATACCGGGGGCGATTGTTCATTTGCCTGGAACGAATCAGGCAAAAAAGCCATATCTCCAATATCCATGTATTTTTATGCCAAAGTTGTTCCCCATGGCACTCACCCCGTTCTCCCTGTAGTTCTTTCCATCATTCTGCTGACAGGCTGTGTGACTTCCCAAAAATACGACAGCCTGGCCCGGTCAAAGGACCTGCTGGAACGGGAATACAAGGCGTTGCAGGGTGTCCGTGAGGAGAAGAATGAGGTAGAGGCAGCGCGACGCAATTTGCAGCAGGACCTGGCAGTCTGCAAACAGGAGATGACCCATCAGCAGGCGTTGATTCAAAGTCTGGAATCCAGCAGGGATGACCTCAACCAGAGGCTCAATGCGCTGATCGCACAAAACCAGGCCCTCCTGTCTGCCACCGCAGATGAAAAGCAAGAGCTGGTGGAAGAAATACTGGCAAAGGAAGCAGAGATCAATCGCCGGGCAGCTGGTCAGGATAGCCTGGCTCGCGTGATGGACCAGCGCGAAAAACGAGCCGGACAGTTGGCAGCAGACCTCGCCGAAAAGGAAAAACGAATCACGGAATTGAACGGTCTTCTGACCGATCGGGAAAAAGCACTGACCAGCTTGCGCACGGGCTTGCTTGAAGCACTTCGTGGGTATTCGTCGGCCGATCTTTCCGTACGGGAAGAAAATGGCCGCGTCTACGTCTCCATGAGTCAGAATCTGCTCTTCCCATCCGGAAGTGATCAGGTTGACCTGAAAGGTATAACTGCCCTCAAATCCCTGGCAGGTGTGTTGAGCGTCCAGCAGGATATCGAGATCCTGGTCGAGGGACACAGATACGGATGGCAGTGCCGACCTGAATTGGGATCTCAGTGTCAGCCGGGCTTCATCAGTAGTCAAGATTCTGACCAGAGAAGGGGTGCCTCCGAAAAAGTATCCGCAGCCGGCAGGGCGTTTTACCTCCCTCTTTCAAGTAATGATACAGCCGAAGGAAAGGCGCGCAACCGCCGGGTGGAGATTATTCTGGCTCCCAAACTGGAGAAGATCCTGCAGATGATCGGCGCCGGAAAATGAGAACATCTGCCTGGCCCGATTCAGGGCACACAACAAGACAGATGAGCCTGTATCGTTATCCTGTTCAGCAAGGTCCAAACTCATCCTGCATATGATGAATACGGATAAGTGCTCTGGTAAAATCTATTCCGGCCTATGAAAACGCTTGTCATGTTCTGCCTTTTTCCACTGCTCTGTCTCGGTTGTCTGTCTTCTCGTACACCCCCGGCAGAACCTGCAAATGAAGAAGTTCATGTTGCTGCACGCGAACTGATGATACGTCTGTACAAGGGTTCCTGTTATGGCCAGTGCCCGGCCTATACGCTGGAGATTTTTTCAGATGGCCATGTCGTCCTGTCGCCTCGACGATTCCTTCCGGTCGATTCCGTGATGACCTCCAGCTGGCTGTCGCGGATATACTCCGGGCATTGATGCAGCTGGTGCGGGACGATCTGGAAGCGGAGTATATGACACCCATCGCCGATATTCCATCCTATCGGATCAGCTACCGGGGAAAGGAGATCAGATGGAACACACGAAAGCCGGTTGTCCTGCAAAATCTGGTGGCATTACTGGATTCCTTTACGGTCAATGAAGGATGGCTCGAGCCGGAACGCGCATTCCGATCGGAACAGGTCAACAGACGAGAAGAAGAGCTGATCGTCCAGCCTGCCGGGCACCGACCAGGGCCTATGGATGGACATGTACCAAGATGTAGGCTTATACCTCATTCGCCGGATCGTTCCGGAAGGCACCTATCTTCTTGTAGGATATGATCGGTCAGTCATCCAGCCTGATGCCATGCCGACAGGGTCAGGAAAGACAGCAGGGTGGTTCTGGCGAGTTTTAACAAGGATCTGCAACAGCGCGATTAAAATCCGAAGCCAACAAAATTGCCCGTGGCATTTCGTCTGTACGGGATTTTGATGAAGTCCAGTGTGGAGGGTTTCACCTTCACCATGAAGGTATAGGCACCGATTTCAGGGAACCACCCGAGATTCATTTCCCAGCAGTGCAGGTCGCGTATGAAGGTGAAGCTGGGGTAAGTGATCCGTTCTGACCGGAAGTCATATCCGATATTGCCCACGCTGATCATCCACTTGTCTGTGATTCGGATATTTCCGGATGTGTTGATCGTATGTGTCGTGATCAGAAAGGTATCTCGCCCGTTCACGGGCATCAGCATGGTATTGATGTTGTTCTGAATGGCAAATCCCTCCAGCAGGCCGCTGACATCATCCTTCGGTTCGCGGTATGACGTACCTTCAATCAACTCCCGGATCTTGCCAATGGTGAGATTGGTGGTGATCCGAAAACTGGCATTGACAAACGCAGTGGCTTTTTATGGGTATCCCAGTAATATTGGTTGATGGTTTTTCCTTTCGCATCCACAGCATAGGGATCGAATATGAGATTGACATCGAGCCGGGAAATGCGCTTGAACAGGTTGGTGCCACCACCGATCCGACTCCGCTCCATTTCAGGCTGTCGGCCATGAAATTGTAGGATCCAGACACGATGATATTGTCAAAGAGGTTGATTTTTTACTGGTACTCGTCCTCGTGGCCGAAGTATTTGGCTTCAAAAATATTATTGAGCGAATAATTCAGTGACATGGCTCCTGGTGGTGTATGACGGAGCACCAAAAGGTCCGCCATCAAAAATGGAGTAACGCTGGAGATCGGAGTAATCGGATGTTGTCCCGCGAGCATATTCCTCAAACCAGACGCCGACTCATTGCCGGGTGTATAGTTGAATCCGACATTCGGTTTGAGTGTATGGCGCAAAACCACGCAGCCATCCCTCGAAAATCGGATGGTACCGAAGACGGCCGTGTTGAGATTGACACCCCTGGCTACCTGACGATAGGTTTGAAAATCAGACACATAACGCGTAGTCAGAGTGCCAAACGAAGTCGTGTCATCCGAGATGGCAAAGATGCTCCCATCCGCATTGAATGTGGTGTCCTTTTTCACAACAGGAACCATGTCATTTTCCCGGCGAAGGGTATTGTAGTTCCATACTTCGGTATAGGATACACTGGGCACGACATTCACATATTTCAGCACATTGAAATTCGAGTTGATCGATGCCATCTGTCGAATGCCGGGGCGGGCCTTGCGAAAGGTCTCCTGGGTGAAGAAGGTGGAATCGGGACCGCTCAACCGGCTGATCAGATTGGCAGAATAGGTGAGGCCGATCCGCTCAAACCATTTCTCCTGGCCACCTCCTCCTTTCCGTTTGAATGGCTGGAGTCGTTGAACTACAAAGGAGGCCTCGGGTAATGTCATATCGATCTGGCCGGAACGCAGGTTTTGAGATTGGGTCAGCGCCGCCGTAAACTGGTAGGGCTTCCCGAGCCAGGTCCGGCGATAGTTCATCGAGGAGGAAATGGTGTTCGCCAGGACATTGTTTGCATCGTAATAGTTGAGCCTGGAAAAGGCACTGGATTCGAATTGGATCCGCCCCGAAATATTATGATAGGGATTGGCTTTGGGATCCTGTCGATGCGTGTAGATCACTTTGAACAACCGGTCCCGCTCGATCTCACCGGTTTCGGGTACTTCCCGGCCCAGGTCGGTCCAGGTGATCTCACCGCCACCACTGAATCGATAGCGCCGGTTGTAATCGGAACGGATACTCACACGATAACTGCCCCGGGTGTAGATATCTGTCAGGATGCTCAGGTTGGCATACGGTCCCATGGGGGTGAAGTAGCCGATCCCGCGCAAACCGTATCCGAGTTCATCCCGATAGTCATAATCCAGGGAAAAGACCAGGCCTGCCTTTCGCGATTTGGTGATCGGGAAAAAGCCGAATGGCAACCAGAGCGGGGTGGGGACCCGGCTATCTCGAGATTAGACGGGCCGATAATGACCGATTTGTCAGGGATGATCTTCTGTTTGGTACTCCGGATCCCATATTGTGGTACATCCGCGTCACACGTTGTGATGATCGCGTTCTTTCCGTAGATCTGATTGTCCAGAGAGTCTGATGCTGCACCGACAAATTTGGTACGGTCCGTCAGGACATGAAGATCTCCTTCAGTGGTTGTGTTTTCCAGACTGAATCCCTTTTTTGTCCGGAAATTATAGCGCATCTCCCGTGACGTGAATTGCTGACTGCCCGCTTGAAATGGGGTTTTGGACCAACTGGCCAGTCGAATCGATGATTCCCCGGGCAGTCACAACATTGGTTTCAAAGGAAAAGATGATATAGCCGGCGTTCAGTTCGATATCCTGATAGGTCACCCCGCCTGCCCGATCAAATGGATCTGTTTGCGGCGCATGTCCACCCACTGGGTATCCACACTGCTGTAGCGGACCGGAGAAGTGATGGCATTTTTCGATACCCGGATCTGCATGGGCTGGCCATCTCGGGTGTCTGTAGTATCAATCTGAAGAGGAAGCGTGTCGCCCTGCACAGGTGCGGTTGGCGCCGTCTGTCCGGCTAATCCGGTCGTCCACAGGAAGATGCCCATGCTGAACCAAAATAGACGAAAGACAGTTTCTTGCATAGTAAACCCGGGTTCAGGGGCGTTCTCAGGGTAATCGGTATCGGGCAACCGGTGTATCTGTCTTGTCCGCTACCTTTGTTGACCAAACACCAATTCCTGTGCGAAGGTATCGTATGTTCATTCGTTTAACGTCTTTCTTGTCCATTTTGTGTTTGACTATCCCTGCTGAGTCTGAAGAAATATTCCAGATAAATGGCAGTCGGACAGGCGATCCGGTAAAAACGATAGTGATCGACGCCGGTCATGGTGGGCATGACCCCGGCTGTCTTGGTTCGGATTCCCAGGAGAAGAAGATCACATTGAAACTGCCACTGACCCTGCGGGATCAGATCAAGTCCAGGTTTCCGGATGTGAAGATCGTCCTGACACGGGACAAAGATGTTTTTGTGCCCCTCCACACCCGCTCTGCGATCGCCAATGAGGCCAGGGCAGACCTGTTTATTTCCTTGCATTGCAATGCAGTGCCTCCTGCTTCATCAGGAATCTCCGGATCGGAAACGTATGTTTTGGGGCTGCATCGAGCCCAGGATAATTTCGCCGTTGCACAGCGGGAAAACGGTGCCATATTGCTGGAGGACAATCATCAGCTGAATTACGGTGATTTTGACCCCAATTCTGCCGAAGCCTATATTCTGATGACCATGTACCAGAATGCCTACCTGGACAAGAGCATTGTATTTGCAGACCTGGTGGAAAAAGCCGTCGAGCAACATGGAAAACGTACGAGCAAGGGCGTCAAACAAGCCGGCTTTCTGGTTCTTCGTGAAAATGCCATGCCCAGTGTCCTGGTTGAAACCGGTTTTCTGACGAATGCCTCTGATCAGGAGTTTCTGAATTCGGAAGAAGGGCAGTTGCGGATGGCCGAGAGCCTGGCGATCGCATTCGCGGATTACAAGTCCCTGATGGAAACCGGCGAGATCACCCGAAACAGTCAACCACCCAACCCCGCACACGGTTCGGCTTCAAACAAAAAGGACACTGCACCAGCTGCGTCGAAACCTCCGGCTGCCAGGCCGGCAGAAAAAGAAAGCCATGTCCTGGTTCCAGTCAAGGTAGTTGACCAGACAAAAAAGCAGGAGACCAAACCAACGCCTGCAACCGGAGTCAAAGACACCAAATCGGAGTGGTTTGGTATCCAGATGGGTGCCTTCAGCCAGAAACTACCGGCCGACCATCCCATGCGAAAAGATGTCCATCCGTTGATGGAACGGGCGGAAAAAGGATTGTACAAGTATATCGCAGGGCCCTTCCCCAGCCAGGAAGCTGCGGAGAAAGTCAAGAATTCTCTGGTGCAATCGGGCTATAAGGGTATTTTTACTGTCGCATTTCGCGGAGAAGAACGAATTGGATAATCTGGAAGTGGCATTTGCCATAATCGACAGAAAAAACCTGTATGTCTAAAGAAACGAAGCTGGGCATCTTTGCCTTCCTGGTGATCGCCGGTGCAATCTGGGGATATAATTATCTGAAAGGGAGCAACCTGCTTGCCCGTACCCAGGTGTTTTCAGCTCATTATGAGAATATTGGCGACCTGATGGTCTCTTCACCGGTGAAGATCAATGGATTTCAGGTGGGAAGCGTTACCCGGGTCTATCTCGAGGAGACGAATATGCAGAGCATCATTGCCGAGTTTACCGTACGGAATGATATTTCCATCCCAACCACCACCACCGCCGTCATTGTACCCGGTGGGATCATGGGCGGTGCGGCTATCGACCGGATTTTACCGGCGTGTGTTCCGGTCAGGATTGTGCGCAAAGCGGTGCTATACTGGAAGGCCGCCAGTTGGGCCTCCTTCAGCAGATGCTGGGTGATCAGGAGATCGATCGGTACATGGCCAGGATCAAGGAAGGCATGAACGGGTTATTGGACACACTGACCCTCATGAGCGAAGATGAAACCAGTAATAACCTCGTCGGCCGGGGTCTGAACAATACGCGAAATATTCTGGCGAGTACCCGGACGGCCACAGCCGATCTGGCACTTCTCGTGGACCGGCTGGGGAAACAATTGCCCGCCATTATGAATGATCTGCAAAGCGTCACGGGCACCCTCAAAACCAGTAATACCGATATCGCCGGTATGCTGGCCAATGCGAACACAGTGACGAAGCAGGTCGCCGGTGCCGACCTGGGGCAAACCATCGCCAAATCACAGGAAGCCCTCCAGGCAGTCGAAAAAACAGCAGCAGAACTGGGCAAGGCGACAGACGAGTTGAAAACTGTGCTCTCCCGGATTGAACAGGGCGACGGGACCCTGGGTAAATTGATCAATGAGCCCGAATTGTATAATCAGTTGAACACCATGGCCCGAAATGTAGATCTGCTCCTCCAGGATGTTCGATTGAATCCAAAGCGTTATATCAATGTATCTGTTTTTGGAAAGAAGGACAAAGGGTACGTCTATCCGGCAGAGGATCCGGCATTCCCTCCCCTGAAATAACAGGGAGGAGAACCATACTCCCCAGCCTCTGACTGGAAAATGAAATGCCACCTGATTGCGCAGGTGGCATTTCAATATGGAAAGAACAGAGGAAATCCAATACTAGTTTACCTGGTTCAGTCGCGGATGCTGTAGCCATCTGCCAGGACCTTATCCGGATTCACTTTTTGCAGGACCAGTGATTCGCGTTCTGTTGCAACCTCCAGTTCAAATCGGTAATATCCTTCCGGCACAGTTGCCATATCCAGGGTGATCACATTGTCTCCCACCTGCACATGGGTAGGGTAGCGCATGATTGTAGTGCCATCCAGTTGTTTCAACAGGACCATGAGAGGTACAGATTGTACACTCTCCACATGGACAATAAAAGGGCTTTGGGTCACCGTACTGGTCATGCCACTGATGCGGAGAAGATTGCCCGTTCGCCGACTGGAATAGACAGCAGGCGTGACCAGGGAGGGTCCTGATGGCGGCACACAGACCAATCGGTAATACGCATCCGGCTCACCCAGGCTAAGGTCCAGGAAACTGTAGTCAATCGGCTGACCTTCAGACGTTCGGGCTTCCACTTCGCCGATGGTTGCATACGATTTGCCATCGATTGATTTTTCGATCTTGAATTGGATCGTAGTCCCTGTTTGTGCCGTACTCCAGGTCAGCAGTTGGCCAATTTCTACTTCCTCCAGTGTCAGTGTTCGTCGGAATTCGCTGTTGGCACGTAATCCAGTGAGAACGACCGACCAGACGAGGAAGAAGATAAAATGGGTTCTGAAGAGTTGCATCGGTTGAATTTTAGGATAGAGTGGTGCTTTGCGAAAAAGAGGTGAGGGTAATTGCAGTCCATTCAGGTGCTTTCTGAAACCTGTATCTTTCGAACAGGTTGAAACAAATATATGATTAATATTGCTATATATAAATATTACGTATTAATATTTATTTTGTTTTTATGGACCGGGTGTCAATCACCTTCACCGGAGCCATATGAGGTGAGCAAATCTGCGACGGGGCACTCCGGCATGGTGGTCACAGCCCATCCCCTTGCCACGGAAGTTGGCCTCCAGGTGCTTCGTGACGGCGGCAATGCTGTAGATGCAGCTATCGCGGTTCAGTTTGCCCTGGCCGTAGTCTATCCCATTGCCGGCAACATCGGTGGCGGGGCTTTATGCTGATCCGGCAACCTGACGGTTCCGCTTTTGCCTGGATTATCGCGAAAGGGCCCCCCGCCGCCACTCGGGATATGTATCTGGATTCACTGGGTGAAGTCATTCCCGGATCCAGCACCCTCGGGCATCGTTCTGTCGGCGTGCCCGGCAGCGTGGATGGCATGTGTATGGCACATGAGCGATTCGGCTTATACCGCTTGCCGATCTCATCATGCCTTCGATCGCATTGGCCCGAAAGGGGATACGATTAACCTCCAGAGAAGCAAAAGAACTGAATGCCGTCCGTCAGGATATCCTCTCCGTAAACCCCTCATCACTCCCGTTTGTCCAACAGGACCCCTGGCACACCGGAGACCTTCTCCTGCAGCATGACCTGGCCGCCACACTCGAACGGATCGCGGAACAGGGTAGATCCGGATTCTATGCCGGAAAGACAGCCAGATTGATCCTGGAAGACCAGCAACGCGCAGGTGGCTTGATCACCCGCACTGATCTCGACAGCTTCCACGCTGTCTGGCGTGAACCACTTCGAGGATGGTATCGGGACATGGAGATCCTCTCCATGCCACCTCCCTCCAGTGGGGGAGTTGCGCTGCTTCAACTACTCGAATCAGTGGAAGATCTGGATCTGAAAACGGATGATGTCCTCTCCGTGCCAACCATCCACCACAGCACAGAGGCGATGCGCAGGGTGTTTGCCGATCGGGCGACCTATCTGGGTGATCCGGATCAGGTGTCCTTGCCCGTAGGACAACTGCTGGATACCCTGTATATCCGGGAACGAATGAAGGATGCAGGCCATTTGGCCACCTCATCCAGTCAGGTATCAGCAGGGTTGTTTCCCTTGGATGAATCCGAACAGACCACCCATTTCAGTATCGTTGACCAAACCGGCATGGCTGTAGCTGTCACAACCACACTGAATCTGGAATACGGGTCTAAAGTCATCGTCCAGGGTGGTGGTTTTTTTCTGAATAATGAAATGGATGACTTCAGCATCAAACCGGGAGTCCCCAATACATTTGGACTGGTGGGCTCCTCGGCCAATGCCATTGCACCGGGAAAACGCATGCTGAGCAGCATGACACCTGCCATTGTGTCGAGGTCGGGAAAGACATGCCTGGTGGTCGGTTCTCCTGGCGGGTCCAAGATCATTACCACTGTTTTTCAGATAATCCTGGATGTATTGACCTTCGATCTCGATCTCTCTGCTGCGGTGGCTTTACCCCGGTTCCACCACCAGTGGCAACCGGACACCCTCTTTGTCGAGCAGGACCGGTTTCACCCTGATACTCTGGAAGCCCTGCGTCAGCGTGGTCATCAGGTCATTGAACGATCACCCATCGGCCGTGTTGACGCCATCTGGATATCGGAAGATGGTCAGTTGTTCGGCGCAGCAGATCCGAGAGGGGATGATCATGCAGCGGGATTCTGAATGCCTCAGGCATGGAGGATCTCATGGATCAGTTCCTGGAGCAGGGCAGCACTGTCCTGGGAACGATTCTGGACCCCTTTGCTTCTCAGATCAAACTCGTGCATCAAACCGAAGATCCGCTCCAGTTGCGGAGTCTTATACCGGATCGCGGCCTGTTTGTATTCCTGAAAGAACATGGGCACCATGACGCCGGTAGCAGACATCAGTTCCTTGTCACTGGCACCACGCATCTTGTTGATCTGGTAGAGTTTTAGAAAATAGCCGGCCAGACTGCTGATCACTGCTACGGCCGGATTGGACTTCTGGTCCTGGGCCATGAAATGCAGAATTCGATACACTTGAGCCACCTGCCGGAGCCCCAACGCCTTTTGGAGTTCGAATACATTATATTCTCTCGATATCCCGATGGCATCCTGGATATGGCCGGGTTCGATCTTTTCGAGCTCCAGATTGAGGATGATCTTGTTGATCTCGTTGATCAGTGTCCCTAGCTGATTGCCCAGGTACTCTGTAAGGACCGCTACAGCTTCAGGTGTGATCGGATACCCCTGGTGCCGACACCATTCTGTGATCCACGCGGGTACCTGATTTTCATAGAGTGGCTTGCTTTCAAAAACGACACCTTGCTGGAGAAGGGCTTTGGCCATTTTGGATCGACCATCGATCTTCTTGTTCTTGTGGCACAGTACCAATACAGTAGTCGGCACGGGTCGTTGCACATACCCTTCCAGGTCAGGTAAGGTCTTCATATCCTGAGCCTCCCGGACAATGATGACCTGCCGAGGCGCCATCATGGGCACTCGTGAAGCCATGTCCCTCAGTGCAGTGGCATCTACATCCCGACCATATACCACCATTTGATTGAAGGCCTGATCGGCTTCGGAGAGAGCATGATGCTCGATATAGCGGGCCAGTTCATCAATGAAATAGGATTCTTCACCATGGAACAGATACAAGGGTGCATACTCCCCCTTTTTGAGGGTTTGCAGGATATCCAGATAGGCATTTTTTGCGGCCATGGCACAAAAGTACACCCTGCCAGGGAATCCCCGGTTTTCATTCACGAATCATCGGACTGACTTGCGTGGAGGTTGTACCTTTGGCCACATGAAGAAGCCTCTGATCCTGGTTACCAATGATGACGGCATTACAGCGCCGGGTATTCGGGCCCTCGTGGATGTCATGTCGGATTTAGGCCGGGTAGTCGTCGTCGCACCGGATTCTCCTCAGTCAGGAATGGGCCATGCGATCACCATGAATGACCCGCTGCGCATTCATCCCGTTGATGTCTTTCCGGGGATCGAAGCGTGGGAATGTTCGGGTACTCCGGTGGATTGCGTCAAATTGGCCAAACACGTCGTGCTGAAAAACCAGCAGATCGATCTGTGTGTTTCCGGGATCAATCACGGTTCGAACGCCTCCATCAACATCATTTACTCCGGCACGCTGTCCGCAGCAATGGAAGCTTCCCTGGAGGGTATTTTTTCCTTCGGGTTCAGCTTGCTCGAATATGGATTTGATGCCGATTTTGAACCGGCCAAACCCTATATCCGGGATATGGTGAAGCAGGTGCTGGCCAAGCCGCCGACACATACGCTGCTGCTCAATGTCAATATACCGAGTGGCCCTGTGATCAGGGGGGTGAAAGTCTGTCGTCAGGCAGATGCGCGCTGGATCGAGGAATTTCAGCAGGCGAAGGACCCCCGCGGGCAGACCTATTACTGGCTGACTGGCGAATTTGTCAATCATGACCATGATCCGGATACCGATGTTCATGCCCTGGAAGAGGGGTATATTTCCGTAGTTCCATCCGGCCATGACCTCACCATCCGGGCAGCTATTCCCGAATTATCCTATTTACAACGCTAGACCTATGTTTCAACGTAATTCTCTCGGTTGGGGCCTTCTGTTGGGCATCACTTTTCCACTTGGTGGACTGATCCTGCTGTGGGTGATCAATCTTGTCTGGGTGAATATCGATCCCATGGGCATGAACCTGCCTGTCCGTGAACGGACCCTGCTCCTCCTGGTGATCTGCCTCAATCTGATCCCCTTCCGCGGGTTCAACCGGTATCGGAAGCTGGACAGCCTGCGTGGCGTTGTCCTGATGACCGTCGTTATGGCGATCGCCTGGGTCATTCGCTATGGCTCTTCACTGATCGACTGATCGTGGCCAGGCGAATCTATCTGATTGCCGGTGAGGCATCCGGCGACTTGCATGGGGCCAATCTGATCCGTGCGTTGCGCCTGCTGGATTCAACACTGGAGATCCGTGGATGGGGAGGTGATCTCATGGAAGAGGCCGGGTGTCAACTGGTCAAACACTATCGGGAACTGGCCTTTATGGGGTTTGTGGAAGTGATCCGCAATCTGCCAACCATCCTGGGAAACCTCCGGTTTGCCAGAAGGGATATCCTCGCCTTCCTCCCGATGCCATCATTTTTATTGACTATCCGGGTTTCAACCTGCGTCTGGTGCCATGGGCACACGGGCAAGGCATCAAAACCGTCTATTACATCAGTCCGCAATTGTGGGCCTGGCACAAAAGCCGGATCAAGATCATCCGCAAATTCGTGGATGAACTGCTGGTGATCCTGCCGTTTGAGGAACCGTTTTTTGCCGCTGAGGGCGTTACTGCCCATTATGTCGGACATCCGTTGATCGATGTCGTGGATCGATTTGAAGGGAAGAGCAACCTGCATCAGGAACTGGATTTGCATCCGGACCAGCAGATCATTGCGTTACTGCCGGGAAGTCGGCGTCAGGAAGTGGAGAATATGTTGCCACTGATGGCATCACTGGCCAGGCGCCACCCTGAAAACGCCTGGGTCATCGCTGAAGCACCCGGACTATCGTCTGAAGCATATACACAGATCCTGGTAAAATTCCCCGATCTGTACAGCGTCCGAAACAGGACCTATGACCTTCTGAGTCAATCCTATGCGGCCATTGTCACCTCGGGAACAGCAACCCTGGAAACCGCCTTGTTCAACGTTCCTCAGGTCGTTGCCTATAAAGGCAGTGCCGTTTCGTTCTGGATAGCCAAACGCCTCGTCAAGCTGCAGTACATCTCCCTGGTGAATCTCCTGTTGGACAAACCCCTGGTCACCGAATTGATCCAGCACGATCTCACGGAAACCAGACTGGATCAGGCGTTTTCAAAGCTCCTCGAACCGGATGGTCGGACCAGCATGATGGCAGGTTATGCAGAATTACGCCATTTACTGGGGTCTCAGAATGCATCTTCAACAGCCGCCAGGCATATTCTGAATGCCTTGCCTCCAAAACCTCAGGCACCCATTATTTGAAGGAGCCCGGTTCCTGTTCGTTGATGATTTTCTTGACATCATCAAGTGACAAGGCTGCTGCTTCTTCAGCTGTCATTTTACCGTCCTCGCCCTTGGGGAGCTTGAGGTTCTTTTTCTTGAATTTGATAAATGGCCCCCACCGACCATTTTCGATGGAAATCTTCTCTTTCTCCCATTGCTGGATATACCGATTGGCATCCTTGTCAACTTTGGCTTCCAGTAATTCAATGGCCTGTTCCGGGGTCAGCGTGTCAAAATTGATCCTTGCTGGGACATTGGCATAGGTCGATTTCCATTTGACAAAGGGGCCAAAACGACCCTTTCCACAGGTTACAGGTTCACCTTTCCACGTGGTCAGTGGCGCATCCGCCTTGGCCTTTTCATCGATCAGCTGGATCGCACGATCCATATCCACAGCCATGGGGTCTTCTCCTTTTGCAAGAGAAATAAAGGCATCTCCATACTTGACGTATGGTCCGTATCGTCCAGCTCCGATCACAACCGGTTTGCCATCGTGAACACCCAGGCTTTTGGGCAGTTTGAACAGTTCGAGTGCTTCTTCCAGTTCGATGGAGGTCATGGATTGACCGGCATTCAGGTTGGCGTAAACGGGCTTTTCATCTTCCCCGAGTTCTTCTGGCTTACCAATTTGTACGACCGGTCCAAAACGGGACATACGCGTCAGAACAGTCCGGCCGGTTCCAGGATCAACACCCAGAATACGTTCGCCACTCGCCCGGTCAGCTTCCGATTGAGTGAGCTCGACCTGCTTGTGAAACGGAGAATAGAAACCCTCCAGCATCTTCGTCCAGACCATACTGCCTTCGGCAATATCGTCAAACTGCTTTTCGATGTCTGCAGTGAACTGATAGTTCATGATCCCTTCAAAATGCGCATCCAGGAAATCGGTTACGAGAATACCCATGTCAGTCGGGAAAAGGTGGTTCTTCGCCGCACCGGTATTCTCCGTCATCGTTTTCGCAACTATCCCGCCTTTGACGATTTCCAGGACTTGATACGCACGAGGTGTCCCATCCCGGTTTCCTTGACCACATAGCCACGTCCGGGTTCAGTGATCTTGGAGATTGTTGGCGCATAGGTCGAAGGTCGACCGATTCCAAGTTCCTCCATCTTCTTGACCAGACTGGCCTCCGTATATCTCGCTGGAGGCCGTGTGTACCGTTCCTGTGCCATCATGGTGGCCATTGTCAGGTCCTGGCCGATCGACAGGGGCGGAAGGATTCCCCTGGCCTCATCTTCATCATCATCATCTCGTCCTTCGAGATATACTTTCAGGAAGCCGTCAAATTTCAACACCTCACCGACTGCCTGCAAGGGCAGGCCGGGATTTCCGGAAACATCGATTGTCACGGTTGTCTTCTCCAGGCGTGCTTCAGCCATCTGAGATGCCAGGGCGCGCTTCCAGATCAATTCGTACAGTCTGGCGAGATCCCGATCACCGGGCACAGTGCGACGGTCCATATAGGTTGGTCGGATTGCTTCGTGCGCTTCCTGCGTATTTGCTCCCTTGCTCTTGAAAGTCCGGGTATGGACATATTCCTTTCCGTATGCGGACTCGATTTCCTGAGCCATAGCCGCGATGGCAGTACTGCTCAGGTTGAGTGAATCCGTTCGCATATAGGTGATATGCCCTGATTCATACAGCTTCTGAGCCGTACTCATGGTCCGTTGCACGGAGAAGCCCAGTTTGCGACTTGCCTCCTGTTGCAATGTCGAGGTGTTGAACGGTGGAGCCGGCTTCTTTTTCAAAGGCGACACATCGATATCCGAAATGGTAAAAGTCGATGTCAATGCCCCTTCGAGGTAGGCTTTTGCCTGTGTCAGATCATTGAGCCGGCCTGGTAGTTCGGCTTTGAGAATAGCCACTCGCCCATCAGCGTCCAGGACGGTGAATTCCGCTAAAACTCGCCAGAAGGTGGCTGTTTCAAACTGCTGGATTTCCCTGTCACGGTCGACGATCAACTTCACTGCGACCGATTGCACCCGGCCAGCGGACAGTTTCCCCCTCACCTTTTTCCAGAGGAGCTCGGATAACTCGAAGCCGACAGGCGATCCAGAATCCGGCGTGCCTGTTGTGCGTCAACCAGGTGGAGGTCTACCGTTCGCGGCTCCTGTACTGCCTTCTGGATCGCAGGTTTTGTGATTTCGTGAAATACGATTCGCTTGGTGGTATGGGGGTCCAGTCCGAGCACTTCACACAAATGCCAGGAAATGGCTTCTCCTTCGCGGTCTTCGTCAGTAGCCAGCCAGACTTCCTTTGCATTTTTGACCAATGACTTGAGCTCCTTGACTACTTTTTGTTTGTCGGGCGTGATTACATACCTGGGAGAAAAGGATTTTTCTACATCCACTCCCTTATCCCCCTTGTCCAGATCACGGATATGTCCGTAACTGGATTTTACAGTAAAATCGGAACCCAGATATTTTTCAATGGTTTTGGCTTTGGCCGGCGACTCGACGATCAGAAGGTGTTTACCCATGCTCACTGGTGGATTTTTGTCGGATTGCTTACCGGTGGGGGGCAAAGGTAAAGAAAATGAGGTTGTAGGCTAATGACCCGGACAATTCATTCTGTCATTGGCCTCGAGTAGCCGGGTCAACCTTCCTGCGGGTTTCCTGGATGACCTTCGCTTCTTTCTGGCGCTCCAGTTGTTCCTGTGCTACGCGTTCCTGGATGAGCAGGATCTGTCCGTCCACATCAAGAGGCTGTCCATTGAGATACCGGTGGAAGCTGCGCATGATCAACCTGCTCATGTCATCAGGGGCATAAACACCTTGTGTGCGCAGTGTGTGAGACAATCTGCTACCACCTTCAAATCCCCAGTTCAGGATAATCCACCGGCCGAGTTTTGGGAATAATCTGGCAACAACCTCATCCTCGGACTGTTCTCGAAAGAAAGCCAGTGATTCGGCAGAAGCCAGCCGTTCCAACTGGGTAAAGGCATCCTGGAGATCAACGGGAATGTAGATGCCGGCTATTTCGGACAGTTTGATCCGTTCCTGATACCGTGCCTCGTATTGTTCAGGTGATGAAGGAGGACCTTCCTCTGCAGGCGGGCTGACCTGCCCATGCATGGTGCTACCGACGAGAAGGAGATAGAAGAGGAGGTGCGAAATACGAAGTGCCATCATGCAGATAACCATTGTAAATGGAAACTTATTGCGGGTGGAAGACTGGTTTATGTACGGGAAGTTGCGTGTTCGGGACAATGCGGTCGCAACCGGTGTCCCTTCATTCTTCCGGCTGCAAGATACCTTCCGGGAATGGAAACGCTGTTTCAGAAATCGTTAAAGTATCGCCGTGCATTCCGATAATACTGGTCTTTCACTCCTGTCGCATCCTGGATATTCGTGCCCTCGATCTCATTGCCCCCGACCTTTTTGTAGAGTTCGATCTCCCATCTTGGATTCTGCCGTTCATTCCGTGCAGTAGAATGTAGCAGTTGAAAGTCGCCGGGTGCCAGGTTCGGGTTGTAGAACAGAAACTTCACATTGCGTTGACCGGTAAACGGAAATTCATCATAGATCCAGATCTCATAGGGTGGGGCATGGGGTTCATCTTCCACCTGGACGACGTCATTCGGCTGACCATATTTCATCCACACAAAGCCTCGATCCGTTTCAAACCCATATCCGAACCCGGACCTGAATTTCTCATCTACAGCCCGGGCACTGACCATATATGCGTCGTAAGCTTTATCCGGCCGGTTGGCATTTTCGCGAATGAAATAACCGAACAGGAGCTGACGTTTAGCCAGGGGATTCGGATTCTGGATGGTAGCATTCAACAACTCGACATCCTTTTCCGGTACCCGGGCTGCAATGGCACGAAGGGAATAATTCAACTCCGCGATCGGCAGATCAACGAGAAAGCTGTCCAGGAAACCACCGGCATGACTGCCTGGAGTCCCTTCTTCTTCCTCATCGAGATTGGGGTTTGCCCGTTGGAAGGTGATGGCACTGGTATTCAAGAGATTGAGATTACTGTCACGAACCTCGGTCACAAGCCGGTAATTCCCCGACGACAGTCTTCGGATATCCATTTGCATCAGTACCGGGTCCAGTGGTCGTACCTTCCGCGTTTTGGTGACGGCCTGCTGAACCTTCCGGGTAGACCCGTCACCCAATTGGCGTTCGATATAATAGGCAAACAGATAGGTACCGGAAGTACCTGCTGATGGTCGTGGATAGACTTCCTGATAGAAATACAGCAGTTCAGCCGTTGCCGGATAGAACCGGTGGGGTATCGGTTCCATATAATATCCATGATGGGTCAGCGCATTCGTCTCCGAACTGGCAACTGCTTTCGCGAGTAAAACGGGGTCGGAAAGTTCAAATCGTACATCATCCTGTTCACCACCCAGCTGCACATCGCGAAAAATGGACAGGGTGTCGACAGGATGATGCAAATCGAAGGCTTCAAAATGGATTTGATAGTGACCTTCCGGAAGTACGAACCGACGCACATCCACAAAGTCGAGTTCCGGTTTGTCCTGGCTGGGACTGTTCAGAATGAAATGATCGTATTGAACAATCTGGCTGTCCTTTGAGAAATAGATGAGTACATCAACGGAGGATCGCCACTTGCCATCCGGGGTCGGGATACTGACCAGACTGGATCCACTGAAATACATCTGTACTTCTACCAGGGGGTTGCCTTCATGACGGAAGCGGGCCACATCTACCTGGACCTGCACTTGCCCAAGGCAAGGAGAATGAAAAGCAAAAGGAATGATAAGAGTCAGGAGAATGACCCGGAAGAAGGAGTTCAGACACATATCGAAAGATAGGCGACTTCTATGGATTCTCCAGCGAGAAACGGATTGAATTTCTGTCAATGACGCGACAGATCGAATCGAAAATGCTGTTGATTGATCGTCGTGGTCATAATCATCGCTTGACTGTCGAGATGTTCGACCACAAATTGCATCGGAAGATGTCCGGAAAGCTGGATGGTATCTTTCACGAAGGAATATTTCGCGACAAAGTGCCCCCCATCCGGTCCGGTACCTACCGGGACAGGCAAATTGGTCATGAACGATTGCTGATCGGAAAAGTTGAAGAAGGTGCCGTTCAGTGTCTGGGTTTCCCGATCGTTTCGGTACGCAGTCACCATCTCCCATCGTCCGCTGATCAGTTCGGGATACGCAGTCCAGGCGGGTGCTTCAGCCGGCGACTGACATCCGGAGGCCAGCAGGGCGAAACCCATAGACAACAAGCAGAAGGAGAAGGGTGTACGCTTGATCATAGTCGCACAAAGGTAACGTGAAAATGATCAATTCAGGATATGCTGTCGGATGGATTCTTGCCGGTCAATTCAAGCAATGTGATTTCGGGAAGAATCCCAACCCGGCCGGGATAACCGAGAAATCCAAGCCCCCGATTGACATACAGATATTGCCCGGCTTCCTGATAGAGTCCGGCCCACTGTTTGTACACATATTGAATAGGACTCCATTTCATCCACCCCGGAATCTCCACCCCGAACTGCATCCCATGCGTGTGACCTGAAAGGGTCAGAAAGATATCGGGTTGTTGCCCTTTGACCTGTGCTTCCCAGTGGCTTGGGTCATGTGACATCAGGATTTTCAAAGGTACTTGAGCACATCCGGTCAGGGCTTGGGTCAGGTCTCCATACTTCGGAAACCGGGCGTGTGTACTGTAATTCTCTACACCGATCAGAGCAAGTTCTTCTCCGCGAATCTGCAGGATACGGTGTTCATTCCGAAGCAGGTCCCAACCCAATTTTGCATGGGTTTCGACCAATTGCTCGAAGTTGGCCCGCTTTGCCTCTTCGGAAGGCCAGTTGTGGTAATCCCCGTAATCATGGTTACCCAGGATGGAATAGACACCTGCTGGTGCCTTGAGCCTGGAGAACATGGACAGGAAAGGGGCCATCTCCGATGCCTTCGAATTGACCAGGTCACCCGTAAAGAGGATCAGGTCAGGCTGGAGATCCAGCACCATGTCAATGGCATTTTCAACAGGTTCAGTCATGGTGAAACTTCCGGAATGAATGTCCGAAATCTGTACAATCCTCAGTCCTTCCAATGAAGTGGGAAGATTTCTGACCGGGATGGATGCCCGATGAATCCGATATCGATACGGATTTCGCCACATGCCATACAATAACAGAGAAAACGGCAGTGCACCGGCGGCGAGCCCCAGCGTGGACAGGAATCGCGACCGACCGGGGAGATAGGATGGTTCCGATCCAAACAGACTGGACACCCAGAGGACACCACGCCGAAGATCGTCGATCAGCACAAAGGGAAGCACAATGACTTTGCACAGATAAACCAGGAAAAGAGCCGATTGGAAAACACTGCGAAAACGACCGGCCTGACCCGGTGTGATCCATTCCGTTTGCAAGGCGATCAGCCAGAATGTGGCCAAAAGAGGAATGCTCCAGAAAAGGATGCTGGCCGTCAATCGGATGGGTCTGCTCCACGGGGCGATCGCTGTCAGGAATGGTTGGTAGATATAGAAATCAATGACCAGAAGGATCACCGACAGGATAAGGATGCGTACCATAGGGTTAGAATAGACTGCTGCACATTCCCGTTATCCGCTTAGTCCAGCATGTGCGAGTATGAAGCGCAGAACCACATGAATTGTTGTCGTTGTCCCGTACTTTTCGACAAAATGAACCTTAGCTATGTCCAAACCGCTGTTTTCTGTACTGATTACCGGAGTAAGTTCGGGGATAGGATATGCTGTGTTGAAAGTTTTTCACGAAGCGGGTTGGCAGGTGTTTGGTACGGTGAGGAAGAGCGAAGATGGAACACGGCTGCAATCAGAGTTCGGGGAGCGAGTCCACCCCATCCTGTTTGATGTGACCGATTCGCTCCAACACCATGAAGAACTGATCCGGGACCTGACTGGCAGGCTCAATGGAGAGGGCCTGGATGTCCTCGTTCACAATGCCGGCGTGGCACAGGGCGGGCCATTGGGCTGGCAGGAAGAGTCGGATGTCCGGCAGATTATGGAAACCAATGTCCTGGGTATATATAAGCTGACCAGGGCAGCAATACCTCTTTTACGTCAGGCGCAATCCAGCAGGATGATTCTGATCAGTTCGGTTTCGGGGCGCCTGGTCACGCCGTTTCTGGGTGCGTATGCCGCTTCCAAATTTGCAGTGGAGGCTTTTGCCGATGCATATCGGAATGAATTGGCTCCGCTCGGGATCAGGGTGGTGAGCGTACAGCCGGGCCCGACGAGTTCGGCTATTTGGGTAAAAGCCAGGGCCATCAAGGAGAAGTATCTGGATACTCCCTACCAGGATATTCTGGCCAGACAGGAGCAGTTCATCAGCAATGCAGAATCTCGGGCACTGCCCGTTGAGCATGTCGCCAAAGTCGTCTATCACGCAGGCACTCATGCCCGGCCGCGGAGCCGGTATCTGGTGGTGTCTAAACCATGGCTTGTCAGACTGGCCGGTTTATTCCCGGATAGCCTGAAAGACAGAATGGTCATGGCCAGACTGCGGAAAGCGAAAAAATGGTAAATGGATAAAAGACGAATTACGCCTTGATGAACTTGCGCTCCTTGATCCGTGCCTTTTTCCCAACGAGATCACGCAGGTAAAACAGACGGGCACGGCGAACCAGGCCGCGCTTCAATACCTTGATATCCTCAATGTTGGGAGAGCTGAACGGGATAATCCGTTCGACACCAACACCATTTGACATCTTTCGGACAGTGAAGGTCCGTGTTGCGCCATGGCCTTTGATCTGGATCACGTCACCACGGTAGTCCTGGATACGCACCTTTTCTCCTTCAACAATCCGGTAACTGACAACAATATTGTCACCCGGGCGAAAGGTTGGGAGGGTTTTACCGATCGAGGTCTGTTCTTCTACGTATTTGATCAAATCCATGACAATGTTCCTTTTGCAAATTGGCACGCAAAAGATAGGCGCTTCAACCAGAAAATCCTACAACTTGATAAAATATTACAGGACCAGTGTGGCAAAACCACTCAGGGTGTATTTGTTACCCCGACTGTCTTCATAATCCACCTGGTAGAGATAAACCCCGGGCTGTACAGGTTCCGTTCGGCCCTTTACCGTTCCGTCCCAACCGGATTCAGGATTCTGGCCTTCAAACAGGATCTCCCCCCAGCGATTGTAGATCCTCATCGAAAAGAACTTCATTCCATCGGTCAGACCACGTCCGATGAACGAATCATTCAGCCCGTCACGGTTTGGGCTGAATGCATTCGGCAGGAAATAGCGGACCTCAGGAATCACATCCAGATATTGAACAAGCGTATCCTGGCAGCCACTGGGGTGGGTCACCGTCAGGATTACGCGCTGCAGACCCGTATCGGGAAAAGTAAAAGTCGGGTGTTGTAGCTTGGATGTGCCATCAGTATCGAATTGCCAGAGCCATCGATCTGCACCAGTGGAGAGATCGGTAAATGTCACTTTTGGATCAAGACTGCTGATCGGGTTGGGCGAATAGACGAAGTTGGCATCCGGGGAAGGATCGATCTTGATCCAGTCCTGAAAGAAGGCCGATGTCGTGCATCCGATCGGCGATGTGATTTCTACCGACACAGAAAAGAGCCCGGCATCTTCATAGGTATGTGTTGGCGATATATCCGACCCGGTATTCCCATCCCCGAATTGCCAGTTGATCAGGTAGGTCTCATCAATCGGGGAGGACAGATTGGTGAAAAAAAGAGTCGCTGGCGGGCATCCGGTAAACGAACTCGGCTCGATGATGAGCAAGGGAGGAACGGGAAACCAGTTGACCGGTTGGGTAATCGTCGCTTCACAATCGTTGATATCGACGACTGTCAGCGTAACGGGCTTGACTCCAGGCGAAGAAAACAGATGCACCGGATCTGTTTCTGAGGCGGTTACTCCTGTTTCCAGATTCCAGGTCCAGGAGACCATCTGGTTGCTACCCGTAGTCGACAGGTCCGTAAAGCTGACCTCACCGGCAACGCAAGTGTCATAATCAAAGGAAAAGTCGGCTTGGATGTCCGGAAAAACATTGACAAAAATGGTAGCTGTATCCCCACAATTTGATCCGGGGTTGATCGCCATGAACCCTTTATACTGGCCGACACCTGGGAAGGTGACCGTTGCATTCTTGGTCGTGATGACCTCCTTGGTTCCATTCAGATCAAACTCCCATTGATAAGACGTGATCAGGGATTCCTGATAGCTCTGGTTCTGGAAGGTGATCACATTATTGCCGCAGCTGTTGATCAGGAACTCCTGGTTGCCAATGATGGCATCTTCCAGGATGTCAGCCACAACAGTTTGTTCGCAGCTCTCCACATTGAACTGAAAATCTCTTCTGATCACACTCAGCAACTGGCCATTCCTGTACTCATAGACACAGACGCCGACCACAAACTGACCCAGGGTAACCGGCGTACCGGTGATCAATCCCGTGTTGGGATCAATGGTAATGAGAGGAGTGCCAGCGAGTGGAGCAGTAGGAGAATAGGTCGGCAGGATGTAATCTACCTGCAGGTAGGGTGGTGGACATGGGGGGCGAAGGTGCTACGCCATTACATGCTCCGGGATTGCCAGGGTTGTCGGGCGTGCCAAAAGGTCCTCCACCTTTGAGGGGAGCACAGAATTCATATACCAGCTGATCCCCATCCGGATCCGTAGCACTGTGCTGATAGGAGAGGGGTTCACCAGCACAGATTACTGTGGGAGGGAAATCATCGAAGACCGGACTGTTGTTACATACCTGCTGGGCCTGAGGTGTGATCTCCACAGAAAAGGATGCTCCGGTATCTTCCGGATTGTAGATATTGCTGATGGTGTTGTTCCGGCAACAACGTTGATAGACAATATGATAGCTTTCAGGACTGACTGGAAGGGTCAGGGTAAAGTAGTAGACACCTTCTTCCACCCTGGATGTCCGGTGGGACCAGGGAGACAGGGATAGGACGGATTCGCGATTTGAATAACCGGGAAACTGAGCGGGACGGAAAGTGTTTGGATCGCATTCCCGGTATTCAATGAACTGCACGGCGGGTTCGTTCCACACCGGTACACGGCGACCTGTGCTGGGTTGTCAAAAGTGGCTCCTCCTCCATAGGCATCGCGATAGACCTTCATGGTAAAATTATACACATTGTTGCCCTGGCAGGTGTAGGTGATCACGCCGCCAATAATATGTCTTGCAGAAAGAGGTAAAAGAAAACCGGATAGCAGAAAATACACAACCAGTCCGAAACGTTTGTGCTTCGGAGTTGAAGATGGAAGAACTTGAAGATTGGTCAATAGCATCAAACAACTGATTCTGAACAGGTATGAAACAAATTTACACTATTGAATGATTTGGCCCGAGGATAAAGACGGGTTATGTCAACTTCTGGCAGAAGATAATCTGTTGCTCCTGCCAACAGACACCGTATGGGGACTGTGTGCAGATGCGACCAGTCCTGTAGCCATACAACGAATCCTGTCAGTGAAAGGTGGGGGAACAGGGCAGGGCCTAGTTGTGATCGTCTCGGATCTGGATATGCTGAAGGTCTATGTTCCTGATTTGTATCCGCGTCTGGAAACGCTCCTTCTTTTGCATCGCCGGCCGCTCACCGTGTTATACCGCCAGGTGATCCATCTGCCAACCTCCCTTCAAGGCCCGGGAAAGGAGTGGGCAATCCGACTCACCATGGATCCTGTTTTGCGTTCACTCATTCAGGGATACGGTAAGCCGATCATTGGCACGGCAGCATGCAGATATGGAGATCCGGTCCCATTGCACTTCGGAGAAATCCGTTCAGATATACTCGAAAACGTCGATTATATTGCCAAATGGCGACGAAATGAGAAAGTGCCAGGGAGCCCTTCCTCCATAGTTCGTCTGGATGACCGATACGAGCTGGACTTTATCCGAAGCTGAGCCTGGGCAGGTTACAACAGGCTTTCAAACACACCTTTTGCGTGGAACAGACGCAGTGCCTCCCGAATCTCCGGATCTCGTTCTGCATTGAGCCTTGTCTCAGCTGCCTCCCCCCCGATATAGCGAGCTACTTGTCGGATGAGTTCCAACTTGACAACAGCCGCAAATTCCTTGTTTTTCAAGGAAGGTGTCAACGCCTTATCCGTGTGCTCAACCCATTGAAGGAATCGCCGCCATAATGCATCTTCCTGATTCAATTGGCCATGTCCAGCTTGTTTCCGGTGGATTTCAGACAATTGGAATGCCGGTACAAGCGCCATCAACTGGCCCAGTTCAGGTCTGTCAAGGAGAGGGTCGAGCGGGATAAAGACATCGGGCTTGATCCCGCCGCCGCCATAAACTGTGCGCCCGTTGTATGTCGAATACGTTTTTGATCCGGTATTGACTTCCGGTTGTTCCCGTGTTAGCTCGCCCCGATCCTTCCGTGCCTGCACGTCCTGAGCATAGGCCCGGACATCTGAATAATCGCGTTGGATGGATCGGCCGGAAGGTGTGTAGTACCGCGCGATCGTCAGGACAATGGCAGAACCATCCCGCAAACCATATTGTTCCTGCACGAGTCCCTTGCCAAAAGTGCGCCGACCAGCAATCAGACCGCGGTCCCAATCCTGAATGGCACCAGCCATAATCTCACTGGCAGAAGCACTGTTTTCATCCACGAGAACAACCACCCGGTTGACATCGAAAAATCGCCGACCGGTGGTGGTGTATTCCCGTCGGTCAGCTTCTCGTCCGACCGTATAAACCAGTAACCTCTCTTTTTCGGCAAACAGCTGGCTGAGGATATTGATGGCTTCATGCAGATAGCCACCCGGATTTCCACGTAAGTCGATCAACAGGTCCTTCATGCCGGTTTCTTTGTGCAGGACTTCAATCGATTCCATGAATTCCCGATAGGTATTTGCTCCGAATCGATGAATCCGCACATATCCGGTCAGACTGTCGAGCTGGATACCGTCACTGACACTGGGCACCCGGATAGATGTTCGGCGCATCCGGACATCCATCAAACCGGTTCCGCTACGATCGATCTTCAAACGTACACGGGATCCCTGTTCACCAGCGAGAATATCACGCGCCCGTTTGGCGGTCATCCCGGCACCTGTCAACACACTGTCGTTGGCGATCAGGATCCGGTCACCAGACAATAAGCCTTTTTCCTCAGCCGGACTTTCGGGCAACACACGAAGAACATGGATCGTGTCATGATCAAGCAGAAATTCCACCCCGATACCCGTAAAAATACCTTCCCTTGATTCCTTGAGTTGGACCACTTCTTCCGGAGTCAGATAACTGGAATGCGGATCAAGATGCCCCATCAGACTGCTGATCGCATCGTCCAACAGACTGTCGCGGCCGATTTCATCGACATAGCGGGCATCAATATAGCGGATGAGCTCCTCGAGTTTACCCTCCATGGTCGCCGTGCCCAGGGTGTCATGGTATCGGACAACCTCCAGGATAGGGCCTGATGCCTGCATCTTCCCGCCAAAGATCATCCCCAGGGCGACCATCGAACAGAGCAGTAGCGGCATCCAGATCTGAGGGGGTGAATTTTGAGGGTGGTCCATATCCATTGCGTTCCAGCCGCAAAAGTACATTCAATCTGCTCAATCCCGCAGATTCACCACATCGCGCCTCCGGATCTTTTGGGGCACGGAGTGAAACCGGGAATGTTTTTCGCTTCGGGAATGTTCTTTCTCTTGTCATCCACTTGATCGTTTTTCCGAAAATACCGAACTTGAGTGGTTCGCACTTCTGCATCAAATGCCTGTTATGCCTTTTTTCAAACAGATTTTCTTCTTTTTCGCTCTGACGTGGGTCTTCCTGCCTCTTGAAGCGGAGGCCCAATCCTGGAATAAAGCCGACTATGCTGGATATCGCTGCGCGATCATGCAGGTTCAGGATGTGCGCGTGGATGATCGGCAAATCCGCTTTACCTGTTCCCTGGCCAATACAGGGCGTGAGCGGTTGCTTCTGGATAAAAGCAGACCTACCTCGACAGTCGTATTTACCTCCGATCGGTCACTCGACAACGCGGCACTTCAGGGCGAGCAGGAGCTCGTGGCCATGGCCATCCTCACTTCCGGAATACAACTGCAGCCGGGAGAAATGGCCAGCAGGAAAAAATTTGAAATCAGGCGTGACTTTACTCTCCCGATAGCGGTGGATCCGGATCAAGATGACTCTGCGGAAGAAAAGGTTGGCGGTTTATCACCCGATGTTCCTGCACATACCGGAGCGACAGAAAAGGTCTTTATTCCACTGATCGATCCGGATCGGGAGGGTTGTCCGGACCTGGTAGTTGACTCCCTGTGGGTGATCGCGACCGGTCGAAAATCCATGCAGGTAGCCGTTCGTCTGACCAATCGAGGTGATGGACCGGCAAGGTTATATACAGCCGACCGGCAGGATAAAGGCATGGGAATCAGCTTCTATTTTGGCACTTCAGACCGCATCAGTCGCGGTTCTCTCTTTATCCAGGGAGAACATGTGGCGGAAGGATTGGATGGCAGTCATGGCGAGTTGCTACCCGGCGAATCCCTGATCAAAGAGGTCAAAGTGGATACCAGAAGGCATACTCGTTTCCTGACTGCCCTGCAGTGCCGGTTGGACACGTTTCAACAAGTTGTGGAGTGCGATGAAACCAACAACGAGTTTATCCACTTTCTGCGGTAAGATGAGGCGGAACCTGAATCCTAATAATAAGATGGTCGTCTGACGCGAGCTGCATGTTTGGCCAGACGCAACACTTGGCAGGTATATCCAAATTCATTGTCATACCAGGCATAGATGGTCACCGTATGGCCATCTGCCGAAACGATCGTCGATGGCGCATCCAGCACGGATGTACTCGTCATTCCGACAGCATGTGTGGATACATATTCCTCATCTCCGGAATAGTGGATCTGTTCGACCAGGTCGCCAGTGAGACTGGCTTTGCGGATCGTATCATTGACCATCTCTACCGTAACCGGTTTTTCCAGTGTGAGAACCATGATGGCGAGTGAAACATTGGGCGTGGGTACACGCACCGCATTACCGGTCAGTTTTCCAGCCAATTGAGGCAATACCTTGGCAACAGCCGTGGCAGCGCCGGTGGAGGTGAGCACCATGTTCAAGGCGGCAGCCCGTCCACGACGAGGCTTCTTATGGAAGTTGTCCAGCAGATTCTGATCGCTGGTATATGCATGTACGGATTCAATGTGCCCCCGCTGGATAGAAAAGGAATCATCCATCACCTTCAGGATGGGGACAATGGCATTGGTTGTACACGATGCAGCACAGAAAACGGTTTCAGTTCCGAAATCCACACTGCCATGGTTGACGCCATAGACCACATTCGGGATATCTTTTCCGGGTGCCGTGAACAGGACCTGGCTGACGCCGGGACGCATATGCCTGCTTAATCCGGCCTTGTCCCGCCAGACCCCTGTATTGTCGATGACCATGGCATTGGAAATGCCATATTCAGTATAATCAATATCCTCCGGGTTCCTGGCGTGAATGAGGTGGATCCGGTTGCCGTTGATGATCAATTCAGAACCGTCTTCAGTGACTTCGACTGTTCCATGAAAATCGCCGTGGACAGAATCCTTCAATAACAGGGCTGCGCGTTTGGACGCATCCAGATAACGGTCTTCAAGTGACGGGCGGATGACAATGGCGCGCAACCGGAGCTGATCGCCTCTTCCTGTCGTACTGATGATCCTTCGGGCGGCGATTCGACCGATCCGACCGAATCCATAGAGGATCACATCTTTTGCAGCAAGATGGGGATTGGGTGACTGGATGACCGAACCGAGCCGTGAACCAATGAATGCCTGGATGTCGGGGAAGGTGGATTCGAATTCCATCCATTCTGAAGCCAGTTTGCCAATATCGAGCATGGCAGCCGGGATATCTTTCGATTGTTGAATGCCACGAGCTACGGTAAGCGTTACTTCGACGGGGATGGGCATTCCCATATAATTGCGGGCAACACGATGCAGGTGAAGGACTTCGCTGGGACGGGCATCATAGATGTCCTCTCGGAAGAAAACCAGTTCGATCGATCGGTCAAATCGAAGTGCACCCGTGATCTGAAGCAGTTCCAGGGCTTTTTTTTCTTTTTCACGCCAATCTTTCAGCGTGATTTCCCTGTTCTCTTGGATCAAAGTCGGTTGCGAGCTCATATGGCGAAGATTTAAAGAGTGGACGTGACTGCAAAAGTCGGAAAAACCCACCAGACCCAATAAAAAAGCGCCTCCCTTTTGGGGAGGCGCAGCCTGAATTTTTTATGGAAGGAATTGCCTAGGCAACACCCAGGTAATGCTTGAGCAGCTTGCTTCGTGAAGCAGAACGCAGCTTGTTGATCGCCTTGTCCTTGATCTGACGAACCCGCTAACGGGTCAGGCCAAACTTGTCACCAATATCTTCGAGAGACATCGGGTGCTCGACACCGATTCCGAAATAGAGTTTGATCACATCGCACTGTCTGTCGGTCAGCGTGCTCAGTGAGCGTTCGATCTCCCGACGAAGTGATTCGGAGTAGCTGAGGAAGTCATCGGTACCCGGCGTGCTGCTGTTCTCCAGAACATCGAGAAGAGAGTTGTCCTCTCCTTCTACAAATGGAGCATCCATGGATACGTGACGGGCGGCTACACCCAATGTGGTCTCTACCTCTTCCGTCGGAATTTCCAGCATGTCTGCCAGTTCATCAGCAGAAGGTTCGCGCTCATACTCCTGCTCCAGTTCGGAGAAGGCCTTGTTGATTTTGTTGAGCGATCCAACCTTGTTCAAGGGCAGACGCACGATCCGGCTTTGTTCGGCCAAGGCCTGGAGGATAGATTGGCGAATCCACCAAACCGCATAGGAGATGAATTTGAAACCTCGGGTTTCGTCGAACCGCTGTGCCGCCTTGATCAGACCCAGATTGCCCTCGTTGATGAGGTCGCTGAGTGATAGACCCTGATTCTGGTATTGCTTGGCAACAGACACGACAAAACGGAGGTTTGCTTTGGTGAGCTTCTCGAGAGCCCGTTCATCCCCCTGTTTGATCCGTTTGGCGAGATCCACTTCTTCTTCCGGAGTCAACAGGTCGACCTTTCCGATCTCCTGTAAGTACTTCTCCAGAGACTGGCTCTCCCTGTTCGTGATCGATTTCGTGATCTTTAATTGTCTCATGTACCGTTTATTTTATAGAACGTCTGTTTGAAAGTTGACAATCTTTCAAATCGGCCGGGGATACATGTTCAGGGATGGTGAAAATGCGCTGGATAAACAGCCTGACAAAAGTAGGCCATTTTGAAGTAGTAGTCAACCTTACTCGGACTTAACCGGGTCAGATAATGAAAAGTTCCCATGCAATGAGAAAAGTTATCCAGGTCTTGGAATATTCCCCGATTTGTAGTTTATTACGCCCTTTCTGAACAAAGTATCTCGATTATCAGGCCATGGGAAGAACAAAGATAAAATGTGAATTCCTCTTGAAGGCATCACCAACAATCGTCTATCAGTTCCTGAGTGATCCGGCCTGTCTGATCCGATGGTTTTGTGATCATGTGGAAATTGATGAACCTGTCTATACGTTTATCTGGAACGGATATGGGGAAGAAGCCGAATTGATCGAGGACATCGAGGACGACTGCCTGCGTTTTGCATGGACAGAAGCCAGCGATCCTTCCGAATATTTCGAGTTTTCTATCACTACGTCTCCGATTACAGATGAAACCATTCTGACCATCACCGACTTTTGTGATGATGATGAAGTGCAGGATCAAAAGCTGTTCTGGGATAGCCAGATCAAAAAGATGACCCACGTGATGGGCGGATAACCCCTTCACGAAGCGCCATTGGGCCCATGTTTGAAAGCTGGCACCCCTATCCCCTGGTCAGAATTCTCCTGCCTTTCGTCCTGGAATCCTGGTCGGTGATGCCCTTCAATGGTCCTGTCCTGGAATCGTCCTCCTTTCAGTTCTGCTCAGTCTGTCAGTCTGGTCGGTCTGGTCGCTTACACCGACGGGTACCCGCTGGTTCGGGTTGTGCTGGTTGATCTGGATTGCTCTGGCGGGTACCTGGTATCCCTTATTCCACCTGCCCGGTCAGGATTCGACTCATTGGACTCGGATCTGTCCTCCTGTCGAAGGCTGCAGTCTTGAATTTTCTGGCGAAGTCAGGTCTGTAGCACAGAAAGGCAAATGGCATCGTGTCCTGCTCGATGTGACCCACGTTTCCCTGGAAGGTCAACAACAGAATGCAACAGGGAAACTTCTCGTCTATGTTCCGGCTGATGAAGAGGAACCTGTTTTCGAAGGAAAAATGATCACCTTTCAGGGAAACCCGGTACCGGTACCCCCTTCGTCAGATCCATATGGCTTTGATTGGCGCAGGTATCTCTTTGTCAGGGGTGTCTCCTATCAGGTTTTTCTGAAAGAAGGCCCTGTCATTCGGGATTCCCGATCTGTCTGGAGGTCAACAATGGCAAAAGCTCGTTTGCAGGTCCAGGGTTCTCTCGACCAGTTGATTGCAGAGCCACAGGCGCGGCAGCTGCTGTCGGCTATCATGCTTGGTGCCCGGGATGAAATGGGGGAAGAAGTCAGCCAGGCCTATCAGGCATCAGGAGCCGTACACATTCTTGCCGTATCTGGTTTGCATGTCGGTCTGGTCGCCGGAATGGCCCTGTTTCTTGTCAGTTTTCTGTGGCCTTCTCGTCGTCACAGCTGGATTGTGGTTCTCCCAGTTATCCTGCTGGTGTGGGCTTATGTGTTCCTCACCGGAGCTGCTGATTCTGCCCTTCGAGCCGGGGTGCTGTTTTCATTCCTCCTTCTTGGTCGAGCGATGAAACGATACGGTGAAGGATTGAACCTGCTGGCCGGGGCCGTCCTTTTGCTCCTCCTCCTGGATCCGTTTATGATCTTTCATGTCGGCTTCCAACTGTCCGTACTGGCCGTTGCTGGCATTCTTGTCCTGCAGCCACTGATCTTTCAATCGTGGTTGCCTCCCGGACGAGTGAGCCGTTTTTTTTGGAACCTGACAGCGGTGACTCTTGCTGCCCAGGCCGCCACTCTGGTGGTCAGTCTGTATTATTTTCACCAGATGCCTGTCTACTTCATGCTGTCCGGACTGTTTGTTGTACCCCTCTCCGGGATGTTACTGGGCAGCGGGTGGATCGTTGTGCTCCTTCAATTGATCGCAGGACAATGGGCCCTCTGGTTTGGCTGGATTCCGGAAATGATTGCCCGGTTGATGAATGCACTGGTTTTCGGTATTGCCAGTTTGCCCGGATCAATATCCGCCGGCTGGTCGCCGGCTGTGTGGTGGACAGTACTGGTACCGGTCATTTTGGTAACAGGATTGTACGCTATCAGGTATCGGGGCAAAGGGGTGCTCATTGGCGCACTTGCCCTTTCGCTTGGGCTTGTTCTGGATGTCGGTAACCTCCTGTATAAGCGAACAATCAGTGATTGGGGTATCATTCGCCGGCAGGGGGAAGGGATAGAGCTGATGGTCAGGCACCAGGGCAGTTGCCTGTTGATGGATCTTTCCGGTGAGCGGTCCGGTGTGGAACTGGTCCAGTTGCCCGGGTATGGGACCACCTGGCTGGCACCGGCCAACCTGGATCTTGATTTCGGTTTTGTGTCCAAACGAGGAAAGGTGTTGACAACTTGTTCAGATACCCTTTCGTGGGGAAGTCTGGCTCTGGCACCAGACCATGTCGCCATCGGCAAGCCTGATCTCGCCATGAGACAGCCCCTTCCTGAATCACTGATCCTGCCGTATGGTATCCGGTTCCGTGATCGGCTGGAATGGGAGGAATTGCCAGTCTCACACCGGATAGATTTACGTGATCACGGGTATTGGACGCAATCGATCGAAGATTGCTCCGATCAGATCCGTGATGGCGGTCTTTAGGCAAATTGAATCTGATAAATTCAGTATCTTTCTTCACAATCTATTCGCAACAGCTCGTGTGGATATTGACGAAAAAGGAAAGACGGGCCATGATCTACCTCGCCTGGATCATTGTGATCCTGGCGGGTGCCCGATATTGGCTCAGTCAGGAAGAGGTTTCCTTGCGATTGCTTTCGCCTGTGGATCTTGAAAATACCGACAATAAAAGGAGCTCGGCCGGGTCAAAGCGATATGCAGACTCGTATGAGAAAACCGATTTCGAAGAAATGAACCATGTACTTCCTGATCAGAAGGAACGGTCTGCAGGCCAGACGCAGAAAAAATATGGCCCTCCGGAACACTTCGATCCCAACATGGCACCATTCGAGATCATGGTCGCCGCGGGTCTGCCGGAACGCATCGTTCATACCATGATCAACTATCGGGAAAAAGGAGGAAAGTTTTACAAACCGGAAGACCTGCTGAAGATCTACATCATGACCGATTCGATCTACAGAGAGGTTGAACCCTGGATCCGTATTCCTCCTGTGCCGAAAGCAGCCGCCCGGAACAGGCCTCGGGATCCGATCGATGTCAACCAGGCCGATCTGGAGGAGTGGACCATTCTTCCGGGAATTGGCCAGGGGTATGCCAAACAGATCTGTCGCTTTCGGGATGCTTTGGGTGGATTTGCCTCGATCGACCAGGTCAGCGAAACGTTCGGTCTACCGGATACAGTCTTTCAGCGGATTCGGAGCTTTCTCACGTGCAGCCCCATCCCGACGGGAATTCTCATCAACAAATTGTCGGCTGAGGAATTGGCCATGCATCCATACATCCGGCCCAGGGAAGCCCGCATTCTGGTGAATTACCGCACCCAGCACGGGCCTTATAGCTCCATTCTGGAAATCAGGCGGTCTATGGCCATTCAGGATACCTTACGACTGAATAAACTGCAGCCCTATTGGCGGTTTTCGGAAAACTAGACAGAGCTGACAGCACTGTATTTGCGCACAAAGTCGATCATTTCACCGACCATGTCCGGCGAACCAGCTACAATTGTCGCCCGCTGGTGCAGTTCGGATGCCTCGATTTCGAGAATCCTGTCCAAGCCCGTATTGATGGCTTTTCCTCCGGCCTGTTCGACAATGAACGACATCGGATTGCACTCATAGAGCAAACGGAGCTTGCCATTCGGGTACTTTCGGGTGTTGGGATAGAGGAAGATACCTCCGGAAAACAACGTCCGGTGTATATCCGAAACCATCGTTCCGATATAGCGAAGCCCCAGATTCATATCCGAACACTGATCGATGAACCGGCGCATTTCCAGATCAAACTTGAGATAATAGCCCTGGTTGACAGAATAGTAGATTCCCCTTGCCGGGATCTTGATATCCCGGTGCGAGAGACAGAATTCGCCGATAGACGGATCGAGGGTAAATCCGTTCACCCCTTCACCCGTTGTGTAGACCAGAATGGTGGACGTACCATAGAGGATATATCCGGCAGCGACCTGTTCGGTTCCTTTCTGGAGGAAATCGTTGATATCACATGGCCCTTTTTCATCACTCTTCCGACGGAAGATGGAGAAAATTGTGCCTACAGATACATTGACATCGATGTTGGAAGATCCATCCAGCGGGTCAAAGAGGACAACATATTTCGGATGTTTGCCGGCAACTGGCTTGAACGGATAGATGTCCTGCATTTCTTCAGAAGCGATGCCCGCACATTCGCCACTGTTCTGGAGACATTCGATCAATTTGTCATTGGCATAGATATCCAGCTTCTGGACGATATCTCCACTGAGATTCTGCGCACCGTCCACACCGAGGATATTGACCAGCCCCGCCTTGTTCACTTCCCGATTGACGATCTTGGCGGCAACACCAATGTCACGAAGCAATCCGGTCAGTTCACCTGTAGCTGCAGAATGCTCTTTCTGGGACCGCATGATGAATTCATCAAGTGTCACGATCCGGGTGAGTGGTCTTTCCATGCCTGTTGGGGGTTTTGTCAGAGGGTCAAACTCGGTGCAAAGATACACCTTGGCATCCGCGGCAACTAACTGCTGCCTACTTTTGTTCCGTTCCTTCGTGATATTTCTTCTGTGAAGCACCTTCTTGTCTTAAATCGATTATTCTGGAGATACCGCTGGCGCTTGCTGACCGGGATCGGTTTTGTCGCGCTCGCGAACTATTTTTCGGTTTTACAAGCGAGGATGGTGCGGTATGCGTTGGATGAAGTGATCGCCAATATGCGATTGTATCCGGTGCTCGACGGGTTTCAGGGACAGGACGTACTGGGGACAGCACTGGGCGAACAGC
The DNA here is from genome assembly GCA_016710115.1 of Saprospiraceae bacterium. Lineage (GTDB taxonomy): Bacteria > Bacteroidota > Bacteroidia > Chitinophagales > Saprospiraceae > JAGNXB01. The sequence continues at coordinate 438,237 of JADJLN010000002.1, forward strand.
TCCTGTTCTTTGGTGGTCTGGTCCTGGCCTTTGCCCTGCTGATGGGCATCTTCATGTTTTTCATGCGCCAGACGATCATCGTGATGTCCCGCCTGATGGAGTACGATATCCGGAAAGAAATCTACGATCATTATCAGGTATTGACAACGGCTTTCTACAAGCGCAACAGTACCGGTGACCTGATGTCGAGAATAACAGAAGATGTGTCCAAGGTGCGGATGTATCTCGGCCCGGCCATCCTGTATGGGATCAATCTGATCACCCTTTTCATTCTGGTGATCCAGGCGATGATCCAGGTGAGTCCGATGTTGACCCTGTACAGTCTTTTACCTCTTCCGATTCTGTCGATTTCGATCTATTATGTCAGTGAACTGATCAATCGAAAAAGCGGATTGATCCAAAAGCAGTTGTCCTTTCTGAACACTGTAGCCCAGGAGGTGTATAGTGGCATCCGGGTGGTCAAATCCTATGTCCAGGAAAAGGCCATGGTCAATTATTTCCGGGATGAAAGCGAAACGTTCAAGGTGAAAGCTCTGGATCTGGCAAAAGTGGATGCCCTGTTTTTCCCATTTATGGTCTTGATGATCGGCATCAGTACCATTGTCACGATTTATGTGGGTGGGCTCCAGGTGTTTTCCGGGCAGATCACTACCGGAAATATTGGCGAGTTTGTCATTTATGTCAACATGTTGACCTGGCCGGTGACGTCTATCGGTTGGGTGGCCAGCATCATCCAGCAAGCCGATGCATCGCAACAGCGGATCAATGAATTCCTGGCCACCGCACCGGAGTTGGAGGATGGCCACGAAAGCTTGGAGGAATTGAGAGGGGAGATCGTGTGCAGGAACATGTCGTTCACGTACCCGGACACCGGGATTCAGGCACTGAAGGAGGTGACCTTTCATCTTCGGCCTGGCCAGAAGATGGCCGTGGTCGGGCGGACGGGAAGTGGTAAATCTACCCTGGCCGAGCTGCTGTTGCGGATGTACGATATCAGTGAAGGGGAGTTACTTCTGGATGGTCGCCCGATCCGGGAGTGGCGGTTGGCCGATCTGCGCAATCAGATCGGTTATGTCCCCCAGGATGTTTTCCTCTTTTCGGATACGGTAGCTGCAAATATTGCCTTCGGGCATCCGACAGCACAGGAAGAGGAGATTGTGACCTATGCAGGGGCTGCGGCTGTTGCACAGGATATCGACAGGTTGCCACAAACTTATCAGACGCTTGTAGGAGAGCGTGGAGTCACCCTGTCCGGGGGCCAGAAACAGCGCATTTCACTGGCTCGCGCGTTGATCAAGCAGCCCAGGCTCATCATTCTCGATGACTGTCTGTCGGCAGTGGACACGGATACGGAAAAGCAGATCCTGCAACATATCGACCAGGAGATCGGTCAGGCGACAGCCATTGTAATCACGCACCGGATCACGAGCATGATCGATTTCGACCACATTCTGGTTCTGGATCAGGGCCGTGTCGTCGAACAGGGAACACACGCCGAACTTCTGGCGAGAAAAGGGGCCTACGCCGAACTTTACGAACATCAACTTCTCGAGTCTGAAGAAGAGGGATTGGCATAAGCTTCGGTTGCCAAATTATAAATGTTATATTTGTTAGTATCGATAGAACCTAAAACGACGATCCGTGGATCACGATCCGAAACGTAACGACCTGGTGAAATCACTCAAGGTCAGGGCAGGAAGACGGAGGACTTACTTCCTGGATATCCGCAGAACCAAAGGTGATGACTTCTATATCACCATGACGGAAAGCACCAGGCGATTTCATGGCGACGGATATGAACGACACAAGATCTTCCTGTACAAGGAAGATTTCAATCGCTTTCTGGGCGGTCTGGAAGAGATCGTCGATTACATCAAGACCGAGCTGATGCCGGAATACGACTTTGATGAATTCGATCGCCGCCAGGCTGAGTACGAAGCTCGGAAGGCTGAAGAGGATCGACTCGATCAGGAATATCGGGAAAAACATGGAGACTCCGATAATGAAGAAGACCGGGATCATCAACATGGAAGGGATGGGGAAAATGATGATGACAGGATTGATTGGTAATCCTGACGGCATTCTTCCATTGTAGATCATTGCCAGCGAAAGATTTCAGGAAACCTCCTGTTCGGATCGGTCTGGTTAATGCCAGGCACTTGTCTCGATGATCGCAAGCCCGATTGACATCCGCTATTTCTCAGTCAAAGGGAATAATAACAGCGAAGAACTGAAGGCAAAGCCTGTTCTTTCTGTGCCACCAATAGGAGTCGCTGATTCAACTACCCTGCACTCGCTGATGCGTGGCATCGCTCGTTTCGGTCAGTTGAATCAGGTGCGATCTGATTTTCTAGTGGAGCTGGAGGGAGTACCTGCGGTGATCTCTTGGGCGCCCGAGGTCAAAATCCATTCGCCCCCGCCCCGAGGCGGGGCAAATTCGTGGCGCGTCATCTCCCTGATGCAAGCATCGGTCGATTCCTCGCCACGAATTTGGTGCGAATGGATTCTCTAGTGGAGCTGGAGGGAGTACCTGCGGTGATCCCTTGGGCGCCCGAGGTCATTATTTCTGTGCCGCCCCGAGTCCTCGGGGCGATTTCATCGACGGTCTTCTCGCCCATGCAAGCATGGCTCGAAGCCAGATCGATGAAATGGCGCACAGAAATATTCTAGTGGAGCTGGAGGGATTCGAACCCTTTGATTTGGCATGTTGAGAGTTTTACTCATATTTCTTTGTTTGTAGGTGTTTGATGGGATTTAGAGGCAAACTGAAGAGAAGATAGAATCAATTGCGCTGAAAAAAAGTGTACCCCAGTTTGTGCCCCAGATAAAACAAGCCTAACTTTGGAGTTACAAAACTCAAGTTGGGGATGGCAAAGCCTAAGTTTTATCTCAAAAGTGTCTCGAATGAGCAATCGACCTCAGAAAGGCTCATTTTCCTGAGTTTCTCATACAATGGTCACAGGTTCAAGTTCTCAACAGGCTTGAAAGTCAATCCTGACGACTGGAACGAACAAAGCCAGAAAATTAGAGAGAAGGCTTCCTATGGCTTAGCCAAGGCAAGGACAGCGAATGACCTCTTGAGAAAGATGGCCAATGCTGTCGAGGTCATCCATTTGGAGTCACTGTCAAAAGGAATCATTCTTTCCACCCTGGAGCTTAGGCAGGAAATGGAGAATCAGTTCCGGAAGGAAAGTTCTTCAACCGGACGGACCCTATCTGATTTCATCGAAGTGTTCATTCAATTAAGAAGTGAATCCCCAAGCTATCAAGTTCAAAGCATCAAGGTTTATCGGACAGTGAAGGGTAAGGTGGCGTCATTCATCAAGATGAAGGGAAAGAAGTCCTTAGAGTTCAAAGATGTCTCGCTTGAGTTTTGGGAGCAGTTTCGAGACTTTTTATTTGGGCAAAACCTCAGTGAAAATACGATTCACAAGAACCTGACAACATTGAAGACAATCATCAACTCGGCCCGTGAAAAGGATGAGTGGAGGGAGGTTGCAGAAGGAGCTTATGTGTTTAGCAGTGTGAAGAAGCTGGGTATTGCCAAGGAGCCTGTTGCAAAGGTCTACCTGACAGTTGAAGAGTTGGAACTTCTGAACGACTTGGAGCTGGCAAATGAGCGATTGGTAAGAGTAAGAGACTTGTTCCTGCTCGGTGCAAACACTGGCTTAAGGTTTTCAGACTTTACCCGGATTCATCCTGATAACTTCCAGGAGCTTGATGGAGTCAGGGTTTTGGCTATTGACACATTGAAAACAGGGGAAAAAGTCATTATTCCTATCAATGACATGGTGGAAGAAGTTTTAAACAGAAATGAAGGTGAAGCACCTAAAGGAATCAGCAATCAAAAGATGAACCAGTACCTAAAGGAACTTGGACAACTGGCAGGATTCGATGCACCCTTGCTAATCACAAAGAAGATAGGTGGTGTAAAGGTCACAACTCGGTATCAGAAATATGAACTTCTTTCTACCCATACGGCCAGGAGGAGCTTTGCTACAAATGCGTTTAAGGCAGGATTGCCACCCATAGCGATTATGAAGCTCACTGGTCACCGGACTGAATCAGCATTTATGAGATACATCCAAATAAGCAAAGAGGAGAACGCAGTTCTTCTCAGTTCAAATGACTTCTTCAAGAGAGGGAAGCTCAGATTAGTAAAGTAAATATCAAAGCATATGAAAAGGATAAAGGAGCTTCAAAATATGATTGAAGATGCACTTCATAGAAACGAATATCTAGAGCTGTATTATTCCAAGCCATTCAGAACAAGTCCAAACAGTGATAAACCAATAGGTGGCAGTAAACTTGAATCAACTAAAGAGATTCTACAAGCTGCGACTGAGCTTCTACAACACTACACTTACAAATTTATCGATGAGGTGGACAAGCCAGAAGGACGAAAAGCTCTTCTTGCTTCTGAGATTCATACCACTAGCAAACTATTGCTTTTACCCAAATTCTCTTGCTTCACCGTTGAAAGGAAAAGACTGGACTTCCTAGTCGAGGACTTAATGGAAGGCTTAGCTAATGGAAGAGTATATGGTGATGGGATGAACGTTTGTCTGCCAGCATATCTTGCAAAATGTTGGTATTTGGGTTGGCTAGAAAGTGAGTCCGAAGGGCTTAAGGATGAAGTAGCCCAGGAGCAAGCACAAATAACACCTCCAAAGTACCTTTTGAAATGGAATGGTACAAACAATGGTCTTGCTGATATATTTCGGCAGCTAAAAGGCTTTGCAAACAAAAAGAATAAGCCATTATTGGATGAAACAAATGAATCCATCGCACTATTTCTAAAGAATAACTTTGAATGCTATAGAAACACTAAGGTTAGTACAATTAAGAACCTCTTGGAAAGGCAATCGTCAAGACAAAAAAGAGTGATTCGTATATCCATTTGACCCATGGATTCTCCGAGGATTAGGATTATTTTATACAGGTAAAAAACACAGTGTGCTTTTTGAGAACCAAAGTGCACGCACCTTTGGACTATCGAATCAAAAGATTGGTCCCATGAGTGAATTTACCATTGTTCCCGTAGAAGAGTTTAGAGCCCTCCTGAGTACTATTGTCAGGGAGGAATTGCAATCTCATTTTCGTGACTCCAAGGCTCCGTTTGATGCTATCCCTGATTTGCTTTCCAGGCACCAGGTTGCTGAATTATTTCATGTGACTGTGGCTACAATTGATAATTGGGCTAACTCCGGGCACTTGACCAAACACCGGATTGGAAGTGTTGTCAGGTTTGAAAAGGAAGAAGTGTTGACTTTCCTAAAGAGCCACCAGAAGTATCAAAGGGAATTGATGTGATTGACACTCCACTGGACCTGATATCGTGGAAAAGCTCGTCCTATGCTTGCAGTCATATGCAGAGCAATGGTATGTTTTGTCTTGTTGGCTTAGGCTTAGTTTTCTGGGTTTTTCCGAGTATTTCGAACTAGTTAAAGAGTTCGGAGGTCCACTTTGAAACCCAATGTAAGCTTCTCCAAAACGCTACTTCTCAAAGATTGATCTCATGGAATTTTTGGAGCGAAGTCGAAAGAAAACCATCCTGAAAATCCAGGCAGAAGCAAGCAATCACTTTAACTTATAACACTCTAGTTCAATTAGTTATGAATAGACTGATGGAAAACTCCCATATACCCTCGGTATGCGCTCTTGAGACGAGGTATAGCAGTGCATATGGCCAATGGCTCAAAGCATATGATTGGACATACATCCTCACTTTGAGAAGACATATACCACTAACAGAAGCAGCTTGCTTAAAGATGGCCGGGCATCTACTTCACTTTTCAAGACAGGTCAATACAATTTGGATGGCCTTGGAGCAAGATAGAGGTGATTCGATGAACCATCTGCACATCATCCTGGAGACTGGAGAACTAAGATTCAACAGGAAAGAGATGGTGGAAGCATTGGGAATCCACCGGAACCCTAAAACGTTGTCCTACTTCTCACCAGTAGATTCGTCCAATGCGGTTTCGATGTATTGTACCAAGCATATTGGTGATCGACTCCTGTATCACAATATCCATACTCAAAACACGAAACACTTGATCTGACAAACCCAACCAGCTATCCGGAAGGGGGTCAAGCCTCCGGAATGGAGGGGTCAAACGTTCCGGAATATGCAAAATACAGGTGAATAACAGGTACAGTATGAGCTTTCCAAATAAGAACAGCCAATTTGTAAAAGGGAAATCTGGTAACCCAGATGGTAGGCCTATAGGTTCAAAGAATAGAGCAACCATTGTGAGAGAGTTTCTCGATACTGAGGTTACAAGGGAGAACGCGATTACAGGAATGGAAGAGAAGTTATCATTAGAGGAGCATATAACCCTAAGTATGCTAAAAGAGGCCTTATCGGGCAGTATTACCGCTTACAAGGCCATCATGGATAACGCCTATGGGTCAATATCAAATTCTCAGGAAAATGCAGCTTCGATTGATGAAGAGCAGCATAAACCAACGTTCATCCTTGAAATTCCATGTACTAGAGAACACGTACCCGAGTGCGAAGGGGTGGACCCCTAGATTAGATAGATTCAACTTAACAATCGTTTGTCACAATTTTATAAGTCTACCAAGTCATGATCTTGTCCTGTTTTTAGAGTATAGTATGTGTATTCGTCATCATATTCGTACCATTTATAGTTTATACGTTTAAACCTCAATAGATTAAGGATTTCGCTCAATGTCTGCTGGGTGTCTTGCTTATTTTTGTTGTTTGCAAATATTCCGCCTTCAAACTCCAAAGTCGTGTAACCACTTCCTTTTGCTTTGACCTCGATGTTCTCTTCCCACAATTTTTGTTTTAAGATTTCACTATAGTTTTTTCGTAATTTGGGAAACTCAGATTTCTGCACACCGACCACTTTCCGCTTGAATGATAGTCCTAACTTATTTATTTCCTTGTTCGGGTTCGTTTCGGCATCTCTGATAATTTTAGCCCAAGTAGCAAAAAGTGCAATCTCAAGTTGGATTGAACTAACTTCATTTCTGTAAGGGCTTCCATCAAAAGTTTTTATGCTTTCTATTTCCCTGTTTAATTGCGATTTAAGGTCTTCCAATTCTTTTTTTTCTTTTTCGACTATTGCTTTAAAGTACCGTTTTGATTGTTCTGCTTTGGCAGTGCTATCCCTTTGGGATTTGTCAATCTCCATCTGCCTTAGTGTACTGTCTATTTCAGTTATTTTACTCTGGGCTTTGCTGTAGTTTTCATCAGATTTCTCGACCTGCTTCAAATAAGTCAGCGCATTTTCATACTCATTTTCGGTATAGTTTTTTATCCCTTCTTCATAGTTGTCTGTGCAGCTGACGAATGAAATCATCAAACCAAGGAAAAGTAGTAGGTAATGTTGTTTTTGTTTCATCGTTTTTTATTTTTTGAATGGTTTCTAACGCTCTGTGTAGATACGTTTAGCGGCTATTGATGTTCTGCACTTTGTTCTCGACTTTATTCTTCTTCTTTATTATCCTTGGGTCGAAACCAACTCCACCTCCATAAGTATTCATTGAACTCAGTTAACTTAAGAAATCGATATTCAGTAGCCTCAATAGGGTCTTTGCGATTAATTCTGATTTGAATTTTATTTCCGTTAGACTTTGCTGTTTCTTTATAAAATATTCTTACATTTTCGAAGAACCGAATCTGTTCATTAAATATAATCATTGTATAGTGGAATAGATTAATCCATTCATCAAACGTATATCCATGCAATTGCGCCGCTTTATCTTCCTTTACGTAATTATTCAAGTGAATATTTCTCCCAGAATTGAATACTTTGAATGTGCAATCGAATTTCTTAATTGTGTATTGTATGATGCTTTAAAAGCTTCATACAATATTGGAAAATCATTCTTAAACTTGTCTCTTATATTCTTTCTGATTATAGTTTGTCTGTTTCCTGTTGCATTTATATCTCTAGTAGATTCAGAAATTTTAAAATGCCAATCATAATCTTCTTTATTTGCTATCCTTGCAATTTGATAAAACCTTTTGATAAAAGCATCGGCTTCCCAAATTTTTAGATAAACTAGCATCTCAAGTTGGATAGATTGGCCTTCGTTTTCCTTAAGAAAATTAATCTCATCTTTTCTTTCTTGAGAATATTCTATCTTCTCAAGATATTCCTCAAAAGATACATCTGTAACGGCATTTGTTCTGTAAGCATGGATAAACTTATAATGAGTAATCCACGAATGTCCTTCATTGCTTGGACCAAACATATAAGGACTTGTCTTTTCCTTCAAGTTATTCCATGTATGTACTTCTGGATTATAAAGTCCATTTTCAACGAATAATAACAAATCACCATCATGTGTTTGGGTTTCAATTACTCTTTCGAACAGTTTATCAAATTCGGGAGCTAGCTTTTTAGCAATATCATCTAATTTGTCTTTAAATAGCATATTCTGTAATTTTATTTTTATTGCCGAAAACGGTTTGGCTATGATGCGTATCCCGAAGGGTATGCGCTATAGCTATTGTGTGTGTCTCGTATGGTAAACGCCTCTCTAATATAGCTATTCTTAATTAGGGAATAACGGGATTCGAAAGCGGGTCTGGATTAGGTGGTGAGTGTAAGTCTCCATCGGGTAGGAGTGACTGACTGGGTCCATCTCCGGTTTCCTGGGCGGAAGAATGTCCTAAGGACTTTCAAAGGAAGGAGCTAAACCTGAACCGCTAGCAAGCTGTAAGGTGGATGGGGCGCCCCCTGTTCGGAAGTCTACAGGGGACATAATCGCAAGCATCTACGCTCGCCGAGGGGGTCAAACCTCCGGAACCAAGGGGGCAAACCAAATCGGAACAGGGGGGTCAAACCAAATCGGAACAGGGGGGTCAAACCGACCGGAATACACACTAGAGACCTCTGAAAATGCAGTTTGCAGTGAGTGGTGGAATGTTGGAATTGAGTAAATTTTTTGGCTTTATGCCAAGTGATAGACTTCTATTGAATTAGACAACTTAGACACTTTTAAAAAAGGGGGGCCTTTGGAGGTTGTAGGTCCCAATCTGTTCAATACCTATGAAAGAACCATTTTGAGTCACCTGTGGAACTTGAATACCCTCCACTGATTAGTTCCTGGGTAATTGGCCTTTTGAACACCAAGAGCTTAAAAATAGCCCTATCAGCCTTTTGGCCAAGTAGTCCGGCTAAACATCCTGGTTTGAGTTTAGACTCAATAGAATCAATCTGTACAAACTCCCATACCTATGATGCATTGGCATTGATCAGATTCTCCTAGAGGGCTACTGTCTCCTTATGTGTATTTTTCCAGATGCTACCAGATATGCTTATTGGTCCAGGAACGCATTTATATTCATACATGGCCATAGTGATTTGTTTCCCTGAAGGAAGGTGATGTATGGATTAAAGTAAATGGCTGAGTTGGATGATTCCTGGTTTTACATAGGTGACAGGTTCACGTAAACAATTCTCCTATGACTGGATATGAATGCCTCTTCTCAAATGTCAAACAATGTGCAATCCGTACTGAAACTAGTTTTTATCCATTATACTGATGGCTACTGACAGTACTTTATTTCATCTTCTGCATGAATTAATGCACCGTAGTTTCAAGAATTAATCCATTCCATCCGTTGCACCCTTACCGCATTCAAAATCGCTAGCAGCGCAACGCCCACGTCGGTAAAGAAGTCTTCCCACAATGTTGCCAAGCCGCTGGCTTCAGGCACCAGCACCGTTACATTCATTGCCAATGCCAGTGTCATTCAATCCCCACTGTCAAACAGCACATTCCCATTTTCGTCAAATACGAGCCTGGCGCAGTCTGATAGGCGGACAAAGTAGTTGTGGTTGTACGCCTGCATGGCATGTTCGATGGTGGCATCGGGGTGATTGCCGTTTACATAAGCTGGGATGGCTGCCGGAAGGTTGGCAATTTCGATGCCCGTTCCGCCCCAGCAGGGTTCATTCGGCCCCGAATGGTTGCCCATATTGCCTTGGTGGCCACCCATGCCGCCGTGGTTGCCGTGGTTGTGCCCATTGCCCATCATACCGGCCGGGTCGCAATGCCAGCCAGGGTCGCCCATCATGCCGTGACCATGGCCATGACCACCAGTGCCCTGCATATCACACAGATGGAAGAAATTACCGGCAGAGCTGAACATCAGAATGTCACCGTTGCTGATTTCAACGGCAATATTGCCACTGGGCTTTATGACTACTGTGAGTACGGTAGCGCCGGGATAGCTGCTGTTGATGTGGTTGATGGCGGTCTGGGGCAGGTCGGCTATATCGAGTGTGTCGCCGGCGAGGCAGAAATTAACGCCTGGGTCGCCGCCGCCGTGATGGTTCCCCATGTCGCCGTGCATGCCGTCGTGGTTGAGATGTTCCCCGTTTTCATCAAAAAACAGGCAAAGCCCGTTTTCCAGGAAAACCTCGTAGCCGTGCGACGCAGCATGAAACGCGAGGTCAATTTCTAATGGTGCATGGTTCATCCTGACATAGCCGGCAATCGCAGGCGGTAAATCTTGCACATGGACTGCCTCAACGCTTGAAGCCCCGGTGATTTGGCTGATGTGTATTTCTTCCTGAAGCGTTGGCATGAGGTTGCTGTCTTTGTCACATGAGAAGTACAGCGAGATGATTCCGAGTCCGAACAGGACAATCAATATTTTTTTCATGATAACGATTTTTGATCTCCGTATTGGCAATTGTATGACACCGTACCATATTTCGTACATGGGTGCATACATTTCCAGGGCCTAAGTAAGGAAATGGGGCAGGGAACAGCGATGAGGAATATCAGCCTGCAAGGTGATATATTTCAAAAGGGTAGGAAAGTGCTGGGTTTACCCAGGCTTTTTATGCCCCAACAACCGCAACGCATTCGCCACAACCACCAGTGTTGAACCTTCGTGCGCAAAAGCGTTTTCAGGAAAACCTCATCTTCTGCACCCTTACCGCATTCAAAATCGCCAGCAGCGCAACGCCCACGTCGGCAAAAACGGCTTCCCACAATGTTGCCAAGCCACCGGCTCCGAGCACCAGCACAGCTACTTTCACTGCCATTGCCAGTGTGATGTTTTGCCAGACGATACGGCGGGTGGCTTTACCGATTTTCACGGCAAGCGGGATTTTGGAGGGCTGGTCGTTTTGGATGACGATGTCGGCGGTTTCAATCGTGGCATCGGAGCCAAGCCCGCCCATGGCGATACCTGCATCAGCGAGGGCAATCACCGGGGCATCGTTCACGCCGTCGCCAACGAAGGCGAGGCGTCGGCCCTCGTTTTTCAACGCTTGTACCTTATTGACCTTGTCTTCCGGCAACAGGTCGCCGAAAGCACTGTCAATGCCCAATGCCGACGCTATCTTTTGCACGACACTCGATTTGTCGCCCGACAGCATCACCGTGCGGATGCCCATTTGATGCAGTTCAGTGATGGCCTGTACTGCGTCGTCCTTGATTTCATCGGAAATGACGATGCACCCGGCGTACTGGCCGTTCACAGCAACCAGTACGAAGGTATCCACGATTTGCGTCAATTCCGGCGGGAAAGCGATGCCAAATTTCTGCATCATCTTCAGGTTGCCAGCCAGCACTTCATCACCGTTTACTTTGCCTTTGATGCCGTGCCCGGCAATTTCTTGGACGTCCGAAACAATGAGGGTTTGCTGGCTTTGCCCGGCGTGCTCTACCACGGCGAGGGCGACCGGGTGGGTGCTTTTGCTTTCCAGTGCAGCGGCGATGTGCAGGAGTTTTTCTTCGTCGAAGCCTTGTGTTTCTACCTTTTGAACTTTGAAAACGCCTTTTGTCAGCGTCCCGGTTTTGTCCATGACCACCGTGTTGACCTGCGTCATCACGTCGAGGAAATTAGAACCTTTGAACAAAATCCCGTTGCGGCTCGCCAGCCCAATGCCACCGAAATAGCCCAGTGGGATGGAAATCACCAGCGCACAGGGGCAACTGATGACGAGGAACACCAGTGCTCGGTAGAGCCAATTGTCGAACACATAATCTTCCACAACAAAATAGGGCAGCAACGCAATCCCGAGTGCCAGGCCCACTACGATGGGTGTGTATACTTTGGCAAAACGGCTGATGAACAACTGCGTTTGCGACTTACGGGCGGTGGCATTCTGCACCATTTCGAGGATGCGGGAGAGTTTGGAGTCTTTGAAAAGCGCCGACACCTTAATTTCCGCCACCTTGTTCAGGTTGATCATGCCAGCCAGCACGGTCTCGCCCTTGGACTTGGTGTCGGGCTTGCTCTCGCCAGTGAGGGCGGCAGGATTGAAGGAAGCGGTTTCCGAGACCAATTCGCCGTCGAGCGCTACTTTCTCGCCGGGTTTGACCTGGATAAGGTCGCCCGGCTGCACCGTTGCCGGGTCAACGGCAGTGGCAATGCCACTGCGCAGCACGGTCACTGTGTCAGGGCGCACTTCGAGCAGTGCTTTGATGCTGCGATTCGCACGGTTGACGGCGGCTTGCTGGAACAACTCCCCGATGGCATAAAAAATCATCACCGCCACGCCCTCCGAATATTCGCCGATGTAAAATGCGCCGAGCGTCGCCAATGACATGAGCGTGAATTCGGTGAAAAACGCCCCCTTCCGCATGGCGGAAACGGCTTCTTTCATCACCGGCAGGGCGACGGGCAGGTATGCCGCCATGTACCAGGCCAGTCGCAGGTAGCTGTTGAACCAGCCGGGCTTGAAGTAGTTATCTAACGCAACGCCCAAAAACAACACAACAATACTTGCAGAGACGGGAAGGTATTTTTTCCATGCAACTGTTTCATCACTGGAGGCATGGTCATGCTCGTCTCCGTCGCTGTGGTGCTTTTGTGCCGGGTGGACAAGTTGCCTTGCATCTGCATTAGTGTAAATTTTCTCTTCTAACGAACAGCAAGTCATATTGCCTTTGGGGTCGTAACGGTGGATGTGTTGGGGTTCTCTATTTTTCATTGATCCTATGTGTTTCTCTTGACTGCCTAACAGTTCATCTGTCATCTAAAAATGATGTTTCTTTTGAATTTTAGTCTTTTGGTCATGGTGCATTTCATGCTCATCTCCTCCTGATTTTACTGCCGACAGCGGGTACAAAGCAATAATACTTGTTACCGTTCTCTTCTCATCAATATTTGAGTAAATTCTACTTCAACGGTAGTCCCAAGTTTATTGATCTGATTTTCAAGAATAGAAAGATCCAGACTCATTGTGCCGGATAAATGACAGGCATAAGAATTACTTCCTTTGTAATGGTTTAGCTGAATATTGAGTGACGAATTCAGCCTTTCTCCAAGAATATCAATAGTAAGTGGGATAATAAACTCAAGTTCCAAATGCTCCCAAGTAATAAAATCATCATTGGGGATAACGCCTGAAAAAAGGACTAGGCCCGGTTTGATATCAGCAAGCTTTGCATTTAGTGTATCAACCCCGGTATCGAGAGAGCCCAAATCCAATTTTCCCTTAAACTCCTTGGTGGTATAATCTAAAAACAAATTGAGATCCTGGCTTTGTGCTAATATAATCTGGCCTTCATATTTACACGACAACAGAATCTGTCCCTTCAGGCTTTGGTAAGTGTCTTGAGCAGATACCGCTGACAGTCCACCAAGCGTAATGAAAATTGAAATTAATATGTACCGCATCATTATTAGTTTAAAAAGGAGAATAGAAAAATGACTTAAAAATGGGCCGTTTATTTCTTCCTTAGTTTCACAATTAAACTCTTAATACTAATCATATCGTTTTAAAGACCCCCCCGTTTTAATGCGATAAGCATCCACAATTTCTTTCAAGTAGATAATGCCATCACCTGGTTCTGGTGAACGGGCATTTTCACAGATCAGCTTTACCGCTTTTTCGGCTTCCTCGTTTTGGCAGACCAGTTCCAGTTTTATTATTTTGCTGTTGGTGAAAAAGAACTCCAAATCGAGGCCGGCGTCGGGGCTTTCGTGGGTGCCGGTCCCTTCACCTTTGGAGATGGTCAGGCTATCAAAGCCTGCTTTTTTCGAGAGCTTCCACCACATTGGTGACTCTCGATGGCTTGATGAATGCTTTTATTTCTTTCATGATTTTTTGCGTTTTATAATGAAGAAAAGGCCCGGTGGCTGCCCCATAGGAACGGTCACCGGGCGTCCGGTCAATGCTCGTGCTCCAATTCCCCGGCCTTCGACTGGGCATACACGAAATAGGCCCCTTCGGTCACGATTTTCATCCCGTCCGGTACCGGGTCAATTAGTTTCACGGAGGTGAAACCTTTGTCGGTGACGCCGGCCACGACCCGCAGTTTTCAAATTTCACCTCATCGCCACCCTGCTGGTCGTTTGCCACATAGACATAAGAGGAGGCGCCGTCCTTGATGATGGCCTTTTCTGGCACGGCCTCAACCGTCTGGTCGGTGAGCCAGATTTTTGCTTCGATGAACAGGTCCTTGATGAATTTGGGGCGCACCTTTTCCAGGTGCCCATGGATGCGGACGGTCTTGTTCCTGGTATTAAACTCCTTGCCAATGATATTCACTTCGCCCTCGAACACCGTATTGCCCAAGGCCGGGACGGCGTAGCTGATTTGCTGCCGTTCTTTCACCTGGGCGATGTCCTTTTCAAAAACATCCAGTTCGAGGTGCAGGTGGTCTTCGTTGACAATTTCCATGAGTTCCAGTTCGGGGGTGACGTACATTCCGTTGTGCATTTTGATGGAAGTGATATAGCCCGTCATGGGGGCCACAATGGCAATCCGCTCTACGATGTTGTCGGGCGACAGCGCGGAGACGTTGATGCCCAGGTAGGCCAGTTGCTTGCCTATCCCTTTCAGAGTGGCTGTTTTCACGCCGACCTCCGATTGCAGTTTTGCAGGTTTTTTCAACACCCGCACTTGCCTCGACCAACTTTTGCTGGCGTTCGAGTTCCTGGCGCAGGTAGGTCAGTTCGGCTCCTGTTTCCAGGTATTCCCGTTGGTGCTGGATAAACTCCGGGTTTTCCAGATAGGCCATGACCACGCCCTTTTTTACGTACATGCCCTCCACGTACTTTTTGCTGTCTTTGATGAAACCGCTTGCTTTTGCGCTCACGGAAGTCAGGGCATTCGGGGGTAGGCCCAACGTCCCCGTTGCGCTCACGAAGTCGTTGATTTTGATTTGTGAAACGCCGCCGAACTGGATGTTCATGGTTTTTATCTGTTCCGGCGTGAGGTGGATTTCCCCTTCCTGATGCTCCCCTTCCCCGGCGTGTGCCCCTGCTTCCGCTTCATCGCCGTGATTGTGGCCGTCGCCTTCGGTGTGCCCGCCGCCGCAGGAAAAGAGCAGCAGCAGGGCCGTAATGGACAATATTGACAGGATTGAATTATTTATGATTTTCATCTTGAAAAATGATTTTATTGATTTGAAAGAAATTGATAAAGCGCAACGGACTGGTTGTGCGCCAGCACCTGGTCCCAGTAGCCCTTGTTGTTGCTGGCCAGCAGCTTCAGGGTGTTGAGCAGTTCGAGGTAGGATATTTCCCCCGCTTGGTAGTTCAGTTCGGATATTCGCTCGATTTCCGGGTTGATGGTCGAAAGCTGTTCCCGGTAATAATCGGCCCCCTCCGCATAGAGCCGGATGGAATTGTCAACGGAGAGCAACTGCCGCCCGGCGCCCAGCCGTTCGGCTTCGTAGCGGGCGTTGGCCACTTCCACCTGCAATTGCTGGGCTTCCAGGCGTTTTTTTACCGGCTTGTTGAACAAAGGGACCTGCACCCCTGCCTGAGCCCCGTACAGCCACCCGCCATCTAAGTAGTTCTGGGCGGCGTAGCCGATGTTGAAACTGGGTTTCATACCCGATTTAATCACCGGCACGAGGGCTTGTTCCATCTCCACTACCTGTTGTGCCAACTGTACCCGCAAGGTGTTGATGCCTGCTTGCGGGGCATAAGGGAGCATCTGCAAACTATCGGTGGCGGTCACGTTTTCGTCCGTGTTGAGCATCACCTTGAGCTGCTGCTCCAGGGTGGATATTTCCATGCCGGCCTGCCGCTCCAACAGCCTCTACTCGTTCATGCCCGACTGGACGGTGAGCGTCTCGATGGCATTGGCGGCGCCCACGTCCACCCGTTTTTTTGCTATTTCAAAATAGCCGGAATAAGTGCGGGCAAGCCGTTGGTAAAGCGCCCTCAGTTCCATTTTTTGCTGGAGGTCGAAGTAAACCTGCCGCACGTGGAGGCGCAGTTCACTTTCGGTCAGCGACTTTTGCAGTGTGTTCGATTTCACCACCTCGTCCTGGAGCGCATTGTGGGCTTTGTTGACCGCCGGGTTGGGCAGGTTTTGCAGAAAACCTACCTGGTTGACCCGCTGCCCGTTTTCCCGAAACAGCCCGTCGCCCTGGTAGTTGATTTCCGTCGTCCCCGGGCTGTACGGCAGGTTTTGCAGGGCCTGGCTGGTCTGGATTTGCAGGTTGGCCGCCCGGACGGAAGGGGGGTTGGCCAGCGCCGTTTGCACCGCTTCGTCAGCCGAGATGGGCCTTTGCTGGGCGTGGACCTGCAAGCCGAAGAACAGTAGCGGCAGCAAAACCATTGCCCCGGCCGGGGGCAGCGATGCCCTGCTTTGTTGCTCTTTCCATTTGGATAGCCAACTGTACAGAATCGGCAGGACGACCAGGGTCAAAAATGTAGCAGTTATCAACCCGCCAATCACGACGGTGGCCAGCGGCCGCTGCACCTCCGCCCCACCGGAGTTGGAAAGCGCCATCGGCAAAAAGCCCAGCGAGGCCACCGAGGCCGTCATCAGGACGGGCCGCAGCCGGACGCTCGTTCCCTTGATGATGCGCTCCCGGATATCGGTCATCCCTTCCTCTTTCAATTGGTTGAAATAGCCAATCAGCACGATTCCATTCAGCACCGCCACGCCGAACAGGGCGATAAAACCGATGCCCGCAGATATGCTGAAAGGCATGCCCCGGAGTTCCAGCGCCCAGATGCCGCCGATGGCGGAAAGGGGGATGGCTGTGAAAATGAGGGCGGCCTGCGACAGCGAGCCGAAGGTGAAAAAGAGCAGGATGAAAATGAGCGCCAGCGCAATCGGCACCGCTATCATCAGGCGGGCATTGGCGGCTTTCAGGTTTTCAAACTGGCCGCCGTAGGTGAAGTAATAGCCCGATGGCAAATCAATTTCGGCATCGAGCGCCGCCTGGATTTTTTCCACCAGCGTTTCGACATCGGTATCCCCCACATTCACGCCGATGACAATCCTGCGGTTGGTGTTTTCCCGTGAAATCTGCATGGGGGCGTCAATCAGTTCCACATCGGCGACCGCTTGCAGCGGCACCTGTGTGCCGTTGTCCAGCGTGATGTACAGGTTCTGCACGTTGTCGAGGTCCTGGCGGTAGCTTTCGTCGAGGCGCACCACCAAATCGAAGCGCCTTTCACCTTCGTAAACTATCCCGGCGCTTTCCCCGGCGAAGGCAGCCCTGACCACCTGGTTGACCTCTTTCACCTGCAGGCCGTACTGCGCCATTTTATCGTACTTGAAATTGATGATGATTTGCGGCATGCCGATGGTCTGCTCGACATTGACCGTGCCCACTCCTTCAATTCTGTTGATGACCTTTTCGGCTTCCTTGGCCTTGCTGTACAACAGGTCCAAATCCTGCCCGTACAGCTTAATGGCAATGTCCGCTTTTGAGCCGGTCATCAACTCGTTGAAGCGGAGCTGGATGGGCTGCGAAAACTCGTAGCCCACACCCGGGATGACGCTCAGCGATTTTTCGATTTTCTCAAACATCTCCTGCCGGGTGGAGGCAGAAGTCCATTCATCCTTGGGTTTCATCACAATCACATAGTCCCCGATTTCGACGGGCATCGGGTCGGTGGGTATCTCGGCCGCACCGATATTGGTAACGATGTCCTCGATTTCCGGGAATTCATCCATCAGCTTGTTCTGGATTATTTTGGACATCTCAATGCTCTGCGAAAGCGAAGTACCCGGCGGCAGGATTTGCTGCATGGCCAAATCACCCTCCTCCAATGTGGGGATGAATTCGCCCCCCATCCGACTGAAAACAAACAAACTGATGGCAAATAAGGCCACGGTTGCCAGCACGAATGCGACCTTGAAGCGGAGCGCAAGCCGTAACACGGGGGTGTACAACCTTTGGTTGAAAGCAATGATGCGGTCTGCAATGGTTTTTTTGGCACTCACTTTTTTATTTAGAAAAAGGGCTGCCATCATAGGCACGTAGGTGAGGGACAAGACCAATGCCCCGCCGATGGCAAGCATGACAGTCTGAGCCATAGGAATGAACATTTTGCCTTCGATACCTACCAGTGCCAGGATGGGTATATAAACCATCAGGATGATGATTTCTCCGAAGGCGGCCGAACTCCTGATTTTGATGGAGGCGATTTGCACCTCCTTGTTCATCTGAGCGGCTGTAAGTTTTTGCCCGGCAAAGCCCACTTGCAACCGGTGGACAATCGCCTCCACGATGATGACCGCTCCGTCCACTATCAGGCCGAAATCTATGGCCCCCAAGCTCATGAGGTTGGCAGAGATACCCAGGACATTCATCATCGAAATGGCAAACAACATAGCAAGGGGGATGACGGAGGCAACAATCATCCCTGCCCGCCAGTTGCCCAGCATCAACACAAGGATGAAAATGACTATAAGGCCGCCTTCCAGTAGGTTTTTCTTCACTGTGCCGATGGCAGTGGAGACGAGTTTATCTCGCACTAAATACGGCTCGATGACTACGCCTTCAGGTAACGATTTTTGGATTTGTACCACCCGCTCCTTCACCCGGTCGGTGACTTCTGCAGAGTTGGCACCTTTCAGCATCATCACTCGGCCACCGACGGCCTCCTTGCCATCACGGGTCAGGGCGCCATAGCGGGGGGCTTTGCCAAACTGTACGGTGGCCACGTCTTTTATCAATATAGGCCTGCCGTCACGCACGTCCACCACGATGTTTTCAATGTCGGTCAGTGTTTTGGCGATGCCGTTGGTGCGGATGTAGTAGGTGTTCGGGTTCTTCTCGATGTAGGCCCCGCCCGTATTCTCGTTGCTGTTTTCCAATGCATCAAATACATCGGTGATACTGATGCCGATGGATTTGAGCAGGTTGGGTTTCACGGCCACCTCATACTGTTTCAAAAAACCGCCCATCGTGTTGACCTCGACCACGCCCTCGATGCCAGATAGCTGGCGTCTTACAATCCAGTCCTGGATGGTGCGCAAATCCGTCGGTGTAAATTTATCCTCGTACCCTTCTTCTGGGCGGACGACGTACTGGTAAATCTCTCCCAGCCCGGTGGAAATAGGGGCCATTTCGGGCGTGCCCAGTCCGGCGGGGATATTGCTTTCGGCTTCTTTCAGGTATTCCCCGACCAGTTGTCGGGCCAGATAGACATCCATTTTTTCCTCAAAAACGACTGTCACCACCGAGAGACCAAAACGGGAAATAGAGCGTATCTCTACAAGCTGCTGGATATTTTGTAGAGACAGTTCAATGGGAGTCGTAATGAACTGCTCTATTTCCTGCGTGGCCAAAGTCGGAGAAATAGTGATGACCTGGACCTGATTATTAGTTATATCAGGAACAGCATCAATGGGTAGTTGGCGTAGGGAGAACATTCCCCAAACGATAAGGGCGGCAACCAATAGCCCTATCACAAACTTATTCTGAATCGAATAAGCAATTATCTTATCGAACATAATGAAATTAATGTTTTGTTAAACCGTTAAATCCGAGCTGGGCAGGCATGGATATCCTGCGAAATATGGTCTAACAAAACTGTGGCGGTTGCCAGATGGAGGAGGAAAAAGAGGAAGGTGTGGGTTGAGTGCCAACCCACATAGTGGGCGTAAAAGTCGGATCGACCTGGCCCAAATTGATGGTAAATTCTACAGGTAAATTTAAAGAAGAAGAGCAACAGCTGCAACCGCAGAATGGCGGACACATGTCGTCATTGCAGCTATTTGAATGCTGGTCATGATCTGAATTATCAACATGCTCTATTTCAAAATAATGATTGAAAATATTCACAATTCCACCTCCATTGTCACCACAAGGGACAAATGAGAGTGAAAACATATATACAATGAAAAAGTAGATTCCTATCTTCATTCTAATACAAAGTAGATCAAATATTTTGATAGATCAAAGTATTGGTTAGGCAGTCTGGCATGGGCATGTTCCAGTTTTATGCTTTAGGCCTTTGCCGCAAAAGCCCTGAAAAATGAATCAAGGCTATCTATACTGTACCCTATTCTGTCCCCCAAATTAAAAAACCCATTGCAAAGCATTCGCTTACAATGGGTTATTGATTTATACTGTGGAGCTGGAGGGATTCGAACCCTCGTCCAGACAAAGCAACCAAGAGCCTTCTACATGCTTAGCTTCTGCTTGGATTTTCGAGGTCGAGGCTGGTGCAAAAGCGAACCTACTTGACCCTTAACTCCGGTGTCTTACTGACAAAGTGGAATGGGCTTTGTCAGCCAGCCTGAATGGTGTTGATGTGCGGCTTCCTTTTGTATCAGGCGTCAAAGGAGCGGCACAAAGGCGTACTAATTCCTAGAATTAGGCAGCCATGGCGTAATTAACGTCGCCAGTTAAAGTGGTTGATCATCATTTTATTCCCGAAGGACCCCCGAAAGGGACGGAGTGAATAATCCTGCTCCGGCATGCTTACTCAAAGAACATCTTTCCTGTCGATTCCGGTCAGCCCCTGAATTCGATAGACGTAAAGGTAACTATTCCCCGATGCCATTAGTTCCCGAATGGAAAAATCAAGTTCCACCTTGACGGAAGGTCTATCTTTGCCGCCATGAGTAAAAAGGTGTCGATCGCACTGATCAGAGAGGGAAAGGTTCCGCCAGATCGCCGGGTTGTATTCACCCCGCAACAATGCCGGGAAATCCAGGAACGATTTGACGTGGATGTATTCGTCGAATCATCCTCCATTCGCTGTTTTCCGGATGAGGAGTACACAGCTGCCGGTATCGAGGTGATGGATCATCGCCCTGATGCCGACATCTATCTCGGCGTCAAGGAGGTTCCTGTATCCCAATTGGTGCCCGGCAAGACCTACCTGTTCTTTTCTCATACGATGAAGGGGCAACCGTACAACCGCCCCCTCCTCCGGGCGATTCTGGAAAAGAAGATCTGCCTGATCGACTATGAGGCCATGGTGGACGACCATGGGAAACGGGTTGCCGCCTTTGGCTATTATGCAGGTGTTGTCGGAGCACACAACACCCTGTATGCTTATGGCAAACGGACAGGCCTCATCCATATGCCGAGAATGAAGCACCTTCACGACTACGCTGAGGCTCGGGATTTTTATGAAAGTATTGATATGCCGCCAGTAAGAGTGGTGGTCACCGGTACAGGTAGGGTAGGGAAGGGCGCAGTTCGTGTACTCAAGGATATGGGGTTAAAGGAGGTTCCACCGGAAACGTTTTTACGCAACGAACCCTGCCCAAAAGGCTGTTTTACCGTCCTCAGCGCGGAACACTATGTCCGACAACGGGATGGCAAGCCCTTCAGGAAGTCTGATTTTTATACGAACGGGGCGGCCTATATTTCCTCCTTTCAACCCTATACAGAGGTTGCGGATATCTTTATCAATGCGATCCTGTGGAAGGATGATGCACCGACCTTCTTTACAAAAGAAGACATGACCGCGCCTGCATTTCGCATCCGAACCATCGGTGATATTACCTGCGATATCGCACCTCAATCCAGTGTCCCTTCGACTATCCGACCAAGTTCGATACAGGATCCTGTGTACGGGTATGATCCGGTCAGTCAGCAGGAAGCGCCGCCATATGGCCCGACGGTTATCGATGTGATGGCGATTGACAATCTGCCTTCGGAACTGCCACGCGATGCCGCCACAGCGTTTGGTGCAGCCTTGCTGGAATACGTCCTCCCCGATCTGTTATCGGGAAATGAGTCCCCGATGATCAAACGGGCAACGATAACCCGAAATGGGCAACTCACCAGTGCATTTGCTTACCTCCAGGCCTTTGTGGACGGTCAGGACTGATCGCGCAGGAAATCGGTGATGGCTTGTTCGATCCGATCAGCCGGATGCGCTGACAGGTCTGGCTGGAACGGTTGATTCGTGACCTGTTCATACAACTGGATGTACCGTTGACTGATCTGATCGACAAACAGATCGGGCATGATAGGCATTTCCTGTCCTTCCTTTCCCTGGAAGCCGTGATCCATCAACCATTCCCGGACAAATTCCTTGGACAGCTGGACCTGGGCTTCGCCCCTGGCCTGACGATCTTCAAACCCGTCCAGATAGAAATACCGGGAACTGTCCGGTGTATGGATTTCATCCATGACCATGATTTCATCCCGCCAGGTACCAAATTCGTATTTGGTATCCACCAGGATCAATCCTCGGTCCCGTGCCATGGCCGTACCCTGAGCAAACAACGAGCGGGTATACCGTTCGAGAATGGCCCACTGGTCGGCCGTCACAATGCCCTGGGACAGGATCTCATCCAGAGAGATATCCTCGTCATGTCCTTCGGTTGCTTTGGTACTGGGGGTGATGATCGGTTCAGGAAATGGGTCATTTTCCCGCATCCCGTCCGGCATCGCAACACCACATAAAGTGCGCTGTCCGGATTTGTAGGTCCGCCAGGCATGCCCGGTGAGATATCCCCGGATGACCATTTCAATGCGAATGGGTTCACAATACCGCCCGATGGCGACATTGGGATCGGGGGTGGCGATCAGCCAGTTCGGGACTGTATCAGCCGTAGCGCGCAGGAAATAAGCGGCCAGCTGGTTCAGGACCTGGCCCTTGAACGGAATACTTCGCGGGAGGATATGGTCGAATGCAGAGATGCGGTCCGTAGCCACAAGGATGAGCAGATCCTGGATCTTGTAGAGGTCTCTCACTTTTCCGTGATACACCATGTCCTGTCCGGGAAAAGAAAAGTCTGTGCCCGGCAATACGGGCTTGGAACGGGAATTCATGTCCCAAAAGTACGGCAGAAATGCAGTTACATGTATTTGATCGAGTTGCGATCGCGGATGATGTCCTTCAGTTCTTTAATGAAACTGTCATACCCGGGGACGACCTTTCGGGCCGCATCATTCAAGGCGAAGAAGGTGCCTTTATCCAGTTCAGGTGAGATCTGGGAGATCTGGCCTTTGACATACTGGATATCGTCCTGAAGCAGTTTTTTCAACGACGGGATATCGTGCCAGTCGCCTTCTACAGGGACCCCTTTTTCAGCACTTCCATCACTGTTGCGCGTTACAGGGTCCAATGCGATCTGTTTGCTGGCATCAGATTGAGCTGCCCTGGATTCACTGATCTCCGGAAACTCCCACTGATCACCGGTATTGACCAGGAAAATTTCCAGCCCTTTTTCTTTGATCCGGTAGATCACCAGACGAACGGTTTCCAGCATACTCATAAGAACACAACGTTTGAACCCGCAATGTGGTTTGCTTCGAGATCACAAAGAAACGGATTTTCTCCCAATCCAATCCGGTATGGCGCACAGAGGCGCGATTCACGTCCTGATCAAAGGCATTAAAAAGAAAAGGCCACCCCGGAAGGTGGCCTTTTGAATGCTCATTTTATGATCAGCCGAGATAGGATCTCAGGGCATTTCGATTGTACGATTTACGCAGGCGCCGGATGGCTCGTTCCTTGATCTGCCGAACCCGTTCCCGGGTCAGACCGAATTGTGTGCCGATCTCTTCCAGCGTCAGGGACTTGTATCCGTTCAGGCCATAATACGCGGAGAGAACTTCCACTTCCCGTGGAGACAGCATCGACAATCCATGCTGGACCTCGTCCTTCAGGGATTCTTCCATCAGCATATTATCCGGGCTGGATTCGCCATCATTGATCAGGACATCAAGCATCGTCGCATCACTTTCTTCACCGTTGATCGGTGCGTCAACGGATACATGGCGATTTGTCCCACGCAGCATGTTGGAGATCTCGCGTGGAGTCATTTCCAGCAACTCGGCCAATTCCTCGTGAGTCGGTTCCCGCTCGAATTCCTGAACGAATGACAGGAATGCTTCATTGACTTTGTTGTAGGAACCCACCTTGTTGAGTGGCAGACGGACAATTCGGGCGTATTCCACGATCGCCTGAAGGATGGATTGACGAATCCACCAGACAGCATAGGAAATGAATTTGAATCCTTTGGTTTCATCAAACCGGCGTCCGGCCTTCATGAGACCGACATTGCCTTCATTGATCAGGTCGCTCAGGGACAGGCCCCGGTTTTGGTATTGTTTGGCTACAGAAACGACAAATCGCAGATTGGATCGGGTCAGGATCTCCAGTGCCTCATCATCTCCGCTTCTGATCCGTCTGGCGAGCTCGGCTTCCTCGTCTGCACTGAGCATGGAAATCTTGCCAATGTCATTGAGGTACTTATCCAGGGAAAGACTTTCCCGGCTCGTGATCTTGTTCGTAATTTTTAGTTGCCGCATAGGGTCATCTCACTTTAGGGACAGTTTATTGGTACGGAATACACAGCAAAAAACTTGCCACTTTCCATATGTCCTACTTGACTTTAAGACAACTATGCCTTAATGTCCATGGGTTACACACAATACATAGATCAATAGCGGAAAAGTTCCCACTGTGGAAAACTTGCGATCCGCTGCTGATACTGGTGTCCTCAAGCTGAAAAAGGTTGCCTTCGCGGGAGAAAATCGTCACTTTTTTATCCAGGACAGAAACTTCGCCTGATTAACCGGAGAAATCGGAGAAAGCTCAGTTTCCGTTCCTGCCTGCTTGCTCAGGTTCGTTATCTTTAGCCCTAAATCAGAATATCATGTCAGAAAATCAGAAGCAGGGACCCCAGCTGAATATAGAATTGCCAGAGGATGTTGCTGAAGGCATCTACTCCAATCTGGCGATCATCGCTCATTCGCATACCGAGTTTGTGGTCGACTTTATCCGGATGATGCCCAATATGCCCAAGGCCAAAGTCAAAGCAAGAGTCGTGCTGACGCCCCAGCATGCCAAACGACTGTTGCGCGCCCTCGCCGACAATGTCAAGAAATTTGAATCCCAGTTCGGCGTCATCGAAGACAGTGAACCCAATAACTTTCCGCCCATGAATTTTAACACTCCGACAGCACAAGCCTAGGAGGGAAATTCGTTAGGGTATAAACTGAAACCTATGCAACGCACCATTTTTCCCTTTTCATGCACGTTGTAGTCACGGTGGCTTTCTGCCTTCCGGCCTCGGCTCAAAACAAAGAACGTGAACGTCCGGCACCCAAAACCATTCATGGAGAAGTTGTGGTATGGTGGCAACTTCGGACTGGGGTTCACCGGCGGGAACCAATCTTCCCAGTTCAATTTGGGGATTTATCCCATGGTAGGTTACAAAATCATCCCCTGGTTTTCAGTCGGTCCTCGTTTGGGATTTGAATACAATTATTATAAAGGACCGGTGTGAATCCATCATTTAATGTCAACATTGCGTCTACCAATATCTTCACTTTTTATACTGGTGTCTTTGCACGTTCCAAGATTTATCGCTGGATCTTTGCCCAGGCAGAATATGGGGTATCCTTTGGGAAACAGCCTTATCTTATAAATGGATACCTTGAACTGGATGATAACAATAAGGTTGTCAAAGACCAGTTAACCAGAATCGGGTCTGATCGGCCTGGGATACAATTCGGGGAGATATCATTGCAACAGAAGTGATTATCTTGTATGATGTGCTGGTACCGACAGAATCCTACCAGAATCCATGGAACTTCCGATTTGGCCTCACTTACAAGTTTTAGGAAGGGTCATTATTCGGCATGCTCCAGCGTGAAGTAGCGCAGGATGGCTTTGACATCCTTGTCTTCTCTCAGCTCGGGGATATAGGTGAAGAGGACTTCATGTTCCTCAACTCCTTCCGATAAGGCTTCTTCCAGGCTGCGCAGGGCTTGTTTGCGTTTGTTCATCCTGAACTCCGCAGCCGCCTGGATGAAATACAGACCGGCACCCCATGTGGATTCAATCGCCTCTTCCATGAGGGTGATCACTTCCGTGTAAGCCCCCGGCTGAATTTGAATTCGGCATACCGGACCCAGGATTCGGGCAGTTCCGGTGCGAGTTCAGTCGTCTTACAAAGCAGGCCTCCGCTTCCGCCGGCTTGCCATCTGCCAGCCAGCTTCCGCCAGTCCGGTGATATAGTCTTCATTGCGATCGTCGAGATTGACAGCACGTTCAAAATAACGGGCTGCAACACGGGCTTCTTTTCGAGCATGTAGATCTTGCCCAGCCGGTAATAGATCTCTTCATCCAGTGGATTCAGATTGCGGGCGAGCAGGAAATACTGTCGGGCCTTTGACGGGTTTTCCATGGCCTGATAACACTGACCAATCTGCTTGAGGATCTCCCCGTCCGGTTCGATGCGTTGCTGGATATCATACAGGTTCTTGAGCGCTCGTTTGGGTTCACCGATGGCCAGTGCCACTTCCGCGGCATAGCAGAAGGTGAGCTTGAACTGAGGCTCCAGCAACCCGGCATATTCAAATGCTTCCATGGCTTCTTCATACCGGAGGAGGTAATAGTGTGCCTGTCCGGCATTGAACCAGGCCATTCCGTTGTACGGGTCCTGATCGATGAGTTCGAGATGAAATTGCAGGGAGTCTTTCTGATTGCGGCTGGATTCACTGGCAAGCCAGATGCGTTCCAGGGCAGTGCGGTTGCGCGGCTGGATTTTCAACACTTCCTTGTATGCAGTATAGGCCGCATGCTGGTCGCCATTACGGGAACAGACCTGAGCCTCCAGCAGGTGGACCTCTGCCATCCGAGATTTCGGTACACGATATTTCAGTTCGGTGAGCAGTACACGGGCCATGTCCACTTCATCCATCTGGGTCATTGCTTTGATCCGCATACAGGCAGAAGTGATCTCGTCCCCACCGGACTGCTCGAGGATGGCCAGCAGCTCCATGGCTTCCCCGGGCCGCTTGCATTCCAGCAGGATCTCGATCTGATGGGTTAGCAGTTCACCATCCATCCGGTGGATCGTGAGTGCTTCTTCACTCAAACGAAGCGCTTCATTCCAGTCATCTTCTTCACGAAAATGGGCAATGAGCACCAGAATATCCGATTTGGACATCCGGTCCAGTTGTCCGGCTTTCGAAAGCGTCTCATAGCTGGTCAGCAATGTATTGACGACTTCACGTGGAGGAGGAGTTGATTGCATGTTCATATTCACCTTGTGATCCATATATACGGGGTGTTGACAGAGAGGTTTCCTGGCCCGTTAAATGTGTGTAAAGCAAATAACTCATTGCTATACAGTTAAAAACAAAGGTAAAATAAAAGAATAAATAAAATTATAAATATACAATGTGCTGTTTGGCAGGGAGGTGTGGCCAATGCTGGATTTGAAATATTTATATATTGTATATGTGGAAATTGGGGAGTGATTTCGTGTTCCAGGTTCCTGTGTTCCAGGTTCCTGCGTTCCAGGTTTCCGGATGATAGCCAGGAAGGAAGGATAAGGGGTTTCAATTGATTCACTCCAGAACGTTGAAATCAGCCACCTTATCCTATTTGTCTTTGAATTTCTTCCCGAATTCCGAACGCGGTTTTGTGCAATAGCGCAATACCGATAAAGCATCTGGCAAAACTTGAAAACCGGGACCGGCAGCACGGCGTTTCTTCAACCCCTTCAGGGTTGAGGGAATTCCAAATCGGCACCCCGGGTTTCACCCGGGGCTACTGTCTTGAACCCCTCCGAAGTACTGGCATCTTCACATTGCCGAAAGAACCTTCTCGACTCCTCTCTTCTCGACTCCTCCCCTCATCACCCCACCACAAAAAAATAGGTCATGCCGAGGGAACGACATGACCTGAAAAACCTGTACAAGCACAATGGTAATTGGGATGCTCTTGCATTTACCCCCAGCCTGTTGGGGGACGGTCACCAGGGTAAGCAACCTTGTCTAGCATAAGACAAATTATATGCCAAAAATCTCTATATATGGAAAAACGCGATGCGTAAATGAAAAAAATGTGCGTTTGCCCTAAAAAACGAAGTAAATAAAGGGCTGGAGGTCGGAAGACATGACCTGATAGACCAGCACCATTGCCAGAAACGCCACAAACCCCTGCACAAACAGACTGCTCCGGGCATACTGGTCTCGAAGGATATCTTTCAACGTCTGGGGCAACAAGTGGATGAAATACCCACCCAACAGGCAGATAAACACGGTGCTGTACCCTTCGATAACACGCGGAATCAACGCTCCGTTAAAGTGCCAGGCGATCTGTGACAGCATGATCTCCACCTTGTCCAGACTTTCCCCCCGAAACCACGTACGCGTGAAGGTGATGAAGGTCAGGGTAAGCAGAATAGCGGCCGACCGCACCAGAAAAGGTCGGCGGTCGCGCCATGGACTGATCCGATTCCAGTACTTATAGACGATCAGACCTGCACCGTTGATCCCTCCCCAAATGATCATGTTCAGGGAAGCTCCATGCCAGAGGCCGCCAATGGTCATGGTCAGCATGAGGTTGATATTCGTATCGATATGCTTCCGGATTGGCGGGATCAATCGATAGGCAAGTACCAGGGAGATCACCAGAGCTACAATGATCAGCACAGTTTCTACTGCTGGCGTGATGAGGAAGAGAAAGAGACAGACAAACCCGACCATAATATAGGAGAACAGAGATCCACTCCGATTCCCACCCATCGGGATATACAGGTAATCTCTGAGCCAGGTGGACAGGGAGATGTGCCACCGTTTCCAGAAGTCGGCCACGCTGTCCGCCTTGTAGGGTGAATTGAAGTTGACTGGCAAGGTAAATCCCAATAAGGCCGCGACACCGATAGCGATATCTGTATAACCCGAAAAATCGGCATACACCTGTAGTGAATAGCCGAACAGGGCGGCCAGGTTTTCAAACCCGCTGAACGAACCGGGATTTGCAAAAACCCGGTCGATGAAGTTCACAGCCAGGTAATCGGCCAGGAGCATCTTCTTTAACAAGCCATTCAGGATCCAGAAGAGCGCGACCCCAAACTGATGTCGGGTGACGGAATAGGGTTGATACAATTGCGGGATGAACTCTGACGCCCGAACAATCGGCCCGGCGACCAACTGAGGAAAAAACGACACATAGAATCCGAAATCCAATACATTTTTTACCGGCTCCACATCCTTGCGATAGACGTCGATGGCATAGCTCATCGTCTGAAACGTAAAAAAGGAGATCCCGACTGGCAGAAAGATCTTTTCCGCCCGGAAACTGGTGCCGAATGCGCCGTTTGACCAATGGGCCAGCAGATTGAACACCTCATGGTCGGTATGCATGAGGGTATTGAACGCATCGGTAAAAAAATAGGCATACTTGAAATAGACCAGGACAGCCAGATTGAGGAAGATGCTCAGTGCAAGCCAGAGTTTTCGAACGCCATGACTTTGGGATCGCACCATGTGCAACCCGATCTGGTAGTCGGTCACCGTGGAAAAGAGCAAGAGAAGGACAAACAGGCCGCTGGTCTTGTAATAGAAAAACAGACTGATGAAAAAGAGATAGGCATTCCGTAATCCCTGTCGTGGGTGGACGATGGCATAGCCGAGAATCACGACAGCGAAGAAAAACCAGAATGCCGTCTGAGTAAAGATCAATGGCTGATCAGCCTGAAATCCGAACCATTGCCAGACTGCATCGATCATTCTGCAGGTCTTTGAGGTGGATGAACAAAACGCACATATGCTGCATCAACAGCATCGGCAAAAAGATCGGCAACCAGTGTATATCCTTTCGCCGTGAAATGGAGGCGGTCCTTTTTCGCCAATCCGTTCTTCCACCAGCTGTGCATCGATCCCAACCCGCCCATCACTGTAAATTGATCCCATACACCTGCATCCCATTTCTGAGCCAGCTGCAACATGGCTTCGCGTACCTCGAGTCCATTTTTGTTCGGTCGACGACGATAATAGGTATCATTATTTGTCAGGAATATGAAGAGCACCTGTGGATTGGCTTGACGGAAAATAGTCAGCAGTGAATCATACCGGCTGATGAACCGATCTGTTCGGAATTCGCTGGTCGGAATGTGTGCATCATTCACCCCGATACCCAGGATAACCAGATCCGGATGCACATGCACCAGTTGTTCTGCAAGTCCTTCACATCGGAGGGTAGCAGGAAGACTGACGCCATTGGCTCCCACCTGGTGAAAGACCAGACCTGGAGAGTCCTGAATATACTGGATACCCTGAATGATAAAGGTGTCTGGCAATTCGGGATGGCGATTGGTCAATCGAAACGAGACGAGATCCTGATCGGTATCATAACACCATTCCTGAACACCGTGAGTCGTATCCGTCACTATCTTATCCGGACAAGACCAGCCCAAAGGTTCAAGATCCATCTGTTGATACATGCTTTGACCGTAGATCCGGACGGATTGGAATCGGGCGGGGGGGCGTTTACCATCTCTGTAGGTGATATCGATCACCCTGTTTGGTTGCCCTGACCGTGCATTCAACGCAGCCAGTCCAAACGGGCCCGGTTGTCCTCGTTTCACACTGCGGGCTCCCTGTCCATTCGCCTTCAGAAAGTGACTGGATCTCCCTCGGACTGTTCGTTCCAGCGAGCGTGTAAGGGAAAAAGAACCCGGGTTGTCCACCGGATGAGTCAGCAACAAGAGCAGCCAGACGATGCCGGATCTGACGAGAGAGCGAGCCTCCCTGAACATGCGATCCGCCGAGATGCATAACTTGCAATTGTTGGCGTTCGCCCTGTCGCATTCGATCGATCTGACGAAAGAAGCGAACCCAGCGGATCGTGTCACCTGGAAACACCAGGGTGTTCTGGTCGAGACGTAAAAAAGGATAGATCTCTTTCAAGCTGTCGCACTCGGGGGTCTGAGCGTGCAGCCACCCACCAAAGCACAAACAGACGATCAACCACATTCTGCTCATTGGACCGGTGCCTGGATGGACAATCGCGCTTCTTCGAAGGCCTGGATCAGCCAGTCGGAAATGACTCGGGCACCCTCATACGTGAAGTGGGTATAATCTGTCGACGCCAGGGCCGGGTCGGCATCGACCCATTGCACCATGCTGTTGCGGCCCCCCATCGCTTCATACATATCCCAGAACAGGGCATTCTGATCAAAAGCAGCGGCTTTGACAGCATCCCGGACTGCCGGCAGGAACGGATGGGTCACCAGCTGATCCTTGTCTTTGACAGACATGTCTGACGGGCCGATCACGAGGATGGCACTATTCGGGAACAGTTGCCGGATGCGCGCCAGTTGGGCGATCACGACACGTTGATAATACTCGACCTGTTCCGCCCTGCGGGTGTTGGGCAACGTATTCCCGCCAAATTGATAAATCACCATGGCGACCTCATCCTCGCCGATCTGGTCACGGATGCTCTGGCGGTCGATCCGCGTAAATTCTGTGCCAGAGCTTCCCCGAAGTGCAATATTGTCGACAAAGCTGCCTGCCCCGGTTTCCAGTGAAGCCCCGTAAAAATTGGGACTGGTGGCAGATCGACAAGTAAAGGTCATTTTGGAGGGCGGATTGCCCAGGCTCCAGGAGGGCGTAAACAATCCCGGCCGGGGAGCCCAACGGCCCGTATCAACCAGGGTTTGATCTGCCGATCGCAGACTGTAATAGACTGTGTCGGTCAGATCGCCCAATGCCAGGCGAATGTGATCATACCGGCCAAGCGGTCCTCTTCTCGGGCCCAGTGAAAACCAGGCTTGATGAATCGGCTTCTTGTGGAGACTGTCTCGCGCAATTGGTTTTGAACCCACTCCGGCTTGAGTATGAGCGGTATCTGATTCCAAAATGGCGGGAGTAAATCGGCTGAAGGAAGCCAGTAGACCATACCGGGAATGGCCGGAGGAGGGTCCGCCTCCATACCGCGTATATCGGATCCAGTTGTCCGACTGATCCTGGTCGACAGCGTCCGTCTTGATGATCTCCACCACCGGTACCCAGCCGGGACCACGACCTCCATAGTGAGTTTGAAACCACTCCTGGAGCAGACCGGTGATCCGGTTTCCTTCGATCTGAGAATCGCCAAAATGCAGAATGCGCACCCGTTTGTTTTTGGAAGCCAGGGCACAGGTCGTGAAGAACGGATCCAGGATACAGGAGTCACCCCGTGGGAATTGAAACCGTTTCATAGCCAATCGATGTGCCCGAAGGAGAGCCGCGGAATCCGATTGTGCAGATTCCGGCCCGTTTTTCTGCGCGTAGATCTCGAAAAGTTCTTCCAGATTCATGCCCGCATTCCGATTGTCGGCACTGAGGAATTCGTCCCAGGTAGGGTATTGGAGGGTAAACGGGCCGAGCGGGATACCTGATTCAGGGATCACCGACATCAGAATGCCGGCCAACCCGAAGGTAATGGCCATGAGAGCCAGTATGCGCAGTGGACGGATCATGATCTGATTGGCGGGGCAAAGATAGGAGAGTCGGGCAGAGAATCCGGTTCGCTCGCCTGAACAGATGTGTATTTCTCCAAACTTGCAGAACTTCCATCTTCCATTTCTGTGTGCGTATCTTGGATCACGAATGGATGCATTTCAGGAATCAGCTGCCACCTGGGACAAGATCGCTTCCCTGTATGAATCGGCATTCATGGGGTTGAACCTGTATGACGATACCTACGATGCCTTTCTGGATCGATTGCCTCCTTCGAAAAGCAGGATTCTGGACATTGGGTGTGGTCCCGGAAATATTGCAGACTATCTGAGTCGCAGCTGTCCGGAATTGGAAATTGAAGGTGTTGACCTCTCCCCGAACATGGTCGCGTTGGCCAGAAAGAATGTGCCACGTGCTGCATTTCAGGTGATGGATGGTCGCCTGATTCATCAACTGAAGCCCGGCTTTCAAGGTATTATTGCCGGCTTCTATCTGCCTTATTGCCCCCATGAGGATCGGTATACCTGGCTGACGAACTGTTGGCACCTTCTGGCACCAGATGGTATATTTTATGTGAGTTTTGTCCCCGGGAATCCATCAGATTCGGGATTTCAAACCGGGCCTGGTGGAGATCGGACCTATTTCCATGTCCATCCACTGGAAGACGTGATCGCCGATCTGGCAGTTATCAACGGCCGAATGGACTTTCTGAGGAACATGTGATCATCCTTGGCCAGAAGACAAAATAAACAGATTCCAATGATCTACATCACCCAGCTCGTGTTCGTCCATCCCGGAATGGAAAACCAATTCCTGGAATTTGAGGATCAGGTTCTACCCCTGATGGAGGAGTACACAGGCAGGATGCAGTATCGGGTGCGGCCGACGCCGGACCAGTTCATTGATCTGCATGAAGAACCGCCCTTTGAGATCCATATTCTTTCTTTTGATTCAATATCAGATCTGCGGGCATTTTTGCAGGATTCCCGCCGACAGGAACTACTTCCGTTAAAAACCGGAGCCATACGCATGAGTCTGACGATTCACGGGGAGGCCATGTGACCGACCAACGCCTGGATAGATGGATCGGTTGATGAAGAGGTCTGTGGTGAATTGTCTGAACGGTAGTATATTTCTGCATAATTCAAACACAGTATGAGCAAGACCGAACCGCAGAGCAAATTCAGGGCTGCTTTGAAGGAGATGATCGATCCGTTTCTGAATCTGTTCAAGGTATCCAAAGCGTTGTGGGGCATCAATCTGTCCTATCTGCTGGAAGGCTTCGCCTATTTCGGCATGTTGGGGTTTCTGGCCATGTACTTCAATGAATATGTCGGTCTGAACGATATTCTTGCCGACCAGATGCTGGGCATCCTGACGGCGGGGATTACGTTGGCGATGCTGGTTTGGGTGCAGCGGTTGACCTCGCGGGCATTCGGAAATCCTTGCTGGTGGCGCTGGTCTTCATGCTCTTGGGGCGGGTGTTTATCGCCTGGGCACCTGACCTGGCGGGAGGAGAGGGGATGTGGTCCCCGGTCCACCTCATTGCCATGGCGGGTATCTTCTGGCTCATCCTGGGGAACGGGATCTACCAACCGGCTGCCTATACGGCTGTCAAGCGGTTCACCACCCCCGAGACATCGGCAATGGGTTATGCTATGCTGTATGCCCTGATGAACCAGGAGCCTTTCTGCCGGGGATCGTATCCCCTCCGGTGCGCAAGGCATTTGGCATTACTGGCACGTTCTGGATGTATGCCATCATTACGGTGATCGGTCTGGCTGTCATCGCCTGGTTTATAACAAAAAAAGCGATTGCTGAAGCCGAGAAGGAGAGTGGAAATGAAACCCCTGAGGACCTGGAGGCGGAAGAGAAAAAACCGTTGAAGGAACAGTTGATGTACTACATCCGGAACTTTCCGATCCGCGATGCCCGGTTTATGTTCTTCATCTTCATCCTCATCCCGGTCCAGACCCTCTTTGCACACAACTGGCTGACCATCCCCCAATATTGCGAACGGGCGTTTTCCGGGATCGTGCAGGACAATTTCGAGTTCTTCGTCAACTTCAACCCCCTGCTCATTTTCGTGCTGACCCCCATCGTGGCGACGTATACAGCGAAGCAGGACACCTACAAGATGATGATCCTGGGTACGCTGATCATGGGTCTTTCGCCCTTCATCCTGGCGACGGGGCCACATATTTCTACCCTGTTTGCCTTCCTGATCATCATGACCCTGGGCGAGGCCATGTGGCAGCCGCGTTTCCTGCAGTGGGTGGCGGAGATCGCCCCTAAGGACATGACCGGAATCTACATGGGGCTAGGGCAGTTCCCCTGGTTCCTCACCAAGGTGGTGACCAGTCTGTACGCCGGTTGGTTCCTGATGAATTACTGTCCGGATGACACTCCGATCGAGGGATTGAACACCGAAGAGATGTGGCTGATCTATGGTGGGATCGCGATGATCAGTCCGGTGGCCCTCATCCTGGCGAAGAGCTGGATGGTGAAGGGATTTAAGGTGAAGCATGGGGAGTGAACGCCGTTCGCTGTTCGCCCCCGAGTGCTCGGGGGCTATTCGCCGTTCGCCACACCCTATTCGCTTTATTGGATGAGCGCCTGAACAAATGACGGTGAAGATCTCAGACAGAGTGTAGCAGTTTCCATTTCGAACTGGTCTAAGTTATTCAATGCGCGAAATATTGAAAAATTAATTTTATGGATATGAATAGATTATTTTTCTTCTTTCTTATTTGTTTTCCGATCTGTGCTTCTTCTCAAGTTGCAGACTCTATGTGGATTAATAATTTTAATAGTATTGTGGTAAAGGCCCAAGCTCTTATTGACAAAAAGGATTATTCCAATGCATTAATTATATTATCTGAAGCAGAAGCAGTCGTTCAAGAAGGAGACAAATCAAATTCTGTACAATTCGGCGAGTTGCGATTTTGGCAAGGCAGAGTTTCTTATTTAAAAAGGGAATTCTTGCAGGCAGAAATTTATTATAATGAAACAAAACAGATATATGAGCAACAGCTAGGTAGAATGCATCCTGCTTATACAAAATGTATAATGACTCTGGGAGTGCTTTTTTATGTTCAAAAACATTTTAGCAAAGCCGAGCCATATTTTCTAGAATCCAAATTGAATTATGAAAATACAATAGGAACCGAAAATCTTGACTATGCTAAATGCATGAATAATTTGGCTGGTATTTATATGGAATGGGGGTATTATGAGAAAGCCGAATTATATTTTAAAAAGAGCAAATCAATCTGGGAAAGCAAAGCACCAGAGCATCCTAATTTTGCAGTAAGTATTAATTCTCTCGCTGTTTTATATACAACAATGGGCGAATATAAGAAAGCTGAGTTATTATATTTACAGGCCATTGATGTTAGAAAAAATACGCTAGGCACAAACCATCAGGATTATGCGGTCAGCTTGTCTAATTTAGGTACTCTTTACGCATTTATGCGCAATTATGATAAAGCTGAAAATTTGATGCTTCAGTCTTTGCATATCAAAGAACAGATATATGGCAGAAGAAGTGAACCGGTAGCAATCGATTTAAACAATTTGGCCCTCTTATATAAGAACATGGGTAAGGATGAGAGCCTGGAAAAATATTTTGGAGAAGCAAAAGCGATTTGGGAAGAATTATCAGCAATGGAAACCTCTTATTATGCCACCGTGTTAAAAAATTTGGGAGCGTATCACACAACCAAAAAAAATTACACTTTAGCAGATTCCCTGTTTAAGGTAGCATTACAAAAATATGAAAATATTCTCGGAAAGAACCATCCTGATTATGCCAGTGTATTATCATATCTAGGTCATATTGAAACTAAAGATCATCACTTTGTTGAGGCTGAAACGTATTTACTTGAGGCAAGAAGCATTCTTGAATCAAGTCTTGGAACGAAAAATGAATTTTATACCAGTAGTTTGAATTCATTATTCTTTTTGTATTGGGAAAAGCAGGATTTTCATTCTGCTACGCATTATTTAATACAAGCTTTGCATAATGAAATAACTTCACTTCAATCAGCAAGTACGCATCTGTCAGAAAAAGAATTGCAATCTTTTATTGTAGATTTTTCAAAACGGGTAAGCTATTGCTTTTCCTTTATTCCACACAACAATGAATTGATTGACGAATGCTATAATAGCATGTTATTTTTTAAAGGATTTTTATTGAATTCTGGATCCCAATTAAAAATCTATGCTAATTCTGATTCTATTTCTCAAGACTATTTTAACCAATTAAAAGCTGCAAATCGATTACTTTCTATTGAATACAGTAAGCCAGTCGCTTCTCAAGAGCATGTATCCGATTTGGAAGAAAAATCAAATTCAATTGAAAAGTTGCTCATTTCAAATAATAAACTATATTCTTCAGCTGTAAATCAAGTGAAATGGGAGCAAATTCGCGATCAATTAAAAACTGGAGAAGCGGCAATTGAATTTGTTCATTATCAATTATACACCCCGGAATTGACTGATAGCATCTTGTATGCCGCGATGATTTTGAGAAAAGGTGATTTAAAACCAAAATTTATTAAACTTTTTGAAGGAGGGAATTGAACAATTTATTACAAACGCATTCTGAAAAAAAATCAGATTATGTAAACGGTTTATATAATACTTCAGATCGAGGCTTTCTGGAAGATAAGAGTCTGAATAAGTCACTATATGAACTCGTGTGGAAGCCAATGGAAAGTGAATTGATAGGAATTGATAAAATATATTATTCTCCAAGCGGATTAATTCATAGAATAAATTTAGATGCTATTCCCATTGACCAGGAAATTACTCTTTCGGATAAATATACTTTGATTGGATTAAACAGTACCCGTCAATTTGTTATTCCCAATACGGTAAATATAAAAAATAATGACGCCGTTTTGTATGGAGGACTGCGATTTGATTATGATATTACCGAATTAAGTCAAAGTATTCTCATGACATCCAATTCTCGAAGTGATTTAGTGGATGGCCCATTAGACTCATTGAATAGATCTGGAAGTTGGAATTATCTATTAGGTACAGAAAAGGAAATAATTTCCCTGGAGAAAATATTAAATTCTTCTGGAATGAATATTGAAATTAAAAAGGGATATGATGGAACAGAAGAGTCATTTAAAGACATTGGAAATAAATTAAAAATTTCACCAAGAATTTTGCACATAGCCACTCATGGGTACTTTTTTCCAGATCCGAAAGTGAGTCAAGATTTAACGTTCACCGAATTTCAGGATGAACCTGTGTTCAAAATGTCAGAGCATCCAATGCTTAGATCTGGACTAATTCTGTCAGGCGGAAATGCTGCCTGGCAAGGCAAACAAACTCAGGAAGGTGAAGAAGATGGGATATTAACAGCATATGAGATTTCACAAATGAATTTGTCGAATACTGAACTTGTAGTATTGTCTGCTTGCGAAACGGGTCTCGGCGACATTGAAGGCAATGAAGGTGTATATGGTTTGCAACGCGCTTTTAAAATAGCCGGAGTAAAATATTTGATCATGAGCTTGTGGCAGGTTCCCGACAAACAGACCTCTTTGCTGATGACTACCTTTTACAAGAAATGGCTGGAGGAAAAGATGACTATTCCTGATGCCTTTCATGCAGCCCAGAAAGAATTGCGTGAGATTGGATTGGATCCCTACCAGTGGGCTGGGTTTGTGTTGGTGGAATAATAGCCAAGTGTGAATTTGTAATTCGGTAGTTAGAAAAATTGGCTGTAATATTTATACGTTGCGGGTTCAGGCGGCCAAAGTATGGTTGGTTTTTTGATATTACAATCATTGAAATCATTTTAAAGCTGTTTGTATGTTTATGTTACCGCCTTGATGATATTCCTAACCTCGAAACCAGTGAACCGTTTTGCATAATTTAGACCTGGCCTAAAATGGGTAAGGCTACAGTGCCAGGAGATTACTGTCAGGGAAGTGATTGAATCACATGACAATGAAGGATCAACGGGCTGATGTCATACACCTGAAAAGGGAGAAGGAAGCCTCTGGCATGACGATGCAGGTATTCCTAGAGTGGACAGCTGGTTGGCGTTTCGGGGAGTTGTAAAAAACCGAAGCGTCAAGGACAATCTTACAGATCCACATTTGCAGATTAATACTTAACAACAAATGAGGCCAACATTTCTTTTCCTACCCGATAGGTGAGTGTATATGATCCACTTGGCAAATTGGTCATATCCAAAATTCCATTTACTACATAATATTCACCAAAGGTGCGCCCTAGAATATTGGATATATGA
Organism: Saprospiraceae bacterium; assembly: GCA_016710115.1. Lineage (GTDB taxonomy): Bacteria > Bacteroidota > Bacteroidia > Chitinophagales > Saprospiraceae > JAGNXB01. The sequence continues at coordinate 476,884 of JADJLN010000002.1, forward strand.
ACTTTTTCAACATTTCCTGAGGTGCAATGTATTTGACCTGGAGATGGAATCGGGTAGAAAGTGATTGCTTCTTTTTCTACTTGTTCCAAATGAGAAATTGGTTCATATTCAAAAATTTTCACTCTGCCCACATATCCCAGCGTAGTGTTTTCGATTGAACCGGCGGTAATCCTGTTTCCATCACCAGAAATCGCAAGGCCAATACCAAATTTACCTCCATTATAATCCCCTATAAAACTGTCTCCTTTTTTTACCCATTTAACATTATTCCAATTGTAGATGCTGAAGTATCCTGGCCCATCAATTGGTGAATATGCTTCGATTGCACTAACAACTAATCGATTCCCGTTTGCAGAGAGGGAAACTGAGCTCCCAAACTCTTCGTTCTCAATTGTACCTACCAAAGGAACACCTTGTGGGGTCCAGGTTGACCCTTGCAATCGATAATTGTACACCGTACCAACGTCCAACAGACCAGCTGTGGAATTTCTTGCAGATGCCCCAACAGACAATATCTTACCATTCGCGGAGATGGATACTGAAGATCCAAAAAATCATTTACATCCTGACCATTTAAGTCTTGAGCTATTTTAACCCAATCTGTTCCTGACCATGTAAAAATTCTTACTTGTCCAGAATTGTCCCCTTTGTCAGCATTGTGAATTTCTCCAATTATAATAGTGTCACCTGACCAGGAAAGATCAACAGCCCATCCAGCCCAGTTATTTGCGCCCTGTCCATTGATGGTAGTGCCCTGGATAGTCCAAATGTTATTCACAAGTCTAAATACACGTGTCATACCAGAGGCAGCTCCAGCAATATCATTATAGGGAGCACCAGCAATTATTCTGGAGCCATCTTTTGAAATAGCCAGAGATTGCCCAAACCGATCATCTGGAGCTAATCCATTAATAGGTTGGCCCACTAATGTCCACGTGTTGTTCAGGAGGGTAAACACAGTTAACTGTCCTCCATATGTCGCCCCTGAATTATTTACAGGGTCTCCAATGAGAATGGTATGACCATCTCCTGTAAGTGAAAGAGTTCTGCCAAAATCGTATCCTTTATTATTTGGAGCAGTAATGTCATTACCCAATTGCACCCAATTGGACTGGTCCCACTCAAATACCCTCACGACACCATCTCCTTCATCGCCATAACCAATCGCAACAATTGACCCATCTTCTGAAAGAGTGATTGATGTGCCACATCCGTCATCTTCCATGCCAAAAATTGTATTCCCCAGTTGGGCTTGGGCATGAGCATTTTGGAACCACCCCAAGGAGATGAAAATAAGAATGATCTGGTATATCCGCATGATTTCAATATTGGAATGGATGGGCGAGGAGTGAATGAGTAGCGTGAATGAAGATCACCTGGTGAAGATATGTATTCTGACTCTTTGTTTAGCTAGGTTTTCCCTGCAAAGGAATGATTTGAATCCTACCATTCATCCATTTTGAAGTATGTAAATTTCCGAATTCGTCTCATGTTCAGACGCTCAATACCCAACTTTCAGATAGGAATCCGGGCGAGAGGATTTGAATCTCGTATGTGAACGGTCTGTGCCACCAGTGTAAGTTAATGAGTTTGCTGTGCAAACAAAAAAGGAGCCATCACTGCGTGATGACTCCTTTTGATGTCGGGGTACCAGGATTTGAACCTGGGATACTCTCCCGCAATACTGCGGGACGGGATGCGCTACCGGACTGCGCAATCAATGTAAGTCTATGGGTTACTTTGCAAACAAGAAAGGAGCCTTGACTACGTCAAGACTCCTTCGTGATGTCGGGGTACCAGGATTTGAACCTGGGACCCTCCCGCCTAACGGCGGGATACACTACCGGGCACATTAATGAATGAAATTGAGTTAATCTAACGCCAAATTGACTCCTTCGTTTTGTCGGGGTACCAGGATTTGAACCTGGGACCCCCTGCTCCCAAAGCAGGTGCGCTACCGGGCTGCGCTACACCCCGAAAAAATGACCGCTTTCGATAAAACGTGACGGTGCATTGCGGTGAGAGCGAGATTCGAACTCGCGGTACCTGTTACAGTACGTCGGTTTAGCAAACCGGTGGTTTAAGCCACTCACCCATCTCACCTTTGGGCTAAATTTATGCCACTTTCGTTAAAGCGACTGCAAAGATAATGAAACACTCCGCCAAAAGTCAAATGAAATTGATCAGGAAGCCATAGAAAGTTGTTTCTCCAACCCCTCTACCGTCATCCGGAAATCCCGATCCGTATCCATCATGTCCTGGACAGCCCGACACGAGTAGATCACCGTACTGTGATCCCGCCCGCCAAACATCTCTCCAATCGTTTTCAACGACTTGTTGGTCAGGCTCTTGGCCAGAAACATCGACAACTGCCGTGCAATGACTACCGGCCGCTTCCGCGTCTTCGCCCGCAACTTATCCACCGGAATATTGTAATGCTCTGCAACCTGGTTCTGGATATGATCCAGAGTCAGCTCACGCTGCGCCTCCTTGACAAACTTCCGCACAACTTCCCGCGCCAGATCCACATCAATGGTCCGCTGATTCAATGAAGCCTGCGCCGCAATGGAGTTCAATACACCTTCCAGCTCACGGACGTTGTCTTTGATGTGATAACAGACATATTCTACCACATCTCGTGGCAGTTCGATGCCGTCTTTGTGCATCTTTTCTTCCAGAATGGCCATCCGGGTTTCCAGATCCGGTGCCTGGAGGTCGGTGGTCAACCCCCACTTGAAACGGGAGATCAACCGTTCTTCCATGCCTTCCAGATCGCGCGGAGGCCGATCGGAAGTCAGGATGATCTGATGCCCACTCTGATGGAGGTGATTGAAAATATGGAAGAAGATCTCCTGTGTCTTGACCTTGTTGGCCAGAAACTGGATGTCATCCAGGATCAGGATGTCAATGTTCTGGTAATAGGCGACAAATTCATTGATCGCATTGTTCTTGATCGCCTGGATGATCTGGTTGGTAAACGACTCGGTCGTCCCGTAAAGCACATTCTTGTTCTTGTTGGTCTTCACCACTTCATTTCCGATCGCCTGGGCGAGGTGGGTTTTTCCCAATCCGACCTGGCCATAGATCACCAGGGGATTGAAGGCTGTACCACCCGGCTTCTTGGCGACGGCCATACCGGCAGAGCGTGCAAGTTTGTTGCAGTCCCCTTCGATGAAATTGTCAAAGTTGTAACTCTTGTTGAGATGCGGATCAACCCGCACCTGCTTGATGCCCGGGATCACAAACGGATTCATGAACGCATCGGGCATAAAGCCCAGGGAAGAATCACTCTGTGATTGCCCGTTGACTCCGTTTCCCTGTTTCCGATCTCCTGCAGCCGGCCCCATCAGAATCTGATATTCCAGCTTGGCATGCTCACCCAGCTCCTTCTGGATGGTCGCCTTCAACAAGCTGACATAATGCTCTTCCAGCCATTCATAAAAAAACTTGTTGGGGACTGGATCGTCAGTACGGCATTATCAAGATGTACCGGTTTAATGGGCTCGAACCACGTCTTATAACTCTGGGCAGCGATACTACTCTTGATCGTACGGAGACAATTGTCCCATACCGTATTGCGGTCCTTGGTCATGCTTTTCTGATTCGGTTAATTCGGTACAAAACTTTCCAGCCCTTCCTGTGGAAGAATCAAAACACCATCGAAATGAATCGCGTAGCCTCTGTTTTCTCCTCGAACCGTGCAGCAATACGGTGCGTGAGGAAGGACTGCAAAAATGGAAAAATCCGGGGGCAAACGGAACGAAAAATCGAGAAAAATGGAAAAAAAAAGAAGGATCATTTCAGCCCCCTGACCCTCACCTCCTTACCCCTGTTGAGGGGAAGAATCACTTTTGCGTATAACCCGTAATGTGTAGGCAGTCAATTGGTTGCATTGTTAATTAGTGCAGGTGAGCAGGTCACACAGGTCGATTTGTAATTTTTTTCGAACCAGATATCCATTCTTCCCAGTACCGTTCCGGCCCATCCGACCTGTCCGATATAAACCGGTTGCCCCAAACGGTTGGAAACGACCTCCGGCTGCTCCAGGAACGTGTGCGTATGCCCACCGATGATCAGATCGATATCCTCACTCTTCTGGGCCAGTACAACATCCGATATACGACCCGTCTGCTCATACTTGAAACCGAGGTGGCTCAGGCAGATCACCAGATGACAACCCTTCTTTTTTAACAATCGAGCCGTCCGCTGGGCAACCGGAAGAGGATCTTCATACCGCACCCCTCCATGAAGCGAGGCCGGAACCAATCCTTCCAGGGCGATCCCCAATCCGAATACACCGATCCGGATCGGGCCTCTCTCGAAAATCTCAAAATCCCCGACCCGGCCTTCCAGCACCGTATCTGCCACGCGATAGTTGGCATTGAGGATAGGGAAGTTCAACCGATGCCATTGCTTGTCCAGCAACTCCAGGCCGCCATCAAAATCGTGGTTTCCCAGTATTCCCACATCATAGTTCATGGCAGACATGCTGCTGAATTCCGGCTCTCCACCAAACAGATTGAAATAGGGGGTGCCTTGCAACATATCGCCTGCATCGACCAGCAGGACATTGGGTTCCTCCTGCCGGATCTTGCGGATCAGGGCCGCTCTTCGGGCCACTCCGCCCAGGCCCTGCATCCGGCTGCCATCCATCGGAAAGGGGTCCAGCCGGCTATGCACATCATTGGTATGTAAAAGGGTAAGCTTATAGCGTTCCGGGTCGTTCATTCCCGCCAGATATCCTCCGGAAAGCAGGATGCCGGCTGCCGTGATCGATGTCTTATGGAGAAAGGTTCGACGGTTCATCTATTCTGCCAATGTGATCCGGCCATCCAGTACCGCATCGATGAGGAGTCCCTGTTGCATCCGGCGAGTACAGTGCTGGATGATTGCATCCCGCATCAGCAACCCCGTGTCGATACGCGGATAGTCGCGTAGAAAATCACACCGGTCCCCGCCATTGGCGATGTAATCCGACATGGCGACGAAATAGGTCTTGTCCTGCTCAATTGGCCGGTTGTGAATGAGTACAGCCTGGGGCCTGTTCTCCTGGATCTGATAGCGAACCGATGCAGAAACAGGCCACCCGCCCTGGGCCGCCATATGTTCCACCAGTCGTTCCAGGCCTGCAGCGTCCAGTTTCAGAACAACCAACAGATTATCGAACGGCATTATCTCATAGATCATGCCCAACCGCAGCGGTCCTGCAGCCAGGGAGGTTCGGCGCACACCACCATAATTCTGGATGGCCAGGTCAACCTGGAGGCCAGTTGCTCCTCGGGCCTCCTCGACAATCAGGTCAGCCAGAAGATTGCCCAGGCTTGACTCCGGTTTTTGCAAGGTCAGTTCATGGCCCACAATCGCCACGGTATCATTCATGGTCCGGGCCAACTGCTGGCGATAAGGCGTCAGATAATGTTCGAGCATACTGTCGGTAGCCACGTTTTGATCTATACCATATGCGGTACATATGGGTGGCCTCGTGCCAGGTCCGGTGGCAGGAGGAAAGGGGCAGGAACAGGAGAAGGACCTGAATGACCGGGGTTATTCCTGATTTTGTGAGAGTCGGCGGATTCGCTGCATACCGGATCATAAGCGGAGTGCTGCCTCCTTTTTAATGGCAGAAAGGGCCGTCAGGAGGGGGTCATTTTCCTGCTTTTCCAGATGTTCAAACAAGGCTTGAATGTACTGGTCAGCCGTTGCCGTTTTATCCAGCGATTGGGCCGTGGCATCCAGGATGGTCATCATGTGTTCGCGAGCCAGCCGGAGGATGGTCCACAAAGACTCGGACACATAGACCTGCTGGGTCACATTGTGTTCGTATTCCTGCTGGATGGCCTGCATCATGGCCCATTTGAGAGAATTGACCGTCATGTTGTCATGGCGAAGTCGCAGGATCAGATTGGGGATACTGATGCGTTCACAATACAGGGACAACCGTTCATATGCCTGCAATCGGTGGGGGATGGAGATCTTTTGTGCATCGATCCGTTGATCCATCTGCCGGTTGACCAGGAGTTGGGCAGTAAGTTGTTTGAGCAGAATATAGACAGTGGCAAACACCACCAGGCCGGGAATCGTCAATTTGAGGATCTCGAGTAATACTTCCAGAGCTGTCATAAATGGAATGCCTTGTATATGGCCCTCAAAAGTACATCAACCGACAGAAAGAAGAAGGCGGGTATTTCGGGAACCAATTGAGGTCCGATTTGTTTGTAATTTTGTTCTCTCAAATCAACGTACACATGGCGAAGCCGTCCAGTAGCATTGAAATCCAACCCATCAGCCTGACAGCTGATGCAATTGAGGCATTGAACAAGATCCGGCAGGAGGAGTCCATTCCGGATGATCATTATCTGCGTGTCGGTGTCAAAGGAGGAGGATGCAGCGGGTTTACCTACGTGCTGGGTTTTGATGTAAAAAAGGAGAATGACGAGGTCTTCGAGGTCGGTGGCCTGCCTGTCGTCATGCAACGAGCACACCAGCTGTACCTGATGGGTATCGAAATCGACTGGTCTAACGGGTTGAACAACCGGGGTTTTGTATTCAACAATCCAAATGCCACAGATACATGCGGGTGTGGCACATCCTTCAACGCTTGATCTCCCCGTTTCTGGCAAGTCACATGCCGATATGGCAACGGCTTGTCACGATCTGTATACTGATTTCATCCCTTGCCAGCTTCTCCGCCTGCCATCGCCACGTGGCTACCAATCAGCATGTTCCTGATCGAACAGCACTGGAAGTAACTGTCCAGGATGCAACGACAATCAGCGGGTGTCGGTTTGTCCTTCATCCGGCGAGTGGGCCGGACCTGTTGCCTGTTTCATGTGAAAACGAGGAGGTTGATTTTTACCCTGAGGGGGTGTATCAGATCACGTACAGACCGGATTCATCTTCTGTGTTTGCCTGTACTGCCGACGCCGTACCAGTGCATATCCTGTCATGCCATCCCGTCCGCACAGGCCCACCGCCGGGGACCGGAGGGATCAAGCCTCCCCGAAGACCCTGTGCACAGACCATCGACCCCTATTCCATTCCCTGGATGACCCAGCTGATGCAACAACTGGATCCGGACAAGGTGACGCGGGTCCAGCTGTCTTCTGGTTTGACAGCATATGGCTTCCATTCCAGAAAAGGGTTTTATCTTTTCGATTGCCAGGGTTCATGTGTCTGCATGGACAAGCCGGGCGAAGAGAATTGTAAAACCCGTCCGGACCTGAACGAGCCACAAGTCATCCTGGTGAGAAACTACTGATATGAAAAATCCGAATCTTGAACCTGACGAGCGGTTGATTCCCGATGAGGAACGACAGGTGGACAAAACCCTGCGTCCCCGTGAACTGGATGATTTCAGTGGGCAGGACAAGATCGTGGACAACCTCAGGGTGTTCATTCAGGCTGCGAAGATGCGGGATGAAAGTCTGGATCATGTCCTGCTGCACGGACCTCCCGGACTGGGAAAGACAACCTTGTCGTGCATTATTGCCAATGAACTGGGCGCCGACCTGAAAATGTCCTCTGGTCCGGTACTGGAAAAGCCCGGCGATCTGGCAGGACTGCTGACCAACCTCGAGGAAGGAGATGTCCTGTTTATTGATGAGATCCACCGGTTGAATACGGTGGTGGAGGAATACCTGTATTCGGCGATGGAGGATTTTCGCATCGATATCATGATCGATTCCGGTCCGAATGCCCGATCCATTCAATTGTCGCTTGCTCCCTTCACCCTGGTTGGTGCCACCACAAGGATGGGATTGTTGACGGCTCCGATGCGCGCGCGCTTCGGGATCAACTGTCATCTGGATTATTACGATGTGCATACGTTGACACGGATCCTTCACCGATCTGCCAAACTTCTGGGTATCCCCGTTGAGCCGGAAGGGATTTCGGAGATCGCCCGTCGCAGTCGGGGTACACCGCGTATTGCCAATGCCCTGCTGCGCAGGGTACGCGACTTTGCCATGGTCAAGGGGAAGGGCATCATTGATCAACCGATCTCACGGATGGCCCTGGCCGCTTTGCAAGTGGATGAAGGTGGGTTGGATGAGATGGACAATCGGATCCTCAATACCATCATCGGGAAATTCGGAGGTGGACCGGTAGGTTTGACCACGATCGCTACAGCGGTAGGAGAGGAGTCTGGAAATATTGAAGAGGTGCACGAACCCTTCCTGATCATGGAGGGATTTATCCAGCGGACTCCGCGCGGCAGGGAAGCCACACCCAAGGCGTACAAACATCTGGGTATTGTCCCACCCGGACGTCAGGACATGTTGTTCTAGCGGGGATCAAACAGACTGTTGATCCCGGTCTTGCTGATGATAGAAAGTTGCAGATCTGCGGCGCGGACCAGGTCGGTGATGTCCCCTGACTGGCGATACAGTTTTAACGATTGAATAGCCGATTCCTCACCCGATTGCTGGCAGATCCACCAGGTCAACGCAGTGGCAACCGGAAACATTCGGGGTGCTGGATGATAACCGAATAACGGTCGAACATATTCCCGAGAACACAGAGTGGCCATCCAGTCTTCCAGCAAATCCTCACGCGTTGGAGGAGCAAATGACGGTGACAGGGAGGTGAGAGCCTCGTTCAGGATGGATTTCAATCCATCACCCCGGGGGTTCAGGAGTGCTGCCAGATAGGTGGATTCAGGATGTCCATCCAGAGGGGGTAATGCAAATGTCTGAAGGACCTGATCCATCAGTGTCGTTCGCCCGGGTTCGGACATTTCATCCAGTTGTCTGAGCAGGATATGCAAGCCGTCCAGCTCCAGATCGCGACACAGCAAGGCCAGAATCTGACGTTGTAAACCCGGGTCCCTGTCCTCTTTCAACATGAGATCAAGCCAACGGGATGGATCACCGGATGACTGGCACCAGATCAGTTGTGCCCAGGTATTGGCTTCTTCATAGGCACTGATCCAGGGCGATTCATTCAGCCAGAGCTGGAGGTTTTCCTGGATCGTTTGCCGCCAACCCTGTTGGGCCGGTTGGGTCAGCCAGGTTCTCACCCAATTATTGTTGAACAGCCGGTTGGTCACTTCCGGGAGCGTACCTTCAGCCGAGGCAGAGGTAAAAAGAGTATGCAAATACAGATCTTCATCAACCGGATCGGTCAGGTCAAATGAGGAGGACATACCGGCGAGTAGATCGGGTGCCAAACCTGACTCAATCAGGAAGGGGAGGTCCTGCTGTACAGACAGATTTTCCAGCCGCAGGGTCCGGATCTGACCCGGGTCCTCCCAGCCGCTCACGATCTCTCGCCAGGAGGGCAGGTTGGCTACCATTTGCTGGTCACCATGCCGGAGAATAAATCCGAATCGATGGGCATCAATGACACCTGATGCTTGAAATCCTGTGATGAAATCAGTGCAAATTGATCCCGTCAATCCCGGCCAGTTATGTTTTCCTGTTATCCAGTGCATTTTCCACCAGTCCAGGCTGTTCTCCAGATTGTACAATCCGGAAACATATTCGAGGAGTCGGACGAGCGCTTCATCTGTTGATGTTTTTTCCATGCTCTCCGGGTTCGAGGTCCACGATGAAAGCAGCTCGCCAGTCTGAAATTCCCCGGGAAAAGCTGGAAATACAGGATAAAACGCAGTCGCTTTTCATTGCTGTTCAAATGAACGATGGCCATTCGCCAGTCTTCTTGCGGAACAATGTCCGGTTCTGGCAGTGAAACGAGATCCGCAAGGGCAATCTGTTCGGGATGGATGATGAATTCTTCCAGCCGGCCTTGTTTCTGGAGCTGTCGTAAGGCTTCCCTGCTGACATCGTCATCGCATTCGACCATCCAGTTTTCAGTGGTGGGAAGATCCCCTCTGGGCTCCAGCATCTGAATATACCTGGAAGCAGCATCGCCCCGGTCTCCCTGCAGGAACAAACCGGTCTTGCGCAGAAGGGACCGGTAATCGAAAGGATTGGAATCAGACCGATACAGGTGATCGATGATGCGTGACAGAGAATATTCCGCGGATGGACTGGCTACCCATTCCAGGGCCAGGGCTTCCAGGGCAGTCGCATCAGGAGCTGAACACACCTGCATCAGACTGTCCTCGATCCTGATCCGTTGGGTCATGGGCAACGGGAATAACAGAGATTTTGCAAGTTCTGCAATGCCGGGAGAAAGGAGTAAACGTTCGCCCTGGTTCCGTGCATCTGACCGGAATGTAGAGGTGATTTCAGGGAAAGGCAGGTTGGCTGGTGGAAGGGCCGGATTCCATTGTGTCAGCATCTGTCGATAGACACCACTGTGTTGTCGAACGATGGCTGGGTCAGCATCAATAATGAGTTTATAGAATGATGAGGCCACGTTCGGATCGGGTGAAGCAAGATGGCGAAACCAGGATTCGACCAGGAGGAGATGATCCTCCATTTCGGGATAATAGGAGAATCGCTGGAGTTGATCGCTCCATACCCAATCGGCCGAAGAAGTATAGAAATGAAGGAGCCAGCTGTCCAGATCATCAGATTGAATGTCAAGACCGGTCATCTGGCGGAGGATGATCCTGTAATTAATCAGATCCGGTGGGGTATTATCCACCAGGTTGTGATGCGCTCGTGCCGCCAGGTAATAAAGGGATCTTGGATGGTGCGTTTTCAGCAGGTCATAGATTGGTGCCCAGGGTGGAACCTGTGCCAAATGACAGGTAGTTAAAACACGGCCGTAAAAATCAACTGGTTCGTCATAGATAAATGGATAGACTGAAAACAGGGACTGATATTGATCTGAACGGAGTTGATCCAGGGGCAAGTGGAACTGAACAATGGAGGGTACCTGTTCGCTCCCGGCACTCAGATATATCCTGTTCTTCCATTTCGAAACTTTTTGTTGTGCTATCCCGGCCGTCTCAGAATAGTAGTCAATGAGCGTCAGTGTTGCTTCTCCAGGATCCCACCGGCTGAGAATATCCAGTAACCGGATCAGACTGTCGGGTGGATTGGAATGCACAGAAAGCAGACGATGGATCCGTCCGCAGATCAGAGGGGGACAAAAATTCTCCCACTCCTGATATGGCCAGTCGGAGAATGATTGATCACCATCGAACTGCTGGTTGGACATGCGATGTTCAGCATCGGGTATCGGAGCGACACAAAGCGTTGGGGGAGGGTATGCTGTTCCGGGGGGACAATAGAGGAAGGCCCCGACTTCCGGCCGATAGTGGAAGGCTGATTGGTGTCGATACCAGAGATCAAGATCGTGATCGGGGTTTCCCTGAAACGGGTTGGGTAGGACATGTTTCTGGAAAAGATCATCCCATTCAGCACCTTTTTTTTCCGTTCCAAGAAGATCGTATAGCGCTTTTGTTGAGCCTGCCTTCACCGCTAAGAAAGGATCTGGGCTCCGGTGTTGGCCAAGCGTTTTTTCTGGCACCACCACCGGAATCAGAAAAGAGAGTAGAATAAGCAGATTGTGCTTCATGGGTAATCGGCTCAAAGTTAGCGCTTAACGCATGAATCAGGCCGTTCATATTTGTGATTTCTCCTGATGACTGTATTGCCAGCTAATCATGAGAATATCAATGAGTTGGAAGAGAATCTTCCAAGATCGGTCCGCGAGAAATTTCGATCATGTAAAATTCAGGTCATTCGGCTGCTGACTCCTTTGATTTTCAATATGAATTCATGTATTTTCGCAGATTATCCGGATTCAATATCAACACCAATAACTTTATGATGCGAGTGAATTCTACCGTTGGCAGAATAGGCATAGCTGTGCTTGTTTTTGCATTTGTGGCATGTTTGGGCGTATCCAGGATGTATGCTCAGGTTACGTTTACCGGAACCCCGGTCGACCTGGTGCAGAAATCTGTGCTCCCGGAAGTGGCGGAATACCAGGTTTATCAACTGGATATCCATGCCATTTATGCGCACGTGATGAGTCAGTCAAACCAGATTGACATGACGCTGAAATTGGGTGCCATGCACCTGCCCATGTCGTTATTTGCAAATCCGGTACGACGATCGAACTATAAAATGTTCCTGTCTACCGCCAATGGAGTCCAGCAATTACCGACCCGCCCCAACAAGACCTATGCAGGTGAGATTCAAACTACACAGGGTGGCGAGATCCGCCTGTTGATTGATGAGAACATGATCGGTGGGGCTTTTGCACATGAAGGTGCAGAATATATGATCGAACCGTTGTCCTATTACATCGACAATGCCGATGCGAATCTGGTAGTGGTGTATGAAGCATCGATCTCAAAATCCATCCAGGAGATGACTTGCGGCACAGATATGGATTTGCACAAATCTGATGATCACGGATTGAACCCTGGCCCAGGTCCGGATGGAGATTCTGAAGGTGTGGTAGGCAGTGCTTGCAAACAGGTCGAATATGGAGCAGCATGCGACTGGTTGTTCTACAGCGAATATGGAGGTGCAGCGGGTGCTCAGAACCGGATCGATCTGATCATGAACCTGGTTGAAGGTCAGTACAACAACGGCCAGCTCCAGCACACGTACGAATTTGATATTGTTGAATACTGGTTTTCAGATTGCAACAGCTGCGACCCTGGACAAACAATACCGACCCGGGAGTGCTTCTGGGCAGTTTTCGCAGTTGGGGAAACAGTGGTGGATTTACAGAAGATAATGATGTCGCCGGACTCTGGTCCAACCGTGACTTTGACGGTGGGACAATAGGCATTGCCTACCTCAGCGGTATTTGCAACAGTTTCGGATACCATTGCCTTCAGGATTGGACTTCCAATACCAGTCTGATGCGTGTGATGGTATCGCATGAATTGGGCCACAATTTCTCCTGTGAACATGACGCAGTAGGCTCAAATACAATTATGGCCCCGTCCGTGAATAACACGACAACATGGTCCAACGCATCCATCAGTGATATCAACAGCTATACCAATGGAGGTAGTGGATGGTGTATGAGTGGTTGCGTGCCCAATTCCCCTCCGAACGGCATGTTTACGGCAGATGAACTCGAAGGTTGTGCTCCGTTGACTGTCCACTTTACGGATCAGAGTGTAAATAATCCGGATTCTTGGTTCTGGTCCTTCCCCGGTGGGACACCCTCGTTTTCAACCATGCAGAATCCGACGGTGACCTACAATGATGCAGGGCTTTATTCAGTCACATTGAAAGTATCCAATGCGGCTGGTTCTGACGAGATCACGAAAGTGGACTATATCAATGTTCTGGATGTTCCCGTTCCGTTCTTTGAAGCGATTATTGATGAAGACTTTGTGACATTCATCAACATGTCTACCGGTGGAGTATCCTACTATTGGGATTTCGGTGATGGCGCCTTCAGCTTTGAAGAAAATCCCAGCCATACCTACGAAGAAGATGGAGTATATGAGGTGATCCTCAGCGTTACGAACCAGTGTGGCACCACCATGTATTCCGAGTTCATTACGATCGTGACACCGCCAATACCAGAATTCTCTGCTGATGAGACAATCGGTTGTGCACCACTGACTGTCAATTTTACTGACGCCTCTTCACCAAACACCACAAACTGGTCATGGCAATTTCCCGGAGGAACACCGTCCTCCTCGACGTTGCAGAACCCGACGGTTGTTTATCAGAACAAGGGCAAATTCAATGTTTCTCTGACCGTGTCCAATGCTGCGGGTAGCAGTACGTTGACACTGACGGACTATATTATTGTTAATGACGTGCCTACAGGTACGTTTGCAACTGAGTTGGTACCACCAGATACGGTCAAGTTCACCAACCAGACTCAGGATTGGGTATCCCTCCTCTGGGATTTTGGTGACGGATCCAGCAGTACGGATGTAAACCCCGTTCATGCCTATGCCATGGAAGGCGATTACCTGGTCACTCTGACGGCTACGAATGGTTGCGGTGATTTTGTGATCGAACAGGTTGTCACGATTACGGCTCCTCCTACCTCGGATTTCTATGCTTCACCACTCACAGGTTGCACCCCATTTGTCGTTGAATTCACGGAAAATGCCTCTGAAAATGCGACGGATTATACCGGTCTTTCCCGGGTGGTGATCCTGCGTTTTCATCAGATCCGAATCCGATAGTAACCTATAACAGTCCGGGGAAATACGATGTGATGTTGATCGTATCGAATTTTGCAGGGTCTGATACAGCAATGTTTGTCGATTATATCGATGTCATTTCTACGCCGGAAGCCAGCTTTACTTCTGTCGGTGAAGGGTTGGTTCAATTCACAAATACCTCTCTTTACGGCACTTCCTTTTCCTGGGACTTCGGGGACGGAATGTCCAGCAACGAAGAGAACCCTGAACATCAATATCAGGCTGAAGGTGAATATGTAGTGATCCTGACGGTGACCAATGATTGTGGTACGGATGTCTATACGCAGACAGTTACAATCACGTTGCCGCTCACGGCTGGTTTCAAGGCAAGCACCACATCAGGTTGTGCGCCGGTAGAGATCACCTTTACCAATTCCAGCTCGCCCAATGCGACAGGCTGGTCCTGGTCTTTCCCCGGTGGCAATCCGGCTACATCTACCTTGAAGAATCCGACTGTGAGCTATGAAGATGACGGGCAATACACCGTAACCTTGATCGTATCCGGAGCTTCCGGATTTGATACACTGGAATTGACCAATTACATCCTTGTCGGAGCAGGACCAACATCCATGTACTCCAACGTGACGACCGACAACAAAATGCAGTTCCTCAATGAATCAACGGATGCATTGTCGTTCATTTGGGACTTCGGCGATGGCAATACCAGTTTTGAGGAAAATCCGATCCATGAATATGCAGAGGAAGGACTCTATCATGTTACACTGCTGGTGACCAACGCCTGCGGAATCAGTTCATCTTGTCAGCCGGTCCATGTGTTCTTTGACAAGGTCGCAAATTTCACTTCCGATATTCGGGAGGCATGTGCAACCAGTATGGTCGTCGATTTCGAAGATCTTTCTGATCAGACTCCGGATACCTGGCAATGGACCTTCGAAGGCGGCATTCCAGCAACTTCGACCAGCCAGAATCCAAGTGTTACCTACCTGACACCAGGCATTTTTGATGTGGAGTTGATCGTTTCGGGCACAGGATGGACGGATACATTGCTTCTGACGGATTATATCCGCCTGTTTGATTCCATTCCGACTGCAGACTTCACCTATACGACCAAGCTGTTGGATGCAGAGTTCACCAACACAACAGTCTTCGGCACTTGCTATTTATGGGATTTCGAACTGGCCGCATCGAGCCTGGAGATCGATCCGGAACACACTTTCTCTTCTTTCGGATCCTATAATGTGCGTTTGATCGCTTCGAATGCCTGTGGAACAGATACGATCATTCAGACTGTGATGGTCAACAACAGTGCTGTGACATTGCCTGATTTTTCTGACCAGTGTCCAGATCATGCCAAATCCATCGAACGGATTGTTTGTTCTTGAACTGACAGGGAATCCGACAGGAGAAGTTCGATTCGATGTTCTGGATATTCTGGGCCAGCAGGTCCATGCGGGAACGGTAGATTTCTCTTCCTCCCCGTCAGACATTCTGTCGTGTTGCCAAATGTGCCATCCGGTCAGTATATCCTTCGAATTTGGGATGGTCAACGTCCTTATGCAATGAGAATGCAGATCGCCAGATAAGATTTGGGACGATTTCCCGGATACAGAAAGGGGGCAGGCCAGGCGCTTGCCCCCTTTCCTTTTCGTATCCATTAGGACAGGGCTGGCACTGTCTTCAGCAATGTTCGTATTCCTTTCGTGAACACACCAGAAGAAGCAGTCAACTTGCCTTCTGTCTGGAAACCCTGTATCTTTAACGCACGGTAACCTGTCATGTCAAGAAGGACAGGATTGTCCCTATTCCCGCCACACATGGTTTCGATAATCCCAGAAACATGTCTTCTTCGTCAAGGGTTGTTGACTCTTGTTCTACTGTTGGTTGCGTTCTGTGCGCAAAGCCAGGATTGTGATTGTCTCAATTGTCCGCAAGCGCTTCCTCCTCCGGGATTGGACTCCTGTCAGACGCTGGAATTTATCCTGAATATCAAGGGCGCCGAAAATGATGACCTGGCCCATCCTTTCCAGGGTGTATGCGGGTTGCAAGTCCATTTTCAGCATAATTATGTCTGGTCCCTGTCGATGTGCCTGATCAGTCCGGGAGGCGATACCATCGAGCTGATCGGACCTTCCATGACTTCCGGATTTGCAAGTTCTGCATTCAGTTCGTGGAATATCTCCTTTGTTCAGTCCAGTATCCTCCCGAATCCCGATCCCGGCAAATTTGGACAATGGACAAATAACCAGCTTTGGGCCGCATTTGAATCCTATACAGGATCCTACCATCCGTATAAGGGAAACCTGGAAGATTTTGATTCGGGTCCGGTAAATGGACAATGGAAGATCCTGGTCAAGAATTGTACGGAATTGGAAAAGGGAACCTTTATCAATTTTTCCATTCTCTTTTGTGATGACTCGGGGATCGACTGCAGTTGCCAGGCATATGCAGGCAAACTGAATAAAAATCAGAACCTGTCATTTTGCGAACATGACCCTGGACTGGCCCTTGACCTGAAACCGGTTTTTCTCGCACCCCAACCGGATACAGCGGATTACGGATACACATTTATCCAATCCAGCAACGGGGTCATCGAGAAGTACATAGATACCGTTGATCTGACCGGGGCACTTCCCGGACTATATCAGATTTGCGGGTTGTCCTACCTCAAAAAGGATCTTGACAGTATCCCAGCTCCAGACGGTCTGTTGTCTGTAAGCGCTCTGCGGGAATCGTTATTCAGCGATGCACCTCCATTCTGCGGTGATATCACCAATAATTGCCTGAATATCCTCATTGCAGCCCCACCTCCTTTACAGGTGATCGATACCATCCTTTGTGCGGGAAAATGTTATCCATTAGGGGGCAATTTGTATTGTGAATCAATTTCAGTGACGGATACCTTTCCGACCATTACCGGGTGTGATAGTATTGTTACTCTCAACCTCATTGTCCAGAATGCAGATGTCATTCACCTGACAGACACGATATGTGATGGAGAATTCAAGATTGTTGGCACCAACTTTTACAATAAAACAGGACAATTTCGCGATACGCTGATCAGTCCGTTCACAGGATGTGACAGTATTGTTCAGCTCGATCTCGTTGTCATCAATATTGAAGCTCATGCGGTCGCTCAGGGTATCCTGGATTGCACGACACCGACCGTCGGGATCAGCGGTGTAAGTTCCCTGTTTAATTATCAGAATCCGTTGATCCAGTGGATCCCCGGGCCGGGGGGGCAGGTTGTTGGCGGACAACAGACCCTCTTTGCCCTGGTCAATCAGCCGGCGGTCTATACACTCAAGCTCAGTGTCACTCTGGCCAGTGGCAAAGTGTGTTCGGATTCGGCTGCAGTGACGGTGATGGCAAATCCGGAAATCCCGGACCTGAAGGGGCCATCCAAGGTGGCGTATTGTGAAGGCAGTATAGTCAACCTCAACCAGGCAGGGTTTTCGGATATGAGTCAATTGGGAGGGCAATTGTCTTTCCATGATGACATGCCACTGGACACATCCACCCAGATCGGCCCCATGGTTGACCCCACCCAGGTGGATACCGTGTTTGTGTTCTATCGGTATGGAAACTGTACGGATACACTTTCGTTTACCTGGACCGAGATTCCGGCACCGGCAGCAGCGGTGAAATCCACCATCCATATCTGTAACTCGGACGGAGGCGGCATTTTCAATACGCTGGTCAATTTTGATACATTGATTACCAATGCAAATGTAGTTGGGTCCTGGTCCAATACGGATGGAGCCCCGGTCGGAGGTATTTTTTCGATACTGGATTTCAGTGGAGTTCCTGGTCCTGTATCCTATACATTTACCTGGACATCCCTGAATGCAACTGCACCATGTGCAAACATTACCCGGTTCATTGAGATATTTGTGGAGAATTGTGCCTGCCCCAGTGTAGCAACAATCCCACCGGGACCATTTTGTACGACGGATCCCGGTGTCCATCTGCAGAATTTCGAACTGACCCAGGAGCCCGGGTCATGGTCGTTGACACAGGTCCCATCGGGAAGTAATCCGGCGCAAATTTTTCAAGACAGCCTGGTTGTTACGGCAAAAGACACGGGTGATTATATGCTGGTCTTCAAACTGACCAATGCACCGCCGCCAGGGTGTCCTGACAGTACAGCTCATCTGGTCTCAGTACATGCCCCGCCTGTTCTCCAATTGGCAGCCAGCGATACCGTATGCAACCAGATGGCCAATGGGCAATGGCCGACCACAATCCACCTGGATAGCTTGATCCTGTTCGGCCCACCCAACGGGGTTTGGCTGGAAATTGATGCATCAGGAGCATCTGGAGCCATTCCTTCACTTGACTTTACCGGCGTGCCGCCGGGAAAGTATACCTATCAGTACACCACATCGGCTGCCCAGATGCCTTGTCCGGAGGCTGTAGGAACAACTGAGGTGGTGGTGGTCAATTGCCTTTGTCCCCCGCTCGAGGTCAGTGCTCTGGATACGGTGTGCAATGATGTGAATGCCGTCCAACTCGCCGACTTTGAGATCAATGTGGCATCCGGCCTGTGGAGCCTGGCTCAGGCTCCTTCCGGCATCAAACCGGCAATTATTCTGGGAAATCAGTTGCAAGTTGTCGGATCGGACACAGGGCACTATACGCTCGTCTATTCACTGATTCCGCCACCTCCTGCAAGTTGCCCCCAAACGGATACTCTGGACCTCGTTCTGTTATCTCCCCGGATTGCTTTTACTCCGATCAGTGATACGGTTTGCAATGTGGGTCCAAATGGGAACTGGCCTGCTACCCTCAACTTTCAATCTCTCATTCTATCAGGAGATACGACGGGGTTATGGTCGGCCCTCACTCCGGTACCCGGGGTAACGGGTATGTTGCCCTACCTCGATTTCACAGGCGCAACTCCGGGGAGTTACATTTTTTCATACGTATTCCGTGATGGCCCACCACCTTGCTTGGTCCAGAGTTATTCAACTATTATCCATGTCATTGACTGTTCCTGCCCCACGGTGGATGACATCACCTTGTGTAATGATGAACCCGATCTCGACCTGGCCACCCTGCTCCCTCCCGGAACGGTGGCCGGCTGGGTGATCGTGACGGGGCCTCCGGGAATGAACGCAGCCTCGTTGTCCGGGCAGACACTCACCACACAACATGCTACACCCGGGGTGTATTACCTCAAGGCAAGCTGGACAAATCCACCCGGAGATCCCTGTCCTGATGAAGCCATCGTAGAGGTTCATCTGGAGGCTCTGCCCCAGGTGGATCTTCAATCGACGATTTCGGTTTGTAATGAATCGGGACCGTTTGGGTCGCCGCTGTTATGGTTGGATTCCCTTTTTGTCCTTCCACCATCATCAGGAGTCTGGGTGGATGCAGACAACTCCGGTGCTTCCGGAGTGATCCCGTTCCTCGATTTCACTGGCGTTACGGCAGGAACCTACACGTTCGTCTATCAAACAACGCTAACATCAACAGCTTGTCCAAACAAAGCGGATACCCTCTTCGTGGAGGTTGTGGAATGCACATGCCCAACCCTCTCCCTATCCGGCCAATCTCAATGGTGTACATCTTCCGGCGTCGTTCAACTGGATCCGTACAACCAGTTTCCGGATCCAGGTATCTGGACGTTGGTTGCCACACCGGCAGGCAGCTCGCCAGGTACACTCTCCGGGTCTCTTTTTGATATTCTATCCGCAGATCCGGGGATCTATACATTCCGTTTTACGATGGCTCTTCCTCCACCACCAGGTTGTCCCGATACGGCTTTCCTGTCGCTCGAGATTGCAGTGCAACCCGAAGCGGGGATGTCCATTGATTCGCTCTATTTCTGTCCGGGTGTTCCGGTCAATCTCGACTTGTTCAACTCGCTCGTTGGGTATGATGCTGGCGGGCAATGGGGTGTTGTCAGCTCCAACCCCTCACCGATCGCAACTATCCAACCGACTACAGGTCAGTGGTTTGGGAATGCCCCTTCCGTGCCGGGCAATTATCAGTTGTTTTATCTGGTTCCTGCTGCTTCACCCTGTCAGGGAGATACTGCTCTGCTCGCTCTGCAAGTAGTTGATCTGCCTGTAGCTGATGCCGGGCCAGATCAGGTGCTGGGATGCACGTCCAACCAGGTCATCCTGGGCTCGCCCGGAGGAAACACCCAGCCGCCCTGGCTATATGTTTGGACGCTTGGTATGGACACAATCAGTTCGATGAAGGAACCAGAAGTTGCTTTGCCTGGCCTGTATATCCTGGCGGTCTACGATCAGGAGACAACCTGTTTCGCTACGGATACAGTATCGGTTGTACAAGGGCAAACGGGCCCGACCTCGATGCAGGTCTCTCTCACACAACCGTCTTGTCAGGCCCAGGACGGAGAAATTCTGATCAACTCGGTAACGGGAGGTGTTGGTCCATATCTCTACAGCATCAATCAACTTCCCCTGGGGATGTCCAATGTGTTTGCCGGGCTGGGGCCAGGGGCGAATACCATCCACCTGGAAGATGCCCAGGGATGTCCTCTGGATTCGATTGTGGTTCTCCAGGATGCCACCTCCTTTACAATCGATCTGGGACCGGATCTTACTGTTCCGCCAGGCACCGTGCTCAACCTGGAAGGCATTCTTTCCGGGACGCCGGGTTCGATTACATCTGTGTCCTGGCAGCCGATGAATATCATTTGCCCTACCTGCCTTATCCAGACGGTTGAGATCACCGAAACGGTGCAGATTGACATCCAGGTAGAGAATCAGGATGGTTGTATTGCTACTGATCAGGTTTTGATCACAGTCAATGATGGACCGGTTCGCTATTTCATACCCACGGTTTTCAGTCCGAATGGCGATGGGATCAATGACGGATTTACGATCTATGGGAATGAACTGATCTCCCGTATCTCCGAGCTTTCCATTTATGATCGTTGGGGGACCCTTTTATTTCAGCGAACAGACCTTTCTCCCGGGATAGTCAGTGAAGGCTGGGATGGGAAGTATCGGGGTGAACTGCTGGATCCGGCAGTATTCATCTATTCAGCAACAATCCGGATGACCAATGGTCAGGAGCGGCTTATCAAAGGAGAAATCCAGTTGATCAGATAATGGTTCCAACCGGCAGTAATCAGGTCAAATCAACGATCCGGGCAATTGGTGCGACACGTTGAAGAGCATCAATGCCGGACTTCATGGTTGAACTGCTTGCATACATCTGACTGCTCCCTACGATCTGACCATTGGACGATTTCAGATTGAAATGCCATTTTCCATTACTGGACTGCTTTGTCTCAAAACAGGAAGAATCCCGGCAATGTTTGGTCACCGAGGTGATTCCGTTTCGGGCACCAGCTTTGGCTTCATATCCCTGTGATTGAAGAATGACCTGACCGTTTCTGGACTTGAGCCGGAAATAGAATGTTCCGGATGGATCACTTTGAAAGATCTCAAATTTCATGGGAAAGTTGTGATTTGAAGTTGAAAAGGTCCTTCAAGATAAACATTGTCCAACAATTATTGGCCGGATGGTCTCGATTGTGCAATCTTTACCTCAACGGAGGATGATCTCACTGGCACCAAAACCGTATTTGGGATGGTAGTCATTCCTGACCTGGGACACGGCTGAAAAGGTTTGACTTCGCTGTGCTATGGCCTGTCTCAGCTTGCCTTTCCCCAAACCGTGAATGATATATACATGAGGAACGCCAACCTGAATTGCTTGCTGAAGATATTGCTCGAATACCATCATCTGCCGCCGGAAAATATCTCCAGGTGTGACTTTTCCCGGATCACTGAATAGCCGTTCGGCATGGAGATCCAGCTCAATTTGGAAGGACGCCTTTTGAGCTGGTGCAGGTGTAGCGTGAATAAGCCGACGGTCTGTCACCATAGCTGACGGTCGTTTTGTGTGGATCTGAAGATTTTCCTTGACTCTGGAATCTTCAGGTATTGAGTATAGTGCCGCAGGAAAACTGAAATAGGGATTGGGGCCCATCTTTTGAAAGAGCGACTTTGGTTTGGGTTTCATCCGAAGATCAGGACGATCAATGGAATGGTTGGCCCATTTTGTTCGAATTACGATTTCCGGCTGCTGAGGTAAAACGTGCAGTGAAAAAGCAGCCAATTCCACCCATTCACCACCAGGCAAAGTGCTCTCACGTTTGTCGTCAGGACCATCTGTCACCCGGAGTTCACTGGAAAATTCAAGAAGCTGGTCCGTATCATTGATCAGAAACGCATATACTTGTCGGGACTCCATGTGTTCGGGATCAGCGGTCAGTGCCAGTTGAACACCTTGATGCAGGACAGGTATTTGACCTCCGATAAACCGGGTGCTTTGTGGATTGGACGTCCTGGATCCGGGATGCACAGACACAGCAGGTAATTCCATCGGGGCTTTATAGTCCAAGTCGTCCAGATGAACCGGAATCTCGTCGTGCTGGTCATCGATGAAAACCATCGCCATATCGTCACCCGCATAACGCGCAAATACTCCCCATTGCCGGGTGTATTTGAGATAAACCTGATCACCGGATTGCCAGAACATCGGGAAAGATAGGAAGCTCCCTCCGAACACCTGTACCGTATCTTTGTTGAATCCGCATCTGACAAGGCGCATGTCGAAGGAATCTTTTTTGGGCCAATTCAAATGCCCTTGAAAATGAACCTGAATCGGTTGACCAGATAGACGGAAGCCTGTTCGAAAGTGGTCTGAAAATAGTGAAAAACGATCAAGCCCTATGGCCAGCAAAACAACATATCTCATCAAGGAGATCTATTATACGTTGCAGGGAGAAGGTACACATACTGGCAGGCCTGCGATCTTCTGCCGGTTCAGCGGGTGCAATCTGTGGTCAGGTCGGGAGGAGGACCGGGAGAAGGCGATCTGCTCGTTCTGTGATACTGATTTTCGGGGTACGGACGGCCCAGGAGGTGGCCGGTTTCATGCAGATGAGCTCACAAAACGGATTCTGGACCTGTGGCCTACCGAACAGCATGTACCTCCGTTTGTGGTTTGTACCGGCGGTGAACCACTTCTCCAACTCGACAACGAGCTCATCCAGGAATTCCATCAGAATGGTATTCTGATCGCTATTGAAACAAATGGAACGATCGTCGTTCCGGAAGGAATCGATTGGATCTGCGTCAGTCCGAAAGGAGGCTCGGAACTGGTGCAGACCACGGGGCATGAGTTGAAACTGGTGTACCCCCAGCCGCAAGCACTTCCTGAGCTGTTTGACAACCTGGATTTCGGGCATTTTTTTTTACAACCGATGGATGGCCCGGAGATTGAACAGAATATCCGGTTGACTACAGCGTACTGTCTTGCTCATCCCCGGTGGTCATTGAGCCTCCAGACGCACAAAATGATCGGCATTCTGTGATTCAAAACCGGATTTCTGAATTCACGTTCAAGAGATCATGTACTGGTCCATATACGCCTTATAGCTTTTATGGCCTGCCAGGGCATCCGGGAAGCCCAGGCTGATCACGCGTTCCCGTGCACGTGTGAGTGCCACATTCAATTTGCGATCGATGCCATGTCCATCTGAGATGATCAATGCCAGTTCCTGGGGCCGTTGGACACAAAAGGAAATGAGAATTATATCTCTGGCACCACCCTGATAGCGCTCTACCGTATCAATCGTACAGACATCAGCAGGAATGCCAGCCTCTGTGAACAATTGCTTGATCAATGCGATCTGCGCTTTGAAAGGCGTAATGATTCCCAGCGTTTCAGCAGTCCATTGGCGGCCGGCAGCACAATAGAGGGCCTGATAGTACTGGATCAGTTCTACGAGCATGTCGGCTTCTCGTCGATTCATCTTCATCATCAACTCCTCGCCTTCAGGATTGACGGGAAGGAATGCAACTCGTCTGTTGACCAGTCTGGAATGGAGTGCATGGGGGATCTCCGGATCATCCAACACCAGTTGCTGGAGCGGGCTGATCAGGTCCAGTCTGTGCTCGTAAAATTCAGCGTTAGGAAATGCCATCAACTCCGCATGCATACGACCTTGCCGGGAAAGTAATCCGGTTACTCCCTGCCATCCGGAGGCCTTTACCTGGCTCAATAACCGTTCGAACAGCGAAATGCCCGCGTCGAAGAAGGATAACTCCTGAAGGGCCGGATTCTCGATGTTGCGTTCTGTATAATCCTGTGTCACTACTGCGGGCAACTGTTTGTGATCACCAATCAGTGTAAAGTGGGGGAATTGCATCAGAAGACCAACCAGCATGGGTTCCAGCAATTGAGAGGCTTCATCTATGACCACCCGATCAAATGACTTCAGAGAAAAAAGTTCCGACTGACCCAGAACGGACGAAACTGTACCGATAAATAACCGGTGGCCTTGGATCAGCTTTCGAACATCTGAGCGATTGGAGCATGCAGGTAATTGCATGGATAAGAGCCTGTCCCGAAACTCGGGGGAGGTGCTGAACCGACTGCCGATTCGCAGATACTTGTCCCTGTAATCGGATGATATGGCTTCTACAGAAGCACAGATTTCATCCACGGCCCGATTGGTGTAAGCGAGTAAGAGGACATTTTCTGCTGTATTGGTCATCAGCCAATGCACCAGATGATGAAGTACCACACTGGTCTTTCCTGTGCCAGGGGGCCCCCATAGCAGGAAATAGTCCCTTGAATTCAGCAGATCGGTAACCACTTCACGCTGTTCGTCGGTCATTGCCAGTGAAAGGGTGTAGTTTTTTTTCTCGGGCAAGGCAGGTGCGCGTCTACCCAGAAGCAAGGCACGTTTTTCCGGATCACAGGCAGCAAATGAGAACAGGCTGCGTGTCAACTGGTGGAAAGAACTGTCCAGAAAATCAGCTTCCAACTGCCAGAGTTGCGCATCCTGGAATCGGGATTTGTGGATCTGCGGTGCGCGCAAACGGACTGAAACTCCGTCCGGATGGATCTCAACCAATGTACATTTCCACAGTTGGTCACCGGTTGTTTTTCCCTCCGGATGATGCGGGTAGAGTACGGCAATATCTCCTACTCGAAAATTGGCAAGTGAAGGGGTCTGCGCAGTGAACGTAAACTGGAGCACAGGATCATGGGCGGCGCTGTCATCTCGAATGATCCGAAGATGAGAGAGAATGGCGAACCGGTCGGCTTTTTCACCGGGGCTATCCAGCCAGAGAGACGCCTGGCCTTTCCACCGGTCAGACCCGATACGTCCGGTTTTTGCCAGTTTGTATTCCCTGGCCAGGAAACCGGTAAAGGTTGTGAAATAGGCCTTCTCAACGATATCCAGACCATCCCATGTCTGCGAGAACAGGTTGAGATCACGTTGGTGAAAGCCGATCAAGCCCGATTGCCGGCTTGTTCGCCAGGCCTCCAATTGTCTCCAGCTGTCCGGGTTATTTCCATCCAGTGAAGCCAGGGCAAGTTCCATCATCAGAATATGATTGCGAACCTGCAGGGCATCCATTTGCTTGGATCGAACAACAGGCGCATAGCGCAACGGACGTTCAGGATCACTCGAATAGAGGATATAGGTCAATGACTGCACACGCGGGCGAACATCCCTGACCAGGATGTCATACAGCAGGGTCTGGATATAGTGATTGGCATTCAGTCCATAGGCATTCGGTCTGAATGGTTTTCCACTTTTCAATTCGACAATGCCAGGCGCGAGAGTGGTGTCTTCGGGCAAATGGAAAATATCCAGACGGCCCTGCAAGCCAAACTCGGGGCTGTAAAAGGAAGGTTCCAGATAGCAATCTTCCGGCTCCATTTGTTCTTTGGCCAATCCGGATTGGATAAACTGTTTCAGGGTTTCAAAATGATGTTTCCCTTTGGTCGCCAAGTCACGCACCTCCTGGTCGCTGAGCGTGGCAAATGCCATCGGGTGAAGGTGGAACACATCAGGAAAGACATCATCAAAGCTCAGTCCAGGTGTCTGGATCAGCCTGTCCAGGAAAAAATTGGCCATATGTCCTGCCAGGATAGGCCCACTGATGGTATTCGGGAGGAAGCGCTTCATGACCCCGATGACAGGATATTCTCCCTGTGGTGTGAAGCATTCCGCAATGGATGTCACATCCACCAGATGATCGGGTTCCGGGATGATCCCCTTCGGGTAGAGTGTGCCCTGTTCATCCACTTCGCAATCCACCAGGTTGACTCTTGTGGGTGGCACCGGGTCGTGATCCAGAAAGGCAAACAGGCTGTTGAAATTTTCATTTCGCTCCATCACATTCCCCTGGACGACAACCTGTTGACCGGGAAGGTCTTCGCGATAACCGATCAGTTGCCATTGATCTGTTCGAACCTCAACAATGACGGCTTCGACCAGAGATTCAAAACCCAGCTTTTTTCGAGTGCTGACCTCTGCACCGGGTAATCGTTCGAGAAGTCGGATAAAATCCGGGTGTAGTGGCACGTCAAAAACATCGCGGATCGTGCCCGCCAACGCGCGGTAACCCCAGTTTCGTGCATCCGCAAGGGCAGCTTGATCTGGATCTGTGGTTCTTTCCAGAACGACCATCTGTTTTCGAAACAGATGCAACGCCTGTTGTGTAGCATAAGGTGTTCTGAACTTGTGGCAGATATAGGCCATAAGGGAGAACTGGGTCGTGAAATGGAGCGGCTCAGTTTGGGCGATGTGGTCAAGTAGTACGCCAAGGAGTCGAGCCAGCCTGTCCGGGGGGATCGACCCAGGCTGATGGGACAATATCACCGATTCAACCTGGCGAGCCAGGGAGGCATCCAGGGCCAGAAGGTCGGTTGAGTCGAGGTGAGTGTTAGACATTGGAAAACAATGTGAGGAATACAAGATAATGACTTCATCACGGACAGCGAAGGATTGATTCTGTCGGCAGCCGAACAAAGACAGGGAATTGAAGGGGGCATCATCTTGTAACCGTCTATATTTGCGGCACTTATTTATTCAGGATGATATCGAAGAAGTTGTTTTTCTGGATGGCCCTCCCGTGCATCCTTTTTGTCTGTTCCTGTTCCTCCCGAACACAGGTCGAAGAGGAGCTGATCGAAACGAGTGAGGCCGGGACGTCAATGGATGAATGGTTCTCGCGTCGAATGGATGAACATGGCCACCTTGATGTAGGAGCCTGGGTTCGGGCATTTCAGGCCAGTGCACAGCGATCGAATGACCAGGGAAAATGGCAGGCTATCGGGCCAAAAAACATCGGTGGTCGGACGCTTTGTGTTGCGTTCCACCCCACGGACCCGAATATCATCTATGCCGGGGCAGCGAGTGGCGGACTTTGGGTGACGACATCCGGTGGGAAAGGTGCGAACGCATGGCAACGTATTGACATCGGCTTTCCCGTGTTGGGCGTGTCTTCCATTCTGATCGATCCACAAAACCCGGATCGAATGTGGATTGGCACCGGTGAGATGTACAATCAGGCTTCGGCATCTCCGGGAACCATCAGTCGGTATACACGAGGCACCTATGGCATTGGCATCCTTCGGTCAACCGATGGCGGGGCAACGTGGTCTGCCAGTCTGGACTGGACTTCAGGCGGCTTGCGCGCCATACAGAAATTGATGTTTAATCCATTGGATCCCAACATTCTCTATGCCGCCACCAGTGAAGGGCTCTATCGCAGTGATAATGGAGGTGACAGCTGGTATAAGAAGCTGAACCAGGCAATGATCACGGATCTGTGGGTGCACCCCACAGATACAGCTCAAATCGTCCTCACGGCAGGCAGCTTCTTAACAGCAGGGGCCGGCATCTATCGATCGATCAACAGCGGAAATTCATTTGCATTGATCACCGATGGGATTCCAAACGGGTACACGGGTAAGGCGATGCTGGGGGCTGCGCCATCTGATCCCGACCAATTGTACTGTTCGGTTGCCAATGCACTCCAGGGTATTGGTCTGTATCACTCGAATGATCGCGGCGCCAAATGGACGCTGGTGAATACCACGGATATTCCCAAGTATCAGGGGTGGTATGCGCATGCTCTGGCGGTATCTCCCACCGATCCGGACTATCTGCTCTATGGCGGGATCGATATGCACAGGTCATTCAACGGAGGCGATTTTCTGATCCAGACCAGCTACTGGGAAGAATGGATGTTTGGAAAGGTCCCAGCAGGAGGGCCGGAAGGGCCTCCCTATTATGTGCACGGGGATATTCACCAGATCAAATATCACCCCCTGGTTCCGGACGAAGCATGGATCGCTACCGATGGCGGGCTTTTTGTCACAACAGATAATGGAATGAATTTCAGTGGTCGAAATGGAGGCTATCAAACACAGCAGTTTTATGCCCGGTTCTCCAACTCGGCACAAGATCCTGACTTTGGTATCGGCGGGCTGCAAGACAACGCAACCGCCATTTATGAGGGAGATGGCGACTGGATTCGGGTTATCGGAGGAGATGGCATGTCAACGGCAATAGATCCGACAGACGACAACCGCATCCTGGCATCAGCCCAGGGATTGGTGCTCTTCAGATCCCTCAATCACGGGGATAATTTCGAACCGGTTTCGGGTTCCACCTTTACTAACGAATCCGTCCCGTTCAACGGTTCTTTTCAGCTGGACCCACAAGACCCGGACAAGGTATATGCAGGGGCACAACGGGTATACCGGTCCACCACATTCGGAGAACTGGATTCCTGGACACTCTTGCATCCCGCACCTTTGGATGGCGACAATGTGATTACCGGCATCGAAGTGTCTCCGGTCAACGGAAACCACCTGGTTGTGATTACATCTTCGGATCCGATCCAGACAGGCGGGCTGAATACAGGCAAGATCCGGATATCGACGACTGGCGGAACAAGCTGGCAGACAGCTACCGGATTGCCTTCACGCTTTTGTACAGATGTCGCCTTCCACCCGCTGGGGAGTACCTTGTTAGCGACGTTCAGCGGGTTTTCCACACAGAATGTATATCGGTCTTTGAATGGAGGCCTGAGCTGGGCACCCTGGGGCAGTGGACTGCCTGGAGTCCCTGTGAATTGCATTGTTTTTGATCCCTATGAATCTTCGCATGTCTATGCCGGGACTGACCTGGGGGTCTATTTTTCCGATAATGGAGGGTCGACCTGGACGAGTTTTACATCCGGGTTACCATCCGCTGCGCTGATCATGGACCTGGCGATTTCTCTTCCGAACAAAACCATTCGGGCCGCCACACACGGGTTGGGCGCATATGAATCGGAGCTGGTTTCATTCATGGTTTCCACAAGCCAACCTTCTCAGCCGCTCCTGGCAGCGCGTGTTGTCCCAAACCCGGCTTCTCAGAACAGAATTCACCTGGAGTTGACTGAGCCGATATCCGGTTTGTTGATCACCAGCCTGGTCGATCAGCAGGGCAGGGTGGTCGGGAAAAGAACCTGGTCTGATATCGGCCAGGATCTGGATTGGAAGCTGGATCATCCGGTACCTCAAGGATTGTATATCCTTACTCTCGAATCGAAGCTAGGTCGGCAGAGTGTCCGGGTGTTCCTCTTGACGGATTAACAAAACAAAAAAGGCATCCGACTCAGGAGCCGGATGCCTTTTTTGTTCAGGTATTTGGATGAGCTCTATTTTACAGCATCCACGACAGCCTTGAATGCTGCAGGGTGGTGGAGTGCCAGATCAGCCAGGGCTTTCCGGTTGAGCTCGATATTGTGTTTATGCAGTCCGTTGATCAGTCGTGAATAGGTTGTTCCTTCCTGGCGGGCAGCAGCGTTGATCCTTGCGATCCACAACCGGCGGAACGCACGTTTCTTGCCTTTTCTGTCCCGGTAGGCATAACCCCAGGCTTTTTCAACGGCATTTTTTGCAACGGTGTAGACTTTGCTACGAGCACCAAAGTAACCTTTGGCGGCATTCATGATCCGCTTGCGTCGGGCCCGACTGGCAACGGCATTTACACTTCTTGGCATAATTGTGAATTTGCGACAGGCCGGGGTCCTGTTTCAGGACACTTTGGACCGGATAGTCTGGTGAAATGGATAGAAAATTACTTGCACAACATTCTCAATACACCGGGTGTATCAGCATCACACAGAATATCTCCATGACGCAGGATGAGCTTGCGACGACTGGATTTCTTCCGCATCAGGTGGGAATGGTTGGCGTGAAAGTGACGTACTTTACCTGTACCGGTAAGGCGAAAGCGCTTTTTGGCACCGGTATGGGTTTTCATCTTGGGCATAGCCTATCAATTTAGCGTGCAAAAATAGGGCGATTTCCGGGGAAATTCAAGCTTCCAGCGGGAGATCGCTATTTTTTCTTCTTCTGGGAAATAATTACGGACATTCTCTTCCCCTCCATCTTTGGAAGTGCCTCAGCTGATCCCACTTCTTCCAGTTCATTGAGGAACTTCAGCAGAAGGAGTTCACCGCGGTCTTTAAAGACAATCGTCCGTCCGCGAAAGTGGACGTATGCCCGCACTTTGGAGCCTTCTTCCAAAAATTTCTTGGCATGACGAACCTTGAATTCAAAATCGTGTTCATCCGTATTCGGGCCAAAACGAATTTCTTTCATGACCGTTTTCACGATCTTGGCCTTCATTTCCTTTTCTTTCTTCTTTTTATCGTAGATGAACTTCCGGTAGTCAACAATCTTGCAAACGGGGGGTACTGCTTTGGGTGATATCTCCACCAGGTCAAGTTCCAGCTGTTGTGCCCAGCTTTGGGCCTGTCGAGTCGTATAAACGCCTGGTTCTATCGTTGTGCCGGCAATTTCACTGATCTCTTCCAAATGGTCACCGACAAGTCGGACTTCGGGCACCCGAATCATATGATTGATCCGGAATTCATACTTGTCGTCCTTTTTAGGGGGTTGGCTACGTCTGTTCAAATGTTTGGTTTTATTAACGATTGTGTCTCTTTAACGCGCAAATGTACGGCCTCTGCTTGTCGATGACCGTACATTTGATTCCAGAACGTCCGAATTATTATTCGACATCCGACTGGACTTCCTTCTGAATGGTAATGTCAAGTGATTCACCGTCCTTATTCAGGGCGGCCTCAAAGGTACTCCCTTCCGGTGGATTCATATTCAGGATCTGCTCGGCAAGCGGATCTTCAATATATTTCTGAATGGCCCGGTGAAGTGGTCTGGCACCGAACTGGGGGTCGTACCCTTTCTCGGCAACGAACTTTTTAGCCTCCTTGGTCAGTTTCAACGAGAAGCCCATGCTGGACATGCGGTTCAGCAACTGGCCAAGCGTGATATCGATGATCTTGAAGATCTCTTCCTGGCCCAGGGTATTGAAGACAACGACGTCATCGATCCGGTTGAGGAATTCCGGTGAGAATGTCCGCTTCAACGCATTCTGGATCACACTTTTCGCATTCTCTTCTTCCGATTCCTGACGGGCCTTGGTGGCAAAGCCGACGCCCTGGCCAAAATCCTTCAACTGACGTACGCCAATGTTGGAGGTCATGATGATCAACGTGTTCTTGAAATCCACTTTGCGTCCCAGTCCATCA
This sequence comes from Saprospiraceae bacterium, assembly GCA_016710115.1. Taxonomy (GTDB): domain Bacteria; phylum Bacteroidota; class Bacteroidia; order Chitinophagales; family Saprospiraceae; genus JAGNXB01. The sequence continues at coordinate 508,294 of JADJLN010000002.1, forward strand.
GTCAGCTGACCGTCGTCCAGTACCTGAAGCAAGATATTGTACACATCCGGATGGGCTTTCTCGATCTCATCCAGGAGGATGACGCTGTATGGCTTGCGGCGGACCTTTTCGGTCAACTGACCGCCTTCTTCATAACCGACATACCCGGGAGGCGCGCCAATCAAACGGCTGATGGAGAATTTCTCCATGTATTCACTCATGTCAACCCGGATCAGGCTGTCTTCACTGTCAAATAGATAACGGGAGAGCGCCTTGGCCATTCCAGTCTTTCCGACACCCGTCGGTCCAAGAAAGATAAATGTGCCGATCGGCCGTTTCGGATCCTTGAGGCCGACCCGGTTTCGCTGAATGGCTTTGGTGACCTTGATGATGGCTTCATCCTGTCCGATAACCATCTTCTTCAGGTCATCGGTCATGCTGATCAAGCGGTTGCTTTCACTCTGTGCGACACGTTTGACGGGAATTCCTGTCATCATGGATACCACCTCGGCAATATCTTCCTCATCAACGGGATATCGCTTTGTCTTGGACTCCTCCTCCCATGAATTCTTGGCGTATTCCAACTGCCTCTGAAGCTTGGACTCATCATCCCGCAGATCTGCGGCCTTTTCATATTGCTGATCCTTTACAGCCTGGTTTTTCAGCTCTTTGAGATCCTCGATCTTTTTTTCCAGCTCTTCGATATGCTTCGGCACATGGATGTTCTTCAGGTGCACACGGGCACCTACCTCATCCAGTACATCGATCGCTTTATCCGGCAGGAATCTGTCCGTTACATAACGATCACTCAGTTTGACACATGCTTTGATTGCCTCTTCGGTGTAGGTGACACTATGGAATTCTTCGTACTTCGACTTGATATTGTGCAGGATATGAACAGTTTCTTCTGCACTTGGTGGATACACCAATACCTTCTGGAATCGGCGGTCCAGAGCACCATCCTTCTCGATATACTGGCGATATTCATCCAGTGTGGAGGCACCGATACACTGCAGCTCACCACGAGCCAGAGCCGGTTTGAAAATATTGGATGCATCGAGTGAACCGGTGGCCCCGCCTGCGCCGACAATCGTGTGGATCTCATCAATAAAGAGGATAACGTCCCGCGATTTCTCGAGTTCGTTCATAATGGCCTTCATCCGCTCCTCAAACTGACCACGGTATTTGGTTCCCGCAACCAGAGCCGCCAGGTCCAGCATGATGATCCGCTTGTTGAACAGCGTCCGGGAAACCTTCTTCTGCATGATGCGCAAGGCAAGCCCCTCCACAATAGCTGTTTTGCCGACTCCCGGTTCGCCGATCAGGATCGGGTTGTTCTTTTTCCGTCGACTCAGGATCTGGGAAACACGTTCGATTTCGCTTTCCCGGCCAATGATCGGATCCAGCTGACCTTCTTCAGCCAGGCGGGTCACATCCCGCCCAAAGTTGTCCAATACGGGTGTCCGTGACTTGGTAGCACCTTTGCGTTGATAGCGGCTGCCGCCTTCTTCTTCTTCTTCAAAGGAATCTTCAGGTTCGGGTTGGGCAGACGCAAATGGATCCCGGCTGCTGACATTCCCTTCCTGCAGCACATATTCCAGTTCGGACTTGAACACATCGTAATCGACATCGAACTGTTGCAGGACCTGAGAAGCGATATTGTCCTTGTGTTTCAGGATGGAGAGCATCAGATGCTCGGTATTGATCTCATCACTTTTCAACATCTTGGCTTCCAGGAATGTCACTTTAAGGACCTTTTCGGCCTGTTTGTTCAGGGGGGAGCTGGCCTATATTCAGATCACTGCCATGTTGCCCCCCAACTGCCACAGACTGCTCCAGGGTTGATTTGAGCTCTTTCGAATTGACATCCAATGAGGTCAGCACCTTCATAGCCAGGTTGGTCTTTTCCTCCAGGATGCCAAGCAACAGGTGCTCGGTCCCGATATAGTCATGTCCCAGACGGACAGCTTCATCCCGGCTCTTGGAGATGATTTGCTTGACCTGCGTTGAAAATCTGCGATTCATACAATCTTCGTTCGATAAATGATTTCGAAGGTACCTGTTGCAAGTTTAACTGGATTCTCCGAATGGTACAACTCCGTGTAAAATTACGCCCTTTTGTTCAATCAGGTGAGCATGTCCTTCTTCACCAGACGTATTTATACACTCAACACAGGAAATGTGGTTCCGGTTTCTTACGGGAAAGTTAAGGAGAAGGTGCTTTTTCCCTAAAGTTCCTTTCCATACGAGTATGCGAATCCACCAAGGGAATATGTACTTTTGCCAGGGCGAAAGACCACATATGAAATACGAGATCGATAAACAGGACAAGTTTGCCATCATGAAGCTGGGTGAGGAAAACCTCAATTCGCTCGTGGCTCCCATCTTGAAATCAGAACTGGTCATCCTCAGTAACGAAGGAATTCGCAATCTGATCCTGGACCTGGCAGACGTCAAATTTGTTGATTCAAGCGGGTTGAGTGCTATCCTGACGGGCAATCGCCTCTGGTCTGATGGCAAGACCTTTATCATCACGGGTGTCGATCACCCCAGTGTAAAAAAACTGCTCGAGATCTCGCGGCTGGATTCCATCCTGACCCTCATTCCGACAGTAGAAGAATCTGTTGATTTTATCTACATGGAGGAAATTGAACGCGAGTTGAACGAAGGTCCCGAACAGGACCTGGAATCGATGTAGTCTCTTCCGCTCTCCATTTCCCATTTTTTCCTCGATGTTTCCTTCGGTCTGCAAGCTGATCGACATATGAGTTATGGTCCTCATCATCTCCCATTTCGGATTGATGTTGTCCACGCCGATCTCTCTCAAATCGTAGAAATGCCGGTATAGGCAAATTCTATTTGGTTGCTTCCGGCCTGCGCATAGCCTCCAGTAGATCTTCCGGTATCTCAATCTGGAGCGTGGAATGTCTTCATCCCGGCGAGTACCAGGTGATCCATCAATCAGCTGAGGAATTGTCACATTTTCACCAAATTATGTACAAAATAACACGCCAATTACGGAGTGAAAATGGCCAACAGATCTGAAGGCGATCAAAGGTTATTCTGGAATAAATGAAGGCTGAGGTTTGAATGAAATTCCAATGATGTGCTGGTATAAATGGATTTACAAATTAAAATATTGCATAATTGAATGCAGGATCAGCGGAAATTGGGAACGCGAGTTATTGCGTTGAATGGGCCAGGATTCATAGATTTTCAGAGGCAACAAACAGGGCAATAAATTTTCATATGTCACAGATTATCAATCTGGTAAATTGCACTTTGAGGGTCGAATTGTGACGGCATATCATTTTTTTATTTATCCATGAAGAATAATTACAATGGGCATGTAATTGGGCTGCAACAATTTAAGGATTGATCTTTTTCGCATCTGTTTTTTTATGTTGAAATGATCAGACCAGACTTCCAGGAGCACAACAGAATGGGTATATTTGCTTGCGCACAGAAGTTCAGTTCGTCTGAGTACTTGTGCGAAAGCTTGCAAGAATTGTGACACTCTTGCGGGTTCAACATTCCAAAACACCGAAATTAAATTTGGGGTACCTCTCCAGATGGAGTGGTATTTCTATACCCTAAGGGTGTATGGATAAACTATTCATGTAGACTGTTAAGCCACTGACAGAAGGGGAAATTCTGTCAAGGGCTTTTTTTGTATAGACTGTTGAAAGACTATGAGAAAACCACTAGCCTCCACTCGGGGGAGCTTGATTGCTTCCCGTATCGTGATCGCCTGCTTGACCCTCCTGCTGTTCGCACAGGCTCAGGCAACTCCACCAAATCCGGAGCCATTTGCTATCCCTTCCCGGGTGGCTATGATGACGAATTGTCCAGGATGCGGGCCCAACCTGTGCCCGAACGGAGGGTATGAATCGAACTCCAGTAACATCCTCAGTTCAACCTGGAAGCTGGGTGGATCCAGTGGCAGCCGAACAGTCCGGCTGACAACGGACAATAGTTCAGGGGACGACATCGACAACTGGTCCGCTGCACCAAATGTCTATTATGTCAAGAAAGATGGAAAGACGAATAATCCGGAGGGTGAGTATTTCGTCTGGCTTCCCAACAAGGACCAATGCTTTAACACGCAACCAGGCGTGATCAAAGATCTGGACCTCTGTCCTGGGCGCCCGTACACCATCTGCTTTAAAGCGGCAGCCTGGAAGAACACGCTGGTCAACTGGGTGCCACAAAGCACCATCCCTACTCAAAAGTCAACGCGGCTCAATATTGAATTCACATATGAAGGCGCCCCTTCCAACCTCGAATATATTACCCAATTCTCTTTGCCGGCCAGCAGCAGCTGGTCCAACCTGAACTGGCAAACCTGTTCATTCACCTTCTATTATGACCCATCCAAACCCCTGGAGTCGGTCTTTTTTACGAATGCAGCAAATACAGGCGACACGGAAGTCGGTGTCACGATCGATGACTTTACGATCTATGCAGAAGATTGCTCAGCCTGTGCCTCCGACGACTGGTACTTTGAATGCGGAGACAACAAAAAGGTCGACATCTATGGAAAAAGTATAAACAATATCGCACCAGTTACATTGGTTATCCCCGATCACAATACCGTCTATCAGACGGTAGTAGAAGTGGTTTACAAGGGATCTAACCCGGGCAATGTGATCACCCTGACAGACAACAACAATATCAGTTATCAGGCTTACCGGATTTCTCCTGTGGGTGCTAGTTCCAATGTGTGGGTGTATCGAGCCATGCTTCCTCAGGTCAGTTCGATTTCCTACAATGCTGACACGTATAAAAGTTATGTCCAATCTATTGTAGCTTACGCCTTCCGTACCGTCGACCAGGAGGTCATGGAATCGGGCACCTTTACGCATGTCAGTGGATATAATAATCTGCAGACACTGAATTTGAAAGTGCCGGCAGGATCAGCCACAAGGAATATTGAGGTCGAGTTGCCCATTTCCGAATTGACGAATGATGGTCGATACCTGTTGGTGAAGGCCACTGCAGGAGGGAAAACCGGACAGAAAATGATCTTCGGTTCTGATCCGGCGCTCGGCGGTTGCTGTCTGAATATCGTCAACCTGACCATTCCTGATGTGCCCGCCGGTACGACGGATGTGGCTGTGACAATTGATACCCGAAATTTGCAGAATGGTCAGAATGTAAACGGCCAATCCTATGTCATTTCGGGTGCTGTCAGGGCAGGAGCATACTGTCCTGTCGATTGCCCGATGGCTGTAGAGTATAATCTCAACACTTGTGCGGGGAGCAATCCATTCAATCCTTCTATAGGTATATCACCCTCGTATTTGAACACGCAGGATTGTGGAGCACTGGATGCTTCAAAGATCAAACGCTTGTTTGCTGTGGAATCTTCCTGCTCATCCAATACACCGAATCAAACCGGTAAATCCGTCCGGCTGAAATCCCATCACCTGGCCAGTTGGTCGGATAACGGGCAAAAAGCCTTCGCCTTTACAGTCACCATTCCAGCTTGTGTAACCGGCAATTTAAGTGGGCTGCGTTTCTGGAACAATGCACCCTATAAGGATGAAGATGGCAGCTACAACGGGTATCCGGCATATTACGGATTCAGGATCCTGAAAAACGGTTCTGAGGTCTACCAGAAAATCGATCTGCAGACTTCAGCCAACGGATGGTTCCAGAAGTATTGGCATTGGACGGAATCAGTGCCTTGAATTATTCGGGAGGAGAAACATTCACCATCGAAATGATGGCCTACGGGCCAACCGGTACCGGGAACAATGTCTGGCTGGTTGATCAATTCGAACTGTACGCCTGCTGTTCAGCAGGAAATGAGACCGCGAATTTTGACATTCCAGGCAAGATCTGCAAGGATAATCCGGCTATGTTTGTTGCTGATGACTCAGGGAATGGTACATACACCTGGACGTTTGGTGGCGATGCCATGCCCAATTCAGCCAGCGGTAAAGGTCCGCATTTTATCACCTGGGGCTCTGCGGGCAATAAATCTGTAACGCTGACCTATTCAGAAGGAGGATGCCAGGCAACGGTCACGAAAACGATCACCGTTGAGGAATGTGATGATATCGAGTGCGGTCTGATTTCTGTCACAGTCCACCAAAACTCGGATTGCGAAGATGCCACCGGCATCCTGAATGTCAACGTCTGCGAATCCTGTGGAACTACGTATCCGGTGACCGTTTATTACACCTATAATGGTGTCCAACAACAGGCAGGCCCTTTCAATTCGGATGGCAATGTGCTGACCGGGCTGTTCGCCGGCGTGTATGAGAATATCTATATTGTCGATAACAAGGGTTGTACCTCCAATAAGGTGGGACCTGTCGTTATCCAGGCTCAGGGAATCGGACAGAATTCGTCACAGACCTGCCCGGAAACGGAGTGCATCATTACTGACAAGCTGGAAAGTGACGGCAAGATCCGCACGTTCTGGATCCCCGGCCTGCCGAACATCAGTGATCCACGATTCAAGTGGGTCACCGGGTCAGGTCGTCTGGTCGTCAACGCAAATGGCACAGCTTCGCTGACCGGACAAGTGGTCAGTGTGGTCAATCCGTCCTATGGATTCAACGCGACGATCAATCTGGTGAACAAACGGACCTGGGCGCAATGGTCTGCCCTGGGAAGATCCTATAAAGGGTGTACGGACAATGATCCATCGAATAACAACTTCTATCAGAACTGGGAATTCTACGAGATCGCAGCAACCAGTCAGCTGGTTGGGACAGGCTCATTTTCGGGAACCTTGAATATCACACACCGACCCTCCGATCTGACGTATGGTTTCCAGATCGGCCAGGGCGCTAACGTGTTCAATTGTGATGTCCCGGGTGTCAGTGCATGGTTCTACTATACTGGAACAATTAATGGCCAGCAGAAATCAGGCAGCGGAGATATTAATGCCCTCGGTGGTTGTGGTACAGGCATCAATGATCCAAGTCCGGAAATTCCAATCCTGACATGCCCAACTTGTCAGTCGATTGCCTGTGACGAATCGCTGGATCCGGCCAACCTTGGTGAACCGGAAATGAATTGTGACAACCTCACCTGCAGCCTGATTTATTCGGACAGTTATTCCGGCACTTACCCGCAAGTGTTGACCCGCACCGGACTGCAAATTGTGGAAACAAAACAGGAACCTGTGAGCAGGACGTGGTGCTGTTTAACACGCAAAACCCTGATTTTGCAGTTCCGGATAAGATCTGTAAGGACAACCCGGTTGTGTTTATCGCCCAGAATATTGGCAATGGTACATATAGCTGGGACTTCGGCCCCGGTGCCAGCCCGGCTACTGCAACCGGTATCGGACCGCATTTCGTGACCTGGGGTACAGCAGGCACAAAGTCGGTCAAGTTGACCTATGAGAGTGGCCCATGTGATCAAGAGGTAATCAAACAGGTCATCGTTGAAGACTGCGATGAGATTGAATGTGGGTTAATCTCGGTAACCCTTCATCAGGAATCCGATTGTTATTCCAGTACGGGCATCTTGAATGTCAATGTATGTGAAGCATGTGGCACGACCTATCCGATTACGGTCTATTACAAGTATAATGGTGTCGCCCAACAGGCAGGACCGTTCAATTCAGATGGTAATATTCTGACCAACCTCCCTCCGGGTGTTTATTCAGAGATCTACGTCGTTGATTCCAAGAATTGCAAGACCAACTTTGTCGGCCCGGTTGTCATTACAGGCGAGGGTGTTCCGCAGACATCTGAAGAAACATGTCCGGAAACCGAATGCGTGATCACGGATAAGTTGGAAAGTGATGGAAAGACCCGCACGTTCTGGATCCCGGGATTGCCCGTATTGAGTGATCCTCGATTCAAATGGGTGACAGATGGTCGTTTTACAGTGAATGAGAATGGCACTGCACAGCTGACAGGACAAATTGTGAGTGTTGTCAATCCGTCATACGGGTTTAATGTAACGATTGATCTGAAAAACAAAAAAACCTGGAACCAGTGGTCTGCTCTGGGCAGGAATTATAAGGGATGTACCGATAATGACCCATCCAACAACAATTACTACCAGCAATGGGAATATTATGAAATTGCCAACACCAGTAAGCTGGTGGGTACAGGTAGTTTCTCGGGTACTCTGAATCTGACGCACCGTCCTTCCGACCTGTCCTATGGGTTCCAGATCGGGCAAGGTGCAAACGTCTTCAACTGTGATGTGCCGGGTGTTTCTGCCTGGTTCTTCTACAGTGGTACCATCAATGGCCAGCAGAAATCGGGCAGTGGTGATATTAATGGCCTGGGAGGATGTGGAAACGGGATCAATGACCCGTCTCCCGAGATCCCTGTTTTAACGTGCCCACCATGTAAAACAGTGGAGTGTACGGCAAGCCTGAACCCGACCAATCTGGGCTACCCGACTGAAAACTGTGAGGGAGTCAATTGTAGTGTCACCTACACAGACAGTTACAATGGCACATGTCCGAAAATACTGACGAGGACGTGGAAAGCCACATGCTCGAACAAGATTGCTACCTGCAATCAGGAAGTGATCATTCTGGATACCCAAAAGCCGACCCTCAATCAGAAGCCGGCTGACGTTACGGTAGAATGTAATGTGGTTCCCAATCCACCTACAATTACAGCCTCAGATAATTGCGGTGCCACTGTGACCTATAATGAGGTTCGTCAGAATGGCAATTGCCTGGACACCTATGTGCTGACCCGGACCTGGACAGCAACGGATATCTGTGGTAATACAGATGTGCATACGCAGAAGATCACCGTACGCGATACCACAGAACCCACATTTACCGGATTTCCTGCTGATGTCACTGTGGAATGTAACAGTGTGCCCGGCCCGGCTACTCCGGGGGGCAGTGATTTATGTGATAACAGTGTGACGATCACCTATCTGGGTGAAACAAAAGCAAATGGTAATTGCGCAGACAATTACATATTGACGAGGACGTGGAAGGCAGAGGATAACTGTGGGAATACGAAAACCAAATCTCAAAAGATAACAGTCCAGGATACCACAAAACCAGTATTTGCCAATGTCCCAGTTGATGTAACAGTCGAATGCGACAATATTCCCGGCCCGGGCAATCCAACTGCTACAGACAATTGCGATAACAACGTGACCATAACCTATGAAGGGCAGGTCAGAACGGATGGCAGCTGCCTGGATTCCTATACCTTGACCAGGACTTGGAAAGCAGAGGATAATTGTGGTAATACCAAGACAGCTACGCAGAAGATTACGGTAAGAGACACTCAAAAGCCAACATTTACGTTTGTACCAGCAGATGTCACGGTAGAATGTGATGTCGTTCGTCCCAGGCACTCCAACGGCTACGGATAATTGTGATCAGGATGTGACCATCACCTATTTGGGTGAGAACAAGGCGAATGGCAGTTGTGCTGATGATTATACACTGACCAGGACATGGAAGGCTGAGGATAATTGTGGGAACACAAAAACCGCGACACAAAAGATCACGGTTCGCGATACACAGGATCCAGTATTTGTCAACTTCCCCTTGGATATCACCGTGGAATGTCATACTGTACCTGATCCAGCCACCCCTGGTGGGATTGATAATTGCGACCTGAATGTGACGGTTACCTATCTAGGAGAAATACGTCAGGATGGTAATTGTGAGGACAGATATGTACTCATTCGGACATGGAAGGTGGAAGACAATTGTGGTCATTCCAAGACGGCCGCCCAGACGATCACGGTTGAGGATACAGCACCACCAGTCCTGACCTGCCCCGCGGTATTTACCATCGAGTGTTCCGATGACTTTACTCCGAACGGTGCAGGCTATGCCACATCAACGGATAACTGTGATCCGGATCCAACGGAGACATACACGGATGCCACGCTTGACGGCAACTGCCCGGATAATTATAAGATCGAGCGGACGTGGAAGGCCACGGACCGTTGTGGGAATATCAGCACGACGTGTTTGCAGACGATCACGATCGAGGATACTACTCCTCCGGTAGTACCTGCCCATCTAATATCACCATCGAGTGTTCCGATGACTTCACCAAATGGTGCGGGCTATGCAACGTCAACAGACAACTGTGATCCGGATCCACGGAGACGTTCACAGATGCGACACTTCCAGGCAACTGTCCCGATAACTACAAGATCGAGCGGACATGAAGGCCACGGACCGTTGTGGAAACGTGAGTACGACCTGTAAGCAGACGATCACCATCGAGGATACGACCAAGCCAATCGTGACATGCCCAGTGGGTATCACGATCGAATGTTCAGATGATTTTACTCCAGTAGGAGCGGGTTATGCCACAAGCACAGACAACTGTGATCCGGATCCAACGGAGACATTCACAGATGCGACGCTTCCAGGCAACTGCCCGGATAACTATAAGATCGAGCGGACATGGAAGGCCACGGACCGTTGTGGAAACGTGAGTACGACCTGTAAGCAGACGATCACAATCGAGGATACAACGAAGCCAATTGTGACATGCCCGGCGGGTATTACGATCGAATGTTCGGATGACTTCACTCCAGGTGGAGCCGGATATGCAACCTCTACTGACAACTGTGATCCGGACCCAACGGAGACATTCACAGATGCAACACTTCCAGGCAATTGCGCGGATAACTATAAGATCGAGCGGACATGGAAGGCGACAGACCGTTGTGGAAACGTCAGTACGACCTGTAAGCAAACGATCACCATCGAGGATACGACGAAGCCAATCGTGACCTGCCCAGCGGGTATCACGATCGAATGTTCGGATGACTTCACCCAGGTGGAGCAGGATATGCAACCTCTACGGACAACTGTGATCCGGATCCAACAGAGACATTCACAGATGCGACACTTCCAGGGCAACTGCTCGGATAACTATAAAGATCGAGCGGACATGGAAAGCCACTGACCGTTGTGGAAACGTGAGTACAACCTGTAAGCAAACGATCACCATCGAGGATACGACACCTCCAGTTGTGACTTGCCCTGCAGGCATCACGATCGAATGTTCGGATGATTTCACGCCAGTGGGAGCAGGATATGCGACATCTACGGACAACTGTGATCCGGATCCAACGGAGACATTCACAGATGCGACGCTTCCAGGCAACTGCCCGGATAACTATAAGATCGAGCGGACATGGAAGGCCACGGACCGTTGTGGAAACGTGAGTACGACCTGTAAGCAAACGATCACCATCGAGGATACGACCAAGCCAATCGTGACGTGCCCAGCGGGTATCACGATCGAATGTTCAGATGATTTCACTCCAGTAGGAGCGGGTTATGCCACAAGCACAGACAACTGTGATCCGGATCCAACGGAGACGTTTACAGATGCGACACTACCAGGCAACTGTGCCGATAACTACAAGATCGAGCGGACATGGAAAGCCACTGACCGTTGTGGAAACGTAAGTACGACCTGTAAGCAAACAATCACCATCGAGGATACAACGAAGCCAATCGTGACTTGTCCAGCAGGTATCACGATCGAATGTTCGGATGACTTCACGCCTGGAGGAGCAGGATATGCAACCTCTACGGACAACTGTGATCCGGATCCAACGGAGACATTCACAGATGCGACACTTCCAGGCAACTGCTCGGATAACTATAAGATCGAGCGGACATGGAAGGCGACTGACCGTTGTGGAAACGTAAGTACAACCTGTAAGCAAACGATCACCATCGAGGATACGACACCTCAGTTGTGACTTGCCCTGCGGGAATCACGATCGAATGTTCGGATGATTTCACCCCGGGTGGAGCAGGATATGCAACCTCTACGGACAACTGTGATCCGGATCCAACGGAGACATTCACAGATGCGACACTTCGGGCAATTGTCCGGATAACTACAAGATCGAGCGGACATGGAAAGCCACTGACCGTTGCGGAAACGTAAGTACAACCTGTAAGCAGACGATCACGATTGAGGATACGACCAAGCCAATCGTGACCTGCCCTGCAGGTATCACGATCGAATGTTCGGATGACTTCACCCCAGCGGGTGCCGGTTATGCAACTTCTACAGACAACTGTGATCCGGATCCAGAGGAGACGTTCACAGATGCGACACTTCCTGGCAACTGCTCGGATAACTATAAGATCGAGCGGACATGGAAAGCCACGGACCGTTGTGGAAACGTGAGTACGACCTGTAAGCAAACCATAAGTATTGAGGATACGACTACTCCAGTTGTGACGTGCCCAGCGGGTATCACGATCGAATGTTCGGATGACTTCACGCCAGGTGGCGCAGGATATGCGACATCCACGGACAACTGTGATCCAGATCCGACCGAGACATTCACGGATGCGACACTTCCAGGAAACTGCTCGGATAACTACAAGATCGAGCGGACATGGAAGGCGACTGACCGTTGTGGAAACGTGAGTACGACCTGCAAGCAAACGATTACCATCGAGGATACGACCCCTCCAGTTGTGACGTGCCCAGCGGGTATCACGATCGAATGTTCGGATGACTTTACGCCTGTAGGCGCAGGTTTTGCGACATCAACAGATAACTGTGATCCGGATCCAGAAGAGACATTCACGGATGCGACGCTGCCTGGCAACTGCCCGGATAATTACAAGATCGAGCGGACATGGAAAGCCACCGACCATTGCGGGAATGTGAGCACGACGTGCAAGCAGACAATCACCATCGAGGATACAACTCCTCCTGTTGTGACGTGCCTGTGGGTATCACGATCGAATGTTCGGATGACTTCACTCCAGGTGGAGCAGGATATGCAACTTCTACAGACAACTGCGATCCAAATCCGACCGAGACATTCACGGATGCGACCCTTCCCGGTAACTGCCCGGATAACTACAAGATCGAGCGGACGTGGAAAGCCACCGACCGTTGCGGCAATGTGAGCACAACATGCAAGCAGACGATCACAATCGAAGACACGACCAAACCTGTTGTGACCTGCCCAGCGGGGATCACGATCGAATGTTCGGATGACTTCACTCCTGTTGGAGCGGGTTATGCCACAAGCACAGACAACTGTGATCCGGATCCAACGGAGACGTTCACAGATGCGACAATACCAGGCAACTGCGCGGATAACTATAAGATCGAGCGGACATGGAAAGCGACGGACCGTTGTGGAAACGTGAGTACGACCTGTAAGCAAACGATCACCATCGAGGATACGACGAAGCCAATTGTGACCTGCCCAGCGGGTATCACAATCGAATGTTCCGACGACTTTACGCCGGATGGAGCAGGCTATGCGACGTCTACCGACAACTGTGATCCGGATCCAACGGAGACGTTCACAGATGCGACACTTCCAGGCAACTGCCCCGATAATTACATGATCGAGCGGACATGGAAGGCCACCGACCGTTGTGGAAACGTGAGTACGACCTGTAAGCAAACGATCACCATCGAGGATACCACGAAGCCAATCGTGACCTGCCCAGCAGGTATCACGATCGAATGTTCAGATGATTTCACTCCAGTGGAGCGGGTTATGCCACAAGCACAGACAACTGTGATCCGGATCCAACGGAGACGTTCACAGATGCGACACTTCCAGGCAACTGTGCCGATAACTATAAGATCGAGCGGACATGGAAGGCGACTGACCGTTGTGGAAACGTGAGTACGACCTGTAAGCAAACCATAAGTATTGAGGATACGACTCCTCCAGTTGTGACCTGCCCAGCGGGTATCACAATCGAATGTTCGGATGACTTCACCCCAGGTGGTGCAGGTTATGCGACCTCTACGGACAACTGTGATCCGGATCCGACGGAACGTTCACGGATGCGACACTTCAGGCAATTGTCCGGATAACTACAAGATCGAGCGGACATGGAAGGCCACGGACCGTTGTGGAAACGTAAGTACGACCTGTAAACAAACGATCACCATTGAGGATACAACTCCTCCTGTCGTGACCTGCCCAGCAGGTATTACGATCGAATGTTCGGATGACTTCACTCCGGTGGAGCAGGATATGCTACCTCTACGGACAACTGTGATCCGGATCCAACGGAGACGTTCACAGATGCGACACTTCCAGGCAACTGTGCCCGATAATTACAAGATCGAGCGGACATGGAAGGCGACTGACCGTTGTGGAAACGTGGTACGACCTGTAAGCAAACCATAAGTATTGAGGATACGACTCCTCCAGTTGTGACCTGCCCAGCAGGCATCACAATCGAATGTTCGGATGACTTCACTCCAGTGGGAGCATGATATGCTACCTCTACGGACAACTGTGATCCGGATCCAACGGAGACGTTCACAGATGCGACACTTCCAGGCAACTGCGCCGATAATTACATGATCGAGCGGACATGGAAGGCGACTGACCGTTGTGGAAACGTGAGTACGACCTGTAAGCAAACCATAAGTATTGAGGATACGACTCCTCCAGTTGTGACCTGCCCAGCGGGTATCACAATCGAATGTTCGGATGACTTCACTCCAGTGGGAGCAGGATATGCTACCTCTACGGACAACTGTGATCCGGATCCAACGGAGACGTTCACAGATGCGACACTTCCAGGCAACTGCGCCGATAATTACATGATCGAGCGGACATGGAAGGCGACTGACCGTTGTGGAAACGTGAGTACGACCTGTAAGCAAACGATCACCATCGAGGATACCACGAAGCCAATCGTGACCTGCCCAGCAGGTATCACGATCGAATGTTCAGATGATTTCACTCCAGGTGGAGCGGGATATACAACCTCTACTGACAACTGTGATCCGGACCCAACGGAGACATTCACAGATGCAACAATTCCAGGCAACTGTGCCGATAACTACAAGATCGAGCGGACATGGAAAGCGACTGACCGTTGTGGAAACGTGAGCACGACCTGTAAGCAAACCATAAGTATTGAGGATACGACTCCTCCTGTCGTGACCTGCCCAGCGGGTATCACAATCGAATGTTCGGATGACTTCACTCCGGTGGAGCAGGATATGCTACCTCTACGGACAACTGTGATCCGGATCCAACGGAGACGTTCACAGATGCGACACTTCCGGGCAACTGTGCCGATAACTATAAGATCGAGCGGACATGGAAGGCGACTGGCCGTTGTGGAAACGTGAGTACGACCTGTAAGCAAACCATAAGTATTGAGGATACGACTCCTCCAGTTGTGACCTGCCCAGCGGGTATACAATCGAATGTTCGGATGACTTCACCCCGGTGGAGCCGGATATGCGACCTCTACGGACAACTGTGATCCGGATCCGACGGAGACGTTCACAGATGCGACACTTCCAGGCAATTGTCCGGATAACTACGAGATCGAGCGGACATGGAAGGCGACTGACCGTTGTGGAAACGTAAGTACGACCTGTAAACAAACGATCACCATCGAGGATACAACTCCTCCTGTCGTGACCTGCCCAGCAGGTATCACGATCGAATGTTCCAGATGATTTCACTCCCAGGTGGAGCAGGTTATACGACAAGCACAGACAACTGTGATCCGGATCCAACGGAGACATTCACAGATGCGACAATACCAGGCAACTGCGCGGATAACTATAAGATCGAGCGGACATGGAAAGCCACAGACCGTTGTGGCAATGTAAGCACCACATGTAAGCAGACGATTACTATTGAGGATACGACGCCGCCAGTATTGGTTGGTTGCCCTGATGATATCACAGTAGAATGTGATGCGATTCCAGTAAATCCAATTGTGACCGCTACTGATAACTGTGATCTGGATGTTGATGTAACCATAATCTCAGGAATTTCGAATGTGATTTGTCCGGATGGTTATTCCATCGAAATTGTTTGGACGGCAACAGATAATTGCGGCAATGCTGCTTCATGTGGGCAAGTAGTTACAGTGCAGGATACCTCCCCACCTGTCTTTGATAACAAGCCAGTGAATGTCACTGTCGAATGTGATGCGGTTCCTGCAGCGGAAGTCGTAACAGCTCATGACAATTGTGACGCTGACGTTGAGGTGACCTACAATGAAGTTCGTACTGATGGCAACTGTCCAGACTCTTATACGCTTACTCGCACATGGATTGCCATTGACAACTGCGATAATGCAACTACGCATACTCAAAAGGTAACAGTCCAAGACACAACACCACCTGTGTTCGACAACAAGCCAGCAGATATTACTGCTGAATGCGATAATGTGCCTGATATCCCTGTCGTGACTGCACATGATAATTGTGATTTGGACGTAGATATTTTCTTTTACTGAGGCATTTGAGCCGGGCAATTGTCCGAATGCCTACAAACTTATTCGACAGTGGGATGCTGTGGATAATTGTGGCAACACAACAACACATAAGCAGACAGTAACTGTAGAAGATACAACGCCTCCTGTATTTGATAATGCCCAGTTGATGTTACGGTTGAATGTGATAATGTACATGGCCTGAAACAGTTACAGCGCAGGACAATTGTGATCAGGATGTTGATGTGACCTTCAATGAAGTTCGGACGGATGGTTCATGTCCGGATTCATACACACTGACCCGTGCACTGATTGCCATTGATAATTGCGATAACGCGTCTACTCATATTCAAAAGATTACAGTTGAGGATACAACACCTCCTGTATTTGACAACAAGCCAGTGGACATCACCGTCGAATGTGATGCGGTTCCAGTTGCGGAGGTTGTGACAGCACAAGACAATTGTGATCTGGATGTCGATGTGACCTACAATGAGATCAAGACGGATGGTTTCCTGTCCGGATTATACACACTGACCCGTACACGGATTGCGATTGACAACTGCGACAATGCAACTACGCACACTCACCAAAGGTATCTGTAGAGGATACGACACCACCTGTATTTGACAACAAACCAGTGGACATCACCGTCGAATGTGATGCTGTTCCAGTTGCTGAAGTTGTGACCGCACATGACAATTGTGACCTGGATGTCGATGTCACCTACAACGAGGTGAAGACAGATGGATCATGTCCGGATTACTACACATTGACACGTACCGGATTGCGATTGATAATTGTGGAAACGCAACGACGCATGTGCAGAAGGTGACTGTGGAAGACACCACACCAGTATTTGACAACAAGCCTTCGGATATTACAGTCGAATGTGATGCGGTTCCAGTTGCGGAGGTTGTGACAGCACAAGACAATTGTGATCTGGATGTGGATGTCACGTACAATGAGATCAAGACGGACGGTTCATGTCCGGATTCTTACACTGACCCGTACACGGATTGCTATTGATAATTGTGGCAATGCAAATACACATGTGCAGAAGGTATCTGTAGAGGATACGACACCACCTGTATTTGACAACAAGCCAGTGGACATCACCGTCGAATGTGATGCGGTTCCAGTCGCTGAAGTGGTGACTGCCCAGGACAATTGTGATCTGGATGTGGATGTCACGTACAATGAGATCAAGACGGACGGTTCATGTCCGGATTCATACACACTGACCCGCACCTGGATTGCCATTGATAATTGTGGTAATGCAAATACACATGTGCAGAAGGTATCTGTTGAGGATACTACTCCGCCTGTGTTTGATAACAAGCCAGTGGACATCACCGTCGAATGTGATGCTGTTCCAGTTGCTGAAGTGGTGACAGCACAAGACAATTGTGATCTGGATGTGGATGTGACGTACAATGAGATCAAGACGGACGGTTCATGTCCGGATGCATACACACTGACCCGCACCTGGATTGCCATTGATAATTGTGGTAATGCAAATACACATGTGCAGAAGGTATCTGTAGAGGATACGACACCACCTGTATTTGATAACAAGCCAGTGGACATCACCGTAGAATGTGATGCTGTTCCAACTGCAGAAGTGGTGACAGCCCAGGACAATTGTGACCTGGATGTCGATGTGACTTATAATGAGATCAAGACGGATGGTTCATGTCCCGGATTCATACACACTGACACGTACCGGATTGCCATTGATAATTGCGGCAATGCCAATACACATGTTCAGAAAGTATCTGTAGAGGATACAACACCCCCAGTATTTGACAACAAGCCAGTGGACATCACCGTCGAATGTGATGCTGTTCCAGTTGCTGAAGTGGTGACAGCCCAGGACAATTGTGACCTGGATGTCGATGTGACCTACAATGAGATCAAGACGGATGGTTCATGTCCGGATTCATACACACTGACCCGTACCTGGATTGCCATTGACAACTGCGACAATGCAACTACGCACACTCAAAAGGTATCTGTAAAGGATACGACACCACCTGTATTTGACAACAAGCCAGTGGACATCACCGTCGAATGTGATGCTGTTCCAGTTGCTGAAGTTGTGACAGCACAAGACAATTGTGACCTGGATGTCGATGTCACGTACAATGAGATCAAGACGGATGGTTCATGTCCGGATTCATACACACTGACACGCACGGATTGCGATTGATAATTGTGGAAACGCAACGACGCATGTGCAGAAGGTGACTGTGGAAGACACCACACCACCAGTATTTGACAACAAGCCTTCGGATATTACAGTCGAATGTGATGCGGTTCCAGTTGCGGAGGTTGTGACAGCACAAGACAATTGTGATCTGGATGTGGATGTCACGTACAATGAGATCAAGACGGACGGTTCATGTCCGGATTCTTACACACTGACCCGTACCTGGATTGCTATTGATAATTGTGGCAATGCAAATACACATGTGCAGAAGGTATCTGTAGAGGATACGACACCACCTGTATTTGACAACAAGCCAGTGGACATCACCGTCGAATGTGATGCGGTTCCAGTCGCTGAAGTGGTGACTGCCCAGGACAATTGTGACCTTGATGTGGATGTGACCTATAATGAGATCAAGACGGACGGAAATTGTCCTGACTCATACACACTGACACGTACCTGGATTGCGATTGACAATTGTGGTAATGCAAATACACATGTGCAGAAGGTATCTGTTGAGGATACTACTCCGCCTGTGTTTGATAACAAGCCTGTGGACATCACCGTCGAATGTGATGCTGTTCCAGTTGCTGAAGTAGTGACAGCCCAGGACAATTGTGACCTGGATGTCGATGTCACGTATAATGAGATCAAGACGGATGGTTCATGTCCGGATTCGTACACACTGACACGTACCGGATTGCCATTGATAATTGCGGCAATGCCAATACACATGTGCAAAAGGTATCTGTTGAGGATACTACTCCGCCTGTGTTTGATAACAAGCCAGTGGACATCACCGTCGAATGTGATGCGGTTCCAGTTGCAGAAGTGGTGACAGCCAGGACAATTGTGATCTGGATGTTGATGTGACGTACAATGAGATCAAGACGGATGGTTCATGTCCGGATTCATACACACTGACCCGTACCTGGATTGCCATTGATAATTGTGGCAATGCAAATACACATGTGCAAAGGTCACGGTAGAGGATACTACGCCTCCTGTATTTGACAACAAGCCAGTGGATATCACCGTCGAATGTGATGCAGTTCCAGTTGCAGAAGTGGTGACATGGATTGCGATTGATAATTGTGGAAACGCAACGACCCATGTGCAGAAAGTAACTGTTGAAGACACGACGCCACCAGTATTTGACAACAAGCCAGTGGACATCACCGTCGAATGTGATGCGGTTCCAGTTGCAGAAGTTGTGACGGCCCAGGACAATTGTGACCTGGATGTCGATGTCACGTACAATGAGATCAAGACGGATGGTTCATGTCCGGATTCTTACACACTGACCCGTACCTGGATTGCTATTGATAATTGTGGAAACGCAACGACGCATGTGCAGAAGGTGACTGTGGAAGACACGACGCCACCAGTATTTGACAACAAGCCAGTGGACATCACCGTCGAATGTGATGCGGTTCCAGTCGCTGAAGTGGTGACAGCCCAGGACAATTGTGATCTGGACGTGGATGTGACGTACAATGAGATTAAAACGGACGGAAATTGTCCTGACTCATATACATTGACCCGCACCTGGATAGCCATTGATAATTGTGGTAATGCAAATACACATGTGCAAAAGGTCACGGTAGAGGATACTAGGCCTCCTGTATTTGACAACAAGCCAGTGGATATCACCGTCGAATGTGATGCCGTTCCAGTTGCAGAAGTGGTGACAGCCGAGGACAATTGTGATCTGGATGTCGATGTCACGTATAATGAGATCAAGACGGACGGTTCATGTCCGGATTCATACACACTGACACGTACGGATTGCCATTGATAATTGCGGCAATGCCAATACACATGTGCAAAAGGTATCTGTTGAGGATACTACTCCGCCTGTGTTTGATAACAAGCCTGTGGACATCACCGTCGAATGTGATGCGGTTCCAGTTGCAGAAGTGGTGACAGCCCGGGACAATTGTGATCTGGATGTTGATGTGACGTACAATGAGATTAAGACGGACGGAAATTGTCCTGACTCATATACATTGACACGTACGGATTGCGATTGATAATTGTGGCAATGCAACGACCCATGTTCAGAAAGTAACTGTTGAAGACACGACGCCACCAGTATTTGACAACAAGCCAGTGGACATTACCGTCGAATGTGATGCGGTTCCAGTTGCTGAAGTGGTGACTGCCCAGGACAATTGTGACCTGGATGTCGATGTCACGTACAATGAGATCAAGACGGATGGTTCATGTCCGGATTCTTACACTCTGACCCGTACCTGGATTGCGATTGATAATTGTGGAAACGCAACGACCCATGTGCAGAAAGTAACTGTTGAAGACACGACGCCACCAGTATTTGACAACAAGCCAGTGGACATCACCGTCGAATGTGATGCGGTTCCAGTTGCAGAAGTTGTGACGGCCTGGACAATTGTGACCTGGATGTCGATGTCACGTACAATGAGATCAAGACAGATGGTTCATGTCCGGATTCATACACATTGACCCGTACCTGGATTGCGATTGATAATTGTGGAAACGCAACGACGCATGTGCAGAAGGTGACTGTGGAAGACACGACGCCACCAGTATTTGACAACAAGCCAGTGGACATCACCGTCGAATGTGATGCGGTTCCAGTCGCTGAAGTGGTGACAGCCCAGGACAATTGTGATCTGGACGTGGATGTGACGTACAATGAGATCAAGACGGACGGTAATTGTCCTGACTCATATACATTGACCCGTACCTGGATAGCCATTGATAATTGTGGCAATGCAAATACACATGTGCAAAAGGTATCTGTAGAGGATACGACACCACCAGTATTTGATAACAAGCCTGCGGATATCACCGTCGAATGTGATGCTGTTCCAGTTGCAGAAGTGGTGACAGCCCAGGACAATTGTGATCTGGATGTGGATGTGACGTACAATGAGATCAAGACGGACGGTAATTGTCCTGACCTGCTATACATTGACCCGTACCGGATTGCTATTGATAATTGTGGCAATGCAAATACACATTTGCAGAAGGTATCTGTTGAGGATACTACTCCGCCTGTGTTTGATAACAAGCCTGCGGATATTACAGTCGAATGTGATGCTGTTCCAGTTGCTGAAGTAGTGACAGCCCAGGACAATTGTGACCTGGATGTGGACGTGACTTACAATGAGATCAAGACGGATGGTTCATGTCCGGATTCATACACACTGACACGACCGGATTGCGATTGACAATTGTGGTAATGCCAATACACATGTTCAGAAAGTATCTGTAGAGGATACTACTCCGCCTGTGTTTGATAACAAGCCAGTGGACATCACCGTCGAATGTGATGCGGTTCCAGTTGCAGAAGTGGTGACAGCCCAGGACAATTGTGATCTGGATGTTGATGTGACGTACAATGAGATTAAGACGGACGGAAATTGTCCTGACTCATATACATTGACACGTACCTGGATTGCGATTGATAATTGTGGCAATGCAACGACCCATGTTCAGAAAGTAACTGTTGAAGACACGACGCCACCAGTATTTGACAACAAGCCAGTGGACATTACCGTCGAATGTGATGCGGTTCCAGTTGCTGAAGTGGTGACTGCCCAGGACAATTGTGACCTGGATGTCGATGTCACGTACAATGAGATCAAGACGGATGGTTCATGTCCGGATTCTTACACTCTGACCCGCACCGGATTGCGATTGATAATTGTGGAAACGCAACGACCCATGTGCAGAAAGTAACTGTTGAAGACACGACGCCACCAGTATTTGACAACAAGCCAGTGGACATCACCGTCGAATGTGATGCGGTTCCAGTTGCAGAAGTTGTGACGGCCCAGGACAATTGTGACCTGGATGTCGATGTCACGTACAATGAGATCAAGACGGATGGTTCATGTCCGGATTCTTACACTCTGACCCGTACCTGGATTGCGATTGATAATTGTGGAAACGCAACGACGCATGTGCAGAAGGTGACTGTGGAGGATACAACACCTCCGGTATTTGACAACAAGCCAGTGGACATCACCGTCGAATGTGATGCGGTTCCAGTCGCTGAAGTGGTGACAGCCCAGGACAATTGTGATCTGGACGTGGATGTGACGTACAATGAGATTAAAACGGACGGTAATTGTCCTGACTCATATACATTGACCCGTACCTGGATAGCCATTGATAATTGTGGCAATGCCAATACGCATGTGCAAAAGGTATCTGTAGAGGATACGACCCCACCTGTGTTTGACAACAAGCCAGCGGATATCACAGTCGAATGTGATGCCGTTCCAGTTGCAGAAGTGGTGACAGCCCAGGACAATTGTGATCTGGATGTGGATGTGACGTACAATGAGATCAAGACGGACGGTAATTGTCCTGACTCATATACATTGACCCGTACCTGGATTGCGATTGATAATTGTGGAAATGCCACAACCCATGTGCAGAAAGTTACCGTTGAGGATACGACACCTCCAGTGTTTGACAACAAGCCAGTGGATATCACCGTCGAATGTGATGCTGTTCCAACGGCAGAAGTGGTTACGGCTACGGACAATTGTGATCTTGATGTAGATGTGACGTACAATGAAGTGAAGACGGATGGCAATTGTCCGGACTCCTATACGCTGACACGCACTGGATCGCGATTGATAACTGTGGCAACGCCACGACTCATGTCCAAAAAGTGAGTGTCGAAGACACGACACCTCCAGTGTTTGACAATAAGCCAGCGGACATCACCGTCGAATGTGATGCAGTTCCTGTTCCAGAAGTGGTAACGGCTACGGACAATTGTGACTGGATGTTGATGTGACGTATAATGGAGATCAAGACGGACGGAAATTGTCCTGACTCATATACGTTGACCCGTACCTGGATCGCGATTGACAACTGTGGAAATGCGACGACCCATGTGCAGAAGGTAACGGTAGAGGATACGACGCCACCTGTGTTTGACAATAAGCCAGCAGATATCACAGTTGAATGTGATGCCGTCCCAGTTGCTGAAGTGGTGACGGCTACGGACAATTGTGACCTGGATGTTGATGTGACGTATAATGAGATCAAGACGGACGGAAATTGTCCTGACTCATATACGTTGACCCGTACCTGGATTGCGATTGATAATTGTGGAAACGCAACGACGCATGTGCAGAAGGTAACGGTAGAGGATACGACGCCACCTGTGTTTGATAACAAGCCAGCGGATATCACAGTCGAGTGTGATGCCGTTCCACAGCCACTTGTGGTGACCGCACATGACAATTGTGACCTGGATGTCGATGTGACGTATAACGAAGTGAAGACGGATGGATCATGTCCGGATTATTATACACTGACTCGCACATGGATTGCGATTGACAATTGTGGCAATGCCGCAACCCATGTGCAGAAGGTAACGGTCGAGGATACGACCCCGCCGGTGTTTGACAACAAGCCGGCAGATATCACTGTCGAATGTGATGCCGTCCCAGCTGCTGAAGTGGTGACAGCCACAGACAACTGTGATCTGGATGTTGATGTGACGTATAACGAAGTGAAGACTGACGGTTCATGCCCGGATTATTATACTCTGACACGCACCTGGATTGCCCTGGATAATTGTGGCAATGCAACAACGCATGTTCAGAAAGTTACAGTTGAGGATACTACTCCGCCTGTGTTTGACAACAAGCCTGCGGATATCACCGTCGAATGTGATGCCGTTCCAGTTGCAGAAGTGGTGACCGCCCAGGACAATTGTGATCTGGATGTGGATGTAACTTATAATGAGATCAAGACGGACGGTAATTGTCCTGACTAATACATTGACCCGTACACGGATTGCGATTGATAATTGTGGCAATGCAAATACACATGTGCAGAAGGTATCTGTTGAGGATACTACTCCGCCTGTGTTTGATAACAAGCCTGCGGATATTACAGTCGAATGTGATGCCGTTCCAGTTGCGGAAGTTGTAACTGCCCAGGACAATTGTGACCTGGATGTGGACGTGACTTACAATGAGATCAAGACAGATGGCAATTGTCCGGATTCTTACACACTAACCCGTACCTGGATTGCGATTGATAATTGCGGTAACGCAACAACCCATGTCCAGAAAGTCAGTGTTGATGATACAACACCACCTGTATTTGACAATAAGCCTGTAGACATCACTGTAGAATGTAGTGAAGTGCCCCAACCAGAAGTTGTGACGGCCCAGGACAATTGTGATCTGGATGTACAAGTGACATTCAATGAGATCAAAACAAATGGTTCTTGTCCTGACTACTATACACTGACCCGTACTTGGATCGCAATTGATAATTGCGGTAATGCCTCCACCCATGTCCAAAGGTGACCGTAGAAGACACTACACCTCCTGTATTTGACAATAAGCCAGTCGACATTACTGTCGAATGTGATGCGGTAACAGTACCCAGAAGTTGTGACGGCACAGGACAATTGTGATTTGGATGTTACGGTTACATTTAATGAAGTGAAGACTGACGGTTCATGTCCTGATTACTATATATTGACCCGCACCTGGATAGCGATTGATAATTGTGGAAACGCAGCGACGCATGTGCAGAAGGTGACTGTGGAAGACACTACTCCACCTGCTGGATAACGAGCCTGCAGATATCACCGTTGAATGTGATGCGGTTCCAGTCGCTGAAGTGGTGACTGCCAAGGACAATTGTGATCTGGATGTCGATGTGACATACAACGAAGTGAAGACGGATGGTAACTGTCCTGATTCATATACATTGACCCGCACCTGGATTGCGATTGACAATTGTGGAAATGCAACGACGCATGTTCAAAAGGTGAGTGTAGGAGATACAACACCACCAGTGTTTGACAACAAGCCTGCTGATATCACTGTCGAATGTGATGCTGTTCCAGTTGCAGAAGTTGTGACTGCTCATGATAATTGTGATCTGGATGTCTCCGTCACTTATAATGAGGTGAAGACGGATGGTTCATGTCCTGATTATTATACACTGACCCGCACCTGGATTGCTATAGATAATTGTGGCAATGCATCTACTCACGTCCAGAAAGTAAGCGTGGAGGATACGACACCACCTGTATTTGACAATAAGCCAGTGGACATTACTGTCGAATGTGATGCTGTTCCGGTTGCAGAAATTGTGACTGCCAAGGACAATTGTGATCTGGATGTCGATGTGACCTACAATGAGGTGAAGACGGACGGTTCATGCCCGGATTATTACACACTGACTCGTTCCTGAAAGTGAATGTCGTTGATACGACTCCGCCAGTCTTTGACAACAAGCCTGCAGATATCACCGTCGAATGCGATGCTGTTCCACAACCTCCTGTTGTAACAGCTCATGACAATTGTGATCTGGACGTTCAAGTCACTTACAACCAGGTGAGAACAGACGGTTCATGCCCTGATTATTACACTGACTCGTACCGGATTGCTCTTGATAATTGCGGAAATGGAACGACTCATGTGCAAAAGTAACAGTAGAGGATACAACACCTCCGGTGTTAAATAATAAGCCTGCGGACATTACTGTAGAATGCGATGCTGTTCCAGTTGCCGAAGTTGTGACAGCAACGGACAATTGTGATTTGGATGTTCAGGTGACATACAATCAGGTGAGGACGGATGGTTCTTGCCCTGATACATACACATTGACCCGCACCTGGATTGCGATTGACAATTGTGGAAATGCAACCACGCATGCACAAAAGGTGAAGGTTCAGGATACGACTCCGCCAGTATTTACCAGTACGCCAATAAATATTACTGTTGAGTGTAATGGTATTCCACCGGTACCACCTGTGCAAGCCACAGATAATTGTGACACAGATGTACACGTCACCTATAATGAGGTGCTGACTGCAGGGTCATGTGCGAATAATGGTACACTGACCCGGACCTGGATTGCCATCGATAATTGCGGCAATGCAACAACTCATGTGCAACAGGTGACCATCGAGGATACAACTGCCCCTACATTTGACAATGCTCCGGCAAATATTACTGTTGAATGTGACCTGGTACCTAATCCTCCAACAGTAACAGCATCAGACAATTGTGACTTGGACGTACAGGTCACATATGCTCAGGTCAAAACCGACGGACCATGTCCCGATAGTTATACGTTGGCCAGAACATGGATTGCCACTGATGAGTGTGATAATAAATCAACACACACACAAATTGTTACCGTTCGCGATACCAAGCCACCAGTATTCACAAACAAGCCTGCAAATATTACAGTTGAGTGTGATGTGGTCCCAGATCCACCGGTTGTAACGGCTACAGACAATTGCGATCAAAATGTGGTGGTCTCTTTCAATGAGGTTCGCACAGATGGTTCATGTCCGGATACATATGTCCTGACACGTACCGGATTGCAATTGACAATTCAGATAATCCTAGCACTCACAATCAAAAGTGACTGTTCGCGATACGAAGTCTCCTGTATTCGACAATAAGCCAGCAGATATTACAGTAGAGTGTGACGCCGTTCCGGCTCCACCGACCGTAACTGCTACGGATAATTGCGATCAAAATGTCACAGTGACATTCTCCGAGGTGCGTACGGATGGCTCATGCCCTGATTCGTATATTGACTCGCACATGGCTCGCATTGGATAATTGTGATAATCCGGCTTCTCATGTTCAGAAGGTAACTGTTCGCGATACAAAGGCTCCAATCTTCCTGACCACGCCTACAGATCTGACCGTGAATTGCGATGAAGTACCACCGTTGTTTACCCGGAAGTGGATGACAATTGTGATTCAGATGTTCTGGTGACATTGGCGGAAACTGTTCTGCGAAATTGCACAAACAGCATCATTATTCAGCGTGTTTGGACAGCGAAGGACAACTGTGGAAATTCAGCTCAGGTAAGCCAGAAAATCACAACCGAGGATACAGAACCTCCCGTATTAATTGGTGTACCTGCTGACAATACAATCGAATGTGGAGTGGAAGACATTCCACCAGTACCAGTTGTCACAGCAACGGATAATTGTGATTTAGTTGTTTCAGTTGTCTTTGCAGAAGTTATTATTGATGGCACGTGCCCAGGAAATTATACGGTTATTCGCACCTGGACAGCATCAGACAACTGTGGAAATACAGCTTCTGACCAACAGAATATCTATGTTGGAGATAATAGTGCTCCTAGCTTTGTGAATCCTCCTGCAAATGTGACGGTCGAATGCGATGCTGTTCCAGCTCCATTGACAGTTACTGCTGAGGATGCTTGTGATGATGACATCAATGTAACGTTCACTGAAGTTCGCCAGGACGGAACATGCCCTGATGCATATACGCTTGTCCGCACATGGACTGCTACGATAATTGTGACAATGCCAGTACGCACACACAGCGTGTTACGGTTAAAGACACAACACCTCCGGTATTGAATCAGAAACCAGCAGATATTACAGTTGAATGTGATCAAGTCATTGCCGTACCAACAATTACGGCTACGGACAATTGTGATCTGAATGCGACGGTGACTTATGCAACAGCAATTACACCAGGGAACTGTGCAGGTAATTATGTTGAAACAAGAACCCTGGATAGCGTTGGACAATTGTGATAATCCAACAACACATGTTCAAAAGATCACTTACCGGGATACAAAACCACCGGTATTCACTACTACGCCAACGGATATCACTGTGGATTGCAGCAATGTGACTCCCGCAGAAGATCTGCAGGCTATTGATAATTGCGGAACGGTATTCATTGCATTTAATGAAGCATTCCTGCCGTATTTGTGCGGGGAATTACACCCTCACTCGTACATGGTCAGCAGTAGATGATTGTGGGAATGAGACTACCATCCAGCAAGTGGTTGTTGTGACAAAACAACAGTGCACCTACCTTTGATAATGTCCCAGCAAATGTGACTGTGGAATGTGATAATATTCCAACAGTACCAGTTTTGACAGCAGACAATGATTGTGGTGCGAACGTTGATGTTGATTTTACAGAAACTCGCATTGATGGTACATGTCCGGATAGCTACACGTTAGTTCGTGTTTGGACGGCTTCTGATGATTGTGGAAATACCGCAAAAGTCACGCAGAATATTACTGTTCGTGATACAAAAGCTCCTGTATTTACATTCAAGCCGACCGATGTATCAGTCGAATGTAACGCAGTGCCAAATGCTGCTGTATTGACAGCAAACGATAATTGTGATGCCAATGTGACGATCACATTCAATGAGGTGAAAACTCCTGGCCAGTGTACAGATAGTTATACGCTGACCCGTACATGGATCGCAATTGATAATTGTGATAATGCGACAACGCACGTTCAGAAAGTTACTGTCACGGATAAAACTCCACCTGTTCTTTCGGCCATCCCAACGGATGTGACTGCGGAATGTGGTGAGATTAACATTCTGGCGTGCCAACTGTAACGGCCACAGATAATTGTGATGTATCAGTTGATGTCACTTTCACAGAAACGAAAGTGGACGGCGTTTGTCCGGACAGTTATACGTTGACCGGTTGTGGACGGCCACGGATAACTGTGGTAATACTGCTACTGGTCAGCAGACCATTTCTGTTGGAGATAATACACCTCCAGTATTTACGGTAACTCCATCTGATCTGACGGTGGAATGCAGTGCTGTGCCACCGGTCGCTAATGTTACCGCGACGGATAATTGCGATGTCAACGTTACTGTTACCTATAATGAAGTGAAAACAAATGGTACATGCACAGACAGTTATGTACTCACTCGAACATGGGTTGCAATTGATAATTGTGACAATGCAAACACACATGTTCAAAAGGTTACCGTTCGCGACACAACCAAGCCAGTTCTTGTCGGTGTTCCAGCGGATGTGACTGCAGAATGTGGAGCAATTAATATTCCAACAGTTCCAACTGTGACGGCCACGGATAATTGTGATTTGAGTGTAACGGTGTCATTCGTCGAAACGACAATTGATGGAGGTTGCCCGGATAGTTATTCCATTATTCGTCGTTGGACAGCAACGGATAATTGTGGAAACAGTACCAGTGCAGAACAAACAATTTCTGTTGGGGACAATACGCCTCCAGAATTTACAAATGTTCCAAACAATGTGACTGTAGAGTGTGATGCAATTCCAGGTGCAGGTACGATCGTTGCAACGGATAATTGTGACAATGCTGTCGCAGTATCCTACAATGAAGTCATTACCCCTGGAACTTGTGAGAACCAGTATACCATTACTCGGACTGGATCGCTATTGACAATTGCGATAATGCAAATACGCAGATTCAAACGATCACGGTTCGCGATACGAAGCCACCAGTATTGGTCGGTGTTCCCGGCGATGTCACTGCTGATTGTGGATCGAATAATGTACCGCCAGTTGCAATAGTTGCAGCAACGGACAATTGTGATGTCAATGTTTCTGTTGTGTACAGTGAGACGAAAATTGATGGTAGTTGCCCGGATAGTTATACTCTCGTCCGGAAGTGGACAGCTACAGATAATTGCGGTAATTCTGCAACGGGTGTACAGAACATCCAGGTTGGTGATTCCTCCCCTCCAGTATTTACAATTACACCAACAGATGTGACTGTAGAATGTGATGCCGTTCCTGGTGCTGCAACAGTTACTGCTACTGATGATTGTGATGTCACTGCAACCGTTACGTATAATGAGGTGAAGACACTCTGGTAATTGTGTTGACAGTTATGTTCTGACCCGCACTGGTCGCCATAAACAATTGTGATAATGCAAGTACACGTACAGAAAATCACAGTTAGCGATAAGACACCTCCTGTCTTGGTTGGTATTCCGTCCGATATCACAGCAAACTGTGACGGTGGAAATATTCCACAGCCTGCAGTGGTCACGGCTACTGACAATTGTGACAACAGTGTTCAAGTAACCTTTGTAGAAACGAAGGTGGATGGCACTTGTCCGGATAGCTACACATTGAACAGAGTATGGACTGCGACCGATAATTGTGGCAACACAGTTTCTGGTAAACAGACCATTTCTGTGGGTGATGTAACACCTCCTGAATTTGTGTCGACCCCAGTTGATTTGACTGTTGAATGTGATGGTGTGCCTGTACTGGTTGGCGTTCCAACGGACATTACTGCGAACTGTGATGGAGGAAATATTCCTCCTGTGCCAACCATCACGGCGACGGATAATTGCGACAACAGTGTCACTGTAACATTTGTGGAGACACAAATCGATGGCACTTGCCCGAATAGCTTTACGCTTATCCGGACATGGACTGCTACCGATAATTGTGGCAATTCCACGAGCGGCAAACAAGAGATTTCAGTCGGTGATACAACACCTCCTGAATTTGATACGGATCCAGTTGATCTGACTGTGGAGTGTGATGCAGTGCCTGGTGTGGATGCAGTAACTGCTACCGATAATTGTGATCCGAATGTCACTTGTGACCTATAGTCAAGTGACGACACCGTACATGTGAGAATCAATATACGATTACGCACCGGATCGCTATTGACAATTGCGATAATGCAAATACGCAGATCCAAACGATCACGGTTCGCGATACGAAGCCACCCGTATTGGTTGGTGTTCCAGGCGATGTCACTGCTGATTGTGGATCGAATAATGTACCGCCAGTTGCAACAGTTACAGCAACGGACATTGTGATGTCAATGTTTCTGTCGCGTACAGTGAGACGAAAATTGATGGTAGTTGCCCGGATAGTTATACTCTCGTCCGGAAGTGGACAGCTACAGATAATTGCGGTAATTCTGCAACGGGTGTACAGAACATCCAAGGTTGGGATTCCTCCTCCAGTATTTACAATTACACCAACAGATGTGACTGTAGAATGTGATGCCGTTCCTGGTGCTGCAACAGTTACTGCTACTGATGATTGTGATGTCACTGTAACCGTTACGCATAATGAGGTGAAGACACCTGGTAATTGTGTTGACAGTTATGTTTCTGACCCGCACTTGGGTCGCCATAGACAATTGCGATAATGCAAGTACACATTACAGAAAATCACAGTTAGCGATAAGACACCTCCTGTCTTGGTTGGTATTCCGTCCGATATCACAGCAAACTGTGACGGTGGAAATATTCCACAGCCTGCAGTGGTCACGGCTACTGACAATTGTGACAACAGTGTTCAAGTAACCTTTGTAGAAACGAAGGTGGATAGCACTTGTCCGGATAGCTACACATTGAACAGAGTATGGACTGCGACCGATAATTGTGGCAACACAGTTTCTGGTAAACAGACCATTTCTGTGGGTGATGTAACACCTCCTGAATTTGTGTCGACCCCAGTTGATTTGACTGTTGAATGTGATGGCGTGCCAAACCAGGCAAATGTTGTTGCAGTGGATGATTGTGATGCCAATGTGACGGTCACATTTAATCAGGTGATCACAAATGGAGCCTGCACGGATAGTTATGTGATTACACGAACATGGATTGCTATTGATAATTGCGCCAATGCAAATACATGTCCAAAAAATCACAGTACGCGATACAAAACCTCCTGTACTGGTTGGCGTTCCAACGGACATTACTGCGAACTGTGATGGAGGAAATATTCCTCCTGTGCCAACCATCACGGCGACGGATAATTGTGACAATAATGTCACTGTGACATTTGTAGAAACACAAATCGATGGCACTTGCCCGAATAGCTTTATGCTTATCCGGACATGGACGGCCACTGATACTGTGGCAATTCCACGAGCGGCAAACAACAGATTTCAGTGGGTGATACAACGCCTCCTGAATTCGATACAGATCCTGCCGATCTGACTGTGGAGTGTGATGCCGTGCTGGCGTGGATGCAGTAACTGCCACAGATAATTGTGATCCGAATGTTACGGTGACTTACAGCCAGGTGACTACACCAGGAACATGTGAGAATCAATATACGATTACACGGACCTGGATCGCCATTGATAATTGCGATAATGCAAATACGCAGATCCAAACGATTACGGTTCGCGATACAAAGCCACCCGTATTGGTTGGTGTTCCAGGCGATGTCACTGCTGATTGTGGAGCAAACAATGTTCCACCTGTGGCGACAGTGACGGCGACGGACAATTGTGATTTGAATGTCTCAGTGATATTCACGGAAACCAAAATTGATGGTGCTTGTCCGGATAGTTATACACTTACCCGCCTTTGGACTGCCACCGATAATTGTGGCAATTCAAGTACAGGTAAGCAGACCATTTCTGTTGGTGATGTGACACCACCAGTGTTTACTAATAAACCTGCCGATGTCACGGTACAGTGTGATGCTGTGCCAAGAACAGGAACAGTGACTGCTACTGATGATTATGATGCCAATGTGACTGTGACTTACAATGAAGTCAAGACACCAGGAACGTGTAAGGACAGTTATGTTTTGACTCGTACATGGGTTGCGATCGACAATTGTGCCAATGCGAATACTCATAGTCAGAAGATTACGTAATTGATTCAACCAAACCACTATTGGTTGGTGTGCCCAGCAGATGTCACTGCCAATTGTGATGGAGGAGATGTACCTCCAGTTGCCACAGTAACTGCAACCGACAATTGTGATCTGGATGTTCAGGTGACTTTCCTCGAAACGAAAGTGGATGGTACTTGTCCTGACAGTTATACACTTGTTCGTCGTTGGACAGCTACTGACAATTGTGGAAATACAGCTACTGATGAGCAGATCATTTCGATCGGAGATGCTTTGCCACCAGTATTCAGTTCTACACCGGCCAATGTCACTGTTGAATGTGATGCTGTTCGGTGTAGCAACAGTTACGGCTACAGATGATTGCGATCAGGATGTCACTGTGACATTCAGTGAAGTCATCACCAATGGTAGTTGTGCTGACAATTATGTGATTACCCGGACATGGGTGGCGATTGACAATTGTGCAAATGCAAGTACACTGATCCAGAAAATCACAGTGGAGGATAATACTCCTCCTGTGCTGACAACAATACCAGCGGATATTACTGCAAATTGTGATGGAGGAAATATTCCTTCTATACCAACCATTACGGCGACGGATAATTGCGACAACAATGTCACAGTATCATTTGTAGAGACTCAAATCGATGGAAGCTGCCCGAATAGCTTTACGCTTATCCGGACATGGACCGCTACAGATAATTGTGGCAACACTGTTACGGGCAAACAACAGATTTCAGTTGGTGATACAACACCTCCTGAATTTGATAGAGATCCAGCCGATCTGACTGTCGAGTGTGATGCAGTACCGGGTAAAAGCCGTCTCAGCAACGGACAATTGTGATCCGAATGTTGCAGTGACATTCAGTGAAGTCATTACCAATGGTGCATGTACGGATGAATTTACCATTACACGTACGGATTGCCATCGATAATTGTGACAATGCCAATACGCAGTCCAGGAAATCAAAGTTAATGATTCGAAACACCACCAGTACTGGTCAATATACCAACAGATGTCACAGCCGATTGTGATGGAGGAAGTATTCCTCCTGTACCAACTGTAACAGCTACGGATAATTGCGATGCAAACGTTGAGGTCACCTTCACAGAGACAAGGTGGACGGAAACTGTCCAAACAGTTTCACTCCTTGACCCGTTTCTGGACCGCTACGGATAATTGTGGCAATGTCAACACGGGCAAACAGAACAATCACAGTGGGAGATCTGGAGGCACCTGATCTTCATGTCAACAAGCCAGCTGATCACCGTACAATGTGATCAGTTCCAGTGGCAAGATCGGTTTGGGCAACGGATGATTGTGATCCGGATGTGACCGTCACCTATAGTGAAGTCAATACCCGGCAACTGCACGGATGATTTATATCACCCGCACACGGATTGCCATTGACAATTGTGGCAATGCCACTACGCCAGTCAGGAAATCACCGTGATGATGATACAACGCCAAGCCAATTCTGATTGGTGTCCCAATGATATCACAGCTAAGTGTGATGACGGTGATGTTCCACCTGTCGCAACTGTAACAGCGACAGATAATTGTGACATCGATGTGACCGTCACCTGGAAGAGGTGATGGTTGATGGTACTTGCCGGGACAGTTATACGTTGACACGTCGTTGGACCGCCACGGATAATTGCGGGAATACGGCTGCAGATCAGGTCATTTCCATTGGGGATGCACTGCCTCCTGTTTCCAAGGTACAACACCAGCTAACGTCACTGTAGAGTGTGATGCCATACCTGAGCCCCTGTAGTTACAGCCACCGATCATTGCGCCAGAATGTCACGGTGGCCGTGCTTTCTGAAGTCAGTTACCAACGGAAACTGTACGACAATGCATATACTTGATCCGAACATGGGTTGCTGTTGATAATTGTCCATGGTAATTCGGCTACGTAAGTTCAGAAGATTTCTGTAGAAGATAAGACGGCACCCGTACTCGTAGGTGTGCCTAAGGATCTGGACTTGCCAATTGTGACGGAGGGAAATATTCCTCCAGCCAGCAACAGTAACAGCAACGGACAATTGTGATATGAATGTGAGGTGACTTTTGCCGAAACAGAACCCAGGTCTTGGATGGGGCATATGTCATAACCCTGTGCGTACATGGACAGCAACGGATAATTGTGGCAATACGGCGACCAGTCAGCAAGTCATTCTGTTGGGGACGCAACACCTCCAATTTTGACATGGTGTTCCAGTTAATGTGACTGTAGAATGTAATGCGATTCCTGCGTAAATGCTGCAGTTGTCGCGGAAGATGCTTGCGATGATAATGTGGTAGTGACATTCAGCGACAGTCATCACCAATGGCAGTTGCGCTGATTTACGTTGATCCGTACATGGTCTGCAGAGGATGATTGTGGTAACGCCATGTCTGCCAGCCAGACCATTATTGTGAAAGATTCAACTCCGCCTGTACTGGTAAATATTCCTGTTGATGTCACGGCGGATTGTGATGGAGGAAATATTCCATCAGTGCCGACAGTGACAGCAACGGATAACTGCGATGCCAATGTGAATGTCATATTTACAGAGACAACGATCGATGGCAACTGTCGCAGGATCAGTACGTTGATCACGGACCGGACTGCGACAGATAATTGCGGCAATGCAGCGACAGGTCAACAAACGATTTCTCTGGGGGATACAACCCCTCCAATTTTGATTGGAGTGCCTACAGGATATCACCGTTGAATGTGATGCAATTCTCGGTCCGACGGCAGTGTGGGCAATAGATCAATTGTGATGACGAATGTTATAGTGACATACACTGAAACCACTACAAATGGCTCATGCCAGGATGCTTTTGTCCTTACGCGCACTGGTCGGCGATTGATAATTGGTAATTTGCCAATCCGCCAGCCAGAAGATTACTGTCATCGATGATACTACGCCCCTGTTCTTGTCGGAATTCCAGTGGATATTACCGGGGAATGCAACGATGATGGTATGCCTCCGCCTGTTGCCAACGTCACGGCAACCGACAATTGTGATACCGCTGTAACCATCCTGGAAGAGGTCATGGTTGATGGTCCTTGTGATGGCACCTATATTTTGACAAGGATCTGGACAGCAACGGATAATTGCGGAAATACCACATCC
The DNA here is from genome assembly GCA_016710115.1 of Saprospiraceae bacterium. Taxonomy (GTDB): domain Bacteria; phylum Bacteroidota; class Bacteroidia; order Chitinophagales; family Saprospiraceae; genus JAGNXB01. The sequence continues at coordinate 544,199 of JADJLN010000002.1, forward strand.
GATCAACAAGTGATCACAGCGGTGGATCAAACACCACCTGCCGTAGGAACCATTCCGGATGATGTCACCGTTCAGTGTGATGCCATTCCAGTAGCACCACAAGTAGTCGCATCTGGACTCTGTGCTGGAGAAATCGATCCGCTGCACTGACCGAAGCAACAGTTTCTGGAACATGTGAAAATGCCTATACACTGATCCGGACCTGGACAGCTTTCGATCCGTGCGGTAATTCGTCTTCTTTATTCCAGACGATCACGGTGATTGATTCCAAGCCTCCTGTGCTCGGGCCTGTTCCCAAGGATGTCGACCTGGATTGTGATGGAGGAAATATTCCTCCGGCTATCACGGTTAACGCAACCGATAATTGTGATACCGATGTAGAAGTGGTCCTTACAGAAACGGAGACTCCGGGTCTTTGTGATGGCGCTTACACGATCACCCACTCTGGACCGCTACGGATAATTGTGGCAATACATCGACCAAACAACAGATCATCACAGTAGGGGATGCTTCAGCACCTGAAAGAAGTGGAAGGTGGTTGTGCCGGATCTGTCCTGATCACACGAACCTGGACTGCCACTGACGATTGTGGAAACACAGCAACCGGTCAGCAGATCATTTCACTCGGTGATGCGACACCACCTGTCCTGGTAGGAGTACCTGAGGATGCCACTGTGGAATGCGCTGATATCATAGACCCATCGACTGTAACGGCCGAAGACCTCTGTGATGATGATGTCCAGGTGACCTATACGGAAGTCGTTCTTGACGGGCCATGTGAAGATTCCTATACATTGATCCGCACCTGGGTCGCAACTGATGAATGTGGAAATTCTTCATGGGCAACCCGGAACCTGGTTGTAGAAGACACGACACCACCTGTACTGACAGGTGTGCCCGTCGATATGACCGGAGAATGTAACGATGATGGTATGCCTCCGCCGATTGCGAATGTGACTGCGACCGATAATTGTGATGCAGATGTCACCATCGTGCTGACCGAAACCTATGTTGATGGACCATGTGAAGGCACATACGTATTGACACGAATGTGGACAGCCACTGACAACTGTGGAAATACCGCCACAGGTTCACATACGATCACTGCTCTCGACGGCCTGCCTCCAGCTTTGGGTGCTGTGCCTGTAGATGTGACAGTTGAATGTAACGAGTCACTGCCGACACCACCAGCTGTCTTTGCCGAAGATCTCTGTTCAGGTGATATCGAAGCGATCATGACCGAGGAGACGATCCCTGGCATCTGTGAAAACAGCTTCCAGGTGATTCGCACCTGGACGGCCATTGATCCTTGTGGAAACAGCGCGGCCCTGTCTCAAACAATTACGGTGACAGATTCCAAAGCTCCGGTTCTTGGACCAGTGCCAAAAGATGTCACACTGGATTGTGATGGTGGTGATGTGCCACCTGCAATTACGGTAACGGCAACGGATAATTGCGATCAGGATGTTGACGTGACATTCACGGAAACTGAAGTACCAGGTACATGTGCTGGTGCATACACCATCACGCGACTCTGGGTGGCTACCGACAACTGTGGCAATACATCAAGTAAGGTGCAGCATGTGTATGTGGGTGATGAAATTTCGCCTGTCATTATTGGTGTTCCAGACGATGTGACACTGGAATGCAGCACTGATGATCCACCATTGCCGACTGTAACCGCTGAAGATGTCTGTGATCCTGCAGTTGTACTGACGCTGGAAGAAACCAAGGTGGATGGACCTTGTGAGGGCAGTTATACATTGATCCGGACCTGGACAGCGACAGATGCCTGTGCAAATACCGCCACGGCATCCTATTCGATTCAGATCGGCGATCAGTCTGCACCGATTTTTGTCGGCACACTGCCAGCAGATATGACCCTGGAATGTGATGCAGATGTACCCGCTGCCGCAGCTTTGACGGCAGAGGATAACTGCGACCAGGACATTGATGTGCTCTTTGATGAAGTCATTACCCCGGGCAATTGTCCGCAATCCTACACCATCACCAGGACGTGGGAAGCTGAAGATGATTGCGGGAATGGCACCAGTTATGTACAGGTCATCCTGATCGAGGATGCCACAGCTCCGATTCTGGAGGGTATTCCTGCGGATGTCACGATCAACCTGACTCTCGGTCAGGTGGTACCGAAGTATCCCGATGGATATCATTGCCACTGACAATTGTGATGATCAGGTGATCCCAGAATTTGCTGAAGAGGTTGTCGCAGGAACTTGTGGATATACGTTGATTCGTACGGACCGCAGAGGACAACTGTGGAAATCTGGCAATTCAGTCTCAGACAATCACCGTGATCGACGGCCTTGAAGTAGACTTGGCTGTTTCTCACAAGACTTGTGATACACTGGGCAGTATTGTTGTTACAGTGGTCAGCGGCCAGGACCCGATTATTTACTCCTGGGCAGATTTGCCCGGTGTAACGGATGCAAAAGTCCGGACAGATCTTGAAGCCGGCTTCTATAGTTTGACGGTCACGGATGCAAACGGATGCACCAGTGTATTTGACGAGATCATTGTCAAGGATGAATGCAACTGTGTATATCCGGAGATCGATACTATCCTGATCACTCATCCGACATGTGATGGTGGTGATGGGTCTATCGAGATCCTATTGGTCAATGATCCGGCCGATTATGTCTTTATGTGGGTACCCAATGTCAGTACTTCGAACTCGGCGTCAAACTTGAATGCTGGTTCGTACGAAGTGCGCATTGTGGATAAGGACAATCCGGAGTGCCTGATCAAGTTGACCATTATGTTGACCAATCCGGATGCGCCGGAGGCAGAGGTGGTTCAAACAACCCCTGAATCCTGTGCAGGGAATGACGGTACAGCCACATTGTCGCCAGAAATCTACACGTATTCCTGGTCGGATGGCGGTAGTGGCCACTTCCGGAATGACCTTGCTGCCGGTGTATATACAGTAGTTGTTAAAGACACAACAAGCAACTGTATCTCCGAGCTGCAAGTGACAATCGGACAGCTGGACAGTCTGGAAACCGATGTGGTCTCGATCACAGATGAAACTTGTGAAGGAGCCAATGGAACGGCTCATATTGTACCAGCTATTTACGATTATGCCTGGTCGGATGGAGGTGCCGGAGCGATTCGGAATGATCTGAGTGCAGGTACCTATTCAATCACAGCAACGGATTCGAAAACGGGTTGTTCGACCACTTTGGAAATCATCATAGAGCTGGAAAATACCCTCATCTCAGCCGCAGTGATCAACAGCATGCCGGATTGTCAGCAAGACAATGGCAGTGTGACGATCAATGTTACTGGTGGATCGGGGAACTACCTCTACAGCTGGGGTGCCAATGCAACGCAAGCGAATCTGGCTGCAGGTACATACAGTGTTACAGTAACTGACGCAGAAAGCAATTGCGAAGATGTGGTCACCTTCACGTTGTTGGATCAGGTGCCAGGTGTAACAATACTTGCAGATTCACTGATCACACTGACCTGTTGGAATAGTGCGGACGGAGAGCTGACCTATCAGCTCGTACCGGACTCGGCATTTGCCCTGCCGGCAACAGTTGTCCTTGTCGATGCTACAGGCACTGTTGTTGAAAATGGTACTTTGTCTGCGGGTGAGTACTGTCTCAAAGTGAACAATGCGAATGGTTGCTTTGCTGGGGAGTTCTGCTTCACAGTTGTTGCACCTGCAGCAATCGAGGCAGAGATTACAGTGATTCACGAAACCTGTGATACCCTTGGTAGCATTACCCTCGAAGTAGCTGGCGGCACCTCGCCGTACACATTCGATTGGGCCCATCTGTCAGGTACGGTTAATGACCAGAATCTGACAGATCTCGCGGCAGGAATTTACAGCTGCACGATCACGGACAGTCAGGGTTGTACTCTGGAATTGAGTGCCATTGTGGTCAAAGATCTCTGTAACCCTTGTCCACCATCCCTGGATTCACTCACCGTCTATACCAACGATTGTGATGAGCCGGGTTGTGTATGTCTGGAAATCCCACTGGCGAATTACCACGAGTATGTGGTCCTCTGGAATGGCGACCTCTACGATGAGCCTGTCTCAGGATGCCAGTTTGATTCAGTAATTGCTTACACCTACTACACATTGCTCGGTTTCGGCTATGCAGGGCCATATGAATTGCAGTCTGGACTGTGAATGGCACCGTGTATTCTGGCATCTTCCCAGGATGTAGAGGATCTGGTTGATTCCATGAATCTTTGGGATCCAACCGGAAACTGGATGCAATTGCGAGTCAGTTACTCATCGTTGGCGGAGACTTCTCCAAAACCTACGGTAAGATGCAGGTGAAGCAGTTGGCATTCCAGAATTCCTATGCAGAAATCGGATTCAATTTCGGTATTGTTTCAACGACGACGAAGATCCTGCTGCCTGTAGGCACACATGAGCTGGTGATCTACGAACCGGGTGAGAACTGTGGAGATACATTGATCGTCACAGTGATCTGTCAGCCGGATTCGATGCTGACAACAGATACTCTCTATGTTACAGTTCCGGTCAATGAAAGCAAAACGGCCTGCGTCGATCTGGAAGCCGGCTTTGATGACGGACAAGTCACATATGCGCTTTGTGATGGCAGTACATCGGGTAGTTCCTCCTTCGGAACTGGTCCATCGGACCGGATGGATGTCTGACATACACTGCCCTGAACGAGGCAGGTGTGTTTGTAGATGAGATATGTGTTGTCGCTTGTAATGGCTCGGGTGAATGTGATACAACGATCTGTATTGTATCCATCACTCCGAAAGCGCCGCCCATTCCGGATACATTGTATCTGACCTTGCCGGTGAATTCTACAGATTCAATCTGTGTTACACTGGAGGCCATGTTCGATCCATTTACAACCACATTCAATCTGGTTGATGGCGGTACCATGGGTGGCTCTACATTCGGTGCCTGGACATTGAATGACCAGGGCTGTCTGTTCTACTCAGCTGGTGATACTCCCGGCGATGGCGTTGACACGATCTGTGTGATTGCCACCAATGCCATGGGCACAATGGATACCACCTGTATCATCGTGAGCATCACAGAATTGCCACCTCTGACTACAGACACATTGTATATCAGTGTACCGGTAGATGACACGAAAACAACCTGTGTGACACTCGAGCCTGGGTTCGACGATGGTCAGGTGACCTATTCATTGTGTGATGGCAGCCAGTTTGGCGGTTCCATATACGGCTCATGGAGTCTGGATAGTCTCGGTTGTCTGACCTATCTCGCGAATGACATGCCGGGTGAACATGTGGACACCATCTGCATCATTGCCTGCAATGGTTCCGGTGTATGTGACACGACGATCGTTATTGTTACAATAACGGAGAAAGTGCCTTGTATGCCGATCCTCGAGGTGATCGAAGTATCACTGGAAGTCAATGCACAGACGACCATCTGTGTTGACCTGGAACCATGTATGGATCCATTGACAACCAGCATGACCAGTTGTGATGGAACGACCAGTGGAACCACTCTGTATGGACAATGGATCATGGATCCATTCACAAGTTGTATCGTCTATACAGCAGGGGATACCCCTGGTGCACAAGTGGATACGCTGTGTATCGTGGCGTGTGACTCTGTAGCCAATGTATGCGACACAACCTACATCGTGGTCACGATCACAGAGAAGGTGCCTTGCGCGGGTGAGACGGAAACCGTCTATGTAACCATACCAACGAATGGAGCAGCATTCGCATGTGCGAAACTGGAGGCATGTATGGATTCAACAGCCATAGTCTATGGTTCATGCAGTGGTCTTTTCGCCGATACGACCGACTATGGCAGCTGGACATTGAATGAAGGTGATGGCTGTATCAACTACATCGCAGGAACCGTCCCCGGACTGTTTGTGGATACGTTGTGCATCATTGGTTGTGATACAACCAACAATGTTTGTGATACCACCTTTGTCATTATCAGTATCACTCCGGATTGTCCGGAAATCCTGGCTGATGATATTGTCAATATCAACATTCCGGATTGTGGTGGTCAGGCAGAGTACTGTCTGGATATCCCACTTGATCAGATTGTGAATTATACATTCGAGGAGAATGGCCAGCCATTCAACGGCATCGTTGATGGTTGCGCTTTTGACTCCCTGTTTGGATATAATTATTCTCTGATCCCGGGACAGGGCATGGCAGGCCCCTACCACTGGACGAATGGTCGATCAATGGTGTGATCTATTCTGGCACATTCCGAGGATCTGAATGCACTGGTTGATTCCATGAATCTCTGGGATCCTGCCGGCAACTGGTTGATCGACAATGTGATCCTGAACATTGTCGGTGGAGATAAAGTATCCGCTTATGGTCCGTTGAGGGTTACGCAGACGAACACCTTTATCAAGGCCAACATTCAATTGAATGACCTCCTCCGGCCATTGGGCACGCAGGTTGCGGTCGACACCGGTTTGCACGTAATCGTGATTACCGATATCCTGACAGGTTGTACAGACACCTTGACACTTCATGTGAATTGCATCGATTGTCCGGAACTGTATACTGGTCCGACAACGATCGAACTGGCAGACTGCGGAGATCTGGCGGAGATCTGTCTGGATCTGGATCTGATGGATCTGCCGGATGGCTATTCCATACAGGATAACGGAGATCCTTATCAAGGAAATCTGGAGCCTTGTTCAGTGGATTCATTCTTGTCCTACAATTACTTCGCAGTGGTGAATGCAGATCCGCAAGGGCCGTACACCGTGGAATACTGGATAGTGAACGGTCAATTCGTCGGAGGTCAGGTAGCAGATATACTGGAATTGGTTGATTCGATGAATGTTTGGGATCCAACCGGAAACTGGATGCTGGATGAAACGACACAGATGATCACGGGTGGTGACGGTCAGAATGATTACGGATTGCTCCGCATCACGAAGGGTGGGGTGGAACTCGCCTCCATGCAGCCGAATTCACTGTTGCTGCCTGTAGGTACACAAATCACCCTCACACCGGGTTCACATCAGATCGTGATTACAACCACAGCGACCGGGTGTGTGAATACGTATGATCTGCAGATCGAATGTCTGATCACTCCGCCAGATTACGACGTGATCGATACGATGGTCGTTCTGGGTGATACAGATACATTGTGTCTGGATATTACGGACGTTGGCATCATAACCGGTTTCTCCAATCTCTGTCCTGAATTGTCTGATGGCAACGCCAGTATTCAGTGGTTCAGCGGAACGAATTGTTTTGCTTATACCGGATTGAACATTGGTGTGGACACCTTCTGTATCGAGATTTGCGGTGATCTGGGATGTGATTCGACCATGGTGATTATCCATGTCGTGCCACCGACTATGAGCACCGACACAATCGAGACTACGGTGTTGATCGGATTCACGGATACCTTGTGTCTGAGTCCACAGATCGCCGGTCAGATCGTCTCCGTTGAAAACATTTGCCCTGCTTCATCGGGTATGTTTGCGGATATCGTATCGATTAACGGTACACCATGTCTGGAAATTACTGGCGAAGCCATCGGTTCAGACACAGCATGCATTGTCATCTGTGACAACCTGGGCATTTGCGATACCACAGTGGTCATCGTTCATGTTGTTCCACCGACTGCGGATCAGGTAATCTACACAATAGAGGTAGGACAGGATAGCCTGCATTGCCTTGATCTCTCCGAGTTGAGTGGATCTGTACTCAGCGTTACAGACATCTGCGCGGATGCCGAGGTAGCCGTCGATTGGACCATCAATGACACCACGTTATGCATCGAGTTCACCGGACTGGTAGAAGGAACGGATACAGCGTGCATTGTCTTCTGTGATGCGATTGCCTGCGACACGACGTATATCATTGTCAATGTGACCACAACCGGTGGCCCTGTAGATGAGCCACCTGTTGCTGTCAATGATTCATCGACGGTGAAAGAGAACCGTACGGTGTTCATCAATGTCATGGCCAATGATACATTGAACGGTGTATTCACAGGAGGAGGAATTGTTACAGGTCCGAAACGCGGTACCGTATCGGGACACTCCCGGGTAACTTCTCCTACTTGCCACAGAATGGCTTCTGTGGGGGCGTGGATTCATTTACCTACTACATTGCCAATGCAGTTGGCATGGATACAGCCACAGTGTATATCACGGTCACCTGTCGCAAGTTGGTGATCTACAGCGGCTTCTCACCGAATGGTGACGATATCAACGATACGTTTATGATCGATGGCATTGATGATTATCCAAACAATGAACTCACCGTCTTCAATCGCTGGGGCAACCAGGTTTATCACAAACGTGGATATACCACCGATGGAGGATGGGATGGACGTTGGGAAGGAAATGATCTGCCGGATGGCACTTACTTCTATATCCTTAGAGATGGAGAAGGAGAGTCGTATTCTGGCTACGTACAGATCCATCGTTAATGGTTCGGGCGCATCCGGAAACCATCCGGATGCGCCCTACTCAAACAATAAAACTCAAGGACAATGAAGTACCCCCTTTTACGCACTTTATTCATTTGTCTGTTTTTTGGTCCGGTCGTATTGCTTGCACAACAGGATGCGATGTTTACCAAATACATGTTTAACACACTGGTTTACAATCCGGCATATGCGGGCAGTCACGATCACTTGTCCATCAATGCGCTGCATCGTGGGCAATGGTGGGGAATAGATGGGGCACCCACTACCCAGACGCTTTCCGTGCATAGTCCAGTCAGTGACCGTGTAGGCATCGGGCTGTCGCTCATCAATGACAAAATCGGCCCCACCGGCTCAACTCAGGTGAACGCCATCTATGCCTACCGGATCCCCCTTGGAGCAGGTAAATTGTCGATCGGTTTGCAAGCCGGCGTGTTTCAATGGCGTGCAGATTGGAGTCAATTGAATTTCTTTGATCCGCAAAGTCAGGATCCCGCTTATCGAGAGATGCAACCTACCCGCTGGATGCCCAATTTCGGAGCCGGAATCTATTATCAGTCACCGAAGTTTTTTGTTGGGTTCAGTTCACCGCATCTGGTGAACTATGATCTGAGAAAAAAGGAATCGACTGAACCAGATGATCTCCCTGCAGCGCAGGTTTATCGACATTATTATGCATTTGCCGGCGCAGCCCTCCCCCTCAACGGAGATGCCCTGGTCTTCCGTCCTACTTTTCTGATCAAGAATGTGGGTCTTTTTGGCGATGCAAAAAATGCAAGAGGACGGATTGCAGCGCCAACCGAATTTGATCTCGATCTGGCCTTACTGTTCAGCCAGAAAATCTGGTTGGGCGTGTCCTACCGTTCCTCTTTCCAGGCGATCGACGGGACCAGTTCAGTTGACTCCGGCGATATTTGGGCAGGGCTCAACCTGCGTAACGGATTCCGTATTGGAGCTGCCTATGATTACACCCTCACTGATCTGCAATCTTTTGCCGGAGGGTCCTATGAGATTATGTTGGGGTACGATTTCAGCTATGAAGTAGACAGGATTATTACACCACGTTATTTCTAGGACAGACAGAGCGGCACATTCACACAATTTTTGACCGTATCGCCTCATGCTCCACTGCAGCTTGATGCAAGGGAGATGTCGTATCGAAGTGGTGGAGGAAGGCGAGCGTCATATTTCCATCAATCTGGGCATCTGCCAGGAGGGTAACCAGATTGCGTACTGCTGTTGTAGTCAGAATCTGACTTTTGTTTGCGATGTGAGTCAAGTCCTGAAGCAATTCCAGTTTGATCCGCCGTGCATCATCCGTTGATACCTTGACATGGAGCAAATTCAGCTGGATTTCCGGATCTTCAATAGTGAGAAAGGTTTGCGGAGTTAACCAGGCAGGTTCATCCAGGCGGATCCAGGACAGGAATCGGTCTGCATAACTCAGCGGCAACATGCTGCGGGCAACAAGGAGGATCTGATCGATGGCCGCCTTTGGAATACACCCGATCACCTGGAGAAATTGAGCTGCTTCTCGTGCTGACATCTCCTCATGCAACAACTCCGAATAGCGATTGAAGAAACTCAACCCCTGGAGATCAAATTTTTGTGTTCTTGCCCATGCCAACCAGCCTGTCATGTCAAAGCGAAGATGGACATGAAACAATCGGCCAGTAATCGCTTCATCCATATGCGTAACAGCCATCTGGTTGTCGTAGGGATTCGCTGTAGCGACGATGACCCATTGATCAGGAAGAGACCAGGATGCCAGTCTGCCTTCCTGGAACAGTGCCAGAAGTCCGTTCAGGATGCGGGCATCAGCACGATTGAGGTCATCCAGAAGAAGAATGCCAGGTCCGGATTCACGAGGAACCCATCCCGGAGGTGCCCAACTGGTTTGATCACCATCTTTGTATGGCATACCGAGCAAATCACCCATTTCTTCAAATTGAGCAGGGTGAATAACAACGAGGGGCAATCGGTTCTGTCGGGCAAAAGACTGGACAATCTCAGTCTTACCTACACCTGGGGGGCCCCAGATACACAAGGGCAATCGTTTGCGATCCTGTGCACCATCGCCAGTATGGAAATGGATTGTCAGATCGAGGATGGAAAAAAGTTCAGTTGGCGAAATGGGATGAGTATATGCCGATGACTGCGGGTTCAATGCCATGTCTGGTAGATGTTAACCTGGACCCAAATTAACCAAACTTAATTTGATTTGGTGAATGCGGGGAAGGGTCGTATCTTTGCAAAGCTTTTTGAAAAAATGATCTCGTAGCTCAGCTGGTTAGAGCATTTGACTTTTAATCAAAGGGTCATGGGTTCGAGTCCCATCGAGATCACACGACACGAAGCAGAGCCTCGTTCAGAAATGGATGAGGCTCTTTGTTTTTCTTGAACGAACTCCATTCTGTGCTTGCAGACGATGAAATTTTAATTATCTTTCGCAGGGACAAACAACTAACAGGAAACCAATGCTGATCTTGTCAGTCATCGCAATCGTATCATTTCTGGCGGCCGCTTTCTATCTACTTGAAAGCTATAATTTCAATCGCCAACGTCGATAGCAGTCTATATCCTTAGAATTGAGGGCAATTGACCCGATATCTGGATTGGTATGGATGTACGTAAATCAGAGAGATTTCGACACCACCACGGGATAAAGAAGCTTTCCTTAAGGAAGAATGATTGACATCGTAACTGATGCCCAGATTCCAACGTTCAACCTCCAGGATGAAACTGTAGATCATGGCATCCAGGTTGACTCCCTGATCCAGTTTATTTGCCAGCCTGGCCCAAAGACCTGCGCGAATGGCTACTTCGTACCAATCGTGATTGGTGTATCTGAAGTTCGTTCCAAAGACAGTTTCCTGAGACGGTCCCTGCAAAGCCAGCATGGCACCGGGTAACATACTGAAATTGGGATTGAAAGGAAGCTGGCCACCTGCCTGAATGATGTACTTTGAATACAACGGCTCGCTTTCATTTTCCTGAAAGGAAATATTCGGTCGATTGGCATGAATAATGGCACCCCCGCCATAGATACTGGCATCTTCATCAAACAGGGCATAATACAACAGGCCTGCACTGATGTCCAGGAAAATATTCGTGTTGTCAGCGATCAGCTCATTTGAAGGCAATGTGGGGTCAATGGATTCGGTTCCACTGTTGTACTGGTTTGAAAACCAGAAATTGCCATAATCCAGGGAGTATTGACCGAACCCTGCTTGCAGGGCAAAGGAAAGATACTGATCATCTGTTCGATATTTTCCTCCGGAAAGTTGCTTCATATACCCCAGGTTCAAGCCTCCACGAGCCTGTCGCAGTTGGCCTGCTCCGGTCTTGCAATACAGCCAGTCCGAAAGTGATGTAATCATCGCTGAATACCCGATGGCGCATGTCACCTGCTGCGGCAATGGTGCGAAAGGCATCACCACCCAGTATGCTGGACCACTGATTTCGGTAATTCGCTGCGACCCGAAACTGACCGTTGAAAATACCCGTCATGGCAGGATTGACCTGTAGCGCAGCATTGTAGAATTGACTGAAATGCGGGTCTTGCGCACGTCCGGCAGTAGCCAGCAGCATCAAAGACAGAATCAGGGTAAAAGCATGCCGCATAAGTTGGTCGGTTTAGCGTAGAAGAGTTGTCTGGCCAGAAAAAAGCTGCCTGAAGCCGTCTATGAATTCCACCTCGAGCGTCCAAATATAAACACCACTATTCATTTCCTGCCCCTTGAATGTTCCATCCCATCCAATTTGAGGGTCATTGATCGGAAAATCTTCCTGTTCATAGAGCTGTTCTCCCCATCGATCAAAGATTTTAAACACGATAATTCGTGTGCCTTCCTTCCCATGCACCAGGAGTTTGTCATTCAATCCATCCTGATTGGGCGTGAATGCGGTCGGAACCAGAACCACTCGGTTCGTCTTGACAAACACAGTAATATGATCCACGGATTCACATCCCTTTTCATCTTCAGCTACCAGGGTATAGGTTATGGTATAGTGCGGTGTCGATGTCGGTTGGGCACAATCGGTACAACTTAACGTGCCTGAATAAGGGGCTTGCCAGAATACAAACGGATCGACAGGTGCATTGTGCGTAAACATCAGATCGATGCTTTCGCCCAGTTCAATTGTCACATCATCACCAAGATCAACCGTAAAGGCTGTTGGATTCGTCAGATCAATCAGCTCTTCAGACGAACAACCTTCGGCATCGAGCACCATAACAGTATAAGTGCCCGGCCCTAATGGAGCAAAGACAGGTCCTGGCTTGAACGGGCCGCCATTCAGATTATAGACAAATGGGCCCGTCCCCCCCGATGCTGAAGCGGCAATCATCCCGTCAAGCGTGTTCGCACAGGTTGGTGACGTGCCATCCAGGGTGAGCACGACAGGGGCAGGAGCCACAATCGGATAATTCATGGACAGTGTACACCCCTTTGTATCTGTTATGGTAACCGAATAAATTCCATCGGATAATCCACTATTCTGATCGGTCAATGCTCCGTTACTCCAAAGATAACTGTAACCTGGGGTACCCCCACCGGCCTCGATTTGGACACTTCCGGTGGATTCACCTGAACAGCGAGGAGTCTGGAGGAGGACATTCGATATGACCAGTGCTCCGGGTTGTCCGACAACGTAGGTATATGTCATCGAACACCCCTGATTATCTGAGATCGTCACCAGATAGCTATCTGATGGCAATCCTGTTGCCAGATTGCCAGATGGGTTGGTGATCTTGGCATCCCAGGCAATCTGATAAGTGCCGGATCCGCCCTGCAGCCCCGACAACTCAATCTGTCCGTCTGAACCCCCAAAACAGGTAACATGCTGGATGGTTTCTACAGCGGTGATCGGTGCCGGTTGATCCAGGAAAAATGAATTCACGACAGAACAACCACTTGCATCAGTTACCGTGAGGGTATACATGATTCCTCCAGCCAAAGAACTCGCTAATTGTCCGGTTTGTGCGGGCACTGTATTCCAGAGATAGGAATAATTCGACGGGATTCCATTTCCAGAACCACCGTCAACAAATGTCACGCCGATGGAGCCATTGTTCTCTCCGAAACACAGAGGTTCATTCCCTGCCAGCTGAACGGTAACTGGAGGCAGGTCTGAAATGGCCAGGGTATCTGATGCAGAACATCCGGCATCATCGGTAACGGTCACACTGTACACACCGGCACCAATTCCGGTTATCGGGTTGGCCGTGGCTCCCTGGTTCCAATCATATTGATATCCACTGCCGCTTCCACCTGTAGTTGTTGCGGTCAATTCATTCTCCAGGACTCCCGAACAGCTGATTTTAGTTTGCTGAATGGAGACGGACAGTGCTGTTGCAGGTTCTGCGACCATACTGCCAGCCGTCATACTACAGCCCTTGCTATCTGTAACGGTTACCTGATAAGCACCAGCGGCCAGATTGACGGCCGTTTGGGTGACCTGCCCCAGAGGATCATTCCACAAGTAGGTATACGTACCGGATCCACCGGTTACATTGGCCGTCAGACTTCCATCTGAGGCTCCTTTGCAGGATGTGGATACCGCTATCAGGTTAATGGATAATTCGGCCGGTTCAGTGATGGTCGCCATGGCCGATGTCTGACATCCAAGCGATCCGGTTATGGTCACAGAATAAGTGCCGGCAGAGATTGATCGCCGGGTTGGATGTCTGGGATGAAGGATCTGACCACAGGTAATTGTAGATGCCGGAACCGCCGGAGACCACAACCTGTATTTCACCGTCACTCCCCTGGAAACAGGCCACAGGGGTGACCATGAAACTGTCGACGAGGAGAGGTGACTTTGCCGTAACGGCTATGGAATCAACAACTGTGCAGCCGTTCGCATCAGTTACAGTCACAGTATAAACACCCGGGTTGATATTCGTAACGGTCGGCAAGATCGTGTTGCCAGGATCATTCCAGACATAGAGATACGGTGAGGTCCCACCCGAGGCAGAAACACTGGCACTTCCATCCAGACTGTTCGAACAGGTGGCCTGGACAGCTGTCATGTTGAGATTGATCCCTCCTGGAGCCATGACCATAGTCATGGCCGTTTGAGTACATCCGGCTGCATCGGTGATCATCACGGAGAAGACCCCGGCCTGCAATCCAACAGCGGTACTCGTGGATTGTCCGGTCGGGTCGCTCCACAGGTAAGTGAAGGGCATCGTACCACCGGAGTTGACCAGCACAGTTGCCGTACCATCCATCCCGCCCTGACAACCAACAGGAGTGCTGGATATCGTGACCACCATACTGTCTGTATTCAATACAGGGACGACCAGTGTGTCCATACAGCCCTTCCCATCCAGAATAAAGACCGGGTACTGTCCGGGTGCCAGTCCCTGGGCCGTATCCGACATTTGCATACCCGGATCCTGCCAGAAAAACTGGACAGGAGCAGGTGCCTGCAGGACTTCTACCCATGCAATGCCATCTGTACCATTGTAACAGGAAGGCGGCAACGAATGATAGTTGTATTGATTTGGGGGGCCTTCCAGGATATCAACAGATGAACTTGTTGTGCACGATTTGGCATCTGTTACGGTCACCAGATAATTGCCCATGTCCAATCCTGTTGCGGTTTGCATCGTCTGTCCATTACTCCAGAGGTAGGTGTAGGGAATACTGCCGCCGATGGCATTGACGGTGGCAGAGCCATCCATTTTGCCCGGGCAGGACACCGAATCCGTCTGAAAGGAAAGCAGTATTGGATCAGGCTGATAAATGGTGACAGGGTATCCCGGATACAACTGTTGTCATCCGTCACACGCAAAGTGTATGTGCCGGCCTTGACATTGCTCAATTGGGCATTAAATACTGCGGGTACAGTAAACCACACATATTGATATGGAGAAACACCGCCCTGGGCCATTGCCGTTGCACCCCCGTTTTTCAGATTGTAACAGGTAACAGAATCAATATCGATCTGGATATCGATCGGATCGGGTTGCCCCAGTGTAAAATAGACCGTATCCATACAGCCCATGTCATCTGTGACGATGACGAAATGGTCTCCTGCCGCAACACTGTTGAAATAACCGATCCCCTGAGTCGTCTGGTTGTCCAGATTGTAACTGAATGGCGAAGTTCCGTCATATGCAGAAATAAATGCCTCACCGTCATTTCCGTTATAACAGGAGGGAGGAACCGTATTTTCTACAACGGCATACATCTGACAGTCCAGGAACCGGCAGCCCAGTGTAGCCATCTCAGACGGACAGGCAGGATCGGAGTCGAGCACTTTGATCTGTATCGTGATCGAATCGCCGTTGTTCAATCCGTTGATCAACTGGTTCAGGTTGGTAGTGGGTGGGCCCCATCCTGTCTGATTGATATTGACCGTATACCCCGACGCACCCGCCATGGCAAGCCAATTCACTGTGAGCGTATGATTCGACATGTCACCGCAGGACACCTGCGGTGCACTGAAAACAGGGTTTACCGTGATCGTTGATGATGCAGAAAGTTGACATCCATAGGCATCTTCCGTGGTGAGTGTGTAAGTCCGTGTCGAATCAGTTGTCACCACAGGATCGGGGCAATCGGTGCAATTCAGTCCGGCTCCCGACGACCAGGTGTACGTTTGCTGATTCGTTGCCTTCAGGTTGATTGACCAGGATTCAAGCAGCCCCATGCGGTTCAGACCAAAATTGTCTGAAACCACCAGCTTCCACTCTCCATTCAGCGGGCTTCCAGCCAGATCCGACCAGCTGCCTTCGGGTTCATAAACATCGGTGAATGGAGCTGACTTACCCATGATCGAATTGGCACTTCCAGGGCTGAAGCAGGTTTGGATATAATTGGTCCCATTGCCTCCATTCCCGGTTGTCAATTCCAGTTGTTTGCCATCCGGAGATTGCAGGAAGACATTGATATTGTTCACCGGATTGGTTTGCAGCGTAAAACAGACAGATTCGACTTCTGCTGCGCTCGCTGAGAGGGTGAGTGGATAGAAATGATCAACCAGAATGGTTCCCTCATAGGGATTGGTCCGGGGATGAGAAGAATAGCCAAGTGGAACCATCGGGAAGCTGGCAAAAGGAATGGTCATTCCTGCAAATCCACTGACACTGGCAGAGAATGCGAATGGATCATTCGCACAGACAGCGGTATCGGGCTGAATGACCAGTTCGCCCGAGCAAGTCATGCAATCCGGATGCGTAGGCGTGAGCACAGGTATCGTCACAAACGTATCTCCGGCGCAGAGAAATTCATCCTCATAGAGCAACGTAAAGAAGGTTTCTCCGGCTGTAGGCGCAGTGGCCTGGATTTCCTTCCCCTTGTGGAGATAAATGTTCGGTTGGTTCCCCCAGGTCAGATTGGTGATCGCCGGTGTAAAGGTCTCCAGATTGGGGAGCAGGATTTCATCAAAGCTGATATTCCAGAAGAAAATGAAGCCATTGTCAATTTCCCATAGATCCTGAATGGTCAGTTTCCATTCGCCATTCAAAGGGCATCCGATCAGCCCACTCAGACTTTCGAATGAATTGTAGTCACCGGAGGGCAAGGTTCCCGGGTCGTTTGCATTGGCATATTCAAGCCATGTTCCGTTTGTTGCACCGGCCGTCCAGCAATACGTATAGCCCTGTCCTGGGATTGGTTCAGGGAGCAGTTCATCTCCCTCAAATGGATCTCCCAGAAAGACTTCATCTCCGGTTTCTTCCTGATTGACCAGTGTGACCGACTGACCGGAAGGGCAGGTCAGGGTGATGTTCAGATCCCGCATCCAGGAATGTTCGATGTTGGCACAGATCGACAGGATCTGGTTGGGATCGGTCAATATCTTGTCACTGGGGAATTCAGTGAAATAAACACTTGTATTGTAGGAGGCCCCGTTCCCATCGGGCAACGCCAACGAGTCTGACCTGATCTTCATCAGTTCAAATTTGCTCAGTTGGGGGACAACGTTGACATTGGCTTGTCCGATCGCTCCGATCTGTGCAGCCAGGGAAAGGGAATCTTCAAAACAGACGGGTCCAGGCAATGACCCGATATTGATCTTCGGGGGTGGAGCGACACGAACTTTCCGGGAAACAATATTTGTATTTCCGCAACCCAGCTGATCACTGATGTGAAGATTGATCACATATCCTCCCGGTTTGTCATAACGGTGTGAAACATCGACACCATTGACCAGATTACCATCTCCGAAATCCCATTCAAATGTGCAGAGAGCTTCGGTTTGATTATACAGGATATTGTTCTGGAGGAATTGCACGCCTCCTGAAAAGTCGATCACGGTACCCGGACAGATGTCGATCCAACCGGTATCTGCCGGTACGACAGGCGGATCAGTAGAGGTGATCAGGGCATTGAATGATTGACAGGCCGGAACACAATCGATATCCGCAATCCAGCCCATTCCTTGTCCTGCACCAGTACTCATAAATGAAACAGTCAGGCATCCACTGAAATTCATCGGACTGGCCTGGACGATGAATGGTGCGCCTTGTTGATAGTCACTCGCACAACCAAGGGATGTGCCCAGGATATTCGGGCCATCAAAAACACAGCTCATCTCCGGGTTTCAGGTCAACACCGGAGAAGCGCAAACGAGTATGCGTGCCGGTTGATCCATCAGGACATATGGATACAATGAAATTTTCATTTGGCCCGTAATTCCCCTGATTGCCACCACTGTCGAGGAAAAAACCATCACAAGCCACCACACTGCCATTGGAAATCAAATGGTATTGCGCATGCACTGTTGAAATGCTCAGAAAGCTCAGGATACTATAGAAAAAGAGTCTCAGGGCCATTGGAAGAAGAAGTTATTGACCCGGTGCAGAGGCAGTGGTGATCATGCGGATGTCGTTCATTTTCCGATTCATGTCCCGAGCAGGATAGAGCGTCAGGATGGTTCGGGCATCGCCGATCCGATATCTGGAAAAGCGATCATAGGACCGGTGGATATGTCCCAGTAGCTCAAGATCAAATGGGCTGTATTCCTGCCAGAGATCCAGGTCAGGACAGGGTAGGGTGGGTCTCCTTTTCCTTCAGGGAAGGTGCTGGTCTTCCACCCGGCAGTGGACAGAAGATGCCATCTGTCGATCAGAAATGGTTGATCCTTCTGCGCACTGGCAATATCCTCAGCGGTGAGCACTTCACTATTTAGCAGGAAGTTGATTTGCGCTTGTCTGTCGGTTGACTGTCCCCACAGGGATTGCCCGCCCATAGGGAGGAGTAGGAACAGCCATGCAAGTAGTCTCTTCATCAATACAATATTTGACCTCACAAGTACCGTGAGGTAAAGGTTTGCATGGGATGTCACTCAAGAAGCACTGTACCTATTGCAAAAACGGGGCCATCCCGAAAGGGTTACATGGATTGCGGGAAATATTAACAGATGGGACTTTCTTCCCAGACACACGAAGGGCGTGTCAGATTACTGACACGCCCTTCGTGAAATCTTCAGAATTCGGTTATTCGCGGATCAGGAAGGGTAATCTGGCCTGTGTTCCTTCCAGTTTGCGCAATGATTTGAACTGTTTGTAATACGGGTACATCGCCCCGAGTTCCTCCTTGATCATGGGTGCACTCATACTTTCATCTCCGGTGATCTTGGCGATCAGTCGCTCAATGGGATCCTTCATTTTGGATATTCATCGATGCGGTAGCTGTCCAGTTTGGCCAACCTTGTCGCGCAGGCGATAGCGTCATCAGTATATCCCAGCGCATCTACGAGATGCAGATCCAGAGCCTTTCTACCCGTCCAGATTCGACCCTGGGCGAGCTCGGCGACAGCATCTACAGGCAGTTTACGTCCTTCAGCCACTTTGTTGAGGAAGTCTGCATAGATGTCATCCGTCAGTTTTTGCATCAATCGCTTTTCATCCTCTCCCAG
This sequence comes from Saprospiraceae bacterium, assembly GCA_016710115.1. Taxonomy (GTDB): domain Bacteria; phylum Bacteroidota; class Bacteroidia; order Chitinophagales; family Saprospiraceae; genus JAGNXB01. Next base: position 563,493 of record JADJLN010000002.1, read on the forward strand.
TGTATAGACTCCAGTGAGATACGTGGATGCTGCTGTTGTCCGGACGGTGTCAAAGGTGATCCCGATCTTGTTGTCCAGGAATCTACCCACATTAGGGATCATGCTGAACACACCGATCGAACCGGTCAACGTACTCGGTTGTGCGAAAATGGAGTCGGCATAACAGGAAATATAATATCCACCGGATGCGGCATAGCGTCCCATAGATACAACGACCGGCTTGCCTGCTCGCTGGATGTTGCGAATTTCACGCAGGATGTTTTCTGCTGCAAGGACATTTCCTCCCGGGCTGTTCACCCGGAGTACAACTGCCTTGATCTTATCGTCCTTGCGGATCTCCTCGAGAAGCTTCTGGTAATAATCGTCCGTGATGACCCCACCGGATTCATCACCCACTGTGATTTCCCCCTCAAGGAAAACCAGTGCAACCTTGTCCTTTCCGGAAAAGTCAAGTTTTGTCCCGACCTCCTTGTAATAATCCTGTGCGTCAATCATGTTGAGGTCATCATCTTCATCCAGACCTGTCCGGTTGCGCAGACGATCAGTCAGCTGATCTTCATAGATCAACCCGTCCAGCAAACCCAGAGCAACAGCTGTATCCGGATCAAAACTTTTCCAAGTTTCCGCCATGTTGCGCAGATCGGTTACACTCACATTCCGATCCTGACTGATATCGTCCAACATTTGTCCGAATACATCTTCAATATATGCCCGGAGTTGAATGCGGTTTGCATCACTCATTTTGGTCATCCGGAATGGTTCCGTTGCGCTTTTAAACTGACCGGCATAGAATACATCCATTTCAATTTCAAGATTGTCGAGCATCTTTTTGAAATAGGTGATATCAACTGAAATGCCTCGAAATTCCATCGTCCCGACCGGATTGAGGAAGATACTGTCGGCGGCAGCACACAGGTAATAGCTGTTCTGTGTCAGGAATTTCCCATACCCGTAAATGAATTTGCCACTTGCTTTAAAGGCCTCCAGCGATCGGCGAAGCACAGCCACCTCGGAAGCGGGAAGAGATGCCATTTCGGGGCGGAGGAGGATACCCTTGATCCGGGAATCTTCAGCGGCATGCCGGATCATTTTGTCATAATCATACAAACCGATGTACTTCTTGTCAGAAAGGTCGATCGGTGTATCTTCAACGTTGTTTGTCTTTTCGGGGACCATATCCTCAAACGTCAGTTCGAGAACAGAATTTGGTGTGACGGATACCGTTTTTTCAAGGCTGGAGACCATCCGGCCGCCGATCAGCACCAGCAAGCCAAACAGGAGAAATAGACCAACGAGCGTGCCCAGGCAGGAGGCAGAAAAGAACTTGAAGAATTGACGCATGATGGATTTGTTGTACGTTCTCGAAGCATCAAAGGTGAAGCCTATTCAAGGATGCACCTTCCTTTTTCGATGAAGTTGTTAAATTGCCAGATGAAATACCTTTGCAGGCAACGACCGGATCTGAAACGGGCTCTGTTGTCTAAGGGATTTTCTGTTTTTTCATCTGGATGAGATGTGTATCACTATGACCTTGAACCGTATGATATTGAGGTATTTCACCCTTTCACTGACCTTTCTGGTCGCCCTTGGCCTTCCCCGGACAGGATATGCGCAAATGCAGGTCTCTAACGGCGTCTTTTCCCCCAGGATCTGATTCAGAATGTTTTTCTTTCATCTGGAGTGGAGGTTCTGAAGTCAACTACTTTGGCCATCCCCAGTCGATCGGGTACTTTTCCGCAGGTCAGACCAACATTGGAATTGAAACCGGTATTGTCATGTCGACCGGATTGGCGCTCGATACAGATGATATCAACACAACGGGCAGCAATTCATCTTCGACATCAATGGGTCAATTCTCGGATCCCGATCTCGCCAGTCTGGTTGCTCCACTGAACATTGGTGACCTGTGTGTCTTTGAGATCAAATTCATTCCCTATGCCGACACAGTAGAATTCAACTATGTCTTCGGCTCTGAAGAATATGAGGAATACGTCTGTACGCCGTTTAACGATGTCTTTGGGTTTTTTATCAGTGGTCCGGGCATCAATGGCCCGTTTTCGAATAATGGAGAGAACATTGCCATCGTCCCTGGAACAAATGATTTTGTAGCGATCGGGACAGTCAATAATGGAAATCCCAACATGTCGCCGGCCACATGTCCGCCACAGAACAGCCAGTATTTCAATGTCAACCCCAGTGGGAATCAACCCATGTTTGACGGATTTACAGATGTCTTCACGGCCAGGTCTATCGTGATGGCTTGTGACACCTATACCATCCGCTTATCCCTCGCGGATGCATCCGATTTTTTTTTGATTCCGGCGTTTTCCTCCGGGCAAAAGTTTTGGTACGACAACCGTTGATGTCGAAGTGACCACGGTTTCTTCCAACGACGATCGCCGAAGGATGCTCCAATGGAGAAGGTTCCTTCTCCATCAAATACCCTGCTCCCGCAGGAGATCATCATTCCGATCACATTCATCGGAACAGCAACCTTTGGGGTGGACTATACTATGGACCCACCCTTCATCACGATTCCACAGGGGTCAAGTGAAGTGACTGCTACCTTCGAGGTTTTCTCGGACAATCAACTGGAAGGGCGTGAATCGGTCGGCATGGTAATCCAACGGGACCCTTGCAAACTGGATACGATCTGGTTTTATATCACCGATGATACCCTGCCAAAACCCGACCTGGGACCTGACCTCTGGTGTGTACCAATGATCTGGTCGATCTGGACGGGACACTCACGGTTTTGCTACCCGTACCGAAGCGTTTTGAAAATCCCAATCCGTTCAGCCTGATTTCTCCTCCCGACAACAGCAGCCCGTTAACTCCGGTCTATTCACCTATCCAGGTGAGTGGCGTATTTCCCAAGGAGCTGGGCCCGGGCATGATCGAGTATGTCTGTATCAATATTGATCACAAATGGATCGATGATGTGGATGTCTACCTGATCGCTCCCAGTGGGCGATTTATCGAATTGTCATCAGACAACGGGCGCGACGGTGATCATTATACGGAGACATGTTTCAGTCCGAGAGCAACACAACCTGTCGATTATGGCGATCCCTTTGGTGCCCCGAAAACGGCGGCTCCGTTTACCGGATCATTCAAGCCCGAGGGTAAATGGCACAATCTATGGGATGCACCCTCCAATCCGGTCAATGGCCAATGGCGACTGTTGGTTCTGGATGATGCCCCCCTGCCGAATGGCACTCTGTTGAACTGGCGGATTTCCTTTAATCCGGAATATCAGATCGATTATACCTGGACGCCGGGCGTAGAGGTCATTTGTGATACATGCAGTGTCACATCCACTACGCTGGATAATCCCAAAACACTCATTCTGGATGTGATCGACAGCTATGGTTGTGCCCGGGCAGACACTGTTGCGATCGATCTGATGCCAGATGTTGCCACACCTGTGATCAACTGTGCCGATATCGGATTTGAACATCTGATCATTGATTGGAATGACCAGACATTGAATGAGAATTATGAGATCAGTGTGAATGGTGGTGCATGGCAGTCACCTAATCAGGGGCCATTTGCCTTCCGTTTGGACGGCCTCAACCTGGAAGATTCCATTACCTTTTTTGTGAAGGCGATCGGCCTGTGCAATGAACTGATTGATACCATCGGTTGTAAAACAATGAACTGTACTCCACCCGCACTTCTGGTCGATCAGGTGGTCATGCCGGCCTGCTTTGGTCAGAATTCGGGAAGCTTCCAGGTCATGATCGGCAACGGGATCAATCCGGTTACCATTCAGCTCGACGGAACGACCGTACCTGTAGGAATGGTGAATAATCTACCTGCTGGAACATATCAGATCACAGCCATGGATACATTGGGCTGTACAGATGAACTGATGCTGGTCCTGACAGAACCGGATTTATTGCAGATTCCTGCAGTTCAACTGGATACAGTAAAGTGTTATCAAGCCCAGAATGGACAGATCGCTCCTGTTGTCCAGGGCGGCACATATCCCTTTACCTATCAATGGCAGGATGGCTTGACGGATTCCCTGCGAACTGGTCTTGCTGGAGGTGCCTATGCCGTCACCGTGGTTGATGCAAATGGTTGTAGCGTTCTGCAAAACATGAGTTTGTTTGAGTTTCCTGAACTCCTGGTCGATCCAACGAAAAAAGATCCGACCTGTGAAAACAGTGCCAATGGCGAGATCAATCTGGCTGTATCCGGTGGTGCTGGGAATTTCCAGTTTGCCTGGGATAAATCGGGCGTGATGGGGCAGAATCCGACAGGCCTGCCTGCTGGAAATTATACTGTGACTGTGACAGATAAGAATGGCTGTACGGATGTCCAGATGATTCCACTCATTGCTCCAACCAATCTGCTTGTGGATATTACCATTGAACCCACCAGCTGTTTCGGCGGGAATGATGGCAAAATTACCGTGAGTGTTTCAGGAGGAACACCACCCTATGATTTTCAATGGAGTGATGGTGGTCCGAATGTCAACTTTCGGAATGACCTGATCGCTGGTACCTATTCTCTGACTGTTACCGACCCGGTGGATGTACGGAGATCAGGGACAATTCGCTGATCGTAGCGGATCCATCACCCATTATTGTGACACCGGCGATAGTCGATGTCTCCTGTGCCGGGGGCACGGATGGGTCGATCAGTGTGGTCGCCACAGGAGGCGGAGGTGGCCATGATTTTGCCTGGAGCAATAATCAATCCGGACCCGTGATTACAAATCTGGCAGCCGGGTTGTATATCGTTACGACCACAGATGCCAGCAATTGTTCTGTGATCGATACGTTCCAGGTCATCCAACCACAGCCGATCGTCACGAATGTCGGCGGGAAAAATGTGAATTGCTTTGGCGGTTCATCCGGATCGGCAACCGTCGGTGCTTCAGGTGGAGCAGGTGGATTCCAATTTCTCTGGGATGATCCAACTGGATCAAACAGCGCGTCTGTTGGCAATCTTTCAGCCGGAATTTATCATGTGACAGTCACAGATATGAATGGGTGTTCGGCTCTGGATTCAGTAACGATCAGTCAGCCTCCGCCTTTCAACAGCATTATGAATGCAGGCCAGATATCCTGCTTCGGCATAGCGGACGGAGAAGGAACTGTGACACCCCTCGGAGGCACCGGTCCATACAGTTATTTATGGAATGACCCGGCAGGACAGACAACTATGGCTGCGTCCAATCTGCTGAGCGGTACTTACCTGGTGACCATCACTGACAAGAATGGGTGTACAACTACGGACACTCTGGTCCTGACCGATCCACCATTGTTGACATCATCGGTAAATCCGGTCAATGTGACCTGCTTTGGTGCAAACGATGGAAAAGCACAGGCAGTGGCTTTGGGTGGATCCCAGCCCTATAAATTTTCATGGTCAAATGGTACGCAGCAATCCCTGGCGCAGAACCTCCCACCAGGTACGCACACAGTGACAGTTACGGATGCAAGAGGCTGTACCTCCACATCATCTGCAATGATTGACCAGGCCCCGGAAATGATTCTCAGTGGCACGGCGACAAGTGTGAAATGCACAGGAGATAAAGATGGCACAATCGACCTGAATGTCGGTGGCGGCGCGAATCCCTATGCCTTTATCTGGAATAATGGAGCCGTCATCGAAGATCCTGCCGGCCTGGGCCCGGGGATTTATGTCGTCACAGTAACCGATGCGAATAATTGTCAAAAGACATTCAATATTCAGGTGACCAGTCCACCTGGCATGTCCGGAGATTACGAATCCGAGGATATCGCCTGCTTTGGTGACTCAACCGGTGTAGCCTCTGCCATCATTACCGGAGGAAGTCCGGGCTATGGTTACCTCTGGAGCAACGGTGAGACAACCGCTGAGATCACCGGATTGCTGCCCGGTACATATACCGTAACGGTTTCCGATCAGAACGGGTGCACCCTCGAACATGCAATCGAGATCGCCCAGCCATTGGAACCTCTCGTGGCTACCATGACAGCCGATACGCTGGACTGCTTTGGCGATGGCAATGGACGGGTCCTGTTTGATGTAACTGGAGGTACTCCGACATATAAATACAGCCTGGATGGCACAACATTCAATGGTTCAAATATTCAGATCGGCCTCAAGGCGGGTACCTATGACGGATATGTACGAGATAAGCTCGGATGTGCTTTCTATGTAGGTCAGGTCACGATCCATCAACCTGCCGAGATACTTGTCGGGTTGGGTGAGGAGATCTTTATCGAATTGGGCCAGGACACGCAGCTGATCACACAGGTGACCAATGGAGTGCCGCCTTTGACTTACCAATGGAGCCCGCAAGACAGCAGTTTCCTGAGCTGTCTGGCATGTCCTGACCCGTTTGTTTCCGGTTTGCACCACGCGTTCGTTCCGGGTATTGGTTACCGATGCGAATGGTTGTACCGGAGAGGAAGTGATCACAGTGAATGCAGAAAGTCAGGATCATCCTTGTGCCCACCGCATTTTCACCGAATAATGACCTCAATAATGACAGGCTGGGTATCGTGGGTCGTCCGGGTACCCGGATCCTCAGTTTCCAGATCTTCGATCGGTGGGGTGAACAAGTTTTCCTGGCGGAAGATTTCCCAATCGAAGAAGGTTTGAATCCGGCCAACAGTTGGGATGGTATGTTCCGTGGTCAACCCATGAACCCTGCCGTGTATGTGTGGAGCCTGGAGGCCCTTTTCCCGGATGGGGAACAAACACTGCTGAAAGGGCAGAGTACACTGATACGATAAGGCAACTGATTGAATTTCAGCGCCCTGTTCGGTTTTCCGGACAGGGCGCTGACGTTTGTGGCAAAACCTGAATGTTATTATTCTATTAAAATGTTGCAACATTAAATGTATATACATTAAATTTGACCCATGATTCGACTCGAAGACGCCATCCAGCAGAAACACTTCCCGGATGTCCATCTGAAAATGGATATCAATATTATGTTCACCGCCTCCTGGTTGGCAAATATCAAGAGTCGGGCACTGAAGGAGTTTGGTATCAGCTGGCAACAGTTCAATATCCTGCGCATTCTCAAAGGATGTCACCCGAAGGCGGCCAGTGTTCGCTATCTGGCAGAACGAATGATCGACCAGACATCCAATGCATCCCGATTGGTAGACAAGCTGGTGCTGAAAAAACTGGTAGACCGCAATGTATGCCCGGAAGATCGACGTCAGGTAGAAATCACGCTGACAGATCACGGGATGCAGCAAGTCGGGCGCGCCTCACTGGAGTTGGAAGGCGGAGTCAAATCCTATCTGCACCATCTCACCGAAGAAGAAGCAACGCAGTTGAATGCATTGTTAGATAAAATCCGAATCTAAACCTAAATCTATTTACGTATGAAAATTCTAGTTGTATTGACGATGTTCCTGGGCTGGATGAACATGGATCCAGTAAAGGAAGTGAAGACCCTGTCTGTTGATGTTTCCAACAGTCAGATTGTGTGGAAAGGATACAAAGTAACAGGTGAGCACACCGGTTCTGTCAGGATCAAATCAGGTGATTTGACGATAGAAAATGGCACATTGACGGGCGGATCGTTTGTCATCGATATGAAGTCGATCTCCTGTACAGATCTGGAAGGCGAGTGGCGTGACAAGCTGGTTGGCCATCTGAATTCAGAAGACTTTTTCAACACGTCCGCATTCCCGACGGCGACACTGAAGATTGCCCGCGTCATCCCTCAGGATACCAAGGGAAATTACAAGGTCCAGGGCAACCTGACCATCAAAGGGATCACCAAGCCGGTGAAATTCTTTGCCAAGTTGGAACAGAAAGGAACATCTACACTGGCCACAGCGTCGATCAAAGTCGACCGTTCTGAATATGATGTTCGCTATGGATCAGGTAGCTTCTTCGACGATCTGGGTGACAAGACCATCTATGATGAGTTTGATCTCAATGTGTCACTTGCTGTCAAATAGTCCAGTCCAATCAGAAATTGAAAAGGGACTTCCATTTGGAAGTCCCTTTTTGTTAGTGGTGTATCTTTTGTAAGAAATGAGTGAACTCCTCGGGCCAGCCTTTCCTCAATAGCTTATCGTTGTATTTGGAAAGTGATAGCCCGATAATTCCGATTTTCCCACAGCCTCAGAATATAGCTGCCACTGCTGAACAGCTTCAGGTCCATTGGATGTTTCCAGGGCCCGATCATCTCAGGTAGGCTTTGTTGCCACACCACCTGTCCGTTCATATTGATGATTTCTGCATGGACAGTGCCAATGTCCAGATCGCCTTCGAGGATGGATGCACCGGATGTTGGATTCGGTGTCATCCGCACGGTATGGATGGCACTGTAGTGCGGATTTATGGCGGAAGTATTGATCAGGATGCTGAAGGTATCCGAACCACATTCATTCTGTGCGATCAAAGTTACGGTCAGTTCATCCGGAGAATTAATCAACAGCACATCCTCCGTTGTACTGAAGAAATTTCCGTCGGCATACCAATTGAAGGTTGTTGCGGCAGTAGAGGTGTTGATCAACAAAAGTGTGTCACTCTTGATCTGCCAGGTAAATGCAGCCCCCGGAGCAGGCTTGACATACACCATCGTCGTTGTCGTATCAAACAGATTGCCATCACTTGCGATCAACTGGATAGTCTTCCATCCGGGATAGGGATAGGAGATCGTATGAGGTCCATTCAGATCAGAGGTGACCTGACTTGCATCAGCTCCGAATGACCAATTGAATGACTGGGGATTGCTAGTAGACGCATCAGAAACTGTAAGGAGTTCATTTACACAGATCGAATCAGATGAGAGTTGAATTCCAGCCTGAAACGGGGAGGGCATCTCCTCCAGTAACCGGATCCGATCGATCCACAGGTTATTCCCGTATCCGGAATGGTTGACAAACCGCAAAAGAATCTTCTGGCCCGCAAATTCAGATAGATCGACAAACTCTTCACGCCAATGCTCAGGGCTGTCTGGTAGCCAGGAGTCATCCACATCATCACTGTTGTCGATCGTGATCAAATCTGCCCCTGTCTTCATATAGATGACTTTCTGGATGGTCTCTCCACAATCTGTGGATACATCAATAAACAGTGAATCCAGCCCGAGCCCGACGATGCCACTATACGACAGATCAAACCGCAATGCGGGTTTGTTCGAGGATGTCAGGTCGATCTGGGATGTCATCAGGATATCGATCTGCCCGGTTTCCGGATTGAAGAAATTGGGCATGATGGCTGCATAATTCGAATCCGGCCCACCTTCATCAAGCCCGAGAATCAGCCAGGTTGCCGCGTCATCCGGATTGACAATGGCCCAGTTTTCGGGTAAACCGGGTATCTGAAATTCCTCCAGATAATCCGGCGCAACAATACCTGTGTTCAGGATGCGGGCATCGACAACAACAGACAGTGTGTCGTTGTACCGAAAATCATCATCGGGTTGTGCAGTCCAGATCCGCAATGGGATCATTCCTGTTTTTGTAAAAAATGGCCCCGTCTCGAATTTGAAGAATTTAGAGCCACCCGGATTGATCGTGGTGGTGAGCAAATCTGCCACTGCAGGCTCATCTCCGAGTTGGTAATAGACTGGCACATCACTGACAGGAGATAAGCCTTCATTTCGAATGGACAGGACCAGATTGATCGGTGCCGGTTCACAACTCTGGATAGCCAGGACTGCAGGCGTAATGATCTTGTCCGGTTTGAGGTCGACCTGCTGTTTGCACTGTAGTAGCCCGTTATTATATCTGTTTGCCCGGGACCGTTCGGATTGGACTCCCTCCCGTCGGCTGCGAATCGCCAGCCAATTGTCTGCCAGAGGATTGATCACCGGGAGCGTCAATGTGGTCGTGTCTGTGATGCCCACAAGTTCCATGCTTTGATCACCGAGCCCGTACAACTCATATCCGGTTGCATGTTTGGCGGCCGACCAGGCATACGTTATGCTGTCCGGACAAGCCCGGGTTACGGCCAGATCAGCAGGGGAGGGAAGGAGATGAAAAGGCGCCTGATGACCGACGGTGATTCCATCGCGCGTAAGTCGAATAAATCCATTTTGGGTAAAGGTGTCCGGATAGGTGATTTCGGCAAATCGAGCCGCCGGAGGGAGATCTGTAGCCAGTGGTATCCAGGTGATTCCGGAATCAATGGAGAGTTCAACTTGCCAAGGCCCCTGATCACGGACTGCTTCCCAATAGATCCGGTTCGATTGCGCGGGCTCAAACGATTCTCCTCCGGCAGGGAAGACGAGGATGGGTTCTTCTGTTCGGAATTCCCAGAGAAGAAAAACATCAGCAGTGCCAAAAGGAAGGGTGAATCCACTGATATTGATCGTGTATTCACCAGCAGCCGGGTCAATGATCCGCACCTGTTCCATATTGTTCAGATGATCTTCACCTGGGATCGCGGGCAGGTTCAGGTTGTTCTTGTCAGGTGTCGGATCCAGGACAAGAGGTAATAGCGGATCATTTGAACCCGGTGGAAAGACCCGAAGGTCAAAATCGTTGATCAATGCTATAGTGGCTTGTGGCATGGCTGGTGGATCGGGCCAGTAGATCATGAATCTTGCTTCCGCAATATTATCGGGTATACTGATAGTTCTGGATTGGGTCTGGCTCTGCAACAGGTTGATCGCTTCATATCGACCTTCAGTCAGAAGCTGATGCCTGGAATGCATTCACATGCCCCCAGCCATAAATGAAGTCCGGACCGGGATTACCAGGTCGCTCGCTGTAGTGAGCAATGCTCCTTTCAACAAAGCAGAGGGTGGCAGATCACCGTTGTGATCCAGGCGATACCCCTGATTCAATTGCGCCAGGATCCCTGCAATTCCAGGTGCTGCAGCAGAAGTTCCTCCACCCAGATCAATTGTGTGATTGGGGTAGGTACTCAGTTGATTCTGTCCATTGGCAGAAATGTCCGGCTTGATCCGGCCGTCAAAAACCGGCCCCCTGCTGCTTGAAGTGACCAACGTATAGTCATTGAACAGATTGGCCGTTGCAATCGAATTTTTCCCTGCTTTATGGCCTCCTGTAATATTGCCCCAGAAAGGACCGGCGCCATATCCACAATCTGATGTTCCCGCATTTCCTGCAGAGAAGACATGCATCAATTGCGGGTTATCAAAGATCTGACCATCCACAGTGACAGTCCGGTCTGTATAGCCATCATTGCATCCATCACTGTAGGAAGAGTTGGTAATAACGACTCCCTCTTTGTTGACAATGTCCATTGTCTGACCCAAAAAGTCAGCCATGTAATCTTCTGTATACAATGTAGCGCCTGGAGCCATTCCTTTGACAAAAGGCAACAGGTTTCCAGCCCCCGTCACAATACCGGATACCATATCTCCGTGAGTGCCATTCAGTTCTGGGCCGTAACAATAACTTTGGTTGACTCTCCCGGCAAAATCGATATGCGGTCCGATTCGTCCATCATCCCGGACGAGTACACGCACGCCTCCTCCATCCAGGTGAAGTCCCGGAGTCACGTTCTGACTGATCAGCAAGTTCGACCGGTGCATGGCCCGCCCGTAGTCATCCTCCGGATCACCTTTTGGACCGGTTCTGTTGATATAGGAAAAGAACGGCAAATGAGCCAATTCCAGTAAGCGATGTGCCGGAATGGTCAGATTGACAAATTGTCCCCCAGCAGGGCGGCTGTTCAGAAAAAATCCTTCTTTCAGAATCATGTTGACTACGAAGTTCACTTCGAGGTCCGCATGTATATGGACTGTTAACTCCACGCGATCAGAGGAAGAGCGTATATCATCCAACAAATGTTGGAGATCCTCTGCCACAATGTGTTGTGGCAGACAGGATTGAAACCCGGTTATGGGAAAGTGTTGCAGGGGATTACCTGTCAACTCCTCCGGCGTGGAAATCAGATAGACACCGGGATGGAGATATCCCAGTAAATGGATTCCGGACCGTTTGATCTGTTGAATTCCTTCATCGTTCAGAGGCTGATGGCAATGCATCCAGTTGTACCGTCTGCCCGAAACAGCTGGGGACAAGGGTAATTGTCCTATAAGCGGAATTTCAGGATCAAAGGTTTCCTCGAATAGAATCATGTTGCCTCGGATTGGAACAGCAACTTCTCGCTGGCCGAGGGCAAATGAGGTAAGGCTGAGAAGAAAGAAAACAGTCACCAAGTGCTTCATGGAATCAGGATTATCTCGTGTTGGGGCATGAAGCTATGGAAAGATCCGGGTATGGACTGTCAGATTCTTGTCGTTTTTTCAACAGGATCATCCGGATGTCCCCCTGAATCTGGCTACCTTTACAACCTCACCTAAAGGAAGCATCATGAATTTTCAACATACCGTAGTCGACCGATTTTTGCGTTATGTGCGCATTGATACGCAGTCGTATCCGTTCTCTGATACCTGTCCCAGTACGGAAAAACAAAAAGACCTGGGCCGTTTGCTGGTTGAGGAACTACACGAACTCGGATTGTCGGATGCCCATCTGGACGAACACGGATATGTGTATGCCACCCTGGAAAGCAATGTAGATAAACAGGTTCCGGTCATCTGTTTCTGCTCGCATATGGATACAGCCCCGGACTGTTCGGGTACTGATGTAAAACCGATCATTCATGAGAACTATGCAGGCCAGGATCTGGTTTTACCGGATGATCCCGGTCAGGTTTTGCGGATGAAAGACCATCCCGAACTGGCAAATAAAATAGGCCATGATATCATTACGGCAAGTGGAACAACACTGCTTGGTGCGGATAACAAAGCCGGTGTCGCTGCCATTATGGATGCGGTCACCCAGATGTTGCGTCATCCGGAGATCCCTCATGGTCGCATCCGGATCATGTTTACCCCCGATGAAGAGATCGGACGAGGAGTAGACAAGGCAGATATGGCCAAATTGGCCGCCGATTTCGGCTATACGATTGATGGCGAACGGGTTGGTTCACTGGAAGACGAAACGTTCAGCGCGGATGGCGCCGAAGTGATCATCCACGGGGTTTCCGTGCATCCGGGATTTGCAAAAGACAAGCTGGTCAATGCGATCAAAATTGCCGGAGAAGTGCTGGATGCTCTGCCCAAGGACCGATTGTCGCCTGAAACCACATCGGGAAGGGAAGGGTTTATCCATCCCGTCCATATCACCGGCAACGGGGAGAAGGCCACCATCCAGTTTATCCTTCGCGACTTCACACGTGACGGTTTGGCGCAACATGGCAACACGCTGAAGGCGATTGTGAACGAGGTATTGCATCGTCATCCGCAGGCGAGTAGCGAGGTCCATATCAAGGAGCAGTATCGAAATATGAAAGAGGTTCTGGATCTCCATCCACAGGTGGCCGATTTTGCCCAGCAAGCGATTGAACGAACTGGTTTGCAAGTCCACCGATCCAGTATACGGGGTGGAACCGATGGATCCCGTCTGTCATTTATGGGGCTTCCCTGTCCCAATATTTTTGCTGGTGAACATGCCTTTCATTCCAAGCAGGAGTGGGCAACTCGTCAGGATATGGAGAAAGCCACGCAGACCATTATCCACCTGGCTACAATCTGGGCGGAGAAATCCTGATCAGTAGATGCGGACGTGCTGGATGCCAGGACGATGTTCACGTGCAATCATCCGTAGGATCTCCTGATAGTATTCAGCCTCCGTGTGCAGGTTGGCATCCTGCATGTCAAAGATCAGGATCGGAATCATCCCTTCACTCCGGAAATATTCGAAATAGACATTCTGGATCTCCCGAAGGTATTCGGCTTTGATCTGCAGCTCATAACTGCGGCCTCGTTTGGAGATTTGAGATAACAGAATCTCGATAGGCCGATGCAGGTAAATAATGAGATCAGGTTTTGGTAGACTGGCCTCCAGTGTCTGATACAGCTTCTGGAAGATCCGGAATTCGTCTGGAGGCAGGTTGTTCCGAGCAAACAGGAGGGTTTTGACGAACGTGTAGTCTGCAATATGGAAATTGTAGAAAAGGTCTTGCTGTGTACCCAGAGCCTGAAGCTGTTTATACCGCTCTGTCATGAAAAACAATTCAAGCGGAAATCCATACCGCTGGGCATCCTCATAAAAGTAGGGCAGAAAGGGATTGTCTGCAAATTGTTCCAGGATCAGATTGCATTCATAATCCCGGGCCATCATTTCAGACAGGGTCGTTTTGCCTGATCCGATATTGCCTTCAATGGCGACGTAAGAGTAGGGGATTTGGGGTTGATTCATTGGTCTTCTTCCAGGAGGCAAACATCCAGTTCTTCAGTATTTTCAAGATATAACTCCTCGATCGTCTTCTGAGAACCGGGCAGGGTAAGATCGGTGGTGATTTCCATCAGGGGTATCAGCACGAAGTTACGAACTGCGATCCGGGGATGAGGGATTTCCAGGATGGAATCTGCGATGATCTGTCGACCAAACAGCAGGATGTCCAGGTCGATGATACGCGGTCCGTACCGTTCATCCCGAACCCGGCCCATTTCTTTTTCAATGGCAAATAATTGTTCCAGAACATGGTGTGGACCAGTACCAGCCTGGATGGCAATGACCTGGTTATAGAACCAGGGCTGGTCGGATTGGCCCCAGGGTGCCGACTCATAGATGGATGACATCCGAATGATAGGACCAACCCGTGTTTGGATCTGTTCACGAGCGTTTTGAAGATGATAGCGTCGGTCGCCCAGATTACTACCAAGTCCTATAAAGATCAGATCTTGTTGTTCCTTATGTGAGTTCATACCTCTCGAGCGATCATGTCCTGAATATCCAGCCGAATGTACTTCAAGATAATGGATATTCACACGATCCACTTGAAGTGAACGCACCAGATGAATAAGAACATGACCCAGGAAAAACGACGCAAAACACAGGTGGTCAAACCACTGCCCGGATTGAAATTAATCGGCTTTGTTTTACGTATCCTGGGAAAAGTGGCACCGGATATGGCCAGTCGGTTAGCCCTCTTTCTGTACACCTTTCCCGGGCGAAAAGCCGTGCATTTTCGGCAAGATGAGCTGCTGTTATCTGCCCGACGATCATCTATCCTTTCGGGTCGAAATCGAATCCGGGTCTATGAATGGGGTAATGGTCCTCGTCGGATCCTCCTGTTGCATGGTTGGCAGAGCCGGGGTACAGCTCTCCGCTATTTTGTCCCCACGTTGACCGATCGCGGTTGTCGTGTGGTCGCCATGGATGCGCCCGGACACGGTGAATCTTCAGGTTGGCGAACTACTCTTGTCAATTATGCACAATCCATTCGAGAGGTTGATCAGGCGTTTGGTCCATTTGAGAGTGCGATTACCCATTCCTTCGGGGGACGGGCACTCACTTTTGCCCTGGCATTTGAACCTCACCAATGGGCGGTGGAACGCATCGTCATGCTTTCTGCGCCGACCTCATTTGAGGAGATCATGGATACCTTCATGGACCGGATGAAGTTGCCAGGCAGTCTGAAATCAGCTGTCGTAAAACGGATGACCTACCTCCTGGGACGTCCAGTCAACGAAACGGAGATCTTCCAGCTTGGTGATCGTATTCAGGCGCGTATCCTGTTGATCCATGATGAACAGGATGAGATTGTTCCAATGTGGGAAGCAGAACGAATCGCGTCACGCCTGCCGGTGTCCGGTTGATCAAAACGCGAGGTTTTGGACATTACCGAATGGCCAAAGACCCTGAGATTTGGGAGATTGTCCGAACATTCCTGCTTCAGGGCAAAACAGTCTGATCAAATTATTCTTTCGGTATTGCACGGATGGCATCCAGGTAGCGTTTGACTTCCTTTTTTACCTCTGGAGCAAGAATCACCACACCAATGATATTCGGGAATACCATGGCGAAGATCATCGCATCCGAAAAGTCAACGACTGCGCCCAGACTGGCGGATGCACCGATGACCAGAAAAACAAGGAACAACCCTTTGTAGATCAATTCGTTCTTGCGATTCCGACCGAACAGGTAGAGCCAGGATTGTAACCCGTAATAGGACCAGGAGATCATGGTTGAAAATGCAAAAAGTACGACAGCAACTGTGAGGATATAGGAAAAGTGAGGAATGACCGAATCAAATGCAGTCGCAGTGAGTGTGGATCCATTTAAACCATCACCTGCTCCGTAAGTCAGGAATCCACCATCAATATTCGTGATCACAATGACCAATGCCGTCATGGTGCAAACCAGGATGGTATCAATAAAGGGTTCCATCAGCGCGACGATACCTTCACTGGCGGGATATTTTGTTCGCACAGCTGAATGGGCTATGGCAGCCGATCCGACGCCGGCTTCATTGGAAAATGCAGCACGACGAAAGCCCTGGACAAGCACGCCGACAAATCCACCGGCAATGCCTACAGGCGTAAATGCGCCATCCAGAATCAGCGCCACTGCCGTCGGAATGTCATTGTATTTGGCAACCAGGATAATCAATCCTGCTGCGACGTAAAGACCAACCATAAAGGGTACAATCTTTTCTGTCCATGCTCCGATTCGTTTGATACCACCGATGATGACGATGCCAACCAGAATAGCAAAACAGATCCCGATCAGAAACCCGGCTGATCCCGATTGAATGGAGAAAGTGCCAGTCAACATTTCAGCCGCCTGATTGGCCTGAAACATATTGCCCCCACCGAACGAACCACCGACACACATGATGGCAAAAAAGACAGCAAATACTTTACCCAATCTGGGGAGATTATACTCTGCCAGTCCCTTTTTCAAATAATACATGGGTCCACCATACACTGTCCCGTCGGGACCAATATCTCTGTACTTGACACCAAGCGTACATTCAGCAAATTTGGAGGACATACCAAGGAAACCTGCCAGGATCATCCAGAAAGTTGCACCAGGTCCACCGATGGCAATGGCGATTGCTACTCCGGCTATATTTCCCAAACCGACTGTAGCAGATAACGCCGCAGTCAAAGCTTGAAAATGGCTCACTTCACCAGAATGGCCTTCAATGCGAATGGTATCTGGCAAGTCACCTTCGACAACGTTGACCTCTGATTTCAGGACTTCCGTTTTTGGACCTTCCACGCCGGAATACTTTCCTCGGATGATATTGACAGACGTCAGCAGAAGACGCAAATTGGGGAAGCCAAAATAAAAGGTAAAATATCCGGCTCCGCCAATCAACACAATCAGAACGATCGGTACAGAGACATCAGGAGACAGGGAAATACTGTAAAAAATGACTGTACTGATCGCATCCGTTGCCGGCTTTACCATTTCATTAATGCGGTCATCCAACCCTTTTGCCATGGCCATGCCAGGCACAAAGCAGGCAGCAATCATCATCCAGACACTTCTGAAATATCCTCGTTCCATACGCTTGAATTGTGTTTGTTGAGGGGCAAAAGATACCCAATTCTTACAATTCGGTGCAGAACAATTCGATCAGCCCTATAGCAGATATTACCTCCAGACTTTGCTGGAACCCTGACTGCCAGTTGGTGCGTGAGCGACAGCTATTGTCGTGTTTCTTTTTCCACAAATGGGGTTATCGCAGTCGGGTAGTATGAAAAAACGATCAGTGACTTTCAGGAATAGACATCCGAATCCGCCAATGATGGGGAATCAGGTTGTTGAGTCTGACAGTACCGCTTTGGCCCAACCAGCCCTTGTCCCTGATAACTGATTAACCGGATACCCGTTGAAACATCGGAGGAAGCTATGGTTTCCTTTTTCCAAAAACCGGAGAGCATCGTCCTTATCCAGTTCAAATCGGGCAACACCTGTGCTGCACATGCTGGACAATGCAAGAGCATGATCGGGGATGAAAACGGTATTTGTCTTCATTTTGCCAACGATAACTCCAGACTGGATATCGAGGGGGCTGTTGATGAGATCTTGAGCTGATTGTGCTACGAGTTCAGGAATTGCACGCCATTGTTGGTCCTTCCCTTGCACCCATTGTATGCTGTGCTCATCAACAAACTCCAGGATGGCAGCAGGCGGGTGACCTGGCAAGCCCATATGACGGTTTGTTCCGCGCGAAGCCGGAGCTGAAGATAAACGGTCTCCGGCTGTTGTCTTGCGGATCATACACATATAGATCCCTTCGCCCTGGAGCAGGTGCGGATAGCACCGGATGCCGTGATCCGAAACACAAATACCCCAGTTAGGGTCGATCTCCGCGCGCACCTCTTCACATCCACCCTGGCGGATGAGTTGCGCCATTTGATCTTCATTTTCTTCCCGGTTGAAGGTACAGGTAGAATAGATCAGGTACCCGCCCGGTCGCAGGAGTTGGAGTGCATCGGCAAGCATTTCTCGCTGTCGGTGCACACATTTATACACCAGGTCCATATCCCATTGGTGGACAGCTACAGGGTCTTTCCGAAACATCCCTTCCCCTGAACAAGGCGCATCGACGAGAATGATGTCAAATCGTTCGGGATGAACAGCTGCCAGCTGATCGGCACTGCAACGCGAGGTAAGCGTTAATGGATTCCCCCAACGTGTCAGGTTCTCAAACAGGATGGCATGCCGGTTCGGATGGACCTCGTTGGCCACCAGAATATCGTGATCACCCATCAATGCACGTAAATGCGTAGCCTTTCCTCCGGGGGCAGCGCACAGATCGAGGGATCGTTCTGGGGGTTGCTGTTGGGGAAATGGATTTGTAAAACGCCTCGAGGATCATGGACGAGGCTTCCTGCACATAATAGCAACCGGCGTGGTAGAGTGGATCTAGTGTAAAAACCGGACGATGGTTCAAATACTCTCCATTTTCACACCAGGGAATGCGGTGGGCAGAGTCAATTTGCCGACTCGATTTGACCGGATGATGCCGCACTGATGTTGGAGATGGAGTTGACAACGCGTCCACAAAAGCCGGATAGTCATTACCCAATAATTCACGCATCCG
>JADJLN010000003.1 GCA_016710115.1 Saprospiraceae bacterium
GATGCTCCCAAAACGTCACGAATTCCTAGGACTGATGGTGGAGGGCACATTCCTTCTAACGATGTCATTACAACATCACCAATCTCCCTCACCACTGTCTACAGACGTTGTCAATCGAATACCAGAGGCACCGGATCGGACGACCTGATCACCAACCTCACCGACGATGATGTTCAATTACTCCATTACGGAAACACAAATAGTCAAGCCGAAGAATATACTCATCCGGGCTTCCTGATTTTGAGTGGACGGTAGAGTAGACAGAAGCTACCTATCCAGACCCAACAAATCAGCCTCTCCAACCTACCGTGGAAAATAGATTGAAAGTCCTTTATTTCTGTCATGTGGTCCGTATGTCGGAATTTCAAATCATGCTAACATGAAGAATAGAAAAATTCAGCAGGAGAGATTTTTATTAAAACCTCTGCGTTAGCCTCCATTCCCCACACGCTGGTGGTTTCCCAATATTCGCCACCCTTGATCAAGTACTTCCAATTTCGATGGGGATAGTGAAAAATATTGGTCTGGTCCAGTTGCAGGAATGGAATGATGGCACGGCTTCCATCTATCATGCTGAACAATATGCTAATCTGCGGGAAATGCGTCCAGAGGAAATATCAGTCCCTGAAAATACCATCCTGAATGTACACAATGCATATGGATTTCATCCGTCCATGCAGGATTGAAGAAAGGTATTTGGGAATCACGAATGCACAGGTATTATTGTTTCAAAAACGTCGGGTATCCCAACAAAACCGTTCACGTTCCGATCAACAGATATCTGGAATTCATCAAGCGCTGAAGAGTTCGACAACACGGGTTGGATCGGACGACTCCCTTCGACCTCAATCACAGTGAATACGAATGGATATCCAAATGGTGATTACGCCCCATCCATTGCCTTGACCATGGGAAAATTGTTTCCCGGGAGCTGTCAGGGGTGAATGCGAATTACAGTCTGTCCATATTGGATCCATTCCAATCGAGGGTACCGCACTCGTCAGTGCAGAGGGAAATATCCTGCCAATTGTTTCAGTGATACGTTGACCTTTATCAATGACACAGTCCACAAAACCAATGCCTACTTGCTTCCGTGATCAGTAGAAGCTGCAAATGCCGGAAACAACCTGTCCGCCAAATAGGACAGCCTCGGAAACAAATGTACTTAAAAGCTGAAACATGTTGCCCGACTGATCTCAGGAGGCCCTCGCAAGCAAAGTAATGTTTGTTCGGCTGGGTGGATTTGATCACATGACAATCAGGTCGTGGACGGTGCCACGACAACGAGGAACAACACGATGAACTGCCTACCGCGAATTATCAGATGCCATTGTGCATTTCAGGATGATCTCAATCTGGCCATTGTCAGCAACAAGGGTGATCGGCATGACCTATCCCGGTTAGCAGACGGATCCGGTCGAAGTCGGCCTTTGGCACCGATCATGGAACCACAGCACCACAGTTTCTCTTTGGATCCCTGTTGACAACCAGATATGGGGCGTCATCGAAATTGACACCAGTTCGATATCGAGGAGGGTGTTACCATGCAATTTGATTTCAGGAGATGTGTACACGGTACTATTTTTGGAAGGATTGGTTTTGGGATTGAAAACAGACGAAGTCAAGAATGTCCTTCATGAGGGATGTGCAGATACTTCCGCTGTTCAAACCCAGGATGCGTCAAACAACTTCAACAGATCAATTCTATCCCCAAAAAGGACCTGCACAGATCCAATTATGGCCAAATCCTGAACAGCATTTTGCAGGTGGACCTGTCAATTTATCGCCCTAGCTAAAATTCAAGATATTTGACGCTCCCGGTTGCCCTGATCGCTACCACTTGATGTCGGAAATTGTCTGGCCCACAACATATTCTTGCGCTGGATTTTCTCCTCGTACCCCTCGGTCGTACTTTATACATGTTGAAATTCGAGGACCCTAGAAAACGAAATTCATTGAAAGTATAAGTCGACCTGACACATTCCGTCATGCAACACCTGTAACACGCTCACCACCCATGCGCTATTTCATTCCTCGGCTTAGTGGCGCCAATACGGCGGTTGGCAGAAACGGGACAATACACGGAATACTATTCCGGGAGATTGTCGAACACGCTCCAAATAATAGCTTCGAAAAATGGCATTGCCGTGTATGGTTGCGGGTCGAACCGATGCCGGTGTGCATGCCAGCCGGTATATCACCTGCATATCAACTCGGACGGGCTCGGCGATCGACCTGAAATACCGGCTGAATAAAAATCTGCCCCTGACGACATTGCCGTATTCGATGTCGTACAGGTCAGCGAAAATCAACACGCCAGATATTCGGCCATCTCGCGTACCTACGATTATGTCATCCACTTGAAAAAAGACCCGGTCCTCATCCGGTACAGCAACTTCTATGAAGATGTCACGCTGGATATCGAAATGATGAAACAGGCCTGCGCACTTATCCAGGCTACCACAGATTGCAAACCGCTGTGCAAACAACCGGAACTGTATGACAATACATTGTGTCAGATCAGTGCATGTACACTGTTTGTCAATGAAGATCAGGGACGCATGCGATTCACCATCACCAGCAACCGATTCCTGAGGGGCATGGTCCGGTACTGTATCTATTTTCTTGTCAAAGTAGGCAGCGGTGAACTGACGCTGGACGAGTTCAAGTCCATCCTCAACCAGGAGACCCTACTGACCCAGAAGCAACCGGCACTCCCCCATGGCCTCTTTTTGAGTCATGTCGAATATCCCTTTCTGTCATTTCAGGATTCTCACCAGCTGATCCGATGGATGAAAACCGGATTGGAATAAGAGCTCTCGCATTCTTCTCTACAATGTCTATATTCGTTTCCGGGAAGGAAGAAAAGATGAAAAACTGAAAGAACCCTACTGAGAAACATGTTCATATCGGTTTGTTTGCATACTGATTTTACAGGTATCCAAATGTTCTATAAAGCAAATACCAGTGTGTTGGTAATCAATAGAATATCCTTCTTCAAACCATACTATTAAAAAAAAAGAGTCTCTGCCTGGTTCATGTCGCCAAACCAGGGCCTCTCAATCACATCATGACCACTATGCTTCATGTTTCATTTTTGTGTAACTTTATTAACAAATTTAATCGAAGATCGCCGCATTGTTTTGCCGATATGCGAGGGACTTTGTACTGAAGCGAAGAATTTGATGAGGACTAATTGCAGTTCGGCATACAACGGCAAAACAGGAGCGGCCAGGTCATGATGTTTACAACAATCAAACGCGGAGTCATAATAAGTGAAACGTCAACCATGAAACAAGGCCCATTTTGCGACAAGCACTTTTGGGTACTTTTTGGTGCCTCAAAAGTACCTACTGGTGCTCAGGGGTGGCGATGAGGCGGGCCAGAAATGAAAAACTTCACTAAAATATTATAGATGAACCGATTGAGTGGAAGACCGCATATTTGCCAAGGGCAACATTGGCAGAATAAATTTTAACTGGATGCCATGCTCCACTCTTCCTCAGCGAATAATTCCCACCATAGAACCTGAAATAATGAAACGATTTGCCATCATCATCCTCATGCTGACAGCATCTTTCCTGACTGGATTCGCCATCCGGTCAGTCACCTCATCACCACACAAAAACACAACAGAAATGAAAAAAGTAACCGGCATCGGAGGCATCTTTTTCAAAAGCAAGGAGCCCAAAAAAATGACTGAATGGTATGCACAAAACCTCGGTCTGAATACCAATCCTTACGGGGCCACATTCGACTGGTATGAAGGGGATGACAACACAAAAAAAGCCCAAACCCAATGGGCCCCGTTTTCCGATAGCACCGATTATTTCGCGCCCTCCACAAAAGAATTCATGATCAATTATCGGGTGCACAACCTGGAAGCGCTCGTCGAAGAATTGAAAAAAGCAGATGTCACTTTCGTGGACGATGTAGTGACATATGAATATGGAAAATTTATTCACATCCTCGACCCGGAAGGAAACAAGATCGAATTGTAGGAGCCTCCAGTGGAGGAATAATCTGCAGCTGACTTTGGATTCCCAGGCGACCTCGGAGGAGGACCAACTTGCCGGATCTCCGAAGGTATCCAGAATAATTGCGAACTGAACTGCACCTGGCAGTCCTGGGAGCATTTCATGAATGACTACCCGGTGTCATGGCTACCCGTACAGCTGTGATCTCACTGGTTGAAACGGAATCCTGCGGGCCGGAAAACCGGGAGGAAACAGCTGATCCATTTTTTAACGTACGACCCGGTATCTCGTCTTTCCAAGTCAGAGGCATGTCTCGCTATAAAGGCGAAACAGGTCGGTCCACTTTCCTATCTTGCTGCACATCCAGCTTTACCATCCACACAACATGCGCTATTGTATTTTCTTGTTCCTCCTGTTGCCTCTCTGGCTATCTGCACAAAAAACTGCCTACATTCCCAATTATCTTCTCGACGGGGCCACGGTAGATGGAAGTCAGTTTACTTGGGATAAAACCGCAGAAAGTGAAAATTTCACTCTCATCTGGGGTGATGAAGCGGGGATTGATCCGCCATCCGCCTCCGACCCCGACCTTCGTTTTCAACCCCAGGAAATCCTGGACACCCTGGAATGGATCTATCAACAGATGGCAGACATTGGATTTGTGTGGGACACCATCGGGACGAATCTGCACCTCTACAAGATCCCGGTCATTATGCTCAACACATTTGGTCCCGACGGGGTGACCGGGTGGGCATTTGGCGGTGATGCGGACGGAATCATGGGCACATTCTGGGCTCATCCGCTCGCGATGAAAGGGGGGCATGTCGCCGCTCATGAACTCACCCATTCGCTCCGAGGCACAATGTAATATTGATTATCGAACCATCCATGGCCTTGGACCAGTCTGGCAAAATGCCGGCATTTTCTGGGAGACACATGGCAATTTTATGCGCAATCTGATCTATCCCCAGGATGTCACTGCCTGGGGGATGGATGTCTATCATGTCGAAACCTGGGGCGATTGGAAAAACACGTATGAAAATTATGCGCTGCTCATGGCCATTGCGGATATGGACGGTCTCGACATCATCAACCGGTTATGGCGCGAATCATTGCCCTACGAATATCCCCTTCAGGCATATAAACGGCTACGAGGATTCAGTCCATTCGAACTGAACGATCACCTGTATGATTACGCCAAACGAATGGCGACTTATGATATCAGCATCAAGAGTGTCGGTAATTATTTCCGTGCCCGGCGCGCTGATGACCTCCAGAACTGGCTTGCTCCCATTCAGTCAACCTGGACCATTCTCGAACAGGATTCTCTCTCTCCGGGACATTTTTCTGTGCCCATTCACCTGGCGCCGGAAGAATTTGCCTATAACATGATTCCCATCCATCCCCACCCGGACAGTTGTGCTGTCATCATCCGGTTTAAAGGCCATACAGATGCCAATCCACATGCCGGCTGGCGCTATGGATTTGTCACCGCTAAAGCCGACGGAACAGTCAGCCGATATGGTGAAACAAATCACGAAGCAGATCAGGAAATAGCCTTCGAGCTGCTTCCCGGCGAATCGGCTATGTATTTTGTGGTCATGGGTGCGCCGACTGACGGCATCACCACCAATCCCACGAATGACACTTGGAAAGGATACCCCAAACATTTTCGTTTTCCATACGAAATGACCATTTCAGGAGGCTCTCCCGAAGGCGCACAGGCTCCTGAACTATTCCGGTCTCAACTGAAAAACGGAGGCCATCTCCATCCCAATGGCGGTGGTTGGGTGGAGAATTCGACAACTGTCGCCAATTCCGTTTTTATCGGACCTCATGCCATTGTATTGGGCAACAGTCAGATCAGCGGGGATGTCAAGATCACGAACACGGCTATTGTGCGCGATGCACAGATCTCTGACCAGGTGATCATTGAGAGCAATGCATGTGTACAGGAGGCACGTTATCGGATCAGGCACGAATTGGTGGTCAGGCTTTTCTCGAAAACAACACCATTTCGGAAATGCCCGCGTCCACATGCGTGCGCGAGTAAAGCAACTACACGTTGCACGGGGATATCGAAGTCGGTGGCGATGTAATTGTTTATAATTCATCGGGGATTGTGACAATGGGGTGTATTACCGGATGACCAATTATTACCAGGATAATCTTCTCGAATGTGATGACCGGACTGCCACCCATCCCGACAATCTGGATGTCAATAACCCGATCACCGGATTTGAATCCAGTGACATGCTCCTGTCATGCAATTGTGAGAATTATCCAGGTTGTCTGACTGTGACGGTTCATCCTGCTCCGGAATTTTCTCAAGAATATCTGTTATTTCCCAATCCGGTGAATTCGTATTTATTTATCCAGCACCCCGGACATTCCGGTGAACCTGTCGATATACAGATTACTGATCTCACTGGACATATCCTGATTTCCGGCATGGATTATCCGGGAAATATTGATCTGTCTGGATTGCCTGATGGGATACTTCAGGTAACCATTCGCCAAAATGCGATGTACACCGATATGCCCCGGTTTGTCCAGCACTGACAATTGACATTGGGAAGTCAGGACCAGATAAAGGAAGTGGTATAACAACCGATAATCAGCATTGACTTACGCTGAATTGAAAAGGATTTCGGACGAACGTTCATCTTCAGTACACTCTGATAAAAACAGGAATTCTGGACTGAACCAGCAAAGCATAGAATATGTATCTTTAATTGGCACAGAATCAACTCCGATGAAAACATCCCTTTACCTCCTCAGCATCCTGCTTAGCATCATTTTGTCGAGCATCCTCCCGGCACAATCTCCACTGCTGGTAGCGGAAGGCAACCAATGGAATACCGTGAACTGGCCCACATTCGGCCGGAATACGTCATCCTTCCGGCAGAAAATAGGAGAAGACACCCTGCTTGATAACACGGTTTACCACAAGGTCTATTCATCCAATAAAGAATTCGGATCCGACTGGAAGTTCTGCGGGGATTACCTTCGGCAGGACACGTTGACCAACCGGGTGTATTACAAGGATAACAAAGACGATGAAATACTCCCCATGACTTCAACTTGGGTCTGAATGACACATTTACTGTCAGTGATTATTCGGGAGTATTCTGCCAACAGACCGTCACCCAGATCGACACTATCCTGCTGAACAATGGCGAACCGAGGAAACGGTTGAAACTGGCAAACATAGATTCTCCTTCAGATACACAGTATTGGATCGAAGGTCTAGGCAGTACATTAGCCCTCATTGATTATTCCCGGATTTTGTTTTACGGATTTTTCACTCGAACTCCTTTGCTTTTATGCCAATGGAGAGCTTCTCTATCCACCTGCGCCGCAGTCCTGTTTTATTACATCAACCGAAATTCCATCCTCGCCACCGCCATATTCGGTACAACCCAATCCGTTTACGTCAACCTTTACGATTCAATCGGAAAGCATTCTGTTCAATCGTTTTGTGCTTTACAATCTCATTGGAGAGCGTATGACCGAAGGCCAGATCAACCAACCTAGTCATCAGGTGGAATGCACTAACCTTCCATCCGGCACCTATCTCTTGTCACTCACGGATGAACACGGCCTGCAATATTCCAGATGGATGGTCAAGATCTGAACAGCGCGATTGATCAGGCACAAACAGGAACGATCGGGAGGGAATTGAGAAAGGCGGACTCAGGTAAAATGCATATAAAATGGAAGTGTGAGCCTGAAATGACAACAGATATTCTAAAATTAAACTGAAATAGACATGGAAAACAAATGGATGCATGAAGCACATACAATTTTAACCGTGGCACTATTTTTCACTCTGTTTGCATCGTTAAACGGACAAATTGCAAATAGCTACCCGTTTGACAGTTTAATACAAAATGACCCGGATGTCATTTTTACTGAAATGTTTGAAGGACCTGCTTCCAATTTCATCACAAGCGGTAATTGGAACACGGTATCGCCAAATCCGTCAAACATTCTTTCAGATCCTTCCGTACCGGCCGGCAGTCATGGAATACAATCATTACGTCTTCTAACCATACAGGACGGAACAAACCCCAATCAAAACACGCTTGTTTATAAAAAGATATCACCCGACATCACAGATTCTATTTTCATTCGATATTATATCAAGTACGATACCAATACTGTCTATCATCATTCCGGATTATGGTTAGGTGGGAAAAATCCGCCGTCGTCCTTCAGGAACCTGGAGCTATAATCACTTTACTGAAGGTCCTGGAATGCCTTTTGAAGGATTTCAATTCAGAAACGACAATGCCCTGAACCTGAATTATATTTGGTTACGAAATTTTAATGATAAAAATACGGTCGGGCACATTGGCAACATTTATTTTGATCATTTGGTTGTGGCGAAAAACTATATCGGGCCCATTTCAACTGCTCCAATTACAAGCTTCAGCAGCATGAATCACCAGATGACATTTCATTTTATCCGGATCCCGCAAATGGAAGACAATCACTTTTCGTAAAAATTGAAACCCTGTCCATATTCAATATGCTAGGAAAACCAGTTTTGCAAGCAAATGAGCATCACCATTCTTTCAACGGAATCTTTGAATGACGGAGCATACATTATTCAAGCTGACAACAGAATTTACAAACTAATCATCAAGCACTGAATAATTAAATACTTCAGCTTCAGTGCATATGATAATACATGCGATAGCTCTTTCACGATCCTAGGGCTCTGTAATGAACAGACGCAATTTTAACCTTCATATTTTTCGCCTACAAGAGGTCGTAATGACCGGGATCTCATAGAACAGTGCACAACTCCCATCACCCGCATTGGTTGACTGTTGAACAACTGGAATGCCTGAAATCACCCTACATCCCGAACTGGAAAGTGGATTCCAGATACAATGTAGTCAATATGTCTTTTAGCGTTCCAATCCAATAGCACGGATTATGAAATCGGCTTTACACCTGCACAAGTTCCGGAATCTACGTTCATCGATCAAATCCAAACCCTGCAAAGTCAGGGTCGAAAAGTTCTGCTCAGTATCGGGGGTGCAAATGATCCAATCAAGTTAGATAATTCCACGGAAAAAAATGTATTTATCAGTTCGCTCAATGATTTGATCAGCACATATGGTTTGATGGCATTGATATTGACCTTGAGGGAAGTTCACTCTCTGTCAGTGGAGGGACCATCACTTCAATCAACAGATCCCAATCATACCATCCATCTGATCGATACCATAAAATCAATCATGTTGGAGTATCAACTGAATAATTCCAAAAAGCTCCTGCTCACGTTTGCTCCGGAGACTGCTTTTGTTCAAGGCGGCCAATCTGCCTGGAGTGGTATTTGGGGCGCATATTTACCTGTCCTTCATGCGCTTCGTGATTCCCTGGACCTGGTACATGTCCAACTCTATAACAGTGGGTCCATGTACGGTATTGACGGGAACATCTATTCTCAGGGGAACCGCCGATTTCATTATTGCCATGACGGAAGCGGTCATCCGGGGGATTTAACGGCAGGTCTTTGGTCCAGCGGGCCGGCCCATTTATTGGACTTCCTGAGACAAAAAAATTGCAGTGGGCCTGCCTGCCTGTCCGGAGGCTGCCGGTGGTGGGTTGTCGATACACCAACAATTGGCAGGCTCTACGGTACCTTCTTGGAACTGGCCCCAAACCAGGAAATTATACCTTAATAAATGGAGGCGGATACCCGAATCTAGGAGGAATGATGACACGAATCATCAATTAAGGATAAAGGAAGCTCCTGCAATATTCTACCGGCCAATATGCGGGTAATTTGAACGCCTGTTTCTGAACCCACCACTTCCGGTTGAACTGCTATCCTTCGCAGCCCGACTTTTCGAAGATGAGCAAGTATTGCTCCAATGGCAAACAGCCTCTGAGATAAACAATCATTATTTTGGCGTAGAACGGTCCGATGCCGGTGTCCATTGGGAAATACTTGCTTATATACCCGGGGATCCCAATAGTCTAACACTGAAAAATTATCAATACATTGATTCAAAGCCACTGGATGGCCGATCTTATTACCGCCTCCAGCAAAAGGATCTTGATGGAGAGATTTCCTATTCGCCAATTGTCAGTATTTTCAATGCTAAATCTGAACAATGCAATGTCTATCCAAATCCCGTAAAAAATTTCCTCTTCTTCGATGAAGATTGTCCTGGTGAACAACGATTAATCTATGTATACAACAATCTGGGGAGGTTGGTTTTGGAATCTCTAATTGAAAAAGGAAAACGACTGGACTTGCATGCCTTGCCTCCAGGCTTGTATTATCTGGTTTCATTTGATTCAACCAATCTTCAGAAATTATACGCAGTTGAATTTGTAAAATCGGAAGACTGACCCGCTCATCCGGGATCACACAGGAAAATGGTGTGCCTTGCAGTTTGGATTCAGAATACCCCGGTGCATCAGGCGTTAGTCGGGTGCACACTGACGATGAGGCAACATACTGACCTGATCTACATGGTCTATACACCCTGCGTCAAGCCGGCAAATAAATTCCGGAGAAGGTCACATATCGATCCCCAAAGACCAGCTGATCCAACCTGATTAAATGGAATTGACAACACAAGGATGATATCTTCCCCTTTACTTCAATGACCAGAATGAAATGCGCCCAACCATCAGGTGCAAGACAGGGTGGTCCTTATGTTCGAAGATTTTCTACTTTAGAGCCACTTCACTTCCAATCAGCACAACCGATGACACTTGTCTCTTCCAAACTTGGTACATATCACTTGGCTCTCCACTCTGCCCTGCTCCTGCTCGGCATGCTGGTTCCCACACAGATCATCCTGGCCCAGGGCCCTCCCGGCTATACCCTGTGTGCGTCGGAAGGTGAATCCTTTACACTGCCCTTTTTGAGCCATGTGGCCTATGGAGCCAACAATGCATTCGCCTATCTCTACAACCAGACCGGCACCATCACCTTCAACAATACCACTTTCGGCGATCCCGCGCCTGGTGTAGTCAAATCCGGCTATTACAAACTCGCCAGCAGCGAAGGGAATGCGGCATTACTCGAAATGGCCCTGCAGCAGCTCCAGGACCATTGTACCGGCACCACCCTGCTCACCGGTCAGCAGATCAACGACCTCAGTGACTCCATCCAGCTGAATATCTTCTCCATCGCAGATACCAGTTCCCTCATCCTGCAAGCCCTCGATCTTATCGCGTGCTATGAAACCCAGAAAGGCCCTCTTTTCCTCAACCCGGCCACCACGGGTGGGTTCCAAAATGACTTTGATGCTCTCGATGGAAAGGAACTGGATCGGGCCGTTTTGTTGTCCAGCAGGGCATGTTCGACCATGTCTATACCCCGGTGAACGTGGCAAAATACGCCCCCTCCTCACCAATCGCCGGTATCAGACTGCTGACTATTTTCCGGGCGTCTGCCCCGACCCGACCGACTCATCGACAACCTACACCGCCACAGTCAACGCATCCCTGCCCACAGAATATGGCAGCGGCACGGCTTTCTCCGCTTCCCCGGCCCGTCGCCCTACCGGTTATTATCTGGCTCCGGGAAGCATGGGCACCGGTAAAGGTCCCTTCGGAAATGGTCGACAAGGGTTCAAGATTCTGGTCGGGCGCCCATTCGGTCAACCGAACCGCACACAATCGGTCAATCGCTTTTCCGGGTCACCAATTCCTTTCCGATCGATGATACCCTCACCCGGATCGTCAATCCGTTCGGTGGCGGGATCTATATCATCACCCCGTATGAAGCCGCTGAAGGTCTGGTGGATATCCAACTGACCAACGTTGTCCCTGCACCCTATTTCGCAGCCAACAGCGCGAGCAAAACCTCTCTCCAGGACTGGCAGGAAACCCAGCGCAACAATCCTGCTCCCTGGGCGGATTTTGCGTCCGATAAATACATGATGCAAGTGCCCACCAGCTGGATCTACAATTATGATGATCCGGTCACCCTCATGCAGGACTGGGACGATCGGATGGATATCGTGTCCAGACTGCTGGGCTATCCGCTCATGCCGAACAACATCAAACTGTATCTGCAAGTCGACGTCAGGATCCAGTACCTCGGCTTTTACGGCATCGGCAACCCGCAAGTCAACAATACCTACAACCCGCTTGCAGTCGAAAACGGGAATAAAACCACTGGTTCCTCCGACCTGGCGATGGCTTCTGGGAAACAGAATTCCACGAAATGGGACATGCCCAGTTGTTCAGCAATTTCCCGGGGAGAGACCGAAGCCTCTGTGAATGTCTCGGCGGCCGCCATCTTCAATCGCCTCTACGGGATGGATATCGACATGGCCCTCGGGCGTTCATTCGATGATGCTCCTTACCGCACCCGCGACCAGTCGGCGTTGAACTGGATGGTCACCCCGAATTTCCGGGCGGGCAAAGCCATGGACATATCCAATACCACCAAGGATGAAGTGCGCTACCAGCAACGCGGTTATGCCAAATACATTGAAATGGCCGCCCTCTTCGGCTGGGAAATGATCGATTCCTTCTACAACAGGGAGCAACTGGATTTCATCCAGCAGGTGCCCGGAGATGGACTGACTGACGTGGACAGCCGGATCCTCCGATTCAGCCGGACTGCCGGTGCAGACGTCCGGCCATTGATCCATTTCTGGGGAGTACACCCCAAGAACCCTGCCGTCCTGGCAGACGCCATCAGCACCGAGGGCCTGTCGCCATCAAAACTGATCTGTGATCGACTGGTGCATTACAAATCCATCATTCCGCTGAACAACGCCGAATTCGAAGCACATGCCAAAGCCTTTTTGGCGGTTCTGTTCCCGCCGGCACATCCGGATTATGGCTCCGGCTGGTACAATATCTGGTTGACGCAGTACAATGAAACCCACGGGGCTCTCGCCCAGGAAGCCATGCAGAATATCATCGACCTGTATTTTCCCGGAGGTTGCCCGACAGAAGTTGTCACCCCCAACGTCACAGTCAACAGCACCACTATCTGTGCCGGGGACTCCGCTACATTGACAGCCACCGGAGCCATGTACTACGAATGGAGCAATGGGGCAACAGGACCCACCATTACCGTGATTCCGGACACCACCACGACCTATTCCGTCATTGGAAAGACGGCCGGGATCAACTCTTCACCAGCTCTCGCCCAGGTGACCGTCATTCCTGTCCCGGAAGTGTCTGTGGACGACGTGATGATTTGTGAAGGCCAGTCGGTCACACTGATCGCCAGTGGTGCGGATAGCTATCTGTGGAATACTGGTGACACAAGCAACTTCCTGCTCATCGGACCAACCATAACCACGTCCTATTCCGTTGTGGGCAACTTTGCTGGATGTGCATCAGATTCCAACTCAGTCTAAGTGACCGTCTTCCCACTACCCGAGGTCACCATCACCGAGGATCAGCAAGGGCCATTACCGTCCTGGATGCCACGGGGCAGAATGTGAGTTATCTATGGTCGACCGGTGAGTTCACGCCGACCATCCAGGTGGATACCTCTGGAACGTATTCTGTTACTGTTACTGATGCAAAGGGTTGCACCAATTCGGCCAGCGTTACAATCACCATCACGTCCACCACCAACCCGGAAGAAGGGATGACCATTGTGATTGCTCTAATCCAGTCCGGGAAGTCCTGCGCATCATTTGTGCTGGACGAGCAACTACTTCTGTGCGACTGATCGACCAACTGGGTCGGATTGTTCTGGAGGATAACACCTTTGTTCCCGATGGAGCCACACGAACGGTAAACATGTCTCTGATACCAGCGGGGACCTACTTTGTGCAGATTAGGGAAAGGAGTTTGTGAGGATGGAGCGGGTGGTGAAGTAGGAGTATCCTATATATTTGAGGTCCTCAACAATTCCTTCCAATTGAAGCCTGGGACCTACAGAAAGTGTATACATCTGGGTTTAGTACACATATAGATTCCTTTGAAATAAATTTATTTCAAAGTTTAGCAATGAAGGACTAAGGTCAATCACACCCCAAGAACCACAAACAATAAGGACCTGCTGTTAAGTAATAAATAAATAGACTCTGGCATCTAATGAAGCATACGAATCGGTTTGAAGCCGGGCGGAACAGGTCGAAAACAACGCATGAAGTGTTCAGCAATATGACACATGCAAGCATGTGCCAGGGTACTTAGTTTAAAGACTTATGATAGATAGTAAATTATTTAAAACATATTTCAAACCAGGAAAATTTGAATATTCTGGACGAAGCAGTATCTATAAATATATTGGTATAAATATTTTCAAGAAGTATTTACCAACAAGTGGTGATTTCGCCTACAGATATAGGTGCAAAAAGCATTTGGCGTTTCATTCTATTAAAAAGTATCAACCATTATTGAGGTTTGAAATGCAGACAAGAAAATGGGAATTCAGACATCTTATTGGGATGATTGGATTTTTAATTATTGCTGGAGCAATAGAAAAACATTATAAACTGTCTGATTACATTTTTGTAAGCCTATTATTTCTGCTCATTAACATTTACCCAATAGCACTCCAAAGGCACAATAGAATAAGAATCATAAACGTGTTAAAAGGACAGAATCAGAATACCCCTTATGAATAATAATGCAAAATTAAAACATGTGAAATTCCCCAAAATCAGGACAGATCAATAGTTAAATAGATTAGACCTGTCAATCTATGAAGAAGACCAGATCCACTCGACTACCTGTCCACCTCACCTTGCCTGTCTTGCGATCACGACCTTCATACATCTTCTCCTCACTGGGCATTCATGTGGAAACCATATCAATCTGATGGCCAAAGAATTCGTTGGGGAGCTTGCCAGGACGCCTGGTGAACACCATGAGCTGAACCATCCGTATTGGCGCCTCACCCTCATTCTTTAGTGCTGGCCGGCCTCGGTTGGTCACGCCTTCCTCCTCGCCAATTCACCTTCTTCATGCCTGCCTGTTGATGAGGAGGGGCTTTATCGTTCCACCGGGGTCTCCTATGCGTCAGGCCCCCCTAAATGGAGAAGAGCTATATTGGTCTGCCATTTAACATTCGAGGTACACATCATAAGCACCTGCCAAACTCCTCATCGGTCGTCTGGCAGGTGTAAAAACTGTTTAGGCAATGAGCGAAGGGACAGCCACGAAAACCAGGAAGGCCCTCAAAAGCAAGGGCTTTGAGACCGAAGAATGGCTAGAATCAGCCTTCATATAAGAGAATTGAAACACAAGCAAACACTATAAAAACCAAATACACATGAGTACAGAGAAGAAATCGTTTTTTGGCGTCATGAAATCCTACAATAAAGGATTTTGGGTCGCCAGCGTGATGGAATTGTTCGAGCGTTGGGCCTGGTATGGCCTCTTTGCCGTCCTGGCACTTTATCTGACCGGATCCACAGACGAAGGTGGCCTTGGATTCTCCCATACAGAGAAAGGCCAGATCATGGGGATCGTCACCGCCATTCTGTACCTATTACCACTATTCACAGGAGTGATCGCCGATAAAATTGGCTATAAGCGAGCCCTGATTATTGCATACGTCCTCTTGATCTCCGGATACTATGCCATGGGCGAGGTGCAATCCTATACCAGTGTATTTGTTGTGTTTCTATGGGTCGCCCTGGGTGCAGCTATGTTCAAACCAGTGGCCTCTGCGATTGTGACGAAAAATACCGACCAGTCCAATTCTACTCTAGGCTTTGGCATTTTTTACATGATGGTCAATATTGGCGGGTTTATAGGACCAGCTTTTTCATCCACATTACGCACACAATTTGGTTGGAAGATCATATTCCTTCAGGCATCTATTGTGATTGCGATCAACCTGGTCATCCTACTGTTCTTTTATAAAGAAACGGATCGAGAGAAAAATACAGATACATTTTTAGAAACCATCAAAAGCTCTTTGATCAATATCTGGGAAGCAGTAAAAGACACTCGTCTTTCCGTATTGCTGATCATCATGGTTGGCTTCTGGACCATGTTCAATCAGCTGTTCTACACCCTTCCAACTTTTATTGAAGATTGGGTCAATACGAAAGCACTGCACGACTCCATTTCACAGGTTTCACCCTGGCTTGCCAATGCCATGAGTGGAGGCGGCGACTCCGTTAATCCGGAAATGCTCATCAACCTGGATGCAGGTGCGATCATCCTGTTCCAGTTGATCGTATCGTATTTTGTATTAAAAATACGCCATGTGAGTGCCATGATCATGGGATTTATTATTGCAGCAATAGGGATTGGCATTACCTTCTATACAGGGAATGGTTTTTATACCATCCTGGGGATCATGATCTTTGCCATAGGTGAAATGATGACCAATCCTACCTTCTCATCATTTATTGCCCTCATATCGCCTAAAGGGAAAGAGGCCCTCTATATGGGAACATATTTCCTGCCAGTTTTCTTAGGCAATTTCTTAACAACGTTTATTTCAGGTAATCTTTACGAGGCCTGGTCTGACAAACTAAGTTTACTCCAAGCAGAAATGGCCAGCAGAGGTATTGCGATGCCTGAAATAACGCAAGAGTTTACCAAAAACAATTATTTTGCTTCTGCTTCCGAAAAACTAGGCATGACAGAAGTTGAAATGACACAATTTATCTGGGACAGTTATAATCCCAACGCGATCTGGTATGTCATTACGGGTATTGGCGCGGTTACGATTCTGGCTTTAATCGTTTACGATAGAGTCGTCATCAGGCCAAGAGAAGCAAGAGAAATCCAGCAGTAGATATGGGGCTAAATAGAGGACAGTATGCAAGAATGCATATGTGCTCATGCCTTTCTGAAAAATAGAAAGTGGGCCCCGAATGCTCGGGGCCCACTTTCTATTTGATGCAGATCGATCAGATGCAAAAAGAAACCTTGCTGCGCGTGCCAGGCTGCCTGGAGAACACCATGTGGGCCGCCCCCGTGCAGGTGTCCAGCACCCATCGTCCGCCCCACCAGGCTCGGATCACAGGTGCCGTGGGCCTGCCCGAAAGTCTGTCCTCCAGCCACGTGGGCCAATGATACATAAACGGTCATAACGTTCCGGCTTTTCCCTTGGGGAGTCGGTTAAACCTTCTAGCCACAAGACAGTCAAACGACAAAATATTTACATCATGAGGATACAAAATATTCATTCACGACCTACGGTTCTTCTTCTCCTTCTAGCCGTTTTCCTGGCATTCCCCAGCTGTAAGAAAGATGATCCAAAAGATCCAACCACTCCGAGGCGGCCGACTTAACTCATTTACCTCTGGGAGGGACTGCTCCTACAAATATCCTGATCCGCAACCTGGGGAATCCTCAACCTGATTTTTTATCCTTGTGGTTGTGTGGGCTTCCTTCTAATGGCGCAGGAAACGCTGATGCAAGTGATTGGACAAATCCGGATGGCACCAGGATTACACCAGAAAACCTCAAGTTGAAGGCAATGTGACCTGGCTCAGCGAGCTTAATATATCCCTGGATGGTCAGGGCAATCGTATTATAACTGGTAATGCTTTGCCAGACCACCCTACTGGCGTCTTCCCTATAACTCCAGGTAGTGTCGCATACAAATATGATGGCAATCCAAATATAATTACCGAACATGAAGTGCTATATACGCTACCCGCAATACCTCAAGTAGCCTCCAGCCCAAGTTGTGTTCCATTCGGTCCATCTGGCATCTCCCTCAGTGGCAGTGCCATATATCATGGAGCGTCCACACTGGGAAATGACGCTGCCGCTCATGAAATGCTGGATAGATTCGGAGGGCACACAGATGGAACAGAAAGATACCACTATCACTTTCCAGCAGAAGATCTTCAAGATCATATTCACCCGCATACTTCCGGCCATTCAGCCTTGATGGGTTATATGCTGGACGGATTCGGGATCTACGGACCCTATGGGGAACAGGGCGAATTGCTAACATCCAAGGATCTGGACGAATGTCATGGACATACCCATCCGGTTCTGTGGGATGGCGAGATAATCGACCTGTACCATTATCACTGGACTTATGATTTTCCCTATAATATCGGCTGTTTTAAGGGGAAACCATAATGAACCTGCCGAAAACGGAACAGGGTAATGAAGAGCCGCAGACCATGCATAGCTTGTCTGCGGGCTCACTTTCGATTTTCTCGTTGATCGCATGACTTCGGAATTCACTCGCTGTCATATCGCAACTGGTCCATCCGAACCGATCCAGGTTCATCACCTTGTTCCAGGCGGCGACGAAGCCTTGAACAAACTTCTCCTTCGCATCGCTCTGAGCATAGACATCAGAGATCGTCCGCAACTGGGCGTCTAACCGAAGACCAAATCCAGACGACTGCCCGTCAACTTCACCTCGCCGGACTTGTGATCACGACCTTCATACGTCAGCTCCGAACTGCGCGTCCATACGGTACCCATATCGATCAGATTTACAAAGAAGTCAATGGTGCGCTCGCCAGGACCTAATGAATACACCATGCGCTGAGCCACCCGAATTGGTGCCTGACCCTCAGTCTTTTGTGTCGGGCCGAAATCAGCTGGTCATTCCTATGCGCTGGCCAACCCACCTGCTTCGCACCTGCCAGCCAAAGAGGCTGGGTTCCTTCGCTTCGATGTCGCCTGCGGACATCCACCCTTCAGGTTCGCTCAGTCATACTCCCTAGCCCATCCGGAGTCTATTTTGAGCCCGGTTACGCCCTTACTAAGAATAGCTATATTCGAGAGGTGTTTGCGATTCGAGGCACATACAACGTATATGAGCCATACAAGTACAGGCTCATATACTAACCGTTAGCCCATCCTCGAGTTTGATAAAATAGTGTGGGACTATTTGAGGCTTTGCTTCATCATTGAGATTTCTTTTCTTTTCATTTACCTTACCAGGGTCACCTCTCCTTTGTAAAGCCTTTCCAATCCATTTACAAATCGCACTCTTGTCCAATAGACAAAGACAGCGGGATCCATCGTTGCATTTCTAAAGCTTCCATCCCAACCATACTTCTCATCGTTGGGCGGAAATTCAGTATTGACAAAGACTTCATTTCCCCACCGGTCAAAAATCTGAAGTTCGAGTATTAGTGCTACCTCTTTATTTCCATAAACGGTAAAAACATCATTCAGCCCATCGCCATTTGGCGAAAACACATTGGGGATATATAATTTTGGATTAAATTCTGTTTCGAGCGGAGCATGGCTTGACCCGAACAACCATTTGTGTCCACAACAATAACTATGATGTCGGTAAGCTGATCAGGTCTTTGGATGGTTTGCTCCAGGGCAAATATCAGTGCTACAGGAGAATAAATCATCAGGAAGCCATATCACGGTGTCCACCGCTCCGATATCAATATTCAACTCAACGATAATGAGTATGGAATCTTGCTGCGCAACTTGCAGATCAGTATAGATGTCAACGATAATATTTTCAGATTCGGGCACATCAAACGATTCAATCCTGGTACATCCATTTTGTGCGGTAATGGTTACACTGTATGTACCGGGAAGGATGTTTACCAAATCCTCCTTGGTTTCGCCATTGGACCAAACATATTTGTTTCCGGATGGTGGAGTAACCGTTAAGTCTATTTTACCATTGGCTACGCCGCAAAGAGCAGGAGAAATCACGTGTGTGATTTGCAAATCAACCAGGTCCTCACCAATAAAGTATATTGAGGCAGAAGAACAATTAGAAGCATCCGTTACGGTGACAGTATATTCGCCCGATGGAAGGTTTAACAGATCCTCCGTTGTCGCGCCATTGGACCATAGAAACTGGTAATTCCCCGGAGGAATAACGGTTAGGTCTATACTGCCATTGGAAGTCATGCACGATGTGTTGTTTGTACCCGTCACCGAAATGGCGAAATTCGAGGATGTATCGAGTACCACGAAAATGGCACTGGCCGTACATCCATTTGTTCCTGTTACCGTAACGGAATACGTTCCCGCAAAAATATTCTGCAAATCTTCTATCATAGAACCATTGGACCAAAAGAAAGAATAGCTGGCGGGAGGAAGAATCGTGAGGTCAATCTGTCCGTTACTTTCTCCACAAATAGAAGGCGAAATGGTTTCGGCCACCGCTGGCAGGATGATTTGATCGTCAACCACAAAAGAATCTATAGAAGAACAGCCATTGAGGTCAGAGACGGTCACCGAATAGGTGCCGGGTAGCAGGTTGGCCTGATCCTCTGTTGACATTCCATTTGACCACATGAAAACATAAGTGCCCGCTGGGGAAACAGAAAGATCAATAGATCCGTTGGGCGCATTACAGTTTGTATTAGCTGCCGGGAAAGCGGACAAAGAAATAGTTGAACCCACATCAGATACGGTAAAAGTGGCTGATGATGAGCAACCATTACTCCCTGTGACGGTCACGGTATAGTTTCCGGAGGCGATATTTATTAAATCTTCTGTGATGGCTCCATTCGACCATAAATAATCATAGATTCCTGGAGGAGAGATGCTTAAGTTAATCGAGCCGTTCGATAGACCACAAGTGGCTGGAGAAACCGTCTGGGAAATCAAGGGCAAGATCAATTGCTCTACAACAGTAAAGAGGCTTCGGCAGGACAGGTGCCCGAATCGCTGACGGTCACCGGTAGGTACCTGCCTGTAGACCGGTGAGGTCTTCGGTCACTGACCCGTTTGACCAGAAGAAAGTATAAGTTCCGGTGGGAAAAACACTGAGATCAATTGCTCCATTGGGCTGACTGCAATTGGTAACCGGGGCAGTCATTCCGCTAATGGTGAAACTGGTATTGATGCTCGGGACATTGTAGATTGCAGCAGTGGTGCAGCCGTTTGCCGACGAAGTGACAGTGACGATGTAATTCCCAGGCAAAAGGGTGGTCAGATCCTCTGTGTTTGCCCCATTGGACCAAGAGAATTGGTAAGTGCCTGCCGGTGAGACAATCAGGTTGATTGCGCCATCCGGCGCACCGCAGACAGAAGG
Organism: Saprospiraceae bacterium; assembly: GCA_016710115.1. Taxonomy (GTDB): domain Bacteria; phylum Bacteroidota; class Bacteroidia; order Chitinophagales; family Saprospiraceae; genus JAGNXB01. Next base: position 20,887 of record JADJLN010000003.1, read on the forward strand.
GGTAATATCGGCATTTAGAACCGGTGGAATGGTGTTGTTAGCAACGGTGAAACTGGCCGTATTGGTGCAACTTCCTCCCGCCGATACGGTGACCGTGTACGTGCCGCGGCAATATTCACAAGGTCTTCCGTTGTCGCCCCGTTCGACCAGGATGAACATGTATGCACTTGGAGGAGTGACGGTTATGTCAGTAAACTTCCGTTGGGAGCCATGCAAAGATGTTAACGGGCTGACGTTGCCAGTAATATTGATCGTGGGGTTGTTGTTCGTGACGGTGACTGTAGTCGTGGCGGTGCAGCCGCTGCCAGTGGCGTGACCGTGACCGAGTAGGTACCGGCTGCAATCCCGACAGATCTTCCGTGGTGGCGCCATTCGACCAGATGAAGGTGTAGGCACCGGCTGGCGATATGCTGAGGTCAATGGCACCATTGTTCAGACCGCAGGTGGAAGCCGTCGGGGTAGCCGTCAAATTGGGCGGTTGTGTATTGTCGGCAACCGTGAAACTGGCCGTATTGGTACAACTTCCTCCCGCCGATACGGTGACAGTATACGTGCCCGCAGCAATATTCATGAGGTCTTCCGTTGTTGCCCCGTTCGACCAGATGAACGTGTATGCATTTGGAGGAGTGACGGTTATATCAATGCTTCCGTTGGGAGCCATGCAAGACGTTACCGGGCTGACGTTGCCGGTGATATTGATCGTGGGGTTGTTGTTTGTGACGGTGACTGTGGTCGTAGCAGTGCAGCCGCTGCCAGTGGCCGTGACCGTAACCGAGTAGGTACCGGCTGCAATGCCGGACAGATCTTCCGTGGTGGCGCCATTCGACCCGATGAAGGTGTAGGCGCCGGCTGGCGTCACACTGAGGTCAATGGAACCATTGTTCAGGCCACAGGTGGAAGCAGTCGGGGTAGCCGTCAAATTGGGCGGTTGTGTATTATCGGCAACGGTGAAACTGGCCGTATTGGTGCAACTTCCTCCCGCCGATACGGTGACCGTGTACGTGCCCGCGGCAATATTCACAAGGTCTTCCGTTGTCGCCCCGTTCGACCAGATGAACGTGTATGCAATTGGAGGCGTGACGGTTATGTCAATGCTTCCGTTGGGAGCCATGCAAGACATTACCGGGCTGACATTGCCGGTGATATTGATCGTGGGGTTGTTGTTTGTGACGGTGGCTGTGGTCGTGGCGGTGCAGCCACTGCCAGTGGCAGTGACCGTAACCGAGTAGGTAGCGGCTGCAATGCCGGACAGATCTTCCGTGGTGGCGCCGTTCGACCAGATGAAGGTGTAGGCGCCGGCTGGCGTCACACTGAGGTCTATGGCACCATTGTTCAGGCCGCAGGTAGAAGCTGTCGGGGTAGCCGTCAAATTGGGTGGCTGGGTATTGTCGACAACGGTGAAACTGGCCGTATTGGAGCAACTTCCTCCCGCCGATACGGTAACGGTATATGTGCCCGCGGCAATATTCGCGAGGTCTTCCGTTGTCGCCCCGTTCGACCAGATGAACGTGTATGCATTTGGAGGCGTGACTGTTATGTCAATGCTTCCGTTGGGAGCCATGCAAGACGTTACCGGGCTGACGTTGCCGGTGATATTGATCATGGGGTTGTTATTCGTGACGGTGACTGTGGTCGTGGCAGTGCAGCCACTGCCAGTGGCAGTGACCGTAACCGAGTAAGTACCGGCTGCAATGCCGGACAGATCTTCCGTGGTGGCGCCATTCGACCAGATGAAGGTGTAGGCTCCGGCTGGCGTCACACTGAGGTCTATGGCACCATTGTTCAGACCGCAGGTTGAAGCAGTCGGGGTAGCCGTCAAATTGGGCAGTTGTGTATTGTCGGCAACGGTGAAACTGGCCGTATTGGTACAACTTCCTCCCGCCGATACGGTGACAGTATACGTGCCCGCAGCAATATTCGCGAGGTCTTCCGTTGTCGCCCCGTTCGACCAGATGAACGTGTATGCATTTGGAGGGGTGACTGTTATGTCAATGCTTCCGTTAGGAGCCGTGCAAGACGTTACCGGCTGACGTTGCCGGTGATATTGATCGTGGGGTTGTTGTTCGTGACGGTGACTGTGGTCGTGGCGGTGCAGCCGTTGCCAGTGGCAGTGACCGTAACCGAGTAGGTACCGGCTGCAATGCCGGATAGATCTTCCGTGGTGGCGCCATTCGACCAGATGAAGGTGTAGGCCCCGGCTGGCGTCACACTGAGGTCTATGGCACCATTGTTCAGCCCGCAGGTGGAGGCAGTCGGGGTAGCCGTCAAATTGGGCGGTTGTGTATTGTCGGCAACGGTGAAACTGGCCGTATTGGTACAACCACTTTCTTCTGTAACGGTGACGGTATAGGTACCGGCTGTAATGCCGGACAGATCTTCCGTGGTGGCGCCGTTCGACCATAAAAAAGTATATGTCCCTGCCGGAGTGACGGTTAAATCAATGGCCCCGTTTGGAGAAATACAGGAGGTGAGCGGGGTGGCGTTTCCAGTGAGCGAAGTGCTGGGATTGCCGCTATTCACAACTACACTGCCGGTGGCCGTACAGCCTCCTGTGGCGGTAACGGTAACGGAATAGGTTCCCGGACCGTTGATAGTGATGCTTGATGTAGTCTCCCCGGTACTCCATAGAAAATCCGTAAAAGAGGCTGCATTGGTAATCGTTATGGTGTCACTTTGACTCGGACAAAGACTGGAAGGAGCGGTAAAAATAGGGTCCACTGAAATGCCCTGCGATTACCTGGACGGTATCTGCCCCCGTGCAACCGCTTGAACTGGTGACCGTCACCGAGTAGGTTCCGGGTGATGATATGGTAATCGTTGACGTGTTGTCTCCCGTACTCCAGAGGAACATATCGTCCGGGTCGCCACTAGCAGTAAGGCTACCGTCTTGTCCGGAGCACAATACAGTAGTCCCAGTGATATTCGGGGTAGGTGCCGGGAAAAAGGACATTTGGACAAATTCCGTGACAGTAGCACTGCATTGCCCACCAGGGGCTGTTACCGTCAGGGAATAGGTCCCGGAAGCGGCAATAAAAGTTGAGTTGGTAGTGTCACCGGTTGACCATAAGAAGGTCGTACCGGGCGGATAAACAGCATAAGAAATCAATTCCATTGAATCACCGGGACAATACGTGTAACCGTTATAGGTAATATCCGCGAACCAAAGATATGCTTTTATATGGATTTGATTATATGCTACACAACCATTGGCATCTGTAACCTCTATAGAGATATTGCCAATAAATGGTGGTGTGACCGTGGTATTTGGATTGGTATCGCCATTTCCCCAGAGGTAGGAATACGGGGGTGTCCCTCCGCTTACTATGCTGGTCAACGTAATAGTGTCTCCCGGGCACATGGTATAATAAGGAGACGGTGGGTCAGTGATAACATCGACCATAAAACCCTGGCACTGGGCACTCAGCTTCGGTAGCTGCAGGCTTCCCAACAGGATAACCCCGATGATAATGCGAATCAAATAATTTGTTCTCATGTTTTCATTTCAAGACAGGTACAGGACGCCACATCGCCGATTAAAAAAACGAAGGAATTTAGAGCTTCAACAATACCTGTGATTTAAAAAAATGATCTCCGAAAACCTGCAGGATGTAAAATCCGTCGGGAAGGCTGCCGAGGTCGAGCTGAAAGGAGGACATGTTACCCAGAACCTGCTTTCGCACTTCCCTGCCGCCTGCATCCAGCAGCCTGAAAAGCGAGGCGCCTTCTGTACTCCCTTTTATTTCAACAAAAAATAGCTCGCCGGAAGGGTTGGGAAACACCTTCAAACCCAGCCCATTCGCCTGTTCATAAGTATCCGTAACGAATACCTGGACCACGACCCGCTCCGACACACATTCGAAACCTGGCTTTTCGATTTGCCAGTCATAAAAATAGTAGTAGTAGTTTTCCCCGAATGAGGACGTCGTTATTTCCCACATCACCGATGGGATAGGGATAATCGAGCGGTCCCGAATTGCGGAAAAGGTTGCCTTGTTGGCAACGAAGCGTGAGCTCACCTACGGGAACTTCGAAATTCAAATCCAGGACGTTCATGCCCGTTTGAACCGGGAATTGCTTGAACGCCAGCAGTGTGTCCGGCGACCAAAGCTGGACGAAACGGTTGTTCAGCGGCGCTCCCGGCGGCACGTACACCGTCACCGACAGCAGGGTGAATGGCGCCCAGGTTTTGAAATACAAAAACCCGGTTTGGGTGGAAACACCGCCTGCTCCGGCAGTGTCCGGTTTGCCGCCCTGTTGAATTTCCCCAGGATAGAAAAAATGGCTTTCGACATAAAACGCGGTGTCGCTATCAAGCGGCGGCGTTTGAAAGGAGGGCCCTATTGCCAATAGGTTGCCGGCGGTGGGATGGTCGTACCACTGGCAGTTTTCGCCCAACACAATGAACAAAATGGAGTCGCCCTGGCCAATGGTCACCGTATCTACGATTGGCGCCAGGGCTTGCAAAACCGTCACTTCGAACGGAGCAGAGATAATCTGCTCTTGCGAACAAAGCGCATCCAACGCCACCGTGTAGCTGCCGCTTTCAGTAACGGCAATAGATGGAGCGCCCGTCGTGCCGTCCGACCAGGTATAATTTTCTCCGGAGGAGGCAGTCAAAACAAGCGTATCGCCCTGGCAAATCGTATTTCCAGCAGGTGCAAAAATGGTGGGTATCTTTTCTTCAATCAAATTAATTTCAATCGACTGTGTTAAAGCCACGCACCCCAGGCTATCGGTCAGGATGGCGAAAAAACGGCCTTCGTTTCCCACTTGCAAAGCCTGTCCGGTTTGGTTGTTCGACCAGGCGTAATTTGAAAAACCTGCCGGGGCAAGAAGTTCAATGGTGTCGCCAGGGCAGATGCTTGTGTTGCCACTTGCGGTCAAGACTGCGGGCGGCAGCAGGCAATAAGCCTCCTGCACCACGTAGGTGCTGTCAGCGGCCAATTCATGCAACACCGTCACGGTGCCGGAAGGCCAGCGGATCTTCAGGGAATCAACCTGTTCGTTTTGACCCAAACCAAAATGCACTGTGAGCGAATTCATCGGGCTGAAACTTTGCCCGGAGCGGACTTCCCGCACCTGCATCCCCCATGCTCCGTATATTTCCACCCTCGCCCCGATGCCGTTACGGTTGCTTTCGATGCCGAGCGGTACGACTTTCAGCCAGTGGTTGCCGTTGCCATCGTTGAGCCAAAGCTGGCCTTTACGAAACACGTCGAGGAAGCCGTCGCCGTTGAGGTCGGCGATGGCGCCGGGTTTCACGGGCGCGTCCTGCCCGGTGAAGGTAAGGTCGCCGTTGCCGAGGTAGAGTTCCTGATTTAATTCGGAAAAAATATCCACAAAGCCGTCGTTGTTGAAATCGCCGGAAGCATTTTCCCATGCACCGAGGTCGTTAGGGTCGATGCCGGAAGCAGCGATGACATCGGTGAAAGTAACCCCGGTGCCAGCGGGGTCGCCATTGTTCCTAAACAAGCGGTTTTGAAAATCGGGGTTGACGATGAATGCGTCGAAATCGCCATCGTTGTCAAAATCCTCGAATACCGTGCTCCACGACTGTGCATTGTCGTCCAGCCCGGCGGATGTGCCTACTTCTGTAAAGGTGCCATCTGCGTTGTTCCGGTAGAGCAGATTGGTACGGCTGAAGTTGCCGGGTGGTGCGCCGCCGAGGCATTTCGTGATGTAGAGGTCAATATCGCCGTCGTTGTCGTAGTCCGTCCAGATGGCAGCGTAATTGCCGGGAAGCTCGGCAGTCAAGATGAGGTCCTGGTCAGGCGACATGTTTCCAGCTCCATCGTTTCGATAAGGGCTGACAAGTCATTATCGTTGCAGACGAAACCGTCGAGCCAGCCGTTGTTGTCGATATCAGCCATGGTGGAGCGCTGGCTGAAAATGTTGCCGGGCATAACGGTTTCCGTGTAAAAGCTCCCGTTATCGCTGGCTTTTACGAATGAAACTGAAGCGCTGTCAGCAAAAAGGAGGTCGTTGAAACCATTGTTATCAATGTCTCCGGCGCAGATGCTCCACGAGGGCAGGGAGTGCGCGACGATATTGAAATACCGCTGGGTAAAGGTGCCATCCAATTGCTGGAAGTCGATGTAAATGACTTCATTGCCAGTTCGAACTACGTCATCGAGGTGGTCGCCGTTCATGTCCACGGCACAGTCTGAATAAATGGTAAAGCCCGATACAGGCTTCAATTTACCCGTGCTGTTATGAAAATTTACCTGCTGTGAGTACAACGAAAATGAGAGCAGAGAGAACGCCAAAAACGTCAGCCATTTTAGCATTCTTTTTATCTTCAAAATTACAACATTTCCCATCATGAAGGCAAGTAGGTTCATTAATTATTTGACATTGTCTTTAGCCTTTCCTGGTCTCGGGCTTCATTATTGTAGCCGCTCTCTTAGCCCTTACTTCAGATCAAACCGGTCCAGATTCATCACCTTGTTACGGCAGCGACAAACTCACTGACAAACTTCTCTTCGTATCGCTCTGAGCATAGACATCAGAGATCGCCCGCAACTGGGCGTCTAACCGAAGACCAAATCCAGACGACTGCCCGTCCACTTCACCTCGCCGGACTTGTGATCACCACCTTCATACGTCAGTCCGACCTGGGCGTCCAGCGGTGAACAGGACAACTAAAACCATTTATAAAATAATTGTGATGACTAGTTGGCCATGCCACATTAAACGCATTCGACTACACCTGATCAATCATTGTCATCATCCCCATGTCGGCCTTTTTTCCGACGGCCTTCCCCACCTTCATGTTCATCACTGCTCTTGTGACAGGATACACAATCCGTAAAATTGGAAATACCTTCCTCCTGTGCTCACGAAGAATATTACTTACCGTATGTTCATGACACCCATAGCAGGTATACGTACTATAGTTGTTCGCCAAATGGCAGGTCGCACACTTGACATTATGATCTCTATCCAGCACAAAATAAGTGGTGTGATTGAATGTAGACGGGATCCATTTATCGGTGCTGTGGCATTTCGTACAGGCATCTTTCACTGTACGATGAAATGCATCTCCAGGCACTTCATGGCAACTCACGCAATTGCTTCTAATGCCTGACTGCAGCATATCATGGTTAAACGCCTTCTCCAACTTCCACCCTGTCGTGCCGTGGCATGTTGCACAAGCATCTGTCAAATGCACGTGAAGCTTATCCTCAGGCTTTTGGTGGCAGCTGACGCAATTGTCCCGTTCGGCAGGTTGCACCATACCTGGTGCTGAACGCAAGATCCAGTTTCCATGCGGTGGTACCATGGCATTTAGCGCAAGCATCAGTTAATTGCAGGTGAAGCTTATCCTCAGGCTTTTGGTGGCAAACAATGCAATCATTTATGACAGTTTTCGGCAGTATTTCATGCCTAAAACCGTTCATCGCAGATTCAGGATTTAATCCAGCATGGTCGGTATGGCAGGCCGTACAGGCATATTTACCAAGGTTATTGTGAAATAACGCCTGCTCGCCTTTGATAACGGTTCCAGTGGCGATGCCCAGAGAATCCCTGCCGATATCTGCCAGAGTATGGCAAGCGATGCACTTGCTGTTGTCGATTCCCCCGAAAGGCCGGTGGCATGAGAAGCATTGCTGCCTGATATCCTGGTGGCCCTGCGACATCTCACCCGGACTGAGCAGGATATACGGATATTGCACCATAAACAAGATGAAAATGGCGGTCATTGCAATTCCAGTAATGATCAGATTTTTCATTTGCTAAACATGAATACAGTGATAATATGCAGGAGCGAAAACAAGCCAAATACCAAGGCTATCGGTAAGTGTATTGTCCGCCATTGTTTCATGGCATCCACCATGATCGAGTCGAAAAAGAGCTTTTTGTCTACGGCTTCTTTTTCCAGGCCCGTTTCCATCAAGGCTTGCCTGCTTGCGTTTAAGCGCTCGAACGACCGCTTCAACAGGAACTTGCCAACCAGGCCACTCGCCACGCTGATCAAAAGCATTGTTACAGCCAGCCATGGCAAAATGGCGTTGAAATGAATGCCAGCATGAACAAGTAACATGATCGACCCGACCCATGCCATGTATTCATGCATAATCAACAATTTTTTTGGCGAACCTGATTTGATCATTTTGCGTTTCCGCAAAGAATAGACAAAGGAAAAGACCAGGAGAAAGGTGCCTAAATAGCCGAGGTAACGCCCAACTCCAGCCAGCTGATAATAATGAAGCATGTAATCTATTCCGATGGTGATCAAGATCATCAGAGCATACCATTGTATAAAAGGCACGACATACCTCAGTACTGGTTTATGTTTCATAGATCACATGATTTACAGTTGCTTTAAACTGTAGAAAAAACCTGAATTCTGGTGTAAGTATGACTCTTTTCTATACAAGAACCAGTGATATAGATCATATCAGATGGGAACTTATTAACCAGGGGGTGAAGAGTTGTTCGTATGAAAATTGAATTGATTTAAGACACAACGTTGGTTGCAGTGATTAGAAAAGGGCAGACGTACTTTTAGCGATACTTTTACCCCTTAGATGTAGTCAAATATTTTGCTCTGGTGGAACGGAACTGGGACTTAAGGCACTGATAGTAACCTGTCTGACCAAAAAAAGGCGACCCCGATCTCCCGGAGCCGCCTTTCTATTTGTTAGCGATTGATTTGAATTACTTCAGATCAAACCGATCCAAGTTCATCACCTTGTGCCGGGGCTGCAACAAAGTCCTCACGAACTTCTCCCTGGCATCGCTTTGGGCATACACCTCAGAGATCGCACGCAGCTGGGAGTTGGAACCGAAGACCAGGTCAACCCGGGTGCCTGTCCACTTCACCTCACCGGTCTTGCGATCGCGACCTTCGAACTCATTTTCCGATGTGGGCGCCCAAACAGTGCCCATGTCCAGCAGATTCACAAAGAAATCGTTGGTCAGCTTGCCCTTCTGATGGGTCAGCACACCATGAGCGGAACCACCGGTATTGGCACCCAATACCCGCAGTCCACCGACCAGCACCGTCATTTCCGGTGCGCTCAGGGGTCAGCAGCTGGGCTTTGTCGAGCAGCATTTCTTCCGATTGACACCGTAGGCCTTCTTCTGAAAATTGCGGAATCCATCCGCCTGGGGCTCCAGGAAAGCAAAGCTTTCCACGTCCGTCTGCTCCTGGGTCGCATCTGTGCGACCAGGTGTGAAGGGTACCGTGATCTTCATGCCGGCATCGGCAGCGGCCTGTTCGACGGCCGCACATCCTCCCAGCACGATCAGGTCAGCCAGAGAGATCTTCTTGCCGCCAGTTGCGGAGCCATTGAACTCCCGCTGTACACCTTCCAGAGCGTTCAACACCTTACTCAGTTGGGCAGGGTCATTGGCCGCCCAGAACTTCTGCGGCGCCAGTCGGATGCGCGCACCATTGGCACCACCGCGCATGTCACTACCGCGGTATGTAGAGGCTGACGCCCGGGCCGTCGACACCAGTTCGACACGGTCAAGCCAGCGGCCAGAACCTTTCCTTTCAACATCGCGATATCTCCTGCGCATCAACCAGTTGTGGTTGACAGCGGGCACGGATCCTGCCAGATCAGTTCTTCCTTCGGGAACTTCCGGACCGGCACGGGCTACAGGTCCCATATCCCGGTGGGTCAGCTTGTACCGGTGCGCGGGCAAAAGGCATCGAAACTCGTCTAGATTCTGGTGGAAATGTCGGGAGATCGGTTCGTAGATCGGATCAAAAGCTGGGACAGGTCCGCCGTGGTAATCATCGGCGGATGTTTCTTGTCGGGATTGTGCGCATCCGGACCAAGTGCTCGGGCTTGCAATTCTTCGCTACCCACTGGTGGGCCCCAGCCGGATTTTGTGAGCTCCCATTCGTACCTGAAGATCTCGAAATAGCCATTATCCCACCGGGTGGGGTTTGGCCTGGGCCCCTCGATTCCACTGGTAGTGTGTGCTCACCTTTACCTGTACCCAGTTTATTCATCCATCCCAAACCCTGCTGCTCCAGTGGTGCAGCTTCGGGTTCGGCGCCGACCAGTGCGGGATCACTGGCACCGTGAGCCTTGCCGAAGGTGTGGCCACCTGCTGCGTGGCTACCGTTTCATAATCGTTCATGGCCATGCGGCCAAAGGTTTCGCGGACATCGCGACCGGAAGCCACGGGATCCGGGTTGCCATCGGGGCCTTCGGGATTGACATAGATCAATCCCATCTGCACGACGGCGAGCGGATTGTCGAGGTCGCGATCGCCACCGTAGCGGCTATGGGGTTTGTCGCTGGTCGCCAGCCATTCTTTCTCGGCACCCCAGTATATATCTTCTTCCGGCTGCCAGATGTCTTCCGGCCACCACCGAAACCGAAGGTCTTGAATCCCATCGATTCAAGGGCGACATTACTGGCAAGGATCAACAGATCGGCCTGAGATCCGGTTGCCATATTTCTGCTTGATGGGCCAGAGCAGGCGGCGCGCCTTGTCCAAATTGCCATTGTCAGGCCAGCTGTTGATCGGCGCAAAACGCTGGTTGCCTGTACCTCCTCCCCACGCCCGTCAGCGGTGCGATAGGTGCCGGCACTGCGCCGGTCATCCGATAAACAGACCACCATAGTGGCCCCAGTCCGCCGGCCACCAGTCCCGATTCGGTCAGTTTTTTCAGATCTTCTTTCAGTCCGGCATAGTCCAGACTCTTGAAGGCTTGTGCATAGTCAAAATCCGGACCCAGCGGATTGGAGGCCGGTGTGTGCTGATGGAGAATGCCGAGGTTGAGCCGGTTGGGCCACCAGTCACGGTTTCCTGTACCGGCTACAGCACCTCCTTCACCGTCTCCACCCATGAAGGGGCATTTTCCTGCACCGTTCTGGCTGGATGAAGATTCTTTTGAATGGTAGTATGTTCTTCCATGATTCAAAGGATGATTTTATTCTTGGGTTCAAAATTACAATAATGCCTCCATGAATAATATTTATATTTCTTATGATCATATAGATATCGTCTATAATGAAAGTAACTGAGCCGGGTCCTCTCCCCAACCTGACCCTGTTTGCCCGCAATTACTGGGAACCATCATCCCGCCCCTTTTCCAAGCCGGACATACCTTGCAGGTCAGACCCTTCTGTTATATTCGCTATCACCACTTGAAATCTGTGCACAAACAGCTGATCCGATGAAACCAATTCTGAATATACTCCTCCTGAGCCTGTGCATCGCCAGTTGTCAACCGGCAGCTGACATCAGTTCCATCAACCTTTCAACTGGGGAAAACGGACGATCACTGCGCCTTCCCTGATTCCATGATCCGGGGCACAACCTATCTTTCTGTCTATTTCCTGTGTACAGTAATACCGAACACCGGACACATGATCTTACGGCCACCATCAGCCTGCGCAATACCAACCGGGCGGATACCATCTACATCGACAGGGCCGAATATTTTGACACCCATGGTAACTCCATCCGCACCTATTTTGACAAGACCATCTTCATAGCCCCGATGGAAACTGTGGAGATCAGATCGACGAACGCGACCAGCCGGCGGTACGGGCGCCAACTTCCTGTTTGACTGGCGCATTCATTCTCCAGAAAATGAACCCTCTTCGACGGAGTCATGATCTCCCACATCCCGGGCAGCAAGGACTTTCCTTTGCGACAAAAGGACATCGGATCAAATAAAGAGGCTGATGAAGAGGAATTATTCAACTATTCATCCTTATTCCAGACCGTTATAACTTCAACAATGCGACTATGAATTGCAGATTGTCTTTCTCAGGGTAGTTTTAAACTGCTTGATTCTTGGAAGCTGCAAACCATCACAAGAACTATTCCACCAAGCGATACCCATTCCCCGGACACAAATTGGCAATGCGACTGGACCAACCATCAGTGAATGGATCGGCGATGTCCGCGAAGGTGCCCGGCTTTTTACTTTTCACCCGAAGACACGTTTGAGGATTTGTACCTCGAGCTCGAATTTTTATCCCGACCCAGTACTGCCATCAATT
>JADJLN010000004.1 GCA_016710115.1 Saprospiraceae bacterium
AGCGTGACCCCGTAGTTCAGATCAGTAAACTCGGATTCCCGTAGCGTAGATCCCTGGTCAGCGAATGTCGTGTCCAGGGCTTCCATCTTCGTGCAGACGAATCAGTACCAGATCAAATGTACCGGTCAGATTGCCTGACATACTGACGAGGATCCTTCCATCGGGCTGAACGGCCGAGGCCATGGCCAGTATCGGTCTTTTGTTGAGATCGAATTGCAGGATGCCATTTTCAGCAAATGTCGAATCGAGTGAGCCATCCTGTCCAAAAAGAGAGAAGACAAGGAAGAAGGAGAAAAAAACGGAGTAACATGTTTTCATAGATGGATAGATGAATTAAAAGTGAAACTCGTAGTTGGGATTATGCCATCCTGCAAAGATACGGAATCCGATAAGTGCAGCCGGAAGGTCAGTGCAGACTATTATGAAGTTCGCGTGCCCTCCGGACATGTCGATGAACGGGCATTCAGCCCACCCTCCAACCAGGCGACCAGCATAAATCCTTTTGAGGCCATCACTTCGCAGGCCAGGCGGCTGCGCTTGCCAGTATCACAAAACAGGTAGTAAGGCACCAGCCTGTCGAGTGATTCAATGGCTGCTTCGAAGGAGGTATCCAGATAGTCCAGGTGTTGTGCCTCTTCCCATGCACCTTCTGCATGATATTCCTCCGGGGTGCGCACATCCAGGAGGACAGCACCATCCGTGTTTTTCCATTCAGAAATAAAGTGATCCGGCTGGATCGATCGGGTGGGGAAGGGCATTGAGGAAAAAATTCAAGCAGCTGAGCAACCATTGAAGCCAAAGATTTCTCCTCCAATAATGGCCAGAGATTCATTTGAAACAGGCTGCGAATATAGAAGAAGATCGCTCAGATCGCTTACTCTGTCCGAAGAATCATTTTTTGCCCCAGGATGACTGGCCCGGCCTGAATGCGCAGATACAACACACCTGTGGCTGATACAGGCAGGACGATCTCCTGACTGGCTGCGCCTGGTGAAAACATATGTCGCCAGACCTCCCTACCTAGCAAATCAGTGACCACTAATTGATCGATCACTCCAGCCAGGGGGCAGTCGGTATCCAGCCGGAGATGGATGGGGCCCCTGACAGGATTGGGATAGACCTGCCAGCAGGCATCGGCCAGGGTCTCTGAAGGTTGGTCGGTATTAAGGATGATGTTTTCCTCACATCCAGGCTCTAGACAACCGAGCGAGTCCAGCTTGAGCAGGAAGGGGCGATGATAACTATCATTGAATCCCCAATGATAGATGCCGGTGGCGGGGATACAGCCATCTGACGTCCAGATGGCCTGCCCGAACTCGGTGACGACCTGATTACCATTGGCATCCTTTTCAGGATAGATGTACTACCTGTGTCCATAGAAGATTGCCTTCGGGCGAATAGCAGACCAGATGCATGGTTGAGCCGCTTCTCCTACCATCAGAATGCGACCATCAGGACCAATGGAGAGATTGCGCCCTGCCCGGCGCCGTAGGCGAGGTTGTAGGGGTACTCGAACGTATAGTATGGATGACTCCACAGCGTATCTAATTCAGGGGTGAGCATTGTGAGGCGCAGTCCGGCGATCTCGTTGGATATAACCCGGGGATTCGGTTTGCTGTAATACACAATGTTCCCGTTGGGATGCAGTGCCAGATCGATTCCTTCTTCCTAAAATGGCCCGGTGGTCATCTCCAGAAGTTCACCGGTACTGTCGATACGCACGAAGTAGTCTACCCCGATCCATTTGTTGGCATTGACAACGATGAGATACTGCCCCTCTGGCAAGGCTAAGCCAGGTTGATGGCTGTAGAAATAACCCGTGTCGGATGGGGATCGATTTCACCCAATGAAGGGCTCCTGTGAAGTCGGCTTTCATGACCACCAGATAAGTAGTGTCTTGAAGGATATACTCTCCTGTATACAGATAGGCACTGCTGTCCACTGTCAGAATCGCATTGTAAACACCATCGTAAACATCCAACACATTCAGGCCCAAATCAAAAGCATAAGTGGTATCCAGGTGGCCAGACTCCAGGTCGACCTGGTTGGCCAGAAAACTGCCTTGCCAGGACAGACTGTCCCGTGTCCCACTTAATACCAGAGCTTTTTTCCTTTTATAACAAAATCGCCCGGGGAAAAGAGCAATGAACCATAGAGGGAACCGGGCACATCCTTCAGGATTGTTGCCAGGCCAAATTTAGATCTTCATTGATTTTCAACAGACGATTTTGTGTAGTTGGATACCGGAAGGCATCTGCGAAAAGATTCCAGTAATAATGTTGATTGAATTCTCTGAGCCGTTGAGTGTAATAGGATTCATTTTTTTCTTCCAGGGTGTATATCACATATTGTCCACATTGGGAATGAAGGCTATTGGAACATGCCATTATAAGGAACAAGATCAGCCAGTGGGACAGCGAACCACGGAAAACAAGGGATAAGACCCTCGCAAGCAAGGAGTCCCTTGGATCATTGCCTGACCATTTTCATAATATGTCTCCCATGCCAGGGTGAGTCGAGAATCAGGAAATAGATGCCTGATGCAAGATCGGCTACATCTATCCAGTCACCTTGCTGAAGTAAAGGGAAGGTCTGACCGGTGTGCCCAAAGCATCCAGGAGGATAGAACCATTCGTCTGTTTCCATTCTGTCACAAATACATCAGGAGTGATCGATCGGGTGGGGAAGGGCATATAATTGGATTCAGATAAAATAGAAAAGCCCTTTCCAGGCGAAAGGGCTTTTCCGGTGGATGTACCAGGTTTACTGCACAATGACCACCCCATTGGCCATAAACTTCAGTTCTTCCTCCGGTTCGGTGATGGCCGCGATCTGCTCGGCGGTCTGTCCTTCATCCTCGGCATAATGCTTCAGTTCTTCAACACTGGTCACATCGCGATAGGCATATCCGTCAATCACCACCTCCGAGCCAGCCAGCCCAAACGGCATGAAAAATTCGTAGTCCTTGAACTGGACAAAGATCTCAGGGGCATTTTCACCCGTGGGAGACTTGACCGTCATCCAGCAACCCTTCACCTGGCAGACGGAGGTAACAAGACCGCGCACCTTGGTGGCTACACTGTCTGAACCCGACAACTGGACGAGGAGCTCATCCATCGTGATCGCACCGTCGGGCGTGATCACTTCGCCAAAATGCAAACTGTCTGCAACAGCTTCTCCTGAGGCATCGGCACCGGTGTCAGAAGAAGAGCCACATGACCACATGCCGCCGATCAGCGCGAGAAGAAAAATTCCATTTTTCATAGTTCGATCGTTTATCCGACAAAGATAATCGAGGGTGGAGACATCGGGATCAAAGACACTGGCAATAATCATCCGGATCTCAAGGTTATACCGGGTAAACGACCGCCTATTCCGGACCCCGACGTGAATCTTCCAGCTTATGATCATCAATATGCTGTTTTGTCTCAGCGGGATCCTGTCCAGTGCCCCGGCCACCGGCTGCCAGTCGGGAAATTGTATCCATGGCGAGGGCGTCTATCTGTTTGCCAGCGGTGCCCGGTATGAAGGGACGTTCATGCTGGGTAAACGACAGGGGAAGGGCACACTGACCCTGTCGAACGGAGTGGTCTATCAAGGTCAGTTTTCCAGAGATTTCCGGGAGGGGACAGGCCGCCAGACGGCCGGTGATGGCTCGGTATATACCGGACAGTTCCAGCGCGACCGATACCATGGGAAAGGCACCATGGTGTTTGCTGATGGCAGCGTGTACCGAGGAGACTGGCAGGCGGGAACCATGCATGGCCAGGGAGAATTGATCCAGAAAGAAGGCGACCGCTATGTCGGCGCATTTCGTCAAGGCAGGAAGGAAGGGCAGGGCATCCTGATTGATCGCTTCGGTCATCAAACGGAGGGGACCTGGGTAAACAACGAATTCCAGGAGTCGCCAGATCGGGTGACCCGGCAAGCCATTTCCCAACAACCCGGCACCGATGAAAAAACGGAGCTGAAGCAGGAGCCGTCGGCATGGGTTCATCCGTCCGGATCGACATATACCTATCAGGATGGCAGCCAATATCAGGGAACTCTGGTGAACGGATTGCCGGAAGGGACCGGGACATGCCGGTACGTGAATGGCGACCGCTATGAAGGGGGATGGTCGCGTCATGCGCCGCATGGTGAGGGGACACTCCTGTTGGCTGATGGTCGGCGCTTGCAGGGGCATTGGGTCTATGGCCGACTGGCCAAGCTGACCGCTCCGACCCAGCCCATTGAAGGCATGAATGTCCAGCCGGTCATGGATGAGCGCATCCGGATCTGGGCTGTCGTGGCCGGGGTAGCCCCCTATCTCCACATGCCGACACTGACTTATCCGGATGATGATGCCTACCAGATGTATGCCTTTCTCCGTAGCCCGGAAGGGGGCGCACTGCCGGAATTCCAGATCCGGCTGCTGATCAATGAGGATGCGACGAGGGCGAATCTGATTGAGGCCATCCAGATGATGTTTGGCCAGGCGGATGAAAACGATGTGGTCCTCTTCTATTTCAGCGGGCACGGACTGGACGGAGCCATTCTGCCGGCTGATTTCGACGGATTTGACAACCGACTGTTTTATGCCGAGCTGACAAACCTGCTGGAAGCCAGTCGGGCCCGGCAGAAACTCGTCATGACCGACGCCTGTTATTCCGGTTCACTGATGGCAGCTAAGGGAGGCGGGGATGCGATGGACAACCGGTTGGTTCTCGAACTGGAAAAATGTGGCAGCGGTACAGCCCTCATGATGAGTTCGCAACAGGAGGAATATTCGCTGGAAGACAAGGGGCTTCGGGCCGGCGTGTTCTCCTATTATCTCCGTCAGGGGCTCAAGGGTCAGGCTGACCGGGATGGCGATGGTATCGTTCGCATCGGTGAGTTATTTTCTTTTGTGCAGGCACAGGTGCGTGCGCGAACCAGAGAACGTCAGACTCCGGTGTTGAAGGGTACCTTTGATGAAAACATGCCCCTGGCCTACCTCCGGCCACGTGGATAGGCCTATCTTTGTGCGATGCGGTTGATCCTGACGCTTTTCCTCCTCCTCCTGAATACAGCCCTGCTGCAGGCGCAATGTATTTCATACGACTGCCGTAATGGACGGTGGATCTATGTCTACCCTTCAGGAGCCAAATATATCGTCGATTTCAAGGACGGCGAAATTCATGGCATTGGCACCTGCTATTACACGGATGGAAGCAAGTACCAGGGTGAATGGAAATATCGCTACCCGCATGGGAAAGGAACCAAAACCTATTCGGACGGATACAAATATATCGGCGTCTGGGCCAAGGGCAAGCCCGTCGATGAACAGGGGATAGCACTCGAAGAATATGTCGTTGCCAACAAGGAAGAGGACAACGATGGGACAGACATCCAGTCGGGTTGTATTGCCGGTGACTGTGTCAATGGGCAGGGTACATTTGCCTATCCGGATGGGAGTAAATATGACGGACAGTTTGTCAATGGCAAACTGTTTGGACTGGGCACCTGGTATTATGCAAATGGTGACCGTTATGTGGGCGCATTTCGAAACAACTTCCCCCATGGCCGAGGCACGATGTTTACTACGGACGGGGATGAAACGCGGGGAGAATGGCGGGATGGTGAATATGTCGGAACCGCCGAGCCGGAAAAAGTGAATGCCGGTTGCATTGCGGGTGACTGCAGCGAAGGCGTCGGCACATTCGTCTACGCGGACGGCTCGGCTACATACAAAGGTGAATTCGAACAAAGCAGGCCATCCGGACAGGGGAGTGTCACCTTCGCCAACGGGGATCGGTATTCCGGTGAGTTTGATGAAGGACAGTTCCATGGTCGGGGTACCCTGTACAAACGGGACGGAACGGTAATCCGGGGCCAGTGGCACTATGGTCAATATGAGATCCCCGAGGAAGTGCAGGCTGAATTGCTTGCCGAACGGGCCGTAGATACCGGAGCCGTACAGATCGTAGAGCCAATGATCCATGCCCGCCCCGGCAAGGTTTGGGCCGTCGTGGTAGGCGTTGCCGCATACCACCACATGCCGGCGTTGCGCTATACAGATGATGATGCCTATCGGGTGTATGCCTTCTTCAAGAGTCCGGAAGGTGGCGCCCTGCCCGATGATCAGATCCGGATCCTGGTCGATGAAGAGGCCTCTCTGGTCCATATCCGGGAAACCATCCAGGACCTTTTTTCACAGGCAGGTCCCGACGACCTGGTCCTTCTCTACTTCTCCGGCCATGGGGTCAAGGGAGCCTTCCTGCCTTTTGATTTTGATGGCTACAATCAAAAGCTCCAGCACGAGGAGATCGGAGCACTTCTCCAGGATAGCCCGGCGCGATACAGGATCTGTTTTGCGGATGCCTGTCACAGCGGCGGCCTCTTTGCCGAGCGGTCTCCATCCGTCCAGCCGGAACTGGTCAACTTCTATCAGGATCTTTTCGAGGCTGCACAGGGCACGGCGATCATCATGTCCTCCAAGTCGGAAGAAACCTCGCTGGAATCCAGTGGATTGCGCCAGGGTGTGTTCAGTCACTTTCTGATTCGCGGCCTGAAAGGAGAGGCGGATTATAGTGGCGACAAACTGGTCAGCATCCAGGAGTTGTACGACTACATCTATGTCAATGTGCGCGCCTACACGGGTATGCGTCAAAGCCCGGTGATCAAGGGCAACTATGATCCGCAGATGCCGGTTTCAGCCATCGAGTGAACCACTCGCGACTTCACAAAAAGAAAAGTTCTGTAAAGAAAAGCCACCTCATCCGAAGATGAAGTGGCTTGCTGAAAGTAGAAAAACCCCTAAGTCATCTACTGCTTCATGATGGTCAGTGTAGAAGGTGCTCCATTATCTGGCTGTACAACTTAAGATAGATACCCGACATCAATTGACTTGCTGAAAGTTCAACTTGACCAGCGCTTGGCCCCAGGATCTGTGTTTGGTTTTGAATCGGACGCCCTTGCATATCCATCAAGGTCAGGATAACTCGAGTGTCAGCTGGCGCATTGGAGAAAATATTGATCTGATCGCGAACCGGGTTTGGCCAGATCGCCAATTCACCCAGCACAGGATTCAGGGTAGACGTACTGATGGAAAGCGGAAAGTCGTGCCGTCAGCAAGTGCGACCCAAAGGCCGAATTCAGGCTCGCTAGCGACGAAACCACTGGCAAAAATCGTTGCTGATCCGCCGGCCAATGACGTAATGTCGGCATCATAGCTGAACAGGTTATTGGCATTATCATTTTCAGGCGTGATATTCAGCGTATATGTTGCCGCAGGCACACTGAGATATCCCTGGAACGTACCGTATTCGAGGTTGTCGACAAGTGGTGTTTGGGATGACCCCACAGTGAGATCTACTGTTGGTGCATCTGGTGAGCCATGGAACACGAGAAGGTCGACTTCCGTCGGATTGGAGGCGGATTCTCTGACCTGGTCGAGGACAGCAATATCGAACGGCGTCATCATGTCACCGACCACACCATACGCCATGGCTACATAGGTTTCACCAGCCAGAAATTGGCAGGGAGTGTATAGATGATATCAGCCGGGCTTGTGCTCGGTGAAGGTGCGATACCGATGTTCAGGTCGGTATTGGCAACCACATCGACAAACGGTGTTGCCGTGCGAAAATCGACACCTGTAAGGAAAGGCTGGTCGTTGACCCAGATGTCTACAGTCGGAGAAGGTGAGTTGTGGATGATCTGCACTCGTGCATCAGTGATAGCCGGCAGTTGGACCACATCTCCATTCGGCAGGGCGGCAAACAGACCGAACCCTGGATCCTGACCGAGGAATCCGGAAGCAAACACGACAGCAGCCTGTCCGGCCAATGCGGAGAGATCCGCATCATAGGTTGCAACGACAGAGGTGTTTCCTGCAGGACGGATATCGAGGATGTATGGTGCAGCAGGAACGGAGATGTATTCGGTAAAGGCACCGGAATGCCAGATTGTCGACAATGGTTGCCACGTTGCGGGCATCAACGTCGACATTCAGGGGGCATCAGGAGCGCCATGGAAAACAATCAGATCAACTGGTCTGGATCACCTGCAGATTCGCGTCCGGATGCTTTGACGGCAATATTGAACGGCGTCATCATGTCGCCGACCACACCATTAGCCATGGCAACATAGTTTTCCCCGGCCAGAAATTGGCAGGGAGTGTATAGATGATATCAGCCGGGCTTGTGCTCGGTGAAGGTGCGATGCCTATATTCAGGTCGGTGTTGGCGACCACATCCACAAACGGCGTTGCGGTGCGAAAATCGACGCCCGTGAGGAAAGGCTGATCATTGACCCAGATGTCTACAGTCGGAGAAGGTGAATTGTGGATGATCTGAAGGCGGGCATCTGTGATTGCTGGCAGGGCCACTACATCTCCGTTTGGCAAAGCGGCGTACAAGCCAAAGGCAGGGTCCATGCCAAGGAATCCGGAAGCAAAGACGACGGCAGCCTGTCCGGCCAAACCGGTCACATCAGCGGCATAAGTAGCTACGACCGTCGGGTTTCCAGCCGGGCGGATATCGAGGGTAAATGCCGCTGCGGAACGGAGATATAATCTGTAAATGCGCCGAACACCAGGTCCTCAACGATGGTGGCTACGTTGCGTGCATCGACATTGACATTGGGGGCATCAGGAGCGCCATGGAAGACCAACAGATCAACCTGTTCAGGATCGGAGCTTGATTCTCTCGCACCTGAAAATAGTTCCAGATTAAACGGGGTGTTGGCATCACCGACGATCCCATTGGCAATGGCTACGTACACTTCGCCATCTGACAACGTCACCGGAAATGTCGCGATGATGTCATTCGGAGACGAGCTTGGAGAAGGAGCGATGCCTATTTCCAGCAGGACGCCTGCCGGGACATCACGAAATTCAATAGCCTCGCGAAAGGAAAAATCGGTTTCCAGGAGTGCCATTCACCCAGATATCCACCAGGGGGCTGGGTGAGTTGTGGATAACTTGCAGTTTGGCTGTCTGGGCATCAAGCCCAAGTGCAACCAGGAACATGAAGGTAAGTAAGGGTAAAGTTCTCATGGACTAGGTTTTTGATCAATGATGTCTCCTTAATGCCATTTGAAGTATAGTTGTTTAATGAATGAGATTAAAAAGCTATTAATTGTTAAACAAAATGTCGAAATCACGTGAAAACTCAACTGGTTTGGGCCTGGATATTTTAACGGCGTCTGACTGGTGACAGATCATGGATTTCATTTTCTTTGCAACTTGCACATCAATCTTTCGTTCATAACTCCAAACTGGATTCTATGTCAACTTCCTGGTTCAACTGGCTGTCGGCCGCTGTTTTTTTCCTCGGGCTTACACTGATCGGTACCTCATTTCTATCGACGAATGATCCTTCCGGCAAACCCGTGAGTACCTGGACCGGTCTGCCGCAACAGATCCAATCCGTTTCAACAGACCGTACCTATAGTTTTGCGGGGGAGAAGATGGATCTCGAGAATTCCGATATCCTCGAACGCCTGGACAGGGAGCTGAGCGTCAACGCCTATTATCATTCCAGCACTTTGCTCGTATTGAAAAGGACCAAGCGGTATTTGCCTTTGATCGAGCAGATTCTCCAGGAAGAAGGTGTCCCGGATGATCTGAAGTACCTGGCCGTCGCTGAAAGCGCTCTGATGAACGGCACTTCCTCAGCCGGTGCAAAGGGACTCTGGCAGTTTATGGAGGCGACTGGTAAGTCTTATGGTCTGGAAATAAATGGGGAAATTGATGAGCGAAATCACCTGGAAAAAATCCACTCGGGCCGCCTGCAAATACCTCAAGTCCTACTACGACAAGTTTGGCAGCTGGAAACTGGCGGCTTCCGCCTATAATATGGGCGGCCCTCGACTGACCCGGGAAATGCAGGTCCAGCGCGCTAAAACCTACGAGGAGGTCAATCTCAATAGCGAGACATCCCGCTACCTCTTCCGCATTGTCGCCCTGAAAACCATCCTGGAGGATCCAGCTTCTTTCGGATATCAACTGTCTCCTGATGATTATTATCCGCCGTTCCGGGATTGTAATCAGATCCAAGTGAACGAACCGGTTCCGAACTGGGGAGATTTTGCCATCAAACATGGCACAGACTATCGGACATTGAAAGTGTACAACCCCTGGTTGAAGGCCAGCAGTCTGACGAACAAGGCACGGAAAACGTACACCGTCCTGGTGCCCAAAATGGAGAAATAGAGAAGCCCTCTCTGGCTGAATAAAAAAGGCTTCCCGAGTGAATCGGGAAGCCTTTTTTTAATCCGGGAGGATCGATCAGAAAACGGCAATGCCGACGTTGAAGACGGTGAATTCGTATGGCAGATCTTCTTTGAACAGGTTGTTCAGATAGTAATTGACAAAGATCCGTGCCTTTTTGTAACCGATCTGACCGGTGACGCCGTAAAGCACATCATTCAGACCCAGGTCGGCGATCAGAGCGGATTCGGTATCGCCACTGGGAAGTTCCTGATCCAATTCCGAATTGCTGGATACCCGGAATGCGACAAACCCGCCGGCTGCAATAGCCACTTTTTTCTGGAATTCGAGCATCAGGGGAATGGACAACGTGTGCACATTCAATTCGGTGTTGGTCCAATCGGTATTGTTCGCATCGGTATAGTTCGGAATCTTGGTCATTGGATCCCAATCGAGATACGCCTTATCGGTTTCGATGTTCAGATAGCGCCAGAGCAAACCATAATTGATGTTAAACCCACTGTTGGGTCCTCCCAGGCGGGTGCGCAGCATCACGCCCAGGTCAGTGCTCCAGGAACTCCAGGGCTTGAAATCCGGTGTGAGGACACTGCTGACTGATTTTGTGGAAGATACAAACGTCGGTCCGACGCCGAAGTAACCTTCGATATTGGTTCGTTTGCCGGATTTATTCCCCATTTTGAATTTGGCCGGGTCGAAATCGAAATTGACATCGGTTTCTTCTGTCTCTTCGGTTGCCGGATCCTGGGCGAGCAGGTGGAGCGGCGTCAACCAGATAAGGGCCAGGAAGAGGAATGCTGGGAGGAAGATACGTTTCATACGTGTTGGATTTAGGACGGTAAATATAGCAGTTTCACAGATTCGTACACGTTGAATCCTGCTTCCCTCAATCCAGACCGGCGTTCAGGAGTTGCTGCAAGGCTGATTTCCACTCTGTCCCGCGAAGATCCCGGGCCTGCCGTTGACGATGAGGTAACGAAATGCGCCTGTCTTTTTATCCTGGAGGTAGAACGTCGGATTCTGGCCGAGTTGGATGGGCTCGTTGGCATTGTCATCCAGCCGACGGATGGCGATGGGGGCATCTGCGAATCGCAGGTTGTTGCTCACCTGGTCCATCCGGATGATCGCCGTGCCACCCAGGATCAGGTCAGTAAGGGGTTCATCGCGCAATTCCTCCATCGAGGTCATGACATGCGGATGAGTGCGCGCGGCGACGATGCGCCACTTGCCCTTGCCTTCGAGCAGGGTATAACCGCCATAGGGAGAGAGGTCGCCCATTTCTTCGATGCGGGCTTCCCGGTACCAGGTTCGGCCGTCGGGCTCTGTTTTTTCGGTATGCTTGAAAATGATATCCAAAAGATACTCCGATCGGCCTTCCTGCAGGAGGACTTCCGTGAGCATCAGATCAGTGAGGTGGTTCTGATTGAAGGGAATATCGTTGTAGGCCTTGACCTCCTGCAAGGTGTAGGTCTTTTTGGCGATCCCGTCGAGGGCTGCTACCAGTGTGGCAAAATACAACCGACGCAGGGTTTGTTTTTCGTCGTCACCGGGGAGCCACCCCGCTTCGATGAGAATGGTGCTGGTGCCCCATTTGGTGATATTGTCGCCGAAAGCGCGGGGTTCGAACGCATCGGAATATTTGGCTACTTGTCCCGGGATTAGTGTTTGCAATCCTTCTGCCAGTCCGCCGATGAGGCGCATGGCATCCTGGCGGTGTGGTGGCTGGCTTCGTCCGAGGTCGGGTGGAGGAGCGAGGAAGGCCAGAGCGCTGGTGAGGTTGGTGGATCCAGCGCTGTAGTAACGATGCTGGTCGTGGAGGTTGAACCCCAGTCGGCATCCAGGCTGTCGCGCCAGTGTTTGAGGATCCGGGCTTCCGGACTGGTGAGCCGGAGGGCATCCCGGTTGAGATCGATGCCGAGGGCGTTCTGGCGTTCGTACACTTCAGCTCCGTCGGGATTGAGGAGGGGCAGGAAGATGAGGGTGAGCCGTTCGTTCAGTTTCTTCCGTTCCGGCAGGAAGCGCTCATCCTGGAGGGCATTCCACAGGTCGAGAGTGGCGAGGGTGGCCGTGGGTTCGTCGCCATGCATCTGGGTCCAGAGCAGCACCTTGACGGGTCCGTCCCCCCAGGTGACGGCACGAATCTCGCGCCCCTGGACGGAGTGTCCGGCCACAGAGACACCAAAAGCCGGGTCCTGTTTCAGTTCATCCAGGCGGGCCATGATGTCGGCATGCTTGAACCGTCGGGTGTCCAGCCCGGGCTCCCTGACCTCCTCATGATGCCGGTACATGCGGCGGAGGAGGTCAGGAGATTGGGCGGTCGCGACTTGCATAGAAATCACTATCCAGCTGAAGGTGAGTGCCTGAATAAAATATTTCTTCATCGGATAAAGATAGACGAATAGCCTTTTAGGATGCCATTAATTGAATCTTTCTGGCTATTGGACTCATTCATCGGAAGAGGGAATGATTCATCTCTATGATATCCAGATTGGGCCTGACAAAAATTAAATCCAGATCATCTATTACAACATCAAGTTGAGCATTAGTCTCAGAAACTTCTATTTCGTCTAGATCAATATTATTTCCTGAATTTTGATATGAGTTTGGACAGTCCTGAGTTGCGTCCAATATATAAATCGCCCGAAAAGGACCCCTGCTGATCACAAGGAAATAAATGGAATATTCTCCTACCAAATTTGTCCTGTCAGAACTACAAAGTGTTGAATCGTTATAGCCACAGACTTTGACTCCAACAGCTGGCATGTCATCGGATTCCCGGTATAGGGTGCCGGAAAGTGTTTTTCTGCATATTATTGACGTTCTTGGCTGGGAGTTTTGATTGTTGTCCGGACTTTCGTAAAAGGTTAATCTACTTATATGAACTGGATTTTGAATTTTAATGCTTTGAGTTGAACCTCCGGAGCTCTCAATCTTTATCTTGTTATTTGAATTTAAATTGATAATTTCTGGTTGTCCAAACCATCCTGTTCTGCGTTTTCGTCTTTGATCAATTGTAACACATACTCTTGAACATCGGTCGGGCAAATCGTCACTATTTCGAACAAGGATTTCCACTTTCTTGGCGGTTGTCGGTTGTGCGTTGCAAAGTGTTAATAAGCAACTCGTAAGAAAAAATGATGACACGAGGTAAAGGATTCTAATCTTCATTTTCGGGTTTTATATTTGAGTTAGATAAAATATTTTTCAAATCAAGAAGTGTTTTCCACTTGCTGTCATTTTCAATTATTTTGATATATTTTTTATCGGTCTGAATGGCTTTTTTTAAAAAATGGCTGGATGCAGTATGGTCATCCAGGTTGCGATAGATTGTCGCTTTTCGAAAGAGTGCTCCAGAATATGTGGGTTGGATTGTCAATATTGAATCGCATATGGATAATGCTGATTGAAAATCTTCTTCTAATTGATACAGGCTTGCCAGGCTGTCCAGGGTAGGTAGTCTTTTAGGTGAAAGTTTCAATGCTGAAGTATAGTAAAATTTTGCTTTTGAATTATTATTTTCAATTCGGTAGAATGCCCCAAGTGAGTGATGAGCCATGGCTTGTTTAGGATTGAGTCGAAGCGCATTTTTTAATGCACGTTCTGCGTCGACTTTATTGCCTTTTAGTAAATATTCTACACCAAGATTTGACCAGGCAATTGCATTTGTTGAGTCTAATTCTATTAGGTATTCAAAAGCTTTGATGGCTTTTGTGATATTTGGTAAATAGTGATAAAGGGCCCCAAGTGCTGTCCAAGTAGGGATGCAAGTTGAATCAATTTTCAAGTTGGTTTCAATCAGGTTTGCTGCGTCCTGGAATCGCTTGTAATCTCTGCTAAGTTGATAGGCCAGTTTGGCGCCAGGAAGTGTCCAGGCTGGAGTGATAGTTCGGAGTCGGTTGACAACTTGAATGGCAGAATCTGGGGCATTCATTTTCACTGCCAAGCACCTGCTCATGCCAAATAGGGCAAGAGGTGACTCAGGCATCCAGTTTAAACTTTTTTCATATGCTGTCATAACTTCATTTGCGGAAATGGAGTCTCGTTGTTGATAGGTTTCAAAGAATTTTATCAGTCCAAGTAAGCTGAATTCTCTTGATTTTAATTCCTTGTAAATGAGATGGTTTTGGCCGAGTATTTCGGCAGCTCTGGCAAGTTGCTTTGGATATTTGTATAATTCAGGCAGGACTTCATATCCGCTAGTTGAAGCCTTAGTCTCTGATTTCAGTAGGTCAAGTATCATTTGTTGGGCATCATCTTGTAAGGAAGCGGCATAATATCTTGTGATGTACCTTTCTGCTTTTTGGGTTAAATTCGGATGCTCAAGAATGTTTACATATAATGAATCTGCTGATTGGGAATCAGTAGCGAAAAAGAATTCATTTTCAATAGCATACTTTAACTTGTTTACTAAGTAGACCAGTGATGAGTCATTTCCGCCTAACAGTAAATCCTCATATGATCGTTCTTCAATTTTGTAGAATGTAGCTATAGAAAAGGATTTCGGATCAGTGGTATTTTTAAGAGTTGAAACATTGGCAATGATTCGTTCAGGGTCACCCTCTATAATTGGGTGTTGCAATATTGGGGATGTTTCAGCGAGAATATGTTCTTCAAGGTATCGCCTAAATTCATATAATGTTATTTGTTTGTCGTCATTTTGATCCGCATCTCCATTCAAGCCTTTCAATAAAAAGTAGCTGAATACGCCATGGCCGCCACCCCATTGTTCGCTTTCGAGACTGACCTCATTTGCCTGACAAGCCATAATTTTGGTTGCGTTGTCTAGGAGCGACATTATATTCTTTACGTTTATTTGTGGCCCGCCAAGTAAACTGCCTTTTAATTTTCCTGAATGACATGCATCCATGATTACTGTAACTCGACTTTGGCGCTCATTTGTTAAAATGTGTATTGCTTCTTTTAAGACTTGAAGACTAATAGCGCCTCCTGCTCCATACAATTGTGGAGAAGCATCATGACAAAGGAGGTAACCTTGTTGCCCAACTACCCTTTGGACATCTCCATGGCCGGAGAAATAGAGAATGGCTTCATCATTTGGCCCTGATTCTTCAACTAGCCAGATGATTTCATTGAAAACTCTTGCTGCACTTGCATCCCTGTTAGTCAATAAATGAAGTTGAGAGGTTTTTAAATTTTTGCCTTCTGGTGATTGCAACCAGCCAGCAAATACCTCCGCATCCCGATGCGCAAACCGCAAATCCGGAATATCCGAATGTTGATAATCCGAAATCCCGACGACAACAGCCCTGGTTACACCACCACCAGATCCGGATGCCACTGGCACCAGCCCGTCCCGCCCTTTCTCCTGGCCGGAAAGGGATGTCGTCAATAAAATGCAGGAAAACAAAAAGAAGCACCTGATCCAGATGACAGGATCTGTGTTGGGCAGTGTTCGACCGACATCAGGGTGTTTCATGTCTTGGCCTCCAATCACCCCCTGCTTCTGGTCTTGTGGAGGAAGTGATTGTCCAAGATAACATGATTATCTGTCTGCCAGTTACATGTTCTTCCGAATAGTTGTCAATGGCCTGTCAGACTGTTCCATTTTTTCGACTGTCGCAGACTGTTCATCCATGGATCGCGGGCGATCACCAAGGTATACTCACCAAATCCGCTCCTCATCGCTTTTTCTACCCAGGTCAATGCCGCTTTTTCATCCTTGTGCAGGGCATAGATCCGTGCTGCCGACCAGGCATGAACGCCGTTTGTCGGATCGATTTTGTGATTGCGCGTATACAATTTCAGAGCGTGGTTCAAGTCGTTTTCGAGAAAAGCATTCTGCGCCTCCAGCGATTCCAGGGTCCGGATGTCATCTGCCGTAGCCAGCATCCTTCCGGACTTCGTCATCACCTCACGGGCTGCTTTAAAATCACCGTGCAGGTTGTCCATTCGGATCAGATCCAAATGATCGGGCCACGTCAGGTGGTGCAATGAATCCTGATACGTCATCAAGTCTCGCGCAGCCGACAGTTCACATCGCGCCAGATGCCGCTGGATCAGTTTATCGCGCAAGTCCTCTCGCGTCGGGACATATTCCAGTGCACGACGGTAATACTCCTTTGCTTCTTCTTCCAGTTCCAGATGCAGACTGATATCGCCCTGTTTGTTCAGGATATCGGCGCGTTCACCTGCAGAGGTCGCATACGGGATGGCCGAGTTGTACAAGGCCAGCGGTCGGTCGCAACAATTCGGCCAGATCAGGATATCCCGGTGGACAGGATTGGCAAGACGAGTGTAACTATGGGCATAATATTCATACACCTGGGTATAGTCGAGCGGCAGGTTGGTCTCCCCGTGCAACGTGCTGTTATAAGCCTCTTCCGGCCTTCTCGTCTCCATTTGTATACAGTTCAGATACAATAGATTTGCCGCCCGCAACATCCAGGTGACTTGCCCGGGTAACCGGTCGATCATCCGCTGGTAGAATTGGTACAGTTCATTCTGTCCATCTTCAAAAATGTTGTCCTGAAACAGCCTGTAAACTTCCTCTGCTTCTTCATATCGGCCAGTGTTCTCGTACAGTGCCCCCAGTTTCTGATAACCGATATGCTGGAAAGGATCATTCTTGATCAGGTTCATGTAAATTTCCTCCGCGCGGTCCCACCGTTCCCATTTTTCTGCCAGGAGGGCAACCAGCATTTCTCTTCCTGATGCGGGTTCTGTCCGCTCTTCTGCCAGCACCAGTGCCCGGTCTGCAAGATCATACTGCCCCTGTTTGATATACGCCCAGGCCAGATGATCGTACACCATCCGATAACCCGGATCCAGGCGGATCACGGTCAGGAAGACTGGCACTGCAAGATCGAGCTGGCCACTTCTGACATACGCCTGACCCAGCTCCATATGAAGTGCTGGATCATCCGGGTTTTTCCGGATCAATTCCAGCAATTCGTCAATCGACCGCGGTTCATGAAAACTATCCAGATCAAGAAGATCTGAGAAGCCGTCAGCATCCATATCAGGAATAATGAACGGCAGATTTTTCTTGAGTTCTTCGGCAATGGTAAAATTGGTGTCCGCTTTTGCAAACTCTCCCGTGTGCAGATAAAGGTAGCCCAGTGCTTCATATCCGGCAAAGTGACCCGGAGCGAGCTGAATGCACCGGAGGAATTGTCCTTCCGCATCCAGCAGTTGTCTGTTCTGTTCGTGAATACGCCCCTGAAGCCGGTGAATGGTCGCATAATCCGGAACCAGCTTCAGGGCTGTCGTTGCACACTCCTGAGCCTCTACAGGCTTGTTAAGCTGGAGATAAAGTGCACAGAGGTTGGAGAATGGCAGTCCCCAGGAGGGCGCGAGTTCCTGGGCCTTTTTATAATGCAATTCAGCCAAATCCAGTTGTCCCGTTTGTCGGTACAGGATACCCAGTTCATTGTGCACATAAGGTGCATATGGGTCAAGGGCGAGTGCTTTTTTCTGCAGGGCGAGTGCTTCTGCATAGGCGGCTGCCCGGTCTTCCAGTCCGATGGCGAGGATCCGGATCGATGCCCCGGAAAAGTAGGCCTCCTTCACCTTCAGGCGGTCGATCAGTGGATGCCCTTCAGGCAACAGTTTCAGGATGAGCTTGAAGATATTCGGATACCACCGGTATCGGGTAGTCTCGTATTTCTGGACCATCCGCTCTTCCAGGTCGTGCGGATCCGCCCGGAGATAACTGTTGATGATCTCCTGCCCGCGGTCGTGCAGGGCGATCGCCATCTTGATATTGAATGCCTTCATCGCCTCCGGGTCACCGACATCGATTCCGGCATCCGCCCAGTAATTGTCAAGCCGGTCCTGGATATTTTTTGGCGCATGATGTTCCCGACTGACTTCGCTCAGTTGCCTGATGAACGCTTCGGGGATTTCCAAGGCAGGTAAGTCCAATAAGGACGCGAGATCCATATATTCCAGCATGTCCCCGTCCTGACCGATGGTGAACAACAACTCGATCGGATTTTCCTGTTCTTCATGGAAGACAACCACATCCGAATCATCCAGTCCGCGTCCTCCGGAGGTGGCATCCGCCAGGGCGAACGTACCCTCGTCGGGTTGAGTCAGCTGAGCCAGGATATCCTGATTGACAAAGCTCACTGGAAAATCTTCCGTAGCCGCAACGATCACCGGATCCTGCCGTTTTTCCGGATCAATAGCCTTGGTGTCCTTGACCACAGTCTGTTTGAGGTAGTCCGTAATTTCTTCTACGGTCACCATATCCTCATCCCCAGTGTTGCTCTCGTCATTTGCCAGCCCCTGCAGTCCGCGGATCAGATGATAGGAGAAGACTCCACGGCCACCACCCCAATTCGCGCCTTCCAGGGATTTCTGATCCGGTTTGCAGGAGAGGATACGCACTTCATTGGCCTTCTGTTTGGACAGGTATTCATGAGGCACATCACGTCCTTCTGCCAGTGTGCCAGCCCGACAGGCATCCAAGACAAATATGGTCCGCACATTGCGAACGGAGGACAGTTCGATCGCCAGCAGATCCAGATCTTCCACCCGGATGGCATTATTGCGAAAATTGTTGGAAGGGGAATCATAAGTCAGCAGATAGCCCAGTTGCCAAAGTGCGGCGACCTCTACATCACCGTGACCGGCAAAATAGAGCATGGCCACATCCCCTTCTTGTGCCGAAGTCTTGAGCCAGTTCAAGGCATCATCGACAGCGGCGAGGGTCGCTTCGCCATTGATCAGCGTGCGGATATTTTTTCATATCGCCAGCCGCTGACGAATGGAGATAATCCGCAAATGCCTGGGCATCCGCATGGGCATATTGCAATGGTCGAACCGCCGGATCCCGATATTTCGAAACGCCAATCACCACCGCCCACATCGTCGGCTCCTTGATGGCGGGGGAATCGGCAGTGGAGAGGACCGGTTGCGCGGTGGATATCCGGGCGGCAAGGATCAGTGATCCGATCAGGGTCCCAAAACGAAAGAAATTCATGGATGTCATAGACAGTTGGTCGTTGCTGGTCCAATATAGGAAATCATCAGGCCCCACATCGATTTCCATTCCGAGTAAACTTCCTGCAACTGTCGACTGGTAAAAAGGTCTTATCTTCCGAGTTGTCCTTTTTCAGGTGTTCAATCGTGTGTTATATGATCCGAATTCTCCACCCGGTTTTTGTTTTTACATCGATTATTCTATCATCCATGTGCGTACTGGGTCAGCCTACAAATCATGCTGCTCTGATCGGCGTGGGGGCTTACCCGGCCTCCACCGGATGGGCGCCCCTGGTGTCTGCCAATGACATGGAACTGATCTCCCTGACTCTCCAGGACGTCGGATTTGCCTCTGAGAATATCCGGATACTCCAGGATGAGCAAGCCACCCGATCCGGGATCGAATCCTTTCTCAGGAACCAGATCGCACCCCGATTGAAAACAGGTGATCTCCTCGTTCTTCATTTTTCCGGACATGGTCAGCAGGCAGCAGACGACAATGAAGATGAAGACGATGACCTGGATGAATGCTGGGTGCCCTATGACTCACCCAAGAACTTCCAGGCCGGGGTCTACGAAGGGGAAAACCTCCTCCGGGATGACGTCATCGGCGAAATACTCGATCTGTTGCTCGATAAGGTCGGTGAGGGCGGACATATCTTTCTTTCGGTGGATGCCTGCCATTCCGGGACCTCTACCCGTGGACTCGGCACTGCGCGTGG
Source organism: Saprospiraceae bacterium (assembly GCA_016710115.1). Classification (GTDB taxonomy): domain Bacteria; phylum Bacteroidota; class Bacteroidia; order Chitinophagales; family Saprospiraceae; genus JAGNXB01. Next base: position 19,861 of record JADJLN010000004.1, read on the forward strand.
CACGGACATCATTATGGCCGATCCGGCCAAACAGCGTGAAGGTCTGTTTTCGACCCGCCGCGATCAGCCGCAGTCCGACCCGGAGCTGGTGACCACTCCCCAACGCCAGAACCTGGTTGTCTTTACCAGCTCGTCTCCCACTCAATTGAGCTATGAACAACCACGACCAAATGGGGTATTCGGTGCCTATACGTACGAATTGTGTAAAAGCCTCCGCACCCTCGATGCCAGGGCGACCATCCAGGATCTCTACAATGATGTGCAGGTCAAGATCCAGAACCTGAATCTCAGTCAGAAACCGACAGCGGAAGGAAACCTGGACCGGCTCGTCTTTGCCGGCAGGTTGACTCCGCCAGTGCCCGCCTATCGGATTATCAAGCCCTTGGCACCCGACACCATGTTGCTGGCTGCAGGCAGTTTGAAAGGCGTCTATCCCGGGAGCCTCATGGCAATCTATCCAGCCGGGACAGCAGATACGGCGGCGGCCACTCCGGTCGCCATCGGACAGGTGACACAAGCGGACGCCATTACCTCCGTACTTGCATTGACCACATCGATTTCTGCACTGTCGACCAAAAATACCCGGGCCTATCTGTCCTTTGCCGCACCTCCTCCCATCGATATTTCGATCCGTCTGCGCAATCTGAAGCCGCAGTCCAAAGAACGAATAACCCTTGCCCTGAAGGATTTTCCCTTCATTCGGGTCGTCGACCAATCGGCTTTGCTCATCATCGAAGAGGCGCATGACAGCCTGTTCCTCTGGACGCCCGACGAGCGACTGATCTGGGCAGATCAGGTCAAAGCGAATAATGGCTTCAAGTTAATTCAGGCCATCAAAAAGCATGTCGAGGCGACCGCCTTGCGCCAAATGGCTTCAAACGATCCAGCCTACAGTGCATCTTTGGACCTCCTGGTCAATAAGGACAATAAATGGGAGGTGTTTACCGGTGAATCGATTGCGGAAGGACAGAAAGTCCGGTTGCAGATCACGAATAAAGGGACCGCAAAGTTCTTTTATTCGCTCGTAGACATCCAGCCTGATGACAGTGTCTTCCCTCTTATTCCGGGTCCGGGTGAGGATGCGAATATCTATCAACTGGCGCCGGGTACAAACTGGAAAAGCAAGTCGTTTGTCCTGTCGCCCACCCTCGGGAACCGAGTCCGTGAAATTGATTTGTACCGACAAGCCCGTTCGACTGGGTAATATTTCAGCCACGCGGGGCATTCCCCAGAAACCGCATCCCCTGGAGGTGATGTTTGCCTCCAGTTTTCCGGACCTCGGGGGTACCCGAGGGATCACATTGGATGATAAACCGGCCGGTACAGGCAGTATTCACACCTTGAATTTCACGATCACAAAAACGACCGCCGAATAAACAGGGGCAATAAAAAAAGGCCTCCGATTGGAGGCCCTGTCGTTTGTCGAAGCACAAAGACGATTAGGAAGCCTTCTTTGCAGCCTTTTTTGTGTCAGCGGCCAGGTTGGCTGCTACAGCTGCTTCATTCACGGCTTTCGGACGGGAATTCCCGAAAGATCCGCGCCAGATTTTTCCGCGCTTGGTGCGCTTATCACCTCTACCCATGGTTGTATTTTTTTAATGACGGTTGCAAAGGTACGAGAAATTGGGATTCCATGCTGAAAAGGTGATACTTCCCGTTTGATCGCTCCTGCAGATGGATCACTACGTTCAGATCACGCGCTGTCGACCCGAATAGACATTGAAGCGATCCGATCCCGTAAAGCCGATCAGCGTGAGTCCGCCTTCCTCTGCTAGGTCTATGGCCAGTGAAGATGGAGCGCCGACCGCAATCAGGATCGGGATGCCAGAAAGCAATGCCTTCTGGACCAGTTCGAAACTGGCTCGGCCACTCAGCACGAGTGCCGCCATGGTTTGCCGTAAGGAAGGGTTCATGAGCAGACTGCCCACCAGTTTGTCCATCGCATTATGCCGCCCCACATCTTCCCGAAGCAGGAGCAAGCGTCCTGCTGTGTCAAACAGTCCGCTGGCATGAATACCCCCGGTGATACTGAACAGCGATTGTTGTTTTCGCAACAGATCTGGGAGACCGAGGATCACATTAGCCGATAATTTGGGCTCCATCGGAAACAATTCCTGATCGAGATGCTGCATGACGGCATCAATCGAGGCTTTGCCACACACACCACAACTGGATGTGAGATAGAAATGTCGCTCCAGCATCTTCCAGTCGATCGTTACCTCGGAGCTGAGATGGACCTCCATCGTGTGCCCTCGACCTGTTTCCCGGCGAGTGTCTACGGTGTGCAAGGCCCTGATCTGGTCGAGTTGCTGGATCAGTCCTTCGCTATACAGGAACCCCCGCACCAGATCCTGGTCATGTCCCGGTGTGCGCATCGTGATCGCCAGTGAACGGTTTTCACGGGTATGGTCCGGTCCAAAGACCAGACGGATCTCCAGTGGTTCTTCGACAGTGACCGGATCGGGATTGTCCTGCCAGCCATGCTGACGATCAAATCGGGAGATCGGGTAGGGCGGTATCCGTCCAAGTCGTTCAAGTTTGAGGCAAGTTACGGCAGAATGCGGGTTATCGGGGAGGACGGATCAACGTGGATATCCCTGATTGACCCAGCATTGGATCAGATCCAGTTCTGTCTGGGTCAGCATCTCCTTCTGCACGTACGGATAGGCCGTCGAGCCGGGTGGCATCCGCAGCACCGGGTCATTCATACGATGAAAGACGCGATCGACGAGTTTGCCACTGAACAGTTTGGGCTCGATGCCCTCATAGGTGTCATAGGCCCCGTTATGACAACCTGCATAATTACACGATGCATCCACAATCGGAAAAATGTCCACGGCATAACTCAGACTGGAGGTGCAAGGGTCTGGTTCCAGGGAAACGACCGGGTCATGTTTGCAAGCAGTTGCAACCAGGGCAGAAAGTGCGGCCAGGAGGAGAAACTTTTTCATTCGATGGGAACAACTTCACCATCGCCTTGTTTAAACTGAATCTAAGTAACTTTGCAAAAAAGAATCAAGCCATGTATCCGATAGAATTGACTGCACCGATGACCAAAGACCTGACGGATTTCGGGTTTTCGCCACTTTCCGAACCGGCTGACGTGGATGCCATGCTCGCCACGGACGAAGGCACTGTGCTCATGGTTGTAAATTCCGTTTGTGGCTGTGCTGCTGCCAACTGCCGGCCGGGTGTGAAGCTGGCCCTGCATCGTTCGGAGAAAAAACCGGCAAAGCTGGGCACTGTGTTTGCGGGTGTCGATCCGGAGGCCACTGCTCGTGCACGTGAATATTTCCTGCCTTACCCCCCGTCCAGTCCGGCGATTGCACTGTTCAAGGATGGCGAACTGGTGCACATGCTGGAGCGGCATCACATCGAAGGTCGCCCCGCATCGATGATCGCTGACAACCTGATGACAGCTTTCGATAAATTCTGTTAACCAGTCCAGAGTCCCTGGATTCAGGGAGAGAGGCGCTCGATGCGCCAGCTTTCGTTTGTTCCGGTGTACTGCACCCGGTCATGCAATCGGCTTGATCGACCCTGCCAGAATTCGACCAGTTCGGGAATAACGATGTAGCCTCCCAATAGGGGGAAGGGGGAGACAATCTTCGGCCTGGTATTTTTCCTCCAGCTCCCGATAGCGTTTTTCCAGGATGACACGACTTGGAATGGGCTCACTTTGTCGGGATGCCCAGGCTCCGATCTGACTTTCTTTCGGGCGGGATTGAAAATAGGCCAGCGATTCATCGTCCTGCAATCGTCTGGCAATTCCATCAATTCGAACCTGACGCTGCAATTCGAGCCACAGCAGGTTGAGTGATACCCTCGGGTTATTCCGGATTTCACTTCCTTTCCTGCTTTCATAATTGGTGTAAAAGACCAGTCCTTCATTCCGGATTTCCTTGAGTAGTACCACCCGAATGGTCGGCTGGCCGATACTGTCGACCGTAGCCAGTGTCATTGCATTCGGCTCCAGCAGCTGACTGTTCACGGCCTCCGTAAACCAGGTCCTCAACTGGTCGATCGGGTTTTTGGCCACTTTTGATTCTTCAAGTTCGTGCAAGCTGTAGTCCCGGCGCATTGCGGTCAGATCAAGATCAGTCATGACAGTCGATTTTTACGAAGATACGACCCCTTGCCCGTCTCCTCGGATGATCTACATCCTGCGGGGGAGCAATCTGGCTCAAGTGGAAGGACTCGATACCATATCGATCCGGATTCCAGGAGCAGGTCCCGGTGGGAAGCCATTTTCATCCATCTTCCGGAGGAAGTTCATCTCATTCCAAAGGATTCTCCTACTTTCGTCCCTGTCATGACCACCCACCTCCCCTCCACTTCCGGACATTGGAAAATCACGCTGATCTGGTTATTCCTGACCCTGGTTATCCTGGGTGCCTTCAGTGCGCCCATGCTGCTCAATGAGGTCCGTTTCCCTTTCTGGTGGGCCCATTCTCTGTTTATCGTGGTCTTTCTGTTCGCCATCCGGTACCTCTTTTTTCTGAGGCATTCCTGGTTGGCCAGCCGCCAGATCATCAAGATCGCCCTGTTCTTCCTGTGTATCTGGGGAGTATTCTACCTGGTCGATACCATGCACGACTTTCAGGTATTTGCCGATGAGGATGGTTTGGATACGTTTCTGGGCCATTTGCCCAATGCCGATTATAGCAGTCTGAGCCGGTTTATCAAATCCGAGATGATCTTTTTTGGCACCGGTAGCATCATTGCCATGTCCATTCTGGCGATCCGTCTGGTGATCTCGGTCTGGCGCTGGCACAATCTCCGCAAAGCCTGATCTTTACCTCAAACCCGCATCCATGTCCGATCAGATCAAGGAATTCAACGACTATCGACAGAAAATGAATGATGTCATTCTGTCCAAGGAGAACAAGGTGTTGAAACGATTCTGGAGTCTGGATAACCAGACCTACCAGGATGGCGCCCTCCCGGTGAAAACAAAGGAACTTCTCGGACTGGTGGCCTCCATGGTGCTGCGGTGTGATGACTGTATCAAGTATCATCTGGGCACGTGCAATGAACTCGGATGCACGACGGAAGAAATCTACGAAGGATTCAGTGTGGCCAATCTGGTTGGTGGGTCGATCTGTATTCCCCATACACGACGCGCTGCCGAATATTGGGAAGAACTGATCCAATCCTGATCTGATGCGCTGGCATGTCGATCATCCCTGGCTGGCTGCCGGTTGGTCCCCGGTCATCGGATTGCTCCTGGTCGGGAGCAAGATGGCCCGCCGTTCTCAATCCGTTTTCTATTGAATGGTTGTTGAACGCAGGAGGTGATCTGGCAGCACTACATGGGCTGGCACTATTATCATCACTCTCCGCTCACCTTTCCCATAGGCACGATTGCCAACTATGCCTGGCCGCAGATCACGAATATCGGCTATACCGATTCCATTCCACTCCTGGCAATCCCGTTGCGACTGCTCTTCGGCTGGGTGGACACACCATTCCAGTACTTTGGTATCTGGTATCTGTCGTGTTATTCCCTGGGCACCTATTTTGCCTGGAAGATCCTGCGCGAAACGGGCATAACCGACCTCGTGACGTTACTGGTGGGCAGTGTTCTGGCCGGTGTGACACCCTTTCTCCTCTTTCGTTGGGGTCATGATGCATTGAGCGCCCATTGGCTGATCCTGGCTGTCTTTTTTGTCTTTATCCGGTTCAGGAATAATCCGTACCAGGTCTGGAAAACCGTGCTCCTTCTGACGGGGATCTCTGCTTTTTGTACATCCCCTACATGACCCTGATGGTGTTTGTGCTCACCCTGCCCGTGTGGATGGCGACCTGGAAGGAATCAGGCACAACCTGGATCCGACGCCTGCTGACCATCGGTGGGGTGCTTCTGGGCATTTTTCTCAGCTGGGCCTTGATCGGCTATTTTCAGATTTCTTCCGACGATGCCGTGACCATCGGGTTTGGAGAATTTTCAACCAATCTGAATGCCTTTTTCAATCCGCTCGGGCACAGCCGGTTTCTGTCTGACCTGCCTCTGGCACATCCGAATCAATATGAAGGCTATGCCTACCTGGGTGTCGGGGTTCTCGTCTTGTTTTTCCAGGGATTGGTTTTTCATCAGTTTCGCTTTTTCCCGCGCTTCGGCCCGTTTTTGTGGATGTGGGTTGCGGTCGGTTTCCTGACGTTATTTGCATTGACCTTTCAATGGACATTCGGGTCTGACTACCTGTTCAAGGTGGAGTATACAGATCATTTCACAGGCATATTCCGCTCTTCCGGTCGCTTTGTCTGGCCGGCCGGCTATGCCCTCATATTGGCCTGTGTGATCGCCATCCACAAGATGGCCGTTGCACATCGAATAAAATATATCCTTCTCCTCCTGGCTTTGACCTTGCAGGTCATCGATCTGCAATCCTTCTGGGAGCGGGACAGCCGCGTCACCAATTCATTTCTGGTTTGGCCGGATGCGCCGCAATGGGATTCGTTGCTCGTCAATGTAGACAAGGTACTTGTCCAGCCACCCTACGAGCTCACCATGGTTCATCCCTATGATTTTGCCACTCTGGGACTGTTGTTTGCTCCATACAACATCCCGGTTTCGGTCGGATACCTGTCGCGATATGACGATCAACTGAGACAGGCCATCCATGCGGATATCATTCACATCCTGGAGACCGGCGACTTTTCCCGACACCCCGGGGCGATGCTGATCACCGGGAAAAACAGCACCCATGCTGTGGCAGAATTGTTGCGCCAGGGGAAGGCCAAGGTCTGGTATCTGAACGACTACCTGCTCGTATTGCCACCCGATCACCCGTTTCAGCCGGACCATCCTGAGCCGGTTGGAGGCAGACAACAACAGCTGGATTTAGGCGAGGGGATTCATGATTTTCTGGAACGAAACAAGCCCCATACCCTGCTGCTGACTGTATCTGATGAGGCGCGATACAAACTTTGTCCCGAAGCAATGGACTGGTTGGTCAAGGCGAAATGCCATATCGAATTACTCCAGTTTCGTGGCAGTTGGCTGGCCGTTATTGACAACGGCATCATTGTCCAGGAATTATATGCTCAGGAAGAACCGTTGACGATGGAGATTGCGCTTCAAGCCCGGATCGGTACATGGACCTCACCAGCTTCCCTGCGTCTGGCATCAGGTGGGGCATTGAATCAGGTCAAAGCTATGCTGGAAGTGGATGGAGAAGAGTATGCAGATGGTGGCCGTGGAATCCAGGTGGCCGTCATGGATTCAACAGGAAACGTGATCGAGACGGCTTGTTTCGATACCTATATGGACTGCTATACCCGCCTTCGTTAACGTTCCCGGCGAATTTCATCTGTCTCCAGGGGAGGGATGATCATGAGCAAGAGGGTCACCCTTTTCGGGACAACCAGGTGACGGCAGGTCTGGACAACATTTCCTTTTTTCATTTCTTCTGCTCCGACACCAAACCTTTTCGGTACAGGCTTATCTTCGCGGTATGACGGATTTTCTAAAAGGCCTCAATCCTGTTCAGCATCAGGCAGTGACCACCATAGACGGTCCGGTCCTTGTGATCGCCGGACCCGGATCAGGGAAGACACGAGTACTCACCTTCCGGATCGCCTACCTGCTTTCACAAGGAGTTCGCCCTTCGTCCATCCTGGCATTGACCTTTACGAACAAGGCTGCCCGGGAAATGAAGGAACGCATCGGTCATGTAGCCGGGCCACACGCCAACCAGGTTTGGGCCGGGACGTTTCACTCCCTGTTTTCACGTATCCTCCGGATCGAAGCCGAGGAAATCGGCTATCCATCGGATTTTACCATATACGATTCCGAGGACTCCAAGAACCTGATCGCCTCCATCATCAAGGAATGGAACATGGACAAGGAGGCCTATCCGACCAACGGCATTCGCAACCGGATTTCCTCAGCCAAGAGCAATCTGCTGACGCCCAGGGCGTATGAGGCGAATGCCGAGCAAATGGCAAACGATGCAGCCAGTCGCATTCCCCAATTCTACAAGATCTATGCAGAATATGTTGCCCGGTGCAAACGGGCCGGTGCAATGGATTTTGATGACCTGTTGCTTCAGTTTTTTCGCCTTCTCCAGGAAAAGCCGGAGATCGCAACGAAGTACAGAGAGCGATTCCGGTATATCATGGTCGACGAGTTTCAGGACACCAACTTTCTCCAGTACGGGATCCTGAAGAAGCTCACACTGTACAATGGAAGTCCCAGGAATATCTGTGCAGTGGGCGATGATGCGCAGAGTATCTATGCCTTCCGCGGAGCAACGATCGACAATATCCTGGATTTTGAAAAAGACTTTACAGGGTTGCAAACCTTCAAGCTGGAACAGAACTACCGATCGACCAGGCATATCGTCGAAGCGGCCAACAAGGTAATCGGCTATAACAAACGGCAGATCCGCAAAACGATCTGGACCGATCAGGATGAAGGGCAGAAGATCCGAATCATCAAGGCCATCAATGATACCGAGGAGGGGCGGCGCGTGATCGATGCCATCATGGAGCTGAAGACCCGGGACCACCTGCCCAATCATGAGATCGCCATCCTCTATCGGACCAACGCGCAAAGCCGGATCTTCGAGGAACATTTACGACGCCATAATATCGCTTACAAGATCTTTGGCGGGCAATCCTTCTATCAACGAAAGGAAGTGAAGGACCTCATTGCCTATCTGCGGGCTGTGGTCAACCATCGCGACGAGGAGGCTTTGAAACGGGTGATCAATTTCCCGAAACGGGGCATAGGCAATTCGACAATGAGCCAGATGGCCGAACTCGCCGCCGCCGAATCGATCACGCTCTGGGATGCCCTCGTGAAAGCGGGCCCCCAAACCCGATCCGGCAATGCCATTGCCAAATTTATCGAGATGATGCAGCGGTTTCGGGAAAAAACAGAAACCCTGAACGCTTACGACCTGGCACTCTGGGTGGCCAAGGAGTCGCGATTGTATGATGAATATGCCTCCGATCATACGATTGAAGGCATCAGCCGGAAGGAAAATATCCAGGCCCTCCTGGATGGCATTCAGGAATTCACTGAAAGTGACGAGGAAGAATATACCGGGGAAGTCAAGGACAAATCGCTGGCTTCCTATCTCCAGAATATCGCGTTACTGACCGATGCTGACGAAGGAACTGATGAGACGGACTATGTCTCACTGATGTCAGTCCACGCGGCAAAGGGGCTGGAATTTCTGGCCATCTTTCTGGTCGGTCTGGAAGAACAGCTCTTCCCCTCTTTCATGGCCATGAACAGTCAGGACGAGATTGATGAGGAACGTCGACTTTTCTATGTGGCGATCACCCGAGCGAAGGCCCATCTCTGGCTGACCTTTGCACAAAGCCGGTATCGCTATGGTCAAATGCGCTATAATGAACCGAGTCGATTTCTGGATGAGATCGATGTTGAAAACCTCGAAGATACCGGGGGCATGGTCCAGGAACTGGAAGCCTCTTTGGCGCCGAAAGCACGGGTGGCAGGCGCTCCAAGGCCGACTGTTCAGGTGGCGGCATCAGTAAAGGCGATCGATCCGTCGACTTTCCGCCCGAGTCCGGCAAGTGAGATCGAAGCCGGCATGAACGTGCTCCACATGAAGTTTGGCGAAGGGCTGGTCAAAATGGTCGACGGTGCGCGCGATAACCGTGTGGCAACCATCTATTTCAGTGAGATCGACAATCCGGAACGCCGGATCATGCTGAAGTTTGCCAAGCTGATGATCGTGGAATAATGCGGATTTAGTTGTGTTGATACCGGTGTCGCATGGCCGGTATCAGGGCAGATCAAAGGCATAGACAGAAAACAGATCAGTCACAAAGACGCGTTTGTTGGGGCGGTCCTCCCGGAAGAGATCTGATGTCCAGTACCGTCCCTCAGATTCATAGGGATTCATGATGGAAACGGCATGACAACCGGTCGAGTTGCGATAGCCTTCGATGATGCCCTGATGGGCGAAGTAGGTGTGCGCATCATTGAGACTGACGAACGACCCGACAGGAGAAGGTGCCACGGGTACGTGCGCGCCAGTCGGAATATGGATCCTTACCAGTTGATCCTGGCTGACATAGATCCAATCAAGCTCTTGTTGAAGGACGGCATTCACAGGTGCCGACCACTTCTTTTCTCCGGTCATCCGATCCAGACAATCAAGCTGGTTGGCTGTGCGGTCAGTGTGGAGGAGATACTCATCATGCAGGATGATGTCCGTTTCATACAGAAAACCGAATGGATTGTTGGCGTCTGTTCTTCTCCAGAGTTCCTCGCCGGATTTCAGGTTTTGAACGACAAGGTGAAGGGGGTCATTCAATTCATCAGCCAGTCGGAACAGGAGATACGGTTCACCATCTGATCCGATCCAACCCGTGACATTCTGTTGTGCATCACAAGGCGGGGTGGATACGGTATCCTGTCGGAGCACGTGTCGGTCGTTCATGGTCAGAGAAGCTTCTTCAATAGAAAAAATCTGCCCGACAGATGAAGAATGGACCAGGGTATACCAGATCTTGTCCGGATAAGGTGAGCTGCCAAACTGAAGAAACTGACCTCCCTGAAGTGGGCTTGATTCCTGAACACCTGTTGCCAGATCGAATACGTGAATAAATTCGCCATCACCCGCAAAGATCCGGTCCTCCTGGACAAGCACTGTCGATTCAGAAAACTTGACGGTGGTCTGATCGGGAACGAGTTTGTTGATCAGAGAAATTGCCCATACCGGCCGTCCTGTTTCCGGATCAATCAGGACGAGAGAATCCGGTTGGCCGATCACGGTCTGTTTGACGAGAATGCCTTTCGGGGTCCAGGTGGTAAAACTGATGAACCGATCATATTGAGTGTCACCTTTGCCGAACGAAGTTTCCCACGCTGGTGTGTCCAGTGTTACGGGTTGAGTGAGGTGACAGGTGTCCACCAGTTCCTCTTTATTGCAGGAAAGGAATGAGATACAGAGCAGGAGCGTGATGGCCATTGTTTTCATGATCAGCAATTGAACAGTGCAAAGATCAAGTCGGGGCAAAGCTCGATTGTGGCGAATGTTGCCACGCAAACATTTATTTTTATTACATATTAATACGAAACTGGTGGTCCTGGGGTCTTTCAGAATCTAGTATATTTAATCTTGCTAACCCCCTTGATCTATGGCCCGGTCTGTTGACGTCCAATCCCGAATGATCATCCATCGTCCGATTGATGAGGTCGCCGCATTTGCCGCCGATCCCGACAAAGCCCCGAATTGGTATGTCAATATCAAATCCGTAGAATGGATTACCCAGCCTCCGCTGCAGGTGGGTTCACAGGTCGCCTTTGTCGCTCATTTTCTGGGAAGAAGAATGGCCTACACCTATCAAATCGAGGAGTGGGTGCCAGGGGAACGCCTCGTCATGAAAACAGCTGAAGGCCCTTTTCCGATGAAGACCACTTATCGTTGGGAATCCACAGCGGAGGGACATACACAGATGATCCTGCAGAATCAGGGCCAGCCGTCCGGGTTTTCCCGATGGGCGGCACCCTTCATGAGTTGGGCGATGCGCCGGGCGAATAAGAAGGATCTTCAGGCACTCAAGCAATTGTTGGAAACAAGCAGCTGATCTCCGAGCTGGGCTATTCTTCAACCCCTTCAGGGTTGATGTAGATTGGCAATGGATACCCCGGGTTTTCCTCCTTCGGCGGATAAACTACCCGGGGCTATTGTCTTGAACCCCTCCAGGGTTCATTCAGGCATAACGTCTCGACTGGATTTACCTCATAACCTCAAACACTCATAACCTCCTCCTCGACCACTTCCGCCTGCAGATTTCCTCCCGCCACAGCGGGCAGGCATTTCTGATTTCTTTCGCCCCTTCAGGGCTTCAAATAGGCTAGCAGACAGGGTCATTTCTGGCGCTTTCCCACTTCCGCTTTCCCACTTCCCTGCCTACCGGCAGGCAGGCGCCTTCCCACTTCCGCTTTCCCACTTCCGCTTTCCGACTTCCGCTTTCCCACTTCCGCTTTCCCACTTCCGATTTCCCACTTCCGCTTTCCCACTTCCGATTTCCCACTTCCGATTTCCCACTTCCACCTTCCGCCTTTTCCATATAACCTCCTCCCCTCCAAACTCCTTGACTACCTAGTAAGCCATGAAATAATAATTCCGCCCCTCGGAATATTCCCGAATAAACTCTTCACGTGTAAGCGGTGATCTGGCTTTCAACCAACGCGCCATCAGTGTCACGCGCAAGCCGCATTGTGTGAGCAGGTCATAGACCTGGTCGGGTGACGAACCGTAATGTTCGGCGGCACCCAATCCATGTTCGAAAATAATCACCGGCTTACAGGTTTTCATCACTCTCGTGGCTCCTTTGAGGACCAGCAGTTCGCCCCCTTCAACATCGATCTTGATAAGATCCACATGCTGATCAGCAGGAAGGACGTCATCGAGGCGGTCTGTCTGAACCGTAATCGTGGTATCTTCTTCATTGGGACGGTCATAGTCACGCTTGACCAGTCCGGAATAGGAAGGATTGGAAACAACATAATTGAATGTCGATTCACCCTTCCGTTCACTTAACGCAATGGGCAGAATGGTACAGTTTGAACCGGCATATCGTTTCTGTAACCTGTCGAACATGTCCGGTATCGGTTCGAAACCGAAATGATGGCCCTGCGGAGCGGCTGCCCGCATGATATCCAGCACTTCCCCTTTATGGCAGCCGACATCCACACAGGTACTATTTGCCGAACATACACGGCGGATTACAGCTCGGGTCTGCTGATCATATTGCTGATTGCGGGTGATGGCAATGGGCAGTGACTTGAGCAAATTCTTCAGGGTCTGCAGCATATTTTCAAAACGAAGGGCAAAGATACGACTCTACGGGTGGCAATATCATCAGGTGAGATACCGCATGAAACCAGGTGGTCCATGTTTTGGGTATTCCAGCTCTGAAGATCTCTTGAATTGGATTGAGAACCCGTGTAGCTTTGCACGGTGATCCGAATAGCTGTTGCGCTGACATCTCTTTTTTTCTGGACCCTGGTATCTCCAGGTTGGTTGGGCCATTCATCCATCGTACACAGTCGTGCTGAGACAGTATTGGCATGTAATTGCGAACTGAATCAGCATACAGCTCCGGACTCCTGGGTCATTGAACTGCCACGTCACCTGGATCATCAAGGCAAGGTCAATGAGAATACCGTTGAATCGACTGTTTCGCATGCTTCTTCTGTGTATCTGGCTCTCTTGTCTGCAGGACAAATTGAACATAGCCTGGTTCTGCGTCATTGTATTCGGATATACACCAGCCAAATCAGCCCTCTTCGATTAAGACGGTTGATCTTCCCGTTCCATTCCTTCTGGTAGCACCTTATGTACAGTCAGTCACGGCCGGTGGTCGTGCAAATCCGGTTCTGCAATCACAATGTTCATTGCAGCCCCGGACAGGTCTGATTATTCAACCGGACCTTCCATTCTTCAATGTGTTCAATCTGGCGGATAAATCAAATGACCCGAGTCAGCTTGATTTCTTTCCGTGTAACAACAGTCATTTGGTATCTGTAATTAGTATCAACCAGAAAGTAACCCTTTCCGGATGAATCTGGCTGCTTCATCAGAAGAGTAAGGAAATGAGGGTGAGTGTGATCACTTTGAAGAACGGATTGTCCATTCAACGAAATCAAATTATGGATAGTGGAACAATTCTCATCAGCGTCATTATGATCGCTGTGTGTATAGCCTTTTTTATGGGCATCAGTTTTTCGCAAAAAGCGCGTCGTCGAAATATTCTGAACAGTGCCTTGCAATCCGTTGGTGCAACCCTTGACGATTTAGGCGAATACAGTTTGTGTGGAAACGTAATTATTGGCTGGCTGAATGGTGGTAACGAGTTATTCTTTTACCGAAAAAGTTCAAAAGGGGTCCAGTCCAGAAGGATTTTATTCGCAGATATACATCAAGCCAGGTTGGAAAAGGAAGTCCGATCAAGGCCTACGTCCAGTGGGAATTATTCGTTTGTCAATACTATTCAGCTTCGCCTGATGTTCTCAAAACATGGTACACCAGAAGGATACTTACCATTGTTCATCCAGGATGAAGATGCCCAGGTCGGCTCTGAGCTGGAAGTCGGACTAGATTGGGAAAAAAGGATCAATTCCCGGTTGGCAAGTTGATCAATCCAGACCGGGCAACGATCTGACGTTGCCCGGTCTATTTTTTTACTGGCGGTACTCGCCATTTTCCATAGTCCATTCGCGGACCACTTTATTTGCCTGTGCCGTCTGAGAGACTGTATGCTCGACAGGGCGGCAGGAGGTCAGTTTTCATCCTTGACATGACTCGCAGGGAGCAAGCCTCTTCTCCTGAACCTCCAGCACAGATTGATATACCTGATGCATAGAATGAGTGATCATCAAATTCACTCCATCTTCCCTCCAATTGTCCTCAGTCTACCTTTTCCCATCTATCAAAATCTCTGGATAGAATTTCGAACAACCGGTCGCTTCGTCCGAGCGACAGGATGGTCAACGTAGCACATGGTAGAGGTAAATCCGGTGTCCGTGAACAGGATTATGGTTCCGGGTTCGGTCCGTGGAGTTCTTATTCTGGACCTCCCAGAAAAAAATTATCCGTATCGAAATCCGATCCTGGTGTCCCGCTCGTAGATGGAAACAGACAAACAAACCGGACAGCCGGCACTGAGCAATCCAACTTGATCGGGCTTCTATCCGGGATTTATTGATCACATCTTAACAAACAAAATCATGTTGAACAGAACAAAAAAATGGAAGGCTTTGAAACTGACATTCGTGTTGGGTGCCTTGATCACAGCTGCATTTCTGATCGCGGCCGACCACATCGATGCCCCCGGAGTAACCAGTGGGAGCGGAGGTAGTGTCGGATCGGACATCACGGATCTGTATGCCTTTGCGAATGGGGACAATATGGTCTTTGTGATCAACACACAGGGTCTGCTTTCACCAGCCGCAACAGCATCTGCATCATTTGATGAGGAAGTCATGCTGGAGATCAACATCGACAACAGTGCGACGAAGGATCAGATCGAGGACCTGGTGATCCAGGCGACATTCGAAAACGGGAAGGTACAGGTCTATGGTCCTGTCGCACCGGTCACGACAGGTGTGAACAGCACACGGATCACCGGATCACCTGCGGTCGAAGCCGGAATCACGACCGGAAGCACACCGATCATTGGCGATGCCAATGGCATCAAGGTCTTTGCCGGGCCTCGTGATGATCCCTTCTTCTTTGACCTGGGTCGGTACCTGGACATTCTGGGTGGCACCCAACCCGGATTTCGGAATCCCGGTGTTGATGCGTTCGCTGGAACCAATGTCATGGCACTTGTCATCGAAGTCCCCAAGTCCCGTCTCGGCTCAGGAGATATCAATATCTGGGCAACCTCAAATCGCAAACTGTAAATCATCACCCACTAGTTTGACTAGTACCAAAACGAACTCACATGAAATATGCAATGCTTTCTCTCCTCTTTGTGTCCTTCCTGACTTTTACCGCTTGTGAAAAGGACGACGATCAGCCGGTGGTGCGCTATGAACAGGAAGACCAGATGGGTCGTCCGGCCATCAACACGGTTTTTGTTCCTTCCGGGGCTGCCAAGGATGCGTTCAATACAACAACGCCATCTGCCATGGGCGCTGCCTATAGCACGGTATTCCGCGATCGACTGCTTGCACTCAATCCCGGCTATACCACCAACCTGCTGACTTTGGATGCAGCCACATTTACCAGTGTATTGGCTACGGATGTCCTGAATGTATCCCTCACAGCACCGACAACATTCTACGATGGTACGAATGTCCTCACAGGCCGCACACTCGCCGATGATGTCATTGATGTGGAACTGATCCTCATTTTCGGCGGACCCTCAGGAGGGGCTAATCCCGGACTGACCAGTGATAACGTGGGAGCGAACGACAAGGCGTTCCTGTCTTCCTTCCCTTATCTGGCCGGACCACACAGTTGAACATTCTTCTCGTGAGGAAGGGGTCGGCAGTTTTCAGTCGACCTCTTCTTCTTTCTTTCAAAATGACAAACCTGTTATGAAATCCACGATCTTCTTCTCCCTGCTGTCCATCCTTCTTCTGAGTGCCTGTTCACAGGCGCCAGTTCAGATCGCTCAACCCACTGATTACAATCAATATCTGGTCACAACTGAAACTCCTGCCACCCATTCGATTGAAGCGGACATGCACTTTTGGCAGGAGCGATTGGCGCAGGATCAATCAAATGAAATTCCGCTGGTCAAACTGGCACAACTCTACGGCGCCCAGTTCAAGCAAAGCGGGCATCTAGACGACATTCAATCTTCCGACAGTTTGTATCACCTGGTTTTGGATCAGCAAGCCGAACCTTCTGCTTCCTTGTATCAGGCATTGGCACAAAATGCAATTACCCAACACCAGTTTCGAAAGCCCGGGAATACGCCGAGCTGGCATTGGAACGAGGTGACCGCAAGGCAGCAAGCACGCTTGTCATGGTCGATGTTGCTCTGGAATTGGGGATGATTTTGAAGCAGCACGTCTGCTGAATTCGTTTTCAAATCAAAATTCGTTTGCCCACTGGTTCGTCAAAGCAAGCTGAGCGACCATCGAAGCGACACTGAAACGGCCATCTTACTCATGGAACAGGCTTTCGAACGCGTGAAAGGAAATGAGGATCTGTATTGTTGGTCCTTGTCCAATCTGGGAGATATGTACGGTCATGCAGGCCGCGTTGAAGAGGCCTATGCTGCATATCTCGATGTCTTAGCCAGGGATCCTGCCTATGATTATGCATTGAAGGGAATCGCCTGGATCGCATTATCCCATGATCAGAATCTGGATGGAGCGAAACGGATCATCTCTGCATTGCAGAGTCGGAAACCCTCTCCGGAATGGGATTTATTCCAGGCAGAAATCGCTGAACTTGAGGGTGATCATCAGGCAAAATTGACCCACCTCGACCAGTTTGTTAAATCGGTCAACACGCCAGGATACAAGACCATGTATCACAAGTATTTACTTGAGATCTATGCGGAAGAATGGGGCTATGTCGATGCAAGTCTGGCTATCGCTGAAGAAGAAATCGCCAGTCGCCCGACGCCACAATCTTACGATTTGATGGCCTGGAGCCTGCTCCATGCCGGTCAGGCTGGCAAGGCTCTGGAGATTACCAGGGACTTCGTCCAGGATCGGACATCCGAACCGGATGCATTGTACCACACAGGAATGATTTATCTCGCGAATCGGCAGATGAATGAAGCAAAGGACTTTTTGACCCTGGCACTGGAAAGCCGGTTTGAACTGGGGCCAGTGCGGACAGCCCACATCCAGAACACCCTTGATCAGATATAAAGAGGCCATCCTTCTCAATTAAAAGCCCCTTTGCCATCATGACAAAGGGGCTTTTTAAACAGGGAAGGTGAGTGTGGCCAGCCCGGTGGATTCAGAATCCCACCCGCAATCCCAAAATGATATTGCGACCTGGAGCGGAGATGCCTGAACTGTAGGGTCGGTACCGGATATCGAACAGATTTTCGATACCCCCGCTCAAGGAGATCGCCTCCCTGATCTGCCAGAGCGCTTTTATATGAAAAATGGACCATGCCGGTGAGTAGGGGAGTCCATTGGCATCAAGGGCATAGAGATACTCCTTCCCCTGTTCGTCCGGAGGGAGATCGGCCGCGTTGATTCCAGTCTGATATTGCCAGGTCAGATCGGCTTGCCAACGGCCATTTCTGTATTGCAGTTGGCCCAGGGTAGTCCAGGGAGCGGCGTGTCGGAGTGGTGCGGTGGTGCCGTCTTCCAGTTCCTCCTCGCCCTGTTGCCAGCTGGTACGCACTCGAAACCGGAAACCATAGGGCAGAACAGCTTCCATTCCACCCTGGATGCCCCAAACACGTGCTTCCGCCGCATTTTGAAGGGCCTGTACCTGGCTGAGCTCACCGCTGTACACAATGGAGTCCATGCCATTCAAGGTAAAATCTCGTCGAACCAGCGCATCATCCAGTAAGGTGTACCAGGCATTGACGTCGATCTTCAGCCATTCGCCAATCGTTTTGACAACGCCCAGGTCAGCACTCCAGGCATATTCCGGCATGATATCCGGATTGGGGACGACAACTGAACCGGGGGTGGAGTCAAAGATCTTGCCCACATCGTCGATATTCGGACTGCGGAAACCCGTGCTGCCCATCAGGCTGAATTGCCAATGATCGGAGGGACGCCAGATCATGCCCGCATTCCCGGTGAGACCCCCGTTGCGCTGTCTGGCGGTTGCAAACGGGAAGTTTGTGAAGACAGTGTCAAATGTGGCATCCAGGGTGATAAAATTGTATCTCAAGCCGGCTTCCATTGTCCATTGATCACGTGGAATGTATTGATACAATGCATATCCAGCCCAGGGTGACCATGTTGATCCATCTGGGTAGCGACTCGGACCAGGAGCCACTTCACCTGTTGATATATTCACATCCGAACCCGAAGACGATACTGTATTGAACACCCCTTCCAAACCATAACTCACGGTTTGTTTTTCATCCAGGGTCCGATGCAGATCAAGGTTCAGTGACCAGGCATCCACTGCTTCTTCCCGGATAAAGCGGGTGTCCTTGTTCAAATCCCGATCCCGGCGGCTTTCTTCGGAATACTGCCAGGCCAGAGCGAGCCGGACATGATCATAGAGTGGACTTTCACCCTTATACTCGGCTTCCAGATGATGCATCTGCCAATTTTGTAGGCCCATAGGTCCATTCCGCTGAACGAAGGGTGTTTCCTTTGGGACGAATCAGACGGTCATAACGCGGTACATCACCTGTCGTTGACAAATGAAATCCATACTCGATATCCCACAGCTCATTGGGCATAAACCGGATTTTCTGCATCAGGTTCAGTTGGTGATACCCGCTCCCGACCTGAATAACGGGGTCAGGATTGATGAACACAGAATCACGACCATCAATTCGTCTGACATAGGACGGCCGGAGATAGTCGTCGGGTCCGTGCCGGCCCATCCGAAGATCGTCATAGTCGGTATGCGTCGCACTGGTCAGAAATGCCCATTTCCCCCTGCCGTAATGCAGGTCGAGGTGAACTGTTTTTTCCTGACTTGCGCTGGCAAATCGCAGAAAAGCCTGCCCGCGAAGAGGCCTGTCGCCGTCGGGGATCAGGGTCGGTTGCCGGGTTGTGAACAACATCACACCACCGATGGCATCGCTTCCATAGAGGAGGGATCCCGGACCGAGAATGATCTCCGTCTGCTCGAGGATCATCGGGTCGAGAGCAATCACATTCTGAAGATTGCCTCCCCGGAAGATGGCGGTATTCATCCGAACTCCGTCCACGCTGATCAATATGCGATTGGCGGCAAAACCACGGATCATCGGACTGCCGCCACCCAGCTGACTTTTCTGAATAAAGACCTGGCCTGACAGACCCAGCAGGTCAGCAGCGGTCTGTGGGTTTTGCAATCGCACATCTCCTGGTCGGATAATGGCCAGAGGTTGAGCCGACCGCTTCATGGGTTGCGACCACCGGGTAGCCGTAACGGGAATGGCGCCCAGTAGAATGCTCGATTCCTGAAGATGAACTTTGAAGTCCTGTTGAGCCAGGTCCTGAAATGAATAACGTTGGGTATCATGCCCGAGATAGGAAATGATCAGTGTATCCGTTTCGAGAAAGACGCCAAGGTCGGCCTGACCCCGGTTGTCGGTCACTGCGGTATGGAGGGCTGATTGATCTTGAATCGTCGCGCCGATGAGCGCATCCCGGGTAACGGCTGATTCGATTGTAATGGTTTGACCGTATCCGGAAATGGACAGGATCAGGCTTGCAGCCACAAGCCCGAAACAATGAAGAATGTTCATTGGTTAGAAATTGAACGATGAAAAATCGGATGTCTGGCGATGATCGCCTGTATCTATCCGACTGTACGGGGAGGTGGGGAAGGTGGGGCCGATTCCGGGAGGTCAGTAAGGCATGGTGTGTGGCAGGGCACTTCATTCTTTTTGCATAGCCAGACCAGGTCGTCTGTACCCTGTCCTGAATGGGGATACAACTGCTTGAGAAACTGACACCATCTGTCTCGGACATTCCGATGAACGGGGTCCTGGCCGAGCATTCGGGCCATCAATTGATCTATTTCACGTTCCAGTATTGTTTCCTCCAGATCAGCCCAGGCATAGAGAATCAGACTGTCTGTTCCCTGCTCTCTGAACACCACATCGTAGAAAATCCCCTTGTATGTGAATTCGTGATCCTCGATCCAGGTGATCTCCGCGGGCCAGGACGATTGTGAATGACATTTGGCAAACCGGTGCAGCTGGGCATGTGGAAGTCCATGGACAATCTGGTGCCTGGCTGCTCTTCTGACCTGGTCACGCTGCCAGTGACTGCTCCATTGGAAGAGGAAGACAGGAAGAAGAAAGAGAATGGTCAGGCCGATAGCCAGGAGGAATCTCATTGCCGAAAGTTACATCTTCCTTCCCGTATCGAACGGACGATTGGATCAATGTACATGATGTAGATCAAGGTGGACGCTGCCTCCTGTCAGTCTTGACACCGTGAAAGGGAGGTAAGTTGCACCATTGGTTCTACACCCGAACTGCATGATTGCCATGGCAAACGAACTACGTGATCTTACCCGGGAAATCGATCTCTCCCGCCATGTGTCAGGCACTGGCCCACTTCGGTCTCAGCGTCCCCTGTATGTTGATTTCAAGCCTCCTTGCAATCATGCCTGCCCGGCTGGCGAAAACATTCAGGCCTGGCTTTCCCTGGCTCAATCGGGCGAGTATCATGCCGCCTTTGAAAAACTGATCGAAGAGAATCCCTTACCGGCCGTCCATGGTCGGGTGTGTTATCATCCCTGTGAAGAAAGCTGTAACCGCTCCGCATTGGACAGCCCGGTCAGTATCCATGCAGTAGAGAGGTTTTTAGGGGATATGGCGATCCGCGAAGGCTGGTTGGTGCCGCCATCCACACATCGAACAGGAAAACGGGTCATGGTGGTTGGCGCAGGTCCAAGCGGACTCTCCGCTGCCTGGCATTTATCCCGGATGGGGCATGATGTCCAGGTGTTTGAAGCGGGTCCTGTGGCCGGCGGAATGATGCATTTTGGCATTCCTGCATATCGATTACCCAGAGAGGTGTTGATAGCAGAAGTGTCCCGGATCCAGGCGGCAGGTGTCCATTTTCACTACAATCACAAGATTGAGAACCTGGCATTGGAAAAGGCAAAGGGAATGTTTGATGCCGTCTTTATTGCAGTCGGTGCTCACCTTTCTAAAAAGGTCCATATCCCCGCAAGAGATGCCGGTAAAGTCATGGACGCTGTCCGTTTTCTCCATGATGCTGAAACAGGGCCACCCCCGCAACTCGGCCGGCGTGTTGCTGTATATGGCGGTGGAAACACGGCTATGGACGCTGCCCGAACGGCCCTGCGGATGGGAGCAGATGAGGCCATGATCATCTATCGCCGCGATCGGGAACATATGCCTGCCCATGACTTTGAGGCAGACGAAGCCCTTGCCGAAGGCGTGAAGATTCATTGGTTGAGGTCCATCAAATCACTGGATACCGGAGAGGTCCTGGTCGAGAAAATGGCGCTGGAGGACGGCAAACCCGTGCCGACCGGTGAGTTTGAAACCCTGGAAGCGGATACGGTCATCTTGGCACTCGGCCAGGAAACGGATACTGCATTTTTACATGCCATCCCGGGTATCCAGTTTAAAAGGACGGCACTGTGATCGTCGGGACCGATATGATGACGGGAGAACCGGGCATTTTTGCAGGCGGAGATATGGTTCCCAGTGAACGAACGGTGACCGTTGCTACCGGACATGGGAAAAAGGCGGCGAGGTTTATTGACGCCTATCTGCGAGGTGAACCGTACATCAAACCGGTCAGTCAGCCGTTGGTCGGACTGGATCAGTTACAGATCTGGTTCCGCACCTTTTCCCCGACAATGCGTCAGGACCATCTGGCTCCGGAACTGGCTGCCGGAGGCTTTGATGAGATCGTTGCCGGGCTGGACGAACAGGCCGCAAGATATGAGGCCCGGCGATGTCTTTCCTGCGGGAACTGTTTCGAATGTGACAGCTGCTTCGGGGCATGTCCGGAAGGGGCGATCATCAAGCTCGGACCCGGAAAACGGTATCGATTTGATTTTGACAAATGTACCGGTTGTGGGGTATGTGTGGAGCAATGCCCTTGCCATGCCATTGATCTGATCCCCGAGCATGGAAATGCCGATTGACCAATCCAGATTGAACGCTATGAAAGACAATCCTGCTGTGATCACTCTCGATGCAAACGAGGCAACTGCCTGGGTGGCCTATCGGGTCAACGAGGTCTGCGCCATCTATCCCATCACACCCTCCTCACCGATGGCTGAATTATGTGATGAATGGGCAACAAAGGGGATCCCCAATATCTGGGGAGGTATCCCAGAAGTCATTGAGATGCAGCATGAAGGTGGAGCAGCCGGTGCCGTCCATGGAGCCTTGCAAGGAGGATCGATGACCACGACGTTCACGGCATCCCAGGGGTTGATGTTGATGTTGCCGAATCTGTACAAGATCGCCGGTGAATTGACACCCACTGTCATTCATGTTGCAGCCCGATCTCTGGCAGCCCAGGCTCTTTCCATTTTTGGCGATCACTCCGATGTCATGGCTGCCCGGACTACCGGGATGGCTCTGCTGTGTTCGGCCAGTGTACAGGAAGCACATGATCTGGCGATCATCGCCCAGGCTGCTACGCTGCGGAGTCGGGTTCCATTCATTCACTTTTTTGACGGATTCCGAACCTCTCATGAAGTCAGCAAGATCCACATGATGGATGACCATGTGATTCGTGCCATGATCGATGATACCCTGGTGCATGACCATCGGCGACGGGCGCTTAATCCGGAACGGCCATTTATTCGAGGCACAGCCCAGAATCCGGATGTCTATTTTCAGGGAAGAGAAACCGTCAATCGTTTTTACGAGGAGACTTCCGGGATTGTCCAGGAGGCCATGAATGCCTTTGCCACCTTGTCCGGAAGGCAGTATGAGCTATTCACCTATACCGGGGCTTCGGATGCCGAAAAGGTGATCGTGATCATGGGATCGGGTGGAGAGACAGCTGCAGAAACGGCCCTCGAAATCAATCGCAGGGGTGGGCGAGTAGGGGTGATCCAGGTCAGGCTGTACCGGCCTTTTTCGAAACCCGATTTGCTGCTCGCGTTACCGGCCACCACGAAAGCAATCGCGGTGTTGGATCGCACAAAGGAGCCGGGCGCAGGGGGTGAGCCACTCTATCTCGATGTGCTGGGGGCCTTGTCGGAAGCAGTCATGGATGGCCAGTTACCCCGTTTGCCCCGGGTCATTGGCGGGCGCTACGGTCTGTCATCCAAAGAGTTCACACCGGCCATGGTGAACGCCATTTTTACCGAATTGGGAAAGGAGCAGCCCTTGAATCACTTTACGATTGGCATTCACGACGATGTCACCCATACCAGTCTCGAGGTTGATCCTGGCTTCACATTGGACGAATCGAAATGGACACAGGCTTTATTCTACGGCCTCGGAGCAGATGGCACGGTGGGAGCCAATAAAAACAGTATCAAGATCATCGGGGAAAACACGGACCTCTATGCTCAGGGCTATTTTGTCTATGACTCTAAAAAAAGTGGCGCTCGCACGGTGTCCCATTTGCGTTTTGGGACTGCACCCATTCGGGCACCCTATCTGATCCGGGAAGCGGATTTTATCGGGTGTCATCAATTCCGATTTCTCGACCATGTGGAAATGGTCCACCAGCTCAAACCGGGTGGGACATTGTTGATCAATTCACATTATTCCACGATGGAAATCTGGCAACATATCCCGGGTGAAGTCCAGGAGGCTTTGTTGGCTAAAAAAGCCAGGGTTTTTCTCATCGATGCAAACACAGTAGCACGAGATACGGGAATGGGCAACCGGATCAATACCATCATGCAGACCTGTTTCTTTGCCATTTCCGGTGTCCTGCCACGAGAGGAAGCAATTCGGCAGATCAAGAAGGCAATCGAGAAAACCTATTTTAAAAAGGGACCATCCGTTATTCAGAAAAATTTCAAAGCGGTCGACCAGACCCTGGAAAACCTGTTTGAATTGAGCTTGCCTAATCAGTCAACCAACGCCCGGAAAGTTGGCACAAACCTGTCCGAAGGCGCCCCTGCGTTTGTGAGGGAGGTGACCGCTCGCATGCTGGCCGGACATGGCGATGATCTGCCGGTAAGCCTGTTGCCTGTCGATGGAACGTACCCCAGCGGAACGACAAAATGGGAAAAACGCAACATCGCCGATCTCATCCCTGTCTGGGACAGCGAGCTCTGTATCCAGTGCGGGAATTGCAGTTTTGTCTGCCCGCACAGCGTGATCCGGGCCAAATATTACCATAGTGAACGCCTGGTCGGCGCGCCGGAGGGATTCAAATCTGCTCAGATCAATGCCCGCGGATATCCGGAGACACGATTTACGCTGGATGTGTATCTGGAGGATTGCACCGGGTGCAACCTTTGCGTCGAAGCATGTCCGGTGTCTGATCCTGAAAACCGCGACCGTCGTGCGATTAATCTGGAGGACAAGTCACCGCGTACGGAATCTGCCAAGGCACATCTGGATTTTTTCGAACAGATTCCGTTGAATGACCGGAGCCGGATCAATTACAACACGGTGCATGGCGTTCAGTTTCTGGAGCCACTCTTCGAGTTCTCGGGCGCCTGTGCCGGCTGCGGTGAAACGCCGTATATCAAGGTGCTCACCCAGTTATTTGGCGATCGCCTTGTCGTGGCGAATGCCACCGGCTGCTCCTCCATTTACGGAGGCAACCTGCCCACGACTCCCTGGACGGTAAACCGGGAAGGAAGAGGTCCGGCCTGGTCCAATTCGCTGTTCGAGGACAATGCCGAATTCGGCCTGGGTATGCGGGTCAGTGCCGATAAATTGAGAGAGACAGCAAGGCGTTTGGTGAGCGAATTACGGCACGAGATCGGCGAACATCTTTCTTCCGACCTTCTGGAGGCGGATCAGAAAGAAGAGGTGGGCATTGCACTGCAGCGCGCACGTGTTGCCGATTTGCAGGAGCGTCTGATGGCCATTCGTGATCCTCGGGCGCGCAGTCTGGCCAGTCTGGGCGACCACCTGGTGAAACGCAGTGTCTGGTTGGTGGGTGGAGATGGATGGGCATACGATATTGGTTCATCGGGTCTGGATCATGTGCTGGCCAGTGGCCGGAATGTAAATGTACTGGTCCTCGATACGGAAGTCTACTCCAACACAAGTGGTCAGATGTCCAAAGCCACACCGACTGCAGCCACAGCAAAATTTGCTGCAGGTGGGAAGCGGGTGGGGAAAAAAGACCTGGCCCTGCAGGCGATTTCCTATGGGAATGTGTATGTCGCCCAGGTCGCCATGGGAGCCAATCCGCAACACACGCTACTGGCGTTTCGGGAAGCGGAAGCCTATGATGGTCCGAGTCTGATCCTGGCGTACAGCCATTGTATCGCCCATGGCATAGACATGACCAAAGGCCTGACCCAGCAGGACCTTGCTGTAAAAAGCGGCTACTGGCCATTACTGCGATATCATCCCGGATTGCGCAAATCAGGCCATCGCCCCTTTGTCCTGGATTCGCCAAGGCCCACGATCAGCCTCAAAGATTACGCATACAATGAATTGCGCTACAAGATCCTCACCCGGACAAATCCTGAAGAGGCAGAACGACTCATGACTCTCGCCCAGGAAATCGCCGATCTTCGTTGGCGGACCTACGAAGAGATGGCCGGATTTGACGCATCTTCTTTCGCTCCTATGGGATAACCCTTCATTCAAATCTCCTTCCCTCATAACCTCCTTCCCTCATAACCTCCTTCCCTCATAACCTCCTTCCCTCATAACCTCATAACCTCCTCCTCCTCTCCATAACTCCATAACTCCTTAACTCCTCCACTCCTTAACTCAATAAAATGGATCTCCGTACAACCTATATGGGTCTCGAACTCTCCTCACCGATCGTCGTATCGGCATGCCCGCTTTCTGAGAATCTGGAGAACATCCTGCACATGGAAGATGCGGGGGCAGGTGCTGTTGTGCTTTTCTCCCTGTTTGAAGAGCAGATCAGAAAGAGAGGATGCATTGATGGATGTCGTGCTGGAAAACACGGTCAATATGCATCCGGAGGCGTCCGGGTATTTTCCGGATTTTGATGACTATCATGTCGGATCGGAAGCCTATCTGAATCTCATTCGTCAGGCCAAAGCCCGAGTGGATATTCCGATTATCGGCAGCCTCAACGGGATCAGCAGTGAAGGGTGGATCGATTATGCGCGGCAAATGGAACAGGCAGGCGCAGACGGGATCGAGATGAACATCTTCTTTATCCCGGCAGATGTCGGTATCCGTTCACAGGATGTCGAAAGTCGATATCTGGATATCGTGCGCATCGTCCGCAAGACGGTCTCCATTCCTGTAGCTGTCAAGTTGAATCCGTATTTCAGTGCCATGGGAACCATGGCAGCAGACCTGCGTGATGCCGGAGCAGATGCATTGGTACTGTTTAACCGATTCTATCAACCAGACATTGATATCGAGCGATTGCGTCTGGTATCTGACCTCCAGTATTCTGTCGCCAATGAGATCCGGTTGCCCTTGTTGTGGATCGCCATCCTTCATGGCCGAGTGCCTGTTTCACTGGCTGCAACCACGGGAGTGCAAACTGCAGATGAGGTGGTCAAGTATATCCTTGCCGGTGCGGATGTGGCGATGACTGCATCTTCGCTCTACAAGCATGGCATCGACTATCTCCATCAGATGAACAAGGACCTGGCCAGCTGGATGGAACGGCATCAGTTCGGGACTATCGACGCGTTCAAAGGGGTGATGAGCCAGAAGAATATTGCTGACCCCACGGCTTACGAACGGGCAAATTATATCAAGATCCTGGAAGGGCAGAAGTGACGTTGAGACTTTGGGACGGAGGGACGAAGAGACGTTGAGACTTTGGGACTTTGAGACGGAGAGACGAAGAGACGCAGGGACGGAGAGATTGAAAAATCTGGAATGTCTGCTCGCTGTGGCGGGAGGAATGAAGGAATCAAGAGGTGGCTTTGAGACGGAGGGTTTGAGGAATTTAAGGGGTGACTCTCGTCGCCCGGAATGACAAATTGTGAAATTGGAAGTCGGAAATCGGAAAGTGACCTTGCCAGGAAATGGCTACAAGCCCTGAAGGGGCGCAAGAACAGAGCATTGGGCGGCGCCCAATGACATTGGGCCGACCTGATCTAAAGCCCTGAAGGGGCGCAAGAAATGGGAAATAAAAAATGAAGAATGCGGAAGTCGAACGTGGAAATCGGAAGTTGGCGGGTGGCCTTAGTCGCCATAGCAATTTACCATTTGAACGAAAAAATCTAAACCTGTCTGCCGTGATGGAAACGAATAAAGGAATAAATCGGCCTATCACTCATTCATTACGGATGCGACTCGTTGTTGCAAGGCTGGCAGGACGCTTTCTTCAAACCATGGATTTTTTTTCATCCAGATCTGGTTCCGGGGAGATGGATGGATCAATGGAAAACGATCAGGCAGAAAATTCTGAAAATGCTCGACGTTCGCTGTTATCGTTGGGGATGCCTGTTTTCCAGGTAGGCGGTTTGTGCATACATCCCGATCAGGAGAGTCAATTGAATAGCTGGCATTTTCGCCAATAAAGCCGGATGCCATTGAGGGGCACATTCTGGGCGGGGAGGAAGGTCACCAGACTTCCCTTTTCCCGGATAACAGAAGCCCATGGGCAGGAAGGCAAAGAGACTGGCATCGTAAAACTCTTCCCTGGTCACCCCCAGCCAGTCGCGAAGTCGGTCACCACTTTTGTCATCCCAGGGGATACCACGTTGATGGGTCTTTTCGCCAGGGGCCTGTCCGATGATCACGATGCGTGACCGGATACTTGCCTGGAGAAGAGGGCGGGGCCCAAGCGAAAGAAAGGCTGCACAAGTGGTACATTGGCGAACTTGATGTAGTAAATCTTCCATTTCGGCTACTTGAGGGGTACTAGTCGAAGATCATCACCGTGGCACCAACCGATGAGCTGGCCCGATGTGGCTGTCGCCCATCGCCTACAATATAAGTCATGCCAGCATTCATGACCATAGTTTCAGCCCCCTGGTGTTCCAGCATCAACTGCCCCTCCAGAATCTGGACGATATGCCCTTTCTCACACCAGTGATCAGCCAGATATCCCGGACTGTATTGTGCCAGGCGAATTTTGATTTCTCCAGCTTCCATTTGTTGAAAGGTCACTTCGCCCCGTTCGCCGGGATGGACAGTGTGGGAAATTTCTTTCCAATCGATCGCTAATGGGTCAGGCAGGTGGATATTCATCTGGAGTCAATTTGAAGGGAGTGGCTTGACTGGAGTGGTCAGTTCGATTTGATGCCCGTCAGGATCATGCAAATACAGCGAGTGAAAATAGACATGATCCTGGATGGTGTACGGGATTTGCAGATGGTCAAAATGAGCTTGTGCCCGGGCGAAATTCTCCCCGTCCACCCGAAAAGCAATGTGATCGATCCGGACTGACCTCGGGTCGTGATCATCCGGATCGCCTTTTGGCGGGAAGATGGCGATACCCTGATCGCCCGACATCATCATGATCGGGTAGGGGTCCCATTCGGGGATGGGGAACCGTTTCAGCCCCAGGACGTCCATATACCAACGGGCACTGCGTTCCGGATCGGTAGCCCGGATGGCGACATGGTCGATATGTTGGAGTTGGATCAATGTTTCTGGATTAACGCATCAATCTGTCAAGATAAGGACACCGGTATAGATCTGTTTATCATCAGTGTGCATTTTAAAGGGATAGGGTCCAGCAGGAAAGTGAGCTCGTTGGACCAAGAACCCACCCGGCACCCGGGAAATCGGAAAGTGAATGATCTGACCAGCTGCATTTGTGATTCGGATGCTGACATTTGAATCAGTGCAAGCTTCGCAAAGAATCATTGTCTGGTCAATCCATGGATTAGGGGAGATGCTCCAGGTCCTGGGTGAGGAAGGAGTCAGTACATTCAGGATCTGGAATTCATACGCCCCGATATCCACGCCATTCCCCTGCGGTCGGGTGACCCCGTCCCGATCAACAGGCGGTGCAACTGAAGCATCACCCTGATCGATGGCGGAACTCCCCGCAAGGAGGTGAAAGTCATACATGAGGGGATCCATAAATTGCGCACTATACTCGGCGGTGCCGGGGAAGGTCAGATTGTGACTCTGTTCGCCGTCCACGACAAAGGTGTTGGCAATATTGTTTTTCACCACACACCCTTCACTGGGCGTCCCATCCTTGTTGTCCTGTACCCGGATCCAGGACGGCCCCGGTGTCAAGCCCGGTGTCGGGTCGAGGACGGTATTGTTGATGATCCGACAATTGTACGCCCCATACAGGGAAATGCCATGCCAGTGATCGACCGAAATCACATTGTTTTCAATAACCCAATCCGTGAACGGACCGTCAAAGCATCCGATCCCCTGAAGGGGTCCTCTGAACGGCTGATCCGGATCGTCATAATTCAGAATGGTGTTTCCCCGGATCACGATATCTGATACATCATATGTGCCCAGGTTAAACGACTGGATGCCATCGTCATGATTGTCATCGATATCAAAACAATTTTTGATCAGGTTGCCCTCGATCAACTGGTGTGCCCCCAGGGCACGCATCCCGTCTCCGGCAAAATTGATGACTTGATTGTTTCGGGCTACCAGACTGTCGCCGACAAGACTGATGCCCATGTAGATATTGGTCACGAGATTATCCTCGATCAGCACATGATCCCCGTTTACGTTGATCCCGTTGGTGACCCGGTCCAGCCATTCCTGCTGGCTCCAGTTCCAGGCATCCTCTCCGCTGCGGATCAGGCAATTCCGGATCTCCACATGATCGGCAGGGCCCCGCCAGCCGTGAGATTCGATGAATACAAGATGGTCATCTGTGTAGAATCCGTAAGGTTCGGAACTGATCTGAACGCCTTCAATACGCCAGTAGGCAGAAGAACGAAGGTGGAGGAATTCCAGTATGGGGGTCTGGTCTGCACCGGCTATGATGGTGATGTAGCCGGTGTTGACATGCCGGTCGATCTCCACCGCCCCATGCAATCCACTCAGTAAGATCAGCGTATCTCCAGCCTGAACGGGTGCACCCACATTTTTGGGAATGAGTTTGCTATTGACCGGGTCATAGGGGAGGGGGGAATATTCCTGCGTCTCCACAATGTTGGCCAGGATGACCTCTTCCAGTGAGGGCCAGGGAGCCGCCAGCGTGCCGGGGTTATTCAGACTGCCATTGACCGGATCGAGGTAGAAAGTGG
Source organism: Saprospiraceae bacterium (assembly GCA_016710115.1). Classification (GTDB taxonomy): domain Bacteria; phylum Bacteroidota; class Bacteroidia; order Chitinophagales; family Saprospiraceae; genus JAGNXB01. The sequence continues at coordinate 50,226 of JADJLN010000004.1, forward strand.
CTGCTATACCAGGCAGGGCAATGAAAATGGTGAAGGTGATCGCAAGCCAGGTTCGCATTGGGGTTTTCTTTTCGGATAGACTGTAAACTTAAACTAACTGCTGCCTGGGGGTTTGATAACGTTCCGGACTACCCGACGGCAAGATGACGGCCAATTGTCTTTGCCAAAGAATTGTTCTTTAAAGTTAATGTCTTTATTTTCTAAGTTTAAATCCCTGCTTGTGTGGTACCCTTTGTTCTAAAAAGTATTTTAACGCAATGGTATTGTCTTACTTGGAGAAAAGCTTGCACTGCCTTCTGGGCATCCATCAGGAAAAAATACTTCTACTCCTCCTCCGGCAAGACCATAGTTTGGGGTAACCGTTCCAAAATAAATTGGTATGTCTTTTGGCGGGCGAATTTCGTAAGCGTATATATGTGACAATCTGCTTGGAAGTGCATACCTGCCAACTGCCGCTAAGCCGCTAGGTACTTCTTGATCATCATTAAGTGTCGTACAGTATGTGCCCCTAATAACACTACCGTCTGGTTTAATTCGTTTATCTGGATTGAAAGCTGAATAGCGAATAAAACCTCAGTACCATTGGTAAAATCTGTGAATGGAGGATACTGTGAACTTGGTGAAGAATAATTGCGTTTGTATTTAATTATTTGGTTTCGAACAGTTTTATTTTCCACATTATTTATTTCGAGCAAATTTTCAAATGTTATCGGATAAGGAGAGACTGAGATTTCTCTTAACAAAATAAAATATTGAGAATCAATTACTACATATTCATCTTGGTTATCTTCAAAATTTGGTAACCCATTCCACTTTCTACTAAATTCAATGGGTCAAATTGACTAAAATTACTAAACCTAAATAATGTCATGATTCCTATAATTTTGATTAAAAGGGTAGTAAATGAAGCGTGGCATCCCATAAGGTAAAACGTGCCAAACGGTACCAGTGATGCCAGAAACACCATCACGCTAAACCCGAATGTCCATTTGTAATGAATGGCACAGCGCAGTCCCAATACACAATACAGGAGAAACAACAGGCCATGTGCCATGCCCACATAGAAGTTGGGTTCCAGTATCCCATACATATACTTCAAGGGCATCGTCAACCCAAACAACAAATAGCTGATGCCCTCCAGGATGGCGATGTAACGGAAGAATCTGAATTGTGACAAACGGTTGCGTGTTAGAGAGCGTGTGAAAAAACTGAAGAGCAGGGGAGTAACAATGGCGTTTCGAAGATTGTTTCAAATAGTTCTATCATTTACCAGCGTTGCCAAGGTCTTTCATGTAGACGTTCCCCCTACGCCTTAAATACTCCTAATTAGGGTAGACATTCAGCGGTCTCTCTCAACTCAAAAGCGAATACCTCACCAATAATTTCTCCCCATCCGTCCATCGGATCCAACCATTCCCGACCTGTTCAAAGTCATCATTCCACAGCTCCACCAGCATCCAGTGGCCCCGGATCATGATCGGGTGCATGAAGACGTAGTCCACCATCACCTGACTGGCTTGGGAGAGGGGTTTGATCCGGACGATACCCGGCTGATCGTCCGGCCATTCTACAGAATGGACCCCGAGCAGAAAATCTGCCCAATAAATAACTTCCCCTGCACGACGATCGAAATATCGGGTCTCTCCATTCATGGAGTTGACCTCGCATTCCACCATCTCCCGGGTCAATCCGATGATCTTCAGGTAAAAGATGTCATAGTCCAGCTTCATATGGAACGGAACCAACCAGGGTGGGGCAGACAGGATATCGGAACCACCGTATTCCGTTTTTCCGAAAACGATGCTGTCCTGAGCCGGCAGTTGCAGGATGGACATGCCCGTTTGTGGAGGACCATAGACATACAATACCGGCTGATCAAACGTATGCAGCTGAAAACAACCGAGCCCCATCGGCCCGTCCACCTGTTGCTCGGTTTTCAGATGCATGGGGACAGCCTGCCGTTCGATCGCTTCCTCGGCTTTTGCTTTTTGCTTGGCTTCTATCCGAAACCAGGCAAAAACGGCAATGCCCACGATCGCGACAAGCGGTATGCGCCGAATAAATAACAAAGAAAGGACCAGTCCGACAGCCGCAAAGATTACCCCGTAGCCGAATACGATTGCGCCACCTGCCAGCCCTTGATTGGCAGCGGCACCGCTGAGTGAAGCGAAGGCCATTCCGATGAACAGGGTGACAGGCATTCCAAGGATTACAAAAAGAATGCGTCCCAGTTTATTGTTGGTTGACATAGACAAGAAGAGTCTAATAAGAAACGGTAATTTCCTCAAAGACTATCGCAGAATGATAATCGGGATATTGAACTGGTCATGATGTATCCACCATATCCCATTGTCCAGTTCGTTGACATCCAGGACGACCTGGTCATCTGACCAGTCACAGGAGAGAAGCTGCCGCCTTCCCAGGACATCTGAGGCTTCCCATATTCCAAACTCTGAATAGTGACCACTCAAGTATACCAAATTTTGAGCAGGATTGGGCCAGATTTGCAGTGCGGAAGCCGGAGAATCTGGTGACTCCACCGCCACGATCTTTCCTGTACCCAAATGCACACCTCCGGCCTGTGTACCCGCCAGCCAGTGGTCCTTCCCCGCTGCAATCACCGAAGTGGTTCGGATATCAACCAGCGTGTTATTGATCTGATCCCAGGTTTGTCCACCATCTTCGGTTAGGTAGATTCCATTGGGAGTGGCAATCATGATCTGGTCTTCTGATATGTACAGGATCTCCTGGATGGGCAGGGCGTCAGGTGGAACGGGTAGGCTCGTCCAGAAATCGACTGTGGTGGAAGACTGGAAGAGCCCGGCTTCTCCACTGAGGAGCAGGGTTGTTCCTCCGGGACTGGATTTTAGATCGTAGACCATCTGAAATGCCGGCAGACCATTGCCAAAGGATTGCCAGTTGGCCATCAGAAGTGAGGCGGATGTGCGATACATGCCAAAAACCGAAGCACCAAAAAGCCACTGGTTCGGACCCGGAACACCGGCAACAGCCAGTTTTTCAATGTTGATCTGATCAGGCAGGCCCTGGTCATAAGGCCCCCAGTTCAAGTCCTGATTATGCGCAACATAAACTGCTTCATTTCCTGAACTTGCCAGGAACAGGCGGGTGCTTTGATTCGAGGTTAAATCATGGATAAATGTGCCCGGGACATTGGCTGACAGATCCGTCCACGTCACGCCGGCATCTTCGGATACGTGGATGTTTCCCCAAGTTGACCACATAGATCTTCCCCGGTTTTGTCGTAAAACCCGTCATAAATGGATAGGTCAAACCTTCATTCGATCGCAACCAGGTCTGACCGAGATCAGTCGATCGGAACACCGTGTCATTGGTTGCTGCGAGGATGGTGCCTGATCCCTCGTCATAATGTAAGGCATTGATTTCCTCATTTGGCATCCCTTTGAGAACCCACTCCGGATCATCCGGATCGGCGGCCAGGAGCAATCCCTCCTTATCCGATCCGGAAACATAGATCTCTCCCTGTCCGCCTTTGACAGTCACCAATTGACACAGTTCCGGGAGTCCCGTTCCAGTGACGGGCTTCCATTGCAGCCCATCCACAGATGACCGGTACAGCCCGGAAAATCCGCAGGCAGCATACACCGCATCAGGGCCCAGGTCATCAAAATGGTTCGCAAAAAGGAATCCGGGCAGAAGCGTCCAGTTGACTCCTCCATCCGTACTTCTGTAGGTTTGTGAACCTGTGTTCGCCAGGAGAGTGCCACTGATATCGATGCGATGAAGAGTTCTGATCTCGGTAGAGTTGGTCATGTCCCCGTTGTTCATGGCCGTCCAGGTTGACCCGTTATCTGCACTTGCCCAAATGCCTTCTGATGTGCCGGCAAAAAGAAATCTGTCGAAGGGTCGTAGAGCAGGGTGAGAAGGGCAACGCCCAGGTCGCTCGCCTGAAGATTCCAGGTCTGGCCGTGATCCTCGGTAAAATAAAAAATCGTTGGTCCCCGTATACAGCAAAGCACGTCCGTCCGGTGTCGCCCGCAGGACGTCAATAACGGACACGGGCAAGGTGTGCAGATCCCGGTAATGCCAAAATCGGTCGTATGTCCAAGAGCCCCGGAAGCACCGACCAGGTAATATTCCTGATCGTCTGCTTTGACCAGATCGTACCAGTATTGATCATTCGGATCAAAAATGACCGGGCTCCAGAATGGACCGGGAGGTAGCCCCCGATACACCTTTCCCTCGGTCATGGCCAGCAACTGCCCATCGAGTGGTTGAATGAAGAGCCGCGCCACATCACCATTATAGGGTCCATTCGTTTGCACCCAGGAAATCTGGCCAGGTAAAGGGGCAGAGAAGATCAGTGCGAGGAAGAAGGGGAGCAGAGACAATCCGCGTAAGCAGAAGGTAGAGTTGGATTTCATGGTCGGCATTGGTTTGAACCCTGCCGAACCATCAACATCCAAAGCACAGCTTTCGCCAATGCTTCAACAGGGGGGAATCTGAAAAGAAAGATACATTGTTTCGGGAAAAAGGCAAGTTGTTTCGCTTAACTTCGGGTTTGCAGAATCGAACCAAACTCTTTTCACATGCTCCATTCAAGATTGCCCAGGGGAGGGCTCATGACGGGATTGTTGATCGTGGCATCCTGTTTTCTCCCGGCTGATTCAGATGCCCAATCCCCCAACCCGTTCATCCATGTCGACCAGTTCGGCTACATCCCAAAAGCTTTGAAGGTGGCTGTCGTCAGTAATCCACAGGTAGGTTTTAATAACAATCTGTCCTATACTCCACCTGGTTTCCCTGAAATGTTGCTTCAGGACGCAATGACTGGTCAACCGGTCTATTCGTTCTGGATCGATTCGTGGCAGAATGGATATGTGCATGCCCCATCAGGCGACCAGGGATGGTGGGTGGATTTTTCCGACCAGGATCAACCGGGTGAATTTTATCTGGATGATGGCCAGGGCAATCGATCCGCTGAATTCAGGATCAGTACCGATCCGTACCAGGAGGTCATGCAGGCTGCCGGTCGGGCATTCTACTATAACCGGTGCGGATTTGAAAAGAAGCCACCCTATGCCGATCCCCGCTGGTCAGATAATCTCGATTTCCAACAGGAGGCGCAGTGCCGGTCCATTTCCGATCCTATGAACCAATCTCTCTGGAAGGATCTACGTGGTGGTTGGTATGACGCAGGCGATTACAATAAGTATGTCACCTTCGCCCATCGGGCTGTGCATGACCTGCTGTGGGCCTGGGAGGAAAATCCCCAGGCGTTTTCCGATGAGTGGAATATTCCCGAAAGCAATAATTCGTTTCCTGATCTCCTGGACGAACTGAAATGGGAGCTGGACTGGTTGCTGAAAATGATCGAACCGGATGGCAGTGTACATATTAAAATGGGAAGCGCGAATTACAGCGAAAATGTCCTTTCGCCACCAAGTCTCAACCAGGATCCGCGATATTATGGACCTGTCTGTACCTCCTCCACGATCGCCATGGCATCCATGCTGGCGCACGCCGCCGTTGTGTATCGACAGATCGAAGGATGGGAAGGGTACGGATCCTTACTGGGTATCAAGGCGCAAGCCTGTTTTAATCAAGTCCTGCCCGCATTCAACGGGAATAACCTGGAGACCGATTGCGATAATGGATCCATTGTTGCCGGCGATGCCGACTGGAATGAGACGACGCAATGGAATGCCGCGATTACGGCTGCAGTTCACCTCTATGATCTGACTGGAGAAATAGCATATCATGACTTCTTCCTGGATCATTATGCAGACGCTGAACCTCTTGGCGGATTCTGGGGCCCGTATTATATGGAGTTGAATGGTGCCTTGTTGCATTATACCACACTACCTGATGCGGATGCCACTGCATCCAATGCCATCCTGGGTTCATTTTCTGCCGCGGTGTCCAACAACTGGAATGATTTCTACGGTTATACTGATGCGGAACTATATCAGGCTGGCATGCCCGACTGGTCTTACCACTGGGGGAGTAATCTGCCCATGGCTTCTTATGGTACACTGAATTTGTTGGCAGCTCACTATGCGGTGAATCCATCTTCAACTGCTCAATACAACCAACGTGCAGGCGATCATGTGCACTACTTCCATGGCGTGAATCCTTTAGGGATGGTGATGCTATCCAATATGGTTGAGATCGGTGGCGATTTTGGTGTCAACCAGATCTACCACACCTGGTTTGCCGATGGCACGGATTGGGATCATTCCCTGGACTCACCTTATGGTCCGCCTCCAGGATATGTAACCGGAGGACCGAACAAGGACTTTTCCGTGACGACCATTTCGCCACCATCCGGCCAACCACCCATGAAAAGTTATCTCGATTTTAATACGGGTTGGCCCGAAAGTTCCTGGGAGATCACCGAGCCTGCCATTTATTCCCAGGCAGGTTATATCCGCTTGCTGGCCCGGTTTGTGACGGGGGACGACGGGGTGCCGATCCGTCAACCAGATCACGATAACCCGGCCTATAGAGCTTCCCCAAACCCTGCCAGTACCACGGTATCGTTTTCTTCTCCAACTCGTCACCCTGGTGTTCTGCTCGATGTGCTGGGTCAGCAACATCTGACCATTCCAGAGAGGGGGCCACCCATTTTGATGTATCCAATGTGCCCGCCGGAATGTACATGGTCCATTTTCCGGATGCCCATCTGGTCCTTTCCATCCACCGATAAGGTCTAAAAAAAAGGGGTGCCTGTTGGGCACCCCTGATCTTGTGTATTCAATTGGAACATCAGGGATGAACGTGGAATTCCACGGTTTCGATCTCCTCAGATTCACCATCCGTTTCTCCCCACACTTTTGGCTTCCAACACCCAATCCGAATGTGCGGAAATGCCGTTGGCAACCGACAGATCAAAGGTGTCTTCAAATGTGTAGGATCCACTGGTGGCATGTACATGGGCATCTGTTGGCATCAGATAGACCTCTGCCAAGGTCGTTTTATTGTAGATGCGCACCTGAATGTGGTGGACTGTTCCTCCAGTATGGTCTTCAAAATCCACCTCGATTTCCAGCACATCATCCACATGTTTGGCGTCTGTGTTGGGAGAGTGAATATGAGCATGGTACTCATGCGTCGGGTCCGGTGTGTCCTTTTTACATCCGGAATTAAAGACAAATGCGCTCATTGCAAGCGTCAGATAGATATAATTTTTCATCAGTGATTTGTTTGTGTTGTTAAAAAAACCAGCCCAGATTGACAGATGCCCTTGTCAGGGCATTGACCTCTCCGGAACTGAATGATTGGGTAATAGGCAATTGGGCATTGACGCCCAATGCCAGTTTTGAACGGATGCACTGCATACCAATACTGCCCATCCAGGCACGGCCTCCTGTTCCAAAGACATGTAGTCCATTCCCATAATGATCGGTTTCCAACCATTGAAATGAATTTCCAATCCAGGGAATCCATTTCATGGATATCCATTGGAGACCATTCAATGCAACAACGCCGGCAGCCGAAATTTCCTGACCAAAACGATACCCTCCTGGAGTGGGTGCATATGCTTTCCATTCCGACTGGACAATGCAGCTGATTCGACCAAATGTTACATTGGCCTGAGGTTGAATAATCCATCCCCAGCTGCCTTTGCCAGGATTGAAATTTTCAGGCAGATTATGGTCATGAATGTTTGCATCATATGACCCGGTGGGCAATATGATTCCACCTCCTATTTCGACATATCCTGCCCCGCCGGAGTTTTCCTTCTGCCAGGCGATCCAATGTGCAGAAAGCCTGGAGTCGCCCAGGCCGGACTTGCTCTGCACACCCGATCGTCCGTCTCGAAAGTTTGACTGGTAGGGTTGTGCGACCTGTCCAAACCAGCGGCCGGTTATTCGGTGACGAAACAATAAACTGAATGACAGAAATTGATCACGCGTATAAATATGGTCACCGTGATCAGACTGAAATCGTTGAAGCATGCTGGTCAACTGGATGGAACTCCTGGGTTGTGCCCAAAAAAGTCCAATTCCAGAAGCTCCGGACCCACCGCCACAAACATCACATGCGTTGAGTTGAATGGGCAGGATCAGGATGACCAACAACCATAAACATGGATGTGGTTTCATGATAGAAATTGCAGGTTGAGAAAACGATTGTTTTCGAATCAGACCAACAATTCCGGTGGATGGGCCAGGTCGGCAACGATGAGTCGGGAGGTCGGAATTAACCAGTTATCGGTTAGTTCAGCATAGTTAAGGGCCTCCCTTGGGTGATCAATGAAGGATTCATTCAAGGTAAAAATCACTTTAGAGTCCGGTTCGGGTATCGGGTTGGCCGGAGACTGTTTTTGTTCTTGCTGCTTTTCCAGCTGTGCTTTCAGTGCACATTTGCCATTGCACTTTTCTCCGGCTTGTTCAGATTGATACAGAGGCGTTGAGTAATTGCCTCCCGATGAATATTGAATGCGATTATTTCCAATCCATCACGCCCTGCAGATGCAATGATCAGCAGAAGGAGAATGAATGAAAAGAATCGATTCAACATCAGGACAAATTTAGTGATTATCACCAGAAGCAAATGGTTTTGTCGTCCAACTTACATATACTCCGTGTACTCCGGACTGTACATATACTCGTGGATATTTTCCAGATGGACATCGGCCAATGCCATTCGGGACAATCCTTCTTCAATTGCTACATGAGTTATGGCCTCCGCAATCCGTGCACTCACTTCCCTTATACGTTTGAGTGCCGGGTAAATTCGTCCTTGTTCCATTTCTTCCTGACTGACCATTTGTGATACAGTATGAGCAGCTGTAAGGAACATAGCATCCGTCACTCGGGTCGCTTTACAGTAAGTCACGCCTAATCCCACACCAGGGAAAATGTAGACATTATTCCCCTGGCCGGGATAAAACGTTTTTCCATTTAGTGTGATCGGATCAAAGGGACTGCCACTGGCAAAGATGGCTTTCCCATCGGTATAACGATAGGCTTCCTCTGCGGTACATTCCGAACTGGTGGTCGGGTTAGAGAGGGCAAAAATGATGGGTCGCTCATTCATTTGTGCCATTTTCTCCAGTACCTCTTTTGTGAATTTGCCACCCTGCCCGGAAACACCAATGATCGCTGTCGGCTGAAGTACTTCGATGGCCTCTTCCAGCGTATCGATTGGTTCATGATGATGGGCATAGACCAATTTGTGATGGGCAAGATTCTCCCGTGAATCACAAACCAGGCCCTGACTGTCGACCAGCCAGCACCGATGCCTTGCATCCTCCAGAGGAAGACCTTCTTCCACCATGGCCTGGCAGAGAATATCAGCGATACCGACACCTGCCTCACCTGCACCCAAAAAGACAAATCGCTGGTCGGCGAGTTTGCCTCCGGTGATTTTTAACGCGGAGAAAATACCGGCGAGGGCCACACTTGCTGTGCCCTGAATATCATCATCAAAAAGGCAAGCCTTGTCCTTAAATCCATGGAGTAAAGTGAAGGCATTATCGGTTGCAAAATCCTCCAGTTGAATGAGCACATCCGGAAAAACCTCCTGCGCAGCATGGATGAATTCGGTCAGCAGCTCTTTATACGGATCTCCCTGCACCCGTTGATGTTGGAGTCCCAGGTAAAGTTCGTCTTCCAACAGGCTTTTATTGTTGGTGCCGACATCGATCACAATAGGCAGACATTGCGTCGGATGAATCCCGGCACAGGCAGTGTACAGGGAAAGTTTGCCAATGGGGATCCCCATCCCGTATACGCCCAGATCTCCCAGACCAAGGATACGCTCGCCATCCGTCACCACAATGACCCGAACATCATGGTGGGGCCAGTTATGCAGGATTTGCCGGATCCTCCCCCGATCCTGCAGGCTGATATACAGCCCTCTTGACTGACGGAACAAATGCCCGTATGATTGGCAGGCTTTGCCAACCGTGGGCGTATAAATAATGGGCATCGTATCCTCCAGATGATCGATCACCGTCCGATAGAACAGATTCTCATTCCGGTCCTGAAGAGATACCAGATAGATATACCGTTCCAGGTCATTTGGCTTGACACTCAGATTTTCCAGCACACGTTTTTCTGGTGGTCTGGGTGAGGACCCGGGGTGGGAGGAGCCCTCGAAGACCCAGTCGGTCCCGCTCCTCTTCCGTGAATGCGGTGCCTTTGTTCAGGACAGGGTCATGCAGCACTTTCACCCCACGTTGCATGGGGACGACGACGGATTTGGTTTTCACTCGTGAAATTTGATGCAAGGTACTCCGGAATGTCATCGGACACGACAAACAGGATGTGATCTTGCTCAGGAGAGTAGGGGATTCCCGTCATGAAGATGGAACTCTGGTGCGAGTCACGCTACCCCATTTTTTCGCGATTGAAGGATGCTGAGCCGCCTTTCGGAATGGAGAGAGAGTGCCACTGGCTTCCCTGGATGATCCTGGCCAGCAAGACCAGTTGTCCGACATGGTAGGAATAGTGAGCCAACTGGCGAATGATGGCCATTTCGACAGTATGTGGTTCTGCGCGGATCAAGACAATCCGTGCCATATCTTCATCTGTAAGTGATGCCAGGGTCTGGAACAGACAGGTCCATCCTTTTTCCCAGTGTGCCATGATTTCATCCCGGGAATGCAGCTGATCTTCAAATTCTTCGTCTCGTTTTCGCCAGGATTTTTCCCCGTCCGAAGTGAGGAAATCTGTCCATCGGGAAAGCATGTTGCCCGACAGGTGATGAACAATGACAGCAATACTGTTGACGTCTTCTCCAGGTGTCCAGGTCAACGTGTCATCGGCTACCTGGGCCATTGCTTTTCACCAAGTGAACGATAGGTTTCAAATGTTTGAATAGAAGTCTCCAGAAATGCCATATGCCTGAGTTAATCAGAGAAAATACGACTGCCAATATGATGTTCAGTCCTTCTGAATTTTGATTTTCCTTCCCAATGCTAACCGTTTTGTCCTTGTCTTGTATCAATGACTTGCATCAATGACTTGCATCAATGACTTGCATCAATGACTTGCATGAACGTTCGCCCTCCTTATCTGCTTGACTCGGGCATCCGAAGGCGAGCAGCCTTCCAGATCTCTACCCAAAGAGTGCCCGCTAAAGCGAGTATAAATGGTATGATCAAATCAGACGGATGCGGCGGAGAGAGTTGGAAAATATTGCTGATATAAGGGACATAAAGCATACTTAACCAAATCATCAGAGATGCGCCAATGATCCAGGGGATCAGCGTATTTGACCAACGTATGGTTTCTTTGATTGTGACAGTGAAAGATCGGTTGGCCAGGGTCAGAAAAATATTACTCAGGATCAACGTGCTGAAAACAGAAGTACGAATCATGGTCTCGCTGCCCCCTTGTCGCGCAGTCCAATAACCTGCAAGTACGCAGGCCAAAGTGATCAATACGCCTTGAAGGATGGTAAGCATGAGTTCAGGCTGTGTCAGTAGATTCTTCCTGACGGAGTCCGCCGGGCGGATGCGAGTAGCTTGTCGGATCGGTTCGTTTTCATAGATGATCGAGCAGGTGGGGCCCATGATCAGCTCGAGAAATATGACGTGGATTGGAGCGAAAAGCATGATCGGCAACCAACTGAAAAAGATAGGTAAGGTGACCAGAAGGATGATCGGAATATGAATCGAGATGATGTACCGGATGGCCTTCCGCAGGTTGGCATGAATGCCCCTGCCGATCTGAATGGCCTCCAGAATCCTGGATATGTTGTCATCTGCCAGGATCAATCCTGCCGCGCCCTTTGCCACCTCGGTGCCGCGATTACCCATGGCAATCCCGATATGAGCCGCCTTCAGTGCAGGAGCATCATTCACACCATCACCTGTCATGGCAATGATCTCACCGGAGGACTGGAGTGCATGAATAATTCGCAATTTGGTGTCTGGGCGGACCCGGGCAAAGACTTCTACATGCTGAATGGCCGGGATGAGATCCGAATCAGATAATTGCTCCATCTCATCACCCGTCAACAATGGCTCCGATTGGATACCGACCTGGCGGGCAATGGCCACTGCAGTTGCTGGATAGTCGCCGGTGATCATTCGTACGCCTAATCCTGCGGTTTTCAGATCCCGGATCACCCCGGGAATCAGGACTTCCGGCGGATCGGCAAAGACGATCAATCCCAGCCAGGAAAAGTCGATCTGCTCCTGTCGTTCAGGCATTTTTTCATTCTGCCATTTCCCTTGGGCAACCCCGAGAACCCGATAACCCTGGCCCGCGAAGGATTCAGCTTTGGCCAGGGCCTCATCATGAGTGGATGGGTCCACAGAACAAAGTTGAAGTACTCCCTCAACGCCTCCCTTGCAGGCTATTCGTCGATCCCCAGCCGCATTCACCCAGATATGTGTCATCACAGGAGGCTGGCCAGCCAGTGGAAACTCATGGATCATGTGAAATTGCGAACGTTCATTCCTGGCAACACTGCTTTGGTAGTGGTGGTGAATCGATCGTTCCATGGGATCAAAAGGAGTTTCCTCACTGGCCCACATCGCCATTTCCAAAACGTCTGACGCAGGAGATGAATCTCCATAATGAAATTCTGTCCTGGTTAGGGCATCCCAGATATGCACCACCTGCATTCGATTGCCGGTGAGTGTGCCCGTTTTGTCAAAACAGATCACAGTTGCCGCACCAAGAGTTTCTACGGTTTGGGGCTGGCGGGCGATGATACCATGTCGAAGGAGACGATAGGCCCCCATGGCCATGAACGTGGTCAATGCCACCGGGATCTCCTCGGGTAAAACAGACATGGCCATGGTCAATCCAGATAATAATCCATTGACCAGACTTCCGGTCGTCCAGGTGTAATAGGAAGTCACAAAGAGAAACGCTACGCTCCCTGCAATCACCATAACTCGGACAAACCGATCCACCTGCTGTTGAAGTGGTGTGCGCACTTTGCTGACACTTTCAAGAGACAGGCCGATCCCCGCCAGGGTAGTCTGTACACCAATAGCGATCACTCGTGCAGTGCAATAACCTCTGACCACGAGGGTGCCCTGAAGGATCTGTTCTCCGATTTGTTTGCCGACGGCGTCAGATTCTCCCGTGAGGAGTGCCTCGTTCATCGCCAGGTCATTTGTTGCCAGGATCTCTGCGTCCGCAGGGACGATGTTTCCTTCTTCACAAATGATCAGGTCATTGATGACGATCTCCTGGACCGGTACTTCCCTGGGTTGGCCATCACGCAATACCTTGGCCCGGGCAGCTGTGATCTTCCCTAATGCTTTAACCGCTTGCTGGCTTCGTAGATCCTGGAATATGGAGATCCCGGCGACAAAGACCAACGCGATACCCATTGTGATGGCTTCAGGTACTTTGCCCAGAAAGGCATAAAGCCCACTGGCCACCAATAAAAGCAGAAACATGGGCTCAATGACTACCGGTATCACGACCTGCCAAAGTGTACTTTTTCCCCGGAGGGCTATATTTTCGCCATGAAGCGCTCGTTGATGGGCTACTTCAGCCTCAGTCAGGCCGGTTAGTTTGTCAGGGTTTGTCTGCCTCATTGAAGAAATGCTGAGTGAAGATAAGCGATGCCTGTATCTCCACGGACAAACCTCAAAGCATAAGCAAGTGACAAGATCCACAACCTCATTTCAAAACAGGCAAACAGGGCAGTAGCCATTCCACATTCCAGGGTGCATCGGGCTCCATTCAAATGTATCCACGCGCAAAATACCCGACACCCTCCCTTATCTTTACAAGATGCCATTCCCTCTCTCCACAGAACCGATCAAGCAAAAAGCAGCCGACCTCGGCTTCTTCCTCTGTTCAGTAGCAACGGCAGAACCAATGGAGGAAGAGGCCAGACGGCTCGAGGATTGGCTCAATCGCAATTATCACGGCAAGATGGGCTATATGGCAAACCATTTTGAGTTGCGGACCGACCCGACCAAATTGGTTCCTGGTGCAAGAAGTGTTATCAGTCTTGGGTGTAATTACCACAATCCAGACGTGCCTGAAGATCCTGAATCACCGAGGATCAGCCAGTATGCATACGGCGAAGACTACCATAAGGTGATCCGGCGCAAATTGAAAGCGTTATTGCAATGGATGAAAGAAGAATATGGCGATATCCAGGGTCGTGTATTTGTCGATTCCGGACCGGTATTGGAACGTGATTGGGCTCGTCGATCGGGTATGGGTTGGGCGGGCAAACATACCCTGTTGATTAACCGCGATGCAGGGAGTTACTTCTTTCTAGCCGAAATCATTATTGATTTACCACTTGTGCCAGATCCACCTATAAAAGATTATTGTGGCACTTGTACGCGATGTATCGATGCTTGCCCGACGGATGCCATTTCACCCTCTGGTTATTTACTGGACGGTTCAAAATGTATTTCCTACCTCACCATTGAATTGCGTGAATCAATACCTGCTGAATTTAAAGATAAACTCGAAGGTTGGGCATTCGGATGCGATATATGCCAGGAGGTTTGTCCCTGGAACCGGTTTGCACAACACCATGCAGAACCCGCCTTTCACCCGCATCCGGATTTGTTGGCGATGACCCATTCTGACTGGCAGGAAATGACAGAAGAATTGTTTTTAAACGTGTTCGGACATACACCGGTCAAACGTGCCGGGTGGAATAAACTCATGAGCACTACCCTGAAATCAAACAGGGATTAGATGCAGATTGGTTCCTGAATGAAGAACTGGAATCAGTAGCTGAACCGAATTATCATGTTTCGTTGTATCCCAAAGGTAAAAGGAATCGTTGCCCGCAAGGAGAGCCATGATCAGAAGGGTATCCGTATTTGCAGGGAACAACAAATAAATACCAACCGCTTGATTCGCGGTTAGTGAATGGACTGTTCCAGTTCTATCCTCTCCGGTCCTGCACGATCAGTTCTTGATGTAGATCGTTTTGGTGACGGTATACCAGACAGCCATTCTCCCTCCTTTCGAAGTGCCCTCGTCAACTGTTGCCCGGTTGTGTGTGCGGATGAGGGTGCATGTTGCATTTCCCTGACCCAGTTTTTGCAGCTTCGATGCAGGTAGAATCAGTTCGGGATCACCGATCGCACTACTGGCGACAATCTCGAAGTTGTTCTGTTGTGTTCCATCCATGGTCAGACTGACGGTTTCTCCTTCTGCGATGGGCGCACCTGTCCACGTAAACGTGAATGAACTGCCGGCATCAAGGGTATCCACATCAGGAAAGTCCAACGGAATGATGGTGGCAGTTGTATTGGTGAACTGGTCATTATTCAGATCGGTGTACGTGAAGGTGCCCGCATTTTTTAATCCGGCATATTCCCGCTGATGGAACCCGAGAACCTGATTGTAATTCAATTCATCATTGTCGAAGGTGCTGATCGCCGGGCTGGACAGTTTCAGTAATGTGCCGCCCGGGCCACCAAATCGAAATGTCGCCTGCGCTGTCGTTCGATCCGCGTTCTGATTATAGAACAGTTCGTAAATGGTATAGATGGAATCCTGCTCCACATTTTTTGAATCCTCCTTGACGCAGGATGTCAATACCAGGACGCAAGCAAATAACAGAAAGAGGGGCCACTTCATATGTTGTCAATAGTGAACGGTGAAGATACAGATTGTCGAAAGCGATAACGCATGAGTTCAGGAGTTTCATATTCGACTGCGAAAAGATCCGTTCAACTTCACAACGGGCAAGGAAGACGTTTGAGTCTGGCCAAAGGATGAATTTCATCTGATTGACAGGAATCGTCATTTCATGTCAAGGATCATTCAGATGATCTAACTGAATCATTCAGACCATCATTTCCATGATCTTCGCCCGCCATTTCGGAAAGCCGTCAATGAAATCCGAATTGCGGTGTTCATGTGCGATGCGGTTAAATACAAAGGCCGTCCTGTCCGTGTGTTGGATATAAGTCATTCGTCCGTGATCCCGTATCGAATTGATTTCCCGTTCAAGAAGTGTGTACGCCTGGGCCAGGGGAAAGGGTCCCTTTGGCAAACTCCAGATATATGTGGCATTGGTGTTGAGCAACTCCCAGAGAAAGTGGTGCATCGTTTTTCCGCCATGGTGGAAGAGAAACCCGAAATCAGGTTGGAGTGTAAATTTCAAGGGAGAAGAAGGTTCATGGATCTGTCCGGAAAGGAATTGCAATTGTGGTCGATTGCGCACATTCTGCGCGTCCATGATTTCTTCCAGCAGCAATTTCTCCTGGTTGCGGTATGTATTTCCCAGAGCCTCTGCCGGTGTATCCTCAAAAACTTCTCCGGACCCAAACAGCCCCTTGTCCACTCGTCCCTGTTGCATCGTTTTGATGCTGTCCCGGATAACCAGTCTGCGCACGGAAGAAATGGAATCATCGTTGATCAGGTTCAGATCCACAGAGCTGCAGGAGACTGTCTGGATCATTTTCCCAACCATCTCCACCACGCCAGTGAATGCGATGGTCCGTTTGCCCAGAAGTCTGCCGAAAAACGGTTTGATTGCTTCAAATTCAGGCAGGATATGTGGATTAGCCAGGATGATCTGAACCGGGTCAGGGATACCTGGCAGCCGTTTTTCACTTTCTGCATATCCTCGTTTGAAGGTCAACCGGTTCAAGGGAATCCGACCTTCGATCCGAACCCGGCTGACCGTGGATTTGACCGGCAATCCATCTTCTTTCCGGGTTGGTATTCCGGCCTGGATCAGGCCGCTGAAGGCATCCTTCCGATACACGCTCAAATTGCCCTGGAGAGCGACCCAATCCAGCCTGGCAAATCGGATGTGCTGTACCGGAGCTTTGGGCATTTGCTGGGAAAAATGCGGTTCCGGATGGGCTGCTCCATAATGTACCACGGTGACGGAAAGCGTGCCTGTCTTTCGGTCATATCCATCCTGACGCACCCGCCAGTAGTGGGTCGTATGTTCTGAAAAATGAAAATTGGGCTTAGGCGGAAAATTGGTTTGTGTCCAGGGAAGCAATTCACGGCTGTTCAGATGAACACCTTCATTCGAAAGGCGAAGCAGGATTGTTCTGGCCGGAGTAGACATGGTAACCGCGAATCAAATAACCAACCCAATTTACGGTTTTTTCAGGCTTTACCCGTCATCCGGGGTGTTCATGTTTGTGGTTCGGGTGGGCTTGTGGTGCAATGCCCTCGAATGCGTTCCAGCCTGGCCTCTTTGCTTTTGACTGGCTATCAACATAACGAGCGACTTCGTACCTTTCCCGCATGAATAAATGGTGGATCACCCTGAAACAGGGTCGTACGATAGCCCTGATCGCTTCGCTGGTCTTTATCGGGCTGATCATCTACTTCTTTACAGACATTGTCACCTACATTCTTCTTGCCTGGGTGATCTCCATGGTCGGGGCACCTTTGATGTCGCTCATGCGAAAAATCCGGATCAAGGGATGGGTACCCAATGCGAGCCTGCGGGCAGCGATCACCATCATGGTCTTCTTTGGTATCCTGGGTGGTTTGGGATGGCTCTTTATTCCGATGCTTCTGGAGCAAGCGGCTTCCATTTCACAGGTGAATTATGTGGCCATTGCTCAATCCCTGGAAGAGCCGCTCAATCGTCTGAATGAACGTCTGGCGGAACTGGGTCTTGTTCACGATACACGGTCACCTTCCGAACAGGTTATCGCCACCCTGAAGACCTGGTTCGAGCCCGCAAAAGTGGGCGGCTTTTTTACATCCAGTCTGTCTCTTGCCGGTACGTTGATCATCGGCCTTTTCAGCGTGATTTTCATAGCCTTTTTCTTTTTGCGGGAAGAGGGTCTTTTTATGGATTTTGTATCCAGTCTTGTGCCTCAGGAATACAATGAACGCACACGCCGGGTGATTGATGATGTGTCTGAACTGTTGACACGATATTTTGGTGGTGTTCTCATTCAGATCACACTGATCACTTTACTGCTGACCATTTTCCTTACCCTGGTGGGTGTGAACAATGCTTTCCTGATCGCTTTTTTTGCTGCTTTGATCAATGTGATCCCCTACATCGGTTTCGTGCAGCTTCTGGATAATTTTATTTTTCAGCCATTTATCCTGGGCAGCCGTGTCCTGGCCCATCCACTGGAGATCTTCATCATTGTGATGGTCGGAGCGAAGATCGGTGGCATTACCGGAATGGTGCTGGCTATCCCGACCTACACCGTACTGCGGGTGATTGCCCGGGTATTTCTCAGCGAATTTACGATTGTCAAGAAATTGACCCGAAGGATGGAAGAGGCTGAAAATGGGGCATCAACTGGTTGAGGCAATACCATCTATGATCGGATCAACGCCCATAGACATCGCTGTTATCGGCGGTGGAGCCGCCGGTTTTTTTGCTGCGATCACTGCTGCCGAATGCAATCCTTCTCTTCGCACAGTCATCTTTGAACGTGGTCGTGACGTTTTACAGAAGGTCCGGATTTCTGGTGGGGGGCGGTGTAACGTCACGCATGCCTGTTTTGACCCGCGGGAACTGGTTCAATTCTACCCACGAGGAGAAAAGGAATTGCTCGGCCCCTTCATGCGCTTTGCTCCAGGAGATACGGTGGATTGGTTTGGTCAGCGGGGTGTCAAGCTGAAAACGGAGGATGACGGTCGCATGTTCCCGGTCACCGATCAGTCGGCCACGATAGCTCACTGTTTGATCCAGGCTGCGGAACATGCCGGAGTCAAGGTTCGAACTCAATCCCGTGTCGAGCACATATCTCCCCCAAAAACGCCTGATGATCCCTGGCGATTGACCGTAAATGGACAATCTGTATTCGCTGGGAAGGTGATGATCGCAGCAGGGAGCAGTACGGCGATCTGGAACATGCTGGACGCATTAGGAATTGGAATCATGGAACCTGTTCCATCATTATTTACATTCAATATTAAAGATCACAGGATCCAGGGGCTTCTGGGAATTTCGGTGCCGGAGGCCATTGTCGAAGTGATGGATAGTGACTTGCAGGCGCAGGGGCCGTTGCTGATCACCCACTGGGGAATGAGCGGTCCGGCCATTCTCAAACTGTCTGCCTGGGGGGCACGGGTACTCGCAGGGTGTCAGTATCGGTTTTCGATCCGGGTCAACTGGACAGGCCAATCGCGGGATGTTGTGCAGCGCTGGTTGTCGGATCAGCGACGAGAGTCCTCCAGAAAGCTGATCAACAATACACCTTATGAAGCCATTCCCGGCCGATTGTGGTGCCGGTTGACCGAACGAGCGGGTATCGGGAATACCCGGATCTGGACAGAATTGCGGAAGGAGGAGGAGCTGGCTCTTTTGGCAGAACTTGTGTCCGGTAAATTCCAGGTGAATGGAAAGAGCACTTTCAAGGAGGAGTTTGTCACTGCTGGCGGGATAGACCTGCGGGAAGTTGACTTCAAGCGATTCTCCATTCGCAGGCATCCTGGATTATACGCTGCGGGTGAGATCCTGAATATCGATGCCATCACCGGCGGATTCAACTTTCAGGCTGCCTGGACCGGTGGTTGGCTGGCTGGCAAGGCGATGGGGGAGGAGTGAGGCCACTGTTCGCCCCCTAGTGCTCGGGGCCGTTCGCTGTTCGCCATTCGACCCTCAATTAGAGACCTCATTTGAAGATGGACTTTCTCCTTCTCTCCTCAACATCACCCTCAAAACCTCATAACCTCCTCCCTCATAACCTTTAAAAAAGGGCATAAAAAAAGCCCCGTCCCGAAAGGGACGAGGCTGTATGAATTCAACGCGGGTAAGCGTTAGTCTTCAAAGCGATTCCAACGGCTTTCGCCGCCTCCGGAACTACGGTCGTCACGACCACGGAAATCACGGCCTCCGCCGCCTCCGCCGCCATAACCACCACGGCCTCCGCCGCCTCCGCCGCCATAACCACCACGGCTGCCGCCTCCGCCGCCGCCGCCGTAGCCACCACGGCTACCTCCACCTCCACCGCCACCACCTGGGCGGAATTCGCGACGAGGACGATCCTCAGCCTCTTTGACAACCAATGTGCTGCCATCGAGTTCGGATCCGTCCAGGGCATCCACAGCTTGCTGTGCAGCCTCGTTGTCAGGCATTTCGACAAAGCCGAAACCCTTGGAACGACCTGTTTCACGGTCGATAATTACCTTGGCGGAAGAAACCTCACCAAATTTTTCAAAAGCGGCTTGCAGATCCTCACTGGAGGTCCGGAAGTTGATTTTGGCTACAAAAATGTTCATAACACAGTTAAATAAATAAAGAATAAAAAGTAAGATGACAAATTGAACTGTTCTTGAGTGTAGCCAGCATACGATTCAACACTTCTTCTCGGTTAAAGCTGATTTCCACTAAGCCGGAAACATCAGGATCTGGCAGCTTTCTGCTACAGACCGGGGGATGATCTCCGCAATAATACGACAAACTTGCCCGTAAAGTTCCGGAGTTCCTACGGATTCACAAAATTATTTATCCTGACGAGCAAATACGCGCTTGAGCAGGTCGCTGGTACGGGAGGACAGATTGGTCCGGATATTCAGCTCTTCCACTTCGATTTTGGAAAACAGGCCATCCAGCGCCTTGTTCGTTACATGGTCATCCAGCCGGGTATTGACAGCGGTGACAAATGGCAATCGGTTGTAGGCTGTCGTTGCAGAAGACCAGAGTGATACGGCATTCACCTTTTCCAGAGACTCCAGGATCACCGGGTGAAACTCGTCATAGAGTGGAGACCGCGTCGTCCGATCCAGGTATTGGGTAGCCGCATTCTTCTGTCCCATCAGGATGTTCATTGCATCCTTGAAGGTCATCTGTTTGATCGCCGAAATAAAGATCGGCTTGGCTTTCTGGGCAGCATCCTCTGCAGCCCGGTTCAGACGCTCCGTCAGATCGGATTCCAGGTTCTGGAAGCCGGGCACAACTTTCAACTTGTTGATCACCGTCTGTGCTTCTGCTGGCAGGAGGATCTTGTACGGGCTTTTGTAGTAGCCATCGGCCTGAGAAAGCGCATCGGCACCTTTGCTCACGCCGATTTCCAGGGCCTCCTTCAAGCCGTTGCCTACTTCAGCGTCGGATGAGGATGAGGGGAGTGCTTTTTTGGCTTTTCCCAACAAGCCATCCAGCGTCTGCAGCTGGGCAGTCGAGCAGGAAAAGAGGAATACTGTTGACAGAAGTAGGGTGGTGAGTTTCATGTTGTTTGTGTTCATTCGTTGCGATAACGCTTGAGGATGGTCGATCGTTGTTATCAAATCTTTAAAGTTCCGGTGAAGTGGCAAGAAACTCGACAAACACTGCCGAACAACCACCTCTGAACGCCGGATTTTCCTTGGTTACCCGAATGTGGATTTCTCCTGCCATCGGGTGTTGGTGCCGAATGCGACCGATGATCCGGGACGCTACGGTTTCAAGCAGGTCCGCCCGAATCGCCATGACCTCCAGGCAAATCTCATGGAGAGAAGCGTAGTTGAGCGTTTTGGTCAGATCGTCTCCATCGGTCACAGGTGGAATGCCGACCTTCAGGTCAATGACAAACCAGTGGCCTGTCAACGCTTCTTCCGGATAGACACCGTGGTAGCCAAAGAGACGTAATCCCTGGATACCGACGAATTGGCGGGTCAGATTTTCCATACGGGGAAGAGGGCATAAGGGCGATAGAAAACGGAGTCCTGGCCACTGGTTTTTTGGAGTCGATCCGACCTATGTTAATTTGATGTACGCCTCTCGACAGGGAATCGATGTCGATGATGTGCAAAAGTCCGTATTGAGTTGTTTTGGGATGTTGGTGGAAGAAGGGAGTGGTTTCGATAATGGTACTATCGACCTGAATTTGAAACATGTAGTTGTAACAGGTGTGATAGGAAGAAACCTGGTCATTTGATTGAACCCATTTATAATCAACATCGTTTGTGAATACGGTCGATTTTAGTTGTGTTTGATACATGGGTTTAATGTCAGGACAATGCTTTTTTATTTTCGCATCAAGCTCCTTCATGTTCAACGGGATAAAAAGCTCCAGTACACCTTCCCGAACATACCTGGAAGGAGTGCTAGCCAAATGAATGCGTAATCCTTTTAACAAATCGTCATAATAGTTAGGTTCGATTGTGAGCGAGTTTGAGCTTTTGGGTATGTAAGGTTGTGTCCTGAAACCTATAGTATCGCCAATGAAAAGGAGCATAAAAAAGGGGACGATAAACCAGATAAATCGTCGGCTGAATCGTTTTCCCAACATCGTGTAATACAGCGGTCTGTATATGAAGGAAAGTGAAATCCAACTGAGAAACTTGTAAAACGGGTAATAGATCTTGTCAAGTCCTTCAACCTTTTTCATCGGCCCGAGAAAAGCAAAGTCAATCAGATAGACAATCGAGATGGTTGCAACAAGCATATTCCAGAAGCCAGTGACAAAGAGCCAGGTGCTTCCAGAAGTTGAGGTGGAAAGCCAGAACAGAGCCTGGCTTGATGCAGCAAGTAAGCCGAAATAGATGCCAATGCACAAGGCAACAAAAACGATCAGGTAGGAGAATGCAAATATGGAGCTGCAATACTTGTCCAAGGTTGATAATATATCGGTCCAGACCAGGTGTATTCTTTCGCAGAACGCTGCGAAAGAACGGAGTGTACCCCAACTTGAGCAAGTCAGTTCCTTGATTTACAGTCCTCAATCCGATGGCACCGATCCATAATCCCCGGAGGATCAAATGAATGATCAGATTGTACAACAAGGCGGTTACGCCGATCTGCAGGAATCGAAGGTAAGTCTTCAGGACCAGCATGAAGATTGAGTCATTAAACTCTGTGTGATTGAGGAAGAGGGTCAATTTTTCTTCGGCAACCTGGTTACCCTGAATCAATAGAATGATACTGAACCCCGAGATGAGCAACTCCAGATTCCAGCTTTGCCGACCGAGTTGATTCAGCCATTCATGTGATTTTTCCCGTCGTTGCATCCGCTGTGTTGAAAGTTTGAACCTCAAAATAAGACGGCTGTGGTAATCTGTGGTCAGATTGTACCTTTGCGGCAAGAAAGAACGGCATGGAATCCACAACTACCAGCAAAATGCAGAAAAAATCAGCACGTGAAGATCGGTATCAGGGGCACGATTACTATCAACTCGATGAATTGCTGCAGGAAGACCATCTCCTGGCACGTGATGCGGTCAGAACCTGGGTGAAGCAGGAGGTCAGCCCGATCATTGAGGATTACGCCAATCGGGCGGAATGCCCCTATCATCTCTTCAAAGGCCTCGCCGAAATTGGCGCGTTTGGGCCCAGTCTGCCAGTAGAATACGGTGGCGGCGGCATGGATGAGATCGCATACGGAGTTATCATGCAGGAATTGGAGCGGGGAGATTCCGGCATCCGGTCTATGGCTTCTGTTCAGGGGTCTCTCGTGATGTATCCGATCTACAAGTTCGGCAGTGAGGAGCAGCGGAAGAAGTATCTCCCCAAACTCGGCAGTGGTGAGTTTATCGGTTGTTTCGGATTGACCGAGCCTGACCACGGGTCAAATCCTGCCGGGATGGTGACGAATATCAAGGATGACGGAGATGCCTATATCCTCAACGGAGCGAAGATGTGGATCACCAATTCACCCGTTGCAGATCTGGCCGTGGTGTGGGCACGAGATGAAGAAGGGAAGATTCGTGGTCTCATCGTAGAAAAGGGGATGCCCGGATTTACTGCTCCGGAGATCCATGGCAAATGGTCCCTGCGGGCTTCAATCACCGGAGAATTGGTATTTGAAGATGTACGTGTGCCCAAGGCCAATGTTTTGCCCAACGTCAACAGCATGAGAGGCCCCTTGTCCTGCCTGTCCAAAGCGCGTTATGGCATAGCCTGGGGTGTGATCGGTGCTGCACTGGATTGTTATGATTCTGCCTTGCGCTATTCCCTTGAACGGGAGCAGTTTGGCCGACCGATCGCAGGCTTCCAGCTGACTCAGAAGAAACTGGCTGAAATGATCACCGAGATTACCAAAGCCCAGCTGTTGACCTGGCGCCTGGGCACACTCGCCAATCAGGGAAAGGCCACTCCTGGCCAGATCTCGATGGCGAAAAGGAACAATGTGAACATGGCACTGGAGATTGCCCGGGAGGCCCGCCAGATCCATGGTGGAATGGGAATCACCAATGAATATCCGGTGATGCGGCACATGATGAATCTGGAAACGGTGCTGACCTATGAGGGAACACATGATATCCATCTGTTGATCACCGGGATGGATGTCACCGGGATCAATGCGTTCTCCTAGAGGTGCGGAGGAACGTTAATCAAATGCAAAACCCTGATTGAGGATCATCCTCAATGCAATGGAAGCCGGTTCTGGCCCGTTATTTGGGACAGTTGTCTATACGATTATGAACGTGAAATACACCCTTTATTGCGTTTTATTTCTGGGGGCTCTTCTGAGTGAACAGACTGTGTTGGCACAATACGAACCGATTCGTCTCGACAATCCGTCTTTTGAGGATATCCCGGCCCCTGGTTCGCAGCCATCCGGTTGGTATGACTGCGGTTTCCCGAACGAATCACCTCCGGATACCCATCCGGGGACTGACACGGCCTTCTTCAACGTGACCACTGTAGCCCAGAAGGGATCGACCTATCTCGGTCTGGTCACTCGGGACAATGATACCTGGGAGTCCGTATCAACACAACTGGCCCGTCCACTTGAAGCAGGTGTCTGTTATACGTTCAATCTCTACCTCGCCCGGTCACAGGATTACTATTCACCGAATAAAAAGGGTGAAAAGGTGTATCATACCACACCGGCTGTGTTTCGCATATGGGGTGGCAATGCACCTTGTGACAAGTCGGAAATGCTGGCCTCTACCTCTGTCATCACACACCCCAGATGGGTGCGATATCAGTTCACCTTCGAACCCAAAAAGAGGCTGTCCTGGTTTATCCTCGAAGCCTTTTATCAGACACCTGTGCTCTTCCCCTACAATGGGAATATCCTGATTGACAATGCATCTGTTATCCGGCCAGTCCCCTGTGATGCGATTGTTCTGGAGGAAGAAGAAGAACCAGCACCTCCTCCCAAACCTGCCCCCAAGGAAGTCATCAAGCCCAAGCAGACTCCCAAGCCCGAAGCTACACTCGGTGGGCTTTCCCGGTCACAACTCAAGACCGGTCAGATCGTCAGTGTAGATAAAATCTACTTCAAAGCGGATACTGCTGCCCTCAATCAGGAATCCTATCCAACCCTGGATGAGATCTTCCAGTTCCTGGATAAAAATGATGATGTTGTTGTCGAGATCGGTGGACATACCAACGGCAATTGTGATCATCCCTATTGTGATAAACTGTCAGAAGCACGCGCCAAACGGGTAGCAGACTATCTGATTGACAGGGGCATCTCCAGTTCGCGTTTGCGTTTTAAAGGGTATGGAAAGCGCAAACCCGTCGGGTCGAATGCCACGCTGGCTGGTCGGAAGAAAAACCAGCGTGTCGAGATCACGATCCTCGAGATGAAGGGCTAGTCTGGCTCAACACGGAACCCGATAGCCTTCAGGTTTTCCCAAAGTGCGGGTAGGATTTGATCGACTTCCGGATCCTCTATTCGGATCGGTCCGGTTCTGGACATGAGGCTGAAGGCCATAGCCATCCGATGATCATGGTATGTGGCAAATCGGGGAAGATCCCCATTGGCTTTACCGGTCAGTTGCCAGACATCGGAGTTCACTTGATCGGGTTCGAATCGGATTCCCACCCTCGCAAGTTCCTGTTGTAAAGCAGCAATCCGGTCTGTTTCCTTGATGCGCAATGTCTGCAAGCCGGTGAATGTACCCGGTATACCCAGGATGGCACAAAGAACCACTATAGTTTGAGCTAGATCAGGTTGCGCTTTGAAATCCAGATTGAGGCGGTCAGGTCGGACATCTCTGTTCCTCGTGATGATAATGCCATCGGATTGTTCGGTACTGTCAATGCCAAAAGCAGTCATCCAGGAAGATAGGATCTGATCTCCCTGAAGACCGGACAAGCGAAGACCCGGAAAGAAAATAGTGCTGGAGACAGGGGCCAGGGCGAGGATGCCATAGAAATAGGATGCTGCTGTCCAATCCGCTTCCAACACCAGTTCGCGTGATTGAATTGCCTGAGGCCGGACAAGTAATCGGGTATTCTCGACTTCGACATGCACACCCAATGCTTCATGACGGCAAGTGTCATGTCAAAATATGGTTTCGACGTGATCGGTCGGTAGGAAGATGGTTCAACCAGGGGCAACATGGACTGACGAGGAGAAGAGCAGAGAGATATTGACTGCTGCTTCCAGGGTCAAGATGTACTTCTGTCGCCTGTTGTCCAGAAAATCCGTTGAGCAGGATTGGTGGGCAACCCGTAATTCCGGAATAGTGATACTGCACCCCTAATTGCTCCAATACGTGCATCAGCGGAGAAATTGGACGCTGTTGCATCCGCGATGAACCGGTGACGATTCCGTCTTTGCCGGATAAAGCCAGAAAGGCTGTCAAGAAGCGGAGTGTTGTTCCACCTGCACCGGCATCCCATACAGGTCCGGGTGTCGAAGCAGATCTGCCGAGGAGTCGGACATCTTCCGGAAATGCAGCATCTGCCATGACGGGAAGTTGCCCACCTGAGCGGCCAATATCAACTGCCGGTTGATCAGGCTTTTGCTGATCGGCAGTTGGACCGTGCCCTGAATGAGGCCTGTGGGGAATTGCAGATGGAACATGCGAGCAGACAATTCAATAATAGAGCCAGTGACCAGACCATTTACCCGAGGAATCGAGGAAAGAGCCGGTGCTGGTATTTTGATAAAATTCAGCCGTAGAGCAGAGTTTTCACCAATGGACTGCGCACCCGGATCCGGGAAAGATCGATATCGGGAGCCAGGAAAAATTGGGTGATGCGGGGGTACCTGACAGGATCTGCGGTCACTATCTCGTTGCTTGCTGTCGTCCAGGAATTATCGAATCCCCCGTACAGATTTTCGCCGCTGATGCCAATGGCAATATTCAGCCAGTCAGGCAGCCAATCCGGTTTTACAGGGGTGAAAGAAGCCGGATTGATGCTCATCCAGATGGTCATGGCATTATAATCTTTGAGATATCGGGAAGCAAAATTATTGCCGTACAATTCATCGGCTCTTTCCCTGTAGGTGATTGTACCCGGTTGCCCCTGTCCTTCTACAGGGCCAGAAGAGTAGTCGACGGGATTGCTGGAGATCTTGAACAGGATGCGTTGTTCAGCCCAGATGATATCCTGTGCGAGATAGCTGCAGGCACCGAGCGTATTGGCTGCCATATCCGGCCACGAGAAACCCCATTTTGACGAAAAGGCATCCAGCACTTCCACACTGGTTTGCAGGACAAAGGCGACACTCGCACCAGTCCATCGGGAAGACGACCGATTCATGCCAGTCCATCGGGCGCCCTGAGTCAGCCAGCGGGTTTCGTTGTAGGTTGTCCAGACATGGCCCAGTTTGTCCATTTGTCGCCATTCCTTCCAATCGTTAAAGGTGTGAAACCGGGTTTGTTCGGTTTCTGCGTACCAGGCTTGCTGCAGGCCGACCAAAACAACACCATAGGCTGCTGTGCCAATGCCAGTGGAGATCCAGAATCGGTCCTGACGGAACGTGTCTGCAGGAACGAAAAAGCGCTGACTGTAACCAGGGAAGGATATGGACATGCCGGAAATGACCAGCAGAAGGGTAAACAGGAAAGCAGAGGGCGGGAGACTCCGGTTCGGAATATTCCCTGTTGAACGCATCCTCGTTACCCAGGCTGAAGGTGGTCTCCACATAGGGGTAAAGATATTGTCCCTATATTACGAAGTTGTAAAATTTCAACAGGATGGAAAACAAACAGACGTTGTTGCGTGCACTGATCATTGGTTTCGGGTTGATTCTGGTGTTAATTCTCACGGGAGGGATGTTCCTGACGATCGATGCGGGTGAGCGGGGTGTGTTATTTCATCGATTTGGTGGTGGTTTGGATATGGAAACGATTTACACTCCCGGTTTTCATGTCGTCGCTCCCTGGAACACCATGTATGTATATGATGTCAGAGAAAAGCAGATTGAAGAGGAAATGGAGGTTCTCTCGAGCAACGGATTGACCATCCGGGTGGATGTCACGGTGCGAATAAATCCGGTTTATCACCAGATCGCATCTCTCCATGAGAAGTTTGGTAAAGATTATTTGACCTCACTCGTCCGGCCTGAAGTTCGATCTGCAGTGCGAAAGATCATTGGTCGTTTTGAACCGGAGGAACTGTACTCCTCCAAGAGGGATGAAGTCCAGCAATTGATCCAGGAGGATCTGTTGAAAGAACTGGAGAACAACTATGTCGAATTGCGGGCGACGCTGATCCGGGATATTGCCTTGCCTGAGAAGATCCAGAACGCAATTGAACGCAAACTGCAGCAGGAGCAGGAGTCGGAAGAATACAAATACAGGTTGCAAAAGGAGACCCGGGGAAGCAGAACGTAAGGTTATTGAGGCTCGTGCCAAGGCCAAGGCCAACGAAATCATCTCTGCGAGCCTGACGGACAAGATCCTGCGAGACAAGGGCATCGAAGCGACACTGGAGCTGGCCAAATCGCCCAACAGTAAGGTGGTCGTGATCGGTTCGGGTAAAGAGGGGCTTCCCCTGATCCTGGGCGATTCAAAAAACTGATCGACTTGTAAACCCGGTTTCTATTCCACATATTTCTGCCGGATAACAAGGGCTACCCAATCTTCGGGTAGTGATATAGCCCTGTTCATAACAGAAGAAATAGGTGTTTCCCCCCTTCGTGGTATAGATATTCGTGTAATAGCTGAATTTGAATCCCCGGTCGAGCAGGTCCTCTCGCCTGACCTTAGCCTTGCCATTCGGGTTGAGCTCGGCAAGGATCCGCCGGTTTTTACGCAGTGTATTGTTGATATTCCTGACAAAACTGGTCGCATCGCTGTTCTGCTTATTGTGCCAGGCAGAACGGCATTGATCACAGCAGAACCGTTTGTCATTCCGGCCATGGATGACCTGGTCACATTCCAGACAGACACGATCCGGTTCTTTCGTAGCCATAGCGTCAATTCGCTGATCAAAATAGAACATTTTCGCGGGTATTGCGCCATACAGACATGAACTTCCTGATTCTGCTGCCAGATTGGCGCACCTCTCGGATTGGAATGGTCTTCGTTATAGCATAGAAATACGCATCCACTTATGATAGATCAACCTCATTCCAGACAAAGCGCTAGTGACAGTGAACTTCTGGACCTGTATTCCCGAACTGTTGTCGGCGTCAGTGAACAGGTCAGCCGGGCTGTCGTTCAGATTCAGACCCGGGATGAAAAACAACAGAATACCAGCAAGGGGATGGGATCAGGTTTTCTGATCTCAACGGATGGATACGTGGTGACCAACAGTCATGTCGTCACGCAGGGTACATCTTTTCTGGTGAATCGCCCGGGCGGACAAACGGTTGTCGCTGAACTCACGGGGAAGGACCCGGCGACGGACATTGCTATCCTGAACATACCGAATGATGAAGGTCATATGCTCTCCTTTGCGGATTCGGCTCAGGTTCGGGTCGGGCAGATGGCCATCGCAGTCGGCAATCCATATGGATTTCAATACTCGGTGACTGCCGGCGTAGTGAGTGCACTCGGACGCACCCTCAAATCGAGTACGGGCAGGATGATAGATGATGTTATCCAGACCGATGCCGCATTGAACCCGGGCAACTCTGGTGGTCCGTTACTCGATTCTCGCGGATCTGTCATTGGTGTGAACACCGCAGTGATCCGAGGTGCCCAGGGCTTGTGTTTTGCAGTTTCCTCCAATCTGGCTTCCTGGGTTGCCGGAGAGTTGATTCTTCATGGTAAGGTGCGAAGAGGTTTCCTGGGGTTGGCAGGGCAGAAGGTTTTAGTCCACGAACGTCTGCGACAACACATCAACCAGGCCTCTGCTGTGCTGGTTCAGCAAGTGGAACCAGCTGGTCCGGCGCATCAGGCAGGTTTGCTATCCGGTGATTTGATCCTTGCATTCAATCGTCACGAAGTAACGGGGATAGAAGATCTCCACCGTGCTCTGGATCGATCGTCCATTGACACCGTCGGCCAGTTGACGATCTATCGCAATCATGAGGTCCAACAGCTTTCCGTCGTGCCTTCAGAATGGCAGGGTTGAGACAGGTTGAACAGCAGAGGGAAAAGAGCTTTTAAAAAGCGCAACAGTCCATCAAATATCTGGGAGAACTGTTCGTCTGGGACGGTTGCGGAAAAGGTGTTGTCTAGAAGATTATCTGACCGATCGTTCATAGACAGGCTTTCCGGCTATAAAGGTTTTCCGCACGACCACATTTGGAATGGCTTCATCCGGACAGGTCAACAGATCGCTGTCCAGGATAATAAAATCGGCCCATTTCCCAGGAGAAAGGGTGCCCAGCTGGTCATCCTGAAAGCCGGCATAGGCGTTGGCCAGGGTATATGCATGAATGGCCTCCGCACGATTAAGGGATTGCTCCGGGTAAAAGGGTTCCTGGTTATCCAGGCGGCGGCGGCTGATGGAGGCGTACAGATTCGGCATGGGTTGGACAGATTCCACCGGGGCATCAGTCCCGTTGGTGAGCCTGGCCCCGCTATCCACCAGGGAGCGCCAGACATAGGCGCCTTGACGGGCTCGATCTTCACCGAGTCGCTTCACGACAAACGGCGCATCTGATATACAGTGGATAGCTTGCATAGAAGGGATCACGCCCAATTGTGCAAATCGAGGGATGTCAGCCGTATCCAGATGCTGGGCATGCTCGATCCGCCATCTCAAATCCTGATCTGGCCCAAGGCCTCTGAACAGGGAATCACAAATGGACAGAAATTCGCGGTTGGCGCGATCACCGATTGCGTGTACACATAATTGCATTTTGTGTTCGAGCGCAAGACGGCCGACCCAATACAGGGAATCCAGTGTGGTCAGTGGCTGGCCGGAATATTCAGGTTGATCTGTGTAGGGAGAAAGCAACCATGCTCCTCTGGATCCCAGAGCACCATCCATATACATCTTGATCGATCGTACTGTCAGGTGACTGTCTCCAACATCGATCCAGGGCAATCCGGATATGGCCTTCGGGAGGTCGGACGGAGAAGCAATGGCCATGGCCCAGACCCGCATCTGAAGTGTGCCGCTCTCGGCCATCTCCTTCAGTTGATCAAGGACATCCCGGGGACTGCCAGCGTCATGAAAGGAGGTGATGCCATAGGACAAACATTCCTTTTGAGCCAGCAGAATCGCCTCGGTGATGTCCTTTTTTTTCTGTGCATCGGAGCGGGCATCCATGGCATGCTGATAGATGTTCATGACCAGGTCCATGGCATTTTCTTCGAGTACACCTGTGGGGTTACCTCGATCATCACGAATGATCCGTCCCCCGAAGGGATCCGGTGTTTCGGCAGTGATCCCGGCCAACTGCATTGCCATGCTGTTAGCAATCAACGCATGACCAGAGGCATGTTTCAAAATGACTGGCTGTTCCGGGGTTCGCTTGCTGAGGCTGGCGTGTGTCGGATATCCCCCGACACCATCATCCGGTATCGTTTGCCATTTTTCCTGGTGCCAGCCTCTGCCCATGATCCACTCTCCCGATTTCTTTTGTTCTGCAAATTGACTCACCCGGTCCAGTACTTCCTCCCAGCTTTTTGTATCCAGCAACCTGACCTGTTGATTGGCCTTCCCAATACCCAGGAGATGGGCATGTCCTTCGATGAATCCAGGCATGACAAACTGCCCATCCAGGTCAATCAGGATAGTGTGTTTGCCAGCCAGTGTGGTGATGTCTTCATTTCCCCCAATCGCCAGCACTTTTCCATCGAGAACAGCCATGGCATGTGCAGAAGGCTGTAGCGGGTCTACCGTATAGATATTGCCATTGTAATAAATGGTGTCTGGGCCTTTGTTGGGCATCTGGAAGCAGCCAGCTGAAACGACCAGGAGGAGGGATAGAAACAGGGGGTATGGCATAGCTCGTGTTGCCATACAAAAGTACACCGAGAATCCAGATCTGGTTTATCCCCTGACCAGCGACGCAAGCCGGAAGACCTTGTGCTTGAGTTCTTCAGGTTTGAATGGCTTGGCGAGGTAATCGTTGAACCCGGCCTGAATGCATTTTTCAGCTTCCTGCTCGGATGCGTAGGCCGATAATGCGATGATCGGGACATTGGAAATCTCCCTGATCTTTTTGGCAGCAGCCAGCCCATTCATTACAGGCATCTGGATATCCATCAGAATCAGATCATAATCATGAGCCCGAAACTTCTCCACAGCGACCAGTCCATTTTCCGCAATATCCACTGTCAGATCAGAAGACCAGGTGTGGAGGACATTTTTCGTGGCGATCTGATTAAGGAAATGGTCTTCAACAAGCAAGATCCTGATCGGGTCTATCCAGTCTTGCGTCGGTACAGCTTGAACCGGCACCTGGATTGTCTGCATGGGAAGGGAGATGACCAGTTTAAGTGAACCAGTCTGAGCTGTGGGAATGGTATAGTGGCCTCCCATGGAACGGACCATCTTATCCATGGTGATCAGATTGATCCGTGCCAGGTTCTCGTTCTCGGGACTGTCCTGAAAATTGGCGATCAATCCGGATTCCGTATTCCATTCAGCCAGGTTGACATCAACAGGCACAGGTTGAGGATCCCTGCAGGAGATCTGCAGGTTGATCCAATCGGGATTTGTGGATTCTGCTTTTACCCGTATACTGACCCGACGAGGTTCCAGGCTGAGATTGATAAAGAGGTCAACCAGTTGTAGAATATCTGGACCATTTTGGTCTGGTCTCCCGATACTTCACGGGGCAGCCGTTGGTCCAGTTTGATATCCATGTGTACGGGATGGTGCTCCCGATGGAAGACCAGCATTTTTTCCATCATCTGAAGTGATTTGCGCAAGTCAAACGATTGGATGTTCTGGCTGGCATTCTCTTCGGCTGCCAGAGAGAAGGTGATGAGTTGGTTGATATGTTGTTGTAACTCGTCGAGCGAATACTTGAGCCCTTTCAATGCATCCTTGTTCTGGATCTTGATCGGACTTTCCTCAATCAGGTAGAGGAAGTTCACCATGGAATAGAGTGGAGTGCGAATGTGGAAGGAAAGATCATTGAGCACTTTGTCACGCAGTTTCACCAGTTTCTGAGAATATCGCTGATCATCCTGTGACTTTTGCTCCATACCTGTATCTGAGATCTCCGTCAGTACACCAAGGGCGATCACGTGCTGAGAATGATCTTCGATATGGACACGTCCGGTTATGGTGACCTGCTTGATAGAGGTTCCGTTGATCATCAACCGATGACGACAGCTTTGTGCATGATTGGATTGGATCAGCGAGGTGAAGAAAAGCTGAACCCTGTCCTTGTCAGCCTGATGCACCATCTCGAGATAGACTCTTTTCCGGAGCGTATTGGTGGATTGTTGGATGCCCAGAATTTCGAAAAACTTTGGGCTGGCCCACATTTCCTGACTCAAAATATCCATTTCCCAGGAGCCAAAACCACCGATTTCCTGCACCTCGCGCAGCTTTCGTTCGCGTTGGGTGATCTGTTGATTGGCGTTTGCCAGCTGGGATGAATTTTCAAACCGTTGGGTTGCGAAATAGATGGCCCGTTGCAACTGGCGTGCATCCACGCTCCCTTTGATCAGGTAATCCTGAGCACCGGCACGGATGGCCTGTACTCCGATGATTTCATTATTCTGTTGAGTATAGATAACGATAGGCAATTGGGGAAACTTTTCCAGGCATCTCTGAAACGCCTTGTACCCGCTTACATCTGGCAGGTTCAATTCAAGGACAATGATATCCAGAGACCGTCGCGATGCCATCCGGGTGGCTTCATACATCGAATCAGCCTGATAGACCTTGAACTGGTCATTTCCCTGGACCAACAGGGACGTGGTCAGGTTGGACTCTGAAGGAGAGCTGTCTACGAGTAATATGGAAAGTGCCGTTTTTGCGATCATGTATTGAAATCAGGGCAGGATATGCCGATGTCTGATCGGGCAATGTATTTTTACCCCTACATCCGGTAGTACATGCAAACATTACGCCAATTCAGGGAGGAATTTGAGGCCATCCTTTCCACCTTCTGTTCTCCGCGTACACCTTCCGGTTTGTACGATCCGGTTGGTTATATCCTGAAATCGGGTGGAAAACGAGTCCGCCCCATGCTGTGCGCTGCGGGATTCCGGTTTGGAGAACGTGGCAGCCACGAGCTCATGTGGAAAGCCGCACTGGCCCTGGAGGTGTTTCACAATTTCTCGCTGGTCCATGATGATATCATGGACAGAGCTCCATTGCGACGCGGTCGACCAACAGTGCATGAGGCTTGGAATGTACCCACGGCTATTCTCTCCGGAGATATCATGCTGATTGAGGTCTATCGTCTCCTCGCAGAAGCCTGCACTGTGGATATACTGCCTGTGGTATTAGACCGCTTTCATCATACTGCGATCGGGGTATGTGAAGGCCAGCAGCTGGACATGGATTATGAAGTTGTGGATCATGTCGAATGGAGTGACTATCTGACCATGGTCCGGGGCAAGACTGCCGTTTTACTGGGTGGTGCTTTGGAGATTGGCGGGTTGCTGGGTGGAGTATCCACGGACGATGCCCGCAACCTGGGCACTGTTGGCGAATCTCTCGGACTTTCGTTTCAGTTGATGGACGATTGGCTGGATGTGTTCGGGAAACCCGAACGCACAGGGAAGATGCAGTATGGGGATATCCTGCGTCGGAAAAAAACTGCACTGGTGCATCAGGCCATGTTGCATGGTGTGCCGGATGACAGGGAAATCCTGAAAGCATGGTATATGCAGGCTCCTGCTGAAAACATCGAAGTGGATGTGGATCTGGTCGCTTCTATCCTGAAGAGAAGCGAGGCAGGGGAGGCAGTGCTCGCGGAAGCCCGGGCCTATCATGGACAGGCAATCCGGTTACTGGATGATATCCCATCGCATCGCGGTGGTCGGAATCTACTTGTTCAACTCATGGCTGAGCTGGAGGGGCGGGACTCCTGAATGGTCATTGCTCACTCAGCGGAGGGAGAAAGAACGATCCGTCCATTCCACCAGCCCGTTTCTATGCTAGCCTTGTGTTTGGCATAAAAGGCGAGGGCGGGTTCATTCCAGGCAAGAACCTGCCATTTGATCTGGCGGATACCCTGGTTTTGAGCCATTTCAAGCAGTTGGTGAAAGATCCGGGTGCCAATGCCCTGTTGCCTGTAAGATGCTGTCACAATCAGGTCTTCCAGGTAGATCATTCGCCCCTTCCAGGTTGAGTACCCATAATAGAATATGGCAGTGCCGACAATGGAGTCATTCGTTTCGGCGATGAGGAATTGGAACCAATTGTGATCAAAGTCTCGAATATAGTCGGGAATGGAGGCGTTTACTGCATCTGGTTCACGTTCATAAGTCGCTAGTTCACAGACGAGATGGTGGACCTGAGGAAGGTCGGCTGTTGTGCCGGGTCGAATACGAATGGAGACTGGTTTCATGGTGTGCAAGATACCGGAATGGGGAGAAGAAGTGGTCAGGGTGAGAAAAGTGTCTGGCCAGCTCATTTATTCGTGTGATAATTTTTCAAGAAGCGTTTGTTTTCCGGGCGAATACTCCTATCTTTGCATTCGCTTTTTGAAAAAGGTGTGGTGTTTTTTGTCAAAACCTGTTCAGAATCAATTGGTTTGACGAGGCGCCACGATATTTAAACGGTAAATGCATGCCAACCATTAATCAGCTGGTCCGAAAGGGCCGCCTCAAGATCGAAACCAAGAGCAAGGCGAAAGCCCTTGAGTCCTGTCCTCAGAAGCGTGGAGTGTGTACTCGTGTATACACAACAACGCCAAAGAAGCCGAACTCTGCGCTGCGGAAAGTGGCGAAGGTTCGTCTCACAAACGGCTATGAAGTCATCGCCTATATTCCGGGTGAGGGTCACAACCTTCAGGAGCACTCCATCGTATTGCTGGAAGGAGGTCGTGTAAAAGACCTTCCAGGTGTGCGTTATACAATTATCCGTGGGGCGCTGGATACTGCTGGTGTGAACAACCGGAAGAAGAGTCGCTCACGTTACGGAACGAAACGTCCTAAGAAATAATCCTGATTACTCCTCGAGATGAGAAAAAGAAAACCCAAAGTCAGAGTAACACCAGGTGATCCCCGATACGGAGATGAAATGGTGACCATGTTTGTCAACAATCTGATGATGTGTGGCAAGAAGTCAACCGCATTGCGTGTGTTTTATGATGCCATGGATATTGTTGGTGAAAAGACCCAGGAAGATCCACATGAAGTCTGGAAGAAGGCGCTGAACAATGTGATGCCACAGGTTGAAGTACGCAGTAAGCGGATCGGTGGAGCGACGTTTCAGATTCCGATTGAGGTGCGTGCCAAGCGAAAGATTTCCATTGGTATGAAGTGGCTGATCAACTTCTCCCGGGCTCGCAGTGGCAAGGGGTATGCTGAAAAGCTTTCCGCAGAAGTCATTGCTGCAAGCAAGAATGAAGGTGCAGCTGTCAAGCGGAAGGAAGATACTCACCGGATGGCTGAAGCCAACCGGGCATTTGCACATTTCCGTTCCTAATCTATCCCCCGAACATATTCCCTGAACGATCAATTTTCAGTCATGTCCAAGAAGGATCTCACATTCACCAGAAATATCGGTATTGCCGCTCACATTGATGCCGGCAAAACGACTACAACTGAGCGCATTCTCTATTATACAGGGATTAGCCACAAGATTGGTGAAGTGCACGATGGTGCAGCGACCATGGACTGGATGGAGCAGGAACAGGAGCGTGGAATTACGATTACTTCTGCTGCTACTCGGACCAACTGGGTTTATCGGGGACAGAATTTTCCAGTCAATATCATTGATACTCCAGGTCACGTAGACT
Source organism: Saprospiraceae bacterium (assembly GCA_016710115.1). GTDB lineage: Bacteria > Bacteroidota > Bacteroidia > Chitinophagales > Saprospiraceae > JAGNXB01. The sequence goes on from JADJLN010000004.1 coordinate 86,989, forward strand.
TCACCGTTGAGGTAGAACGTTCCCTGCGTGTTCTGGATGGTGTCGTTGCCCTGTTCTGCGCCGTGTCCGGTGTAGAGCCACAATCTGAAACAGTCTGGCGTCAGGCCGACCGCTATAAAGTGCCCCGTTTGGGTTTCGTCAATAAGATGGACCGTTCTGGAGCCGACTTCTTTGAAGTGGTGCGTCAGGTACGGGAGATGCTGGGTGCCAATCCGGTTCCACTGCAGGTTCCCATCGGTGCAGAAGATTCCTTTACCGGTGTGGTTGACTTGATCCTGAACAAAGCCATCGTCTGGAATGAAGATGATATGGGAATGACCTACAGGGAGATTCCTATTCCAGCCGACTTGCAGGCCACAGTAGATGAATACCGTGAAAAGCTCATCGAGCAGGTCGCAGAGGATGACGATCGGCTGATGGAAAAATTCTTCGAAGATCCAGCTTCTATTGAGGAAGATGAGATTCGTGCAGCGATTCGTGCAGCGACAATCGACATGAAGATCATCCCGATGATGTGCGGGTCAGCGTTTAAAAACAAAGGCGTACAGGCTGTACTGGATGGTGTTTGCCAATATCTTCCTTCGCCACTGGATGTGGAAGCTGTTACCGGATTTGATCCGGAAACGGAAGAGCCGATTTCCCGGAAACCGGATCCGGCAGAACCATTTGCTGCGCTGGCATTCAAGATCATGACCGACCCGTTCGTCGGACGTCTCGCCTATTTCCGTGTCTATTCAGGCACATTGCCAGCCGGTTCCTACGTACTGAACACCCGGTCAGGTAATAAGGAGCGGATTTCCCGTCTGTATCAAATGCACTCCAACAAGCAAAACCCGATCGACATGGTTGAAGCCGGGGATATTGCAGCTGCTGTAGGCATCAAGGATCTGAAGACTGGTGATACCCTGTGCGATGTGGATCATCCAATCGTACTGGAATCCATGACCTTCCCGGAGCCGGTTATCGGTCTGGCTATTGAGCCGAAGACACAAAAGGATCTGGAAAAACTGGGTATGGCGCTTGCCAAACTCGCAGAAGAAGATCCTACTTTCCGTGTGAGCTATGATGACGAGACGAATCAGACAGTCATCAGTGGCATGGGAGAACTTCACCTGGAGATCATCGTTGATCGTCTCCGTCGTGAATTCAAAGTTGAAGTAAACCAGGGTGCGCCCCAGGTGAATTATAAGGAGGCCTTGACCAATACGATCAGCCACCGTGAGCGCTTGAAGAAGCAGACGGGAGGTAGTGGTCTCTTTGCCGATATTGAGTTCGAATTAGGTCCTGCAGATCAGGAGTTTCTGAATTCGGATGATTTCAAGAGCGGTAAGGTCCGGATGCAGTTTGTCAATGCCATTGTTGGTGGAAGTATTCCAAAGGAATTGATTCCACCTGCAGTGAAAGGATTTGAATCCATGATGAACAATGGTATCCTGGCAGGTTATGGCATGGATAGCATGAAGGTCCGGATTTTTGATGGATCGACACACGCTGTTGACTCCAAGCCGGTTGCCTTTGAATTATGTGCAAAAGAAGGATTTCGGGCTGCGGCTCCCAAGTGTAAGCCGGTTCTGCTAGAGCCGATCATGAAGCTTGAGGTGACCACACCGGAAGAATATACGGGTTCTGTAATCGGAGATTTGAACCGCCGACGCGGTCTGATCAAGGGACAGGATTCCAAGAACAATGCAGTATTGGTGAAAGCTGATGTGCCATTGTCTGAAATGTTTGGATATGTTACCCAATTGCGTACAATCACATCAGGACGGGCTAGTTCCACCATGGAATTCAGCCACTACTCTCCGGCACCAAGCGGTGTTGCGGATGCTGTGATCGAAAAAGCAAAGGGAGCAGTTAAGGTATAATCAGAAGCAAAAGAGCTTTTTTACCATCATTATTGAAAGGGTCATGAATCAAAAGATCAGAATCAAGTTACGTTCATACGATCACAATTTGGTCGACAAGTCGACTGAAAAGATTGTTAAAACGGTACGTAGCTCCGGCGCCGTTGTTAGCGGCCCGATTCCGCTGCCCACTGAGAAAGAAATCTTCACGGTCCTGCGGTCTCCGCACGTGAATAAGAAATCTCGTGAGCAGTTCCAGTTGCGTACCCACAAACGCCTGATTGAAATCTATACGCCCACGCCCCGGACCGTTGATGCTTTGTCCAAGTTGGAACTGCCCAGTGGTGTGGATATTCAGGTGAAATTGACCTAAACTGTTTGATCCCGTACGGGATTGGCTGGAAGGTGTATTTGATGGACCAACAGACACACGAGTTGTGTATGCTGTGGTTATTGGTACGTATTCATTATTGAAAGGACAAAACAGATCTACTGTGAAAGGTCTCATTGGAAAAAAAATAGGAATGACCAGCATCTTTGATGCGACTGGTCGAAACCAAGCCGTTACGGTGATTGAACTGGGTCCATGCGTGGTCACCCAGGTCAAAACGTCTGATTCGGATGGTTATGATGCATTGCAGCTGGCCTTTGGCGAAATGAAGGAGAAGAATGCTTCTCAACCACTTCGCGGTCATTTTGCTTCTGCAGGAACCGAACCCAAGCGCAAAGTTGTTGAGTTTCGTGATTTCGAAATTGACAAAAGCCTGGGCGACACGATTCGTGTAGAGGAGGTCTTTGAAGAGGGTGAGAAGATCAGTGCCATCGGCATTTCGAAAGGCAAAGGTTTTCAGGGTGTAGTTAAGCGTCACGGGTTTGGCGGTGTGGGTCAGCGGACTCACGGTCAGCACAACCGAGGTCGTGCACCTGGATCCATTGGTGCTTCATCCTACCCTTCGAAAGTATTCAAAGGGATGCGTATGGCCGGTCAGACTGGAAACAAGCGCATCAAAACAGGCAATCTGCGGGTGATCCGCATCCTGCCCGACCAGAATGTGATCTTGATTAAAGGTGCGGTTCCCGGTCATAAGGGATCGTTTGTAATTCTTGAAAAATAAGCCGGCGATGAAATTGAAGGTATATACATTAGACGGCCAGGAAACAGGAAGAGAATTGGATCTTCCTCAGGAAATCTTTGGTGTTGAACCCAACGATCACGTGGTTTACCTTGCGGTAAAACAGTACCTCGCCAATCAGCGTCAGGGAACGGCCAAGTCCAAGGAGCGGAGTGAACTCTCCGGTTCCACCCGGAAGTTACATCGTCAGAAGGGTACAGGTGGATCTCGTAAGGGAGACATCAACAGCCCAACCTTTCGTGGTGGTGCGCGCGTCTTTGGACCTCGACCACGAAACCACAGTTTCCGGTTGAATAAAAAGGTCAAATCTCTGGCACGGAAGTCTGCACTGAGTGTGAAATATGCTGAAGGTGCCATCCGGATCATTGAAGATTTTGCCCTGGATGCACCGAAAACTACGGCGCTCAAGCAGATCCTGGCCAACCAGGGAATGGGAACCAGCAAGACCATGGTGGTAACCGCTGATTATGACATGAATCTGGTTCGTTCTTGCCAAAACCTGCCCAAGGCGAAGGTTTGTGCGGCCAGGGATTTGAATACATATGAAGTCCTGAATGCAAACCATCTGCTGATTGCAGAAGGAGCTGTTGCCAGGATTCGTGAAACTTTCGCATAACCGGAACTGATCATGGGAAAACAGATATTGATCAAACCGCTGATCACCGAGAAGGCAGAACAACTCACTGAGAAGCGGAACCAGTTCACCTTTGTTGTTGACAAAAAGGCAAACAAGGTGGAGATCCGCAAAGCGGTTGAACAGATGTATAGTGTCCATGTGACAGCTGTGAATACAGCCATCATGCCGGCCAAGACCCGTAACCGGAATACGAAGGCGGGTTTTATCCGTGGACATGTTTCTTCCTACAAGAAGGCCATTGTGACCTTGGTTGCAGGAGAGACGATTGATCTGTACGGTGATATTTAACAGGACCAGGCAAATTTGAGATACCATGCCCGTTAGAAAATTAAATCCAGTTTCACCAGGTCAGCGTCACCGCGTGGCGAATACCTTCAGTGAAGTGACATGCTCTGAGCCGGAGAAAAGTCTGTTGTCGAAGATCTCTTCGACAGGTGGCCGCAGCCGGACAGGTAAGATGACCGTTAGGAATCGGGGTGGAGGCCACAAGCGCCGCTACCGTATTGTTGATTTCAAGCGGGATAAGGACGGTATTCCAGCTACGGTGAAGACGATCGAGTATGATCCGAATCGCTCTGCATTTATCAGCCTGCTGGTATATGCTGATGGAGAAAAGCGCTATATCATTGCGCCAAAGGGCATCAAAGTCGGTGATACACTGCTGTCTGGAAAAGGTGCTGCGCCCTCTGTTGGCAACACACTTTTGCTGAGTGAAGTGCCCCTGGGAACTGAAATTCATGCGATTGAAATGCAGCCGGGTAAGGGTGCAGCGATTGCACGGAGTGCAGGAACATACGCTATCCTGGCAAACCGGGAAGAAAAATACGGTGTGTTGCGCTTGCCTTCTGGTGAAACTCGCCGGATCCTGCTGACCTGCCGTGCGACGATGGGTGTGGCTTCCAATCCGGATCATGGTTTGACTGTGATGGGTAAGGCGGGACGGAATCGTTGGGCCGGCCGACGTCCACGAGTTCGTGGTGTAGCGATGAACCCTGTCGATCACCCCATGGGTGGTGGTGAAGGCCGTGCTTCAGGAGGTCACCCGACTTCACGTACGGGAATTATGGCCAAAGGCCAGAAGACCCGGAGCAGGAAGAAGCCTTCCAGCAAGTTGATCATCAATCGTAGGAAAACGAAATAGTAAGCGATAATCTTCCGTACCAATGGCAAGATCAGTAAAAAAAGGACCTTATGTATTCCACAAGCTGCTGCAGAAGGTGCAGATAGCAAAGGAATCCGCAAAGAAGCAAGTCATCAAGACCTGGAGCCGTGCATCCATGATCATCCCCGATATGGTGGGTGAGACGATTGCGGTGCACAATGGAAAGACCTTTGTTCCAGTCTATGTGACAGAAAACATGGTAGGGCATAAACTGGGAGAATTCGCACCTACGCGGAACTTCCGGGGCCATGCCGGTAACCGGAAAAAATAAAGCAGGCTAAAAACAGACTTCCATGGAAGCGGTAGCAAAACTGAAAAATTGTCCTTTGTCAGCGCGCAAGATGCGCTTGGTAGTTGACAATATCCGGGGTCGAAACGTTGTCGACGCCTTGAATATCCTGAAATTCACCCGCAATGAAGCGGCTGTATGGTTGGAGAAGGTGTTACTGTCAGCAATTGCAAACTGGGAGAACAAGTCCGGAATGCAGAGCAGTGCAGATGAGTTCGATCTCTATGTAAAGGAAGCGTTTTCGGATGAAGCGGGAATGCTGAAGCGTTTCCGTCCGGCCCCTCATGGTCGGGCACACCGGATTCGCAAGCGGAGTAATCATGTCACACTGGTCGTCTCTAATCGAGTGCCAATGGAACAGGATGCTGTTGTAGCCGGAGAAGAAGAATAATTAAAGGAACTGATAAGAACCTGAATTCATGGGTCAAAAGACAAATCCAATCGGTAACCGCCTCGGGATCATTCGGGGCTGGGAATCCAACTGGTTCGCCACGAAGGATTACGGTATCAAAGTCGTTGAAGATGAAAAGATCCGAAAGTATCTCCGTGCTCGTATTCAGAAGGGCGGAATCTCTCAGATCGTTATCGAACGGACTCTGAAGCGGATCAGCGTCACTATTCATACATCCCGTCCCGGTATTATTATCGGTAAGGGAGGTTCGGAAGTGGACCGGGTACGTGAGGAGTTGAAGAAGTTGTCCGCGAAGGATGTGCAGATCAACATCGTGGAGATCCGCAAGCCGGAGATGGACGCATATATCGTAGGTGAATCGATCGCCAAGCAGATTGAAGCGCGTATCAATTATCGCCGAGCCATCAAGATGTCCATCCAATCGACCATGCGGGCCGGTGCGGAAGGGATCAAGGTGCGGATCGGAGGTCGATTGAACGGAGCAGAAATTGCTCGTCGTGAAGAGTACAAAGAAGGGCGAACCCCTTTACATACGTTCCGTGCGGATATCGACTATGCTCTGGTTGAAGCGCAGACGGTTTATGGCAAGATTGGTATCAAGGTCTGGATTTGTAAGGGAGAGGTTCTCGGCAAGCGTGATCTGTCACCTCATGTTGGCGTGGAGACACGCGGTGCCAGCGGTGGTGGAGGTAATGAACGTGGCGGAGGAGGAGGAGACCGTCGTGGTGGTGGAGACCGTCGTGGTGGTGGAGATCGCCGCGGAGGAGGAGACCGTCGTGGTGGTGGAGATCGCCGCGGGGGAGGAGATCGTCGTTAGTATTTACGCTGAAAAACCTGTACCTTTGCCCTGCTTTTTTCGGAACGGGGGATAAAAATGTGTTAAACACCGGGAAAACAAAGCTTTATGTTACAGCCCAAACGTCAGAAATACCGCAAACAACAGAAGGGGCGGATCAAGGGAATCGCTTACAAGGGGAGTAGTATCTCTTTCGGTTCCTTCGCCTTGAAATCGTTGGATGCATCCTATATCACCAACCGTCAGTTGGAAGCTGCACGTATTGCCATGACCCGTTATATGAAACGGGAAGGTAAAGTGTGGATCCGCATCTTCCCGGACAAGCCGATTACGAACAAGCCATTGGAAGTCCGTATGGGTAAGGGTAAGGGAGCTGTAGACCATTTTGTGGCTGTGGTCAAGCCGGGACGGATCATGTTTGAGATCGATGGTGTATCACCGGAGATCGCCGTAGAGGCATTGCGTTTGGCAGCTCAGAAGTTGCCGGTGCATACCAAGACGGTTCAACGTCACGATTACGAAGGATAACCAGGAAAAGGTGCATAGCTATGCCTAGTAAGAAATCTATTGAACTGCAGGAATTTTCCGATGCCGATCTGCTGAACGAGTTGAAGGAAACGGAGGCGCAGTTTCAGAAATTGAAGTTTGATCACGCGATCAAAGGGTTGGATAACCCGATTACGATCAAAGAGGTTCGACGCGATATTGCTCGCCTGCAGACGGAGGTTCGCCGCCGAGAAGTAGCGGCGATGTCTGCAGGAGAAGTTGCCATGCGCGATCGTATTCGGAATCGCAGAAAAAACAACAAGTAACGCCTTGCTGTCAATCGAGACTTATGACTGAAGAAAGAAAGCAGAGGAAACAGCGTGGTGGGGTTGTCACCAGTAACAAGATGACCAAAACCATCACGGTATCCGTAGAGCGGCGCTTGCGTCATCCTATCTATGGAAAATTCGTCAAAAAGACGAAAAAGTTCATGGCTCACGATGAAAACACCGAATGTCAAATCGGTGATCTTGTGAAGATCATGGAAACACGCCCACTGAGCAAGCGCAAGCGCTGGCGTTTCGTGGAAGTGTTGGAGAAAGCGAAATAATTAGTGAACTGATAATAAGCGGAAGCGATGATACAGCAAGAATCCCGGTTGAGAGTAGCGGATAACAGTGGGGCCAAGGAGGTCCTCTGTATTCGGGTTCTCGGTGGCTCCCGTCGACGGTATGCCTCTATAGGAGACAAGATCGTAGTGACAGTGAAGGATGCTACCCCTGGTGGTCTGAAAAAGGGGACGGTGTCCAAAGCCGTCATCGTTCGGACAAAAAAAGAGATCCGTCGCCGGGATGGTTCATACATCCGTTTTGACGACAATGCAGTTGTTCTGTTGAACAATAATGATGAACCCAGGGGAACCCGGATTTTTGGTCCGGTCGCTCGTGAGTTACGGGATCGTGATTACATGCGAATTGTATCACTCGCTCCTGAAGTCCTTTAATCAAAGAGAAAGAAAGCGGCCATGGCTCAGCAAAAGAAATCAGTCAGTCAGCAAAAGCGCTTCCAGCCGAAGCTCCATGTCAAAAAAGGAGATCGTGTGCGCGTGATCGCTGGTTCTCACAAAGGGAAGGAAGGCGAGATTCTTCGTGTCTTTCCCGAAAAGAACCGGGCGATCGTTGACAATGTCAATCTCATGAAAAAACATGTCAAGCCGACCCAGAACGCCCAGGGAGGAATTCACGAGATCGCAGCACCACTGCATCTTTCCAACCTGATGGTGCTGGATCCAAAGACCAATCAGCCTACCCGGGTAGGACGCAAGGAAGTGGACGGCAAGCTTGTCCGTTATTCGAAAAAAACCGGTGAAATCATTTAGTGATGAGCTACCAACCGAGTCTTAGAAAACATTATCAAGAGCACGTAGTGCCGGCCCTGATGAAGCAGTTTAATTACAGCAACATCATGGAAGTTCCCAAGTTGGTCAAGATTGCCATCAATCAGGGAGTAGGCGGCGCAACCCAGGACAAAAAGCTGGTGGATGGTGCATTGAAGGAAATGACGACCATTGCCGGTCAGAAAGCCGTGCCGACTAAGGCCCGAAAGTCAGTCTCCAACTTCAAGTTGCGGGAAGGCATGACCATCGGTGTACGGGTGACCCTGCGCAATGATCAGATGTTTGAATTCATGGAGCGTTTGGTCGCCATCGCACTACCTCGTGTTCGAGATTTTCGTGGGATCAATGATAAGTCCTTTGATGGTCGTGGCAATTACACCATGGGCGTCACGGAACAAATTATCTTTCCGGAAATCGACATTGACAAGGTGGATTCCATCAGTGGTATGGATATCACCTTTGTGACGACGGCAAAGACAGATGCAGAAGCTTTGGCTCTACTCAAGGAAATGGGTATGCCATTCAAGAACCAACAACGCAATTGATCCAACGATATGGCAAAGAAATCCATCATAGCAAGAGAGGCCAAGCGGAAGCGTATGGTAAGCAAGTTTGCTGACCTGCGTACACAATTGAAGGAAGAAGGGCGTTGGGACGAACTGGACAAGTTGCCCAGGAATTCCTCTGCCAAACGTCTTCACAACCGGTGTTTGTTGACCGGTAGGCCAAAGGGCTATATGCGCAAGTTTGGACTCTGTCGGGTGATGTTCCGTCAGATGGCCAATGAAGGAAAAATCCCAGGTGTCACTAAGGCCAGCTGGTAATTCACATTTCAAATATTCGAATTCGCACATTATGCTGATTCTTGACCCCATAGCAGACTATTTGACCCGGATCCGCAACGCGCAGATGGCCGGCCATAGTACAGTTGAAATCCCTTCTTCCAAGTTGAAGCGGGAGATGACAAAGATTCTGTATGATCATGGCTTCATCTTCAAGTACAAGTTTGATTCGGAGTCTGGAAAATTCGATACGATCAAGATTGCGTTGAAGTATGATGCTGCAACGCGTCAGCCTGTTATTCGGGAATTGGGTCGGATCAGCCGTCCAGGTTTGCGGAAGTATGTCAAATCGACCGAAATGCCGAGGATCATTAATGGTCTGGGTATAGCGATCGTCTCTACCTCTCACGGTATTATGACGGACAAGCAGGCACGTGAGCAGAATGTCGGTGGAGAATTGCTGTGTTATATCTATTAATCTGAAGGATAAATCAGGAGACTATGTCCCGGATAGGTAAAATGCCCATCACCATTCCAAGTGGAGTGGCGATTACGGTGGAAAAAAATAACGTGGTGAAGGTGAAGGGCCCGAAAGGGGAACTCTTCCAGCCAGTCGATAAGGACCTGGTGGTAAACATTGAAGACGGTGAGTTGACCATCGTACGCCCCACAGAACAGAAACGCCACAAGGCGATGCACGGATTGTACCGTTCACTCGTGGCGAATATGGTTCAGGGAGTATCTGAGGGTTTTACCCGTTCTCTGGAGTTGGTTGGTGTCGGTTATCGTTGTGCCAATACAGGGCAACTGCTCGAGTTGGCACTGGGATATTCTCACCCGATTTACTTCTATGTTCCGGAAGAAGTGAAGCTGAGCACAAAAATGGAAAAGGGTAGCAACCCGACCGTGATCCTTGAATCATCCGACAAGCAATTGATCGGACAGATTGCTGCAAAGATCAGGGCCTTCCGGAAACCTGAGCCTTACAAAGGCAAAGGGGTACGGTACACTGGTGAAGTCATTCGCAGGAAGGCAGGTAAGGCTGCTGCGAAGAAATAATTAAGCTGTTGATTCCAATCTAGAGAGATCATGAAATTTCAAAAAGAGAACCGGCGGAAACGGATTCATATGCGCATCCGGAACAAGATTCGCGGCAATGCCGAGTGTCCCCGGATATCCGTTTATCGGAGCAATTTGCAGATCTACTGCCAGCTGATCGATGACCTGAACGGGCATACTCTGGTTTCTGTTTCATCCAAGGATGCCGCTGTGGAAAAGGGGCTTAACAAGGTTGAACAATCACGGGCAGTGGGAAAACTTCTGGCTGCGAAGGCCAAGGAGGCCAACATTGAAAAGGTCATCTTTGACCGGTCCGGTTATTTATATCACGGTCGTATCAAGGCGTTGGCCGATGGCGCTCGCGAAGGCGGATTGAACTTTTAAGTATTCAAGGCACCAAGCAAATGGCAAAAATCAAATGAACCGGGTACGCCCGGCTGAAACTGAACTGAAGGAGAAACTGGTTACCCTCAACCGGGTGGCAAAAGTGACCAAAGGTGGACGTACGTTCAGCTTTGCCGCTGTTGTCGTCGTTGGTGATGGTAATGGTACAGTCGGGTATGGCCTTGGTAAAGCACGTGATGTGCAGGAAGCAATCGCCAAGGCGGTTGATGATGCCAAGAAGGACCTGATCAAAGTACCTATCCTGAAAGGAACAATCCCGCATACCCAGAAAGGAAAGTATGGTGCCGGTCGTGTTTTGATCAAGCCGGCCTCCCATGGTACGGGTGTCATTGCCGGTGGTGCTATGCGTGCTGTTCTGGAAAGCGCAGGTTTTCATGACGTGCTTGCAAAATCACATGGATCTTCCAATCCACATAACGTGATCAAGGCAACCCTGGATGCATTATCCAAATTGCGGACGCCATATGATGTAGCTCGTCAGCGTGGAGTCAAATTAGACCGCTTGTTCAACGCTTGAGCATAGTTTTTGCAGATAAAGGATCTACCTATGAAAAAGATACGCGTCACACAAGTACGAAGTGCTATCGATCGCCCGAAGCGTCAAAAGGATACGCTTGTTGCATTGGGTCTTCGGAAGATCAATGGCTCGGCTGAACATGTAGCCACTCCACAGGTACTGGGCATGGTTGCCAAAGTCAATCACCTGATTACTGTGGAAGAAATCTAGATCGGAATCATTTTTTTTAATTGCGAGCAGGAATGAAACTTCATACAATAAAACCCGCAAAGGGTGCAGTACAGAGCCGCAAGCGGATTGCACGCGGTCAAGGTTCCGGTAAAGGTGGTACTTCGACCAAGGGACATAAGGGCGACAAGTCTCGTGCCGGTCACAAAGACAAGCGCGGATTTGAAGGTGGCCAGATGCCCCTTCAGCGTGTATTCCCGAAACGTGGTTTCAAGAACATCAACCGCGTTGAGTATGTGCCTATCAACCTGACACGTCTTCAGGCCATCGTTGATAAACATGGTTTGGATGCTGTGACACCGGAGATACTGGCAGATCACAACATCATCAAGCGGTCGGACCGGGTGAAGATCCTCGCATTTGGTACATTGACCAGCAAGGTGACTGTGAAAGTGCATGCCACTTCCGAAAAGGCAAAAGCTGCGATTGAAGGCGCTGGCGGCAGTGTTGAACTCGTATAATCCCAAACGATGAAAGGACTGATCACTACCATAAAGAATATCTGGAAGATTAAGGAGTTGCGTGACCGCATCCTCTATACGGTTGCGTTGTTATTCGTCTTCCGGTTAGGCTCACATATTTTGTTGCCTGGGGTTATTCCGGGAGCGTTGAAAAGCGCGATCGGTGGTTCCGGAAATGCAAATGATCTGATCGGTCTGATCAATATCTTCACTGGAGGAGCATTCAACAACTCGGCCATTCTGGCACTTGGTGTCATGCCTTACATTACGGCATCGATTATCATCCAGTTGTTGGGATTTGCAGTTCCTTATTTCCAGAGACTGCAACAGAAGGAAGGCGAGTCGGGTCGGCGCAAGCTGAATCAATTGACTCGTTTGCTGACGGTCGCTATCACCCTGGTTCAAGGGGGCGCCTATCTGACGTATCTGGCCAGTGTCAATGCTGTGGATCCCGCTCTGAGTCGGCAGGTCTTCTTTATTGCCAATATCATTGTTCTCTCTGCTGGTACCGTCTTCTCGATGTGGCTGGGTGAGCGGATTACCGATAAGGGGATTGGAAACGGTATTTCCCTCCTGATCATGATCGGCATCATTGCTTCTTTGCCTTCGGCCCTGATTTTTGAATTCCAGAACAGGTTCGGCTCGGGTGGTTTGCTTGTTTTTGCTTTGGAACTGGCCGGTTTGTTTGCTATTGTTCTGGCCACGGTGGCTATTGTCCAGGCCGTGCGTCGGATACCTGTTCAATTTGCGAAGCGAATGGTGGGGCGGGATGCAGGTAATATTCCACAAGCGGGAGCACGTGATTATATTCCGTTGAAAGTGAACTCTGCAGGTGTCATGCCGATCATTTTCGCTCAGGCGATCATGTTCCTTCCGGCAACCATTGTTCAGTTTTTGGCCGGGAATGACTCAGACATGGCAAATGGTGGATTGCTTCGTTCTCTGAATGACTTTACCAGTCTTCCTTACAATATTCTGTATTTCCTGTTGATCGTCGGGTTTACCTATGTATACACCGCGTTATTGGTCAACCCGCAACAGTATTCTGAATATTTGAAGCGTCAGAACGCGTTTATTCCCGGTATCAAACCAGGTAGCAGTACGGCTGAATTCATTGATTCTGTAACGACCCGGATTACCTTGCCCGGATCGATTTTTCTCGGGTTTATCGCCATCTTTCCAGCCATTGCAGCGGCCTTTGGTATCAATCAGGGATTTGCACTCTTTTTTGGTGGCACATCCCTGCTGATCCTGGTTGGTGTGGTACTGGATACCCTGCAGCAAATCGAGAGTTATCTCTTGATGCGGAAGTATGATGGTCTGGTCAAATCTGGTAAGTTGAAGGGCCGTACAGGAGGTATGCAACCGATCGGTTCGCAGTTTTAAGCCGGAATGGATCAACTATGATCTATTATAAAACGGCAGAAGAAATAGAATTAATCCGGCAAAGTTGTTTGCTGGTTTCCAAGACCCACGCACATGTGGCGTCTATACTCAAGCCCGGAATGACGGGTTTGCAAATTGACAAAGAAGCGGAAACCCTGATTCGCGATCATGGGGCAATTCCCGCCTTTAAGGGATATCCTGGTGCAGCGGGACCTTTTCCAGGGTCCTTATGTGTGTCAATCAATGAAACGATTGTCCACGGCATACCGAGTGATGTACCGTTTGAGGAGGGTGATGTATTGTCTATTGATTGTGGTGTTTTGTGGCACGGATTCTACGGAGATGCAGCCTATACGTTCAAGTTGGGAGAGGTTGCAGCAGATGTAGAAGGATTGCTTGCAGTAACTCGTGAATGTCTCTATCGGGGCATTGCTGAAGCACGGGTTGGCAACAGGATTGGTGACATCGGGTTTGCGATTCAGGAGCTTGCAGAACGGCAACATGGTTATGGAGTCGTTCGTGAGTTGGTTGGTCACGGAGTAGGCAAGCAATTGCACGAAGCGCCAGAAGTTCCCAATTATGGGAAGCGAGGACGTGGACCGTTGATCAAGGAAGGTTTGGTCATTGCCATTGAGCCGATGATCAACCTGGGTGGACGGCAGGTCCGGCAATTGAAGGATGGCTGGACCGTGATCACCAGGGACAGGAAGGTTTCGGCCCATTATGAACACACGATAGCAGTGGGTTTAAATGGGCCCGATATACTCTCTGACCACCGGATGATCGAGGAGGCAATATCAAACAATCCGGAACTATCGGAAGTCTCGGTAAAAAGTTAGATATTTGCACTCCCAAATTGAGGTATGGCAAAAAAAGATTTGATAAAACTGGACGGAACCATTGAAGAGTCTTTATCCAATGCAATGTTTCGCGTCCGACTTGAGAATAACCATTTGATCCTGGCAACGATTTCGGGAAAGATGCGCATGCATTATATCCGGATCCTGCCAGGCGATAAAGTGTCGGTAGAGATGTCGCCCTACGATTTAACCCGGGGGCGGATCGTCTATCGTTACAAATAACCGTAAAACGGCGACTGATGAAAGTAAGGGCATCCATCAAAAAGCGTTCTGCTGACTGCAAGATTGTACGTCGGGGAGGAAAGCTTTATGTGATCAACAAGAAGAATCCAAGGTTCAAACAACGGCAGGGTTGATCCCTGTCTTATTAACGTCTATATATGGCACGGATAGCAGGTGTTGATTTACCTAGAAACAAGAGAGGGGTCATTGGACTGACCTACATCTATGGCATTGGTCGTTCGACGGCCGCCAAGATCCTGGCTCAGGCTGAGATCGAGGAAGACCTCAAGGTTCAGGAGTGGACTGATGAACATGTCCGGGTGATCTCGGGTATCATTCAAGGCCAACTGAAAGTCGAAGGGGAACTTCGATCCGAGGTGCAGTTGAATATCAAGCGATTGATGGATATCGCCTCTTATCGTGGATTGCGTCACAGAAAAGGGTTGCCGGTTAACGGCCAGCGGACCAAGACGAACGCGCGTACACGGAAAGGGAAACGGAAGACCGTTGCCAATAAGAAGAAAGTCACCAAATAATCCTTAATCGGCGGAAGATTATGGCAAAAGCAGTCAAAAAGGCGAAGAAACGTAAAGTGAAAGTCGAATCGGAAGGTTTGGTGTTCATTCAGGCTACGTTCAACAATATTATCATATCGATTACCAACCGAGCTGGCCAGGTCGTTTCCTGGGCCTCTGCTGGTAAAGCGGGTTTCAAGGGCTCAAAGAAAAGCACTCCATATGCCGCTCAGATGGCCGCCGGAAATGCAGCTCAGTCCGCATCAGATGCCGGTATGCGACATGTAGAAGTATTCATCAAGGGCCCTGGTGCCGGACGGGAAGCCGCCATTCGTGGTCTCGACGGCGCAGGTCTGCGTGTGACTCGGATCAAGGACATGACCCCGGTGCCGCACAATGGTTGCCGCCCACTAAAACGTCGCCGCGTTTAATTCATCCATTCGATTTACAATACTCACGATACCATGGCAAGATATACTGGGCCAGCTACTAAAAAAGCACGTTCATTTGGTGAACCCATTTTCGGGTTTGACAAAGCGTTTGAGCGCCGTAAATACGGACCCGGCCAACATGGTCCATCCCGTCGTCGGAAGCAGAAGTCGGAATATGCCAACCAGTTGATGGAAAAGCAGAAGGCCAAGTATACCTATGGGGTATTAGAGCGCCAGTTCCGGAAGACATTTGACATGGCGACCAAGCAGAAAGGTGTAACCGGTGAGGTTTTGCTGCAATTGCTCGAGGCCCGTTTGGATAACACAGTCCATCGTTTGGGACTTTCGCCTACCCGTCGTGGAGCGCGCCAGCTGGTTTCACACAAGCACATCATGGTAAATGGTGTTGTGACCAATATTCCTTCCTTCCAGTTGCGTCCGGGTGATGTTGTTCAGGTACGCGGGAAATCGCGTAGTCTTGAAGTTATTGTCACGAATGCCAATGCCAAAACGGATGTTCGCAGATTCCCCTGGTTGGAATGGAATCCCGACAAAATGGAAGGCAAGTTCATGGAATATCCGACCCGAGAAGCAATTCCGGAAAAGATCAATGAACAGCTCATTGTTGAATTGTACTCCAAGTAATCTGGATAGATATTGGAAGGACCGCGTAAGCAGTCCTTCCGCGTTTGTACCCTCTGATTTTCTCCCCCTTTTAACCCTCAGGTGATCATATGAGCATTCTTGAGTTTCAACAACCCAATAAGATCCTCCTTCAAAAGGCAAATGACTTTGATGGAGTATTTGAATTCAAACCTCTGGAACCTGGCTTTGGTCAGACTATAGGCAACTCTATTCGTCGCGTTCTTCTGTCTTCCCTCGAAGGTTATGCCATTTCGGCGGTTCGGATCGGTGGTGTCGATCACGAGTTTTCGACCATCAAGGGTGTCGTTGAAGATATCATCGAGATCGTTCTCAATCTCAAGCAGATCCGCATCAAGCAAGTCATTGATGAAGAGCAGGTGACTTCTGAAAAGATCTACCTGACCATTTCCGGTCGCGAACAGTTCAAGGCTGGCGACATTGAAGAATTCACCAACGTATTCAAGATCATGAATCCAGATCTGGTGATCTGCAACATGGAAACATTCGTCACCCTGGAGTTGGAATTGACCATTACCAAAGGTCGCGGTTATGTTCCGGCAGACGAAAACCTGGACAAAGAAGCAGCTATAGGTGTATTGCCTGTGGATGCGATCTATACGCCGATAAAAAACGTCTCCTATCAGGTTGGCAATACACGTGTTGGGCAACGAACCGACTATGAAATGCTGACCCTGAATGTCAAGACAGATGGTACTATCCATCCTGAGGAGGCTGTCAAAGAAGCTGCTAAAATTCTGATTCAACACCTCATGTTGATCAGTGATGAAAATATCACCTTCGATGAGAGTGGAAAGAGCGAGGATAAGGTGGTTGACGAACATGTACTACACATGCGAAAGCTGCTGAAAACTTCTCTTGAGGATCTGGAGCTTTCTGTACGTGCTTACAACTGCCTGAAGGCAGCGAAGATCAACACTCTTGCCGAACTGGTGCAGTACGACATGCATGAGCTGCTGAAGTTCCGCAACTTCGGGAAGAAGTCATTAGTTGAAATTGAAGAACTGCTCCAGGACAAAGGGCTCACCTTTGGCATGGATATTTCAAAATATAAACTGGACGAAGAATAGGTCCGTATTTGATCACCTGCAATAATCGTTATGAGTTTTCGGACTCCGATGTTGCGACGTTAACCAATTTATCTTGCCATGAGACACGGTAACAAAAACAATCACCTCAGTCGGAAAGTAGGCCATAGAAGGGCCTTGTTGATGAACCTGAGCAATGCACTGATCCAGCACAAGCGGATCAATACGACGCTGGCTAAAGCGAAAACGCTTCGTGTGCATCTTGAACCCTTGATCACCAAGGGGAAGGCGAATACCATGCACAATCGCCGGGTGGTGTTTTCATACCTGCAGGATAAGGAGGCGATCAAAGAGTTGTTTGGTCCGATTGCTGAAAAAGTGGCTAATCGACCAGGCGGTTACCTGCGGATTCTGAAAACCGGATTCCGTCGCGGTGATGGTGCTGAAATGGCTATGATCGAATTTGTGGATTTCAACACGTCCTATGTCAAACCAGGCCAGGATGATGCCGGCTCTAAGAAAAAGCGGACTCGTCGGGCTGGTAAAAAGACCGGAGATTCGGCCGTTGCCGCTACTTCCGGAGCACCGGTAGCAACCAAGGCAGCTGAAGCAGCTTCTTCCGAAGAGGAATAATCTCCACAGACAACGAAAACTGAACATGGGCGACATCCAGGTATGGATGTCGCCCATTTTTAATTGGGCATCTGTAATCAGAAGTGGTTAGCACTCCTGTCTGTGCCCGAATGAGCCAATTATCACAAAGGGATCAGATCGTTTTGCCCCACCGTTGATTTTATGTGGCATCAGAATCGATCTGTCCATTTGCATCAGAAGGCATTTGTGATGATCCCAAAACGTGCTGGAGCCGATAATCGTCCATCTGTTGGAGATGTCCTGTTTCTTCAGGCTTATAAAATTCCAGGGCTCCAAGTGAGGTTGAATAACCTAACAGGAGGCATGTTCAATTAGAATTCGACCTGAATGGAACCTTTGATGCCATATTGCGCAACGCCGGGATGATTCAGATAAGTGAAACGGCGAATGACATCAAAACGTAATACTTTAAAAATGTTGCTGATACCGATACTGGCCTCCAGATAGGGTTCACGACCAAGGGTATAGGTCAGGGGAGTACCATCCGGTTGTTTCGGGAATTGAAGCAGATGCGGATCCGTTGTGCTTCTATTGGATGCGGAGATCCCACCATAAAGAATTTTTACTGCAAGAATCTCACGCAATTGCAGTCGCTTGATCAGTGGGATCTTGTTGAGGAAGAAGCCGTTGAAATAATGGTTGACACTCAATCCAACATAACGGTCACTGACAAACTCCAGAAAATTCATCATGTTGTAGTTAGCCGTCTGGTAGAAGTAACTTTGGTTTGCCCGGTGGAGGATGAGGAAAGGGTAGGGGACATTTCCGATCAAAGCCCCAGCCTCCAGGATTGTCGAATTGTAGCCAAAAGGTGGCGTGTTGGTGAACTTCTGGAGAAGAATGCCGATATCGTCATAATTGAATTGTCCTCCGGGTACATCTTTAAAGGCATGAGCATATCGGATCTGACCAATAAACCGGTAGGAGATTCTGGAACGCGATCCCGCCGTTCCCTGGTAGATATTCTCACCAGGTGCATATCGCAGCAGGATGACACTGCGCATGGCCTCGATCGTTTTCAATGGCGGTGAAACGCCATCGGCGGGGATGAACGTCAATGCCCCTGCGGGTTCCAGGGATTCCTGTTCCAGGCCGATCTGGAAGGAGAACTGGCTTTTAAATTCCCGTTCATATGTCAGTTTGGCCAGACGGGAGTACATTAACCGGTCATTCGCTCCACGAGTGATGGATGTGCCCAAGGTGTTATTCAGATTCTGATTCTGACCTGGCAATGAAAGCCGTTCTTCGAACGAACCGGTTATCCGGTCAAGGGGGAATCGATGATATGGTGTTTTGCCCGTAGCTATTGCGAAATTGGCCCCGAATTTCCACCGATCATCGCCAAAACCGTAGCTGGCGGAAGCGCCGACATGCCACCGATCACTCAGAGATGGGCGGGTGCGGGCACCCAACCGAAGACGGACATCTTCGATATCGTTCAATGCAATCAGGTTTGGCAACGGGCCTGCTTCGACACCAGGGGCCACATCAATATATCCTCCGGTAACGAGTCGTCCAATCTTGGTCATAGCCACGAACCAGGGCATGTTGATCAGACTATCCATGTTGGTATACGCCTTCGCTTCAGGCAAGGTCAGCGGTTCACCATGTGCCCGCCAGAAAAGCGTGTCCGAATTGTAGACCGCAGGATCAGCGATCTGTCGTGCCGGATTCTTGGAAAAAAGGTCAGGATCATCCGGCAGGGGTTCATTGATCCGAATATTCCGATGATCGACAAAGCGGCCGCTATACACGCCCATTCCGTTGTCCAGGATGCCAAAGTACATGCGGAAATCTTCCTGGGCGATCACGTAATGACCTGAGGGTTGTTGTTCAAACCGTTGCTCGACGACCAGGTGTTTGACCCAGTTGAGGTTGGCCTGTGGATTGATCGTGAACCGAATACCAGTAACCGGGTAGGTACTGTCCAGTGCGACATAGAGTTCGCCCTGCAGATACATATCATATTTATTCCTCGGATAGAATTCCAGTTTGACAATCTTATGCCCATTCTGTTCGATAGTATCCACGGGATAGTACCGATAGAGGAGGGGGGCGGTATTGGATATGGGGCTGGGGAATTTATTGGTCAGCAGGAGGATATTGGGTTCATAGATGTCGATGGGTTGATAGAGGTATTGAACCCCTTTGTCTATCCCCTCATCATCCAGGGGACCTCGGAATCGAACAGATTTGGTAGCACGTGTGAGTTTCTGCTGTACGGAAGGGTCATCCTGGCTGAAGATATCGTAGATGTTTTCCTGGACAAAAAGAGGAACGACATCGATTTCTTCGATTTTATTGGTGTCTACGTTCTCCCACAGAAACCGGATCGGTCTGAAGATCCAGCGGTTCATTGTTTTCATCTGAACGTTTCCGAATCCGATCACCATCTTTTCGTATTGCTCTTCCTGGAATGTGGGAAGGTTGGCTACCCGATTTTTGTCGCGGTTATCCACGACCAGGCGAATGAGTTCGACTGCAGGATTGTCCTTGTTGGAATAGCGTTTGGGTTTGACCGTGATCTCCTGCATCTCATAAATTGCAGGTGTCAGTACCACATCATGGATTTGGTCGCGTTCCTTGGTCAGTCGGACCTCCAGGGGAGAATAGCCGATCGCTTCGATCCGAATGTACGGGTACGGCTTATTCAGTTTGAAGGTATATTTCCCATCGCTGTCGGTTGTTGTTGCTTCTTCGGCATTTCCTGCGACCAGGGTGGCAAATGGCACAGGTTCTCCTGTTTCCTTGTCACGCACAGACCCCGAGATGGTTCTCTGAGCGGATAAAAGCAGGGGTGCAAGAAGGAAAAGGAGGATGAGAGGTCGTTGCATGAAGGTCGGGGATCGCTGCAGTTCAGCCTGGAACACTACGGTTCCTTCGGGGGCCGGATTAGAGAACGCAAGATAAGCCCTTCTTGTTTCTCAAACCACGGTAATCTGAGCCATTCCAGGTATGCACTCCATTGGCAGTACGGAACTATCGATGATAATTCTTCCAGGAGAGAAAGAGGGCGAGCCTGTTTCTTCTCCTGGATGATATGAATTGGGAAGCCGGATTAACGGACCGAAATGTCAGCCAGCGTAGCCGCTTGTTTCACTGAACCGAAAAGCTCTTTTCTGGCAGGATCAGCTTGCAGTTCATGATGCTCTTCCATGTATGTCAATAGTGAATTGAAGGACATGTTGCCTATATGTGGTGAATCTCTCAGTAACAGGCCAAATCCGGCTACGATGGCCGTCCATTTGAAATCGAGTGATAGTTCTTGGTCAGTACCGACCTCATTCAGAATCGTGTGTGTCAAAAGCTTGCTGGTCATTCGGTCAGGGGCTTTGTAGCGAAACTTCACGATGGCGAGCTCCTGATTGATGGACCGAAGGGATGGTCTCTTCAGCTGGTACCGCAGCTTGTTCGAATCGACCAGAGCAGAATCCTTCTTCACATGTGCAGGTACAATTTCATAAAGAGCGGTTACCGAATGCCCGGTACCCATATCACCAGCATCTTTTTTATCATCATCAAAATCTTCCTGCTCCAACATTCTGTTTTCATAGCCTATGAGACGATACCCGGCAACCCCTGGTGGGATTGAATTCAATTTGCAACTTGACATCTTTTGCTACTGTATACAGGGAGCTGCCAAATTCCTGGACAAAAACGTGTTTTGCTTCATCCAGGTGATCGATAAAGAAATGATTCCCATTTCCGGCATCGGCGAGCTGCAGCATTTTATCGTCTTTATAATTACCGGCACCAAAGCCGAGGACACTCAGGACGACACCACTTTCACGTTCCGTTTCAATCAACCGGACCATATCCGCATCACTATTCATGCCGACGTTGAAGTCACCATCAGTGGCAAGGATGATGCGATTGTTGCCCTGTTCAATAAACCCGTCACGGGCCGACAGGCAGGCCAATGTTAAACCGGCTCCTCTGGCAGTCAACCCACTTCCTTACAATCTCTCTTTCGCATCCTGGAGGATCTCCTTCTGATCGCCAGAATTGAGTTTCAGAACCAGGTTGGCCGATCCGGCATAAACGACCATGGCGACCTTCTCCATCGGGCGAAGCTGCCTGACCAGGAGGGGGAATGCGATCTAGTTAGTCAACCACTAATTGAACTTTCCCCCAATGCCTGCTTTGGGAATATAATTCAAGAAAATATATGCCACTTTCCAGGCTGGATATGTCCAGAGGGGCAGAGAGCTGAGGTGCAAGAGCCTTGTTGTAGATAATTCGCCCAATACTATTACTGATGCGCAGCATCAAGCCTTCAGGTGAAGGAGTAGACATATCAAAGTAAATGTGCTCATTGGCCGGATTGGGCCAGATATGAAAACCGGAACTGACTGCTGTGTGAGGATTATTAGACCCGGAAGTGCCACAATTGTATAGCGTCTGAATTACTTCATAACAAGTGCTATTAGATGCATCACCGTAGGCATAGATATAGAAGAAGACCGGATCATTAAAGGATGGATCTTTTTCATATCGGTTCCCCAGCTTTAAAGGTTCTACACCTACCTGGTAGTAAATCAAATACTGATTAGTATCAAAGCCACAAACATTTGTCAATAATTCTACGGCACAATCCGAACTATCGATTTGAAAACACTCCTCGTGAAACCAGTTGGCAAAATAGCCGGTATGAAACGGGAAAGACTGAGCGGTGTCACCCAGGCATTGGGTAGGAGAAAGGGTGCAAATAACCTCATCAGTGGTATCCAGAGCAAAAGATACCGGAATGTCAAAATGAAGTGTACCTACTGAAACCTGACCTGAATCAGGTATAAATTGAACTTTACAATCCGGGCATCCAGTAGACAGATTTTTTACAATCTGATATTTATTACCTGGATCGGGAGCGTAGTCCGGATAAAAGAGTTGAACATTGAGATGGATATCCGGATCTGTTGTCAGGTCAACTGGTACTTGCCCTTCTAACCAAATGTCATTGCACTGGGATCTGCGCAATTTCCCTTGCATCGGTCCAGTAAACGACAGGCAAGTGCTTTCAAGAGCATCGATAAGCATTCGCCATCGGTATAGACCTGTTTGACTGACTTGCGTGCCCCAACCGTCCGAAGAGCCGATGAAAGTTGGTTGGCCGAAAGCGTAATCCGGATAGTTATGCTCAACATACCAGGATTCTCCACCATCAGTGGTTACAACAGTACCTTCGTTATGACCTACAATATAGGCATTGTACAAATCTGGAATAGCTGTAGCGCCCCATACATAGATGTTTTCAGCAGGAGGATTGCCCGACCAGACGATAGTCTGCCAGGTAGCACCCCCATCAGTGGTGCGGTAAAGCTGATTGTAATAGTGGTCCTTGAAAGCCAGTCCATGCAGACTGTCCGTAAAAGCCATGGCAAGGCCGTAGGATGTAGCGATGAGTGATGTTTGGAAAGTAGACCAATTTACGCCCCCATCTTCACTTCGCCAAAGTTCACCATTGCTGGTGTAAAACCAGATATGTTGTTCACCATAAGAAGTGATTCCCAACAATGAGCCCGTTATGGCCAGTGATTTGGTAGTCCAGGATTGCCCTGCATCAATGGTATGATGAATAAATACGCTGTCGGAAATATCCCAGCTGATGAGAATCCCATTGTTAAAATCCTTAAATTGCTGGAATTGAATGATTTGATTATCGTGGAGACCTTCGGGTTTTGCTGGTTGCCAGGATTGGCCACCATCCTGTGTGCGATAGACATAGCGAATGCCGGAGCTATAATGGTTGAATGAAGCCCAGGCTTTTACAGAATCAATACCTGAAATATAATTGCCAAGCAGAAATCCAGTGGCATTGGGTATGTTGGTTCCTGTCCATGAATGGCCGTTATCCAGCGTTTTGAATATTTGTATTGGAGCACTTGCAAATACCCATAGAATATTGGAATCAACCGCGGAGATAACAGAAGGTTTGAACGGCGTGTCTACTTTTTCCCATTGTGCCGACAGGGATATGATAAGTACAAAGGAGGCAATAGATGTAAGACAAAATCTCATGGCAACTGACGATAATATATAAGATATGAACTTACAAAGTTAAGCGCCTCCCAAAGTTACAGGTTTCGGCGAACCGATGCCATGCCTTAGTGATCCAGTTCTTATTGCGCTTTTGCATTGAATCTGCTCATTTCTGGATTTAGAATTAATTAGGACGTCTTTGTCCTCACGTCTCAGAATGTAATTTCCAATCCTCTAATGAGTGCATAACTCTTAGGAAAGAAGTTAGTGATTTTATCTAATTGAACCCGTTGTGCGGTTAAACATAAAACAATAAAGTCATGCATAGAATTCAGAAATTTAGACAGTTTAGCTCCCATCTTTCGGTCTCTGGATTTCATGTGCAAAGGACGATGATGTATCAGGTGGTATCCTTGACAAGGCATGCTGGAATCTAGTTCATAATAAATGCACTGTTCAGGCGTCATTCCTCTGCCAGTCAAATATGCTGTAACAATGGATCCAACTACTTGCATTTCGAGTAGCTGTATCGTAAAGTGTGTAGAATTGCATACTCGAACCTGTGACTTTCCTTCCCCGATGATTTTGGGCGGAAGGTCTAGGAAAGTGAGCTCATTCATTGATAAGAAAAGGCCACCCCGTTTGAGGTGGCCTCTGTGGAGAATACCGGAGTCGAACCGGTGACCTTCCCGCCATGAGTACTCGGGGCGGGACGCTCTAGCCCTACCTACGCAAAGCTTCGGCGGGCAGGCAGCTGAGCGAATCCCGATGAATTCTTGGCAGTGGTTAAGGAAGTGGAAAAGGGTTGGACCTGTAATTTTGGATAAGCGGAATGTAAGCGGATCTTTTCTTCTGCTTTTTCAGATCAGATTCGAAAGTAGTTGCTTCCTGGAAATTGTCGAATTGTTGGGTATAAACCAGGAGCCAGGGCTTGCCGGATCTGGTGGATTTGGAGTAACCGAAATTGTGTCTGTTAAGTCGATCCGCAAGACTATTTGTAGCACCGATGTAGTAACGGTCCTTGGAAGGGGAATAGAGTATGTACGTAAATGCAGGCATGCATAAAAAGGCCCCTCCAAAATGAAGGGGCCAATATGGTGGTGGAGAATACCGGAGTCGAACCGGTGACCTCTTGCATGCCATGCAAGCGCTCTAGCCAGCTGAGCTAATCCCCCATGGAAATAAAACATCGTCGAACCCAGTGACCTTCCCGCTCCTATGAGCGGGACGCTCTAGCCAAAAACATCGTCGAACCCAGTGACCTTCCCGCTCCTATGAGCGGGACGCTCTAGCCAGCTGAGCTAATCCCCCATGGAAATAAAACATCGTCGAACCCAGTGACCTTCCCGCTCCTATGAGCGGGACGCTCTAGCCAGCTGAGCTAATCCCCCATGGAAATAAAACATCGTCGAACCCAGTGACCTTCCCGCTCCTATGAGCGGGACGCTCTAGCCAGCTGAGCTAATCCCCCATGGAAATAAAACATCGTCGAACTCAGTGACCTTCCCGCTCCTATGAGCGGGACGCTCTAGCCAGCTGAGCTAATCCCCCATGGAAATAATACATCGTCGAACTCAGTGACCTTCCCGCTCCTATGAGCGGGACGCTCTAGCCCCGCCTACGCAAAGCTTCGGCGGGCAGCCAGCTGAGCTAATCCCCCATTAGGGGCAGCAAATATACTGACTTTTGAAAATTGGTGCTAAAAAATATCATACTGGATCTACATCCGGCTGCACAATGAGGCCAGACATTCCCTTCGCAGAACGCAATGCTGCACCAATCTGCAGGATGACTTCCTTCGCGTGCTTCAGCCGGGCAGCTTCTGTGCCGAGTTTCACCTGGACAGTACGGAGATAATAATTATTGATCCGGGGCACACTCGGTGTAGCCGGACCTTGAACCGCATCACCCAAAAACGGAGTCAATTTATTTACCATGTACAAGGCCGCCCACTCGACCTTCTCCGGTCGGCGATGTTTCAGTGTGATCCGGATGACTCTGCCATAGGGTGGATAATGGAACGCTTTCCGCTCCTGCAATTCCCGGACGTAAAACCCGTCCAGGTTCAGATGCAGCACATCCTGAAGGATGGCATTCGCCGGTTCGTACGTCTGGATCAATACCAGGCTTTGACCCGCCCTGCGTCCAGCTCGACCGGCTACCTGGACCATCATCTGGAACCCTCTTTCTGAACTTCTGAAGTCCGGGTAGGCAATCAGATGATCAGCCTGAAGGATACCCACCAACCCGAGATGGTCAAAATCCAGGCCCTTGGTAATCATCTGTGTCCCCACCAGAATGTCCAGGCGTTTTTCTGCGAAATCATCCAGGATCTGAAGGAGGGATTGTTTGCTTCGTGTTGTATCCAGATCGAGACGACCGATCCGGGCTTCCGGGAAAAAGATCTTCAGATCGTCTTCTATTCGCTGTGTGCCAAACCCCTTTAACGTAAGTTGCCGGTTGCCGCATTGGGGACAATGTGTCGGAATGGCCGTCTGGTAGCCACAATAATGACAGTGCATCTTGTGACTTGGCTTGTGGTAGGTGAGGGTCACATCACAATGCACACAAGGCTGCACCCATTGGCAGGTGCCACATTCCAGGTTGGGCGCATATCCTCTTCTGTTCTGAAACAGAAGTACCTGTTTACCCCCTTCAATCGTTTCTTTGATCCGCTGAATCAAACTTTGGGAAAAACGGTGCCTGATTGCCCTTGATGGTTTCCTGTTTCAGGTTGATCAACTGGACCACGGGCAACTCCGCCTCGCCAAATCGTTCCGTCAGCTGAACGTAGCCATATTTGTCAGTCCGGGCATTGTAGTAGCTTCCAGAGAAGGAGTTGCCGATCCGAGAATGGTTTTTGCCCGAATAAATGAGCCAGCATGATCGCCATATCCCGGCCATTGTAACGTGGCGCCGGGTCCTGTTGCTTGTAAGATCCATCATGCTCTTCATCGACAATGATCAGACCCAGATTGAAAAAGGGAAGAAACAACCCCGATCTCGGCCCCAGGACGATGATATCCGGTTTGGTCATCACAGCCCGCCAGATCTCTACGCGTTCCTGCTGGTTTAACCGCGAATGATAAGTCAGCACATTGCGCCCGGTCAGTTGCTCGACACGTGAAACAAGTTGTGTTGTCAGTGCAATTTCAGGGAGGAGATATAACACCTGATGTCCGTTTGCCAACATCTGTTCGATCACCTTGGCATAAAGGAGTGTTTTGCCACTTCCAGTGACCCCCTGCAGAAGCACCGTTTCCTTCTCCCGAAACAGGGATTGAATGCGGTCTAGTGCGTTTTGTTGATGTTCGGATAAGGTCCAGCTGGCGGCATCTTCTCCAGGCCCCGTTCCCAGTCTGGATACCTCCTGTTGGTACGTCTCGACGATCTCCTTCTTCACCAGGGATCGCAGAATGCCTTCCTGGATCTGCGCGCGCTCCATCCATTCTGCCTTGGAGATCCAGTGCTTCTCTTTTTCCAATTGGAGAAATGCCATCAGGGCTTCCAATTGCCGGGGTGACCGGTTGAGTTCGTCCATCACTTCAGGCAAACCATGTTCACGTTGCTCAAGGAATCGTGGATGGAGACGAATAGCCGTTACAGTCCTCGGTTTGAAGCGCTCCTGCAGCTCTTCACGAAAGGTAATGACCCCGTCCTGCACCAGGGAAAGGAGGAGGGGGTAGACTGTCTGCCGGCCCAATATTTTTTTTGCATCCTCACTGGAGATCTCATGCCGGATAGTCAATGCCTCTGCAATGAGATAGGACTCGTCATCCAGAGATGGAAGTGCTTCTTCCAGACGAGGCCCGGGAACGATTCGTGTTTCACTCGACAACTTCAAATGGCTCGGCAACGCAGCAATCATCACCTCTCCCAATGAGCAGCAATAATAAGAGGCGATCCACTGCCAGAAGGCAAATTGCTGTCTGAATGACCGGTGTCTTGTCCAGCACATCGAGGATGGGTTTGATCTTGTCCTTGTCCTGAGGAGCGTCTTGAAAACCGATGATCAATCCCGAATAGTGGCGGGAACGACCGAACTGACCTCCACGCGCAGGCCAAAACCGACCTTCGTTCGGAGTGGCCCTGGCACAGCAAACGTATATGGCTTTTCTATTGCCAGGGGCAGTAAAACAGCAACATAAAGCTCCCGCGGATCTGTGGTGGACAATCGATAGTGGAATTAGATGTACAGATTAAAAAATCAAAAATAAAGCTCCTGAGCGACCCGGAAGGTATTTGCATGCGCTTCGATCAAATCCGTCAGTTTTTCAGAATAGCCACCACCCATGCTTACTGCTACAGGAACCTGGTTGGCTCTGCAAATATTGAAGACCAACCGGTCGCGGTCTTTGCAGCCTTGCCGGCTTAGACCCAAGCGTCCAAGTCGGTCGCTTGAAAGCACATCTACCCCCGCCAGATAGAAGACAAGATCCGGTTTGACCTCATCCAATAATGCCTTCAGATGGTGATCCAGCAAACGGAGATAAGGACCATCCGTCAGCCCATCGGGAAGCCCGACATCCAGATCGGATCGTTCTTTCCGCAAGGGATAGTTTTTCTCGCCATGCATGCTGAAGGTAAACACGCGAGACTCATTCATGAAAATTCGGGCAGTACCGTTTCCCTGGTGGACATCCAGGTCAATGATCAGGATTTGCTCGGCTTCCTGTTCAGCAAGCAGGATATTTGCAGCAATGGCAAAATCGTTAAACACACAAAAGCCTTCCCCATGGTCGGCAAAAGCGTGGTGCGTTCCACCGGCTGTATTCAGTGCGACTCCGAATTTTTTCGCAAACCGGGCACATTCCAGCGTTCCCATAGCAATATGGCGACCACGTGTGACCAGCGCCGGCGTCATCGGAAATCCAATCTTCCGGATGGCCTTGGCAGACAGGGTTTGGGTTTCCAGTTCATGCCAGTAGCCTTCTGTATGGGTGAGCAATAATCGGTCGACATCCAGAAGGGAGGGCTGAAAAAAATTTTCTCCCGAAGAGTTCCTTCATAGATCAACTGTTCCGGCAACAGGTCGTACTTGACCATAGGAAACCGATGACCTTCCGGTAGGGCATACCGATATACGGGTGACCACGCAACTTGCAACATGATTATCGCATCAACAAGACCTCGCCCCGTAGGTTCTGACTGTTTTTGCCGGGAGATGCTGGAGTCGAAGGGTATAGACATAGACACCGGGATCCAGATCTGACCACGACTGCGACCATCCCATCCGCCTCCATTCTGCCGCGCAAAATGGACCGGTTTGCCACAATGCATTCCTCAACGATCATAAACAGCCATCGATTCGATGCGAATATCTGTGGCATTTCCTTCCGGAAGGAAGCGATCGTTGATCCCGTCGAAATTCGGACTGAATGCAGTAGGAATATACAATTGCAGATCCTCTCCAAGCACGTCAATCGTGACCATGGCGATGTCTTCGCATCCCTGATCATCAACTACAGTTACAGTATAAGTGGTGGTCAATGTCGGCTTGACAACTGGTTCCGGACAGGTCGTACAGGACATGGCAAAGGGCGGATCCCTATGCGTAACTCACGGCATTGCCAAACACCTGCAGGTTGATCTGTACAGGTTGACCAGGTCCGATCAGCGTATCCGGTGAAGCGATAACAGATATGCCTCCAGTTCCCTGTTTAATCTGAATAGTAGTATCCATATCGCACCCGTTCGCATCCATCAGAGAGAAAAGAAAAGTACCGGCAGACGAAACAGTCAAGTCAGGTGTTGGCTTTGAAACAGTGGTCCACGTGATTCCATCAAGTGACCATTGCCACAAGGGAGTTCCACCGGATAGTTGGACAAGATCAAGGCTGCTCAGGTCGCACGGACTGTCTGTAACGATCACTGCGACCTGCAACGGTTCGGGTTCGATCAGTGTAAACATATCTGTCTGACTACAACCAGTATTGCTGGTAATGGTCACAGTATAGTTCCCTGGTCCCAGGTTCGATTGGATCGGTCCATTTCCGGGAATACTCCACACATATTGGAAAGGTGGATAGTTGCTCATCACATTGGCTGTCAGTTCACCATCTGCCGCCCCAGAACAACTGATCATGGCACCTTGATAATCCGATGTCACCTGGAGGTTGACGGACAGGTCCTCCACCTCGATCACAGCCGATCCCTGCAGAACAACCGGACAGATATTGGCAACCGAATTAGCCTGGGTGATCGTATAGAGACCACTCGAAACCGGAACAAACTGGATCGGATTGCCAGGAGTCCACCCCGATATTGGGATCTCCTGTCCATTCGATCCGGTAATGATCAGGTCATAGATAGAATTGGTGCCATTCACCGACACGGTTGCATTCTGTCCGGGACAATACACCCCATCTCCTGACAGAGAAAGGATTTGGTCAGGATAGAAATTGAGATTTACATTGATCACACTATCACACCCCAAATAGGAGCCACCGACAATAATTTCTGCACCTGATGAATTGCTGAAGGTATACGGTTGATTGTTCACCCAGACAGTATCTGCCGAACAGATCGCCGGGCTGAGATCCAGTTGTGTATAACTCGTGAATGTCAGATCCACTGTTACCACACTGTCACATCCAAATTGACTGGCACCCGAAAGGAGGACCTGACCGGACGGATTTGAATCTGTAAATAAACTGTCGCCCACCTGGATCACGGATCCCGAACAAACAGTCTGCTGGATAAAATGGGAGGCCGGTTGGCGCAATGTGACTGCTATTTGGACCAACGTATCGCATCCGGTGGGGACATTGCTCGGCAGTGTGAATGTGTCCGTCAGGTGATTGGCATGATACCAGTTGCCTTGAAGTAAGATGGAGTCTTCAGGACAGATCACAGGAGTGAAATGGATGACTGGAGGTAACGGATGCTGAACGAATCCAGGAGTGAACAGGTCATTCGTACAATACTGATCGCTGACCGAAATCAAGGTAAAGTTCATCGGGCCCGCAAGCGTACTGCCGCAGATCGTGATGGTGTGATTGCCATTTGCAGCGGAATCGAATAAGGTGTCCAGGGAACCTGGTTGGCCCCAGGAATACTGGACTGTAAACGGCCCGATTCCTGTGGATGTCAGATCGACGGAAGTACATTTGGTGCCACAGAGTTCAGCTGGCAGTTGATAGGTAATCGAAGGTTTCGAATGAAAATATACCGGTATAGGACTGGCAAAATCATACAGGGGGTCGGTGAGGTCAAGTCCCGCCGGAGATCGGTTTGGAAATGCCTGTTGTCAGGTAGAGAACCTGATCCAAAGGCCACCTGTTCTGCCGTGAAAAGGCAGGCGTATTGCTACTGGCCTAGCACAGAGCCATAAGGGTCAAGCGGGTTTGTATGCAGGAGATACAGCAGGGTATCGCCCGCTTCCAGGACAGGAAGTTCACTGAAGGTGACTGAGGTCAATTCTCCGGGGCATAGATGGAGGGTATCCGGTTGGATTTTACCGGGCGATGTAACACAATCACAGTTGCGTACACCGGAGATCGTGTCTGCCGGGCATGGGCCGGCATCGTTGATCACAATCGTATAAGGAGTCAGGCTTTTTACCGGGTCACTGGTCCAGACTGATCCATTCCATGTGCCATTGCTTCCAGTCAGTGAATAGGTTCCGGGAATGCCACCTTTCAGACTGAGGGTCACCTCATAGAGTGTGTCGCCAGGCAGACAGGTAATATCAAATTCATCAATCGATGGGGGAGGAGTGACATGCAGGAGTTGCGATGTGCCATTTGTCGATACCGTACAGCCATATGCATCGGTAATGTTCTGAATGACATAGGTGGTGGTGTCCGTGGGTGTCAATGCAAACTGGCCGCTGGAAGGAATAGTTCCGAAAGCAGCCTGTCCATTCGCCGTGTAGGTCAGGTTCCAGGGTGCATACCCGGTCAGTTGAAAATTCAGATGCCCTGTATCACCGGGACAAAGGGCTGTCTGGTCAAGGTTGTATATGCCTTGCGGATCATTGACTTCAACGGTAGCGGTTCCCGACAACTGACCTTCACACCCGTGATCGTCTACCAGGATGCTCAATCCATAGGTCGTTGTCACAGACGGCTTAACCCAGAATGTATACGGTGATTGGGGTGCATTCAACAACGGTCCGGGAGACCCATTGGTATTGATGACAAATTGATAGGGCCCGTCTCCCGCGAAATTCACATTGAGCTGGATTGAATCGCCAACACAAAGAACAGCATCAGATCCCAGCGTTGCGATAGCATTCGGATGATAGTTGAGATCGACAATGATCGTGCTGTCACAGCCCGTATAGGCACTCATGATTTCTACTCCACTGGGTTTGGCCTGATTGTACACCTTGTTATTCACCAGAACGGAATCGCCTGGACAAAGCACGCTGGTGATGGTGGTTTGCGGGCAGTGAACAGATAGGGCAAACGGACCCGCAGCCAACCCGCCGGGGATGGGTGGACAGTAGGAGGAATAGGTCTCAAAAATTGCCTTGAAATAGAGTGTCTGGTTACAGCTGGCCGCGGGGACATTGAAGGACCATTGCAATGGCAGATTGACAGGCTGATCCTGGTTGCAATACCCTCGGGACCCGCATTCCTCGAGAGACCAGTTGCCTGTAAAATCCGGTTCCCGTTCATAGGTATACCCTTGCTGAGGGATAGTAGGGTAATTGGTGAATACTGGGAAATTGATCGGTATGGTCGCCATGCAGGGCGCTTGTCCGGATGTCGGGATCGCACCCAGAGTAACCAGGTTTCCGAAAGGGGGAGTGTTGGCAAGAGAGGGATTACCGTACCGCACTGCATCGACAAAGGAAAACCCGTTCCACAGAACAAGCCATTCACCCATGTTATGAAGGGTGAGCGTTTCATTGGGGAAGGACTCCACAAAACAGTTGCAGGTATCCACATCGAGGTCAACCGGACCATACTCGTCATATCCGATGACAAAGAAGCCATCGCTGGGCATGGTGGTGCCAGGCGGGATGGTAATGCTCCAGTCACCATCCGTCAGGACATAACAACCGAGGTTGACACCCGGTGGACCAATCAGTTCGACCCATTCGCCTGTTGTGGGATTGCCAAAGTCATTATCGCCCTGTGCCGGAAAAGGCTGAAATTCATTGATCTTGACGAGGTTGGCGCTACAGTTGATCACCGGAATGGTGTGTTGAGCTTCGAGGATCCCTTCTCCTGCGTGTGGATCAAAATCAGGATCGGTATCATAATACCAACTGATCACCGTACCGGGAATCAGCTGCTCGGCAAGATTGATGGAAAACTGGACCTGGCTGTTCGGGCAAACCTGGCATTGACCTGAATTGATCAGGTTACAGTTGGCCGTTTGGACTGTCGTATTCGAGAGTGTGGGGCATCCACATACCTGCCCCTGAAGGGTTGTGTTCAGGATGGTTGACAGAAGAAATAGAAACGTCAAGGACGGCAAGGCCATCCGGAGAATTCGGTCCATTGGCCTCCAAAATTACGGGAATCTGAGTGGAAATGCAGGATCGTCAACACCTTATTTCACCAGACTCAGATCACCGCGATACAATCGTTGTGTCCCGTCGGGATATCTGACAAGAACTGTATATATGTAAACACCTGGGTCCATGGATCTATCACGGAATTTTCCGTTCCAACCGAGGGTGGCTTCATTGGCTGGGCCAGGGGTACTAAAAATAGGGCATCTCCCCATCGGTCATAAATCCGCAGGTCTTCAATGATGACATTCGGGTCAGCCGATTGTATATAGAACCAGTCGTTGATCCCGTCATCGTTCGGGCTGAATGCCGTTGTCAGGTAGATCCGGTAATTCCCTTTGACAAGAATCGTGATCTCTCCGCTGGCTTCGCATCCGGCAGCATCTGTTGCTGTCAGGATATAGGTGGTCGTCTTATCCGTGCCCGCAAGATGAGTTGCGCATCCCGTACACGATAATGCAGTAGCCGGTGTCCAGATGAATTGTGTTGGACTGAAATTGAAGATCGGCGTCAACGTTACTTCATCCCCTCTGACCAGGCTGATCTGGTCAGGGTCAAACAAAACTTCAGGCTCATCCAACGCACCGATAAACAGGGCAGAAGTTGTCACACATCCATTCTGGTCTGACGCAACCAGATTGTAAATGCCCGGAGGCAGGTTTGAAACACTATAGGGCAAACTGCCTAACGTTTCAGGTATGCTTCCATTGATCGACAAGGTGACGGGATTGACGGCCGATCCTGTGCCGAGAATATCGATTGCCCCATTGTCCACTCCTGGACAGGAAGCATCCCGGTCAGGATGGACAGGCTGAACTGTTTCTGGACAACCTCATCCCGGCGACTCCGGTGCAACCCATGGCATCCGTGACCGTCACACGAAATATCCCGGGCGTATTCAGGTTGATCAACGTATTGGAAAAGGATCCCTCGGGTGTGGTCCAGGCATATAGGTAGGGCAAGGTACCGCCTGTTGGCTGAGCTTCTACAGTATACGGTTGACCCTGACACAGCGTATCTGCCGAAGTGATCAACTGGACATTCAATCCAGCTCCCACTGCGACATCAAAAGGAAGGCTGGCAGTACATCCGATTTGATCGGAAACGGTGACTGTGTACATTCCACCTGCATCAATGATGACGGGGTTTTGAGTCGCAGAGAAATTGGGACCACTCCAGTGGAATGTATAGGGTCCGTTTCCGCCAGTAGCAAAACCGGTGATCGAAATGGAGCTCCCACTGCAAATCAGAGGCAGGAGCGGATCGATAGAGATTGTGATAGGGGAAGCAACAGTGATGTCACTGCTTGCGGTTTGTTCACATCCGTGATCATCCGTAACGGTCACAGAATACGTGCCGGCTTGATTGGTACTGATCTGTGGGCCGGTGGCAGGTCCGGTTGGTCCCGACCAGACAAACTGATACGGTGCCTGGCCAGCAGACCCCGTCGCCAGAATGTTGATGGTCTGGCCAGCACAAATGGATGTATTGACCGGATCAATCTGGATTACAGGTGATGTATATGCTACTACTGTTTGATTGTCAGAGCCGGTGCAGCCACCCTGGTCAACAACATTCACCGAATAGAATCCTGAAATTTTAGCCCACACCTGGGGAGCCACCACAGGGCCTCCAGGCGTCGTCCATGAATAGGTTATTGCTCCCGTCCCACCGGTGGCGAGAGCAGACAATAAAACACTGTCGCCCGGACAAAAACCGGGTTGCACTGGTGAGAATAACACATTCAATTGCCCGCTGATCGACAGGATGATATTGGTTGTGCCTGAACATCCCGCAGCATCCGTAACCGTAACAAAATAAGTTCCCGCCAGAGAGGCCGGAATGGTGTCAAAATTGGATACACCTTGTGGCGTGCTCCACGAATAGAAATAGGGAGAAGTACCACCGAGTATATCCGGACTCAGCATGACGGAGCCACCACCACACAGAGATAGTGTGTCACTTGGAAAGGAAAGGGAAATGCCCTGTGCCGCAATGACGAATGCTGTATCCGAAGAGGAGCAACCAGCCCCATTGGTCACCCTGGCGATAAATGTCCCCGTCTGACTGGTCAGAAAGGTAGCGCCTGCCCTGGGACCTCGGGAGAGGACCACTGGATGCTGGTCGGTGGTCCTCCGGCCAACACACTGGCTGTCAAAGTCACGGATCCACCCGGACAGATCGCCGATGATGCAGGTGTGATATCAACTACCGGAGCACTCAGTGATGTAATCGTCGTCTGAGCTGACCCGGAGCACCCTTGCGAGTCGGTCAGGGTCACCTGATACAAGCCGGATGACAATGCTGTCAACGGATAACCGGAAGACGGTCCTTGTCACCCGGGCTGCTGCCTCCAGGGTAGGTCCAGGTATAGGTATAATTGCCATTCCCCCCATTCGCACTGCCGATCAGTTGAGCCTGTCCACCCGGACAGATAGCGACGGTATCAGAAAGGAATGAAATGGTCAGGTTGGCCAGTTGCTGGACGTTGACCGTATCGACTCCTGAACATCCATTTGTTTCCGAAACAGTCACGATATAGACTCCGGCTGTGGAAGCGGGTAAAGGTTGCCCGGACTGGAGACCGACAGGAGTAGACCAGGAATAGCTCAGGGAATTACCCTGGTCGCCGCTAACCGCAACAGACAGGATGACGGTACCTCCGGGACAGAATGAAGCCGGATCCGGGTTGATCATCACATTCAGCGGATTTCCGGGCAGAATGTCCAGGGTATCCACAGCAGTACAACCTACACCATCTGTCAGTGTAACGATGTAGGTTCCGGTTTGGGTCGCTGCAATCGGATTGCCATTCACCGGGCCTCCTGGTGTGGTCCACGAAAACGTATAATTGCCAGAGCCTCCGGCCCCGGTGGCCGTTACCGTACTGCTGGCTCCGGCGCACAATTGGACCGGGTTGGCCATGACCGTCACCATCGGATTGGGTTGTACAGTCAGGGTGGTCGATTGTGTCCCGGTGCATCCGTCACCATCGGTGACTGTAACCGAATAGATTCCGACTTGAGATGCTGTGATCACAGGTCCTGCAGATGGGTTCATGGCGGGATCCGTCCATGCAAAAACATAGCCGCCACCTGACCCCCCGATCGCACTGGCTGTCAGATCAATCGAGCCGCCTCCACAGATCACGGCAGGCGAGGGGAGAATCGTTACATCGGGTCCGGGGGCGGCCTGAACCATACCGGTGACATCCACCGAACATCCGTTACCATCTGTGACAGTGACCGAATAATTTCCGGTCTGAAAGACTTCCACACTGGGTGTATTCCCGGTTCCACCCGGATAGATCCAATCATACGTAAAGTTGCCATTCCCGCCGATGCCCGTAGCCGTCAGGATGACCGATGACCCGGGACAAAACGCCGGTAGCGCCGGATCCACCGTGGCATCAATTGCGGGAAACACGAGGACATCGACACTGGCTTGGTCCGTACATCCACTGGCATTTGTGACGACCACGGTGTATGTTCCTGTATTGGCACCGGTCAAGGGGCCGACCACCGGATTCTGCAGGTTCGAAGAAAACCCGTCCGGTCCGGTCCAACTGTAGGAACCACCTCCCGTAGCCGTCAGGGTGATGGAATTGTTGACACACGGAATGCCCGAGACATCTGCTGTGGCGTCGGGACAGAGGACGTTGAATGAAAATTCATCTGTGAACACCTGGGCACACCCGCCAGCTAATGGGCTGATAATGCCGACAACATAGTAAGGACCACCATTGCACAGGGAAGCGGGAATAGTGTAACTCACATCGTCCACTGTACTTGGAGGTACCATGA
The DNA here is from genome assembly GCA_016710115.1 of Saprospiraceae bacterium. GTDB lineage: Bacteria > Bacteroidota > Bacteroidia > Chitinophagales > Saprospiraceae > JAGNXB01. The sequence continues at coordinate 123,606 of JADJLN010000004.1, forward strand.
TATCCGGAGCAGTAACATCCGGTGCCTGCGGATTCCCGCATCCGTTGTTGCCATACTCCACGTTTCCATTATCAACATATGCGTAGTCTCCATCGCCCAGAAGTGCAGGATCGTCTGTATCATGCGTGATCGCGCTGCTGCACCCGCAATTGTTCAAACTGATCGTTGTGGTGCGCAGGCCGGAACTGCTGGAATTGGAAAAAGCACCGGCGGCCCGGATACAACTGCTTTGCATCACATAGATCGTTTCGCCCGCCGCACACAGATTTTCAAAGCTGTATGAAGTAGAGGCATCAGCGCTTGTCCAGATCACCACAAGGGCCCCTGGAGGGATGATGGTACCCGGACCGGCGGGTATGACATTACTCCCGTCACAACTTGCAGAAGCCTGCATATTATTCATCACAGTGGCACTGGGTACCATCCACGAACAGGATCCCCGTTCACATTGACATCATCCGTGCCCGGTGGCAGGTTGTTGTTATTGGCATCGTAATCCAGTCCGAAGTTGTTGACATTAAACCCTGTACCGGAGTGAATGATCATAAACTCATTCGCAGATTCCGGATTACCACAGGCATCGATCCAGATGGCGAGGATTTCCGGGCAAACATCGCAAGGGGGAGGGATTGGCGAATCAATATCTCCGCACCCGATAAGTGTGCCTTCTCCGAGATACGGATTGAACCCCGGAGTGGTGCTGTAATACCAGTTTACACATCCATTGTCAGGTAGATACTGCCCTTCTGCATGGAGAAAAAACTGGTCGCCGGGGCACAGGTCGCAGGGAGTGGAACCATTGAAACAATCCGGAGAAGTCAAGCTGGAGACAGTGATATCCGGACATTGAGCCAGGAGGACCTCGTCAACAGGGTAAATGAACAGAATGACAAGCACAATAGCGGAACAAATCGAGGAACGCATGCAATCACTGTTTGGTCGATCGGGAAATCAAAGGTAACCAAATGAGGAGCGGATGGGGGTTAAATCTATGCGAACTCTTCCCCGGCCATGATTCTGGTCAGTGTCCGAGAAAAGCCTAATTTTGCCGGGCAAATTCGACATTATGCAAGGACATATGAGTGACCAGGAGATCGTCAGGAGAGAGTCTCTGGACAAATTGCGTGAACTCGGTATTGACCCGTATCCTGCGGCCACGTATCCGGTGGATACCCATGCCCGGGACATTCGCGCCAATTTCCATCCAGAGACACAGCCGATGGATGATGTGACATTGGCCGGACGGCTGATGTCCGTGCGTGTGATGGGCAAGGCATCCTTCGCAGAGATCCAGGACAGTTCAGGTCGGATGCAGATTTATGTCAATCGGGATGAGATCTGTCCGGGAGAGGACAAGACCCTGTATAATGAGGTGTTCAAGAAGCTCCTGGATATCGGCGATTTCATTGGGGTCAAAGGGCGGGTTTTCCTGACTCAGACCGGTGAGGTGACGGTGCATGTGGTTTCATTGACCTTGCTTTCCAAAGCTCTTCACCCGTTGCCCATAGTCAAAGTGGATGCCGAGGGAAATGCGCATGATGCGTTCACGGATCCGGAACTGCGGTATCGACAGCGGTATGTGGATCTGTTGTCAATCCGGATGTACGCGAGGTGTTTATCCAGCGTTCAAAAATGATCCGGGTGATGCGTGATTTCATGGCATCCAAAGGCTACCTGGAGGTAGAAACGCCTATTCTGCAGCCCATTTACGGGGGTGCATTGGCTCGGCCGTTCAAGACACATCACAATACACTGGACATGTCCCTGTATCTGCGGATCGCCAACGAGCTCTATCTCAAGAGATTGATTGTGGGCGGGTTTGACGGGGTGTTCGAGTTTGCGAAGAACTTTCGCAATGAGGGGATGAGCCGTTTTCACAATCCGGAATTTACGATTATGGAATTGTATGTCGCCTATCGGGATTGTTTCTGGATGATGGATTTTTATGAGGAGATGATCGAGCAGGTCGCCATCGCCCTTCATGGTTCGACGAAGGTAACGGTTGGCGAGAGGGAGATCGACTTCAAGCGTCCGTGGAAGCGGTACACCATGTTTGAAGCCATCCGGGAATACACCGGCGTGGACATTACCGGGATGAACGAGGACGAATTGCGCAAGGCAGCCCGGGAGTTGCATGTACCGATCGATGATACGATGGGGAAGGGCAAACTGATCGATGAGATCTTTGGCACCCATGCGGAGCCCAATCTGATCCAGCCTACGTTTATCACAGATTATCCAGTGGAGATGAGCCCCCTGGCCAAAAAGCACAGGGAACATGATGGGTTGGTCGAACGGTTTGAAGTGGTGTGTAATGCCAAAGAGATTGCCAATGCATTTACAGAGCTGAATGACCCGATCGATCAGCGTCGGCGTTTCGAAGAGCAGCTGGCACTGGGAAAGCGGGGTGATACCGAGTCGATGGTACTGGATGAAGACTTCCTCCGATCGTTGGAGTATGGCATGCCACCAACGGCTGGCATCGGCGTCGGTATTGATCGTCTGGCGATGATTATGACCAATTCGCCGTCGATCCAGATGTCCTCTTTTCCCGCAAATGCGCCCGGAAAAAAAGATTGCTGCAGAATAGTTTGGTGAAGTCAATTGACTTTGCTTAACTTTGCCCTCCCGATCGCAAGATGGGAACACATATCGCGGAGTGGAGCAGTTGGTAGCTCGTCGGGCTCATAACCCGAAGGTCGTAGGTTCAAGTCCTGCCTCCGCCACCAAAAGAAGGGACACCGAAAGGGGTCCCTTCTGCATTTGGGGCTATCGCGGAGTGGAGTTCCGGGATAACTCGTCGGACTCATAACCTGAAGGTCGTAGGCGGCACGTCCCGCAGCACTGCGGGATTCAAGTCCTGCCTCCGCCACACAGGAAGGGAAGTCGAAAGGCGTCCCGTTTGTTATTTCAGGACCTTTTGAAGAAAAATAACGCATTGTGAACCTGAGGGAAATGAGTCATTTTCAACAATGTTCCTGAACATTTCAGAATACTCTCAGAGATAACCTGAACTACTTTGTGCTGATGTGCGGAGTTGAAGAATGGCCTGAGATGGTCTATTCAGTCAAGGTTCAACCAAACCACGCTAGGACGTTGAACCTTGAACCCGACGAGCCGCCCGGCTCGCTCGTTGAACCTTGAACAGCCGGACTCAGCATCCCCGAATAAAACCCGAAGCCAACCGGGAACCAAGACTGCGGCTTGCAGGCTGGAGCAAAGTAGCCCGGAACCCTCTATTTTCTTTCCATTCTCAAATCCACCCGCTTTCCGGGGTTTCGCACCAAGACCTATCTTCGCCGAAAATCACCGCATGACCCAAACCCCCGCCCCTGTGGCCGTGCTTCTCCTCGAGGATGGAACCACCTTTATGGCCGTCCCGCAGGAAAGATCGGTACGACACTGGTGAGATCTGTTTCAATACAGGCATGACCGGCTATCAGGAGATCTTTACGGATCCCTCCTATTTTGGTCAGATCATGGTCATGACCAATGTCCATGTCGGCAATTACGGGATCAAACACACCGATGTCGAATCTGGTAAGATCAAAATAGCCGGACTGGTTACCCGCGAATTCACGGTTGCCTATTCGCGTCAGATGGCAGATATGGATATCCAGGAGTATCTCGATCAGGAAGAACTGGTCGGCATCACTGCGGTCGATACCCGGGCATTAGTCCGCCATATCCGTTCCAAAGGCGCAATGAACGCCATTATCAGCAGTGAAACGACCGACATTGAAATCTTGAAGAAAAAACTGGCAGAGGCCCCTTCGATGGAAGGGCTTGAATTGGCATCTCGGGTCAGTACAAACGAGGCCTATTTTCTCGGAGATCCCGAATCTGCCTACAAGGTAGCCGTCCTGGATTACGGTGTCAAGAGAAGTATCCTGACCAATCTGACCGAGCGGGGATGTTATCTCCAGGTGTTTCCGGCGAAATCCACGTTCGCTGAAATTGCTGCCTGGGAACCGGATGCCTTCTTCCTGTCTAATGGCCCTGGTGATCCTGCTGCCATGGAATATGCATCCGACCTGGCAAGAGCTTTGCTCAAAGACGGCCGGCCGGTTTTCGGCATCTGTCTCGGACATCAGATCCTGGCCCGCGCGCTCGGGGTAGAAACCTATAAAATGCATCATGGTCATCGGGGGATTAATCATCCTGTGCTCAACCTCGATACAGGGCTGTCCGAGATCACCAGTCAGAACCACGGATTCGGGGTAGACCCTGAATCCATCAAGGCGAACAGTGCGGAGGTCATGGCCACACATGTCAACTTGAACGATGGCACCATTGAAGGCCTCAAGGCACTCAAATACAACGCCTTCTCCGTGCAGTACCATCCGGAAGCATCACCGGGGCCACATGACTCCCGGTATCTGTTTGACGCGTTTTAAGCAAGATCAAAGCAAACAAGCCACATCTGGCAACAGTATCCTGAGACAATGAGTGAGATCATCGATATCATAGCTGTGGAGATCCTCGATTCCAGAGGGAATCCTACAGTGGAGGTGGAAGTGCTGACAGAAACCGGTGCTTTTGGTCGGGCGCTGTACCTTCCGGCGCATCCACAGGAAAACATGAGGCCATCGAACTGAGAGATCGGGACGAATCCCGGTATCTGGGGAAGGGGTATTGCGCGCCTGTCAATCCGTGGAAGAAGAAATCTCCGAAGAGATCATCGGTATGGAGGTGGAAGACCAGATCGGCATTGATCGAGCACTGATCGAGCTGGACGGCACACCCAACAAATCCCGGCTGGGTGCCAATGCCATGCTCGGTGTTTCGCTGGCTGTCGCACATGCCGCTGCCGCAGAATTCGAACTGCCGCTCTACCGGTATGTCGGCGGGATCCACGCTCATGTCCTGCCGGTGCCCATGATGAATATCCTCAATGGTGGGAGCCATGCAGATAATGGTATCGACTTCCAGGAGTTTATGATCATGCCCCTGGGTGCACCATCCTTCAAGGAAGCACTCCGGATGGGAGTGGAGACGTTCCATCACCTCCGGAATGTCCTGAAAAAGAAAGGATATACCACCAATGTAGGAGATGAAGGTGGGTTTGCACCAGGCATCAAATCCAACGAAGAAGCCATCGAAATGGTATTGACAGCCATTGAAAAAGCCGGCTATCAGGCGGGCTCCGACATCATGATCGCCATGGATGCAGCGGCCTCTGAATTCTATGATGAAGAGCTTAAATGCTACCATTTTCACAAATCAGGTGGCCAGCGCTACAGCAGTGCCGAGATGGTCGGTTTCTGGGAAAACTGGTGCCGCAAATATCCAATCTACTCGATCGAGGACGGTCTCCACGAGGATGATTGGGATGGTTGGAAGGACATGACCACCCGGTTGGGAGAAGATCCAGATCGTCGGCGATGATCTTTTGTCACCAATACAGATCGCCTCCAAAAAGGGATCAATGAGGGGATAGCCAACTCCATTCTGATCAAAGTCAACCAGATCGGTACACTTACGGAAACGATGGAAGCTGTTCGGATGGCTCAGACAGATGGCTATTCCGCAGTGATGTCTCATCGCTCCGGAGAAACAGAAGATACCACGATTGCCGATCTGGCCGTTGCATTGAATACAGGCCAGATCAAAACTGGTTCGGCTTCCCGTTCAGACAGGGTGGCCAAATACAATCAACTTATTCGGATCGAAGAGGATCTGGATGACGCTGCGGTATATCCCGGCCCTTCATTCATCGATTAATTTCGTGCCTATGAACTTCCTGCAGACATTCTACAATAATTACAAGCCCCAGCTACGAAGACTGGTCAGAAACCGCTATTTTTTGGTTTCGGCCGGATTCCTCATTCACGTGATCTTCTTCGACCACAGCCGCCTGATCAGTCAATGGCAGCTGGAACGGGATATCCAGAAACTCGAGCAGGACAAGGAAAAATACCAGAAGCAAATCGAAGAGATCCGGGAAGAACAACTGGAGATCGGAAAGAATAAAGAGCGTTTTGCGCGTGAACATTATTACATGAAGCGGGCAGATGAAGATGTCTACATTGTCGAAGAATGAATCTAAAGTCGAATTATGTCTGTATTAGTCAATAAGCATTCAAAGATCATTGTGCAGGGGTTCACCGGAAAGGAGGGAACGTTTCATGCCGAACAGATGATCGAATACGGGACCAATGTCGTCGGTGGGGTAACGCCTGGCAAAGGGGGCCAATCCCATTTGGGTCGGCCTGTCTTTAATACCGTGGCCGATGCCGTCCAGCAGGCGGGTGCCGATGTCAGTCTGATCTTTGTCCCTCCCGGGTACGCAGCCGATGCAATCATGGAAGCTGCCGAAGCAGGGATCAAGGTCATTGTCTGTATCACAGAGGGTATCCCGGTCCAGGACATGGTCAAAGCAAAAGCATATATCGACCGGTTTGACTGTCGGTTGATCGGTCCGAACTGTCCGGGTGTGATCACACCGGGAGAGGCAAAAGTGGGCATCATGCCCGGATTTATCCACCGTCCCGGACGGATTGGCATTGTGTCAAGATCCGGCACACTGACCTATGAGGCGGTCGACCGTAACCAAGGCCGGTATGGGGCAGAGCACCTGTATCGGTATCGGGGTGATCCGATCTGTGGTACCACCACCAAAGATGGTAGAGCTGTTGATGAACGATCCTGAAACAGATGGCATCGTCATGATCGGGGAGATCGGTGGCAATATGGAAGCAGATGCCGCGCGCTGGATCAAGGCACATGGCACCAAGCCAGTGGTCGGGTTTATCGCTGGAAAAACGGCACCCAAAGGACGTAAAATGGGTCATGCAGGTGCGATCATCGGCGGTGCAGACGATACTGCTGAGGCCAAAATGCGCATCATGACCGAATGCGGGATTACCGTAGTGGAATCTCCCGCAGTGATCGGAGCGGCCATGGCCAAACTGATCAACGGATAGGTTTACTCCACCAGAGCACCTCTGTTATTGAGGTGTTCATCAAAAAAACGTGTTCCGGTCGCCCTGATCGAAGCACGTTTTTTTTAAACTACTCGCTCAACGTGCACAGGGAGATCTGAAGATCGTACTCACTCGGAAAACCACCCGTACTCCAACTCTCGGGTTCACTTTCCGCTTTCCGCCTTCCGCTTTCCACCTTCCGCTTTTCGATTTCCGCCTTCCGCTTTCCGCTTTCCGCCTTCCGCTTTCCGCTTTCCGCCTTCCGCCTTCCGCTTTTCGATTTCCGCCCCCGGACGATTCCGCTTTAAAAGCGGAATGTCCGGATCCGGACATGGTGCCGAAAGCACCATCGTCCGTGTTCCGCTTTCCGCTTTCCGCCTTCTGGGTGAAGTGTTCGAACCAAGAGGCTTTCGAAATAACGCAATAACGAAATCCTGACTGCCGAAGGCAGTAACCCAATCACTTCCTTTCCTCTTCCAGGGGCAGCTCCACAAAGAAGGTACTACCCCGGCCGGGTCTGGTCCGGAAGTACAGTTTGCCGCCTAGCATATCGATAATGTTCCGACAGATGGCCAGTCCCAATCCAGTACCCGAACTCTTGGTTGTGAAATTGGGCATGAAGACCTTCTCCTGCATATCTTCCGGAATACCCGTACCGTTATCTTCCACCTCAATGATGGCCGCAGTCTCCTTCCGGTACAACCGGATGTGAATGCGCCCCGGCCGATCACTCGGAATGGCCTGGATCGCATTCTTGATCAGATTGTTTAATACGCGAATCAGCTGGTTCTTATCCGCGTTGACAGTCAGGTTGTGCTGGGGCAATGAGGTTGTGATTTCCAACTGATCATCCTGGTTTTCGCCAAACAAATTACGCACTGAACGGACGAGATCGTTGATAATCAGATCCTCTGGAAACGCTTCCGGGATCTTGGCAAAATTGGAGAATTCAGAGGCGATCTGAGAGAGGTTTTCAATCTGTTCGATCAAGGTGGCGGAAACGCGGTCCAGCAATGCTTTGTCCTCTGCCTTACTTGGTTTGAACGCCAGTTGCAAATGCTGCAGGCTGAGCTTCATCGGCGTCAGCGGATTTTTGATCTCATGGGCCACCTGTTTGGCCATTTCCCGCCAGGCTCCCTCCCGTTCTGAGCGCGCCAGGAGTTCGGCACTTTCCTGGAGTTTCAGGATCATCCGGTTGTATTCAGCAATCAGATCGCCCAATTCGTCGCGACTGCTCCACTCGAGGGGCTGGTTGTGTTTGCCCAGTTTGAACTGCTTCAGTTTCTGGCCGATGACCGATATGGGCAGTGTGATGGAATTGGCTACCAGAATGGCCAATGCTCCAGCAATGAACAGGAGAAAAACGTACACATTGAGCAAGGCACTGATAAATTCGGAAATATCCTGCTGCAGGAATGAACGGTCAGTATAATAAGGGATCGCCAGGTAACCGGGTGCCATGCCGGCCAGGGCTGGCAGGGGAGCATAAGCCGTTCGAAATGCCAACTGACCAATGGTATTATCGCCGATAAACAGGGATTTGTCTTCCCAGATCATAGCAGCAAGCGCCCGTCCATCCATCAACGGGGAGGTCAGCCGGCTTTCATACACCAATGGTTCCGAACTGTACATCAACCGGCCCTGGGCACTGAAGACATCGATGTCCGTCTGATGAACCTGCGAAATGGAGCGTAAAATGGATTCCATATCCGAAGGCATGGGATCGATCAGCTTGGAGATCTGATTGTCCAGATCCTTGGCTACACTCAGGGCTTTTCGTTGCAGTCGCTCCTGGTGGTATTGTTCAGTTGTATTCTTGAAATAGAAGATCGTGATCGCACCAATGATCAGGAAAGAAAGGACGATCAGGGAGATCACCGAAAACTGGATCCGGTTGCGCAGGGACAGTCGATGGGAGAGGGAAAAATTGAGAGTGTCTGGCAAAAACGTGAAGATCGTGTTGAGGACCGTAATCAGGAACAGGGTGATGGTGAGCAGACAGAAGAGATAAGAGAAGAGGGACAGAAACTCTCCTCGACCTCCCGATTCAAAAATGATCAGCAGGTCAAATCCCTTTTCCCTCAATCGATAACCCTGGAGTTTTTTTGTTCTGAACCACAGTTGGTTTGTTTCCGGTTTGAGCTCGTCCCGGAGGCTGAATGCCAGATCTTCAGAAAGTGTGCTTTGTATGCGATGCCCATTGCGTGAGAGCAGATACTGAAAGTTCTCCAGATCCTGAATCCCTTTAAAAGGGGTCGCTTTCAACAGCTCGGCATAGACCTGCTTGGCATCACTTTCATCCCGCTGCATGGAATAGGTGGTCCCGCAGCCATTGACGATTTCATATTGAAAGGTCTGTGGATTGAATTGCCACTGCCAACGGTCAGCATCACCGTCAAGGCCAGGATAGGGAGCCTTCCTGGACCACGTATAGTAGTGTTTGATGTAGATCTGCGTATTCAGGGCAGCAGAGATCCGGGGCTCATCATGACGATTTTGGACAAAGTTGTTCAATTGGAACTCCAGTTCTGCATCGCGAGGGTCAATCAGGATACGTGCATATTGTCCCAATTTTTTATCAACCTTCTGATTGTTGAAATGATAGAGAAATCCCGATGCCAGTCCGCTGAACAGGATCATCCACAAAATGATCCACGTGAGATTGGAAGCACGTACATCGGCATAATATTCAAACAGCAGAAGATAGATGATCACCAGAGAAATCATCCAGCCTGCAAACATGGGCAAATGAAGCAGAAAGCCGGTGCCGATGCCAATCAATGCGGCAATGCCCAGGGCCGATAATCGCCGCAGGCGGGGCAGTCGGGTCTGATTGATAAACAGGAGAATCCGGTAGGAATACAGGAAAAGGGCGATCAGGAGCAGCTGGACTGCCAGCAGGGAAAGAAAGCTGTATGTATTGAAATTGAAGATATCATCAAAGCGAAACGTGATATCGCTGTCCATCACCAGAATATGAAACAAATGGATCATGGCCAGCAAACCACAGGCAATCGCCAGATAGTTGAGCAGCGCGATGACCCACTTCCTGCGTTCTGAATAACCTGAAAAGTCAGGCATGGGCAACTCACGATAGAAGAAGATGATGATCCACAGAAGCAAAGTGATATTGATCAGCAGATCACCGATGGAGTGGCTCAGAAGTGGATTGTCCATGGATCTGCGGAACAGTTCCAATTGCTGAAAATGACCGGTAAAATCCAGGGCGAGGGAAAGGAACCGCAAACCGAACAGCGTGCCTAGAAACAGGATGGGCCCAAACGGGCTGCGTCGCTCCCGGATCAACCAGGAAGAAACCAGGTGGGCAGGGATGCAGTCAGCACTGCCGCCAGTAAAAAAAGGATCAGGGAAATGTATTCACGGGGAAGGGAATGTCTTGCCTTGCTGAAATCAAGATAACCCAACACCCGTCCATCACGCAACTGGATAGAATGTGGAGTCGGTTGTCGGACGACTTCCACTTCTCCTGGAATATCATTATCGGCTGGGAAACCGGGGTGGAGGAGTGGGCCGGTGGTTGAATAGGTGTGTTTGATGGGGATAAGCGCATACAGATCGATGGAGTCCGAGATCTGCCGATGTTCCGGCAGGTACCAGCCATCGGCCAGCGGGATCAGCTTGTTTTCCCGGCTCAATTCCGGAAGATCCATTGCCTCAACTCCAGGGATACCCCGATTCCAGTAGATCAGCGAATCTTGCAACGTGTAAAACAATGAAAAAGGCAGATCGGCCATTCGCACCATGCGCTCCGTAAACGCGGTGTAGATTGGTGCGGGCATTTGATCCTTGTCCAGCAGGTAGGTCTTGATGATCAGTTCTTCATTCGCGAGTTGATCGATCTGTCCTTCCTGTTCCTGTATCCAGGATTCCAGACTTTCACGCATATTGGATCGGGCGTGATGATGCTGGTACCAGTCAAACCAACTGGCAGCAATCCACACACCTGCACACAAACCCATCCACAACCAGAAACGGCGAGGCATCCGTGTGTACACTTGATTTTCACGTAACTGATCCGGGTGTTCCGACATAATGCAATTCCGACCCATGAATGTACGCAGGACTGGCACTTTGGTTCCTTTTCAGACCATGTGAATCACGAATTCACGGTATCTTTGAATCAAAGCGGGATTCATGCACTACTATACGCTCGGAAGAATACCTCCCAAACGACATACACAGTTTCGGCAGCCGAACGGGTCGCTGTACCATGAGCAGCTTTTCTCAACGGAGGGATTCTCTGATCTCTATTCGCTGCTGTATCACACACATCCACCAACTCAGATCGTTCAGGTAGGTGATCCGGTGGACATCCGGCCTGAGGTTGTAGAAGACCGGCAGTTGAAGCATCGTTGCCTCATGGGGTATTCGGTCGCACCGAAAGACAACTATCTGGAAAGCCGAGTGCCTGTGCTGGTCAATGCGGATTGCAAGATCATCCTGGCAGCACCACGGCTGTCCATGACAGATCACTTTTTCAAAAATGCCGACGCCGACGAGGTGATCTTCATCCATGAAGGAGAAGGTGTCCTCCATACCATGTACGGCCAGATCCCCTTTGGCTACGGCGACTACCTGGTCGTTCCGAGGGGGACGATCTATCAGATGCGGTTCAATTCCACTCAGAATCGACTGTTTATTGTTGAATCTTCCGGCCCGATCACACCGCCAAAACGATATCGCAACCAGTTTGGACAGCTTCATGAACATGCACCGTTCTGTGAGCGGGATATCCGAAAGCCATCCGTTCTGGATACCCACGATGAACAGGGTGATTTTTTACTGACCATCAAAAAGCAGGATAAACTGTATCCCTACCATTACCTGAGCCATCCCTTCGACGTGGTCGGGTGGGACGGGTATGTGTATCCCTATGCCTTTTCGATCCACAACTTCGAGCCGATCACGGGACGGATCCATCAACCACCTCCTGTCCACCAGACATTTGATGGACATCAGTTTGTCATCTGTTCGTTTGTCCCACGATTGTACGACTATCACCCTCTGGCTATTCCGGCACCTTACAACCACAGTAATATTGACAGCGACGAAGTGCTCTATTATGTCGATGGCGATTTCATGAGCCGGGCTCATGTCGAAAAGGGCATGATCACTCTGCATCCCGGAGGAATTCCTCATGGTCCTCATCCCGGAACAGTAGAAAAGAGTATCGGGGCCAGAGAAACAGGCGAGCTGGCCGTGATGGTGGACACCTTCAGACCCTTGTTGATGACACGGCAGGCCGCCGGGATTGAAGACCCCGATTATTATCTGAGCTGGCTGACACGTAAATGATTTTCAAAACCTAACTGACCTACATCATGCAAACCGCGGTGCAGACAAATCCAACCACGAACACAGATACATTTCCGATCAAGGGGACGGATTACATCGAATTCTATGTCGGCAATGCCAAACAGGCAGCCATCTATTACCAGGCTACCTTCGGTTTTCAATGGACGGCATACCGCGGTCCGGAAACCGGCCATAAGGAAACTGTTTCCTATGTGCTCGAACAGGGCAAGGTGCGTTTTGTGCTGACAAGTGCCCTTCATCCGGAGCATGAAGTCGCCCGTCACGTCGCCGAACATGGCGACGGTGTTCGTGTTCTCGCCCTGTGGGTGGATGATGTTTCGCACTCGTTCTCTTCGGCTGTCGACCGTGGGGCCAAAGCAGCCCTGGAACCCCATATCTTATCCGACCGGGATGGCGAAGTGAAAATGGCCGCCATTCACACCTATGGCGAAACCATTCATATGCTGGTCGAGCGGAAGGCCTATCAGGGTGTATTCCTGCCAGGTTATGAAGCGAGAAAGAATGACTTCCCGATCAAACCTGTAGGATTGAAATATGTAGATCATTGCGTGGGCAATGTGGAGCTGGGCGATATGAATCGATGGGTCAAATTCTATCAGGATGTCCTCGGTTTTAAATTGCTTATCACCTTTGACGACAAGGATATTGCCACGGAATACACAGCGCTGATGAGCAAGGTGGTATCCAATGGTAACGGGTATATCAAGTTTCCGATTAATGAACCGGCTAAAGGACTGAAAAAATCACAGATCGAGGAGTACCTCGACTTCTATCGGGGAGCCGGCGTGCAGCACATAGCCCTGGCGACGGATGACATCCTCTTCACCGTGGATACCTTGCGAAATCACGGTGTTGACTTCCTCTACGTCCCGGACAACTATTATGAAGATGTGCTTGATCGGGTGGGTAAGATCGACGAGCATATTGACGATCTCAAGCGGTTGAATATTCTGGTTGACCGTGACGAGGATGGCTACTTGCTTCAGATCTTCACCAAACCTGTCCAGGATCGCCCGACTGTGTTCTATGAAATCATCCAGCGGAAGGGAGCCAAATCATTCGGGAAAGGCAACTTCAAAGCCCTCTTCGAAGCCATCGAACGCGAACAGGAAGTGAGAGGAACACTGTAGTTCTCCTGAATGCAAGAAGCGGCATCCCATCCGGAATGCCGCTTCTTGATCTTGGTTTATCTGAGCCAGCCTTATTGGAAGGTCTGGATGCGACCGTTTTTATTGCTGGCAACGATGACGGGCTTGTTTTGTGGTCCTCGTAACAGGGCGAGATCACGCACCTCGCCGCTAGCCCAGATACCTGTCAGGGTATTGTTCACCCATTTGAATCCACCTTTACCGTCGCCGGCCAGAAAGGTGCCGTTTGAGGCATTGCAGGGGTTGGTTTCCTTCCATTCCATACCGGTTACCTGCCGGAGGATGTCCGTATAGCCGTCCCCCGTTCAGATCCGCTGTGACAATTCCCTGTACCGGAGCGACCTGCGCCTGGATCGGAAGGGAGCGTTGAACAAATTTTCCGGACTGATTCTCCCACCAACACGTTGCCAATGTATGGATGTAGAGGTTGACCGACGCATCCAGATCGGCTTGTGGCCATACCTTGTCTATCGTGGCGACAGCGTAATCACGCGCGTAAAGCAGTCTTTTTTTCAGGACGGGCATGTGTTTGTGCAGGACCTCCTTCTGGACAAGAGGGTACAGTTTACCCTCTTCATAATAGGCCATGATCGGATCCAGGGTGTTGTTTTTATCAAAATCTGCAGCAAAGCACCTCAGTGGGGCATCAGAACTGGCAGTCAACCGGGTATTCAAGCCCAGGTTGCCGGTGACAATATCCAGGTCACCATCCTCGGTCCAGATCGGCGATTGACAGTCGATACCAGAGACCGTTTCGATCTGAGGAATTTTCCCGGAGGAGACATTGGAGAGCTTCCCATCCTTCATTTTGAACAGGGTAACCGGCATCCATTCACCAACGACGACAAGTTCCAGGTCAGCGTCTGTGTCCAGATTTGCCCATTGAAGGTCTGTTACCATACCGCAACGCGCAAAGTCGGGGCCAACGGTAGACGTCACATCTGTAAAGTGATCCTTGTCGTTTCGAAGGATCACACTGGAAGGCGTCAACGGCCAGTTAGCCGGCGTGAGTCGACCACCAACGAACAGGTCAAGATCTCCATCTCCATCATAGTCGTAAGGAGCTACGCGTTGAGCGACTGATGGCAATTCGGGGATGACACCTTGTGGTCGCATAAACGTGCCTTTTCCGTCTGTGTTGATGTACAGTCGGTTCTCCCAGGCCAGTTTGGAGATTTGCGGATTGGCTTCCCAGCCGCCGCTGATCACATACAGGTCCAGGTCGCCATCGCCATCCACGTCAAAAAACGCGGCGCCATGATCCTCATAGATCTTTTCCTGTTCCCAGAAAGCCGGGTTCGCACTTTTGAATCCTCCTGAGGGCTGCTGGATCATCAATGCAGGAGCCTGGTCAAAGGCATTGCCAATAAAAAAATCATCCAATCCATCCCGATTGACATCGCCCACAGCCATCATCGGACTTTGATCGCTCTGTGTCCAGGGGATCAACGGGTAGGCTTCAAAATCGTTGAACTCGTTTTCGAGATGCGCATATCCGGGGATCGTACTTTCTTTAAACCGGGGAGTAGCCACTTTGGTAGGTGCAATACTGGCCACCTTGCCACCTGCATCCTTGTATTGGACGATGAGTCGTTGATCGGTAGCCACCTGGTTCCATTCCTGTGTTTTTCCATCAGGCCAGCGCACCACCAACCTGTCGATCTGTTTGTTTTTACCGAGTCCAAAATGGATGAGGTGTTCGACACTGGAAAAGATACCGCGTGAAGGGAAATTTTCGGCATACTGCTTTTCCCCGTCGCCATAGTAGATTGCCGCGGAAGCTCCGACACCCAACGGGTTTTCTTTTGGCCCTTTGAAGGCGATCTGCAGGTATCGGGCATCGTCCTTCCCGGCGGAGGCATTCTGGTATACAAAGGCCGGATCTTCCAGATTGTTTGTCACAAGGTCAAGATCGCCGTCGGCATCCAGATCACTCCAGACAGCTCCGCAGGACCATGCAGCCGGGATGGTCATCCATTTGCCACTGACATCATTGAATTGCCAGTCACCACTGTTCTGATAACAGAAGTTGCGCAGTTTGAAGGTGGGAATGATATCCAGAAACTCCTGAAAGTTGGGATAGATATCCCGCAATCGTTTTTTGAACCCGCTGCCTTGGTTGTTTCGGGGAGTGTGAAGTCAATAAAATCGCGGTTGGTCACTTCCCGACGGTATCCGTTGGTGACATGGAGGTCCTTGTATCCATTGTTATCCATGTCATAGATCAACCCGCTCCAGCTCCAGTCTGTCTTGTACACACCAGCCAGGCAGCCGATATCGCTGAAGGTACCATTGCCGTTGTTCCGCTGGAGCACATTGCGGATGACAGGGGGGAAATAGCCGTTCTGAACCAGGGATGTGTATTTGCTTTGCGTGTTTGTGGCAAAGAATTCTTTCTGACGTTTGTTGTTGGCAGAGAGCATATCCACGGCGTAGAGGTCGATCCAACCGTCATTGTCGAAGTCAGTGAGGTCGGTACCCATCGTGTGCTGGGTCGTATGCCGGAAATATTTGTCCAGCTGATCCGTAAACGTGCCGTTTTTATTGTTGATGTAGAGAATGTCAGGCTGGATGAAATCGTTTCCGACATAGATGTCGGGCCATCCGTCCTGGTTGAAATCGGAGACGGAAACACTCAGGCCATAGGCCAGATTCCAGACACCGCTTTCCTTGGATACATCGGTGAATTTGCCCCCGTCATTTCGATAAAAGCGGTCGGTGTCAAATTCTGCACGCGGAAACAGGACGGGTTTGTATTTGCCATCATCGCCCAGCTTGGCTTCGATCTTGTTTGTCCAGATGGATTCAGTCGGGTAATTGAGGATATAGACATCAAGGTCGCCATCCATATCATAATCGAAGAAATTTGCCCCGGTACTGGCACTCTTGTCATCCAGGCCATATTCGGCTGCCTTTTCAGAAAATGTCAGATTGCCATTATTGATATACAACTTGTTGCGTCGGAGATCATTTTTCTCCACACCCGCGCGACAGATGTAGAAGTCGAGGTACCCGTCTTCATTGATATCCACGACAGTTACTGCGGTCTCAAATCCTTCTTCTGAAGCCAGACCGGAAGTGGCCGTAATATCCTCAAAGACCATTTTCCCCTTGTTGAGGTACATGCCATTGGGCCCGTTACTGCCGATGAAGTACAGATCCGGAAGGCCGTCATTATTGATATCCGCAACCGCAAGTCCACCTCCGTTATACATATTGATATTGGTGGTGATATTGTTCTCATATGTTTCGATGATCTTGTTCTGGAAGGTGATCCCGGTTTGTTCAGGAGAAAGGAGAGCCATGATCGGATCCTGGGCTTCCAGTGTTGGCTCTACTTCGTGAATGATGCCATCATCAGAGTTGCTGGCATCTTGCGAACAGGATGCAGCCACCAGGACGAGGGTCAAAAGAAAGAGAGAAATCTTGTTTGGGATTGTGGTCAACATAATCGGCAGATAGATTTGGGTCTATGGAAGGTGTTCCCCTCAGCCAGTGTTGGGAAGTGGATACACCACCTTTCATACGGAAGAGGTGGTTCAAAAGGTTCCAGAAACGAGTTTTTTTTACAGAAATACAAGATTTTCCCGATCTGTGGTCAATTCAGATTGGGTGTTCCGGATGTTTGATGGATCACAGGATCAGGGATATCAATGATCTTCATGAAAAACACAGAAGGCACCGGGATGCCGGTGCCTTCAACGATTGTATTCTTGTCAATGGTGGTTAGATCATGGGCGAGTTAACCATCAGCCAGGATGCTCCGGACTGGAGGGTTTCTTCAGACATTAGGAGGTTGATCGCCGCTTTCTGAACGTCCTTTACCGTTGTTTCCAGGGCATCGATCCGTCTCTGAAGAGAGGTGATCTGTTCAGGAACAAGTGGAAATGCAGTCTTCGTTTCTTCTGTAACCGCATCACCTTTCAATTCAGCCTGGGCATTGGACAGCAATTTTTGAAGATCGGTCACTTCCTGGATCATGCTTTGATGAGTGATCAATGCAGCATCAAAACCGGAACGTACATTATGAAAAGCGGTCTTGAAAGCCATCAGCCGCTCCTCCGGCAACCCTTCCAATGGATTGACATTGGTAGTCATTTCCTGTCCATCTCCAGGTTGCTCCGGACCACGAAATGGCATTTCCATGGCCTTGCCATTGATGTCGATCGCACTTTGAATGGTCATCAGTCGGTTAGCCTGTATCGTGAGCAGACTGTCTTGCGTGCGAACAGCATCGACAGTCAAACCACCACCTCCTGAACCACAGGAGCACAGAAAGAGAGTCAGACTGCCCAAGAGGAAAAATGGATAGAATGAAGAATTCATAAAGGTCATTTTGTGATTGATTGGTTTGCAAAAGTACGAGCAAAGTGAACTCATGGCAAATTCCGGTCCGTTTTTCACGATTTAGCTGAAACGGGCATGACATCCATTTCCCTTCTGTAATTGCTCAAAAAGATAAAAAACAAAATTGAACTGATCAAACCTCGACCTTCTGATAATCAAAGTTTAAAAAATTGTAGAAATATATATGTATCAGTATTTGCCCTTTTCAACCCCGGCATAGTAGAGAATTATTTGACTTCTTTTACGAAACCCTTAACTTTGCGAGGTTCAAGTTATGTAGGTTCTTACCAGGTGATGTGCTCATTACAGGTTTGAATCTCCATGAATCATGTACCTTTGCAGGCATCCAGAAGAGGACGCTATACTTACTGAATTAGAGAAGTCAGGTTACACATCCCAATAACCATCCTCATCCCAGAGACTGATCAACCGGCATCCCACAAAGCCGATCAGCTGACTTCTCCGCGTATTGTCATGGAACGGACCTCCGCAGCGTCGGAGCCCTTCTCCACTACGTGTTCATATTGAGGATGATTCAAAACCATATACATGACCTGAGCCAATTCATGGTTTTCAGGTCAACTGTCGTTGTTGTTGACTTATGGTCAACAACTGGAAGAGAAACACAATCATTCCGATAAACTGGGTATACTGGTTCATCAGGGTGATGTTGATGATTGTTCTGTCAGCCCTGTAAAAAAGGGTGTTGATGTAGTCATATTTTCTAGCTCATGAACGTTTTCTTGAAGCAAAATCATTTCCATACCTCCAGGGTGACCCGCGCCGTCCTCGGCTTGATACTTTTGCTTGTCTGCAGCTTTGGATCTGCCATTTCCGCACAATCAGACAACCTGACGAATGCACCGGCAGGTAAGCAATGGGTGGATGCAGCTACGGCAGAGGGGATTGTCCAATCGCAGCTGTCAACATTACAGGTCCAATTGACCAATCTTCAGAATCAGGGGGCTCAGGGAGTTGAACTTGAGCTGGCCAAAGTGAAGGTCCAATTCTATACTGATCTGAATTCCGCGCTTCAGAGCGGCCAACCGGTGTTCCATGCCTTCGACATCGCCTATGCCACCATGGAAAGTACGTTCCTGGGTGACTACCTCGATGTGAAAGTGCTGAATGATAGTCAGTTAGTGCAAATCAGAGAAGAAGCCAGAACCAAGCTTACGATATAAACACCATTTATTTTTCACCATAATTATTGACCCATGAAGCAGTTTTTTGCGAAAACACGTGTTGCGATTGTAGCACTGTTTATTGGGGCTTTATCATTCGTATCCAGTGAAGCTTCGGCCCAGACTGCCAATACGGTGATCGCTCCACCACCAAACGGTAATCAAGCCTGGGTAACCATTCCACAGGCGAAGCAAACCGTTGAAAGCGAGATTGCTGCGTTGACGCAGCAGTTGAACATCCTGATTCAGAATCAGGGTTCAAAGATTGAAATTCAGACCAAGAAATTCAATCTGCAGTACTACATGCTTGTACAGGAATTCCTCAACCAGGGTATTCATGTAGGCGAAGCATTGAATATGGCCAAGTCAAGTCTTGCTGGCCTCGACGGCACCGACTACAATCCGAAAAAGGCGGAGAAAGCGCAACTCTTTTATGAAGCAGCAGCAGCTCTGATGTCTCATTAAGCATTCGTTTCAAAGCCAAAATTTAAAACTTCAAATTGATCCCATGATGAACAAGAAACTCAATCATCTCCTGTCACTGGTGATGGTTCTGCTTTGTACAGTTGGTATGGTATCTGCTCAGCAGATAGTCAACATTCCAGGTGTAGGAAACGCAGGAACCTTCGGCCAGTTTAACGGGCCAAATACCTTCTACAACTTCTACGATAGTGGAGGATCAGCAGGTAATTACGGTGCCAATAATAATGGCATTGTGAGCTTTGCACCGCAGACTGCGGGCGCAAAGGTTCAGGCCGTTTTCAGCATTTTCCAGACGGAGACCAACTTCGACGCTTTGTATTGCTTTGATGGAACAACCACCGGAGCGCCAAAGATCGTCGGACCAGCTGGTGCTCCATTGGGCAATAACGTGTATGGCACGGGTGGATTCTGGTCAAGCGCCAACAATCCAGCTGCTGCACCAAGCAACGTTGCTCCTGGAACAGTGCGCGCTACGGCTGCGAATGCATCTGGTGCACTGACATTTGCCTTCACCTCTGATGGATCCGGCCAGTATCAGGGTTGGGCAGCTGTTGTGACCCAGTTCATTCCATGTAACCCGGTCCCAGGTCCAGCCCTCGCTGTAGGTCTGAGCCCTGGTGTTTGTGTAGCTAACCTCAATGTGGCGTTGCCTGCAACCTACAATCCTGCAGGTTGTATCAACGACGTGAACAACAACCTTCGGTATATCCTGGATGCAAATCCAGCGGTGAACATTCCGAAGCCACTGCCAGCAACTGTAACGATCAACAATATTCCATCCGGTGCTCACGTGATCACCTGGCAGGTGTATAACGGTTCAGGAGCTGTGCTTGGTCAGGCCACACAGAATCTTCAAGTGAACGACACAGAGGCACCGGTTCTGAATTGCCCATCTGATATCATCATCAACCTGGATCCAGGACTTTGCTGTTCCTATGTGAGCTGGGGTGAGGTGACCGCTACGGACAACTGTCCTTTTGTTGGTCCGGTGATGACCTACAATTTCAAAGTGTATATGCGCAACGGTGCATTCGGACCAAACATGGGCAGCAATGCCGGTTGGACGCTTGTAGCTGATGCCGGTTACAATGTCACAGGCGCATTTGTTACAGGTGGTGGATCAAATGTTGTCATTCCATTTACAACACAATTTACCATCCCTGCTGGTCAGGTTTCAGGTTTGTATTACGTGATTGACAACGGTACAACGCTGAACCGTCGAATCATGTACAACTCGACAAACACAACCACCAACGATGGGAATATTCAGATCATGGATGGTGCAGGAATCAATGCCGGTATCTTTACAGGTATTGCCTTCCAGCCTCGTGGAGCTTATATCTCTGTGAATTATCAGTTGGGTGGCGAAGCTGAGGTCATCAAAGACTTCGGTCCGGACAGTGGCGCTGAACTGTGTAAGGATGACAGCCCATGGGTTGTTCAGTACTCAGCTGAAGACGTAGCCGGTAATGTAGGAACCTGTTCCTTCAGCATCCAAGTACTCGAGTATGCAAGTCCTGTCACCAAGCTGAGCTGTAACGACAATGTACAGATCTCCCTGGATGAGGATTGCGTAACGGAAGTTGGCGCTGATGACGTTCTCGAAGGTGGTCCTTATGGCTGCTATGACGACTACGTTGTGACGATCTACAATGCAAACAACACACCATTGGCTTCCAGCCCGAATGTGGGCCGTCCGCAGATAGGTGGTACATGGAAAGTGAAAGTCACAGATCCTGAAACTGGCAACAGCTGCTGGGGTCTGATCTCCGTAGAGGACAAGCTGGCTCCGGTTATGGAGTGCACCGATTTCGAAGTCAATTGTGGCGACGAGATTGAAGAGCACCCTGCGCCAGCCATCTTCCAGGCGGAAGATCCACTGTTCTTCCCAACCAGCTTCCTCGCACACGGTGGTGGCACAGCATTCTCACTGCAGGGCAATACATTGCCAGGTGGTGTGTACTTCAACATCACGAACAACTCTGCTTCACCGCTTCAGATCACCGGTTTCGGTATCCGCTTCGGTAACCCGCAGTTCGGTATGGTGAATGCACCACAGACGATGGAAGTATGGACGGCTCCGACCTTCGTCGGTAACGAGACGAACATGGCTGCATGGACAAACCTCGGTCCGTATACGATCGATGTGATCCCACCATATTTCGCTACTGGTACAGGTGATCTGGCCCAGTTGGATCTGTCCAGCAACGTAACCATCCCGGCAGGTGAAACCCGCGGTTTCCACGTATGGGGTGCAACAGCTTGCCCGATCTTCAACTATTTCAATGGTACAGCACCAGTGACCAATGGTCCATTCACCGTAGCCGGTGGACCGATCTCCCTTTGGTCTGTTGAGCAACCTGTTCCAGGGCTGGAGCTGCTTCCATGCCAAACATCTCAGTGAACTATGCTTCTCAGTCAGATCCGATCCCTGTGACGGACAACTGTGATCCAGGAAACCCGCTGACGATTGCAAATGGTGGTCTGAGCTATGGCGAAGACATCACCAACTATACCTGTGCAGAAGATGCAGACTACAGCCAGTTGATCACCCGTACGTGGACAGCGACGGACGATTGGGGTAACAGCACTTCATGCATCCAGGAGATCCGCGTCAACCGTCCATCGGTTGGTTCATTGGTACTGCCACTGAACTATGACGATCTTCCTGACAACAACCCAAGTCTGGATTGCTCTGATGCTTACCCGACACCTGCTGTAACTGGCGAGCCAGGCGGTGGAGGTTGCGGAAGCCTTCAGTTCGACTACTGGGATAAGGTCCTGAACATCTGTCAGGTTCTTACACCATCATTCGTACCGGACGATCAACGATATGTGTACCGGCGAAGTCGCTACACACAATCAGGTGATCAAAGTAATCGACAAGACACCACCAAGCCTGCAGTGCCCTGATGAGCACGACATCAAGTTTGGTGTGACGAAGAAGGTTGGCTACCAGGATTGCACGATCCGCGTACGTCTGCCATGGATCCAGGTTGAAGATGATTGCTCTACGAGCAACAACACCAACCTGTATGTGTGGACAACCGACAACAACGGCAACGTAATCATCGTGAACACGATGGACAGCGACGGTTATTTCAACTTCGACCTTCCAGTCGGTTTTGATTACACCTTCACCTATACAGCGATCGACGATTGCGGCAACAAGGGCGAATGCACAGTTGACGTAGAAGTTGAAGACGAGCAGGGTCCAGTAGTGATCTGCGAAAGCTTCCATGTTGTTGCACTGACAGACAGTGTAACCACTGTGTTTGCTGATGCATTTGACGATGGTTCATACGACGAGTGTACGATGATCACCTTCGATGCACGTCGTGGAACGATGAACTCAAGCGGAAGCTTTGTACAGCACCCATGCAACCAGCCAGGTGACTTCCTGTATGCACCAGTAGTACGTTTCTACTGCTGCGATGCACAGAGCCCTGTACAGCTGTTTGTTGACCTGCGCGTCCGTGATGCGTTTGGTAATGCAAACAACTGCATGGTTGAAGTCGAAGTAGTCGACAAGATCCGTCCGGTCATCTGGTGCCCAGAGGACATCACAGTCCAGTGGGGTATGCCATACGAGCCAACGGAGAAGGATACCCTTCACGTGAGCACGAAGCCTGGCACACAAATCAGCGCGATCTGGCCGAAGACGTACCTGGTTCCAATTCAGATCGAAGGGATGCCTGTAGATGCAGACATCACCGACCTGGATATCAGCCTGGACATCACACACGAAGCACTGAACCAGTTGCAGGTAACACTGTGGAACCCATACGGAACGAAAGCGACGGTGATTCCATTCAACAGCTGCAACGGCGGTTATCCACAGAATATCGATGCAACGTTCAACGACGAAGCATATGATATCATCACGTTCAACTCGACGAACCAGAAGGTGCCAGCACCATACACCTGTACGGTGGCGCTGCCAAGCGTAGGAAGTTACAACCAGGCCAGATGCGCTCAGCTGGTGACTACCTCAAGGCATTTGATGGCGATGCGATCAACAACCTGAACGACAAGGAGAAGTGCTTCAATGCACAGGAGTAACGGAGATCAATGCCGCTACGAACCGGATCACCAACTTCCAGGTTCAGCAGTTCATCGCCGCCAATGGCCTGACAACTGGCGACCGGATCTTCATGCAGTATGCCAGCGCAAGCGGTCAGCCATTGGGTGGCCTGAGCGTCGGTGAATACTACCTGTTTGAAGTGATCAATGCAAACACACTCGAGTTCCTGACGATGTTGGGAAGTGATATCACCAGTGTACCAGCAGGTACGCATATGTTCTGCGCAGTAGGCACCTGGTTCCTGCAGGTGACAGACAACGCCCAGTTGGGTGGTGGTGTGATCAACGACGTGACCTTGCACATTGAGTATGTGACCCCAACAGGTCTGAAGCCACACGTAACGGACAACACGGAAGCGTGTGGTCTGGATGTGACATGGCAGGATCTGGGTGATCCAGAGAAGTGTGGAGACAACACGTTCATCAACCGTCGTTGGAGGGTTGAAGACCAGTTTGGCAACAACACGAGCTGTATCCAGCGTGTATACTTCAATGACGATACACCATTGGTTGTTCAGTTCCCATGTGACGTAACAGTCAACTGTGAGAACCTGGATGATCTGGATGCAACAGGCGACGTAATCCATAACGGAGATTGCGAGCTTGTAGGAATCGAGCATGTAGACCACGTCCTGGTGACGACGGATGCATGTTACAAGATCCTGCGTCAGTGGATCGTGAAGGATTGGTGCAAGTATTCAGCTGATGGAAACGTGGATTATCCAATTTCCTCATTTGATGCGAACAATCCGACAACGATCAACTTCACAACAGCGATCAACGCTCTGGTTCAGCGCGGAAGTTGCAGCCATACGATGTGGGTGACACTGAAGTATGTCACGAGTGGTGGAGTAGAGATCGGTGGCCTGGTAGAAGGTGATGTATACCCTTCTACTATCTGGGAGGAACGACGTTCCAGGTGTTCTACAACACGACCAAGCAGCAGAACGTGAATATCACGAGCCAGGGAACAGGACCACACATCTTCCGTTATGCCAACAGCAGCCTCGGCTTGCCACTGGCCTGTAACGTGATCGAGGAGTGGTATCCATTCACTGATTGGCATGCACTGTGCCCAAGCCCACAAGGCTGCCGCGCATGGGAAGATGATGGTGACGGTTACTACACGTTCACCCAGGAGATCAAAGTTGTTGACAACGAAGCCCCAACATGGGTTGATTGCAGCGACCAGACCTACTGCAGCTACGAGGCTGATTGTGAGCCAACAGAGATCGAGTTGACCTGCCCTGCTGAAGACAACTGCACACCGGCTGACCAGCTGGCTTACCAGTACTTCATCAATGCATTCAACGATGGAACAATTGATATCGTAGGAATTGGATTCGACGCTAGCGGATCATACCCGAATGGCACCCACAAGGTGACGTTCAAGGTGACCGACAAGTGTGGCAACTTCAACACCTGCACGAAGCTGTTCACGATCAACGATTGCAAGAAGCCTACACCGATCTGCCACGCAGTGAGCATCGAACTGATGCCTTCTACAGGTATGGCGGAAGTATGGGCAACGAGCCTGGAAGTTGGCGACAGCTATGACAACTGCACCGAGTACAGCAACCTGCAAATCCTGGTCGAGCGCCTGAGTGATGTAGGAGCTGGCCAGAATGCACCGGATGCCGATGCAGCTGGATCAGTAGTTGTGACTTGCGACGACTTGCCACCAGCAACCATGAGCCCGATTGTCGAAGTGGCAGTATGGGTAGGTGACGAAGCTGGCAACTGGGATTACTGCGTAACCACGATCACCGTTCAGGATTGGATGGGTGCTTGCGGCGGAACAATGAATACTTCATTGAGCAGCTACATCTCGAACGAAGAGCTTGAGCCAGTTGAACTGGTCAATGTAGAATTGACAGGTACGAATGGTACAACGAGCATCGTTTCTCCAAGCAACGGTACGGTAACGTTCCCGATCTTCACAGCTGGTCAGTACACGGTTGCACCACAGAAGGATATCAATCCGCTGAACGGTGTGAGCACATATGACCTGTTGTTGATGCAGAAGCACCTGTTGGGTATCAAGTCACTGACCAGCCCTTATAAGCTGATCGCGGCAGACGTAAAACAACAACTGCAATATCTCTATCTCCGACATCATTGAACTGCGGAAGTTGATCCCGGCCCAAATGGTGCTACGTTCAACAACAACACAAGCTGGCGCTTCGTGGATGGTGGTTACACCTTCCCGAATCCGAACAAGCCTTGCAACTTCGCAGAAACGAAGATGTTCAACCTGACGAACAACGATCCGAAGACAGCAAACTTTGTTGCTGTGAAGGTGGGTGACGTCAGTGGGGACCACACTCCAAACAGCCTGCTGGGTACTGAGACGCGTAACAGCGTAGGTACACTGATGTTCGGCATTGCCGATCAGAAGCTGGTAGCTGGACAGGAGTACACAGTAGCGGTGACAGCAGAGAACTTCACAGGCGTACAGGGTTACCAGTACACGATGGAGTTTGACGCGAACGTCGTTGAATTTGTCGATGTTACAGCAAACTGGGCCGACTTGAGCACATCGAACTTCGGTCGTGCGAAAGTAGCAGAAGGAACGCTGACAACAAGCTGGAACGGTGCTACACCGACGACGCTTGCTGACGGTGAAGTTCTGTACACGGTAACGTTCCGCGCAGTGGCTAATGGCCAACTGAGCCAAGCCCTGAAGGTGAACTCCCGCGTAACGGTGGCAGAAGCTTATGATGCAAACGAAGAACTTCTGGATGTACAGTTCCGCTTTGACGGTGGAGTTGTGATCGGAGGCGGCTTCGAACTGTATCAGAACGAGCCAAACCCATTCCGTGATGTAACAGTGATCGGATTCAATCTGCCAACAGCAAGCACAGCGACGCTGAAGGTGTACGATGTTACCGGTAAGGTAATGAAGGTAGTAAGCGGCGACTTTGCCAAGGGTTACAACGCGATCACACTGACACGCGCTGAAATCGAAGGCACAGGTATGCTGTACTATCAGTTGGATACCCCAACCGATAGCGCTACCAAGCGGATGATCACAGTCGAGTAATCGATTGATAATGTTCTCGAAGCCAAAGCCGCAAGACTTTTAAGTTAAATCGGTTTTTGGGATGGCCTCTCTCCACTTGTTGGAGGGGGCTTTTTTATGCCTGTCCAATTCATTGAGCCTGCAGGAATTCGCGTACCTTTGGCCTTCCACCACGATGCCAACCCTTATTGGTTATGAAACAACATACCATCGCCCGGGAAACCTCGATTTCCGGGATTGGTCTACATACCGGCCGACAAGTCAATATGACATTCAAACCGGCACCCGAGAATCACGGTTTCAAGTTCGTTCGGACTGATCTGGAGGGACAACCGGTCATTCCAGCTGATGTGTCTCAAGTCATTTCGACGAATCGGGGGACCACATTATCCATTGGGGGCGATGCACGGGTATCTACAGTGGAGCATACACTGGCAGCGCTGGTCGGGTTGAATCTGGACAATGTTCTCATTGAGATTGATGGACCTGAAGCACCGATCATGGACGGTTCTTCGAAAATGATGACAGATGCTCTTTCTTCGGCAGGCTTTGTAGAACAGGATAGCGAACGGGATTATCTGGAAATTACAGAGACAATTTCGTTTAAGGATGATCTTACAGGTTCTGAACTGATCGCCCTGCCATCCTCGAAATTTGAATTGACAGCCTTAATTGATTTTCACTCTCCTGTCCTTGGGCAGCAGTTTGCCGCTCTGGAAGACATATCCGGTTTTAAGGATGATATCGGTCCGGCAAGAACATTTGTATTCGTACACGAATTGGAGCAATTGATCCATCAGGGGTTAATTAAGGGAGGAGATCTGGATAACGCGATTGTGATCGCCGACCGGGTGATGGGGGAAGTTGAGTTGGAGAGTCTGGCCAAACGGTTGGATAAACCATCGATTCGAGTGGATCGGGAGGGATTTCTCAATACAACTGATCTGCGATTCAAAAATGAACCGGCCCGTCACAAATTACTGGATGTCATCGGTGATCTGGCTCTTGTAGGCAAGCACATCAAGGGGAAAATCGTGGCGACTAAACCCGGGCATGCCTCCAATGTGGAGTTTGCCAAGCTGCTGAAAGGCTTTGGCATTGAACAACGCAAGCTCAAAGGTGTACCCAGATACGATGTGGATGCCAAACCGATTATGACTATTGCTGACATTGAGGCAAAACTGCCTCATCGTCATCCCTTCCTGCTTGTTGACAAGATTATCGAGATATCGGATTCTCATGTTGTTGGTGTAAAGAATGTGACGTTCACAGAAGAGTTTTTCCGGGGCCATTTCCCGGGCAATCCGGTTATGCCAGTGTACTTCAAATAGAAGCCATGGCACAGACAGGCGGCCTTTTGGCACTTCGAAACGTTCCTCATGGAGAACAATGGGATACGTTTTTTCTGAAAATTGATAATGCCCGGTTTAAACAGTTTGTCTCGCCGGGTGATACATTGGTGATCAAAATGGAGTTGATTTCACCCATTCGAAGAGGAATCGTTCACATGCAGGCTACGGCCTATGTTGGTAACAAGATCGTTTCTGAAGCGGAATTAACAGCACAAATTGTAAAGCGGAGCAGCCATGGGTCATAAGTTTGAAATGTCTGTCATTCATCCCGATACCAAGCTAGGAGACAATGTGACGATCAGTCCATTTGTCACCATTGAAGAAGATGTAGAAATCGGGGAGGGAACCTGGATCGGCCCTCATGTCAGTATTATGGCAGGAACACGAATCGGCAGGAACTGCCGGATTTTTCCCGGTGCAATTATCGGAGCGGTACCTCAGGATTTGAAGTACAGGGGGGAATATGCAACTGTAGAGATAGGCGACAATGTCACTATTCGGGAGTATTGCACCCTGAACAAAGGCACGGAAGCCTCTGACAAGACAGTTATCGGCGACCGCAGCCTGCTCATGGCATATGTCCATGTTGCCCATGATTGCCATATTGGTAAAAATGTCATTCTTGCGAACAACGTGAATCTTGCAGGACACATTGATGTCGGTGAATTTGCAGTACTGGGGGGCCTGACCGCTGTTCACCAGTTTGTTAAAATAGGAGCCCATGCGATGGTGGGTGGCGGTTCTCTGGTGCGTAAAGATGTCCCTCCGTTTGTCAAGGCAGCACGCGAACCACTTTCCTTTGCCGGTGTCAATTCTGTCGGGCTGCGACGTCGTGGTTTTACCAATGAACAAGTGCATACCATCCAGGACATTTACCGCATCCTCTTTGTCAAAGGGTATAACACAACCCAGGCGATTCCCATGATTGAATCCTCTATTGCTCCGTCTGCAGAACGAGATCTGATTCTGGATTTCATTCGAAATGCTGACCGCGGTATCATGCGCGGCTTTCGCCAGATCAACGGCGTAAAGGCACATGGTGATATCGCTTGATCGAATTGGCAAACGATTCAGGAATCAGTGGATTTTTCGACATGTGACCCGGAACTTCGATCCGGTGATTCCCCCGCCATCCCGGGTCCGAATGGAACGGGTAAATCAACCTTCCTTCAAATTATGGGTGGGTTATTACAACCAACGGAAGGGCAAATCCGAATCAGCGGAGATCAATCCAGTGAAATGGCTGGAGAGGATCTCATTCGTCAGGTTAGCCTGTCTGGACCCTATCTCGAATTGCCTGAGGAACTTTCCTTACGCGAACTCCTGGGCCATCATTTTCGATTTCGGGCAATTCACCCCATGCTGACCCTGTCTGAACTTCCTTCGCTTTGGCAATTGGCTCAAGCGGCAGACCGACCGATCAAGCAGTATTCGAGTGGAATGAAACAGCGTGTCAAACTGGGATTGGCCATCTGCTCCTCTTCCCCCATTCTGCTCCTGGACGAACCATTAACCAATCTGGATGACCAGGGCCGGGACTGGTATTACGAGCTGATCAAAAATTATGGGCAAGGCCGAATCCAGGCAATTGCCAGTAATCGGACGGACGAAACTGTCTTTTGCGGGCAATTCCTGAATGTTCAGGATTATGCGTGAAGTTTGTGGCTGCTACCCGTCAACAGAGTCGGCAAGGTCCTGCAGACCATTCCGGATTTCCTGCAGTTTGTGAATCACCTGCTGTTGTTTGGTCAGTCGGGTACTCTGTTCCCGTAATGTGCGTTTTGCGCCTTCCAATGTAAACCCCTGCTCTTTGACAAGGTTGTAGATGATCTGGAACTGTTCGATATTCTGGACAGTAAATCGTCTGTCTCCCTTGCTGTTCTTGTGTGGTTTGAGAAGATCAAATTCGGATTCCCAATACCGGATCAGTGATTTGGATACGCCAAACAACTCAGCGACTTCACCAATCGCATAGTACCTTTTGGTCAGGTTTGAAGGTCGATTTGCATGTTCGGTACCAAAAAAGAAATTTAAATCTACCTGTTTTTCACGATATTCCTATCATTGGATGCCAAATGCCATTGATCAGGCAAACAGGAGAAAGCTGATAATGAAGAGCATGCTCAACAGGGCTAGAAAAATGAAGAAATATGCCAGGTGAAGAGCAAAGAACTTGAACGATGTTTTGAACCAGCCTTGACCATAGTACTTTTTTAATGCGAGAAAGACATAGAACAGGGCCACCAGCATCGATCCATTCGCCCAACTGGCATACATGAAATAATCCAGGATAACCCCGATTGAGACAATCAGATAAGCAGCTACGTGATAATGGAGGGCAAATATGAGGTGTTCGATGTAATACCGTTTCTGGCGATAATAGAGAAGTGCGAGGATCAGCCCCACAAAGGGCAGGATGAGGAACATCATCCAGGATAATCTGGCAACCACAAATGAACCCAGCGCCTTGGGATTTCGATATGACTTGACAAATTGACTGCCGAGCAGTCTGATCGTCCATGATTGGTCCTCGATCCGGTTGGTCAATGAATCGATGGATAGAACTTCAAGGTCGTACAGAGAAAAGGAGAGCAGGGGAGTTGTGCCAAGCAGATTGAAGTTGACGGTATCATTCAACTGATTGAATTCAGCTTCGAGGACGGAATATTTTTGTTGGATAAACAGATTGTCCTCCTGACGATGCAGGGAGTTCGCATGCATACTGTCCTGGAATGCAAGGATCACATTCATTTGGTCTCGCAACCGGACCAGCTCCTTTCCCGTATTGCGGTCTTTATCAGAAATATTGAAAAATGTCGCTTTGCCAAAATAGCTGAGCACAGCCAGATGGAGAATAACTGAAAAGAGATATAAGCGCGCCGGCGGAATGAAATTCTGCCGTTTCCCGTTAAAAAACTGGATGGTAAGCGATGCCGGTTTGCATAACTCACGTACCGATCGAAAGAACCGGTTGTCCCAGGCATAGATGTTGTTGAAAAGATCGGCGACAAGAAGTCGGGTCGAAATGAGGACAGGGGCGTTCTTCTGCCCGCATGAGCTGCAGAATTGATCTTCGGGTTGAACCGGGTTTTGGCAATTCAGGCATTTCGTGACCATCGGCAGAACGAATGTAAAACTCTCGGATGACTTCTGGGATCAGGAACAGGCCGATTGAAATAACAAAGGCCCGATGTGTTCGGGCCTTTGTTTGAATTGGCATGGCGGATCAATAATCGAAAGACATGTTGGAGGAGGATGCCTGTTCGACCAGTTCCGAATATTCTTCAAGGCTTAACCCGTCGATCACGTAGTGAATCGGATTGACTTTGTCGCCCTTGTACATCACTTCATAGTGGAGATGAGGAGCTGTGCTTCTACCCGAACTGCCGATGGTACCGATATGCTGTCCACGCACGACTTTCTGGCCAGGTCGAACATCGGTTTTTTGCAGATGGCCATAGAGCGTCCGATAGCCAAAACCATGGTCGACCAAAATGTGCAGACCATAACCACTGTTATCTCGCGTGACTTCGACAACCTTGCCATCTCCGGTTACCTGAACAGCTGTGCCTTTTGGGGCACCGAAATCCAATCCCGTGTGCATCTTTCGCACCTTGAGGATCGGATGGATACGCATGCCAAAGCCGGACAATGCGCGAAGACGGCCTTTGATCTTGTCTTCCCGGACCGGTTTGATGGCAGGCAGGCAGGAATGCATTTCCTTCATGCGCTCCGCCATCCGCTGGATCGTATCCAGAGACAGGGATTGCAAGACGAGCTGCCGTTCCAACTGGTCGGCCTTGCTCAGTGTATTGACCAGGAGTTCGCCGGATTCTTTGAATTTTGCCAGATCCCGGTATTGTTCATGACCGCCGATACCACCATTCCATACATTCTGGTCGATCGGGTCCATCCCAAACATCATCCGATGGACCGAGGCATCACGGTCCTGGAGGTTGGTCAGTACTTTGGACATCATGTCAAGTTGACCATTTACGGATTCGTATTTGATCTTCATTTGTGCAATCTCACGTTGCAGCGCCTTCTCCTTTTGACTTGGAAAAAAGGTGTTTGTGATTGTCATGAATAATATACCTGTGACAATCACTGCCGATGCGAGACCAAATACCCGCAGAAGCCTGTTTTTTATCGTCAATCGGACACGTTCATAAGAAAGCGTGTGCCGGTTGAATACAAATTTTTCCTTTCCCATAGAGTTGCTGTTGGTGCCAAAGCCCCTAACTTTGCCGTCAGAAGCAATGGTGGTTTTCCCCAAGTGCTCCACGAAATTAATGAAAGAAGGGGGAATCTCCTAACAAAGGTCGCCCTTCGTCATCAAATACGCTGTTAACGAAATATTATTGTGACAGTTGAATTAATATCCAATATTTCAAAATAAATGGATATTATTGCCTTGTTATACCAAATATTGTACTGATATGTTGACTGCCAAGGAGATACGTAACACGTTTTTACGCTTTTTTGAAGAACGTGGCCACCTGATCGTGCCATCAGCTCCGATCACCAATCGGCAGGATCCGACACTCATGTTCACGAATGCGGGCATGAATCAGTTCAAGGATTTTTTCTGGGCAACCAGGAACCGACACATCCGCGGATAGCCGATACCCAGAAATGTCTTCGCGTTTCAGGTAAACACAACGATCTGGAAGAAGTCGGTGTCGACTCCTATCACCACACCATGTTCGAAATGTTGGGGAACTGGAGCTTTGGCGACTATTTCAAGGAAGAGGCCATCCAATGGGCATGGGAGCTCCTGACCAAAGCCTACGGGTTGGAAAAGGACAGACTCTATGTCACCATCTTCGAAGGCGATCCTGCCGAAGGATTGGAAGAAGATACTGAAGCCATCCAGCTGTGGACAAAGTGGATTGCCGAAGATCGTGTCCTGCGGGGAAATAAGAAAGACAACTTCTGGGAAATGGGCGATACCGGCCCATGCGGCCCCTGCTCCGAGATTCATGTCGATCTGCGTTCCGAATCCGATCGACAAACGGTCGACGCCCGCACACTCGTCAACCAGGATCATCCCCAGGTTGTCGAGATCTGGAACCTGGTCTTTATCCAGTTCAATCGCAAAGCGGATGGTTCGCTGGAATCCCTTCCTGCTCGTCATGTCGACACCGGTATGGGCTTCGAACGCTTGGTCATGGCGTTGCAAGCAAAGCAATCCAATTATGATACGGATGTCTTCAGCCCCCTCCTGCAAACCATATCCCGATTGGCAGGCATCCCATACACCAATCTATACGGTCATGATGCACCACGGTCGGATATGGCAATGCGGGTGATCGCCGACCATGTTCGTGCAGTCAGTTTTACCATCGCCGATGGTGAATTGCCTTCCTCTAACGGAGCAGGATATGTCATCCGACGAATTCTTCGCCGGGCAGTCCGGTATGCCTATTCCTTTCTGGATATCAAGGAACCGGTCATGTACCAACTGGTGCCCGTCCTGGCCAACCAGTTAGGCGAGGTCTTTCCCGAGCTTGCAGCCCAGGAAGCGTTTGTGACCCGTGTGATTCTGGAGGAAGAAAAATCCTTCCTTCGGACATTGGAAGGAGGTCTGACACGGCTGGAGCAGATACCCCTCGAAGCTGGAATACTGGCAGGGGATATTGCATTCGAACTCTATGATACATTCGGTTTCCCCATCGATCTGACCAGACTGATTGCCAAAGAAAAAGGCTTCGTTGTCGATGAAACCGGCTTTGAAAACGCGTTGGCCGCCCAGAAACAACGGTCTCGTGCAGCTTCTGTGAAAACAACCGGTGACTGGGAGACTGTCCTTTCAGGCCCATCTGATGTCCAATTCGTCGGGTATGATGAACTGGAAGTGGAGGATGTCCGTATACTCAAATACCGTTCAGTTTCGGACCGGCAGGGCGATTATTTCCAGGTGGTTCTGGATCGGACGCCATTTTACCCGGAAGGTGGAGGACAGGTTGGTGATACAGGCCTTCTGGTGGGTCACGAGGGGATGATCCGCGTGGAGGATTCGATTCGGGAGAATGATCTGATCATTCATCTGACCCGGCAATTGCCTTCGGATCCTTCCTTGCCTTTACGCGCTGTGGTGGATGAATCCCGTCGACGATTGACCGAAAACAATCACTCCGCAACACACCTCCTGCACGCCGCCTTGCGCCAGGTCCTCGGCGACCATGTCCAGCAGAAGGGATCCATGCTTAACGACCAGTATCTCCGGTTTGACTTTGCCCATTTCCAAAAAGTCACTGACGAAGAACTCCTTCAGATCGAACGCATTGTGAATCGGAAGATCAGGGAAAACATCCATCTCGCAGAAGCCCGGCGATTGCCGATTGAAGAAGCAAAGGCGGCTGGAGCCATGATGCTTTTTGGTGAAAAATATGGCGACCATGTGCGGATGATCACATTTGATCCCCATTACAGCCGCGAGTTGTGTGGCGGGTGCCATGTGCCGGAAACAGGCAGGATAGGCCTCTTCAAGATCACGTCAGAAACCGCAGTGGCTGCAGGTGTTCGCCGGATCGAAGCGTTGACTGCCGATGCCGCCGAATCCTTCGTGCACAGTCTGGAAACAGATCTGCAATCTGCAAGATCGCTGCTGAAAGCGCAGGGAAGTGTAGCAGATTCTGTTCATACCCTGCTGGAGGAAAACAGATTGCTGAAGAAACAGCTCGAGTCCCTCCAGGAGCAGCAGGCGATGGGGCTGAAGTCTGGTCTGAAGGATCAGGCAGTTCTCCGTGACGGGATCCATTATCTGGTCGCTACATTGCCGGTGGATGATCCAAAGGCGGTCAAGAATCTGGTCTTTCAACTGGAACAGGAATTATCTCCGGCTGTCATTGTCACAGGAAATATCCAGCACGACAAACCGATGTTATCCGTCATTATCAGCAAACAAATTGCCGATGCAGGTACCTGGCATGCCGGCCAGCTCATCCGGGAATGGGCCAAAGCGATCCAGGGGGGCGGTGGTGGCCAGCCGTTCTATGCTACGGCAGGTGGGAAAGATGCCAGCGGTCTCGACAACGCCTTGCAACTCGCTCGTACCCAACTGGGCCTGTAGACCTTGTGCGTGCACTATCCGGTTGTTCAAAACACGGATTCTTCGTGCAATAAATAAAATGGGCAAGGGCCTTATTGATCCAAAGGAAATGCCTTCTCTTAGAGTCGATCCAGGCTCCCATCCTGTTTTCTGCTGAATGCTGAGAGGAATCCAGTTCTCCTCCAGGGAGCTAAAACAGCCGAATCGGCCATTGAACCGAACAGGGATATTCTCCTCATGACACAGCTGAAAATGGGATATACATGAAGCAGGAGGTTGTTTTCAATGGGCCTGGATCATCTGCCTGTCGTGGCACATCATCCCCGGTTTTGGTCAACAACCTCCTGCTCAATATTGTCCGTTTGGCCTGATCAAGGTTGATAGATCATCGATCGATAGTAGATCCCACGAGGCGTTTTCAGTTTACAATAGTACAGGCCCGCCCCGGGCAATTGTAGATTATCCAACTCCATTCGGTGACGACCAGCGGGCAGAAAATGCCTGGACACCTGGAGAACCTGACCATCGGTATGAATGATGGAAAGTTCCAATGGACCTTCTTCAGCCAGATCGATGGGGATCCAGGTTCTGTCCCGGAACGGATTGGGTTCGGGGTTGTACAGTGCGTCTTGGATCGGCAATGGATCTTGCGCATTGTGTTGCCATATCAATTTCAAGGGGATGGTCCGTTCTTCTCCATCATATGATTCTGCAGGATAACCGGTGGATGCCATCCATAGCCAGTTCTCATCTTCAATGGGTGATAACGCAGTGAATGTCAGATAGAACATCGGCTCCTCCTGAATGTCTATCGGGAAAAGGAGATTGTCCCAACTGATGCGGATTATTCCCGGTTCAGTGGCTGCCAGATGTTCAGGACCGAACGTGCTCAGAGCACCCCTCTGGAGGCCATCAAACGGGACGACAGATGGATCATAACCAAGTGCCATCTGGAAGCCATGTGTCCCGCCCTGATCGTCCAACCGGAAGGGCAGGCGGATCTGGCTACCCGGTAAATAGTTGGATCGGGCAGACTGAATTTCGATGGCACGTCGTTCAGCATGGGGAAACAGCCCTCCGATGAGGCTCGACGACATATCCACATCGCCCGCTTTGATCCCTTTGAAAGTCAGATCAGAGAGATTCGACTGGACATTTTCCAGGTGATAGTATCCCCCCCAGAATCCGGCCGGGAAGCCCAGCGTATCTGGCTGGATCTCCATTTCAAATGGCATCATCCGCCAGTACCCGGCTTTGAACCCGCTGATCTGATGCAGAATGGATTTACGCAGCGTGATCAGATCCGAGATGGATATCTCTTTTGATTGATTGACGTCTGCTGCCAATATCGATTCCATGGTGCCTATCGGTTTACTGCCAACCAGGTGGCCGGCAATGGCCAGGATGTCGGCCGTCGTCAATCCTTCCAGATCCCCCAAAACAGGATACGCTTTCACCGTCACATTGATCCCGGGTGGATAGACAGGTGACAGATATTCACCGTCGGCATTGGTGGTTGTCCAGTCGGAGTAAATGCCCAGCTTCAATTCGACGGGCACCTTGTCGATAGGCGTACCATCCCATCGGACAACTTTTCCGGATAGCTGGACACCCCCATCGGTGATACTCTTTACACAAACATCACAATTGTTGAGAAACAAGGTGTCGATACAGGTGGTCTGGTTACCTGCAGCATCCGTCGCCGTAATGGTGATCGGGATGTCTTGCAAAATGTCATCGCAATCAAACATGGTCTGCGAGACCATGAGACTGAGGGTTGAACAGACGTCATCGAGCGAGTCGATCATGTCAAACGCATTCAGAAGATAGGTTGAATCCGCGTCGATACAATCGATTAATGGATGACACAGCAGGATGGGCGGCGTGTTGTCCCGTACGGAGATAGTCAGTTCACAAAAGGCGTCGTTGCAGGCATCTGAAATGGTAAACATGACCAGATGCTCGCCAATCGGATACGTGCCACTGGCATCCGCTCCCTTGGTATTGCTAAACGGGGAGTTATTTGTCACCCGAATAAAATGGCCACATTCATCAAAGGCCACAACAGTGTCCAGTTGGACTTCAGCAGTACAGCTTTCATCTACAAAGACGGTAATGTCATCCGGGCAATCAATCGGAATTAACGGGATATCGTCGGTCAGGAACAGACGCTGAACGTACATCGTATCATAATCGGTACACCAGTCTTTGACCCGCCATTTCCGATAGAGAATATCACATCCCGGCATCGCGGCAACCGAATCCACAAAGCCGGCGGCAAGAAGAGCACAATCATCTGTAACATCCGGCTGACCGGTATTGACCGGGTCGAGAGGTGTCGCACAGTCTACACTGATATCAGCCGGCCAGATAATCACCGGTGCCGTTGTATCGACCAGGGTCATGATCTGTGTACACTGGACAATGTTTCCACCTGCATCTTCAGCTGTAAAGACCCGGGTGATGGTGCCCACATGACAGGGGTCTATCTCCTCTATATCGACATAGGTCAGGGAGTCGAATGTGCAGTTATCAGTCGCAACAGCCAGGGGCGAGAGATCAGGATAGAGTTGGTAAGCTACGCAGGACAGTACAGTGTCATTTGGACAGGTGAGGAAAGGCGGGAGCGTATCCAGGACGATCAGTGGTGCCATGCAAAAGGAAGCATTCCCCCAACAATCCTCGACCCGAAGGACGATCATTGTATCCACGCCGATGAACTCGCAATTCGTGATCAGGCTGTCCCTGAACAAGGAGTCCGGTTCACCCATAAATTTGATCTGACCCATGATCATCGTGCAGTTGTCCAGGCTACCTGCATCCACATCAGCCACAAAGATGGTATCGGAGCCTTGCCCATTGAGAAAACTGAAGACGGGGTTATGACAGATCGCTTTTGGGGGCACGAGGTCCTTGACAACCAGATCGATTGTACAGGTCGCGCTGTTCAGACAAGCGTCTGTAGCGGTATAAT
The DNA here is from genome assembly GCA_016710115.1 of Saprospiraceae bacterium. Classification (GTDB taxonomy): domain Bacteria; phylum Bacteroidota; class Bacteroidia; order Chitinophagales; family Saprospiraceae; genus JAGNXB01. Next base: position 161,516 of record JADJLN010000004.1, read on the forward strand.
GAACCTTGTATCCACCTTCTTTTATATTGGGGAAGGGGCCGTACCCATTCCCACCCCAGGAGGTCGACACGGAAAAGGTGATGGTTGGCGAGCAGGCATCCGTAGCCTGCGCAGTGTCGAGTGTGACAGTTGTTGTACAGACATTGTCATCTGTACTGATTGTGATGTTGGGCGGACAGGTGATCACAGGCGGTACCTGATCGACGACTTCTATGACCTGATTCGCAGTCAGCATGTCACCGGTACAGCAATCCAGCGCAGTCCATGTCCGCGTGACGAACATACCCCCCGGACAGGTAGCCGTGGTGTCATCCATGTAGGAGAAGAGGATTTTGCATAAAGGTGCTGTGGGCTCACCAAAGACTTCCGGTGTACCGGTGATCGACGGATCCAGATCAGCTGTAGCACAATCCAGGGCGTTGGGTCCAAACAGACTGGAGGGGAAGGTGACATTGAAAAATGTGGCCCGACGAATATGGATGATCTGGGTACAGGTCGGACTGGTGTTCCCGCTGGCATCCGTGGCGATCCATCGGCGTTCGATCTGCTGGATGAATTGATTCGGGTCATCACAGGGTAGAGGCAATATCGCCTCATAGGTCAGTAGGAGTTCCGGATCAGGGTCACAATTATCTGTCAGACTGATCGTGCCTGCATCCTGTGGTCCAGAAGGCTGTGTGCAAAGGATGGTTGCTCCTGTGCAGGTCAGCACAGGCGGGAGCTTATCCTGGATGAGCACCGCCCCAGCAATGGTTGCCGGTGGGGGTGTACGTGATCTTGAACGTCAGGTTGTTGCCCAATTGGGTGCAATCCACCAGATCGCCCAGTGGATTGTTGTCCGGATCAAAAAGTTGGCTGGTATAGTCTGGAAGACAGTTTGCCTGGATATTCGCAAGACCGTTAACAGGCGTAAAATGACCCTGGCCTGAGGGGTCCAGTGAAAGCTGGGTTTGGCCCAGACATGTCATCGGGCACTGTGCTTGAAGGTGTTGCGGTGACCAGCCGAACAGGGTTCCAAGGGCAATAGATGTGATCACGACCCATGGGGACGCTGACCACCGGGAGGAGTGGTGTTTCATACCTCGTTCTGTATTAGCCGGCTCCGAATTGCCCTTGGAAAGAAATGTGGACTCCGGCTAATGGATGATAAATTCTTCGCATATGTTCGATGCAAATTCTTTGCCAATTCCAATGCCCCTGTGAATCATCCCCGGTAAGACGCTGTGGATTGGTCGAATCAGTCTATTTTTGTCGCATGGATACAATTCTGATCTGGCTGGTCATCGGGCTCTTTGTAGCCATGCTGTTTTTGCAATTCTACTTTCGGATGAAGGTGCTCAAGGTGTATCGTGTCCTGGTTAATCATCGGGTCCAGTTTCAGACAGGCGATCTTTTCCGGAAAGAACGGCTGGACATTGTGAAGGAGAGATACCCGCAGCGAGCCGGAGATATCCAGTTATTTGCAGACCACCTCAGGTATTCGATTCGCATGGCGAGCCTATTGATCCTGCTGATCACCTGTTTTGGCGCCATATTGATGTACTTTCGCTAATCGTTTTTGCGAGCAGACATCCTTTTGACTCAGGAAAAGATCGACCTATGCGTTACGGAGTATTTGGCGCCGGCCATCTCGGAAAGATCCATATCAAATGTATCCAGGAATCCGAATCACTCGAACTTGTCGGCTTCTATGATCCGGATCCGGTAGCGTCAGCAAAAGTCAGCGAGGCACAGGGTGTCAAGGCCTATCCGGATCCGGAATCATTGATCCAGGACTGCGACCTGATCGATATTGTCACTCCGACGATTACTCACTACCAGTTGGCCACCCTGGCGCTGCAGTCGGGGAAACATGTCTTTATCGAAAAACCGGTTACCCATACGGTAGAAGAGGCGGTTGCCTTAATTGCACTGAGAGACCGGATGAACCTGTCCGTCCAGGTAGGACATGTCGAACGCTTCAATCCCGCTTTCCTGGCTCTCGGCCAACGTGAGATTAACCCGATGTTTGTTGAGGGGCACCGATTGGCGACATTCAACCCACGGGGAACAGATGTGTCAGTCGTCCTGGATCTGATGATCCATGACCTGGATATCCTGCTGACCCTCGTGCCTTCTCCGGTTGCCGCGATCAGTGCAAACGGCGTTGCTGTCGTAAGCGATACACCGGACATATGCAATGCGAGAATCACCTTTGAAAATGGATGTGTCGCAAATCTGACAGCGAGCCGGATTTCACTGAAGCAGATGAGGAAAATGCGGATTTTTCAGCGTGACGCTTACATATCACTCGATTTCCTGGATCGGAAGTCTTCCTTGCTGCGTTTATATCATGAGAACCCGGGGCCCGGTCTTCCAGCAATGGAGTTGGAGACGCCCAAGGGAAACAAATGGATTTCCATGGAGACGCCAACCATGGAGCCCGTCAATGCGATTCGGATGGCATTGGAGACCTTTGCGGAAAGTATCCGAAGAGGGATACCTTCACCTGTGACTCTCGAAGACGGACTGGAAGCGTTGCGCGTCGCCTATCTGATTCTGGACCAAATTGAGAAGACTACCGTGTATGCCTGATCGCCTCATCCTTGCCAGTTTTTTTACCATCGGGTGGATCCTGATGATGTCCTGCAACAAGGAAGAACCGGTGCCCGCCTGGGTCATTATACCGGAATATCAGGTGATGACAACTCCGGATCAGGGGACGGCTTTACAAAAGTTTACGGAAGTGTATGCGTATACGACCTCCAGTTTTTTAGGTGTTTTCCTATTCCGGGCAAGATCCCTGTCCTCGAATATGGTCCTGTGCAGCTTGAACTTTTCCGGGTATTCGAGCCAATGGTATAAAATCCACACCGGATATCTATGGCTTTTTTACCCGTACAAAACACAATCTGGATCTTGAGTCAGGTAAGGCAGATACCCTCGTCCCGGTATATACCTATGATCCGCAAGCCAAGATCCGAATGGTGGAGAATTTTGACAGCTCGATCAAATGGTTCACCACGCAGATTGCCGGGAATCCGCTCGGGTTGACCTCCGGTTCTGAATTTGAAGGGAGAGCAGGCACTTTTACCGTGGATGAAGCAGAGCCGATCTTTGAAGTGGCAACTCCAGCTTTTACGGATATCCCGCTGAACAATACCCCGATCTATCTCGAAATGCACTACAAGACGGAAATTCCATTCCTGATCGGATTGGAAGGAAGCAGTCCGTCAGTACCCAATGCCAAACAGTACATCGCGGGTGTCAATGCGAAAGAAGAGTGGAACAAGATCTATTTCAGTCTGACGGATGCCTTCAACCTGTCCGATCTCGACAGCTACAAGGTGGTTATTCGGGCCGATCTGCCTTTGAATGGCGTTGACTCTGCCCGGGTGTGGATCGATAATATCAAACTGATCCATCAATGATCCAGAGTCGGTTACGGCGACAGGCATTGATTGTCTATTTCATTGCTGATCTGATCACGGCGATCGTCGGCTGGTTGGGATTCTATCTTGTCCGCAAGTGGACAGAAACAGAAGTCAGTTTACAAGACATAATCCAGGACCCGAACCTCTTCCTGGGCGTCATTATTGTCCCCGCAGGGTGGATCCTGCTCTATGCGATTTTTGATGAATACCGGGACATCTACAGGAAAAGCCGTCTAGCGACACTGACTAAAACCTTTTTCCTGACTTTGATCGGTTCCCTGATCCTGTTCTTTACCCTGATCCTGGACGATGTTGTTCGCGATTTCCGGACCTACTACAGTTCGTTTTATACCCTGTTTATTCTTCATTTCCTGTTGTTTGGCGTCGTTCGGATGATCCTCCTGACCAGGGCAAGCCGGAAGCTGAAAGCCGGCCTTGTCACTTTCAATACCCTGATTATCGGAGGCAACCAGAACGCCGTTGAACTCTATCAGGAGATTTACAGCAGGGAGAAAAGTCTGGGATACAAGTTTATCGGATTTGTCGATACCAATGGTCAAAGCACGAATGATCTGGAGGCATTTCTGCCCAAGCAGGGTGGGATCGATGAATTGGCGACAATTATCGAACGCGAGAATATCGAAGAAGCGATTGTGGCTATCGAAACCTCCGAACATGCCAAACTGAGCAAGATACTCAACATCCTTTTCGATTTTGACGACCGCCTGCTGGTCAAGATTATTCCCGATATGTATGACATCATGCTCGGTACGGTAAAGATGAATCATGTGTACGGAGCAGTGCTGATTGAGATCAAACGCGAATTGATGGCTCGCTGGCAACGATTGGCCAAACGGATTATGGATATCGTCGTCGGCGCAGTCATGATGGTCTTTTTCCTTCCCCTCATGGTCTATATCGCGATCCGTGTCCGGCTGTCCAGTCCGGGACCTGTCTTTTTTGCCCAGGAACGGATCGGGCTTAACGGACATCCGTTCAACATTCTCAAATTCCGCTCGATGTATGTCGATGCCGAAGAAAGTGGGCCTCAGCTCAGTCGGGAAGGAGATGACCGGTGTACCCGATGGGGAGCGGTTATGCGCAAATGGCGGCTGGATGAATTGCCCCAGTTCTGGAATGTCCTTCGAGGTGATATGTCCCTGGTCGGGCCTCGGCCTGAGCGGAAATATTATATCGATCTGATCAGTGCCCATGCACCCCATTACAAGCAGTTGCTCAAGGTTCGTCCGGGAATCACCAGTTGGGGGGCAGGTGAAATACGGGTATGCGTCCACTGTCGATGAAATGTTGCAGCGGTTGAAATTCGACATTCTGTACATTGAAAATATGAGTCTGGCCCTGGATTTCAAGATCCTGTTCTACACGATATTGGTTCTCCTGCAAGGAAAGGGGAAGTAGGGGGGAGTTTGGAGGGGAGGAGTTTGGAGTCGAGGAGAAATTGGGCCTTCCCCAATTCCGGGTGCTCTCTGGCGGTCCGGATCAAAACATGTTGCAGAGCGCTATCGTCCAGACGCAAAGGCTTTTAGGCATGACTGTCGGCTGAATGCTTATTTGTTAATTCATAGCTTTTGAAGCCCCAGAGGGGCGTAATACCCCGAGGCTGGGTAGTAGCACAACCTGTTTGAACCCTGAAGGGGTTGAAGAACTGCCCAATCCCGAACGAAATCCATTTTTACATACCATCCACCAACTAGATGGCTCCTGACCTGTCACCCATTTTTAGAATAATAAAACGCTCCCCAGGAAACCCGAGGAGCGTTTTTTTACTGTAAAGAATTCAGGCCGCTACTACTAGAGCCGTTCGATGATCATGGCTGAAGCTCCGCCACCACCATTGCATATCGCGGCCATGCCATAACGCCCGTTCTGATGATGAAGGACATTGTTCAACGTGGTCAGGATACGTGCACCAGAGGCTCCCAGCGGATGTCCGAGAGAAACGGCACCACCAAGGACATTGACCTTGTCCAGTTCAATCCCCATGGCTTGATTGAAAGCCAGAACGACAACCGAGAAGGCTTCGTTGACTTCAAAAAAATCCATGTCCGACAAGGACAGGCCGGCACGTTTCAAGGCGATCGGGGCAGCCAGGGCTGGCGCGGTGGTAAACCACTCCGGCTCGTGAGACGCATCCGCAAAGGAAACGATCCGGGCAACCGGAGTCAGATTGTGTTCCTTGACGGCTTTCGCACTGGCGAGCACAAGCGCTGATGCGCCATCATTGATCGTCGATGCGTTGGCAGCAGTGACACTTCCATCCTTCGTGAATACAGCACGCAACTGAGGGATCTTGTCAAATAGCACATTGCGAAATTCTTCATCTTCCGTCATCAGGACAGGATCTCCCTTGCGTTGCGGGATGGCAACAGGGACGATTTCTTTCTGGAAAACGCCCTTTTCTGTGTTTTCTGCGGAAAGGGTATAGGACCGGATCGCATACGCATCCTGCTCCTCCCGGCTGATATTGAATTTCGCTGCCGTGGCATCTGCACAGACACCCATGGCATTGTGATTGTAGGCGTCCTTCAATCCGTCGCGCTCAAGTCCATCGACAAATTCACCTCCACCATATTTGTACCCCCAGCGTGCTTTGGGCACGTAAAAGGGAATATTGGACATGCTTTCCATACCCCCTGTGACGACCAGATCCTGGAGTCCGAGCATGATGCCCTGGGCTCCCAGCATCGTCGCCTTCATTCCCGATGCACAGACTTTATTGACCAGGGTCGTCGGCACTGTATTGGGAATCCCCCCGCCAATCGATGCCTGCTTGGCCGGAGCCTGACCAAGATTGGCGGAGATCACGTTACCCATCAGTACTTCCTGGATGCTGGATGGATCGACTCCTGCGCGCTCCAGTGCTCCGGCTATGGCTTTGGCGCCCAACTGAGTCGCCGTGAATTCTGCCAGCTTTCCGCCAAAACTCCCGATCGGAGTTCGGACAGCAGAAACGATAAATACCTCATTCATATATTCTAGCTTTTGGTTGTTCAAAGATGATGAGCCACAAAGGTAGTACCGATGATCATCATTCACCCGATTTCAAATCAACGTCATCATTAACTGGGCAATCGGTAATTTTGTTGTTGATGATGAAAAGACTCTCCATCCGGAATTATGTGCTGATCGATCAGCTGGACCTCGATTTTGATCCTGGACTGACCATTGTCACAGGCGAAACGGGCGCCGGGAAATCCATCTTGTTAGGTGCCCTGGGACTCATCCTGGGAGATCGGGCAGAAAGTGGTGTCCAGGCTGATGAAAGCCAGAAAGCTGTGATCGAGGGTGTGTTTGATATCAGGGAATATGCGTTAACTCACTTTTTTTCTGAAAATGAACTGGAATACAATGATGAATTGATCCTGCGGCGCGAGATCCTCCCCCAGGGGCGCTCCCGGGCATTTATCAACGACAGCCCGGCTTCTTTGCAGGTAGTCAAGGAATTGGGACGCAAATTGATCGATGTGCACCAGCAATTCGATCAGCTGGATGTGCTGGATGAACAGTTCCAGTTGAATATGCTGGATGCGCTGGCCAACCAGGTGCAGATCGTCCAGAATTACACGAAGGACTTTCATCTCTGGAAACAGAATATCAGCCGGCTTCATCAGTGGCAGGCTGACCAGGCATCAACGGAGCAGGAACGTGACTTCCTCCAGTTTCAGGTTGATGAACTGATTGCAGCCGGACTGCGGGAAGGCGAAAACGAAGAACTTGAGGCAGAAGCCAGAACCTTACGCCACGCGACTGAAATCCGGCAGGTACTCGAAGAAGCCCAGACGATGATCAGGCAAATGGAAGGCTCTCCACTGGATCAGCTGGAGGTGCTTTCCCGTGCGTTCGGTCCGTTGCGCAATGCACATCAGCGGGTCGATCAACTGGCTGAGCGACTCGACGGATTGCGTATCGAGCTGGAAGATCTGGCTGGTGAAATGGAATCGATTGCGGAAGAAGTAGAAGCCGACCCAGGCCGGCTGACAGAAGTGGAAGCGCGACTGAACGCGATCAATAAGCTCTTGTTGAAACACCATTTGAGTGATACGAATGCTTTATTGCTCCACCAGGAATCATTGATTCAACGGTTGAACAACCTTGACGGACGAGCCGAGGAGATCGAAAAACTGGCTTCCGAGACCAAGCGACAGGAAAAAGAGCTGATGCTCCAGGCGGAACAGATCAGTCAGACCAGGAAAGACGTTGCAGGTCCATTTATCCGGCAGGTCATGAACCGACTGGCCGATCTGGGCATGGCATCGATCGACCTGATCATGGAACTGGATGATACCGGACAGTTGACGGCAAGTGGTCAAAACAAAGTCAGGTTTCTGATGGCCCAGCAGAACGGTGCGCGCATGGTCACCGTCAAACAGGCTGCATCGGGGGGCGAAATGTCCAGATTGACGCTGGTCATTAAAAGTGTTGTCGCTGCAGCGATACCACTTCGAGTCTGGTATTTGACGAGATCGATGCCGGTGTTTCAGGGGCTGTGTCCATGAAAATGGGCGACCTGCTGACAAAAATGGCCAGTGAACATCAACTCATTGTGATTACGCATTCGCCCCAGATCGCAGCCCGGGCCAACCGCCACTTCTACGTGTCCAAATCTCCGGAAAATGGGGAAGTCAGAACGCGGGTACAGATGCTGGAAGGAGAAGATCGCATACAGGCTATTGCGGTGATGCTGAGCACCGATCCACCAACCAGCTCTGCAATTGCCAATGCCCGCGAGCTGGTAACCCTCGACTGAAAAAGCCTGTCCATGTGATCATGAACAGGCTTTTCCTGTGATGGTATTTCGGTGTGGAATTATTTAGCTGACCATTCGGCTATGGACTTTTCGTTCATCCGGATGTAATCCGCATTTCCTGCTTCTTTTGCCATAGTCAATGACTTTTTCGCAGCGGCAATCGCTTCCGGCTTCTTGCCGAGATCAGCGAGAATGAGCGACTCCATCCGTAATGTCCAGAACTTGGGATCCATGCCATTGGCTTTCTGAACATATTCCAGGGCTTTGGCTTTGTCTTTTCCGGATTCAAAATAATACCGGCCGGCAGAGTAATAGTCGCCGGCGACCGGGCCGTTCATGGTCCGGTTGATGGTCTTCATGACCAATTCATCCGTTGGAACAGTGACCGTCATGGGGACCAGCGTCTTGTCCCAGATCAATAACAACTGGGCTTTGTCATTCTCGATCTCATCAATGAGGAAGGATAAGGACTCCATCGAGATCGGCATCGTGATTGGTGCAACCTTGAACCGTGCTGCTTCCTGGTCAGTCTTCCATTCCTCGGGTACACCCCAATGCGACACATCGCTGTAGAAGATCACTTCCCATTCCTTTTCACCCGGAACGGTGTAGATCGCATATTGTCCGGCTTTCAAGGCATTTCCGTTGACAGCGACATCATCTGAAAAGGTGATTTTACTGGAGGCGTTGGCACCCGTGCGCCACATGGTGCCATATGGAACCAGATCGCCGAATATCGTCCGGCCTTTGACGCTTGGGCGGCTGAATTCCAGATTGATCTCTGTCAGACCAACTGTCTGGGTGATTTTGCACAATGGACTTGGCGCCGGTGTCTTGATCTGCGCAGACAGGGCTGTCAAAGACAACGCAAGGAGAAGGGTAAACACATGTTTCATAAAGGGGAATTTTTGAAGCAAACAACAAGAGTATGGAATAGTTCAATGGAAGGTGGCTTAAGCCTGTCTGTACCACTGGATTACCTCGTTTTCAGACTTGCGTTGAAGGTCGGGTACGGTAGCATCATCAGCCGGGTAACCGACCGGGATCAGCAGGAATGCGCGTTCGTTTTCCGGCCGCTGGAGGATGTCCTGCAGGAAATTCATGGGGCTGGGCGTATGCGTCAGGGAGACCAGACCGGCATGGTGGATGGCCGTCAGCAAGACGCCGCAGGCAAGACCCACCGATTCATTGACATAATAATTCTTCCTTTTCTGCCCCTGATGGTCAACTTCATATGCCCGTTTGAAGACGATGATGAGCCAGGGCGCAATCTCCAGAAACGGTTTTTCCAATCGGTCGCAAAGGGCAGCAGGTCCTCAAGCCAGTCATCTGACATTCTCCCGTGATAATTTTCATATTCCTCCTTTTCCGCAGCTTCCCTGATGGCTTGCTTGATGGTCGGGTTGGATACCGCGCAAAAGGTCCACGGTTGTTTGTGGGCACCGGATGGCGCGGTGGATGCCGTCATGATGAGGGTGCGGATCAACTCCTCCGGAACCGGTCTGTTGCTGAATTCGCGCAAGGAACGGCGTCGGTCCAGTTCATGGTAGAATGTATCGGCTCGTCCCGACATTTCGTCAACGGAGTATTCCTGGAAAGGGTAGGGGATAAAAGAGGAAGTCATATCGATCAGCGTTACAGATCTCCGAGTTGGGGGCGAATGATCAGTTCTTCCACAACGGCGGGAGACTTTAATGAAAAAGATGTCCAGACCAGTTCGGCCAGATCGTCTGCCTGCATCAATCGGTCTGCTGGCAGGTCCACTCCCGTCCAGGAGTCCGACCAGGTCGCACCGGGAAGGAGAGATGTCACGCGCAGACCGGTATCCTTCAGCTCTGCGCGCAGGGATCGGGAAAATCCGAGCAAGGCAAATTTGGTGATGGCGTAGGTCGAACCGCCCGGATAGGCTTGCAAGCTGGCCACCGAACACAAATTGAATATATGCCCCTGTCGAACAGCAATCATGGCAGGAACAAGATGGCGGGTGAGGTGATAGGCACTGAATACATTGATCTGCATGGTCGTTTCCAACATGCCCTCCGCTTCCTCCAGGATGGTACCAGGGTTGAATATCCCTGCATTATTCACCAGGATTCTGGGATGTGGGGCGCAATCCAGCACGAATCTGCCAAAGGCTGCGACTTCATCCGGCTGACCGAGATCGGCACACATCAGATGGAACATCTGATCTGGATACTGTTGGCGCAAACGTTCTCCCAGAAGGTCGAGGTCATTTTGATGCCGGGAGCAACCGATCAGACCGAAGCCTTCCCGGGCAAACCGCTCTGCAATGGCCAGACCGATTCCTTTTGTAATACCGGTGATCACAACAAACGGGGACACAGGGTGCATAGCCAAAGTTTGCTGGCAAAAGTAACCAATTCGCAGCGGGCACCGCGATTGCCGGAAGAGAGGATTATCTTCGCCCATTCATTCAACTTCTACGCTGATTATGTTCTCGGGCGTCTTACAAATCTTTACCGATTTCGGGAAATGGATCCTGTTGATGCGTCAGGCGATGCAACGACCCGAGCGCTGGTCCATGTACTGGAAGGAGACGGTGCGGCAGATGTACGACATCGGGATCGGCTCCCTGATCATCGTCGCTCTGATTTCCATCTTTATGGGTGCTGTGGCAGCCATTCAGTTTGCCTATCAGTTGAGTGGCCAGCTGATCCCCATCTGGTATATCGGGTATATTGTCCGTGATCTGGCCATCCTGGAATCAGCACCCACGATTACCTGTCTGGTGCTCGCGGGAAAAGTGGGATCAAACATGGCTGCTGAACTGGGCGGGATGCGGCAAAAGAACATATTGATGCCATGGAGATCATGGGGGTCAATACGGCGGGTTACCTGATCATGCCCAAACTGGTCGCTGCAGTTGTGGTCATTCCTTTACTCGTGTTTGTATCGGCATTTGTGGCTATGATCGGCGGGTTTCTGGCGAGTGTGCCTACCGGTGTGATGACCTCAGCAGAATATACCAGAGGATTACTGGCCTTTTATGAGCCATACAATGTGTTTATCATGTCAGTCAAGTCGGTGGTCTTTGCCTTCATCCTGACGGCTGTGGCCACCTACCAGGGGTATCATGTCAAGATCGGCAGTATTGAACTGGGTAAGGCGAGTACGCAGGCCGTTGTCGTCAGTAATATTCTGATTCTTCTGGCAGATTATATCATCGCCCTGGTCATGACAGCATAATTGCATTACCCGTGATTGAAGCGCATAACATTCACATGGCCTTCGGGCAGAGTCAGATCCTCAAAGGGATCTCGGCTCGATTCGAGCGGGGGAAAACCAACTTGATCATCGGCCAGTCCGGTGCCGGGAAAACGGTGCTCCTCAAGGTCCTTGTGGGGCTCCTTCAACCGGTAGATGGAGAGGTTCTGTACGACGGAAAGGATGTGACACACCTTACTCATAAGGAGTTGAGAATGGTGCGTATGTCGGTGGGTATGCTCTTTCAGGGCTCGGCTCTCTTCGACTTTATGACGGTGGAGGAAAATATCCGCTTTCCGCTGGATATGTTCACCAACTGGACGCGAAAGGAAAAGCTGGACCGGGTGAATTATTGTCTGGAGCGAGTGAACCTGGAGAAGGTCAACAACAAATTTCCCAGCGAAGTCTCCGGGGTATGCAAAAGCGCGTGGGGATTGCACGGTCGATCGTCCTCAAGCCAAAGTTTCTCTTCTGTGATGAACCCAATTCGGGCCTGGATCCCAAAACATCCATGCTGATCGATGATCTGATCCAGAGTATTACACAGGAGAACAACATCACCACCGTGATCAATACACATGACATGAATTCGGTCATGGAGATCGGGGAAAATATCATCCTGCTGTACAATGGGGAAATTGCCTGGCAGGGGAGTGCCAGCGAAGTGCTGGGCAGTAACAATGATTACCTGCAGGAATTCATCTTTGCTTCTCCTTTCTTGCAGCGATTACGCAAGGCTGCTCTGGATCAGGGGCTGTCCGGTCAGATCTGATGGCCACAGGATGAAGAGAACTCATCCAGCAGTTTTCGACGTGGCAGTCGCCTTGACGGGGGCCATCGCGGTGAAATAACCAATCGTTGTCAACATGGCACTGAGGAGTAGAAATGGGGTCATCGGAATCGGTTTGAGTGGGTATACGGATGCAAAGATATTATGTTTTATTATATATAGTATTATTTGCAATATGTTGATACTTGGCTGCTTTCTCGTTCTCAAAAGTGAGGATTTGCACAGGGCAGGAGTTTCCTGTTGAGGGAACGGTCAATTTGGTCGCTGAAGGGGTCGATATGATTCCTTGAATGGTGGTTCACAAGTGAAAAAAATGCGCGGCTTTCCTCTTGCAAGGGTTGTTCTTATCATTTACCTTTGCCCCCCGGTGATCATGTTCGCGTCCTGAAGAGGAGGTGAGATCACAGGAATCCGTCGCAATAGCGACGACTATATGCCTGCCCGTGTGGCGAAATTGGTAGACGCGCTAGCTTCAGGAGCTAGTGGTAGAAATGCTGTGCTGGTTCGAGTCCAGTCGCGGGCACAAGAGAAAGACCTCAGCAGGAGAAGAAATCTCAAGCTGGGGTCTTTTCGTTCAGACATGAAAAGATCGGACATGAAAGGAAGCTCAAGGACTACCAATGTGAATCCGTATCTGTTGTCCCATGCCGGCTTAGCCCAGGGTTTTTTGACCGCCTGCGGAGGTTAACCCTGGGACTTGATGTTCGCACCAATCAGCAAACCATTTCAATGGTTTACCACAGCCAGAACTGGAAAATTTCGCGAATTGAGGTAATCTATGGAAGTCAGAATGTGAGGTTCTGGTTGAAATTATTCAACACTTGACTATCTTTGCGCTCCCTTCCATCATTTGGAAGGGTCAGTCACGATGCCCGTGTGGCGAAATTGGCAGACGCGCTACTTTGAGGGGGTAGTGTCCTTTCGGATGTGCTGGTTCGAGTCCAGTCGCGGGCACAAGAGAAAGACCTCAGCAAGAGAAGAAATCTCAAGCTGGGGTCTTTTCATTTTCAGGAAGTAATGCCGCGATTGGACGAGAAGTTTATCCCGCCGCTACGAAATGGGACCGACGCAGGAGGACACATTTCGTGCGAGCGAAGTCAATCGCGGGCACAGAGAAAGACCTCAGCAGGAGAAGAAATCTCAAGCTGGGGTCTTTTCATTTCAGGAAGTAATGCCGCGACTGGACGAGAAGTTTATCCCGCCGCTACGAAATGGGACCGACGCAGGAGGGACACATTTCGTGCGAGCGGGAAGTCCAGTCGCGGGCACAAGAGAAAGACCTCAGCAGGAGAAGAAATCTCAAGCTGGGGTCTTTTCATTTTCAGGAAGTAATGCCGCGACTGGACGAGAAGTTTATCCCGCCGCTACGAAATGGGACCGACGCAGGAGGGACACATTTCGTGCGAGCGGGAAGTCCAGTCGCGGGCACAAGAGAAAGACCTCAGCAGGAGAATAAATCTCAAGCTGGGGTCTTTTCATTTCAGGAAGTAATGCCGCGACTGGACGAGAAGTTTATCCCGCCCCCCCCCGAGTGCTCGGGGTCGGGGAAATGGGACCGACGCAGGAGGGACACATTTCGTGCGAGCGGGAAGTCCCCCGAGTACTCGGGGCGGGCACACAAAGAAGACCTCAGCAGGAGAATAAATCTCAAGCTGGGGTCTTTTCATTTTCAGGAAGTAATGCCGCGACTGGACGAGAAGTTTATCCCCCGCCCCAGGGCATTCAGGGTCCGAGCTGTCCAACTCTTCCATCTTCGATCATCAATGAGGCTTGTTGGTTCGAGTGTCTCACTCGAACCGGCTATTGCGCGGTGTCCCACCGCAACCCATAGACGGGTGTTCATGCTTGGGTTGGGGCTCCAATTGAGCTATCCGTTTTCATGTCCCGGTGAGTACACCGCCAGATAAAAGGAGCTGGTGAGACACCACCTCCAACAATGAGTTATTCTCATTTTGACGTTGTTATTTGGGTAAAAATCCTGAATGAATTTGATCCCGGACCTGTTCTGGGATTGAGTTGGCTTGGAAGAAGTGCCCTTTAGGGTCGTGGAGAAGACAAAAGCAAAATCTGGATGAAGTCACTTGGGGATGTGACAGAATAGTATTAACTTTAGACGGGTCGGACGTTATACGTGCAGAACCTCCTTTTAAATCTGGCTCGGAGGCAGTCACTATTTGATCTGAAAGCAGGAATGAATTTGAGGCGTAAGTGCCGAAAGAACGGAGCGATTGTGAAGCAATCAGTTTGGAAATAAAAGAGTAACCAAAAACCTTTTATAGATGAAAAACTCCAGTTCAATTCATTCATCGTCTCGTCTCGTTAACAAATGGCGATTGGCCGTATTGTTCATGGTTTTGACAGGTTATTCAATGTTTGGCCAACGGATCATGAACCCGCAAAGAAACGCTCTGCAACAAGTCAATTCTGAAGAGCAAACTGAATTTAATGTACGTCTAGATGCTTTTGTAGACAGTTGCATGAAGGACGATAATCATTTAAGCCATTATGCAGAACAACGACACGCTTATCGTGAACATGAGGAAGGTGATATCATGAGGCTTGCAAGAGCAGAGGCAAAAAGCCTGTTTATCCTACAAAACCTTGAAGAGTACAAGCATCTGTTTATCGCCTCATCACGGAGCATGACACTTCCGGACGTGTGTGAAAATGGAGGCTTTGAACAGGACTTTTTGTACTATGAAGGGTTTGCCTCAGAATTTACACATGGCAGTGACACCTGTAGTCCACACAATTCAATGGGCCCAACTTCCTTTAATCCTGCCACCTTGCCCACAACCAATCGATTTGAAATAGTCACCTCCGGAATAGATCCTCTTGTTGGAATCAATCAAACAAAGTTTGGTGATAAAGCACTGCGTATAAATAACAGATATGGCCATATAGATTCCTGTGATGGAGACTTTGGTATCGATAAAATAACCAAAAAGTTTATTGTCACCTCCACCAATCAGGTATTTACGTTGTGGTATGCAGTGGTATTGGAGAATCCAGTTGAAGACCCTCATGTCAATGTACAACCTTTTTTAAATATCAAGTGTGATTTAGCACCGGCAGATGAACTTTGCTATGCTGCAAATTTTGTGGATTGCGATAGTACATATACGGACTCGCTATGTATTTCTGATTTTGATCCACTTGATGTTATTGACTGGACCTGTCACAGGTTTAGAATTGATTCTACGTATATCGGCGATACAGCGACGTTGGAAATCATCGTTGCTGATTGTGGCTTTGGGGGTCATTTTGGTTATGCCTATATTGATGGTATTTGTGAAGAATGTGATGGAGGCACGTTTGGCAGCATTATTCTGGACTCAATAAACTACTTTTCATGCGATGAAAATGTCGCTCATATTTGTGGTAGATACACAGCTCCGGAAATTTGCAACCAGAATTGGTGGCTTGATTCAATCATGATCAATGGATATACCATAACGGAAATAGCCATTGATACAGGATCGCATAGGATTTGTTTTGATGTTCACAGGTCGAATTTTGGATCTGAGTTTTGTCTGGATCTTTATATATCCGGCAGGTTTACAAACGGATCCACCTTCTTACCGATCCAGACAAGCAACGATATCGAGATCTGCAAGAGCAACTATCTGAAACCCTCTCTGGATTTCGAAGTGAGCGGATGTATGGACAATACACCCGAAGAGGGATCAGCTAATAACAATATCTCTGATGATTATTATTTTGTCACTGTTGACATTGGCAACGTATCCAGCCTGAATTGGACAATCGAACGCACCCTGGTCGATCCCTATCCCAATGAATTGGATACCCGGGAAATAGCCGATGGAACGGGTAATGCGCAGATCGAACTGGGGCCATTCAAAATACAGGAGGAAGGCTGGTTGCTGACCCTGTACGTTTCTGATAGTTGTGAATATGTGGAATACATTGAACCCCCAGCTTATTGTTCGGGATGCGATAAATTCTTTGAAGTTGAGATCAGCAATGTTCAATGTTTCACCGACAATACGTGGTCATTTGATATAGAAGTGCCAGGTGAAACTACAGGAGGCTACTATCTTAATGCAACTAATTACGATTTCAATGAAATTTATACAATTGATGAGTTGGATATAGCAGAAGGATGCCTAAAATACACTCTTATTGAAGGCATGAATTGTAATAGTTCATTTATTATTTGCCCACCAAAGCCGTGCAGTACCACTTGTAATTTGGAGGTCTATGTCGAAGATGTCCCGTGTACAAAGGACGAGTATGATGACATCACATATTATGCGGATCTGGAAGTGCTGTGGCCACCATCAAAATATGCTTGTTATGAAGCAACCGATGTTGATGGGAACTCATTGGATGATGGCCCTTTGCCCTCACCTCAGCAGGTTGGGCCATATGACGAGGATATCTTCCTCACCATAAAAGTGTGCAATTCAAGTTGCTCCCCTACTGCCTATTGCCCATGCTATAAGACCATTTATGTGCCAGTTCCTGATTGTATTCAAGGTGAACCTTTGCCTTTGACGGGAACTTTTGAGACAAAGGTTCGTATCCATGGAGATGTATTCGTACAACCCAATCCTACGCATTCCGGCGAGATAATTATTTACTCCAGGTTTCCTAGGACGGAGTACGAAATAATTGATGTCCATGGGAAACGGATTTTACTGGATTCATTCACAGGAAAAGAGCATCGACAATCCCTCCAAGTTCCATCTGGATTATATTTCTTGAAATATAGGGATATGATTGGTCATGGGTTCTGTTCTCAAGATCATCAAGCAGTAATTGTTTATTCTATGGCCATCCTGCGCAAATCTTGTGCAGGATGGCTGTATTATTTACTAAATGATTCGGGTTATGAACCAAAAAGGCGCGATTTCTTTTTCTTTTCTTACACTTTGTATATCTGTATTTCTGATTGGATTTCAAACTGTACTAGCCCAGGATTGCAAGAATCTGGATACTTCAGCATGCTTTATCAACAAAAATTTATTTACAGGACCTTTTCAGCTGGAGATGAAATCAAGTAGTATTGTAGAAGTCAATTTTCAATCCCAAATTTCTCTAGCAGATATTACAGGTGACTGTCATCCTGAAATAATATTGATTGGTCTGGATAATAGAATTCTTATTTTAAATCCTGTTTCCGGGGACACAATATTTTCTATTCCATTCCAGAGTATTCCGTTTAATTTGAAAAGTGTCGCAATTGCCGATGTAGATAATGATCAAATTCCAAAATTATTCAACACTACTAGTTGGTTTGCGGGGAATCTATGGCAGCGTAGATTAGTCTGTCTGAATTTGGATGGTTCCATCCGATGGGTTTCGGATGATTATTGCGTCGATAAAAACAGACAGCTTTGTGAGGGAAATATTGGCTTTGCTGACTTTAATCAGGATGGAATACCCGAGGTATATGTAGGCAATCGCATATTTAATGCTCGAACGGGGGTTAAACTGGCAGATGGAGGTAATTTCAGTATCGGTCAGAGTATGAGTTTTGGTGTTTCTGTAGCTGCACAATTGGATGGGGACCTATCCGATCTGGAATTAGCCGCTGGTTATACTATTTATAAAGTAAATATAACTAATCCCGATGGCCTTATAGGCAACACAATGACAACCTACACGATTCAGGTCGATGGACAATTCCGTGATGGTCTCACAGCTATTGGTGATATCAATGGCGATGGTGTATTGGATGTCATTGTTCACAGCGAAACACCTCAATTCGAAGCCAGATTGTATACTTATACGTTTGCTAATGGTTCACCCATTCTGCTGGCTAGGAATATTCCACCTGCTAATCCATTGAACAATTCGAATAATATTCATACTACGAGCATTCCTGTCTTTGGACGAGTCTCATCATCCGATTTTCCATCCATTTTGATCGTCCGAGAAGAGCAATTGTTAAGTTACCAATATGATGGCACTACCACTCTGGCCCAGCAGTGGACCTTTCCACACACAGATAAGTCGGCGATCACCAGTTTAGCTCTTTTTGATTTCAATGGAGATGGCGTGGCAGAGATCATCCACCGGGATGAATCTCAACTCCGCATCATCGATGCTAGCTCTTCGATACCTATGGAAATAGTCAGTAAACCATGTGAATCGCCAACTTTATTTGAAGGTCCTATTGTCGGCGATATCTTCAATAGTGGTTCCTCCCAGATTTGCATTACTTGTCGTGATGAAATAGCTGGAAAATACCAGACACGGGTTAAAGTCTTTGGCTCTCCGGACAGCTTACCCCCTTGGGCACCGGGTAGAAAAGTCTGGAACCAGTATGCCTATCATATCAATAATGTCAACGACGATCTAACTATACCCGCTGTCCAAAAGAATAATGCCACCGATCTCAACGGGCGTTACAACAGTTTCATGGAGCAACAGTCCCTGCTCGACACCAACGGGTACTACCAGCAGCGTGCTGCGGGGATGTACGGGGAGATCGGTTGTATCAACTTTGATTCCGATTCCCAACAGTACACTATTACCTTCAATCTCCACAATCGTTCCGATGCATCCCTTACCGTCCCTGTCAGCATTCCGGTGGCCTTTTACGACGGGGATCCACTTGGTGGCGGCAACCTGTTAGGGGTTTATTTTACCACTCAACCTATGCTGGCAGGAGAGAGCTTGATGAACCTGACGTTTAGTTTTACGTCCCCACCGCTTAACCAACTGCACATGGTGGTCAATACGGAACAATCCGTAATATCCGGAGTGGATGAGGATGAATTTGACATTCCGGAGTGCGACTATACGGACAACTTCTCTATGACCATCGACCTTGCCATGGCGCTCCCCGACACTGTGATGTCTGGCACCTGCAATCCCACTGAGGTGGGCGTTTTCAAAGATACCTTGAGCAATCAGCAGGGCTGTGACAGCATCGTCGTTCGCATGATCACTATGCTCCCCTCCGATGAGACGAATGTATCCCTTCAAACGTGCGACCCCGCACAGGTGGGTACTGATACCCTCTGGCTGCAAAACATGAAGGGCTGCGACAGCCTGGTGGTCTCTACTATGACACTGAGTCCATCTTACCTGATCCATGAGACCATAGACACCTGCGATCAGACCCCAGGCGGGGCAAGACACCCTGGTTTTGCAGTCGATATTTGGTTGCGACAGCATCGTTGTTCGAACCATTCTCTACACTGGTCAGTATCAGGAAACCAACCAGGCGCTGATCTGCGGGACAGGGACAAATTATACCGATACCCTCATCGTCAGTGGAGGCCCTTGCGACAGTTTGATCATTACAGAATACACGTATGCACCCCTGGATACAACCTGGCTCACCGAAGCGACCTGCGATCCGTTACAGGCAGGGATTTCAGTAGCGATTCAGCCTTCAGTCCTGGGTTGTGACAGCACCATCGTCACCACGACCAGCCTGTTGCCCACCGATTCCACCCTGGTCCTTGGGGTAACCTGCGACCCCTCGGGAGCCATGTTCCATGTCACTGTATTGACCAATCAATACGGCTGCGACAGCGTCGTGACGACCGACATCCAATATGTCGGCATCGACACGCTATACGTTGAAAAAACGACGTGTGAGCCATCACAGGTGGGTACAGTGGTATCCATTTTGCCCGGTGTGCAATGCGATACGGTGCTCGTTACCGAAACCACTTATGTGCCGTTTACCCAAAGCGAGGAGACCGTCATTTTGTGTGGGCAATCCGGCGTATTGTCCGATACCCTTTTCCTGCAAAACGCGGCTGGTTGCGACAGTCTGGCTATCCGATATTACGAGTACGTGAGTCTGACTTCCCAAGCCAATATCCGGGTGAAACCTGTGCCGGTGACGAAGATGGCAGCATCGAAATCACCGCCTTAGCAGGAGGACAGCCTCCATACGAGGCACAGATCAATTCGGGTAGCTGGCAGTCGGCCACTTTCTTTGACAACCTGTCCCCCGGACAATACACGCTGGTCATCCGCGATGCATTGGGTTGTTTGGACACCCTCAGTGGCCTCGTCGTCACGCCGGGTGCAACCGTTGCTATTGATGCCGGACCGGACCGCATCGCCGCACCGGGAGAACTCATCGACCTGACTACACAAACCACCCAGAGCCTGGCACAGGTGCAATGGACGGCCTCAGATCCACTCTCCTGTCCCACCTGCCTCCAGACCGCACTCGGCCCCCTGACCACAAATCAGACGGTCGTCGTGACCGGATGGACGCTTGATGGCTGTTCTGATTCCGATGCACTGGAAGTGATCATCAAAACCAGAGGCAACATTTTTATTCCCAACAGTTTTACACCCAACAATGACGGCATCAACGATGTCTTTTCCATCTACGGAAATGACCAAATAAATCGAATAAAAAACCTGGCTATTTTCGACCGTTGGGGCAATGCCCTTTATGCCCGAACAGACCTTCCAATTAACGATCCTTCTGCCGGTTGGGATGGTACTTTCCGGGATGATGTTATGGATCCCAGCGTGTATATTTATGTGGTGGAAGTGGAATTAATTGATGGGACGGTCAGATTGTATAAAGGGGATGTGACGCTTGTTAAATAGAGTTTGAGGTCTAATCGTTTAGAATTTGGTAGACCAATCAAAATCGGTAAAATCCTTTAATCTGTTAATCTGTGATTCAGACAATAAGCGATTGATGGCCGGTATAGTTTAATCGTTTAACTGGTTAATCGTTTAGATCTTTTGGTTTTTTAAACGTTGTGATTGATGGTCGAGGACTAATGGGGTTTTGTATCCTTGGCAAATGTGCATGCCGGAGAGGCATTTATGTCTGCTCACCACATATTCGACAGGTTACTGGGCACCTGGCCGATCAATGGTGTTTCCGGTTTCTTATCTTTAGATGTAAGGTTGTGGACAGGTGTTGCTATTCTTTCACTTCACAGTGATCATTGGATGACACTGCCGAAGAAGGTTTTAATTGGTGATTAATTCCCCAATATAACCGGCGCCTGTTTGGATGCCATCAGCTTTTTGGATCGGATAAAATAAAAAAGCCCCAGCAGAGAACCTGTCTCATCCCGGGGCTTTATTTATCCTGATTTGGAAATGCTTATTTAATCAAATTAACCTCCCCCCGATAGATCAACTGCTGCCCATCAATAAACGTCACCTCGATCACATAGACATAGATGCCCGGGTCCATCGGTCGTCCGCGAAAGCTGCCGTCCCATCCCGTTACCGTGCCATCAAATGCAGGGGGCTGGTTGAGTGATTCATACAACGCATTCCCCCACCGGTCATAGATCCGGATAGCATCGATCTGTTGCACGCCCTGGCCGGTATAGACTGTCAGCAGGTCATTGAAGCCGTCAAAATTCGGACTGAACGCATTCGGGACATAGACCCGCCGGATCGTTCTGACATTGATGGTTACCTCATCCTCTGCCAAACAACCATTCACATCCTCGATCTGGAGGGAATAAGTCGTTGTCTCGCCCGGTTTTGCACTGGTCTTGTTACACAGGTCACAATCCAGCCCTGCCGTCGGGCTCCAGAGATAACCCACAATCGTAAACGCACTCAAATTGTTGATCGGCCCGATCGTTACGCTGTCGCCAAGTTCCAGATCGAGATCCGGTCCCAGATCAAGCGTGAGCGGAGGAGGCTGATTCACGGAGATCAAGGTATCCCAGGTACAACCCAACTGGTCAAACACAACGACCTGTATGGACTGGTCTGCAAAAACGGGAACCTGATTATTAAGCTGATTGGGCGCCCCATTGTCTACAGCAAAGTAAAACCGGGTCCGTTTCCACCACTGGCAGCACTGACAGTCAGGAAGGTCGGGTCACCAAAACAGGGTGGTTCTGCCAGCTCGGGGATGACACCGAAGATCGGTGGAGGTGACTGGATCGTGTAGGTTAAGGTATCCACACAACCCCGGGAATCGGTCGCCGTAACCATGTATATACCCGATGCCAACCCTGTGGCCGTTGCCGATGTCGACACATTGCCACTCCACTGATAATTGATCGTACCGGTATTGCCGCCATTCGGGAGAACGGCGATCACGCCATCCGCAATTCCCGCACACCGCTCATCCTTTGTCGTCGCCAGATCAACCGCCAGGCTGAATACAGCGGGCTCTTCCAGTTCGATCAGGATACTTTCACCAACACAGCCCTTTTGATCGACAACGGTGACCGTATAAAATCCGGTTCCAAGACCGGTTTTGCCGGATATTAACGAAGTGTCTCCCGGGGCCCAGATGTACGTATATCCAGGTGTACCTCCGCTCACTGAGGTATTGATCTGTCCATCGGTCAGTCCAAAACAACTGATGTCTATCGGTGTCGTATTGACCAGGATCGGATCAGGTGAAGGGATCAATACAGTGGTGTCAATGGCACACAAGCCATCCGAAATGGTGACATGTTGCAAGCCGGAACACAATTGGGATGCTGTGCTCGAAGTTGCCCCAAGGGTCAATTCGGTGGAGGCCCAACTGAAATTGAAACTGCCTCCGGTCCCGTCAGAATACAAAGCCGAAGCCGTCGCCCCGCCGTCACAAATGCCCTGCTGGCAACTGACCGAGTCGATCATCGAAAAACTGGCTACAATGGAAGGAGGAGTGGCCAGTGTCAAATCCAGGATGATCGGTCCACATCCTTCTGCATCCGTAACCGTAACGGTATAGTTGCCCGCAGGTATAGGTGAGTTCACTGAATTGGGGGAAGGCGTGCCGATGTTTGACCAGGTGAAAGAATAGGGCATGGTGCCGCCGATCACCTGGATACCAATCGAGCCATTGACAGATGTCGGACAGTCTGGCAAATTGAATAAGGTATCGGAAATGGTCAGTGGGAACGGTGCATCCACATACGTCACGCCAACGTCACTGCATCCATTATCATCAATCACAGTGATGAAATAATTGCCTGTGCCCAACCCGGTGATCGTGGCTCCTGAAAAGGTGGTGGCATTGGGCCCCGTCCAGCTATAGGTCAGATTCGGGGCGCCTGGAGCAGCCGTGACCTGTGCCGTGATCGCCCCATTCATCTTGTTGGCACATCCGGCATTGGTAACAACCAATGCATCAATAACCGGTGATGCCGGCGAAGTGACCTCAAGCGTCAGGCTTTTTGAGCAATTATTGTCATCCGATACGGTCACGGTATAAAAACCGGCATTCAGGTTGCTGATAGTTGCGCCGGTACCTGCTGTGCCCCAATCATATGTGTAATCTGACCCCGGGAGGATAGTGCCACCACTGGCGACAATAGAGATACTCCCGTCGTTGCCGCCATTCATACAGGTTTCGCTGTTCAGCGCAAGTGTGGTGATCGTCAGAGAATCGGTATTCAGAGTGGTCATCGCAGTTGCAGAACAACCGTTGAAATCGGTGATCGTCACCTGGTAACTGCCACTTCCCAGATTCAGGATCTGGTCCACTCCCTGGCCCTGTGGGCCATTCGACCAGACAAATGAGTAGGGAGTGGTGCCACCCACAACGTCAGCTGTGATCGATCCATCACTATCCCCGAAACAGGTCGGCTGAACTACATCGAGGCTGGAAGAAAGGACTGCCGGGCCAGGGACAAGAACAGATTTGATCTCCTGTGCCGCCGGGTTATTGCTGTCTGTGACAGTAACGGAATAGACGCCGGCGATCAGATTCGGAAATGTGATCGTGGATGGGTTGAACAGAAGAATGCCATTTCCCTGATAAGCTGGATTGGTGGCATGTGCCCATGAGTAGGTAAACGGTTCGACACCTCCGACCACATTCATCTGGATAGCGCCATCCGTCGCCCCCGCACAACTGACACTGTCAGTCGTCAAGGTCAGCGTGATCGGGCCACCGGGAACAATATTCACACAACCGGGGTTGAAATTGACACCCAGATTGATACCGTCTCCATTGTAACACTCCAGCTGCTGGCCAACTGCTCCTGGTGCCAGGATGATCGGGCTGGTTTCACCTGCCGGGCCAATGGCTTCAAAACAGATCGTCGCAAACAACCCTCCATCCGGGATACTTTCACCGGGAAAGGAGAAGTAACCCATAAAAAAGATGGAGTCATTCTGGACCCCGGAAAATACGGGATCAAAATTGAGCAGGGGAACATTGCTGATGGATGCAAACTCAAGGAGCGATGCATCGAAATGGAAGAAGAACTGGAACGATTCGATATCCTGGAAATTATCCACAAAAACATCCACACAAACGATCCCACCTTCTACAACATCCTTACATTCTATGGTAAATACAATGCCGGGCACCTTGATCTCGAATGATTGACCGCAGCCGTTATTGTCCTGGATTTCGACGATATACACTCCGGAAGCAGGTACTTCGAATGTGACGGTACCATTGTGCGTCACACCGCCACTGGTGATCAATGCTGTCTGTGCGGGGTTGTTTTTTCGATAAATGAAAACGGAGTAGTTACTCCCGTCAAATTCAGGGAGTCCGCCCGTCACTAGAAATGAGCCACCAGCTGGTGATACTCCTGCACCGGTAATCTGAAGATTGCTATAGGTCAGTTCATTCAGGTATACAACAGAAAAAGCATCATTGATATTGACATCGACGCATGGGCCGGCACCGCTGCCTGGCGAGGTTTCTTCATATCCATTGGTCGCAAAATCATCTACAGTGATCGGGGCGAACCAGATCTGGACCGGAGCGCCGCCGTTGAAGAATGCCTGCAATCCGCCATCATTGACAAAGGTCATATCCCCGTTTGGATTGGTTCCTGTGGTCACCCAAATTCCGGTTGGGGAGGGTGGGGTATCCAGAATACAGGGATCAGTAAGTACCGTTGCCAGGTCCATGCCACCAATGCTTGGCGGACAACTGTAAAATGCATAGCCGATACCAGGAGTCGTCCCGGGATTCGGGTCCCCGCTCAGGTCGGCATCTCCATTGTGATCAATCACCAGCGCATCCCCGAAACAAAGGATCAGTGGATCTGTGCTTGACTGCCACTGAAAGGGTCTGGTTACTTGTACCGGCATCATTGCAGGCACCTCGATTGTTCGCGTTGCTCTGGACCGGTCCATTGACATGGATGGGCTCGGGCCGCTGGCCAAAAACGGAAGTACTGAAAAGCAAACACAGCGCGAGCCAGGGGGATATGCGTGGGATCATTGGAGGGATGTCTAAAACAAATACTGCAAAAACCGGGCAAAAGTACCCTCTCAGTGGTCATTCTTGAAAAAAAAGTTCAGACCATCAACGGAGAAGAAGCTGCTTTATTTCCGATTCCAGCGCGAAGTTCCAGTTATCCCTGACTTGAATCAAGTTTTTCATGTGAATTCTTTCCCATCCAGGATGACTTTTTTCGATCCAGTTGCTGCCAAATGCATACGGAAGGTAGACCAGTGAAGGGACAGGCTGGGTCAGGATGAGGTTGGCTCGTTTTCCCGGAGCGATACTGCCCAGGTCGGATTGCATTTCCAGAGCACAGGCCGCGTTGATGGTTGTTGCATGGATGGCTTCTTCCGGTAACATCTTCATTTGTGTGCAAGCCAGCGCAATCACCAGCGGCATGTTGCCTGAAGGACTGGTCCCCGGATTGTAATCCGAGGCGAGCACTACGCCCAATCCCTTGTCGATCATGTTACGGGCCGGAGGATAATGGTCATGCAGAAAGAAGGGAGCAGAAGGCAAGAGTACTGGAAAAACTGTACTTGCCAGGAGGTCATCCATATCTGCATCGGTGACGACTTCGAGATGATCGACCGATAAAGCCTGTTGTTGAATGGCCGTTTGGATACCACCAAAGCTGTAAAACTGATTGGTGTGGATTTTGCCCCGCATGCCGTATTTCGCCCCGGCTTCCGGGATGCGCGCCATTTCATCCGGTTGGAAAAACGCTTTTTCACAAAAGGTGTCGATATAATCGGCGAGGCCCTCTGAGGCCACCTGCGGTAGCATTTCCTCGATGATCAGGCGAATATATTCTTCCCGGTTATTCCTGAATTCCCGGGGCAGAGCATGGGCAGCCAGAAAGGAAGCCTTGACAGGTATCAGGTCCTCTTCCTTCAACCGCCGGATGACACGAAGCATTTTGAGCTCGCTTTCCAGAGTCAGTCCGTACCCGGATTTGATTTCAATTGCTCCGGTACCCTTGCCGATCACCTCCAGAAGCCGCTTTTTCGCGCCCTCGAATAACGTGTCCTCATCCGTTTCCCTGAGCCTGTCTGCCGAATTCAGGATGCCCCCACCTCGAAGCGCAATCTCCTCATACGTCAGTCCCTCGAGCCGATAGCGAAACTCTTCCTCTCGGGTTTTGGCAAAAACAAGATGGGTGTGACTGTCGATCCATGCTGGGAGAATATCGCCTCCCCGGGCATCCAGAGTGGATATTGGTTCATCAGGGCAATCTGGCATCCGACCGATTTGTTGGATGCGGCCACCTGCACAGAGGACCCAGCCATCTTCCAGGCGCCGGATCGTTCGCATCGCGGTTCCGGCTGTCCACCCCAGAGAAGCATCCGGATCATATTGCCAAATGGTTCCAATGTTTTTGATCAGCAGGGGAGTAGCAGACATCACGGTCAGATTGTTCTGGCCCAAAAATAGCAAAGCCGGTCCTCCTGGACCGGCTTTACACTATCTCAAAAGCCAAAACTCAAATTGCATGGATCAGGAGCGGTTCAAATCCCGGATATAGCCTGGAATTTTTGCTTCTGCCAGACGTGCCCGCCAGGCTTCTGCCTCGGCACGAGTGGCGAAATGGCCGCTCATCAGTTTGTAAACAACAACATCATTGATTTCAGATTCTTCAAGATGGACAGTCCGGTCAGACAGGCTGTTGATTTCGAGAACCTTCGTAAGAACATTCGGGTACAGGGTGAACACACCGACCTGAACTGTAAAACCTGTTGCAGGAGGAGGTGAGATGCGGTCGGATGTGGCCTGGTTTGCTGGCGCAGTCCGCAGTACGTCTGTATATTCCGATCGTTCTGCTTTCTTGCCGGTGGTCTGCAACCCTGGCCCAGGTACTGGGGTCAAGCCAGCAGCCTGATCATTCAAGATAGAGATCAATTTGTCTGGTCCCAGGGATTCTTCTATCCGTTTGAGGACCTGACCTTCCTGATTCAGGATGATCATGGTCGGCAAGACCTGGATCTGGTGATCATAAAACAGGACAAATCCGTCGGGTTGGTCTATGTCGGCTTCGACTGCGATATAGTTGGTTGCCAGTTCAGTCAGCACGCCCTGGTCCTGAAATGTGGTCGTCTCCATCCACCGGCAGGGTGTACACCAGGTCGCTTTAAAGACGATGAATACGTGCTTACCTTCGGCCCGGGCACGTTGAAATGCCGTTTCTGCATTGGTCTCAAATTCGACAGCCGATTGTTCGGGACCCTGCCCGGCAAATCCGGTTGTTCCGATCAAAAGGAGTGAAGAAATGAGAGCCAGGCGAATCATCGGGGTGCGTTTGTTTCCTGTTGTACGGCAAACCCGATATTTTGATGCGGCAGGTGCCGTTTTTTCTCAACCTGTCCTGTTTGCTCCTCCTCAAGGACATCGAAATCTTGATGATTATTGGAATTCTGTACCTTCGATGCCCGATTGACAATACACTGACCTATGACTACAAGAGCTGCGATTACCGGAGTAGGGGCTATGTGCCTGATTACATCCTGACCAATGCGGAATTGGAGACCATGGTGGAAACCACCGATGAGTGGATCTTTACCCGGACAGGTATCCGTGAACGCCGCATTCTCAAGGAAGAAGGGAAGGGCTCTTCTGATATGGTGGTTCGCGCCATGGAGCGGTTGTTTGAACAAACCGGATTGAAACCTGAAGAAATTGACCTGTTGATCTGTGCGACGGTGACAGGTGATATGGTCTTTCCCGATACGGCAAACACGATCTGTGACAAAATCGGTGCAGTCAATGCCTACGGTTTTGATATCAATGCTGCCTGTTCGGGATTCTTATATGCCATCCAGACAGGTGCCAAGTTCATCGAGTCTGGTACGCACAAAAAGGTGGTCGTGGCCGGTGTGGACAAAATGTCGTCCATCCTCGACTATTCCGACCGAACCACCTGTGTCATTTTTGGCGACGGCGCCGGAGTAGTCCTTCTTGAACCGGATGCAACCGGATTTGGCATCTATGATGCCGTGCTCCGGGCAGATGGCAATGGCCGCCACTTTCTTCACATGAAGGCTGGCGGGTCTGTCAAGCCACCCACCATTGAGACTGTCCTTGCCCGCGAACACTATGTGTATCAGGAAGGGAAGACGGTTTTCAAATATGCTGTAAAAGGAATGGTGGATGCGGTTCAACAGGTGCTGGAACGAAACAACCTGACCACCGATGATGTGCGTTGGCTTGTGCCCCATCAGGCAAATAAACGGATCATTACTTCAGTAGGCGAAGCATTGGGCTTCACGGAAGATCGCGTGATGGTCAATATTGAGCGGTATGGCAATACGACAGCTGGAACGCTGCCGCTGTGTCTGTGGGATTATCGCGACCAGCTTAAACCCGGAGATTGGGTCGTTCTGACAGCGTTCGGTGGAGGGTTCACCTGGGGTGCTGTGTTGATCAGGTGGAAGGGTTGAGTCGATAACCGGGTAAATTCCCGATCAGATGTTCAGGATTGCTCTGGCTTGTATTTGACATTGATATGGATCCAGATCGATCTGGAAATCCGGAAAAACCAGACAAAGAGGAAGCCGGTGACGGCAAGGAGCAAAAGGAAAGAGGGAATCAACCCCCATCCGATCACCCAATGCACGATCGCCACAAAAGCGAGACAGAACCAGCCGGTGAGAATGTAGGACAGGAACATGGCACCGTAATAAAATCCGGGTTCAGGAGAAAGGTTCTGGTTGCAGGTCGGGCAATGATCATGCATGGTGAACGGCTCCCGAAACGAGAAACTGCCGGTCGGAAACATCTTGGCCTGTCGACACCGCGGACAGGTCATGGCAAGGGTGCTGGAGACAAGGGTTTTCATGGGTCAAAGGTAGGCCATTCAACCGGGTAAGCGTCAGTGATCTTCTTCACAAACCGAATCAATTCTTTCCGGGTGTGAATAGTTATGGCGAAGGCACCCTATCTTTGCACCCCGAACGAAAACAAATTCAATGGCAAGTACGTCAGATATTCGCAATGGCATGTGTATCGAACTGAATGGAGACATCTATGCAGTTGTCGAATTTCAACATGTGAAACCGGGCAAGGGGAATGCCTTTGTCCGCACCAGGATCAAGAGCGTCACCACCGGAAAGGTGCTGGATCACACCATCCCAGCCGGTCACAAAGTGAACGATGTCCGTGTTGAACGTCGAAAATATCAGTTTCTCTACAAAGATGAAATGGGTTGCCATTTCATGGATAACGAATCCTTCGAACAGGTAGCGATTTCTGAAGATCTGATCGACAGCCCGCAATTTCTCAAGGAGGGAATGGATATTGAGATCATGTTTCATGCGGAAACAGAGCGGCCGTTGACTGCGGAATTGCCACAGCACCTGGTCGTTGAAGTGACCTATACTGAACCGGGGGTAAAAGGTGATACCGCCACAAATACACTGAAACCGGCGACGGTAGAGACCGGAGCGGAGGTACGTGTACCACTTTTTATCGGTGTGGGCGAACGGATCAAAATAGATACCAAGTCCGGTACGTATATTGAGCGAGCTAAATAAACAGGGATAATGGATACGAAGGAAATTCATGAGCTGATCAAGTTGATCAACAGAACGAATCTCGCTGAATTCAAATTGAAGGATGGCGAATTCGAGTTGACCATTCGGACAGAATCATTTTCGAAAGGACGAGTTGAAACAGTCATACCCGTGTCGGCACCCGTCTCCGCACCGGCTCATCAGGGGTATTCCTCTCCTGCACCTGTTTCTGCCGCACCTGCACCCGCATCTGCTCCGGAACAACCGGCAGCTGTTTCTGCACCGAAAGAGGTAAAGTCGAGCAATCTGGTTGAAGTGAAGTCCCCGATGGTGGGCACCTTCTACCGGTCGCCCTCGCCAGAAAAGGGACCATTTGTTCAGGTTGGCGACCTGATCAAAAAAGGTGATGCGGTATGTATCATCGAGGCGATGAAATTGTTCAATGAGATCGAAACAGAGGTCACTGGCAAGATCGTCAAGGTTCTGGTGGAGGATGCCTCTCCGGTCGAATATGATCAGGCCCTCTTCCTGGTGGATCCCGCCGGATAAGTTCACTCAATTCCGCCCGCATGTTCAAAAAGATACTGATTGCCAACCGGGGCGAGATCGCTCTCCGGATCATTCGCACCTGCAAGGAAATGGGCATCAAAACGGTGGCCATATACAGCACAGCCGATAGAGAAAGCCTCCATGTGCGCTTCGCAGATGAGGCCGTTTGTGTGGGTCCCCCTTCCAGCAAAGATTCCTATCTGAATATTCCGCGGATCATGGCTGCGGTTGAAATTACCAATGCAGACGCGATTCATCCCGGGTATGGATTCCTGGCTGAAAATGCCGACTTTGCTGAAGTGTGCCTGGAATACGGCATCAAATTTATTGGTCCGACGCCTTCCCAGATCAGGAAGATGGGCGACAAGATCACGGCCAAAGAGACCATGATCAAGGCGGGTGTGCCGGTTGTGCCCGGGTCTGAAGGGTTGATCAAGGACCTGAAACAAGGTCTGAAAACGGCAAAAGACATCGGTTACCCGGTCATTCTTAAGGCCACTGCCGGCGGTGGCGGAAAAGGTATGCGCATCGTATGGAAACCAGAGGAGTTTGAGAAATCCTGGTCCATGGCCCGCAATGAGGCGCAGAATGCCTTCGGCAATGATGGGATGTATGTGGAGAAGTTCATTGAAGAACCACGCCATATCGAGATCCAGATCGTCGGGGACCAATTTGGCAATGTGTGCCATCTCTCCGAACGCGAGTGCTCCATCCAGCGCCGTCATCAGAAACTGATTGAAGAATCTCCTTCTCCGTTTGTGGATCAGGAACTTCGGGTAAAGATGGGCAATGCAGCGATCGCAGCCGGCAAGTGTATCAACTATGAAGGTGTAGGAACAGTGGAATTTCTTGTCGACAAATACAAGAATTTCTACTTCATGGAAATGAACACTCGGATCCAGGTTGAACATCCCGTCACGGAAGAAGTGATCGATCATGACCTGATCAAAGAACAGATCAAAGTAGCCGCTGGCATTCCGATCAGTGGTGAGAATTATTTCCCTGTCATGCATGCCATCGAATGCAGGATCAATGCGGAGGATCCCTATAATGACTTCCGCCCATCTCCGGGAAAGATCACCTCCTTTCACACCGCCAAAGGCCATGGCGTGCGCGTTGACACGCACGTTTACGCCGGGTATTCAGTGCCGCCATACTACGATAGTATGATCGCGAAACTGATTTGTCGCGCGCAAACAAGAGAGGAATGTATCAAGAAAATGGAGCGAGCCTTGGAAGAATTTGTCGTTGAAGGGATCAAGACAACCATACCGTTTCACCGCAAACTGATGCGCAACGAATCGTTCCAGTCCGGTAATTTCCATACCGGATTCCTGAATGATTTTACCATGGAAGCTGATTAAGGCCAGAATGGCCCGAATATGAAAGATCTTCGTCGCCTGCTTCGGCATTTGGCACCCTACAAGAATGAGGTAGGGTTGAACATCCTGTTCAACGTGCTGATGGCCCTGTTTACCGTGGTCTCCATCCCGGTGTTTATTCCCTTCTTCCGTATTCTTTTCGGAATGGAGGCCCCCCAGACGGAACGACCCGACGGCATCCATACGATCAGCGATGCCATTGACATGGCCAATTACAGTTTCAGCCAGATCCTCGCTGAACATGGTGCCTCCCGTGCCCTCCTGCTGACCTGTCTGGTCCTGGTGGCCATGTTCTTCTTCAAGAATCTGTTCCGGTATCTGTCGATGTATTTCATTGCCCCCGTCCGCAATGGCATTGTCCGCGATATCCGCCAGGAGATTTTCGATCGGATGACCATACTCCCCCTGGACTATTTCTCCGAAGAACGAAAGGGGATCTGATGTCGCGAATCGTCGCGGATGTCCAGGAGATCGAATGGAGTATCCTCAATGTCCGGAAGCAGTCTTTCGGTCGCCGGTCATCATTTCCGGTTCACTTTTTCTGATGATCTACATGAGCCCGGGTTTGACCCTGGTCATTTTTGTCCTGATGATCTTCAGCGGTGTGATTATCGGCGGTATATCAAGCAGATTGCGTCGACAATCCGGCGAATTGCAGGATATTCTGGGTGTCCTGGTGTCTACTGTAGAAGAAACTCTCGGTGGCTTGCGGGTTATCAAGGCATTCCGAGCTGAACGCTTTCAGCAGGGCTTATTTCGAAAAGTCAACGAATCTTATCGGGATACCCAAACCAGGATCATTCGCCGTCGGGATCTTTCCTCTCCGCTGTCCGAATTTCTGGGTATCGGCGTCATCGCCATCCTCTTGTGGTACGGTGCGCAACGGATTTTTGCCGGTGAACTCGGCGCCGAAGCATTCATGGCTTTTCTCCTGGCATTTTACAATGTCATCGAACCGATGAAGAGCCTGACCAATGCCTATTACAATATTCAGAAAGGACTGGCGGCTGTGGACCGCGTCGACAAGATTCTGGATGTACCCGGTGGTATGCCCGAACGATCCGATCCGATCCCGATCCGGGAAATCAGGGAGGGGCTCCGGTTTGAACAGGTCTCCTTTTCCTACCCCAAAGCGGAACAGGCGGCCTTGAAGGGGATCGATTTTTTTCTGCCAAAAGGGAAGACAGTCGCTCTTGTCGGTCTTTCGGGTGCCGGAAAATCCACCATCGCCGATCTAATTCCGCGGTTTTATGATGTGACGGAAGGTAAGATTACCATTGATGGTACTGATATTCGGGATGCCCGTGTGGAAGATGTCAGGGGGCTGCTGGGGATCGTTACCCAGGAAGCCATCCTGTTTCATGAATCCGTCAGGAACAATATTACGTTTGGATTGCAGGCGACAGATGAAGCAGTCATTGAAGCCGCCCGACTGGCCCATGCAGCCGAGTTCATCGAGCTGCTGCCTGAGGGATATGACTTCAATATCGGTGATCGGGGAGGGAAACTCAGCGGAGGCCAGCGACAACGGTTGACCATTGCAAGGGCTCTTTTGCGCAATCCACAACTGCTTATCCTCGACGAAGCAACCTCAGCCCTGGATTCCGAATCGGAACGCCTGGTACAGGAAGCCCTGGATGTATTACTGGCTGACCGAACGGCACTGGTGATCGCTCACCGCCTCAGCACCATCCGGCGTGCCGATGAAATTCTGGTCCTCCGCGACGGTGCCATTGTCGAACGGGGTACTCACGACGAGCTGATCAACAAAAAGGAGAATACAGTAAACTGGTCGCCCTCCAGGGCTTGAGCTAGGCCATGCGCGGTATCCTTTTCTTCTGCTATCTTTGAGAAAATTATCTACCTGTCTATGCGTCTGCTCCTTACCTCTCTGGTTGTTCTGTTATCCGGTAGTGCCCTCCTGGCTCAGATCACCGTCACCAATTCCACATTCTTTGCTGCCGGCGATACCTTGCGATTGGCCACGGCCGGTAATCCGGAGGCCATTGTTGCCGGAGGGGTTGGCACCAATTTGAGCTGGGACTTTTCCACTTTGGAAATGGATACGGCCATACAGATCCTGGTTAAGGATGCTGCAACAGGCAGCGCCTTTGCCTCGTTTCCATCCGCTGAAGTATTTCAGGAGACTGGATTTGGGGAGACCTATTTCAACATTACATCAACCGCCATCACCAATCTCGGCTTTCTGACAAACGGGTTCGCCGGGGTACCCGTGAATATCACGCCGAAATACAATCCGGCACTGGTCGAAAGACGTGCTCCGATGAACTACATAGATATCAATACAGCAGAGGCTTCTTTCCTGATCTCATTTTCTACGGAAATAGTCCCGGATACCTTTTTCTCAGGCGTCCCCTTCAAACAGGATGCTATTCGTGTCGATCAGATGATCGACAGAGTGGATTTTGTGGATGCCTGGGGAACGACCTCCATCCCGGGCGCTGACTATCCTTGCCTTCGGGAACGTCGACGAACCATTTCAGAAACAACGGTTGAATTGCAGATTTTCGGGTTGTGGGTCGATCTGGGTTCATTAGGACTACAGTTTCCGGCGTCGGGAAGGATACCACACTGGCGTACTACTATTTTTCCGCAACGGAAAAGGAACCGATCGCTGTGGTGACAGTCAACCCGGACAATGAGTCGGAAACCTTCAGTGTTCAATACAAGGATAATGGCGTTTCCAGTATCCACCAACCCCGGCCATTCGCGTCTCCGTTGTTCAAAGGCCCCTCAACCGGCAGGTTCTGAAGTGCGTTTTGACTTGTCCCCACTTACCCATCCTGCAGATCTGCGCATCCTGAATGCACAGGGTCAGCTGGTCCTGGCACAATCCGGTTTGTCTGGGTTGCAAACAATTGACCTGTCAGGCCTGACTTCAGGGACCTACTTCTATCAAGTCCTCGCCAAAGGCCAACTGATGGAAAGCGGCAGTTTGCTCCGTCAGTAATTCGGTAACACGGTATGAATTTTTCTGCGCCATCTCCGTTGGAGGAGTGGGCGGATGACCTCTTTGTTGCCCATGATATCCACGTTTGGATCAAACGCGATGATCTCATCCATCCTCTGGCGGGGGGCAACAAGATTCGAAAGCTCAAGTATCAATTAACCGATGAGGCATTGCGCAATAAGCGGGGCATTCGGACTTTTTGGAGGCCCTGTATCAAATCATCTGGTAGCCACAGCATTTCTGGCTAACATGCGCAAAATTCCGATCCGGACGATCATTCGTGGCGACGCGTGGATAATCCGATTCTGCATGTACTGGAGGAATGGGGGGCTGACATGCAGTTTTTATCCCGGTCCGATTATCCGTACGCCATGCACGAAGCTGACCCGGAATGGTTGACCATTCCGATGGGAGGGACTCATCCCGATGCGGTGAAAGGCATCGAAGAAATGGTCGACGAGATCCGGATAGACCTGCCGGATTCCCCGCTCCATGTCTGTGTACCATTTGGCTCGGGAGGCACATCTGCCGGACTGGCATCCCGATTGAATTCCGATGACCACTTGTGGATCTACCCGGCATTAAAAGGTCCGGACCTTGCCGCTGAAGTGAATACCGTATTCACCCGGTTGGGTATCTCAACCAAGGCAAACCTGCATGTCGTCAACCAGGCAGCAGGAAAAGGATTTGCGAAAAAAGATCTTTCTCTCTGGCATTCTCTGTGCGGGTTGGCCAGCCAGACAGGGATCTGGTGGGACCCGGTTTACAATGGGAAAATGGTCCTCCTGTTCAGGGAACAGGTCAGGTCAGGTCAGTTCCCAGGTGGAGCCAATGTCGTTCTGGTCCATACCGGAGGACTACCTGGTCTGATCGGATATCGATCCAGATTTCAGCTCGCAGATATGCCGCATCGGCCCATCTTCCCCGGGGAATAAAAAAAGCGGCCAGATGGAAAACCTGGCCGCTTGTATGTTGAACAAGAAAGAGAAACTACTTCCATCGACGGAGTCGTACACCATCTTCGTATCGGACGATATAGGCTTCATCAAAACCGGCGTTTTGCGCAGCAGATAGCGCATTCAGGGCTTCTGATTGAGATTGGATCACGCCGACAAGAATACGGGTCAAACCCATATTGGGCAACGTTTCTGTCTCCAGTACCCCGTAGTTGGTCATGGAAGAATAGCGGGCATCAGTCAGATCTGGCTTATCTGTTGCTTCCAGCTGAATACGATAATAAATCCCCGCATAAGGTTTGGTTTCACTTTCGTATTTCCGCTTGTCCACACGCTTGCCATTATACCGCTTGTCCAGTCCGCTCCCGGTGAACAGATCATTCGATGCAGTAATGGATTCATCGGATGAAACAAACATTGGAGGTTCTTCGACCGAGGTTTTGGAGGGTGACCGACTTGGTTGTTTCACAGGAGCCGGCTCGACGACAGGTGCCGCTTCGGGAACGACTTCTTCATTCTGGGCGATCATTTCTTCGATCGCTTCCCCCAATTCGGCTTCCTCTGTTTCAGTAGCCACGGCATCGTGTTCTTCAACTGCTGGTGGGGCTTCCGCAATAGCGATCGCTTCACTTGAAGGCGCAACGGGAGCAGGTGGCTCTGGATCAGTCTCAACGGCAACTTCTTCACTGTCAGTTGGGAGCGATGTCTGTTCGGTCTGTACAATGACCTGGTCTTCAGTCTCGTGTTCTGGTTCTGCTTGAACTGACGGAGTTGCCGCAGGTTTCGGCCTGGTGGTCGACTTTGATTCTGTTTGTGCGACAGATTGATCAAGGGCTTCTTCCGGCCGGACCACATCCTGATGGTCCTGAGCTGGGCTACAGGAAGTTCATCCGGCATGGTTTCCGTAACCAGGTAAAAGTCATGCGTGATCGAATTTCCACGGGCTTCTTCATAGTTGATCTTGTAACTGGATGGTTCGTATTCGAATTTTTCCGCCAGGACATATGCTTCCAATTCATTCGGAACGACGAATTCATATTGCCCATTGGCCGAATGCATTGAGTTGAACATCACCTTCTCACCATTGGTGATATGGTAAATATTGACCCGCGCTTCTGTCAGTGGCATGCGACTCATCTTGTCATACACCTGCCCGCGAACAATGTGGTCGATGGCATTGGATGAAATGCTGAACAGGTCTTCGTCTCGGGTGTGGATTTTGTTACCCGGGGAGAGCCGATTGGAAGAAATAAAGCCGGCATCTCCTGTAGCATTGAGCCGAAAATAAAGATCATCAGCAGGCGAATTCAAGGGCTCACCGGGATGGGACAGAGCACCCCAGGAAGTGGGTGTGCCTTCCAGGACATAAATATCCTGTCCGCCAATCGAAACATGCCCATTGGAAGAAAAATACAGCTTGCCTCGGGTCAGATCATAAAAAGGAGCCAGTTCATCGCCCATTGTATTGACCACCTGCCCGATCGTTTCCGGCAAGGAATAATCCAGCTGATTGCTGTTGGCATCCCGGGTAGCAAACCAGATGTCCATTCCTCCCTCACCTCCGGGCCGATCAGATGAAAAGAAAAGATATTCTGTGCCGTTCAGGACGACAGCTGTAGGATGTGTCTGATTGACGCCTTCCAGATTAATGTAGTCTGGCAGGCGTTTTCCCTTGCTCCATCCCGATGCAGACTTGGACATGACAAACACCTCGCAGCGGGTACGCAGCTTGTTGCCGTCCATATTTTGTTCGCATACGGTATAATAGAATCGATTGCCGTCCGGCGTAAAGCTGCCATTGGCAATATGTTTGTCAGGACTGGAAGGTAAACTCTCCGGCAAATCAGCCTTGCCCCATTTTCCATTAGCCTGGATGCTGCGGAACAATTTGGACATCCCGTCACGAGTCGAAGAAAAGTAAACGACATCCTTCCCGAAAGGAGCGGGAGAAAAATCGGTTTCTTTGGAATTGAGCGCATTTCCTGCATGCAGTACTCGCCACGGGGTTTGGCTGCCACTTGCCGCGATGGCTTCCTGGCATCCGGCAATTTCGCGATCGACAGCAGATTTCAGTGCAGAGGCATCATTCCCCGAATAACTCGACAGGAATGCTTCAAATGCTGGAATGGCCTTGGCATGTTGACCGGATTGTTTCAACGCACGTCCGTAGTGAAGGCCACAGAGTTTGTCGGGTTCATTCCAGTGCGAAACGACTTCCAGGCACTCCGCGGCATGCGCGTAATCTTTGACCAGGCCGTAATAGGTGCCCGCCTTGTATGCCAGTTCAAGCTTGTTGGGTTTGTCCTTCCAGGCCTGGTAATAATATTCAGCGGCTTCCCAGTAAGCACCCAGTTCGGCGTATTCATCGCCTTTCTTTTTCAATGATGCCCAACTCTGACTGAATCCCGGCAAAAGGATCAACAGGGTCAGACATCCGGTCAGAATCAATCGTAAATTCATGATAT
Source organism: Saprospiraceae bacterium (assembly GCA_016710115.1). GTDB lineage: Bacteria > Bacteroidota > Bacteroidia > Chitinophagales > Saprospiraceae > JAGNXB01. The sequence continues at coordinate 199,654 of JADJLN010000004.1, forward strand.
GTTCAATAAATAACGTTCAACAATAAGTGGTAAATGCTGGTGTTCCAGTTCATGTATCCGTCTGGCAAGGTCCTCGGCTGTATCCTCCGGCCAAACCGGACAGTGAGCCTGAAACAGGATCCGCCCTTCGTCATACTGTTCATTGACCAGATGGATGGTGATTCCCGATTCCAGTTCACCTGCCTGAATGACCGCGTCATGGACATGCATGCCATACATCCCCTTCCCACCATATTTTGGAAGGAGAGCAGGATGGAGGTTGAGAATCCGGTCAGGGAAAGCGGCAATCAGTGCACCGGGTATCTTCCATAAAAAACCGGCCAGGACGATCAGATCAATCTGGAGTCCTTGCAACCCGGCGATGAAATCGTCTGGAGATTGCCATTCAGTTTTGTCAACCAATCGGACCGGGATCTGGTTCTGTCGCGCAAATTCAACCACCGGCGCATCAGGTCGATTACACACCAGTACAGCGATCTTCACATCCTGTCGGGTTTGAAAATGGTCGTAGAGACGACGCACATTACTGCCCGTTCCGGAAGCGAAGAGAGCCAACTTTTTGGCCTTAGAGGATGTACGCATTTTCGGCAAAAAGGTTGTATGACGAAAATTCCTAATGGAAAATCCGCTCAAAAATAAACGAAAAGCGCTTGGAAAGGATTATTGGAGGACAATCCTCCGCATGATCACCTCATCATTTGCCCGAACAGTCAGAATATACCGGCCGGCTGGCAGATCGCGGACATCTACCCCTTCCAGGTAGTTGCCGGCATCCCGTTTGAAAGATAGATGCCTGATGACCTCACGGCGGGAATTGATGAATTCGACCTGAACAGAACTCGTTTCACTTAACCTGTATGGGATTTGAAGAGATGACCTGGCGCCCAGGTCGATCGGTGGAAAACGTTCTGCTTCACTGACCCATTCATCCATCGGGTCCGAGGCAGGTCGCAAGCTGATATGATCTGAACCGCCGATGGCCCAACAGGCAATGCCATCGGGTAAAGCCCCGTAAGAAAGAGAACGCAGGGGTTGGACGGCCAGGCATTTATCGGCCTGGATCACCCTGACCTCCATTTCATCTGCACGCACACACAGCCAGTTGAACTGATGGAAACTGCCGATCTCCCGGGTCCAGGATTTGGCATCATCCGCAGGCCGGAGTGGCGCTCCCCAACTCCCTTCGCCAATGTACACCGTGCCGGCCGCATCATCCCGGACAAACCCCTCCTCGCTCCCTGGGCCCTTACCCGGCTTGAGTGGCCAGGTGATCTTCGCGACATGGGAATCCGATTCCTGGGCCAGTTGGACCCGGTGCTGATGAAAGAGCCCACCCCAGGCATCCTGCTGGTCCAATCGCTCCTTTTTACGACGGGTGTGCGGTCGGATCGGGAAATGATACTGGGCGATGCGCCAGGTAAAGCCGCCACCCATTCGTTCCAGATCGTCTGCCAGCCAACGGGTTTGACGCCCGTGTATGGGGGCCAGCGAATTCAGTGTGTACACCCGAATGAGTGTGCCTCCAAATCCCAGGGCATACCACGCATCCGGGCTCGGGATGTCAAAGATATCCTCCAGAACACTGTTGCTCGTTTCGTGATTGCCACGAGCAGGAACCAATGGGATCAACCGCTGATCGGCCGTCATCGTCAGTTGCCAGTCGTCCAGCCATTCCTGCCATTCATGAGCTGAGCACATGTCGGTCATGTCGCCGGAGAACAATATTGCCAACGGTTGTATTTGTCCCGCCAGTTTGTTCAGTCGTTTTCTTGCAGAGCGGTTGTTACGGCTGTCACCGCCAGCTATGAAAGTGATGGGAATATCAGGCGAACCCGGGGCAGTGTGAAAATACAACATCGGGCTGTCGCCTTCCGAATCCCGGACCACAAACCGGTAACGCGTATCCGGCTGGAGTCCTTCTATCCTGGCGAAGTAGTTTTGCATCCCTTTGGATGACACCATCTTGTCGGGAAAATGAACGCGCCAGGTGGCCTGCGTTCCTCCATCTTCCTGAAAGATGACCCGCGATTGACGACCACTCACGAGTTCCCAACCGATCACCATGGATGTCGCCGGATCTGTTCGCCACATGGCACGAAACCTGCTTGTACGGCCTGAACTGACACAGGGCATCAGAAAAAGAAGAAGAAGGATCAGGAATCGGTTGATCATGGGTGCATAAAAAGTCCTTCGGACTTGGCATATTTGTAACCGGTCGCCAAATGACTGGCTACCGGGAAGAACTGCCATAATTATGCCTTTTTTTGATTTCATCCAATCCGATCCACGCGTTTCCCAACTTCTGGCCAGTGAACTGGATCGACAGCGAAGAGGAGCCGAGTTGATTGCATCCGAAAATTTTACCAGTAACGCGGTGATGCGGACGATGGGTACATGGCTCACCAATAAATATGCGGAAGGCTATCCAGAAAGCGATATTACGGTGGTTGTGAAGTGGTGGATGAAATGGAACAGCTCGCCATTGATCGGTTAAAAGAGCTCTTCGGGGTGGAATATGCAAATGTCCAGCCGCATTCCGGGGCTCAGGCCAATGCCGCCGTTTTTCTAGCAGTCCTCCAACCCGGTGACACTGTCCTCGGTTTTGATCTCAGCCATGGGGGCCACCTCTCCCATGGGTCACCCGTGAATTACTCGGGGAAGGTCTACCGAGCGACGTTTTATGGCGTATCGCGTGAAACGGGCAGGATCGATATGGACGTGGTTGCAGAAACGGCCAGAAGAGAACAGCCGAAACTGATTATTTGCGGTGCATCCGCATATGCACGGGATTGGGATTATCCCAGATTCAGAGCCATTGCCGATGAGGTCGGGGCTCTCCTGATGGCCGATATTGCACATCCTGCCGGACTGATCGCCGGAAAACATCTCGCCGATCCGGCACCCTGGGTCGATATCCTTACCTCGACCACCCACAAGACCTTACGTGGCCCCAGGGGTGGGATTATCATGATGGGAAAAGATCGGGACAATCCATGGGGGAGGACAACAAAAAAAGGCGAGCCTATCCAGATGTCAGCCATCCTGAATAGCGGCGTTTTCCCGGGCATGCAGGGCGGTCCGCTCGAACATGTGATCGCCGCAAAGGCAGTTGCTTTTGGTGAGGCACTCGATGCATCGTTCAGGCACTACGGTGCTCAGGTCATTGCCAACGCAGCGACCATGGCCAATGCACTGGTGGAGCGGGGATATCAACTGGTTTCCGGTGGAACCGACAATCATTTGATGCTGATCGATCTGAGCAATAAGGGAGTCTCCGGCAAGGTGGCGGAAGAGGCTCTGGGTAAAGCAGATATCACGGTCAACAAAAACATGGTGCCATTTGATACACAATCTCCCATGGTCACCTCCGGTATCCGGATCGGCACGGCCGCCATTACCACACGGGGGTTGAAAGAAAGCCAGTGCTTGCAGATCGTCGACTGGATTGATGCATTGATTCAAAAACCGGATGATGTAAACGTACAGTCAAGTATTCGAACCGAAGTGAATGCATTGATGGCACAGTATCCATTGTATCCCCGGATTTAGGGGGTGAAAAAAAGCAGCAGGAAAAAATCACAAATTTCAAGCACCAAATCATAAATAAATAACAAGCACCAAATACCAAATCCCAAATAAATGACAAATTCCAAATTCGAATGTTCGAAACACTTGATTGTTTGAGTCATTGAACATTGAAATATTTGAATTTATTTGTGATTTGTGATTTGTGATCAGATCTGTCCAAAATAAACCTTAGAAGGTTGCCCTTGGCAGGTTGCAGTATTCCACTCGTGGCCTCATTCGGAAATTTTAATCGTAGTAGTTCACCTCTGGCCCGCCTCTTGCCGGCGAGGCACCTACTTTTTGTCTTGGCAAAAAGTAGGCAAAAACCGCTTGTCGCCAAAATGGGCCTTCTTTTTATGTTTAAGAGCAATGCTATCTCGTCTCTGGATTGGTTGACGTTAACATCAAGACCCGGCCGCTCGTATTTGATCGGTGGTTATTTGCATCATTGTTACTCTTTTTTCACGTTAATTGTCAAAACACGCATCACATGTCCGATCAAATAATGCGGCTGTTTGTACGATTTATTGTTCTCATACAACTATAGAATCCAATTGTTTGCCTAATTGACGGGTCCTTGATGTGCTGGGAGGCCCTGGTTTGGCGACGATTAATTTTTTGGGGGGGGAGATTCAGATTTTAGGATGTGTAGAGTGTTATTTCATTGATTATCAGCACTCATATTTTACAGAATAAATTGTTTTGGACAGATGTGATTTGTGATTTGTTATTTGTGATTTGGTGCTTTCCCTTTCGGGAAATAAAATACCAAACCTTCAAACCGATTGCCAAAAGCAGGTTTCAGTTTTGGTTATTGAATATTGGAATTTGAAATTTGTTTGTGATTTGTTATTTGTCATTTAGTGCTTCTTTCACACGGTATGACCTCATGAGTTTTGGCTGCTTATAAACGAAATAAAAAAACCCTCCCCAAAGGGAGGGCCAACCTGATCAAAATATGAGAAAAAGTACGTCTTAGAAGAAGAACTGAACACCTGCGTTCAAGACATTGTACTCGTAGTTGGGATTGTCTTCGAACAGATTGTTGAGTTCGTAATCTGCATATAACTGCCACCAGCGCTGACCGACAGCAGCAGTGACGCCATAAATAAAGGTGTTCGTCTGGTAGTCATCCTTCAGGCGCAGAACCGCCTTTTCACCGTCCATGGTTTTGAACTTCAGATCCTGTACACCATACAGTCGCAGCCCGCCATATCCACCGAGCATGACATTCAGCTTGTTTTTACCTGCACCTGCCAGTCGGAGCTGAACAGGAAGGACAAGAGAGTATCTCCGCAATTCAGATTTTGACACAGTGGATGCATAGGGAGAAGGGGGTACATAAAAGGGATTGCCATCTTCAACAGTCAAACGATGATCGCTGTCGATTTCGATCGATGTAAACTTGAATTGCAAGCCATAATTGACATTGAAAATGCTGTTGTTGCCACCAATCCGTGTACTGAAAATCAATCCCATGTTGCCGCTCCAGGATTTCCAGGGGGCAAAATCTGGCAGATTTTCTTCACTCGCGCCAATGGTTCCTTCCAGCAGGTAGGTCGGACCAAAGTTCAACAGCATGTAGCTTTTTGTCCGTTTATGGCTCTTCTTGTCACCGAGCGTGATTTTTACTTTATTGCCAGAGCTGTCTGTGGTCATCTGTACAGCTGCTTCCTGGTCTTCATCTTCATCTTCGTCGAACATGTCGCCCAGGGCTTCACCCAGGATTCCATTTTTCTTCAAATTGATCGGCGGCTTCTTCCATGGCTTCTCCAAAAGCTTCCTGGTTGATTTCGCCGGATTCCAATTTGGACTTTAATGATTTGACTTCAGATTCAAATTCCTTTGTGGCCTCCTTCATCTGGGAGACAATGGATTCAGATTGGTCATCTTGAGCGTGCGAAGCTGTCACTCCGAAAAGGAACAGGAAGGACAGGATGCACAAGTGCATGGCATAGCGTTTCATGGTGTTGTGTTTAAGGATTTACCAGTTGATTTCGATTTCAGTATTTCGTGCAGACCCGAAGGCAATGATATCCTTCACGAATTTGGGACTGTTCTTTTCCAGGACATGGACAAGCCGTTCCGGGCCAGTGACATCTGATTGATCGCTCGTGATCTTTTGTATCATCGGGACATCAGCAATGTCTGTTTGTTCGTCGGACCGGATCGGAGACCAGTGGATGTCCGGCAGAGGCAAAGCCATTGATGCCAGTGCATGACTGACATATTGAACAGGTTTTCTATTCAGCCGGGGCAATTCAGCGATCTCCATTTTTAATTCCGGGTTATCCGATTTGGCTAGATCGGTTGCTCTTGTTTTGGGCTCTTCCTGATGGACCATGGAACGGGTGAACTCCTGGTTCTTCGTCTTGCGTGGCACTACCGGGCTGGTTAGCGACGTTTCGGATTCCGTGTTCAGTGTTTGTTCTACAGGTTGAATTACTTGGGTTTCGTTTGACATTGGCGTATCAACAACATCAATCGGCTGTATGCTTTGTTCGGGCCAGAGCAATATGCCAGCCAGGATCAACAGGGTGATGGCAGCTGCCAGACGCATCCAGGGAAAGGGCTTGCGTCGATTCTTTTTTTCGAGGACCTGATCCCAGAGTCCATCGTCTACCGGGTACTGGTAGTCGGCAAATGCCTCCTGGAACTTCTTTTCAATAGGATCCATAATGTGTTTCTTTTTGTTTGCGTTGCTCCAGGATATCCCGGATAGCAGCTTTTGCCTTGAAGTATTGCGTCTTGCTGGTATTCTCGGATATGCCCAGCATATCCGATATTTCCTTGTGACCAAAGCCTTCGATAGCAAACAGGTTGAAGACGGTGCGATAGCCTGTCGGTAAGGCATCGATCAGGTTCATCAGATCCTGAGCGGCCAGGTTGGTGATCGGACTATCTGTCAGAACCCCCTGTACGTTTTCTTCAGGTGCCTCTTGAAAGGCATATCGCTTTTCCCTTCTCAACGTGTCAATACATTCCCGGATCAGGATCGATTTGAACCAGCCTTCAAACTGGCTGGTCTGGCGGAGCTCCTGCAACCGGTTGAATGCCCGGGCAAAGGATGTGGACAATGCTTCCTGAGCCAGATCGATCCGATAGAGGTACCGGCGGGAGACCCCCATCATTTTGGGGGCCAGATGATCAAAGATCTTCCGCATGGCGCGTTCGTCCCCGCTTCGGGAAGCCTCCACCCATACCTGAAGTGCGGGTTGGGCGTGAATGGTGACGATCTTGCTCATTCAGGTGGTTTCAGGTCAATGACGGAAGTGAATGCAGAATGGTTGTATGAGGATCAAATATTTTTCAAAAGAACGCCTTTTCTGTAGATTCAGTCCGGATCATTCGACAGAGAAGTGCGTTATCTGGATGAATGATGGAAGAAGTTCCTGCTTCCTGCGTGCTGCGTAATGGGAAGCACTGTTCCAAGTTCCAGGTTGCCATAGTTATAAATAGGGGTAAGTCTTGGCCGTTCAAGGTTTAACGGGCACCGATAAATCGGAGCCCTGTTCAATGTTCAATATGAATTGCTTTGAACTTTGAACAGACAAGCCGAAGGCTTCGTCCTTGAACATTGAACGCTCAAACGGTGAAATCCTCCAGCCCAACCGAAACCAACCAGGAACCAGGAACGAGGAACCAGGAATTGCTTGTCATTCCAAACCCTGCCCGACACCTATGAGAACATTGAACCTTGAACAGACAAGCCGCAGGCTTCGTCTTTGAACCTTAAACATCCAAAAGTTGAAACGCTTTTGCCCAACCGAAATCAACCAGGAACCAGGAACAAGGAACAAGGAACCAAGCCCACGGCTCACAGGCAGGAACCAGGAACAATTCCCGACTTTTGGGGTTTGTGATACACACGCTTATGGATATACAAATCCTCAACCCTTCCGATATTGATCAGCTCAAGTGGAACAGCTGTGTCCATTATGCCACCCACCCTTCCTTTTCCGGTTATACCTGGTTTCTGAACGCTTACAGTAAGGATTGGATCGGACTGGTTGAAGGTGAGTATGAAACTGTCATGCCGCTGTTCGTTCAACGGGATTGGCTGGGAAGGGAGGTGTACAATCAGCCATATCATATCGCGCCGACAGGTCCGTTTTCCATTCATGTCATGAGTCGTCCCCGTCTGCTCGGATTCCTGAAAGCAATGCCGGCTCGGGTGAAGAATGCGCTTCTGCCATGGGAGGGGCAGATTGGTTTGGCGGGTTTCCGTCACCACCAGGTAGAACGCGATTTACTGCATTTATACGCGGGGTATTCAGAACTGGAAAAGGCGTTCACCTGGAAGGAAGGCGCTCCCTTTCTGGAGTGGAATATGATCCAGGTGCAACCGGAACGAATGGTCGATTTCTGGAAAGAAAACGCCTCGTGGTACCGGCAAAAGGATCAGGATTATCACCGGTATCTGCGCATCATGTATCAAGCCATGCATCGGGGGTTGGGATTCATGACGGGCCTTGGCCGTGAACCTGACCGGTTGGAGGCGGCTGCTTTTTTTATTGCTACGGGTGGAGTCCTGTATCGGCTGGTCTCCGCTGCTGTGCCGGGGAATGATGGGCTTACGGCGAACAGGGCCATGATCGATCTGCTCATCCAGACTCATGCTGGCCGGCCATTGATGCTGGATCTGAATAAGGATCCCCTTGCTGCTTCATTCGGTGCAACCAGACTACAGTACACCCTGGTGAGCAACTAAAACAGGTAGGGATATTTCACTTCACATAAGGTCAATCCATCCGGTGGTACGCTCCAGCTGCCTTCCAGCAAGGCCTGTTTGTCCATCGCATGCCTGACTTCTTCCAGGCTGATCTTGCCCTCTGATACATGCAGACACATCCCCACGATCAGGCGGATCATCCGGCGCAGGAAGCGATCGGAGGTGACCCAATACGTCAGGCGATTGCCAGATCGGTCACTGATCCAGAAGGACTCCGAGAGTTTGCAGGTTCGTGTCATGGCATCTGTCCCCGATTTGCAGAATGGAGCGAATTCGGAATAGCGTAGAAGAAGCCTGGCCGCTTCATTCAGTTTGCCCAGGTCCGGTTTGTGTGCGTATGGGTAAAACCAGGATCTCGTGCCGATCAAGGGGTCTTTCTGGAGGTGGATCTGATAGGTGTATCGGCGTTGGCGAGCATCAAACCGGGCATGAGCATCCGGGTGAACCTCATGTATGGCCTGGACAGCGATGTCGGCCGGAAGGAGCTTGTTCAGGCGAAGCAGAAAATGCTCCGGGAAAGCGGAGGCCCAATCCACATGTGCGATGAAACCACTTGCATGAACACCCGCCTCCGTGCGCCCGCAGCCGACGATGTCTACCTTTTCCCGGAGCAATGTGGCCAGCTGATCCTCGATGACAGCCTGGATGCCGACCCCGTTCGGTTGGGATTGCCAGCCCGAATATGCCGCTCCGTGATACGATAGTTGCAGGAAATAACGCATGGTGACAAAGGTAGTTCTCTTCTGATCTGGTTCAACAGAAAACAGAAAAGGCCACCCGGGGAGTGGCCTTTTCAACGGTTGATGTGCATTGACATCAGCCGATAACAGCATTGTCTTTCGCAATATGTCCGGCGTACAGCCAGGAGGCTCCCGCCAGCATCAAATCTTTCAGGACATTTCCCGTGGCGGCCTGATCTCCGTCCATGGCGCCTCCGAGATGAACAAAAGCGACCATCAGAAGAAGAAACACACCGAGAAGGGTAGTGGCCAGCTTATCCATTTTGCCAAGCAGGATACTCACGGATGCGAGCACCAGACAAAGTCCCGTGACATAGACCAGCAGGGAACTGCCAAAGGCCATTGGTGCCATGGCATCCGCGCCCATGAGGTGGAAAAGGCCAAAAACGAGAAACGGGATGGCGAAAAGATACTTGCCGAGGTTCAGGATTGCATTCATAGCATGGTTTGGTTTGGTAAAGTTTAGGTTGTCAGCTATGAATATCTGATAATTTTCTGAAATACCTAAATAAAAACGGCCCCTTGTTCAGGAGCCGTTTTTCAATTGGATAGGACGTTGTTACGCTGCCTTCAGAAAACTGATCTTGGATTTCGCCAGTTTTTTCTCGGCATAGTCCCGGGTTATTTCAAATGCCTTGACGTCTTTCTGTGAAGGAAGGTCGAACATGGCATCCGTCATGACCGCTTCCAGAATGGACCGAAGTCCACGTGCTCCGAGTTTGTAGGTAATGGCCAACTCGGCAATATAGTCCAGCGCATCGTCATCGAATGTCAACTTGACCTGCTCCAGTTCCATCAATCGCTGGTACTGCTTGATCACCGCATTCTTCGGTTCGATGAGAATGCGTTTCAGGCGACTTTATCCAGTGGTTCCAACCAGGTCAATACTGGCAACCTGCCGATCAATTCAGGGATCAGACCAAAGCTCTTCATGTCCTGGTGATTGATATAGCGCAAGAGCTGATCCTGGTCGATCGGCCCTTCCGCATCATCGGTTTTATATCCGATCACATGCGTATTGATCCGGCGGGCGATATGCTTGTCGATCCCGTCAAACGCACCACCGCAGATAAAGAGGATGTTCTGGGTATTGACCGTGATCATCTTCTGCTCCGGGTGTTTCCGTCCACCATAGGGAGGCACATTGACCGTGGTTCCTTCCAGCATCTTCAGCAGGGCCTGCTGAACACCTTCGCCGGAGACATCCCGAGTAATGGAAGGGTTGTCACTTTTCCGCGCGATCTTGTCGATCTCGTCAATGTAGATAATGCCTTTTTCCGCCTGAGCGACATTATAATCGCAGACCTGGAGCAATCGGCTGAGGATGCTTTCCACATCTTCACCCACATAACCGGCCTCAGTAAACACCGTGGCATCCACAATGGAGAATGGCACCTTCAGAAACTTGGCAATGGACTTGGCCATCAGTGTCTTGCCGGTGCCGGTTGAACCAACAAAGAGAATATTGGATTTTTCAATTTCTACTTCGTCCTTTGACGTTTCTGCATTCAACCGTTTGTAATGGTTGTACACCGCCACAGAAAGCACCTTCTTGGCTTCGTCCTGGCCGATGACATAGGTGTCCAAATGGTCCTTGATGGCTCTTGGCGTCAGGCTTTTCAGATTGATGCCGTCTTTACCACCTGCCTCTTTTTTCCTGTCAGTTCCGATTTGACAATATCGTAGGCCTGCTCGGTGCAGACTTCACAGATATGGGCATCAATACCGGCGATCAACATTTGGGTTTCATCCCGTAATCTGCCGCAAAACGAACATTGGGGAGCATTCTTTTCCTTCTTCATGAAAACTGTTCAGGGGAGTGAGCACAATTAGTCCTCCTTCTTGGACTTTTCTTTGCGAGGATTGTTGCGGTCGAGCACCTCATCGACCAGGCCATATTCTTTTGCCTGCTGGGAAGTCATCCAGTTGTCGCGATCACAATCCTTTTCGATTGTCTTGTATTCCTTCCCGGTATGATGGACCAGAATGTCATACAACTGCTTTTGCAGGTCCTTGATCAACTTGTAGGAGATCTCCATATCGGTCACCTGACCTTCCATGCCGCCCATCGGCTGGTGGATCATGACGCGGCTGTGGTACAGACAGGAGCGCTTGCCCTTGGTGCCCGCGGCCAGCAGGACCGCTCCCATGGATGCCGCCATACCCGTGCAAATTGTACCGACATCCGGCGAAACATACTGCATGGTGTCATAAATGCCCAATCCGGCAATCACTGAACCACCCGGGCTGTTGATGAACATCTGGATATCGCGCTTGGGATCCGTCGACTCCAGAAATAGCAATTGTGCCTGGATCACATTGGCAACATAATCATTGACACCGACGCCCATGAAGATGATGCGGTCCATCATCAGACGGGAAAAAACGTCCATACCGACGATATTCATCTGGCGCTCCTCGATGACCTGGGGAGTGAAACCTTGAATATTCGGTACGCTGGTCTGCATGTATTTGTCCAGATGCATACCCGAAAAGCCGAGGTGACGGGTTGCATACTTTTTGAATTCATCCTTTGGGATCATGAGTGTGATTTACTGTATTAAACGTAAAAACCGGAAAAAGTTTGATCAGGCCTCTAGAGTGAAATAGGCATTGATGTCTTTATAGGCTGATTCCATAAAGGGCCTGAAACCTTCGGGGTTCATCTTTTCTTCCTTTCTGGTCACTGTTTCAGCATAGATGGAAACGACCTTCTTCTGCACGAGTTGATCGGCCAGTTTCTGGCGTGTCTCTTCATCCTGAAGGACGCGTTGGGACATCTGGTCAAGCAACGCCTGGTCCTGCATCTGGCCAAAATACTGCAGCAATTTGGTCCGATAATCGGCTACAAGCTGAGCTTCGGTAACCTGAAGGTGATGTTCCCGGATTAATTTGTCCCGGATCAGGCTCCATCGGAGGTCTTCGAAAAAGACATGGTACTGTTCCTCTGTCCATTCTTTCTTCTCCTCTTCGTCCCGTTCCCGTTCATTGGATTCGACCCAACGGCGAAGGAAGCTCTCCGGCAGAGGAATCCGGTTGGCCTTCAAGAGATCCACCCGCATCTGATCCTGCATATACTCCTGGATCTGCTGGTCATATTGCTCGCCCGTCTTGGTCTTCAGGAATTCCCGCATGGCAGTTTCATCCTGGATCTGGCCTGGTCCGAATGCTTTGACAAAAAACTCTTCGTCTAATTCAGATGGCGTTACCCGAATGATTTTATCGATGCGCGCCAGGAATTCATGGCTTGTCACAGGAGCTTTCTCATCCAGATGCAAGACATATTTCCTGATGTACTCTTCGGTTGCATCTTTCTCAGCGGTGTAAGGATCAAAAACAAAGGTGTCCTTGACATGCTTGCCCAGAATGGATTTTCGGAGTTCATCTGACATTTGGTCATTAACCAGGAAGTGGGTATGCGTGTGTACGCCCCCTTCCTTTTTTGCACCGTTCTCCCATTCTTCGAGGTGCAGTTCTACATTGTCCATTTCACCAACAGGCCCACCTTCGATTTCTACCCTGTCTCCGTGACGGCGGCGCAACGCATCGACCTGGGCATCTACCTCAGCTTCGGTTATCTCGACGACGGGAATACTCAATTTCGTTTTCGAATCCATTCCCTGGAGATCAAATTCAGGCACGAGACCCATTTCGAAATTGACCAGATAGTCGGACGTGTTTTCCAGACTGAAATCGAGAGGTTCCTGCGTTTCCTGAAGAATAGGTTGCCCGAAGAAATTGGGCTTTGTCTCCATCAGGTAGGATTGCAATTGGGAATTGATCTTTTCCTGAACGACATCGGCAAGAATGGATTGCCCATACATGCGCTTGACGAGCGAAAGCGGTGTATGCCCCTTTCGAAAACCTTTCAACTGAGCCTTCTTCCTGAATTTCTGCAGTTCTTCTTCAAATTTCGGTTTGTAGTCATCATAGGGGACACGAATCGAGATGACTCCATTGAGTTCGTCCTGTTTTTCCAGGGTGACGTTTTCCATAACAGTTTAAAAGAGGGTTTGTAATAGAAGAAGAGGTTGTCGTCCGGTCAGGGACGTGTCATTGGTCTGTTCAACAGCAGCTGACTGATGCCTGGATGGGCAATATGTTCAGAAGAACGCAGGGCGAAAACCAGGGGAACGGCCAATGATATGGAAAAGAACAGAAATGTGCGGGTGGAGGGACTCGAACCCCCAAGCCTTGCGGCACTAGATCCTAAGTCTAGCGCGTCTACCAGTTTCGCCACACCCGCTTGTGTGTTTTTTCCTCCTGACATTTCAGGAGGGGCAAAATTACGAAAACCCCTTCGGCTTCCAAGCCTTTTGATGGAACCCCTTTTTTCCTATTTTTGTTTAAAACCAGACGGGTCAACTTCCCATCTGGTGAATCAGGAGTATGGCAGAGACACAGGTGATCGACAAGGAGGAGAAACTCCTGATCCAGCGGGCATATCGTGACCTGCTGAAATCCATCCATTCCCAAATGGATGAAGAGGACCGTGACAATATCCGAAAGGCCTATGAACTGGCAGTAGAAGCACATGCCAAACAGCGCCGCAAATCCGGCGAACCTTACATCCTGCACCCCATTGCCGTGGCACGTATTTGTGCAGAAGAGATCGGTCTTGGGCCAACAGCCATTGTGGCCGCCCTCCTCCATGACGTGGTAGAGGATACCGATGTCTCTATCGAGGATATCTATTCCCGCTTCGGCGACCGGGTCGCCATGATCGTTGACGGACTGACCAAACTGGACAGGTCCTACAACTCCGACAGCCCGCAGGCCGAAAATTTCCGAAAAGTCCTTTCTACGCTGGTCAAAGACGTTCGTGTTGTCCTGATCAAGATGGCAGATCGTCTGCACAATATGCGGACCTGGGATCCATGCCCCGGCACAAGCAACTGGCGATCGCTGCAGAGACCAATTATATCTACGCTCCCCTGGCCCATCGGCTCGGACTGTACAATATGAAAACGGAGTTCCAGGATCTGTGTATGAAAATCACAGATCAGGAGTCTTATCAGGAAATTGCGCGAAAGCTTCAGGAAACCAAATCGTCACGTGCGGCTTATATCGACAGGTTTATCATTCCGCTGAAGCAGGAACTGGAAGCCGCCGGATTGATTTTTCGTATCACAGGTCGCCCCAAATCGATTCATTCGATCTGGAACAAGATCAAATCAAAAGAAGTCATTTTCGAGGAGATCTTTGATCTGTTTGCGGTCAGAGTCATTCTGGATGTTCCTCGTCGCCAGGAAAAACAGGCTTGCTGGCAAGTGTACTCGATTGTCACTGACGTCTATCGGCCTATTCCCGAGCGTTTGAAAGACTGGGTAACGACACCGAAATCCAATGGATACGAATCACTTCACACGACTGTGATCGGGCCGGACGGACGGTTTGTGGAAGTCCAGATCCGAACGGAACGCATGGATGAAATTGCCGAACGGGGATATGCTGCACATTGGAAATACAAGGGGGTGTCGGATTCACCGGATGTCTATGAAAACTGGCTGGACAACGTACGCGACCTGCTGGATAACCACGAAACAGATGCGATCGAGTTTTTGAATGATTTCAAAACCAGTCTGTTCAACGAAGAGGTCTACGTATACACACCGGCAGGAGATATGAAGATCCTTCCCAAAGGGGCGACGGCTCTGGATTTTGCATTCATGATCCATACCGACCTGGGTTTGCGGTGCACGGCGATCAAGATCAACAACCGGCTGGTACCGATGGGCTACCGGTTGCAGAATGGCGACCAGGTAGGCGTTCAGACGGGAAAGAATCAGAAGCCGAATGAGAGCTGGCTGAAACTGGTGGTCACCGGGAAAGCGCGATCAAAGATCCGGACGGCTCTGCGGGAAGAGCGGAAGGAACAAAGCACGATCGGTAAGGAAACTCTCGAACGCAAGTTGCAGAAGCTGAAGGTCGATCTCGAAGTGAATGCCGATATGCTGGTCAAGTATTTCGGGTTTCGGTCGCGGCTGGATCTGTACAGTGCCATCACCCATGATGAAGTCAATCTTCAGGAACTGAAAAAGTTCAAGGTGGATGGACAACGCCTGATTCCGGTTGTTATCGAAGAGGCACCGGCAGAGGAAGTGCAACCCGAACAGCCCACCGTCACCACCTTTCGTCGGGCCACCCCACCAAAGCTGTTGATTAATGGCGAGCCGGCAGATCAATACGAATATCAACTGGCTAATTGTTGCAATCCGGTCATGGGCGATGATGTGTTTGCATTTCTGTCTGCCAACGCAGGCATGAAGATCCATCGAACCACCTGCCCCAATGCCACCAATCTCATGGCCAATTATGGCTATCGCGTAATGAAGGCAGAATGGGTTCAAGCCGGGTCTTCCAACTTTAAGGTGGACCTCCTTGTAACGGGGATCGACACGGGTCCCGGTGTGATCGAACGGTTGTCGCAACGGATATCGTCAACTTTAGGCTTGAATATCCGTTCCTTCTATATCGACGGGGACGAAGGGTTTTTCGAAGGAAAGATCAGCCTGATCGTGAGCAATAAGGATCAGATTGTCCAGGCCATTCAGGCGTTGAAGACCCTGGATGGCGTATCTTCGGTCACGCGGGTCGAATCCACCTGATCCGCTTCTTTTTTTAACGACTTTTAGCATGCCCGACCATTCACAACGTATCGCCCGCGGAGAGGTGGAAGAACAGATTCTGAAGGAAGCCCTGCGTATCTTCAATGCTCATCTGGAGGCCAACCAACTGAGGCGCACACCGGAGAGGTTTGCGATCCTCGAAGAGATTTATCACAACACGGAGCATTTTGATGCAGAGGGTCTTTACATCCACATGAAGAACAACAATTATCGGGTCAGTCGGGCAACGGTATACAACACCCTTGAACTGCTGGTCAACTGTGACCTGGTACGCAAGCATCAGTTTGGCAAAAACCAGGCTCAGTATGAGCGGAGTTACGGGTATAAACAACACGATCACCTGATTTGTCTGGATTGTGGCAACGTGATCGAATTTTGTGACCCCCGCATTCAGCAGATCAAAGACATGATGGGAGATATTTTAAAGTTTAAAATACATCACCATTCATTAACTTTGTACGGAGAGTGCAACGGAGCCTGCCAAAAGACGGCACAGGTTTTGAAGTAGTCTCGTTGGTTTTTACCTGAATTCCGATCCCATGAATTATCGCTTTACTGACCGCAAGTCGGTGCAGGTACTGTATCTGTATCGTCTTCTGTCCGATCTGGACAACCGTGCCATCCTGGATGAAGTCAATCGCCGTATCCAGGACGGTAGTCGCACCTTCGTGGTGGACATTTCCCAATTACAATACATCGACAGTACCGGCCTCAACCTGTTGCTGGCTCTATGGAAGCACTTGCGCCATTGTGGAGCCACACTTCAGCTGACCGATCCACATCCGACCGTGATGCGTTTGCTGGAGATGACCCGATTGAAAGCCATCTTCGATTTCATACCCGCCCAGGATATGATCGTTCCTGTCCGATAAGCCATGGATTCCAGAGGGATCCGGAAAGCTTCCATGGATTATTGTCTATATTTCTGAAGATTGGGCGATCTTTGCCCCTTCTTTAGAAATTCAGGTATGCAAGTAGACGTATTGCTCGGCCTTCAATGGGGTGATGAGGGCAAAGGTAAAATTGTGGATGTCCTCGCATCCAGATATCAGATTGTAGCGCGGTTTCAGGGTGGTCCGAATGCCGGGCACACACTGGTTATCGGCGGTAAGAAATTTGTCCTCCATACCATTCCATCCGGGATCTTCCGTGAACATCTGATCAACCTGATTGGCAATGGTGTAGTCCTCGACCCTGTTACCCTCGAAAAGGAGATCACTCAACTGACGACGGCGGGCATCTCTGTCCAGAATCGTCTGCTTCTATCACGAAAAGCACATTTGATCCTGCCGACACATCGGTACCTGGATGCGGCAAGTGAGGCAGCCAAGGGGAGTAGCAAGATCGGCTCGACATTGAAAGGAATCGGACCGACCTATATGGATAAAACGGGTCGCAACGGCATACGGACGGGAGACATTCACCTCGCTGGATTCGATCAACGGTACCAGACTCTGAAGAAAAAACACCTCCATCTGATCTCGTTATTCCCGGAGATTGAATTCAATCTCGCTGAAGAGGAAGAACGATGGATGGCCAGCCTCGATGCCTTGCGACAGATCCCGCAGGTAGACGGGGAATATTACCTCCACGATGCTTTACAATCCGGCAAACGAGTGTTGGCAGAAGGAGCACAGGGTAGCCTGCTGGATATTGATTTCGGTACATATCCGTTTGTCACCTCTTCCAATACCATTACGGCAGGTGTCTGCACTGGTCTTGGTATTGCCCCCCAACGAATCGGTGAAGTATACGGTGTGACCAAGGCGTACTGCACCCGAGTTGGGAGTGGCCCTTTCCCCACCGAACTCCATGATGAGGCTGGCGATTATCTCCGGAAAGTCGGGCATGAGTTCGGTTCGACGACCGGTCGTCCTCGTCGTTGCGGGTGGGTGGATCTGCCATTGCTGAAATATTCGATCATGTTGAACGGGGTAACCCAACTGGTCGTCACCAAGATCGACGTGATGAATGCGATGTCGGAGATCCAGGCTGCGACAGCCTATCGCTATGAAGGAAAGAGGCATACCAACGTACCCTACGATCTGAACCTTGTCTCTGTTGAACCTGAATGGCATGCATTTGCCGGATGGGAGCAGGAACTAGCCTCCTGTACGAAATTTGAAGACCTTCCTCAGCCGTGTCGGTCATTCATCCATTATCTGGAAGAGTTTCTGCATGTTCCGGTGACCATGGTTTCTACTGGCCCCGAGCGCGAAAGTCTGATCGAGCGAGAGCGGGTATCTGCTTCAGCCTGATCCAGTTATTCCGGGATTTCTGCCCGGATCATGTACTGATATTCCAATGTGGAATGATCCACACGAATATTGGTGTACCCCGCACTGAGCAATTCTGCCTCAACTTCATTCGGAGCCATACGCAATTCCAGGGGGGGACCTACTTTCATTGTTTTCTTCTTGAAATCAACGACGACAATATGTCCACCAGGCCGGATACATTGCTTGAGATTACGGAAATAGTGGATCCGTTCAGACATATAGATATAGGTGTTCACGACCAAGACAACATCCACTTCTGCTGACAGCAAATGCGGGTCTTCCGGGTCGGCCAGCCGGGTCTCCAGCCGGTTGGCCAGCGAATCCGGGTACTTCGATTTCCGGTTATTCAGGTAATTGATAAAGCGTTCGTCAATTTCGACTGCGATGACTTTTTGCGCTTTAGGCAACAATCGGAACGTAAAATACCCGGTCCCGGCACCGATGTCAGCAACCGTTTTACCCGGAGAGGGATCCCAGCTGATCAATAACACGATCAGGGACCTGCCAGCTGTCACGATCACTGTTTTCCTCTTGTTGAAAGAAGTCTTCACCACGTTCGCCATCCGCAGTAGTCTTTTGACCAGTGCCATCCTGCGATTGGCAGGCGATCAGACTGAACAGGATGAACGTCAAAAAGAGAGTATACGGGTTCTTCATCATCAACGAAAATAACCACTTCTTTTTGAAGTGGCACCAGTTGATGGGATTACTCGGTTGTCAGTGCCAGCGAGATCAACCATTGCTGGGCGAGTGCCATAAATTCAGGAGTCGTTCCCGTAAACTGATTGGCGAGTATGCTGAAGGCGATCCATTCTCCGTCCTGGCGTTTCAGATATCCGCTGACTGTCCGCACTCGGGTCAGTGTGCCGGTTTTGCCAAAAACACGTCCTTTCAGACGTTTGTCCCGAAAATGACCCGACAATGTCCCTGTTTGCCCCCCGATGGCCAGGGTCTGAAGAAACATCTCCCGGCGGGTGCTGTCCTGTGCATAGTGGCCAAGCAGTTGAGTGAGGAAACCGGCCGTCAATGCATTTTGTCGACTTAAACCACAGGCATCATGGATATAGGGACGTGGTGTTACCGCAATGCTGTCCAGCCACTTTTTAATCGCCCAAATTCCCTGGCCAACAGAGGGCACCGTGCCTTGCACTTCACCCAGTCTGCGGAGGATGGCTTCTGCATACAGATTATGGCTTTCCGTGTTGATCAGCGAGATCAGTTGAAGCAGCGGCGCAGACCAGGCCGTGTCTCGCCAGATGCTCTGTGTATGCGGATAGGTGATCGGGACCACCCGGAAGGGAATCCCAGCCTGGCGGATCAGGACCGGGATCCGGGCCTTGACAAAATCTGGTACATCCGGAACGGCTGCACGAACCGCGATCGGAAG
This sequence comes from Saprospiraceae bacterium, assembly GCA_016710115.1. Lineage (GTDB taxonomy): Bacteria > Bacteroidota > Bacteroidia > Chitinophagales > Saprospiraceae > JAGNXB01. Next base: position 218,988 of record JADJLN010000004.1, read on the forward strand.
GGTGACGTTTGCCGGACCGCTCACCCATCGGGTGGTCGATTGCGGAGCACCGGTGATGAAGTCGGGTTCTCCACGTTGTCGCCGGGGCTCCCAGGAGGCGACCACAGGCCATGGCAACCGCGTAGAATCCATGGTAAAATGGAGGCCGGCTGTATCCCGGTTCAATTGGGTTCGTACACAGTTTTCATCCCAGTTGAGCGGCCATACACCAGGGGCAAAACATCCTCCCAGATCACCCCATTCCCAGGTCAGACCCACAGGTGAGCCGGGATAATCACGCGGCAGGACAACGATCTCCCCCTGTATTTCCCGAATACCCCGCTGCCGTAAGCCTTGTACCCATCTCTGGATGAGTGCATCTTCCGAATAGGCTCGACCAGTTCGGCCGGAGGCAAGCGACGGGTCGCCATGACCCTCGATTATCAGTCGGCCAAGGAACAGGGAGTCGATCAACATACCTTCAGCTCTGAAGATGGTCGGGATGCGATGATCCGGACCAAGCAGGGCCCGTGCAGCAGCGGTGGTGATCAGCTTCTGATTGGATGCGGGGATCATCCATTGATCGGCATTCCATCCGAACAGAGAAGTATTGTCTGAAACCTTACGGGCACTGAAGGCCATTGTGGCACCCTTGCTCAGCGGATTGGCGATGACGGCATCGGTTGCTTTCTGCAAGGCCGATTGACCTGACAGGTGGACCTGAACCAGGACCAGGAAACAGGTCAGGGCAAAACCGAAATTCATCGATCAGGACTTGGCCGGAAGAAGAGTGGCAACACAGTCGCCAAATCCGATTCGAGTGACTCCATTCTGGCATATGCCCCGAAGGATGACCGTATCCCCATCCTGAATCGATTTTCGCTCTGATCCGTCGGACAATGTAACGAATCGTGTGCCTCCCCAACACAGTTCCAGCATGGATCCAAAGCTGTCCGGAGTTGGACCACTGATGGTGCCGGATGCACAGAGATCTCCGACTTCCATGTTGCAACCATTCACAGTATGATGTGCCAGTTGCTGACACATGTTCCAGTACAGATACTTGAAATTGGATCTGCATACGCGGGAAGGCGCACCATCGAATGGCTGGATCAATACTTCCAGATCAATATCATAGGTATGTGCACCTTCGGTTTGCAGATAGGGGAGAACGGGTGGATCCTGGACAGGGCCCTGTGTTCGATACGGTTCAAGCGCATCCATGGTGACGATCCAGGGTGACATCGTCGAAGCAAAATTCTTTCCGAGGAACGGCCCAAGTGGCACATATTCCCACTTTTGAATATCCCTGGCCGACCAGTCATTGAACAGTACCAGCCCAAAGATGTATTCTTCTGCGCGGCTGGCAGGGATCTGCTCGCCCATTTCGGTGCTTTGCCCGAGGATAAATCCGACCTCCAGTTCAAAGTCGACCATCTTCGACGGCCCGTATTCAGGATCGCCTTCCTGCGGTTTCAATTGGCCATGCGGACGATGAAAGGCATGACCAGAGACACGAATAGAAGAGGATCTGCCATGATAGCCTACCGGAATATGCTTCCAGTTTGGCAGCAGTGGATTGGTCGGATCCCGAAACATGGTTCCGACGTTAGTCGCATGTTCGAGACTGGAATAGAAGTCAGTGTAGTCACCTATCGATACAGGAAGCAGTTGGCGCGTAGCGGAAAGATCGAGGAGCCATTGACCAGCCAGAGCACGCATCGGGTGTTCTGTGTGTTGTTTTCGCAGAATTTCAGACAATCGCTGGCGGACGGCTCGTGTGATGCCATTGCCCAAAGCCATAAACGCATTGAGATCCTTTTGGGTAAATATATCGCCAGGCAAATCGATGCCCGAGAAACCACCGAGCTCCGCGAGGCGGGCCAGATCGATCACCTGATCTCCGATGCGGCTGGCTGCAAACGGCTTGTCGTCTCCGACGCGACTGGATATGCCGAAAGGCAAATTCTGAATGGGAAAATCGGTATTCCCGGGTATGTCTACCCAGGTCTCTAAGTCAGGATCGTTGGGGTTGGAATTCATGCTCACAAAGGTATCAAATTCACTACAGGGGAGGTCGGAATGGGACGTATTGAACAGAAGCAAACCGGCGAGTGGCGAGTTTCAGCTCTTAATAAACCTGTTCGATAATCTTTCGTGTCGTTGCCGCATCACCCATTGTATAATAATGCAAACAGGGCGCACCGGCTTCCTTCAGTTCACGGGATTGGGCCACGCACCATTCGATGCCCAGCGCCTTGATCGCGGCTTCATCCTTGCAACTGGCGGCAGCCTTGACCAGATCGTCCGGCATGTTGACAAAGAATTTTCGGGGGATGGAGGATAATTGATACCCTCGGGTCAAGGGCTTCAACCCGGGCACGATAGGGACTGTTATGCCGGCAGCGCGGCATTTATCGACATAGTCAAAATACTTCCGGTTGTCAAAGAACATCTGGGTGACGATATAATGTGCGCCCGCATCGATTTTGGCCTTGGTGTATTCCAGATCGAGAGCCAGGTTGGGAGATTCGAAATGTTTTTCCGGATAACCGGCCACGCCGATGCAGAAATCCGTTTTCTGCCCATTGCTGATGGTATCGTCAAGATATTTCCCCGAGTTCATATCCGCGATCTGCTTGACGAGATCGATGGCAAACGGGTGACCCGCTTCCTCCGCCACAAATTTGTCTTCAAACTGTCGGGCATCCCCCCGCAAGGCCAGCACGTTGGTAATATTGAGAAAGTTCAGGTCGATTAACGCGTTCTCCGTTTCCTCCCGGCTGAATCCACCGCAAATGAGATGAGGAACTGTATCGACACCGTAATGAAACATAAGAGAGGCACAAATCCCTACTGTACCCGGGCGCTTCCGGATCGCCACCTTCTCATAATAGCCGCTTTGCCGTTTGACATAGAGATATTCCTCACGATGATAGGTGACATCGATGAAGGGTGGTTTGAATTCCATCAATGGATCCAGAATGTCAAAGATGGTTTGCATGCTTCCCCCTTTGAGAGGAGGCAGGACTTCAAAGGAAACCAGGGTCTTGCCCAGTGCGTTCTCAAAATGATCAGTGACCTTCATAGGCCACAAAAGTAATCAACCTCAACCGTCTCATCTTTCCTTTACTTTCACCTTTGAAAAAACAACTCATGCACCCGATTGGACAGATGTTAATCCATCAGGCAGAAGTGCGGATCCTGAACGAAAGTCTGCCCCGTATCAAGAAATGCCTCGACCAGTTATCACCCGAACAGATCTGGTTTCGCCCGAACCCGGGAATGGCTTCCATAGGAAACCTGGTCCTGCATATCATCGGAAACGCCCGGCAATGGATCCTGGCCGGACTCCTCGGTCAACCGGATCATCGTGATCGGGATGCGGAATTTTCAGCAATGCATGCATCGCCAGGTAAATCATTACTGGTGCTTCTTGAGGAGTTCGAAGCAGATCTGCGACAAGCGCTGCCTTCCATTACAGAAGACAAGCTGCAGGATGAATATCATGTACAGGTATTCCGTGAATCAGGTGTGTCGATCCTCGTTCATGTGATCGAACACGCGTCTTATCACACGGGTCAAATTGCCCGGGAGACGAAACGGATGCGCCAATCGGATCTGGGGTTTTATGCTGATCTGGCGCTTTAAACTGATGAACGAGTAAAGGGTCTGACGATAATCCGGATCGTATTGGCATAGGAGAAATACTTGACAGCCCAGTTAAACAGGACAGCCAGTCGATTGCGGAACCCGATGAGGAACAGGATGTGAATGGCCATCCAGACGTACCAGGCCAGGCTGCCTCCCAGTTTCAGGGAGCCGATCTCAGCGACAGCCCTGTTTCGTCCGATGGTAGCCATACTGCCTTTGTCTTTGTACTGGAAGGGAATCGGCTGTTTCCGGGCACTCAGGCGCAACAGGTTTCGAGCAAAGTGATCCGCCTGCTGCATGGCCGGTTGTGCCATCATCGGATGGCCTTTGGGGAACTCGGGTGTGACCATTTGCGCCAGATCACCAAGGGCAAAGACATATTCATGACCCTGGATCGTATTGTATTCATCGACCAGTAGCCGACCATTCGTGGTATAGGCCTCTTCTTTCAGTCCGGGCAATGGATTGCCCTTCACACCGGCCGCCCAGATCACGGTTTGCGTCATGATCGTTTGACCATCAGACAGCCGCACGATCTGGCCGTCATATCCCTCCACCTGCGTATTCAGGACCACACGGACACCCAGGTCTTCAAGATACGTTCTGGCGCGCGTACTGCTTATTTCACTCATTCCAGAAAGCAAGCGGGGCCCAGCGTCGATGACAGTAATATCCATCAGGGACGGATCCACTTCCCGGTATTCACTGATCAGAATCTTGTTCTTAATCTCGGCAAGAGCGCCGGCCACTTCTACACCGGTCGGGCCGCCACCAACAATGGTAAAATGGAGGGCCTTTCTTTGTTCTTCCGTCTGATTCAGATCGGATAGGGCAACGGCTCGTTCAAAGTGTTGCAAAAAGTCTGACCGAATGTCCAGGGCCTGTCCTACTGATTTCAGTTGCATGGCCTTTGACGACATGTCCTTGTTGCCAAAAAAGTTGGTAGATGACCCTGTCGCAAGGACCAGGATATCATAACTGATCGGTCCGGTGGATGTATGGAGCATTTTCGCCTGCCAGTCGACCCGTTCCACCTCCGTCATCCGGAAAATGATATTGTCCATCGGACCAATCATTTTCCGAAATGGATAGGCAATACTGTCCGGTGTGAGGCTGGCTGTAGCTACCTGATAGAGCAGGGGTTGAAAGGTGTGAAAATTGTTCTTGTCTACCAGAGTGACCTTGAAGGGTTTGTTCGCCAGTTTCCTGACGAGGGAGAGTCCCGCAAAACCGCCACCCACAATGACGACCTTGGGATAGGGGAGGGATTCAAAGACTTTTTTTGCAAGTGTTTTCATGGACGAGCAAAGCTACTCAACCTTTGATATTCGAGTAAAAGGATGTGATTCAATCAGGGCAATTTGCATAGTATTGACAGACAATTCCAGGCCCAATCTTGACAACTATTCTCAGGGTCTGCTTGTTCGGGAACGTATGGCAGAAAATCAGACTGTTTATGATGTGATCATCGCTGGTGCCGGCATGGCTGGTCTCTCCTTGCTATGGCAGATCAGACAATCAGGTTTGAACCACTTGCAAATTCTGGTGCTTGACCCGGATGAAAAGAAAGTCAATGACCGGACATGGAGCTTCTGGGAAACAGAGCCCGGCCCTTTTGAACATCTCGTGTATCGCAGCTGGAAAGAAGTGAGAGTAACCAGTGCCGAAGGCACAGTTCTGGATATTCCATTGGGTGATTACCGGTACAAAACGATCCGGGGTATTGACTTGTACCGGTTCATGGACAGGCAGATCGCAGAAGATCCTCAAACCTGGCGATTGACCACTACCGTTCTGGGGGTCGAATCCCGACAAAACGAGGTCAGCGTGCAGACGGAAGATGGTGCTTACCGGGGAAAGATCCTTTTTGATAGTACCTATCGGTTGCCATTGACAGATCCACAGGCTACGCATCTGTTGCAGCATTTTCTGGGCTATGTGATCCGAACGCCCCGGCCGGCATTCCATCCGGAAAGACCGGATCTGATGAATTTTCAGGTTCCGGAAACAGGGGATTGCAGGTTCATGTATATCCTGCCCTTCTCCGAAACGGAAGCCCTGGTAGAATACACTCTGTTCACGGAAAAGCTGCTTGAAGAATCAGCCTATGCCGACGTTCTGAAAGATTGGATCGCCACCCATCTTGGATTGACTGATTTTGAGATATTGGAGCGGGAATTCGGGGTCATTCCGATGAGTGACGAACCAGTGAACGAGTTTCCATTTCCACATGTCATTCGGATAGGAACCGCTGGAGGATACACAAACCCGTCAACTGGATATACGTTCCGCAGTACCCAGAAACGCATAGCCCAGATCGTCGATCAATTCAGTAAAACTGGCCAGTGGAGGCCAACCGGTCCAGTAAGACAAGCCCGGTTTGACTTCTATGCCAGTGTATTGCTAGGCGTGCTGGCGCAACGTCGCACGAAAGCATCCCGGGTATTCTGGACATTATATACCCGAAATCCGATTGACCGGATCTTCCGTTTTCTGGACGGAGAGTCACAGATTCAGGAAGAGGCCAGGATCATGAGTTCTGCACCCTGGTTCCCTTTTACCGCTTCAGGATGGAACGTGATGGTAAACACGATCAAACGTCATATGCCATTCCTTTGAACTGTCTTGTTGGATGTTAATTATCTTGGTTCCACCAAATCAAGAATCAATGTTTGTTTCATTGAAGAACATCCTTCAGGTTTCGTTCGTCTGTGTTTTCTGTGCGATCACCGTATCCCCTTCATATGGGCAACAGTTTTCTTTCCCAGTGCCCCCACCGAAGGCAGAACGAAATGATTGGATAGATCTGTTGTATCAACCGGACCCCAATATCTATCTGATCGACCAGGCCTATTCCGAATGGTACACCTCTCATCCATTTGAGAAGACGACCTATACCCAGTTTTATAAAAAGTGGCGACGCCATATTGAACCCTACATTCAATCGGATGGATCTGTACAATATCCTACTTCAGAAGAAATCCTTCTTGAACGGGAAGCGCTGCATCAGAAATTCAATTCTTCCCATACGCCAGCGGGTCGTACGACAGCCGCATGGACCAGTCTGGGCCCCTTTGATATGATCAGCGATGCGATCGATGGGGATCAGGTGTCTGTCAGCTGGCAGACAAATATCTATGCCTTTGATCAATCCAGGTCAAACCCCGATATCCTCTACTGTGGTACGGAAGGATCCGAGATATACAAGAGCGTAGATCGAGGGATGCACTGGCAGCCAGCCAGCCGGAACCTGGATATCCAGGCTGTGTTATCAATCGAAATTCACCCGGCCAATCCGCAGATCGTGTACGCCGGAGATCAGAACAGTATCTACAAAACCCTGGACGGTGGTGAGAATTGGGTTGCTTTGTTGACCGTTAGCCAGATGGGAGTGAATGATATCGCCATTCACCCGACCAATCCGGAAATTATTCTGGTTGCAGCAGGAAAAGGGCTTTGGAGATCAGAGAATGGTGGACAAAACTGGACAAAGCTGTTCACTGACAAATGTTATGACCTGGAATGGAAGCCCGATGCCCCGTCAATCGCCTATCTCCTGAAAGATGATGTCAGTGATCAGCGCTGCACTTTCTGGAAGTCGACGGATGGAGGCGCCTCGTTTGCCCATCAGTCCGGAACAGGATGGTTTAACGGACAGGATCCGGATCGACAGAATGCCGGTGCCCGCATGACCGTGACACCGGCCGATCCCGATCGAATTTATGTTGTCCTGATCGGTCAGGCCAAGGCCGGTGACAATGGATTTATCGGTGTATATAAAAGTCTGGATAGTGGCAGCACCTGGACTCTTCCCAATCCTCCAGCCGGTGGCCCATACACGCAGGATCACCCCAATCTGGCAGTGATCAGTCCCTTCGATGGGACTGGTTTTCATCAGGGATACTACAACCTGAGCATTGCGGCGAGTCATACCGATCCGAATGAATTGCTGGTGGGGCATCTCAGCTTGTGGAGATCGTCCAATGGAGGAACGACGTTCTCCCGGATCGGTGGATACGGAGGTTCATTGCCTTGGGTGCATCCCGATGTTCAGGAGATCAAATGTCTGGGCAGTGACACCTGGGTGTGTACCGATGGGGGGATCAATTACTCGACCAATCAGTTCAGTACACATGAAAGCCGCAAATTCGGTATCGCCGGATCAGATTACTGGGGCTTTGGTCAGGGCTGGAATGAAGATGTACTGGTCGGCGGGCGGTACCACAATGGCAACTCGGGGTGGGTGGAAACCTATCCGGACAGTATCCATATCCGACTCGGTGGTGGAGAAGCGCCTACCGGGTATGTCAGCCCGGGCGGCGGGCGGCGAGCTTATTTCTCCGATATTGGCGGAAAGGTTCTACCTGCAGCGATCGACAATCCTTCACTCGGTTTCCCGATTTCCAAGGCGCCGAATGAACTGTATTACGCAGCCGAATCGAGTGAGCAGGTCTGGTCTCCGGATTGTTATAATCACTATTATCTGGGACGTGACAATCAGCTTTGGAAGACAGAGGACGGAGGCTCATTTTTACATTGATCCACACGTTTGACCAGACGGATGGAGGGAATGTGACACAGATTGCCATCTCCCGCTCTCACCCCGAGACCATGGTCGTTGCTCAGCGAAATGCCAATACCTGGAGTGAAGGTTGGGTGTGGCGGACAACAGATGGTGGGACGACCTGGACATCTCTGACGTTGCCCACCGGATATAAACGACGTTTTTTACTGACTGTCAGTGGCACAGATCCGGAGCGGCTCTGGATCGGATATTCAGATGGCGCCAATGGAGAAAAAGTGTTTGAATCGATTGACGGTGGTGCTTCCTGGACCAACCTCACGACATCTCTGCTGGACGGCGAAGCACCGACAACCCTGGTCCATCTGCTAGGGACAGATGGAGCTCTTTTCCTGGGAACCAATAAATCGGTCTACTATCGCCCGGCTTCCGGCCAGGATTGGACCCTCTTCAATGATGGATTGCCCAAAGAGATCAATTGCAACATTATTCGACCATTTTACAGAGATAAAAAGCTTCGCCTGGCGGCGTATGGCAAGGGATTCTGGGAAACACCACTTCCAGACCCATTCCAGTCCATTTGTCAACCCACAGTGGATAAACGGGTAGCCTATTGTGAACGGGATACGTTCCAGTTTGATGATTATTCCGTTCTGGCACATGAAAATGCATCCTGGTCCTGGACATTTGATTCGGGCAATCCCGCAGTTTCAGACAGCCGAAATCCGAAAGTGGTTTTTCCAGGGACCGGCGAATATGATGTCACACTCACGATTACAGATGAAACCGGGTTCACTGCTTCCCGGTCACTGGTCGTAGAGGTTAAAAACGAATGCCAGCCGGATACCATCCCTGGATTTGCATTGCGGACGGCGACAGATGGCGATGCGGCCATCATGCCCAACCAGGAAGGCGAGCCATTTGACGAATTGACCATTTCCGCCTGGGTGAAACCGGAAGGGGGACAAGCCAGTTATGCCGGTATTGTGATCGGTGCATTCGAAGGGAGCGCTTTTGGATTGAATGTGCGCGACAACAACAGCTCTGGGCTATCATTGGCCAGGAGGCGCCTGGTGGTGGAACAGTGGATTCACCGTTGTTCCAGATGAATGGCAGCATGTAGCTCTGGTCATGAAACCCGGGAGCATTACCCTCTACCTGAACGGGGTGGGCAATACCCATCTGACTGATGTACTGCCGGTCAAACTGGATAATGTTTCTATGGGCCGGTACAGGGATTGGAATTCGAGGACATGGAAGGGGGCCATCGATGAAGTCGCTATCTGGGACAAGGCAGTGAGCCAGGAAGAGATCCGTGAAACCATGCATCTGACCAAACGCGTAGAAGAGGAGCCGGATCTGATCGCCTACTATCAATTCAATCGCACCACGGGAGAGGCTACGGATCGGGTCGGTGTCCGCCACTTGCAATTTGCTGGAAGTGCGCATCGCGTACCGGCAACCGGCCCATGGGGTGGAGGGGAGAGCAGTCGCCAGACGATCGACCAGGGCGGCGAATTTTCCTTTGGCAAAACCGGCGTAACCATGACATTCCCATCCTCATCGACGTACCCTGATGGTGAGCTGGTTGTCAGTCGCATCCATTTGGCACCGGATGTGCCGGCAGATGACGATCACCCAGTCAGTCCGCGTTGTTGGATTGGCAACAATTACGGGCAGGCTGTTTTTGATCCAATGACCGCACTTCGGTTGGACAGGGTTGGCAATGTATATCCAGATAATGAGGCAAATCCTTCGACAGTCAAACTCCATCTTCGCAACTGGAATGGGAAGGGGACACCTGGTCAGAATGGACAGGCGCTGTGTCAGCAGAAATCGGTGCTGATGGCTCTGCTGAATTTTCCGATATTCAGGATCTGGGACAATGGATGATCGTCAACACTGGTCAAACCACTGCTGTACAACAGCCAGATCAACCTTCGGTACTCCTGGACCGCCCCGCTTTTCTTGCACCCAATCCCGTCCGTTCCGGGGCACTTCTTTCGCTGTACACTCAGCTTGAAGGCCCGCTTGACATACGCATATGGAATGCAGATGGGTGGATGGTTGTCCGGGATAATGGACGCAGTTCCTCATGGGCCACCAGAGCGGATTGGCCGGCGGGGATCTATGCATACGAAATTGTCAATCATCGCCACATGGTCAGAGGTACCATCCTGGTCATAGAATGATAAATGGAACAAATGACCAACTATAGATAGGCGTTCATGGATGAAAAACTCATGTTTGACAGGACCAGTGGGGTAGGGATGCTTCACTGTGTCACCTGTGGACACATGGAACGGATCCTGTCATTTACGCATGGCGAAAATCACCAACTGGGATTCCAGTGTTCGACCTGCCACCAGTATGTAACCATTGAAAACGGGCTGCATGTGCTTGTGCCTCCATGTCCTTGCGGAGGAAAGTTGACTCGCGAAGAACCCTTATGCTGCCCAGTATGTCAAAGCGAGGATGTCACCTATGAACTGGAATACCTGACCTGATCAGTCCTCTTTCTTTCGAGAAGAACAGGATGTGCATGTTGAACTTTATTTCTTTTTGAAATCGCCCCGTTTCCAGGCTTCAAAAAACTTGGCCCAGGACAACGGATTGAAAATGTTCATCGGCGGCTGTTGGCCGATATGGTAGAACGCGTTGGATTGCTGCCGCAGATAATAGCTGGCACTTTCCCTGCCATCATAAGCAGGAGTCATGGCGCCCCGCTCCAGATTTTCCTGTGCCAGATTTTCAAGGGCCCGGCGTTGCATGTCGGAGGTGACATCCATGGCCGGAATTCGATCTTGAAATGTTCCTTACTCGGCCAGGGGAATACAACAGTTTCAGGTAGATTGAATGTGTCCCTGCTCATCAATTGGACGATGGGTAAACGATTGTCCTTGAGGGTGTCGGGTATTTGAAATTCAACTGTTCGATATCCGATTGATGTAAAGGAAATGATATCCCCCTTTTCGACAACAATGGAAAAGAAGCCGTTAAAGTCGGCGTAAGTGCCACGTCCCTTGTCCCTGATTGCAATCGTGGTAAATGGAACTGGAAGCAACTCGGCATTGGTCCCGTCGAGGACAAGGCCGGAAAACTGCACCAGTTGATTGTCACCGTCAATCTGTTGTGCAAATAATGCGAATCCGCCTGTCAGCAAACAGATGCTCAAGAGGAAAACAATTCGGAAGGAGTGGTAGGACATCTTCATAGTGGCAAGATACACATTGAGAACACCTGGTTATGGTGTGCCGAGGTGAAAGGACACCAGATTAAGAAGATTTTAACGGCGCAATTGCAACATGTATCGCACGACATCACCCATTTCAGTCACATACCGGAAGCGAAGTCCTTTTCGATATCTGACAGGTACTTCTTCTACGTCCTGTTTGTTTTCATCACAGAGCACCACGGTTTGAATCCCCAAACGTCTGGCCGCCAGGATCTTTTCCTTAATCCCACCAACAGGTAAGACCCTTCCCCGAAGAGTGATCTCACCGGTCATCGCTACCAGCTGGCGCAACGGTTTGTCCGGGAATGCAGAGGCCAACGCGGACAACATGGTGATCCCGGCAGAAGGACCATCTTTGGGAATGGCACCCTCCGGTACATGGACATGGATATCTGTCTTGTTGAACACTTCCGGGTCGATCCCATACTCCTGACTGTGCGCTTTCAGATAACTGAGTGCCGTCACAGCTGATTCCTTCATCACCTCGCCCAGATTACCGGTTAACTTCAATCCGCCTTTACCAGGAGATAAACTGGTTTCAATAAACAGGATTTCGCCCCCGACACTGGTCCAGGCAAGCCCGATCGCGACACCAGGCGGATTTCCTCCCAGGAATCGCTCCATGTTGAACTTCCGTGGGCCGAGGATCTTCTCGATGTCTTCTTCACTGAGCGTAGGTTTGAATTTGGCCCCGGTAGCTACCTTATGCGCAACAGATCGACATATTTGAGCGATCTGCCGGTCGAGTGAACGAACGCCACTCTCCCGGGTATAATCCTGGATCACTTTGATCAATCCGGCTTCCGTCAGTTTTAATTGCCCTTTTTTCAAGCCGTGCTCCTGAAGCTGTTTCGGTATCAGGTGCTTTTCCGCAATGGCTGTTTTTTCTTCTGTGGAATATCCGCTGATCTGAATGATCTCCATCCGATCCAGCAACGCAGGTTGGATGGTGCTCAATGTATTGGCTGTAGCGATAAAGAGGACCTTGCTCAGGTCATATTCCATTTCCAGATAATTGTCATGGAATGAGCTGTTCTGCTCGGGGTCAAGGACTTCCAACAGTGCCGATGCCGGATCTCCCCGAAAATCCTTGCCCACCTTGTCGATTTCATCCAGGACAAAACAGGGATTGGCAGCTCGTGCTTTTTTCACTGACTGGATAATCCGACCGGGCATGGCGCCGATATAGGTTTTGCGGTGTCCACGGATCTCTGACTCATCATGCAAGCCACCCAGTGATATGCGGACATATTCCCGGCCGAGGCCATGGCTATCGACCGCCCAAGGGATGTCTTACCCACTCCCGGAGGACCGACCAGACAAAGGATCGGGGCCTTCATGTCGCCCTTCAGTTTCAGGACGGACAAATGCTCCAGGATACGTTCCTTCACCTTTTCCAGTCCGTGATGATCCTCATCCAGGATCTTTTTCACTTTTTTCAGATCAAAGTTGTCTGTCGTGACATCATCCCAGGGTAAATCGAGGACCAGGTCGAGATAATTGAGTTGCACACTGTATTCAGCTACCTGCGGGTTCATCCTGCGCAGGCGGTTCAACTCCTTGTCAAAATGCTTGGCCACCTTTTCTGACCATTTTTTAAAGGTAGAACGCTCCATCAGCCTGTCGATCTCCTCTTCCTGTGGATTATGCCCCAGTTCTTCCTGGATCGTTTTCAGTTGCTGGTTGAGGTAATAGTCGCGTTGCTGCTTTTCGATATCCCCCCGCACCTTGTTTTCGATCTGATCCTTGAGCTCCAGTACCTGGAGTTCATTCTCCAGCTGGATCAGGATCATCCGGGCTTTCTGATTGATCGGATTGATCTCGAGAATCTCCTGTTTGACGGCCACCTTCAGGCTCAGATTGGAGGCAATAAAATTCAGAAGGAACAGGTTATTGGTGATATTTCGAAGAACAAGGTTTGCTTCTGCAGGAATGTTTGGCGACAATTCAATAATCCGCCGTGCTGTATCTGTAATGGTCGAAATCAGGGCTTCAAATTCCAGGTCATTCTCGGAGTCTTCATGTTTCACCATGGCCACTCTGGCAGTCATGTAGGGTTGCTCCTGCGTCATTTCAACAAGACGGAAACGGCGGCGCCCCTGAAGAATGGCAGTCGTAGTTCCGTCCGGCATTTTCAGCAATTTGACTATGCGGGCGATCGTACCCACTGTAAAGAGGTCGGTCGATTTGGGAGATTCGATTCGACTGTCTTTCTGGGACAGGACAGCGATGATCTTCTGATCCTGAAATGCTTTCTGGATGGCTTTGATTGACTTGTTCCGACCGACCGTGATCGGAATCACGATGCCTGGGAAAAGGACTGTATTTTTCAGGGCAAGAACAGGAAGCTCTTCAGGGAAGTCTTCCTGAATATTACTTTCATCCTCCTCGTCAATGGAAAACAGAGGCATGAATTCGGAATCTTCATCTGTTCCGGAATGGAGGTTGAGGATTGGGTCGTATATCATAGAACAAAGAAAATCGGCTGAAAAAAAAGATGGCTTTAACCTGGCCAAAACGGTATTTGCCTCCACAGGTCAAACCCCGTGCCACGGGGTAATCTATGCCAAACGAGCGGATGGAGATAAAATTATCCGTCAGTTTGTCAGGCGTCAGCCATTTCGGTCTGCAATTCGGCAGATGGCATCAGTATGTCCTCCAGGTCCTTTTCAACCTTGAGGTTATCAATGATAAACACCTGGCGTTGTGGTGTGTTTTTACCCATATAGTATCCCAGGAGTTGATCGATCCGGGTGTCATCCCGCAAGACAACCGGGTCCAACCGGATATTTGGCCCAATGAAATCCTTGAATTCAGAGGGCGAAATTTCACCCAACCCTTTGAATCGGGTGATTTCCGGTTTACCTCGAAGTGATTTGATTGCTCTCTGCTTTTCTGTTTCAGAATAACAATAGAATGTCTGCTGTTTGTCACGCACACGGAACAAGGGCGTATCCAGTATGAAGAGGTGGCCATTTCGGACCAGGTCTGGAAAAAACTGGAGAAAGAAAGTGAGCAGGAGCAACCGGATATGCATCCCGTCCACATCGGCATCAGTAGCGATCACAACCTGGCTGTATCGCAGATCATCAATACTGTCTTCTATGTTCAGAGCATGCTGAAGGAGGTTGAATTCTTCGTTCTCGTAGACTACTTTTTTTGTCAGTCCAAAGCAATTCAGTGGTTTTCCTCTCAGGCTGAAAACGGCTTGGGTCTCTACGCTGCGCGCCTTGGTAATCGAACCGGAAGCGGAATCACCTTCTGTGATGAACAGGGTCGTGGCCAGACGTACTTCGTCCGCCACTTTTTCTTCATTGAAATGATACCGACAATCTCGCAGTTTCTTGTTGTGCAGGTTGGCTTTTTTTGCACGCTGGTTAGCCAGCTTTTTTATCCCGGCGATCTCCTTTCGTTCCCGTTCTGACTGAGAGATACGTTTCAGCAGCGCTTGTGCTGTCTCCGGATTCTGGTGGAGGTAATTGTCCAGTTCGCGGGAAAGGAAATCACTGACATAAGAACGTATCGACGTCCCTGTCGGGCTCATGTTTTGAGAGCCCAGTTTGGTCTTTGTCTGCGATTCGAAAACAGGCTCTTCCACCCGGATACTGATGGCTGTGATGATGGACGCCCGGATATCCTTGGAATCGAAATCCTTCTTGTAAAAATCCCGAATCACCTTGACAATCGCTTCTCGGAAAGCTGCCAGATGAGTGCCACCCTGAGTGGTGAATTGTCCGTTGACAAAGGAGTAATAGTGCTCGCCATACAGATCGCCATGGCTCATAGCGATCTCCAGGTCAGGCCCATTCAAGTGGATGATAGGATAGCGCAATTCCTCCTGAGAGGTCTTTTTGGTCAGCAGATCAAGCAGTCCATGCCGGGAATTGAACACCTTGCCATTGAAGTTGATCTTTAATCCGGTATTCAGATACACGTAATTCCACAGTTGGGTTTCCATGTATTCCGGGCGGAACTTGTACTGGCGAAAGATCTCGACATCGGGCCGAAAGGCGAAGTAGGTACCATTCGCCTCTGTCGTCTTGACGACCCGGGCATCTTCGATCAATTCCCCCTTGGAAAACTCAGCCCGTTTTAATTGACCATCTCGAACTGCATAGACCTGGAAGAATTCGGAAAGTGCATTCACTGCTTTTGTGCCAACCCCGTTCAGACCAACAGATTTTTTAAACGCCTGGGAATCATATTTCCCTCCTGTATTGATCCGGGATACACATTCAACGACCTTGCCCAGCGGAATACCTCGCCCGAAATCACGAACCGCAATGGTCCCGTCTTCCAGGGTGATATTGATCTCCCGACCAAACCCCATGATGTATTCATCAATCGAATTGTCGATAATTTCCTTGAGCAGGATGTAAATACCATCATCCGGACTGGACCCATCACCCAGCTTGCCAATATACATGCCGGGCCGCATCCGCATATGCTCCTTCCAATCAAGTGATTTGATCTGATCTTCTGTATATTGAATCTGACTCATGGGTAGGTTTTAACCGGAGACAAGTCCATCAACTGAATGGACCGCTCCGCAAGATCGGAAGATGCGGGAAATAGATAGCAAATATACGTTATAACATAAAATGTTTTAAACAGCAGTGGACGAACATTGGTACAAACACCCGGCATTCCAGGATATCCTTGGATCGATCCGGAAGGAATGGCGGTGGAAGCTTATTTGTACAGGAAGTCTGATTCTTACCTCAGCCTCAGCCATTTGGGTGATTCCAGGGTGGTATGTCCTCGTGCCAATTGCCTTGCTGGCCGGGCTCATGAAGGCATTTTGGCAGGCGATTGCAACAGGACCTCTTGACAGTTCATCAGTTTATCGTCTTTTACAAGGGCATTCGGAGGACATAATCTGGATTTACGGGTCGCTGCTTACCCGAGCGCCATTGGGCGTTGTTCTGTCAAAACACTACCGGGTCTATATCCAGACCAGGGATCGGAAAAGCTATACAATTCAGCTACCGGAGGATCGCTATCTCGTGGTGATGAAATGGCTGAATCGCGCTTTGCCCCATGTCATATTTGGCTGGGAGGAGCAACGTTACCAGCAATGGATACGCAGTGGAACATTGTCCGAATCAGGGGAGGGTAGTTGAAAAGAGGTGACCGCCCGTACCCCCAACTAGCAGAGTAGATCCATAAAAAGCTGCCGTCGTCAGATCGATGGATGCACTTATGCCGAGCAGATTTACCCAGGTTGTGCCACCATCCCGGGTCAACCAGACCGTGCCGGCATCGCCCACCAGCACACCCGTATACTCGTCTTTGAATGCCAGACCCCGAAAAGGGGTGTCAGCAGTGGTCAATGCGTCGCCATTCCGGATTGTTGACCAACTGTGCCAGGCATCAGTGGTCTTGAGGATCGTACCACCATATCCGACCATATATCCAGTCAACCCGTCGATCATTTCGATGGCCATGAAATTATCCCCGGTCAGATCGAGATAATCCCAGGATTCGCCTTGATCATCCGAATAAAACACCGCTCCATAGGCTGCTGCGATCAATCGCTGATTCGCACAGACAGCCAGATCATTGATCAGGTTGTCTGTTTCACGAAGATGGGAGACCTGATCAGTTGAATCTGCCCTGAACAGGTGCCCGAATTGAAAACCTGATCCACCACCCAGGATCACTGAACCATCGTTCAAGGGCACAATTGCCCGATTGATCCGCCATTCAGGCAATCGTCTGAATGACCAAATTCCCGTATCCCGTTTTTCCCAGACATGGCCGTCCACTCCCGTCGTTACCCAGGTTCCTGAAGAATTCCTATTGAGGTCGAGAATGGCTTTGGTATCTTCCTGCAGGATTTGCCAGGTTTCGCCACCATTTGTCGTCAGCAGAATATATCCTGAATACCAGGTTTTTCCTCCCACGGCATAACCTCGTCCGTCCTGCCCAATGGACAGGTGGAAGACATCCGATGGCGCGTCATTTGGGACTAGATGCCAGGCAGTGGCAAGTCCTTCCATCTTGCAGGATTCGATCATGAAAGCGAGGAACAGCACACACGGCAGGGTATACAGCAGCGGGTTAATTTTCTTCATGGTCGAAACAAGAAATATAAGGTCGGAAGAAGGTACTGGTCAGGAATTCGATCGCCAGCAAATACTACCCAGGTGATAAAACCCGGAGCGCCATGGTCCATCCATTCTGGAGTCCTTGATGCATGCCTTGAACACTCGTTCCCAGCCGCTATGATTGGTCAATGGAGCCTCATGTTTGGATGCATACCCGATATACATCAGATGACCTTGCTGGTCCCAGAATGCCTTGATCCATAATTTGGTACCTGGAGTATAAACGCCTTCCTTCTGGGCCATCACTTCGATTTGCTTGATAAATGGTTTCCAGAACGCGAACGCCTTCTCTGAATTATTGTCACAGACATTCAGCAGACTGGAGGGAAATTCCATTTGTAGGCAATCAAGTATGGACTCTGATTGGGATAACAAGAAGACCTGAGGTGTATCACACGGATGGCCTGACGGTTCGTACTGGTTGGCGGTCAGCCCCAACAGACAAATGTACGGTATGAAGAAAATCATGAGCATTCCTCAAAACTAAGGACAATCCGTGGAATTCATTCATCTGGACAGCGGCAAAAGAACAGGAATCGAAGTCCATCCGGACCTTGTTTCTGAGTTCGTACCTTTGAGGAAATTTTTATCACATGGATATATCCACTCAGGAGGGCGAAGTCGCATTGACCAGGGAGGGACGGATTGCAACAATTACATTCAGCCATCCGTCGCACAATGCCATGCCTGGACATCAATTGAAAAAGCTTACCGAAGCGATCGACGAGGCTGGGCAGGATCAGGAGGTTGCCGTGATTATCCTCCAGAGTGGCGGTGATCGGACATTTTGTGCAGGGGCCAGTTTTGACGAATTGGCTTCCATCGAAGATATTCAAACCGGAAAGCAGTTTTTTCTCGGTTTTGCCAATGTCATTCTGGCTTGCCGCCGTTGCCCCAAGATCATCATTGGCCGGATCCAGGGGAAGGCAGTAGGTGGGGGAGTCGGCATTGCAGCTGCTGTGGATTATTGTTTTGCTACAGCCTATGCCAGTATCAAATTGAGTGAATTGGCTGTGGGCATTGGTCCCTTTGTCGTTGGCCCGGCGATCGAACGGAAAATTGGAAATGCAGCGTTTCGTCAACTGGCTTTGCGTGCGTCAGATTGGATGAGCGCTGAATGGGCTTGTGAACAGGGGCTATATCAGGAATTATTCTCGAATCAGGAAGAACTGGATGAAGCGATACGTGCATTTGCCCGCAAACTGGAGACCTACAATCCGGATGCAGTTGCGGAATTGAAGCGGGTGTTTTGGGAGGGAACTGAAGATTGGGAAAAGCTCCTGGACGCTCGTGCTGCTACCAGTGGTCATCTGGTGTTGTCCACATTTACCCGGAATGCGATAGCTGCTTTCAAAAATCGTACGGCATGACCTTGTCTACAACACGTTCCAGGGTGAGCCAGGATCTCCTGCTCCGCGCATTTCAGTTGATGACCACTGCCAAAACCATGACTGAGGTGTTCGAGGAGAATTTCAAAGTGGTCTCCAAATATGTTCATGCGACTTCTCGCGGGCATGAAGCAGTACAAATCGCGCTCGGATTGCAATTGCAACCGAAGGATTTTCTCAGCCTCTATTATCGCGATGATGCCTTCCTGTTGGCAATTGGTATGCAGCCGTTTGATCTCATGTTGCAACTGATGGCCAAGCGGGATGACCCGTTTTCTGCAGGTCGGACATATTATTGCCATCCCTCACTCCGGGATGATGACAAGCCGAAGATTCCACATCAATCGTCAGCAACCGGCATGCAGGCAATACCTTCTACAGGGATAGCACTTGGCATGCAATACCGGGAGAACATGGGTCTGAGCAATGACCAGCCCGGCGAGTATCCGATTACGGTCTGTTCGCTCGGCGATGCTTCGGTAACCGAGGGGGAAGTAGCAGAAGCGTTTCAAATGGCTGCCCTTCGACAGTTGCCCATCCTGTATCTCGTGCAAGACAACGGATGGGATATTTCTGCCAATGCAGAAGAAACCAGAGCGCAGAATGCATACGAATATGCCCGGGGATTTCATGGGATTGAAGCCCGGACGATCGATGGGACCTTGTTTTCAGAGGCATATCTTGAATTTCAGGAGATCCTGGAGATCATGCGAACGGAGCGACGTCCATTCCTGGTTCATGCCCGTGTCCCTTTGCTGAACCATCATACCAGTGGCGTCAGAAAAGAATGGTACAGGGATGATCTCGAGGAGCATCAGTCACGGGACCCATGGCCCAAATTACGCGAGCTGCTTCTGGAAGAGGGGTTTACAGAAGAACAACTCCTGGACATTTCTGCAAAGGCACGAAGTCTTGTGGAAGCGGATTATCAGCGCGCATTGGCAAGTGAGGATCCCAGGCCTGAAGATCTGTTTACACACGATTTTGCACCGACCCCAGTTCTGGAGGAAAAAGGTGTTCGACATCCGGAAGGAGGCGAGGAGAAAGTCATGGTGGATTGTGGCCTGTTTGCGATCGAAGAATTGATGCGTCAACATCCGGAATGTCTGCTGTATGGTCAGGATGTCGGGGGGCGATTGGGGGGTGTCTTCCGGGAAGCGGCAACACTTGCTCAGAAATTCGGTGATCATCGTGTGTTCAATACACCGATCCAGGAGGCATTTATTGTCGGCAGCACAGTTGGGATGTCGGCAGTCGGCCTCAAGCCGATTGTTGAAGTGCAATTTGCTGATTATATCTGGCCAGGTCTGAACCAATTGTTTACGGAAGTCAGTCGCTCCTGTTATCTCACCAACGGCAAGTGGCCAGTCAACTGTATTCTTCGGGTGCCAATTGGTGCCTATGGAAGTGGTGGACCATACCATTCATCCAGTATCGAAAGTGTATTGACCAATATTCGGGGGATCAAGATCGCCTACCCGAGCAATGGTGCCGACCTGAAGGGATTGATCAAGGCCGCCTTCCACGACCCGAATCCGGTGGTCATCCTGGAGCATAAAGGGTTGTACTGGTCGAAGGTGAAAGGCACCGAAACCGCGCGATGTGTCGAGCCGGCAGAGGATTATATTCTGCCGTTCGGGATTGGGAGGACGGTGCTCAAAGCCGAGTCGGATGCAATTCAACAGGGTCCTTCGCTCGGTATAGTCACCTATGGTATGGGTGTCCACTGGTCACTCAATGCGGCTCGGAATTGGCCAGGGCAGATCGAAATATTGGATCTGAGGACCCTCTACCCATTGGACGAAGAAGCCATGATGGACCTCACGGGTCGACATAACCGGATTCTGATCGTCACTGAAGAACCGGTCAATAATTCATTTGCGCAAAGCCTGGCAGCCCGAATTCAGCAACGATGCTTTGAACAGCTGGATGCACCGGTCCGGGTGATCGGATCTGAAAATATGCCGGCGATTCCGCTGAATATGACGCTGGAACTGACGATGATCCCCTCGGCAGAAAAAGTAGCTGATGCGATCCGGGAGGTCCTTGCATATTGATCAGTTGATCATCCGATGGAGAAATGAGAATGAAAAATCCTGTTCCTTTACAATCTTATTGCTGACAGGCACAAGCCTGAATCCTTGATCTAACAAGACATAAAAATATGATCCGAATTCTAGCCAATGATGGTATTCATGCAACCGGTTTGAATCTGCTGAGGGAAGCCGGATTTCATGTGGATACCGATCATGTTCCACAAGATGACCTGAGTGCTGTTTTGCCAATCTATGATGCCCTCATCGTCCGCTCCGCTACCCAGGTTCGCAAGGATCTGATCGATGGATGTCCCGATCTGAAGGCCATCGCAAGAGGTGGTGTCGGTATGGACAATATCGATGTCGTTTATGCACGGGAAAAAGGTTTACATGTGTTTAATACGCCGGAAGCTTCTTCACGCGCGGTCGCCGAACTGACCATGGGTCACATGCTTTCTCTGTCTCGATTTCTGCACCGAGCCAATCGGGATATGCCTGCTCAGGGGAGCACGGCGTTCAATGACATGAAGAAATCCTTCAGCAAAGGGCGTGAGATTGAGGGAAGGACATTAGGGATTGTCGGTTTTGGTCGAATCGGGCAATCTCTGGCTCGGTTGGCATTGGGCGCGGGAATGAAGGTGATCGCTTCAGACCCCTATGTCCAGGAAACGGATATTGCCTGGCATATTGAAGGCTTCGGACAAGTCACCGTCAATATCAGGACCATTTCACTGGATGAGGTACTGGCCTCTTCAGACTTCCTGAGCGTTCACGTACCCTCTTTGGGGGGGCAAGCCGTTACTGGGTCAGGTTGAACTGACCATGATGAAAAAAGGGGCCATTCTGCTTAATTCGGCACGTGGAGGGATCATTGATGAAGATGCATTGCTCGAAGCACTTGACTCCGGTCAGATCGGAGGTGCTGGCCTGGACGTCTTTGTAGGCGAACCAGTACCGCGGGCTCAATTGTTGAATCATCCCAATGTCTCTGTTTCACCGCATATCGGTGCTTCGACAAATGAAGCCCAGAGCCGGATCGGGGCCGAACTGGCTCATGGGATGATTGAGTTCTTCCAGAAATAAATTTCTGTGCGAATAAAAAAGGGGGTGCCAGTCGACACCCCCTTTTTTTCTCTTATACCGGGCTTTACCTGGCAGCCCGTATCGTTGTCGACTCCTGTATCCAACAACCTACATAGAACGACTGCCCTTCTTTCAGGCCGCGTTGGAAGATTTCCTCCACATTCGGCATATACCCGCTATACTGGTTGATCAATTTTGTGGCTTCGGCGGCAATGCCCCGGATCTATATTGCGGGCTACCTGCCACTTGTCAATAGCAGGCCAGGTAACAACCTGACTGTCCCATCCTCTGCCAGGCCCGCACAATGGCCCGCTGGAAGCATAGAGTTTGCCGATCAGGATATAGGGCTCTCCCGAGTTGGGATCCAGTTTGGCAGCCTGGAGGGCAAACTGACGCGATTTGCTGAAATTCTTGAGGTAGGAATAATAGATTTTCGCAATCAACAAATGGTATTTGGATTTTTTATCCTGGTCATCTGTTTCTGACGAAGCCTTCTCAAACAGCTGTACTGCCTCCCGGTATTGCCCTTCCTGCAGAGCGTTGAAGGCCTGGCGGCCGGAGGATGTCTGGTCAGCATCCAGGCACTCGCGATTGATGAATTGACTCATCCTGTTCAGTCGCGAATCCTTGACATCCACCTTTCCCCAGCGAAACCGACTGTAAACGGTCTTGACCACTTCGCAATTCAGCGAATCTTGCTGGTAATCCGGATAATATCGATTGATATAATAGGAAGGAGGATAGAAGTCTTCCACAGCTTCGAACTCCTCCAATCGCACAGGTACGTAATCCTCTACGATGACAAAATTGTCCCTTTCCTTCGCGTCAGCCAATCCCCTGGCCAGCACATCTCTCACCAGGGCCTGGTATGTCCGGGCTTCTTCAACCCCGATTTTTCCCTGATTGTATTGGCTGATCAGCAGGTCCGTGAACGGATTGAGAACAAACGCCTGGCTGTTGATTCCATTTTTGTCCAGGGTACTCTTGAACAACTGGTAGATTTCATCATCAGTTGCATGCTTGCGAAAAGAGTAATAGAGATCAAATGCGAGGAGCCCATGCAAATGAGAATCATTTGGATAGCAACGAACAGCCTCCTTATACAGATTGCGAATATTCTGGACATAGCCGGCACGTTCCAGCGAATCGGTGGATTTCTGGTAGAAGTCTTTATAAAACTTCACACCATCTGTGTATTGAATAGAGCGTTTGCCATCAGCTGCCGGGGCAAGCTGATATGCCCGTTGCCAATGAGGCCAGGCAGTCACCAGGTCATTCTCACGCAGAAACCCCCTGTATATGACATGTTCATTCAAAGCATCCTCAGGGTATTCTGAATTGGAAAACGTAGTACAGCCTGAAATGATCGTATCCGTTTCCGGCGTCTTATACTTATCCGGAATGCCCGTATCAACCGTTTTTTCAACGATCTTCGGTGTGCAGGCAACCAGAAATGAAAACGAGGTCAAAAGGATAAACAAATTTCTCATTGGATAATTTTGGAGGGACAAATGTAGTCTCTAAGGACAAACCCCTGTATGGCAACTGTGTATGACTCAGAGAACGATTAAAAGACAGTACACGCTAAATTGTTGTGTTTCACCAAAAAAAAAGGACCGCCTATGTCTTAGACGGTCCTTTTTTTGGCAGAAAAAGCTTACTTGTTAAACTTCAAGGTCACTGTTTCTCCGATCCAGCAACCGATTGAGTAGGATTGGCCTTCCGTCTTCCCGAGCATGTGTGCATCTTCAAGGGAAGGACGCGATCCGCTAAATCGGGAAATCCGCTCATTTACCTGATCCGCAACGGAGGAGTCGAGAGCTTTGGCGGCATAATATTTTTCCATGGCGGCGAGGATCACACATCGTTGTTCAAAATCTGAATTCCCACACGACCGATAGGATTTAGCATACATATCTCCGATCAGAATAAGTGGTTGGCCCCAATCCGGCCGGAGTTTCATCGCTTTACGTGCGTGGTCCCGGGCTGTTGTGTAGCGATCGAACTGGCGAAACTCAATGGAAGCCAGAGATTGATAATAGTCTGCCAGTTTATTCGGATCGGATTCCTGATCAATAGCTGATTTGTACTTGTCGATGGCTTCGTTGTATTTGCCTTCGTCGTATAGTGCCTTGGCGTGAGCTCCCGGGTTCTTTTCATAAAACTCTGCCAGGACTTTGGCATTCACATCAGCAGCATAGGCTTCATATTTTGCCTTCAGTTCAATCATCAACGGGTCGGCATCCGCACATTCCTGAGCAGCAAGTCGGAGATAGATCTCCTTGATGAGTTCACCATTCTCGGGGTCTTCTCGATATTGGGGTTCCAGCCTGTTTTTGAACCAGGCACAATCAAACAAGGCACCTTCGATCTGTGCTAGCGTAGGCAACATAGCTTCCTTCCCCTGCTGATACTGTGCAGCAAACTGCTTGTTATTGGCAATATTGTGGTCGGCAATCTCGAGCAATTGATTGAATACGGTGCGTGCTTCCTCTGTGGGAATCCGTTTGTTCTGGAATTGGTCAACCAGAACATAGGCCATCGGCACCAGGATGATATACTCCGATGCATTTCCGGATGCATCAATAGATGACTTTAACGCTTTGTAGGTATCGGTGTACGGTGTAGCGAGGTTGTAGAACATGTAGTACCCCTTTCTGCCCAGGGCAGGGCCAGGGGAATTCGAACATTGAGCTTCATGGTCAAAGATCGCCAGTGCTTCGGTTCGGAAGGCATCCTTCTCGGCAGGAGTTGTTGCCGTCTCGAATTTCTTGATATAGAACTGTTGACCATCATAAAAATGGTCTATCCGCTTGCCATCAGCAGCAGGTGCCTCCTTGTATACCTTCTGCCAGTAGGTAAAGGCCTGGTCGGGTTTGTTCTCTTTCAGAAAACCCTTATAGACCACATGATCCTGGATAAGGTCATCCTGATTGGGTTTGCCGACCCAAGTATCACATTGGGAAAAGGCCAACACACCTGACAGATGAACCAGGACACTCAAAACGAGAAGCTTTTTCATGAGCATATTAGTCGAATTTACGTTTGTAGAACCAGGAATTGTCGTTCAAAGTTGCAGCCAACCGGATCCGAACATACGTGTCTTGCTGTATTTCGGAATTACCGCGCCGTCCACCCTCCAGAGCCAGATCAAGAAAGGAGATCTGTTGTCTGGGTAAAAGAACCGGGAAACCAAACCCGATCTGGAGTCCATAGGAATCGAACGTTTTGCCATCTATTTTCCGTGGATCAGTTTCATAGAACATGCCAGCCCTGTATCTGACCCGGCGCATATAGTTCTTGAAGGAATTGACATCAGGGGTCCATTCGCCGCCGATACTCAGGCGAAGGGTATTCTGGTAGGTCAAGCCCAAGTCATTTTTGTCCTCCAGTTTAAAATCAGACCAATTGGTCAACTCTGCATTCAAGCCTACCTGGTATCGATTCCCCTTCATATAGGTCATCCCGATACCGACTTGTTAAGGCAGCCTTCCCGATCCTTTCTTGTTTTCAGACAGTAAAAGTGTATCTCTGGCCAGGAGACTGCTCGATGTATATGGGATGTTGACCCGTTCAATAAGTCGATCTGAATACGTGGTAAACCCGGTGGCTGAATGGCCATAAAGACCAAATGTCATGGAACGTCGATTGCGCAGTTTTTCCGGTTCCTCCGATGCAGGGTCCAGATAATGACGGTACATCATTCCGGCCTGCCAGTTGAATCCTCTCAGGTTGATGGTGGAAAACGATCGGGTAGAATAGGGTGCCACTTCCTGGATCAGGTCCAATTGTGAATTGTTCTCTATCCGTCCGAAGACATAACCCAGTTGCAAGCCAAATGACAGGTTTTTATACTTGACTCCGGTAGCCATGGCGACCTGTGACAACCCACCCTCACCGGTGAAAATACTTCTGACTGTATCAACACCTTCGATATCCTGGGTGAGTTCGACATCATAACCTACCTGACTGATCGGGTTTACCGAAAAACCCATTGCATAATCCCATGGAGTCTCCTTTTTGTCCAGGATTTCATTGATCCTTGATTTCAGCGGAAAGGCCAGTGAGAGATAATCGAGGTTGCCCGACCACACGGCTTGCTGCGATCCGTTTCGCTCGTATTGATTGTATCGGCTGTACAACCCGAATTCAAGGGAGGTCGTTTGCAGATAAGGCAAGCAGGCAGGATTTCCCGGATTGACACGATAATAATCGGTCCATGCACCATAAAGGCCGCCTGTCGCACC
The DNA here is from genome assembly GCA_016710115.1 of Saprospiraceae bacterium. Classification (GTDB taxonomy): domain Bacteria; phylum Bacteroidota; class Bacteroidia; order Chitinophagales; family Saprospiraceae; genus JAGNXB01. The sequence continues at coordinate 245,242 of JADJLN010000004.1, forward strand.
GGTCTGATTGAAATCTCCCCGATAGACATCACCGATGCCATATCGGGTGATCGGTGAATTGTCCTTGGGCTGAGCCCAACTGATCAACGGGACCAATAGGCCCACGGCGATCAACGCCAGTTGCTTATTCAGCTTCCAATGCATGGTTCAAAATTTGATTTAGGCCGATCAAAACAAGCTCAGCGTGCGCAAATATCACAGCATTCAAGCGGCTGGCCAAAAATTCCATGTCTCCTCCTGTTATGATGACGTTAAGTTCGGGGTACTGATTGCGATAACGGGCGACCATGCCTTCTATTTCACAGATAATTCCCCACTGTGCGCCGGCAGTCAATGAACCCAACGTATCTCGACCGGGCAATGCAGGATCGTCCAGAACCGGCGCATGTGGCAACCGGGCAGTCAGCATATGCATCGCCTCCAAACGCATGCGCATGCCAGGATGAATACTGCCTCCGGCATAATGGCGACCGTCTTCCATCAGGTCAATTGTCATACATGTACCTGCACTGATGACCAGAAAAGGAGGGTGATAACCTAATTCAATTGCGCCGGCCAGTCCGGCGATCCGATCCCGGCCCAACGTCTCAGGTGTTTGATAGTGGTTGGAAAAAGGCAACCGGGCGTGGTGGTCCAACTCCATCCAGGGCCCCAGGTTGTTCAGCCAGTCGGTCAGCCAATCCGGACGAATACCCGTGACACTCACGATAGTCGCATCAGGAATCACGTGATCCAGAAATTGATCGAGCCATTCGGCAGTCAAAGCCAGGGTCCACTCAGATCTCCAGCTTTTCCGGGACGCAAACAGGGCAACCTTCGTTCGGGTGTTCCCGATGTCCAGGATCAGATTCATCAGTGTTTGAAATGCCTGTTTCCAGTAAAGACCATGGCCATGTCATGAGTATCGCAATACGCAATACTTTCATTGTCTTTCATACTCCCACCCGGTTGAATAACGGCTCTGATACCGGCATTGTCAGCAATCTCGACACAATCCGGGAATGGGAAGAATGCATCGGAAGCCATGACTGCACCATGCAGGTCAAATCCGAAAGCACTCGCCTTGGTGATCGCCTGATTGAGGGCATCTACCCGTGAGGTCTGGCCACATCCCATACCCAACAGCTGACGGTTCCGAACCAGGACGATGGTATTGCTTTTCAAATGCTTGACACAGATATTGGCAAACAACAGATCCTCGATTTCATCCTGAGTCGGTTGACGTTGGGTGACTGGCTGCAGATCCTCCGATTTTTCTTGCCGACTATCATAATCCTGTACGAGGATGCCATTCAGCAAACTGCGAAATTGCTCCTTGGGTTGATAGAAATCCGGAAACTTCAGCAGAATTCGGTTTTTCTTCGAAGTGAGCAGAGCCAGGGCTTCATCGCTGAATCCGGGAGCCAGCAAGACTTCATAAAACAGCTCGTGAATTGCGTTTGCGGTCGTTGCGTCAATAGGTCTGTTTTTGGCAATGATCCCACCAAAGCAGAGACCGGATCACCAGCCAGTGCATCCTGCCAGGCAGTGATCAGGTCGGACCGGGTGGCAACACCACAGGCATTGGTATGCTTGATCACGACACATGTCGGGTCAGCATTTCTGAATTCACTGATCAGTGTCAATGCAGCGTCAATGTCGACCAGGTTGTTGTAGGAAAGCTCCTTGCCATGCAGTTGATGAAATACCTGCTCTAACGGGCCATAAAAGGTACCCCGTTGATGCGGGTTTTCACCGTATCGTAATGACTTGCCAGGAAAAGCCTGAGCAGAAAATGCATCAGCCGGTTTGATTTTGCTGAAATATTGGCCTATAGCCGTATCGTAGGAGGCACTGACCTGAAATGCTCGTGAAGCGAACCAGGCGCGATCCTCAACATCAGTATGCCCCTTCTTGAGATCCAGCAGTCGACTCAATGCGCCATATTCGTCCCGACAGGGGATAATGACAACATCCTGATAATTTTTGGCAGCAGCCCGGATCAGGGAAATGCCACCGATATCGATCTTTTCGATGATAGCCTGGTGATCAGAGGTTTTCTGCACGGTTTCCTCAAAAGGGTACAGGTCAACAATCACCAGGTCCAGTTCGGGAATCTCGTATTCTGCAAGTTGAGCAAGATGGCCGGGTTCGCGACGGGCCAGGATGCCGCCAAAGATCTTGGGATGTAATGTTTTGACCCGTCCGTCAAGAATGGACGGATAGTTTGTCAGATTTTCCACTGGGATCACCGGGATTCCAAGTTCTTCGATGAATGCCTGTGTGCCGCCGGTGGAATAGAGAGTAACTCCCAATTCATGTAATTGCCGGATAATGGGCGCTAATCCGTCCTTGGCAAATACTGAGATCAGAGCAGATCGTATGGGGCGGGAAGACATAAGGTTCATTTTGAGGGGGCAAAGGTAGGAAGTCCCCCTGTAAAAAGTGGAGAAGGCCCCGGTTGACCAGCAGTTGTCCTTACAGATGGTCTCTGTTTACTTCAGATCCATGATATTTCCCATGGCATAACAGACTCTGCAGCGCGCCTCATACTCCTGTTTTTCACCCAACATGACTGTTTGTTCGTCTGCACTCAACCGGTAGGAATGGGTAGCCAGATTGCCACAATGATGACAAATCGCATGCACCTTGGTGATATATTCGGCCATGGCCAGCAGAGCCGGCATGGGCCCGAATGGCCGACCGCGAAAGTCCATATCCAGCCCCGCGACGATCACGCGGGAGCCGCGCAAAGCCAGCTGTTCACATACCGCCGGCAGTTCCTCATCAAAGAACTGGGCTTCATCAACTCCGATTACATTGGTGTTTTCAGGGACATCCAGCAGCATACGGGCGTGGCTCACCGGGGTCGATGACATGCTGTTCGCATCATGCGATACCACTTGCACATCGCTGTACCGGATATCAATCCGGGGCTTGAATAATACGACTTCCTGGTTGGCGATGCGTGCCCGGCGAATGCGCCGAATCAATTCCTCCGTTTTACCGGAAAACATGCTGCCACAGATGACTTCAATCCAGCCGCTCCGCTGGTTTCTGAAGGAGGGTTCCAGGAACATTTCTATATCTTTGAGACACGAAGGCCGCACTGACTTTCGTTATGGCTGCAAAATAACGCATTTCGCGTCAGACACCCCGCTCATGGAACGTACGCAAGCCCGGATCCTGCTCCGGAAGATCAACCAAATCTTTGATGCAATAACCGATTCCGGATCTGATCCATCTCGTATCGAAGCGGATCTGTTGCTGGATTATACGCGGCAATTTTACAATGCTCTCATTGCTGAGCCGGAAATGAAGGAAACGACGACGGCTATGCAGGAAGTCATTTCTCCGGCCAGAGTAATCGTACCCGAGTCTGTCCCGGCAACCCCGGATCCTTTGCCCATCGAGGCAATGCAGGAGACGACAGTCAGTCCTGGCTCCAGCAAGGAAGAAACCAGGGATACACCATCCGAATCGGAACATGTTGAAACGGTGCCTCCAACAGTTCATCCCGTCTCTGTACCTGAACCGGTATCCCTGGCTCCCGAGTTGAAAACGAATGGAACACAGCTTGCGGAAACACCGAGACCGACAGGTAGATCAGCGGTTGCGGACGAATTATTTACTACAGAAGAAGCAAGGGATCTCTCCGACAAGCTGCGAACCAGTCCGATTGATGACCTTTCCCGGGCCATGGGGATCAATGAGCGTTTTCTGACCATCAATGAGCTCTTTCACGGAGACCATGCTGCATTCGATCAGGCATTGCGAAGACTGAATGATCTTTCAACATTCTCTTCCGCCCGGACCTTCCTGGAAGAGGAGATCATCCCCCGGTATGACTGGATGGATGCCAAACGACAGAAGAAAGCCATGGTGTTTATCCAACTGGTACGCCGAAGATTTCTCTGATCCATGATCGAAGACCGTGAGGCCGGTTGGTTGGGGCCTTTTCGCCGACCTATTGTCATGGCCCTCGCATTGGTCGCCGTGTTGTGGGCTTTGCACATCTTGCGCATTGTACATATTCTGCCTTATTCTCCGGCTGATTGGGGTTTGTATCCCCGGAGAAGCTTTGGACTGCATGGAATCCTGACAGCCCCGTTGGCACACAGTGACTGGAAACATCTGATCTCCAATTCGGTTCCCCTGCTCGCCATGGTGATTATTCTCAGGGCATTCTTCAAACGCATCGCCTGGCAATCATTGATCATGATTTACCTGTTGACGGGAGTGGCCGTATGGCTGTTCGCCCGATCTGTATTTCACGTGGGAGCCAGTGGGGTGGTTTACGGTTTGGTGTCCTTCGTATTCTGGTCCGGTGTGTTCCGGCGGAGCATCAAATCCATCGTGTTGTCCTTAATTGTTATTGTTGTGTACACACCCATGTTTGCGGGTGTCCTGCCGAATCAGGAAGGCATTTCATGGGAGAGTCATCTTTTGGGCGGCATAGTCGGTATCCTGGTTGCATGGTGGTTCAAACGAGATCTTGAACCGGAAGAGATGGAGACGCCGATAGAAGAGGATAAGAAAAGTCGTTTTCTTGAACCAGACACCTTTTCCATGACGCGCTCTGAACGAGCACATCAAAAATGGATAACGGATCAGGAAGCAGGGCGGAGGGATACACCCTGAGAACATTCCTATCTTCATCGCTCTGAATCATCCGAGTATGGCAGTTAAACCGGTGAAAAAAAGGCAACCACACCCACCCCTTCCTGGATTGGCCAGGTGTCACGTTATCTGGCACTCTTGATCGTGGTGCTTTTCCTCTTTATTCGAATCGGGTTTCGAAATATTCCCATAGAACGTGACGAAGGATCTTATGCCTACATGGGTCAGCTCCTGCTCAAGGGCCAGATCCCCTATCAGGATTTCTATGAAATGAAACCACCGGCATTATACGTCAGCTATGCTATCCTGAGTGCATTGTCAGGTGGCGATATTGCGATCATGCACGTGTGGATGGCTCTGTTGCTGGCCATGGGTGGCATGCTCCTGTTTTACCTGGTGCGCAGATGGCTGGATGACGGAGCCGGATTAGTGGCTACGTTGAGCTATATGGTTCTGGCCATGATGCCCTTTGCGTCCGGTTTTTCCATTCAGGCCGAACATCTGGTCGCTGTGTTTGCGATCGCCGGGCTATGGGCATTGACACGAGGATTGCAACGTGCAACCCCGCTGATGATCCTGGTTGGCGGTTTTTTATTGTGTTGGGGATTGCTGGTCAAACAGAACGGCTTGTTCTTTGCCCTGCTGGCGATAACGTTGATTCCGGCATTCCATCTCTCCGAGAATCGGACACAGTGGCTCAAAAACACTGGACGAGATGGACTCTGGCTGGCGCTCGGTGCAGTCATTCCACTGATCGGGTTTACATTGATGATGTTGGTCCAGGGAACATTGCAGGACTTCTGGTTCTGGATCGTTGAATATCCCCAGGCGTATACATCCAAAATTGACTGGACATTCGGCAGAACCTTGCTGGAGAATAGCCTCAAACGCATGTACGAGGGCCAGGAAATGTACTGGATATTGGGTGTCGCTGGGAGCCTGATCATCTGGATGACTTCGATCAGCTGGTATAAGAAATGGGCCGTTACGGGAATCCTGTTGGTTGCTGCTCTTTCTGTCATGCCGGGCAAGCGGTTTTATGGCCATTATTTTTTACATTTTATCCCTGCATTGGCTGTGGGTGCAGGCGCGGCGGTATTTGTTCTTGGTCAATTCGCAGGTCGCTGGATGCCATCCTTTCGACCCTGGTTGGCGCCAATTCTGGCCATGGTCCTGTTGTTGCCGACAATGGCCAGCCATGATGCCTATTATTTCAGACCCGATTTCACCAGGATCCTTCGGCAGACGTACGGGACCAATCCGTTTCCGGAATCAAAAGATCTTGCAGAATTTCTCAACCGGAAGTATCAACCTGGTGATGGATTGATCGTTCTTGGTTCAGAACCGCAGATCTATGCCTATACCCAGGCAGAATGCCCTACCCGCCATCATTTTATGGGATTTTTACTGAAGAATCATCCGCGCGAGAAAGAGTGGCAGAAGGAAGTCATCGATGCGGTGACGGCCGATCCACCCAAGTATGCAGTATGGGTGCAACACCCGCTCAGCTGGCTTCCGGCTGAAGGGGCCGATCAGGGCATCATCAACTGGGGCTGGAGTCTCATCCGCAGAGAGTATGTCCCGATTGCCTGGTATGATCAGGTTGATCAATGGTCTTACCGTGCGATCGAAGGAGAAGAGGCCAGAAATTATCAATCCAAAGGCGAACAATATATGGTCCTGTTGGAACGGCAGGCTCCACCTCCCGGCGATTCGAATTGATTACATTGAACAGGAATTCAGGGTTGGGGTAACCCTTACACTGAAATCATCGTAACATCGGCTATGTACCCCAAGGCACACGTGATCACGTTTCAGAAAGTTGGCAAACCGATCGAAGGGTATATTTCTATTGCTGAATTTGCACATGCCATCCCGTTTGAAGTGAAACGAACCTTCTGGACATATTATACACCAGAACAGGTCATTCGCGGCAGGCATGCCCATTATGAGACCCAACAGGTGCTGATCGCGGTCGCTGGCCGAATCCTGGTTCAGACCGAAACACCGGAAGGTGAAGTGGACAGTTTTGTCCTCGAACACCCGCATCAGGGAGTGTACATTCCTCCCAATGCCTGGCATACCATGCAGTATTCTCATAATGCAGTACAAATGGTGTTTGCCTCCACCCTGTATGCAGAAAGCGACTACATTCGAGATTACCACCTGTTCAAAACGCTTCGAACATGATCCATCCTTCGGCACAGGTCGATACAGATCGGATCGGTCCGAACACTCGGGTCTGGCAGTTTGCCATTATTCTGGATGGAGCGCAGATCGGTGATTATTGTAACATCAACTGTCACACGTTTATCGAAAACGACGTTGTCCTCGGGGATCAGGTAACTGTTAAGAGTGGAGTCTTTTTTATGGAATGGGCTTCGCATCGGCAATCGGGTCTTCATCGGTCCGAATGCCACCTTTGTCAATGACCGGTTTCCAAGATCTCAACAATATCCTGAACATCATGATTTGACCACTCTGGCCGATGATTGCTCGATTGGCGCAGGAGCTGTTATTCTCAACGGGATTCATATCGGACATCATGCTCTGGTTGCCGCAGGCAGCGTCGTGACGCGCAATGTGCCAGCTCATGGCCTGGTGAGGGGGAATCCAGCCCGCCAAGTTGGCTGGGTAGATCCTTCTGGACATCCACTTCGCTATGAAGATGGCCAATGGCGGTCGCACGATGGTCAACTTTATAATCAATTTCCACCACCCGAAAATCAATTCGCGTGAACATACCCTTCTTCAGGTTCGATCAGATGCATGGCCCGATTCGGAAGGAACTGCTGGATGCCGCCACCCGCGTGATCGACAGTGGCAATTATATCCTCGGACCCGAAGTCCATTCCTTTGAACAGGACTTTGCCCGGTTCTGCCAGGTTGATCATGCCATTGGTGTCGGCAATGGATTGGACGCATTGCACCTTGCTCTGCGCACGTTGGATATCGGACCAGGCGATGAAGTGATTGTTCCGTCCAATACCTATATCGCCACCCTGCTGGCCGTTTCGTACACCGGTGCGACACCCGTTTTGGTGGAACCAGGGACGAGACAGCCAATCTGAACCCGAAAGGGATCGCTGCGGCTATCCGATCGAACACAAAGGCGATCATCCCAGTCCATCTGTATGGCCAGAGTTGTGAAATGGAGGCCATTCTGCAGATTGCGGATCAATATGGGGTATATGTGATCGAAGACAATGCCCAATCCCAGGGTGCAGTCTGTCATGGACGGCGCACAGGCAGTTGGGGCCATGTGAATGCGACCAGCTTTTACCCCGGAAAGAATATCGGTGCATTGGGTGACGGAGGTGCCCTGACAACCAACGATGCGAATTGGGCAAATCAGGCGCGTAAATGGCGGAATTATGGTTCTTCTGTCAAGTACTATAATGAAGTCAAAGGCTATAACAGTCGACTGGATGAACTGCAGGCGGCCCTGTTATCCGTCAAATTAGCCCGGTTGGATAACTGGAATAAGGAAAGACAAAGGCTGGCTGCTCGATACAATGATGGACTGTCATCCGTTGCCGACATCCAATTGATTCAGGTGGCAGATCACTGTTCATCCGTTTATCACCTGTATCCGATCCGAACATCTCGCCGGGATGAATTACAACAGGCATTGCAAAAGAGTGGAATAGGAACGCTGATCCACTATCCCGTACCTCCTCATCTTCAGGCAGCCTATAACGACTTTGGATGGAAGTCGGGCCAATTTCCTATCGCGGAGAGGCATGCCAGCACCCTCCTTTCTTTGCCCCTATTTCCCGGATTGAAAGATGACGAGCAGGATCGGATCATGGAAACCATTCAATCCTTCTACAAATGAAATGGTCCTGGCTGATCGTGCTGATCGTGCTTTTCGCCGGTCCCGTCATCTGGAGTTGGGACTCGGATACCATTCCGGTTAACAACGGCTTCGGCTGGGATGGGAATATGTATGAGATGTACACCCAATACCTGCCAGAGGCAATAGAACAGGGGGCGATCAATCGGTTTCGGATGCAACGCATGTTGGTACCGGCTACCGTATACGGTATCATGAAACAGGCGGGGTTAGAACGCACACCTGAGCAGGTGATTCTCGCGTACAGGGTGGTCAATATGGTATGTATCGGTTTGGCAATGGGCGCCTTTCTGTTGTTGGTCCGGCTTTGCAAGTGGTACTGGGAAACCGCTTTGCTGGCTTTTGCGGCTCTGTTTTTCAGTATGCCCTTTATGAAAATGAGTCTGTTCTATCCCATTCTGGCGGATATCCCAGCCTTCAGTGTGGGTATGTGGGCCGTGTATTTTTGGGCCAAAGGCTGGCGCGCCGGTTTGCTTGTTACGATCCTGATTGGGGCGTTTACAGGCCCGACCATGTGGGTTTACGGGTTATTGCTTTTGCCAGGATCGATTCATGTGGAGAGTCGCACCAACTTGTTGGCCAGAAAGTGGTGGACCTTCCTTATTCCCATTCTGTTCGGGATAGCCTGGATTTGGGTGTGGCAAACCAAACCGGAAGTATTTCTGGACCCACCCAGCTTTTCGCAATCCGTCAGATTGAATTTGTTGCCCGTTTCTCTTGGGATTGTATTCCTGTACCTGTGGGGTGCAGGCCAGATTGTGAGGGCAGTACCGTCTATGGTTGAGCGACTGCGATCCTCACAATGGTTGTGGTTGATTCCATTTGCAGGGATAATTCTTGGCGTCCAATATGTCATCCAAACATGCGCAGGTCCTGAGGAAGTGCCCCAAACCTGGAGCTCCTATATGCTTCTGCTTTTACAACAATCGGTAACGTACCCCGGTGGGTTTTTGATAGCCCATTTTACCTATATCCCGGGCATTGTTCTATTGGGAATATTCGCCGCACCATATTTTACCAGGGTTATCCTGCAATTTGGACCAGGGCCATTCGCTCTGACATTGGTCGTTCTGGGGATGGCACTCGGCACAGAAACCCGGCAACTGATGCAGGTATTGCCCTGGCTGGTTTTTCTCTTTTCGGCAATCCTGGACAAACACTGGCGGTTCAATCCCATATTGCTGGGGATATCGATCCTGGTTCTCTGGCTGGCTGCCCCTTGGTGGAGTCAATTCGCTATCGAAGCCGGGACACTGGAAGGTCAGTTTCTGCAAGAACCGGCGCAACGGTATTTTCGATTTCATGGCCCCTGGATGAATTTTCAGTCCTGGCAGCATCAGGTCTTTATCTTCCTCGGCATCACTGGTTCTCTGGTTTTGTCCTGGAAGTTTGGATTGATCCAATCGATCGGCAATTCGGATTCACCTGTTCAAAAACAGAAGTAAATGGCTTTAATCTCCATCATCATTCCCTGTTATTTCAACGAGGAGAATATTCCGGTCACGTTTGCCCGGTTGCACGCGATGGAGTCATCTCTGCCTGATGGTACAGAGGTGGAGTATCTGTTTATCGACGATGGTTCCGGTGATGGGACACTTTCTGTTTTACACGACCTGCAGGCGAATGAACCCGATCGGATAGTGGTCATCAAACTGGCTGGAAATGTAGGTTCGTACAACGCCATCCTGGCTGGGATGCATCATGCCAATGGGGATTGTTGCACCGTGCTTTCCGCAGACCTCCAGGATCCACCAGAACTGATTCCGCAGATGTTCGCTTTTTTGGCAGAACAGCATCAAACTGGTCATGGCGAATCGACAACGACGGGAAGAAGGGTTTGTCAAACGGATTCTGGCACAAACGTTTCATTGGTTGATCCGCCGATTTGCATTGAAGAATATTCCTCCAGGAGGTTTCGATTTTGTTCTTTTCGACCGGTCTCTGTGTGAAGAAGTGGTCCAAATGAATGAGAAGAACACAAATACCCTGTTTCTACTTCCCTGGCTGGGATACCCGTATGTGAGTATCCCCTATGTGCGCCAGAACGGAGATCGGTAAGTCCAGATGGACTACCGCCAAGAAGATCAAGCTGTTTATAGATTCCTTTATCGCCTTCTCCTTTTTTCCGATCCGGCTGATCACTGCCAGCGGCCTGCTCTTGGGCGTTTCTGCTATCGGGTATGCCGTGTATATCTTGATTGCGCGAATGACAGGACAGATCGAAGTCGAAGGTTGGTCTGCACTGATGATGGTCATCCTGTTCGTTTCCTCCTTCCAGATGATTGCTCTGGGCATCCCGGTGAATACCTCTGGAGAACACTGGATGCAGCGCGAAACCGACCCAATTATGTGGTGGATCAAATTCTGGACCAACGATCACCAACGAAATCAGACAAAGATCAATAACCAAGGGACACAGGGCCATTGTCCGAATCCTGATAGGAGATCAGCCACAAACCCAGAAACATCAACAAACCATTTACGGCGATCACCAGAAACCCCAGTTTGAAGCCAGCCAGCAAGACGTCTGACCAGGTGTTGAGTACCCAGGTGAGAGCAGGTGCTAGGATTGCCAATGGCAGCACCCAGCGATCTCTGACCTGACGTCGGGTCAGTATGCCGAATGCAAACAGACCGAGAATCGGGCCATAGGTATATCCGGCCACTTCGAACAGCTTAGTGATCACCGCATCATTGTGGACCATTGAAAATCCAAGGATGACCAGAAATAAAACGACGGACATTCCCAGATGGACTCTCTTGCGGATCTGGATCTGACGAGCCTCCGGTTGCTTGTTTTTTTTCGATCCCCAGAAAGTCAACACAGAAGGATGTGGTCAGCGCCGTCAATGCAGAATCAGCACTGGAATAGGCTGCAGCGATCAATCCGATAATGAACGCGACACCTACAGCGGCAGGTAAATACTGCAAGGCCAGAATTGGATACAACTGGTCACTTTTAGCAGGAAGAACCATGTGGATATGATCGGCATAGAGATACAGCAATGCACCCAGGCTCAAAAACATCAGGTTGGCAAGAACGAGGACAATGCAAAATGTCAGCATATTTTTTTGCGATTCTCCGAGAGTCCGGCAAGCCAGATTTTTCTGCATCATGTCCTGGTCCAGACCAGTCATGACGATCGTGATCAGCGCACCACTGAGAAACTGCTTGAAAAAGTTATTGGGGTCCGACCAGCCACCTGAAAAGGAAAACACCTGGCTCAGGTCACTGTCATGAACCATCACCAGCGCATCCAGTGGCCCTCCGCCCAACTCACGGCCGATATAAAAGATGGTCAACCCGACTGCAGCCAACATGAAGACGGTTTGCAGGACGTCAGTAAAAATGATCGTTTGCATACCGTTATGTTGGGTATAGGTCCAGATCAGTAAAATACTGATTGCCACTGTAGCCCAGAATGGAATGCCCATTGGGCCGAGTACAAATTGATCGAGGACCATGGCGACCAGAAAGAGTCGGAACGATGATCCAATGATCCGGCTAATCAGGAAAAAAGCAGCTCCGGTCTTATAGCTGGTGGTACCGAATCGTTTTTCCAGATACCCGTAGATCGTAGTCAGATTCAACCGGTAATAAAGTGGTAAAAGAACCAACGCGATTACCGTATATCCCAGCAGGTATCCCAGGACAACCTGAAAGTAGGAGAAGTTGCTGTTCATCCCGTCTGTGCCAACGACGCCCGGGATCGAAATAAAGGTGACACCCGACAGAGAAGCCCCAATCATGCCGATCGCGATCCAGACCCAGTGGGTTTTGCGACCAGCTAGAAAAAATGTGGCATTGTCGTTCTGTTTGCCGGTTAATCGGGAGATCAGGAAGAGGATGGCGAAATAGCCAAGGATGATCATGCCGATCAGATAGGGAGTCAAATGGTTCATACGAAAGGATCACCATGGTTGAATGGATCAACCAAGGTAGTGCTTCGTCAGTGAATCACAGGCGCCTGTGGGAAGAGGGTTATTCCTGGATTTTCAATCCAAAAGCCAGGTCACCGGCATCTCCCAGCCCGGGCACAATAAATGCCTTGGCAGTTAATTCCTCATCCAATGCGGCAAGCCAGATATGTGCTTTGGGATGCATTCGCCGAACGAAATCAAGGCCTTCACGGGCAGCGATAATGGCAGCAAAATGAATGTCCTTCGGTTTTCCGAACGCCATAAGTGCTTCGGCTGTTTTGACCATGGAGGAGCCGGTGGCCAGCATCGGGTCGACCAGGATGAGAATCTTGTCTGTCAGATCGGGACAGGACACATATTCGACATTGATGTCAAATGTCCCGTCTTTGTGGTGCTTGCGATAGGCGCTGATAAATGCATTGCCAGCACGGTCAAAGATGCGGTGCATGCCATTGTGAAAAGGTAATCCGGCCCGCAGGATGCAACCGAGAACGATGCCGTTTTCAGGCACAGTACAGGTAGCTTGCCCTAGCGGGGTGTCGACCTGGGTATCGATTGTTGGAAGTGTTTTGCTGATCTCATAGGCCATGAGCTCTCCGATTCGTTCCATATTGGTTCTAAACCTGTAGGAATCGGACTGGATCTGGATATCGCGCAATTCGGCAGTGAATTGGCCGATCACGGAAGGCGTATCTGACAGCAAGTGGATCATGATCGTAGCATTCTGTGGTAAGGTGGCAAGATAGGTGATTGAACGGCAGCGAGCAAGGATGTCATCTTAGTCGACCCGCTGACCTCGATCATCTCTGGCGCTGTGGCCAGATGTTTTGCCAGCCTCTCCAGATTCGATCTGTACCCGCCAGACTGTTGTTGTGCGCCAGGATTGTCAGTCGGCCACCCGGTTTTTTGATTGCTTTCGCAATGGCATCGACCACTCCTGCTGCCTCCTCCGGCGAAAGTTTCAGGTAATGGAGCAAGGTGGTGTCCATGACCTGAAAGGGGAAAATACGCAATCGTGTACAACGGTCCTGCTCAAGATCATACCACCGAAAAGTTCGGGAAGTACCAGCCCGGAAACCAGGCTGATCCGCAAATCCCATGCTCCACTCTTCCAGGATGCCGAGACCTTCCAGCGTTCGATAGGTTACAGGCAGACGGAAACGCAGATAATGCTGTCGACTACGCATCGGCATCTGCCCTGTAATCTCTGCAAACCGCTGGATTTCCTGCTCCAAGAGCTTGCCGTCTGTCATCGTAGAATAGGAAGGATGAATACCAATTCGTCCTGCTGTACCACAGGATCTGATCAGGTCCCTGTATTCCGGGTGTGTCCATGCATGATTTCGATCCCAAAAACTTCGATCGCCCAATGGGAAGAAGAGAACCGCCTCCTGCCTGGCCCATGATGTATAGAGATCATATGGATCACCCTGGAAACCCAGCGTTGTGAGCAAGCCCGCCAGAAAGACGGAAGGCCCTTCCTTCACCAGATCACGAGCCAGGGTCCGCAGCTGGTGAATGGCCGGTTTGTGGAGATATCGCCATGCATAATCGATATCATACGTGGACTGTACCTCCAGATCGGCCTCAATACAAGTCCATACAGGAAAGGCTTCATGGATCTTTTGGTCCAGCTTTTGCACCCACTCATCGACTACAGGTCGTTGCAGAAATCCATGCCTATATGCCAGAGATGCACTGGCGGGAAACCGATCATGCTGATCTGGTGTATAGGCGGTGTATTCTTCCTGTCGGCTCAGGAGCCAGAAAATACTCGCCAAAACATCTGCCGGAAGTGACGCTTCGGAGGCAGGACTGTAAAAAATCCAGGGTTGACCATCCAACCAGGCAACATCCGGAGTTGTCGCTGTGTTATGATCTTCAAATGCATTCGGATGACAGTGGATCCAGGGCCTGAACGGTGGCGGCTTCTGTGTGTAGGCAATTCGTGGGCCGGTCCATCGGGAAGCGGCATCTTCATCCGTGGAAAGAAGATATTGTTTTTCCCAGCAATCGCATATGATCCAATCGAGGACATACCTCAAACGAGGGTGGTCTTCATCGCTGAATACGAAGATATCCGGTTTAATCATGGATCATTTTAGATGCCGTATGGAACGGAACTGGAAATATCCTTAATTTTAATCATTCAATGCACACCCATCTGACATTCACTATGCATATAAGCCGCCTGATGACCAGTGTTGTTATGATCCTGGTGGCCTGTTCTGTGCATGGGCAAGTGACGTTGCAACCCAAGCCCGAAGTTCCCTCACAGGTCGGTATACTCTACAATCAGGAAAGTGTGATGACCTATCGGTTGCATCCCCGGGGGATGACCCTGGGTTGGTATCGGGGCAAGATCAAGACCTATTACAAAACCACCTATTACGCCGTAGAACTCGGCTACATGCGGCACCACAAGGAGACCAGGCAAAGCAATGATCTGGCAGCTGTCTTTCGCGGAGAAACACCTCGTCCTTATGTATATGGGAAACAGAACAGTTTCTACGTCCTCAGAGGCGGGTATGGTGTCAAACGGTATTATTCGGAAAAAGCGAAACGCAAGGGTCTGGCCGTTGGATACAGTTATCAGGGAGGCCTCACCTTGGGAATGATCAAGCCGTATTACCTGCGGTTGATCGAACGGCAGGAAAACAACAGTTATGCCGTCGTGACAAAAAATATTCGGAAGAAGACAAGGAGCTCTTCCTGGATCCGTACAGTATTTATGGAGGCACATTCTTTACGGAGGGCTTTGGTGAGATGTCCTTCCTTCCAGGTGTGCACGGACAAATAGCAGCGCATTTTGCTTTCGGCGCTTTTGACGAGTATGTCATGGCAATTGATGCCGGATTGCTTCTGGATGTGTTTCCGAAAAATGTGCCGATCATGGTTGCCGACAATCAGCCCTATTTCTTCAACCTCTTCCTAACTTTGCACATCGGCAAGCGATCCTGAACACATGCTTGAACTTCCTATTGTAGAACCCCGACGGAAAAAACCGGATTGGCTCCGTGTCAAATTACCTACGGGGGAAAATTACCGGATGGTCCGCGAGATCGTTGATGATCATCGCCTGCATACCATCTGTCAGAGTGGCAATTGTCCGAATATGGGGGAATGTTGGGGTGCCGGTACCGCCACTTTCATGATTCTCGGAAATACATGCACACGGTCCTGTTCCTTTTGTGCCGTCAAAACAGGACGGCCGAATGAGTATGATGAAGATGAGCCACGTCGCGTCGCTGAAGCCATCCGCCTGATGGGTGTCAAGCATGCCGTCCTGACCAGCGTCAACCGGGATGAACTCAAAGACAGAGGAGCTGAAATATGGCACCAGACTGTTCGTCAGATCAAGGAAACTTCCCCGCATACGACAATTGAAACACTGATTCCGGATGTCAAGGCCAATTGGGAGGCTCTGAACAGGATGATCAGTGCCGGACAGGAGGTGGTCAGCCACAACATGGAAACCGTCAAGAGGCTCTACCGTCTTGTCCGCCCGCAGGCGAAATATGATCGCAGTCTCGAGCAGATCCAACGTACAAAAGATGCTGGCAAGCGGACGAAGTCAGGGATCATGGTCGGTGTAGGAGAAACCCCCGAGGAGGTCTTTGAGATCATGGACGACCTGGTACAGCATGGATGCGATATCCTGACCATCGGCCAATATCTGCAACCGACAAAGATGCATCTGGATGTAGCTGAATACATTCATCCCGATCAATTCGCCGAATACAGGGAGGTCGGTTTGAAGGCCGGGTTGATGTATGTGGAGAGTGGACCGCTGGTCCGGTCAAGTTATCACGCCGAACGGCATCTGTTGTAGCCCCGGTCACTTCGACCAGCCCATCAGATTCATAATCTTGTCATACAGAGCGGTGTTTTCATAAATGCCCTGAAATGTTTCCGCTCCTGGACCATATGCAAAAACAGGGATCAGATCAGCTGTATGACCGATCGTTGTGAATGCTGTTTGGAGTGCATTCATAGACGAACTTTCGAGAATGGAATAACCCCCGGTTTCATGGTCTGCCGTGACAATGACAAGCGTACCGGGATTGTTCTCTGCAAAATCCAGGACCTTACCTATGATCTTGTCGAACTCCAGCATTTCAGAAATGATGTAGGCACTTTCGTTAGCATGTCCTCCCCAGTCGATTTGCGAACCTTCTACCATCAGAAAGAACCCGTGCTCCGATCGATGCTGAAGATGATCGATACCAGCCAGGGTGGCGGGCAACAGGTAGCTGCGTCCACGCTCGAACGGCAGTGGATCTTCATTTGCAGTCAGAAAGCCGAACGGTTTGTTCGGTGCAGGAACGATCTGATCAATATTGTCGTGAAAATGATCCTGGATGACATATCCGGAAGATCGCATTTCCGCGCATAGATCGCGGCTATCTGATTCCCGGTTCTGGAAAAACTTCAATCCACCCCCGACAAAGAAATCAATGCCCGAACCGGGAAATTCCGCAGCAATTGCTTCGTAGTTTTTTCTGTATTCGTTATGCGCGATGAAAGCAGCCGGGGTGGCATGGACGATGGTCGAACTGACCACCATGCCAGTAGCCAGTCCGCGTTCCTTTGCTTCCTCCATGATGGTCTTGCAGGGGATGGTATCCGCATCAACCCCGACAGCATAGTTGTAGGTTTTTTTCCCGCAAGAAAATGCAGTAGCTCCTGCCGCTGAATCGGTCACCAGTTTGTTGAAAGCATGTGATTTGTGCAAACCGATGTGTTTGAACCGTTCCAGTTGGAGCCGATTGTCATTGCTGTACAAGCCGGCTGTGATTTGGGAGATCCCCATGCCATCACCGATCATCAGTATAATATTGGTTGGACGTTCCTGGATGGAGGTCTGAGGATGCGCGGGGCCCTGAGCTACGCGTACAGGATGGCATTGTGTCAGGCCGATCAGAGAGAGGATGGCCAGCAGCGGAAGGAGTGGACTTTTCACAAGGCAAATGTACTTGTCGAACGCCCGATTTTCTGGTGTTTACGATAAATTAATCTGGAGCCATAACGGCCTTGCTGGTGACAAGTGGACTGTTGGCTATCCATTATTGAGCATATATCGTTTACCCGGTAATGTTCGGACAATTCCTTTAAACTCCATATTGAGCAGTAAGGCGGAGATTGTTCCTGGTGTCATCTGGAGGCGAAAGCCCAGTTCATCAATCAGCATTTCCGGGTGAGAAGCCAATGTGGTAACGATGGCTTGTTCATCAGGTTCCAGATCCTGGAATAATGCAGCCTGGCCACCTGCCCTGGATCTGTCCGTTGGCTCCCAGCGCATGAGTTCGATCAGATCATCCGCATGCTCAAGCAAATGGGCCTTGTGCCGCTTGATCAGCAGATGACACCCCTTTGAATAGACATCCCTGGACGCGTCCCGGTATCGCGAAGACATCCTTATTATATCGGTTGGCATATTCTGCAGTAATCATTGAACCTCCTTTTTCCTTGCTTTCGATGACAACAAGGGCATCGCTCATGGCTGCAATGATCCGATTGCGCATCGGAAAATTCTCCCTGTCAGGCATGGTTGAAAACGGAAATTCAGTGACAATGCCATTTTCTCCGGTCATTTTCTGGACCAGACTTCGGTGCACTGCAGGATAGATGGTATGTAATCCATGTCCCAGTATACCCATCGTCGGGATACCCAGCGCCAGAGCGGCCTGATGTGCTGTACTGTCAATGCCATGGGCCAGTCCGCTGACAATCATGACTTGATAGGGTGCAAGTGCCTCAACCAGATCCTGGGTATGGACACGTCCGGCCGGAGAAGGAGATCGGGTTCCGATCACCCCCACGATGCGCTGATGCTGAAAGTTTGGATTGCCACGCGTATACAGGACCAGTGGCGATTCATCAAAGAAGCCCAGGCGATACGGATACCGTTTGTCCAGATAGTGGATGGCGGTAATGCCCTCCTTTCCAGAATGGTCAGCTCCGTTCTGCAAACCGGAGACTGGAAGCATCATGAATATTTCGGGCAATCAACAAGCCTATTTGGGGAATACGCGCCAGATCACGGATCGGAGTGCGAAATACCTCCTCCGGACTACCGCAGTACCCGACGAGGATCCGACCAAGGATGGGGCCCACCTTGGGCACCTGACTCAGAGCGATCAGATGGAAGAGTTGCTTATCCACGCCCAAATATAAAACAAATTGTGTTGAATAAATCGATCACCACTTGTTTTTTCCCTTTTTCATCAGCTGATTCTGCTCCAGGATTGGTTGAACCGTCTGCTTTCCTGAAGGTGACGTTTCACGGGTAGATGTTCTGGCAGTTCCAGTCGTTCATCTGCATCCACGATTTTGGCAGCAACTGTCCGGGCAGAATGCAGAATCTGTCCATCTTCCCGCAGATCCGCAATCTTCAAACCCTGGATCCCGCTTTGTTTCGTTCCCTCCAGATCACCCGGGCCACGCAATTTCAGATCGACATCTGCAATTTCAAATCCGTTATTGGTCCGGCATCGTTTGCAATCTGATCCGCGCATCATCCGACAATTTGCCACTGGTCATCAAAATACAATGTGACTGGTCAGCACCGCGACCAACACGCCCACGCAACTGATGAAGCTGAGACAACCCGAATCGCTCAGCATTTTCAATCACCATCACACTGGCATTCGGCACATTGACGCCCACCTCGATCACGGTCGTAGCCACCATGATCTGTGTCTCCCGGGCAAGAAAACGTTGCATCTCCCTGTCCTTGTCTGCACTCGACATGCGCCCGTGAACCCACTGATCTGGAATTGCGGCCTGGGAAATTCACGCTGTAAGGAGGAAAGGCCTTCATCCAGATTCAACAGGTCCAGTGTAGCTGACTCTTCGATTAATGGATAAACGACATAGACCTGTCGTCCCAGTTGGATTTGTTCTTTCATGAATCCGAAGAGACGAAGACGTTTATTCTCATACCACAAGTCTGTTTTTACAGGTTTGCGTCCGGGCGGGAGTTCGTCAATGATCGATACATCGAGATCGCCATAGATCGTCAACGCCAGCGTCCTCGGGATCGGAGTGGCAGTCATCACCAGGACATGAGGTGGATGGGGTACGCTTTTTTTCCAGAGGGCAGCTCGTTGAGCGACTCCGAACCGATGCTGTTCGTCTGTGATCGCGAGACCCAGCTTGTGGAACTGTACAGGTTCCTCCAGCACGGCATGTGTACCGATCAACAGATGAAGATGACCTTCTGCAAGATATTGGAGTGTCAGTTTGCGCGCCTGTCCGGTAACGCTCCCTGTCAGGATTCCTACGCGAATGCCCATGCCGTGAACCAGTTCTTTGATCGATTGAAAGTGCTGTTGAGCCAGGATCTCTGTCGGGGCAACCAGGCAGGATTGGTACCCGTTGTCAAGCGCAATGAGCATGGACATTAATGCGACAACCGTTTTTCCGGAGCCGACATCGCCCTGCAGAAGCCGGTTCATCTGGACACCTGCGCCCGGTCACGACGGATCTCCCGTATGACCCGCTTCTGCGCTTCGGTCAGCGCAAACGGCAGGAACTCGGAATAGAAGCGGTTCAGATGCTTTCCAACCTCATCAAATACATATCCGACCAGTTCATTGTTCCGATGCTTCTTTGCAAGGAGCAATTCGAGCTGGAGGAAAAAGAGCTCTTCGAATTTCAACCGTTTCCGGGCGGCCTCTAGAGCTGGTGCCGCAGGCGGAAAATGAATAGATTTCAATGCTTCGACTCGCCCGGGGAGGCGAAATGCCTGGAGAATCTTGACGGGGAGAGTTTCCGGGCACAGGCCTGGTGTCAATCTGGGAAGCACCTCTCGCATCAGTTTCCGGATCCCCTTTGTATCCAACCCTTTTTTACTCAACCCTCTGTACTGGAATAGATCGGATCAAAGGTGAGCTGGGTCTGTGCCGTTTCTGAACGCACAGGTTCCATTTCAGGATGAACCATGGTCGCCTTCCCTCGGAAGCGCTGGACCTTACCATAGGCGGTATATGCTGTACCGGGTTGAAGGACACTTTCAATGATCTTTCCACTCTTGAACCAGACTAGCTCAAGGGTGCCTGTGTCATCCCGCATGTAGGCGATCAGTCTTTTTTTATGCCCGATCCCCTGATATTGAAACGGGCTCAACACGCCCTGGACCAATGTCGTGTCTGGTTGATCAAGGACATCGCGAATCGTTCGGATCAGGGTTTTGTCGACATACCGGTAAGGGTAATGCTCCAGGAGATCGCCAACCGTTACAATACCCAATTCGGCCCGCAGAAGGGCAGCCTTGATGCCACCGAGGCCGGGAAGAGTACTGACAGGTTCTGCTAAAAAGGCCAAGGATGAGTTCTTTGGTATAAAAGTACATTTCTGGAGTGGAAGACCTTTTGTTTCAGCTTCCGGGAGTGCCGTTGGATTTCATTCTATCTTTGCGCAAACGCCACAACGTGCCCACAATCCGACAAAAACAGGTCGCTGAACTCGTTCGCCGTAATTTCAGCATTATCCTGCTTGAACAAGGCCGATATATTTTTGAAGATGCACTGGTGACCGTTACCGAAGTGCAGATGTCTCCGGATCTGCTCATGGCTAAGGTTTATCTGAGTGTATACAATACAGAAAACAAACAGGCCGTCCTTTTGCAGTTGGAGGATCAGCACCAGGAGTTAAGGCAAAGCCTGGCCAAACGGATGCGCAAACAGGTGCGACGGATTCCGGATATGGCCTTCTATATCGACGACACGCTGGACGAAATGGAGCGTGTGGACAAATTGTTCAAGCGTCTGGAAGCGACCAATCAGATGGGAGAAGCACCGCAATCACATCAGGAAGAAGAATGATCTGTTCCTTCATCCATCTCCATCAATCTCCCTTCCTTCATCGCATAGGGTGATACCAGGACAGCCCTGGGTTGCAACCGTTCGGTCACTCGATTGATCAGGATGAGCGCTGAAACGATCAGGTCTGCCCGTTCAGGCGGGATACCCGGATACCGTTCTCGTTCTGTCAAAGGGAGGATAGCCAGTGCGTCACGCAACGTCTCCAGGCGATCCATGAGAATGGGACTCAGCCGAGTCTGACTTTCATCCACAGGCATTTCAGCCAGGACTTCATAAATGCCGGCAGCACCAATGAGTTGATCCAGTCGTTGATTTGGCATCCATGCGGATACGACCTCCAGGTGGGCATCAATGTGACGCTCCATTTCAAGGCGTTGGTGATTGGAGATGGGGTCCGCAAGGTGAAAATGATGATGCAATACAGCTACGCCGATAGGTAAACTGGCGTGTTCAACCAGGTTGCCCTCGTTGATCAGGATGAATTCGACACTCCCGCCCCCAATATCCATGATCATCTGACTCCCGGAACGTTCTGTCATCAATGCCAGGACGCCTTTCGAGATCAGTTGTGCCTCACGATGACCGTCAATGACCTCCACCGGATGCTTCAAAATGGTTTCCAGTTCATAGATCAACACAGATGCATTACTGGCCGACCGCAATGCCGCCGTGCCCAGAATGGAGACATCCTCAACCTGCAATTCATCGAGGATCTGTCGAAACTGTGCAGCTGCTGTGCAGGCATCTGTGATCGCATCAGGAGGGATGTGATGGATGCCAGCCCTGGCCAGTTTGACGTAACAGCGGACACGTTGGATTGATTCCCACTGAGAACGGTCCTTTCGCGCTGCGACAAGTAAGTGAAATGTATTGGTGCCCAGGTCGATTATGGCACGTAAAGGTCCTATCCTTGAGAAGATGCCTGCATTTTGGGCATGGGTACACCCAGGTTGAGTAAAAACCGGACACCCAGCTCATTCAACCGGACAGAGGTGGTCAGGATATCATTCTCGTAAAACCGGAGATAGGTGCACCCCTGCGCAAAATGGAGTTCAGAGATGGCCACAGTCTCGCCTTTGGCCACATAGAAGATGCGACCGATGGCCGGACAATCCCAGGTGAGTGGAACAGGCAGTGAAGTATCCATTTGCATGAACGCCGACCGGATGGCCGCATGATCTGTCATCGCCATGCTGATATCCAGATTGAAAAAGACATAATCAATATTGGTGACCACAGAAGCCAGACTGTCCAGCCAGGATTGTGGAGTCATCACAAACGATCCTGCACCCATTTGTTCGAGCGAATGATCTTCAACGATTTCGGGCGTCTGTTCAGCGACAGGTGGTTCTGCACAACCACTCAGAATAAAGAGGCTCAACGTGAACAGGATCAGGAATGATTTCATAGATCAGAAGGTATAGAGATACTGCAAGGTTAGGAAAAAACCGCGTAATGCTGTTGCATTCAGGGCTTCCAGATCGTCAAAGAGCAGATTGATGGAACGGGTATATCGAAAATGAACGCTGTGATGTTCTGATGCATGGTAGCCGGCGCCGATCAGCCAGCTGAAATCATTCTCATTGAAGAGGTCTTCCTGCCCTTCGAACGGATTAGCAACCGCACGTGCACGGAATAACCGTCCGTAGGCCAGTCCGGCCTGGAAATCCATTCTGTAATAAGACGTTTTGTCGATCTCCACCTCCCAATCCTTGTAGTGAAAGATGACGGGCACTTCGATATAGTGCAGATTGTATCGGTTGAGCAGTTGTGAGTTGTCCAGTGAAAATGCAGACTGCGCACCTCGCTGACTGTACAGGATGTCCATACTGACATCGATCCGGGGTTGAATGATCGTATTTACCCGAAACCCGACGTTCAGTCCTGCCTTATTGTACCCCCACAAATCGTCTCCGGTGATCTGACTGGCATTGAACCCGAAAAGGATGCCTGCCTGGAATCGTCGCTCCTGAGCGGTGGAGCTCAATGCCGTAACAAGCAGGAAGAGAATGATGAACGCCGATCGGAATAGAGGAGAAAAATTCGTCATGCTGGAAAGCCGTTATATCTTTGCAAAGGTACATGCCCTGACGCCCAGAAATGAAACCCACAGTCACCAATCTGAAGAAGTTAGAGGATCTCTTTAAGGAGCTAGCCTATACCGTCCGGTATGAAAAAGGAAACTTTCAATCGGGCTATTGTATTGTGGAGCACCGCAATGTTGTGGTTGTCAACAAGTTCTTCGATACAGAAGGCCGGATCAACACCTTGATCGATATTCTGCTCAACCTGGAAGTAGACCCTTTGTCATTAGCCGACAAATCGCGTGAATTTCTCCAATCGGTGATCCGGAAGGCCGCTGTTGTCACCGAAGAAACATGATTCGGGCGACCTTCCTGGGCACAGGAACTTCTCAGGGCGTACCCGTTATCGGATGTCAATGCAAGGTTTGTCTGTCTGATGATCTTCATGACCATCGCCTGAGGTCCTCCCTGTTTGTCCGTTATCATGACCTGGATATTGTGATTGACGCTGGGCCTGATTTCCGTCAACAGATGCTTCGAGCCGGTCAGCAGCACCTGGATGCTATCCTGTTGACCCACGAGCACAACGATCATGTCGCCGGACTCGACGATGTTCGTCCGTTCAATTTCCGTCAACAAAGGGATATGCCCATCTATGCCGAGGCCCATGTGCTGGGGGAAATCACCTCCCGGTTTGCCTATGCATTTGATGACCATCCCTATCCCGGTGCCCCTCGTTTTGACAGAATATGTATTCAGCCAGAACATCCCTTCCAGGTCAGCACCCAATTCATTCAGCCCATTCGTGTCTGGCATGGCTCTATGCCTGTGATCGGCTTTCGCATGGGTGAATTGACCTATATCACTGATGCCAAAACAATTCCAGAAGAGGAAGTGGACAAGATGCGTGGAACTCGTGTACTGATCCTCAACGCATTGCGCAAGGAACCCCATTCTACGCATTTACATCTGGAGGCAGCCATTGCATTGGCAAAAGAAGTCGGCGCTGAACGCACCTATTTCACCCACATCAGTCATTCCCTTGGCATGCATCATGAAGTGTCCGGTTCACTGCCCGATGGTTGTCTTCTGGCCTATGACGATTTGACCATTATTGTCTGAATCCACCTTCCATCCAGACAACCCTGGCGGGGTTATCGCGTTATCTTCTAAATCCTGGCTTCATGCACACTCCATCCGGTGACCGATTTCCCAACCGGCTGATCACAACAGCAAGTCCCTATCTGTTGCAGCATGCCTACAACCCGGTCGATTGGTTTCCGTGGTGTCCTGAAGCGCTGGACAAAGCCGCCCGGGAAGACAAACCAGTCCTGGTCAGTATCGGGTATTCAACTTGCCATTGGTGTCATGTCATGGAACGCGAATCATTTGAAGATGACCATGTCGCCGCCTATATGAACAGCCACTTTATCAATATAAAGGTGGATCGGGAGGAACGGCCGGATATTGATCATCTGTATATGGATGCTGTCCAGATGATCAGCGGATCAGGAGGCTGGCCACTGAATTGTTTTCTGACTCCAGATGGTCGGCCATTTTATGGTGGGACGTATTTCCCACCAGAACCGATGGGCAATCGCCCCTCCTGGATGCAGGTCCTCCAACATCTGACCCATCTGTTCTCAGAAAAAAGAGAGGTCGTAGAGTCACAGGCGGATCGATTGATCCAGGCCGTTCGAGATCAGCAGACCCGGCATTTTCAAATGGTTCAGTTTGAATTGGCTTCAGAACCGGCAATCACGCAAAAGACCGTCGATCACATAGCTCGGCAAATCATGGAGGATCGGGATCAGATCCACGGAGGCTTCGGACCGGCACCGAAATTTCCCCGGACCATGTCTTTGGAGTTTCTGCTGGCATATTCCGCCTATACTGGTCGGACAGAACCTGCTGACCATGTCCGATTCAGTCTGGAGAAAATGGTACGTGGTGGGATCTATGATCAAGTCGGTGGCGGTTTGGCCAGGTATTCTACGGATCCCGCCTGGCTGATCCCCCATTTTGAAAAGATGCTGTATGACAATGCCCTGTTTGTCGACATCCTGAGCAAATGGTGCCGTTATCAGCCCAACCTGGAATTCAAACAGGTGATAGAGGATATACTCATTTGGGTCGACAGGGAAATGTCGCATCCAAAGGGAGGCTTCTATTCGGCTCTGGATGCCGATTCAGAAGCCATCGAAGGCAAATTCTATGTGTGGTCTGAGAACGAATTTGTGGCTCTGGCTGGAGAGGAAGCGGATCTCTGGGCAGCCTACCTGGATGTCACTCCGGAGGAATTGGGAAGGAGAAAATATCCTCCATCGCCGATTTGATGATATCGCCTTTGCGAAGGAACATCATCTCAACCTGGACCAATTGCAGGAGAGGTGGCGTACGTTTCGGTCAATCCTCTATGATGCCCGCGCCCCCCGGATCAGACCCGGACTGGATGACAAGGTAATCCTGTCCTGGAACGCACTGATGATCGATGCGCTGATTTCGGCATATAAGACATTTGGCGAGCCCAATTACCTGGCGCGAGCCGAGCGGGCCATGTCCTTCCTGGAATCGCATATGCGTACCGGTGAAGGAGCCTGGTTCCGTATTTATGCCGGAGGACAATCCTACCAGCCAGCCTTCCTGGATGATTTTGCTTTTCTGCTTCGAACGAAGATTCATATGCTGGAGGTCAATTACAATGACCGGGATGTAAAAAGCATCATACAGCTGACCGAGACCATTCTGACCCAGTTTTATGAAGAATCAATTGGCGCATTCCGAAGTTCTGCAGATCAGGGATTACAGAGTGTTATTATCGATACCTATGACAGTGCCCTTCCGAGTGGGAATGCGGTGATGGGTGAAGTGCTTGATGCGGTGTACGCCTTGTCCGGCAATCGCGAATACGCCCGCATTGCGTCCAGATTGCGAGCAGCAATCCTGCCCAGTGTGGAGCGTTTTCCTTCTTCGTTTGCACAATACGCACTGAATATCATGACCCAGGTATTCGGACACAGGGAATTCGTGATCACCGGTCCGCTATACATTGATCATCAACAGCAACTGCTGGCGAGGTATTTGCCGGGTACACTGGCAGTGGCGTCAAATCAAGAATCCGATATACCTTTATTGCAGGGACGCTTCTTTCCCGGAAAGACCTATCTTTATCTGTGTCAGGACCAGCAATGTCAGCTTCCGGTCGCCACAATTGACGAACTTGTCGCACAACTATGAACGTTTCTCTCCGACCAACCAAATTGATTGCCATACATCTGGCCTGGAGTGTTGTGTTCTGTCTGTTTGCTGCCATTTCAAATGGACAACAGCTGCCTCAATTTGCTCTGACACCCTGGTCTTGGATAGATGTCAACCCGGCAGCGACTGGCTTGGGGACGATCTCATCTTCAGCGGCGCGGCAAGACGGCAATGGAACTCTCTGCCTGGAAGTCCTTCAGGGTACCATATCAGCGCTCAGATGCCTTTGCCAGCCATTCGATCCGGTTTTGGTGTCGCTCTGCTGCAGGATCAGATTGGGCTTTTATCCAATCTGGAGGCGTCGTTGGTTTACGCCTATCATGTACCGATCAGCCGTGTCTGGTCGATCCATGCCGGACTCGCGGGGGGATTTCTTCAATCCGGTCTTGACGGGCAGGCCATTCGCACCCCTGATGGCCAGTACGGCAATGGGGGAGTAGATCATCAGGATTCGAAATTGCCGAATAATGGCGTAACCGCATGGAGTCCGATGCTGCATCTTGGTGGATTGGCAACAAATGATACATGGACCTTTGGTGCTTCATTACGGTATGCCCAGGGAGGGCAATTAAACTATTCAGGAACGGATGCCGGAACTGCCGGGATGAACGTACAACCGCATCTGGCACTTCACGGTAGTTGGAAAGGATCTGTAGGTGACCTGGAGATCATGCCTTCCACCGTGTGGTTGTCTGATTTCAGTCAATGGCAGGCAACGACGCTGTGTTCGTTCACCTGGAGGGAACGATTTGTCGTGGGTGGTGGATACAGAGGCTGGAAAGGCGGTACTCAGGATGCACTGATTTTAACAGCCGGGTTCCATGTTTCGGACCGGTTTTTGTTAGTTTATGCATATGAATCCGGTGTATCAGCTCTCAAACAGGTCCACAATGGAAGTTTTGAGTTGATGCTTCAGTATCGGTTCCCTTCCGGGTTCAACAGAGGAAAACTTCCGGGAATCATTTATAATCCTCGCTTTTTGTAGTGATTGATTAAGGAATTATTAACTTTATCCATCTTAATAGGCAATAGGGATACTGGTGTCACGTTTGCCTTTTGAGTAATAAGTTCACCTTTGTGAAACTTTTTTTGAATTCTTTGTGAATCCGGCTATATTTACAGCCAGTTTTTAAGAAACGACCTATTCAATACCAGGTAAAATTCGGGTGAAGGACATGAAAAAACTTATCAAAGTTTTCGCTGCCCTGAGTATCTTATTGTATATAAGTGCTTGTGGCTCAAAGGAAAGTGGGCAGCTTGTCGGTGTGTTAGACCGTCCATCTTGGCAGGGAATCAATCCTTACGGGATGGTGTATGTTCCTTCCGGAACATTGCATATCGGGTCAGGTGACGAAGACATCAGTCGGACCTTCGTCCAGCGTCCAAAGTCGATCTCCATTGTCGGATTCTATATGGATGACACCGAGATCACCAATAATGAATATCGTCAGTTTGTGCATTGGGTGAGGGATTCTGTAGCCCTGACCTATATGGATGCATACATTGAAAATGAAGACGGTTCTCAGAATATCGACTGGGAATATGAAATTGACTGGGAAGATGAGGCCGTTCAAGACGTCTATTACCAGGGCAATGACCGTTTCGCTGGCAAACGCGAATTGAACGTGGACAAGCTGGTCTACGATTATGAATGGCTGGACTGGAGAGGTGCAGCAGCAGACCGCGGACAATCCCCTCGTACAGCCTTCATCAAGAAAGATAAGGTTCGCATCTACCCGGATACAATGGTGTGGATCAGGGATTTTGCCTATTCCTATAATGAACCCTATACACGGAACTATTTCTGGCATCCAGCTTTTGACGATTATCCTGTCGTCGGTGTCAACTGGAAGATGGCCAAGGCTTTTGCGTTCTGGAGGACGAAATTGTGGAATCAATATCGTGCTGCTGAGCGTGGCGAAGTGAATACGGAAGAATTCCGTTTGCCAACCGAAACCGAGTGGGAATATGCAGCACGAGGTGGAAAAGATCTGGCTCCATACCCATGGGGTGGGATGTACCTGCGCAATGCCAAAGGTTGTTTGCTGGCCAACTTCAAACCTGGCCGTGGCAACTATCCTGAAGACGGTGGCTTGTACACTGTTCGCGGTGATGCATACTTCCCGAATGATTACGGCTTGTACAACATGGCTGGTAACGTCAGCGAATGGACCGAGACTGCATTTTTCGAAAATGCCATTTCCTTCTATCATGACCTGAACCCGGACATCAAGTATGATGCAGCCGAAGATGATCCTGAAGCGGATAAGCGCAAAGTGATCCGCGGTGGATCCTGGAAGGATGTCGGTTTCTTCCTGGAGACAGGAACTCGGAACTGGGAATTCCAGGACAGCACAAAATCCTATATTGGCTTCCGCTGTGCACTGACATTCCTGGGTCGCTCGATCAACGATTTCTAAACCTGCAGGTGGAAGGGCAAATGCGTTTCCACCTGTTTGATTTTTCTCGGGACAACCCCAATGATTGGGTTTCCTGGACTTTATTTTGGCTTACTCTTTACTCTGAATAGTAAACACGTTTCGCTTAACCAAACAAAAATGCTTTAGACAATGGGCGTGCAAAGTTTTCTTAAAACCTCTGGGTTCAAGTACTTAAAGAACCTGATCATTGGTGTGGGTGCCTCAGTTGTACTGCTTGGTGCTCTTTTCAAACTCGAAAGCTGGGAAGGTGCCAGTGAGATGCTGATCCTCGGCCTCTCGGTAGAAGCCTTTATCTTCCTGTTCCTCGGTCTGATCGGGCCGGAGAAGGATTATTACTGGGAGAAGTTGTATCCCGGACTGGACAATTACAACAGCAGGATCGCTCCTCTGACCTCTGGTGAGGCCGGCGCCGATGCGCATCCTCTGGATGGTGAAGTCGTCGAGCGTCAACTGGGTAGCATGGTGACCGAATTGCAATCCATGTCCAAGAGTCTGGGTGCATTGAAGGCCTTGCAGGAAGTTGACTTCGCTGGTGCGAAGGATCAGATCAAAGCTATGGGAGGGTTCTATAAGAACATGACCGATGCAATGGCCAATCTTTCAGATTCTCTCGAAGATACAAAGGCGTATAAGGAACAACTTACTGCGCTGAACAAGAATCTCGGTTCGCTCAACTCAGTGTATGGTAATATGCTGACCGCAATGGCCAACATCGGCAAATAAGCCGGACGGAAACCGTTCCTTTCACTTAACGAGCAAACAGAAATTCTATGTCCATTCCAAAGGAACCGCGGCAGTTGATGATCAACCTGATGTATCTGGTGCTGACAGCGTTGTTGGCCCTGAACATCTCCGCGGAAGTAATGAACGCTTTCTTTACGCTGAATAAAGGTATCGCTCAAAGTAACGTCATCGTTGAGAATACCAATAGCACCTTGTTGACCAATATCGACAAGCAGGCTCAGGCGTACAAGAATGAGGTCAACGACAAATGGTTGGCGCAGGCCAAGCAAGTCAAAGAGACCGCAGATGAATTCTACAATTATGTTGAAGACCTGAAGAAGGAGCTCTTTGCTGCTGCTGGTGGGCCTTCCGAAAAAGACCCTTCTAAGCCAAAGAAGATCAAGGATAAGGATGTGACAACTCGCCTGTTGGTCGGTGTCGATGGTAAACAGGGAAAAGGGTTCGAACTGGAGAAAAAGATCCGGGATACCCGTGCGAAAATGGAAAGCCTGGTCGAAAACGACCCGGGTGTCTTGGCTGCAATGCCCTTGGGAATTGATGATGAGGCTGTGAAAAATTCGGACAAATCCAACTGGACGGAATACAACTTCCTCCAGATGCCTGTTGCCGCTGTATTTCCAATCCTTACCAAATTCCAGAATGATGCCCGTGCTTCATCCACGACTGTGTTGAACCACATTTTGGGCAAGGTTGCCGGAGAAGATATCAAGTTCGATTCCTTCGAGCCGGTTGTTTCCGCTGTAAAGGGGTATGTGATCAAGGGAGAACGCTATACAGCTGATGTCTTCCTGAGTGCATTCAGTACATCTGCAGGAGACAATACGCGTATTCTGGTGAATGGTGCCAGCCTTCCTGTAAAGGATGGAAAAGCAACCTATGAAACGGGAACCTCCCAGATCGGTGCCAAATCCTACAATGTGGAGATCCAGGTCATGAATCCATTGACCAAGGAGGTGAAGTCTTATAAAAAGGCTTTTGAATACGAAGTTGGTGAACGAAGCGTTACAGTTTCAGCCGACAAGATGAACGTATTCTACATCGGTGTAGAGAACCCCATTTCTGTTTCTGCAGCCGGGGCGCCTTCCAACGATGTACAGGTGACAATCAATGGTGGTGGTGGTACGATCAAGAAAGTTGGTTCGGCCAACTATATGGTTGAAGTTAAAACACCAACTGACCAGTGCGTGATTAATGTATCCGCACCTTCTGTAGGCCTGAAGGATAGCAAGCTCTTTCGTGTAAAGCGTATTCCAGACCCCGTCGCACGACTGGGTAAGGAAAGCTCCGGATTGATGGGGAATGGTGAATTCAAAGCTCAGTCAGGCGTTGGTGCCTTCCTGGATAACTTTGATTTTGATGCCATCTGTCGGATCCAGAGCTTTACATTGACACGTGTTCCTCCGCGTCAGGACCCGATTGTCGCTGAAAACGAAGGACCTCGATACCAGACAAAAGCGGACAACCTTGTGAAAGCCGCCAAACCTGGTGACGTGTATTATTTCGATGATGTGAAGGCGCGTTGTCCAGGTGACTCCGCTGGCCGGAAGATCAACTCGATGGTATTTAAGATTCGCTAATTAATAAGTTGCGTGAGCATGAAATTGCTGTTCAAACAATCCCTGGGTGTATTCGTCCTCCTGCTTGCAGGAAGTGCACTTTTCGCCCAGGCTCCAGAAGTAATTCGCACTGAATCAAGTGATCCGGCAGCGAAAACTCCACTGGATGGCGTCGTCGAAAAAACGTTGACTACAGAGAAGAGGGTACTCCCTTATGCTCCTGTACGCGAAGCGGATTATTATTGGGAAAAGCGCATCTGGCGGGTGATTGACACTCGTGAAAAGATGAATCATCCGTTCATTAATCCGGATATGCGCTTCTTCACGATCCTTCTGGATGCTGCGATCAACG
This sequence comes from Saprospiraceae bacterium, assembly GCA_016710115.1. GTDB lineage: Bacteria > Bacteroidota > Bacteroidia > Chitinophagales > Saprospiraceae > JAGNXB01. The sequence continues at coordinate 276,821 of JADJLN010000004.1, forward strand.
GTGAAATTACCGTGTACAGCACAGAAGATGACCGTTTCACTCGTCCTCTTCATCCGGAAGAAGTAGCTGGTATCGGAAGCAAAGTCGATACAGTGATCACCTTCGATCCGGAAACGTATGAAGAAATCGTTCAAATCGTGAATAACGAATTGAACCCGGATGACGTCAAGCGATTCCGATTGAAGGAAGTCTGGTATTTCGACAAGGAAAAGTCTGAAGTCCGTTCCCGGATTCTCGGTATTGCTCCGTTGATGAACAGCTATGATGATAATGGGAATTTCCGTTTCGAACTTCCCTTGTTCTGGGTTTACTACCCGGATGCACGGTACACATTGGCGCAACATGTCGCTTTCCGCACTGGAAATGACACAAGTCCACTGACTTGGGAAGATATCATGGAGATGCGTTTCTTCTCCAGTTATGTGATCAAAGATCGAAACGTTCTTGATCGCCGATTGGAAGATATCTACTCCGGATTGGATGTCCTGATGGAAGGAGAGAAGATCAAACAGGAAATCTTCAATTACGAGCATGACCTGTGGTCATTCTAACGGATTGACAATTGAATGAAAAAGAGGGCCGGGTGTTGATCATCCGGCCTTTTTTATTAGACCTGTTCACGATGAAGATTCTATCTTCAGCGTTGATGTAATTCAATCATCCAAATGAATCGTCCAGGCTTTATAATCCTTGTATTCGCCCTAGTAGCCTCCTTGTTTTTGGGTTTCAGCAGTTGCCTGAAAGAACCTTCAGTATACACAGGTTCCGATGTGTCTCTGACCTTTTCCGTAGACACACTCCGATTTGATACCGTGTTTACTACTCAGGGATCGTCGACTCGGTTGGTCAAGCTTTTCAATCCGAAAGATCAACCGATTCGGATATCCGAGATCCGGTTCAAAGATGGATCTTCAGCATTTTTCAGGATGAACGTCGATGGAGTATCCGGAGAATCATTTCAGCAAGTGGATATCCTCGCCAATGACAGTATCTATCTTTTTGTCGAAGTGACTGTAGATCCCGATCAGCCGGTTTCAGTGAGTCCGTTTATTGTGTCTGATGCCATCATTTTGGTCACCAATGGCAACACACAACAGATCGTACTGGAAGCCTGGGGCCAGAATGCTGTTTATATCCCCAACAATACCAATTCGAAAGGATTGGCCCTGCTCTCCTGTGACAACAAGGAAATTCTCTGGAATGACCCCAGACCATATGTCATCTTCGGCGTACTCCTGATTGACAGTTGTACACTCCGGATTCAGGAAGGTACACGGATCCATCTGCATGGTGGAGTCGTTCCAAACGAGAACGGTATCTATACGGACGGTTTGATCTATACATTGGAAAATGGTAAAATTCGGGTGGAGGGGACCAGCTCAAATCCGGTTATTTTTCGATCTGATCGGCTTGAACCAGCCTTCAATCAACTTCCCGGGCAATGGGGAGGAATCCGTTTGGGCCCAGGGTCTAAAGACCATCTGTTCCAGCATGCGATCATTCATCATTCCATTACAGGAATCTTTGTTGATTCCAGTGCAACACTGACAATCCGGGATTCTGAGATCGGATATACCTCCGGTAGTGGCCTGGTTTCTTATGGTGGGGATATTGCTGCCGATAATGTGTTGATCCACAATTCTGGCAGAAATGGAATCCAACTTGCTTTAGGTGGAACACATTCCTTCCGCTATTGTACCGTTGCCAATTTCAGTAATACAGCAGAAGCCCTGTCCGCTAGCAATCTGTTCTGTCTTGACCCGTTGTGTTCGGATGCCTACATACTGCCCCTGACGATGTCATTCGAAAACTGCATCCTCACAGGGAACAACCAGGACGAGATCACCATGATTGACGGTACGGGAGGCACGCCGGGAGCATTCCAATATTCCTTCAGCCACAGTCTGGTACGGGTGAAAGATCTGCTCATGGTTGACCAGTGGCCTGACTTTTTCACCCAATCCACAAATTGCCAGAATTATACATTCGGTCAGCCTTTGTTTCGTGACCAGAACGAAGATGACTTTCATCTGGATACCTTATCTGTTGTCGAAGGTCTGGCATTGCCCATCCCGTCCATTCCATTTGACCTGGATGGCGTAGTCCGGGATCCTGTCAGTCCGGATATGGGTTGCTTTGAATATGTCGATTAGGCCTTTTCCAGCAATTCAACGGATGGTGCATGGTCAATCGTCACCCGCGATAAAAGCAACATACCGATAAGGAAGAAAACAATCAATGCCAGTATGGAGGGACGCATGCCCCCGGTCAGTTGTTCGATCGCTCCCCACGAGAACGTGCCGACAACAATAGCCAGTTTTTCCAGGATGTCATAAAAGCTGAAATAACTGGTCCGATCTGTCGTATCTGGCGGAACGAGCTTGGAATAGGTGGACCGGGAAAGGGACTGTATCCCTCCCATCACCAGACCTACAAAAGCGGCAATAACATAAAACTGCCCCTGACTATGGGTGAAATAGGCAGTGATGCAAACCAGAATCCAGATAAACAACATGGTAAAAATGGATTTCTTGTTCCCGATCCGTTCGGACAGATATGCAAAGAAGTAAGCCCCGATAATTGCGACCAGTTGCAGAACGAGGATCAACATGATCAGATGCGTTGTCTCGAAATGGAGCTCTTTTTCTGCAAAGGTGGCAGCCAGGTAAAGGACCGTCTGGACGCCTGCGCTGTAAAAAAAGAAGGCTATCAGAAATCGTTTGAGGTTGGGAAGATGGGTCAATTGGTTCCAGACAGTTTGCAATTCTCGGAAACCACGTTTCAAGGTTTGTGATTCAAATCGGCCATTCCGATCCTTGGGCAATCGGAAAAAAGTGACTTGAGCAAAACCCAGCCACCAGATACCGACAGAGACAAAGGCCAGCCGTGTGGCAACGCCCTGACTGGCAATGCCAAACGATGCATAATTCATGATAACGACCAGGTTGAGAATCAGGAGGATCACACTGCCAATATACCCGAATGCAAAGCCTCTGGCAGAGACACGATCAAAGCGGTCCTCTGTAGCGATCTCAGGCAGGTAGGCATTATAAAAAACCAGGGCCCCCGTGAATCCGATCGTCGCACCCATAAACCCCAGTATACCTGTGTCGAGTTGATCCATTCCACGGAAAAAATACAGGGTAAAACAACTCAGGGCTCCAATTGTGGTAAATATTTTGAGAAAGAACTTTTTTCGACCTGACGCATCTGCTATACCGGACAGGATAGGGGATAGTAAGGCAATCAGGACATAAGAGAGAGACAGGGCGTAAGCATATAAGGCACTGTTGGAGATAGAAACAGATCCGATCTGGATCATGTCATTTGTAATACTCGTGTAGTAGGCCGGGAAAATGGCAGAAGATATGACCAGGGCATATGCTGAATTAGCCCAGTCAAAGATGGCCCAACCATTGATGGTTCGGCGGTCATTCAGAGGAGTGCTGGCCGGGATTGTTCCGGCAACCATATAGTGCATCTTCAAATATAATGCGCTTTGTTGAGGCATCCAGAAATCATCCTACATTTGAGTAGCCAGACCAATATGGAAATTGCCATTCTGACACGCGGGCCGGGTTTATACAGTACACAAAGTCTGTACAAAGCCTGTCATGAACAGGGACATCAACCTGTCCTCGTGGATTATTCCCGTTGCAGCTTGATGCTCGGGCATGACGGCGCAAGGATCTATTATCAGGATCGGCAGTTGCCTATCCCGGATGGCATTATACCTCGGATAGGTGCCACTTTTACCCAGGAAGGCGCCGCTTTAATTCGTCATTTTGAGTGGTTGAAGGTGCCGACCACCTTGCCTTCCCGGGCACTTGTTCAGGCGAGGGACAAACTCCACAGTTTGCAGCGGTTGACGAAAAAGGGGATAGAGGTTCCTGTGACTGTGATGGCTGAGCCTGGAGCTGATCTGCGATTGATTGAGCAACAGGTCGGTGGGTTTCCATGTATAGTCAAGGCTCTGGAAAGTACGCATGGCATGGGTGTGAGACTGGTGAACAATCATGCGGAGCTAAAGGAATGCATTGACAAGGCCACAAAGGAAGAACCTTTTTTTGTCCAGGAATTCATTGCGGAATCAAAAGGGGAAGATGTCCGGGTTCTTGTCGTCGACGGTCAGGTGGTAGGTGCCATGAAGCGTGTTGCCCGAGCCGGTGAGTTTCGGTCCAATCTGCATCAGGGTGGAGTCGCTTACAATGCCCGATTGACGCCCTTGGGTGAGGCTGTCGCAATACGGGCAGCCGCTGCTTTGGGGTTGGGGGTAGCCGGTGTTGACATTCTGGAATCGGATCGCGGACCGTTGGTATTGGAGATCAATGCATCTCCTGGACTGGAAGGCATTCAAAAGGTGACTGGACAGAATATCGCCGGACATATTGTTCAGTATATGGACAAGATGATCCGAGAATTTGAAGAAGAAGAATAATCCAATGACACTATGCCTTTTCCAATCACACTGAAGAAGAAGGTCATTCCGTTTAATGAGCCTGTCATTCTGGATTTTCCCATCGGTCGATTGCCTTCCGGAACGTCAATTGATGTCGCTGTGCATGTATATCAGGCCAGAGAACCGGGTCCGGTCATCCTGATCATTGCCGGAATGCACGGAGACGAGATCAATAGTATTGAGATCGTCCGGCGAGGTCTGACCAGTGGATTGTTCAGCGGTTTGCAACGAGGTGCTGTCATCACGGTCCCGTTGCTCAATGTGTTCGGATTCATCAATTTTTCACGTGATGTGCCGGATGGCAAAGATGTCAATCGCAGTTTTCCGGGGTCTGCTCGTGGCTCCCTGGCTGCCCGTGTAGCTCATCTCGTCACGAAGGAATTGTTGCCCATGGCGGATGTTGTTATTGATCTGCATACTGGAGGGGTTTCCCGGTACAATTACCCGCAGATCCGATATTCCGCTCGTTCGGACGTATCTCGAGAGCTGGCTGGCATATTCGGTGCACCGTACATGATCCACAAACCGCTTATTGGGAAATCACTCCGTAAAACAGCCTCGGATATGGGGAAGGTGGCTATTGTATTTGAAGGTGGCGAATCAGAGCGATATGACCGTTTTTCCATCCATGAAGGTCTGGCTGGTATCCGAAGGGTCTTGTTCCATTCAGGCTTGTCCACTCAGGAAGAATCACTTCGCGAAGTGATTGACATCCAGCATACTTCCTGGGTCAGGGCTCAGGCAGCCGGTTTGTTCTTATGGACACACGCTTCGGGCGATCGGGTCGAAAAAGGGCAACACCTCGGATTTATCCATGATCCGCAAGGGCGGGCTGAATTCAACGTTTTTTCCCCGCGGTCAGGTTATATTATTGGCCACAATAATGCCGCTGTGGTCAGCATGGGTGATGCACTGTTTCATCTGGGTTGGTCCTGAACCAGAGGCCAGATCAACGATTTGCGGATGGTGATAGCCGGGCTGAGGCTGCGGCAGACAGGACAGGAGGCTGAGGCCTGTGTCAGAATGTCTTTATCGTGTTGTGTCCAGGATTTGTCCGGGAAATGAAACGTCATGTCAATTTCCCCGATTCGTCTGTCCGGATCCGCGATCATGATCTTCGTTACATCCACGGTTGTTCCAGTCATGTCGATCCGGTGATCACGCGCATGGATTCCCATAATGGTGAGGATACAGGCGGCCAGCGAGGTAGCGCACAGATCTGTAGGCGAAAATGCTGCACCCATACCCTGATTGTCAAGCGGTGCGTCCGTTACAATGGATTCACCGGATTGGAGGTGTGTGGCCCGGGTGCGGAGATCACCCAGATAGACGATGGATGAGGTCATGTTGTGGGATCTTCTGGTTTGGTTGGAGATGGTAATATGCCAAAATCCTCTTTTTCCCGCTGTCTGCGTTCACGAGCTTCACGAGCAAATTGGTCGGAGCGTTCGTAGGCACGAATGATCTCTTTGACCAACCGGTGTCGTACGACATCTTCAGCCTGTAAATAAACCGTTCCCACACCTTCCAGATCGGCCAGCAGGTCAATACTCTGCTGGAGCCCAGATTTCTGATGAAACGGCAGGTCGACCTGAGAAAGATCGCCGGTGATAACACACTGAGCAGATGGCCCCAATCGGGTGAGGAACATTTTCAATTGCATACTGGTCGCATTCTGGGCTTCATCCAGGATGATAAAGGAATGATCCAGGGTTCGTCCGCGCATGAAGGCCAGAGGGGCTATTTCGATCACCCGGTTGGCCATAAAGTGAGCGAGCTTGTCGGGTGGGAATAGGTCATCCAGGGCATCATACAGGGGGCGGAGGTAGGGGTCTACCTTCTCTTTGAGATCACCCGGCAGAAATCCAAGACTTTCACCCGCCTCCACGGCAGGACGAGTCAGTATGATCTTTTTTACCAGTTTGTTTTTTAACGCGCGGACTGCCAGGGCCACTGCAGTGTAGGTTTTTCCCGTTCCTGCCGGACCAACGGCAAAAACGATGTCGTTGGTTTCAACCGTGTCCACCAGAATTTTCTGGTTCCTGGTTTTTGCTCTGATCGGCTGCCCGTTCCGGCCATACACGATCACCTGTCCACCCTGCCCATTGTCCGGTTTGGTATCAAAAGGGTTCTCCCCGTTGAGCAGATCTTCGAGTACCTGCGTCGTGAGCTCGTGTTCAGCCTTGATCAGCCTGATCATCAACTCGATCTTGGACTTGGCTTTCTGGGTGAATTTTTTCTCCCCAGCCAATTTGATCGCATTCCCTCTCGATGTAAAGGTCACTTCAGGATATGCTGCCTGCAGCAGTTTTAATTTGCTGTTTTTCTCTCCGTAGAGATCGATCAGTTCAACCCCTTCAATGTTCAATATGATTTCACTCAAGCAGTTCTTGATTTACGGCAGTTAGGTAATGATCAGGATGAAATAAATCCGGAGGATAAAAAGTTCCGAAGTCTCGACTCATGTTCTGAAGATCAATCTCGAAGAGCCTCGTAAATTTACAGCAATTTCAATGAGAGCGAAACGACAACTTCTTTGCAGATCCTGACACTGACCAGCGACTTTGGCACTCAAGACCCGTTTGTCGGAATGGTCAAGGGAATTTGTTTGCAGGTAGATCCGACAACGATGGTGGTCGATATGACACACGATGTCAGTCCGTTTGGTGTTTCACAGTCAGCCTATCTGGTCGGCCAGAGTTACCGGTCATTCCCGAATGGAACCCTGCATGTCATCCTGGTCAATCTGTTCTATTCTCGCTCACCACGATTTCTACTGACGCGACATCATGATCACTGGTTTCTGACTCCTGATAACGGTGTCCTTTCCCTCATTTTTCAACCTTCTCCGGATACGATATATTCTGTGGGGTCCTATCCTCTTGGTTTTCGGGACATGTTGGCTGTCCTGCAACACATTCTGAGTCAGTTCAGCAGTTCTGGGGATCCCGAGGCATGGGCCGCACGCGCAAGCGAATCGGCGGAACGATTGTGGCTTCATCCGGTTGTTCAGGCAGATTGGATCCGTGGCAATGTCATGCATGTTGACCGATTTGAGAATGTTGTCGTCAATGTGCATCAAACACTCTTCGAGAAGGTTGGAGCCGGTAGAAACTTTCGCTTTCATTACAGGCCCCATGATGTGATCACCAGGATATCTGCACATTACGGGGAGGTAGGCGAAGGCGATCCACTGCTCATGTTCAACTCAGCAGGATACCTGGAGATCGCAGTCAGGACTGGCAAAGCAGCAAGTCTGCTCAATTTGAAATTGGATGATTCCGTATTGATCGATTTTTCAACGACATGATCATTCGAATTGTAAAAATGAGGTTCAGAGATGATGCTATCTCACCCTTTGAACGTGTCTTTGACCAGGTGCGAGAGCGCATTCGTGCACAACCCGGATGCCATTCTGTGGAATTGCTCCAGGATATACGCGATCCCTGTGTCCTGTTTACGTACAGTGTATGGGATCATGAAGAGGCATTGAATGCCTACCGCCAGACAGATCTGTTTGTAACCACATGGAAACAGACCAGGTCACTATTTAGTGAAAAGGCAGAAGCCTGGACAGTCCAAATGATTAATCAAGCATGATGGCAAGACAACAACGGATACTCGATCTGATCGAACAACTGGAGAACCTGTTCAACGGGAGTCCCTGGTTTGGGCCGACCTGGATCGAAACCCTGGAAAAAATCCCCTCTGAAGCAGTGAATTTTCGTTTGTCGAAGGGCGCATCCATTGCCGGTTTATTGGGTCACGTTGTCGCCTGGCGGGAATATGTCGCTCGTCAACTTCAGGGACAGGAAGATGTCGACCTGCTCCCCGGGGCCGACTGGCCTGTCGATACTGTGGATGACAGGAAGTGGCAGGATCTGGTGAAACAGCTGGTCGGTTTGCAACAGGAATTGCTGGAGGGTCTGTCTGAATTACCGGCTTCCATGCTCGATGAAACCGTGCCCGGCAGGGCCTATACCTGGGCGTTCATGATCCAGGGACTGATCGACCATGATGCCTATCATCTGGGCCAGATCAATCTCTTGCTGAAGCAGGTATTACCAGATCCAGAGGAACGGAATTGATGGGACAGGTCACTTTTACAGGACCCGGGGCCCTTCGCGATTTTGCTGAGTGGGTAACGTCGAACTCTTTTTCCAGAGTGGAAATACTGGTCGATCAGCATACAGCGGAGTTCTGTCTTCCCCGGTTGAGAAAGGTAATCGACTGGGCGGGCGATCCCATCGTTCTTCCCGTCGGGGAGGAAAGTAAATCAATCGATGGGTTGCACCATGTCTGGATGAATTTGCTGGACAGGAAGATCGATCGACATGGCGTCTTGATCAACCTTGGAGGCGGAGTGATTACTGATCTGGGTGGGTTTGCCGCGTCTACATTCAAGCGGGGGATACCCTTCGTGCATATACCAACCTCACTTCTCGCTCAGGTAGACGCAGCAATCGGACACAAGACGGGAATCGATGTGGGGGGTGTAAAAAACAGCGTAGGGACCTTTGCGGAACCGGATGCCCTTGTTGTCGACCCCGTATTTCTGGAAACGTTACCGGATGATGAATATCGAAGCGGGATGGCAGAGGTATTCAAGCATAGCCTCATTGCTGACCGCAATCTCTGGGACCTGTTGGATGGATATCGTGCCGGGAGAAGCTGCCCTCCGGGTTGGATTCAACAGGCTGCAGAAATCAAATTGCATATTGTCGATCAGGATCCGCGCGAGCAGAATCGGCGCAAGCTGCTGAACTTTGGCCATTCACTTGGTCATGCCGTCGAGAGTGTGGCCTTGACAAAAGGCATATTGGTCAGGCATGGAGAGGCTGTCGCTGCCGGTATGCTGATGGAAGCCTGGCTATCGAACCAGCTGGGCAACCTTGCCCAATCGGAATGGGATGCGATCCGGGAGCGATTGACCCGCGTGTATGAGCCATTATCCACAAAATTGCTGGATCCGGACACCGGCATCGCCTTTCTGCGAAATGATAAAAAAAACCGGAACGGATCGATCCTTATGGTCTTGTTGGATCAGATCGGTAAAGGGGTCATTGACCGGAACGTTACGGAAGAGCAATGCAGGGCAGCAATGCACGCGTATCCGGGGTTTTATTCAGGGGAATAGATGGAGCCTGGAAGTTGGCTAGCGGACGAAATCAGGTGTGCCCATGCTTCTGTCCTTTCACTACCTTTGTGGCAAGTCTTCGAAAACTATGAGTGGAATCCATTGGATGCATCGCCAACACCCGCCCCGTCAGGAACACTGGATGAGATGGGTATGGAAAGCCTTCTTTGCCAGCATCGTATTGATGATGGTCTGGATGGTCTTTCTGTCGTTCCAGGATCTGCCTTCCTTCGATGATCTCGAAAATCCCAATAATAAACTGGCCTCACAGGTCTTCGCGATAGATGGCGCTTTGCTCGGACGCTATTATGTGGAAAACCGGGTTCCTGTTACCTATGACCAGCTCTCGCCCCATCTGGTAAATGCGCTGATCGCCACTGAGGATATCCGTTTCAACAGTCATTCAGGAATCGATTTCAGAGCCCTGGCTCGGGTAGCGTTCAAAACGGTCTTTCTCGGTCAGTCGAGCTCCGGAGGAGGTAGTACCATTACCCAACAGTTGGCCAAGTTACTGTATTCGAACAGGGACTTTTCGGGTATGGGAAAGATTGAAAAGACCATTACCCCGGTGGTGACCAAAATGAAGGAATGGATCACCGCAGTTAAACTGGAAAGGTCCTATACGAAGAAGGAGATCCTGGCGATGTACCTCAACCACTTCAATTTTATCAACGGGGCATATGGTATAAAAGCGGCATCAGAGATCTACTTTGGTCAATCCCAGGATTCGTTATCCGTGACGGAGGCCGCTACGTTGGTCGGTATGCTTCAGAATCCCTCTCTCTACAACCCGGCCCGTCGGGCAGAATTGACCCGAAAACGCAGGAATGTTGTGATCAACCAGATGGTTCGCCATGACTTTCTGACCAGGGACGAAGCAACTGTCTTGAAGGAATCGCCGATGGATATGGCGAGGTTCAAGAAGTTCTCACATGACGAAGGGCTTGCACCTTATGCCCGTATGGAATTGCGAAAGGAGGTCATGCGCATTCTGGATCGGCCCGAATGTCGAAAGTCAAACGGAGAGAAATATGATATCTGGAGGGACGGATTGAAGATCTACTCCACCATCGACACATCTGTTCAGCTCCAGTTGGAAGCTTCAGTAGCCGCCCATATGCCCGCCTTACAGAAAAAATTCTGGCGTGTTTGGCGTGGTATGGACCCCTGGACCCGACGCGATCCTGGAACGGTCGATGCTGATATTGATTTGCGGCAGCAAACACTGGCTGACCAGATTGGCCAGATGGATAGATATATCGGCATCCGGGCGTCCCTGTTTGAACCCTTTATAGAAGAAAACGGGATCAAGATCGGACGGTTATTACTTCGGGATGTCGATATGACCCGGATGCTTCGAGAGAAGAAGAATCCAGGTTATCTGAAGGAGCTACAGGAGTTGAAGTTGATCTCCGGTGAAATGGTCAAGGACTATACCCGGATCATGAAAGGTCCACTTTGGAAGGAACTTCAGAAAAAATGGGACAATTTTCAGACTGCCACGGACAACATGTTGAATGCCAAGGTGCCTATGGTGGTTTTTGATTATGGATCTCCACGATTTGAGCGGGACACACTGATGTCGCCTCTGGATTCGCTGAAGTATCATCGGATGATCCTCCAGACAGGTGTGGTGGCGATTGACCCCTCCAACGGACAGGTTCGGGGGTGGGTAGGTGGTGTTGATTATCGGTTTTTTCAATATGATCATGTGACTTCTGACCGCCAGGTCGGGTCTACGTTCAAGCCATTTGTCTATGCGACAGCCGTTGCGCTCCAATCCATTTCGCCCTGTACACGGTTGCTGGATAATCCACAGACCATCGTGCCGGGAGAAGCCAACTTCCATCTTGAAAAGGAGTGGACCCCGCGGAACTTCGATACATATACAGGTGAATCTCTGACTCTCTTTGACGGCCTGCGCAAATCCAAGAATACGTTTTCGGTTTACCTGATGAAACAACTCGGAGATACCGAACCGGTGCGTGGGTTGATCAATAATATGGGCATTGACAGTTCAGCGAGAACGCCGACTGGAAGATTACGTGTCCCGGCTTCACCATCTATCTGCCTGGGTTCTGCCGACCTGAGCGTACTCGAAATGACCGGTGCCTATGCCACCTTTGCAAATGATGGTGTGTATAACAAACCTGTGCTGGTGAATCGCATTGAAGATGCGCATGGGAGGGTCATTTATCAGGATGTGCCACTAGAGCGACGTGCATTAAGCAGTGAAGCCAACCATGTAATGGTGGAGATGTTGCGGTATGCCACTCGTGGAGCTGGAGGCTTTTCCGGTGTGAAGAGCGATTTTGGAGGAAAAACCGGTACGACAAATTTCTATGCTGACGGTTGGTTCATTGGCATCACACCGAGTCTCGTGATCGGGACCTGGGTGGGTGGAGAAGACCGCTGGATCCGGTTTTTCAGTCCCAATGACGGGCAGGGCTCCGTCTTGGCCCGACCGATATTTTCGGAAGCCTTGAAACGACTCGAGACATACGGTTCGGCCAGCTTTGACCCTGACAGGCGATTTAAATCTCCGGGCAAAATATCCATTGAATTGGACTGTGGGAAATACCAAAGCGCTACAGGTGATGAGATTCCCGGAGATTCACCAGACCTCTATGAAGATATTTTTGAAGAACCCGTTTTTGAATGATCAGGAAATTCCGGAATATTCACTCTTTCCCTTCCCGGACAATACTGTCGACAGTCGCCATATTGACCGTGCTTCTCCTTGTTTCAGGTTGTCTGCCTCCTGAAAAGCAAGCGGTCAAGCAAGTGCAGTTCGGCTTTGAGGACCCTGTCACCCGACAGATCTATGATCTCCAGGATCGCATGCAGCAGGACAGTCTGTGTTCCTTTTTTCATCATGATGATCCAACATACCGATATTATGCTGTCATGGCGATGGCATCCATCGGTGATTCGACCTCGATCGACAGCCTGATCCCCTTGCTTCGTGATCCCAACCAGGATATTCAACTGGCTTGTATCTATGCCTTGGGACAGATTCGCTCTTCGCGCGCCGAATTACCCCTGCTTGAAGCATTTGATCCATGGGACAGTTTGTCGGAGTCTTCAGTCAGGAATTCGGCTATTCTTGAAGCGATCGGCAAATGTGGCAGTGAACCCTACCTGGAAGCCATGGCTTCCGTAACCACCTATGAGCCAACTGACTCCCTGTATCAGATCGGATTGGCTAACGGCGTGTTTCAATATTCCTTGCGTGGAATCATCCATCCACTGGGCACCACTCGGATGATCGAAATGGTGACGGATGAACGCCGACCGGAAAGGGCGAGATTGATTGCAGCAACCTATCTGGCCAGAACAGCTGGAATCAAACTGGATACTCTGGTTCCGGAGATGGTCAATCTGTTGCGAAGTGAACCCAATCCGGATCATCGGATGGCGCTGGCACTGGCCATTGGCAAAAGTGGCAGTGAACTGGCCAGATCTTCTTTAATGGGGTTGTTTCCTTTGGAAAAGGATCCGATGGTGCGCTGCAATATGGTCAGAGCACTGTCCAATTTTCCCTATGTGGAGGTCAAGGATGTCCTGCTGTCAGCTTTTCAGGACAAAGATCCCTATGTCGGAATAACTGCTTCCCAGGTATTGATGGACATTGGAGATCCCAAGGAAACACCCGAATGGCTGACCCAGGCAAGAACCACCAGAGACCCCTGGGTTAAGGCCTATTATTATGTCGCCATCAGTCGGATATGCCCTGTTTTTTTACCCGTGACCCGCACGGCAGTTCAATCCGATCTTCGGCATGGGCTCGAATCGATAAAGGATCCTCACCTCAGGGCTGTCTATGTTCGGGCGTTGGGTAAATTCGGGTGGAACTTCCCCTATCTTCTGCAAATCTGGCAGCAAAACAAAGTGCCGGTAGTGAAGACAGCAGCCATGGAAGCGATCCGGGATATTTCTGATCGACCCGATTTTGCCACGATATTCGGTGCTTCGTCCAGAAATGTACGAAAGAATCTGGCCCAATACTTTCTCGCAGCTATTGAAAGCGGGGATGTCGGGAGCATGGCGACTGCCGCAGGCGCACTGCGCGCACCGAATGCAGGTTATCGATTGCTGGTTCATTCAGACAGCACGTTCAGAAAGGCAATGAACCTGTGTCAGTTGCCGCAGGATATCGAAACGTACAACGAACTGGCACAGACAAGAGCCTATTTTCAAAAATCGACCTTCAAGGTCAGGCATCCTGAATTCAATCATCCGATTGATTGGGAGCTGGTTGGCAAAGTGAAGGCCAATTCTCGGGCTGTGATCAAGACAAATCGAGGCAATATCATCATCCGGTTCTTTCCTGAGGATGCGCCCGGGTCAGTGGGTAATTTCATTCAACTGGCCGAGTCTGGTTATTTTTCAGGCAAGACGTTCCATCGGTTGGTACCCAATTTTGTGATCCAGGGCGGTTGCCCGAGAGGGGATGGCTATGGCGCTTTAGGGTATTCCATTCGATCTGAATTGAACCGGAAGTCCTATGATCTTCCCGGACGAGTTGGAATGGCGTCTGCCGGACCGCATACAGAAGGGACACAGTTTTTTATCACCCATTCACCTACATTGCATCTGGATGGGCGGTATTCGCTCTTCGCAGAGGTGGAAACCGGATTGGATATTGTCCGGCAAATACTGCCCGGCGACACGATTGAAGAAGTTGAAATGATCTATTAAAACTTGCTAAATGGACATGTTGAAGCATACCCCACTGACAGACATTCATGAATCACTTGGAGCAAAAATGGCCCCGTTCGCGGGGTATCTGATGCCCATATCATATAGTTCAATACGCGAAGAACATGACGCTGTTCGCAACGGTGTCGGTGTATTCGACGTAACCCATATGGGGGAATTCATTGTCAAAGGGAAACAGGCACTGGACCTGGTCCAGGCCGTGACGAGCAATGACGCGTCGGCTTTGGCTATCGGTCAAGCGCAGTATTCCTGTCTACCAAACGAGACAGGAGGGATCGTCGATGATTTGCTGGTTTATCGCTTGCCAGAAGATATGTGTGCGGAAGGAGAACAGGCTTTTCTACTGGTCGTCAACGCATCCAACCTGGAAAAGGACTGGAACTGGATCAGCAGGCACAACACCTTTGATACCCGCCTGATCAATATTTCGGAAGAAACAGGTTTGATAGCTGTGCAGGGCCCCAAGGCTATAGAGGTGTTGCAACAATTGACCGATGTGGATCTTTCTGCCATCGCCTATTATCATTTTAAAAAAGGAAAAATCGCCGGCATTGACAATGTGCTGATCTCCGCTACCGGTTACACTGGATCAGGAGGGTTTGAATTGTATACAGAAAATGAACACCTGCCTGTGCTGTGGGATGCGGTATTCAAGGCAGGCAAATCGGTAAACATTCAACCTGCCGGATTGGGCGCACGGGATACACTCCGTCTGGAAATGGGTTTTTGTCTGTATGGCAACGACATCAATGACAACACCTCTCCGCTCGAGGCAGGACTTGGCTGGATCACGAAGTTGAAAAAGAGCCCTTTTACTTCGCAAGATTTGTTGATCCGTCAGAAGGAAGCCGGCTTGACCCGCAAACTGGTCGGTTTCAAAGTGGAGGATCGGCGCGTGCCTCGGCATGATTACATCATCGAATCACCGGAAGGGGAGGAGATCGGTGTGGTTACCTCCGGCACCCAGTCACCATCATTGGATATTCCTATCGGTATGGGCTATGTGACAATGCCCTACTCCTCGAAGGGATCCAGAATTATGATCGTGGCCGGGACCAAACGACTGCAAGCGGAGGTTTGTGGGCTTCCGTTCTACCAGAAGAACGCCTGATTACCTGCCTGTTGAACTGACAGCATGAACAATTCAGGTTGAATTGTCCTTTATGGTGTATCAACTGTTGGTGACATGAATCTTGAAGAGGGCAAGCTGAAGTTTATTGAAACATGGGGCAACCTTGCAGGTTCCTGGGGCGTGACCAAAACCATGGCACAGATTCATGCATTGCTCCTGATTTCCACAAAACCACTTTGTACAGATCAGGTCATTGCCGAGCTTGACATTTCCCGGGGCAACGCAAATATGAACCTCCGAGAATTGATCGATTGGGAGCTGGTCTCCAGAATAGCGATCGATGGAGATCGAAAGGAATATTTTGAAGCTGAAAAGGACATTTGGGAGGTGTTTCGAAAAATTGCCGTTCAGCGCAAGAAGCGGGAATTGGAGCCTGTCGTCATTGCACTGGATGAGCTGGCCAATGTCGAAGCCGGCTGTCATGAATCGGATGCCTTTTGCAAGATGGTCAAGGACCTCAAGCTGATCTCCTGCAGAGCAGATGCGGTCCTTGAACAGATCACAAAAAAGGAGTCCTCATGGCTGGTGAACGGTTTGGTGAGGCTTACCAAATAAAGAAAAGAACAGGATTCCTCCCGGGGAAGAGGTACTTTTGCAGGCAAATTGGCAGGTATGCAAATTCGACCCTTCAAGGCAGTATATCCAGACCAGGATTATATTACCTCCTCTGATTCATTTTTCAAGGGGATAAAGGATAATTTTCCGGAATACCGCCGTAGTGGGGTCTATCGCGGCTTTACTGATCCCGGGTTCTATGTTTATCAGATCCGGTACTCCGACCATGCATTTGTCGGCTTGGTTGCGATCGCAGATCTGAAAGATTATCTGATCGGTAAGATCAAGAAGCACGAAAACACACTCGCTGACAAAGAGCAAATTCACCTCAATTTGCTACTGCGCAACAGGGCTATTGTCAAGCCCGTACTGCTTACACACAAGCCGGTACAGCATTTGACACGTCTCCTCCACGATTGGGTGGATCAGCACGATCCGGAATTTACCGTTCATTTTGAAGCTGAGCACCAGGACCACAGTTTCTGGCCTATCACAGATCAGGACCTGATCGATCGCCTGACCCGGATTTTTGCTGAGGATGTCAGAGAAAGCTATATAGCCGATGGTCATCACCGAAGCAGTTCCTTGCGTCTCTTGTATGAACGGCTGCATGGAAGAGAGGAAGGTGGTTCGTTCAATGGCCTGATGTGTGCCTTCTTTTCCTCAGATGAGGTCGAAATCCTGGATTTCAACCGGATCGTGGATGTCTTTGTGGAATTGTCCCCGACTGTCTTTATGGCCCGGCTGTCCAGGGTTATGGATATTGAAGTTATTGATCAGCCGATCAAGCCGAGCCAGCCGCACGAGATGAGTATGTATCTCCACAGGGAATGGTATCTGTTGCGATGGAAGCAGGAATTGCTGGATCAGTACGCGCACCGGTCCGTTGTCCTCGATACCCACCTGTTTAATTATGAGATCTTGAGCAAGATCCTTCAGGTTCAGGATGTTCGGACGGACGACCGAGTCAATTACTTTCCCGGTGTGTACGGGTTGGATGCATTCCGCCATCAGGTGAATCTGAGTGATGCCAGGGTGGGCATTTGTCTGTATCCGATCGCACTGGAGGATATGATGACCATATCCGATGAAGGCTCGGTTCTCCCACCCAAATCAACATGGTTTCAACCCCGGATGAAGAATGGGATTATCGTCCATGAATTCTGACCTCACGGCAGTGCGGAAGATCAAGGCAGACCTGGTTTTTCCGGTCACATCACCACCTATTCCCCAAGGTGTGGTTTCAGTGGATAGATCGGGCCGAATCATTGCCATTGACCAGGCAACCAGCCATGACCCGAAAACACTGGAATCGTACCGTGGTGTTCTGATCCCCGGTTTTATCAACACACATTGCCATCTGGAACTTTCCCACATGAAAGGGGTAGCTCCAACAGGTACGGGGTTATTGTCCTTCATCCGGACTGTGGTTTCGCAACGGGCTGCAGATTCCGCGCAAATCCTGGACGCTATCCACGCTGCTGAACAGGAAATGATTCAGGCCGGGATTGTCGCTGTCGGGGATATTGCCAACAGGACAGATACTATTCCTCAAAAGGAAAAGGAAAATCTGCGATACTACACCTTTGCGGAGTGCTTTGATTTTCTTCGGGATGACCTGGCGGAAAAGGCATTACAGGACTACGGTCCGGCATACGATCAATTGAAAGTTCGAAAGGGCGGTGAAAAAAGTCTGGTTCCTCATGCTCCCTATTCAGTCAGTCCATCGTTGTTTCGGTTGTTGAAGGAGCGCATGCACGGGAAGCAAAGGACAATCAGTATCCACAATCAGGAAACAGCGGATGAGAACCTGCTCTTTCTCGACGGATCGGGCCAGATCCCGTCCTTTTATGCAGACATAGGATATACCATTCATCCAGATACACCGCTGGGCAAATCTGCGATCCACTATGCAATGCAACATATGGATCCTGCCCATCGGACCTTATTTGTCCACAATACACAAACGGCACGATCGGATATCCGTGCCGCACATGCCTGGAGTGACCAGGTTTACTGGGCCACATGCCCCAATGCCAATCTGTATATCGAGAACCGGCTGCCCGATTACAAGGCATTCATGGAGGAAAATGCCCGGATGACCATTGGCACAGACAGCCTTACATCCAACTGGCAGTTGTCCATTCTCGAAGAAATGAAAACGATCCAGCGGTTGAACAGCTGGATCCCATTCAGTACCTTGCTCGTATGGGCAACTATCAACGGAGCGGATGCTTTGGGATTCAGCGATAGGTTGGGCTCATTAGAAAAGGGTAAAGCCCCGGGATTGGTCCTCCTGGACCTGGACCCCGATCAACTCCTCCTGCACCCACATACTACGGCTCGACTGCTGGTTGCTCATCACTGAACAGATGCGGATGCTGAGGATAGTCTGTACGAAGCTGACGGATGTCCTCTTCACGTCGTTGGATGAACCGTCGCGCTGCTTCTGTTTCAGGAAAGAGCAGGCGGTGATCAAGTGCCCGACGAATCTTCCTGATCCGTTCAAGCAGGATTTCATTCTCCTTTGGATGGAGTGAATGGATCAGGCGTTCATAAATCAAGTCGACTGCCTGTGGTGATGGATGGATCATATCCGGATCATAGAAGCGGTAATCCCGAAGTTCATCATGAAGAATTTCATAAGAGGGAAAGACCCATATACCATTTTGTTCCATCCTGGCAGCAAGAAGGTGCAAGGTGGATTTGCTGCGTGAATTGGCAATGGCCCCGTCCTGAAGATACCGGACCGGAGAGATCGTCACCATTAGATTGATCCGGGGGTACCGCCGCTTCAACAGGCGCAGGAGATCCTTGTACCTGTCGAAAAGAAGGGCAAACGGCACATACTCATATGTCAATTCGGACATTGGCAATTGGTGGGTATTCGCGGCTCGTTGACCAGTACGGATATGCATAAATGATCGGGTAGAAGCCCAGGTCAGGATCAATAAGGTTGTTTCTTCCAGTTGACGTCGGGTCTGATCCATGGCTCTGTTGATCCGGTCAGTGACCGCTGTGGCATCCTGTCCGGACCAGGAACCATGATGGAGCAAACTGTGGTAAAGCTCGCCATCAAACAACAGCTGGTCTGTGGAATAGGATTCATCTGAGAGGAGATATTGAATCTGATCAGCCATAGCCAATGCATCATACACAATGCCAAAAGGGGAGGCATATGCCTGATACTCATCAGCCAGTAACCTCTTGCGTATGGATGTACTGAAACAACTGCCTATCAGGAGTATTCGGCTGGCATGATCGATTGAAAATGGAGCGTCAGGAATCGTGACGGCAGTAGAAAAACGAGTGTGTTGGATGGATGACATTGGTTAAAAATAGTATTTTCCGCTCCTTTTAATGACACATCATCATGTCCTGGTTGAACGGGTGGCGTATTGGAAAGTCCCAGACTCTGGATTCGCGCTTGCTGCGGCTGGGTCGGTATTCCGATGCCTACAAGACGGCTGACCAGCTGGCTGCATGGGAGCGAAGCATGGGGCACTTTGCGAATGGTACGTTGGCTAAAAGTTTTTTACACTTTCTTCAATACCTCCGGGACCCTGTCGAACAGAATATCCACTGGATTCAGGATCGCGATGGCGGGTTGAGTTTCGAGTTGCTCCAGGGTTCACGTCGGATCAGTGGTTGGCTTGGTCAACCGTATTGTGAAGCTGTTACAACAATCGGCTTGTGTCCATCCCTCGATGAGATGTTTATGCGGGAACTCCTGGAGGTGAATGACCAATTACAGTTCTGTCAATACGGCATTGAAGAAGAAGGCCGGATCATTTTGCGTTGGTCTGATAAAGCAGAGGATGCTGATCCCTACAGACTTTTTCAGGCACTTCGTGAATTATCTGTTCAGGCCGATAAAATTGATGACCTGGTTGCGTCGAGATATCCCACCTTCCAAACCATTCATGAGCCGCATATTCAGGAATATCCGGAAGCAGAAAACCGGATCAGGATTCAGTGGTTGCGAAAGAAAACGGCGGAATTGTTGAAATGGTACACGGAAGATCGGGCCCTCCATGACCTCTATCCGGGAGGTATGGCTTATGCCATTTTATCTGTGTTCTACAAGATCGAATTCCTGCTTTGTCCTCAGGGGAAGTTGAGGGAGGACATTGAACAAGCGCACCGAGCCTATTTTGAGGAATCAAAACTGGACACCCAAACACGTGTTCAGCGATTGTTGACCAGTCTGGAAAGTGCAGTAGCTCGCAAGGATGACGAGTTGCAGCATGAGTTTTATAAAGTCGTCACCACCTTTGGTGTCGTTCAGCCCATCAGTTACAGTCGGATCATCAGACAGGTCAGATCCGAACTGAATCAGTTTGACGTATATAATCAGGGAGCCACGAGTGTCTATGCGCCATATATCACCTCATTTCTGATCGGATACGGCTTGTTCAACTTTGCACTTCCGGGATTGATCAGGGATTTGTATTCGTTGTATTACTATCTCGAAGAAGAAGAATTTCTCTTTGATCTGGGGATGCCCCGTTTTCTTGGGAGCGGATCCATCCGACGTGACCGGGCCACCCTGATCCATACCGTCAAAGATCTGCAAGCCTTCTGGAGCGATCGTATCCATGTATCCGGATTGCGGCCCGAATCACTGGATCTGACAGATCGGGTCTCATTGGCTCGCACCTATCTGGAAATGATGGAGGCAGCTGAAATGACGGAATTATGAGTGTACCGACCAGATCGCCCTTCCCCAAACCTTGCCATGTGTCTACCATGTATACCACCGGTTGGGCCTGGCGGATACACCCTCGGTTGTATGTACTCCCGAGCGATCTGGCAGAAGGCGTTTCAGAAGTCGTGCTCTCTGTGGAGGACCTACGATACAGGGGTGAACTGGTTCTTTATTTGCCATCTGACGGGATAGCCCTGGTCTGGTGCCGTGAAGATCTGCCTGTGGAGATTGTTTCCATATCCGATAATCAACTTGTGGAGGTTGTTCACTTCTGCACTGCATTTTCAGAACCGGTTTCCTGGATGCAGGCAGAAGAGTGGGATTCAGATCAAGCGGCATTTTGGGGGTTTGATGAAGAACTGGCATTGGTTAGCTACCTCTGTCCAGGGAAGGGAAAGGCTGATGGCATCAGAATGGCTTCATTATTCACAAAGGAATTACTGGCAGCTTGGGATCATGGGGAAATGGCAAAGGTATGGCAATGTATTCCCTGCGGCTTGTTGGAAGCCACTTCAGACAGGCATGTTCGGTGTCAGAATTGCAGGCAACAAAAGCAATTGACCACTTTTGCAACTGAAGATCAGGAAGCCTCGATTCAAACACTGGAAAAGGTGATTGCGCGCATGGGTGATGATCCCGTATTATGCCGAAAAGGGCCCCAGGCATGGCAGTTGCGCAGAGGGAGCGCTGAGCTGCATTTGCGATATGCCCGTGATGAAGCCAGTCTGTGTGCAGACATTCAACTCGTGCGTATTGGACCCGAAACAGACCGAAAAGGGCTCTATGCGTATCTGCTCAAAGAAAATTCCAGACTCGATTCCTTCGGGTTCAGTGTACAGCACGACAAGGTGATGATCTCCCTGTTACTGAGTGGCAGATCCATCCGTGAACAGGAAACAGCAACCCTGTTTGAGACTATTTTGAAAAAAAGTGATGATTATGACAACCATCTGGTCAGCGTTTTCGCTGCAGAATGGCTCTAATTTTAACACGGATCACTCACGAAACACAAGCAAGTAACGTTAGGATTTATTAATATTGCTATTCATTGTCAGAAAGTAGCTCCAATTCAAGTGCGTATGAACCTCTCTACACGAATTCTTCTTCTTGCAAAAACTGTTATCCTCAGCCTCTGGTTGGTCACTCCATCGACAGTTCAGGCGCAGGATATCCACTTCTCTCAATTCTATATGGCGCCCCTGTTCCTCAATCCGGCGATGACCGGTGTGATGAACTGTAACCACAGGGTGATTGCCAACTACCGGAACCAGTGGGCCAGTATCCTGCGTTCCAATGCGTATAATACCTACAATGTATCCTACGACAATAAAATGCCGGTTGGTCGCTATGACTACCTGGGTGTCGGCGGGAATATATGGGGTGACCGTGCCGGTTCGGGCAACTTCTCAACGCTGAAGTTCCAGGGTTCGCTGTCTTATGCGAAGCGAATGTCAGGCACGCGTACATCAGCACATTACCTGGTTGCCGGGGCGGATATCGGCATCGTCCAGCGCAGCCTGGATTTCAATGCACTCCAATGGGGTACACAACACGATGGAGATGGCGGCTGGGATCCGGATCGCCCCTCTTACGAAACATTTGATCGGAGCAATTTCTTCTATCCTGATCTTTCAGCCGGATTGCTGTGGTTCTCCGTTTTTGATGCGAACAACAATCTGTATGTAGGTGGTGCATTCCATCACATCAATCGGGCGAACGTGTCCTTCAATTCCGAAAAGCAGGAGTTGATGTACAGCAAGTTTACAATCCATGCAGGTGGTGAATTTGAATTGACGAACCGGTTTGGCCTGGTTCCGGGTGTTGTTGCATTCCTTCAGGGACCTTCCATGGAGATCAATGACGGTACCAGTTTCAAGTTCGATCTGGGCACCAACCGATTGTATCAGGCATTTATGGTTGGTACATGGGTTCGTTTGGCGAACAAGCTCGACAGTGGAATCCTGATGGATGCGTTCATCCTGAGCACCCGTTTTGACTATGACCGTTTTGGTGTCGGATTCAGCTATGACCTGAACGTTTCCTCGCTGAGCAATGCCTCCAATAATCAGGGCGGTTTTGAATTGGCAGCCTTCTATAAGATCTGTGGTCCGGAACGACGTGGCGTATACTGCCCGTCCTTCTAGGCTGGGAATATTCCAGCGAAATATTTATATTTGTAATGCCCTGGATGTCATCCGGGGCATTCTTGTCTTGGTCATTTTATCGCATTAAAAAAGTGTCAACTATGTTCGGATCAAAAACCGACGATAAGAATAAGAAGGCTTTGGCCCAAATCGCCTCTTCTGCTTCCGTCAATACACTTGTCCAGGGGACTGTGGTGGTCGGTAATATTGTTGCAGAAAGTGATATCCGGATCGATGGACAGTTGGATGGCAACCTGAAATGTGCAGCAAAAGTCATTATCGGTTCAACTGGAAAAGTAAAAGGGGATGTTCAATGTGCCAATGCCATCATAGAAGGTGGGTTTGAAGGCAAACTACGAGTGCAAGAGGTGCTGAATGTCAAAGAGACGGCAAACGTGATCGGCGATATCAAAACAGATAAACTGATCGTCCATTCAGGAGCCGTTTTTAATGTGACCTGTGCCATGGGTGCCAGTCACTCATCCAAATCCGCAAGCGGCACAGATGCCCTCTCCAAACAGGCAGCTCCGGCCAATGCCTGAGCCGGAGAACGAAAGCGAAAGGAAGTCCGGTTCAAAATCCCGAAAGTTTATCCAGTTCAGTGGAATGGCGATCGAAATGGGCGCATTGATCTTTGTTGGCGCCTGGTTGGGCAGACAGGCAGATGCCTGGTTGTCACTTGAAAAACCGTATTTTTTATTAGCCGGTACACTGCTGTTTACCCTGGCAGCTATCTATCGCGTGATTCGAGACCTCCGCTAGATGAAGACATTCCCAGTTTGGTCTTTCCTGTCCTTCAACCTGTTCATGGGAGCAATCGCCATCTTAATCTGGTGGCTTGTAGACCCTTCTTTGACCATTGTGGAAACCGTAGCACAGATTTGCTTCTTCCTGTTTATGACAGGCCTTATCCTTGCTGCAGGTTACAAGACCATCGATGATCCCAACCCGAATCTGTTCACCGGATTGATTCTTGGCTCCGTGCTGGGCAAACTGATACTCAGCCTGATCTTTCTATTGATCTATTCCAAAACGTGCCACCCTGAAGGGAAGTCCTTCCTGGTGCTCTTTTTTGTATTGTATATCGGATATACAACATATGAGATCAGAAGTATGATCCGGCTGGCTCGCAAGAAGAGATCACATGCCTAATATGGCGGGGCTCATGCCCATCGATGAGAATCCACCATCATGATAGAGATTCTGCATGGTGACACTTCGCGTCAGATCACTGAACATGGATACGCAATAAGCGGCACAATCTTCTGCCGAGGCATTGCCGAGAGGGGACATCTTGTCGGCATAGTTGAAGAACTCCTGAAATCCCTTCACCCCGCTACCGGCCGTTGTCATGGTTGGCGATTGAGAGATCGTGTTGACACGAACATGTTTCTGAATGCCAAAATGATAGCCGAAACTGCGTGCAAACGATTCCAGGAGTGCCTTTGATTCAGCCATTTCGCTATAATCTGGGAAAACACGTTGCGCGGCAATATAGGTGAGAGCCAGAATGGATCCCCAGTCATTCATCGCATCCTGTTTGTATAGTGTCTGCATCAGTTTGTGGAAGGAAATGGCTGAGATATCAAAGGTCTTCTGCATCCATTCGTGATTGATATCGGTATATTCCTTCCCCTTTCGCACATTCAAGGACATGCCAATCGAATGGAGGACAAAATCCAATGGTCCTCCCAACTGTTCCTGGGCACTTTTCACCAGATTTTCAAGATCATCTATCGATGTTGCATCTGCAGGAATGACTGTTGTATTGCATTGTTCTGCCAACTCATTGATCTTGCCAAATCGCATGGCAACAGGTGCATTTGTCAAAAGGAAACGGCCTCCTTCTGCATGGGCTCGTTCAGCGACTTTCCAGGCGATAGACTGTTCATCAAGCGCACCAAAAATGATCCCACGCTTTCCTGCTAAGAGTTGATTTGCCATAATCATGAGGTTGTTCCCCGGCGAAAATAGGGAATAGGATTGGCACTTCTCTTTCCCAAATAGAGCCAACAGCAGGAAATCGGTCAACTCATGCTGAATCCAGGCAGTTTACTCATCATCCAGGCAGTCATCATCACGATGATACAACCGATCAGATTTAACCAGAGATAGGCAATCGAAATGGTGCCATTCTGGGAAAGCCAGAAAATGGTCAAAACAGCACATTCTCCAATCAAAGCAGCTGCGAATACGGATCGGCCATTGACCTTCTTGAGGAAAAATGCAGTGAGGAAGATGCCCAGCAAAGTGCCATAGAATAATGACCCGATGATGTTGACGGCCTGGATAAGGTTGTCAAACAGGCTTGCCGTTTCAGCAAACACGAGTGCGACGACACCCCAACCCACTGTAAACCACCGGGAGGCACTCAGGTAATGGCAGTCCGATCGATCTCGGACCAGCGAACGGCGATAGATGTCCACTACAGTCGTGGTTGCCAGGGCATTCAATTCGGAACTGATCGACGACATCGCCGCAGAGAAGATCACCGCCAGTAGCAATCCAACCAGGCCAATGGGTAAAAAATCAGTGACAAAACTCAGGAACACATAGTCGAGGTCATTGGTGTCCAATATGGGCGCAACATCTTTAATCAGTGTTCGCACTTCCTCCCGACTGTGGCGTTCAGCAGCCTGCAAGCCTTGCATCATGGACTGTGTCTGAACGATGGCCGATTCGTCTCCGGCATCCATAGCCAGGATCAACTGATCAGCCGCTGCCCTTCGTTGGGCCTGGAGAAGCCGGTTGGTTTCCTCCAGAGCCAGATAATCCGAGTGACGCTCTGACTTTTCTATCTGAAGGACATTTGCCCTGTTGAAGTGGACAGGTGAAGGCGTGTACAGATAAAAGACGTAGACCAGAATACCGACAAAGAGGATCATGAATTGCATCGGTACCTTGATGATCCCGTTGAACAGCAACCCCAGCCGACTTTCCTTGAGGCTGCGACCGGACAGATAGCGCTGTACCTGCGACTGGTCCGTTCCGAAGTACGAGAGAAACAGGAATGTCCCGCCCAGCATACCCGACCAGAAAGTATAGCGATTGGAAAGATCAAAGGAGAAATCAACTATGTTGAGTTTCCCCATTTTCCCTGCCACACGGACGGCATCTGTGAACCCCACGTGTGAAGGAAGCTTGTACAGCAGGATAAGGGCTGTAATGGCCATGCCGCTGAGGATGATGATCATCTGTTGCTTCTGGGTCACACTGACGGCCTTTGTGCCCCCGGCCACCGTGTATACAATGACCAGGATGCCCATCAACAGATTGGTCAATGTCAGATTCCATCCCATCAGCGAAGACAGGATGATAGATGGCGCATAAATGGTAATACCGGCAGCCAGGCCGCGTGACAACAGAAAGAGTGAAGCTGTCAATGTGCGTGTCCGCAAGTCGAAACGCTGTTCGAGGTATTCATAGGCCGTATAGATATTCAGGCGGTAAAAAATCGGCAGAACGAAGATGCTCAGAAAGACCATCGCTACAGGAAGTCCGAAATAGAACTGGGCAAACCGCATACCGTCATCAAATGCCTGGCCCGGAGTAGACAGGAATGTGATCGCACTGGCCTGGGTAGCCATGATGGATAGCCCGATCGTCCACCAGGGCAGGTCCTTATGCCCCATCAGATAGCTTCGCACATCCCGGACATCACGTGTTCGGTAGACACCATACACCACGATGGTAACCAGAGTCAGAAGCATCACTGTCCAGTCAATCCAGTGCATATCAGGAAAGCCAGAGTGTCAGTGAATAGAAAAACCCGATAAACAGGATATGTAGGATGAGCACCAGGACATAAAGTCTATTCCACGAACCCATGATCGGCGGTCCGTCATCCGGTTCATTGGATGGATTCTGTGTGTTGGTGGATGTCATGGTTTGTTTGTTTTCCCTAAGGCGATCAGGTTGGCCAATAATCGATATGCACCCGGGACCCCGGCAGGCAATTGACGAAAGAAGGATAAACCGGTGTAGACATAATGCCCGTCACCAAACGGTGCAACCAGCAGCATGCCCCGGCTGAGCTCCTCTCCTGGATCGGCAGCGGCGAGCAACGGCACAAACGCGGGATCCCATTCATTTGGGAAATAGAGACCTCGTTCCTGCACCCAGGCATCAAAATCCGCATCACTGATTCGATTGGGATGAGTCAATCCCGGATGCTCCGGAGTCAATACCGTGATGGGAGCAGTTTCAACAGTCACCCGATCACGGGAAAGTGACAGTGGTAGAGGAGAAGGTGGACAAACCAGCCCTCTGTTTGTGTTATACTGGACAATAACAGTCCCGCCTTCCTGGACATACTGATTCAATGCCGGTTGATGGAATTTAAGGGATTCACGGGTGTTGTAAGCACGTATTCCGACGAGTAAAGCGTCAAACCGTTTGAGATTGGCTGTCGTCAGGTCACCATCTTCGAGGATCGTCACACGATAACCGGCTTCACGAAGACAGTCAGGTACCTGATCTCCCGCCCCGGTAATATAGCCGATCTCTCGTCCCTGCACCTGTAAATCCACATGCACCCATTTCATTTCAGCAGGCATGAGGACGTATTGATTTGGTATATGATCATACTGCACTTCACGAAGCGCTTTGGTGAGCGGTTTGAACGCTCCTTCCATTCTGAAGGAAGCTGTCGCTACATCCGGTGTTTCTGGTGGGAAAACACGTAAGGTGACGAGCTGCTCGCCGCCTTCCAGGTCGATATGGATGGCCTGGGTATCTGGTTCGACACGCCACCCGGAAGGTAATTCAGTGATGAGATTAGCCCGAAAATCGGGTTGACCCGCTTTGACTTTCAACTGGATTTCCTTGTACGATGTTGTCGGAAATAAAGCGACTGGTTGCATCGGTGTGACAAAGCCTTCCGGAAGCAGGGCATAGGGCTGATAGCGCTCCCCGTAAGCAGGATCAACCCGTTTCCAGGAAAGAGGAAGTACAATCGGAATGGAAACTTCTCCCAGTTTGAGTACTACCTGGATCCGGGCGGGATTCGGTGATTCCGGCCTCCCACGCAATGCGGGATCCTCGACGGTGTACAGTCCACCCTCCTGAGGTTCCAGAAGCCAGTATGGCGCTGTCCATTGATCCCCTTCTGTCCAGATGCCTTCCAATGGCCATTTGTTGCGTTCGTTCTGGACCAAGGTGTACGCCATCATGGTGTCCAGACTCAAGGCAGGTACAAGGAGTCGTTCGACTGTCATCGGAGGTCCTGCACGTTGGATGATCTCCAGTTCGGTACTGACTTTACCTCCGGGGATTCCAGTCTTGGAAGAAGTGGTCCACTCCGCAAACAGTCCACTGCAATCCTCGATCAATCCAGCGATCTCTTCCAGTTTTCGGGATTTCCAGGGATTGCCATCCTGTTTGGAGACCAAAACATAGAGTTGGACCAGAGCCGGTATAGATGCAGCCGGTTGCCTGAAATCATAGTGTGCAAGCATCGCCTCGATTTCAGTTTGGATCTGTTGGCCATTCGATGTTCGAAGCCAGCTCATGTCAATACCATCCAACGGATCATGATCATTCCCGGGCAGATCTCCTTCCAGCAGATCCAGATATTCCAGACTGTTGCCACGGGCCAGTTCAGATCCGAAACCCGGCATCGATGCTGGCTGCGGCTGATCGATGCAATTTCTGAATTGGAGTATCCACTCCAGGGTTCATACACGCCGATATCTACATGGACCATCCGGGATTTGTCCGCTTGATCAAAAGCCTCTTTGCTGCCATAAAACCACCAGGAGGTGTTGAAAAATACGCGTTTCGGTTGCCAGGGTGCCACTTCGGTCAATTGTTCCGGAAAAGCGCGGGGATCACCAGCAAGGCGATAGGCTTCCAGGGATAACATGGCAGATGCTGTATGGTGGCCATGTGTTTCGCCCGATGAATTGGCATCAAACCGGTTGATAATGATCTCTGGTCTGAATTTGCGGATCGCATAGACCACATCCGCCAACACCTTTTCTTTGTTCCAGATAGCGAGGGTCTCCTCTGCATTTTTGGAATAGCCGAAGTCATTCGCCCGGGTAAACCACTGTTCACCACCGTCAGTCCGACGAGCGGCCAGCAATTCCTGAGTTCGCAGTACACCAAGGAGTTCCGAAATCTCCGTTCCAATCAGATTCTGCCCGCCATCACCTCTCGTCAGTGATAGGTAGACCGTATGGACCTTTCGTTGTCGGCTGAACCAGGAGATCAATCGCGTATTTTCATCATCCGGATGAGCGGCCATGTACATGACTGTGCCCAGAGTTTGCAATTTCTCCATCTGTTGGTAGATGGTCGCTGCGTCAGGTGGCCGCTGATAATACAGATCAGCATCCTGCCCGTAGAGCAGGAGTGCGGTGCCGATGAAACAGAGGGACACAAACACGGACCGTTGAACCTTCATAGAGCATGCATTTGAACTCAAAGTAAAGAAATAACCCGCAGGGCACTTCAGTTCACAAAGAGGTCACATTCCTGAGGGAACCAGAATTCTGTGGTGATCTTCATCTTTGGATCTTCGCAGGCACCATTCCTCTTGGTTGGGGATCAATCGCACGCATTCTCCCTTTTCTTCAGGTATTGGCCTTGATTTTTTCGATTTTGAATGGTGAAGACGTACCTTTCAGGCGCCATGAAGGAGGACATTCTGTCTCTTTTCTTCTCCTTGTCAATCAAACTGTAGATCACCATGCCGGCATTTGTCCACCTGCATAATCATACCCAATTTTCTTTGCTGGATGGCGCTTCTGACATTCAGGAGTTGATGGCCAAAGCGAAGAAAGACGGCATGCAAGGGGTGGCTCTGACCGATCATGGGAATATGTTCGGAGCCTTCCAATTTGTCAATGAAGCTAAGAAACACAACCTCAAACCCATGGTGGGTTGTGAATTCTATATGGTGGAGGATCGGCATCGGAAAGCGTTCAGTCGACATGAAGGGGACAATCGCTTCCATCAACTGATGCTGGCAAAAAATGCGACGGGTTATGCCAATCTGACCAAACTCTGTTCGCTCGGGTTTATCGATGGCTTGTACAGCAAGTTTCCCCGGATAGACAAGGAGTTGATCGCCCGACATCACGAAGGGATCATCGCATCTTCCTGTTGTATCGGCGCGGAGATACCGCAGGCGATCATTCGCGGGCAACTCAACGAGGCCGAAGAACTGCTCAAATGGTGGGTAGATCTGCTTGGCGAGGATTATTATATCGAACTTCAGCGGCATCGCGGCCTTGAAAATATTACCATCAGGGACGACCGGGGAATCGTGGTGCCATCCGGATACAGCCAGGAAGATGTCAACCAGATTTTGATCGGGTTTGCCAGAAAATACAATCTGAAAGTCATCGCGACCAATGATGCCCACTACGTGGAAGAAGATGACTGGAAACCGCATGACATTCTCTTGTGTGTCAATACCGGGTCCAAGCTGGCTGAACCGAAAGGCGAAGGGAAAGGTCAGCGATTCGCATTTTCATCCAGTGATTATTATTTCAAGTCTCAGGAGGAAATGCGTCAACTTTTCTATGATCTGCCTGAGGCCATAGATACTACCATGGAGGTGTATGACAAGATTGAGGTCCTGGATCTGGCAAAGGATGTGATGTTGCCCAATTTTCCCGTTCCGGAAGGCTTTGACGGCCAGTCAAGCTACCTCCGTCACCTCGTCTACGAAGGCGCAAAGTCACACTACGGCGAGATTACCGAAGAAGTTCGGGACCGGTTGGACTTCGAGTTGAAGGTAATCAGCGACATGGGCTTTGACGGCTATTTCCTGATCGTCCAGGATTTTGTCAAGGCGGCTCGGAAACTGGGCGTGGCCGTTGGACCAGGGCGAGGATCCGCTGCCGGCTCGGCAGTCGCATTCTGTCTGACCATCACCAACATTGATCCGATCAAGTACAATCTCCTGTTTGAACGGTTTCTCAACCCGGAACGGGTATCCATGCCCGATATCGATATCGATTTTGATGATTATGGCCGGGAAAAGGTCATCGATTATGTCGTCGAAAAATATGGTCGAAATCAAGTCGCCCAGATTGTCACGTTTGGCACCATGGCAGCCAAATCATCCATTCGTGATGTGGGCCGTGTCATGGACCTCCCTCTTCCTGAAACGGACAGGATTGCCAAATTGGTCCCGGACAAACCGGGCACCAAACTCAACAGCCTCTTTGATAAGACCATAGAGGATCTGGAACATGAATTTACAGGGGACGACCTCAACCATATCCTGCAACTACGGGAAATGATCAAAGGCAATGGCCAGGATGCGGAGGTTCTTCGGATGGCAAGGAGGTTGGAAGGTTCCGTTCGGAACACCGGAACCCATGCAGCAGGGGTGATCATTGCGCCAGACGATCTGACCTCCTTACTCCCGATATGTACATCCAAGGATTCAGATTGGTATGTTACCCAGTTTGAAGGCGGGCTCGTGGAATATGCAGGGATGCTGAAGATGGACTTTCTGGGTCTCAAAACGCTGTCGATCATCAAAGATGCGATCCAGAATATCGTGCTTCGGTATGGAGAGTCGGCCAATATTGATCCGGATGAGATCCCACTCGATGATGAAAAGACATTCGAGACCTTTCAGCGAGGTGAAACAACGGCCCTCTTTCAGTTTGAATCCGAAGGCATGCAAAAGCACCTCCGCGACCTCAAACCGACCAATATTGAAGACCTTATCGCGATGAACGCCCTCTACCGGCCCGGGCCGATGGAAAACATCCCCAAGTTTATCAACCGGAAACACGGGCGGGAAATTGTTGAATATCCGCATGAATGGCTGGAGGATATCCTCCGTCCGACCTATGGCATCATGGTCTATCAGGAACAGATCATGCAGGCCGCCCAGATCATGGCTGGATATTCGCTCGGACAAGCGGATATGTTGCGACGAGCCATGGGAAAGAAGAAGGCAGAAGAAATGGACCGGCACCGGCAGATCTTCCTGGAAGGGGCTACGGGTAAAGGGGTCAATGAAAAGCAGGCCCATGATATCTTCGATACCATGGCTCGATTTGCGTCCTATGGTTTCAACAGATCACATGCCGCTGCTTATTCCGTCCTGGCATTTCAGACAGGCTACCTGAAGACCCATTATCCCGCAGAGTTCATGGCGTCTGTGCTGACACATAACAAAAGCAACCTGGACAAGGTCAACTTCTTCCTGAATGAATGCAAGCGAATGGGATTGACCATTCTGGGGCCGGACGTGAATGAATCGCACATGCACTTTACGGTCAATGAGCGAGGGGCCATCCGATTCGGGCTGTCTGCATTGAAAGGGGTAGGAGAGGGGCCTGTGGAGGCGATCATGGCTGAACGGTCGGGAAATGGACCGTATCCGGATGTGTTCGATTTTGTTCGCCGGCAAAACCAACGGGTGATCAACAAGAAGGTCATGGAAAGTCTGGTCCTGGGCGGTGCGCTGGATTGTTTCGATGGGATCCACCGGGCACAATATTTTGCCCCGACGGATCGATACGAGACCTATCTGGAGCATTTGCTGAAATTCGGAGGTGCTCTCGGTCAGTCGGATGATTCCGCTCAACAAAGTCTGTTTGGCGATGAGGCAGTGATGGAATCAGTTGTTTTGCCGGCTGCCCCCAATGTTGAGCCATGGACACTGACTGATATGTTAACCCGGGAAAAAGCAGTTGCTGGCATATATCTGTCCGCTCATCCTCTTGACCAATTCAGGCTGGAAGCGGATTATGTTGCCACACTCACCCTGGACAGGGTGGAGGAACAGAAGGACAGGCGGTTTCGTCTGGCAGCAGTTGTGACTGATGTGCAGCACAAATACTCCAATAAGCAGGGTGATATGTTCGGGATTTTCACGATCCAGGACTATCGGGGAGAAATGGAAATCAAACTGTTCAAGGAGGATTACCACAAGCATAAGCACCTGTTCGAACCAGGTCAATGCCTGCTGATCACGGCCATCAACGGCAAGAACCACTGGAACAACCAGTATCGGTTTCAGGTCCTGGATGTCAGCCTGCTGAGTACTGCAGGGGAGCAGTTTACCAAAGGCATCAATGTGCATATTCCGGTCGAACTCCTGACGTTACCCCTGATCGAATCACTTGAAAAAGCCTGCAAGGAACACAAGGGACAGCATCCACTGGGGCTGACCGTGTATGACCCCGAGGCCAGAGCGATGCTGCGAACACAGGTCCAGAAGTACAAGGTCCATGTGGACAACAGCTTTGTCGATCAGGTACGCGGAATGGGGCTGAGCTATCGAGTGGATATCAAGCAATAAGGGTTGGGGCTGCAGCCAAAGGTCAGTTGTACAAACAGGCCGGCCTACTCATTCTCCTCCTCGGAGAGCACACCCATTTGCAATAATGCTTTTTCCGAAGCACTTTGTTCTGCACTCTTTTTATTGTAATCTTCAGCGATCGAGATCTTTTCACCCGCGACAAAAACGGCCACCTTGAATCGATCCCGTTTGTCGTGCTTGAACCGGGAAACAACCTTGAACTCGGCTTCCTTGCCATGTTTCTGGCACCACTCCAGCAATTGGCTTTTGAAGTTGTCATCAAAGGTTTCGAGTTCGTGAATGTCAAGATATTTCCGAAGTACCTTTCGAACAATGAATTGGTGTGTGCTACGGTAACCCCGGTCGAGGTAGATGGCACCGATCAGGGCTTCAAACGCATTGCCCAGCATTGAACTGCTGAGCCGCGTGGTGTTATACTCGTTCAGAAGAAAATCAAGTCCCATATCCGATGCCAGATCATTCAGCATCTTTCGCTTGACGATCTTACTTCGCATTTTCGTCAGGAATCCTTCATCACTGACGGGGTATTTCTTGAACAGATATTCGGCTACAACTGTCCCCAGAACTGCATCACCAAGATATTCCAGTCGCTCATTATTGTGGGTGGGTGCTTCCTGAACGTGTGCTGAGGACTTATGAAAAAAGGCCAGTTTGAACAGATACAGATTGGCAGGTACAAAACCGAGCAAGACATACATCCGTCGGGCCAGGTCCCTGTCCTCAGAGAAGTAGTAGTTGTACAGCTGGCGGATGACTTTCAACTCACTTGTCGAATTGCTTGAACAGGACGGAAGCGTTGTGGCCTCCGAAACCGAACGTATTGCTCAAAGCGACACGCACTTTCCTGGATTGTGCCTCATTGAACGTGAGATTCAATCGACTGTCAATTTCCGGGTCGTCTGTGAAATGGTTGATGGTTGGTGGGATATACCCATGCTGGATGGCCATAATACAGGCTATCGCTTCCACGGCTCCGGCAGCACCGAGCAAGTGGCCGGTCATCGATTTTGTCGAGCTGACATTCAGATTGTAGGCATCATCACCGAAAACTTTTTGAATGGCTTTCACTTCAGCGATATCTCCCAGCGGGGTGGATGTACCGTGCACATTGACATAGTCCACCTCGTCTCGATTTACACCGGCATCCCGCAATGTTTCCTTCATCACGTTGGTGGCTCCCAAACCTTCCGGATGTGGTGCTGTCATATGATAGGCATCTGCAGTCATGGCACCACCACAGACTTCTGCATAAATTGTCGCGCCGCGTTTGATCGCATGCTCCAGTTCCTCAAGGATCAATGCTCCTGCACCTTCACCCAGGACAAACCCGTCCCGATCCCGGTCAAATGGCCGTGATGCAGTGGTCGGGTCATCATTGCGTTCTGACAGCGCTTTCATGGAATTGAATCCACCCAGTCCGGCATGGGTGACAGCTGCCTCCGATCCTCCACTGATGATAATGTCCGCACGCCCCATCCGAATATAGTCCATGGCATTGATCATGGCATGATTGGAAGAAGCACAGGCAGAAACAGTGGCATAATTCACACCGCGGAATCCGTACTGGATGGAAATGTGGCCAGCGGCAATATCCGTAATCATTCGGGGAATGAGAAACGGACTGTATCGTGGTGTGCCTGAACCTTTGGCAAAGGTTTCGATTTCCTGCTCCAGTGATACGAGGCCTCCGATTCCGGAAGCCCAGATGACACCCGCCCGGTCCTTGTCGATTTTCTCCAGGTCAAGACCCGAATTGCGCATTGCCTCGTCTACAGCGACCATGGCATACTGACAGAACAGGTCCATTCGACGGGCTTCCTTTCGATCCATGCACACTTCCGGATCAAAGTTTTTCAGTTCGCAAGCGAAATGAGTCTTGAACAAGGATGCATCGAAATGCGTAATCGGATTTGCCCCGCTCCTGCCGGCCTGTAGACCTTCATGGAATGCGGAAACAGAATTACCGATGGGTGTGACGGCCCCAATGCCGGTGATGACCACTCTTCTCATACGGGATCACTGATTTTTGAAATAAAAAAACCACAAATCAAACGCAGTCCGCCGATTTGTGGTTCGGTACCGGATCGGACGTCAGGTCGCGTTCCAATACATAGCAACCCTCCAGGAGAGTTGCCTAACGGTTTAGGCCTCCAGATTTTTCTCGAGATAGGTTACGGCCTGTCCGACGGTTTGGATATTTTCGGCCTCTTCATCAGGAATGGAGATGTCAAACTCCTTTTCAAACTCCATGATGAGTTCTACCGTATCCAGAGAATCCGCGCCAAGGTCATTCGTAAAGCTGGCCTCAGGGGTCACCTGGGATTCGTCGACGCCCAGTTTCTCCACGATGATATTCTTTACACGTTCAGCAACGTTAGACATGGTCAGTCTTTTAAGTGATTAGAAAAGTTGTGCAAAGAAACCAAAAGCACCCCGATTCCCAAAGTATTTCGAATTATTTATTCCAACCGGGTGTTACAGCCTGTACAGGTTTTCTTCGGTGTGTCAACCCGATCTGTTCGGAATTCGTTCCGGATACCGAATAATCATTGAACATATTTACACTGGTTAAAGCCAGTTGACCCGACTAGGGATCACCCGCACCGATGTATCTTTGACCGTCTATTCACTGAGGTACCACCTATGGGCATGCAAATCGTCGATAAACAGTTTACCAAGATCGTGGCCACCGTGGGTCCGGCTTCCAGTTCCTATGAGGTCCTCAAAGACCTGGTCCGGGCAGGCGTGAACCTGTTTCGCCTCAACTTCT
Source organism: Saprospiraceae bacterium (assembly GCA_016710115.1). GTDB lineage: Bacteria > Bacteroidota > Bacteroidia > Chitinophagales > Saprospiraceae > JAGNXB01. The sequence goes on from JADJLN010000004.1 coordinate 312,745, forward strand.
CTCACGGCACCCATGAAGATCACGACCAGGTGATCAACCATATTCTGGCCATCAACCGGGAATGCCGGACACATGTCGGTATTCTGGCTGATCTCCAGGGGCCAAAGCTGCGGGTGGGACGAATGAAAGGGGACGGGTTGACCATTTCCCCAGGCGATATCCTGACGTTTGTCCAGGAGGAATGTGAAGGTGACGAACACCGGATCTACATGTCTTATGAAGGCTTTGCCAGAGATGTCGTCCCCGGAGAACGTGTGCTGGTCGATGACGGAAAAATTGTCCTGGAAGTAGTTGACTCCAACCGCATTGATCAGGTTCGATTGAAAGTGATCTTTGGCGGCATCCTCAAATCAAACAAAGGTGTCAATCTGCCGGATACAGTCGTCACGCTGCCCAGCTTGACTGAAAAGGACAAAGCCGACCTGGAATTCATCCTGACCAAGCCGGTCAACTGGATTGCGCTGTCCTTTGTTCGTTCCCCCGACGATCTAATTGATCTGCGTGAACGGATCGAATTGAAAAAGCATCCGGCCAAGATTATCGCCAAAATTGAAAAACCGGAGGCGGTCAGAGAGATCGATCATATTATCCGGCAGAGTAACGGCATTATGATCGCCCGTGGTGACCTCGCCGTGGAAGTGCCCATGGAACGAATGCCTATCATTCAGAAGGATATCATCAACCTGTGCATCCAGTGGGCCAGACCAGTTATCGTCGCCACCCAAATGATGGAGAGCATGGTAACGAACCCGACACCGACCAGGGCCGAGATCACGGATGTCGCCAATGCAGTCCTGGATGGGGCAGATGCGTTGATGCTCAGTGGAGAAACCGCGGTGGGCATGCATCCGACCAAGGTCATCAACGCCATGAATGCCATTATCACAGAGGTCGAAAAACGATACAGTATCCAGGGACGGCGTCCCTTTCCCTCTCCAAAATCATCCACCTTCCTGTCTGATGCAGTCTGTTTTAATGCGGCTATGCTTGCAGAAGAGGTCGGTGCCAAGGCCATTGTCGGCATGACAACCTCAGGATATACAGCATTCAAGGTTTCCAGCTACCGCCCGGCGTGCAAGATCTATATCTTCTCCGAGCAAACCATGATGCTGGCCACACTCAACCTAGTCTGGGGTGTACACGGTTATTATTACGACAAGTTTACCAGCACAGATGAAACGATCAACGATTCGATGGCCATTCTGAAAGAGCACGGCCGGGTGAAGGAGGGAGATGTGATCATCAACACGGCAAGCATGCCTTTGCACGCCCGGTTGAGAACCAATATGCTCAAGGTATCTGTGGTAGAATGAGGCCATTTTCTCACCTTTGGTACGAATTTTTCCACTCTTGCGTTATCTCTTCCAAGATTCCGCCTATCTCCTTAGCGTTTTGCAAATGATTGAATTCCAGACTCGATTCATTGTCCTGTTGTGCTTGCTTTTCGGTATGCACACCGCCATGGATGCCCAAAATACACGGGTTCCGGAAAAGGAACTGGAGGCCCAGTCTGCATTTATCGACGCCAACCGTGAATTGATTCTGGGTAACTTTGGACAAGGCAGAAACCCTGTATCGTGATCTGCAACGCAAATATCCGGCTAACCATGCGGTAGCCTACGCGCTGGCACAATTGCAGATGAGTAGGGAAGATTATCCGAATGCCTTGACCGCCATTCGCAATGCCAGGAAAGGACAGCCGGAGAATGTCTGGTACGCTATCCTGGAAGCGGATATCCTCGAGAAGACCGGACGATATAAAGATGCAGCTGCGCTTTACAGGGAGTTGGTTACGGCCAATCCCAAAGAGTCTTATTATTATCAACAGTGGGCATTTTACCTGATCAAGGCAGGCGACGCAACAGGAGCAATCCAGGTCTTTGATCAGCATGAACAGGAACTGGGCTTCCAGGAGGAAATTGCCCAGAAAAATATATGCTCTATCGGGGCATGGGAAAAATGCAGGAAGCTGCCGCTGTACTCGAGAAGGTAATCGGGATGCAACCCTGGAATCTCAATGTGATGTACACTCTGGCTGACTTTTATGAAGAAAACGGAGCAACGGAAGAAGCCAGAACATGGTATGCCCGGATACTGGACAAACATCCCGGAGAATCTGAGGCCAGACTGGCACTTGTCCGACTTGAACAATCAGAAAACGCATCTGGTCCGATAGCCGAACTGGCCGTGATCTTCCGTGACAGACAGGCCAGTCTGGATGATAAAATCCTGGCCATCCTTCCCCATATCCAGGCATTTGCTGACCAGCGTGATCCAGAACTCGGGAAGGCCCTGGATTCGCTGGCCCTCATCCTGGATCAGACTCATCCGGATCAGGCCAAGGTAGCCAGTATCCAGGGGGATCTATCATTTTATCGTGGAGATTACGCCGGTGCGATCACCGCGTACCGTCTTGCCCTGGATCGCGAGCAGACCATTTTTGCTATTTGGGATCAACTGCTTCAGGCAACCAGCGCAGCACGCATGTTTGACCAGCAGGTCCGGTACGCCGATCAGGCTCTGGATGTCTTTCCGAATCAGGGGCGGGTTCACTTTTTCCTGGCAGAGGGTTTACTCGAAACGGGTCGATCGAAGGAAGCCATTGATGCGATCAATCTGGCGCGTTTGATGAGTCAGAAGGATGGCTATCTACTGTACCATCTGGCTATCCTGGAAGGACGGGCACTGGCCCGACTCGGCCGGAAAGAGGCATCCATCAATGCATACAATCAGGCACTTGCTCTCAATAGAAACGGCCCCGAGGCATTGGCGTTTCGAAGCTTCAGCCAACCCGACCCCGCCGACCAGTGCAGGGACGCCGAGTCAGCAGCCACAACGTCTGCTCATCTGGAAGTGGTCACTTATGCCCTGGCATCCTGCGCTTTTATCCGCAACGATTACGTGGCCGCACGCACACAGCTGGAGCAGCTTCTCTCCCAAACCAACTACCCTCATCCGGATTGGCTCGAACTGCTGGGCGACGCCTGCTCGCTGTCAGGTCAGATCGACACCGCACTGACCTACTGGCAACGTGCCCGTGACGGAGGTAGCACATCATCAACCCTTGCCCGGAAAATGGCAAACCATCGCTATGCGGAATAATCAGGTCACTTCTCTTTTTTTCCTGCTTGCATTGATCGGGCTCATCCAGGGATGTCACCCGAGGACGTCATCGGCCCTTGATCGTCTGGAACGAACGGATGTAAGAACCTCATTGCTTCAAGGCCCTTATGCCTGGGAATGGTTTTCTTGTTCAGGCCAGATCGATATGACATCATCTGTATTCACCGGAACAGGTCAATATACGCTCCGGATGCAGAAAGACAGCCTGCTCTGGGCGGTAGTCCGGTTTATGGGCATCGAAGTCGCGCGCATCCAGGCGGATCCCGATTCAATGGTGGTACTCAACCGGTTCGAACGAAAGGTTGACGTCTACACCTGGGAGGAGGTCCGCAAGAAAACCGGGTATCCCGCCTCCCTCGGAACCATGCAACGGACTGTGTTGGGCTGGTTGCCACTGGTCACATCATCTCTGGAAATCCTCAAGACGTCAGCAGAAGGAATGGAAGTGATGGGCAAAGAGGGGGTAATCCAGGTCAATGCATTCCTGACCGAACCGGACCTCATTCCATCGGCATGTGTCTATCGCGATCTGAGTTCGGGGATGTCTGCCGAAGGCAATCAGACAGGTGTCCTCGACCCGAAATCGCTTCCCGTTCCCGGTGAACGGTCGTGGGATATGAAAGTGGATGAAAAGTCTCGCTTATTTTTGCGTATCCATGTTGAGGACCCAAACCTTTCCGGCCCGCTTGAATTTCCGTTTGACATTCCCGAGCGCTATGCGCGTCAGTAGTGTTTGTCTCCTGCTGTTTTTTTGTGGCATCGTTTTCGGCCAGACCAGCCGACAACTCAAGGCGAAGCGTGAAGAACTGCTCCAGGATATCCAATTGACTGGGAAGGCACTGGCGAATGTCCGGAGCCAGGAAAAACAGACCCTGGAAGAACTGCTTCTTCTGGACGAACAGGTAGCTGGTCGTGAAAAGGCCATTGCCCTGATCAGCCAGGAACTGGTTGCGCTGGATAAGGAACTGGGAGAGCTTCAAACCGCGGCCAATCAGGCAAACCAGTCCAGAATAAATGCCTTGAATACCTATCGGCGGTTGGCCAGATACCGGTTGTATTATCGTCTTTCGGATATCTCTCCAGTACTCTTCCTCCTGGCCTCGCCCCACTGGAATATCGCCTTTCAACGGATGTTCCTCTTCGACAGACTCGCACTCCGCAGTCGGGAAGCGGCAAGAACATTCCACGAGGAAGAGGCGCAGATCCTCAGAAACAGTGAAGAACAAAAGCAACGCAAGACCGAATTGACGGATTTGCTGAGCCTCGAATCCAGTCAGAAAAAACAGATTCTTTTAGAAAGCCAGGAAAGAAACAATCTGTTGCGCCAGTTGCAAAAGGATCAACAATCGCTTCAGTCGCAACAGGAGACTATGATGCGCGAACGGCAGAAGCTGGAGGAGGCTATTGCGGACCTGATCAGGAAGGAGATTGCTGCCGAAGAAGCCAGGGCGAAAGCGAAGGTCAAGGCAAAGGAGGGAAAGAAGAAGCCGGCATCCTCAACCACTCCCGCAAGAAAGGAATTGGAGGAGTCGCCAGCTAGTGCGGTCATCTCAGGAGATTTTGCGCGAAATAAAGGAAAACTCGGGTGGCCAGTTGACCGGGGTGTCCTTGTCCGGCCCTTTGGACCTCAACAACATCCGAGCCTGCCACGGGTCAGGACAAATAATACAGGAGTGGACTTTCGTACGGAAGACGCTGCGCAGGTAAAAGCTGTCTTTGCGGGTGAGATCAGTGGCATTCAGTGGGTGCCCGGTTATGCCAATACGATGATCATTCGGCATGGTCAGTATTATTCCGTATATTCCAATATGGCAACCGTTGTCGGTAAAAAAGGCGACCGGGTGGCCGCCGGGACAGTGGTCGGAACGGCCGCTCAGAATCCGGTGAGTGGCACAGCTGAAATTCATTTTGAAATCTGGAAAGGGAAGAACAGAGAAAATCCTTCTCACTGGTTAAAGAAGAACAAATAGATACAATATGATGTCAGGCAGTGGGTGGAATGTAGGTGAAACGAACCGGGGCATTGGTTCCGGGAACGGGAAAAAGCAGTTCTTGTCGGCGTGATCACGTCCATGCAATCAGAGACCCAGGTGAACGAATACCTGGAGGAACTCGAATTTTTGGCCGATACTGCCGGTGCATCCACCGTCAAACGTTATACCCAAAAGTTGCCGCAGCCGGACAGCCGGACGTTCATCGGAAAAGGAAAACTCGAAGAAATAGCAGAATATGTCGAACTCAAAGAGATTGACCTGGTCATTTTCGACGATGATCTGACAGGCAAACAGGTCAACCTCCTGGAAACCGCTTTGAAAGTGAAGATCGTCGACCGCAGCACCCTTATCCTGGATATTTTTGCCAGCCGCGCACAGACCGCCCAGGCTAAAACCCAGGTCGAACTGGCCCAGATGCAATACCTCCTGCCGCGTCTTCGCGGACTGTGGACACACCTTGAACGGCAGCGCGGGGGGATCGGCATGCGTGGTCCGGGTGAAAAGGAGATCGAAACAGACCGCCGGATCGTACGAGATAAAATTGCGCTCCTGAAAAAAGATCTGGAGAAGATCGAACGCCAGAATCAGACGCAACGGAAAAACAGAGGGGCCATGGTGCGGGTGGCATTGGTCGGGTACACCAACGTCGGCAAATCCACCCTGATGAACCTGTTGAGCAAATCGGAAGTGTTTGCCGAAAACAAGCTTTTTGCCACATTGGACACAACCGTCCGAAAGGTCGTTTGGGAGGCTATGCCTTTCCTGTTATCCGATACGGTTGGCTTTATCCGGAAACTCCCACACCATCTGGTGGAAAGTTTCAAATCTACACTGGATGAGGTCCGCAGAAAGTGATCTGCTCATTCATGTCATCGATATTGCCCACCCCCAATTTGAGGACCAGATCAAAACAGTGATGCAAACCCTCAACGAGCTCAAAGCCGGTGAAAAGGATGTGTTTTTTGTGTTCAATAAACTGGATGCATATCGTGACGCCTATTTTGATGAACGCCTCGAAAAGGAGACGAAACAGGAGATCGAAACCGAGCTGAATCAATCGCTGGTCAGTCAGTATGGAGAACATGTTTCCCTGGTATCAGCCCGGACGGGGGAAGGCATCTCGGATTTGCGTGAGCGCCTGGCAACTGAAATCAGAGAGATCTACCGGATCCGATATCCCTATCAAGCCAGGCAGTGGTAGATGGGAATACCTGTATCAAGCTGATGAGCAACCATTTTCTGTGCACTTGCTTATGTTTGTCCAATGGATATGCTTGAAAAATATGCCCACCTCCTGGTCGAGTATTGCCTGGAAATCAAGGAAGGCGATCGGTTATTGATCCGAACAACAACTGCAGCTGAGCCATTGGTGCGTGAAGTCTACCGTCATGCGTCGCGAGCCGGTGCCATGGTGTTTACTGATCTGGCAGTGGAAGGCCAGGGTCGCATGCTGGTGGATGAAGCCCCCGAGAGTCTGCTCGACAGGGAAGATCCATTTTTCCTCCAGGCCATGCAGGAATTTGAATGTTACCTCGCCATTCTTGCACCCTACAACCTCAAGGAAATGAACGGGGTTGATCCCCAACGGATGGCCAGGCGTGCCAAGGCCAATCAACAGGCGCAGGAGATCTACTTCCAACGGATCGCCGATCGATCTCTCAGGCGGTGTCTCTGTCAGTTTCCAACCATCAGTCAGGCACACGAATCCGGGATGTCAACCGAAGCCTATTCCCGATTTGTGTATGAAGCCTGCCGTCTGTACGATACAGATCCGGTGGCGTCCTGGCTTGAAGTACGAGCGATGCAGCAACGGATCGTGGATGTCCTGAATACCTGTTCGGATATCCATTACCAAGGGAAAAATGTGGATCTGAGGTTCTCTACTGCCGGGCGGACCTGGATCAATTCCGATGGTCGAAGCAATATGCCCTCCGGAGAGGTATTTACCAGTCCTGTTGAGGATTCTGTCCAGGGAATGATCCGGTTCTCTTACCCGGGGCTTTACCAGGGCCGCGATGTGGAAGGAGTGACATTGTGGGTCAAGGATGGATGGATCGAACGGTGGGAGGCTACTAAGGGACAGGATTTCTGGATCATATCTTTTCTCAGGAAGGGACTCGACGATTCGGGGAAGCCGCGATCGGTACCAATGACCGGATTAAACAGATGTCGCGAAATATTCTTTTTGATGAAAAGATCGGCGGCACCGTGCATCTGGCCATCGGCCAATCCTACCTTCAATGTGGTGGGTTGAACAAGTCCGCAGTCCATTGGGATATGATCACCGATATGACTGAAGATGGAAGAATCACAGCAGATGGCAACCTGGTCTATGAAAATGGTCGGTTTTGATCTGAACCATTGATTTTCTCGACCAACTGCTTTGAATACAGTATGAATCTGCTGAAGATTTCGACGATTCATTTATAATTGACAATTAATTATAATTCGTAATAGATAGATATTCAATAGATTATAATAATTGCTAAACACACTACGGTCTACCGCATGGTAGCTTGTTTTGCACAATACCAGCCAATGCCCTAGATTTGGGGTATGAAAACAGACAACACCAAAGCCCAGATGAGAAAAGGCGTATTGGAGATGTGTGTTCTTTCGCTGATCAGTACGGGAGAAAAGTATCCCAGTGAACTGCTGGATCAGCTCAAGACAGCAGATCTCCTGGTTGTGGAAGGGACACTCTATCCACTGCTCAACCGGCTCAAGGATGCCGGCTATCTGGAATACGAATGGCGGGAATCCAACGCCGGTCCCCCGAGAAAGTATTACCGGATCACCCCCGAAGGCGAGACAATCACAGCTACCCTTCAGCAGGCCTGGTCCGAACTCGTTCAATCCGTTCAACTCACACTAGAAAACCCGACAAGCAATGAATAAGGTGATAAATATCAATCTGGGTGGGCATCCATTCACTATCGATGATGATGCCTATCTCCAACTCGATCACTACCTGCAGGCAGTTCGTCGCTCCTTCCAGCACCTGGAAGGGAAGGATGAAATCCTGGCTGATATCGAGATCCGGATCGCTGAATTACTGACGACCCAATTGGGTTCACGGCAAATCGTCTCCAACCCGGATGTCGGTGCAGTGGTCAAGATCATGGGCAAACCCGAACAATTTGAAGATGACACACTGGATGAAACTGACCAGCAATATTCCCGGACACATGAGAAAGAATACACCTTCCGCCCGGGAAAGAAACTGTTTCGAGACGAATAGGACAAGATCGTCGGTGGAGTCTGCTCCGGCTTAGCAGCCTACTTCGGAATTACAGACCCGGTGTGGGTGCGGCTCTTCTTTGTCCTGCTATTGATGGGTGGAGTAGGTGGCGTCCTCTACATCGTGATGATGATCATCGTGCCGAAGGCCAAAACGTCAGCAGATCGATTGGCCATGAAAGGCGAGCCGGTGAATATCCAGTCCATTGCCGATGCAGTCGAAAAGCAGTTTCAGGAGATCTCCGACAAGCTGGCCGAACTGGGCAATGACCTGAGTCGCAAAAAGAAATAATCAGGTTTCAAAACAGCTCATCCTTCAACCCTGGCGTTCCAGTATCGTCAGGGTTTTTTATGTCTTCTCTATCCATCCCAATAAATGATTGGTTCAAAGTATCCTCCGGATCTATATGAACAACCAAATCATCTTTTTCACGTACTTAGCATATTGAAAGTGACTTCTATGCAACTTCGTCGATATACCCTGGTCCGTCTCATTCTGGAAGATGAAGGACGCATCCTGTTATTGCGTCAAACCAGGCGAAATGGGGGGAAATACACCCTCATCGGCGGCAAGGTGCAAGTCAGGGAAACGCCCATGCAGGCATTGATCCGGGAAACCTTTGAGGAGTCCGGCGCAGTCATTCGGGAAGAAGATCTGGAATATGTCCATTACTGCTACCAGCGAAAGGCCGATATGATCAATATGATCCTCGTTTTTCGGGCAACAAAATGGTCGGGTACGATTCTGAACAGGGAGGCACATAAATTCATGCATGTGGCCTGGTTCCCCGTGGATGAATTGCCGGAAAAAACAACAAAAGCCACCCGGCATATCCTGCAACAGGTCGCATTCGGGTCTTCCAAGTATTCCGAATTCACGGCCAAACGACTCGTTATCCTGTAGGCATAAATAAAAAAAGCCTCCTGAGTGATCAGGAGGCTTTTTATCGAACAGAGAACGGATTAATCGTTCTTCACTTTTTTCGCAGTCGGAGCGATTGAAGCACTCGTGCCTTTTTGCAGCCTTACCGGCGCAGCAGGATTTTCCTTTATTCGAACCAGCGCAGCTTTCCCATCCTGACCTGATGTAGCCGTGGCAGAAGCACCTTTGGAAGCACAACAGCTCTTGGCATCCTTCGCATTCATGTCAGAAGGAGATGCATTGACAAACTGGCCATTGGCAGCGTCATAAGATACAGCCTCATAAGAGACCTTTCCACTTTTCTGACAAACATCCTTCCGATAGTAAGAAACCTTACCGGATGTTTCGCAAACCCGGCGTTCAATGGATTCATCCAATGAAGCAGCCTGAGCGATAGCTTCGTCGGAGACTTCAGCACTCACAGAAGTGGCAGCTGCGGAATGACTGGCGCAATTATGCTTGGCTGACTGGGCCTGGATTGTCAGGGCTGCAGGAACCAAAAGGAGAAGCAACAATAACTTTTTCATGTTTGGAACTTTGTTGTGAATTGAAATCAAAAATAGGCCTTCTTTTTCCAAATGACAAGCAGATTGGTTGATTGCCCCCACCTTTAACAGACTTTTAACCGCATGTGAAAGATAGGCTCTACGCTCGAAGTGATGGGAATTCAACTACCTTTAGCAGGTGATTATTCTATCCAGATGTTCACTCGTTAAACTGGTCCCAACGTATGAAACTGCTGATGTTCATCCTGGTGTTTGGTTGCCTTCAATCCTGTCACACGACACAATATCAATCGGATCAGCTCCCTGATCGACAGTTGGTATTTGGGTCCGGAGGGGGGTTCAGTGGAATGGAAAAAACTTATTCATTACTGGAAAACGGACAATTCTGGGTTCAGGAAAGGCCCGGTGCCGATCTCGTGGCATTGCCTGCCATCCCACGATCTACCGCCCGGAGGCTGTTTGCGATTGCCTCGGAGAAACTGTACGGTGAAGTAGCATTAAACCCCGTTGGCAATACGTATCGATTTGCAGGGTTCCAGGATAGCAGCAGACATGCACGAATGACCTGGTCCGGGCAACGACCTCAGGTCGATCCCGCTTTGGCAACATTGCTGGATGATTTGTTTCAACTCATACCTCAAGAAGAAACTCTGATCATGCATATCTCCATCCGCATCCTGATCATGTTCATCCTGATAGCACCGGCTTCCGTCTCGGTTGCTCAGGTCAAAGTGGTTCAACGCAGCCCGGGGTTGGTTGAGCCTGCTTCCCAACTTGAACCCGTTCTCAATCCGTTTTCTGCACCACTGGCCACGAAAAGCAGTCTGTTTTCGACGCTTCCCATCACAACGAATGAACTGGTCGTGCCGCCTTCTTCTGCCATTAAGGTGATGGCTCGGGATGACAGAGGATTGCCCGTCTGGGCTGAGATCGCCCTTTCCAGGTTATTGGATCAATCACCAGAAGAGCAAGCAAGGACAATCCTGGAACGAATGGCCCCGTCCATGAAGATCATGAAGCCTGCTGAAGAATGGCAATTGTACCGCTCCGAACTGGATGGATCTGCACCCGCCTACCTGGTGTTTCATCAAGTATTTCAAAGTATTCCGATCGACATGTCAGAATGCAGCATCCATTTCCGTAATGGCCATGCCCATCTTTTTGCGGGTCGGTACCAGCCGACGCCCATGGCGATCGGTACGGAGACAACGGTTTCTGAATACCAGGCCAGGCAAATCGCAGAGTCGGCCATTCAGGCTCGCCCGGTTACCCTGAGTGCTGCATACCTGCCGGTATTGGATGAACCTAAACTGGTCATCCTGGACGAGAGTTTTGCGAATGTCGTGGCATGGCGTTTCAGCCTGATGGCAGATGCCATGCATCGCTGGACGGTATACATTGATGCCAGGTCCGGGGCTGTTGTGCACAAGCGTCAGGAGACATGCAGCCTGACTCATGACCACGTTGATGCGGCTCCGGTACTGGACGGACCATTCACGGCGAATCCAACGGATTTGAAAGGAGTCAGCCGATTGATCAATACCTATCAGGTAGGAAGCACTTTTTTTATGCTGGATGGTAGTCGACCCATGTTCAAACCGGCCTCATCCAAGCTGCCTGATGATCCTGTCGGAGGCATATTGACGATTGATGCCAAAAACACATCACCTGCATCAGGTAGTTTCAAGCCTGCCCATGTCACCAGTACCAACAACACCTGGAACCATCCGGCGGCTGTATCAGCACATTACAACGCTGGAATTGCGTTCACCTATTATCAGCAGACCTTCAACCGAAATTCGATCAATGGCACCGGAGGCAGCATTCTCTCTTTTGTCAATGTGGCAGATGATGATGGTGGATCCATGGACAATGCCTATTGGAACGGGGCAGCCATGTTTTACGGGAATGGAGATCAGGCTTTTCTGCCCTTGGCCAGATCCCTGGATGTGGCCGGTCATGAGATGACCCATGGCGTCATCCAGGCCACAGCCAATCTGGTTTATGAAAAAGAACCCGGTGCCTTGAACGAGTCATTTGCCGACATATTTGCAGCCATGATCGATCGGGACGACTGGAGGATCGGCGAAGAAGTAGTTAAACTGAGCGTCTTCCCATCGGGTGCATTACGCGATCTGAAGGACCCTCATAATGGCGGCAGTGGTCTGGGCAGTCCGGGATGGCAGCCCAAGCATACCAATGAACAATACACCGGTTCTCAGGACAATGGAGGCGTACATATCAATAGTGGGATACCCAATCATGCGTTTTATCTGTTTGCCTCCAATGCGGGAGTGACGCTCGAACAGGCCGAACAGGTATTCTATCATGCACTGGATAAGTATCTGGTCAAATCATCCAAATTCTGGATCTACGGTATGCCGTCGTGCAGGCGTGCAAGGATAAATTCGAGCGGGAACTCCTCTTGTGGGCATTGCAGAAAATGCATTCAACGCCGTCGGTATCGGTTCTTGAAATACCGGGGGGGGGACCCCGGATGATTACCAGGATGATATCAATCCAAATCCGGGTGATGATTTCGTTCTGTTTACAAATGATGCCCAACCCCAAATCTATGTGTCATTGCCAGATGGATCAGGTGTATCGGTTCTGAGCCCGACACAACCATTGAGTCGACCGAGTGTCACAGATGATGGCGAATGGATCGTATTTATCGGGAAAGACAAAAAGATGCACCTCATCGTCATCGATTGGACGACCGGAACACCCTCGGAGACGATTATTCAGAACCAGCCAATCTGGGTCAATGTTGCCATTGCCAAAGATGGGTCAAGGATCGCGGCCATACCCGATGCGGTATCCCCGTTGATCCAGGTTTTTGATTTCGGCCTGAATGAGTGGTCTGATTTCGGATTGTACAATCCCACCTTTTCAGAAGGAGTTCAGACTTCAGAGGTCCAATATGCGGATGCCCTCGAGTTTGATCATTCCGGGAATTTTGTGGCTTATGATGCCTACAACCTGATTACATATGATAACGGCACTGAATATGACTATTGGGACATCGGATTCCTGCAAGTCTGGAATCCGGAGACCAGTTTCTTTTCTTCAGGGAATATCTTCAAACTGTTTTCCAGCATCCCGGATCTGAGTGCAGTAGCAAATCCGACATTTGCAAAAATTCCGAGTATGTGCTGGCCTTTGACTTCTATGATGGGCAGTCAAATTCGTTTTCGATTCTCGGCACTAACCTGGAGACTGGAGAAGTCGGACTGATCTATGAGAATACAGTCCTCGGGTATCCCAACTACAGCGTGTTTGACGATCAGTTGATCTTTGATGCAGAAGCGGGTTTCTTTCTGGACCCTGTGCTGGCCCGGATTGATCTCCATGCCGACAAGATCAGCGGCGATGAAGCTACTGCTGTTGCGCTCATCGATGGCGGTGCTCGTGGAGCCTGGTTTGCCAACGGCGATCGTCCACTGACGGATCTAAAGCCAATACCCCAATCATTGCATCTTGTATTGGAGCCCAACCCGGGAACCACCGGGTTTACGCTCAGGGGGATAGCGGAACAATCGATCGTCACCGTTTATACAAGCCTTGGCTATCCGGTGAAAAAAGTCACCAACTGGGTGCCCGGGACATTCCTGGATCTGGATCATTTGCCCCCGGGTGTCTACTGGGTAGAAGTGATGCAGGGTCGGGAGATCGGTCGAACTGCCTGGACCAAAATTCATTGAGGTGAGCAGGTTTGGACACGTCACTGAGCTCTGTCAGTACGCTGAACAGGTTGGTCAATATGAGCGGATGAGCCAGCGATGAAAGTCCTGATCATCCGGTTCAGTTCAATTGGCGATATCGTCCTGACAACTCCGGTCATCCGTTGTGTTCATCTCCAGTTGGGAGCTGAAATTCATGTGATCACAAAACGTGCATTTGCGTCTATTCTGGAACCCAATCCGTATGTCGCCAGGATCCATGCACTGGATAATGAGATGGAGGAAGTGCTTCCTGCATTACAACGCGAGCAGTTTGATCTGGTGATCGATCTGCACAAGAATATCCGCTCGATTCGGTTACGGAAGCAATTGACATGCCCCTCCATCGGGTTTTGACAAGCTCAATGTAAAAAAAATGGCTGTTGACTGGTTTCAAGATCGACCGATTGCCTCGGAAACATCTCGTAGACCGGTATTTTGAATCACTCTCCCCGCTGGGTGTAACCAACGATCAGGCAGGGCTGGACTATTTTATTCCTGCGTCAGAAACGGTTGATCCACAGCAATGGATAAAGGGATCATTCGGTGTGCTCGTTCTCGGTGCTGCTCACATGACGAAACGAATTCCCATTGCAACGATGACCGCAATCCTGGCTGATCTCCGAATGCCGATCCTGCTCGTTGGTGGTCCGGGAGATGTGCAAACCGGTGAAGAGCTGGTCCGGGCTGTTGGTCGGGAGGATGTAGTCAATGTAGCCGGTCAGGTGTCCTTGCATGGATCGGCGGATATCATTCGCCAGGCCACTGTGGTGATCACACCTGATACCGGTATGATGCACATTGCTGCAGCATTTCGAAAACCGGTCGTCAGCGTATGGGGGAATACGGTGCCTGCATTCGGAATGTATCCCTATATACCCGGACATCCGGAACGGGAAATCCGGTTCGAAGTCGAGGGACTGGCTTGCCGGCCCTGTTCAAAGATCGGATATGATCGATGTCCCAAAGGACATTTCCGGTGTATGACAGATCAACCCACCCGAATGATCGCGCGATCTGCAATGGAATTGACAGACTGGAACAATAAATAGGGAGGCCGGGCTGACATGATTTGCGGTTTGAGTTGAAACCGCTATATTTCGCCATCTAATCAATATGTGATATGTTGAAGAAATTACTCGTTAGTGCATTGTTGGGATTGAGTGTATGGGTGTTGCCTGCCCAGGATGTGCATTTTACCCAGTTTACGATGTCTCCACTGATGTTGAATCCTGCGAATACAGGCGCATTTTTCGGTTCTTACCGGATCGGTGGCATCTATCGTGACCAATGGGCACATCTGAGCAATTCATTTCAGACACCAGCTCTGTATGTCGATGCACCGATTATTCGGGGATTCCGGAAAAATGACTGGGTCGGCGTTGGCGTCAACTTTTTTCAGGATAAAGCGGGCATTGCAGGCTTGCAATTCAGTGGATTACAAATGTCAGCAGCGTATCATTTGTCCTTGGACAAAAAACGGAAGAGCGTGCTGACATTCGGGTTTGGCGGTGGATCCATGAATCGACGTATCAATCTCAATAGTGACAAGATCAAGCTGTATGATGAACTCGAAGATCAGACGGGTACGGTCATCAGTCAGGACAGGATGAATGTGCAGGAGAAGACAGACTATATCGATTTGCATGGGGGGCTGCTGTTTACCCAAAAACTGAAAAGCGGGAAAGCCCTGCATATTGGAATTGCACTCAACCACCTCAACAAACCTGATTATAAACTGAGTGGGGGCAACGGAGATGCCGATCGATTGCCGATGCGCTTGTCAGGTTCAGCGGATATAGAATTTGCGTTAAATGACAAATGGTCACTTACCCCGGCAATCCTTGTCCAGAATATGACCAATATTCAGGAGATCCAGGCGCAGGCACTGGCCGGATATCTCTTTCATGCTGAAAAGCAGATCACGCTGTTGGGGGGCCTGGGTTACCGGTTGGGCGATGCCATTCCGGTGATTGTGGGCGCCCAGTGGAAAACGTTCAGAGTTGGTGTGAGTTGGGATTACAATACATCGGATGTCACACCAAACGGGAATGGCGGTTTTGAGATTGCAGCCTCCTATATCGGCCGGATCTTCAAGAAACCTTCAGTAAAACGGGTCATTATTTGCCCACGGTATTAATTCATTGAATCACATCAATCCTCCCCTTATATGATCATCAGATCCGTCGTAGTAGCCAGTTTGTTGTTTGCATTCATCCCCTTCGGATGGTGCCAACCAGCGAATGAACCGACTGCAGAAGCCAATCTCAAGTTTGCACTTGAATTGTACGAGCAGCAGGATTATACGAATGCCAGGGAGAAACTGGAAAAGGCTTACGAGGACTTCAAGTCCAATGAAGTGGCCTGGAAGCTGGCTATGTCTCATTATTACAGCCGGGATTACCGCCGCGCTGAAATGGCCTTCAACCGGATTGACCGGCGGGATAAGGCCGATGAATATCCTGAGTCACAACTGTGGAAGGCCAGGATGATGAAGATGAATGGAAAATACGAGGAAGCGATCGGCGAATTGAATGATATTGTCAAGTCGGATGCTGACCCGTATATCAAGCAGGCGGCAGCGCTCGAATTAGAGGGCGCCAACATGGCCGTTGGAAGCAAGGAACAGGTCAGAATGACCATAGAAAATGCGGGGAAGGAAATCAACTATCCGGGCAGTGAGGGGAGTGTATTCATTTCTCCCAATGGGGAAGAATTGTACTACACATCCTATATGTTGACGGAATCGCTTGTTCTCGGCAAGGATGTGGAACCCGTCTACTGTCAGGGCATCCGGGCCGCATGGAGTGAGGACAAATGGGGCCCTGGATCTGCTTTGGATGACAAGATCAACCGGGAAGAGTACAACACCGGGAATATCAGTGTCAGTCCCTCTGGTGACCGCCTGTTTTTTACGCGTGTGATCATGAAGGTCGACAGTATGCAGGAGAGTCGGATCTATGTATCCAATCGCGAGAGTGCGGGCTGGGGGCCAGCGTATGAGTTGACTGGTGTCAATGGGGACTGGATCGCCAAGCAGCCCTGTGTTGGCGAACTCTTTGGATCAGAAGTGCTGTATTTTGTATCGGATAAACCGGGCGGCCATGGCGGTTTCGATATCTATTACGCAAAAAAAACAGGTGAAACCAGTTATGCAGATCCGATCAATCTCGGAGATGTCATTAATGGTGCCGGAGACGAGATCACTCCTTTCTACCGGGAAGGCCGGCTGTATTTCAGTACG
This sequence comes from Saprospiraceae bacterium, assembly GCA_016710115.1. Lineage (GTDB taxonomy): Bacteria > Bacteroidota > Bacteroidia > Chitinophagales > Saprospiraceae > JAGNXB01. The sequence goes on from JADJLN010000004.1 coordinate 329,496, forward strand.
ACATCGTTACCCAGTTTCGGTGGGTTCGATATCCATTTTTCTGATTGGAACGGCTCTGTCTGGAGTAAGCCAGCCAATCTGGGACAGGGTTTCAACTCTTCGGTGGATGATTTTGGTTTCTCCGTTGATGCCACAGGATATAAAGGTGCCCTGTTATCCAATCGCCCGGAAGGGAAATCCCTGGATAGCCGGACCTGCTGTGACGACATCTATACCTTCCAGATATCACCGATCAAACTGGACCTGTTGGCCAGTGTCAAGGATGGAAAAGTAGATGGACTGCTGCGCGGTGTTCAGGTGCAATTGATTGAGATGACGGGCGACAAAATGGGTGTGACCACTACAGCGGCAACCGGTGAGAAGGGAGCAGCTGCATTCCAGCTTGGGCTGGACAAAGCCTATCGGATCATCGCTTCGGCTGATGGATATGTCGGTGATACACTTGACTTCAATACAGCGAGTATCAAGGAAGACATGACCTTTAAAAAGACCCTGGTCATGATGCCCATTCCCAAAGAACCCGAATATGAGGTATACACCACTGAAGAGCCCATTCGTCTGAACAGTATCTATTACGATTATGATGATGACAAGATCCTGCCCGAGTCAGAGCCGGACCTTCAATTGCTCCTCGAGTTGATGGCACAGTATGGTGATATGGTCATTGAACTGTCATCACATACGGATGCCCGGGGTGACGATGATTACAACCAGAACCTGTCCCAGCGTCGTGCACAGTCAGCAACGAACTGGCTCCTGGCTAAAGGCGTTGATCCTGCGCGTATTCGGCCTGTCGGTTATGGTGAAACCCAGATACTGAATCAATGTGCAAATGGGGTGGAGTGTACAGATGATGAACACCGGTTCAACAGACGTACGGAATTCAAGATCATTTCCGGACCTACCTCGATTAAAATTGAAAAGACACGACTCAAGAGTCTGCCGGAGGAAGATGCCCCGTCGTCCCGCCCGAATAACAACCGGAATCGCCGTCGTGGGGGAGGGGGAGACTCTGTATCCACACAGCCATATGCCACTCAACCGGCATTGTCATGGGATACAGATGGCGTCCAGTTTGGAAAATTGAAGAAGGGAGAACAGCGAGACCATGTCTTTACCTTCACCAACACAGGTTCTTCCAATGTGACAATTGAGATTTGTTCGGCTTGCGATTGTATGACCCTCGACTGGACCACACTGCCAGTCAAGCCGGGAATGAAAGGTACTGTCAAGGCACACTTCGATACCAGTAAAAAAGAAGTCGGTGATGTGGTCAGTGATTTTATCAATGTCATCCTGGAACAACGTGATCCGTCGACGGGATATCCGATCATTCATGAATTGAAGTATGAGGCTGTGATTGTTGAATAGACGGATCAAGCTCATAAAACATATATATGACCCGTCCTTTGTGGCGGGTCTTTTTTTACAGGAAAACTATGAATCTGATCGAGTGGGGTGCCGTTGTGTTCAATGTGCTGTATGTTGTCCTGGCAGCGCGGCGGCATATCGCTTGCTGGCCGGCAGGCATTGTGGGTGTCGTGCTTTCTTTTGTTGTTTACTGTTCCGCCAGGTTGTATTCTGATGCTACACTCCAGGTGTGTTATCTGGGATTGAGCATTTATGGCTGGTGGCAATGGTCCAAAGGCAAGGAGGAGGAAAATCGATCCATTCGACGGATGGATTTCCAGTTGCATTTCCGTATCCTCATGCTGGGTCTGGTATCCGGGTTGGCGACGGGATGGTTCTGGTCATTCTTTGATGCTGCACTTCCTTTCATTGATGGGTTGACAACAAGTTTTGGTCTCTTGACCACCTGGCTGGTGGCGAAACGTTATCTGGAGAACTGGATCTACTGGATTGTGATCGATCTGGTTTGTGTCGGTGTGTATATCAACCGGGAGATCGATGCCTTTGTCTACCTCTTTCTGCTGTACACGATATTGGCAGTCTGGGGGTGGTGGAGCTGGCGAAAAGAGCTTTTGGAGCACCGTGATAACGGGGATTCCAGGCAGATCGAAATACAACTATAAATTAGATTGAATCTAAATTAAATAGGAGTGATCGAAATGACGATTATCACCGGATAAAACATTGGACACCTTATATCTTTGACCGTGTTTTGAAAAAGCTTCAACTTTTGCTGGTCAAACCTCGCTCTATTTTGAAACGGTTCTCCTTTCTTCTTGTCTTCGCCATGGCCTCGTTAACCCTCCAGGCTGCGCCCATTGGTTTGGTTTGGGAAATGCCGTCGACCCTGACGGTTTTCCTGATCGCTGGTGTTCTTCTGATCCTGTTTCTGTTACTGACAGTCGGAAATAGTTTGCTTCAGGTACGTGCCAAGGAATTGGGAGTCCTGCATTTTGCCAACTATTCTGTTCTTCCCAACCAGAAGGAAATGGGATTGGGCAATGGAGATCGTGAGGGCGTGATACGCATTCGAAAAGGGCATACGATCAAACTGAAGGGCGTGTCGGAACATCGGATAGAAGAGGTGCAGGTTACTCGCTTTGCTGTCCAACCGACCAATGTGCACGGAATATCGCCAATTCCCAAACTGGAAGTTGCCGTTGGTGATATCGTCAAAGCAGGCGACCCTCTTTTTCATGACAAGAACCTGGAGCGGATCAAATTCGTTTCTCCGGTGTCAGGGGAAGTGGTTGAAATTCGCCGAGGGGCCAAGCGGGCAGTCACCCATGTGATCATCCTTGCCGATAAAAAGCAGGAGTATCGATCATTGACCCCTCCGGACCTCGGCAAAATTGACCGGGAAGCATTGGTCGAATTTCTTGCAAGCAGTGGCGTTTGGCCCCTGATCCGTCAGCGGCCATTCAATGTGCTGGCCGATCTGAATACCATACCACGTGATATTTTCATCTCCACTTTTGATACGGCACCTCTTGCCCCCGACAACAATCTGGTTGTGGAGGGCCAGGAGATTGCTTTTCAGAGCGGCCTGGATGTTCTCGCGAAATTGACGTCGGGCAAGGTTCACCTTGGGCTGAATGCCGGAGATGCTGGTGCATCTGACGTATTCCGCAATGCCAGGGGAGTGGAGAAGCACTGGTTTAAAGGCATCCATCCGGCAGGGAATGTGGGCGTCCAGATCCACCATATCCATCCGATCCGTCCGGGCGATAAAGTCTGGACTCTCGGTGTTCAGGATGTAATTGCCATTGGCGCTCTGTTTACAGAAAAACGCTTTAACGGGTCGAGAACGGTGCCTTGTGTGGAGCTGAAGTCAAAGCTCCGCGGTATTTGCGCACATCGCTGGGCGCAAGTATCCAGGATCTGACCGGGGATCAGTTGGTCCGAGGATCATGTGCGTTGTGTCTCCGGAGATGTATTAAGCGGTGAAGGCAAATCGGGAGATGATTTTATGAATGCCACAGATGACCAGTTGACGATTCTTCGCGAGGGGATGAACTGGAAATGTTTGGCTGGCTGTTTCCCTGCGCGCCAGACCCTCTGTGTCGCCGACATTTTTGTCTGCCTTGATTCCGGGGACGACATATACTGCAGAAACAAACACACATGGGGAAGAACGGGCCTTCGTGGTCACCGGTCTCTATGAAAAAGTCCTGCCAATGGACATTTACCCACAACATCTGTTGAAGAACATTCTTGCTGAAAATTTCGAGCGGATGGAAGGGTTGGGAATCCATGAAGTTGTTGAAGAGGATCTTGCTTTGTGCGAATTTGTCTGCCCATCCAAGGTGAAGGTCCAGCAGATCCTTCGTCAGGGCATGCAGTTGATGATCGAGCAGGAATAAACAGTAAACCCAAGCCACAGCGAACTCGAGCTATGAGTGCATTGATCAAATTTTTAAAGCGGGTGGAACCGGACAAGAAGAAAAGTCCGTTTTTGCATACCCTGTATGATGCCATCTATACGTTGATCTATACTCCGGATCACGTCACCCGAGGTGGGGTTCACATTCGTGACGGAATGGACCTGAAGCGGACGATGGTTATGGTTGTGCTGGCGTTACAGGCATGTTATGTGTTTGGAACCTGGAACATCGGGCAGCAGCATTTTGACGCTCTTGGTCTCTACCCCGGCATCTTTGACGGGTTGCATTTGAAACTCATTCATGGCTTGATCAAGGTGTTGCCAATCTTTATTGTGACCCACGTTGTCGGGTTGGGAATCGAGATCTGGTATGCCGCGAAAAAGGGGCATGGAGTTGAAGAAGGGTTTTTGGTCAGTGGCGCTTTGATCCCATTGATCATGCCGCCTGACATTCCTTTATGGATGTTGGCACTTGCTGTTGGATTTGCTACCTGGATCGGAAAGGAAGCATTTGGCGGCACCGGAAGGAATATCTGGAATATTGCTTTGCTGGCTCGCGTATTTATCTTTTTTGCCTACCCGCCAGAGATTTCCGGGGATCAGGTTTGGGTTTCCGGTCTCGATAAGGCGGCAGTAGGTGCTGCGGTTGATTACGGTTGGTGGCATTTGTCGGTGTTCAACGGGATCTTCGATTCCCTGGGTTGGGCGACATTCGATTCAGCGGCGACCGTGGTAGATGGATTTACCGGTGCCACGCCTTTGGCCTTGGCCTATTCCGGAGGTTGGGACGCCGTTACACAAGTGTACAGTGTCGACCAGATGTGGTGGGGTGGTATTCCCGGAAGTATTGGTGAAACATCAAAACCGTTGATCCTGATCGGTGCCGCGTTCCTCATTTTGATCGGTATTGGCTCCTGGCGGATCATGTTGTCCATGTTTTTGGGAGCGGCATTCATGGGTCTGATTTTCAATGCATGGGGTGCGACACCGTTTATGCAGGTGCCCTGGTATTATCAATTCTATATGGGCAGTTTCTTTTTCGCCATGGCGTTCATGGCTACTGATCCTGTCACGGCATCCGGGACAAACAAGGGGAAATGGATTTATGGCATGATGATCGGTGCTCTCGGCTTGTTAATTCGCGTAACGAATCCCGCGTATCCGGAAGGATGGATGCTTGCAATCCTGTTCATGAACATGTTTGCCCCTCTGATCGACCATTATGTGTTAGAAGCCAACATGAAAAAACGACTGAATCGTGCATAGTACAAACTACATTATCCGATTTGTGCTGATCATGACCACGCTGGCCGCGTTGGTCCTTGCCTCCTTGAACACAATCCTGGGGCCTAAGCACGCGATGAATGAAAAGATCTACAACAAGAGAGCCATTCTGGCTGCTGTAAAGGATCATCTGGATGGTGCCAAGCTTGAAGAGATGTCTGACAAGCAAGTGGAAGAAATCTTCAAATCCAGTATCAAACAGGAGGTCTTGAATATGTCAGGAGATGTAGTTGAAGGGCAAGTTGCGGAAACCATTGATCTGGCCAAAGAAAAGAAGAAACCGGAATCTGATCGCTTGCTGCCTCTGTACATCTATGCCAATCAAGCAGGTGAACAATATTACATCGTCAGCGTCCGAGGAAGTGGGTTGTGGGATGAAATTTGGGGAAGTATAGCTCTGGAAAAGGATCTCAGAACGGTGGCAGGGGCTTCATTTGATCATAAAGGGGAAACACCAGGATTGGGTGCTGAGATTAAAGACAATCCCGCGTTCCCGGACCAATTTCCAGGGAAGAAGATTATTGACGATCAAGGCACATATACTTCTGTAATCGTTAAAAAGGGTGGGGCAACCAATCCTGTAAATGAAGTAGATGCGATATCCGGTGCTACGGTGACTTCAAATGGGGTCACAGAAATGCTGTATCGAGGAATCAATTACTATCAACCGTATTTCAGCAAGCTGGAAAAAAAATCATAACAGGGTATGGCAGAGGTAATTCAAGACAGTCAGCCTGAAGTGAAGGAGAAGGAACCATTTTTTGGAAAAGTAGAGCGAAGACTTCTTCTGGATCCAATCAATGACAACAATCCGGTCACTGTTCAGATTCTAGGTGTTTGTTCTGCGCTGGCAGTGACAACCTTGTTTATCCATCCATCATTATGGCCGTCGCAGTCACTCTGGTGACAGCATTTTCCAATTTGTTCACGTCCATGTTGCGGACAACCATCCCCAAATCCATTCGGATGATTGTTCAGCTGGTCATTATTGCCACCTTGGTGACTATTGTGGAACAATTTTTAAAGGCGGTAAATTTTCCCGTTTACAAACAGTTGTCCGTATTCATCGGCTTGATCATCACCAATTGCATTGTGATGGGTCGACTGGAGGCCTATGCGATGGCCAACAAACCCTGGCGCTCCTTTGTCGATGGTATTGGGAACGGACTCGGTTATGGTCTTATCCTCATCATAGTTGCAGTTTTTCGGGAACTGCTTGGGAAGGGAAGTCTCATGGCAGGCAGTCCCCTTGAAATGAAGATTATCGGTGCCTCCGATCTGTACTGGATCAATACGGCGACAAATCCATGGTTCGGTTGGTATATGAATAACAACCTGATGGTGCTTTCTGTCGCTGCAATGTTTATTCTCGGCATTCTGATCTGGATCCAGAGAAGCCGCAATCCAAAGCTTGTCGATATCTCCTGATCTCTTCGTTACAATATTCGCGAATCATGGAATTCATCAATGTATTTATCAAGTCGGCCTTTATCGAGAACATGATCCTGGCTTATTTCCTGGGAATGTGTTCATTTCTGGCCGTTTCCAAATCTGTTAAGACGGCGTTTGGACTTGGAATTGCTGTCATTTTTGTTCTTGGTATCACGATTCCAATCAACTGGGTGATCAGCACATATCTATTGGTTGACACGGGCATATTTGGAATGGACCTGACCTTCCTGCGTTTCATCCTCTTCATCGCAGTAATCGCATCTATGGTGCAATTGGTGGAGATGGTTGTCGAAAAAGTTTCACCTTCCTTATATAATTCACTCGGCATTTTTCTGCCGTTGATCACTGTTAACTGCGCCATTTTGGGTGGTTCACTTTTTATGGTAAGTCGGGAGTATACTTTTTCCAATTCTGTTGCTTTCGGCTTGGGAGGGGGATTCGGATGGTTCCTTGCGATTATTGCAATGGCGGCAATTCGCGAAAAAATGGCTTACTCCCATGTACCACCTGCTCTTCGAGGTTTGGGGATGGCTTTCATCCTGACAGGCCTGATGGGTATAGCGTTTATGAGTTTGATGGGTATTGATCCAGCCACGATGGCTGGCAAATAAGAATAAAACACATTATTCATGTTCCTCTGGATAAGTTACGCGGTCATTGGTTATGCCGTATTCGTGTTTGGGGTAGTCATTCTCGCACTAGCGATGATGTTGATCTATGCTCAAAAGAAATTGGTACCCCAAGGGGATATCAAGATTATCGTGAATGGCGATGAAGCCAATCCGCTGGTTGTCCAACCAGGTTCATCACTCTTGTCGGCGCTTTCCGAAAAGCAGATTTTCCTGCCTTCTGCATGCGGCGGCGGGGGTACCTGTGCCATGTGTGAATGTCATGTGGATGCTGGAGGGGGTGATATTCTTCCTACTGAATTGAATCACCTGACACGGAAAGAAGCTGCTGAAAACAAGCGCCTGGCATGCCAGGTAAAGGTGAGGTCTGACATGCACATTCGTATTCCGGAGGAGATCTTCGGGATCAAAAAATGGGAGTGTACCGTCGTTTCCAACTACAACGTCGCCAGCTTTATCAAGGAATTCGTCGTTCGTTTGCCGGAAGGAGAGACACTGGATTTCCAATCCGGAGGATATGTGCAGATCGACGTGCCGACAATCACAGTCAAATTCCAGGATATGGATATTGCGCCACATCCGAATGATCCTGCCGGTGTGGACAAATTTCGCGATGAATGGGACAAATTCAAGCTCTGGCCCTTGCAAATGGTGAATGACGAGCCCCAGTTCAGAGCTTATTCCATGGCCAACCATCCAGCGGAAGGAAATATTGTCATGCTCAATATCCGCATCGCGACACCACCCTGGGACCGTGACAAGAATACCTGGAAAGCAGTCAATCCAGGTGTATGTTCCAGCTATGTATTCGGATGCAAGCCGGGTGATAAAGTGACGATTTCAGGCCCCTATGGCGAGTTCTTTATCAAGCCAACCAAAAAGGAAATGGTCTACATCGGTGGAGGAGCGGGAATGGCACCACTGCGCTCACATCTCTTCCATCTGTTTCATACCATGAAAACGAGAGACAGAAAGGTGTCATTCTGGTATGGTGGACGATCCAGACGTGAGCTGTTTTATACCGATCAGTTCAGAAAGATCGAACAGGAGTTTGATAACTTCCGGTACCATATTGCTCTGTCCGAGCCATTACCAGAGGACAACTGGGTGGTTGCAAAGGATATAGAGGATCGGCAGGGAGATGGTTTTACCGGTTTTATCCATCAGGTTCTGTATGAGAACTATCTGAAGAACCACCCCGAACCCGAAGAGATCGAGTACTACTTCTGCGGCCCTCCGATGATGAATGCGGCAGTGATCAAATTGCTGGATGATCTCGGCGTTCCGGAGGACAATATCTCCTTTGACGATTTTGGCGGATAAGCTATTTCGCACGATGAAGGAAAGGCGCAGTCAGAAGATTGCGCCTTTTTTTTACGCCAACCTCCTTGAACCCTGTATTTTTACAATTCCGTCAATCGATCTGGCGAAAATCACGTCCTATGGGTACTCCTAAACGCACGCTTGTTACGTCTGCTTTGCCTTATGCGAATGGGCCGTTGCATATCGGCCACCTTGCTGGTGCCTATCTGAATGCAGATATCTATGTTCGCTGGTTGCGCGGTTGGGGTGAAGAAGTTCTTTTTTGTGTGCGGTTCAGATGAGCATGGTGCTGCAATTACAGTTCGCGCTTTAAAGGAAGGATTGACGCCAGCGAAATTGTCGATAAATACCACGAACTGTTTCAATCGACCTTTAATTCCATCGGCATTTCATTTGATGTTTATGATCGCACTTCTTCAGAACTGCACCACCAGACGTCACAGGATTTCTTTCGGAAACTGTATCAGGATGGTGCATTTATTGAACGCGAATCAGAGCAGTATTATGATGAAGAAGCTCAGAGTTTCCTTGCAGACAGATATATCATGGGCACCTGTCCACGATGTGCAAACCCCGATGCCTATGGAGATCAATGCGAGCGGTGCGGATCTTCCCTCAGTCCGACAGAATTAATTGAGCCAAGATCTACGTTGAGTGGTAGCAAACCAGTCATGCGGACTACGCATCATTGGTATTTGCCATTGGAAAATCATGAAGCCTGGCTTCGTGATTGGATTACTTCAGGCACCCTGGATGGAGTCACTCATCATGATCCGGGAACCTGGAAAAATCATGTGATCGGTCAGTGTAAGTCCTGGTTAGACGGGGGGCTGCAACCCCGGGCAATGACCCGCGATCTGGATTGGGGGGTGGATGTCCCCCCGGAAATTCCCGGTTCTGAAGGGAAGAAACTGTACGTGTGGATGGATGCTCCCATCGGATATATCTCCGCAACCCGCAAATGGGCAGAAACTCATGGAAGGAATTGGGAAACCCGGTGGAAGGATCCGGAAACAGCACTGATTCACTTCATCGGGAAAGACAATATTGTGTTTCATTGTTCGATCTTTCCTGCCATCCTGAAAGCGCATGGCGGGTTCAACCTGCCGGTCAATGTACCGGCCAACCAGTTCATGAATCTGGAAGGCAACAAGATCTCAACTTCCCGGAACTGGGCCGTGTGGGTAGATGAATTTGTTCGTGATTTTCCAGGTCTGCAGGATTCCCTTCGGTATAATATGATCCGCAATATGCCGGAACAACGGGACAGTGAGTTTACATGGAAAAACTTCCAGAGACACACAATAGTGAATTGGTGAATAACCTGGCCAATTTTATCAATCGCGTTCTGGTACTCACGCGCAAATTCTATGATGGGATTGTCCCCGAAGTGAATATGTCGAACAAATTTCAGGATCCGGAAGGTCGAATCGTCACGATTTCGGACAGCCTTGGCTGGCTTGAAGGCCAGATCGTACAAATTGACACGGCTATTCGACAGTTTTCTTTTCGTGAAGCGATGCAGCTTGTCATGGAGGTTTCCTCTGCAGGGAATCAGATTTTGCAGATCAATGAGCCCTGGAAGCAAATCAAGACGGATCCGGAAGCGGTCAAACCAGTGATGTTCATCAGTCTCCAGATCGTCGACCTGATCTCCCGTGTGATTCGGCCATTCTTGCCCTTTACTGCAGATCGGCTGGATGTCTTTCTGGAATGGGAAACGACACCGGAACAGGGGAGGATACAGGAAATGTTGGAATCTCTGCGGCAAAAGGAACCGCTTCTCAAACCCGGGCATGTGATCGGTGAGCCCGGTCATTTATTTGATCGCATCCCGGATGAAATTATCGATCTCCAGATTGCGCGATTGCATGCCAGCAATTCAACCACAGTTTCAACTGTTCCCGAACAACCGGATTTTATTGCTCCGAAGACGGAAATACAATACGAACAGTTTGCCGGGATGGACCTTCGGTCTGGGGTCATAGTGGCAGCTGAAAAAGTACCGAAAGCTGATCGCCTGTTAAAACTGGCAGTGGATGTCGGGTTTGAACAGAGAACCATTGTTTCGGGTATTGCCGAGTATTTTCAGCCGGATGAGATCATCGGTCAACAGGTGGTCGTGCTGGTTAATCTGGCTCCGAGGACGCTGAAAGGAATCGAATCTCAGGGGATGATCCTGATGGCCTCAGGCCCCGATGGGACACTCTATTTCATTCAGCCAGGCCAACCTGTTCCTGCGGGTTGTGTGATCAACTAAGGCCGACGTATATGGCTATATCTTCACAAACGATCCGCTGGACAACAGGAATTCTTTCCTTGCTGGCAGTTGCCCTGGCCGGCTGGAAGATGATGAATTCCCCCCTATGGGGGTATTGGCCATTGCCACTGCTTCTGGGGGCATGGTTGTTTCTCCTTGCGCTTATCGTCCCCCGGATCTGGAAAACCGGCCAACCGAACTGGCACTTTCATTTGGCAACTGGCACAGGGATATTGCTCTGGCTGGGATTTCCCGATATGCCTTTTGCCCCGCTGCTGTTTATTGCGTTCATCCCCTTGCTCTGGATTGAGGAGGCACTGATAGGAACTGCCAGATCGGGGCGAACGCTCGCTTTTTATACTTTTCACGCCTTCTTTCTGTGGAATGTACTGAGCACTTTCTGGGTGACAAATACAGCCTTCTTTGCGGGCATTTTTGCAAATGTGGTCAATGCCGGGTTGATGGTAATTCCCATACTTGGTTACCATCTTTTGCGACGGACTATCGGTGACCGGTTCAGATGGATGTCCCTGATCGCATTCTGGATGATGTTCGAATGGACACACCTGCATTGGGATCTGACCTGGCCTTTTCTCAGCCTTGGCAACGCCTGGGCTGAATGGCCAGCTTGCATTCAGTGGTATTCCTATACGGGTGGGTTTGGAGGGACTTTGTGGATATTGCTCGGGAATGTCCTCATCTTCTCCCTGTTTCATCAATTTCGGTTAAGCAAGAGAATGCCTGCCCTGAAACAGTGGTTGCCACTGGCGAGTTGATCGTCATTCCGTTTGTGATATCGATTCTGATGTATGTCAGTTATAACCCCAAAGGCCAGAGATAGAGGTAGCTGTTGTTCAGCCGAACTTTGAACCACACTACGAGAAGTTTGAAATTCCGCAACAGGAACAATACCGGCGAATTCGCAGTCTGGCCAGGTCCGTACTCACGCAGGACACCCGCTACCTGGTTTTTCCTGAAACATCCTTTGGAAATTTTGATCTCGATCGCCTTGATGAACAACCAATCATACGTGACTTGAGTGCATTGCTGGATACATTTCCCGGATGCGCATTAATCACGGGTCTTGACCCGTATCGCTTTTTGGGTCCCGGTGAAAAGAGTCCGGCCAGACGGCCCTATCTGGGTTCAGGACGAGATACTGTGTGGTGGGAGGCATACAATCTGGCAGCGCAGTTGCAAACGGACCATGAAACCCAAATCTATATCAAAGGTAAGCTGGTGCCCGGAGCCGAGATTTTCCCTTTCGGAAATGGTTGTTTTTTATGGAACCTCTTGTCGATCAACTGGGTGGATCACTGGAAGGGTTGAGGCGATCCGAACAACGGGCAGCGTTTCAAAGTGGAACCATGAGCATCGGTCCGGTGATTTGCTATGAATCCGTTTTTGGGGAGTATTGTGGAGGATATATTCTGAAGGGTGCGCAGGCCCTTGCAATTATCACGAATGACGGGTGGTGGGATGATACACCTGGTCACCGCCAACATTTGCGGTTTGGTGCACTGCGTGCGATCGAAACTCGACGAGACATCATCCGATCGGCCAATACAGGTATTTCCTGCCTGATTGATCAGCGCGGGGACATTCATCAACCGATGGCGTATGGTGAAACGGGCGCTTTTCGGGGTAAAATCCGGCTCAATCAGGAAATCACGTTTTACACGCGCTGGGGAGATTTACTTGCCCGGGTCGCCCTGTTCCTGACAGTTGTATTTATTGCCTACGGAAGTGTTTCAGCGCTGAAAAAAGGTCATCTCATCTTAGGGCGACGGCGTTTTCCACCTGCCTGAAATCCCTGCATGCCGCTGCGCATTCCCGCTTTGGCCATCCCTCTGTTGCCCAACGCTTTTTCATAATCCCTGATCTGTTCCTTCATGGCGGGTTCAGTCACCTTGAATTCTTTGACCTTTCTGAAATGAGCCATGGCACCTGTCCAATTGTTGCGGGTCGCAGCAATATTGGAAAGTTGCATGTAGATCATCGCCCGTTCATTGTCGGAAGGCAAGCCCGTTTCATCAGCTTTCAACATCAGTGGCTCGGCAAGGTCATATTGTTTGCGATGCATGGCCAATGTCCCCTTGATGAGGTAATAGTAGGCTCTGTTGGGTTTGTAAAGCAGTTGAGGAAAGAAGGTTAACGCCAGACGTTTATCTGTACCGTCAAAATCCATTTTCTGCATCAATTCTGCCGCCGACTGGATCGTGCCGAGAAGCAGGTATCCGACCAGTAGAACAAAACCGATCAGGACAAAGAAGATGCCGTACCAGATGCCGAGTGTAGCCCAGAGGGCAATACCTCCACCCAACAAAGCAACAATCAGGGCAAATCGTAGATATGGATTGATGGTGATCATGATTCTCTTGTTTGTGGAGCAAATTTACACGGACTTTAGGTATGCCGTATCCTGAACCAGAACGCGATTGCCTTCAATCGTCAGGGCACCGGCCGCAGGGAATGCCGATTTGAAAATGTCTCTCGAATATCGATCTGTTTCAGCTTGATCTGCCGCACTGCGATACAGTCGGTTTGAGATCAACAATCCATCCGGATGCAGGCTTTCTTTCAGCATGTCCAGACATGCTCTGGATGAGAAGAAGGAGGGAATCACATCATCGTAAAAAATATCTACCAGGATCAGGTCAAACAGCTCGTCGTTGTAGGTTTGCAGAAAGATCTCCGCATCTGCTGCAAAGGTCATTACCGGTGCTTCTATCCTGGACAGCGTATATTTTTCGGCCAGGTAAATGATGGCCTCATCCCATTCCACAGCGGTATACTCACCATGGAAATGATGACATTCTTCCAGGATCTGAATGACGGAACCAAGCCCAAGCCCAAGAACAAGTACCCGTTTTCCAGGAAGTCGTTTCAGGTCAACACGTAAAAATGCTTCAGAAAAATTGGTATACAGGTCTTCGAAAGAATAGATTGCTTTATCCGCATAGAGCTGTATCCTTCCACGGGTCAGGCAAACCGTGAGTGATTCATGGTAATCAGATGACAGGTGCTCCAGTTCAATTTCTGTCACATAACTGAGCAGGCGCTTCCATCCCGGGATGAGCATCAGGATGGACTGGAGGTTTTTTCCCAGGCGCGGTACTCTGCAGATTCCTCAAATACATGGCGAAGGATAATGGTCTCATCCGGTGTCAGGGTACGGTTCCGTCTTTTCATGACCGCGGTCGCTGTCTCGATCACCTGCTCAAACTCAAAAGTCTTGAATCCGGCTGCACCACCCCATGAGAAGGAAGGGATGAAATTCCGAGGAAATCCGGTGCCAAAGATATTGGCCCCCACACCGACGACAGTGCCTGTGTTGAACATGGTATTGATCCCGGTTTTGCTGTGGTCGCCCATCACCAGACCACAGAATTGCAATCCCGTTGCATCAAATCGTCCAGAACCGTAATTCCATAGCCGGACTTCCTTATATGTATTTTTCATGTTGGACACATTGGTTTGGGCACCGAGGTTGCACCATTCTCCAATGATCGAGTTGCCCGGTAGCCATCATGTGCCTTGTTGGAGTACCCCAGGAGAATGCTTTCACTAATCTCTCCGCCCACTTTACACTGGGGACCAATGGTTGTTGCTCCATAAATTCGTGTGCCCATCTTGACTACAGAACAAGTACAGAGTGCAACCGGGCCGCGGATCATGGCGCCCTCCATGAGGGTGGCCCCTTTGCCAACATAGATGGGTCCGTCCGTTGCGTTCAGATGGCACGACATCACCGTCGCTTCCGGTTCGATGAAGATCTGGTCGGGTCGGGTTGCAATGACATGATCCGGGATAGGAGCGGATTCCCGATTCCGTGTCAACAGGGCAAAGTCAGCCGCGATGGCCTGCGCATTGAATTCGAACAAATGCCAGGGTCTGGTGATCATTGTCACGTCGGCAGGGTCTAATTCATATCCACGAAGATCTCCGATATCATCGTTGTTGAGCAGCTTGTCAAACTGAGCCCGTTCGAGACGAGCGGCGATCAACTCGTCATGCAGGAGAAGCGCTTCACCTGGATCCAGCTGGCGAACAAGTCGGACAAGGGTATCTGCAGGCAAAACGGCTCCGTTCACCAGATAGTTATCATCGGCTATCTGGATGGGGTACTTGTCAGTCAAATATTCCTGGGTGACGTATGACGCTTTTGCATCCAGCTGTAGTGTCCACTTTTCCCGTAACCGGAGAATACCGCACCGCAGTTCAGCTGCTGGCCGTGTGTAGGTAAGGGGCAATAACTGACGCCATTCATCAGTGTCGAAGAGGATGAGGTTTCGCATGGGCTAAAAATAAAAAAAACCCCTTTGCGGACACAAAGGGGTTTTGATATTGGTGGTCAGTTTCTTCACGAAATTATTTCGCGAATTTGCTGTTTGCAAACTTCTTGTTGAACTTGTCGATCCGGCCTGCGGTATCCACAAATTTCATTTTTCCAGTGAAGAATGGGTGAGAGCGGTTTGAAATTTCCAGTTTAACGAGTGGATATTCCTTTCCATCTTCCCATGTAATGGAATCTTTGGTCGCCACGCAACTGCGGGTCAAAAAGGATTCATCTACAGAGAAATCCTTGAATACGACGAGCCGGTAGCTTTCCGGATGAGTATCTTTTTTCATGATCTTTTAGGCTTGGATCTGCTTACGGTCGGCAAAGATAAGCGTCTTTTGCCGAAGAACCAAGTATCAATCATGCTATGAACGCTAAAAAAAAGGGAAGAATGCGTCACGAACATGGGTGACTGTCGCCGGGTTATCTGGAAATTCCAGTATGCCGATCAGATCAAATCGAAATTCTCCTTCCCACCCCTGAGCCATCAACCACTGTGTGGCTGCTTTCACCATATGATCCTGCTTGGTCGACGAGATGAATTCAACTGGGTACCCATACCGTCTGCTGCTTCTTGTTTTTACCTCGATGAATACGATCTGGTCGCCATCCCGGGCGATGATATCCAGCTCCTGCCGGCCACTGCGCCAGTTACGGGCAAGGATAGTATACCCCAAACCGATCAGATGCCGGGCAGCCAGTTCCTCACCTCGCTGCCCAATAAGCGATTTCTTCATGCGTTCAAGAGAAGTTGGTCCAAAGACTATGCGTAGTTTTGCCGATCATCGAAAATACGCGATTTGCCATGATGGATGAATTGATAGCCCGATTCCCCGACCAACTCGACGAAGCACTGGTGATCGGTAAGAATGCCAGATTGACTCGACCGGCTCGGATCGATCAGGTTTTTGTGACCGGTCTTGGCGGTTCAGGTATTGGCGGTGATTTTGTCGCATCCTTTGTCCGGGCGACTTGCTCAATCCCTTATATCGTATCGAAAAGCTACCAGATTCCGGCCTGGGTTGGACCTCACACGCTGGCCATTGCATCTTCCTATTCGGGCAACACAGAAGAGACCCTCTCCGCCCTGGACATGTTGCAGCAGTCTGGAGCTCATGTGATCGTGATCTCCTCAGGGGGCAGGATGATCGATATTGCCAAAACGAACGGGCTCCAGTATATTCAGTTGCCCGACAATTGGCCAAGTCCCCGTGCATGTCTGGGTTATTCGTTTGTTCAGCAACTGGTGATCCTCGAACGCTTCGGCCTTATTCCGGCTGAATTGCTGGAGCAGGTCACCTCAGCTGCCAGCTTGTTGCGGCAGGAATCTGCGGATATCCATGAGCGGGCCAAACGAGTAGCCGAATTGATCCTCGGGAAAACCTCCGTAATCTATACAACGGATCGCATGGAACCCATCGCCTTGCGTTTTCGACAACAGCTGAATGAAAATGCCAAGGTGTTGTGCTGGCACCATGTGATTCCGGAAATGAACCATAACGAACTGGTCGGCTGGCGCGACAGACGGGATGACCTGGCTGTGATGGTGTTCAGGAATCGTGATGATTTTGAGCGAAACCAGATTCGGCTGGAGATTAACAAGGAGATCATCAGTCATTATACTGGCGGGTTCATCGAGCTGTATGCCAAGGGACAGACACAGATTGAACAGGCCATGTATCACGTGCATCTGGGGGATTGGGTATCCTGGTATCTGGCCGGATTACGTGGTGTCGATGCGACAGAGGTCCGCGTGATCGATTTCCTGAAAACGGAGCTTGGCAACCGCTGATTCTCCTGTTCCTGGCGAACTTTTTTCCCGGCTTGGATGTTCTTGTTGCCGACACTTTTTTGCGCTAAACCCATTCTCATGAACGCAATCCTACGCTCAGCATTCCTTTCTATCATCTTCGTGTTCTGTTTGGCATCGTTTACACACGCCCAGGAAGTTCAGGACAAACAGATGTCTCTGGTTGTTAAGAAAACTGCTACCTGGTGCTCGAATTGTGGATCATGGGGATGGCAATGGTTCAAGGAGCTGATCGAGGATACGGATGGCGATGCCTATACAATTGCACTTCATAGCACCAGCAGTCAATTGAAGCCGCCGATGGATCTCGATGGCAGTCTGCTTGCACACTTCACTGGGAATGGAGGATTCCCGACTTTTTTTGTGAATAGTGTAGCTGGTTCGAATTACAACGCATTGGTCAATGCCGTAACGGCGGCCTCCACCCAGGATCCGATAGCAGGCCTGGGCATACTGACCGGGTATGAGAACGGGGAGATCGCCTGCCAGGGAAAGGTCGAATTTTTTGAACCCTATGCCGGGGAGTTGTTCGTCGGCTACTATATCATCGAAGACAGTCTGGTATTTGGCCAGACAGCCCAAGGCCCGAATGCCATTCACCGGTTTGTTCTTCGGGATGCTATGGAAGCAAAACCGTTTGGCAATGGAATGACCCTCGATGTTCAGCCAGGCGAATCTGTCTTGTTTTCTTCCGTACAAGCTTATCCTGCTTCAGCACTGGATCGACTTTCTTTGCTGGGTGTGATCTGGACGTATGCCAATGGGAAATACAGCTATCTGAACAGTTGGATGGAACCGGTGGTCAATGCACCACTTTCCAGCCTTGAGCAGAATAACCATTTTTCAGGCACCAGATCCTTTCCCAATCCAGCCGCGGCAGGTCAATCCGTGACGCTTGAACTGCCCGCATCCGTGCAGGGTTTGGTGAATGTTTCCCTGATCCAGAACGATGGCCGAATCCTGCAAAGGGATGTTATTCAGGCTGAAAACAGACAGGAGATCACGTTGCCAGAATCCCTCGCCCCGGGATCTTATTTCCTTCGATTGCAACAAGGAGAAAGCCGGCACACACTTCCATTGACCATTCAAAAATAGGTGCGTTCATGAACGCGCTGGAATAACACTTCATCCAGCTAGGCGCCACCCTCAAATCGAGCAATAATCGTTTGATTGCCAACGACAACATCATTCAGATTAACCTCGATACGAGCACTTCGAGGTAAAAAAAGGTCAACCCTGGATCCGAATTTGATAAAACCGAGTTCTTCACCCTGGACTGCGAGATCACCTGTATCGGCATAACAGACGATGCGTCTGGCGACATAGCCTGCAATTTGTCGAACCAGGACATTTCCCCGGCTGTTTTCTAGGACAACCGAGGTGCGCTCATTCTCCTGGCTGGATTTCGGGTCCCAAGCCAGGAGGAATTTTCCCGGGTGATATTTGGAATAGGTAATCTTCCCACTGGTCGGATATCTGTTGACATGGACATTGAGCGGGGACATAAAAATACTAACCTGAATTCGCTGTTCCTCCAGGATTTCGTCTTCAAAGGTTTCCTCGATCACGAGCACCTTGCCATCAGCCGGTGCGTAGAGGACACCATCGTCCATGGATGGGATCGGACGTTCCGGATGCCTGAAAAAATTCAATAGAAAGGCATACAGACCGAGACAGATAACCAGGGCAGGGAGAGTCAGGACCGGGAGGGCGTTCTGGACGGCTGCCAGAGCGAGCAGGATTACAATGGCTGTAAAGATCAGTGGCCGATGTCCTTCCTTGTGATAACGCATATGATGGAATGTGGGTTAAAATTAGGGTTTGAGGTGAAAATCAACCTATCGCAGAGAGATCCAGTATAATGCCACTGGAGGTAAAGCAAACAGAAAAGCATCAAATCGATCGAGAATCCCTCCGTGGCCGGGAAGAAGTTGTCCTGAGTCCTTTACTTCAAATTCCCGTTTCAGCATCGATTCAACCAGATCGCCCAAGGGGCCCCATATGGATACCAAACAGGCGATGATCAATCCATCCTTGACTGTCCAGGAGTCCAGAAATCCGGCAATCAACCTGCCGGTCAGAAGCGTAGCAAGCAGGCCACCGACCCATCCTTCCCAGGTTTTTGGGAGAAATCTGGGGCAGTAACAATCGTTTTCCCCAGCGCATACCGCTCAGATAGGCCCCGCTGTCATTTGACCAGACCATGAAGAGAATGGCCAATACCTGATAATAAGAATACTCCCCATTGACAATGGTAACCAACGGGAGACACCCGAAAGGCAAGGCAATGTAGATCAACCCGGTCAATCCGAGAGCAGCCTGGGAAAATCGTTCCGATCGCCGGACAAAAAGCTCAGGGCTGAAGAACCAGCCCAGCAGAGCGGTCATGTACAACAACAGGAACAGGCCCAGCTGTTTTCCGGGGACGGCAACACCGTGTGCAAGATATAAGGCAGCGATATAAGGTATCGTTCCCCAAATGATGCCTGAATATTTTCGCCAGAGATCCTTCCAGATGTCCTTTGGCGCAACCAGTGTATAGTATTCCCACAAGCAGAGCAGGAGGATCAATCCGAACAGCAGGATAAACGGCCATTTACCCGTCAATGTCCCCAGGAGGATGACAAGAACAAACAAGACACTGGTGATCACACGCTGGCGCAAAAGAGGTGGATTTGAGTCGCCCAAAACTACACATTTCAATCCAGCGGTTGCATGCAGATCGGGTATTGTACACCGACTATCTTTGCACGATGGAAGGAATTCGAACGGTTACCCGGCTCAGTGTCAATCTGAATAAAGTGGCATTAATCAGAAATGCACGAGGCGAGAACTTGCCTGATCTGGTTCAGGTGGCCAAAGATTGTGAAGCGTTCGGTGCGGAAGGTATTACGGTGCATCCCCGTCCTGATGAACGTCATGTCCGATTTGCGGACCTGGCTGCGTTGAAGGATGTCGTCACAACAGAATTCAATATTGAAGGGAATCCGACCAGGGGCTTTCTTGACGAGGTGTTGCGCTGCCAACCACATCAATGCACGCTCGTGCCTGATGCGCCTGCTGCACTCACATCAGATGGGGGATGGGACACGCTGGTTCATGCCGGGTTCCTGAAAGAAGTGACAGCAGAACTCCAGGCGAAGGGGATTCGGGTTTCCCTGTTTATTGATCCTGACCCGTCTCAGGTGGAGGGTGCCATGCAGGCAGGAGCTGATCGGGTCGAATTGTATACCGGGAATTATGCCCGAGAATATGACTCTGATCCGGAGGGTGCTATTCGTGGCCATGTGGCCTGTGCGGCAGAAGCGGCACGTTTGGGGATCGGTTTGAATGCCGGCCATGATCTGAACCTCTTCAATCTCCGGTATTACTGCAATGCCATACCCAATCTGGCAGAGGTTTCGATTGGTCACGCCCTGATCTGCGACGCCTTGTATTATGGCTTGGCCAATACAGTCCGGATGTATCGTCGCCTGTTGCTAGATTGACAGGCTTTCGGGTATGACCGGTGTCAGGCCGGGTAGTTGATCGTTATCGTATAGCTTTTCTTTTTCTCAGGTGTTGACTGGATTTGTCGAGCGGGTGTGGTATAGGCATATTGGACAGCTGGAGCAGACTGCTGCGTTGGTAGGGTAGCCGGTAGCCTGAAATGGATCTGGATTTTTTGTGAAAAAGGACCTTGATTCCTCTTGTGCGCTCAAGGTTGAATTGCAGCAAACGAACCAGCCGAATGGCCTCTTCCGTGCAACCTCCACCGACCCCCTTGATCACATGTACGTCAATGACTTTCCCATGATGATCGATCCCGTATCGCAAATGAACTGTCCCTTCGATCTGTTGATCCAGGGCTTCTGAGGGATAGACCAGATGGTTTGAAATGAAGGTGCGCAACGCTTTTGTTCCTCCTGGATATTCTGGTTTTTTCAAAATCGAAGATCTCTTGACTTCTTTTTTCATGCTGTTGGAATATCTGGCGAAAGAAATTATTTTTGCGACCGCAAATATCAGGTATACCTATGTTGATCATCGAAGTTAAGGAAACGGAGTCGATCGATCGCGCTTTAAAAAACTACAAGCGTAAAGTGGATCGGGCTGGCATCATTAAAGAATTGCGTGCACGCAAGCATTTCACCAAGCCCTCGGTCAAGAAACGGCACCTCTTTCTCAAAGCGGAGTATCGCCAGCGGACGTACGGCTTCTGACACCTTTCCTCTTTCTGGCATTTCCCTTATCTTGGCCTGTATAATTGTTGGATACAGAGCCGATGAAGGAATTGAGTAGTTTCAGAGCATTTCTGGAATTGGAAAAGCGCAGATCTGCCCATACAGTCATTGCCTACTGCCAGGACATTGAGCAGTGTTTTCATTATCTGAACCAGCAATATTTAGTAGTTGCCCCTTCAGCGGTCACTGCGGTCATGGTGCGGTCATGGGCTGTATTGCTCATGGAACAGGGGATGGCAAGTACGACCATTCGTCGCAAGATGTCTTCACTGAAGGCATTCTACAAGTTTTTACAACGCAGACAGGGGTTGGCTCAGAATCCTGTCACCTCTGTTACCTTGCCTCGGAAAGGGAAACGCATCCCGACCTACACTCCGGCACGTGCTATGGAACAGTTCCTTGACCGGCTACCCGGAGAGGGTTCATTTGAGGCCGTGCGCGATCGGTTGATCCTGAACATGCTCTACGAGCCCGGTATGCGTCGATCTGAGCTATTGGGCCTTACTCCAGATCGAATTGACCTCGCCCGGAAGCAATTGCAGGTTCTCGGCAAGCGAAACAAGGAACGCATCATACCGATCGGCGATGGTCTGGTTCAGCGGATCCGGGAATATAATCAGCTGAAAGAATCAGTTATCGGGCCAGATTCGGGAAGTGTTTTTTTTCTGACGGCGGAGGGCCGACCACTTTCGGTCAGATCTTTGTATAGCCTGGTGAATACCTATCTCCAATCCATTGGCCAGTTGGAAAAACGCAGTCCACACGTATTGCGGCATACGTTTGCTACTCATCTGGCAGAGTCGGGGGCTGATTTGCAAGCGATCCGCTCCTTGCTGGGGCACAGCACGCTTGCCTCTACACAAGTCTATACACATACCCAGATCGGTCAATTGAAAAAGACCTATTTACAGGCTCATCCCCGTAGTCGAGTGAACTCGGGAGCGGAGTCATTGTTCACAAGAAAAAACAGTTGATATGAAGATGAAGATCCAATCCGTTCATTTTACTGCAGATGCGAAGCTGATTGACTTTATAGAGAAGAAGCTGGCAAAACTGGATTCATTGAACGGGAATATACTGGAAGCGGAGGTGATTCTGCGGTTGGAGAACAGCGGACAGATCAGGGATAAGGTGGCTGAGGTAAAATTGCAGATACCAGGTGCCAGTCTGTTTTCCAAGCAGACGGCCAAGACCTTTGAAACGGCTACTGAAAAGTCGGTGACGACGTTGAAACGGCAGATCATCCGGTTTAAGGAGCGTCGCGGGAACGCCCGGAAGCGACGTTCGGCGACGGCATAATCCGAATGAACGGGCTGGAAGTAAAAATCCAGCCCGTTTGCATGTAGAAATTTTCGTGTAAATCTTTTCTCATCATAGAGAAAGGTGTATCTTTGCAAGCGCTTTCAAAGGAAAGAGTGAATTAAGTCATTGAATTACTGGAATATAGCCTTGTAATACAGGTTTCTGGCCTGGATGAATCTGAGTCAAAAGTCATGCTTTTGCGTTCAAAGTGGATGAGATCATCCTGGCGGACAGACATAAATCTGCTAGTAGAGTGTTCAGCCGGCATAGCTCAGTTGGTAGAGCAGTTGATTTGTAATCAGCGGGTCGGGGGTTCAAGTCCCTCTGCTGGCTCCACAGCAGATAATTCTGTCAGATAGTGAAGGTACACCGCCTGGCGGTGGATTTGACTTCAGGCCGGATAAGTAGTAAAACAGGGCATAAAGGGGGCACGCCGGAGTTGGAGAGCCGGGCCAGACTGTAAATCTGGTGCCTTTGGCTGAGTTGGTTCGAATCCAACTGCCCCCACAAGTTGTCGTTTTGCCTCAAGAGGCAGCGCGACAAACAGGCGGGTGTAGCTCAGTTGGTAGAGCATCAGCCTTCCAAGCTGAGGGTCGTGGGTTCGAGTCTCATCACCCGCTCCATTGACCTCTTCAAAAGAGAAGAGGCTTCGTCACACCATCATGCAGGAATGATCAGAATTCTGATTGGACTGCCTTGGCACCTCCGGGTAGATGTCGTCGGCGAGGAAACAAACACTTCTTTATTTCGTAGGTGATGAAGAAGCACTTGATTTTCAGCCAATGTAGCTCAGGGGTAGAGCACTTCCATGGTAAGGAAGGGGTCGGGGGTTCAATTCCCTTCATTGGCTCTAAATAAACGATGATCGCATTTTTAAAATCTGTTAAAACCCAAAAAAATGGCTAAAGCAACGTTTGAAAGAACTAAGCCGCACTTGAATATCGGGACCATTGGCCACGTGGACCATGGTAAGACCACATTGACCGCCGCTATCACTACGGTATTGGCTGGAGACGGTCTGGCTGAGATGAAGAGTTATGACTCCATTGACGCTGCTCCGGAAGAAAAGGAGCGTGGTATTACAATCAACACGGCTCACGTCGAGTATCAGACGGTAAACCGTCACTATGCTCACGTGGATTGCCCAGGTCACGCGGATTACGTCAAAAACATGGTCACAGGGGCTGCGCAGATGGATGGTGCGATCTTGGTTGTAGCTGCTACAGATGGACCAATGCCACAGACACGTGAGCACATTCTGCTTGCGCGTCAGGTAGGTGTTCCAAATATCGTTGTCTTCATGAACAAGGTTGACCTTGTAGAAGACGAGGAAATGTTGGAACTGGTTGAAATGGAAGTTCGTGAGCTGTTGAGCCAGTACAAATTTGATGGTGACAATGCGTCCATCATCAAGGGTTCTGCGCTGAAAGCGCTTGAAGGTGAACCAACTGCCGTTCAGGCGATTCGCGACCTGATGGCTGCTTGCGACAATGATATCAAGGAGCCGGTGCGTCTGGTTGACCAGCCTTTCCTGATGCCTATTGAGGACGTCTTCTCGATTACCGGTCGGGGTACTGTTGCCACTGGTCGTATTGAGCGTGGTGTGATCGAAGTCGGTAATCCGGTGGAGATCGTCGGTATGATGAAGGAGGATGAAAAGCCGCTGACATCGACTGTAACCGGTGGAAATGTTCCGCAAATTGCTGACTCGTGGAGAGGCTGGCGATAATGCGGGTATCCTGCTCCGTGGAATTGAAAAGGAGGCGATCAGCCGTGGCCAGGTTATTTGCAAGCCAGGGTCTGTAAAGCCACACAAACACTTCAAGTGTGAAGTATATGTCCTGGCTAAGGATGAAGGTGGTCGTCACACACCATTCTTCAACGGTTATCGCCCGCAGTTCTACTTCCGGACTACGGACGTAACGGGTGATGTGACTCTGCCAGGTGGTGTTGAGATGGTCATGCCTGGTGACAACGTGTCACTGGAAGTGAAACTGCTCAGCACAATCGCTATGGAAAAAGGTCTTCGCTTCGCTATTCGCGAAGGCGGCCGCACAGTAGGTGCTGGTCAGGTGACCGAAATTATCGCCTGATCCTGAACGGATCCGGCAAGAGATGTGAAAATTAAGTACCTCAGGTGAGGTACTTAATTTTTCACGTTTCTGAAAAGGGGAGTAGCTCAATTGGTAGAGCGACGGTCTCCAAAACCGTAGGCTGCGGGTTCGATTCCTGTCTCCCCTGCAAATGCGAAAACGTGTAAAGCATGTTTTCAAATTAAATGGAGTCTGATCTGACCAAAACCAAATTGGGTCTGATTTCTGAAATAGTTCCTGATGGTTCTTCCCGAAGGGGATGATTGAGAGGGAATGCAAATGAATGCGAACATGGATAAGATTCGGTTGTATCTGACTGAGAGTTACAATGAGCTGATGCACAAGGTGACATGGCCTAATTCGGCCTAACTTGACCAGTTCTACAGTTGTTGTGCTGGTTGCTTCATTGCTGATCGCGCTCATTGTGTTTCTCGTGGATACAATTTCCACACAAGGGACACACATGATCTACGGTATCTAAATCATGCCCCGATATGGCAGAGGAAAAAGTGGTACTCTCTCAGAGTGATTAGTGGAAAAGAAAAGAAGATCCAGGAGAGGATCGACTTTGAAGTACAGCGAAGTGGTTGGCAGGACATCATCACATCTGTGTTGGTTCCTTCTGAAAAGGTCTATAAAATTCGCAACGGGAAGAAAGTAATCATGGAACGGAATATCCTTCCCGGTTACATTCTGATTGAAGCATATCCGGACCGGCTTTCAGGTGAGGTTGTTTCGACAATTGCCAATATTCCGAATGTGATCCACTTTCTGGGAAAGAATGAGCCCATCCCGATGCAACAATCCGAAGCCAATCGGTTGTTGGGTAAGGTGGATGAGTCTCAGGAGATGCAGGAGGCCATGATTGAACCCTTCCTGGTGGGTGAGACCATCAAGATTGTCGACGGACCGTTCAGCGAATTTATCGGAGACATTCAGGAGGTGAACGAAGAGAAGAAGAAATTGAAAGTGATTGTTAAAATTTTTGGCCGCGGAACGGAAGTGGAACTGAACTTCCTCCAGGTCGAGAAACAAGCTTAAAATAAGCCAATACCATGGCCAAGGAAATCGAAATATTCATTAAGCTGCAAGTCAAAGGAGGAATGGCAAACCCTGCTCCTCCCGTTGGTCCTGCACTTGGTGCGAAAGGTGTAAACATCATGGAATTCTGCAAGCGGTTCAATGCCGATACGCAGGACCGCATGGGGAAAATCCTGCCGGTTGTAATTTCCGTGTACAAGGACAAATCCTTTGATTACATCATCAAAACGCCACCTGCCGCTGTTCAATTGATCGAAGCCTCGAAAGTGAGCAAGGGATCACCTGAACCAAACAGAAAGAAGGTCGCCGCTGTCACCTGGGATCAGGTCAAGGCTATTGCAGAGGACAAAATGGTTGACCTCAATGCATTTACCCTTGAATCGGCAATGAAAATGATTGCCGGTACAGCGCGTTCCATGGGTTTCACCGTGAGTGGAACACCACCATGGGGCAAATAAGAAGACATTTATTCACAGGGAGTACTGGCTATCATACCGGTACGCTATGACCTTAAATTCAGTTTTATGACCAAGATTTCAAAAAAAAGAAAGGTCGCTGACGCAAAAGTTGATGCCACCAAACTGTACTCCATGGAGGAAGGTTTGGCACTTGTCAAGCAGGTGAATACGACCAAATTTGACGCTTCTGTTGACGTTCACGTCAGACTGGGCGTCGATCCACGAAAAGCAGATCAGGCTTTACGTGGAACAGTATCCCTTCCTCATGGTACCGGTAAAACAAAGCGGGTATTGGCTCTGGTTACTCCTGATAAGGAGGCTGAAGCACGTGCTGCCGGTGCTGATCATGTGGGATTGGAAGAATACATTCAGAAGATTGCTGATGGATGGACCGATATCGACGTGATCGTCGCTATGCCAACCGTTATGGCCCAATTGGGAAAGATCGGTCGTATCCTGGGACCACGCGGGTTAATGCCCAACCCAAAGACAGGCACAGTGACCATGGACGTCAGTGGAGCTGTTGCTGAAGTGAAGGCAGGAAAGATCTCTTTCCGGGTAGACAAATTCGGAATTATTCACTCCACAGTCGGCCGTGTTTCATTCGGTACAGACCAGTTGCTGGATAATGCCAATGAATTGATGCACACTCTGGTCAAGATGAAGCCTTCTACAGCCAAAGGCACTTACATCAAATCGGTTACAGTCGCCAGTACGATGAGTCCTGGGATTAAAATCGATACACGGTCCATTAAGCAATAAGTGTTCACCGATCTAAACAGACGATCATGACTCGCGAACAAAAAGCTCAAGCCATTGAGCAACTCAAAAATAGACTCGAAGAAAACTCTTTTTTCTACCTGGCGGACACGTCTGCCATGTCAGTGAAGCAGATTTCTGCATTGCGCAGGATCTGTTTCGAAAAGGGAATCGAGATCAAAGTGGTAAAGAACACCCTGGCCAAAAAGGCCCTGGAGTCCTTCCCTGAAGAGCGCAATTATGCTGCGGTATTTGAAGCGCTGAAAGGAACCACTGCAATCCTGTTCACTGAAACGGCCAATTTGCCGGCTAAAGTGTTGAAGGATTATCGCAAGGATGGCAAGAAGCCCAGCCTGAAGGCAGCCTACATTGATTCGGCTATCTTCCTGGGTGACGACCAATTGGAAATGTTGAGCCAACTCAAATCGAAAGATGAGTTGCTTGGCGAGATCATTGGTTTGCTGCAATCCCCAGCGAAAAACGTTATCAGTGCTCTCAAATCAGGTGGTTCGACCATTGCTGGTTTGGTCAAGGCACTCGAAGAACGTGCTGCCTGATTTCAGGTGGCAAACCAGGTACGGCTTCCAAGCTTGCGCTCATTTGAGACCGCATTAAATCATTTTTGAAAAAACAAGCAACATGGCAGATTTGAAAGGCCTTGCAGAATCATTGGTTAATCTCACTGTAAAAGAGGTTAACGAACTCGCAGCCATCCTGAAGGATGAGTATGGAATTGAACCAGCAGCAGCAGCAGTTGCCATAGCCGCCGGACCAGCAGCAGCTGGAGGTGGTGAAGCAGCAGTTGAACAGACTGAATTCGATGTCATCTGTCCAGCGCGGGTGCAGCGAAACTGCAAGTCGTAAAAGAAGTAAAAACGATCACCGGCCTCGGACTGAAAGAAGCCAAGGATCTCGTAGATGGTGCACCAGGCGTAATCAAGTCAGGTGTATCCAAAGAAGAAGCTGAATCTCTGAAGAAGGCTTTGGAGGAAGCAGGTGCTTCTATCGAGATTAAGTAATCCTTGCTCTTTTTAACCGTGCCAATGGTGATATGCGCGTTAACGCACGTAAGAACAGTACATCAACCGGAATAATGGCTTAGTCGGTATCTCGTATATCGGCTAAGCCCTTTTCTGTTTATTCCCCTTCTGGAAAGGAAGCCTTTTTTTCATCGCATCAAAACCGCTCTTTCTCATGGGATCCAACGCTATGTTGATCAGCCCGGAACAGCAACGCATCAACTTCGGGAAAATTAAAATGTCCATGGAATATCCAGATCTGCTGGATATCCAACTGCGTTCTTTTCAGGAGTTTTTCCAATTGGAAACAACGCCTGAAAATCGAATCAGTGAAGGACTCTATAGAGTATTTCAGGAAAATTTTCCGATTTCAGATGCCCGGAATATTTTTCTGCTTGAATTTCTGGATTACTTCGTCGATCCTCCCCGGTATACCATCGAGGAGTGTATGCAACGAGGTCTGACCTACAGTGTTCCACTGAAGGCCAAGCTCAAGTTGTCTTGTAATGACGAAGAACATATCGATTTCCAGACGATTGTACAGGATGTCTTTCTCAGGAACATTCCCTACATGACCCCCAAAGGCACGTTTGTGATCAATGGCGCAGAACGCGTGATTGTATCGCAACTGCACAGGTCACCAGTGTGTTCTTCGGTCAGAGCTTTCACCCGAACGGCAGCCAGATCTTCTCTGCACGGGTAATCCCGTTCAAGGGTGCCTGGATGGAATTCGCGACGGACATCAACAATGTGATGTACGCCTATATCGACCGGAAAAGAAGTTTCCTGTAACCACTCTGTTGCGGGCCATCGGCTACGATACAGATAAAGTGATCCTGGATCTCTTTGGCCTGGCTGATGAGATCAAGGCAACTGCGAAAGACCTCAAAAATGCCATCGGTCGCAAGCTGGCGGCACGGGTTCTGCGGAGCTGGACCGAAGATTTCGTGGATGAGGATACAGGAGAAGTAGTCACCATCGAGCGGAATGAAATTATCCTTGAGCGGGATATCATTCTCGATGAATCCAACATTGAACAGATTCTGGCAGCCGACACCAAAACCGTTATCCTGCAGAAGGATGATGTTGAGGAGGACTTTGCCATTATTTATAATACTCTCCAGAAAGATCCTTCCAGTTCCGAGATGGAGGCGGTAACGCACATCTATCGCCAACTGCGGGGTACGGATCCCCCGGATGAAGAAACAGCTCGGGGTATCATCGATAAATTGTTCTTCAGTGACAAACGGTACAACCTTGGTGAAGTAGGTCGTTACAAGATCAATCGCAAGCTGAAACTGGAAATTGACGAGGAAACCCTCGTCCTGACAAAAGAGGATATCATCCATATTGTCCGCTATCTGGTCAAATTGATCAATCAGCATGCAGATATTGATGATATTGACCATCTGAGTAACCGCCGTGTTCGTACAGTGGGCGAACAATTGTTCTCTCAGTTTGGTGTCGGATTGGCCAGGATGGCCCGGACGATCCGGGAACGGATGAATGTACGTGACAATGAAGTATTTACCCCTGTCGATCTGATCAACGCCAGGACATTGTCCTCCGTTATCAATTCCTTCTTCGGCACCAGCCAGTTATCGCAGTTCCTCGATCAGACCAACCCCGCTTTCCGAGATCACACACAAGCGCAGGATTTCTGCACTGGGTCCAGGTGGTCTTTCTCGTGAACGGGCAGGATTTGAGGTTCGGGACGTGCACTATTCACACTATGGGCGTCTCTGTACCATTGAAACTCCGGAAGGACCAAACATCGGATTGATTTCAACCCTTTGCGTACACGCCAAGGTGAACAAGATGGGCTTTCTGGAAACACCTTACCGCAAAGTGATCAAGGGCAAAGTCGATCTGAAAGGACAGATCCAGTTCCTGTCAGCAGAAGGAGAAGACTTCCAGCGTATAGCGCAAGCCAATGCGGTACTCGATGATAAAGGCGGGTTCGTCACCGACCGGATCAAATCCAGAGAACATGGTGAATTTCCTGTCCTCGGTCCGGATGAACTGGATTTCATGGATGTTGCACCGAACCAGATAGTCGGCGTTTCTGCCTCGATGATCCCGTTCCTGGAGCACGATGACGCCAACCGGGCGTTGATGGGATCCAACATGCAACGTCAGGCCGTTCCTTTGATCAAACCAGCCTCGCCGATCGTCGGTACGGGTCTTGAAGGTAAAGTGGCCAGGGATTCACGGATGCTGATCAATGCGGAGGGTGAAGGTCTTGTTGAATATGTCGACGCTGACCAGGTTATTATCCGCTATGACAGAAGTGATGAAGATCAACTGATTTCCTTCGAAGATAACCGGAAGACCTATCAACTGACAAAATTCCAGAGCACAAACCAGGGCACCTGTATCAACCTGAAACCCATTGTTAAAAAGGGCGATCGTGTGATCAAGGGACAGATTCTGTGCGATGGCTATGCCACTGAACTGGGTGAACTCGCCCTTGGTCAGAACCTCAAAGTGGCCTTCATGCCATGGAAGGGATACAACTTTGAGGATGCCATCGTGATTTCCGAACGCGTGGTCCGGGATGATATCTTTACCTCCATTCATATCGAGAGTTTTGAAATGGATGTACGGGATACCAAATTGGGCGAGGAGGAACTGACCAATGATATTCCGAACGTCAGCGAGGATGCCACAAAGGACCTCGATGAAAACGGAATCATTCGTGTCGGAGCCTGGGTCCACGAAGGGGATATTCTCATCGGCAAGATCACACCGAAAGGGGAATCTGATCCGACTCCGGAAGAGAAATTGCTCCGGGCCATCTTCGGGGACAAGGCAGGTGATGTCAAGGATGCTTCGATGAAGGCACCCCCATCCACATTTGGGGTGGTGATTTCAAAGCAACTGTTTGCCAGGGCCAAGAAAGACAAAGTGCAGAAAGTGCAGGAAAAGGAACTCCTGGACAAACTGGATGATGCCCACGCAGTAGCGTTGAACGAATTGAAAACGATCCTGATCGACAAATTGATGACACTGACCAAAGGGAAGGTGGCTCAAGGGATCCGCAGTATTTACAATGAAGAAATGGTCTCGAAAGGGATCAAATTCTCATTGAACGTGCTGAAGAATATCGACTACTCCGTAGTGGACTATAACAAGTGGTCGGATGACGATCACACGAATGAATTGATCGCTCGCCTGTTGCACAACTTTTCGATTAAGGTAAACGAAGAAGTTGGTCGCTACAAGCGGGAGAAATTCAATATCTCTATTGGAGATGAGTTGCCTGCGGGTGTCCTCAAACTTGCCAAAGTGTATCTCGCCCGGAAGCGGAAGCTGAAAGTGGGAGACAAAATGGCCGGTCGTCACGGAAACAAGGGCATCGTATCCAAGATTGTTCGTGCTGAGGACATGCCCTTCCTGCCGGATGGAACGCCAGTTGATATCGTCTTGAATCCGCTGGGTGTACCTTCTCGTATGAACCTGGGCCAGATTTTCGAAACTGTCCTCGGATGGGCAGGGGAGAAGTTGGGCGTCAAGTTCGGCACGCCGATCTTTGACGGTGCCAAGCGGGATGAGATCGAGGAGTACATTCAGAAGGCAAATCTGCCTTCTCTGGGCCAGACCTATCTCTATGACGGGGAAACCGGCGATCGATTCCATCAGCAAGCCACGGTGGGTGTGATCTATATGATCAAGCTTTCCCACATGGTTGATGACAAGATGCACGCTCGTTCGATTGGGCCATACTCCCTCATCACCCAGCAGCCGCTGGGCGGTAAGGCACAGTTTGGAGGTCAGCGTTTCGGGGAAATGGAAGTCTGGGCGCTGGAAGCATTTGGTGCCAGCACCATTCTCCGTGAATTGCTGACCGTGAAATCGGATGATATCATTGGTCGGGCAAAGACCTACGAAGCCATTGTCAAAGGGGACAACCTGCCAGAACCCAATATTCCTGAATCATTCAATGTACTGATTCATGAATTACGCGGTTTGGCATTGGATGTCAAATTTGATTGATCTGCGACAGAAGGTCGTTCATTGTTAGCTCTACAAACCAGAAGTAATGCCTTTTAAAAAGAAGCTCAATACGCCAACCTCTGATTTTGAATCGATTACCATTAGTCTGGCGTCTCCGGAAGAAATTCTGGAACGCTCGTATGGTGAGGTTCTGAAGCCGGAGACGATCAACTACAGATCATATAAACCGGAGCGTGATGGCCTTTTCTGTGAACGGATTTTTGGTCCGGTCAAAGACTATGAATGCTACTGCGGCAAATACAAGCGAATCCGTTATAAGGGAATCGTTTGTGACCGTTGTGGTGTCGAAGTCACCGAGAAAAAGGTTCGTCGTGAACGGATGGGGCATATCAAACTGGTTGTTCCAGTGGTGCACATCTGGTTCTTCAAATCGCTGCCGAACAAGATTGGATACCTCCTTGGTTTGTCTTCCAAGAAATTGGAAAGCATTATCTACTATGAGCGGTATGTCGTGATCACCCCTGGTCTGAAAGAGGCTGAAGGCGTAGCTCGACTGGACCTGCTCAGCGAAGAGGAGTATCTGGAGATGCTGGACACACTCCCCAAGGAGAATCAGTCACTTGAGGATGGACATCCGGACAAGTTTTCCGCTAAAATGGGGGCTGAAGCCGTGTTTGATCTGCTGGCCGGGTTGAAACTGGACGACCTTTCCTACAATCTGCGTTATCAGGCAGCTAATGAAACGAGCCAGCAACGGAAATCCGAAGCATTGAAGCGCTTGCGGATCGTCGAGGCTTTCCGGGAAGGAATGAGCCTGATCGAGAACCGCCCCGAATGGACCATTATCCATTATCTGCCGGTGATCCCACCCGAACTGCGTCCGTTGGTGCCATTGGATGGCGGTCGATTTGCCAGCTCGGATCTGAATGACCTTTATCGTCGTGTGATCATTCGGAATAATCGATTGAAGCGCTTGCTGGAGATCAAAGCTCCGGAGGTGATTCTGCGGAATGAAAGAGGATGCTCAGGGGAAGCGGTTGACTCCTGTTTGATAACTCACGGAAATCCAATGCTGTCAAAGCAGAAGGCGGTCGTGCACTCAAGTCGTTGAGTGATATCCTGAAAGGGAAGCAGGGCCGATTCCGTCAGAACCTGCTCGGTAAGCGGGTTGACTATTCAGGTCGTTCGGTCATCGTGGTCGGGCCGACACTTCAGCTCCATGAGTGCGGAATTCCCAAAGCCATGGCAGCGGAACTGTTCAAGCCGTTCATTATTCGGAAACTGATCGAGCGAGGTATTGTCAAAACCGTAAAATCGGCGAAGAAACTGGTTGACCGCAAGGATTCAGTCATCTGGGATATCCTGGAAAATATCCTGAACGGCCACCCCGTTATGCTGAACCGTGCTCCAACTCTGCACCGGTTATCTATCCAGGCATTCCAGCCAAGGCTTGTGGAGGGAAAGGCCATTCAGCTGCACCCGTTGGTTTGTGGTGCGTTCAACGCTGACTTTGATGGTGACCAGATGGCCGTACACGTGCCACTCAGTCATGAAGCCATTCTCGAAGCTCAGGTGCTGATGTTGTCTTCACACAACATGCTCAATCCGCAGGATGGTTCACCGATCACACTGCCTTCTCAGGACATGGTCCTTGGACTATACTATCTGACCAAGAGCCGGGTGTCTTCCAAGGAGCATGTGGTCAGAGGAGAAGGGAAGATTTTCTATTCTGCAGAGGAAGTATCTATTGCGTTCAACGAAGGTCAGGTTGACCTGCATGCTGCGATCAAGGTCCGTGCGCGGGTGTTGAAAGCGGATGACGAAATGGGCATCGCTCTCATTGACACCACTGTTGGTCGGGTTATTCTCAACCAGGTTGTTCCTGAACGGGTTCCCTATCTCAATGAACTGCTGACGAAAAAGAATCTGAAATCCGTTATCTCCCGGATTTTGCGTTGGACCGATTTCCGGACCACAGCGAAATTCCTTGACGATATCAAGGAGCTCGGATTCGGATGGTCATTCAAAGGAGGCCTGTCCTTCAACCTGGGCGACCTGATCAATCCGTCGATCAAAGAAAAAACATTGATCGAAGCTCAGGCTGAAGTGGACGAGGTGTGGGACAACTACAATATGGGTCTGATCACGAACAATGAGCGGTATAACCAGATCATTGACAAGTGGACTTTTGCGGATAATCGGATTACAGACAACCTGATGCGTGAATTGGCTGCCCACAAGGACGGATTCAATTCCGTATTCATGATGCTGGACTCAGGTGCTCGTGGATCCAAGCAGCAGATCAAGCAGCTTTGTGGTCTCCGGGGTTTGATGGCCAAGCCGAGAAAATCAGGGGATACCGGTGGAGCGATTATTGAAAACCCGGTATTGTCGAACTTCCTGGAGGGACTTTCTGTATTGGAATACTTTATTTCTACACACGGTGCCCGGAAAGGATTGGCCGATACGGCTCTGAAAACGGCTGATGCCGGTTACCTCACGCGCCGTCTGGTTGACGTTTCTCAGGATGTCGTTATCCGGGAAGTGGATTGTGACACGCTTCGGGGAATTGATACGACAGCATTAAAGGATCAGGACAAGATCATCGAATCACTGGCTTCACGGATCCAGGGCCGATTTACCTTATACGATATCTATCACCCTGAAACCGATGAAGTGGTTCTCACTGCCGGAGAATATATTTCACAGGAAATTGCCAATCTCATCGATGAATATGGTATTGAATCAGTAACGATCCGTTCGGTGCTGACCTGTGAAACCCGAGAGGGCGTTTGTGCCAAGTGTTATGGAAAGAACCTGGCCTCCGGTCGAATTGCTGAGGATGGTGATGCAGTTGGCATCATCGCAGCACAGTCCATTGGTGAGCCGGGTACCCAGTTGACCTTGCGGACCTTCCACGTGGGTGGTGTGGCTTCTGTGACCAAGTCGGAATCAGAGATTGCCACCAAGTATTCCGGTCGAATTGAATTTGACGGTGTGCGTTCAACATATTATGAAGGTCCTGAAGGAAGCTACCACATCGTGCTTTCACGAACAGGCGAAATTCGTATTGTTGATCCCGAGACCAACAAACTGCTGTCCAACAGCCACGTTCCTTACGGTGCGACACTGTTCAAGCAGGATGGCGACCTCGTCGAACGTGGCGAACTGCTCTGCGAATGGGATCCATTCAATGCGGTCATTGTGTCCGAATTCTCCGGGATCATCAAGTTCGAAGATGTCGAAGAAGGCGTCACCTTCAGAATGGAACGGGATGACCAGACCGGATATTCGGAGAAGGTCATCATTGAATCCAAGAACAAGCGGAAAGTGCCAATCATCCAGATCATCAGTCCGGATGGGGAAGAGTTGCGTTCCTATACATTACCGGTCGGCTCCTATTTGTCAATTGATGATGGCACGGCCGTGAAGTCAGGACAGAAAATCGCCAAGATTCCACGTCAGCAGAACAAAATCCAGGATATCACCGGCGGTCTGCCTCGTGTAACTGAATTGTTTGAAGCACGTAACCCCTCCAATCCGGCTGTTGTGGTCGAAATTGACGGGGTGGTGAGCTTTGGCAAGATCAAGCGGGGCAACCGGGAGTGTATTGTCACGGCGAAGGATGGTCAGATCAGGAAGTATTTGATCGGATTATCCAGGCATATCCTTGTACAGGAAGGCGACTTTGTTCGTGCCGGTACTCCCTTGTCTGACGGATCTGTATCACCAAAGGACATTCTGAATATCAAAGGTCCATTTGCGGTACAATCCTACATTGTCAATGGCATTCAGGAAGTATACCGGAGCCAGGGTATTGCAATCAACGACAAGCATATTGAAGTGATCGTTCGCCAGATGATGCGTCGTGTACAGATCGAGGATGCCGGAGATACCAATCTCCTGGAAGGTGAAGCAGTCGACAAATTCGAGTTCCTCAAGGAGACCGACTGGATCTTTGACAAGAAGTTTGTGACGGATCCAGGTGACTCGACGGTGCTCAAGGCTGGCCAGTTGGTGACATTGCGTCAATTGCGGGAAGAGAATTCCAGTCTGAAGCGAAATGACCTGAAACTGGTAGAATACCGGGATGCGGTTGCTGCTACATCGAGTCCGATGCTTCAGGGGATCACGCGATCTTCCTTGGGCACACAAAGCTGGATCTCTGCTGCATCGTTCCAGGAGACAACCAAAGTGCTCAGTTACGCTGCTATCTCTGCGAAAAAGGATGGCCTGAATGGATTGAAGGAGAATGTCATTGTTGGCAAACCGATTCCTGCTGGTACGGGAATGCGCCGGTTCCGCAATCTCATCGTTCTGGATAAAGACCATTTTGAAGCCCATCAGGCACGCATGGCTGTGCTGGCAGAAGACACTGCTGAATAAGGCATTCGCCAGAAAAATAGGGAAGAGCCGGATGACCTCCGGCTCTTCGTATTTATGATCGAAGCGAACGTTGCTGGCAGATTCATTTTACCTTTACACAATGGGACGTTGGATGGCGATCGACTATGGTTCAAAGCGGACAGGCATTGCTGTGACTGACCCTCTTCGGATTATCTCGTCCAGTCTGACTACCGTTGCAACCGGCGAACTTTTACCCTTTCTCGAGAGTTATCTCCGTGCTGAAGAGGTAGATATCATTGTGTTGGGTGAGCCGTTCCATATGAATGGTGATCCAGCACAGTTGCATGAACGGATTCATCAATTCGGCACCTTCCTCAGCAGGAAGTTTCCAAAGATCAGGATCGATTTTTGGGATGAGCGATTGTCATCCGAAAAAGCAAAGGAGATCATCCTGCAGTCGGGGGCAAAAAAGAAAAAACGCCAGGATAAGGCGCTGGTTGACCAGGTTTCAGCGAGCGTGATCCTGTTGGAATATCTGGAATATCAGGAAAAGCAGGCAAAAACATGATTTTACCAATCTATGGGTATGGGCAACCGGTGCTGAAGAAAATGGCTCTGGAACTATCGCCCGATTATCCCGAACTGGATAGTTTGATCGCCAATATGTGGGAGACGATGTACAATGCGCACGGCGTTGGGCTGGCTGGTCCACAGGTCGGTTTGGCATTACGCATTTTTGTTGTGGATACAGAACAGATCAAAGACGAAGACAAACCGGATCTGGGGATTAAAAAAGTATTCATCAATCCGGAGATCCTGGATGAAGATGGCAAACTCTGGGCATTTGAGGAGGGCTGTCTCAGCATTCCGGATATTCGGGGTGAGGTAGAGCGATTATCTGACATTCGTATTCGTTACCAGGATGAACAGTTCAACTGGTTTGAAGAATACTATTCAGGTTTGAATGCACGTGTGATTCAACATGAATACGATCATATCCAGGGGGTATTATTCACAGAAAAATTGAAGCCGCTCAAGAAGCGACTCATCAAAAAGAAGCTGGAAATGATCCGCACCGGCCAGATAGTGTCCGATTACAAAATGCGTTTTGCAAGCCGGGTGGGATAGTAGACCTCCACATGAATGCTGGAGAATTCAAACGAGGCTTCTTACCTTGGGACTTCTAAAATGAGTGATCTATGAAAAAACTGATTCTTCTTTTCGTATTTATCGGTTGTGCCACGGCGATGTTCTCCCAGAGTTACAACCGGGGTATCGGTGCCCGGGCCGGCTTTGGAATTGGTGTGACCTACAAGCACTTCATCAATGAGCGAGGTGCATTGGAAGCCTTTGCCATGTTTCGACCAATTGTCGGTTACAGTTATACGAATCTGGGAGTCCTTTACCTCCATCATTTCCCGATCGGGGCTGTCGAAGGACTTCATTGGTACGTCGGTGGTGGATTGATATCTGAATTCTACGGAGGCAAGTACGCAGATCTGTATCCGAACGATAACAAGCTCAGTTTTGGCATTTGTGCGGCCGGAGGAGCAGAGTATAAATTTGCCAATATTCCATTGGCCGTCTCTGTAGACATTATGCCGGGTGTTTTATTCGGAAATAACTATCGAAGTGGTTTCCGGTCAGATGTCGGTGGACTCGCAGCGCGGTATACTTTCTGATTGGAACTGAAGCACTGCAAACAGGGGAGAATCGGCAGGCCGGTTTTCCCCTGTTTTATTTTCTGCCAAAATCAGCCGGTATTTCCCCCCAGCGATCGGTTTCCCACTTCAGGACTTTGTTTGTGGGATGGTGTTGTGCCAGCCAACGTTCAGCACGGTCCAGAAGCTCGAACAGGATGGCATTCCGGGCTGTGCGCTCCAGAGTCGTTTTTGCTTTCTTCTTTCGAAACCAGGCCAGTGCAGTCCGTGAATCGGTATAGATGGTCGTTTGGTGATCGCCCCGACGATGCAACTGAGCCAGGGCATGGACCAATGCCAGGAATTCGCCAATGTTGTTTGTGCCATCAGGAAAAGGCCCCTGATGAAAGAGTTCCTGGCCTGTTGCCAGGTCAACACCCCGGTATTCCATGGGGCCGGGGACGCCACTGCAGGCGGCATCAACTGACCAGGCTGGAAGTGGGATATCCACTCCGATCCGGGGTTTGGTGACCAGCCGTTCCCCCTTGGCCGATGCAGTTCCAGATTGCAGTGCTGTGCCATATCCTGCTTTGAACGCAGCATCCGCTTCTTCCCGGGTTGGATAGGACTTATATTTTGCCCCGGGAAATCCCTGTATGGTTGCCTTGGCCTTATCCCATTCAGCATAGATTCCGGGTTTACTCCCGACCCAAACCACATAGAACTTTTTTTTGGCCATGGCGCTAAAGTAGGGGATTCCGGGGGCGGAATAAAATCTGCAGGGTCCATTAGCTTTGTGACTCACAATTCGCAATCAATGATCGATACTCACGCACATATTTATCTGGATGACTTTCAAGCAGATCGTACGGATATGATGCGCCGTTTGACCGAAGCGGGTGTGCAACATGTGTATCTGCCGAATATTGATCTGGATAGCATTTCCAAGATCCGGCATCTGGTTTCTGAATACCCCGACATGTGTTCTGGCATGATGGGACTTCATCCATGTTCTGTCAAGGAGGACTGGCAAGAGGTGCTGAATGTAATCAAAGCAGAGTTGGATAGTGGGGCCTATACTGCTGTCGGTGAGATCGGACTCGATGGGTATTGGGATCCGGGCAGCCTGCCATTACAGGAAGAGGCTCTTCGTGTACAGATCCGCTGGGCAGTGGAAGCGAGATTGCCCATTGTGTTGCACACAAGGGATACAATGGATCGGGTGATCGAGATTTTGACAGAAGAATGGCGGCCTGGCTTGTCGGGTATTTTTCATTGCTTCAACGGGACCACAGAACAGGCGAGGCGAATCATCGACCTCGGATTTTTCCTGGGGATCGGCGGTGTTTACACATTTAAAACTGCGAATATGGCCGATCATCTGGCTCCGATCACGCTGGATCATATGGTATTGGAAACAGATTCGCCCTATCTGGCGCCGGTACCTTATCGTGGAAGACGCAATGAACCCGCTTACCTGGCTGCCATTGCTGCCCGCCTGGCCGAGGATCGGCATATTTCAGTGGAAGAGGTAGTGTTGAAGACCACGCGCAATGCCCGGATTGTTTTTCAACAAAACAATGAATAGAGACTTGTTCTTCTTGGGAATGTGCTCAGGAATCGCCAATTTTGCAGTCCTTTCGACAAAGGAGAGCTGGCCGAGTGGTCGAAGGCGCACGCCTGGAAAGCGTGTAACCGGCAAAACCGGTTCAAGGGTTCGAATCCCTTGCTCTCCGCATCCTTCAAGCCATCCACCGAAAGGTGGATGGCTTTTTTGCATCCCGGCGTGAACCAAACCGCAGGTTTGAGAGAACGTCGGGATGCAAAAAAGCCGTTCGCGTGAGCGAACATGGCTTGAAGGATGAGTCAATTTCTCCATTTGAGGGATCACGCAGTAATCCCATTGAGAATGGAGAGAACGTCGGGATGCAAAAAAGCCGTTCGCGTGAGCGAACATGGCTTGCAAGGATGAGTCAATTCCCCCATTTGAGGGATCACGAAGTAATCCCGATAGCATCCCGCTGCAAGATCATGAAGTGACTTGTGCCAATCACAGATCGCCAGATTGGAAGGTCTCCATTTGTGCGATTGCTCTTCTTGAAGGACAAGTTGGTTCGTTGATCAGTCCGGTTTCCTGGACCATCCACCAAAAGGTTGGGAGGAAGCATCCTACAGAAAATCAGCATTGGAGACACGTTGATTAACCGGACAGAATGGCCAGAATCGGTGTTCCAATAAAAAGAAATTGTAAGATGTTTCACATTTCGGGGATCTGTAGGTGGGGAACATCAATTGTTTATTATTTTAGCCGCTGAGTTCAAACTTTAAGCAAACGAAAAATCTCCTTCACTATGCGACGTGTAATTGCGCTTTTCCTGGTCTTCACGGCCGTTCTGCTTACCGGAACCATGGAATTGTATGCCCAGGATGCTGGGGAAGTAGCGGGTCCAACTGGATTTCAGCTCCTGAAAAAGTATTTTATCGAGGGTGACTGGCGCTTTATGAGCCTGGTATTGGTCACTCTTATTCTCGGTTTGGCCTTTTGTATTGATAGGATCATTTCCCTGAACATTGCTACCGCCAATACCGAGAAACTCATCGGTTCGATCGATGATGAACTGGCCAACGGGAATGTCAATGGTGCTATGGAGGTCTGTAAGGCAACTCCTGGTCCTGCTGCCAGCGTGCTTTATGAAGGATTGAAAGTGGCAGACAAAGGCGCGGATGCTGTTGAAAAGGCAATCGTCTCTTATGGCAGTGTACAAATGGGCCTTCTGGAACGTGGTCTGGTATGGATTTCATTGTTCATTGCTACCGCTCCGATGCTCGGATTTCTGGGTACTGTGATCGGGATGATCGTAGCTTTTGACCGGATCGAAGCGGCAGGTGACCTGTCTCCGGCGATTGTTGCCGGGGGTATCAAAGTGGCCTTGTTGACCACCGTATTCGGACTAGTGGTTGCCATTATCCTCCAAGATCTTCTACAATTACATTGTTTCCAAGATCGATGCGATAACCAATAGCATGGAGGACGCTTCCATAGGCCTCATTGAGGCGTTGACGCGTCGTAACATCATCAAATAACCAGAAAACACCCCAGCATGTATCAATTTTTGAATAAATATGGCCAGGTTGCGGCGTTTGGGCTGGGTCTGTTGATCACCATCGTGTTTTTCGCTATTGCGTTGGCAGGAGCGGATGAATTCAACGGATTGAGTAAGGAAGCGCAGTTCCAATCCGGGATTTTAATTTTGGATTGTATGCGGCAATTTTCCTGACAATCGTTTTGTGCTGCGCTTGTTGTCTTTGGCTTGATCTTCATCGCCAAGCACCCCAAACAATTCATGAAGGGGATTGTTCAAGCACTTGTGCTCGTAGTCATTTTATCGTCGCTTATGTCATGGCTAAGCCAGCGGAATCAGGATTGATGGCGACTCTCGCGGAACGATTTGAACTGACAGCCGGCAGGAAAAGTTCATATCAGGCGGGCTGACAACCTCGCTTATTTTATTCTGTGGAGCCGGTGTCATTTTTGTTGTTTCTGAGATTCGTAACCTGTTTAAATAGAGCAGAACAATGTTGAAAAAACGCTCAAGTAACAGCAGAGTCTCCACCGAGATCAATGCCAGTTCAATGGCGGATATCGCATTCTTGCTGTTGATCTTCTTTCTGGTTACAACTCAGATTGTCGAGGATAAAGGGATTCTGGTTAAACTTCCACGGTCAGAAGTTCCACCTGACCCCCCTGAAGTTGTTTCACGAAATGTATTCGCTGTTCTGGTAACGCCAATAACCAGTTGTTGGTTCGTGGCGAGCCGGCCAACGTAGACGAGTTAAGGATCGTGCCAAGGGAGTTCATCATGAACCCGACACAACGGGAGGATCTTCTCAGGCACCTACAAAGCGATCATCTCATTAAAAAATGACCGGGAACCAACTATCAGACCTACAGCCAGGTGTACAATGAGTTAAAAGCCGCATATGATGGAATTGTGGGACGAAGAGAGCCGTCGAAAATATGGTCTTCCCTACAGCGAAGAATTGCCGCTGGAATATAGAAAAGAGATCAAAGGAAAGATACCAATGGTCTTATCTGAAGCAGAACCGACCGCTTACGGCGAGGAATAAACCCATCGATCATGTCTTCACATTTCAAGAAAAAGAGAGGAAATGCTCAGCCGACGATTTCGACGGCATCATTACCTGATATTGTGTTCATGCTCCTGTTCTTCTTCATGGTCGTTACTGTTTTGAGACAAGGAGAAATCAAACTCAAAGTAGTCACCCCGGACGCCACACAATTGACTAAGCTTGAAGAGAAATCTTTGGTCAATTACATTTATATCGGTCGCGCGTTGAAGAAATATGAAAAGGTGTATGGTACCAAACCACGGATTCAGTTAGGAGAGCAAATTGTTGATAGCCCAGCGAATATCCCACTGTTTCTTGAACAGCATAAAGTTAAGGTACCTGAATCGAGACATTCAATGATTACGACTTCTCTGAGGATCGATGGGAATGTAACCATGGGTATCGTTCAGGATGTCAAAGTCATGCTGCGAAAAAGCAACCAGCTTCGGTTGAATTATTCAGCAGGTAAGCGACAGGAAGATGCCATATAATCAGGTA
>JADJLN010000005.1 GCA_016710115.1 Saprospiraceae bacterium
GACAATGTTATATGATCGGCAACCGCTCACGGGCACGGTCGCCATCACAGGAGTTTATTCTCCGGGCTGGTCACTGACCATCCGGTCCCGGCCGACCATGGCCCAGTTCGGCGCTGAAAGACTGGATCCCCGCCGCGGTTGGCATATCCATCATTCGGGAGATCGGACCGGTGGTCATTCCGCTGATTTGTGCCGGAAAGATCGGTTCCGGAATCGGGGCGGAGCTCGGCTCCATGAAGGTGACCGAACAGATCGATGCCATGGAGGTTTCCGGTACCAATCCTTCAAATATCTGGTGGTCACACGAGTATGGGCTAACATTGATGGTCCTGTACTGGTCATCTTTGCAGATTTTGTTTCCCTGTATGGTTCCTATCTTGCAGTGAACATGCGCGGTGTAACCTCACAGCACTCTTTACCCAACAGGTCGTCGACAGCACGGTATTCAGTGATGTCCTGCCGGCGTTTATCAAGACTTTTTCTTTGGTTTTGCTATCGGGATCATCCCGGTTTGTTACAAAGGCTATACATCGGATAAGGGGACTGAAGGTGTCGGACTCGCTGCCAACTCCGCTGTCGTGGTTTCTTCCCTGATGGTGTTTATCCTCGACCTTGCTGGCGGTACAATTGACAGATCTCCTGGGACTGACCTGACCGCCATGAATGAACCACAAAGAAATACAGATCGGGAGGTTGTCCCTTACCCAAGTCAGGCACCTGTACAAATCATTCAGGAGAATCATGTCCTGCGGGATTTCAGTATTGAATTATTGTTCCAGGGGAAAATCACGGTAGTTCTGGGTAAATCAGGATCCGGAAAATCGGTGCTGATCCCGTGCATTATCGGTCTTTTGCATCCGGAGCAGGGAGAGATCCGAGGGTATTTCAGCAACGGGTGATCGGGCTTAGGGAGGAAGCACTCGACCGAATGCGCACCCGGGTCAGTTTCTCTTTCAGAGTAATGCCCTGTTTGATTCGATGACTGTTCGAGAGAATCACGGAATTCCCGTTACGTCGGCACGGTCGTGACAAAAGTCTCCAACGAGGTCAATGATCTGGTGATGGAAGCACTCGAAAACGTCGGACTGCCGCATACGATCGATCTGATGCCAGC
The DNA here is from genome assembly GCA_016710115.1 of Saprospiraceae bacterium. Classification (GTDB taxonomy): domain Bacteria; phylum Bacteroidota; class Bacteroidia; order Chitinophagales; family Saprospiraceae; genus JAGNXB01. The sequence continues at coordinate 1,115 of JADJLN010000005.1, forward strand.
TGAATTATCAGGCGGCATGCGGAAACGCATTGCGCTTGCACGGACCATGATCCTCAAACCGGAAATCATGCTGTATGATGAACCGACGACCGGCCTTGACCCCATCACATCGCGCGAGATCCGTGATCTGATCCTCAAGGTTCAGGATATTTACAAGACTTCTCCATCACAATATCCACGATACGGGATGCGTTCGACACGGCCAATCGGGTTGCTTTTGCTAGTGGAAGGTCGATGTTTTGCAACGGGTTCCTATGACGAATTGCGGGATTCATCCGGATCCTGCAGAGGAATGGATTTTTTGAATAACTTCTATTATGGACAAGCAGACTACCAGAAATATTCAACTCGGCCTTTTTGTCCTCCCTGCCTTGGAGGTATTATTACGCGCTGTTGTATTTCATCGTTCGAATCAGAATCTCTGTTTGGAAAAAATTTCACCATGGGAGGCCTGTTTCCGCGATGTCAGCGGATTGAGAGTGGGCAATAATGTACGATTTTCCGGCATCGTCATCGGGACTGTAAAAACCATTGAAATTGTCAGCGACACGTCTCTGTCCGGTGGTGTTGAAAATCGACGACAATCTGGTCCGGTTCTCAAACAAAATGATGAAGCCAGCATCGGCACAGACGGGTTGATGGGCACAAAGTGGTCGACATTGACCCGGGCCGGCTAGGGGAAAATGATCCAGATGGGTGATCGGATCAACAGCAAGGAACGCGCTGGACATGGACGCGAGGATGCGTACACTGGATATTACCAACCGCAATGTAGCTGAGATGAGTGAGGACCCCAAACATACAGTTCAACGATTCAACAGCAGTGTCGCTCTATGGGAGATCCGGGCGATGCCGACCTGCCGAAATATGTCAACAATTCGTTCAAGAGCCTGCAATCCGCCACTGCACGGGCGAATACCCCGGGTTGCTGACGTCAGTGCAATGATCGAAGAGGTGGCCAATGCTAAAGGGGAACGATCGCCTTATTGAAGGATTCGACACTGACCCATGATCTGGGAGAAGCGGCCAAAGCATTCCGGAATGTGTCTGTCCAGGCAGAAAAACTGACCACTTCACTGGATGCGACGGTACGGTCACTGGATACGGACATCAAATCGGGCGGTGGGCCATTACATGCGGTATTGCGAGACGACCATGACCTCTTCCATTGACCGCAGTTTGCAGAATATCGAAAGTGGAACGGGACCGGTTCCAATCAGTCGATGGAAGCGTTAAAAGCACATTGGCTGTTAAAGGGATATTTCAAGCGACAGGCGAAGAAAGCAGAGAAGGAGTAGGCGGTTGTCAGTTGTCGGTTATTTCGTTATTGGGTTATTTCGTTATTGGGTTATTTCGTTATTGGGTTATTGGGTTATTTCGAGGTCCGGGGACTGTGAGAGACGAAGAGACTGAGAGACGAAGAGACATTTGGGAAATTTATGCTCCAATAATTGACCTTTCTCTGAACATTTTAGTCGTCCTGTCAATGGGGTTTAATTTCCGATTTCGCACTTCCGACTTCTCTTTATGTCCCCCTCCCACAATGCTGATATCGTAGACCAATGATTCCAATGAGGGTTGGCCGGCAGGCTACGTAGGGATAAAAGGAAATCTAGACATGCCCCCAGTACTCGGGGGAGGTTTCAATGACCCTGAAAGAGTAGACTTCTCTAAAGGCTCCGTGATTAACTCCTTCCGCTTCGTTCTAGAAATCGAAAGGTATATCCCCATTTAATAACGAACTCGAAAGTTATTCACAGTTTTTAGGCTTTAGGGGTGAAGCTGTCAACCTATATCAAGAGGACCCAGCCTTCCGAATTCCGCTTTCCGCTTTCCGACCTTTATACCATATTCTTCTATTGTACCTTCACATCCATGTTGATCTACATTCTGTTTCTGGTTGGTTTGTTCCTGGTCATTAAAGGGGCAGACTGGCTGGTGGAAGGTGCCGGTTCACTGGCGCGAGAATACGGTGTATCCGACCTGGTGGTCGGGTTGACCATCGTCTCTTTTGGGACATCGCTACCTGAACTGATCGTCAATCTGGTTGCCAGCTTACAGGGGAATTCCGATCTGGCGATCGGCAACGTACTGGGTTCAAACATTGCCAATATCCTTCTGATCCTGGGCGCGGCTGCACTGGTTGGCAATCTTCGGTCAAACGCCCCACCGTACTGTCAGAAATACCCTTTTCACTAGCCTAGCATTACTGGTTGGATTTCTGGCCAATACGACTCTGTTCAATCCCAGGGCAGGAATGGGTATTGACCGCCCGGAAGGGGTCATCATCCTGTTTTTCTTCTTTCTGTTCATGATTTATATCTCGACCTTGCCCGACAGGACCGTTCTGTATTGGGAAAATCACCGGATGCTACGGGGAAGGGTATCACGTCCAACAAATTCTACAGATCGGAGCAGGTATTATCAGCCTGTTCATCGGTGGGAAATGGGTGGTTGACGGAGCCATTTCCATGGCCACCGCGATGGGGATGAGTGAGGCATTTATCGGATTGACCATCGTTGCCATCGGCACCAGCTTGCCCGAACTTGTCACTTCTGTTGTGGCTTCCTACAAAGGCAATTCGGACATTGCTGTTGGCAATGTGGTCGGGTCCAATATTTTCAATCTGTTGTGGGTCCTCGGAATCAGTGCGGTGATCAACCCGCTGGATTTTCAGGTTCCATCCAATATTGACATCCTGATGATTATCCTGGCGAGCAGTCTGGTACTTGTGGCCCTGGTCGTGGGGAAAGGATTGCAAATCAAACGCATCGAAGGGGCCTTTTTTCTTCTGGTGTACTTCAGTTATCTGGGTTACCTGGTGATGAGGGGTTAGCCTTATTTTCCTGGCGAAATGCCCTCTACTTTAAAAAGTTAATCTTTCGTTATTTCAGGAGACACTGATTGAACTATAGAGATAATTTAGTATTATTGTTTTCGTGAAAATGTCCAACCCCATAAAAAAGTACATCGCCATCCTCCTTTCTGGAATGGTGCTTGTATCTACCTGGGGCTATTCCATTGATCAGCATTTTTGCCAGGGCAACCTGATCAATACCAGCTATTTCAGTGCTGCATCGTCTTGTTCAGGAACGGCAATGAACGCCTGCCCTGTTCCTAAGCGATTCGATCCATCCGATACTCCTCAATTCCATCGTCCACCCTGCTGTCAAAACACAGGATCATATGTCCATGTAGACACCAACAGTAAGTCTGCAACTGAGGTGACAACACAGACCTACAGGAGCACTCCTGTGGTTCTTCCTCCTGTGGATCTATGGATCCGGGATCCGATCAACACGACTGACCAGTCCCTGTTGACGTGGATGATCCATCTGCCCCCTCTCCTTCGATCGACTTGTCGTTGGACTTCTTCCTACCGCTGCTAGCATTCACTTTCCTGAATGGTATCTGTGAAAACCCCTGTTTTCTCAGATCCGTCCTGCCTTTTCATTTTACACTCCATGTGTAGTTGATCATCAAGGCCATTTTTCAACCGGGAAAGTCCTGCTACCATGTTATCCAGTATCATTCGTTTTTTCCTAGAGAACAAGCTCGTCGCCCTTGGCTGCTTCTCCTCTTCTTTACAGGCTGGGGAATTGTTAACGCTCCTTTGATCTGCCTGTGCCACCGCTACCCAAAGACCCGGTAGCCGTAGATGCCATCCCGGACATCGGCGAGAACCAACAGATCGTATTCACAAAATGGATGGGGCGATCCCCTCAGGATGTAGAAGACCAGATCTCCTATCCTTTGACCTCATCCCTACTGGGTATCCCGGGTGTCAAGTCGATCCGGAGCAATTCCATGTTCGGCTTTTCCACCATCTATATCATCTTCAATGACGGTATCGATTTTTACTGGAGTCGGTCCAAACTCCCTGCCCACAAATCTTCTACCGGAAAGCGTCCAACCCGCATTGGGGCCTGATGCCACCGCTTTGGGCCAAATCTTCTGGTATACCCTGGAAGGGCAGGGACTCCCTGGGCAATCCGACAGGCGGTTGGGACTCCCATGAATTGCGGACCATCCGAGATTTTTTACGTGCGGTATGGCCTCACAGCTGCCGACGGCGTAGCAGAAGTGGCTTCCATTGGGGGATATGTCAAAGAATATCAGATCGATGTGGATCCGGATGCCATGAAAGCCAACCGAATCACCCTCGACCGGTGATGGCCGCTGTGAAAGGGAGTAATCTGGATATAGGCGCTCAGACCATGGAGATCAACCTTGGTGGAATACTTCGTCCGTGGATTGGGCTATATCCAAAGTATTGAGGATATCGAAAATTCCGTCGTCACGTCGAATGACAATGTTCCCATTTATATCAAGGATATCGCCAGGGTCAATATCGGGCCCGCAACACGTCGAGTGCACTCGACAAATCAGGTGCAGAAGCAGTTGGCGGTGTCGTAGTGGCTCGGTATGGTTCGAATCCGATGGAAGTCATCCTGAATGTCAAATCCCAGATCGATGAACTGGCTTTTGCCTGCCTTCCAAAACCCTGGAAGACGGGACAGTCAGCAAGGTCCGTATCGTTCCGTTTTACGATCGGACAAAATTGATCAAGGAAACGATTGGTACCCTCGAAGAAGCCTTGACTTTAGAAGTCCTGATCACCATCATTGTGGTGATCCTCATGTTATTCAATCTGAAATTTTCTCTATTGGTGGCCGGCACACTCCCGGTTGCTGTCCTGATGTGTTTTGTGGCCATGCGTCAGTTTGGTATCGATGCCAATATCGTCTCCCTCTCAGGGATCGCCATTGCCATCGGTACGATGGTAGATATGGGCATCGTCCTGACCGAAAGCATGGTGAAAGGGATGAAAGAAGCCCCCGCCGGGAAAGTCCATGCTCACCACCATCTAGAGTCCCGGTCTGTTCAACTTCTGGTTTGGACTGATCATCATCTTTGTCGCCCTCCTCGAATTGACCAGTACATGGGCATCAGTCCGATTTTCAGAAGACACAAACAAAGGTGTGCAATGGGGGAAAAATATTCTGTACAGCCTTTTGGTCGCTTTTTTCCTCACCAGGGCCTGGATGCCCTTGGGCGTGGAAGTCAGCCTGATGACGAATCTCCTTTTTGTGGTGGGCATTATCGGCTCGTTGATGCTGGTCTTTTTCACTTTGATCCGATATTATGAAAAAGTCCTCCTCTTTATTCTACGGGTCAGATGGGTATTCCTGGCACTGGTCACCGGGTTGGTCATTTGGGGATTTACCATTTTCAAAAATACAGGGCAGGAATTTATGCCTGCATTAAATGAAGGCTCCTTCCTGCTCATGCCGACATCCATGCCTCATACGGGTATGCAGCAGAATACGAATTACCTGCGCGCACTGGATATGGCGGTAACGGCCATTCCAGAAGTTGAATCTGTAGTGGGTAAAATGGGTCGTGTTGAGAGCCCGTTGGATCCGGCTCCAATCTCTATGTATGAGAATTTGATCCAATATAAATCCGAATATAAAACGGATGAAGACGGGCATCGTCAGCGTTTTAAAGTGGACCGTTATGGGAGTTATATCCTGGATGAAAAAGGAAATTATATCCCTGATCAACGAGGTAAATATGTTCGTCAATGGCGCGACCATATCCATTCACCGGATGACATCTGGCAGGAGATCCTCCAGGCCACTTCACTGCCAGGCGTGACCTCTGCACCTAAATTGCAACCGATCGAAACCAGGCTGGTGATGCTGCAGACGGGCATGAGAGCACCAATGGGCATCAAGGTTAAAGGTCCTGATCTGGCCAGTATTGAAGCCTTTGGACTGCAGTTGGAACATATCCTTAAAGAAGTCGATGGGGTTAAAGCTTCAGCTGTCTTTGCCGATCGGATCGTCGGTAAACCATATCTGGAATTCGATATTGACCGTAAGGCGCTGGCGCGATACGGGCTGACCATTGAACAGGTACAGCGCTATATCCAGGCAGGATTGGGTGGCATGACCATGACCACCACCGTAGAAGGCCGCGAACGATATCCTGTTCGTATCCGATATCCACGCGAATTAAGATCAGACCCGGACATCGTCGAACGCATCCTCATTCCCATACAATCAGGTGGACAAATCCCTCTGGGTGAATTGATGACGACACATTATCGACAAGGGCCTCAATCCATTAAAAGCGAAGACAGCTTTTTAATCGGCTATGTCCTTTTTGATCGAGACCAGGACCAGGCCGAAGTGACCGTTGTCCAAAATGCGCAGGCACATATTCAGGCCAAGATCGATGCGGGTGAGCTCATCGTTCCACCGGGGATCAGCTATCGCTTTGCCGGGACGTATGAACAACAAGTGAGGGCCAGTAAAAAGCTGGCTATCGTCCTTCCCATTGCACTGGGTATTATTTTCCTGATCCTGTATTTCCAATTCCGATCAGTGGCCATTACTTCCATGGTTTTCACTGGTGTATTTATTGCTTTTTCCGGTGGATTTATCATGCTCTGGTTGTATGGTCAACCCTGGTTCATGGATGTGGATATACTGGGAACCAACATGCGAGATTTCTTTCAAATGAAAACCATCAATCTGAGTGTTGCCGTTTGGGTAGGGTTTATTGCACTTTTTGGTATTGCAACAGATGATGGGGTACTGGTCGCTACCTTTTAAAAGACAGTTTCAAAAACAATCAACCCACCACGGTCAAGGAGATTCAACAGGCCGTCGTAGAAGGGGGATTGCGTCGTGTGCGTCCAGCCATGATGACCACAGCGACTACCCTGTTGGCTTTGTTGCCCGTCTTGTCGAGTACAGGCAGGGGAGCCGACGTTATGGTGCCCATGGCCATTCCCTCCTTTGGCGGCATGGCCCTGCAAATACTGACCATGTTCACGGTCCCTGTTCTGTTCTGTATGTGGAAAGAAGGCCAGTTGGCCTGGAAGAACCGATTTGGAACTGACCAAAAACCAGCCGATGAGATATCCATATAAAGTATTTGTTCTCGGCCTCCTGTTCTGTCTGATCAGTAAGACAGGAAGTACGCAGTCACTTTCTGAATTACTGGCAGCTTCGGATAGTGCCAATCTCGAGTTGCAGGCGCTGTATCACGAATACGGCAGCCCGCGAACGAGCCCCACAGGTGAGTCAGTTACCTGAACCCGAAGTGGGACTGGGTCTGTTTGTTCTACCTGTAGAAACCCGCCTTGGTCCGCAATGGGTCCGACTGAGTGCCTCTCAGATGTTTCCCTGGAAAGGCACCCTTCAGGCCCGGGAAAATGTCGCGATCGCCATGGCATCCGTGCGGTATGAGCGAATTGCTGCTTCTCGCCTTCAGCTCCATGATCAGATCCGCAAGGCATATCTCCAGGTTACAAGAGCTGGATCAAAAACAGGTGATCATCCGGGAGAATATTTTCTTGACAAATGAACTCGAACGAATTGTCACCACTCGAATGGAAACGGGGAGGACAACCCTGGCCGATCTCCTGCGCATCCAGGTGAAACTCCGTGGGCTGGAGCAGGAATTGGTGCTGCTTGATAATCAAAAACGGATCCCTCAGGCAGTCATCAATCAGGTATTGAATCGCACCGCTGACCAGACCATCGAACCTCATGATTCCTTGACGCTGGTTACATTGGATGATCAGCGGCAGACCTTACTCACTTCCATTCGGGAAGACCACCCCATGATCCGAATGTATACGCTTCAGCAAGAGGTTTCCAAACGCGCTCTCGAACTCAATATATTGGAAGTCAAACCATCGTTTACGGCTGGCGTTGATTACATCGCAGTAGGAAAACGAAGTGATGCCCAACCCAACGGGAATGGACGCGATATTCTGTCACCGAGAATTGGTATTCGGGTACCACTTTACCGAGATAAATACCGGGCAAAAACCCAGGAAGAACGGTTGACAATGCACGCTCTTGAATTGAGAAAGGATGACCAATTCAATCAATTCAGAACAGCGATCGAACAGGCCTATGCGGATCTTGAAGACGGTCATATCCGATATGCACTTGCAAACGAGCAACAGTCCATCATCCGGTCAGCGATCGACCTCCAAATGACCAGTTACAGCACAAATGGAGCCGGCTTCCCTGGATCTGCTCCAAATGGAAGATCAACTCCTCCAATATGAATTACAGATGTTGACAGCGGTGGTCAAAACACAGATCGCCAAAACGGATATTCAAAAAATCCTTCCTCAATCAGAATTGCTGGATCATGAAGAATAGAACAATCATCATACTTGTATGTCTGGCAGCCCTCACAGGGCTCGGAATTGGCTATGTCATCTTTGGAAACTCAGCCAGAGGAATGGACAATAGTCAAGAAACAACTGGCCAAGGTGCCGAATCAGCAGAGGAGATATGGACATGCTCCATGCACCCGTCAGTTCGCCAACCGGAACCCGGTCAATGTCCGATCTGTGGCATGGATCTGATCCCTGTTGGCAACAGATCATCTTCTGGTGATCCGCTCATTTTGGAAATGACACCCCAAGCCGTGCAGTTGGCCAACATCCAAACTATTTCTGTCGGACAACAGGGTAATGGGAAGGCTGGCACTCTATTACTCTCTGGAAAGATTAAAGCAGATGAACGCCGGGTGTCCAATCAGGTAGCCCATATCCCGGGACGGATTGAAAAATTATTTGTCACCTTTTCTGGGAGTCCGTTAAAAAGGACAAAAACTGGCCACCCTTTATTCGCCGGAGTTGGTCAATGCTCAACGAGAATTAATTGAGGCTATCAAGTGGCTGGATACAAAACCACAATTGGCAGAAGCGGCTCGCAATAAATTGCGGTATTGGAAAATTGATGAGGCCACCATTCAAAATGTTGAATCTTCAGGAAAGGTGCAAACTTCTATCACCCTGTTTGCGGACAAGAGTGGCATCGTCTCCCAACGTCATATAGCCGTTGGCGATTACGTGCGGGAAGGACAGGTTCTGTTTGACCTGATGGATCTCAGTCGGATCTGGGTGCTTTTTGATGCCTACGAAGAAGACCTGGGCAAGATTCGAATAGGGGATAAGATCTCTTTCACTGTTCCGGCCAATCCTGGGAAAACATATCAGACAATAATCTCATTTATTGATCCTGTCATTGATCCGCAAACCAGAATAGCGACCCTGCGTGCTGAGCTGGCGAATCCTTCAGGTCTGTTCAAACCAGAGATGTTTGTCAGGGGTACGCTGACTAGTGGAAAGCACAAAAATCAAATCAATTAACCATACCCAAGACCGCAGTTTTATGGACAGGAAAAAGATCCGTCGTGTATGTTCAGATCCCTGATCTGGATATACCTTCCTTCTCCTTTCGGGAAGTCACGCTCGGTGAGTCCGTAGGCGATCAATACCAGATCCTGGGCGGTTTGCAAGCGGGTGAACAGGTCGTGGTCAATGGTGCATTTGTGATCGATGCGGCCGCCCAATTAAATAATATCGGTAGCATGATGAACCGGAATGTGATGTTGAAAAAAGCCAAGAAGTCGCAAACACTTCCAGACTACACTGCATCTACTCCAGATCTTTTCAAACAACAGCTCAACGGTGTATCTATCGCCTATTTAGCATTAAATGAATCATTGGTTTCCTCGAGTAAAAATGAGGCATCTGCCGCTGCTGTAGAATTGCTCAAACAATTATCAAACGTCGATATGGCTCTGGTAAAAGATGAAGCACACAGCTATTGGAAGGATCAAGCCAATGCCATCAAATCCCACACGACAACCATCTCAAAATCGGACGACCTGGAAAAACAAAGAGATCAATTCCGATTCCTTTCTGATGCATTGATCAACTCGATCACTGTATTTGGTATAACCGATCAAACCTATTACATCCAACACTGCCCCATGGCGAATAATAATAAGGGTGCCAATTGGATCAGCAAGGACCCAAAAATAAAGAACCCCTATTACGGTGAAAAGATGTTGACGTGTGGTACGAATTTAGACACACTCACATCAACCAATCGCAACGCAAAAGACATTAAAGAAACCCCTTCTCAAAAAAAATTCATAACCATTAAATAACTGATCATGAACAAGTTTCTCTTTTCCTTTCTCATTGTCAACTTGATGTTCGTTTTTTCGGCTCAAGCGCAAGAGCAAACGTCGGCTTCCAAAACCAAAAAAAAGGTGACGACGGAAGTCTTCACTGTTTATGGCAACTGTGGCATGTGTGAACGAACCATAGAAGGGTCATTGACTGGCGTCAAAGGATTAAAAAGCAGGTTGGGACAAAGACTCCGATCAAATGACTGTTTCATTCAATCCAACTGTGATATCGTTCGACCAGATCAAACAGCGAATTGCTGATGTCGGATATGACAGTGATAGTCACCGAGCTACAGACGAGGTATACAACAATTTGCCCGGTGTTGTCAATATGATAGACCTGTCAGGTAAACACAATATCATGTTCCTGCAGTAAAAGGAAATCCTATTTACTCCAGGAACAGATTTAAACTCTAACTGTAAAATTTATTACCGGACATGCTAAAATGTAATAAACACAATTTCAAGGAATCCAGTAAAAAATAAATAATCATGCAACTAATTCACGCGAATAAACTCGGATTTGCTATTGGTGCTACAGGGGCTATATTCTACATAGGCTGCAATGCCGTAATGTTTGTTGTTGGAAAAAATGCAACTGTTTGGCTTTTAACAGCCTCCTTCATGGATTAGATGTATCCACGATTTTCCGAATGGAGATACCCATCAGTGAATCCATAATAGGCATTGTACTGACATTTGTCTTGGGGTGGTTAATGGGTCTACTTATTGCATCCATCTATAACTGGAAGCTAAAATGAATCTGTGCTCCGATTTTCGGTGTGTCAATTCGTTCATCAAACCACATTGCACCCATTTCAACTATACTTTTGTCATGAAGAAAGCAATCCTTATCACCATCTTGATGGCCCTCTCCATTGGGCATGGATACTCTCAGGATAATACCTATTAGACACAGAGTGCGATACTTCTCATTCATGGCAAATATGGAGATCAAGCGCTCATTGGCCTAACCAAAGAATTACGCGTTAGCCTGGATTATGAGACTACTGAAATGATTCTAAAATTCAATTTGAATACGCTTTCTTTTAATGTTGATACTTTAAATCACATGCTCGAAACAACGCATCAGGAAGTCACTTTTTCCGGGGCATTAGACTTGGATTACATAAACACAAAAGGGCACCCTCCACTGGATTTCGCAATTGAAGGCAGGCTATCAATAGGGCAATCAACAGTGAATATGAACGGAAAAGGAGAACTCCATCATATCACAGATGCCGGCATTTACTCCTGTTTACTAGGAATAAAAATGAAATTAAATTTAAATGATTTTCAACTTGAATTGCCTTCTCAAGTATATCACGAGATTGAGATTGAAATAACCCAAGCCTTACTTGAGCGAGATAAAAATTGATTCTCCACCAATGCAATTGAGACATATGGAACATACTTACAAAGTATCTGGAATGACCTGCGACAATTGTGTACAAATGGTCCGCAAAACACTTGAATCGATAGATGGAGTAGAATCGGTTGTGGTCACTCTAGAACCACCTCAGGCTACTTTAACCATGCATCATCATGTGGCAACAAATACATTGAATAATGCACTACAAGCCATTGGTGATTATCGAATATCTGAGGCACACACAGATCATGTAAAAACCAAGGCCAATCAGGAGCAACCGGAAGTTCGTCATTCCATGGATCATTCGCAACATGGTCCTCAAAAAGGGAATGATCAACATATGCACCACGATCATCATCGCATGATGATTCAGGATTTCAAAAAGCGACTATGGATATCGTTGATCCTCACCTTACCCGTATTACTACTGTCACCCATGATCCAAAGCGGACTGGGCGTCAGCTGGTCTTTCAATGGGGACAGCTACTTGCTTTTTGCCCTTTCCAGCATGATCTACTTCTATGGTGGATTTCCATTTCCGGGTGGTTACTTTTAAGGAACTGAAGCAGCGTGCTTCAGGCATGATGACATTGATCGCAGTTGCCATCTCTGCCGCATATCTGTACAGTTCTGCAGTAGTATTTGGCCTGGAGGGAAAAACGTTCTTTTGGGAACTTGCTACCCTCATTGATGTCATGCTCCTGGGCCATTGGTTGGAGATGCGTTCTGTTTTAGGTGCAAGTAAGGCACTCGAGGCCTTGGCTGCGTTGATGCCCGACCAGGCAAACCTGATCATAGATGATCAAATCACGGAGGTCAAGGTCAGTACATTAAAATCCGGGGACATCATTCTAATTAAACCGGGTGAAAAGGTGCCCGCCGATGGCGTGATCATCGAGGGCCAAAGTGATCTCAATGAAAGTATGCTCACCGGGAAAGCAAGCCCGTCATGCGATCTCTGGATCAAGACGTGATCGGTGGGGCGATCAATGGGAGTGGCGCCATCAAAATCCGTGCCAAAAACACGGGTAATGACAGCTATCTATCCAAAGTGATCAATATGGTCCAGGATGCACAAGGCCAAAAATCCAGGACCCAACGATTGGCCGACAGGGCTGCTTTATGGTTGACGATCATTGCATTGATTGCCGGATTTGGCACATTTGCAGTGTGGCTGTTGATGGGAAGTGAACTTTCATTTGCGCTTGAACGCATGGTGACCGTCATGGTCATTTGCTGCCCACATGCACTGGGATTAGCTATCCCCCTGGTGGCCGCCATATCGACCAGTGTCTCTGCCAAAAATGGACTGCTCATACGCAACCGAACTGCGTTTGAAAATGCAAGAAATATATCCACCATTGTATTTGATAAAACAGGCACACTGACGTATGGATCACATGAAGTTGTCCGATTGTCAACACTTTCCAAAAATATTCTGAAATGGAACTTCTGCAATTTACTGCAGCTGCAGAAAGTTCCTCTGAACATCACATCTCAAAGGGGCTCCAAAGAAAGATGAAGCAAGAGGACCTGACTCTGTTTTCGAGTTCAGATTTCATGTATGAATCAGGAATTGGCGTACATGCAACTGTGCAAGGCAAACAGGTTAGTGCCGGTGGATTTCTACTGCTGGAGCAATTGAATATTCAACCTCCTTCAGACACAGTGAATCTTACCGACACCATCATTTTTACAGTGATCGATAAAGAATTGGTCGGCTATATTGCCTTTGCTGATCAGATCAGAGAGAGTTCTTTTGGGGCCATTAAAACGCTACAGGCCCAAGGCATTAAATGCCTCCTACTGACTGGTGATAATGAACGTGCTTAAGCTTCTGTCGTAGCCGGAGAACTGAATATGGATAACTATATGGCACAAGTCCTCCCGAATGAAAAATTGGATAAAATAAAAGCGCTTCAGCAAACAGGAGAATTTGTTGCCATGACTGGCGATGGTGTCAATGATGCACCTGCTCTTGCACAGGCAGATATCGGGATTGCTATTGGATCTGGTACCGATGTCGCCGCCGAAACTGCTGACATTATTTTGGTTGACAGTAACCCCCGGGATATCGTTAACCTGATCTTATTTGGAAAAGCAACCTATCGAAAAATGGTACAGAATCTGGTTTGGGCGACCGGATACAATGTTGTTGCATTGCCAATGGCTACTGGCTTCATTCCTGGTCTAATAATCAGTCCTGCATTTGGTGCTGCACTCATGAGTGTGAGTACCATTATTTGTGCGGTGAATGCTCAGCTATTGAAAGGAAGTTTGAGTAAATGATCTATCGCAAAACAAGACGAAAGCACCTCTACAAACCAAATGAAACTTCGTATATCGAAATCAAAAATACTGTCCTAGGCGCAACGTCCAACAGGAATGGCTTAAAACAGAAACATTCACCTATTAAATTTCAAAAAAATGAAATATTCAGTAATGATCCTTTTTGCCATCTCGTTGGCACTTGCTTCTTGCAAAAACAACGATACGCAAAGCAACGACACTACAAATCATTCCGAACAACAGGCTACCATGTATGCCTGTCCAATGCACCCGGAAATCACTGGGAAAAAAGGTTCCAATTGCACGACGTGCGGCATGGCATTAGCCGTACCTGTTAAGACTGGGGCAACCACTTCGCCCGGTGATGAACTAGGCAAGGCTTCAATAAAGGAAATCATGAGCGACTACTTGCTCGTTAAAAACGCCTTAACAGCTGACACAGCTGATGCTGCCGCCGCAGCAAAGGCTTTAGAGGCAACCTTAAGAGCATTCAACAAAACTGCTTTCACATCCGAACAGAAACAGGTTTTTGAAGCTGTGGAGGAGGATGCCATCGAACACGCGGAACACATCGGGGTGAATGGTGGAAAAATTGACCACCAACGAGAGCATTTTGCCTTATTGAGTAAAGACATCTACGATTTGGTTAAAGCTTTTGGCAACGATAAGCAGCCTTTATATCAAGATTTTTGCCCGATGTACGACAATGGGAAAGGGGCAATATGGTTGAGCGAAACGAAAGAAATCGCCAACCCCTATTACGGTAAAAAATGTTCACCTGCGGAAAAATAAATGAAGAAATCAATTAAAATGAAAAAAGGCTCACATGAAAAAGATGGCCTTCGCAGGTGTCATCATCCTAGCTCTTATTCAGTTTGTCCAACCTGTCCGCAATGAAAGCGGACAGGTTATGGACACGGATATTGCTAAAACAATATCCGTGCCGGAGGGTGTGCAAAGCATTCTGTTAAAATCATGCTACGACTGCCATAGTAATAACACCAATTACCCGTGGTACACTCGGATCCAACCGGGCGGTTGGTTTATGGCATACCATGTTAGCAATGGTAAGGAAAAGTTGAATTTCAACGAATTTGGTTTGTACCCGAAACGTAGACAAGAAAGCAAATTGGATGCAATCGCTAAACAAATTGAAAATGAGGAAATGCCCTTACCTTCCTACCTATTACTACAAAGAGATGCTATTCTTTCGCCTTCGGAAAAAGCAGTAATGATCTCCTGGGCAAACAGTTCAATGGACAGTCTTTCAGCTAATAATTAACGCTCAAAAATCGCAAATAAAAATCCATATCAAACCGAAGAAACGAGTGTATAATAAACTGAACAGATAGTTGCTTGTAAACTAAAATGTTGGGATCCTGGAGCTTGTGATATCTCGTATTTCATTCTCCACATTTAGTTCCTACCATGCAATACTGGCATCCTGAATGGGATTAATCGGCAATTTGTGTATAGAAATATATTTGTTAGTTGGAATAAGTATTCAAATACAAGGAAGACACAACTAGAGATCATCAAATTCATGTTCTTAATATTTTTGGAATCAAATTAAATTCTATCAGCAATTTAAAATCTGTTCATTCTATCATGGATGAAATCGCTCAATCAACTCTCTTACCTTTAAAATGAAATTTCTAACATGGATTTCAAAAATTGTTTGTCAAAAAATGTTGCTCGTAATTTTCATAATTGCCTGCACCTTTTTCTGCTTCAACGCAAACGTTGAAGGGTACAGTACTGATCCCGGCGGAATGCCCGTGGTGGATGCCCGTAACCATTTTTTTAGTGGACACCACCAAGTTTCAGGAAACCCGGACAGATGCAGCCAATTTCTTTTTGAAAACCTTGACCCCAATTATTTCATGTTCGGCGTAGCAAAACCAAACTTTGCCTATTTTGAAAACACAACGACAAGCATTGTTGGCACTGTAGTCCACGACGCGCAACTAGCGCCCGAAACCGAGCCTGGAATATGGGACATCATTATGGATTCACCCGAACCCCTCGGCGGCACTGACCTCGGTGTATTGATGCCTGATGGAACCATTTATTACTGTCATAACACCAAAGATCCGTTTGCCTTCGACCCTTTAGCCAATGATACCTTGACAGTTCCGGGTGACACAAAAGTGCAGGGATGCGCCGCTTCAAAATTACTCTGGACTGGAAAAGTTATCATGGCAGGCGGCACTGAAATGGAGATTTATGGCCCAGGAACGGAAAAGATAAAACAGTACGATTTCTATTCAAAAACATGGGAACAATTACCCAAAATGCTCGACTACCGTTGGTATCCTTCGATGACTCAGTTAGCCGATGGGCGGCTCCTGATTGTCGGAGGCGGAGGGCTGAAAAATCCTGTCCGCGTGAATACGACTGAACTGTACGACCCCATTATGGGTAACACCGAATGGGCAGATACCATCGCCATCCGAAACGAGCAATCACCCATTTTGACACTGTATAGTGGCAAAGCCCTGATGACTTTTCGCCCTCCGCAACTGTTTGACCCTTCGACAAGCCAATGGGATTTAGCAGCCGATTTCGTGCAAGGCAACCGGATGCCCAATGGTGACCACGTTGATCACGAACTTGTACACCTCCCGGAAGGCGAGGTGATTGCCATCGGTTACAAACCATTTCCGGCTGGCAACGACGGCAATTTGTGGAACGCTACGACCCCGGATCCAATGTCTGACACTAGGGCACACATTTCGCCCCACCCGTTCGCGACCCGAAACAGTTTTTACTACCCGACCGCAGAATCCTCACCCTCGCTGGCTCAAAGAAGATCTTGCCGACCCCACACCCGTCAACCAAGGGGGTTATATGGATTTGACAGACCTATTCAATCCTTATTCCAACACTTGGCGACGGCTCGCCCCATGCCACGCAAACGGGAATACCATGCGCTGGCCTTACTTGTGCCGGACGGGCGGGTGGTTGTCGTGGGCGGCGAAGGGCAACCAGGTAATGAGCCGCCAAAAAGCATCATTGATGCCTTCGAACCGCCGTACCTGTTCCGGGGTGTGCGCCCGCAGATTTTGGATTTGGAAAAAACGGATTATCAGCGCGGCGATGTTATCCGATTCGACATTGGAAGAACCAACGCACCTGACCGCTGTTGTACTGCAAAGCATCCAAGCTGTGACCCACATGATGAACTGCGGGAAAATCGTTTTCTCGACCTCGCATTTTCACAGAACCAATCCATCGAAGCCATAGTCCCAAATGATTCGCTCCGATCACTCCCGTGCTGGTATTTACTCGGCAATGGTAGACGACATTCCATCAGTAGCCCGCTTAGTCCGTATTTTACTGGAAGGCAACGTTGAGCGCAACAGCAGATGCGTTGAAGACACACTCATTCCGAGTATTCCCCAATCCTTCAACAAGTGGTTATTTGATGGTTGAAATGAAATTTGACCGAATGGGCAAAATTGGCTTTAACCTGACAGACCTAACCGGCAAAATTGTATACACGTTTCCAATCCTTGATAAAACCAACAACAAGCAAGTCGGTTCACTAAATACGGCAGGTATTCCAGCCGGAGTCTATTTTCTAACTGCACGTTTAGAAGGTGAAGTTCTTACGTCAGAAATGATTATTCTACATTAAAAAACACTCAACAATGGCATTTCAAAAAAATATTTCCCAAAGAGTGTTGTCACTAACTGCACTTTTTCTAGGATTGTTATTATTCGATGCCACCCATGTTTTTGGCCAAAACAATGGCAAATCACTACCTGACGGATCGTATTATACGTGTACAATGGATCCTAAAGTCCACAACGACAAGCAGGTACCTGCCCTATCTGCAACATGACTTTGGTAAAGGTGAAGCCTAAAAAATCAAAACAAAAACCTGAACCAAAGCATAAAAACCACATACAAGTGCCTATGGTAACTGATACAGTAAAAGCGGTTGGCATCGACATGAGTAAAATGGATAAAACAAGTACCCCGACGATAAAGCCAATGCAATCCCACAACGTGGATACCATGAAAATGGATGAAATTCAGATGCTAGTGGAGCTCAAAACCCCGCCCGAAATATCTGTTGCACCGCCCCAAAAGGTCCGTTATGATTTGTACATCCGAGATACGACTGTCAACTTTACGGGCAAGCCCAAACGTGCCATTGCCGTAAACGGGCAAATTCCAATGCCTACTCTGACTTTCACAGAAGGCGACACGGCGGTGATTTATGTCCACAATGAATTGGATGAAGAAACTTCAGTGCATTGGCACGGTTTGTTTTTGCCAAACAAAGAAGACGGCGTTCCCAACTTGACCCAAATGCCCATCAAGCCGCACACGACGCATTTGTACACCTTCCCCATCATACAGCATGGCACTCATTGGTATCACAGCCATTCGGGTTTGCAAGAACAGATTGGTATGTACGGCTCTTTTATCATGAACAAAAGAGTCGATGATACAACTTTCAGAACAGGAATTGACGATTTACCCACTGTCCCCCTCATTTTGAGCGAATGGACAGATTACAATCCAAACAATGTCCATCGGATGTTGCATAACGCTACCGATTGGTTCGCCATTAAAAAAGGAACTACGCAAAGTTATAGCGAAGCCATCGGACAGGGCTATTTGAAACCAAAATCAACAATGAATGGAAACGGATGAACGCTATGGACGTAAGCGATGTGTTCTACGACGTGTTTCTAATCAATGGAAAGAACAAAAGTCAATACTCCCAATTCAAAGGTGGTGACAAGGTCAGATTACGAATATCGAATGGCGGGGCTTCGACGTATTTTTTGGTTGAAATTTGGCGGCGGAAAAATGACAGTCGTAGCCAACGACGGCAATGATGTCGAACCTGTCGAGGTGGATAGACTCATCATTGCAGTTTCTGAAACCTATGATGATCGTAACCATCCCATTCGACAATGGGTCTTTTGAGTTTTTAGTAACGTCAGAAGACCGTACCAAATCCGCATCTTTTTTCTTGGGTAACGGCATCAACTATTTGACTACACCCTTGCCAAAGTTGACATATTTTGAGGGCATGAAAATGATGAACGCCATGATGAAGATGAACGGGGAGTTGAAGGATATGGGTATGCAAATGAGCCTTAACCAAATGGATATGAACACGGTGATGTACCCCGAAATCATGGGCGCAGTCAAGTCGCACGAAATGGGCAACAAGAAAATGCCAGAGGAAGAATACAACAGCAATGTACATTCAGACAACGTGACCTTAAATTATGCAATGCTGAAGTCGCCCACCAAAACCAACCTGCCCCAAAACACACATGTCAAAAAGAACTTCGCTTTGAATTGACCGGAAACATGAACCGCTATGTTTGGACATTAGACAACAAAGTAGTTTCCGAAGCCGATAAAATCCTTATTAAAGAAGGGGAAAATGTGCGCATAGTACTGTACAATGGCTCGATGATGCGTCACCCAATGCACTTGCATGGGCATGACTTCAGGCTGCTCAACGGGCAGGGTGATTATGCACCTCTCAAAAACATTGTTGACATCATGCCAATGGAAACGGACACCTTAGAGTTCAATGCAAATGTAAAAGGTGATTGGTTCTTCCATTGCCACATTCTGTATCATATGATGAGCGGAATGGGAAGGGTATTCAGCTATGAAAACCAATCGCCCAACCCGCTTATCCCTGACCCAAAGTTGGCGCAGCGCAACTTGTATGCCGACGACCGAAAATTTCATTTCATGACCCAAGTAGGTATTCAAACAAATGGCAGTGACGGAGAAGCAATGTTTTCAAATATCAAGTGGAAGGCAAGTACCCTTTGGCATTTAGGTTATCACGCAGAGCACGGGTTCGAAAGCGAAACGATGTTCGGGCGATATTTGGGCAAGATGCAATGGCTATACACGTATGTTGGATTTGACTACCATTACAAACGAGAAGGCACCCTCCGGACAACTTTTTCAGTTTTCTGGCAGCCCAAAAATATATTCGGTAGCGAAAAACGCAACATGTTCGGTCAAATCAGTAATAAAAATAACCGTAAAACAATAGTGGCCGGTATTGCCTACACATTGCCAATGTTTTTTGTGGCAGATGCGAGAATAGACGGCGACGGCAAGTTCCGTTTTCAGTTGAGTCGCGAAGATTTGCCACTTACAAAGCGACTGCGGTTTAGCCTAATGGTCAATTCTGATAAAGAATACATGGCGGGTTTCCGCTACATCGCAAGTAAGAATTTAGGGCTTTCGACCCATTACGATAGCGATATGGGGTTTGGCATTGGAGTGACCATGACCTATTGACTTCCTACTAAATAAAGGGCACCGCCATAAACCGTAAGATACTTTGTACCTTAATATCATGAGCAGTACAGAGTTGTCACCAGAAAGTAAAAGGCAGAACTGGCATGTCCTAACAGTTTATACCAGGCCAAAAGAGCACAAGTGAGCAGTTAACACATCCAAACAATCAGAAGGATATATTGAATATATTATAATATTTCAATTGTCATATATGTATAACAAGTGCGGGGGCGTCTTAGATTAGGAATTCATTTTGCAATCGGTGAACCACTATGGCCATTTGCTTATATGTTCAATGAATCAAAATGGTTTACACAGGACAATTTCCACATTCAAACTGTCAGAATTCTGTCATTTGATGTAAAAATTCAATTCAGGCAAGAAATCTTCAACATATGAATGAGTTTAGGGCGAAGAAGTGTTATCTTTCGAGCTTAATTTTCAGATCAAAAAATTTGGCCATACAGGCAGTTTTACGCTGAAAACGCCCTACTTTCTTCTTTCACAGTTTCACATTCACTCAACAAACGCAACTCCATGAAACATTGCTTACTCCTTTTCTCTCTTCTCTGTATGATCACCAGCGGGCTGACCGCTCAGAACTTATATCTCGAAACATTTGATTCGGGCACAAAACCCGCAGGCTGGATAGTCTCCTCCAATGCCAGTGATGGTGGCTGGCTATTTGGATCAGCTGGTCTGTTGTCCAGCTCAGATTTCACCATTCTGTCGAATGGGTCAAGCGGTATCGCTGCAACCAATGATGACAACTGCAACTGCGATAAAGGGATGGACATCATTACATCTCCCCCATATGATCGCTCATCCGTCACGTCGATTACCTTTCAATTCGATCTGTACTTTGGCGCTCAATCCTACCAGGGAGACACAGAATCCGGTCGGGTTTATGCTTCAGTTGATGGAATAACCTGGGATCTTCTGGATAATCTTCATGGGCACAATGGATGGGATTCCCATACAATTGATCTGAACAATTATGCCGGAGAAAAATCTGTGTACATCCGATTTATTTATAGTGATAGCGGAGGCTGGTTATATGGCATGGCCATCGATAATGTCGCATTTGTCGTACCACCGGCTTTGGACGCCCGACTGGACACATCGAACGAGTCCGGGTAGGTGAAACCAATAACCCATCCCTATCACCCGGCCATCTCTTCAATGCCGGATCCTCCGATCACATCCTTCGAGGTTGCATATTCTCTCAATGGCAATCTTGCAACATCAGAAGTATTGACAATGTGACCATCCCTCCTTTTTACAGCTGGAGAATTTACCCTGACCAGCCCCGGGTTCCCGATACTGAAGGAGATTTTAATGTCTCTGTTGACATCGTGATGATCAATGGTTCTTTAGATGAGGACCAGACAAATAATGCCCTGAATTTTGACATTGAGATTTATGAAAAGGTTACTGTTCCGAATCTGATCGATGATTATCTCATTGCCGAACCTGTTTTCCATACCCTGGCTGCAGCTTCGAAGGATCTGGATAAACCCAATGATCTGGATTTTTTCCCCATTCTTGGAAAGGATGAATTATGGATCGTCAACGAACGAAATGAAAGTAGTGGTGGCAGCACCTTGACAATCAATAATGCCTCATCTGAAAATCCAACCTATCTGCATCGTGAGGATGGCAATGCCTGGCATTTTATGTCCATCCCGACGGGTATCGCTTTTGGCAATAATTTGAATTTCGCCACTCCTCCCGGTGTAAAAGATGCCAATCATAGCAATGGCACATTTACGGGGCCTACGTTGTGGTCCAGTGATCCTGATATCTATGCAAAGCCTTCGGGTGGAAATGGCAGCCATCTGGATATGTTGCATGGCAGCCCTTACAGCATGGGCATTGCGCATGAAATTGACAATGCATATTGGGTATTTGACAGCTGGAATCAGACCATTGTGCGGTATGATTTTCAGGAAGATCATGGACCCGGAAATGATGATCACGATGATGGTATCGTTAGAAGGTATTTAGAAATTACCGTCAATCGAGATGGCGATGTACCGGAGTCATATGGTCCTGGATAAACCAACTGGCTGGTTGTATGTTGTCGATACAGGCAATGACCGGGTATTGCGATTGGACATCAATTCGGGCAACGTGGTTGGCGATCTCCCTTTAATCAATGAGATCCTGGCCGAACATTCTGAAATGGGTAATGTGACCTGGGAAGTCATCATCCAGGATGTCATCGATCGCCCTTGTGGCATCGAGATCATGGGAAATCGTCTCCTGGTCGGTGACTACACCTCAGGCGATATCTATGTGTATGATATGTCCAATGACTTTCAGGAAATGGGCCGGATTAAAACCGGTTCAGAAGGATTGACTGGTATCAAGATCGGACCAACCGGTCATATCTGGTATACCAACAAATTGGAGAATACGGTGACACATATCGAACCCGGCATGGTCAGCAGCATCGGTGATGAAGCCCTGGCTGCAAAGATTCGACTGTCACCAATCCCGGTAAAAAATACATTGTTTGTTGATCTCACAGATCTCGCCCTGAGTGGAGAAACAACTCTTCAATTATCGGATGTATCTGGGAAAGAAGTGTTGTACCTGAACGCCATTGGTGACAAACTAGAACTGCCACTTGGTCATTTATCCGATGGTACATATTGGTTGAATATTCAATCTAATGGCCAGCGACTGATCAGAAAGGTTATCGTCACCAAATAACCCGATGAAATAAAAAAAGGCCATGGACATTCCATGGCCTTTTTATTTCCAAGAACGACTGAACCAGGATAGGCAAACTGCCACTAATCATTTCTGAACAGACAAATCGTCCCTCAAGAAAGAAATTTGAAATTTCTAAACACAATTTCTAATTCTCAATACATAGAATCTGACATCACAATAACTCACAAATCAATGAATCTCCGCCCCATTTCATGGCACATAGGTCTTTTCGATTTTGCTTTCTACTTGGGTGTTCTACAGAGCAGAGTACTCCATTTATCATCTTAGAAACTCCCTGTGAGCATGGTGGAGAACCAAATCTGTTTGTTTCACCGGACGGGACTGCATTTTCTCTCCGGATCGAGTATATCGATGACTCCACCAATGCATTGCATTTTTCTACCCTCCGGGATGGAAAATGGTCAGCTCCACAGGAAATCGCACAAGGGACAAACTGGTTTGTGAACTGGGCTGATTTCCCTTCCGTCTCTGCAACTGGCAATTGGATGGCCGCTCATTGGCTTCAAAAAAGTGCTTCAGGTCCCTATGATTATGATGTACATATTTCGCGTTCACAAGACGGCGGAAAACATTGGAGCCCCGCATTTATTCCACATCGAGACAGCATATCCGCGGAACATGGATTTGTGTCCATATGTCCACTTTCACCATCCAGCATGTTGGCCGTATGGTTGGATGGCCGCAATGCTACGGATGCAGCCTCCGAAGTGGACTCCCAGGATGCCGATGACCATGGCCATCAAGGATCCATGACCTTGCGATGTGCAGAGTTTGATGTACATGGCAATCTTTTCGCAGAAGAGGAATTAGACCATCGCGTTTGCGATTGTTGTCAAACCGATATGGCACTGACCTCCTCCGGCCCTGTCGTTGTCTATCGCGACAGGACAGAACACGAGATTCGGGATATCAGTATGGTCCGCAGGATAAATAATACCTGGACAAAGCCTCATTCCATTTATGCTGATAATTGGGAAATAGCCGGTTGTCCGGTAAATGGTCCGGCTGTCTCCGCCGCAGGAGATCAGATCGCAGTAGCCTGGTATACCGCATCACAAGACATGCCCAGAGTCATGGTGGCATTCTCTGAACATCAAGGGAAGTCATTTTCAAATCCGATACGGATCGACGATGGCAATCCGCTCGGCCGCGTGGACATCTGCATGATCAATGAACATTCGGCTTACGTAATCTGGATAGAGAAAACAGAACAAACGACAGAAATTCGTATGGCCAAAGTATCTATTTGGGGAAAAGAAGGAAAAGCAGTTCTATAGTTACCACCAGTGAAAACCGAACGAGCGGTTTTCCAGTCATGGCAAACATGAAATCGCAAATTCTTCTGGCCTGGACTGAAGTGGATAGCCTGACAACCAAAGTCCAAACAGGGCTTTGGCGACTCTGAAGAACTGGCAAACGATGGCTCATGTTCAGTTCAATGAAGATCATCCCCTTCAGGTGATCCAGATCACGCAACAGTGTTTTAATCTGTTATAATTTGCATTACAAACAAATGCCTCATGACTACCCGCAAATTCTGTATACTTATTATTTTCATTCTATTCACAAGAGGCATATTCTCTCAAAATCCGTTACCTATCCCTGCATTAATGAATGGGCCAGTATATGACCTTTCTCTTCAGAATGGCACCAACCAGTTCTTTCCCGGAATCACAACAACAACAATGGGAGTCAATGGAGACCTACTTGGCCCTACGTTGCTGCTGAAAGCAGGAGAATCCGTCAAAATGAATGTTCAGAATAATCTCGGTGAACCATCAACTATTCACTGGCATGGCCTTCATGTCCATCCCGCAAATGATGGTGGCCCACACACGGTTATTGAAAATGGGACAACCTGGTCGCCCCAATTCGATGTCCTGGATAAGGCTGGCACATATTGGTATCATCCCCACTTGCATATGAAAACTGCAGAACAGGTTACCAAAGGGATTGCAGGCCTCATCATTGTACAGGACGAGGATGAATCAAAACTTGATCTTCCTCGTGCATATGGAATTGATGATATCCCTGTGGTCATCCAATCCCGGGCCTTTGATGCGAATAAACAGTTCATTACACTGTCATCTCTGGACAATACCATTCTGGTTAACGGCGCATTGAATCCATTTGTTGAGGTGCCCGCTCAAGTGGTCCGGTTACGGATATTAAATGGTTCTACAGAACGTGTATTTCGGTTTGGCTTTGAGGGGAATCATTCTTTTTATCTGATCGGAACGGATGGCGGTTTGTTAACTGCCCCTGTAGCATTAACTCGGTTGAACCTAGCTCCGGGTGAACGAATTGAGGTCCTGGTTAATCTGGCTGGCCTGGAAAGTTCAAGTCTGTATATCAAAAGCTTTGCCTCAGAATTGAGCAGTGGGATTTATGGGGCTGCCAATCCGAGTATCATGCCTATGGGAAGCATTCAGGGCTATGCAAGCAACCCGCTCAATGGGACTGATTTTGAGATCTTGAGACTGGACATTATCCAGAAGACCACTTCGCCAATCCTTCAGATTCCTACAACACTGGTGAATGACCAGCCATTAATTCCGAACCAGGCAAATACGACGAGGAGTCTAACCTTTCAGGCTGCTCAAATGAACATGAATACAATGGTCAATGGCCCCTTTGTGATCAATGGTACAAGCTTTGATAAGCAAATTATAAATTATCAAATTCCCATCAACAATATTGAGATCTGGGAATTAACCAATATGACTGCGATCGCCCATCCCTTCCATATTCATGATGTCCATTCTATATCCTGGATATCAACGGAATCACCCCTCCAGCACACCTTGCCGGGCGCAAAGATGTAGTGCTTGTTCCACCAGGAAATGGTACGGTCCGGTTTATTACCCAATTTTCTGACTTTTCAGACCCGTAGTGCCCTACATGTACCACTGTCATATGTTATCACACGAGATGCCGGAATGATGGGGCAATTCCCGGTACTTGGAGGCACATCCGCTATCCACCCTGAAGATGAATCTACATTCCAATTATATCCAAACCCAACGACAGGTCAACTGATGATAACTCCTTCAAACAAAGATCAAGACCAGTCATAATCACAGACCATCTGGGCCGGATCATGCTCACCAAACCCATGTCAGAAATCAAGGGTACCACACTTCAAATCGATCTCAGTCATTTACCCTCCGGCACGTATTGGATGCAAACAAGTAACAGCATGGCCAGATCAATGAGGCGCACAGCTTTCAGATCATCCACAACTAACCACAATAAAAAAGGGTTTGCTGATTTGCATCAGAAAACCCTTTTTTAGTCACTAACACCTTGCTACTAATTCGGCGCCTTATAGGCCGGATTTGTTAAGAACGTATTGTCCGTCAACGTGTGCAGGAAGGCAATTAAGTCTGACTTCTCTTGCGCCGTCAGACCCAACCCTCCGGGTTGGATATTATACTGCATTAAAATTCGACGGTTGAAGAATTTTTTGCGCCGGTATTATAATGATCCAATACTTCTTCCAGAGTAGCAAATCGCCCATCGTGCATATAGGGCGGCGTTTTAGCAATATTTCGCAGACTGGGCACTTTGAATTTTGCCCGATCAAACGCACTCATAGTGACCATTTCGCGTCCTGTATCCGTGAACTCAGCATCGGTATCCAGTCCATTGTTCATAAACTCATCATTCGTGAAATTATGGCCTGCATGACAATGAAAACACTCCGCACCACGGCCGACACCATTCGGATCAAATTCAGCAAAAAAAAAGCTTTCGCCCGTTTCTTCTTCCGGTGTCAAACTGACTTCTCCATTTAGCCATTTGTCGTATTTAGAGTCTTTCGACACTATGGAGAACATAAACTGCTCCATGGCCAACCCCATTCGCTCAGAGGTAATCGCATCATCGCCAAATGCCCGAATAAACTGATCACGGTATCGCTGGTTGGCTTCCAGTTTGGCAATAGCTCCAGGTAATGTTTCATTCATTTCCAGTGGATCCTGAATTGGCTTTAATGCTTGATCACGCACCAGTGGTGCGCGACCATCCCAGAACATGCCATTGTAATGCCAAGCCAGATTCATGACCGGCATTGCCTGACGTTTTCCATCCAATCCTTCTACACCGACGCTGAATCGACGAACATCAGAAAAACCATCCTGTTGGATATGACAGTCGGCACATGCCTGACTACGATCTCTCGACAAATCCTTTTCATAAAACAACATTCGGCCCAGTTCAACACCTGCTAATGTCAATGGATTATCGGCAGGCAATTGTGGATCCGGGAAATCACCTATATCCAACACATACGGCGTTGGATCAAAAACTGCCGGTTCAATTGGATCCGGTTTGCAGCCAACCAGAAAAAGGAAGGCCAATATGAAAAAGTATAGTGATTTTTCATGTTTACTTATTGTGGTCTAAATGCGGATTATGAAGAAAAGATTCATCCGTCAAACTTTTAAAAATTCGATCAGATCAGTTCTTTCTCCATCCGTTAATTGAAATGTCCGTAACAGTGGACTTTTGTTCGGGTGGTTCTTAACTCCATTTTGATAATGCTGAACCACTGCACGAAGGTCTTTCAAACTGCCATCATGCATATAGGGAGCCGTCACCGCCACGTTGCGCAAACTGGGGCACTTTGAATACGGCACGGTCCGATTCCTTTCCTGTCAGGCGATACCGTCCCGGATCAGTATAATCCTCATACAATCCATTATTGGCAAACGACTGGTCCGTAAATAAAAAGCCACCATGGCAAGAAGTACAACCCAGGCGGTCACTCTGAAATAAATTCAATCCCCGAATCGCCTGAGGTGATAAAGCATAAATATCTCCCTGAAAGGCCCATTGATCATACCTGGAATTCCCACTGATCAAAGTGCGTTCAAAGGAAGCAATCGCTCTGGTAATCACCCATGGATCCACTTCCCGACCATAGGCCTTAAGAGCCAAGTTGACTGACCTTCTTTGCCACGACAAGTATGTCCGTATCAAATTCAAGATGCTCCTGGATCGGAACCAAAACTTGCATTTCCAGAGTTGGAACTCCACCCTCCCGGAGCAAGGCCACTTGATAACCGACATTAGCCAAAGAAGGTGAATTTCGTGTACCTATTCTATTATCAACACCTAGACTGAACCCGACAGGATTCCGAAAAAAAGCAAATGCTGGAATATGGCATGAACCACAAGACCGCGTACTGTCAGCAGACAAGATGGGATCAAAGAATAACGACTTACCCAATGCTATCCGATCTGCAGCATACTCATTATCCACAGGAATAACCATCTCCGTAAATCCCGGAGGTGGTGAATAACTACCCATGTCAGGTAGCTCCTGTTTCGCACATGAACAAATGATCATGCTCATTGCAAAATAAACGACCGATCGGCTAGGAAAAGGACATTATTGAACCTGGAAGGAATTCCTTGCGATCAAACGACCATCCTGATACAGGCCATAAAAATAGGTGCCAACTTGCCATCCTTGCAGATCAAGTTGAACTTGACCTTGTCCCGCCACGTGTTGTTTGGTCATGATGATTTGACCGATCGAATTCATAACATGAAGATCGACCTGTTTGTACGATTGATCAAGATCCAGCCCCAGGGTAATTTGACCCTGAGCAGGATTGGGGACAGCGATAATTGACTGGGAATTCAGAGCAATTTCATCCCGGCTGGATACTGCAGAAATTGTCAGAAAATCTTCAGTAGATGCATTGGTCAGCATTTTTTCATTCTGCGAATCACTGCCATGATGAATGAGGTTGCCGATCAATGTCATGCTTTCAAATAATTTGGCATAATCCACATTGATATTTACAGTGAGCACACCATTTTCAGCAGTTGCTTCGCCATCAATGGATGTCGTGAAATAGAGATTATCACCGAGATTATGATACTGGAATAATGACTCTGGAATGCTGTCATTGTTATTGTCGACATATCCTCTATTGCCATAAATCGATAACCTGCAGACCATCCCCAATGCATGGAGGCGTGGATCCCGAAACCCGGAGTGGGTGCCTCAATTGATAGGTAGATGGATCCAGATGATTTTTAGCGGCATCAACGCCAATATGGACTTCGACACCTCAATATCGCTCATGTTGACATTGCCAAGTGTCCAAACCTTATATGGATCACCAGCATCAGCAAGAATATATTGATCCTGAATTGCTGTTTTTCCACCTCCTGCACCGATGAGTGAAATCTCAGCCAAATAAAACTCTGCGCGATCGATGCGCATGACTTTTCCGTTCCAGATGGTGAAGAGGGTTTCGTTGACTTTCAGTTCTTCACCACTGGCTTTGTGGCTAAATGTAAACTGAACTTCATTGGTTTGAGCACTTGATATTTGTGCGCCCAAAAGAAATATAATGAAAAGGTAAAAATGTCGCATAGCTCATTGTTGAATAACATGAAAATGAAATTGGCCAATACCTCTCAACAGGCATTGGAAAAGAAAGGAGCGAATGCTAACAGCGGTATTGACAAAACCGGGATTGGGAATCTCGCCTCAATGGCGGTGGATGTGCCAATGGGAAATTTGAATTGAATCGCTGTATGAACTGAATCGTCAACAATCGTTCATGCACCCAAGGCATTGGAATGACCTTATGTTGAACCTGTTCAGCAGCCACACCTTGTTGCCCAATTTGCTGAATATCGAGATGTTGATACAGGACCTGATCCTGACAACAAGGTACACGCCGGACAGTGACAACTTGAGACTTTTTCTCAACTTGCAGCAAGAACCGCGCCCGTTTGGGCTTGAGCTTCAATATACTGCAACAAGAAACCGCAGATCCATACAAGCCGATGAGACGCCCTTTCACACTGCATTCGTGTACCTGCGCAGTGACACCCGTACTGGAAAACAGTATCAGAAATGCCAGGAACAATGAAGTGACAGGTTTAAGCATCATTTGCGGCTGATCGCAGATGTTCAAAAATACAAAAAATCAAGCACACAACCAAACGATTACATAGGAATGACCCCTATTTCGCATATAACACCCCGTTCTCTTCATCATTTATCCGATCAAGAATCCGATTCATCCATTTCTTCTCGTTTTCAACAAGGGGCCTCCGGCTTGTTTCTCCTCCGATTTCGCCTCCCTAAGGGCTGCCCCTGCAAAACAAAGAAACCGGAACCCTTTCGACCGTTGATCACGGATAATGATCCGCACTGGATCCGTATCCGGGGTGCCCGGGTCAAACAACAACCTCAGGAATGTCGATCTGATATTCCCCGAAATGAGCTGGTTGTGATTACCGGCGTCTCCGGTTCTGGAAAGTCGTCCATCACCATGGACACACTGTATGCAGAGGCCAGCGCCGCTATGTCGAAAGCCTGTCATCCTATGCCCGGCAATTCCTGATGCGGATGAAAAACCGGATGTGGATAGGATCCATGGGATCTGCCCGGCGATCGCCCCGAACAAAAGTAGCGGGGTGGAAACAACCGGTCAACAGTCGGGTCACTGACCGAGATCTATGATTTCCTGCGGATGCTCTTCGCGCGCATCGGTCACACCTACCCCTGTCTCCGGAGAGGAGGTACACAAGAGGAAGTGAGTGATGTGATCGATTATCTGAAGACGCAGAAGGAGGATCTGCGAGCGGCGATCCTGATCCCGCTCCCGGTGAAATATGCAGATCGTACAGTCCAGCAGGAATTGGATCTCCTGCTTCAGAAAGGGTTTACCCGCTTGCGGATGGATGGAGATTCGGCACAGATCGAAGACTGGCTGAACAAACACAAGGTCGACGAGGAAAAACTGGGCAATGGGAAAAGGCCGAAGAACTCCGGGTGTTGATCGACCGGTTTGTTATCCATCACGAGGATGAAGACAACTGGAAACGGATCGCCGATTCGGCTCTGACCGCCTTGCAGGAAAGTGAGGGTATCTGTCATGTCCAGATCTACGACGGAGCAGAGCGCACCTTCAGCAACCGGTTTGAAGCGGATGGAATAGCCTTCTGGAACCCAATCCCCAGCTCTTCAACTACAACAATTCCTATGGCGCCTGTCCGCGTTGTGAAGGATATGGAAAGGTCACGGGTATTGATGAACAAAAGGTCATTCCGACACCAGCCTTTCCGTGTATGAGGGTGCTGTCGCTTGCTGGCGGGGTGAATCCGGTGGCGAATGGCTGAAAGAATGGCTCAAGCAAGCTACATTGGTCGACTTCCTGATCCACCGCTCGTATTTCCAGCTGACACGGGTGAGCGAAAAACTCCGGCAGGAATCGGATCTGCACCCGGCATACGCGTATTTCACTGCACTGGAAGAGAAGACATATAAAATCCAGAACAGGGTCATGCTGGCTTGCTATCGGGGACGAACCACCTGCCCGGATTGTGAGGGGGGCGTCTGCGAAAAGAGGCGACCTACGTCCGGATCTGCGGGAGGCATATCATGGAGCTTATTGATCTTCCCGACCGATCTGACGGCTTTCACGAGACAGACCTTCAGCTGCCGGAATATGATCAGACCGTGGCCAAGAGGCTGCTTCTGGAGATCAATATGCGACCCAGTTTATGCTGGATGTCGGATTGGGGTATCTCACGCCCAACCGAGTAGCCTACACTCTCGGGCGGCGAAACCCAACGCATCAACCTGACCCGGATCCGGAAGCAACTCACCAGTTCTCTGTACATCCCGACGAACCCAGCGTTGGTCTCCATCCGAGAGACACCACGCGACTGATCCGTGTTCTCCGCCAATTGCGCGATCTGGGAATATAGTCGTTGTCGTTGAACACGAAGAAGAGATCATCCGCTCGGCTGATTACCCGGTTGACATGGGTCCCCCGGCTGGCATCCAAGGCGGATCGGTCGTTCGCCGGGCCGTTTGACGAGATCGGCAAACGGGCTCCCGACAGTCCGACTACGGCGTACCCAATGGTACAATGGAAATCAAAACTCCGGCCAATGACGGAAGATCCCGGGAAAATCCAGCTTTGAAGCCCGGATGGACAATCTGGAAATCACCATTGAAGTACCTCTGATGCGCTGACTGTGGTGACCGGGGTATCCGGTCAGGTGTCAACCCCGGTCAAACAGATTCTCTTCCCGGTGATCCAGCAAGCCGTGAACTTCTCCGTGGAAGGCCGGACACCCCAGATCGCCAACTCCACGGGACCTCAAACGTCTGACTGGAGTGGAGATGATCAATCAATCACCAATCGGACGATCCAGCCGATCCAACCCAGTGGTTTACGTCAAGGCATATGACGCCATTCGGGATCTGATGTCCAATCAGGCCTTGTCGGTGATCCGTGGATACAAAACCCAAACATTTCAGCTTCAATGTAGAAGGCTGCCGAGAAACCTGCAAGGGTGAAGGTGAACAGGTCGTCGAAATGCAATTCCGCCGATGTCCGTCTGGAATGTGATGATTGCAAAGGTCGCCGTTTCAAACAGGAAGTCCTCGGAGGTTCGTGGCGCGAAAAAAATATCTTATATCCTTTCCATGACCATCGAAGAAGCCCCGGAATTTTCTAGTTAGATCATAAGGATATCATCCAACGACTGAAACCCCCGGATGATGTCGGGTCAGATATGTCCAATTGGGGCAGAGCAGCTCCATTCTTTCGGGCGGCGAAGCACAACGCGCCAAACTGGCCTTCTCAGCCCCGTGGCCGAAAATCGCAGGAGTATATCTTTTCTTATTTGACGAACCGACAAACCGCTTCTCTCATTTCCATGATATCGGTCGATTGTTTGATGTCCTTCAGGCCCTTGTCGAACATGGCCACACCGTGCTTGTTGTCGAACACCCCATGGAGGTCATCAAAAGTGCTGACTGGATTATCGACCTTGGCCCTGAGGGTAAGCGAAGGTTGCTTAATCTTGTCTTCCAGGAAGAACGTGGAAGAACTGGTGAAGGTGAAAGGTTCTTATACAGGGAATATCTCAATGAAAAATTAAAGCCAGAATAAAGGCAGGGTAAAGCACCAAATAACAAGCTCCCTTGCCTGCCGGCAGGTAGCAAATAACAACACCTGAACCCTCCAAGTTCTCGAATGATCAAAACATAGGGCAGGTTTCTGTCATTTGAAATTTGGCTTTGTGATTTATTTGTTTTTTTGGAATTTGTGATTTGTAATTTATTTGTGATTTGTGATTTGTCTTTTGGAATTTCTACTTGAACGGATTTGCCCATTTTCTCTTCTGTCACTACACTTTGATCTGTCAGAGTATGCAAAAATGCGATCAATGCATTACGTTGTTCCTGACTGAAATTAAAAATTCCGTAAAGTCCGTTCGGGCGAACCAGGAGGGCCGAGTGTTTCATTACGATTCTGGATGCCTTCGGAATAATGGCCTATCACTTCTTCCAGTGGCAAAACGACCATCATGCATGTAGGGTGCAGCCAGTGCCACATTGCGCAAATCCTCGGCACCTTGAATTTGGCTTCCAGTTGCGGGTTGATGTAAAACCACTTCCACGCCTGTGCCCGTCGGATCCGAATCCAGTCCGTTGTTTCGCGGCCCGGGAGCGACAAATTATCAGTTCCATGACAAGCGGCACACC
>JADJLN010000006.1 GCA_016710115.1 Saprospiraceae bacterium
ACCAACACCATGGGGCAGAAATCCACCTTTGGTCCCTTTGGGATTGATTCCATTGCCAACGGGTTTCAGGGTATTTTGGATACAGTTCTCTACCCCACCTGCACGGAGCCGGCAACCGGTATCATTGTCATCGTACCACCCGGTGAAGAAGCCGATTACACCTATCAGTGGAGCCATAATCCTGCACTCGACATCTGGGTAGCGGATGAACTGGCTGCCGGACTCTATCATGTCACCGTATCGGATCTGGATGGATGCCGGCAGTCCCTGTCGATATTGCTGGAGGACACTGGACCGATCATCGATCCACTTATTACCACGCCGCCATTGTGCGCCAGTGGCAAAACGGGAAGTGTTGAATTTGAAGTAACCGGACAGACGCCACCCTTTACCACTGATGTTCTCAACCAGACGACAGCCAAACTGAAATTCCCTCCTTACAAACTGGATGCAGGTCAATACCGTGTCTTTGTCAGGATGGCAAAGGATGTAAAGCAACCCGGAGTTTCATCATCGTCGATCCACAGGCTATGCAGATCGAATTCCTCATCGGTCTGGATGGTGACGGACAGCCCACCGTGTTGATCCCCAAGGTCAGCCAGGGAAAACCGCCGTATACCTTCCTCTGGAGCGATGGCAACACCGATCCTACCCGAACCGATCTGAGTCCCGGGACGTACCAGGTTACCGTCACTGATGACAAAGGGTGCACCCAGGTCAGAGAATTCAAATTCGGAATTCCCGGAGGCGGTGTGATCGGGAATAACGGGCTGCAGATCGATCCTGTGCCCGGAGGCGTCATTCTCCGGACAGACAGAATCCAGAACATGACCATTCGGCAAGTTCGCCTGATTGACCTGCTCGGCCGGGACCTATCTTCTCATTCCCTGCTTCCTGAATCAGGTCCTGTGTTTATCGAACTGCCGATACCGGGAGCCTATTTCATGGAGTTTGTCAATGAGCAGGGAGATGTCTGGAGCCAACAGATCATTACCCATTGAAGTGATCCCCGACCATTGAAAAATCAGGGATTTCAGGTTATATTCACCTTACTGGAAGATCAGGATTCTGGTCCAATTTCCCATGATAAAGAATACGAACTGGATGTTTGAGTCTGTACTACCCAACCTGTTGACATGATGATGAAATCAGGATTCCTGCTTCTTTTATTTGCCGGGGCATTCCATTTGACCGCCCAGGAAATTTGTACGAACGGTATGGATGACGACGGCGACGGGTTAATCGATCTACAGGATCTGGAATGCACATGTATTGGTCTTTATCCCTGGGTACCTGAAATCAATCTGCCCAATCCGTCTTTCGAAGAAAGAAGTTGTTGTCCAGCTTCTTTCAGTATGATGAACTGTGTGAAGGATTGGCAAAAGGGGACGATTGCGACCACAGATTTCTTGCACACCTGTGACTTTGTCATGCCTGCCGTCCTGGAAGCTGATCTTTTACCATTTTCCAGTGATTCAGGAGCTGTCGGGATGATCTTCAGCAATATGTGGGTAGAATATGTCGGTACTTGTATGGCCACGCCTCTCCTCGCCGGCAGAACCTATCGGCTGGCTTTCCAGATAGCCAGTGTTCCCCTGACCAACTTCGGGGAAACCTGTAACAACGGAGTCATCTATTATCCAGACATCGATCTGGCTGTCTGGGGCAATCCGGATTGTGAGTTACCTGTGATCACCCAAGGTTGCCCCGGCCAGGCAGATTCACTTTGGAAGGTCCTCGGTAAATCGACATATCATCCCGAATCCACATGGGGATCCTTTTCCATCACCTTCACACCCACTTCCGACATCAACGGATTGATGATTGGCCCAACCTGCGAACTCCCATCCACCGGGTACAATGGCTCCCCCTGTTATGCCTATTTCATTCTGGATGCCCTTGTCCTCGAATCTACGGAAGCCAGTTACCAGATCAATCTTTCAGACAACGGCTGGACTGACAGCGACAAGTATGCATTGTTCGCGGAAGCTGGTGACACCTCTGGAACCTGGCAATCGTATTTTGAAGGCGTTGCCATCGAGGGACAAACTGCGGCTGAATTCTCTTTCAAAACGAATAATTATCAGCCCGGAACCTATCAGGTGACGTATACAAAGAATGGATTGTGCATCCAGGACAGCTTTCACATTGATCTGCCCCCACCGCAGGCCATGATCGGCGAGCAGAAAGTTTCTCAGGACACCTTCTATTTTGTGAATCGTTCCACGTACGCGCTCGATTATATCTGGCACTTTGGTGATGGGGAAACATCCACGGAAAAGGAGCCTCTGTTTCACCAGTATCCCGGACCTGGCACCTATAATGGGTACTTGGTTGCCATCAATCATTGCTGTTCAGATACAGTTTACTTTAGCGCCCCCATATACGAACCTCCTTTCCTTCTCCATTCCGATCTGATTCCTCACAGTTGTGATTCCTCGAGCACCATCATTCTGGACATACTTTCCAGCACACCATTTACCTGTGAGTGGAGTAACGGGCAAATGACAAATGAACCCACCTTAACCGACCTGCTCCCCGGTCAATACAGTGTACAAGTGACCAATCAGAATGGGCAATCATCATTCGGGTTGTTCACGATTGATTCTTCAACGACAGGCTTTCAGGGGATGGTCGATATTGAAACCGTGCCGACCTGTCAAACGCCGCCGACCGGAATCATTATGCTTGTTTCGTCTGATTCGGATTCAGTCTATACATACCATTGGTCGCACGACCCTGACCTGGATTCGTCAATTGCCGCAAATTTGCTGCCCGGTGAATACCAGGTAACACTTACCGACACTTATGGCTGCCAAAAAGAGATCACGATCCTCTTGCCAGACCAGGGTCCGATCATCGAATCTCTCGTGGTTGGTTCGCCTCTCTGCCCGGGAGAACTAAGTGGTACACTGGATGTGCTGATCAGTGGCCCAAATGGGCCATTCAATATAGTCGTTCTGAACCTCTCGACGTCCATGTTCAAATCACCACCCTACCAATTGGATCGGGGTGATTATCGCATCGATATTGTGGACACGAATGGTTGTTTTACCACTCGTGAATTCAATGTCGTCGATCCGGCAACCATGGAGATCGAATTCCTCATCGGCCTGGACATGGATGGTCAGCCTACGATTCTGTCCCCGAAAGTGAGCCAGGGTGAACCGCCCTATTCCTTCCTGTGGAGCGATGGAAGTACGGCCTCCAGCCGATCAGATCTCACTCCAGGCATCTACCAGGTTACAGTTACAGATGACTTGGGTTGCACCCGGATCAAGGAGATCAAATTCGGTATCCCGGGAGGGGGCGCCATTGGTAATAACGGATTGCAAATCGATGTCACCCCCGGTTCGGGGGAGCTTCGGTTGAGCTCTTCTGGTATGCCCGGATCTTCGACCAAAGTCGATATTGTTGATCTCCAGGAAGGTTGATCCGGTCGGCCTGGATGCGATCCGGTCCAGCGGAAAGCCTCACAATTCAACTTCATTCCGGATTGTACTGGCTCCACATTCAAACGGGAAAATGGAGAAGCATTTTCCCGGTCGGTGTTCATCCCCTGAGGAAATGGCTATGCAGATCAATATCGCGTAAAAAGCGCGGCAGCGAATCCAGTCAGATCATACTCTTACAAGGAAAGTGATCAGATTCCTTACATTTAGGAATCCGATCCATTGATCTACCAAATGCAGCACGCCAACACCCACCTTATGCGTTATTATCTATTTGTCCTCAGCATGGTCTTGAGTCCGGCTTTTCTTCTCGCACAGGCAAATGATTGTGCGACTGCAACGACTATCTGTGCCAATCCGGCTCCTGCGGGAAACCCTATGGGGAATGGCGGTTATGACGACTTCAGTGATCCCGACAACGATCCGGGATGCCTTTCCTCCGAAGGAAATACGGCCTGGTATTATTTTGAGATCGATGCCGGTGCGCCCTCTGGCCTCACTTTGGAGTTTTCCATTATCCCAGACGGAGGATATGGTGAGGATTATGACTGGGCCCTGTTTGGACCAGATGTGGATTGTGGTGATCTCGGCTCTCCGATCCGCTGTTCCTCGGCTGCCTTCAATTGCGGGTTTTGCCCGGATACTGGCCTGGGAAATGGTGCCATGGATGTAACGGAAGGACCCGGTTTCGGGGATGGATTTGTCGCCCCTTTGATTGTGAATGGCGGTGAAGGTTATTACATCGCGATCAATAACTGGTACGGAACCGGGAACGGATTCACCATGACTTTTGGCGGCGATGCTGCCGACTATATGGATTGCACCGCAGACCCCCCGTGTTCGGTTGCTGCAGTAGCCAGTGCAGACGTTACCATTTGTGAAGGTGGCGACCCTGTTCAACTCAATGTGACTCCAGACGGTGGCCTTCCTCCCTATCAATTCTTCTGGGAAGGCAGCGGAGATGGAAGTGATTTTCTGGATGACCCATCTGCTCAATCTCCGATTGTTACGATCCCAGTCGGCGTCACCGGCAACTACACGTACTATGTCACTGTCACTGATGGCAACTGTGAGGCTGTCGATTCATTGCTCCTGGAGATCTATCCTGCACCAATGATTTCAATTGACCCCATCGGGCCTTTCTGCACTAACGATCAGACTTCCATCCAGGCATATGGTAGCCCTCAAAACGGGCAATGGGGAGGAATTGCCAACCCGTTGGGCATTTTCGTTCCTTCGAATTTCAATGATGGGACCCATTACCTGACACTGAGTACGGTCACGCCTCAGGGTTGTCCGTATTGACTCCATCCCGGTCGACTTTTATGACCCGGATGACATCAATATCTTCAATATCGATCCTCTTTGTGAATCTTCCGGCCCGTATATGGTCCAGGTCGACCCTCCGGGTGGCGTCTGGACTGGTGACATCTCCATGAACGGTACCATCTACCCGGACTTGCTGGGGCCGGGCACCTTTGTCGGGACTTATGAATACACCAGTATCTACGGCTGTGAAAGTATTGACCAGGTGGTTTTTGACATTTATGAGGATCCGGAACCGTTGATCATTGATCCCGGTCCAATCTGTGTGAGCAATACGACCATTCAGCTTGAAGCTGACCCACCAGTGGTTCGTGGATGGCCACTCCGGACTTCAATGGCAATGTCTTTCCAAGCGTTTTGGGCATCGGCACGTATTCAGTCATTTACGAATACTATGATGGAAATGGATGCGTCGGATCAGACAGTATCCTCATCGACATCATCAGTGAACCCTATGCAGACTTGCTACCAGATGCCTTTATCTGTAACAGCAACGCAGGTGGTCAGACCACCCTGCTTGACTTTTCACAGCTGATCCTGGGCGGTGATGCCAGTGGAACCTGGGAGGACACGGATAATTCAGGGGCCGCCGGCCCATTCCCGATTCTGGATTTTGATGGCATACTACCTGGCGCCTACACATTTACCTACACGACAAACTCGGCTTCAGGCGATTGCCCGGAATATACCGGAACGATCACGGTTATCGTCGAGAATTGCGAGTGCCCCAGTGTTGCTCTCTTTTCTCAAACAACCCTCTGCACCTCCATGGCCGATCTGGACCTGAACAGTATCAAGGTAACTACTGAACCTGGCACATTCAGTCTGGTCGGATCTCCTCCGGGAAGTAACCCGGCAACGGTGAGTGCCAATCAGTTTTCAGGCACCGGAAAAGATTCGGGAACCTATACCGTCCAGTTTGAATTGAGTACGCCGCCACCTGCTGGCTGCCCTACTTCCAGTACATCGGATATCATCCTGGTTTTACCCCCTGTTGCCACATTGCCTGCCAGCACCCAGGTATGCAATCAATCAGGCACCGGAAGTTACCCGAGTACACTCGATCTATACAGTCTGATTTCAGGTGGCGACCTCACGGGGACCTGGGCCGATGTGGATGCATCCGGTGCGACAGGCCCCTCCTCCGCCATGAGCTTTGTCGGACTTTTGCCCGGGTCCTACACCTTCACCTATACGACTGGCAGCGCGGTGCCTCCCTGTTCGAATTCTTCTTATTCGATGGAGGTGATCGTCAATGACTGCAACTGTCCGAGCACGGCATTCAATCCACCTGGGAACCTCTGTAATGACAACGGAAGTCTGGATCTCAATACCTTGCTTATCACTGGCGAACCGGGCACCTGGTCAATCGCTCTCAATCCTCCCGGAACAAATCCGGCCGTCCTTGCAGGATCGACCATTCAGGCAACTGGAAAAGATCCCGGAACCTATACCATTCGATTCACGCTGTCCACATCGCCTCCTGCCGGTTGTCCCCTGTTCAGTGAAAACATGTTGACGATCATCCCGGCTCCATTTGCGACACTACAACCGCAGCTTGCCATCTGCAACAGCAATTCCTCCGGCCAGGACCCGACTGTACTGAACTTGACCGACTTTCTGTTGACTGGCGACCAAACAGGTACCTGGGTGGATCAAAACAACAGTGGCGCTTCTGGCACGATTCCCGTGCTGGACTGCGTCGGGATTACCCCTGGTCTATATCCATTCACCTATACGACTGGGAGCGCAGTTCTTCCTTGCACATATGCCTCCTACACGGTCAACGTACTGGTGAAGAACTGTCTCTGTCCGGACCTGGACATCCTTTCCTCGATTGCTCAATGCAACAGCAATACCAGCCTGGATCTTTCTACCTTATCCAATTGGCGGCACCGGGTGTATGGTCGCTCAGCGGGATTCCCGGAGGTACAAATCCGGCCATCCTGAACGGGGCGAATCTTGATCTGCAGGACAAGGATCCCGGGAATTACATCCTCACCTACACGCTACAACCTGCACCGCCTCCCGGGTGTCCGACTGAGACGACAAGCACGGTTATACTCGCCGATCAACCCACAGCCGGCTCTCCGGTATCGGCTGCCGAATTTTGCCATGGAACGAATGGATTGCAATCTTTGCCTTCACTTCTTTCCGGTCAGGATGCTTCTGGGACGTGGTCCTTTTTCAATGGTCCTGCCAACCCGGGTCCGGCATTCGACGCAAATGCAGGGACAGTCAATATCCAGACACTTCCAGCTGGCACTTACAGTTTTCAGTACCTGATCACGGCTCAGGCACCTTGTTTGAATGCATCATCTCTTGCCGAACTGATTGTGCATCCGAATCCTGTCGCCGATGCCGGCACAGATCGAACCATCGACTGCCTGAATCCATCTGTACCCATTGGACCAACTCAAACTCCTCCTGCCATGTTGAGCTTGAGTTGGACCGGGCCTGGCCTGAATGGTTCGTCGCAAATAAATCCTGTGGTTACTGCCCCGGGTCCATTTACACTGACAGTCACAGACACAGGTTCTGGCTGTACCGCTCAGGATGATGTCCTGGTCACTGGAAGCAATGACCTGATTGTCAGCATGCAAGTGGAGGGACAGGGAAACAGCTGTCCGGGTTCTACCGACGGATATATCGAGGTGATCAATATTCAGGGTGGCACGGCCCCTTATCAATATTCACTGAACAATGGACCGGCAAACAATACTGGCCTTTTTGCTCCGCTGAGCGGAGGCACTTATCAGGTCAACGTAACTGATGCTATCGGTTGCAGTCGGGATACTACCCTCTTCCTGACTTCCGGATCCGGGTTCACACTCAACCTTGGACCTGACCAGAAGGTGTTGGCTGGCAGTACTGTACTCATCCAGGCAAGCATCAATCCGGCTTCCACCAATCTGTTCCAATTGAACTGGTCTCCTGCACCACCTGATGGTTGCACAACATGCACCGGTTTCAGCTTTTCAGCAGCGTCAGATATCACATATTCCTTGACAGCAATTGACGAGAATGGATGTTCCGCTTCCGATCAGATCAGTATCCTGGTTTCATTACCACGGAGGGTGTTCATTCCTTCTGCGTTCTCACCAAATGCAGACGGACTAAACGATATCTTCTATGTACAGGGAGGATCGGAAGTCCTCCGCGTGATCAGTCTTCAGGTATTTGATCGCTGGGGCAATGCGGTATTCCGCCAGGATGACACACCTGTAAATGACTACAAATATGGCTGGGATGGTACGTTCCGCGGACGATATGTCGGACAGGAGGTATATGTCTATGCAGCTGAGGTCGAATTCATTGACGGGCAGACCAGGCTGTATAAAGGGGATGTCCTGATCAGTGATTCACTGGTCCGATAACGACAGTTGTGATCGACATCACGAAGACCATGACTGGCCCGGAGATATCTTTGCTGAAAATGCAGAAA
This sequence comes from Saprospiraceae bacterium, assembly GCA_016710115.1. GTDB lineage: Bacteria > Bacteroidota > Bacteroidia > Chitinophagales > Saprospiraceae > JAGNXB01. The sequence goes on from JADJLN010000006.1 coordinate 8,224, forward strand.
ATGACCATGTTCAAGATCCTGATCGTCCTGATCGGACCGTTTCTTGCCACATCTTGTGCTCAACCTCCGGCATCACAGTTGGAAAACACGACAACACAATCAGCCGGCATCGCCAAGGACATCGATGTGACCACATTTTCAGAATCGAGGGCTGCTCGGCCAGACCATATACTTCTGGACGTTCGTACCCCGGAGGAGATACAACAGGCCAAAATCCAGGATGCCACGGAAATCGATTTTCATGCACCGGATTTTCTGGAGAAGGTCAATCAGCTACCTAAAGACAAACCGGTTTTTGTGTATTGTCGTTCCGGCAACCGAAGCGGGAAGGCGATGGCCAGGATGCATGAACTTGGCTTTACTGAGGTCTATAACCTAGCTGGTGGAATCATGGCCTGGCAAAATGCCGGTCTTCCAGTCACCAGTGCCAAATAAAACCCCGCTCCGGCAGACCGGAAGCGGGGCAAAGGGGGGCCGAACCCGAAAACACGGGCCCGGTCTCTGGTTTTGAGGGTTTGCTATTGAATGACCAGCTTCATCCGAGTCAGTCGGGACCCAGCTTGTAAATCAAGTATATACACTCCAGCAGGAAGACCGGATAGTTCAAGATCACACTGATGGACTCCATTCGCATTCCATGACCAGGATTTGACCGGCTTGCCCAATTGATCGATCAGGGTTGCCTGAACGAGTTCCGACCAGTGTCCATTCCAGGATAACCTGACCCGTTCAGTTGCCGGATTCGGAAACAGATTCAGATCACCCAGTGGCGTTGACGCCTCAAGATCAGTGGTCATACCCAGCTGAACAAGCAGGTCTTCCACTTCTCCCTGTGCAAAGAGACCACATGACTCAGGCAGTGTCGGATCACTCTGGATGTTTGTATACTTCACACTCACCCGGATAAACGACGGACCGGCTACTGTATAATCCGGAACCTTTGAGGAAATCGAAATCGGTCCTTGATTCAACTCCTGGGCATCGTAGATCATTTCACCAAAATCCTGAAAATCCCCATCCCGGTTCCAATCTGCCCATGCCCGGATGTAGGTAGTCAAGGCTTCGCCCATATACCCGGGGACGACATCAAGCTGGATCTCTTCTCCCCAGGCCAGCAGCGGTTCCAGAGCGATAGAGCCACCCCATCCACAGTTGTTTCCATTGGTATATGGAAGCCCCTGCAATGACACCTCTTCTACCCAAAGAGCATCTGTATGTTCACCTCGACTCTCACAGACGGATTTCCCACTTAACGGGATCACATGGATGGTAAAAATGCAGAAACTCGAATTGCCACAAATATCATCCGCCCAATACTGCACTTCGGTCTCGCCGGGGTAATAGGTATCTCCGGAGTAATGCGTAACCATGACATCAAAATCACTACAGTTATCGGTGATCTGCGGCTCATTCCAGAAAACGACAACAGGACACCATTCCTCCGTGTAGATATAGATATCCTGAGGACAACTGTCGAAAACGGGAGCATCTTCATCGCCCGTTTGTACCCATTGAACACAGGAGACCGTTTTACTCGTGTCGTTGACTGCGGTCAAGGTCCATGTACGTCCGATCTTGGCAGATCCTGGACAACCGGATGAATCCATGAGCCAATCGCTGTACGTCAGTTCAAGCAAACCACAATCATCCGGGCCGTCTATGGTCGGTTCTCCGGCTACCGATGGGTCGGTGGGGTCACCCGGACAGGCCTGGTATTTCCCGGGGCATTGCAGGTCGGGCAGGACACAACATTCCTCAACGGTGACGGTGAATATGCATGTAGCAGTATTTCCACATTCATCCAGCATGGTATAGGTCACGGTCGTTACACCTTCCTCAAAGACAGATCCGGGTGCATGGCTGGCCAGAACCGAAACCGGGCTGCAATTATCTGTCACACCCGGAGATATCCAGTTGACAACAGCCTGACAATCCGGATCGGGTTCTACAGTAATGTTTGGGGGACAATCCTGAACGACCGGTGGTTCCTGATCGATCCGGGTAATGGATTGGGAAGCCGTCGAAGTATTCCCGCATGCATCCTGGGCAATCCAGGTTCGGGTAACGATATGTCCATTTTCACAGGCCTTTCCCGAACTCTGATCGATGAACGTCAGCGTCACCGCACCACAATTATCCGCAAATGCAGGATTGCCGAATGCAAGTGGGACATCCGGGCAGAGAGTCAGATCGTCGGGTATATTGCTGATGACAGGAGCGACCTTATCCTCCAGTACGATCCATTGTTCGCAGGTCGTAAATAACCCCGGTTGTGCATCGAAATAGGATTTCCAGGTTCGCTTGATCGTCTGGTTCCAACAATTCCCCATACTGATCACTTCATCATTGAATTCAACGACAACATTACCACAGGGACCGTCAGGCGTCGACGTTGTCGCGAATCCAGTCACCCGGGAGATGCAGATTCCTCAGGACAACCCAGATAATCCGGAGGACAGGTGATCGCCGGTGCCTTGCAACAGGTGGTCACCGTTACCTTAAAGGAACACTGGGTCTTGTTTCCGCAACCATCAACAAAGGTGTAGATGACCGTTGTCGTTCCTTCATAAAATGTACTTCCGGGTTGATGGGTTACTGTAGTGTACACATTGCCACAGTTATCCATCGGGAGAGGTGCTGCCCATCCCACCTTGACACTGCAATCCGGTCCTGGAGCCACGGTGACGTCCTTCGGACAATCCCAGATCATGGGAGGCTCTTTGTCTTGCAGATAGATATACTGTATGCAGGTATTGTACAATTGGGGATACAGGCTGAATGCCGCTTTCCATGTCCGCTTGATCACTTTATCCCAGCAATTGCCCTGACTGATGATCTGGTCTGACCAGGTGATGACCACCTTTCCACAGGGGCCGTCCGGTGTCCAGGACATGGCCCATCCAGTCGTATTGGGATCAGATGATGTCTCCGGACAACCGAAATAATCATCCGGACACTGGATCTCCGGACCGAGGAAGCAACAATCCTTGACTGTAACTGAAAATGAACATGTGGCCATTTCCCCACAGCCATCAGTTGCTTTATAGGTGATCACGGTTGTGCCGACAGGAAAACAGGAACCCGGAGGCGGACCAGAAATCTGGATGACTGATTCACAGGGGATTTCCATGATGAACTCCAACTTTGTCTGTCCCAGTTCATCCGACCAGTATCCATCCGGGTGTAATGCACCATAATCTTCATTGGTAAAGCCCCCATTATCCGGTTGTCCGGGTACCCAGCGTGTAAAACCGAGAGGATCATTGTTCACCCATCCAAACTGGCCTTCCACTTGCTCATCGGTCAAACCGATCCAGGCAATCGTACCCAGCAACATGGTGGCCAGAAATTGATTCTCGCCCAGAGAATTCATCACGACCAGATGCCCGCCATGTGACGAGGATATGGCCTGACTGGTCCACCAGTCATACTTTTGTTGGGAGCAGTAATAATGTGATCCCTGATATTCACCCATGTAGATGAATCCGGCAATCGGATCTCCATCCGGACAATCATCACAGCAAGACCAAAGTGTCGGTGCAGACCAGGTATAGGTTGCCCCGTCTTTACCCGGCTCACAATCCAGAGTCACATCATCCGGACATTCCAGGGATATTCCTCCTGAAACGATCACCTTGAAGGAACAATAAGCGGTGTTCCCGCAATCGTCGGTGATCTTGTATTTGATCTCGGTTTCACCCAACGGAAAAACCGATCCGGAGGGTGGGCCTTTGATCTGCACAATGTCCAGACAGGGGATTTCAATGATGCATTCTTTATAAGCCTGCTTATCCACCGTTTTCCAGGTACTGTTGTCTTGTATCACCACCACATCTTCATTTCCGGTGGGATTACCAGGCTGGCCGATGGCCCAATTGAAATACCCCAATGGCTGATTATTGGCCCATTGAAACTGGCCCTCAACAGCGAGATCATTCAACCCGATAAATGCATCCGGCAATTGCAAGACATTGGCCAGATACTGATTTTCTCCTGCAGAACCAATGCTGGCAAGATAGCCTCCATAAGCGATGGCAAATGTCTGACCGTTGGTCCATTGAAAGGGTGAATTTGTGCAATAGTAGTGCGAGCTGTTGTAACTACCCATATCAATGGTATTGGGAGGGACAGATCCACACAACCCGCACTGGGTTGTCGCAGTCGGCGGGTACCAGTGACGACAGCACCATTGATTCCCGGCTGGCATATCGCATTGATGTCTTTCGGGCAATCCACAGTAATATTAGGCAGGACGGTCACTGTAAACGAACAAATCGACTGATTCCCGCAAGGATCAGAGATCTGGAAGGTGACCGTGGTCGTTCCAATTGGGAAAAATGATCCACTCGGAAGTCCGGCCACCTGTTGAATGATCACACAGGGCAGCTCCAGCACATATCTGTTTTTCTTCAACACTTCCACGTCCTGCCAATACCCGGTCGGGGTCATCAGAGTGGCATCCTGCTCCGATTGACCGTTCCCGTTATTCGGTTCACCGACCTGCCAGTGCGTATAATTGACCGGTTCTCCACTGTGCCATTGATAATTCCCTTCCATCAACTGGTCATGTAACCCGATAAACCCGGGAATACCAGCCAGTTCTTTGGCTAGAAAGGCGTTCTCCAGTTCACTGTTGATCGATGCCAGATATCCGCCTTGATTCGTTGCCAAAACGGCTGCGGAATTCCAGTCTGTCTGTGTGTTTGACAGAAAGTAATGGTGTCCGTTAAACATACCCAGGGGCTGATATCCGACCAGACTTGCTGCACAAAACGGACAGTCTGTATTGGCCGTGATGGGAGCCCAGGAGACATTTGCACCGTTCAATCCATTTGTGGCATAAACCGTGATATTGCTCGGGCAGATCACTTCCAATCCGCCGAGTTGGCCGGTCGGATCAGGAAAATACGATAAGGCGGGCGTCACTGTTCCCGGACTGAACCATAGACTCAGACCAAGTACGAGTGCACGCCACCGGTGGTGTACCAGTGTTTGCATTGTACAGGATGTTTTGAAATAAAGAGTCAGGAAACCGCATCGACGAAAGTCGATGGGATATGGTTCTTCTCGGGGGGGGATCACACCCGAACGGGCTTGATCACATCAAAGATAATTTAAATATAAGAATTGTACACCTTTAACGCGAATATTCTTCGCGTACGAGAAGGTGCGATGTCCTTAACTTGGACCCTCATGTCTTCGTATTGTATACTTCTGCATTATTGGCCGGCAACTCCTTTTCTGGCGCCACTGGCAGCCGGCTCTGATCTTGTCCTGGAATCGTGCGATCATTTTCAGAAAAAAAGCGGCCGCAACCGATTCACTGTCCTGAGCTCCTATGGACCTGTGATGTTATCGGTCCCGCTGGAAAAAGGCAAACACCAGCAACTTCCCTACAGGGATGTCCGCATCTCCTGGAGCGAACCCTGGAATCGCAGACATTGGCGCACGATCCGTTCATGTTATGGCCGCGCACCGTTTTTTGATCATTTTGCTGATGAACTGGAAGCCCTTTATCATACTCGGGACACATTTCTCTGGGATTGGAATCTCCGTTTGTTGACCTGGCTCTTTCAACAGCTGCAATTACCTGACACACCTCTTCTGACATCGCAATGGAACCCGGAACTGCATGTTGACAATGTAGATTTCAGAATGGATTCCCACACAGAAGAAAGACCATGGCCGGCCTGGATTCAGCCTGTATCGTATCCCCAGGCATTCGATGATCGCCTGGGGTTCACTGCCGGGCTAAGTACTCTTGATTTATTATTTTGTGCCGGTCCTCAGGCGCGTATGATCCTGCGTGATATGGTTACTGGTGACCCACTCAAACCGGATAACTCGACTCGATGAACCGTGTCCGGTGCATCCGGACATGACCATAGTCGCTGTAATCTGTTTTACGGATCCAGCTGATCGTTCTGCGTATTCTCTTTTCTGGCATTACCTTTAGGGTGAATAAAGCTATCCATTTTGGGTAGCCACCACGTGACTACATTACGGACGAATGACAACACTATACCAGCCTGTTGACCGAAAAGTAACCGGATGCCCAGTATATATGTCTGCAAATTGAATCTGATTTTTTTGATTTGAAATACATCTTGCACAGAATGACATGGACAGCAAACATCTCATCTGGCAATGGCAAGGCACATCTGACAACTGATTCCATTTCTTTCGTGAACACAGACAGGCTCTTATCTGATAACCGTATTCATTCTTCTGCAATGGTTCGTCTTCTTCTCCTTCTGATCAGCCTATTTATGATGCAATCTTGCGGACAGCCTCCGGCACCGGATGCTTTTCCACCCCTCCCAGTGAGTTATCCGGAAACACGGATAGACATGGTCGTTGATACCTATTTCCAGGTTCCGGTTGAAGATCCCTATCGTTGGCTGGAAATCGATACGGCTGCTGAGGTAGAAGCCCGGGTTCGGGCTCAGAATGCTGTCACGTTTGGTTATCTGGAACAGATTCCCTTCCGCAAGACATTGCGCGACCGGTATAAAGAACTGTTCGATTTTCCCAAAGTCTCTACACCTTTGAAAGCTGGCGACTACTATTTCTTTTCCAGGAATGACGGACTCCAGGATCAGGCAGTGATCTATGTCCAACATGGTATGAACGGCCAACCGGAAGTATTCCTCGATCCGAACACCCTTTCTGAAACAGGGACTGCATCTATCTCACTGATCGGGTTCAGCCCGGATAACCGCTATGTGGCCTATTCGAGATCGGATGCAGGATCCGACTGGAGCCAGATCCGGATCATGGAAATCGCAACCAGGCAGCAACTGGAGGATCGGATCGACTGGGTCAAATTTTCTGAAGCCTCATGGACGAAAGATGGCTTTTTCTACAGCCGGATGCCTGAACCCAAAAAAGGCAAGGAGCTCTCAGAAACCAACCAATTTCACAGTGTCTATTTCCACCGCCTGGGTGATGCACAATCTGCGGACAAACTTGTCTACCGCAATGACAAGGCACCCCAGATGTATCATTGGACGGATGTAACCGAGGACCTGCGCTATCTGATCATGTACGCGGCGACCGGGTCAGTAGGCTTTGAGACCTATTATCAGGATTTAACTCATCCTGGATCTACTTTTAAAGCCCTGTTTACAGGCTTCGAACATAAAAGTACGGTGATCGATCATATCGATGGTCGCTTGATCATCCTCACAAATATCGATGCGCCCAACTACCGGCTTATATCCATTGACCCTTCCCGACCACAAGCGGAAAACTGGTTGGAAGTCATTCCTCAGAAAGAAGATTTACTGGAAAGCGTGACCACCGGTGGTGGCTATCTGTTTGCCAGTTATCTGAACAATGCCACAACCCGGATCTTTCGATATCAGCCGGATGGCACCGGCGAAACGGAAATCCATCTTCCGGGACTTGGCACTGCCGGTGGATTTGCCGGCAAACGAGATGACGATCAGTTGTTTTACACCTATTCCTCGTTTATTGACCCGGGTTCGATCTTCCTCTACAATATCTCCTCTGGCACAAGTGATGTCTTTTTTCGAGTCGACCTGAAGTTCAATCCGGATGATTTCGAAGAGGAGCAGGTGATCTATAGGAGCAAGGACGGCACATCGGTCACGATGTTCCTGGTCCATAAGAAAGGACTGGTCCTTGACGGGAATAATCCCTGTTTTCTCTATGCCTATGGTGGATTCAATCAATCCATGACTCCCTTCTTCAGCACGTCTCGCATTCTCCTCCTGGAGAATGGAGGCATATTTGCCATGCCCAATCTGAGAGGGGGTGGCGAATACGGGGAAGAATGGCACAAGGGGGGCATGCGGGATAAAAAGCAGAATTGCTTTGACGACATGATCGCTGCTGCTGAATATCTGGTTTCGGAAGGGTACACTTCCAATCAGAAACTGGCAATAGCCGGCGGATCGAACGGTGGACTTCTGGTAGGGGCATGTGTCAATCAACGTCCCGAATTGTTCGGTGTTGCCTTGCCAGATGTTGGCGTGATGGATATGCTACGGTATCACAAATTTACCGTTGGGTGGGGTTGGATTCCTGAATACGGAAGCAGCGATGAGGAAGCCATGTTCACTGTATTGCATGCCTATTCTCCATACCACAACCTGAAAGCCGGAACGGCATATCCAGCCACAATGGTGACCACGGCAGATCATGATGATCGGGTAGTACCGGCACATTCTTTTAAATACGCGGCACGACTGCAAGCTTGTCAACAAAGCGATAAACCGGTATTAATCCGGATTGACACAAGTGCCGGTCATGGGGCAGGAAAACCCACCTCCAAGATCATTGACGAACAGGCAGACATGTGGTCTTTCTTCTTCTACAATACCGCCTCTCCCCTGCTTTATCCGGAATCAGAATAGATTTATCCAGGCATGCCGTAAGAAGTTGAACAGGTTCGAAACCTGCTGATCCAATCAAAGGGCATAGACCAGGGAATTGATATGCATGCCCGCACCAACCGAAGCAAACAGGATCAGGTCGCCTTCCTCCAGGAAATGATCTGAAAATTGACCCTGTAGCACCTGGTGATAGAGCGTGGGAATCGTGGCAACAGAGCTGTTTCCAAGCTCGTGAATATTCATAGGTACCACGCCTTCCGGGACGTTCCGATACCCGAAAAGTTTATAAAACCGTTTGATAATTGCCTCATCCATCTTCTCGTTCGCTTGATGAATGAATATCTTTTTGAGGTCTTTGATATCGCGTTGACTGCGGTCAAGGGCAGATTTCATGGCCAAAGGAACATGCTGTAACGCGTATTCATAGATCTTCCGACCCTCCATCTTGATATACCTGATCCGGGCATCACTATCCGGGTAGTTGGACTGTCCGAGATAGAGGTAATAGGCTTCATCCAGTGTATGGGATACCGCAGCATGAGCAAGTACCCCGGAATCAGCCATTGACCTCCCTTCCAACAATGTGGCCCCGGCACCATCAGCAAAGATCATGGAATCCCGATCATGGATATCCAATACACGAGACAGGGTTTCAGCACCGATGATCAATCCGCGTTTTGCTTCGCCACATCGGATCATGAGGTCGGCCTGTATGAATGCCTGTATCCATCCCGGACATCCGATCACCAGATCAAAAACAGTACATTCCGGTTTCCGAATGCCTAGACCGTGCTTGACCCGAGCTGCGAGAGCAGGCAGAAAATCTGACTGGATGGTATGCTTTTTTACATCGCCGAAATTTGTTGCCACGATGATAAAGTCGAGCGATTCGGGATCTACCTGTGATCGATCAAGAGCCTGTCTGGCAGCTTCCAGGGCCAGATCAGAAGCCACGATGTTTGACGGTGCATATCGCCGTTCCCGGATCCCGGTAATCGATTCAAACTTGTCCGTGACCACTTGTGGGGGGTCAGCAATTACTGTCTGACGCTTGTCATAGAAGGTATGCAACGCAAAATCACTATTGAGTTGGCGGACTTCGGGTATTGCTGCCCCCGTTGAAAGAATCATCGTTCGCATCATAGCTTGCTCTCTTCTCAAGCATGAATCTACTGGAATTTGCCATACTCCCCGCCATGATTTCATCTTCCTTAATGAAGATATTCATCATCCCTTCCGGATTTTACCAGTCTGCATGACGAATCAGGATATTCCTGTAAATCTGTTGAAAGATAAATTTTTGTGTTTACCACAATATGTAATGCATACTTAACATTATGTATAGTATACCTTACATTAAAATAGAACCACATTATGCAGATGCACTTATTGCTCCCTCATACTACGAGACGTTTCGGTTGGGCCGTTCTACTTCCAGGAATCATCCTTGGGTCGCTCAATATGTTCTTCGACTGGACTCCCGAGATATTGAACCTGCGGGTTCCTGCCCTGGTTGCAGATCAGATATTCGAACCGGGCAGGTCCTGGTTCAGAGTGATCAGCAACAATATTATTGATGAACTGTCTGCCATCCTGATTATTCTAGGTGGACTGGCTGTTTGCTTTTCAAAAGAACGATATGAGGATGAATACATCAGCTCCATTCGATTGAATGCGCTGATGTGGGCTGTATATGTTCATTATGCTCTGCTGACCATATCGCTGGTCCTGGTCTATGAATTGAGCTTCTTCTATATCATGATCTTTAATTTTTTTACGCTTCTCTTCATCTTCTACTCACGATTCCGCTGGCTGTTATCCCGGAATAGTAAATCACAAGACGATGAATAATCAGATCCGGATTGAACGCGCTGTCCACGAGATGACTCAGGAAGACCTTGCCCGACTGGTTCAGGTCACCCGCCAGACAATTCATGCACTGGAAACCGGAAAATATATCCCGTCTACTGTTCTGGCATTAAAAATCGCCTTTGTCTTTAAAAAACCGGTAGATGAAATTTTTTCTCTCGAGCCTGCTGATTGGCCGGAAGACCATCCCGCTGCAACCTGTCCGGGATGAACTTGATTTTCCTGGCCTACCGCACATGCAGATCCATCAATGGAGTCTGTTTGTCTGGAAAATTCTGGAGTTTCAATGACAAGTCCTTCCTCCCGTGTCTGGTTGCATCTTACTTTTACTGGCAATTTCAATCAATAGATTCTTGACTGCCTGGTATATAAGTACATTGTCGATGTACATTCAGATATGGTACAGGCACAGCCATGCTATTGAACCTGTTTTAATCAGGAGTATAGAGAACATCTGCTTTACCAACAACCGAGCCTTCATCCAATCCATGATCATCCTAAACCAGAATCTATCCATCAGGAATATGCTTCTTGTCCGTATGTCTGATTCGAACAGATTCTTGTACATGACCATGTTTATCGTCGTTTTTGGGGGATGCCAATCAACCGATTCACTCGATACAGATGCTATTTTGCGTATCAATCGTCAAATGCGCACCCAATTTCAACAGGAACAGCATGCTGACCTTGCCGCACTGTTCACAGACAGTATCCAATTGGTGATGCCTGGTCATTATCAGGCAGGTGGTAAGCCGATGGTCTTGGCATATTGGAATCGTTATCTGAATCCGATCGATCTGACGATCAACCATCTGAAGTTCTATAGTGATACAACTGAGATCCTGTCGGATGCTGATGTCGCCTCCAGGTTGAAATCCGTTTTATCATCACACACTCAGGTGCATAACCCCAAAACCCAATCGGTCTACCAATGGGTTGACTGGCAAGTGGAATATGAATCGGAGGATGGTGTAATCCGGCATGAGGCCCACCCCACTCTGTTGTTGTGGGTAGATGACCTGGATACAGGCTGGCGGATCAACTGGATGGCTCAATTCTGAGCAGTAAGCAATAGCGATTACCTTTGTGAAAACAGTTGTCCTTGTCCCTGCCCCCGTTAGCTGAACGCATGCGCCCACGCCATCTGGCCGATTTTACCGGCCAGCGTCATCTGGTCGGGCCCGATGCGGTATTGCGCAAAGCCGTTGAATCAGGACATTTACCTTCCATGTTGTTCTGGGGGCCGCCCGGTGTTGGAAAAACGACTCTTGCCCGGCTGATCGCTACGGATACAGGAAGGGCATGCATGGCACTGAGTGCAATCCAGAGCGGGGTGAAGAGATCCGCGCCTCTCTTGAAGAGGCACAAAAGCATCTCGATAGTGGAGGACTTCCTCCCATTCTGTTTATTGATGAGATCCATCGGTTTCATAAAGGCCAGCAAGATGCACTGTTAGGCGCAGTGGAGAAGGGAACAGTAATTCTGATTGGAGCGACCACTGAAAATCCGTCATTTGAGGTCAACAATGCCTTGCTTTCGCGGTGCCAGGTGTACATCCTGGAACCGTTATCCAGGGATGATCTCCTGAACATGGTCGACCGAGCCTGCAAAACAGACAAACAACTGAGCAAACTTCGGGTGATCCTCAAGGAAGACGATGCCCTTCTGGGCATTTCCGGAGGTGACGGTCGCAAGCTGTACAATACCCTGGAGCTGGTCACCCAAGGCGCGCCGGATGGTGGAACGGTAGAGATCACAAACAGTCTGGTGCTTTCTTTGGTGCAAAGCCGGATATCCCAGTTTGATAAAGGTGGTGAACTCCACTATGATATCATCTCTGCATTCATCAAATCAGTTCGGGGCAGTGACCCCAATGCAGCGATCTATTATCTGGCCAGAATGATCCAGGGAGGAGAGGATCCTCTGTTTATTGCCCGACGACTGATCATCCTGGCTGCAGAAGATATCGGACTCGCCAATCCCAATGCACTGCTGCTGGCCAATGCTGCTTTTGACTCAGCCCACAAAATTGGTTGGCCAGAAGCCCGGATCATACTTTCAGAGGCAACGATCTACCGGCCTGCAGTCCCAAATCGAATGCTGCCTATCAGGCGATTGAGAAGGGGATTCAGAATGTTCGCAAGACCGGAGACCAACCCGTACCTTTACACCTGCGCAATGCTGCGACAGGCTTGATGAAGAATCTGGGGTATGGTGCTGACTATCAGTATTCACATGATTTCCCGGGCCATTTCGTTCCTCAGGATTACCAACCGGAAGGCATAGGCCATACCATCTTCTACAATCCTGCAAGCAACCCGGCAGAAGAAAAATATCGCCAGTTCCTGCAGAACAATTGGGCTGGCAAATACGATTATTAAACAGGAAACTCATTCTCTATGCACAGTGCACACCTTTCCCACGACATGGCTATCATTCGCCAGAGCGCACGGGACTTTGCAGAAACCTATATCCGTCCGCATGTCATGGAATGGGATGAATCTCAACATTTCCCTGTCGATCTCATGCACAATCTGGGCGCGCATGGATTTCTCGGTGTACTCGTGCCTGAGGAGTATGAAGGTTCAGGTCTGGGTTATCAGGAATACATTACCATCATAGAAGAGATCGCCAAGGTCTGTTCCTCCATCGGGCTTTCTGTCGCTGCACACAACTCGCTTTGTACCGGGCATATTCTCCAATTTGGCAATGAGTCACAGAAAAAGAAATATCTCCCCAAACTGGCTACTGGACAATGGATCGGCGCGTGGGGGCTGACAGAACCCAATACCGGAAGTGACGCAGGGCGTATGCAATGTGTTGCAACAAGGGACGGCGACCATTTTGTCCTCAACGGGACTAAATGCTGGATCACCCACGGGATTTCCGGCGATGTCGCCGTTGTTATCGCCCGCACAGGTGAACTGCTGGACAGCCGTGGTATGTCCGCATTTATTGTCGAACGGAACACCGCCGGATTCAAGGCTGGAAAAAAGGAAAACAAACTCGGCATGCGTGCGTCCGAAACGGCAGAAATGATTTTTGACAATTGCCGAATTCACCAGGATCAATTGCTGGGCTAGGAAGGTGAAGGATTCATCCAATCGATGAAGGTCCTGGATGGGGGGCGTATATCCATCGCCGCGCTTTCGCTGGGCATTGCCAAAGGAGCTTATGAAGCATCCCTGAAGTATGCCCAGGAACGAAAGCAATTCGGACAAGCCATTGCCAACTTTCAGGGGATCAGCTTCAAGTTGGCAGATATGGCGACGAAATCTGAGGCTGCTGAACTCCTTGTCCGGAAGGCCGCTGATTTGAAGAACAATCATCAGCCAGTCACCAAGATCTCCGCTATGGCCAAGTACTATGCTTCCGAGGTTGCTGTACAGGTGGCCACAGATGCGATCCAGATTCATGGCGGATATGGATACACAAAGGACTTCCCAGTTGAGAAATTTTTCCGGGACTCCAAGCTGTGCACCATCGGTGAAGGAACCAGTGAGATCCAGAAATTGGTCATCAGCCGGGAAGCACTGAAAGGGCATTGATCCATTCGATATCAGAACCAAGTGTTATTTTGTTCAAAAAAAGATGCTGAAGGTCTGGATTACAGCTATGGCTATTTTGGCGGGCACCTACTGCTTCGCTCAACAGGAAGAAAAAGAGGAACCCGCAGCCGAGAAAAGGAAGAAAAATCCAGATTCAAAAGCTACGATAAAATCATCACGGGAGAAGCAGTCAGCCAATCCGGGTTGTTCACCGTCCATCAGGTCAGAGAAAAAACCTATTTCGAACTGCCCTTTGATCTTCTGGGTGATGAATTTCTGATCATCAGTCGGATTTCCGGTTTTGTCAAGGGTCTGAACTTCGGAGGTGCCGGTATGAAATCCCGGCCCCAGCAGGTCATTCGTTTCCTTCGCCATCAGGATCAGGTCCATATGCGGAGCGTTTCCTACAATAGTGTGGCCAGTGAGGATGACCCGGTATATCGTTCGGTCAGGAACAACAATTTCGAACCTGTCATTTCCAGTTTTGCAATTGCCTGTTTCAATCCGGACAGCAGTGCATTGGTTATTGATGTCACCGATCTCTTTACAAAAGACGTCCCCATGATCGGCGCATTGAGCGAAGACCAAAGGAAAGAGTTCCAGATCGGCAGCCTCGACACCAAGCGCAGCTTTATTTCCCAAACCAGGGCTTTTCCAGAAAACGTTGAAGTACGACATGTGCTGACCTACAGTGGAAAAAACCTGCCCGATAACGGGTTGACAGGAACCCTTTCAATTGAAATGAATCAATCCATCATCCGGTTGCCTGAACAGCCCTGGCCCGTTCGCATGTACGACCCACGAGTTGCCTATTTCAGCATTCAGCAGGCAGACTATGGTGTCAATGAGCAGCGGGCAGCAAAACGACAATACATCACGCGATGGCGTCTGGAACCCACTGACCCGGTAGCTTATGCACGGGGCGAATTGGTCGAGCCGGTCAAACCGATCGTGTATTATATCGATCCGGCAACCCCGAAAAAGTGGGTCCCCTGGCTCATCCAGGGGATCAATGACTGGCAGAAAGCATTTGAAGCTGCCGGTTTTAAAAATGCGATCCGGGCCGAGAAGCACCGATCGATGATCCGGATTGGAGTCCGGAAGATGTGCGCTATTCCGTCATCCGGTATATCACAACTGATATTGAAAATGCCAGGGGACCGCATGTGCATGATCCACGCACAGGTGAGATCCTTGAAAGTGATATTCTCTGGTATCACAATGTCATGAATCTGCTGCGGAATTGGTACTTCATCCAGACCGCAGCTGTGAATCCACTGGCCCAATCACCTCAGTTTTCAGATGAAGTGATGGGGCAGCTGATCCGGTTTGTGGCGTCCCATGAAGTCGGCCACACCCTTGGTCTGCCTCACAATATGGGGTCCAGTAGCGCCTACCCGGTGGACTCTCTGCGCAGTCCCACATTCACCTGTGCAATGGGGACAGCGCCGTCGATCATGGACTATGCCCGCTACAACTACATCGCACAGCCGGAAGACAAAGGCGTTTGCCTCAGTCCCCGGATTGGCCCTTATGATCTATGGGCAATCGAATATGGCTACAGACTGATCCCGGGGAATGTCAGTCCGGAATCGGAAAAGAGCATTCTTCGCCAGTGGATTAAGGCACGTGCAGATGATCCGGTCTATCGATTTGGCCGCCAGACGGGTGACCCGCATGATCCTTCCGCCCAAACGGAAGACCTCGGTGATGACGCCGTAAAAGCGTCGACCTACGGGATCGCAAATCTCAAACGGATCAAAGCCAATTTGATGGATTGGGGAAATCGTCCGGGCGAAGACTATTCCGATCTGGAGGAGCTTTATGAGCAGGTCTTTGTCCAAATGGGTCGATATACCCGTCATGTCTCCACACAAATCGGGGGTGTTTACGATCACCCAAAAAATAATGATCAGGATGGCGCTGTTTTTACCCCCGTACCCCGTCACATTCAGGAAGGTGCCGTATCCTTTTTACATCGCGAAGTCTTCCAGACACCTTCCTGGATGATCGACACCATGATCCTTCGACGAATTGAAGCAACAGGGATCCAGAACAGAATATTGAAATTGCAACGAAATGCCCTGACAACCCTATTCAGACAACCGCGACTTGACCGATTGTATGCCACACAGATCACAGGAACAGAAAATGCCTATGAACTGGCTGCACTCTTTCGTTCGTTGACGACAGGTATCTTCTCCGAATTGCCTGACCGCAGGCAACCAGATATCTTCCGCCGTAATCTGCAGCGGGAACTGATCGACCAATTCGGCGAACTGGTCCAGAGAATGGACGATCACACGGACGCCTCTGCTCTGGCTCGACAACAACTGGAGGTGATCATGACACTGGCAAAAAAGGCCTCCAGGCGAGGAGGAGGGGTCGAGAGAGCGCATGCCGCCGACCTGGTGGCCCGTTGTAAGAGATATCTGAAACCGAATTCGTGAATGTGAATCTTGTTCAGGCAAATATGACCTGAGGAGATCGGACACATCTGTCTAAAGCAGATTGAACATAAATTGCTGGGGCAAGAATTTGATCTTCCCGTCCCTGTCTTCGACGAGGATTTCGTCGAAATAGATGGATGTTCTGGATGGAATCTGATTCATTCGCTCGTACCACAACCCGGGATTCATGCCATCGATGAGAATCTGCTCAATATCTCCCTGCACCGGAACAATACTGACCAGGACCTGTCGTACGGGCATGACGTATTCATCGATATGGACCTGCATTGGGACATTTCCTTTGTCATAATATTCTACCGGTTTGTAGTAATACCCGGTGAGCGTCGCCATCAGATCACCCCATTGAAGGGTTAACTTGGATGTCGGGTCGAGCAGGCAATCCAACCTGTCATATGGATCCAGGACTTCCGTCATCAATGTATCTTTCTTCACCGCTTTAGATGGAGGTACCACATAGTCAGTTTCAGAGATATATCGGTTGGTCGTGCGAAAGGCTGGTATTGGAATCTGATCATATTTCTCAGGATCCGAATAGATCAACCGGATCTTCTGATTGGTCGAATCGGCTGGGTCATATCGTAATCGTTGCTTGTTCCCTGCCAAATTGACAATTTGCCAACTGGCCAGGGCATCCAGGTCCGGCTTTGTGTATGCTATGATATATTGGGGTGAGAATTCTTCCAGGGATTTTCGATTTCTATGTTCAAACTGTTGATGACCAGACCAGAACTCCGATCCACATAATTGGAAAAGGAAAAATGGTCTCCTTCAGCCATGTTTTCCAAAAGATAACTCTGGGTTTCTAATGTGAATAGCATTGCGCGTTGATCGACAAAAGAATCAACAGATACGTTCTTGCTGCCCATGATGCTCATCCATCGAGGCGGGAAACGCCCTGTTGTATCCTGGGTCATCACCGCCTGATTCTCTTTGTTGACGATAGCTTGAATATCCAGGCCTTTGATCCAGAATGGTTTCCCATTTCGAAAAAACTGAATGGGCGATTGAAGTAATGCTGGCAGTTGATCCTTTCTGACCTTGACCTCTCCACGGTAATAATAGGGTGTTGCCCACCTCTCCAGATCAAGGGAAATATCCCCCCACTGAAAGGAGACGGTGAAGTCATTCATCTGGTATCCATGGGATACGGGTCGCTCCTGTGCATAAGCCGAGGGCATGCCAGTCATGAAAAAACACAGGAATCCGAATAGAGCCACAAGAATCCGATCAACCATAATTGTTCATTTCATATCTGCCACCTTGACCATCAGATCCTCAATGTGATAGACCATCTCGACAAACTGGCGATCCCGCTTGATCTCTTTGTTCCGATAGAGGGGCAATTCAATCCGAATATGTTCGACAAATGTTGAAGGCGGCGCCTTCATGATGTAGATCTCATCCCCCAGATAAACCGCCTCTGCAATATCATGAGTGACAAAAACGACAGTTGGATGCATCTCGTTCCAGATCTTTCCCAGAAGTTCCTGCATTTGTAACCGGGTATGGATATCGAGTGCACCAAAGGGTTCGTCCATCAGCATGATGGATGAATTGGACAACAGACTACGGGCTATGGCTATACGCTGGAGTTGCCCACCCGACAATGTCGGGTACTGGGCATACTTTTGCTCATGCCCTGTCAAACCGACGAGGCGGATCATTTCCATTGCCTTCTCTTCCCTGTCCTTTCTCGACATACCCGTAAACTGGAGAGGTAAGGCCACATTTTGTAGCACCGTCATCCAGGGCAGGGAGGAATACTGTTGAAACACCATGCTGGCTCGATTGTCTGGACCAACCGGCTTCCCCTGCAAGAGGACCTCGCCGCTGGTTGGCTCTTGCAACCCGGCGATATACCGGAGAAGTGTTGATTTGCCACACCCCGACATCCCCAGAATGACAACAAACTGACCCTGTGCAGGCTTGTCTTCGATCAGCAGGTCCAGGCCTTTGATGATCTCTGTTTTCCCTCCATCATAACTCTGGAAAATATTGCGCAGACTGACAATATTGGCCTGTTGAGGATTATCGTGAATGGAGATCGCCATGGTTGCTTGATTCGTTCCGGTTAGGTCGTTTGTGTACGCATCGTTCGATTCCGGCTGGACAACCACATATGGACCTGATATCCGATCAAGGACAGAAACACAATATGAATGGCCCACAATGTTTCACCGAACAAATCGGAAAGGACCCTGCCTGGAAACAGAAGTTGTGTCCAGTCATTGATTGCCAGTACAACGTATAATCCCAGAAAGATCCAAAAGCTCAGTTGCAAGATAAACTGCCAGATCATCCGGAGCATGTTGGTGGCCATTGATTTTCCTTCTTTTTCCCGAAGCGCCGGTGTCTTGAATGGAAAAAGCAAACGATCCGTTCTGGAAAAAAGACGATCCTGGATCACGCCGATCAGAATAATCAGGAACAACAACGCAAAAACCTTGTCCATTCGCCCTTGCCGTTGCCCGACGCGCCAGATCAGTGCACCGATGCCCCCCTGACTGCTATCAATATTCTCGGCAACAATGATGTACGTCCAGGAGATCGCCGTCAATACACGGATATCATCGGATAGCCGGGAAAGAACAGATGGGATATACACACTGCGCAGTGTTTGCCAGGCATTGGCCCCCAGCGTATATACGGTTTTCAAATAGACATCATCCACCTCATCGATTCGCTGTATCACCACGGGAAGGAGATAGATAAGAATGCCAAACGCGAGAAAATGGACCTTCATGTCGGTGCCCACTCCAAACCAGACAATGAACAATCCGGTAACAGCGGTCAATGGAATATACCGGACCGATTCCACCTGTCGTTGAAACCCACCTCGAAACAATGGGATCAACCCGATCAGAAAACCCAGAGGGACGGCAATCAATACAGCTTCCAGATAGCCTGCCAAATTGATTCCCAATGAGCGAAATGTGTTTTTGATCAGGTCATTATCGCGATACAGATCGCTGAATGAGGTGAGCACACGAAGCGGATGCGGCAAAATTGCACTACTGACCACAGGTGTGGCCCCCATGGTCAGCATTGTCCACAACAAGACCATCATCATCACACCAGCTAACCCCAGTAGCAGGGAGAGTCGTGGATTCAGGGTGCCATGAATCTTGAACAGGGACATGATACGATCAGGATCCGATCAACTGAAAATCGGTTCTGCGATTCCTGGCCTTACAGGCGTCATTCTGGTTGGATTCACAGCCTTCTACCGGTTTGTCAGGACCATTGCCGACAATCACAAACCGGTTCTTGTCCATGTTATACGTGTCCTGAAGATACGTTGCTACTGCATTGGCCCTCTTCCTGGACAACTCCATATTCATTTTCCGGCTGCCCACATTATCGGTGTTGCCTTCTATTCGGATGCGCATCGTGGCAAAAGAACGTGCGACATCGGCAAACTGGAGATCAATGATCGTTTTGGCGTTTTCCGTGAGGGCATATTTTCCTGTTTCAAAACTGATACTGACAGGTTTGTTTGCCAGTGCCGGTTTTGTCTTTTCGGCTTCACTTGGTGGCGTAAATGCTGGCACGGACTCTGATTCAAATCCCTTGCCTGTCAACACCCGATCTGCAGCCTGAACAGCGCCGGTGTTGATCACATTTCGCCAGGGAGGTGCCAGCTTTTCTGCTTGTCCGAGTTCAAAAAATGTGCGGGCCATTTTGTCATAGAGATCCGCGCCTTTGACACCCTGAAATTGTGGATTCAGCCCAAAAAAGTCCTTATTGTCTCCATGTGAACTCCACCGAACGACGGACATGGCACCCATGGCATCTTCGGGAGGGAAATCGAGGAAAGTGGCCAGATGGGCAGCTGCCGTTTCCTGCCGGGATGGATCATTGTTCAATTCGGCAACAGCCTTCATCCACCCTTCGTAAAAGGCATTGATCTGATCGCGATGGTTGCGGATATATTCTTCTTTCGCAAAAAAGATATCTGCAATGATATTGGATTGTTCTTTGGTGGTCACCAGGACTTTGGATCCTGCCACCTCCCGAATGGCTTCCATATCAAATGGACTCCATACAACTGCCGCATCCACGTCAGGAGCCTTGAACATCTGGGAAGCCACCACCGGATCCTGAGCAGCAGCGATCGTCACATCCGTGTACTTCAATCCGGCTGCTTCCAGGGCGGAGATCAGCAGGGTTTGGGAAGGGGCCGGTTCGGTGACGGCAATGCGTTTGCCTTTCAGGTCATTAATCGAATTGATCCCACGCTTGGCGATAATCACATCGCCACCACGTGACCAGTCGACCTGCATGAATACCTGTGGTTTGTACTGGTTGATATCATCTGGGAACGTGTACAGAGGAAATGCATCCGCAGTTTGCACCTGGACATCATATTCATCCGCGATCCAGGCATTCAGGGCGCTTTGCAGATCGTCATTCTTCACAAAGCGAACCTTGATCCCGTATTCCTTGTAGAATCGAGATTCTTCATTTGGTTCTGAACCATTGTTGAAATACAATCCCGGTGCATAACCACCCCAGGTGACCAGTTGAACCGTCAAGACATCATCATCTTTACCGTTTGCAGAACTGCTGTCTCCAAAGGTTCCGCCACTTGAACTACTCTGTTCTGCCTGTGATTTGAGAGATCGACCCCATTCGGTTTGATTGAGCAGATAATTGCCCAGATAGACCAGGCCACCGACGATGACCAGGGTGATCAGCAACTTGGAAAATGTAGTCAGTCGTCTAGCCATGGTGTTTGAATAAGTTACTGGTTATCAGGATTCAAAAAAGTTATCATATTGATTCCCACGGGATTCAGTCCGAGCTTCCGGCCGGGCAATCGGAGCATCCAGGTCGAGCACATCCTGTTCGTTGGAAGCTTTCAGGAGAAGGGTCTCTTTCTCACTGCCGAGGATCATGGAAACGCCCTCTTTCTCCCATTTTTCAAGCATCGCCAGTCCTTCTTCTTCGAACACGCCATTCTGGAGATCTACGCTATCCATAAAGTTGGAAGACATTTCCATGAAGCGCTCCATTTCGCCCACTTTTTGGGAGACATCATCTGCAATCGCTTCCAGTGCCATATCAAACATATACCGCTGGTCATTATTCCCACTGATGATATTCATGGCTGATTTCATGGCCGAATGGCTGGCACGAATGGCCTTGCGTTCCTGCTCCTTCACCTGTACCTGATCCTGGATATCTTCCAGGAGGATCTCGGAATTCTCATACATCTTGGTGAGTACCCGGTAGAGGATCTCCATCTTGCGGTAGAGGTCTTCCAATTTCATATTGGATTCCTTCAATCGTCCCGCTTTCCTGGATTTCAGAACCACCATGGAGGCCTTGTTGGTCTCCTTGGCTCGGCTGGCCATTTGCAGATTGGTCTGGATATCACGCTGATTATTCAGGATCAATTCCTTCAGTTTATGCATCTGACCTCGCAGCTTGGTGATCTGCTTGTTCATTTCGCCCAGGTTGTCTTTCAGATCTTCGACATACGATTTGAGGATACCAATCGGGTCTATCTGAACAAAAATTCCGGTTACCCAGCGCATGACGCTTTTATACATGTACCAGATCAGGTTGCGCATCTTGGGATCCACAACCATGTAGATGATCGCTGCAAGCGCCATCAGCAGGATACCCAGATAGAGGACGTTCTGCGTCATCACGATGATCGCCGGCAAATAGGTAAACAGCAAATAACCTCCACCCAGGATCAGTCCGCCGAGAAAGAGGGCCCCCGTCACCCCTTCAGGGCGCTTCCAGAATGACTTTGGTTTGAACGCATCCGAATTCGTCATAGATCAGAGCTTATTTTAAGTATTGTTCCATTTTATTGATATCCATCTGAATTTCATCCGTCAGGAAACCATGAGTCAGGGCGAACCGCTCACCGGTGTTCACAATCTTCGAGTGAACTTCGTCCAACTCGCCTTTCAGTTTATCCATTTCCTGCCGCTGACTATTGATCGACGCCATCAGGGATTCGATCTGCTTCTGATGCTCGACGATACTCTTGTCCAGCTGAGCCAGACGTTCCTTACGGGAATCGATCTGGGTTTTCTCCTGATTGGCCAATGCATCTGAAAATGCTTTTTTCTCCCGTGCCAGGATATCGAGATAGACCTTCGCTGACCGGGTCAGATCAACCGGTGTCACATTCATGGTTTGTGCCATGGCATATGCCGACTTGTACCGCGTGGCCTCATCCATGTTCATCTTGCTCAAATTGCGCAACGCCTGCCGGAATTCCAGGTAGTCAAATCCTTCCAGATTGTTCTGTTCAAGTGCATTCAACAACGTTTCCAACAACCGTTGATCAACTTTACCTGATGATGCATCAACCGGCCTGGCTACAGCAGGAACAGGTGAATCGGGGCTGTCTTCCGAAGCTGTTTCAACCGGTTGTTCCCGGCTGGCTGCAGCGTCTTCCGAACCCGTTTCCTCGATGAAAAGTGATTTCAAATTTTGAATGAATCCCATATCCTCTTCGAAAGTAAAGGAGTACAAAAACCTCTACAAATGTAGACAAACGCTTGCAGAAATCGGTCGAACGTTCGGATTCGGGAACTGAGTCTTGAAGAACGCCGCTGTTCTTCCCCGGAGTTCGGTTAACTTTGGGGCATGGAAGGACAATCTAAAATCCAGGTCAGTTCCGAGATCGGAATGTTAAAACGGGTCATGATCCACCGCCCTGATTCGGGCATCGCCCGGATCAGTCCGAAACGGGCATCTGAACTCCTCTTTGACGACATCGTCCACCTTCCTCAGATGCAGGAGGAGCACGATATTTTCACGGCTGTTCTGGAGGCCTTTTTGGGCAAGGAAAATGTGCTGGAAACGCACCAGCTCTTACTGGAAGCGCTACAACATGATCCCGACACCCGGGATGAGGTGATCCGCATGATCATCGACTATGAAGAACTGCCAAAAAGTTACATCCAACTCCTCGGTGATCTGCCTGATGAAGAACTGGCCAGGACACTCATCACCGGTTATCTTCAGGGGGATGATCACATTCTTCTGGATCCAATTCCAAATTTCATCTTTACCCGTGACCTGGCCGTAGTGATCAATGATCATGTCGTGATCACCAAGGCGTCCAAGATGGCCCGGTTCAGGGAAAACTTCCTCACCCGCTTCATTTGCTGGTCACAACCCCTTTTCCGAACCATGCGCGAGGAGGGCAAGATCATCAACCTGAATCATGTCGATGAATTTCCACCGTCCAAAATGGGCGAAAGTGTCTCTATGGAAGGTGGTGATATGATGATCATCAATCCCGATTACCTGCTGATCGGATGCAGTGAGCGGACAACTTCTCACGCGATCCAGTTACTGAAAGAGACCCTCTTCGCAAAGGATGTCGTGCAACATGTTGTCCAGATCAACATTCCTCAGGATCGTTCCTATATGCATATCGATACTATATTTACGCAGATCGCTCAGCGGCATATTACAGCCTATAAACCCATTGTCATGGACGGTCTGGCATCCAATGTCCAGGTCTTTTCCAAAAAAGGAGGTTACCGGGAATATGGCAGTGTGCAGGAGTTCTTCCACAATGAGATCGATCAGGAAATGGAATTCATCGCGAGTGGCAATGGGCAGAGTCCATATCAGGAGCGGGAACAATGGACGGATGGTTGTAATCTGGTGACGATTAAACCCGGAGTAGCGTTGACCTATGACCGGAATCCGGAAACGGAGAAGGCCTTCATTGCCAAGGGATACGCGATCCTTCATGCAAATGATTTTCTAAAAGGGGTCAAAGCGGGCAAGATCGATCCTCAAACGCTTGAAAATACCATCATTACGCTTCCATCCAATGAATTGTCCAGGGCCAGAGGGGCTCCCATTGTATGACTTGTCCGCTCGAACGGGCACCACTCTGAGCGCTATGTTCACCCTGGAGACACGGATCCGGGTCCGGTACAGCGAGACAGACCAGATGGGGGTGGTCTATTATGGCCACTATGCCCAATATTTTGAAGTCGGGCGAACAGAGGCAATCAGAGAACTCGGTCTCACCTATCGCGAAATGGAAGAATCAGGCATTCTGATGCCTGTGACCTCGATGGAAGTGCACTATTACAAACCTGCCCGGTATGACGATTTACTGATCCTGAAAACGAAGATTCGACAACTGCCCCGAACAATGATTACGTTTCAAACCGATATCCATCTGGAAAATGGCACCCATCTGACTTCGGGAAGTGTAACGCTCGCATTTGTCAACAAGGAATCAGGAAAACCCTGCCGCCCGCCAGATCAGCTTCTCGGGTTACTCAATCCCCACTTTTTATGAGCTGGCCTGCAGACATACGAAGCCGATTCCAGACCTGGATCAAATCCATTCTTGACCTGATAGCACGCTGGCTCCGGAAGAACAGCCTGCCCGGGTTTCGTGGTATATCCATCTGGAATGTCGGTGAGTTTCTCTTCCGGGAAGTAAAAAAAGATGATCCCTTTATGCGGGCGAATGCCGTCGCATTTTCCTTTTTCCTCTCTCTCTTTCCTGCGATCATCACCCTGTTTACCCTCCTCCCCTATCTTCCGATTTATGAAGTTTTCAGCTCTACACTTCAGGATACGATTCGTGGGATTATGCCTGGCACAGCGGGTGACTGGCTGGTCAGTTTTCTGAATGATATTGCCACCAGAGAGAGACGAGGTCTCCTGTCGTTCAGTACGCTCCTTGCACTTTATTTTTCGACCAGCGGGACGGCCACCTTGATGTATTCGTTTGAAAAGGATATCCCCCAAGTCTTCAAGAACAGACATCCGTTGATCAAACGATGGATCGCGCTGTGGTTGACCGTCATTCTGGCAGCCCTGGTGGTTATTTCCATCGGTCTTGTGATCGCTGGACATCATCTGGTCGGTCTCCTCACGCAGAATGTGGAAGCGGATTGGGTCACCACGGTCAGTGTGGAATTTTTGAGATGGCTTCTTGTAGTAGCACTGTTTTACAGCAGTATTTCCCTGCTTTACAGGTATGGCCCCCACCCTCCGGCGATTCAATTTTTCAGCACCGGTGCAACAGTTGCCACCATCCCGGCACTTGTTTCCTCCATTCTGTTCTCCATGTACATCAATGCCTTCGGCACATATAACAAGCTGTACGGCTCCATAGGCACCATCATCGCATTGATGTTGTGGCTGCAGATCAATGCTTTTGTCATCATCACCGGCTATGAACTGAACACAGCTATCGCCTTTCACCGGATTACCGGAAAGAAGGTTGGCATTCAAACCGAGGAGTCCGGGGTAGAAGGAGTCTCTCCTCCCCAGCGTGAGGTCTGAATATCAAATCCTGCAATATCCAGTACGCGATCCACGACTGTTCGGGCAATGCCTTCCAGACCATCCACCTGATGATAAAATGAAGGTGAAGCTGGCAGGATAATCCCTCCCTGATTCTGTAATGGCCACCATATTTCGTAAATGGATCAGACTGAGGGGTGTCTCCCGTGGAACAAGGATCAGCCTCCGCCTTTCCTTTAAAACCACATCTGCAGCACGGGTCATCAGATCATTGCTGACTCCGGCAGCAATCCGCCCCAATGTGCCCATCGAACACGGGCAGATGATCATGGTGTCATAACAGGCAGATCCACTTGCAAACGGGCGTTGAAATCAGATTGTTCATAAAAATCAAACGGGTATTCCGCCGGATGAAAGGAACCCAGCTCCAACTCCCAATTGACCATGGCATTCCGGCTCATGACCACACCAACCTGTTGCCATTGAGACCAGGCCTCAAGGACCCTGTCGAATAACACTTTCGCATAAATGCTGCCACTGGAGCCCGCAATTCCAACAATGATTTTTTTCTTCATAATTGAATCAGTACTACCCCATTTCTATCCAGAGTGGTGCCGGGTTGCAACAATGCCATTTGGATATCACCGGGATGGAAAGATACAACCCGGACACTTGTTCCCAGAAATGGGCTTCAGCATGTCACTGTCGAGGCAACACCTCTGCCACAACAAAAATGCTCCCACACACCAGGATAAGATCATCCGGGTTTGACCTGGCCATAGCGGCCTTGAGTGCGCCACGAACGCGTGCATAGGAACGTCCGGCGAGTCCGGCCTGTCGTGCTGCAACAAGAAGATCATGTCCTGGCAATGCACGTGGCACATCCGCCTGGGAGAAATAATAGTTCGCCTTCCGGGGAAGAATTGAAAGCACTCCGGAAAGCTCCTTATCCCTAACTGTGCCAAACACAATATGTAACTGATCTTCTCTGTACCCGGATAATCCATTGAACAAGGAGGCCAATCCTGCCTCATTGTGGGCACTATCCACCAGAACTCGGGGTTGCTCATGAATGGTCTGCCATCGCCCCATAAACCGGGTCACCTCTCGGATGTGACGCAGTGCATCAAAAGCAAGTTGGTCATCCACCGCAAGCCAGCCTGTCCGCTCCAGGGTTCTGACTGTTTCCAGGTAGGTGACCAGGTTGCGGGATTGATAGGGGCCCTCCAGGTCGGTGTGGAAAGTGTGCAATCTCCCGGATGACCGTTCATTTACCACGACAGTCTGTCCACCGGGTTCAGGAGTGCGGGACATCACCTGAAATGCCCGACTGGCAAAGGTGATCGACGACTTTCTCTCCCGGGCAATATCAAGGAATACACCAGCGGTTTCCGGATGCTCCTCTCCGATAACAACCGGCACACCCGGTTTGATGATACCGGCTTTCTCATCCGCAATTTCCGGTAGTGTCTTCCCCAGGAAATCTGTATGATCAAAGCCGATATTGGTGATCACTGACAATACAGGATGGACAACATTCGTAGAATCCAACCGTCCACCCATCCCCGTCTCAACAATAGCAACATCAACCTTCTGACGGGCAAAATACCAGAAGGCCATAGCCACGGTCAATTCAAAAAAGGACGGCTGGACCTCCTCGATCAAAGCTCTGTGCTCAGAGACAAAAGAAACAACCTCACTCGGTGGAATCAGTTCCGAACCGATTTTGATCCGTTCCCTGAAGTCCCGATAGTGAGGTGATGTGTATAATCCCGTCTTGCGATGATGATGCATGCACAGAGATGCAATCATGTGCGTCAGACTTCCTTTCCCATTGGTCCCCGCAATGTGAATGACCTCAAACTGGCGTTCCGGATTGCCCAACGCATCCAGTAATGCCATGGTATTGGTCAAATCCTTTTTGTACGCAACTGGTCCGACTCGCTGAAACATGGGCAACATGGCAAACAGGTCCGCCTGAACCTGTCGATATGCTTTTTGCCAGTGGCTCATAGAGGAAGGAAGATCAAACGCTGGAGCGCCGCCTATTTAACCTTGAAATCATAGGTGATGGTACCGCACTGTTCGTCCATATTGGATTGAGAGAACAGATACCGGTAGGCATTCTGTTTCGCCAGGGTGACCAGGCGTGAATCGGAAGTAGTCGACCCGCGTTGGGTATAATCTGCTTTGGTCACATTGCCCGCCCGGTCGACGCAAACATAGATCACCACACGACCGGTCTTTTGCGAGCTGTCGCTGATTTCCGGTGCCCGCTTGACACCGCGATTAGTCAAACCATCACCGACAACGCCAGATCCTTTACTGATCCCTTCCAGTTTGGTGGCATCCGGATCACCATCCGGTACACCCTGGTTTCCGGGTTTGTCCGTTTTCCCTTTGCCCGACCCGCCAAAGAAGTCACCGTATTGCCTGCGGGCTTTGTCGTATTCCGCTTTTTTCTGAGCAGCTGCCTCTGCAGCCGCCTTTTTCCTGGCAGCATCTTCTTCAGCACGCTTTCGAGCGGCATCTTCTGCTTCTTTTGCCGCCTCCTGCTCTTTTTGTTTTTTAATCCGGATTTCCGAATCATCTACCGTCATGATCTTTTTCTCCACCGGCTTGGGAGGTTCTGCTGCTTCCTGGACCGGCTGGGGAACTTCTTCAGGTTGGGATTCTTCCGTCGGCTGTTCAACGAATTCTTCCTGCTGCACGTCGGGCCGATCATCTCCCGAGCCCTGGTTGATCTCCCCAAAACTGATCAATACACCTTCCTGACCGGGAGGAGGATCCTGATAGGATAACAACGGTAGCAAGGCCAGCAGGATAATGCCGACATGGAGTGCCAGACTGATGAAAAATCCTTTCCGGCGTTCCTGCTCCTCGTCCTGGGTGATCTGTATTGTGGTCATATCAGTCATTTAACGGAAGGTGGTATTCATTTGGTTTCCCTGAAAAGGAAACTTAACACGTTGTTGACTCAATCAGTACTTGCCAGAATGGCATTGGCATCATATTTCAAGGCCAGGTCCATCACCACAACAACATGCTCGACTGGAGCCTGATTATCCGGTGAGAGCAGAATGGAAAACCCCTTGCCCTTTCTTCTGGATAAGGAGGCAAATTCCCGATCAAGTCCCGGAGCATCCATCCGCCGTCCATCCAGATAATACTGGCCATCAGCTCCGATCGAAATATCCGGCAAAGCATCATCATCTGTGCTCCGGGAAGTTGATTTTCCCGGCAATTTGAGATTCAATGCATTTGGCGCCACGAGATTGGATGTCAACATGAAGAAGATCAACAACAGAAAGATGATGTCCGTCATGGATGACATGCTGAATTCTGAACTGGTTTTATTCTTCCTTTTGAGCGCCATATTTCGAGTACGGGTTTAGGATCGAGGTTGTGTTGCCAGAATAGCTGGCATCTTCAGGTTGTTGGCGACCCCAGCACTTTCATCACATTGGTGAATGGCACGCCGATCTCTGCAATAATTGTGATTGTTGCGTTTTCCTGGTTACCCATGCGCGTGATTACCTGGCGAATTTCCGGCTTGAGCGCAGCGGAAGGGACATCTTTTCCATTGACAGAAAAGGTACCATTCTTCTGAATCGAAACACTCAATGAAGACGGTGCAACCGTCTTATTATCCGACTGAGGCAGGTCCAGTTTTTTCACATTGACAAATGTCGCAGTCAACATAAAAAACACCAGCAACAGAAAGATGATGTCCGTCAGGGAGGACATACTGAATTCGGCAATCGCCTTACTGCGTTTTTTCATGGCCATGGGCAGATCAGGAAGGCTCCTGC
The DNA here is from genome assembly GCA_016710115.1 of Saprospiraceae bacterium. GTDB lineage: Bacteria > Bacteroidota > Bacteroidia > Chitinophagales > Saprospiraceae > JAGNXB01. Next base: position 37,539 of record JADJLN010000006.1, read on the forward strand.
AGTAGGTCCATGAATTCAGTGGTCGACCGTTCCATTTTGAAAATCACCTTTTCGACATTGGCAACCAGGAGGTTATATCCGATCAGCGCAAAGAGGCCCACGACCAGCCCAAATGCTGTGGTGATCAATGCCTGATAGATACCGCCTGCAAGCACTTCGGGAGTCACGTTTTGCTCGGCCGCCATTTTATAGAATGCGATGATCATCCCGGTCACTGTGCCGAGAAATCCGAGCATCGGTGCGGCACCCGCAATACTGGCCAGGGTGGACAGATTCTTCTCCAGTTTGAAGATTTCCAGGTTGCCGACATTCTCGATCGCTGCATCAATATCCCGTAACGGTTTACCAATCCGCATCAAGCCTTTTTCCACCATTCGACTGATGGGTGAATCCGTACTGGCACAAAGTGACTGGGCGGCTTTGATATTGCCCGACTGGACACTCATGCGGATGTTGTTCATGAAGTTTTCGTCAATTTTACCTGCTTTGCCAATACTCATGTATCTCTCGATAAAGATCGACACCGCAATAAAGGACATGATGACCTGTAATGCCACAATGACAACTCCGATTGGTCCACCGGAGAACAGGATATCAGCAAAACTTTGGGATTTGGTCTCCGTTTGCTCCAGTTCGGCCTGCAGCAGGAAAAAAAGAGGGTGCATCATTGGAAGTACGATTTGGAATCTTTGAACGAATTCAGACGGTGCAAATTATAAACACATTAAGGATTTTTAAGCATCTTGGGAAAACTTCTGAATTCCTGCATTTGTCAGGACGATTCTGTAGATTTGTATTAGCGAATTTTCGCTAAAAGAGTAAGCCGATGAGAAGAATTCAACACGTAGCCGTTTTGGGCGCCGGTGTCATGGGCTCCGGCATCGCATGTCACCTCGCCAATGCTGGCTTTCAGGTTATTCTCCGGACATTGTTACACCGGGCTGCCTGATTCACTACAACTTGAACCAGCTGCCAGAAATCGCCATGTCAACCAGGCACTGGATCAGGCGATCAAGAGCAAACCGGCACCACTTTATAAAAAGAATATGCGTCCAGAATCCGCACCGGTAACCTGACTGATGATCTACACCTGATCAAAACCTGTGACTGGATCATCGAGGTTGTTGTCGAACGCCTGGACATCAAACAGCAACTATTTGCCCGCATTGAAGAATACAGGACACCCGGCACACTGGTGACGAGCAATACATCAGGGATCCCCATTCATCTGATGGCAGCCGACCGTTCTGAGGACTTCAAGCGGCATTTTTGCGGGACTCACTTTTTCAATCCGCCCCGTTATCTGCGGTTACTGGAAATCATTCCAACCCCGGAAACGGACCCCGCAGTAACCGATTTCCTTCTGACATTCGGTGAGGATTACCTCGGAAAAAAAACAGTCCTTGCCAAAGACACCCCGGCTTTTATCGCCAATCGGATCGGTGTATATGCTATGGCACGTATCTATCAGTTGACGGCAGAGCTGGATCTGCCAATCGATGTGGTGGATAAACTGACCGGTCCTGCGCTGGGCCGACCGAAAACCGGAACTTTCCGATTGGGTGACCTTGTAGGCCACGACACGGCTGCACACGTGATCCAGGGAATTCGCGTCCATTGCCCTGATGATGAACAGGCCAATACGTTCGAGATTCCCGGCTACCTCCAATTCCTGTTGGACAACAAATTTCTCGGAAATAAAACCGGCCAGGGGTTTTATAAGAAATTGCCAGAAAAGGATGCCCAAGGCAGGACAGTTTACCATACCCTCAATCTGAAGACTCATACGTATCAACTGCCTGATAAAGTCAACCTGCCCAGCCTGGAAGAAGGAAAACAGATCGATGATCTGGCCAAAAGGCTGAACATGTATTTTGACAAGGATGATGCCGGTGCCGTCCTCATTCAAAAATCACTCCTCGGGCTGTTTGCATACGCATCCAATCGGATTCCGGAAATAGCCGAACTCCCCTACCAGATTGATGATGCATTGAAAGCGGGTTTGCCTGGGAAGCAGGACCCTTTGAATTATGGGACATGATCGGTTTGGCAAAGGGCATCGAACTGGCTGTACAGGCAGGAGAGCTTATCCCAGATTGGATCATGAAAATGTCCGAAGCTGGGAATAACCAATTTTATTCCATTCGCAACGGACGCCGGTATTGCTACCATCCAGCCGGCCAGGAATACATCGAGATTCCTGGTCAATCTGCAGTGATCCATCTGGATTATCTGCGGACTCAAACCCCCGTATACAAGAATGACGAAGTCGTTCTTCATGATATCGGAGACGGCGTCCTGTGCCTTGAATTCCGTAGTAAAATGAATGCGATCGGAGAAGGCATCCTGAGAGGGATACAGGAGTCTATTCGCATTGCAGAAGAAGGTGAATGGAAAGGGCTGGTCATTGGCAACAACGCTCAAAATTTCACTGTCGGTGCCAACCTCATGATGGTTGCCATGATGGCCTATCAGCAGGAATGGGACGAATTGAATACAGCTATCCATCTCTTTCAACAAACCACCATGCGATGCCGTTATTCCAGGATCCCTGTAGTAGCTGCCACCCAGGGGTATGTTTTCGGTGGGGGGGGTGAAGCGATCATGCATTGCGATGGAGTCGTTGCGGCTGCAGAATCCTATATCGGCCTGGTGGAGGTTGGTGTCGGGTTGATCCCGGGTGGTGGAGGAACAAAGGAATTTGCCGTGCGTATGTCAGATTCCTTCTCCGAGGGGGATGTCCAGGTCAATACGCTGATCGACCATTTCAAAACCATTGCCACAGCTGCGGTAGCTACATCAGCAAATGAAGCCTTCGATCTGGGTTACCTGTTACCTGGAAAGGATGATGTATCGATCAATCTCGAACAGCACATTTTCAGGGCCAAGTCGCGCGTGCTCACATTGGCAGATCACTATGTTCAACCCATATTGAGAGATGATATCACTGTCCTCGGCCGCGGGGGGCTGGCTACACTGTATGCTGCTGCAAATGAATTGAAACTCGGCAATTGGGCTTCTGACCACGATATCAAAATAGCACGCAAGGTAGCCTGGGTGTTGTGTGGCGGCGATCTGACCGGAGCGCAGACAGTCAGTGAGCAATATCTCCTCGATGTGGAGCGCGAAGCGTTTATGAGTCTCTGCGGTGAGCAAAAGACGCTGGAACGCGTACAGCACATGCTGCAAACCGGTAAGCCATTGCGCAATTAATCAGGATCTAACGAAAAAGACCATGGAAGCTTATATCGTCAACGCGTTCCGCTCGCCAGTCGGCAAAGCCAAAAAGGGAGTGTTCCGCAACTTTCGATCGGATGATCTGGCGGCGACAGTCATTCGCCATCTGATGGCGGCCACCCCGGGACTTGATCCGGCACATATCGATGATGTTCTGGTTGGCTGTGCCAATCCCGAAGGAGAACAGGGTCTTCAGATCGGCAGACAGATCGCCCTGCTTGCCCTGAACAAGGACGTTCCGGGTATGACCATCAACCGGTATTGTGCTTCCGGACTGGAGACCATTTCGATAGCCGTGGCCAAGATCAAAGCCGGTCTCGGATCCTGTTACATCGCTGGCGGAACAGAGAGCATGAGTATGATCCCGATGACCGGTTACAAACTCGCGCCGAATTATCAATTTGCCAGCTCGACACCGGATTACCTGGCCAGTATGGGGATGACGGCAGAAGCGGTGGCCCGTAAATATGATATTTCCAGAGAAGACGCAGACGTATTTGCCCTGCGTTCCCATACACTGGCTGCAGCTGCTGAAGACAACAGTAAATTTAAAGACGAGATCGTTCCAATTGATGTGCCTGAAGTCTGGGTAGAACATGGAAAACGCCAGGAGCGGACACAGACCGTGACTGCGGATGAGGGAATTCGTCGGGAAACGACGCAAGAGGGCCTGGCCAAGCTCCGACCGGCTTTTGCACAAGGTGGTATTGTTACTGCAGGGAATTCGAGTCAGACTTCAGATGGTGCCAGCTTTGTGGTGGTGATGAGTGAAGCGTTGGTGAAGGAATTGAACCTGACTCCCATCGCCAGGTTGGCTTCCTGTGCAGTGGCTGGCGTAGATCCACTCTATATGGGGATCGGTCCATGTGCTGCAATTCCAAAGGCCCTGAATCAGGCTGGTCTCAAGTTGCAAGACGTGGATCTGACTGAATTGAATGAAGCCTTTGCCACTCAGGCCCTTGCAGTGATCCGGCAAACCGGTCTTGATCCGGATACCGTGAATGTAAATGGTGGGGCCATTGCGCTTGGCCACCCACTTGGATGCACGGGTGCAAAATTGTCCACACAGCTGTTCAATGAGCTGCGCCGCCAGGGTAAGAAATATGGTATGGTGACTGCCTGCGTTGGTGGAGGCCAGGGCATAGCTGGTATTTATGAACTGCTGTCCTAGACTTGAATTCACCGGGCTTCAGCTATCTATACAAGTTGACGACGCTTCATTTCCTTGTGGATCAATTCCAGTTCGCGGGACATTTCACCTGTAACTGAGGCGTTCTCCTGCGCGCGACGCAACAGGTAGGGAATCACTTCTTCTACCCTGCCATAAGGCACATATTTCGCCACGTTGTATCCACAATCCGCCAGATTGAAGGTCAGGTAATCGCTCATCCCATACAATTGTGAAAAATTGAGATGTGGATGGTTGCGATCTGCACGCATTTCATCGATCCAGGTCGCCATTTTCATACAACTTTCGGCATTATGGGTCGCATTGCAGGATGCAATGGTTTCATAATGCTCGACGAGATAGCGAAGGGCGTCATCGTACGCCTTATCGGTTGATGCTTTGTCGGGGTAAATGGGTGAAGGATATCCCAGTTCTCGGGCGCGTTCTCGTTCCTTCTCCATGTACGCCCCCCGGACAATCTTGGCACCGAGGATCCATCCTTCTGCCCGGGCCGCTTCGGCTGTCTGGATCATATAATCCAACCGATCTTGCCGATACAGCTGGTATGTATTGTAAACGACAGCTCGTTCTTTATTGAACCGACGCATCATTGCATTCACCATATCATCTATCGGCTGCTGCACCCAACTTTCTTCGGCGTCAAAAAAGACAGAAACGCCTTTTTCATAGGCAGACATGGACAACGCTTCAACGCGCTTGATGACTGCCTTGTAGGCTTCTTCTTCTCCGCGGGTAAGGGTATCTCCACGTTGCACTTTTTCAAGAAGCGGGTTACTGGCCAGACCGGAAATTTTTGTACTCACAACAGGCACATGATCATTCCCGGAAGCGAATTCAATGGCACGCAGGTTTTCACGTAACGTGGTATTGAAATCCTCTTCTGACTCCTTCGCTTCAACACCATAATCCAGGATGGTCAGAGTCTTGTATTGAGCCAGTTTATCAATGGTAGGCATGCTCTTCAGCAGACTGGCGCCGCCGACGAACTGACGAAAGAGAGTGGCTTTCACCAGGCTACGCGCAAACGGTATATTCCACTGAACGGCCCATCGACCGATAGAAGACCCGGCACTGACCAGCCAGGGCTTATTCATCAAGGAAAAAAGCCAGCTCATCTGCCGCAATTCCTGATCGCTGAGGTAGGAAAATGCGATCTCCGTGTCCTTGAAATCGGGTAATGCAGATTGCAATGCCGTTTGTGTCTCGTGGTTCATTTCGTTGTCCAAATTTGCCAGGATTTCTCTGCTTGAAGGTATAACATTTCCAGCCATTTTGCCCTGTTGCGCCCCTGCTTTCGTCCCTCTTTTCAGAAAGTGTGTTTCTTCCGGTGTATAGATCAGGTCATAGAGGTAATAATCCGGACCTAATTCCCGAAACGGAATATCCGGATATTCGTTCACATGGGGTGACATGCCCATTGGTGTCGTGTTGATAATCAACCGATATACTCCCAAACCACGCTCTTGAATCATTTGATAGGTTAGTGTATCTGTTGATGTCTGCCGTGAGGTAACATCAAACGGAATCTCCAGTTGATCGAGAGCATACTGAACTGCCTGGGCGGCTCCGCCACTTCCCAGGATCAATGCCCTCCCCTGCCATCCCGGACCGAGCATGGCTGCCAGTGATTCCAGGAATGCCGGACCATCCGTATTGTAGCCGATAAGTTGACCATCTTCCATGATCCGAATGGTATTCACCGCTCCGATCCGGGTGGCTACCGGGTCAAGTTCATCCAGATATGGAATCACCTCTTTTTTATACGGAATGGTCACATTCAATCCCAAAAGATCCGATCTCTCGGCAAGCAACGCGGGCAGGGCCGAAATGTCAGTCAGCGGAAATACCTCATATGTCCAATGGTCCAGGCCTTCGTCAGCAAATTTGCGGGCAAACCAGGCCGGAGAGAATGTCACGTTCAGTGGATAGCCGATGATTCCCAGAGCGGTCCTCATACACCGGGATCTAAAGCTTCTTTGGGGGATCTGCTGTCTAATAACCAAACTAACAGAAAACCAGCTGTGGCACAAAGCAGGACAATAATGATTTGGGGATCACCTGTAAAGTCTGCAGGAAGGACGCTTTTTTCAACGAATGGTACAGCCTCTCCTTTTGAATTCATTCGTGTAGAAACGACTTCTTTCCAGGGCCACAATCGATTGAGGGAACCGACCATAAATCCGGTAAGGATTGCAAGCGCCAGATTGTGATAGTGTTTAAAAACCCAGGTCAACACTCTCGAGAATCCAGCAAGTCCAATCAGAATGCCAATAAGGAAAACACTCACAAAGATGATATGCTCCATGGCAAAGGTCTCCAGCATTCCTTTGACATGGCCGATTACCAAGGTGTACATCCCCATCAGTAAAAGCAGGAAACTGCCAGAGATTCCAGGAAGCAGCATGGCTGAAATAGCGATAGTCCCACTGATCAGGACAAACCACAGTGCTTCTGATCCTGTTGATGGACTCGCGATTGTTATCCAAAGGGCCAAACCTGTAGCAACCAGGAGACCAATTATATCCTGAATAGCCCAACCATTCATCTGACGGACAATCCAGATTGAAGAGGCCAGAATCAAGCCAAAGAAAAATGACCAGATAGCTAATGGCTGATGCTCGATCAGCCAGGTAATTCCAAATACGCCGATAATGATTCCGATCCCCATACCGGCAAGAAGAGAAAGTAAAAAGGGACCGTTGACCGCCTTCCATACACCGCCAATGCCTTCATCGCGAAAGATGCCTATCAGGGAAGGATGAAATGCTTTGATTGAATGGAGTAATTGCTCGTAAATTCCGGTTATAAAGGCGATGGTGCCGCCGGAAACACCCGGAACAACTTCCGCCATACCCATTGCCATACCTCGCATGGCGACCTGATACCAGTTGAATTTCATAGTTGCAAATGTAGTCAGGGCTTTACAATCCGCGTTAATTTTCATGTGGTCTGCCAAGAGGAGAAGCGCCAGCTGCTGGCTCTTCCACATCTGTTTCCTCCACAACTGAAGTGACCGGTGAGTCAACCCACAGATCCGGCTGCCCGGCATCCACCCAAGCGGTGTACCAGGCACTTCCGACGGCATGCACGGCTTCGCGAAAACGCCGCTCCACCATGCCATCCATGGCGTTTTGGTAGGCTGCAGCGAATTGGGGGCAATAGGTCAATACGTTAAGCGAATTCCGATCTTCATAACACATGATCCGATCACTGGGCAATTGTTCACGGATCTGTCGCTCGAGCATGAGTACGTCATCTACGTAGGTATGACTTTCCCTGACCATAACCCATGCTGCCCTGGAGTAATCGGACACATATTCGGCCGGACCAGTCACCAGATCCCATTCCGCCGAAAACAGTTCCGGAATTCGACTCTCCCAAAAACCATGAATACCCTGTTGGCCCGTAAGTTGACCATTGTAATTCGCAGTCGTGTGCAAAGGCACATGCGCATCCCGATATAATGACCGATATCTGCAGACAGTCTGAGAATCATCTGGATATCCCGCTTGAGAAAGGCATTGGTCAGACGCCGCTGCATAACAGGCAGCCAATAGGGTAAAATACCGTGGATCGAAAAATCATCCAGAAAGATCATTTTCGCGAAGGATATCTCCTGGCCACATGTATCATGCAGTCCCGCCCCTTCGTTCGTCGATGTGATCCACGTTTCCGCATGCGGGTCTTCCTGTTGAACCGATGCAAACGATGCAAGTAATTCACTTGCAAGAACCGGACATTTTGTACTGTCGGTACGATAGTGAGCACGCTGGTCCCCGAATCGAACCCATCGACTGGAATCGCCCTCAGCGCTGATCAGGATAACAACCAGGGCCTGTTCAATTTCAGCTTGCAGATCAAGACCGAGTGGCTCTCCTTTTCGGTCTTCCAGAATGTCGAGATCGATGTAATGGCGTTTGTATTCCTGCGGGATGGCATACCGCCGTTTATCCGGGTCCACACCATGTTCTTCCAGAAAGGGTGCGTGTTTTTTATAAAATTGATTCAGCGGAGCGGGTATGGTGTAAACCGCTTGCCTGTTGATCATCCGATGGCCGAAAAATCCCCACTCTGGTAGCGGATGCCACAACAAGAAACAGATCAACAGCCAGTTCACCATACAGACAAGTTACTTGAAAAACATGTCATAGCTCCAGAAAATCCTGGAAAACGGATGATGTTGAACCATCATGAAATCACCCCAGTTGCTATTGACATGATACCGTTCGATCGGCAGGGGGCGTCCCATTTGATCCAGCAAGATGGCTCCATCCAAATCATGCGGAATAATGGAATGGAATGTCGTGATCCGTTCTGTACTATCTCTGGTCGTTACGTAGATCACGCAAAAGGGAAGTGTTCGGGAAATGGAATCCCGTTCGGGATTATCATTTTCAAACCCTTCAATACGAAGTGTATTGAGCCGGTTGAGCAGCTCTGCCGGCCGGTCCGGATTGATTTTCCCGTTGATCACTGGCGACAGGTCATAAAACGGTTTCACGGTAAAGTCATTGGAGGACTTCTGTTCGATCACGAAGGATTTATCCCGGTGCCTCGGATATTCAATGCCAAATGAGACTATGTCATCCACCTTCATGGGAAAGAGACTTTTGTCTCGCCAGTCTTTTTCATCCATGAAGAACCGTGCTGATACGGAGCCATGGAAGTACTTCATCGAGACCACGAACGGCTGATCGGATCCCTCCATCATGACATATGTACCAGTGCCTTCAGGTGCAACACCACCAACATAATAGGTTTTCAATATGTTGCCCTTGAGGTCACTCACCTCCACCCTTCTACCATGGGCACCGAGGCTTTTGATAATGTTCGGGATCATGGATGCCGGAGGAATGTATTTGACCTCGATCTGACTGACCGTCTCCAACATTTCTTCCATTACCCGCGGCTCAACCCGATAGGTGTCATTGACAACCCATTGTCCATTTTTTCGATCCAGCCGAAGGGATTTCCCGTTCCGATTGAGCACATGGACATGCCCGATCATGGTGGTGTCCGGAACGGCAAATGATCCTTCATAATCCGACAACGTAGTCGACTTGTTGAGGTTGTTGGATGCCCACCAGGCGCCCCCTGCCAATGCAAGCATAACCAGAAGGAGTGTGAGATTACGTTTCATAAGATTCCGTTGTGCGGGCATACCGGCGTTTGCGCCAGAAATGAAAACCCAGACCAAATAAAATGAGGAGCACGAGGGGAAGCACCAGGTTCATCATCTGCCAATAACTCTTTTCCTCTGTGACCCTGACCTTATCCAGAAGTCGCAGTCGAACATCGCGGGACCGGGCTTCGATCAACCCTCGTTGATCCAGCAGGTATTCAATCATATTGAGAGCAAAATCCTTGTTGGCATACAAGCGACGCTCATAGATATTGTACCTAATGCTTTTGCCTCATTTGTTTCCGGATTATACGGATTGCGAACCACATCTCCATCTGAAACGACGATGATCCCGGTCGGTTCACTCAGGGCACGAAATGATTCACCGCGGGATTCCAAAGAATCCAGAAAGAACTGAGGGACCCGGTTTTCATAATTCGAGGGGAAACGACCTTCCAATAAAACAGCAAGAGATTGTGGCCCTTTGTTGAATTTGGCGGGGTCTGGCTCATATCGAAGAATATCAAATCCGATCTGAACAGGAGGATACTGCAATCGGGAATAATTTGAAGACGTCAGCAGGATCGTCTTTTTAATATCCGTTTTTGTTTGAATTGTATCAATACTGGCAGGAAAATCAAAATTGACCCGGTTCAGATTTTTAACCAAAGGATGATCCAGATCGGATTGGACAGCTGGATGGTAATACCAGGAAAAGAGATCGAACTGGTCATTATTTCCAACCCTGCCTACAGCCAAAGGTATCCTGCTACATTCCAGATCGAGAACCAGGTTCTTCTCTATTCTTGCTCCATATTTATAGAGCAGATCATCCAGATTGAGGACGTACTCCAATGGCATGAAATCACGATTCAGCCGCATGCTATCCAGAGAAACATTCAAGGGGTCAAGCAGGAAGATGGCCTTCCCTCCTTTCATAATATACTGGTCAATCTTGAATTTATCCGGTTCGCTGAAAGCGCCTCGCGGTTTCGCCACGATGATCAAATCAACCTCTGGATGAATTCGGAAAACACTATCCAGGGTGAGATAGGAAAAGCTGTAGTATGGCCGAATATCTCTTCTCAGATCAGAGGTTTGCTCCGGTATCAGTTCTCCATGACCGCGAATGAACACGATATTTGGCTTTTCTGTACGGACCAGTCGAAGCAGGGCACTCGACAGTTTGTATTCCAGAAGGGAGATGCTGTTATTCAGGATGACCTCCGGGGGTAATCCGGGCATTTCTGCCTCCAGGAGGTTGACCGGCACGCTCCGTCCGCCATAGGAGATCACGGCATATGGGAAGATGAGCTTTTCGGTGGTTTCACCGTTTTCCTTGATGCGCAGATTGGTCGGATTCATGCCCTGCTTTGCAAAGGACTCCCGAAGGGCATTGATCTGTTCTTTTGTGCCGGTATTCGGATCTGTGAACGTATACTCGAGAAACCCTGTTTCACCTCTGAAATCATCAAGCATTTCACGGGTGGCCCGCTGCAAGCGTTTGAAGCCGGCGGGAAAGTTGCCACCAAGGAGGACCTCCACATATACTGGACCATCAACCTCTTCAAGTAATGAGCGGGTTGCCGGGGTCAGGGTGTACCGATTGTCTTCCGTCAGATCAATCACTACAGGGAAGTATGCTGCAACGATATTGACAGCCAGCAGGATGCCAAGAAAGAGGAGAAGAGAAATATTTCCCTGCAGCTGTGCTTTCAGTCGTGACCTCATCATTACCCTTTTTTCTGTTCAATGGTGCGGGCCGTAACCAGCAAAAATGCCGTGATCATGGAAAGGAAATAGACAACATCCCGGCTGTCGATCACGCCCCGGCTTGCAGATGCATAATGGTATTCAATGCCCCATTGCTGGATAAAATCATCCATTTTCCCTACAAAAACGGGAATACGACTGATGTAGGAAAACCCCCAGTACACCATAAAACACATCAGTATGCCCAGCAGGAAAGCCACGATCTGGTTGTTGGTGATGGCAGAGGTCAACATACCAATGGCCACAAACACACTTGCCAGAAAGACCAATCCGATATAGGAACCCAGAGTAGCCCCCTGATCCAGATTGCCTGCCGGAGATCCGAGTTGATAGATGGAATAGGCATAGATCAATGTAGGGAGCAAAGCGATGAGAACCAGGACAAGTGCAGCCAGATACTTGCCTAAAATGATCTGAGTGGTTGTAACCGGCTTGGTTACCAGCAGTTCATATGTGCCGGATTGCCATTCCTCGGCAAAGGCGCGCATTGTCACCGCTGGAATGAGGAAGAGGAAAATGATCGGGGCAAGTTCGAACATCGGGTCCAGAGTGGCATATCCGTAATCCAGTACGCTGGTATCGGGAAAGACCCAGACCAGCAACCCGAGAAGTAACAGGAAGACACCAATCGCAATGTATCCGATCAGTGATGAAAAGAACGCCTTGATCTCCTTGGTAAAGATGACTACCATAGTCATTCCTGATTTTGTGACCGCCCTCCCTGAGCAAAAATGAGATTGTATGTCCTGATCCCCTTGATCAATTCACTTTCCCGGATAGTAGACTGTTCTTCCGCTCCGGTCCAATTCGAATAGTTAGCCGCTGAAAGCAGCGCATGTTCATCTGATTCCGGTCGCCACATCATCAATTGTTCTGATGTCGAACTTCGTTCCACTGTGGTTTCGAGGAAGGGTCTGCCATTGGCGGGATTATAGGCGCGAATAGGCACCTGGACCGGATATTGCCGTTCGATCCGATAGACGCAGATCGTGCCACATTCGATCAGTGGGGCATAATAATAGGTCGTGGTATCCGTGCGTACCGGATCAAGAAGATAGCAGCCTCCATCCAGACAAACAACGAGCGGCCGGATCAAGTCACCTGATCCGGCATGATAGAACCGACCTCTCAGATAATGATCCTCTTCACCGACATACCATTCACCACTGACGCTTTCCCAACTGAATTCAGGTATCTGTCCGGACAGGGAAGATGCGTGCAGATAGAGTCCTTCCGGAGGGATAATCCTGGACCTGGATTGGGCAAACAGGATTTCCGAGATGCCCAAAAACAGAACAATGGTGAGGCGCCAATACATGGGCTATTGGTCCTTTGTCAATTGTTGAAATACATCCTCAACTCCTCTGGATTCAGCATAGAGTTCTGTCAAAGTCCAACCCTGACTGACCGCGGTGCGAAAGATATTGGCTCGCACTTGCTCGTCTCCTTTAATATCCAGCCAGAAGAGTTTTCCACCTTCCCTGCGATCGATATCCTGAACTCCTTTGATGCCTGCAAACGCTTTCCCATCGATGGCCTTCTCCAGTCGAACCACGACGCGTTCTGTTCCTGTCAACTGGTGCAGCAGATCCTTGACAGGACCATCTGCAACTAGCTTGCCTTTGTGAATGATAATCAGTCGGTCGCACAATGCGGCAACTTCCTGCATGATATGTGTTGAAAAAAGAATCGTTTTGTTCTTTCCCAACTCGCGGATCAGATGGCGGATCTCGATCAATTGATTCGGATCCAGACCGGATGTCGGTTCATCCAGCAACAGAACGGCTGGATCGTGAATCAGTGCCTGAGCCAACCCGACTCGTTGACGATATCCTTTGGACAACTGACCGATCTTCTTATGTCGTTCTCTTCCCAATCCGACCATGTCAATCATTTCTGCAACCCGATGTTTCGGGTTTTCGATCGCATAAAACCTGGCTACCCATTCGAGATACTCCAGGATATACATCTCCGTATGGAGCGGATTGTTTTCAGGTAGATAACCGATCTGCCGTCTCGCTGAAATACCTTCTTCAACTACGTCAAATCCGGCGACTGTTGCGGTACCTTCATCCGGTTGCAGATAACCGGTCAGCATTTTCATGGTTGTCGACTTGCCGGCTCCATTTGGACCGAGAAAACCGAGTATCTGCCCTTCTTCCGCAGTAAAGGAAACGCAATCAACCGCACGCTGCTTCCCGAAAGTTTTTGTCAATTGATCGACCGAAACGGCCATAATGCTGACGTTTTAATCTGAATTGATAAGGACCGGGCGATCTCCTGAACAGCCTTGCATCCGGGAAAACGATGTTGAGACATGCCTTTCCGTGACAAAAGTACATTTCAGACCAGAGATCGGGTTGTTTAATCCGAAGAATGTCGGGAAGTGAACACTACCGACCAGCAACTGGAAGCCTTCCAAAGGAGTTGGACTTTATTGTTTTCCTGGATAAAAATGGTCGGCCTTCGAAGTAAAATCAGGGGCCAGCCCCGAAGTCTGGAGGAAGGAGCTCAGTTTTCCAGGCCGGAATCCGCAACATCTGACCGGGATAGATCAGATTAGGATCCTTGAGCATGGGTTTGTTGGCTTCAAAAAATCACGGGGTATTTCATGGCATTCCCATAATATTCCTTAGCAATTTTCGACAGTGTATCGCCCTTTTTCACTTCATAGAATTGCGCCTCTGGTTCCGGATTCACAACAGAGATGCGATCATCCACTGAGGCGATGCCATCGACGTTTCCGATCGCGAGAACTACTTTTTCACGATCAGCCTGGGAATCCGTTTGGCCATACACTGTGACATGATCATCCTGAACCCCTATTTCCAGATTCTGGATCGGCAGGTTCAATGCTTCAATGACCCCGCGAAGGGCCATGGTTTTCAATTTGTTGGCCTGTTCGATCCGTTGTGCAGCATCTGCTGCAGATGGATTAGCCGTTGCCTCCTTGGTTTCCTTTCCAAACAGCTTTGACCCGGCATTCTTGATGAAGGAGTAGAGCCCCATAGCAGTTAGCAATTTGATCTTGTGGAGATGAGATATAGCGAAGGTATCAAAAAATGATTCAGCTTGGTCCGATTTATGCAACCCATTCCACGCTGAACCGTAAACCGTTCATAGTGCAAGAAGACCGGGTACACATAATAGCTATAATTCCCGTATATTTGCGCAGTTTTTACAGACATATTAGACAAATTACAATCTGACATGCAAGGTAAAGGAATCGTCAAGTTTGTTCTGGTTCTCTTCACAGTCATCGTAGCAAGACAGTTTCTGTACATGCTGCCGACAATGAGAGTTGAATCGGACGCCGATGCGTATGCCCAACAAGTAGCAGCAGCTTCTTCTGGAGGTGATACAGAAACGGTCCTCAAGGAGGCCCGCACGGCATATTTAGATTCAATGTCCGGAGAAACCATTGTCTCCATTCCATTGATCAGTGACTTCACATATGAAGATCTCAAGAGTCGTCAGCTGGCACTCGGACTGGATCTCAAGGGTGGGATGAGTATCATTCTACAAGTGGATCTGAAAGACTTTATCAAGTCTCTTGCCAACAACAGTGAAGATATTGAGTTCAACAAGGCACTGGACAATGCGACGACTCGCTTTTCAATTGCCCAGACGGACTATGTAACGTTGTTCGGCGAGGAGTTCCAGAAAGTGGCCAATGGCAAGAAACTGGCCAATATTTTCATTCTGAACGAATCTTTTCGTGACGAGATCAACTTTGAAACACCCGATGGTGAGATCATTCGGATGATCCGCGAAAAAGCCAATGAAACGGTCAAACTGACGCACAAGCGGTTGAAGGACAGGATTGATAAAACAGGTGTTGTTCAGCCAAACGTTTCCTTTGGATGAAAACCGGGATCTCATCATTGTCGAATTGCCCGGATTCGACAACCCCGAGCGTGCCGGAATCTCTTGCAGGCGACGGCAAAACTGGAGTTCTATGATGTATACCGGGTCACTGACAACGGGGTCATGCAAGCATTCATCGATGCGGATAAAAAACTCCAGACCAGTGCGGCGACGGATACCCTGGACGTAGCAGAAACAGTCCAGATGGACACCACCTATAACTATGTCTATGACTCTACCGGACAGATTGTCGATTCGACAATGAACCTTGTCGAAGCTGGCACAGGTGGTGTAGAAGGTGGTGGCCCCTTGATGGCGAATATGACGCTGAATCTCTCCTCCGGTGAAGGACTGAGTTTTTCACCCAGCATTATGGGTACTGCATCCAGGAATAAAAAGAAGTTAATCGACCAATATCTGAATCGCCCGGATGTCAAGGCGCTTTTCCCCCGGGATCTTGAATTCAGATGGGCTTATAAAGCCTCACGTGATTTCACGACTGGTGAAGAAACCGATCAATACAATCTGTATGCTATTCGTAAGAAGCGCGGATCGAATGAAGCCCCACTCGAAGGTGATCGCATCACCAATGCATCAGCGAATCCGGATCCAACATCTGGTGAGGTCGTGGTCAGCCTGGCCATGGACACCCGTGGTGCACGAATCTGGGCAGACATGACCACGAAGGCGGCTCAAGACAATAATCGCGAAATTGCGATCCTCCTGGACAATGAAGTTGTTTCTGCACCCAGTGTTCGTCAGCCGATCACAGGTGGGGACAGCCAAATCTCCGGCGACTTCACCATGGCCGAAGCGACTGACCTGGCGAACATCCTCCAGGTTGGTAAGTTGCCGGCTCGGACCCAGATCATCCAGGAATCCCTGGTTGGTCCTTCTCTGGGTCAGGACAATATCAATCGCAGTTTGACTTCTGTCGGTATTGCCTTCGCCCTCCTGCTGATTTTCATGGTGATGTACTATGTCGGTGGCGGTTTGGTATCGATCATTGCCCTGTTGGCCAACCTGTTCTTTGTCATCGGTGCCCTGGCATCCTATGGCACTGTGTTGACCTTGCCGGGTATTGCTGGTATCGTCCTTACGCTGGGTATGGCTGTTGATGCCAACGTCATCATCTACGAGCGTATTCGAGAAGAATTGCGCTTGGGCAAGACGCTGAGTATGGCGGTGAAAGACGGGTTTCAGCAATCCTACAGTGCTATTATCGATGCCAACGTAACCACTATTCTGACAGCTCTTGTCCTTTCCTATTTTGGACTCGGTCCGATCAAGGGATTTGCCGTAGTTCTGATCATTGGTATCCTCTTCACCTTATTCACCGCAGTATTGTTGACTCGTTTGATGGTAGAATACTGGTTGAGTAAGGATAAATCCTTGTCATTTGCTTCCAGCTGGTCTCAAAACCTGATGACCAATGTGAATATCGACTGGATCAGCCTTCGGAAGTATGGTTATATGATCTCCGGGGCATTGATCCTGGCTGGTGCGATCTCGTTTTTCACCCGAGGATTCGAGCTCGGCGTGGATCTGAAAGGAGGATACTCTTATAATGTGCAGTTTGCCGAAGGCTCGAATGTCAATGGTGACATGCTTCGGAAAGAACTTGGCGAACAGTTTGGAGGCTCTCCTGTGGTCAAAGCCGTTGACACCCGAAATACCTTCAACATAACAACAAGCTATCTGGTCGATGACACCGGAGAAGATGCTGCTTCCCGCGTCATGGACAAGTTGTATGAAGGCGTTAATGCCATCAGCGGTGGAAACCTGGATAAGGAATCGTTCAAATCCACAAATGGTGAAGGCACACATATCACCTCCTCCAGCAAAGTGGGACCCACCATTGCCGAAGACATCAAGGACAGCTCGCTCTATTCCGCCATTTTTGCGCTTTTACTCATCTTCCTCTACCTGTTTATCCGCTTCAACAAGTGGCAATTCAGCCTGGGAGCAGTCTTGGCCCTGTTGCACGACGTACTGGCTACCTTGAGCATATTCACACTGCTTCACGGTATCCTGCCCTTCTCCATGGAGGTGGATCAGGCTTTTGTGGCGGCGATCCTGACGGTAATCGGTTACTCGGTCAACGATACGGTAATTGTCTTTGACCGGATCCGGGAATTCCTTGGCACTTACACTGGAAAGACCAAGGAAGAGGTATTCAATCTGGCGATCAACAATACGCTCAGCCGGACAATCATCACTTCCGGGACAACACTCCTTGTCGTTTTGGCCCTGTTCCTCTTTGGTGGTGCTTCGATCAAAGGATTTGCGTTTGCCTTGATCTTCGGTATCCTGTTTGGAACATACTCCTCTGTTTTTATCGCTTCTGCTCTGGTTGTCGATCTGACCAAGGAGCGTGAATTCAAGGGTAAGGAAAAGAAGAAAAAAGGATTTTCACGCTCCACTGAGCCCGCAAAATAACGAACCAGGCCCTGCTGGCATGGCTTTTGCAAATTGTCAGATGGTTTTGGTTAAAGATTTGATTGGAAGGAGCCGTTACAACAACGGCTCCTTTTTTTATGTTTACCCCACAACTGCTTTCCGATGAAGCAACGGGCTGCAGAAATCGTCTATCTTTCCTGCCATGAAGTCTTCTGAACGGTTTATCTGCATTTGCCTCCTGGTTGCTGGATTTGCCAGTATAAGCAGCTGTTCCTACACGATAAAAGTCAGAGATGGCGATACGGCCTATGACCGCAAACAATTTGCAAGGGCCATTCCCTTTTTTACAAAAGATTACTCGCGTGAAAAATCAAGGGTCCAGCGTGGACGGATCGCACTCAAACTGGGGAATGCCTATTCCCGGATCAATGATCCAACATCAGCTCTGGAATGGTACCGGATCGCTCGGGATAATCAGGCCGGTATCGATGCCCTCAAAGGGTATGCATTGACACTGAAAATGCTCGAACGATATGATGATGCCAAAGAGGCGTTCGTCCTGTTGGGAGAGGAAATCGGCAGCACGTATGAATTTCGACGCGAGATCGAATCATGCGACCTGTCCAAGAAATGGCTTTCAGATACGTCTACCAGACCCTTTCTTGTTTATTCTGCGCCAGTCAACAGCCGATATGGGGATTATGCACCTTTTGTGACGAACAAAGGCGGGCTGATCTTTACCTCGGAACGCCCCTCCCCACAGTCAGAAGATGAGTATGCCTGGACGGGGAAACCCTATGCAGATATCCTGATCGAAGACTTGTCCAGAAGCCAATTTCCCGATTCATTTCTACAGCAGATCAACACACATGCCCATGAGTCCAATCTTGTGTTGAGTCCGGACGGCAATACCCGTTATTTCACCCGATGTGGCGGACTTCCAGAGACTGAAGATCAATATTGGCGCATTTTCAGCAGCCGCCTGAGCGGGGGGGAGTGGTCGGAACCTGCCCCTCTCCCCTTCTGTACAGGTACGTTCAACTATGGCCATGCATTTCCAACACCCGATGGGTTGTCCCTGATTTTCTCGAGCAACGATCCATTCGGATTTGGTGGGTATGACCTCTATTCTGCAACAAAAACGGGAGATGACTGGAGCGAACCGGCCATCCTGCCACCGAACATCAACACGCAGGGCGATGAAATGTACCCCTATCTGGATCGTGATACCCTCTATTTCGCGTCCGACTTTCATCCGGGAATGGGTGGATTGGACATTTTCTCCAGTACACGCCTGGGACCCCGGTCCTGGTCGAGCCCGGTAAATCTGCGCGCACCAATCAATTCCGGTGCGGACGATTTCAGTTTGATCTGGACAAACACGTCTGAACAAAACAAGGCATTTCGCAACGGGTACATGGCCAGCAGCCGACCGGGCGGAACCGGAGGAGATGACATCTATATCATCCAGGAACGGGAGGTCGTCAAGCCGCTACCTCCAGCACCGGAGACGGTTTTGTCCTACTCCTGGAAGCTGGAATTGCACACCCTGTCCAAAATCCTTCAGATCCCGGATGACCCCAACAGCGCTGTCCTCGGACGCCGCTATCTGGAAGGAGCTCAGATACGGGTATCAGGCGGTTTGGATACTTTACTCATCAGTCCAAATGACAGATCTGTGCTCCTGACTATTGAACCAGGCAAACAATATACATTCAGTGCCTCGGCACCGGGATATCTGAATACGACAGTTCGCTATTCCACACTGGATCTCCAGCGCGATCCACAACACCTGGATCAACTTCTTCAACTGGAAATCGTACTTGACAAACGATATATCGATCAGGAGATCGTATTGGAAAATATCTACTATGATTTTGACCGATGGGACATCCGCAGTGACGCAAGACCTGCACTGATGCGTCTAGCCGGAATCCTGGTGGCCAATCCAGATATCCTGATCGAACTGGCATCTCATACTGACTGCAGGGGCGGAACCATGTATAACCAGGAGTTGTCCCAACGCCGGGCCCAGTCTGCTGTCGACTTTCTCATTCAGAATGGTATTGATCCCAATCGCCTTCGCGCAAGAGGTTATGGAGAAAGCCGTCCTGCCGTCGATTGTTCCTGCAGCCAATGTACCGAACAGGAACATCAGGACAACCGCCGTACTACCTTCCGCATTCTACAGGATTAGCCCGACTTACTGGATCAAAATACGGGTAACAACCAACTGTCCATCCGACCTTTGTCCAGTCAGGTAATACCATCCAGGGGGCAAGGAATGCAGGAACAGTTCAGCAGGCAACGTAATGGACTCCCAAACCTGACTTCGTTGACCGAGGGCATTGATCAATTCAAAATGCCAATCATGACTTGATTCTGACATTCCCTTTATCCGAACAAACAGACGATTCCGGGTCGGGTTTGGTGAGGTCAGGAATTCAAGGGGCCTAATCGCTTTCGGATCGTAGATCAACGTATTCAATCCAACTATCACACAGGCCGTATCGACACAATTATATAGGTCAGTCACTTGCACGCAATACGTATTGGGCGCCAGCGCAAATGCAGTATCCGTGATCTGGTTGAACGCATTTGCATCCCATTGATACGAGAATGGAGATGTCCCACCTCCGGGTAGTACAATAGCCATACCATTGGTCTTACCCGGATCAGCGGGAATGGAATAGATCTGATCGATCCACAGAAGAGGATGTCCCGCTTCAATTCCAGACTCGATCAGGGAACACCCATCCTTGTCGGTTATAGTTACACTATAGGTGCCTGTTGGCACATCGATCAACTCCTCATCTGTAGACCCGGTATTCCATTTATAGCTGTATGGAGGCGACCCACCACCTGTGTTGGTGTAGATCTTGGAATTGGGATCACATTCGTCAATCACAGTCGGGATCATCACCAATGTGCTTCCGCCAGGAACATCGATACATGTATCCCGCATGCAGTGAAACTGGTCTAGAATGGTCACACAATATGTACCTGGTGCCAGGTTTTCACGGAGCTTTTCCGTCGACCCGTCATCCCAATGATATTGGTAATCCAGAACGCCACCTGTCATCTTGACTTCAACCGATCCGGTTTCTGCTTCTGAACAATCATCTGGAAGGACAGAAATATTCTGATAGGTAAACAATGATGGTGGCCCCAAAATGGTGATCTGCTGTGTCAGGGTTTTCGAGCAACCATGTTTGTCAACCACGATGGCAGTATACTTGCCCGGGCGAAGGTTTTGCGGACTCTGGATGATCGAATAGGCACTGGAATCTCTGAACCAGAACGTTTTATAGGGCGGAACTCCGCCATTGATCACCAATGTAATCGCACCATCCATGGCGCCAAGACAGGTTACATTCTTGATCAACGCAGGTGGGACTGCCAGATCAAGGGGAGCCGGTTCGTCGATGGTGATCGGGCCATAAACCAGAACACAACCGCGATTGTCAGTGATCGTCACGGTATAATTGCCCGCATCAAGATCCTGGATGCCGTCTATGGGAATATCAAGGTCTTTTTCCTGCCCACTGCTCCAGTTAAACTGGTAGGGCGCCTCGCCACCTTCAACTTGAACCGAAATCAGACCATTGTGATCACCATAACAGATCAGGTCTTCTCGCTGAACCAGGTTTGCCTTGTAGGTCAAGCCCGTGTTACTGACCAGAATCCCGGATAATGAAGATTTGCATTGATTCATATCTGTAACTGTTACAGCATAGAATCCAGGCAACACATCTTGAGGATCCTCTATCGTTAATCCATTCTGCCATTGATAAACAAACGGGCCTGTACCTGTAACCGCGATGTCGATATCTCCGGTTGAAGACAATCCACATGCAGCATATTGGATACCTACGAGAGACACATCCAATGGACTTTCCTCCATCAAGATCAAACCGGACAAGACCCTGGTACAACCCAACAAGTCTGTCACTGTTACTGCATAATTTCCGGAAGGAACATTCGTCAACTGGGGAACTGACTGATTCGTTGACCATAGATAGCCATACATGCCACTTCCTCCAACAACCTGAATTTCAATGTGGCCATCCTGGAGTGCATCACAAGTCGGGTTTCCCAGTTGAACAGGTTGAACGATCAACGGGGTTGGCAATGGGTAAAAGGGTTTCAGGCAGAATGGTCGAACAACCGGCTGCATCCGTGATTGTTATGCTGTACGCCCCCCCTTCCAATCCGGTGGCAACGTTCTGGCCCGCACCAAAATTCCATTGGTAGGCATAGGGAGTCGTCCCACCACTTACCTGGACAGAGAGTTGGCCATTGCCAGCTCCTGAACATGTTTCCGGGATACTGGAAAACCATGAGGCCGATAATGCCGGTTGTTCATTCACCACGATGTCCTGGATGGTATAGGTGCAATTCTTCTGATCGGAAACGGTCACACTGTATAGACCTGTCTGCAGCATGGATCTATCCTTGGTGGTGACATTGTCAGACCACAGGACCTGATAAGGCAAAGACCCACCGGTTATCAACAATTGGATGCTGCCATTGGCCAACCCGTTACAGTGAATATGCTGAACGCTCTCAACAGCTTGAAGGGGCATAGGCTGACTTATGACAAATGGTTCTGACACGCCCGTACAACCACTCTGGTCGGTTACTGTAACCCGATAGGTTCCTTCATAAAGTCCGGAAATATGCTGAACTGTTTGACCCGAATTCCAATTGAATGCGTAAGGCGATACACCTCCATCCAGGGCAAGTTCAATGGCACCTGTAGCTTCACCAAAGCACGAAACCGGATGCACCAATGCACCGATTTCAATAGGCTTGGCCGCTTTGATGAGGAGGTCCTGAAGAACAATACTGCAACCTCCGCCTGTGATCGTCACCTGGTAGTTTCCAGGCACCAGATTCGTTACATTTTTTGTCGTCGGTCCATGACTCCACACATAGGTACTGGACGACCCCGAAACGAGGAGCGTAATGCTTCCATCTTCTGCATCTACACATGTTTCATGACCGTATTCGATACCATTCACTGTTGGCCCCGGACCATTCACAACGAGAGGAGCTGGCGAACTCGTACAACCGGATGACGTATTGGTCAGGATCAGCGAATAGCTGCCCTGTTTCAAACCGGAGATGATAAAGCTGCCCGTTTTATTGAGTGCAGAACCGGAAACCGGGCCATTCCACGCATAGTCAAACGTGCCGGCGCCCTGCGGACTGATGGTGATGCTTCCATTACTGCCACCGCATGTCGTCACATCCGTAGTACTGAAATTCAGAGCAGGAACTCCCGCCTCTGTTTGAATCATCTGTGCATCTGTCGATGCACAGCCTCTGGAGTCCGTAACAGTGACAGAAAATGTTGACATACCAGGCACAGTGCCGGCCGTTACCGGAGAATAAAACTGGTTGAATCCATTAGACCAGGAAAATTGAAACGGGGGGAATCCGCCCTGCAGCACCTGCGCTTGCAAAAGATCTGATTCTCCTGCACAAATCGTCAATGGATCCGGGTTCAGTATGGAAACCACAGGCTTCGAATAGACCTGTACCGGAATCGGCAATTCATCGATGCAACCGAAATCTGTTTGTGCCAGAATAAAATAGGTGGTGGTCAACAAAGGCACTACCCGGGTGTTCGTCAATTTATTTCCGGGGCCAGAAGGTGATGCCGTGTGATAGGTCCACGAGGAAGCACTGAGGCTCAGATCAGTCACAGGAAGATTTTTCAAATCAATCGTATCTCCCTGGCATATCCCGTTCATTTGCCCAAGGACCAGATCGGGTTGATCGGTAACGGTCACCTGAACAGCCTTGCGGTTAGAAGCGCAAGGAAAAGCCTGGCTGCTGTCAGCGAGATAATACGTCATTGATTGGGTGAGATTTGGTGTCTGAAAAACCGGGCCCACATGAATGGGATTACCACCAACAGGCAATTCATACCAGTATATCTGACCGAATGGAGGTGTCGTTACTTCCAGCAATGTCGACATGCCCCGACACACTGACCTGTTCTGTATTCCGGGTAAAGGGGCTTGCGAATCATCATTCATCCCATTACAATTCTCATCGATCTGGTTGCAGGTCATTTCAACGGCCCCCGGATAAACGGCACTATTCTGGTCATTGCAATCCAGTGCATTCCGGCTGTAACCAGCTGGTAGAATACTTGAACATGTGAAAAACGGGAGATCTGGATTTCCAAATCCGTCCTGATCAGTATCTGCGTAATAGACGACATCTGGCTCTCCCAGGACAGTCATGCCATAGAGCGTGATTTCATCCAGAGCCATCTGACTTGTGCGCGAAGTGCCACTGACACCCTGGAACCGAATCTGTATGGTATCACCGGCAAACGGGCTCATGTCCAGAAATTGTTTGTGCCATTGGCTGCCCTTATTTCCGGATACTGACCAGACAGGTAACCAGGTCACCCCGCCATCAGGGGACACGTCTACAAGAAGACTTCCCATGGTTTGCCCCCACATATGGTAATAAAATGACATATGACAATTCTCTCCCGGAGGATCCTGAACAGCCAGGCAACCGGATTTGAGGATGGCTTGTGCACCTTTCTGGCAGGCTGTGTTCAGTGTTTCCAGATAGAGGTAATTCCCATTCCCCTGGACATCAGAGAACGGACCAGTCTGCAACTCCACGGTTGCCGGGCCATTTCGCACCAACCAGTCAAAATCATCTCCGTTTGTGTCATTGTCCCAAAAACTGTTCAGTGGATAGATCACTCCACAGAAGCAGTTTCCTCCACAGGGTGGCAAGGCATCAAAATCTTCACTATGAGTAACCGGTTGACCGATTTCGCAATCGGTGGTGAATGAACTCGGACAGGTGTTTGCTGAAAACTCATTTCCGCTACAGACAGTCCGGATATAGACATCGTATGCTGTAGATTGCTCCAGACCCTCCAAAAGGTATTGACCATTACCGCAGGGAACACTCACCACAGTTCCGTCCCCTGGAGTCAACCCATTGCCAGGCAGAAATCCGGGAGGGCCGTATTCGATGATCACCTGATCACAATTGCCCGAGTGAGTCCAGAGGAGATCGGCCGAAGAGGTGCCTACAGCTCCAATTTCAAGATCGAAAGCCGGGGGGCATGTCAACGGACCAAAATGCAGCTGGAGGAACCGCAGTGATCCGGTGTCTGCTTTGGCATCATCACAGATCCTCAACTGCCAGATCCCGGCAGGATCAGATCCATCATTGAATCCGTTCAATGGTTCATCCGGTTGGAAGGTACCGATGAACTGATCCGCATGTTCGATTGGATCAATCGCCTGGCAATCCAGAGATGAGAACCGACAGATCTGCTGACATGTCGGATCGGCCGGGTTGCCCAAATGATCCCGGGAAAGACCGTGTTCTGAAAAAAGGATTACCGACTGTCATGAAGGCGATACCAGGGTCAGATGAAGATCTGCGAGAAATGTATGTCGCATGATCACATCCACAGCTGTCAGTGCAATATCGTTTCCCAGTGAAGATCCAGCCTGATTGTTCACGTTCAGGTAGAAGGTATTCTCCGAAGGACAATTATCGTCATCGATCTTGAAATAAAGACCACAGCTGCTGGGGTTGAAACTGGCTGTGGTGAACGAATAGGCAAAAAAGGACCAGCCGCTTTTTTCGGCACCATTATTACAAACTGCACGAATACGAACCCGGTATGTCGTTGCCGGGTTCAGATTGCTCAATAAAAAGGGATTACTCTGGGCCACATGCGTTGGTGTCCCGAAAAATGGCTGATTGCCTGACCGAAGCTCCAATTCCCACGTATTTGTACCATTCTGATCAACCCGGGGATAACATGACCTGATCTGGTTGAATGGCAGACGCATTCAGGTTTCCTGGCGTATAGCAGATTCCACCCTCGTCCAGATCTGTATGAGCACCCATTGCTGGCAATACCTGCAATACCATACCGAGTAACAGATACAGAACGATCATCAGGGAGCTACCCTGGAGACGGAAAGTGGGATCAGACATGAACGCGTAAAAGAAGGAAACACTAAAATTACAGTCTTCAGGGCAAAAGTGAAAGTCAACCGGCTACGATATTGATCATTCGTCCCGGCACAACAATCACCTTTCGAACGTGCAGGCCGTCCATCCATTTGACAATTTCAGGAAGGGCGAGGGCCAGTTCTTCTACCTTTTTAGCATCGGTATCTGTCGGAACAGTCATTTCTGCGCGTCGCTTCCCGTTGATACTGACAGGATAGACCACTTCATCTGAAATGAGATAAGAATCTATCACCTCCGGGTAATGACCGTGGTGAACAGAGGTCTTGTGCCCCAACAGATGCCACAGTTCTTCGGCAATATGGGGTGCAAAGGGGGCAATCAGCAGAACGAGAGGCTCGAGGATGTCGCGATGATGACAATCCAATCGTTTCAGTTCATTCACACAAATCATGAAATGACTGACGCAGGTATTGATCGAAAAACGATTGATATCATCACGCACCCGCTGAATAGTCTGATGCAGGATGCGCAGGCTTTCCCGATCCGGGTGCCCACCGGTGGAAACGATCCATTGATCCTGATGCGCAAACAGAGCCCAGAACCGTTTCAGAAATTTCGATACACCGTCAATGCCTTTGGTATCCCAGGGCTTACTTTGTTCGATTGGCCCCAGGAACATCTCATACATCCGGAAACAATCCGCTCCGTAGACATCCACGACATCATCGGGGTTGATCACATTGTACTTCGATTTGCTCATTTTGCCCACCTCCGAATGGGTGTACAATCTGGAGGCATCTTTCTTGCCTGCAGGTGTGAACACGCCATTTTCAATTCGGCCATTCGCGCATTCAAATACAGCATTCTTGTATTCCGGACGCCACTCTACGAATTGCCGGACGCTTTGCTCATCGAGGTATGAACTGTCTGTTCCATATTCCCGGACATAGTCGATCAAAACCGGGATTCTGATATAATGGCCCAGATCCTCCTCATTCACCAGCCCTGCACATCGGAAAATATGCTTCCCCTCTACTTTCTCCTTCAACAGGTAGATAGATTCTATGATGCCTGGATCATGCCCTGATTGATCAGTTTTCTGAAAGGTTCTTTTGTAGGAACCAGACCAAGATCAAAAAGGAACTTGTGCCAGAATCGGGCATACATCAGATGCCCTACTGCATGTTCAGTGCCGCCAATATAGAGATCCACATCCTGCCAGTAATCCAGTGATTCTCTTGATGCAAATGCGTTTTCATTCCGGGCATCCATGTAACGCAGAAAATACCAGCTGGAGCCGGCATATCCCGGCATGGTATCCGTTTCCCGCATGACCCCACCACCTGTTTCAACCCAATCACGAGCACGTGCAAGAGGTGAATGACCATCCGATGTCGGTTTGAAATTATCCAGTTCGGGCAAGGTGACAGGCAGATCATGTTCTGAAACCGGCATTGGGATCCCATCCTGATTATAGACGATCGGGAAAGGCTCTCCCCAATAGCGCTGCCTTGAAAACAGGGCATCTCTAAGCCGGTAATTGACCTTTCGTTCGCCAATCCCTCGATCGACCAATTCCTGAATTGCCACCGGTATGGCATCCAGGACTTCCAACCCGTTGAGAAAATCGGAGTTGATCATCCGCCCGACCTTGTCTTCTCGCCTTGACTCTGGCCAGGCGGTACGATCCACGATATCTATAATCGGCAATTGGGCCATATCAGCAAATGCACGATCGCGCTCATCGTCAGCTGGAACGGCCATGATTGCACCCGATCCATAATCCTTGAGGACATATTCAGCAGTCCAGATCGGAATCTCCTTTCCTGTGAACGGATGCTTGGCATAGGAGCCCGTGAAGACTCCAGTCATTTGTTTGACCTCGGCCAGACGGTCTCGTTCACTTCGCGATTGGACATAATGCAGATATTCGTCCACGATGGCTCGCTGTTCGGGAGTTGTCAGCTGATCGATCAGCTCATGTTCAGGCGCTACAACCATGAATGTGACTCCGAATATTGTATCCGGTCGTGTCGTGAACACTTCCAGATATAGGTCGCTATCGACAATCGGGAAATGGATTCTGGCGCCTTCTGATCGTCCGATCCAGTTCCGTTGCATGGCTTTCAGAGCATCCGACCAATTCAGTGTGTCCAGATCATTCAGCAGTCGTTCAGCATACGCTGTGATACGCAATGACCATTGCAACATGGGCCGCCGCTCCACAGGATAACCGCCTCTTTCTGAAAGTCCATCTTTGACTTCATCATTGGCCAGCACAGTACCCAACGCTTCACACCAGTTGACAAAACTGACCCGACGATAAGCCAGTCGAAAATTCATCAGGATCTCATCCTGTTGAACAGGAGACATCTGCTTCCATTCTTCAGCTGAAAATGCCATCTCCTCTCCGCAACAGGCCATTGTCCCTGATGATCCGTGCTGTTGAAAGAACTGAATGAGCTCGTTTACAGGCCGAGCTTTAGCTGATTTCAGATCATACCAATGGGAATAGAGTTGAAGAAAGATCCACTGCGTCCATCGGTAGTAGGCCGGGTCGGACGTGTTGACTTCACGGCTCCAATCGTAATTGAAGCCCAGGTTGCGCAATTGGGCTCGGTACCTTACTATGTTCTCCCGGGTAGATTCTGCTGGATGGACACCTGTCTGGATCGCATACTGTTCAGCTGGCAAACCGAATGCATCAAAACCCATGGGATGCAGGACATTATATCCCTCCATCCGCTTGAATCGGGCAAAAATATCTGAAGCGATATACCCCAACGGGTGGCCTACATGCAAACCCGCTCCGGAAGGGTACGGAAACATATCCAGAACATAAAACTTCGGCTTCGTGGTATCAGATGGGACGGTGTAAATCTCTTCCTGATCCCACCACTCCTGCCATTTTGCCTCGATATCCTTGATCCGGTATTCCATGATACGGTTGCTTTGTTCGAATATGGGCACAAAGATACGAAAGTGAAGACCGTCATTTGGTCCGCAATTCAGCCATCTACCCGATCATAAGGAAGCCCGGATACAGGCTGAGATGCTCGACATTGCATCCACAAGAATATTCCCTCTTTAATGAACAAGCACCCCCGGGCCAGGAGCCCCTTCGAGTATCAATTCGGATATATCCGCATCTGGTGTAAATTCGAGCGTATAGATCTTCCATGAAGGGTGACTGACCAAAGGTGATCTCGCTAAAGGAACGATCCTTCCAGTTGAGGTTTTTCCTTTGACTTGTAAAGACAAAGGCAAACCAAAACCGGCATAGTCAGGATGACGCGCCAGTGCAATTGAGAAATAATAACACCTCCCTGATTTCAAGGGTATAGACAGTTTCTGACTGACTGCTTCTCGCGTTCCGTCCTCCCGATTGATCAGTCCGAGATAGGTATTTCCCTGCATCGGACGAAGGTCAACCTGCCATTGTCCAGGTTGAATATCCGGAGTGGACCCATTCCCTTTTTCGGTCCAACCGGGCATGACAAATGTCGTTCGGAAACTCGCTTCAAAACCTCCATTCCGAACGTCACCCGGTTGTTGTGCCTGGACAGTCGACAGGCTGATGAAACACATCAACCGAAACATCCATGTCATGCCTGATACGGGATTCATCCAATGAAGATAGCGCAGCTCCGGCATATCCATCTGGGCATGTCAGGATGCTGATGAAGAGTTGTACTTTTGACTATGAAGTCACAGCGAGGAAACCTGTCCAGGCAGATCTACCTGATGATCACACTGATCATTACTCTCCTCATCGCCGGTGCTGCAGCGTATTGCCTGAGTTGGGCCAAACAAGCCGGAGACGCTGCACGAGAATCCATCCTCTATCTTGTTGAATGTCAACCGGACTTGCCTCAAGAACAGATCCTCGCTTTGCAATCAAAACTGGAACGGTCTGGTTGGGTGCGGCGTGTAGATTACATTTCCCCGGATCGGGCTGCTTTATTATTGGCAGAAGATGATCTGAACCTGGAGGATGTGCAGGGTGCTGAAACTCCGATCACCCTGCCCGGCATGCTCTCCGTTTATTTTCGAAAGGAGGTGTTTGATGACCAGGCCATTCTCGACAGCCTGTCTTCCGCTATTCGCCAAGAACCTGCTGTCGCCGGTCTTTTTGCTCAACCTGACCTGGCCGTCATGCTCCAGACGAATCTGAACAGGATTGGAAACATCCTGCTCTATGTTGCCGTGGCGATCCTGATCCTCAGCAGTTTCCTGATGTCCAGTCTCTTCAAGCTATCGTTGTATGCAGACAGACGCGAGATCAAAACGATGCAGCTGGTAGGAGCCAGCCCATTTGCAGTGCGGAGGCCCTATTTGCTGCGTCATATCAGTCTGGCATGCCTGTCCAGTATCTTTGTCAGCATTGTATTGGTCCTCCTGCACAGCTGGATTACCAAAATGCCTCCCTGGCAATTTCCGATCGAAACTGTTCATCTCTTCCTCCTTCTGGGTGAAGGAATTTTTATCCTTGCCCTGATCTTGACACTCATCGTTACCTACAGGGTAGTGAATAAGTATATCTTCGCAGATATTGAAACGTTGTTTTGAGCATGAGCGCAAACACTCCCCCCAGAAAAAAGGTCGTCATTACCGGCAAGAAAGCACCCGTCGCTTCAACCGCCAAATCCAAACGATCGGAATACTCAGGTTCTGATGAAACACTCCTCTACGGACGTACACAGTATCTCCTGATGGGAGCTGGCGTGTTGCTGATCATTTTGGGGTTTGTCCTGATGGCTGGGGGAAGCATGCCCGATCCTGAAACGTGGGATGAGTCGGTCATCTATTCCGGTCGCCGCACGATCCTTGCGCCGATAGTTATCCTGAGTGGATTGGGGCTTGAGATCTACGCGATCTTCAAGCGATCATGATTGAACTTTCCCAGTTTTCGGATTCTGGACCCGATGTTGTCCACTTTCGGGTAGTAGATCGTCTGTCTTGTCATTTGATTTCCGCAGACGAAGCCAATACAGGATTACTCCTTCTCGTCAACAAACCGGCTGGATGGACTTCGTTTGATGTAGTCAATAAATGCCGATGGCTGCTCCGCAAACGACTTGGACTCAAGAAATTCAAGGTCGGTCATGCCGGCACCCTCGACCCGATGGCAACCGGATTGTTGCTTATCTGCACCGGAAACTATACCAAACGACTCCAGGATTTGCAGGGTCTTGACAAAGGATATTCAGGAACGATTCGGCTGGGGGCCACCACGGCCAGTTACGATGCGGACAGCCCGCCCGAAGACCTCAAGCCCTGGGATCATCTCGATCTGTCTACCATCCGAAAAGCGGCACTACCTCTGACCGGGGACATTCTTCAGCAACCTCCGATCTATTCTGCTTTGAAGGTAGATGGTGAACGCGCCTATACGCTGGCACGAAAAGGACAGGAAGTCACACTTGCACCCCGCCCGGTCACTATCCATCAATTTGATCTGAAAGAATTGCAAGGTCCTGAGGTAACCTTTCAGGTCGATTGCTCGAAAGGCACCTACATTCGAAGCCTCGCTCATGATCTGGGTCAGGCACTTGGATGCGGAGCCTATCTTTCTTCTTTACAGCGTGACCGTATCGGATCATTCAATCTGGAAAATGCGCTTCACATACAGGATGTCACAAATTGGGTTGGAGATCCGAACAAACAGATTGAATCTTTATCCTGAGCCAATCCTTCCAGGATTCAGGCAGAAGAATGAATATCAGGCTGAGTTAAGGATCAAGATGTATTTTTAGGCAAGTCAGGTTGACATACACAGTGGAAAAACTACCGGGATCGAGCAAGTACGGGGTGATTGGCGCCGGCAGCTTTGGGACGGCAATTGCCAACCTTCTTGCCCTGAACGGCAAGGTGATCCTCTTTAGCAGAAATGAATTGACCGTTTCACGGATCAACCGTGATCACCAGCACGAAGGTGTCACCTTTCATCCTAATGTCGAAGCAACGAGTGATCCAGCCTATCTGTGTGCATCCTGCTATCTCATTTTTCCGATCGTGCCTTCCAACAGCTTCCGGGCGATGATGCGAACCTTTTCGCCCTTTCTGAAGCCATACCATCTGATGATCCACGGCACCAAGGGATTTGATACCCGAGGGATACCTGATGATCAGCTTGGCGAGACCTACCTGGATCGTTCGAGGGTAAGCACAATGAGTGAAGTAATCCTTCAGGAAAGTACTGTCCTCCGAGTCGGGTGCCTCTCCGGACCCAATCTGTCCTCTGAGATCATGGAAGGACAACCCACCGCAACGGTGATCGCCAGTCAGTATTCTGAAATTGTCAGGATAGGTCAGGAAGCGCTGAACAGTGCTCGTTTTCATGTATTTGGCTCCGAAGACAGGTTGGGTGCTGAATTGTCCGGTGCTCTGAAGAATACCATTGCCATAGGATCCGGCATTCTGGGTGGACTGGGTATGGGCAAGAATATTCAGGCCATGCTCATTACTCGCGGACTCCATGAAATGGTCCATATCGGCAAGGCGTTAGGATCTGACAGTCGGGCTTTCATCGGCACAGCAGGCATAGGCGACCTTATTGCAACAGCAATGAGTGACAAGAGCCGAAACTATTCTTTTGGCAAACGACTTGCTTCCGGCGAGATCTATGACCAGATCATGCAAACGCTGCCCGAGCTGGCTGAAGGAACACGAACTCTCAAAATCGTCAGGCAATTAGCCCGAACATACAAACTGCATATTCCCATATCGGGGATGCTGTACAAAGTCGTATTCGACGGATTTCCGATCACCAAGGCCATCGACTATCTCATCCGGTATCCATATGACGTTGATGTGGATTTCCTTTAAATCACATCATTTGTCCTGTTCTGTGCTCCCGGGCTTCAATTTGGCTTCGAACTTCTTTCTGAATTTGGCCATTTTCGGTGATATCACAGCCCGACAATACGGCTGGTTTGCATTCAGGGAATAATAGTTCTGATGATAACTCTCAGCGGGATAAAATGCGTCAAATGGGCTGATTTCAGTCACCACAGGAGCATCCCATAGTTCTTGAGCGACTTCCTTGATCGATTTTTCAGCCAGGGCTTTCTGTTCTGCGCTATGAAAGAAAATGACCGACCTGTATTGGGTGCCTTCATCATACCCCTGTCGGTTGAGTGTCGTCGGATCATGCGTACTCCAGAAGACCTCCAGGATCTCTTCAAAGCTGATTTCCTGAGGATCAAAATGGACCTGGACGACTTCCGCATGTCCTGATGTCCCGGAACTGACATCCCGATAATTGGGGTTCGGGTTGCCCCCCCCTGAATAACCGGATTCAACCTTGTACACGCCAATAAGATCCTGGAAAACGGCTTCTACACACCAGAAACAACCGCCACCCAAAGTGGCCACTTCTAATCCGGGCTTATTCATGTCAAGCGTTTTGGGGTTTGTATCTAATCCGGTTTCAGGTGATGATTGATTCTGTCCACAGGCTGAGACACTCAGGAGAACAAGCAGGATTATTGATTGGACAGCACTTTTCATTGTTGATGTGGTTTGAAGACCAGGGAAATGGAATTCACACAATGCCGTGTTTCCTTTTCCGTGAAATGTTCATGCCAGCCCTTCTGATTGAATTCAACAGGTGTATTCACATGCTGGTCCTGGGCACATGCAGCCAACGTCAGGAAAGGCAGACAGACGATAAACAGAAACCGGATCTTCATATGATTTCGGATTTGAACAACAATGAAATGGAATTGACACAATGCCTTGTGTTCTTCGGTGTCAGTCGTTCGCCCTGGAAGACATGACCCAGATGCCCGTGACAGGCTGCACAAACGATCTCCACACGTCTGCCATCTGTATCCGGATGACGTTCAACTGCGCCGGGAATCTCATCATCAAAGCTGGGCCATCCACAACCTGAATCAAATTTGTCGGATGAACGATACAACGGTGCGTCACAGCGTCGGCAATGAAAGGTGCCTGCTTCATGATGTTTGTTGTACTCACCGGTAAACGGCCGTTCGGTGCCCTTGTCTTGGATCACCCGATTTTCTTCAGGACTGAGTGGTCGCCAGGTAGATGGACTCATATTCCATTTAGCAGGTAGAACAGGCGTCGAGGGATGAAGGTTTAATTCAGGAAAAATTTAGGTACTCCTTTATGCCCATCTTACTTCATCCTGCAAAGCGAGCAGACCACCTTCCAGAATGCGACCCGTAACTCCTCCACGATTTGTCAGTGATTTCAGCCCGCCCGCGCCCAGATTCTCTTCCATTCGCTTGCAGGGAGGACAATCCCCGGTTACTTCAATCAGGCAGGCTCCCAAGCGGAGAAACCCCTGTTTGAATTGATGAAGATCGATTCCGGCCACGACCACATTCCGGCGCACCAGCCCGGGATCGATATCCGTCCTCCCCAACTCAGCAGCTGCCGCCTGCAAGTCCTCCGCCATGATCAACGTGATCTGCCGTTTTCCGCCTGGATCCTGATAATGATCGCCTTCCAACCCAACGCCCGCTCTTGCATCAACCTGGAGCTGTTCAGTCAATGGTTCATACCGTGTCTTCCGGATGCCGATCCAGATAATCCGACCTGGCTGTGTCAGTTCTGCCATGTGATGATAATGCTTAAGGCAACCAAGATAATCATTGGCGATTTGATGTCTCAAGTGATGCATTGATTCTTGCCTCAACCATGCTCAAATGTGGCATCCCTGAGCGAAAAAGAGTGAACAGCTCTGAACCTGAACCTGGTTATTCTGATTGAAAAACAAAGCAAAAGACATTTTTTGAAAAAAAACGGGTAAAAATCAATCCCAAAGTGGACGTTTCTGGCAATTTATTTTCACAATCAACCGTTCTTTGAAAAACATTAACACATAATACACTCATATTCTGTAGAATACAATTAAACAATTACTTTAATATCAAAATATGTCTTCACAATTTGATGTTTTTGTTTTTGTTTGGGGGGTCATCGTTTTTCATCTTTGTATTGTGATCGGAAGTGATCGCAACCAACAACAAGAAGTTAGTTCATGGGATTATAAATGAAGGTCATGCAGGACAGTAAAAAGTTACTGTCCTGCATATCCGCCGCGAGTCAGCAGTTAAGAAGAGCTTAAGGCCGAAACAACGACAATGCTGGCTCGTTATTCAATCAGACACTGTTCATGGGATTATAATTTGTGCAAAGCCCCGTCATGAAAGCATGACGGGGCTTTTGCATGTCTGGAGGCCGTCTGATCCGATCAAATGAATTACTTTTGCCGCTAAAGAGAACAGACATGAATTTGCACGAATACCAGGGGAAAGCATTATTGAAGCAGTTCGGTGTACAGATCCAGGAGGGCGTACTTGCACAGACTGTAGACGAGGCTGTTCAGGCCGCCAGAACGATCAAGGAACAATATCAGTCCGACTGGTCAGTGATCAAAGCGCAGGTTCATGCCGGAGGCCGCGGTAAAGGCGGTGGAATCAAACTGGCAAAGAATGAAGATCAGGTTCGCGAACATGCATCCAACATACTCGGCATGCACCTGGTTACTCCGCAGACATCCAGGGAAGGTAAACTGGTTCGCTACATCCTGGTGGCTCAGGATGTTTATTATCCAGGAAATGAGGAACCCAAAGAGTATTACATTTCTATTCTTACCGACCGTGGCCGCCAGTGCAACGTGATCATCTATTCGACTGAAGGAGGTATGGACATTGAGGCCGTAGCTGAAAAAACGCCTCATCTGGTCCAGAGTGAGTGGATCGATCCGGCCCAAGGGCTTCTCCCCTTTCAGATCAACAAAATTGCCTTTAATCTAGGGTTGAGCGGAAAGGCCTTCAAGGAAATGCGCAGCTTTATCCAATCACTTTATACCGCATTCATCTCATCAGATGCTTCCCTATTTGAGATCAACCCCTGTCTGAAAACAAGTGATGCACGCATCATCGCTGTTGACGCCAAGGTTGTATTGGATGACAATGCCCTGTTCCGTCATCCCGAATTGGAAGCGTTGCGCGATCCAGGTGAAGAAGACCCCACCGAGGTCGAGGCACGCGAACATGATCTGAATTATGTCAAGCTCGATGGCAATGTCGGTTGTATGGTGAATGGAGCCGGTCTGGCCATGTCGACGATGGATATTATCAAATTATCCGGTGGAGAGCCAGCCAATTTTCTGGATGTTGGCGGCACCGCCGACGCCGCCCGGGTGGAGCAGGCGTTCCGGATCATCCTGAAGGATCCCAATGTCAAGGCAATCCTCATCAATATCTTTGGCGGTATCGTCCGTTGCGACCGGGTAGCACAGGGAGTGGTTGATGCCTGCAAGAATATCGGCGATCTCAATGTGCCTATCATTGTGCGATTGCAGGGCACCAATGCGGATATCGCCCAGAAGATCATCCAGGAGTCCGGATTGCAGGTCCATTCTGCCATCCTTCTGCAGGAAGCTGCTGATCTTGTCAATCAGGTCATCCGGTAAGCGTCCATCTTTCACGATGATTGGTGTCGAGCCTGCCTGAGGAAAAGAAGGATTGCATCTCCGATGTCACGGAAGAATATCTGATTCATGCGATCGGTTAACTCAGCCCTGTTTCACACTCACTGGAAAAAGTAGTTCATTCGGCACAACGGTTGCCTTGCCAGGAAACAGGATTTCATTTTCATTCGAGGACAGCATCTGTCAGAATCCATTTCAGATCATGATCGACGCACAACTCTGAACTGGAGGCCGTGGTCTGCCAATATGTATCTCAGTGGTTTGGAATTCCTCTAACCGAAATTCCTGATCATTTCGGGCTCTTTGTCGATTTGCCTACCCGAATAGTGAATCTCATTGCAGAACATGATGACCAGTGTGGTTAACCGATTGCATGTTTCGGACAACCATGTCCACTCCGATGATCAGGATGGCAGATAACGACTTGATCACAAACAGTCAAGGGCGCAAATCCGGCTTCCTGCCAACTCCTTATGGAATCCTGATCGAAGAATCTCTGCAACCTCTACCCGATTTTCGATTTGTGCTGTATGTTTAGGACATGATCAACCTGCTATCAGATACGCTGACCAAACCGACGGCGCCCATGCTCAAAGCCATGATGGCAGCTGAAGTGGGCGACGATGTTTTTGGTGAAGATCCAAGCATCAATCGACTGGAACGAACTGTTGCTGAACGTTTCGGAATGGAATCGGCTCTGTTTTGTCCCTCTGGCACGATGACAAACCAGATCGCCATCAAAATGCACACACGGCCATTGGATGAGGTGATCTGCGATGTCAATTCACATGTATATCAATATGAAGTGGGCGGATACGCTTACCATAGCGGGGTCGGTATTCAGTTGTTGGAAGGATGTTATGGTAAGATTACTGCAGCTCAGGTTGCTGCTGCCATTCGACCTGATTTTGCCTGGCTGCCTAAAACCCGTCTGGTCGTTCTGGAAAACACCTGCAATCGAGGGGGTGGAAGTATTTATTCTCTTCCCGAGATCCAGCCAATCACTGCACTGACTCGCGAACGTGGTCTTGCCCTCCACCTGGATGGGGCCCGCCTGTTCAACGCACTGGTCGAAACCGGTGAATCACCTGAACAATGGGGGCAACATTTTGACAGCATTTCTCTTTGCCTTTCCAAAGGACTGGGCGCACCTGTTGGCAGTCTGCTGATTGGGAATGCATCGTTTATCCACGAAGCCAGACGAGTTCGCAAGGCGATGGGTGGAGGGATGCGCCAGGCTGGCTATCTGGCCGCAGCAGGCTTGTATGCCCTGGATCATCATATCGAACGACTCAAGGAGGATCATGAACATGCACGTCTTCTCGAAGCGGCATTGCGGGAATCACAGTATGTCGAAAACATCAGACCTGTTGCCTCCAACATTATTCTGTATGATATCAAAGCCCCATATCAGGCGGCAGACTTTCTTCAGGAACTGCGAAAATCAAATGTGATCGCAACAGGATTCGGACCGAGCACCATTCGGTTTGTCACCCATCTGGATGTGACCAGACAGATGATCGACAGCGCTGTCGAGATCATTAAAACGGTGCGGTTATCGAATTGACTTGAGGCGGATCAAGATGAAGTGCCCCGTCGCTGACTGATCTCGTCCCTGATCTCGGCTGCCCGTTCATAGTCCTCACGTTCGAGCGCATCATTCAGGAGCTGGCTGAGCGCATCCAGTGAATAGTCGGCCAATGTCTGTTCATCTTCATCATCTTCTGATGCAACCGAGACACTTTTGCCGCCTTCCTTTTCCTCGTCTTCCAGGACAACACCTGCTGCTTCCAAAATAAATTCGAATGTATAGATCGGGCATTTGAACCGAACCGCCAGTGCAAGTGCGTCGCTGGTTCGAGAATCAATTTCGATCTCGTCATCTCCACGCACACAGACCAGCCGTGCATAGAAAATGCCGTCCAGCAGGTTGTTGATGATGACCTCCCTGACTTCAATATCAAAGGTTTGCAACGCCTTTCTGAAAAGGTCATGGGTCAACGGTCGATTCGGGGTCATCCGTTCCATGGCGACAGCGATGGCCTGTGCTTCAAAGCCACCGATCACGATGGGCAACCGCCGTGCTCCTTCCTTCTCTCCCAGAACCACAGCATAATTGTGCGACTGGGTCACACTGTGTGACAGTGCAACAATATCCAGTTCGATCTTTTTCATGTCAGACCCATGAGTGCTCATGGAAGCAGGGGGTTTTCTGGTGAAGGATGGTGCTGGTCAACCAGCCGCTTTCATATCTCTGATAGCCTGAGTCAGGCGAGGAACAACGTCAAACAGGTCACCCACCACGCCGTAGTCTGCTGCCTTGAAAAACGGTGCCTCCGGGTCCTTGTTGATCACAACAATCACTTTGGACCGGTTGACCCCTGCAAGGTGCTGGATTGCTCCGGATATACCAATCGCGATATACAGATTCGGACGAATGGCAATCACGGTCTGACCAACATGTTCGTGGTGAGGTCGCCAATCTGAATCGGCAACCGGACGGGAACAAGCTGTTGTTGCGCCCAATTCTGCTGCCAGTTCTTCAATAATTCCCCAATTCTCCGGTCCTTTCATTCCACGGCCGGCGGATACAACTTTTTCAGCCTCTGGCAGCGGAACGATCCCTTCAACCTGATCCATTTTCACAAAGGTCACTCTGGAAGGATTTGGCTGGATTGCCAGTACTTCAACGGGTGATGCACTGCCGTCCACCCTGGGCTGCAGCGCATTCCCCATGACAGACAACACCTTTTTAGGTGTATTGATCTGAACTTGAGCGATCGCCTTGCCGGAGTACATGCCCTTGGATGCCAGACAGGAGCCGTTTGATACAGACACTTCGGTCACACCGCTGACACATCCTGCATCCAGACGGATCGCCAGTCGCCCTGTCAATCCCTTCCCCGGCTGGAATGGCTGAGAACCAGATATTCTGCATCCTTCGACAAAGCGATCTCCGAGATCACAGAGGCAAGTGATTGAACATCTGCATGCGTGAATCCGGGATCTGATGCATGAAGGACGGAGTCAGCTCCAAATTTACCTGCCAGAGATGGATCCGGGTGGGGACCGAGGATCAATGCCGTGCAGGAAGTGCCTATCTGATCAGCCACCTGTTTCCCAAAGGAAATGGCTTCCTGTCCTGCTTTTTTAATTCGGCCTTCACCAGATTCGGCGTATACGAGTACCATGTCTCCTGCTTGTTTCGTTTTTAAATGGGGCTAACTGATCAGATCACTTTTGCCTCTTCCTTCAAGAGACGAACAAGTTCGTCCATGCGTTCTGGATCGATCAGATGTACTGCCGACTTCTCCTTGGGCAGGATATACCTGGAAACAGATGTCCTCGGTGCCACTCCGGTTGGTGGGATAACCTGGAGAGGTTTGGATTTGGCCATCATAATCCCCCGCATATTGGGGATTCGTTGTTCCGCAAGTCCCTTCGCTGCACTTACCACAAAAGGCACATCGACCTTTACCGTCTCTTCGCCCCCTTCGATCTCCAGTTCCAGGGTAGCTGTCGTTCCCTCCAGAGACAATTTGGATGCATAGGATAAAAAAGGCAGGTTCATCAGTTCTGCGATCATCGCGCCGACTTCGGATCCATTGGATTCAATAGATTCTTTCCCTGTGAAGATCATATCCACCTGGTTGGCTTTGGCAAAAGCAGCAATCTCGGAAGCCACCTGAAAAGCGTCTGCGGGTTGCAAGTCGATGCGGACAGCCTCATCGGCACCAATGGCCAATCCCTTCCTGATTACCTGGTCACAATCCGCTCCACCGACGCTGATCAGGGTGACTTTGCCACCCTGGGCTTCTTTTAATTCCAATGCCCGAACCAGTGCGTACCATTCGTCATAGGGATTCATGATAAACTGCACGCCGGATTGGTCAAAGGCTGTATTGTCTTCAACAAATCCTATTTTCGCAGTGGTATCGGGTGTCTTGGTTATGCAAACCAATAAGTTCATACGATCTCCTTTTCCGGTTCGACCGGGTGATTGTAAAGCGTTGCAAATATAGTCATATAATGTGCACTTTTGGTTGCCGAATAACCGATTTGACGCCTTCCTTTTTCCTGTAATTGCCCTCTTTTCATCCGCCAACTCTGAAGATATGACTGACCGTATGGAACGCATTTCCAAGATGTTGGAGGACGCACCTGCCGATCCTTTCCTTCGATTTGCCAGGGCCAAGGAATGGGAAAAAAAAGAAGATTGGATCTCTGCTCTCGCCGAATACGACTGGCTGGTCAAGCATGCTCCGGAATACACGGGCACCTACTACCATTATGGTCATTTGCTGATCCGACAAAATCGAACTGACCAGGCGAAAGAGATTTTCGAACAGGGCATGCGGATTTCCCAGGAGCAGAATGACCGGCATACATATGGAGAGCTGCGTTCGCTGTACGAAGAGTACATCCTCGATTGAACAGGCGACTGTTCACCGCTCCGGAGGTGCATCCTTACAGGATCTGATCCAACTTGAAACGACCAGTATACACCTGTCGCGCAGGCCCGGTCAGCCAGATATCCCGAAACCCGTAGGTCCCCTTTTCCCATTGTACGTCGAGTTGACCGCCTCGCGTATTGACCTCGACATGACCCGGGCCGTTGGCACTGAATCGGGCTGCCCAGGCTATTGCGGCTGCCGTCACGCCTGTTCCACAGGACAGCGTCTCTCCTTCGACACCGCGTTCATAAGTACGCATGGATATTCCGGTCGGAGACATCTCTACCAGATTGACGTTGATCCCTTCATCCCGGAATTCTTCACTGTAACGGATCTCGTGAGCCTTTCCAATCAGATCTTCCCGGTCGACACAGGCTACTTCACGGATAAAATGGGGTGACCCGGAATCCAGGATGAGACCCTTTTCGTGAGCAGTCATTTCGGGAATCGATTTCATATGCACAGAAACCCTGCCATCAGGCAAGACTTTCGCCTCATGATCACCATCGGAAGCCACAAACCAGGCGGAGTCGCCTATCCATCCCAGCGCATATGCAAACGCTACCAGGCACCGGGATCCATTCCCGCAAAAGGAAGATTCTCCACCATCTGCGTTATAATAGACCATCCGAAAATCATACCCGCCCGTCCGTTGCAAAAGCATGAGACCATCGGCACCGATACCCGTATGTCGGGCACACAATGCAGCAATGTGTTGTCTTGACAGTCTGAATTCCCAACTGGCATCACCATCCTCAATCAAGATAAAATCGTTGCCGGTGCCGTGGTATTTATAAAAGGTCAGATCACTTGGCATAACTCAGAATCTCGTGTAAAATCCTGTTGAACAGGGTAGAATTATATTCACAACTAGGCCGGGTTGCTGCAAGAAAATCAAACTGTCGAGTTGCAGGTGAACACAATTCTTCTGAAATTGGTTAAAATCCTCACAATCTGAACAAAGATATCGCTATCGGTGCGTTCTTCACGTTAACACTTCTAAACTCTGCTGATGAAATGGCTCCCTCTGATGATAAGCACCTCCCTGATCAGTGCATTACTGGCAATAGGCATCTATCGATTTCTGGACGAGCCTCGATCTGTTCTGATGAGTGATCCATCCCCAGCCCATTTCGCAGAATACCCTGAGTCAACCGGCAGTCTGCTCGCAGGCCCCCCCTACCCGGCATCTGCTCCTACAGATTTTATCCTTGCTGCAGAAAAGGTCACCCCTGCAGTCGTGAACATTCGCTCTATAAAAAGTTCAGAATACCGCTTCCTCGGGTTTGATGAAGAGAGCAGCACAGGATCAGGCGTCATCCTTTCCGATGACGGATTTATTGTGACCAATCACCATGTGATTGCTGACGGCAACAGCATTGAAGTGACCTTGAATGACAAGCGTGAATACCCAGGCTACATTGATCGGCACGGATCCTTCGACTGACATTGCTGTAATCCGGATCAAAGCTACCGGCCTGCCCTATGTGAATTTCGCCAATTCAGACAGCCTGCGTGTCGGTGAATGGGTTGTAGCCGTTGGCAATCCCTTCAATCTTGAGTCCACAGTAACGGCAGGCATCGTCAGTGCGAAGGGCCGAAGTATCAACATTCTGAACGATGTTTACCGAGTCGAGTCGTTTATCCAGACAGATGCCGTAATTAATCCGGGAAACAGTGGTGGCGCCCTGGTTAACACAAGAGGAGACCTCATCGGGATCAATACAGCGATTATTACGAAATCGGGAAAATATGAAGGGTATTCCTTTGCCGTGCCTTCCAACCTGGTTCGTAAAGTGGTAGGAGATCTTCGTGAATTCGGATCTGCACAGCGGGGCATTCTGGGGATCAATGTCGACAATCTCGATCAGGACCAGGCTACATCTTCCGGCATACGTCCCGGACAGGGTGTGCTCATCACCCGGGTAAATCCGGGCAGTGCTGCTTTTGATGGCGGCTTGCGTCGAGGAGATGTCATTCTTTCTATTGATGGAAACCGGATCCATTCCGTTCCAGCACTGCAGGAGCAGGTCGCCCGCGCTCGACCCGGTGAAAAACTGACAATCAAATACATCCACGACGGGGTGACAAAGCAGACCGAGGTGGTGCTCCAGCAGATTAAAGCCATCGTTGCTTCGATCGATCCCAGGGCAGAGGCATTGTACCAGGAAACAGGCATGGGGATTCGCGATCTGAGTCTGTCAGAAAGCCGTGA
The DNA here is from genome assembly GCA_016710115.1 of Saprospiraceae bacterium. GTDB lineage: Bacteria > Bacteroidota > Bacteroidia > Chitinophagales > Saprospiraceae > JAGNXB01. The sequence continues at coordinate 80,244 of JADJLN010000006.1, forward strand.
CTGGGGCCGTGGCGGGGTCTTTGTGCAAGCCATCGAACCGGGAAGCAAATCTGATCTCGTCAATATGGAGCCGGAATTCATTATTCAGAAGATCAACGGTCGGCTTGTCGAAAATGTAGCCCACTGCCCGGATCTGATGGATGTCACCGGAAAACTGACTCTGGAAGGTAAATACACCAATTACCCGGAGAATTCAAGTACATCTTTCTCCGCTGATCATTTCGCGCGAGTTGCATTCCCTAGTTCTGCCGAATACCTCCTAATTTGGCAGAACGAACAGTGGCTACTGACATGAGTAAATCAAGCGAATACAATCTCGCCTTTAATAAACAGGAAGATGCTAACCGTCTGGGAGTGGCGAAGATGCTACACCGGTTGGAACGGATCAAAGCGGGTGGAGGGCAGAAGAAAATGGAGCGTCTTTCGGAACAGGGAAAACTCCCCCCCCGTGAACGTGTTCGATTATTACTGGATGAGGACTCTCCATTCCTGGAGATAGGCGCCTTTGCAGCATACGACATGTATGAAGAACACGGTGGCTGCCCTGCAGCCGGAGTGATCGTCGGCCTGGGGTATATTGCCAAACGAATCTGTATTGTGGTCGCGAATGACCCCACGGTGAAAGCGGGAGCATGGTTTCCGATGACTGGCAAAAAAAATCTCCGCGCCCAGGAAATAGCCATGGAAAACCGCATTCCGATCATCTACCTGGTCGATAGTGCGGGTGTTTACCTGCCGATGCAGGATGAGATATTTCCGGATAAGGAACATTTCGGTCGGATCTTTCGAAATAATGCGCGCATGTCATCCATGGGCATTCCGCAGATCGCTGCAGTGATGGGCTCCTGCGTGGCTGGAGGCGCATACCTTCCGATCATGTCTGACGAAGCGTTGATCGTTGAGGGGACCGGATCGATCTTTCTGGCAGGACCATACCTCGTCAAAGCAGCCATCGGCGAAGATGTCGATCAGGAAACACTCGGCGGCGCGGATACGCACTGCGTTATCTCCGGTGTTACTGACTATAAGATGCCCGATGATAAAACCTGTCTTTCAACCATACGAGATCTCGTCAGTCGGTATGGCCAACCGGATCTGACTGGTTTCAACCGGATCAAACCATCCCTTCCTGCCCTTCCCGAAGAAGAGATCTATGGCTTGTTCCCCGGTGATTCAGGCAAACCCTATGACACCAAAGAAATTCTCAAACGGCTGGTGGATGATTCACTACTCACCGAATACAAAAAGGATTACGGCAAATCGATTATCTGTGCCTATGCCCGGATCGATGGATGGTCGGTCGGGATTGTAGCCAACCATCGGGAAGTGGTCAAAAACGGGAAAGGTGAAATGCAATTCGGTGGCGTGATCTATTCAGACAGTGCCGACAAAGCCACCCGGTTTATCCTGAATTGCAACCAGAAAAAGATCCCTCTTGTCTTTTTGCATGATGTAACCGGATTCATGGTGGGATCCAGGTCCGAGCATGGTGGTATTATCAAGGATGGCGCCAAAATGGTCAACGCCGTTGCCAATTCAACTGTACCCAAATTCACTATTATCATGGGCAACTCCTACGGCGCTGGAAATTATGCCATGTGTGGAAAGGCCTATGACCCCCGACTTATCCTGGCCTGGCCTACTGCGAAAATTGCCGTCATGGGCGGTGAGCAAGCAGCTAAAGTATTGACTCAAATACAAGTCGAAACGCTCAAAAGGAAGGGACACCCACCGCAACCGGAAGAGGAAGAGGAACTGTTTCAAAAGATCAAGTCGAAATACGATGAGCAGGCCTCACCGTATTATGCCGCTGCGCGATTGTGGGTTGACGGTATCATTGACCCGTTAGAAACCAGGCTGGCCATATCCATGGGCATTGAAGCGGCCAATCATGCTCCAGTCGAACACTTTAATCCAGGAGTCATTCAAACCTGAACAATGAAGGTCGATGTTCACTCCGGAAGATCTGCTTGGGGTATGATCATGGCCCTGATACTCTGGTCGGGTGGATGTGCATTTGGACAGCATGGTGACACCCGTTTCAACACCCAATCAACCAGACCAGAATATCCTGCCCTGAGGATGGTCCTGGCTCAACCACTCGAGCAACCGGACGATCTGCCTGTTGGCTTGACACGAAATCTGGCACCCCGAGCCTATTTCTGCAGAAAGGAACGAGAACTGGAAAAATGGTCCGGCCTGCCCGTCCGGATCCGACTCGGAGATCAACAGACCGTAGATCGCCTAGAAGAGAAATAACGGCCTCAATCCAGAGAGAACAGGTCCTGGATACCGGGCACACGACGCATTGACCAACCTTCGGCAAACTCGTATCCTGCAGGTCTTCCCATGTCTCTTGCCCGGGCAACGATAAAATCAAGAAAATCCTGACCACTGATGGGTGAATCCGGCTCAGTGGAATTGGGATCATAAAACTGGGAGCGGAAAGCCCGGATCAATTCCAGTTTTTGCTCCATAAACGTTGTGATATCCACAACAAAGTCCGGATCGGACCATTCATCCTGGATATAATGATAGGTTGCCTTGGGTCGCCAGGGCAGTTGAATCTGACCTGTTGAATCCTGTGTTTCTATGCGACGCAAGCCGCTGAGGAAACAAGCCCGTTGAACCAGAATGGCTGCCCGCCCATGGTCGGGATGACGGTCCTTTATGGCATTCGCCAATACCAGCGTGGGCCGGCATGCCCGAATGACCTGGACCACGGCAAGCAATGCAGGTTCATCCACATTGAAAAATCCATCTGCAAGATCGAGCTGATGACGAAAGGTGGCTCCCATCAATTTCGCTGCCTGCATTGCTTCTTCAGTGCGGATGGCGGCAGTTCCACGGGTGCCAAGTTCTCCTCTCGTCAGATCCAACAGCCCGACCGTATACCCATCGGCAATATGTTTGAGCAGCGTGCCACTGCAAGCCAGCTCAACATCGTCCGGATGTGCTCCTATGGCCAGAAGATCAACCTGTTTCATCAATACTTTCCGAGATATCGTCTGACCATCCACTCGATCGCCAGCATGACCAGCAAGATGGCAAATAACCAGCGTAAATGGATGACCGGTTTGGTTTCAAAACTGGAATATAGCACGGGTTTGATGCGTTGATCATTCCGGATCAAGGCACTCAATTCATCAACCTGGTCCAACCTGACCAATTGACCTCCTGATTCACTGGCCAATGCCTGGAGGAGATCATGATCGGCCCGGGTTTCCACTTGTTCGACATTCACCTCACGCACGCTGAATCGCCCTTCATACGTCAATTCCGTGCGGCTTAATGTGGACTTTGCACGGTAGGAATATTGACCAGGAGGAAACAATCCCGCCTCCAATGCATACAACTTACCCACCTTATTCATGGTATAGGGATACTCTTTCCCCGCGTCATCCTTGAGCAGAACCTCTGCATCCGGCTCATTGACCAGCTCGTAATTGTCATTGTACAACTCGCCATCAAAGAGAATGGGTTCATTTTCGGCAAAAATCTGTCGAGCCGTTTTTACGCGAAATCGACGTTTATCCTCTTTGAGGCTCAGAAACTGGACTGTTTTCCGCACCAATTCGTCGATGATCTCATGTTGATCATGCTGGAGGAAGTCGAACAAACGCCATTTCCATATGCCTTCTCCGGCAAGGACTGCTGTTTTTACTCCGTTTTCTTCTCCCAACACCCACAACGGGTATTCCGTTGACACAGCCCCAATACGCTGAAACAGGAGTGATCTGCCGTTCTGACTTCCCACATAATCACCAAACGGAGCGATCAATGGGGGGAATTGAGGCAGTTGCGATTGTACAACCGACTCCAATGTAAACACGGAGAAATCTTTATTGACGATGGCCTGCACGTCATTCATGCTCCGGCCATCGCCGCGGATATTCAACAGCCCCTGCCAGGCCGGCAACGTCCGCAGATCAGATTGACTACCCAGGATAAACCACAGTGGAATTCTCGACCGTTTGACCTCCTGCAAAAGGTCGGCATAGGTAAAACGGACAGACGGAATCTGGTGCAGGATGATCAGATCATATTCGCGCAAACCGGATATCGGATCACGTCCAAACTGCACATTGACCTGATAATTCTTATCTGCAGACAGACTCTGGCGCAGTGCAGTGAGATCGGGGTGTGGTGCATCGGCAATGATCAATACTTTCTGCCGAGCATCCAGGATCTCGATATAGATGTCCCGACTGTTATTGTCTGTATTTTTTTCTTTTGAAAGCGACTGGAGAGCAAATCGATATTGATGGACACCTGCCCTTCCCGCATCAAGCAGAATTTCCTTCGTCACAAAAAACGGGTCCTGATCCAGTGAAACAGGTTGCCTGTCGAGCACGATCGCTTTCCCTTCCCTGATCTCTGAAATGATCAGTTCTGTTCGTTCGCCCTGGCAGTTTCTCCCTTGCAGGTCAATCTGGACCTGGAATTGATCTCCCTGATAAGCGACTTCGTTGTGAAATACCCGTTTGATACCAATATCCCGAACCGGAGTGGGGTCACCCAACGCGATCGAAAAAACCGGTGTCACACCGATTTGGCGGTTGTATCTCGGATTAGCCCCGGTGTTGTACAATCCATCTGTAGCCAGGATGATACCACCCAGATTTTCCTGACCGAACACATCATGGACATAGGCGACCATCGCATCAAGGTCCGTTTCCTGGTCTGAAAATGAAGGATCGAATTCTGGACGTACAGACTGACCGAATGAAAAGGATTGGACGTCATAGTCCTTGACAAGATCTGCCTCAAGCTGCTCCAGGACATTGATCAATCCTGCACCTGTTGCGGAATCAGCAATGGAAGACGATGCATCCTGCGCAATAACGATCACTGGTTTCCGGAGCTCAGTTTCTTCCCGTTTGATCATCGGTGACAGGAGGAGAATAGCGATCAATGTGATTGCCAGAGCACGCAAAAAGCCAAGGCCGATACGAATCCATGGTGACCTGTCCTGAAAGACAGAGCTTCTGAAATAGAGGATTCCGGAGACGAGCAAACCGATTGCGACACAACCGATCAGATACCACCAGGGATATGGCCAACTTAGATAACCCACGATTCGATTTATGGGATGAAACGAGAACTCACCCACAAAGTTATACCCATTGTCTAAAACTTCCCGGATAGATGCACACCCTGGGTAACATCTTGGCCTTCCAAACGTTTCAAGAACTGTATTTTGGCTTTTTCCTATTGTGAAACACGACCTATGAGACTCCTGATTATCGGACTTGCTTTGATACTCAGTCTGGCCACCAGACTGGAAGCGGCTCATATCCTCCTGCCGATGGATGAAACACAGAAAAATCATCTGAAAGCCTATGGCATCACGTATTGGGTGCTGGACAAAGGAGTTGAGACCTATTGGCTACTCAATTACCGTGGCGGCAGCTTTGCCTTTGCCAACAATCCCGTTTTCGAGAAAGAGTGTCTGACACGAGGCGTGACCTATGAAATCATTCCGGATGGTCAGTTCAATCAGATCTTGACCGAGATTGGCAATCCTGAAGTCAATCAGGAGGCTATGAAATTGGAAAAAGCCCCAAAATCGCAGTCTATACCCCGGAATTTGATGCGAAAGGAAAACGGATCCAACCCTGGGACGATGCGGTGACACTCGTCCTTACCTATGCTGAAATCCCCTATGAAACGGTGTACGACCGGGAGGTCATGACCAATCAGTTGGCGCAATATGACTGGCTTCACCTGCATCATGAAGATTTCACAGGTCAATACGGAAAGTTTTATCGCTCCTACAGTGGCCAACCCTGGTACAAGGAAAACCAGGCAAAAATGGAGGAGCTGGCCACCAGCCTGGGTTTTTCAAAAGTGTCCCAAATGAAACTGGCAGTGGTCAAAAAGATCCGTGAATTTGTCGGGGGAGGCGGGTTTATGTTTGCCATGTGCTCCGCTACAGATACGTACGACATAGCACTGGCAGCCGATGGTGTCGATATCTGTGCACCAATTTATGATGGAGATGCCGCTGACAAACAGGCACAGTCCAAATTGAATTTTGAAAATGGCTTTGCCTTCACCAACTACCAGCTGGTCATGGACCCACTGGTGTATGAATACACCAATATCGACAATGGAACCCAGCGCAACCCGGATACGGACTATTTCAATCTGTTTGAATTCTCTGCAAAGTGGGATCCTGTACCGAGTATGCTGACTCAATGTCACACCCGGACGATTAAAGGATTCATGGGACAGACCACCGCGTTTATCAAGGATTATGTCAAAACCAATGTATTGATCCTCGGTGAAAACAAACCGGCAAATGAGGTGAGATATATCCATGGCGATCTCGGAGAAGGGTTCTGGACCTTTTATGGCGGGCATGATCCTGAGGATTACAGGCACTTTGTCGGTGACCCGGAGACAGACCTCAATCTTCATCCCAACTCCCCGGGATATCGTCTGATCCTCAACAATGTCTTGTTCCCTGCAGCCCGAAAGAAAAAGCGCAAGACCTGACCATCGGGATTCCCTATCTTGGCGCCCGATGATACGGGACTATATAGCCACCACGCTGGGTGGCCTGGAGGGCGTCATGGCCCAGGAGTTGCAGGAGCTGGGTGCTACAGACGTAGAGCCCGGTTCCCGGATGGCCAAATTCAAGGGCGATGTGGCGTTGCTCTACAAAGTGGCTTACACTGCACGAACGATCCTGAGGGTGCTTGAACCTCTGGCCAGCTTTCAAATTCAGAATGAACGTGATCTGTACTGGAAGGTATTCGATCTGCCCTGGAGAAAGGTATTGGGTCCTGACCAGACATTCGCGATTACCGGTGTCATCAATTCCAGATTATTCGCGCATACAAATTACCCTTCTCTTGTAGTCAAGGATGCCTTGTGTGACCGGATTCGTAAGGATGTAGGCCGTCGGCCGGATGTCAATCGGGACGAACCGGATATCCGGATCAACCTGCACATTTTCGAGGATCAGGTGGATATCTCCCTGGATGCCGTTGGATCCAGCATGCATATGCGGGGTTACCGCCGCTATCAGGGATTGGCTCCGTTGAATGAAGTCCTTGCTGCAGGCCTGGTACGGCTTTCCGGATGGACACCTGCAATTCCCTTATGGGATCCGATGTGCGGATCTGGAACTATCCTGACAGAAGCGGCAGAATGGGCCATTGGAAGACCATCGCAGATCCGGAGGGGCCGTTTCGGCTTCCAGGGGTGGATCGACTTTGAACCAGGGATCTGGCGAACGATCAAACTTGGCGAAAAAGAAACCACCATTCCGGAAGGCCTTGAATTGTTCGGATCCGATGAGAATGAGGACGTCATTGACGGAGCCAGGAAAAACATCCGCGGGGTCGGACTGGGCGATATCATCATGACAGAAGTATCCGACTTTTTTCTCTGACTCCTCCCGGAAAACCGGTCATGGTGATCATGAATCCACCCTATGATGAAAAGATCCCGTTGGAGAAAGCAGAGGATTTTTACAAACGCATCGGTGACAAACTGAAGCAGGATTTCGTCGGTTCCACAGCATGGATATTATCCGCCAATAAACAGGCCATGCGCCAGATCGGTCTCCAGTCCAGTCAACGGCACGCTGTTTTCAACGGTCCACTACCGGCAGAATTCTGCCAATATGATCTGTTCTGATCCATCGTTTTACTGATCTTCTACCACAACCAGAGTGTCCTTGTAGATGATAAGGATCCCTGCGAAAAGGTGATCTGACTTGCTGTTTTCCTCCCTTCTCCTGCTTACCTTGCGGTAAAGAACTTGTTATGGTACGCTCCCGGATCGCCGGCATCGGCAAATATCTCCCTGCTCATGTTGTTGCCAACAATGATCTCCAGTCCGTAATGGAAACCTCGGATGAGTGGATTCAGGAACGGACCGGCATCAGGGAACGCCGGTACGGGATCAAACACGAGGAAACGACGACCACCATGGCTGCCCAAGCCGCTCGTGTGGCGATCGAGAGGGCGGGTATCACAGTAGAAGATATCGACTTCATCCTGTTTGCGACGCTCAGCCCCGACTATTATTTCCCGGGGTGTGGTGTGTTGCTCCAGCGTGAGTTGGGAATTACCAGCACATCTATTGGCGCCATGGATATCCGCAACCAGTGTACAGGGTTCGTTTACGGCCTGGCAACCGGTGATCAATTCATCCGGAGCGGAATGTATAAAAATGTCCTGGTCGTCGGAGCTGAAATGCATAGCATGGGTCTGGATTATTCGACAAGAGGAAGAAATGTCACCGTCATCTTCGGGGATGGTGCCGGTGCAGTGGTCCTTCAACCCACGCAGGAAAAGGGACAAGGCATTCTTTCCAGTAAACTGCATGCCGATGGCAGCCATGCCGAGAAACTGGCTTTTATCAACCCCGGAGCCCATGGGGGATATCACAATCGCTACCTGGATGAACCGGTTGACTACGGATATGGCAATGAAGAATATGGAGGGATCTTCCTGACTGAGAAAATGGTCCGGGAAGGCATGACCTATCCTTACATGGATGGGCCATTTGTTTTCAAACTGGCCGTACAGAAATTCCCGGAGGTCATTCAGGAAGTACTCAGTGAAGCAGGGGCATCCATTGAAGATCTGCGCATGCTGATCCCTCATCAGGCCAACCTGCGGATCAGTCAGTTTGTCCAGCGGAACCTGAAATTGCGGGATGACCAGGTCTGGAACAATATCCAGAAGTATGGGAATACGACAGCTGCGTCTGTGCCGATAGCTTTGTGTGAAGCAGTGGAGGCCGGCGCTATACAACGGGGGGACCTGGTCTGCCTTGCGGCATTCGGCAGCGGGTTTACCTGGGGTGCCAACCTGATTCGTTGGTGATGATCTGCTGCTGAAACCTATACATCACTTTGAAAGACACCTATTGATCGTGCAACACCCCTCTTAGGCTATCCATGCTCCCTGATGAATTTTTCACTTATTCTAGCCCATTCAGCAACCAGTGAACCTCGTTGATTGGTGAACAATTGCCGTTGTGCGGGAGAAAGATCACTCCATTTCCTGGCTTGGCGATACCGGCAAATCCACTCTCGGCTCCAAACCGCAGTACCAGCAGACAGAGGAAAAAGTACCAGGAAGACCAGTGCCGGTATCCAACCTGATCGAATCATCAAGGCTGTCAGCAGGAACCACCAAAGTGCCCAGCCGATCATGATACTCCCCAACAGGACAGAACTTCGAAATTCGATGATCCGGACTGTTTTGTGAGTGATCCATCTCCCCAGCTGTATCGGTGGCCAGTGCAACGGCCAAATGATGGCAAAAAGGGACAGGATCAAGGGGCTGGATATTCGTTCCCGGATCGTCCATTCATGATCTCGGGCCACCGTTTCGTCAGGGAGGCCGACTTGTTCCAACGCGCCAAAATAGGAACCCGATTTTTCAGAAAACGCCGTTTTTTCAACGTGTGAGAGGGCATTAAGGACATCCATTGCCCGGCATTCTGCCAGTAATGGTTGCCGATCTCTCCGGACCACAGGAAGAATTTGATCAGCATGATTCCTCACCAGTTGCAGGATTTGTTCTGCGAGCGGCTCATCGGTACGTTGCTGAATATGGACTACCCGTTCCTTCAACAAAGAAGCAATCTGCGCTGTGACCCGTTCAAGAGTTTGCTGTGGTTCTGCCCGATATCCTTCCAGATATTCAGCGAGAGAAAATGGTTCGGCTACATCGACCATGATCTCCTTCCTCGCCCGGTCGGCATAAGTATAGTTCACGCCGATCGGCTGGATCATGACATCGGTCAATCCGAATTCCTCCATTGCGCCAAATCCGATTCTTGCAGCACCCTTCTGGAGTGGACGCAATCGTTTTTCATGTCCCATCCGACCTTCTGCCATAATCAGGATAGCGCCTCCCCTGGAGAGAATTTTCCTTGCCTTGGCAAACGAGGCTTCGTTCTGTCGCAAAGCGGAGAATCCATCATGGAAGCGGTAAATCGGGATCAAATGCACCTGACGAAGCAACCAATGCACCCAGGAAGATGTGAATACATCACCTCTGGTCATAAAATGCAGCACCCGCGGTCCGAAACTGGCAAGAAAACAAGGCTCGACAAATGCAGTGGGATGATTGACTGTGAAAATCAGGGGGCCCTGTTTCGGGATGTGATGATGTCCTGTCCAATAAATACGCCGGTAAAACGCGAGAAATGCCCATCGTGTCAGTGGTCGAAGGATAAAATACAACATGGGCAAACCAGATATCGCATGGTAAGGTAAGCCATCATTCCCTTTACCGGGGCTACTTTTACAGGATGGGGACAGTCATCTTTATCGGTGGACCGACAGCATCCGGGAAAAGCCATTTGGGAATGGACCTCGGCTTCTTCTCTGAATACCATCATCCTTTCAGCGGACAGCAGACAGGTCTATCGGGGAATGGATATCGGTACGGCCAAGCCCACGATGGAGGAACAAGCACGTGTCCAACATCATTTGATTGATATCCGTGATCCGGATGAGCCATATAATGTCGGCCAATTCCGAGCAAGACGCTCTGGATCTATTGACAGACAAGTTGCACCAGCATGAAGTCATCCTTGTCGTCGGAGGAACAGGCCTTTACCTGAAAGCCCTTCGTCATGGTCTTGATCATTTTCCATCCGTTTCCGGAGAGATCAGGCAATCCGTTCGGGAACGATTTGAAACGGAAGGCCTCCATTCACTTCAGGTATGGTTGACGGAAATCGATCCTCAATATGCCCGACAGGTCGACATGGCCAATCCACATCGTCTCATGCGGGCTATCGCGGTAACGATCCAGTCCGGCCTGCCCTACTCTTCCTTCCTTCGAAACGAACCGAGACCAAGATCCTTCAGGATCCTCCCCATCCTTCTGGAGCCCGATCGGTCCTGGTTATATGAACGGATCGACCATCGGGTTCTCGCCATGATCGAGCAGGGCCTGGTAGAGGAAGTGCAGCGGCTCACCCCGTTTCGCCATCAGGATCCATTGCGGACAGTAGGATATCAGGAGTTGTTTGAATGGATGGATGGGCGGCACACGTTGGAAGATGCGGTAAAGGCCATCCAGCAACACACACGGCAGTTTGCGAAACGCCAGCTGACCTGGTTTCGGAAGGAATCGGACTGGATCAGATTGAAACCCACGACTGATGCCGATCTGACTCGTCAGGTAATGGCCCTTATTTGATCAATTCCAGAACTCGTTCCGGTGGCCGGCCAATCACCGCTTTGTCATCCATGATGGCGATCGGGCGCTGGATCAGTTTGGGATTTTCCACCATGACCTTGACCCATTCGTCCTCTGAAAACAGTTTGCCCTTGAATTTTTCCTTGTACAGCGATTCTTCCTTACGAACCAGATCAAATGCCGATATACCCAGTTTCTTCAACACCGACTTGAGATCCTGAACGGTCAACGGCGTGTCCAGATAGAGCATGATCCTTGGAGACCTTCCTGCATCTTCCCAGGATCTGGAGTGCTTCCCTGCTTTTCTGACACCTGGGGTTATGAAAGAAGTTAATTGGGCTCGAATTTGTGGTCACGGGTTGACATTTTACTGAAAAAACCTGCTTATCCAAACAAATGCCCCCAAATATGGGTAATTTTGATCCCTTCACAAGTAATTCAACCCACAACATGGTGCAATCCGTACGAATCACTGCCCTACTCCTATTGTTGGCAGGGACATTGTGTGCTCAAACAAATTTCAATCTCACCAAGGTCGCCAATGTTCCCTATGCTGAAGGGTGCAATGACATTTGGGGATATGTCGATACAGCGGGAACAGAGTATGCCATTCTTGGCACGCGGCAGGCGACCGCCATACTAAACCTGTCTGATCCGGCAAACCCGGTTGAGGTTGCCTACATTCCCGGATCCACATCTACCTGGCGGGATATGAAGACATGGGGACATTTCGCTTATGTTACAGCAGATGCCGGCAATGACGGTTTGCTGATCATCAACCTGGAAGGGTTGCCGGATAAGGTTACCTGGGAATTCTGGAAGCCCGATCTGACAATCAATGGCAATACAGCAAATATGCAGCGATGCCATAATCTCTATATCGATGAAAAAGGATATGCTTATCTATCCGGCTGTAACCCGTTAAACAACGGTGGAGTCATCATCTTTGATGTGCACACAACACCAGGACAACCTGTGTTGGTCGGCCATGCAGAGCCTGTGTATTCTCATGACAATATCTGCCGAGGCGACACCCTGTACAGTGCCAATCTCGGCCAGGGTGCCTATATCACGGATGTTTCGGACAAAGAGACACCGGTCACGCTGGGTATCCAGGAAACATCGTTTGATTTTTGTCACAATGTCTGGATCTCTGATGACAGCAAGTATATGTTTACCACAGATGAAAAGGCCAATGCATTTATGGATGCCTATGATATCAGTGATGTAAATAACATAAAACTTCTGGACAAATATCAGCCTGTCGATACTCGTCAAACGGGTGTTATTCCGCATAATACGCACTATCTCGACGGATATAATATCGTTTCCTGGTATACAGACGGCGTCAAGGTTGTTGACTCTCACAAGCCGGACAATCTGGTGGAGATTGCCAATTTTGACACCTATCTGGGAGGCGGTACCGGCTTTCAAGGTGACTGGGGTGCCTATCCCTACTTGCCCAGCGGCCTGATCCTGGTTTCGGATATCAACACCTGCCTGTGGGTTTTTGATGCCAATTACGTTCGTGCAAGCTATCTAGAAGGGATTGTGATCGATGCCATTACAAAAGATCCGATTCAGGGAGCGGAAGTTGTTATCCAGAATGTGCAGCCAAATGATGAAATCAGCGGTCCTGATGGCACCTTTAAAACTGGGAGCAACCAGGATGGAAACCTCACCGTCCGAACAACGAAGACAGGCTATCTTCCCAGCCAGAAAACGTTTGCATGCACAGCAGGTGAGGTCACAGATGTAACCATTGAATTAACACCCCTTGCCACCACCAGTGTGACGGGTCTTGTTCTCGATAAGGAAACTGGCGAACCTGTCGCAGGTGCACTGATCTGGTATCAATCGACAATTGTAGAAGACATCAATTACGCCGCAGTCTCTGAATTGGATGGTACCTATGCCATAGACAATATCTATCTGGGCGACTATGAGGTGATAGCCGGAGCATGGAGTTATGATTATGGGGTGATCGAAGCACTGAATATCAGCGGACAAGCAGACCAGGTTCTGGAATTGGGCCGGGCTTACCGCGATGACTTTGTTTTTGACTATGGCTGGTTTGTATCAGGCACAGCAAATGTTGGGCAGTGGGAACGCGGTATTCCTGAAGGAACCACCAGTGGCAACCTGGAAGTCAATCCATCTGCAGATCTGTCGGATGATCTCGGGAACACCTGTTATGTGACTGGATTGAATGCGGGATCATCTCTCGGCGAGTTCGATCTGGACAATGGCTCCAGCAATCTGCTTTCTCCTACCATGGACTTGAGTGGATATCTCGCTCCAGCCATATTCTATAACGCCTGGTTTGTCAATACAGGTGGCAATAACATGCCCAATGACACTTTGAAAGTCTGGTTGACCGATGGCACAACAGATGTCCTGGTTCGGACATATACGGGTGATCAGGATGGATGGAAACCACGAGACTCCATCTACGTGCTGGACCATTTTGCTGATGTATCCAATATCCGGATTCGATTCGCTGTGAATGACGAACCGAGTTCGGGGCATATCGTCGAAGCGGGTATTGATGCATTCCTGGTAGCCGAAACAAAGACATCGGCAAATGAAGATGTAGTTATTTCAGACATCTTGACCGTTTCGCCCAATCCATCTGCAACCGATTTTCGGATCACACTACCTCAGTCACAATGGGCAGGCGCTTTGTTCCAGATCTATAATGATCTCGGGCAGCAGATTGAATACGGTGTGTTGCAGGATGGCAGGACATTGGGCCAGAATTGGAGTCCCGGCCTCTATGTGATGACGATGACGAATGGAGACCAGACACAAAGCATCCGGTTGATTAAGGCGGATCAATAACCCGAACTGATTGTGCTGTTTAAAGGAGGCTGCAATGGTTACTTGCAGCCTCCTTTTTTATCAGACAGCCGGAAGTATCCGCGTATGTTGGATGCTATCCAGAATTAAAATCACTGTATGCCGGATTCCTCTTCATGTTCTCCAGAGTTCAATCTGGAGCGCCGATGAATGCGTGATGAATCCATAGCAGCCAACCGTTGAATCCAACGCATGCCAAGGCCAAATAATCCAGGGCCAGATCAATCGAACAATGACTAAAGAAATGCATACCAGGCATTTGGAACGAACACAAAGAAATGTGTCCAATTGCCATAAGAATGGATTTGTTTGACGAGATGCAGACAGGAAATACGACTCAATCTGATCTGTATAGAACGGATCTGAATCTTCAGGGCTTGGCAGAATGGTTGACATCGCCATACTTCACGGCAATGAAATTCAGCTGATCACTTCCGGCATCCAGGTAGGGAAGCTCCCATGATGTGATGTACGGAGGCAGGCTGTCATCCGTAACAAAGATCCATGACGGCACTTCAGAAAACCCTTTGATCAGGTCAAGCAGCAGTTTGCGCAAAACGGAGATGTCGCCGACAGAAATGTTTCCTGAATTGTTGACGTCTCCTGCGACGGAGGCGTAAGGAGTGGGTAAGGCATCCAGCCCGACGATGTATTTGTTGAGTAGAACGATATCGCCGATACTGACCCCGAATCCATCATCCCCATCCCTGGCCGCAGTAATGGTATAGTCTTCACCGACAGGTACCTGGCTGAACACATAGTTGCCTTCAGAATCAGTTACCGAAATGGAAGATCCGTTCGGTCCGGCCAATGTAACCTGCACATTGGGAACCGGAAACCCGACGGGTGTTTTAATGGAACCTGCCAGATCGACCACAGTTTTGATATCCTGCAATCCGTTCAGTGAGGTTACGCTTGTATTATCCGGATCCAGCCAGTCTCTCAACCGGGAAGAAGATGCCCCTCCTCCTGTCCATGAGCGTTGTAATCGACCATACCACAATGCATTTGACGTGCATGAAGCAGCGCCTCCGTTCAACTGCGCGATGACACGACCCTGAGGATCAAAAAAAGGTGCTCCCGAACTACCGGGCTCTGATGTCCCCAGATCGAGATAGACCCGATAGTGGTGCAAGGCAGGTGTTTTGATCCCGTTACTCCAGTTGACCGGGGTCTGCCAGATGGTGATCGCCTGGGAATCAACAGACACTTTTTTAATATCGGCACTCGGATGGTGGATCATAAAGCAGGCAGACGGCAGATAATTGTCTGCCCGATTCCAACCTGCGTAATGACTCTCCCATGCATCAGGTGGAGATTGGTCCATTTCCAGCAAAAGCATATCACTATCAGCCCATTTGGCTCGTAGCTGGCTACCGGTTACTTTGTAAAAATCCGGTTCTTCGGCAGGATTAGAACAAGTTGAACTTTGATACCGAAAATGGTAAGCCCAGAACTGGTAAAGTGGTGTGTAACCATATTGACAGTGAAAAGCACTCAGGATATACGGGGTTTTATCCTGCCGAACATTATTCATCAGGGCTCCGGTACACCAACTGATCCCTTCCTGAAAAACACACATGATCCGCACCGTGCTTTTGGAAGCAAGTTGGATGTCTGGATCATTTGTACAGGCGATATTGACATTACAGGGCAAGGAGGCGCCAAAACCCAGGCCTCGGCCTGCCTCTTCGGCATCCAATCCCGGCTTGAAATCCTGATTGAACGCATAATAAATATGGTCCAGGTTCAACTCAACCGGGCCATTGGGTGACTGAAACTCCAGATGGCAGCGCTCACCCTGCACTGGCCCCAGGGTGAAGAGTGCTTGTCCGCGCAGATCGCGATAGGAAATCGTTTCCACGACGCGATTTTGTTCATCTCTGACGATCAGCTTTGACCCAGGTTCAAGTGGCAATTCAGAGGTTGTCAGGATCAGAGCTGATGCCCCGGGAGCGAACAGATCACATGTCCAGGTATAACCACGGACGTCCGCGGTCCACTGCCCATGATGGTCGGACGAGATCGTTTCTTTCAACGGGACAGCAAATCGGGGAACGAGTCCAGACCGCGCATCTTCCTCCACAACCTGTTGGATATCCGGTGGGGTCAGGACGATCTCCGCAACTGTGGCAGGAGATTGGGGTCCTTGTGCGTACAACAGGGTACAGCTGACCACCAGCAGGCCGAACAAGAGCGGACGAATCATTCAGGATTATAATTTGACAGATAAAGATAAATCAAAGTCGGTATCATTCCAAACAAGGATACGGATGCTCTTGTTCAAACATATTGCAAATCAATATATTACATGGGAAGGCTGGCAAAGTTTGTACCAAAATCAATCTGTATGGATGGAGGGAAAAACAAAAGGCCACCTTTCAGAAGAAAGGTGGCCCTGGTAGTCCGTACGGGAATCGAACCCGTGTTACCAGAATGAAAATCTGGCGTCCTAACCCCTAGACGAACGGACCATTGTCAAACGGTTGGCAAAGATATAATTGCTACCAGAGAAAATCAAAACTTCACCGAAAAAACATTTGCACTTTTCAGAAGGGCAAATCACTCACCTTGTGGTCGTGTGAATTCAGTTCCATTGAATTCAGATTACTTTTGCTTCCAGAAACGTGTATGCATGAAGAAGATTGCCATAAACGGGTTTGGTCGGATCGGTCCGACTGGCATTCCGCCATTTGATCGAACAGCCTGATTGTCGCATAGTTGCCATAAACGATCTGGCTGATGCGGCTACCCTGGCTCACCTGTTGAAATATGACTCTGCTCAGGGTCGATTCTCCGGTACCATTCAGCTCAATCAAAAGGACCTGATCGTCAATGATCATCCGATCGTCATTCTCAGTGAACGGGATCCGTCCCAACTGCCCTGGAAAAACCTGGACGTAGATGTCGTACTGGAATGCACCGGTCTGTTTCGAACCAAGGAGAAGATGGCTCTACACCAACAGGCCGGGGCAAAAAAGGTCATTCTGTCAGCTCCTTCACAGGGGGATGATGTACCCAATTTTGTGCTGGGCGTCAATGACCATCTTCTGGATGCGTCTATCGATCTGCTCTCCAATGCTTCCTGTACAACGAATTGCCTGGGCCCTGTCATCAAGATCATCGACGAACATTTTGGCCTGGAACGAGGCTTTATTTCGACGACTCATGCATATACAGCCGATCAACGATTGCAGGATGCTCCACACAAGGACCTGCGTCGAGCCCGTGCAGCTGCCATGAACATTGTTCCTACCAGCACCGGTGCAGCCAGGGCCGTAAGCCTTGTTTATCCGGCGGTAGCGGGGAAACTCGATGCCATCGCCTTCCGGGTGCCCGTCATTGCAGGTTCGCTCATTGATTGCAACCTTCTCCTGAAGAAGAATCCCACCGTGGATGAAATCAATGCCGAATTCAAAAAAGCAGCTGCAGGTGTGATGAAAGGTATCCTCCAATATACCGAAGAGCCGCTGGTTTCAAGTGACATTGTAGGGAATACCCATTCCAGTATTGTGGATGGCAATTTGACGCAAACCCAGGGCAATCTGGTCAAGATTATCTCGTGGTATGACAATGAAGGAGGGTATGCCGCTCGCCTGGCAGACATCACCATGCGGGTACTCGCCCTATCTTAGGACCGCCCCCCTTTTGTATCTTCGCAGCAGAGAAAACGGCTATGAAGAATCATTCATTTGCACAGAAAAAGGTGCTCGTCCGGGTTGACTTCAATGTTCCTCTCGACAGCAACCATCAGATCACCGATGATACCCGCATGCGGGCTGCTCTGCCAACGATCCAGCAAATTCTGGCAGGTGGCGGATCTGTCATCCTGATGTCTCACCTGGGTCGTCCGTTGAAAAAACGGCTTTCCGACGGGACTATCGACCGGGAAACGTTTTCGCTCCGACATCTGGTCGGACACCTTGCAAAACTGACTGGGGTGCCTGTCACATTCGCTGCGGATTGTATTGGCCCCGATGCGCAGGACGCCGCCAGATCGATCCTCCCGGGCGAAATCCTGCTCCTGGAGAACACGAGATTCCACGAAGGGGAGGAAACGGGAGATCCGATCCTGGCACAACAACTGGCATCCCTCGGTGATATGTACATCAATGATGCGTTTGGTACCGCACACCGAGCCCATGCTTCTACTGCCATCATAGCCCGGTATTTCACACCGGAAAATCGGGATTTCGGTTTCCTGATGGAAGCTGAACTGACGAACGCAGCAAAAACAATGGACCATCCCGAACGACCTTTGTTGGCCATCGTTGGGGTGCCAAAGTCTCCGACAAGATCCTGCTCCTGGAAAATCTGCTCGATAAAGTGGATGCACTCATCATTGGAGGAGGAATGGCATACACGTTTATCCGGGCACAGGGTGGTGAAATTGGCAATTCCCTTGTTGAACCAGATCGGCTGGACCTGGCCAGGAACTGATCGCAAAAGCCACACGTCAGCATGTACAACTCCTCCTCCCGACAGATTCCGTTATTGCTAACGCGTTTGCAGAGGATGCTGAAACCAGGATCGTTCCCAGTGCCGAAATCCCTTCGGGTTGGATGGGATTGGATATCGGCCCGGAAGCCTGTACTGCATTCAGCAAACTGATCCTGGCTTCGAAAACAGTGCTCTGGAACGGCCCGATGGGTGTTTTTGAGATGCCTTCATTCGCTGCCGGAACCTTACAGGTGGCACAAGCTCTGGCACAAGCTACCGACAAAGGAACGTTTACGTTGGTGGGCGGAGGTGATTCTGTGACAGCTGTCAATCAGATGGGCCTCACTGACAAGGTCAGTTTTGTCTCGACCGGTGGCGGCGCTATGCTGGAATTACTGGAAGGAAAAACCTTGCCTGGTGTGGCTGCAATTCGTGATCAGTCTGTCCAGCCAACCAGCTGACGATACAACGCAAGGGTTTCCTTGATGCTGACATCCAGGTGAAGTGACTTGCGGATGTATGCGCGAGCTGCCCGTGCTTTCTGTTCCATAAATTCAGGATCCTCCACATAAGTCAAAACCGCTTTGGCTACCTGTTCGGAGTCACGTGCAGGAACAATCTGCCCCTGAATTGCTTCCGGCACAATTTCCCGATTACCCGGAATGTCTGTAACCACAGGTGCGAGCCCCAGAGACACCCCTTCGATCAACGTCTTGTTCAGGCCTTCTCCTCCTGTAGAGGTGTTGACCACCACCGGCATGCCGCCATCAAAGGAAGAGGATCTGCCCTGGAATCCGGCAAAAATGATCTTCTCCCGAGCGGATGACCCTTCGAGCAATCTCAGATTCTCGGCAGTATCCATTCCGCTTCCAATCAACAACCAGTAAACCGGCGCAGATTCAGAAACTCGTTTGGCTGCTTTCAGTAACGTGGGTATGTCCTTGAACGGTCGATTGTTTGCGACGCTGACTACTGTAAATGCCCCTTCCGAAATGCCATACGGTTCCAGAGATGCCTTCCTGATCCCGGCATACCAGGATGGATCATGTCCTTTGGTGATCAATACGGTGGGATCTTTTCGAAACCAGAATTGACGTTGCAGGGACCGCCTGATCTCTGCGGTGATGCAAATAATGGCATCTACCCTGGGATGCAGGTACTTTAAATAAGCCGAGGGATCAAACCAGTGGACATGTCCTGCATATCCCCGGTAGAGGATCACTTTGACCGGAAGGCTTCTTGCTGCTTTCAGGCCATGAATCATGGCACGGCTATTATACAGGTGCATGACGTCATACCCTCCTTCTTGAAGAATACGTCGCAGATCCCGTGTTTCCTGACGGTCGAATTTTGTTTTGGGATGGCAGAGGAATATTTCCATTCCTGCATCACGAAACGCCTTCTCGTAGCTCGTTCCCGGGTAGGTCATGATGTCGACCTGTATCCCCTTTCGGGCAATTCCAATAAACATTTCCGCCTCCGGTCGAACCGAAATCGTCCCGCGGTAATCACTGACGACTAATACCTTCATGTATGCAGTTGGTTTGGCAGTGCAAGCTACACCATCACCAGGTTTCTCCCTGAATATGAGATACAGGTTCATGGAAAAGCAGGTACATTCATGTAAATATCAAGGTATGACCCGCTTGCTTATCCTGTTATCGCCCCTGCTTGTTCTTACCTGCTGCACAGAAGAAAAACATGTGGAAACGGAACGGCCAGCCTACACCCTGGTGATTGAAGCTGAACGAGGCATTGGATGCAGGTGAAGCTGTCCTGTCAGAAGGAGGTACGGCATTAGATGCGGTGACCAGGTCCATTCTGGTTCTGGAAGATTCACCACTGTTCAATGCAGGTAAAGGATCCGTTTTTGCACATGACGGAACCAACCAGATGGATGCATCTATTATGGAAGGGAAGACACTGATGGCCGGGGCAGTGGGCGGAGTCCGACATGTCCGGAATCCGATCCTGGCAGCCAGAGCTGTGATGGAACAAAGTGATCATGTGCTGCTCACCGGAGAAGGGGCAGATCAATTTGCAGCAGAAATGGGACTGGACACCGTCGGAACTGAATATTTCTTCACACAGCGACGCTGGGACGCATTGATGAAGGCCAGGAAACAAAGTGCTCCTGATCCGGGCAATCCATCCGGACAAGATCGCAAATTTGGCACAGTGGGCGCGGTAGCTCTCGATCGTGCCGGCAATCTGGCTGCAGGAACTTCGACGGGCGGAATGACCAACAAAAAATGGAACAGACTGGGTGATTCACCGATCATCGGTGCCGGCACCTACGCTGACAACCGGTCGTGCGCTGTGTCTTGTACAGGTCATGGGGAGTATTTTATCCGATACGCCGTTGCGCATGAACTGGTCTCGAGAATGCGCTATATCCAGGGTGATCTTGATCAAACGGCGACCAGCCTCCTGCGAGACGAACTCTTTCCTGCCGGCGGAACAGGAGGCCTGATCGCACTCGATAAAAATGGAAATATATCCATGCCGTTCACGACAGAAGGCATGTATCGCGGGATGACCAGACCCGGCAAACGGTTCGTGGCGATCTATCTGAATGAATAGTTTGACTCCGCTCTTGTAATCAATTGGCGAAGACCATGCTCTTTGTGGCGATGAGTTGGCCATCGAGAACCAGTGAATAGGTCATCATCCCCGATGCGCCATACCCATGGGTGTACAGGACTTCATTCAATCCCACCTTTAATTGCACAGGTAGTTCTTTTAACAACCTGCCTTGCCCATCCCGTATAACGATGACGGCTGAAGTATAATCGGGAATCTGGTGCACCAGGAAATGGATCCAGGTTGCCTCATCAAACGGGTTGGGCCGATTCTGGAGCAACTCGATTGCTTGTGGCACTTCTTCCTTAATGGAGGTTGTCGTCGCCAGATAATCCGGTGTGAACAGACTCTCAATCCCATATTCATCTACGGTTGCTGCGCTCCAGATGGGTACACCGAATCCAGTAGCAAAGGTGTCTACCAGTTTGGATGTTGTATACAGCGTATCGAAGTCGTGACTGTTCAGTCGTTTGCCTACACGGTAAAGACCGTATCCGGATGGATCATCGATTTCTACTATGGCCTTGCCGATACCGAATTTGGTGACGGTGATCGACGGTGTGATCGGGCTGATTGCCGCCATGGCTGCAGCCGTTGCATTGATCGCCGTGTTTCGGGAGAGATAGTTGAAATCGACAAAAAAACTGTCGATCATCAGGTCTCCATCCGTATCGACACCCAGAATATCTTCTGATGTATGTTGTCTGTCATGATAATCAGGTCCGTTAGAGGCATCGCCATGCTCGTTCGCTGAAGTCAGGCGTATTGCTGTATACCCGGCCTCTCTGAAAGGAATATGGTCCCCTCCCCGACCGGTCCGATCCTCTGGCGACATCAACGTGATGGTCATCGGTACAGGTTCAGATGCCAGTAACTCTTCCTTGTATTGCAGTTTGGTGTAACGAGCCAGGGACTTGTGGGGTGAATTGAAACTGCCTGCTGAAAACAGCCGGACCTGGGTTGAGTCTACCGCATTTTCAGACATGCATCCGGGCTGAGAAGCCGTTTTTCCACAGAGGATACCCCCAATGACATCATTATTAAAAACCGCTTTGACGGTTATTCCCTCCTCTGTGCAAAACTGAGCAAAGGCTTCGGCGCCAACGAGCCCCTGCTCTTCTCCGGTTGTCACCATAAAAACCAGTGTGTGATTGAATGTAAACTGACTCATGACCCTGGCCAGCTCCATGACCAGTGCCGTTCCACTTGCATTATCTTCAACTCCTTCCGCCGGGCAATCGACATCACAGCTGACGTCGCAGCGGCTGTCCATATGCCCTTCAATGACAATGATTTCGTGAGGATCGGTCTGTGTCCCAGGTAAAATGGCGAGGACGTTCTGATGCCTGCCCATATTGCACACCTGTCGGTCAAATTGAAAATAGGCAGGCAGGAGACGACCGTTGCCTTCTTCCTGATAGCGCCTGAACCCTGGTGGATCCAGCGGCGAGCAGCGCCAATTCCCGTTGAAAGGGAAAGCGTATCTGACCCGGTGTTTCGGGTTCCGAACTCACTGAGTCGGATAATGTTCTTTTTCAGTGTATCTGCACTGATCAGTGGCCGCATCGCCGCAATCAACTGCTGGGGTGTACCGGACCAGGTTGTCGGATAATCTGCTGGATCATAGCTGCCATGGATGACATTATTCGCAGCGGGGCTGGTCACGACCAGATTTGTATTCTGTGCCTGAATACCCGCCCACAGGAGTGATAAAACGGCACAACTGAGTAGAGTTTGAACGTTCATCGATCGAAATTCATGTTGTCATCTCCCAATATACTCAACCTTCAGGACATGCAATTCAATAGCGATGCTTTCGATTGAAACTCAGCCGTTGCGTGATGGCTCTGATGATGATCCAGAAGTGGTTCATCAGATTGGGCCAGAACCCGAAATGGTGTTGCAGCACAATATATCTGTCGCGCAGAGACTCCCGATGGCGCTGTCGGGATAAGCCACCTGTTTCAAAACGGGCGAGAACCCGGTTGGTATGGGTGGTCAATTTGCTGCGCTTGAGACACTGGATCACCCAATCAATATCGGCACACAGGTTGCCGGATATATAGGGTGAACAGATGGACCTTCTCGGCAAAAAGGCTTGATGAGAGACGACCATGCCGAACCTCATGTCGCGCCATGTCAGTGATAATGGAGTATGCTGGGTTGTCACCTCGGTACGAGTTCCCAACTCCCGGCCCTGGGGATCCACCATCAAAACTTCACCATACAGGATATCTGTCTCCGGAGTGACCTGTCGTTGCAGATGGGACAGGACCTGCTTCCCTTCCAGCAGATCGCCGGCATTGATAAACCAGACAAACTGGCCCCTGGCCATGGCCAGCCCTTTGTTCATCGCATCGTAAAGGCCCTTATCCGGTTCAGAGATCCAACGCAGATTGGGTATAATTGAATTGGCCAGGATATCACTCGTGCCATCATTACTGCCGCCATCAATTACCAGGTATTCAAAGCAGCTACAGTCCTGGGCGGCAATGCTTTCCATGGTTCGGTCCAACGCCTCTTTGGCCTGGTAACACACGGTGATGAGGGAGAAGGTGGGGGGATGTGCCAATTTTTCCATGGAGATGAGTATAGGAATAAAGTCTTGTCTTTACCAAGGGACGTTCAGTTTGCACCTTCACTGCCCTGGAAAGCAGGAGTGACAAGGGATAATTCACACAAGGTCAACGAATTAATGTGAATTCTCCTTTATACGTTTTCAAAGAACCATCGAGGAATCTGATTTGAACAGTAAAGATAAAGACACCTGGATCCAATTTCTGACCCCGAAATGTACCATCCCAGCCTGTGGCTGGATCGTTCAAATTGAAATGATTGGCCATCCAAATGAGTCCTCCCCACCTATCCCATACTTGCAGTTGATCTACTTCAAACACCCCATTTCCGCTTCCATACACCTGGAACAAATCGTTGAGTCCATTCTGGTCAGGCGAAAAAGCTGTTGGGATAAAGATTCTGGTGTCTGTAGTAATATCAATGGCCACCGACAATGATCGGGAGCATCCATTTTTGTCACTCAAGACGACGGTGTACGAATTGACCATTCCAGCTATGACGGTTGGATTGGGACAATCAGAACAGCTCAATCCTTGTACAGGAGACCAGGAAAATATCAATGGTGGCGACCCCCCTGATCCCAAAGCCAGAAGGTTGATTACCTCCCCTGCTCCTGCAGTAAAGGTATCTTGTCCGATAAGCAAGTGGAGTGGGTCAGGCTGATGAATGGTGAGAATGGTATCTTTTACGCAATCAGCAGCATCTTTAACAACCAGGATATATGTGCCCGCAAGCAGGTTAAAAACTACATTCTGGCTAAAATTCAGACCTCCGTCTGTAGAATATTGAAATGGTTCAATCCCTCCTGTTGCCAGCATCGTCAATGTGGCCAATTGTCCGGCACACAAAGGCGTATCGATAAAAATTTCAAGACTGATGCTGTCTTGGACACAGCACATCCCAGAATCAATTGCCCTGGTCCCAGTAACTGGAACGAACCAAAAGAAGATCCAACAGACTATCCAATTCCTGGAATGCATATGTGTTTTACAACTATATTAAAAGCAGATGGAGCATTTGCCAGGTACAGAAGACTTGAACAACCACTACTCATCCTTCTGAAAAATGGCAAAAATTGTTCGGCCCTCCAGAAATGGCGAAATCAAGGCAACCATTCCTTTATACAACGGGCGAGGCACCCAGGACATTATCCTGGATAGGCCCGGATGTGCCGGTCGTAAGGATTCCTGCTTCAGGAGGTACCAGTTTTTCCACTCATCCATCGGCTGAATCATGATTCGAATCTGTTTCAATCCAAAAACTTCAGCTAATCCTTCAAGCGATGTTCTATTCCACAGGCCCATATGATGTGGGGGCAGATTGAGCGGATCATACTGGTGAAATCCAAAGATATATGGATTGGAATTGGGCACTCCAATGATCAATTTTCCGCCGGGTTTTAGAAGTTTGAGCTTGGCAGAGATAAACCTGTTCACATCTGCTATATGCTCCAATACTTGAAAACTGGATACCACATCATAACTCTCAGGGTTATTTTCAGCCCATACTTCGAGTGCTGAATCATGAATGGTCAATCCTTTCTCTCTCCCCTTCTGGACAGCCAGGGCATTATACTCCAGTCCTTCTGCAAGGGCCCCTTTTCTCACTGCCTTTCCGACAAATTCTCCACTTCCACATCCGACATCCAAAACCCGTGAATCTGGAAAGACATATTGAAGTGCTTTTTGATATTCCCACTTGTCAGCGCGGTAATATCCCGAATAAGCCTGTTGTAAAGCCTCGTAGAAAGTGGCATCTCCTGCCAGCGATTGAGGAATAAAAAACCGATACCCTGTTTCCAGACATTGATAGATCTGGACCGGTTCACCATCAGCCATGAGGTGGGATATGTCGAGGCCAAGTTTCAAATATCCCTGTATGATCTTCCTGTTGTCCAACTCTTCGATCAGTTGAACATCTGTCGACCCGGTTATCGGACTTTTTACTGTACTTGTTTTCATATATTTTTACTACTGACTATCAATTCATTAGTACATAAGCATTCGCGTAAGCAAGAATTCCTGAGTCAATTCTCATTTCCACCTTTTCGCTACATTTGGTGCAAGAAACGGATTGACACAATATGGTAAAGGTAATTGGTTCAAAAGTATGGCCCCATCTGGTGGCTTATCTCGTCATGATTCTCGCCTCATTTCTGCTCTTTCGCCCCTATGTCTTAGAAAACAAGGTGCTGGCACAAGGGGACAATCAGCGGGCCAAGGCCATGCAAACCGAAATCCAGAAGTATCGTCAGATCGATGGTGAAGCACCATTATGGACCAATGCCATGTTCAGTGGCATGCCAGCCTATATGATCTGGCATACTGCCAGAGGCAATGTGCAACAATATGTCGGAAGAACCCTGCTCTGGTTTCAATCCATCACCCGCCCTCACTATGTCATCCTGTTGGCCATGGCGATGTGCTATCTGGCTTTGCTTGTCTTTGGCTCCGACTGGCGAATCGCCCTGCTCGGCGGAATCAGTTATGGCATATCCACCTATTTTGTGGATTTGGCAGAAGCGGGCCACAGTACCAAGATGCTGGCCATGGCTTACCTCCCCGGAATCTGGGCAGGTGCCTATATGCTAATCCAGAAAAAGTGGCTCCTGGGCACAGGTCTGCTCAGTCTGTTTGTCGGGCTTCAAATCCAGGCGAATCACCTGCAAATCACCTACTACACCTATCTTCTACTCGGAATCGGCCTGATTTTCTTCGGGATCCAGGCAATCAAATCCGGACAAATCAAAGCGTTCGCCACTGCCCTTGGTTTGATAGCCGCTGCAACCGGACTGGGGATAGCCAGCAATCTGGCAACCCTGTGGCCGACCGGGAATATTCCAAGGAAACCATCCGCGGCACTTCGGAACTCAAATCCAAATCTGACAAGGGAGACGGTCTGGATAAAGAATATGCCTTTGGATGGAGCTATGGCATTGGTGAATCCTCCACCTTATTGGTCCCGAATGCCTATGGCGGAGGGGCATCCCAGACATTTGAAGGCACGGAAACCTACAAGCGGATCTATCCGAACATGATCCAGAATTTCACCCGACAGGGCATGTCCCGACAGGCGGCTGCCAAGAGTGCCGAACAACAGGTGAGTGCATTATTCTATCATGGCGAACAGCCTTTCGTTGGTGTGGCGATCTATTTTGGCGCCGGTTTGATCCTGTTATTTGTATTGGGGGCATTCCTTTTGACCGGCGCCTTGCGGTGGTGGTTGATTGTCGCTACCCTGTTTGCATTGACACTTTCCTGGGGAAAGCACTTCTTCCTGAACGACATCCTGTTTGACTATTTTCCGATGTTCAACAAATTCAGGGCGGTCTCCATGGCTCTGGGTTTGAGTCATTTTGCTCTGGTTGTTCTCGCCATGCTCGGGCTTCAGAAATTTCTCCATTCCACCGATCGGAAAAAAACACTCCACGCTTTGTATTCCTCGGTTGGTATCACGGCCGGACTGACCCTCCTCATTCTGATCGCCGGAAGTATGATGAACATGAGCGGCGCCAATGATGAAGCTGTCGGAGCTGATCTTGCCCGCATTCTCCAGGCGGACCGGGCAGATGTCCTGCGTGCAGACGCGTTCCGGAGTTTGGGTCTGATCCTGGCGATAGCGGCTGTACTTTGGGCCTATCTCAAAGGCAAGATGAAGATGACCATGACACTGATGATCACAGGCCTGCTGGTCATCGGTGATGTCTGGATGGTCGATTCCCGCATCCCTTTCCCAGACAAGTATGAAACGGCAAAGGACATTGATGCAGACTCCGTTCCTTCCCAGGCCGACGTATCCATACTGGATGATACAGATCCCCATTTCCGGGTGTTGGACATGACATCCAATCCGTTTACGAATGCTAAAACTAGTCTCTTCCATAAAAGTCTCGGAGGCTACCATGCCGCCAAACTGATGCGGTATCAGGAACTGGTGGAAACCTACCTGATCAATCCCGGTCAGCACCTGGATATTCTCCGCATGCTGAATACGAAATATATCATCCAACCGCAGGAAAATCGCACTGTCTCCGTGCCTCTGGACCGACCGTTCGGCAATGCCTGGTTTGTGCAGGAACTGAAGACGGTTGCTGATGCTGATCAGGAACTGAACGAAATCGGCACCGCATCCTTACGGAGTACAGCTGTCGTCCAATCGGAGAATATTCCGGAAGGCTGGGCCACTTCCTATGCTGTCGATTCCTTTGCCCGAATCAAGCTGACCCGCTACCATCCGGATACATTGGCGTATCAATACTCGACGGATAAAGAAGCATTTGTGGTCTTCTCTGAGGTCTACTATCCGCCATCAAAGGGTTGGAAGCTTTATCTCAATGGCCAACCATACACTGACTTCATCAAGGTAAACTATCTGCTCAGAGGGGTTCATGTTCCAGCCGGGAAGGATCAGAAGCTGGAAATGATCTTCCATCCTGCCTCTGTGTATACGGGTCAGAAAGTGGCATTGGCCGGTTCGATCCTGGGTTTGGTGGTGCTGCTCGCCGGTCTGTTTCAATGGTTTCGGCAGGGACAGTTTCCGGATGCGATTATCCTGACGGAAACTCAAACCGGTGATGATGAACGGCCGAAAGTCCGTAAGAAAAAAAAGTTAATGATCCCGGGTTTCCAGAAATTTATTAACCGGTAAAAGCTTGGCATTCCAGGAGAGGCGGTCTTGAGCGTCCTTTCGCATGGTGTCATAATAGGTGGGATGATCTTGACGCACTTTTGTATAAAATGTAAGCAGGGTACGCGGGTCAACCGGTCGCTCATCTGAAGATTCGATGGTGCAGAAGGGATAGGCTGGACCAAAGTCATGGTCGGCATAACCCAGAATAAATGGCAACCCGCGTGCTGCGAATTCTCTGGCCTTCAAGGTCGTGGTCTGTCCTTCGGCAACTCCAGTTCGATGCATGCCCAGGCTGGCCAGACCGACATGGCATTGGGCAATTCATGCGTCCAATGCTTCACCCTGAAGAAAACCGTGGAATGTGACCAGATGTTGAACACCCAGTTTGGTCACCAGGTCCCTCAAGTTCTGTTCCTCTTTGCCACTACCGGCGATATCGAAGTGAATGTTTTCTTCCTCTCTGCTTTGCGCCCATTCAGCCATCCCTTTGATCATCCGATCATATCCATGCCAGATATTCAGATTGGCGAGCCCAAGTATGCGAAACGGAGGTAAGTCGGGTGCTCGTTGAATTGGAGTTATTGTTGCCGGATCCACCCCGTTATCCGTCTGGATGGTCGATATTCCATGGATGACAGATTCTCTGGAAAAGGTGACGATCCGATCGATTAATGCGGAAAGATTCCGAAAGGTCAGAAGATCCAGCAACACCTGCATGCGGACCTTGAATGACGCATCCCTGAACTCGGGTCTGTATGGCCAGGTTGGTAATTCCAGAAGAATGCGGCGATCTGGAGAAGTGCGTTTCCATTTTTTCAGATGGAGAACAAACACCGGATTGAGTAAAAAGTGGCGGATGTAAATGACCTGGTACTGATGTCTTGCAATGACTGCAAAGACGTCCACATTCGTATACCTGGCCCGGGCTCGCTGGGATGGCAATGCAACCCGGTCGACCTGTCCGTTGTGGAACTCCCACACTGCCTCCAAACCTTGAATGTAGAAGAGGTCGACTTCCTGACCGGGGTAACTGGCCAGTGCTTTTGCCTCGGCTTTTACCTTGCGAAAAAGCCCACCCGTCGCCCTGGCGCTGAAATCAATTTTTGTAAAAAATAGAATTCGCCTTGTCATCCGTTGAGTCGCTCTTGAATAATCTGTGCAATCCTCTCCGATGCCCGGCCATCCCACATGGGGGGTATGGAACCCTTTTTATAGGTCCCCTTCCTGATTTGTTCAAGATGGTCTGAAATGACCTCTACATCGAATGGGACCAGGGTATTGGTACCGGGATCGATAGTCGATGGCCGCTCCGTATTCGGACGCAATGTCAGACAAGGGACCTGGCGGAATGTCGTTTCTTCTGGATCCCGCCGCTGTCTGTAATCACCACCAGGCATGCTTGATCAGTTTCTGGAATGGGAAGTATCCCATGGGCTCTGTGAGCGTAAGTGCTTCCATAGCCTCCCATTCAGTGCTTAATCCGAATGTCTCCAGTTGCTTTCTCGTGCGTGGATGAATGGGGAAAACAATCCGTCCATATTTGCTCAAGGCATGGAGCAGCGCTGTCAATTCTACCATAGCAGCTCGATCATCCACTGTTGCCGGACGGTGCATGGTCATGAGGATGTATTGACCGGAATCCAGTTTCAAGTCGGAAAGAACGGGTGAAGCATCAATTCGATCTTCAAATGCCACAAGCGTATCGATCATCGTATTGCCCACCAGATGGATCCGGTCATTGCGGATATTTTCGCGAGCCAGATTGGTGATGCCACTCTGTTCGGTGACAAACAGGAGGTCAGAAAGATGATCTGTCAGGATGCGGTTGTGTTCTTCCGGCATTCCTTTATCCTCCGATCGCAGTCCGGATTCTATGTGGGCAATAGGAATCCCGCACTTGTTTGCTGCAAGAGCTGCGGCAAGAGTCGAGTTCACATCGCCCGGCACCAGGACCATAGCCGGGCGATGCTGTTGAAACAAGGTTTCCAGCCCAATCAGGATATCGGCCATCTGGCCGGCCGGACTGGAATGGGACAATGTCAGTCGATGATCAGGCTCCAGATCGAACTGCCTGAAAAAGACCCCCGCCATATTGAGGTCGTAATGTTGACCTGTATGGATCAGCTCGTGCCTGAACCCGGCAGCCTGAAAGACCCGATCAAACTGGGTGACCTTGATGAAATTGGGTCTGGTGCCGACGATGGTGAAGAGGAGAGGTTGCATATCAGGAATGGCTGAATCGTTTGATCTGGTTGTTATACATTTCATCCAGTTTTTCCAAATGCCCTTCACGTGAAAATAAACGGAGAACCTTGTCTCGGTTCTGGGGCATCAGGTTCCATTCCGAAATGGCTTGTAATGCATCCGCATAGGCTTCCACATCTCGCTCAGGAACCAAAAATCCGTTTACCCCGTGTTCCACCAACTCCGGAATCCCAGAATGAACTGTAGAAACTACAGGTAACTCCATGGCCATGGCTTCCATTATCGCATTGGGAATACCCTCCTGATCTCCTGTGTCTTGCGGCGTCACGGAATGATGAACAAATACATGGGCTGACTCCATCAACTCCCTGCTTTTCAATGGAGTAACCAGACCTGGAAATTGAACAACCTCATCCAAACCCAATTTGCTGACAAGAGCTCTGCTTTCTGACAATAATGGGCCTTCTCCAGCGAGTGTCAAGCGAGCGGTATATCCTTCTGGTAACTTAGACACGTATTGTGCAAACGCTCGGATGGTGTAAGAGTGTCCCTTCTTTGCTGTGAATGAAGAAACCTGCAAGAAATGTGTTTCATGAGGCCTCCGCTGAACAGATCCAGTCTGTTTAAAAAATTCCAGATCTGTCCCGTAATAAAGAATCTGGTGATCTGGAATGGGGCCGATAGCCGCTTCCATACGGGCAGCCATATTCAAGGAAACAAAAATCGGAATGACATCTGGCCTGTCCAAAATCGAACGGCACTGGTTTCTGTACCTTTTTGACCGGAGTTTCATGGAGGCATCATACCCGTGAAAGCTGAGAAAAATCGGAATCCTTCCAATTGGCCAATTAGAAAGGAATATCCAACCCTGGCCACCAAAATGAACATGGATCAGATCTGGTCTGAAATGATCAACCACCTCCTGAATGACGCGCCGGATATGGCTATTTTTGAAGGCTGATCCCCAATTGTCATCTTGAAATCGGCGGATTTGCTTCGCCATGAAAGGATGTCGATGCAAAGCAACTACCCTGACGTTCGGGAAGGGAAATCTATCTTCATTTGTTCGCTCGGTAGTCAGAACCAGAACCTCATGACGAGTTGATATAGCCTTGATTTCATTATAAATAAAGGTGAGAGTGGGAGCTGCAAACTCACGGACAAAGACCAATACTTTCATGCTGAGGCCGGTTTTTGAACCACGCCCCACAGGCCGGTAATCATTTGACCTTCTTGAAATCGAACTGGAAGCTGGTCCGATTTTGCCAGCCACCAGATCATGGGCATAGCCAGAATACTGATCATCTTCTTCAGCCATACATTCCGGATGCTCCTTCGAATCCACAATGCCAGCATCTGCCCCATGGATGCATTCCAGCCGCCTAAAGGTTCCAGATCTACAACCGTGAAACCGGCATTTTGCATGATCTGCCTGATCGAGAATGGGGTATACCGATAAGCATCATGAGGCACCTCATGTAATGGCCAGATAAACGGTACAGTAAAGTAATAGATTCCCCCCGGTTTCAGCACTCTGTATGTTTCTGCCAGAAAAGGACCTGGATTTTGGACATGTTCTAATACTTCTGTTGAAAGTGCGCAATCAAATGAATTATCTTCAACAGGCATTTGTTGTCCATCCCAAGTCAGATCGGGAGGCATGCCGTTATATGCCAAAGCCTGTTGGAGATCAAGACCAGTATAGGATTCTACTTGATTTGATTCCAGAACCAAGTTCCGGTAAGGCATCCCTCCGCAACCGATATCCAAGACCGCTCCTTTAAATCTAGGCAGGATGTTTGTAACGGACCGCATCAGCGCATTACGAGGAATATAATAATCCAGATATCGACTACTCAACGGGATATCCGAGGAAGAGATCGCTCATAGATTCGAAATAGATGGCAAAATTGAGGAAATTTATCTAAGAAAGCCTCTTTAGAGTCGATCATTGACTTAGGCACATACCTTTGTTTCAAAGTTCTGGAATGGGCGTTATCCGTCGACAAGGCCTTAAGTATGTGATTCTGAACTATTTCGGGATAGGTATCGGCTTGATTTCTATGCTGTTTATCTATCCGTTAGAGACAGAAGCCTACGGACTGGCTCGATTCCTAATGGATTCAGCGGTCCTGTTCATACCATTGACAACTCTGGGTGGAATAGCGTTACCAGTCCGGTTTTTCAGTAAAGTGGAAGACAATGCATCCGGACACCATGGTTTTATCTCCTGGTTGCTGCTCTTAAGCCTGATTGGTGCAGGAATGATGGCGATGATGGCATTTGCATTCTGGGATCGGATCATCAATTATTATGGTTCCGTCTCCCCTATTTACGTCCTCTACCTCTACTTTTTTATTCCTATTCTCATCTTTCGGGGTGCTATCCAGGTTTTGAGTATGTATATCAGCAACTTTCATCGGATTGTTGTCCCAAGCCTGTTAAACGATTTACTTATCAAGGCTTCATTGCCGATTTTCATATTATTAGTTCATTTTGGCTGGTGGGATTATAATGCATTGATCATCGGTGTCCTGGTCAATTTTGTTTTTGTTTTTCTTGGCCTGCTTGTATATCTCCACCATCTCGATCATTTATCCTGGCGAATTGATTGGTCCTTTTTCAAAGGACCACTTCTTCGCGAAATGGGCACATATGCCGGTTATGGTATCTTAGGAAGTATGGGTGCATCAATAGCTGTCAACCTGGATGTATTTATGATTGGCTCGCTCTTATCACCTCAAGCAACCGGCATTTATGGCATTGCTGCCATCATGGCCAGTCTGATCAACAGGCCTATTGTGGCAATTACAGCTATTGCTGGTCCGATTATCATGAAAGCTTTGCAGAAGAACGACTACCAGGAAGTCCATAGTTTGTATAAAAAGTCTTCGGTGAACAGTTTTGTGGCTGGTTCAGCCATCTTTCTTTTAATCATTCTCAACCTCGATGATATTTACGCTCTGATGCCGAACAGTTTATTGATTGGCCAAAATCGAGATGCGCTGTTTTACCTTGGGCTTGCCTATCTGTTCAATTTGTTGACTGGCGCAAATTCAGAAATCATCGCGTATTCCAATCTGTTTCGATGGAATTTTTATGGTGTACTGCTTCTCGCCTGTGTCAATCTGATCCTTAATTTCATGTTCATTAAGCAAATGGGCATTACCGGGGCTGCTCTGGCCACTCTGATCTCGTTTGCCTTGTATAATTTGTTCAAAGCGATAGTGATCTATTGGCAGTATGGAATGCATCCATTCACTCCAGGATTGATCAGAATGATCGGGTTGACCACTCTGGTCTACATTCTGTTTTCAATTCTCCCTTTAGAAGGTCATTTTCTGTTGACACTGATGATTCGAACCGTATTGATTTCACTGATTTTTACCCTGGGCATCTGGTATGGACAAATTTCGGAAGACATCCATTCCTTATTGGAGAAAGCACTTTCTATGATTCGCAAACCGAATCGGTAAGAAGCGATCGATATAAACCACCAATGGTAAGGTTGATGTCAGGACCAAGTTTCGATGAAGGATGTCGATCGAACAATTCGTGTCGGGTCTTCCTGAAGTTCGTTGATGTTGAACTAGATTTACAGACTAGAAATTACTCAGAAGGCAAGAACATCCGTCTTGAAAGTCACTGTCCTCAGCACATTTGATCGGCAGGGAGGCGCAGCTGAAGCGGCCTTTCGCCACGTAGAAGCCTTGCGTCGTGCCGGAGTGAATGCCCGCATGCTGGTTCGGTCAGCACGCAACCCGTCTGCCTGGATTCAGGCAGTCGGATCCGGCTTCGCATACCGCAAATGGGTTCAGTTGCTGGAGTGGTCCGAACGATTTCGATACATTCCAAGAGCCGCCAGACGTCAGGATTGGTTCTCCTTTTCGATCGGCGACCTGGGCCAGAAACTGACCGATCACCCCTGGATCCAGGATGCTGATATTCTTAATCCTCATTGGGTCCAGAAAGGTTTCCTCTCTGTGGCTGAACTGGCCCGGCTGAGTCAGCTTGGCAAACCGATGATCTGGCACCTTCAGGACATGTGGGCCTTTACAGGTGGTTGCCATTACAGCGGGAGTTGCACCGGGTTTACTCGCTCTTGCGGCCACTGCTCCTACCTGCGGGCGCCCGGTGATCATGATCTTTCAGCGAAAATTCTTCGGGACAAACACCGTCTTTTCAAGGATTCACCATTCCAGATTTCTACTTCCAGTCAATGGCTTCAGATTGAGGCCCAGCGGAGTTCGTTATTCCACGACAGAGAGGTTGTCCACCTGCCCATGGGTGTTGATACAGACAAGTACATGCCCGGCGACAAAGCCTCAGCGAGGGCTGCACTCGGTCTGCCCGAAAACGGTCTGGTCATCTTGTTTGTAGCTATGAACGTACAGGATGAACGAAAGGGATTCCGCCATTTGATTGCGGCTTTTGATCAGCTCAGCAGGACATTGACATCTGAACAACAACAGGAAGTCACACTCGCCGTATTGGGGAAATTCCAACAGAACGAATTACCTGCAATTCCGTTTCGCTTCCAAATGTTGGGTTATCGTAACGAATTGACAGACATTCTCCATTCCTATCAAAGTGCTGACCTCTTTATTCTCCCCTCTCTGGAAGACAATTTGCCCAACACGGTTCTGGAAGCCATGTCCTGTGGCACACCTGTGATCGGATTCCGATCCGGTGGTGTCCCGGAAATGATTGATGATGGTCAAACCGGATTACTTGTTCCCTCGGGCGATGCCGAAAAACTTGGTGAAGCACTCCAGCGGTTTATCCTTCTTCCGGATGACCAACGCCAAACCTGGGGTGTCCAGGCCAGGCAGGCCATGCTTGCCAAATACAGTTATCCCGTAGTTGCAAAGAAACATCTTGATCATTATACCAGGCTTTTGGGATCATCTTCCTGAGGTGTCACCAATTCTTACCTTTGCGGCGAATCAACTACGCCATTCTCCATGATCTTTGAACATCTGCGTCTTGACCTTCAAGAGGGAATTCTGATTGTAACCCTGGATCGTGAATCTGCATTGAATGCGATCAACATGGCGACCATGGACTCCCTCCACCGGCTCTTTGGCCAGTATATTCCTGACCACGACGAGATCACCGGTGTTGTTTTGACCGGCGCCGGTCCAAAGGCATTTGCTGCCGGAGCAGATATCAAGGAATTTGCAGAATTCAGCGCACAGGAAGGCAAACACCTTTCTGCAAAAGGCCATGAAACCTATTTCCTCATTGAAAAGAGCAGGGTGCCTGTCATCGCTGCTGTGAATGGATATGCACTCGGGGGAGGATGTGAACTGGCCATGGCCTGCCATATGCGGATTGCGGGCGAACATGCAAAATTCGGTCAACCTGAAGTCAATCTGGGGCTGATCCCAGGCTATGGTGGAACGCAGCGATTGATCCAGTATATCGGCAAGGGGAAAGCGTTGGAACTCCTGCTGACAGCGGATCTCATCAATGCAGAGGAGGCCTTGCGACTGGGCCTGGTCAATCATGTGGTGCCTTCCGGCCAGGAAGTCGAAACGTCCCGAAAGCTTCTGTTGCGAATCAGCGAGAAGGGTCCGGTCGCTGTGCGCAAGGTGATTGAAGCAGTCAACGCCTATTTTACAGAAGCCACTGATGGGTTCCACTTTGAAGTAGAATCATTTGGTTATGCCTGTGGCACTCAGGATTTCCGGGAAGGCGCAAGTGCATTCGTGGAAAAACGCAAGCCGCAATTCACCGGCCATTGAGAAACCAACTATCCTGCAAGAAATTCGTAAGCCCTAGACATGAAATCTGAACATCCGATCCAGACAGACCTCCTGATTATCGGTGCGGGACCTGCCGGTCTTTTTGCTGTGTTTGAAGCAGGCCTGTTGAAAATGCGTTGTCATCTCATTGATTACTTGCCACAACCCGGCGGTCAGCTGACAGAGATCTATCCCAAAAAGCCGATCTATGATGTCCCTGGTCTCCCATCCGTACTGGCTGGAGACCTGATCCAGAACCTCATGGAACAGATTGCTCCTTTTGCACCTGGATTCACCCTGGGCGAGCGGGCCGAGACGATCGAAAAACAGGAAGATGGCCGATTCCTGGTCACCACAGACAAGGGCACACGTCACCTCGCACCAGCCATCGCAATTGCCGGAGGGTTAGGTGTGTTTGAACCCAGGAAACCACCCATCTCCAACATTGATGAGTTTGAAGACAAGGGCGTATTCTACATTGTTAAAGATCCCGCAGAATTCGCCAATAAAAAAATCGTGATTGCTGGTGGAGGCGATTCCGCTCTGGACTGGGCCATCTATCTGGCTGAACATGGATCTGAGATTACAATGGTCCACCGACGCACGGAATTCAGAGGAGCTCCTGATTCGGTGGAGAAGGTCGAGCACCTGGCCAGCTCAGGACAGATCAAGCTGATCACAAATGCCCAAGTCACCGGATTATCCGGATCAGGACGGCTCGAATCTGTGACCATCACCATCAACGACAACCAGGAACAGATCGTAAAAACCGATGTGTTTCTTCCCCTTTTCGGGCTGTCCCCCAAATTGGGGCCGATTGCCAATTGGGGCCTGGATCTCGACAAAATGCGATTATCGCCAACACCCTCGACTACAGTACGAATGTACCGGGGATTTATGCCATCGGGGACATCAACACTTATGAAGGCAAGCTGAAACTGATCCTGTGCGGATTCCATGAAGCTACCCTGATGGTCCAGTCTGCCTTTCAACTCGCATTTCCGGGAAAGAAACTGAGCTTCAAGTATACCACAGTTACTGGGATTGAGGGAATCCCGTCAACACCGTAACCCGGATCACAACAACTTCTCCAGCAACCGTGTTTCTTTGCACTATATGAAGGATATTATCGAGATCACTCTCTTTGATCGGCAGGGACAGGTTCATCATTTGCAGGCCCCAACTGATATGGGCCTCAACCTCATGGAGTTGTGTAAAGCCAGTGAACTACCGGTAAAGGGCACTTGTGGTGGAATGGCCCTCTGTTCCACTTGTCATCTTTATGTTGAAAGTGACCACCCCTTGCCACCAGCCTCACATGAGGAGGAGGACATGATGGACCAGGCATTCTTTGTCCGGGAAAACAGTCGATTGGGCTGTCAGATCAAGATCACCGAAGCGCTCGATGGGCTGGTTGTCCGTCTGGCACCTGAGGATGAAGAATTGTAGATCAGCATTCATCGAACTAA
This sequence comes from Saprospiraceae bacterium, assembly GCA_016710115.1. Lineage (GTDB taxonomy): Bacteria > Bacteroidota > Bacteroidia > Chitinophagales > Saprospiraceae > JAGNXB01. The sequence continues at coordinate 117,936 of JADJLN010000006.1, forward strand.
ATGGATGTGGCCACTCGCATAAAAGATTAATTCCTTGTTTGCATAAGGTCTGTCATACCAGAATTCAACATCATACACAAACACAGCCGGATCCATCAATTGGCCTCTGAATGAACCATCCCAGCCAGTATTGAAACTTGTGGATTCGAAAATCAGCTCTCCCCACCGATCGAATATCCTTATTCTGAATCCGTCCGGGGCTTCTCCTAATACTTTAAAAACATCATTGATACCATCTCCATTCGGACTGAACGCATTTGGGATGAAGATAGGAGGAGGGCATCCAAGTACCTCAAAAGACCGGTAGACAACACAACCGAATTCATTTTTTGCAACGACAGAATAAATTCCGGGCTCGTTAACACTGATTTTCGAGGTGGAATCGGAAGTACTCGGTGTATTTATAGACGTTTCCGACATCAATTTGTACTTCGGACTTTTGGCAAATGTCATAGTAACCTGGCACATCATTCAGGTCAGGTATTTCGCTCACAAACAATTGTACATGTTCAGTTGTAGAACATCCGTACGGATCTGTCAATGTCAGAGTATAGCCTGAATTCCCTAAGGGTGGAAAAAATGGCACCCCATTTTCAACACCGTTTGTCCAAACCAGATTACCGTTCCCTATTCCTTTGAGAATGACTGAATCCCCAAGACATATTGAATCATTGGATATATTTACATCCAGGACCGGTGCTGTATTTTCTTCACTTCCTACAGTTAATTCCACAATGCTTGACCAGAATCCAGGTTTTCCAGATTCAGCTCCATATGATGTCAGATAACAATTTGATGATGGGGACAGAATTTGTCCAGCATTCCCTCCAGAAGCATCAAAAAAGACGGTTAGTGGCAACATCGATTTGGTGATGTATAAGACACCACCACTTCCTCCTCCACCGGGTGCAATACAGTGGTTCATCCATGGCACACCTTTGTTATTTCCTCCATGTCCACCATTTGTGTGGATAGAAACAGCACCTGTTAGACTGCCGACATCCATGACTATAGTGCCACCACTTCCTCCTCCTCCAGCGCCATCAACTCCTGATTCCAAGGCATTCCCACCATTCGATTCAATTTGATGACCATTCCCTGCAAGATGATCCGCTATAATGACAAGAATTCCTCCACCTGCCATTCCTGCACTGCCAACACCTTCATTCTGATGACCAGCTCCTCCGCCACCACCCATAAATATCCGTTCCCCGTTTGAAGTTAACCCCTTTCCCCCCTGCCCCCCTGTAGCCAGAGTTGCACATCCACTCCATTGATCTCCACCTTGCCCACCTTTAGCCAAGTGGAACCCCCTCCTCCTCCTCCGTTATGTTCATTTCCTCCTCCTCCGCCATTACCATTGGCACCTCGCCCTTTATTAGTTAAGACGTTTGCGATAGAAACACCTTCTCCTTTTCGAGCAGCATGTGTTGATTGATCAGGGTATGCATAGCCGATCTCATCACAATCAGGCGTCCCGAATGACAAACTGCCGCCTCGAAATCCTGTCGAGTTGACATTTATATCTGCCTGTAGTTCGAGCGTTCCATTTACTTTCAAAGCGAGTACACCTGTATTGCCATTCCAAGTTGTGGCAGTAAGTGGGGATGTTACTTTAGCATTATTGTATATCGGAATTTTCACCACCTGGACCTTGCCATCAGGGTCATAGGTATGAACCAGTTTGTGTTTCAAACTGATGGTGGTACCAGCAATGTGGCTCACCTCGGCTAATTCATAAAAGCCAGCATTTTTCAAATTTGTCACGGATCCGGATGAAGGAAGATCTGTTTGGTCAATTTCTGCACCTTGCATCTGAATGATCAATATCAAATCATTTGGCTTGAATGGACCGATTGACACAACTGATATCTTACCACAGGAACTGTCAATGGTTGTCACCTGAGAATAATCATTGATTACGCCACCTATAGAAATCTGGGAAATAACCTTGGGAGTACTAAAAATGGTAGCCAGAAAAACAGTCCTAAAGCCTTTTTCATCAGGCATCCAATTTCAAATAAATCATTAGAATTTCGCTTCAATACATTTCATTAAGGAATTCAATGGCTGAATTCGCTCGATGCCGAATATACCAGATCTCAACCAGATCTGAGCAACAATCCATGAAATGTAAAGAATTGGCAAAAATCAATTAATGGCGATACTGCCGCTCGTAATACTGTTGATAGTCTCCGGATGTCACATGGTCCATCCATCCCTGGTTTGAAAGATACCAGTTGGCGGTTTCTGCAAGACCCTCAGCCATCATCACCTTGGGTGACCAACCCAGTTCATTCTGGAGCTTGCTCGCATCGATCGCATAACGGCGGTCATGGCCGGGACGATCTCTGACATACGTGATCAGGGAGGCACTGTCACCAGGTGGTCGACCTAATAATCCATCCATGGTTTGACACAGCAAATGGACCAGATCGATATTCTTCCATTCATTGTTTCCACCAATATTGTAGGTCTCCCCTTTCCTCCCCTGATGAAAAATGGTGTCGATCGCCTCGACATGATCGATTACCCAAAGCCAATCCCGGGTATACTTTCCATCACCATAAACAGGCAATGGTTTCCGATGCCGAATATTATTGATCATCAAGGGTAACAGCTTCTCCGGAAACTGATACGGACCATAGTTGTTCGAGCAGTTGCTGATGATAACCGGAAGTCCGTATGTGTGATAATAGGCCCGCACAAAATGGTCTGAACTGGCCTTAGATGCCGAATACGGAGACCGGGGATCATATGCTGTTTGTTCAGTAAAGAATCCGGTTTCCCCTAAACTCCCGTAAACTTCATCGGTCGAGACATGATAGAACAGCTTACCCTCCAGGGCATCCGCCCATTGCCGACGAGCCTCCTCCAGAAGATGAACTGTACCGATCACATTGGTCTGGACGAAGGCCAACGGGCCGGATATCGACCTGTCTACATGTGACTCCGCAGCCAGATGGATAATCCCATCAAAATGTTGCCGGGAAAAAAGATCATGCAGAAAACCAGCATCTGTGATATCCCCTTTGATAAAGTGGAAATTAGGTGCCGCTTCAACATCCTTCAGATTCTCGAGGTTGCCAGCGTAGGTCAGCGCATCCAGATTCCAGATCGCATATTCAGGATACTTCTGCACCAGCAGCCGAACCAGGTGAGAACCTATGAATCCTGCACCACCGGTGATCAACAGATGCTTTTTCCAGGACATAACTAACCGGCTTGGACCACAGATTTGAAATAGTCATAGGTTTTCGCCAGTCCCTCCGAGCGATTGACCTTTGGCTCCCATCCCAGAAGCTCCCGGGCCAGACTGATATCCGGGCGACGCTGTTTGGGATCATCTACCGGAAGCGGCCGATAATCAATATACGCATTAGGATTTCCTACAAGATCCAGGATCTCCTGAGCAAACTCCATAATCGTCATCTCAGCCGGGTTTCCGATGTTCACCGGTTGAGCATAATCGCTCAACAACAACCTGTATATTCCTTCGACCAGGTCATCCACATAACAGAAACTGCGTGTTTGCTCACCGTCTCCGAAAACCGTCAAGCCTTCACCCCGGATAGCCTGGGAAAAGAACGCAGGCAAAACACGGCCGTCATGAACCCGCATACGCGGTCCATAGGTATTGAATATTCGAACGATACGGGTCTCCAGCCCATGAAAGGTATGATACGCCATCGTGATGGCTTCCTGAAAACGCTTTGCCTCATCGTACACACCTCGCGGGCCGATCGGATTCACGTTGCCCCAATAAGATTCTGTTTGTGGGTGTTCGAGTGGATCTCCATACACTTCAGATGTCGAAGCAATCAGGATCCGTGCCTTTTTCTCGCGGGCCAATCCCAGCAGATTATGCGTACCCAGAGAACCTACCTTCAAGGTCTGGATAGGCATGTTCAGATAGTCAAACGGACTGGCCGGAGATGCAAAATGGAGGATGTAATCCAACTGACCAGGGACATGTACAAATTTGGATACATCGTGATGATAAAAGTCGAACTCCTTGAGTTTGAAGAGATGTTCAATATTGGTCAAGGAGCCTGTGAGGAGGTTATCCATGCCGATCACATGAAATCCCTCGCGGATGAAGCGATCACTGAGATGGGAACCAATAAACCCGGCAGCGCCGGTAATGAGGATACGTTTCATAATGGGGATTATTCGTGGTAAAACCCACGGATGGTTGCACAAATGTGATCGATCTGAGGAGCAGACAACTCCGTATGCATGGGGAGTGAAATCACTTCTTCTGCCAGTTGTTCACTCACAGGAAACTCCCCCTTCTGATACCCGTAAGAAGCATAGGCGGGCTGTAAATGAAGCGGTACAGGATAATAGATCATGGAAGGAATGCCCGCCGATTGCAACACTTCCTTCAGCTCATTTCGTCCATGTGCGACTTTCAGCGTATACTGGTGAAAAACATGTGTTGACCAGGGCGCACGGGCCGGAGTGGTCACCTGCGGAATACCAGCCAATCCACGATCATACGCATCGGCGGCAGCCTGTCGACGAGCAATATATTCATCCAGATGGCGCAACTTGATATCAAGAATAGCAGCCTGAATGGAATCCAGACGACTGTTCACACCAATAACATCGTGATAGTAGCGCACCTTCGATCCGTGATTGGCAATGGTATTGATCTTTTCACCCAATTCAACGTCCTGTGTGAACACAGCACCGGCATCGCCATAGGCACCCAGGTTCTTTGACGGATAGAACGACGTACAACCGATATGACCAATGGTCCCCGCTTTCGCGATTTGCCCGTTTGCCGAAGTGAAATCTGCACCGATCGCCTGGGCATTGTCTTCAATAACAGTCAATCCATGCTGGGCCGCCAGGGCCATCAGAGGATCCATTGGCGCTGTTTGTCCATACAGATGAACCGGCAGGATCACCCGTGTACGAGCCGTAATTTTACGCGCCACATCCTGCGGGTCCAGATTGAAAAAATCCGGATCAACATCGGCAAATACCGGCTTCAATCCCAGTAGTGAAATGACTTCAGCCGTTGCAATAAAGGTAAACGGAGCGGTGATCACTTCATCACCTGGTTGAAGATCCAATGCCATCAAAGCGATCTGGAGCGCATCCGTCCCGTTTCCACACGGGATCACCCGGTTGGCCCCCAGGTAGTTGGCTAGATTCGTTGAAAAGGACCTGACAGCACTCCCGTTGATATACTGATTACTTCCCAGCACCTCCTGAATGGCTGCCTCCACCTCCTTCTGGATGGCTTGGTATTGAGTACTCAGATCGACCATCTGGATTGGATCGTGTGCAGACATAGAGGGTCCTTTAATTGTGGCGCAAATATAGGCTACTTCCATGAGAACCCTCGTCATGTGGAGGCAGATAGAAAGCGCTGTTGATGTTAGGCATTTATCCATTCTTTCATGAAATCAATGTCCCAACCGGAATGGTCCGCAGGGATAATGAAGCCATAAAGCCGGTCGAGGTCATATAGCCTGGCGAAACTGTGTCAACAAGGATGTGCAAAATATACGGGGACAGAGAATCATTTCTCTGACATCCCGGCAAGCAGGTCCATTTTTCAGAATTTCCAAATACAAACCCTCGGAACGTCCTTAAGAAAGTTCCCCTTCCATTTGGAAATGAAGTCCGTTTGCTTTACATTTGAAACAGGTGAAACGACCACCTGAGAATCAGACCACTTAAGCACCACTACGCTGTAGTTTGGCTCAACACGATGAACATAAGGGTCGTTCTTGCGATGTCCCGGGCGGGCCTCAACCAATCTTCAGATTGGTGTTCTTCAGAACCGAGGGGATTACCAAAGCAGCGCAGAGGCTCTAATCCTGACATTTGGGGTCCATATCTCCATCTCGGTGCTTAAGTGGCTTTTTTATGCCCAGTCGATCGTGGGCAATTCTCTGAAATGCCCGTTCATCCTCGCTTTTTTTCGGATCTCTTCGATCATCCTCACGGTTGGCAACATCCGCTCCAGATGCGATATGACCAGCTGTTGCCTGTCCAGTTCTTCTGCCTGGGACAGAAGGTCATATTCCTGCTGGAGCGTGAAACCAATGTAATGCCCAATGCTGTATACCGACTCCAGTTCGCCAAGATCCGGCACTTCTCTATTCACCCCCGATAATCCCCAGAATTCCCGCACCAGATCAATGATCCGTAACCGGTTCAGGTCATGCCCATTGGCGACAGATTGGATGCGTTCAATCGGACCACCAGGGTAAAGCCACCCGATCAACATGGGAAAAAAGTCAATCGTCTTCACCACTCCCAGCCCCTCGACAACCACATCCATCCGGCCATCTTCATATTGTGTCTCAATAGAAACCAGCCGCATTTCAGTAGCCAATTCCTGCACGTTTCGATCGAACACTGCGGGAATGCAAAATGGTGATCCTGTCTCAGCAACATGATGGATCAACTGGCGATATCGCGGTTCGAAGATGTGCAGATTGATCCGCTCACCAGGGAAGGGCACCAGTTCAAGTGGAAAATGAGGCAAAATGGGTGCTCGATTCGGATTGGTCATAACCGAAGAATTCAATCGCGGCAAATATGTTGAAATCTGCCGAATACCGGATATCCGTTCTTAAATTAGTGGCTCAACCCGAACCATGCGATTCTACCCTGTTTTCCTCATTCTGGCCATCCTCACTTTCTTTTCAGCCTGCCAGAAATCCCGGCCAGAATTATCCAACCCTGATCACTTTGAGGCCTATATTTCTGCCTACAGTGGCCCGATCATCAATCGGACCGATCCGATCCTGATCACGTTCACCGCGCCTTATGGGAAAGGCCAGGAAGAACAGGAGGTCACACCTCAACCTGTCCAGCTCCTCCCTGCCATTGGAGGGAAAACGATCTGGATGGACGCCTATACGCTGCAATTCACGCCGGTCAATCCGCTCACTTCCGGAATGGAGTACATGGTTGATTTGAATATGGGGCAATTGATCCAGGGGCTCCATGATACCTTGCACCATTTTCGATTTGTAGTCCGAGTCAAGGACCAGTTTCTTCGGTTACAAACCGAAGATCTCACGATCCCGGATCCGGCTTCACCAAATCTGTTTTCCCTAAAGGGAATCCTCCACACAAACGATATGGCGGACCCCGCGCTGGTCGAAGCCTGCCTGACGGTCCGCGACAACAACCAGAAACCTGCCATTCAATGGGACCATGACCCGAACGGGTTGACGCACCGGTTCAGCCTGAGTGGTATACAGCAGCAAAAGGAGGACCGGCAGTTCACGCTGGCCATTGATGGATCTCCGTTGGGATTGGAACTGAACAGTGAGCAACAACTGACAATCCCGGGGAGCGCTTTGTTTCGTGTATCCCAATATCGAGTAGAACAAGGCAGTCAGTCCATTGTCCATCTGACCTTTTCCCATCTGGTTGATCCCGATCAGGATCTGACCGGTTTGATCCTCATTCGCGAAAAACCTCAGCTCTCGCCTCGTTTTTTAATCGATGCGAACAAGATCACCTGTTATTTTCCCGAGCGACTGGAAGGCATTTACAACCTCGATGTCCTTGTCGGTGTCCGAAATATCCAGAAACTGCGACTGGCCCAGCCATACAGTGCAAAAACGTCATTTACGCAAGTGGCTCCTCAAGTCCGACTGGCCGGAATGGGGATGATCCTGCCTCGGTCGGAAGAGCTCTATTTCCCATTTGAAGCGGTTAATCTGGAAGCTGTAGAAGTAGAAATATTCAAGATCTATTCTAACAATATCCTGCAGTTTCTGCAGGTCAACAGCATGGATGGCAATTATGAATTGCAGCGGGTGGGCAAGGTCGTCTATCGGGGCACGGTCGACCTCAGTGCACTGAATCCTGAGCGGAACAACTTTGAATGGGTCCAGTATGCTCTCGATCTGGCACCCCTCATTCAACGTGATCCGAACGCGTTGTATCAGATCCGGATCGGGTTCTGGCCGCATCAAACCGGGTATATCTGTGATGGGGAGACAGCCACATCCAGCTCGCAAACCGAAGATGAATCCGGTGATGAAGAAGGCTACTGGGAACAAGAGGGTAATATCGAAGAATCGATCATGAATGCCTATTGGGGCCCATACGGCTACCAGCGTGACTATTCCTGGGAAAACCGGGAAAATCCATGTGCACCGGAGTACTACAATTCAGATCGGTTCATCAGTCGCAATGTGCTCGCCTCCGACCTGGGGATTACGGTAAAAATGGGCGACAATGGAGATCTGTTGACCGTGGTCACAGACCTGCGTACAGCTGATCCGATCGATGGTGCCCAGATCGAATACTATGATGCCCAATTGCAGCGCCTTGCCAGTGTAAAAACAGATGAGCACGGTATGGTTCTGGGTCGATTGAAGACCTACCCCGATTTTGTGGTGGTCCGGTCCCGGGAATCCACAGGTTATCTGGCTTTGAGAAAAAATGAAGGTCCTTCTGCATCCGATTTTGAAACCGCCGGTGTGGCTGTTCAGAAAGGACTACGTGGTTACCCGTATGCTGAACGAGGTGTCTGGCGTCCCGGAGATTCCATCTTTCTCCACCTGATCCTTCATGATCCTGAAAAAACGCTACCCCTAAACTATCCAGTCAGCATGGAGGTCTTTGACCCCAGGGGTCGGCTGGCTTACAAGACGGTGAATGCCGAGCCGACTGGTGCCATCTATCCATTTACATTCGCCACGTTGCCGGATGCCCCGACAGGTACCTGGCATGCCAAGTTTATGGCCGGTGGTGCAACTTTCCACCATTATCTGCGAGTGGAGACGATCAAACCCAACCGGCTGAAGCTGAAACTCGATTTTGGAAAGGATCGCCTTTCCGCTCAAAACGAGCCCATCCAGGCCACCCTCCAGGCAAACTGGCTGCATGGTACTCCGGCAAAACATCAGGCTGTTCAGATTGAAGCCAGGGCCCATCACGTCAAGCCTGTATTCAAGAAATTTGAAGGGTACAATTTTACTCATGAAGAACACCAGGGAGAAAACTTCTCCGGATCTGTGTGGGTCGAAGGACGAACAGATGAAAAGGAACCTGTCAAATCGCTGACAAAGAGCTGCTGGGAAACCGACACGTTCCCGGACAGCTGCGGTTCGATTTCAAATTCCGGGTGGATGAACCGGGAGGCGGTTTCAGTCAGGATTTTCGATCCATCCCTTATGACCCGTACACATCCTATTGCGGGATCAAAATTCCGCGGAATCAATACGGTACTCGAGTTTTGGCCCGAATGAACCCGTTACAATTTCCTTTGCCTGTGTCGATCCGACAGGAAAACCTGTTGCCGGTCGCCAGTTGACCGTAAAGAACGTGCGCATGGAATGGCGCTGGTGGTGGGAACGATATCGCGACAACCGGATGGACTACAATCAGGACGACAGCAAGGACATCCGGGAAGAAAAAACCGTTACCACCAACAGCCAGGGAATTGCAGAATGGAAACTGACGTTTCAGGAATATTCACGGTACCTGATCGAGGTTTGTGATCCGGAGTCAGGTCATTGTGCAGGCGGAAATATCTATATCTACGACAGATCAAGTCCGGCAAACAAAGATTCCCGATATTTTTCATTTTCAACCGATCGGGATACCTATCAGCCAGGAGATGAAGTGCAGATCAATCTGCCTGGTGCAACAGCCGGTAAAGCACTGATCAGTGTGGAGAATGGCTCCGGGATCCTGGAAGCTCATCTGATCCCATTGAAACCGGACCAAACCACGTACAAGATTGCGGTCACCCGGGCCATGAAGCCAAACGTCTACCTCCATGTGGCTCTGATCCAGCCACATGATCAAGCAAACCGCGACCTGCCGTTGCGATTGTACAGCATCCAGTCCATCCAGATCCAGGACCCCGATGCACACCTCCAACCCATAGTCACGGCACCAGCTGAAATGCGACCTGATCAGCGTTATCCGATCACCGTCAAGGAGCAGAAGGGCAAGCCCATGGCCTATACACTCGCCCTTGTAGATGAGGGCTTGCTGGATCTCACCCGATTTCCCACGCCTGACCCGTACAAGCATATCTATTCCAAAGAAGCACTGGGTGTCAGTACATGGGATATCTATGATCAGGTCCTGGGAGGTTATGGAGGTGAGTTGCGACGGATCATTGCCATTGGAGGCGATGGTGCTGCAGGAAAACCGGAAGGGAGCCCCAAAGCCAACCGGTTCAAGCCGGCTATAGTCCACCTGGGGCCATTCCAGCTCAAACGCGGACAGACTGCCACACACCAGGTTTCGATCGACAATTATGTCGGACAGGTCCGGCTGATGGTTGTCGCTGCGGGAGATCTGGCGTATGGCCAAACCGAAAATCCATACCGATCCGCAAACCCTTGATGACTGTGGCGACCCTCCCAAGACAGCTGGGCATTCGCGAGACATTAAACTTGCCTGTTACGGTTTTTGCCATGGATAAGAAGATCCGGAATGTTGAGGTAACGGTTCGCGAGTCCAGCGGTCTGGTCCGATTTACCAAGCCGGCAAAAGCGTCGCTTCAATTTTCGGGGCCTGATGATCAAACAGTCTATTTTCCACTGGTCGTATCCGATCGATCTGGTATCGCCCGATTTACTATTGAGGTCAAGGGCAATGGAGAAAGTGCCTCACAACAGATTGAGATCGATGTACGTAATCCCAATCCATACCAAACCACCACCCATGCCCAGCTTGTCAAGCCAGGACAGGCTGCAACCTTCAACGTGCCCTTAATCGGCACTCCCGGCACAAATACCGTTGTGTTGGAAGGGTTTACACTGCCTCCGGCACGGGTAACAAAACACCTGAACACGCTCATGAACTATGGCTTCGGATGCCTGGAACAAACGACCTCCAAAGTATTCCCCCTGTTATATATTCCGTACCTGGCGGATATTCCTGAACCCGCAGCCCGAGACATCCGAGATCGGGTATCCGCAGGTATACAACGGATTCTTTCCATGAAAGATGGAGCAGGACGTCTGACATATTGGCCCCGCGGAAATTACCATCACATGTGGAGTGAGATCTATGCAACCTTATTCCTCAACCTCGCCAAACAGGAAGGCTATGTCATATCAGAATCTTCGCTCAAATCGATCATGACATCGCATAAACGCCTTGCGAACGAATGGTCAGCCAGTAAAAAAATCCTGGAAGAGTATGGGCACTATTCGCATACACTCCAGGCGTTTCGACTCTTTATGCTGGCCATCAGCGGCGAGCCACAATTGGGGGCTATGAATCGCCTCATGGAAGAACCTCAGCTGCCGGAACTGGAACGATGGCTGCTGGCCAGTGCTTATGCCCGTGCAGGTAAAACAGATGTCAGCAAACGAATTGTCGCCGGCCTTGGCAATGCCGTGTCCATTTATCGCGACAGCCGTGTCACCTTCGGTTCGGATGTGCGCGACCTCGGCCTGATCGTGATCGCCATGCAGGATGTTGGCGACCGAGTCAAAGGTTTTGCAACATTGAAAAAAATGGCGGACCTGATGAACAGCAACAGGTGGTATTCTACCCACTCACTTGCTGTCGGCCTTTGGGCATATGCTTCCTATGCGCGCACCGTACCCAAACCGGAAAGCCTCTCCCTCACCTATGCACTGGCAAATGGAACGAAGAAACAGATGGCCACGAATCAGAATATGTTGAAGGTGGGCTTACCCCCTGGTGATGTGAACAAACAAAAACTGGTGGTGACCAATACCTCCAAATCAGAAATGTATATCCAACTATCATTAACCGGAAAACCGGATATCTCGGAAGAAAAGGGATATTCCAAAGGGATCAGCCTGGATGTGGCTTATCGGATGCCCAATGGCGAGAGCGTGAATTATAAACGGATACCAAGGGGTACAGACTTCTTTGCCACTGCCCGAATAGCTCATCTCGGAGCTTCCGGAGAAATGCTGACGGAAGTAGCCCTGCAACAGATCATCCCGACAGGATGGGAAATCCGCAATCTGCGAATGGACCAGATGCAGATCACCAAACTCGAACAATCCAGTTCCAAATACCAGGATGTCAAAGATGACCGCGTCAATCATTTCCTTGATCTGGCTGTCACTCTGGATGAACAGAACAAACGGATCGCTCAGGTCTATACCATTGCTCTGACTGCTGCATATCCAGGGCGTTTCTACCTGCCCGCGCAGAAGGTTGAAGCCATGTATAATCCGGATTTCTCAGCGCTCATTCCTGGCGGATGGGTTGAGGTATATGATCCGATACTGGAATCAGATTGATTCCGCAATCAGTGTTGTCAGCTCTGTGTATTTGTTCAAGGAGCCTTGCGGAATCCCGCAAGCCGATGTGAGATCGGGGAATGAACGGTCAGGATAGAACGCCTTTTTGTGAAATAATCCAATGGCTTCTAATCAGGCACTGCCTTGTTTGTTCCGCGTGAAAATCAGCAGGCGGCAACACGGAATCAATGAATGATGACCTGCTGACGATCAACGATCTGCTGATCTACCTCCAAAACCAGGAAATAGCTGCCGGCAACAGGAGCGTCAATATTCATGGTGCCCTCCCCCTTAACAGTCGGCTGAATGGCGACCTGTCTGCCATTCAAATCAACAAGAAGAATGCGGCCCGTGCTCCACTCAGGGATGTCATATCCAACCTGAAAAAGTCCATTTACCGGATTTGCCTTGAGAAGCAATCGAGCATCACGATTTCTCTCCGGACTATCCGAGGAAGAAACCAGATTCTGGCCTGTAAATACAGGGCCCTTGTAAAAATTGCTCATCATCTTCGTGATCAGTGATCCACTTCCATGCAGAATATTATCCATGCTCACGCCATCAAACAGTTTGAGATAATCACCGGTGATATGGATGGTTGAAGATTGATTGGCAGGCTGAGGTGAATCGAGCATGACTTCCATATGCACCAGCAGTTCGTCACCGACTGCGTGGAACTCCCAAATCTTCTCCGGGTCACCGTCCTGGTTTCCGTCCAGCAAACCTTCAATGGCCAGAAAACGATATCCACTGGCCCATCCCCAATGCATACTGGGAGATTGAAAGGACAATGGGTGACTGGCTGGCCACAGCGCCGGGTCAGCATGATTGGTCGCACTGTCGACGCCGATATTAAACGCAACCCCTTCGATATTGGTCAGGTCAGCGAGACCCAGATCATAATCTGAATCACTACCATGAGCCAGCAGATAGACTTGCGGGAAAGCTGTTCGTTGGCCACCATCATGAATGACTTCAATATCACTCAGGTAATAGGACAACCGGGTGACCATGAAATTCCCCTGTATGGATGAATAGATTTCTCCCGGCGCGAGCATCTCATCGCCGATCATATGCTGGATCTGCAGAGAAACCGGCACTTGTTGGGCAAATGACCATTGACTGGCCAACAGAAACAGAAGAACAGACAACATTTTCATAAGGAAAGTTTGTTGAGGTCAGGCTTTGCCGGGTTCCGGCATTTTGCACGCTTCATCCGGCTTCTTGCCGCATACCGTACATTCTCCCAGTTGGTTTTTCAGCATGGGATTATTGGAGGAACAACTGCCTCTGAATTCATTCCCTGTCAGGATGTGACGAATGTTGATGAGAACGAACGAGATCAGGAATACCCCGAATATAATGGCCAGAGTGGTGAGGAATTGCATAGGGATTGCTTGTACAACACACAAATCTAACAGCTTCACACCATCTTTGGTTCAGAAATTGAAATCTGCAAACCGATATGGACCCCAATCGACACACCCAGAGTGAAGCGGCATTTGGAAGACTGTGCCGCATCATGGATGAATTGCGGGAGCAATGCCCTTGGGACAGGAAACAGACTTTGGGCAGTTTGCGCAATCTGACTATCGAAGAGACCTATGAGCTTGCCGATGCCATTCTGGATGAAGACCTGCCAGGGATCCGGGAAGAACTTGGTGATCTCCTGCTGCATATGGTTTTCTATGCGCGGATCGCTGAAGAGCAAGGCGCCTTTACCATAGCTGATTCGTTACACGGCATCTGTGAGAAACTGATTGAACGTCATCCACATATCTATGGTGATGTTCAGGTCAATGATGCGGAGGAAGTCAAACAGAACTGGGAAAAGATCAAGTTGAGAACGGGAAAAAAATCTGTTTTGGAAGGAGTGCCCAATTCCCTGCCAGCAATGGTGAAAGCTTACAGGATGCAGGAAAAGACAGCGCAGGTCGGATTCGAGTGGGATACGGCCGACCAGGTTTGGGAGAAGGTCGTGGAGGAATTGGGCGAACTGAAGGATGCGCTGCACAATCAGGAAGGACACACCCGGGTCGAAGAGGAGTTTGGAGATGTGTTGTTTGCGTTGATCAATTATGCACGCTTTATCCAGGTGGATCCGGAAACAGCATTGGAGAAGGTGAATCGAAAATTCAAACGCCGGTTTGAATACATCGAATCCCATGCAGGGCGTGAACTCAGCAGCATGACACTGGCGGAAATGGATGTATTATGGGAGGAGTCAAAGGCATATGATCAGAAATAGGTTCTGCTTTTCATAAAAGACTGTGGCTTATTTGAATAAATTGTAAAAACGTCTACCTTTGCACCCGCTAAAGAAGATTTTCGAAATCGCATTTGGTCACCTATTTATTCTATAACCATGAGTGTTTACCTGAGTAAGGAAAAGAAAGACGAGATTTTCGCCAAATATGGCGGCAGTGCGGGTAATACCGGATCTATTGAAGGTCAGGTTGCTTTGTTCACCTATCGCATCGCCAGCCTTTCCGATCATCTCAAGACAAATAACAAAGACCATTCATGTCGGCGTGCCTTGTTGCATCTGGTCGGCCAACGGAAGCGGATGTTATCCTATTTGATGAAAAAGGATATCACACGTTACCGGACGATCTGTGACGATCTGGGTATCCGTCGCTAGATAAACCATACAAAGTGTCCTCATTTGGAGGACACTTTTTTTATTCTCCCTTGTAAAGCGACCGTTCTGCATAGCAGCCCACGTTCTACGCTCAACAACAACGGCTTCCCAACAACGCAAATCCCTGGGTATTCGCCGTGCTGTTCCATTCGCTTCGGGGGCATTGCCTTTTTATTGCTGACATTCAAACGCCATTCACATGGGGAAGCAAATTCCAACCACCACCTCATTCCATCTGCCTGATGGTCGGGAGGTCATCCTGGAGACAGGGAAGCTGGCTGCACAGGCAGACGGTTCCGTCGTTGTCCGCTGCGGCAACACCATGATCCTCGCTACAGTCGTCTCTGCCAAAGAGGCCAAGCCAGATGCACCCTTTTTCCCTCTCTCCGTGGATTATCAGGAGAAATTCGCTGCGGCAGGCCGGATCCCCGGGAACTTCTTTCGTCGGGAGACCAAACTGAACGATTATGAGGTCCTGATCAGCCGTCTGATAGACCGTGCCATCCGCCCATTGTTCCCGGACGGGTATATGAATGAGACGCAGGTCATCCTGAGTCTGATCTCTACGGATCTGGACGCTCCTCCGGATGCCTTTGCCGCCCTGGCTGCCTCTGCTGCACTTTGGGTTTCCGATATTCCCTGGAATGGCCCGATCAGTGAAGTACGCGTCGCCAAGATCGATGGCGCTTACCACATCAACCCGACCAAATCAGCGATGGCCAATGCGACGATGGATATTATCGTTGCCGCGACTGAGGCTGATGTCATGATGGTTGAAGGTGAAATGAAGGAATGTTCAGAACAAGAGCTGATCGATGCCATCCGGACCGGACATGATGCCATCAAGACCCAGATCGCTGCACAGCATACCCTGGCCAAGCTGGTTGGCGACAAAGCCCTCATCAAACGCACTCCTGCCGAGAATCCATCTGATGCTTCCATTGAAGCTGATGTTGCTGCGTTCGCCAGTGACCGGATTTACCAGGTAGCCAAAGGCGCGCTGGACAAGGGGACCCGGAAAGACCAATTCAAAGAGATTTACGATGCCTACAAGGCGAAGGTTAATGAAGAAAAAGGCGAAGAGTATGTCACTGAAAATGGCAAACTCATGGCGATGTACTTCGACAAACTGAAAAAGAAGGTCATCCGGCATATGGTCCTCGACGAATCTGTTCGTCTGGATGGACGCAAACTGGATGAGATTCGCCATATCTGGACAGAAGTGGATTACCTGCCAACCACCCACGGATCAGCTATTTTCACTCGTGGAGAAACCCAGTCCCTGACTTCCCTGACGCTGGGTAACAAGACAGACCAGGCGATGGTCGATACTGCCCAGGAGTTCGGATACAGTAAATTCCTGTTGCATTACAACTTCCCCGGTTTTTCCGTGGGTGAGGTAAAGCCAAACCGCGGCCCGGGTCGTCGGGAGGTAGGTCATGCCAATCTGGCTGCCCGATCGCTCAAGCAGGTCATGCCTGAAGGGTTTCCCTATACCATCCGCATCGTTTCCGATATTCTGGAATCGAACGGTTCATCTTCTATGGCTACGGTCTGTGCCGGCTCGCTGGCCCTGATGGATGGCGGTGTACCTCTTCGGAGTGCCGTTTCCGGTATTGCCATGGGTATGATCGCCGAGAATGGAAAGGTGGCCATCCTTTCCGATATCCTCGGCGACGAGGATGCCCTGGGAGATATGGACTTTAAAGTGACGGGAACTGAAAATGGCATTTGCGCCTGTCAGATGGATATCAAAATTGATGGTTTACCTTACGAGCAGCTGGAGAAAGCGCTCGAACAGGCACGTCAGGGCCGACTCCATATCCTGAAGGAGATGGCCAAGACATTGGCTGTGCCCAATGAGGATCTGAAACCGCATGCACCTCGTATCGTCGAATTGATCATCGACAAGTCATTCATCGGCGCTGTGATCGGACCTGGTGGAAAAATTATCCAGGAAATGCAGGAGATCACCAAAACCACGATTAACATCGAAGAAAAAGAAGGCAAGGGCTACGTTCAGATCTCGTCCAGCAACAAAGCTGATATCGAAAACGCGGTCAACCGGATCAAGATGATCACCCATGTTCCTGATGTCGGTGATGTCTATGATGCCACGGTGGTCTCTATTCAGCCATACGGTTGCTTTGTCGAATTCCAGGGAAAGAGCGGATTGTTGCACATTTCCGAGATCACGTGGGAGCGCCTGGAACGCGTAGAGGATGCCTTGAATGAGGGCGATTCAGTTCAGGTCAAGCTGATCGAAATTGATGAGCGTACCGGAAAATTCCGACTGAGCCGAAAAGTACTACTTCCTCGTCCGGAAGGCATGCCTGAGGACGATCGCCCACCTCGCCGGGAAGGTGGTGGTGGAGATCGCGGAGGAGATCGAGGTGGAGATCGTGGTGGTTACCGTGGCGGTGGAGATCGTGGTGGAGATCGTGGTGGAAATCGCGGCGGCGGTGGAAATCGCGGCGGCGGTGGCGGTGGATTCCGCGGCGGTCGATAACCATCCACCTTTTCGACATATTTACAGAGAAGCCATCCGCCTGCCAGCGGGTGGCTTCTTTTATTTTGCCAATATCCCCTATCTTGACCTCATGCGATACGGGCAATTCCTCCTGGCTGCCTTCTTGTTCACTTCCTGTGTTGGCCAACGTCATATTCATCCACTGATCAAGGATGAAACCGCCATCGGTTTGCAAGCTGGGGGACCTTTGATCAAGTCCTCCGACAGGACTTTTCCAATCCCGTTTTCCGCATTGTATGTGACTCATGGTCTCGACAATGGGTGGATGGCAGACATCGGTCTGCATACGACGGCCCTCTTGTATAAAACGATCTATCTGGACCCCGGGGGCCAAAAAACCTGGATATTCCCGCAAGGAATCCGGCCAGGGTTGAACACCGGAATCCGATTGAATACCATGACTGATCTATCCGTCAACCGGTGGCGGTTCTACCCACAGGCTGACCTTCATCTCTGGTGGAGTGCCCGGCAATCCCGTCGTGTCGGCTATGTGGGCATGACCCACTGGTTCGATCCGCATACCGATCCGACCCAACATCAGAGCACGTACCAATTCTGGCGTCCAGCATTCTATCTGGGATATCAGATCAGAAAGACAGACTGGGATTTCAGTCTGGAATCAAAATGGCTGGCTCCCGGAAATGACAATCGAATGAATGCCTTAGAGTATACGGCCTCCGGTGATGCCGGTGCGCTCGGTTTTTACCTGACCATCCAATACCGGTTTTTCTAATGCGCCGCCGAACCCTGATCGCCATAACTGGACTCGTCTTCTGCTCAGGATGTCTGCGGCTGGATGACTTTCTGTTTGATCCACAGCGAATTGACGCCTACTATTTAAACGGGTATGAAGGAGAAGTGGATTTTGAACTTCCCCCCTCCTACCATCTGCCCGACAGCATGATCCACTGGGTTCCACTGATCAGTGATGCACAGGGAAAGCCGGTCACAATCCAGAGTCTTTACGTCGGTGATATGCACTCGATCACCACAGATACGATCATTTTATACTGTCATGGTCATCGTGATCATCTGGATCATTACTGGCCGCGGATCCAGTTGTTGGCCAATAGCCGGCAGGGCAGCCGGTATGGGGTCATGGCCTTCGATTATCAGGGTTACGGGCTGTCGGAAGGCCAGCCCGGGCAGGCTGCAATCATTCGGGATGCGGTTGCCGCATTAGCCTGGCTGGAGGCACAGGGCGTGGACCATGATCGGATCATTGTTTACGGTTTCTCAATGGGATCAATTCCCGCTGTAGAAATCGCAGGTTCGATACCATTGTCGGGACGGGGAGGTCTGATACTGGAAGCTCCCCTGTCTTCCAGCGAAACGATGATCCAGGAGGCCAGTACATTGAGCTTGCCGGCCAGCTTTCTGACCGATCTGGATTTCGACAATGTTGCCGGAATGTCCAGGATCAGCCAACCGATGCTGTGGTTACACGGTGAGACCGACCTGACTGCATCCATTCGAACGCACGGAGAACCCGTGTTTCAAGCCTATCAGGGAATTCGAGCCAAAGCCGTCCGAATACCCGGTGGCGGACACACCGATCTGCCCGTTGTGATGGGTTTCGATGCCTATCTGGATGCCGTGCATCGTGTGTTAGCCCCCTGAACACATCTGTTCAGTTCCACATGTATATGTGTACAGTTCATGTCAATAATTTACATGGGACGCATTCGCAATGTGTAATATACTGCATTATAAAGCATTGCAATTATGCACTCTAACACATTTTATTTTTATTAAACTTTTTTACAAATCACATTTGATTTAATATTAGAAAGTGATATATTTGTACTGTTGTCCCGAATCATAACGGCTTTAGTGATCCGGCAACAGATTGTAATCCCTTTTTCCGAACCAAATCCCATGAACATGGTTCATCTTGACATTTATCCAAAGCCGTCACCCCAGGAGGTGCAAAAGATCCTGGCCGATCTGGAGTCCACACAGGACCAAAAGATCAAAGATCAGATTGCCGTGGTATGTATCATGTGCATCGGTCTTTTCGGCCTCTTGATCTCCTTGTAATTCGTGGAGTGAACGGTATTAAACACCAATCTGACTAAGCCTGCCTCGTCCGTCTGGCGGGCTTAGTCCTTTTTCAACCTCCTTTTTCCCGTATTTTGTCGCCATGCTGAACAGCTGGTCGAGACAAGTATGTACAGAACTTCTTCGGGATGCACCCTATCTGGCTGATCTTTTTGCCCGGATACCTGTTGTTATTCATCCCAATGTCGCAGATTGTATTCTATCCCTGAAGGAAGGCCATCCCCAGTTTCTGATCTCTTCCCACTTTCAGTTCTCTCCGGCAACTACGGCCCGGGTATATCATCATCTTCTCCACCTGCTCTTCCAACACGATCGGTTCGATCGCACACATGATGGTGATCAGGCGATCCATCTCGCCATGGACACCGTCGTCAACCAGGAAATCCCTTCACGATGGCAACCATTTCTTCCAACTTGCCGATTGCCTGACCAGTTCCCGTCAACACCCAATCTCTATCAGGCCTGGAGGTGGTGGACTGCTCATCCGGACAAGATCCAGCCCTGTCATCTACTGGCCATCGAAGAACACCACTACTGGGGTTATCAGCCTTCGTCCAATTCCCCTCTTCCGCCACCTATCCAATCAACCTGGCCATTACCTGCCCGTTGGAAGCAGATTCAGGATGAAGACCGGGCACTCCAGGAAGGTCTCACCTGGCAAAACCGGTTGCTCCAGCATAACAGTAAAACAACGGCAACCCACCTGACATGGACTACCCGAAAAGCATCCCGCCGATATGGAACCCAACCCGGGATACGCATTCGATCACGGGGGATCTCGCCATTATTCTGGACACCAGCGGATCCATGACCGATATGGACATCCACGCGTTCTTTTCATTCCTTCCGCAAATGCAGCAGTTCTATCGCCATATCCGAATCATTGAGTCGGATCATATCGTGCGCAAGGTATACTCATACTCCGGTCAGAAGCCGGACAGTATTTCAGGAAGAAGCGATACATCCTTTCAACCTGCTCTGGATTTTGTTGTCAGAAACGAACATCCGGACGTGATCTGGTATGTTACAGATGGAAATGCAATACCACCACGATATTCTGCGTCAATACCCCTATATTGGGTGCTGTGTGGTGATCGGGCGGATGAAGCACATTTGTCCCGGTTGCCGCGAATCAGGATCCTGATGACCCATCTTCCAACGTCGGACATTCAACTGGTATAAACGAATATCGTCCCTATGCAATTTCGCAATCTGATGGAACGGACTGCTTTTGGTGTGTGCTCTTACGTAGGCGGCAAGATTAGCATCGCTGCCAGCCGGGTCAGAATTTATTTTATCTACCTGTCCTTTGTCACTCTGGGCTCCTCGGTCATTCTTTATCTGTTCGCCTGGTTCTGGATGAACATTCGCCAGTATTTGCGGAGAGGGTCATCTGTTCAGTGGGATTGATCACTGTGTGAAGGCATATTTGACCAGATTGGCACCCATATCGAGGGCTTTTTTTCGAATTTCCGGGGGATCATTGTGTACGTCCTGGTCTTCCCACCCGTCACCCAGATCACACTCGTAGGAGTAGAATACAACGAGACGTCCTTCATGGAAGAGGCCAAATCCCTGTGGGGGTTTGTCATCATGCTTGTGAATCTTGGGCAGTCCGTTTTTAAACACGGCGAATTGGGAATAGACCGGATGATTGAAGGGTAATTCGATCAGCTGCTGATCGGGAAATACCTGTTTCATAGCAGATCGGACATAAGGATCCATGCCAAAATTATCATCGATGTGGAGGAAGCCGCCAGCTAACAGATAGTTGCGGAGATTATCTGCTTCCTGACGGGAAAAAACCACATTTCCATGCCCGGTCATATGGACAAAAGGGTAGTTGAACAACTCGGCACTGCCGACATCGACTGTGGCAAAGTCCGGATCCAGGCGGGTGCCCAGATTCTGGTTACAATACTGGCTCAAATTCGAAAGGGATGTCGGGTTGGCATACCAGTCCCCGCCGCCGCCATATTTCAGCAGGGCCAGCTTCAAATCAGAAGGTGGCTGGCTGGCTTGCAGGGGCAGGAAAATACCCGAAAAGAGCAGGAAAAGGAATGATCTAACGAACATTGAGAGTATGAATTTGAACACAGGCTACAACGCCTGCAGTTTCGGTTCGCAATCTGTTGTCATTCAGAAGAACGGGGTGAAACCCGTGTTCTTCTGCTATACGCACCTCCTCAGGGGTGAAATCTCCCTCCGGACCGATGGCGATGACAACGGACTGACCAGGTTGATAAACGGAAGACAGGTGGGGCAAGTTGCCCCAATCACAGGTCGGAATAAATTTTTCCCAATCCGAACCGGGCACCGATTGACCCAATTGCTGGATCGACACGTCCTCCGGGTCCAGAACAGGCAGCCGAAACTGCCCGGATTGCTTCATGGCTGCGAGGAGTATTCGCTGCAACCGATCAAAACGCCAACGCGTTCGTTCAGTACGCTGAGTTGACAGAATAGATATCCGATCAACGCCGATTTCGGTTACTTTTTCCAGAAACCATTCCAGCCGGGCTGCCTGTTTCGGTGGTGCCAGTGCGATATGTACGCCATACGGACGCCCGGGGCCTTCTTCCATCCGATTGATCAGCGTGAGTACGGCCCCTTGTTTGTGGGCTACACTGATCTCAGCGAGCCAACCCTGCCCCAGACCATTGGTAACCATGACCTGGTCTCCCTTCTTTTTTCGCAAGACCTGCAGGAGATGGGCCGATTCCTCCTGATCGAGAGTAGCCGTATTGCCTTCAATCCGGTTCGAATAAGTAAGGGTCATCTGGCAGCTTTGCGACAATGTACGGGTTCCGGAAAACTTTTCCATCCACTCATCGTTCGGTGAGAGGCCAACAGAGAACGGGGGGAATCCCTACCTTTGCGCCCTGCCTCAAATGTGATCCAGATCAACTAGTGGATTACCATACATGTAAATAGCGATCAAAATACTTCAGCTCATCACCAGTCTCTCCCTGCTCATCGTATTGCATGAGATGGGCTACTTTCTTCCTGCCCGCTGGTTCCGCACCCGGGTGGAAAAGTTCTATCTCTTTTTTGACCCCTATTTCTCCCTGCTCAAGAAGAAGATCGGCGAAACAGAATACGGGATCGGTTGGATCCCTCTGGGTGGATATGTCAAGATCTCAGGCATGATCGATGAGGGCATGGACAAAGAGCAAATGGCAGGTCCACCGCAGCCCTGGGAGTTCCGGTCCAAGCCAGCCTGGCAGCGGTTGATCATCATGCTGGGTGGCGTAACCGTGAATTTCCTACTCGGGTTTTTCATCTTCGGGATGATGTTTTTTGCCTGGGGTCGTGAGTATCTTCCTGCCGACAATGTCAAGTACGGGATCGCCGTTGATTCCCTTGGTTCAACCCTGGGACTGCAGGATGGGGATCGTATCCTTCGTGTTGGTGATTTCCAGATGACGGAGTTTTCTGATCGCACAGTAGTCAAAGAAATCCTGATCCACAATGCGCCGACAATCACAGTAATCAGGGATGGCCAGGAAGTGAATCTCCCGGTACCTGATGGCACTGCGGCCAAATTGGCAAACAGCAGCAACAAGAACAAGCCTCTGTTCACGATTCGCATTCCGTTCATTGCAGATACCGTCGTTACGGACTCTCCCGCAGCCAAAGGAGGTATGCTGGCCGATGATCAGATCATCTCCGTGAATGGTCAATCCACACCGTATTACCATGAATTCAAACGAGCCATAGCCAACCAGCGAAATGCCGAGGTGCAGATCGGCGTATTGCGGGGAGGCGATACCCTGGCATTGGCGATGACCACGAATGATGAAGCCATGATCGGTGTTGGTCCTTATTTCTACGACCATTATTTCCAGTTTGAAACACAGGAGTATACCCTGCTTCAGGCCTTGCCCGCAGGTGTTGTCCGGGGATGGGATTTCCTGGCTTCGCAGATCAAAGCCTTCGGTCAGATGTTCCGGGGCAAGATCAATGCATCCGACAGCCTGGGTGGTTTCATCACCATCTATGACATGTTTCCTGCAGCCTGGGACTGGCATGACTTCTGGAATATGACAGCCATTCTCTCCCTGATCCTGGCCTTTATGAATCTCCTGCCCATCCCGGCTCTGGATGGAGGGCACGTCATTTTCCTGTTATGGGAAGTCGTTACGGGCAGGAAAGTCAGCGACAAGGTGATGGAATATGCGACCATGGCCGGCTTTATCATTGTGATCGGCCTGGTTCTGTATGCAAATGGACTGGATATCTTCCGCCTGTTCAACAAGTAGCCGGCTGATGGATTATTTTGCCTTTTTTGGATTGCCAAGGCAGTTCTTTCCGGATCAGGAAAAAGTACGCCGGGCATTTCTGATCAAGAGCAGAAATCTGCACCCAGACTATTTCTCTTTTTCACTGGCAGGCGAAAAGCAGAAGGCGGAGGAGTTGGCAGGAATCAACAACCAGGCGTATCAGACCTTACAGGACGAGGATCTCCGCCTTGCTCACCTGCTGGCACTGGAAGACGTGTTGCCTGACGAGGGCAAGGCCCGACTCCCACAGGAATTCCTGATGGATATGATGGAGATCAATGAATCGCTGATGGAGTTGAATATGGAGCCTTCTGAAGAAAAGCGTGTTCTTCTTGAATCAGCACTGATCGAATTGGAAGACAAGCTGAGGTCGGCTGTTATTCCGGTGATGCAAGCATGGGATTCCGGAGAACAGATTGACCTTCAACCTGTTGTGACCTACTACCTGAAAAAACGATATGTCCATCGGCTGAAATCCAATCTGGATAAACTCGGTAGCTGAATCTTCCGAACATTTTCATGGCCTGGCCATTTGCCTTATCCGTTTTTTTTGTCAACTTTGCGTGCTGTTTGCAGCATTCCCACCTCAGGTCCTATCTGGACTTATAGCCGAAGTGGCGGAACTGGTAGATCCGCCATCGGCGGACAGGCGCGCTGGACTCAAAACCTGCCCGCCGCAGGAGGGGACAGTGTTAGTCCCGAATACTCGGGATGCGGGTTCGAGTCCCTTACCAAGGCTCGATCCATGAAAAACAAAGTGGTTGGCAACGGTCGACCAATTACACTTCATGCCGAAGTGGCGGAACTGGTAGACGCGCTGGACTCAAAATCCAGTGTTAGCAATAACGTGCGGGTTCGAGTCCCGCCTTCGGCACATTACATTTTTTACCCTAATTCTGGCGGGACGAGAAGTTTACCCCGCCGTAAAGTGACTGGCTGAGGTACGAAGCCTTAGTCACTTTAGAACGTGGAGTCCCGCCTTCAGCACTCTTTAAATCTTATTCAGACTTTTTAAAGCGAGGCTTAATGCCTGCTATGAATATCGAAGGAGTCTTCTCATTTTCTACTTAAACCGATTACTGAATTTGTGGCTCGAAAAAACATTATCCTTGTCTTTACTGATTTGATCAGCTAGAAAATACTTGCAATCATTGAATAGCGAGGCTACTAATTCAGTATTTGGGCTGCCATTTGGGGAGTGACAGATTTCAACCAATCTTTACCTTAGAATGCAACTGTAGATAAAACTCATCCAGCAGTACATCCGTTGGAATCGTTATAAATGGAATTCGATTGGTAGCAATGTATATACCTAAAAGCAAATCTGTACATGATATCACTCTGAGAATATCAGCAATATGCAGGACTGGAATATCCTTGTCTAATTCTGAAGGACCAAACCTATTTAGATAGGCATTGGCCTCAATAGCTTTAGCTTGTAGGACCTGTCGCACAAGGGTAATCTTATCATTCCTTAGTGCAAGAAAGGCAATTACTAGTACGGAAATTGACGCTAGAAATGTAAGTACAGTCAGCAAGAGCATATTCCGAGTTGTGCAATCATCTATTGATACAATATAGGAAAGAAAACAGCTTAATGGAAACATATTTTCTAAAACTGACCCTTAATAGGGAGGGTAGGAATAATCAAGTCCAGGTTTATTCCACACTCTCAATCTGAAAACTCTCCTTAACTCCTCCCCTCCACCCTCCTCAACTAAACTCCCCTTCCCGAATCATCTGCTCGATCACCCTGGTACGGTAGGTGAAGATGCCTTCCACCTTCCGATCAACGATTAGCGCATTTGCCAGAGTCCCCAACGGGCCAAAGGGGATGGCATAGTGCAGGAGGTCGGTCATTCTTACACCTCCTTCGATCGGTTCAAACCAGTGTTCATGGTGCCACATGGCATAGGGTCCGATCCGTTGGTCATCGATGAAATGCACGCCTGGACGGATATGGGTGATTTCGGTGGCCCAGGTCATATCTATCCCCAGTAAGGGGGACACCGTAGACGATCAACATCCCCTCATACATCTCTTTTCCAGAGATATCGGTCTGGATCCTAAAGTTCATCTCAGCTGGTGTAATCCGCTGCAGGTTTTCCGGCCGACTGAAAAAAGGCCCAGATCTTCTGCCGGTCACCGGGCAGATCCTGTGCCCATTGTTTGGTATATACCTTCATAAGAATTACTTAACAGTGCATGAATGACCATTAGTAGCTCCATAACACCTTTCGCAAGAGAGTGGTTGTTCAAACAACAGAGGAAACGGAGAATTCCTTGATCACAGAAAAATTGGTTGTTATGAAACAGGCACAAGCAGAACAAAAGGACAAGCGCAAAGGTCGGATGATCGCGTTTTTCTTTCACAGCGCCATCGTAGTCCTGGCGGTTATCCCGTTCATGTCGCACAAAGCGAAGGAGGAATTTCAATTGGAAGATGCGGTGCAAATTATGCTGTTTGACTTTTCTCAGCGGGAAGGGGCATCAGCCGAAGCCAGTCCGGAACCGGAGGCAGAAACCACGGAAAAGGCTCCTGCACCGGCCCAGGCCGAACAATTTGAGGTAGAACCCTTCCTGTTCCTGACGTCGTCATGGCAGAGACTGTAGAACCTGTTGTCCTTCCTGAGGCAAAATGCCGACAGAAAAAAGGCAGAAGAGCCTGAGACATCCGTTATCGATGTTGTCGAAGCAGATCGTACTTCCAATCGCCATCCCGATGTGCTGAATCGGCCGAACGGGGGCGGCAACCAGCAGGGCCAGAGCAGCTCGACCGGTGAGAAGGACGTCAAGGAAGGAAATGGAAAAGGCAGCAGATATGACGGCCTGGATCTGAGTGGCAGTGGCGTCCTGACCCGAAAGGTAATCTACAGAGCCAATCTGGAAAATATCATCCGGCAGAACGGAACCTTTGTGGTCAACATCTGTGTCAACCGCAGTGGAAATGTGACCGGAGCCAAATACAACCCGGATGGATCCACCATCACAGATCCTGTACTGGTCCGTAAGGCGATGGATGCAGCCACCCGGTACAAGTTTGAGCGTGATGCTACAGCGCCTCCTCAACAATGTGGACGAATGACCTTCGTGATCACCGGGATCAAATAAGAATTCATCCTCTTCTCATTCGATGACCCCTTCTGTGCAAGCAGGAGGGGTTTTTTGTGGTTTGTCGAGGACCTGCCAACACATCCTGTCTGCAGACCAGGTCCTTAACTGTTCAGCCTGGATTGTCCTGCCATTCTGTTCAGATCGAATGGTCTTCTTCAACACCATCAAAACTTCTGAATCCGCTGCTCTGAATGGTGGGTGCTTCTCCAGGATTCCATCTGATTGGGTTTCCAATACAAGTGAGAAGCTCCAATTCCCACACCGGCATTGGCCCCTGAGATGGAGAATAACCATTACGGTCACCTCCCGCCGGTCATGCCTTTGCTATGCGCACAAATCCGCTGAGCCCGGTCGCTGAATATTTCTCGTTTTGCGCGAACATAATATTATGTCGTTTATATTGATATTATAAATATTTAATTTTATCACAATACATTGTCCTGCATCCCTTAATCCCAGCGGCCTGGCAAGACAAAATCCAATGAGAGCAACTATCGGGCAGAGCATACGCCTGACCTGGCTGGCCATTTCGACTACATTCTTCACTACAGAAATACTGCGCTTAGATGGCATATATTCTGCCATTAGTTAGATATGCCATATATCTGAATATTTTTTATATCATATTTTTAGATCTTGGAATGTTTTTTGAAATCAGAAAGGTGTTGTGCATCTCCGTAAGGACCGGAGTGCCCAAAAACCAATCTATGAATCAATTGGCAAAAGGAAGTACAGATATGAACCATGCATTCACCATTTCCCGGAAGGCTTTAGTCATCTTCAGTCTTCTTACGGTAGGAACTCTCGGCGGCAATTCTGCGCTTTATTGCCAAGTGGTTTCCGCTCTGAAGGCTGTCGACGCGCCCTCCCATCTGACAGGGAATTTTATCGCCTACAGCATAGACTTCGGTTGCTCCAGTCTGGTTGGGGATTGCGATAGTGCCTACATCGTGGACTACCTGCCCCCGGAAGTTACATTCAATAATGCATCACCGGTCATTGTCAATACAACATCCGGCCCACAGGCAGTCACGGCCACCTATGATGCCATGCTGCATGCATTGATTTGGGATTTCCGAACCCTACCAGGCGCGTCATTGATGGCAGGTGCCAGTGGAACGATCAATATCACCGTCCAACTCATTCCGTGTCACTCCCAATGAAGCTCTGGTGACCAACAACACTGTCATCTATAGTGTGGCCAATAATGACACGTCGATGGTTGTGACCGAAGCTGAAGCCATGCCGATATATACCTTAACAAAGAGTGTCCTTTCCGGACCGATCTACCACGACAAGGATGTGATCTATGAGATCGAACTCTGCAGTGGAGGCATGATCGGGAATCTGAATCTGGAGAATACGGTCATTACGGATATGCTTCCTCCGGGGGCTGTCTTTGTCAGCGCCTCAGATGGTGGCACTGAAAGTGGAGGTTTAGTCACCTGGAATATTGGTGACTTTGATGTGACCACAATGACATGTATTTCGCGAACAGTCACTGTACGCTATCCATTTGCAGACCAGGTCAACAATAATACCGGTTTGACCATGGAATTACCCAAACTGAACCAGGCAACAATGACTGCCGATCCCATCGGCGAGCCTGAACTAACCCTGAATGCAGCTGTCGCCTCCCCACTCCTCCCGCCTGTCTTCATGGCCGGGAATGGAGAAAAACTGGCTGAAGACCTGGGCATTTTACCTATAGGCGAAACAAATACGTTCAGATTCACCGCTGCAAATACAGGTACTGCTCCATTGCAGGACTTTGTTGTTTCTGATCCCATCCCGCCGGTTTTCTATTTAGATAGCGTTCATCTGAATGGATTTGGGGGCGTCGGAAGTATGGATATCTCTGTTAGTCTGAATGGGTCTCCAACCTTTCAACCCTGGCTTTCCAATGTCGATCCAACGACCCTTACTTTTCTGGATGTCGATTTGATTCCCGGCTTTACTTCCGGGGTAGATTATGTCAGTGAAATCAAATTTTTCTTCCCCTTGTTCCCGGATGGCGCAATGGGGACAATCAGTTTATTAGTGACTCCTGCCGACTCCATGGCACCCTATATCGACCTGGAGGGCAACCCTTTTGACTTGTACACGCCATATGAGAACTGTGTCATGATTGATGGGTTTTCCACTTTATATGGTGTCAACCCCATTCCAACAGCTGTCAGTTGCGCTGAAATGTGCATCCTTCCGCTGATCGGCAGGCTTGACCCGGTAAAATCTGTGGCCACATCTGAACCGAACCCTCCACCCGGACCACCGACTGGAGGCAATCCATTTACGCCCGGTTCCCAAGCAACATTTACCATCCTTCTTTCCAATGATGGTCCGGATGATGTCGAAGCCCCTTATGTCACCGGTGCATATTCATTTGATACCATTACCAATCCTATCGCTGCGGATCTGTTGCCGATTGGCGCTACCTATCTGCCCGGCACCTGGGTAATCTCCAACAATACCTCCGGCATCACCACTCCTCCTGTTTTTGAGGAGATCGCTGATTTTAATGGCACCGGCCGTAAACTGCTCCGCTGGACATTTGATGGCGAACTCCGTCCGGATGAAGTGATTGAGATCAAGTTTGATGTCCATCTGGAAATGTCCCTGAATGGAGGGGACGTCCTGACGAACACCTATTGTATGACCAGCCCGACCTCCTTCTTCTGCGAAGCGGAATGTGGAGAAGCGCAGGGTGACCCGGT
Organism: Saprospiraceae bacterium; assembly: GCA_016710115.1. Taxonomy (GTDB): domain Bacteria; phylum Bacteroidota; class Bacteroidia; order Chitinophagales; family Saprospiraceae; genus JAGNXB01. The sequence continues at coordinate 147,515 of JADJLN010000006.1, forward strand.
CGTTCTGATCGACTTTTTTGCGACTGCCAGTAACAGTGGCATGATGTTACCCGGTATCGATACTGCGTGTTGTGCTGCAATCGACCTATTGATTGCCGACTCAACAGCCACCATCGCTCCAGACAAGATGGTTTTGACGGGTGGCCCTTATGCGCCGACCGGCTCATCTCTGGTTGACCTTGGACTGCCTACCGACATGATCGAATTTGCGGTCACTATTGGCAATGACACCGCCAACAGTACCCTGCCGAATCCCATCGGTATGGACCTCCTGCCCTATCAGTTGGAATATATCCCCGGCACCTGGGAACTGGTCTCCAACACTACTGGACTGACCCTGGATGACACCGGCGGCAATCCAACCCTTGAAGTGATCGAAGACTTTGCAGGTACAGGTCGGACCTTATTGCGCTGGCAATTTACCGGAGAGTTCCCCATTGACTCAGAAGTCACCTTTAAATTCAAGACCCTGATCTCTCAATATATGGGAGGGACAATGCAAAACTCAGTTTACTCCAAGACAGACTTCCGATTCTATAATTGCCTGGCCTCTTCTCCGGACACACTGGATCTGGATGAAAACGGGATCACAGATGAAGACCTATGCTCACAGCAATCCTCCATTCTCTTCATTGAAGAGATCGCCTCATTAGCGGCATTCAAGCTGGTCAAGGGTGCGAATGACTCCACGTTCCTGCGAACGTTAAACTCGAATAACCTGGGCATTGGATCGACCAATCCTGCTGATTCGATCTGGTGGCAGTTTGACATTGTCAACGTGGGTAACGTCACGTTGACAGATGTCGTCGTCATTGACATTTTCCCACATCTCGGGGACAAAGGAGTGCAACTCACCACAACAGATCGGGGCACAGAATTCAGACCTTACCTGATGGATACGATCATGCTGATGCAACCGGACATGATTGACGTGTATTACAGCCTTTCCAACGACCCCTGTCGGGCAGAGATCAATCCGGCTACGCCCAATGCTTTTCCACCGGATTGTGTGGATGACTGGACCTTGACACCACCATCACCGATTAAGGATGTCATGGCCGTCAAATTTGTCTTCATGCAACCGTTATTGCCCGGCGATACCATCCAGGCCATGGCCTTGATGTTTGCTCCGGATAGTGCCTACATCGTTGACAATAATGTACCAGCTGGAGGTATAGCCTGGAACTCTATCGCCCGGGATGCCAACGAAGTACCTGCTCAGGAGCCCAATAAAGTTGGCGTTCGTATTGAATACTTTGACGTTGCGCTGATAAAAGTGCCACAAGTGGTGCCCAATCCATTGGAAATCAGGGACATCGTCACCTTCCGTCTGCATGTCCACAATCAGGGAAGCTTCCCGGCGACGGATGTCCTGATCACCGATTACATACCAGCTGGGATGAAATTGGCAGACCCTGATTGGACCTTTGTCGACGATGCAACAGCCACGATTGTCGTTCCGGGCCCCATCGCACCCTATACATCCACCTTCGTGGATATCGACCTGCAGATGGACTCGACTTCAGAAGGCCTGACACTGGTCAACTTCGCAGAGATCACCTCGGTCAAGGACTCAGTCGGCAACCCGGCGGTTGATTTTGACGCAGCAAATGATGGTGACCGCAATAATGAAGGTACCATCATCGACAATAACCTGGACAATGGCTTAGGCGATCAGGATGATTCTGATATCGCTCAGGTTACCGTCCATCCCTGTGAAATCACTTCTGACGGGTTGAATATCATCTGTGACAACAACGGCACACCGTACGACTATTCGGATGATCAATTCTACTTCGCCCTGAATCCGATCGGGATCAGTGAAGACTACACATTCTCCGTAGAAGGAGATGTCACCCTGAATAACCATCCATATGGATCCCCGACACCTTTGTTTGGGCCATTCCCGGTCGGAGGTGCCAATATCAACCTGACGATCGTAGATGACAACCCGTTCAGTGACCCGTGCGAACTACCTGTAGTCGTCGTGCCACCGACCAACTGTTGTGCTGACTCTTGTCTGCCGGCATCCATTTTTACGATCGAAAAATAATTAAGGAAAACGAACACAAATGCCATCTCTGAAAGGAGGTAGCCTTTCTGAAGAAATCAATTGGATAAGATGCAATTCAAATACGCCATGGTTCAGAGCTTACACAACCTCACGTCCCTGCGATCCATTCCTCGCCAGATCATCACGAATGTGGTGAACGCGGTGGACACGATCGCCACGATCAAGATCTCAATGGTCAGGAGTCTCTCACTGATGATTCTCCTCTTCCTGAGCTTTTCGATGACTTCATGGGCACAGATTGATCCATCTGCTATGGCAGATGTATCGCTCACCGTCACATCGAATCAATCGGAGATCTTCATTGGCGAAAATGTCACCTATACGGTCAAAGTGCAGAACGATGCCCATACATCGGTGACAGGTCTGCAAGTCAAGCTGTTGGACATCCTCCCTCCGGGGTCGAGCTATGTCTCCAAAACTGCGGCCGCAGGCACATCTTATGCCCAGGCTACCGGGATATGGACGATCGGTTCAGCCCTGACTGCATCTACCTCCAGTCTGACCATGACCCTGACAGTTAAAGCGGTTTCCGATGGCATTCTGTTTGCTCGTGCCGAAGTTTCAGCTATGAACGAGGCAGATTATGACTCCACTCCAAACAATGCGTTGCTGGACGAGGATGACATCGGCGTTGCATGTACCTCAGTGCCCATCTTCCTGCATTGCGGTGGCAATCCGGATACCATCACCATCAAAGCTCCTACCGGATATGCGGGTTACAAATGGTTCAACAATGGCGTTGAGATACCAGGCGAAATCTTACCTGAACTGGTCGTATTTGATGAAGGTTCCTTTACATTTGAAATTAATGATCCTGCCTATGATTGTGAGATCAGCCTCTGCTGCCCGGTAGCCGTATACAACTGCTTCGACCTGGCTATCCGGAAGACGCTGGTCAGTCCGAATCACCCTGTTACCATCGGTGAGGAGGTCACATTTAACATCCGGATTTTCAATCAGGGGAATATTGATGCGACCAATATCGATGTGGTCGACTATCTGCCACCCAATTTTGCATTGAGTCCTCTGGATGCAAATGGCTGGACTGCAGGTCCGGGAGCAGGTCAGGTGAAAAACCGGATCACTTCTACCCTGGCTTCTGAAGATTCGACCAATCTGTCGATCGTCTTACGCGTCCAACCTGGGATCACCACCCAAACCTATATCAACCGTACGGAGATCTATTATGCCGAAGACACCAATGGCAAGAGCTATGCGGTACCTGGTGGCGATCGGACGGAGAGTGATTATGACTCTCATCCGGATGCAACCAATGGCAATGACAACGAAATCGATAATGTGATCAGCGGGGATGTCAAAACCAACCCAGCTCTGAACCAGGATGAAGATGATGCTGATCTGGCCGGCGTGCCCGTTCAGGTCTTTGACCTGGCCTTAATTAAATATCTTGATCCACCTTTGAATCAAGTGTCCATTGGTGACACTGTCACCTTCCTGGTGAAGGTCCAGAACCAGGGGACAATGGATGCACAAAACATCACTGTTCAGGATGTGGTGCCAAGTGGATTCACTTATCAAACCACTTTAAATCCAGGTTGGCTGCCCAACATCAATGGTTCAAATATTCTGAACTATACGATAGCCGATCTGAATGCCGGCTTGTCCACTACGCTTTCTCTGAAGCTCATCGTGAACAATACAGCAGGCATGTCCAATGGGGATCTGACGAATACCGCGGAGATCAAGGAGGCCTGGAATGATTATGGCCTGAAGCCTATTGACGAAGATTCATCACCTGATGGTAATCACCTCAATGATATGGTGACCGATCGGACTGAATCTGGCGATATTGATGAATCGGAGGATCCCAACTTCCCGGGTGACGAAGATGATCATGATATAGCCACAGTCAGCCCGGGTACTTTTGACCTCTCTCTGGTCAAACTGCTCAGCTCCAGTGGGCCATTCACGGCAGGTGATGTGGTTGCCTATTCGATCCTGGTCAAAAACCAGGGGACAGTAGACGGCTATAACATCAAGATCACAGACTACATCCCCAGTGGATTGCAGTTCAATCCTGCCCTGAATCCGGGCTGGACGGGAGCGCTCAACGCAGCCGCTCCAACCTATAATGTCGGATCATTGACCAGTGGACAGATGACTACTGCAACGATCAACCTGATCATTCGCACCACAGCAGGGATTTTCCCCAATGATCTGGTCAATGCTGCGGAAATCTATTCAGCCACCAATGTGAACGGTGTGATGCTGATGGATGAAGATTCCTCACCGGATCAAAGTCCGCTGAATGATCCAACTGATGATCGTCTTTCCGCTTCAGATATTGATATCGATGATGATCGTCCCAATGATGAGGATGACCACGATATTGCTGTCATCGAACTGGGCACGTTCGATCTGGCCCTGACCAAACTGGTCAGCCAGGATACGGTCCAATTCGGCCAGGTGGTCACATTCACATTAAACGTTGCCAATCAAGGTGACTTGGAGGCGACTAGTATTTCTGTGGTGGACTATGTCCCCGCTGGACTAACTTTTGACCCTGCTTTTCCAAACAATACCGGTTGGACAGGCTCATTGGGTGCTACAAAACCCACCTATCTCATCACCGACCTGGTGGCTGGAGAAGACACCATGATCCTGATTGATCTGATGGTCAATGCGATGGCCACAAACACCAATATCACCAATGCATCTGAGATCCGTTCTGCATTGAACGAAAATGGTCTTGCCGTTGATGATGAAGACTCCACTCCGGACAATGTGGATGGCGATGATGTCATCGACAGGAAAGGAGCCAATGATCATATCACTATCGACTTTGAAGTCGGGGACGAAGATGATCATGATATTGCAGTCCTGGTCCTGGAAACATTCGACCTGGCATTGATCAAAACACTAGCAGCAGGTGAATCCGCTCAAGTTGCACCGGGTCAGATTGTCACATTTACAATTACAGTGACCAACCAGGGTGACATCCCAGCTGATCAAATTGAAATCACCGATTATATCCCATCGGATATGACTTTTGTCCCTTCAGGAAACTGGGTCTTGAACGGTGATTCTGCAACAGTCGTGCTTTCAGTGGCAGGAGGAGATCTTTCTACAGGAGGACTCACTTCAGGCAACTCTGTAACTGTCGACATCCAGTTGATGGTCAATACAAATGCCACCCCACAAACAGAAATCACCAACTGGGCGGAAATTTCAGCCGCCACTGATGAAAATGGAGATGCTGTCATCGATATTGATTCCGACCCGGATGGATTGGATAATAATGACATCTTCCTCCTGGATAATTTTGTGAATGGCAATGGCAAGAACGGAGGTGATGAAGATGATCATGATCCCGCTTCTGTCACAGTACTCGGATTTGACCTTGCACTCTATAAGGTCCTCGCGCTGGACAGAATGCCAGTGTCGCCGGTGGTGACCTGGTCAACTTTGACATCTTTATTGTCAATCAGGGCATGATCGATGCAGCCAATGTAACGATCACTGATTATATCCCTGCTGGAATGAGCTTTGTCGCTCAAGCTGGATGGGTAGACAACTTTAATGGAACCGCTACCGGTACGATTACCGGACCTATTGCTGCAGGTGATTCTGCTGTGATCAGTATCCAATTAGAAGTCAACAACCCGCTGGTGGCTGGCACATCTCTGGTCAACTGGGCAGAGATCACCTCTGCTACTGATGCAGATGGCAATCCACAGACCGATACGGATTCTACTCCGGATGATACCAATGATGACACCTATCTGGTCGATAACGATATCAACGGAAACGGCAATAATGGCGAAGATGAAGATGACCATGACCAGGCAACAGTTGTTGTCAAACCCTTCGACCTTGCTTTATTCAAGAAACTCGCGAATGGCCAGTCCGCCATGGTTGAAGCTGGTGATGATGTCATCTTTACCATTACCCTGGTCAACCAGGGTGAAGTAACAGCCACGGATATTGAAGTCACTGACTTCGTACCTGCAAACATGACTTTTGCAGCACTTTCCAATCACATCGATTGGAGTGAAGCTGCTGGTATTGCGACTCGTGTTGTGCCTGGGCCATTGGCTCCTGGTCAATCGACGTCTATTGATATTGTCCTGAATGTAAACAGTCCGCTAGCCTCCGGTACGGAGATCACCAACTGGGCCGAGATCTCTGATGCCAAGGATACCAATGGTGTCTCTCAGCCGGATATCGACTCTAATCCTGATGCCAACAATAATGACCTCTCCCTTGAAGACAATGATATCGATGGAGATGGTAAAAACGGAGGTGATGAGGATGATCACGATCCTGCATCTGTGATCGTTGAGCCATTTGACCTCGCGTTGGTCAAGAAACTGGGCAATGGTCAGTCCGCTATGGTCTCTCTCGCGATGTGGTCACCTTTACGATCACGGTCACCAACCGGGACTGATCAATGCCGATAACATCGACCGGCTGACTATTACAATCCTGCCCAACTGACACCTGCTGATCCAGATTGGGTCGCTGACGGTGCCGGACGCATCAGCCTCATCAACCCACTGGGTCCTCTGGCGGTCGGCGCTTCAACCTCTGTTGACGTCACCTTTACGGTGGCTGCCGCTCTCCCTCGAATACCATCATCGTCAACTGGGCAGAAATCTCTGCCGCCACCGATGATAATGGCAATCCGCAGGTGGATGTCGACTCCAATCCGGATAATGTCAATGATGACCTCTTCCTGGCCGATAACGACATCAACGGAAATGGCAAGCAAGGGGGTGACGAAGATGATCACGACAAAGCTGAACTCATCGTCGATCCTTTCGACCTGGCGTTGTTCAAGACGTTGGGCATGAACCAGTCTCCACTGGTCGAAGCCGGTGATAAAGTCACCTTTACCATCCATGTCTCCAACCAGGGGTGCCATCGATGCAGGAATATCCAGATCACCGATTATGTCCCCGCCAATATGACTTACGTCCAGGCGGACAACCCACTCTGGAGCCTCATTTCTGGCAATCCTACTCGCACTCTGACGGGTGTAGTTCTCCTGCCAGGTGAATCGACCTCTGCAGATATCATTCTCACGGTCAATGCCCCTCTGGCGGCAAATACCGTGATCACCAACTGGGCAGAGATCTCTGCCGCTACGGATGCCGATGGCAATGCACAAGTGGATATCGACTCCAATCCGGATGCCAACAATGACGATCTGTTCCTCGTGGACAACGATGTCACTGGCAACGGGAAGACCGGTGGTGACGAAGATGATCACGACCCCGCTTCTGTGACTGTCCAGCCATTTGATCTTGCCTTATACAAGCAGCTGGCCAATGGTCAGTCCGATCAGGTCAATCCTGGTGATGATGTCACCTTCACCATTACCGTGGTGAACCAGGGGGCCATCACTGCTGACAATATTGAAATCGTCGATTATGTACCGGCAGGCATGACCTTCGATCTGGCCAAGAATGCCGGATGGGCCGCTTCAGGTGCCAACTTTGTCACCACCCTGCCCAATCCGATCCTGCCAGGCAATTCTGCCTCAGTCAATGTGGTGCTGACTGTCAACAATCCGTTGGCGGCCAATACCAGCCTGGTCAACTGGGCTGAAATCGCTGCCGCCACCGATGGCGATGGCAATGCTCAGGTCGATATCGACTCCAATCCGGATGAATCCAACGACGACCTCTTCCTGGTCGACGATGACATCACCGGCAATGGTAAGCAAGGTGGTGATGAAGATGATCACGATCAAGCGACCGTTGTCGTACAGCCATTTGACCTCGCGCTCTTCAAGAATTTAGCCAATGGTCAGTCCTATATGGTCGAGCCAGGTGATGATGTCACCTTCACCATCACCGTGGTAAACCAGGGTGCCATCACCGCTACTGACATTGAAATCACAGACTATATTCCATCCAACATGACCTTCGCCACAGGAAACCATGTGGACTGGTCCGCTGCTGCCGGCAAGGCAACACGCACCATCCTGGCCCTCTGGCTTCAGGTCAATCAACTTCGATCGACATTATCCTCAATGTCAACAGCCCGCTGACCTCCGGTACGGAGATCACCAACTGGGCCGAGATCTCCGATGCCAAGGATACCAATGGTGTCTCTCAGCCGGATATCGACTCTAATCCTGATGCCGCCAATGATGACCTCTTCTCGAGGACAACTACATCGATGGCGATGGTAAAAATGGTGGTGATGAGGATGATCATGATCCTGCCTCTGTAATCGTCGAGCCATTTGACCTCGCGTTGGTCAAGAAACTGGCCAATAGTCAGTCCGCTATGGTCTCTCCTGGCGATGTGGTCACCTTTACGATCACGGTCACCAACCAGGGACTGATCAATGCCGATAACATCGACCTGGCTGACTATTACAATCCTGCCCAACTGACACCTGCTGATCCAGATTGGGTCGCTGACGGTGCCGGACGCATCAGCCTCATCAACCCACTGGGTCCTCTGGCTGTCGGCGCTTCAACCTCTGTTGACGTCACCTTTACGGTGGCTGCCGCTCTCCCTGCAAATACCATTATCGTCAACTGGGCAGAAATCTCTGCCGCCACGGACGATAATGGCAATCCACAAGTGGATGTCGACTCCAACCGGATAATGTCAATGATGACCTCTTCCGGCCGATAACGACATCAACGGAAATGGCAAGCAAGGGGGTGACGAAGATGATCACGACAAAGCTGAACTCATCGTCGATCCTTTCGACCTGGCGTTGTTCAAGACGTTGGGCATGAACCAGTCTCCACTGGTCGAAGCCGGTGATAAAGTCACCTTTACCATCCATGTCTCCAACCAGGGTGCCATCGATGCAGGGAATATCGAGATCACCGATTATGTCCCTGCCAATATGACTTACGTCCAGGCGGACAACCCACTCTGGAGCCTCATTTCTGGCAATCCTACTCGCACTCTGACGGGTGTAGTTCTCCTGCCAGGTGAATCGACCTCTGCAGATATCATTCTCACGGTCAATGCCCCTCTGGCGGCAAATACCGTGATCACCAACTGGGCAGAGATCTCTGCCGCTACGGATGCCGATGGCAATGCACAAGTGGATATCGACTCCAATCCGGATGCCAACAATGACGATCTGTTCCTCGTGGAAAACGATGTCACTGGCAACGGGAAGACCGGGGGTGACGAAGATGATCACGACCCGCTTCTGTGACTGTCCAGCCATTTGATCTTGCCTTATACAAGCAGCTGGCCAATGGTCAGTCCGACCAGGTCAATCCTGGTGATGATGTCACCTTCACCATTACCGTGGTGAAACCAGGGGCCATCACTGCTGACAATATTGAAATCGTCGATTATGTACCGGCAGGCATGACCTTCGATCTGGCCAAGAATGCCGGATGGGCCGCTTCAGGTGCCAACTTTGTCACCACCCTGCCCAATCCGATCCTGCCAGGCAACTCCGCCTCTGCCAATGTGGTCCTGACTGTCAACAATCCGTTGGCGGCCAATACCAGCCTGGTGAACTGGGCCGAAATTGCAGGCGCCACCGATGGTGATGGCAATCCGCAGGTCGATATCGACTCCAATCCGGATGAATCCAACGACGACCTCTTCCTGGTCGACGATGACATCACCGGCAATGGTAAGCAAGGTGGTGATGAAGATGATCACGATCAAGCGACCGTTGTCGTACAGCCATTTGACCTCGCGCTCTTCAAGAAGTTAGCCAATGGTCAGTCCTATATGGTCGAACCAGGTGATGATGTCACCTTCACCATCACCGTGGTGAACCAGGGTGCCATCACCGCTACTGACATTGAAATCACAGACTATATTCCATCCAACATGACCTTCGCCACAGGAAACCATGTGGACTGGTCCGCTGCTGCCGGCAAGGCAACACGCACCATCCCTGGCCCTCTGGCTTCAGGTCAATCAACTTCGATCGACATTATCCTCAATGTCAACAGTCCGCTGGCCTCCGGTACGGAGATCACCAACTGGGCCGAGATCTCCGATGCCAAGGATATTCATGGTGTCTCTCAGCCAGATATTGACTCCGATCCGGATGCTGCCAATGATGACCTCTTCCTCGAGGACAACTACATCGATGGCGATGGTAAAAATGGTGGTGATGAGGATGATCACGATCCTGCCTCTGTAATCGTCGAGCCATTTGACCTCGCGTTGGTCAAGAAACTGGCCAATGGTCAGTCCGCTCTGGTCGCTGCTGGCGATAAAGTCACCTTTACGATAACAGTTACCAACCAGGGAGCGATCACAGCAGGGAATATTTTGCTGGCTGATTATGTACCTGGCAATATGACCTTTGATTTACTAGATAACCCTGGATGGGCACTCACTGGATCAACGGCAACATATCCGATGCCGGGCACAGTAGCTCCAGGTAATTCGATCTCCGCGAATGTGGTCCTTACTGTGAATAGTCCGATTGCGGCAAATACAGTCATCACCAACTGGGCGGAAATCGCTGCTGCTACCGACGAAGCAGGTAATGCTCAGGTCGACATTGACTCCGATCCGGATCAATCGAACAATGACCTTTTCCTTGTTGATAATGATATCAACGGCGATGGTAAGAATGGCGGTGATGAGGATGATCATGACCCTGCATCAGTGACCGTACTGCCATTTGACCTGGCTCTATACAAGACACTGGGTACTGGTCAAAGTAGTCAGGTGAAACCTGGTGACACGGTGACATTTACAATTACCGTCATAAACCAGGGATTGGTAGCCGCTGCGAATATCCAGGTGGTGGACTATGTCCCATCGGATATGACCTTTGATATTGCGGATAACCCTACATGGAATACCAATGGCAATAAGCCATTTACCTCTCTGGGTGTGACCTTGAACGCTGGTGAAAGTACAACTACGGATATCGTACTGACCGTCAATGCACCATTGGCCGCCAATACCGTCATCCGCAACTGGGCCGAGATCGGGGCAGCCACTGATGAATTTGGCAATCCGCAGGTCGACATCGATTCCAAGCCGGACTTCAACAATGATGACCTCTTCCTGGAGGACAACTATATCGATGGTAACGGCAAGAATGGTGGCGATGAAGATGACCATGATCCTGCTGAAGTAGTGATCGAGCCGTTTGACCTTGCTCTGGTCAAGCAATTGGCCGCAGGCCAAGCCCTCCAGGTAGCCCCTGGTGATCTGGTCACCTTTACGATCACCGTAACCAACCAGGGATTGATCCCAGCTGATAATATACAGCTGACAGATTACATTCCGTCCAACCTGATCTATGAGCAGGTTCAGAATCCACTCTGGGCAGCTTCAGGCGCGATAGCGACAACCACCATCTTTGGTGTGCTGAATCCTGGTCAAAGTGTGTCCAGGAATATCTCCTTGCGTGTGGCCAGTCCATTGCCTGCAAATACGGAGATCACCAACTGGCGGAAATCTCGTCTGCTACAGACGAAAATGGTAACCCGCAAATCGATATTGATTCGAATCCCGATGGCGTCAATGATGACAAGTTCCTGACAGACGACTATATCGATGGCGATGGGAAGAATGGTGGTGACGAAGATGATCATGATAAAGCGATCATACTCACCAAGATCTTTGACCTTGCTCTGGACAAAGTACTGAGCCCTGGCCAATCTGCTGATGTAGAACCAGGTGACAAAGTATCCTTCACCCTGCGTGTCTACAACCAGGGTATGGTGGAAGCCAGCAATATCGAACTGACGGATTATGTCCCAACGGGTATGACCTATGTTCAGGCGGACAACCCGAATTGGTCACTCGTGGGTGGAAAACCGACAACCACGATCACTTCGATCCTCGCTCCTGGTAATCTGGTCTCACGGACAATCATCCTGACGGTCAATAATCCTCTTCCTGCAGGCAATTCGCTTCAGAACTGGGCAGAAATTTCTGCAGCTACTGATGGCGATGGCGATGCACAAGAAGATATCGACTCGAATCCGGATGCGGTCAATGACGATACATATGTCACGGATAATGACATCTACGGTAACGGAAAAGCGAACGAAGATGAAGATGATCATGACCAGGAAACGGTCCATGTGAAACGCTTTGACCTGGCCTTGACCAAGACCCTAGATCCGGCACAGAGCCCAGAGGTCATCCCGGCATGAATGTCAACTTGACATCGTAGTCTATAACCAGGGTGAATATGACGCCTATGATGTAACGATCACAGATTATCTGCCAGTGAACCTCAAATTCAATGCGGCAGACAATGCAGGTTGGTCACTCGTCGGCGGCAAGCCAACGTATACGATTGCCGGACCAATAGCACCAGGCAACTCAGTAAATATTCCTATCGTCCTGATGGCCGATGCACCGATCCTGGGGAACACCCAGGTTATCAACAAGGCGGAGATCTCAGACGCAAAGGATGATGATGGTGTTTCACAAATCGACGACGACTCGACACCGGACACCATCGATGATGACCTGGTCCTCCAGGACAATGAGATCAGCGGTGATGGTAAGGCTGGTGAAGATGAAGACGATCACGACCCGGCTACAATCACGATCAAGATCTTTGACCTGGCCTTGTATAAGAAGCTGGCACCATTCGAAGATATGATCGTCGAACCAGGCGATGTGGTGACATTCAACATCTTCGTGGTCAACCAGGGGATGATCAATGCCGACAATATTGAAGTGACGGATTATATCCCTGTGGGTATGCAGCTCATGGACCCAAGCTGGGTTCAGGTCGGACAACTGGCGACTAAGACACTGACTGCTGGCGTTGAATTGCCTGCAAACGGACTTGCTCCAGGCCAGACAACCATGGTACCCATCATGCTGAAGGTGCCGAATCCACTAGCTGAAGGAACCCGTCTGGATAACTGGGCAGAGATCTCCGGATCCACAGATGAGGCCGGTTACCCGATGGTGGACTATGACTCTGACATGGATCAAACCAATGATGACACCTTCCTGATCGATGATTACATCGGCGGAGATGCCAAACATAAAGGTGATGATGAAGATGATCATGACCGCGCTTATGTGATGTATAGGGTCTTTGACCTGGCGTTGCGTAAGACAGTTGTGAATGATTGCCCTGTCATGCCTGGCGATACCATAGAATACCGGATCACCATCTTCAACCAGGGAACCGAAATGGTCACAGACATTGTGATCGTGGACACTGTTGCCGGAGGTGTGATCTTTGATAAGAATATCCAACTGTACGGTTGGGAGAAGGATGGCTCCAACTTCCGAGTCACCTATACGATCGACGAATTGATCGCTTCTGGTGATTCACTGTCAGTCTCCTGTTCTATATCATTAAACCAGGCTGTCATGAATTGACAGATCTGATCAATATGGCCGAAATCCGCTCCTTCCGGGATATGGGAGGTAAGATCCGAGACAATGAGGACATTGATTCTTCACCTGATCGGAACTTCTCCAATGACCTGGTCGTGGATGACATCATCGACAATGATGGTAGTCTGGATGAAGACGACCACGATATTCAGATGCCACCGGTCTTTGACCTGGCGATCCGCAAGATCGCATTGGTCAACCTGCCAGTAGTTATCGGCCAGGATGTGGCTTATGAAATGACCGTTTTCAATCAAGGCAATATTGCTGCTTACGATATTTCACTGAAGGAATTCTTACCTGTCGGCTTTGAGCTGAGTCCATTGGACGCTTCCGGCTGGACAGATCTGGGAGGTGCGATGTTGAGCAATACAATTGCCGGCCCATTGCAACCCGATGATTCGACGAAGATTCAGGTGCTGTTGCGTGTCAATGAATTGGCACATACCGGTAATCTGACGAACTGTGTAGAAATCCAGGGTGCATTTGATGTCAATGGCAAGGATATGACGCCATTTGATTTCGACAGCACACCGGACATGAATCCATTGAATGACAACCTGGTCGACAATGAGATTGATGAATGTGCGACTGTCGATGAAGATGACAATGATAAGGCAACAGTTGAACTGTTTGATCTTGCCCTTCGGAAGACACCATATGAGCGCCAGCGCGTACAGTGGGGTGATGATGTGACCTTTACGATCACCGTCTTCAACCAGAGTCCATTGTTGAGTGCCCAGGATATCGCCCTGGGGGATTACCTGCCAACAGGTTTCTCTTTGAGCCCGAACGATGTTAACGGATGGGTCAATAGTGTGGCTGGACAGATCACCAATACGATTGCAGGACCAATTGCTGCTGGTGATTCCATGAAAATGGATGTAACGCTACGTGTGAACGTAGGTGCGCCAGGTGGTAACACCGACAACTTTGCGGAGATCACTCAGGCCTTTGACACCAATGGCCGTGATCTGACGAACTACGACTTTGACTCCACTCCGGACAATGAGAATACTGATGTGACTGTCGATAATGAAATCGATGAGCATGATCAGGGTGTTCAGGATGAGGATGACCATGATCTGGCACCGATCTTTGTAGAGATCTTCGATCTTGCCTTGCGCAAGACGACCGACCAGGTCGAACCTGTCCTCTATGGCCAGGATGTCACCTTCACCATTACGGTCTTTAACCAGGGCAATGTACCTGCTACAGACATTGAATTGCGTGATTACCTGCCAAGTGGCTTCAAGATGAAGCCAGTGAATCTAGGTAATTGGACCATGAACGCCAGTACGCTGGGTTATTACAAAATCAATGGACCTCTCGCTCCTGGTGATTCGACCAAGGTGGACATCATCCTGACTGTTCAGGAGGAAGCGTCTCCATTCGGTCTGTCCAACAGAGCGGAGATCGTGAAAGCGAAGAATGAGCTCGGTCAGGATCGTACGGGTGATGACATTGATTCCTACAATGACAGTAATCCGAACAATGATATCCTGATTGATGATGTCATTGACCAGCAAGCCAAGCTGAACCCTGGCGACGAAGAAGATGACCATGATGTGGCCACTGTACAAATGTTTGATCTTGCACTGCGCAAGAGCACTCCTGTCAAGAAGCCAGTCACAGTTGGTGACGATATCCTCTTCACCATCGAGGTCTTCAACCAGGGAACGGTCACCGCTCAAAATGTGACCATCGTAGACTATATCCCTGCAGGATTCATCCTCAGCCCGCTGGAAGCGGATTGGACGGATAATGGAAACGGTACGGTATCTGGCCTGATGGCGGGACCAATCGTTTCCTACGAATCCGATACTTTGGATATCATCTTGCGGGTTGCACCGAATGCTACGGCCGGGTTCTTCACGAACTTTGCCGAGATCACGGGTGCCCAGGATGACCAGGGGAATGACCGTACAGATTTCGATGTGGACTCCACACCGGATGATGACAATACGAATGACGAATATGTCGACGATGAGATCAATGATGCGGGTGACTTTGACCAGGACGATCATGATGGTGCTACTGTTGAAGTAGAGATCATCGATCTGGCTCTGCGTAAAGTAACCCAGTTCAAGGATTGGGCACCTGTCCAGATCGGTCAGGATGTGTCCTTCGCCATTGAGATCTTCAACCAGGGATCAGTGACCATGTCCGATATCGAGGTCGTGGATTACATCCCTGCCGGATTCGAACTGAGTCCTACTGATGGCAACAACTGGACTGTTGTGGGCAGCAATGCATACAATACGATTCCTGGACCACTGACCAGCGGACAGAAACTGTCCATCGGGATTGTCCTGCGTGTTACTGCAGCCGCCAATGCGACTAATTTGGTCAATGGTGCTGAGATTATCGGTGCCAAGGATCCGAATGGTGATCAGCGTGCCGATGATGATCGGGATAGCCAACCGGATGAAGATCCGGGTAACGATGCCCTGGTCGACGATGAGATCCTGCAGACACCGCCGGTGGATGAAGATGACCATGATGTGGAAGGCATCCCTGTATTTGATCTGGCATTGCGCAAGGTGGCTGATTTCACTGGCAAGGTGACTGTCGGAGATGACATTGACTTTACCATTACGGTCTTCAATCAGGGAACTGTTGAAGCGAATCAGATCACGCTGGTGGTCTAACGGTGTTCAGGCAACCAACCTCATCGCAGGACCACTCGCTCCAGGTGACTCCGTGAAGATTCCGATCACCTTGCGTGTACTGCCTTCAGCAGTTGCTGGAATTGCATACAACCGTTCAGAAATCACAGGTGCTGTAGATGACCTGGGTGATGATATGACGGATAAGGACCTTGACAGTAAGCCGGACAACCTGGCAGACAATGACAATGTCAAGGACAATGTGATCAACGAAAATGGTCAGGGATTAAATGATGAAGACGATCATGACTTGGCTCCATTTGAGATAGAGATTATCGATATTGCCTTGCGCAAGATCCTGGATAAGGCCAACATGACCTTCCCGGTCAATGTGGGTGATGACGTGATCTTCGAAATCGAGGTATTCAACCAGGGCTCTACTGTACTGAAGAACATCACCTTGATGGATCATTATCCTCCAGGCTTTGGGCTCAGTGTCAATGATGGCAATGGCTGGACAGACAACGGAAATGGAACAGCCTCACTGGCCTTCCCATTCACTCTGTCTGCTGGTACATCTGCTACCGTCGGCGTGGTTCTGACCTTGGAGAAAAAAGTCGTTCTGGGCGAAATCCCCAACACGGCTGAAGTGACCTCGATGCAAGATGGCAACGGTGTAGACCGTAGCGATGATGATCGCGATAGCACAGCCAGATGAGGATAAGGACAATGACAATCTGGTCGATGATGAGATCTTCTCAGGAGGTGATCCGGATGAAGATGACCATGATGTAGCCACCGTATTTGTCGATGGATTTGACCTGGCATTGATCAAGAAAGTTGCCGATGCGCAGACGTATCCAATCAAACCTGGATCACCTGTCCTCTTCCAGGTGACGGTGTTCAACCAGGGCACATACGACGCCTTTGATGTCCAGGTTACAGATTATGTACCTGCTGGCTTGACGGTGACAGATGCCGCATGGATCCAGGTTGGTGACAAAGCTACTTTGATCAATCCCGTCTTTGTGACGGCTGGTCAAAGCCTGGTCATCGATCTCCAAACCCAGGTAGAGGCTGACTTTATGGGCTTCGACTTGGTGAACCTAGCGGAGATCTCGTATGCAGATGATGATAATGACCCACTAAATGGTCAGCCTGTCGATATCGACTCTTCACCAGATGATGATGCCGGAGACGACATTATTGGAGGAGATGACATCACCGATGGCACCAATGATGATGAAGATGATCATGATCTGGCACCTATCGAAATAGATCAGGACTTCGACCTGGCGTTGTATAAGGTATTGGCCAAAGGCCAGGATGCTTATGTGGAAAAGGGAGACACCGTCCGTTTCACGATCTATGCCATCAACCAGGGCACCTTAAATGCCTATGATGTCAAGGTGAAGGATTATGTGCCTGCAGGATTGATCTATAAGACCGATTGCAATACGGCCTTACAGACCTCCAACCCTTATAACTGGGCTTCTGATTCGACCTATACTATCCCGGGACCATTGGCTCCTGGTGATTCAACTGCAATAGATATCTTCCTGGTTGTTGATCAGAATACTTCATTGAAGAAGTTCATCAACAATGCGGAGATCATTTATGCGGATAACGATCAGGATTCGAATACTCCACCTTTAGACGATGAAGATTCTACGCTGGATGATGATCCGGATAACGACATCTTCGGTGGAGACAATATCACGGACAACACCAATAATGACGAGGATGATCATGATATGGCGATGATTTCGCTGATCCCGGCCGATCCTTGCATGCTGGTGCTGAAGGAGGTACCTGCCGATGTCACGATCGAATGTGATGCTGTAGGTCAACTGACCGATCCGGTTTACGTCGTCTCAAAGGGAGATTGTTGTGAGCCGATCGAGTTGACCCTCGCCACCCAGACTGTCCAGCAGAGTCAGTGCCCTGAGAGCTATATTCTCATCCGCACATGGACTGCCAAGGATCAATGTGGTGAAGAGATTACACAGTCTCAAACCGTCACGGTCAAGGATACGAAAGCACCTGTCTTCACAGCTATACCCGCCAACCTGACGGTGGAATGTGATGCTGTGCCAGCTGCACCGGTCATCGGAGTGGATGTCAAAGCAAAGGATAACTGTGATACTGATGTATCCATTACCATTGCGGAGACCACACTTCCTGGCCAGTGCAAAGACAGCTACACAATACAGCGGATATGGAAGGCTACCGACAACTGTGGCAATACGGCAACCATTCAGCAGATAGTCACTGTCCGGGATACACAGAAGCCATTCTTTGTGTCTCTACCACCTGATCTGACTCTGGATTGTGGTGTGCCTCCGCCGACTCCGGTCACTCCGGAAGCTGCAGACCATTGCGATCAGGATGTTGCCGTAACCTTCACGGAAACTATCACCGGTGCTGGAAATTGTGTTTCCGAACCGGCAGTTACCCGTCAATGGGTTGCCACTGACAACTGTGGCAATACAGCCGTCTATGTGCAAAAGATCTATATCAACGACAATACAGCTCCTGTATTTATCGGCACCCTGCGGATGTCACCGTTGATTGCGACAAAATACCTGCAATCTGGACAGCCGTAACTAACGATGCATGCGACAAGGATGTCAGTGTAGCCTTCAGTGAGCAGTTTGTCCCAGGCAATTGCCCGGGTAACTACAGCCTGATCCGTCGCTGGGTCGCCACGGATGATTGTGGCAACTCATCGACTGCTGAACAACACATTACAGCACGCGATACAAAAGCACCTGTGATCACCTTTACCCATCCCGAATTAGTCGGTCTGGCTCCTGGTGACACATTGAAGTACCATTTGACAATGCAACCATCTTCGAAATCGATGATGCAACTGTTGTTGACAATTGTGATCTCAATCCTGAGGTCAACTTAAGTGACTTCCTCATCAAGGAAGACGGATGCAAGAAGCTGCTCTACTGTGAGTGGGTTGCTGTCGATCATTGTGGAAACAAGAGTACCAAAGGCTTCTATATGCTGGTCGGTGACTTGTACCCTCCTGTGATCAGCGGTGTCCCTGCGGACGTGACTGTGAATTGCGATGCGACATTACCTTCAGTCGGATCACCGACTGCCAGTGATGATTGTGATCCAAGTCCAAAACTGTCCCTGCAGGAAACAACTCTGCCGGGTGCTTGTCCTCAAGCATACACACTGGTGCGTACCTGGACGGCGATGGATCTCTGTGGCAACGTAACCACCCGGAGCCAGAAGGTATCCGTTGTGGATAACAAAGCACCAACCTTCACAGCCAATAACCCGCTACTCACGGGTAAGAAGAGTGGTGATGTGATCAAAGTGAATTGCAACAATGAACCCATCCTGGTGGCTGGAGACATGAAGGCATCGGATTCATGCGATCCAAACCCACTGGTAACAATCACTTCGAAATTCGTGAATGGCAACTGCCTGAGCGATGGATACTATAAGCGGGTGACTTACACCTGGACGGCGAAGGATGCTTGCGGAAACTCCGCTTCCTTTGTCATCTATATCGATGTAAGTGATACAGAGAAACCTGTGTTTACTTTTGTCCCTGCGAATGTGACCATCCATTGCACAGATCCTGAGCCAACGTCAGAGGCAACTGCCAGTGATGCTTGTGATAAGGATCTGACCATGACGGTTTCCAGTTCGATCAGTCAGCAGCCTTGTGGCTACCTGATCTATCGTACCTGGACCGCTACAGATGATTGTGGAAATAAAGCCACAGCCACTCAGGTAGTCACCGTTACGGATAATCAGCCTCCGGTCATTATTGGTGTGCCTGCAGATATTACAGCTGATTGTGATCAACTGCCTGTACCACCAAATAATGTCAAGGCTACGGATGATTGTGATCCGAATCCGAAGCTGACATATAGTGAGGAAGTGCCACAGGGCGGATGCTTCGGTAGCTACACGATGATCCGCAAGTGGACAGCGACAGACAAGTGTGGCAATGTCTCGACCAAAACACAAAAAGTGACAGTCGTAGACAACGAAGCACCTGTCTTCACAAAGATCCCTGCCGATGCCACCATTTCCTGTGAACAGATGGTTCCGGGCGTTGGTCAGGCTAAGCTGAAGATAACTGTGGTGGCAATGTGACCATTGTCGCTTCGGATGACACCACCCGGGTTCATGCACAGACAGTTACTTCGTGATCCGCACATTCACGGCGACAGATGCCTGTGGAAACACGGCAACTGCCCAGCAGAAGATCACGGTTCAGGACAAGAAGGCTCCGGTCTTTGTTAACGTCCCCAACATGACGATCGAATGTGATGATGCGATCAATCTGCCTGAGCCGAATGTATCTGATAACTGTGATCAGCATGTGACATTGACACACCGAGAGTTCCACTCCCGGACAGTGTGATCGCGAATATACGCTGACCGTCACCTGGACGGCAACAGACAACTGTGGCAACACAGCTACTGCCAAGCAGGTGATCAAGGTAGTAGACAATACGGCTCCTGTGATCACACCAACTCACCCGGCAATCGCAGGTGTCCCAAGTGGGTCCATATTGACATTCAATTGTGATGAGGTGCCTGTAATGGATGCCGGTGATGTCGATGCGAATGACAATTGTGATGGTGATCCAACCGTCCACTTCACTGAAGTGGCTAAAAATGGAAATTGTGCTCAGGACGGGTATTTCACCGAACTGACCTGCACATGGACGGCGACAGACGACTGTGGAAATACCAGTACGTATTTTGTCTATATCCGGATCAGTGATACGAAGAAGCCGTACTTCACCTTCGTCCCATCCAATGAGACGATCGAATGTGGAGATCCGGTTCCTGGCGGCACTGCCACGGCGGATGACAATTGCGACAATGATGTTGCAGTCACGGTCAATGTCAGTGAAAAGGCACTGAATTGTGGCTACCAGATCGTTCGGACCTTTACAGCAACGGATGATTGTGGCAACACGGCAACGGCTCAGCAGGTGATCACTGTGACCGATACCGGCGCACCAGTGCTGATGGGTGTACCAGCTGATATCACGATTGATCTCAAAGCAGGCCAGACTGTACCTGCTCCGGCAACTGTCACAGCGACAGATGAGTGTGACAACAATGTTCAGGTGACGTATACTCAGATCGAGGATACAAAGGATTGCGGCTATCTCCTGATCCGGACCTGGACAGCAACTGACGACTGTGGAAACACAGCACAGGGCACACAGATGATCAGTGTCGATGAAGGCTGTCCTTGTGAGGAGCCTGTTCTGGAAAGCATCCAGAGCAGTCAACCTACTTGCGGTCACAAAGACGGGAGCATCACCATTCTCATGGATGGAGATGAAGCTGACTATGACTACACCTGGTTACCGAATAAAGGTGTTTCTAACGCCAACGGCAACAGCCACACTGGATTGGGTGCAGGTATCTATACGATCATCGTCAGTGACCCATCCTCGGCCAACTGCTTCATCAAGCTGACGGTAGATCTGGATGTGGATGGTACATGTACTGACACGGTTTACGTGAATATTCCTAAAGCAGATCCTTATCAGCTCTGTATTGAGAATGTGCTCGACCTTGTCGGCAATGTGTCCAGCGCCAGTCTGTGTGGATTTGATCCATTTGCCATCGAATCAGTCAACCTGAATAACAATAACGGTTGTCTGACTATCGACCCGGTTGATAACTTCACAGGGGAAACAACGATCTGTGTCATTCATTGCGATAATGAGGTTCCCGCAAACTGCGATACAACCTACATCGTTGTCAAGATTGATGCGCTCCAGCCTTGCGATGATATCCTGGTCAATTCAGCTGTCGAATTGGTGATCAACCAGTGCAACAGTCTGTCAGAAATGTGCATCAATATCCCATTTGCAACGATCGGTGACTACACCGTGACTGTAAATGGCAGCCCATATGCCGGCGGATATGTCAGCTGTGGAAATGGCCAGGGTACGATGCTCAAATTCGGAGAAGGTGTACATGATCTGGTGATCGTGGAGAATGCCACAAATTGTGCGGATGAAGCAGTGGTGACTGTGATCTGTGAGGAGCTTGATCACCTTGTCGCCATCGATGATGCGGGCAAGACTGTTCGGAACAAGTCCTTCCTGATCAACGTGTTGAAGAATGACATCATTCCAAACAATGATCTGGGTGACATGTACATCCTGACTCACCCGTCCTTTGGACAGGTGAAGATCGAACCGAACCTGCTGATCAACTATACGCCTCAGAAGGAGTATTGTGGACCAGACCAGTTCAGCTATGTCATCTGCAATGAAGTGGGATGTGATACGGCAGTTGTTACTGTGAATGTTCAGTGTCAGTCCTTGCAGGTACTGACCGGATTCTCACCAAACAACGATGGCATTAATGACAACTTTACGATCGAGGGCATTGAGCTGTTCCCGAACAACGAGTTGCGTGTGTTCAACCGTTGGGGGAATGAGATCTTCACGCAGAAGGGGTACAAAAACAACTGGAATGGCACCTGGGATGGCACAGATCTTCCGGACGGAACATACTTCTACATCCTCAAGGATGGGGAAGGACGGAACTACTCCGGATTTGTGCAGATGAACAGGTAATCAGCCCCGTTAATTGATCATACCGGAAAGCGGGTTCGTCCATGACGAGCCCGCTTTTTTTATTCGGTGATTCCCAATGCTTGTGAGTGGCATGGATTTTGGGCACATAACATTACGAATTACCATATACACTGGTCTGACTTTCTGATAGTTACAGATAGAGAATGATTGAATGTATGTAAATAATTCACAATCAACAGGTTAGCCAAAGGGCTGAACCTGGACCAGAACGAACGCACGAATCCCCTGAACCACAAATGGCTGAGATGATGAGCCCCTCCCCTCTTTCAATTCTCCGGATCCCCCTTTTAGCGGGACTTATTTGCCTGTTTTTTTTACATCCCCGATTGGGAGATGTGATCGCAGCAAACCCGGATATTCCAAATTGTCCAACGACCACATTTCCGGAAGCCATCCACGTTGCCGGTAAGTTGGCCGTAAACCCGGAGCGGGGTGATTCCGGTCCTCTGGCCTGCGTGATTTCGCTTCATAATGTCCCGACAGATGCGACAATTTCGTGTATCGATATTCAGGGACTGAGCAACCCGGTGACAATCAGTGCTTCAGCTGATTGCTGCCAGCCATTGACTCTGGCACTGGTGGTCGATACACTGGCAGGAGGCTCCTGCCCCGAGGTATTTCAACTGGTGCGAACCTGGACTGCTACGGATGCCTGTGGAAATACCAAAACGGCCCAACAACATCTTTCCATCGTCGATTACAGTCCACCGCTTTTTACTGTTGTTCCACCCACAGTGACCGTTGAATGCAGCGATATTCCTCCGCCTCCGATTCCCGGTGTCGGTATCCAGGCAGTAGATGCCTGCGGTGTAACGGTGACCATTACCATGCAGTCATCCGCAGTACCCGGGATATGCCCGCAATCCTATACATTGACCCGTACATGGACTGCCGCTGACATTTGTGGAAACACATCGACTGCCAAACAGACGCTGTATGTGGTGGATACACAGGCTCCTCAATTCTTGGATCCCCCTGCAGATATGACGATCGCCTGTCATGTCATCCCCGATCCAGCGCCCAATCTGACCATCCTGGACAATTGTGCTGCCCAGATCGAAAAAACGTTTACCGAAACCATGAGTGGAGGTGGCGATTGCGACCTGACCATCATCACCCGAACCTGGTCGACTGAAGATCAGTGTGGAAACAGTGATACGTATATCCAGACGATCACCAGGGGTGATACAGGTGGCCCCGTTTTCTCCAATATCCCACCGGATGCAACGGTAGAATGTGATGACATTCCAACAGCCGATCCCGGTGTGACAGATGATTGCGACCTGTCGCCGGAAGTCATTGAATTGACCACCCTCACAGCAGGTAGTTGCCCTGGCAATTATACCTTGTTCCGGGAATGGACGGCATCGGATGACTGTGGCCATGTGACCACCGCCAGTCAGACACTTACTGTCATGGATACGCATCCCCCTGTCATCACTTTCACGAATCCGAGTCTCCTGGCCCTGTCAAGCGGGGACACGCTCAAATCACCCTGTATTGCTGTCGAAACATTCGATGTCAATGATGCGATCGTGACGGATGCATGTGATCCGGATCCAGTTGTCCTGTTCATTGACTCACTCATCTATGATGACGGGTGCAAGAAACTCCTCTATTGCGAATGGCGGGCAACAGATCATTGTCAGAACACCTCCAGTTTCATTTTTTATATGCTGGTTGGTGACTTTGAAGCACCGGTGCTCTCGAATATTCCAGCCAACCTGACCATCTCGTGCGAACTGCCGATTCCGGCAGCAGGAACACCTAACGTAACGGATGATTGTGATCTCGGGCCCAAGATCCTCTTCCAGGAAACCACGATCGGTGGTTCCTGCCCGCAAGCCTATCAATTGATCAGAACCTGGACAGCAGTCGACAACTGCGGAAATACCAATGCCAAAAGCCAGACCATTTCCGTAATCGACAAGAAAGCACCCGTCCTGACTCCCGTAGACCCCTTTATTGCAGGACTGCCCTCTGGCAGTATGCTCACGGTTCAATGCGGGCAGGAGCCGACATTTGTGAGTGCATCCGTCTCAGCGACAGACAATTGCGATCAAAGTGTAAGCGTAGGACTTCAGCTGAACACGGTCGAATCTGACTGTTCGGTCAGTGGATTCATCCGGGACATTACCTACACCTGGACGGGCACCGATGATTGCGGAAATAGCATCACCTATATCATTATCGTCCGCGTGATTGATACGATCGCGCCCAATTTCGTAACCATCCCTGCGGATGTTACCCTCGATTGCCAGGACAACCTGCCAACAACGACACCCACCGGTTCTGACAATTGTGGCGGACTGGTCGAATTCACCTATCAGGATGATGCACAGGTCACAGCATGTACCACCCTGGTGACCCGCACATGGATTGCCACAGATCCATGCCAAAATACAGTGACGGCCACTCAGACGATTACCCTGATCGACACGTCTCCTCCAACACTGGTCGGCGTTCCAGCTGACATCACCCTGGCTTGTACCGATTCCATTCCCCACCTGCTCACGTGAAGGTGGCAGATGATTGTGATCCTGATCCGTCGATCGAATTGGAAGAATCCATTGAACCGGGAAACTGCAAGGGAAATTATATCCTGACCCGGACCTGGTATACGACTGATGCCTGCGGGAATAATACGGCATCCAGCCAGATCATTACAGTAGAAGACACCGATTCTCCGGTTTTCACATTGACACCCCCTGATATCACAGTCAATTGTCATCAGATCCCGGACGGCAGTGGCGATGTGTTAGCCGAGGACCTCTGTAATACCGTGATCATTTACACCTGGACGGATGACGTGGTTGATGGGCCATGTACAGGAGAATATCAGATCAACCGGACATTCGTGGCAGACGATGGTTGTGGAAATAATATTTCAGTCATTCAAAGATCACCTATCACGTCACAGATCAGGACCCACCCACGATCACTCCTGTTCTGGCGATACTGCAAAATCAGGTGCACGGTTCGACGATCCAGATCGAATGCGACCAGGTGCCTGTCATGGATGAATCCAGCGTTTCTGCTGTTGACCTGTGCGATGCAAACCCCGTTGTGGTGTTTGCAGAAACCGTTGAATTTGGGGATTGCCTGACCGACAGCTACCTCTATCGGTTGACTTGCACCTGGACGGCTACAGATGATTGTGGCAACTCGGCATCCTATCAGATCTATATTGAAGTAGTGGATCATACCGCGCCAGTCTTTCCAAATCCTCCGTCAGATCTGACTGTAGAGGTGAAAAACGGAAAGACAATTCCCGCACCTCCTGTTATTCAGGCGGAGGATGCGTGCGATTCAGATCCTGATGTCATGTATGCTGAACACACCGAGCCTGTCGAATGTGGCTACCTGTTGATCCGTACCTGGACGGCGGTTGATGATTGTGGCAACGAATCGTCCATTTCCCAGACTCTGTTGATCGATGAAGGCTGTCCATGCCAGAAGCCCCACATCGAACTCATCGATAAAAAGGATCCAAAATTCGGAGTCAATAATGGCGTGGTCACGATTCATCTGTTGGAAGAGGAAGCGGACTATTCCTATCTGTGGATACCGAACAATGGTACTCCGAATGCGGTTGGCAACAGTCGTTCTGGCCTTTCGCCCGGAACATACCAGGTCTTTATCAATGATCCCAAGGCATCTGCATCCTGTTTTATCAAGGTCAACATTACCCTGACGATGATGTGGACATGTATTGATACTGTGTACGTCACCATTCCCAAGAATGATCCCAGTGAGGTGTGTGTTGATCCGGTGTTGGACCTGATGGGACCTGTTGTATCCGCATCGGTCTGTGGCTTTGACCCGCTGGCAATTGAAGCTGTTGTGGTCGATCCTCAAACAGGATGTGTACAGATAGATCCGGTAACGGATTTTATCGGCACGTCAACTATCTGCGTCATTCATTGCGATGCATCGAATCCGCCAATTTGTGATACGACCTATATTATTGTCACCATCAATGCGCTGGTCGACCCACCTTGTGACGATATTCTGACGGATAACCTGCTTTCCACCACCATCACGAATTGTGTTGATCAGGGAATGATCTGTTTACCTATGTCACCTGATGAGCTCCTGCCCTATTCACTGACGATGGACGGGTTGGACTACAATCCGAAGATGACCGGGTGCGACTTCCAGGATCGGGTGACCTACAACCTGTCGATGATTCCGGGAGGCGGCAATCAGGGCCCCTATACATTGAATGAATGGTCCGTAAACGGGCAGGTTTTTTCAGGAGCATTTGAAAACCTGGACGAACTGGTCGATCTGTTGAATCTGTGGGATCCTGCAGGGAAATGGCGATCCACCAATGGTAATAAACTCCTGCAGGGTGGATTGTTGAGCAATCAGTATGGCACGCTGACCATGACACAACATGTGAGTGGTACTTCCGTCAGCCTGAGTGCAACGAACGCTTCTTTGCCACAAGGGGTAATCCTATCCCTCGAAGAGGGCGAGCATCTTCTGGTGGTTACGCATACCACGACCGGATGTACAGATGAGATCATTCTTTCCGTCGAATGTGAAGAAGTCGAAAAGAAGCTGGTCGCTCTCAATGACAAGATCAAAACGACTCGCAATCAGGCTGTAGAGATCAACATTCTGGTCAATGATTACATCCCGAATGGGCAATTGTCCGACATCCTGATCGTCAGTCAACCTGCACATGGCACAGCGATCCTGCAGCAGGACCATCGTGTCCGTTATGTACCAGAGCCTGATTTTTGTGCACTGGATACATTCACGTATGTAATCTGCAATACATCCGGATGTGATACAGCTTCCGTCTGTGTGGATGTTGCCTGCCAGGAACTGATCATCTACACCGGCTTTTCACCGAACGGTGATGGCATCAACGACACCTTTACGATTGATGGCATTGAGGCCTTTCCCAACAACAAGCTGTCGGTCTGGAATCGATGGGGCAATCTTATCTATAAAGTTGATGGATACAAGAACCAGTGGGGCGGCACCTGGCAATCGAGTGATCTTCCTGATGGTACGTATTTCTATATTCTGGATGATGGGGTGGATGCCACCTATAAAGGGTACGTGCAGATCCAGCGGTAATATCGAAGAGGGCCAAAATGTCACCATTTTGGCCCTCTTCTCTTCCTGAACAAATCGATGACTTCCGGACAGTATAACACAAGTATTCTCGTATACTTGATTTAACGCATGTCTAACTATCTGTCATTCTACAATTAAGCAATTACAGATAATATTATATTTGAAATCTTTGTCCTTAGCTAATATTGTAATAATTTTGTTTCAATTGGGAAGACCACACCCAATCAGTAGAATACATCCCGAATCCACTTTGCATTACCTGCAGGAGTTTTCCTGTCAGGTTATTGTTGTACTTGTAATCGGGATGTTGTTATGCGGAAAATCTACACTCTTACCACGTTGGTCCTCCGGACCAGTTCGTTGCCTCTTTTCCTCCTCTGGTTGACTCCAGCACTTGTGTTTGGTTTCGGGAGAGAATCGAGCCCGATAAATGCCCCTTCGGCTGTCGTTTGTGAGCCCATTTTCAGCAATGTTCCTGCGAATGTCACTGTACAATGTCATCAGGTGCCTCCCCCTGCCCAGAATGTGACCGCGGCACCCACTTGCTGTGGAAATCCCAATGTCACAATCACCTTCAACGAGGTGAAAAAACTGGGAAATATTTGTGGAGACGACTATACCCTCACTCGTACATGGACGGCAACAGATGCCTGTGGCAACGTAGCGACAGCCACCCAGGTCGTCAAAGTGATTGATACCGTTCCTCCGGTATTTGTCAATCCTCCTGGAGAAGTCACTGTAGAATGCTCTTCCATTCCATCCGCACCCATTGTCGTAGCAACAGATAATTGTGATCAGAATGTATTCATGATCCTGGTGGAGACGCAATTACCCGGGCCATGTTATGGTTCTTTCAACCTGACTCGCCTCTGGGTTGCCCGGGACAACTGCGACAACGCAGCTGCGCATGTGCAGGTGGTGACCGTCAAGGATACCAAAGCACCTGCATTTACGAAAGTGCCCAATGATCTGACCATCAACTGTAGCGGACCTATCCCTCCGGCACTTCCGGGTGTCGATGTCAAGGCTCAGGATGAATGTAATCCAAACGTCATCATCACCGTTACGGAAACCCAGGAACCCGGCACCTGTCCCATCTACTTCCGGTTGTACCGGACATTTACTGCTAATGACGGATGTGGTAATAAAGTAACCGCCCAGCAGGTCATCACTGTCCTGGATGATCAACCACCAGTGATTGCCAATGTACCGGCAAACATCACCGTTGAATGCAATACACCGCAACCTGCCAACCCTTCTGCATCGGACAACTGTGACGGCCAGGTGGATCTGACCGTGCAGGACATCTATCTCTCCGGAGGCGGATGTGGTGAAGACGTAGTTCTTCAGCGGACCTGGACGGCGACAGATGATTGTGGCAATACGTCGAGCGCTGTCCAGTTGGTCACAGTTCGCATTGAAGGAGACATCATGTTCAGCAATGTCCCTGCCAACACGACAGCATCCTGCAGTAATATACCTGCGCCTCCCACCGTCACTGCATCAGATGCGTGTGGATTGCCACTGCCAGTCAACCTCACGACATCCACCGTTGACGGACCATGCGGACAGTCCTATTTGCTCGTTCGTACCTGGACGGCAACGGACCCCTGTGGTAATTCAGCGACAGCCCAACAGACTGTCACAGTGATTGACAATACACCACCGGTAATATCCAGCATGCCCATGGACATCACAGTCACCTGTGGCAATGTCCCGGATCCGAATATGGTCACCGCCACGGACAATTGTGATCCGGCACCGACCGTAAATTACACGGAATCGATCGTCGGTCAATTTTGCGACCCACAGGTGATCACTCGCACCTGGCGTGCTGAGGATGACTGTGGCAACAGCAGTATTGTCATCCAGAAGATCTATGTAACGGATGACTCGCCACCTGTCGTTGTCAATCCGCCAGCTGACCTGACCATCAATTGCACACAGATGCCTCCAGCCATTCCGATGCTGGAGATTCATGATGATTGTGGCAATGGCAATATCCATGTTGATCTGCAGGAATTCGAGACAGGAAAACTGTGTGATGATCTGCTCATTACCCGGATCTGGACGATCACGGATGCCTGTTCCAACAAGTTGGTTGTGACTCAGGAGATCACCATTACGGACGATCTCCCACCGACCATCACCGGGCCGGATGACCTGACTGTGGATTGTGCGGATGTTCCCGCACTGGACGATCCTGTTTTTGATGATGATTGCGATAAAAATCTGGACATCCAGTACCAGGAAATGAATATTCCAGGCAATTGCCCCGTGGCGTATACCATGATGCGGACCTGGAAAGCCACCGATGATTGTGGCAACATGACCACGAAGGTTCAGAATGTGTCCGTCCTGGACATACAGGGACCTGAACTGGGTTTTGTCCATCCGCTTCTGGTCGGATTGCAGAATGGAGACACACTCAAAGTTGCGTGTGACAATCCTCCGATTTTTCAATTGGATGATGTCACTGTTTCTGACAACTGCGATTCCAACCCGACCCTGACCATGGAGGATATCCTCATCATGACGGGTCCTTGCAAGATTCTGCTGAAGTGTATCTGGACAGCAACGGATGAATGCGGCAATGTGAGCACCCTTTGCTTCTATTTCCTGATCGGCGATGATGAAGCACCGGTTATTTCAGGTGTTCCAGCAGACTTGACCCTGGAGTGCGATCAACCGGTACCAGCGCCGGCCAAACCAACAGTAACGGACAACTGTACGCAAAACGTTGTTGCCACCTTTACAGAGGTCAAACTGCCTGGCACCTGTATTGAAAACTACATGCTCATTCGCACCTGGATAGCTCAGGACAGCTGTGGCAACAAGGCAACGAAGACTCAAAAGATTACCGTACGTGATTCCAAACCACCGGTCTGGATGCCGATGCACCCGATTCTCATCGGTGTGAACAGCGGAGATACACTCTACTTCGAGTGTGATGGTGTTGTACTACTTGGAGAAGATGATCTGATCGCCAAGGATAATTGTGATCAGGACGTGACCGTCACCTTCCATGAAGAAGTATTCAAGGGAGATTGCGAAACCGATGGTTACTATATCAAAATGCATTGTGTTTGGACGGCAGAGGACGATTGTGGCAACACGGCCGAATTCGAGATCTACGCCATAGTTTCCGACACCAAACCACCGATGCTGATGCCTATGCCAAAGGATATGACGGTTTCCTGCGACCAGGACAAGCCGGCGATTCCAATGGTCAAAGCCGAGGATAATTGTACGGAGGATGTCCCAGTTGAATTCAAGGAAACGATTATCCCGGGCGCCTGTCCGCAAGCTTACACCTGCCTGCGCACCTGGTCGGCAGAAGATGAATGTGGCAACACAGCGGTACACACGCAGATCATAACGGTAGTGGATCTGGAAGCACCGGTATTCACCTTTGTTCCTGCCAATATCACCATCGAATGCGATGACCCCATTCCATCCAGTCAGGCGGAAGCCGAAGACAATTGCGACCCGCTGGTGATCATTGGTGTCAATGAAAAAACCATTCCAGGCAACTGCACGGGCGAAGCACTCATTCTGAGGGAGTGGCTTGCAAAGGATGATTGTGGCAACACCGCTACTGCCAGTCAGCAGATCTACGTGGTGGACACGAAGGCCCCTTCCCTGATCGGCGTTCCTGAGGATGCTACAGTGGAATGCGACAACGTGCCTGGCCCGGCAAATGTCAAGGCCGTTGACGCCTGTGATCCAGATCCAAGTCTGGTGTACAAGCAAACTCGGATCAACGGAAACTGCGAACATTCCTATACGCTGATCCGCACCTGGACAGCGACAGATGATTGTGGCAATATTACTTCCGAATCTCAGGAGATTACTGTCCGGGACACTCAGAAGCCCGTACTTTCAGGAATCCCTGCCAATATCACGCTCGAATGCGACCAGCCTATCCCCGCTCCTCCAGTTGTTACAGCAACGGATAATTGCGATTCAGACGTCCACGTGACCCTGTCCCCGGAGATCATCCCGGGCAATTGTGAGGACAGTTATACCATGATCCGTACCTGGACTGCGACAGATGATTGTGGCAACTCCAGCACAGCTTCACAGAAAATCACCGTGGTCGACACGACCGATCCGATTTTCATCAGCGTACCAGATGATCTCGAACTGGAATGCGACGAGATCCTGCCTGTGCAGGGTGTATCTGCCGAAGACAATTGCGATGATGATGTGGATATCACCCTGAATGAACAGAAAATCCCCGGACAGTGCCCACAGGAATATATCCTGATCCGCACCTGGACAGCTGAGGATAATTGTGGCAATACGGCAACCGCCCAGCAGGTCATCACAGTGACGGACAACACGCCCCCGGTATTGATGCCCGTTCATCCGATATTGATCGGTGTCGCTGATGGGGATACACTCTCCTTCCCTTGTGACAATGTCGTCTTACTCGATAAAGACGATATGAAAGCAACGGATAATTGCGATCCGAATCCGGTGATTACATTCCATGAAACGGAGATCAAAGGAGATTGTGACCAGGACGGATTTATCCTGCAACTGACCTGTACATGGACAGCTACCGATGCCTGTGGCAATAGCAGCAGCTTCCATATCGTGGTCCGAATCATTGATGAAGAAGCTCCCGTTCTGTTGAACCTGCCCGCCAATGTTACCATCGAATGTGATGAAGATTTGCCAGCTGGCAACACAGTTACGGCAGAAGACAATTGCGATGGACCGGTCAATGTGACCATGTCCGAACAGATTGCAATCGGGGCCTGCAAATATGCCTATACCATCACTCGGACCTGGACAGCGACAGACCAGTGTGGCAATACCGCTACAGCTTCACGGACAATCACTGTACAAGACACGAAGGCCCCTGTATTTGATCAGGATCCGGAAGACTTGACCATTGAATGTGATGAGGATCTGCCCAACCCGGCAACGATTACAGCGACTGATAACTGCGATCCCAATCCGGTCATCACGTTCAAGGAAGCACAACAGCCAGGCAACTGCCCACAGGAGTTTGTCATCATTCGCATCTGGCAGGCAACTGACGCTTGTGGCAACAGCGCGACCATCACGCAGAAACTGACCATTGTGGATACCAAGCCACCTCTTTTGATCGGTGTGCCTGCAGATGTGACTGTGGAATGCGACCAGGTTCCTGGTCCGGCTAACGTCAAAGCAGTCGATGCCTGTGACCCTGATGTTTCCGTTTCCTTCAAGGAAGTGCGGACAGACGGTCCATGCCCGCAATCCTACACCTTGATCCGCACGTGGACGGCAACGGATGATTGTGGTAATGTCACATCAGATACACAAAAGATTACGGTAGAAGATACGACCGCGCCAGTCTTCACCAAACTCCCGGCAGATATCACTGTCGCGTGTGACCAGCCTTTGCCTCCGGTTGAATTTAAAGCCGAAGACAACTGTTCCACCAATCTGTCGGTCGACATTGACGTTGAAGGCGGAAAACCATGTGATAATATCCCGGATCTGCGCATCATTACGGTGACCGACGAATGTGGCAATGCGGCTCAGGCGGTCCAGCACATCCATCTGATCGATACGGTTCCACCCGTATTCAAGCCTTTCGAGCAAAAGCTGGAGGTCCCGTGTGATGAAATCACGGATTTCCCCAAACTCGAGGCCATGGACAATTGTGATGATGATGTGGAGGTGTCACTCATTGAACAGAAACTGCCGGGTGCATGCCCTCAGGAATATACCCTCCTGCGGACGTGGACGGTAAAAGATGATTGTGGCAATACGGCAACTGCATTCCAACTCATTGTTGTTGTGGATGACAAAGGACCTGCTCTCATCCCCAACCACCCTCTTCTGGTCGGCTTGCCAAATGGCTCCACACTGACATTTGATTGTGAATCTGCTCCCGCATTGGATGCCGGTTCATTCATCCCACAGGATAATTGTGATCCCAATCCGACCATTACATTTGATGAGGTGATCACCCAGGGTGATTGTGAAACCGATGGTTATTTTGTCAAACTGGTGTGTACCTGGACAGCATCCGATGCATGTGGCAATACGACAACGTATACCATTACCATCCTGATCACGGATACCAAAGCACCTGTGTTTACAAATGTGCCCGGGGATGTTACCATCGGTTGCACGGATCCGATTCCTGCGTCCAAGGCCGAGGCAGAGGACAATTGCGACAATGATGTCGCCATCTCTGTCAGTGACAAAGAAACCCAACTTGATTGTGGTTACCGGATCACACGAACCTGGACTGCAGAGGATGATTGTGGGAACACGGCTACAGCCAGCCAGATCATCCGTGTCCTGGATACAGATGCTCCGTTCTTCCTGACTGTGGTGAATGACATCACGGTAGATCTGGACAATGGCGGCGTAATCCCTGGCCCTGCCAATGTGCAGGCAGATGATGTTTGCAGTGATGTCACTGTGACATACACGCAAACGGAAGCTCCAGGAGCAGATTGTGGACAGATCCTGACACGCACTTGGCTTGCTGAAGACGACTGTGGCAACACGGCTGAACTGGTTCAGACCATCACGGTACTGAAACTTTGCCCTTGCGTCCTGCCTGAGATAGCAGACGTGATCACGATCAACCCGGATTGTGGCGAAAAGAATGGTACGATCACGGTCATTCCAACAGGTAATGCGGATGACTATGAGTACACCTGGCTGCCGAACAAGGGTGTTGCGAACAGCGTTGGGAACAGTCATTCCGGTCTGGCCAAAGGAACATATACCATTCTGGTGAGTGACCCATCTGCAGCGAACTGCTTCAGCAAGGTCAATGTCGAACTGCTTCCCGTTGGCACCTGCATCGATACGGTCTATGTCAATATTCCAATGGATGATCCATATACGATCTGCATTGAGGATGTGCTTGACTTCGAAGGCAATATTCTTTCTGCCAGTGTCTGCGGAGAAAATCTGGATGAAGTGGATGCCACCGTGGCTGAAGGTTCACCCTGTGTACTCCTTGACCCTGAAGACGGATTCACTGGCACATCCATTCTCTGTGTCATCCATTGTAATGACGAGGTGCCTGAGGTGTGTGACACAACCTATATTGTTGTGACCATCACCACGCTTGTTCCATGTGATACCATCTTCCAGAACAGTGCGTACGGTTATGAAACGGAGGATTGCAGTGGACAGGCTGAAATCTGTATTCACATCGATCCCTTGCAGATCAGTGATTATTCCATTCTGGTCAATGGCCAACCGTATACTGGTCAAATGTTGCCTTGTGGACCGGATGCTGTGACGATCCTGCTGCCTGTAGGCACCTTCAGTCTGGAAGTGATCCACAATCCGTCACAATGCTCGGATGGCACATCCATTCAGGTTGATTGTCCGGAGGAGGAGAAGCTGATCGCAGTGGACGACCTGGCGACAACCAAGAAGAACCAGACCAGGGAGATCGCAGTATTGCTGAATGACATCATTCCAACGGGCACCAGCATCGAATCGTTCAAGATCATTGCGCAGCCAGCGTATGGAACGGCAGTGATCAAGAACAACAAAACGGTCCTGTATACACCGTCACCGGACTATTGTGGGCCGGATCAACTCTCTTATGAGATTTGTATCAATGAAGAAAACTGCGATCAGGCTGTTGTCGACATTGATGTAACCTGCAACGGGTTGGTCATTCACACTGGTTTCTCTCCCAACGGAGATGACATCAACGATATGTTCACGATCGACGGTATAGAGGATTATCCTGAGAACGAACTGACGGTCTTCAACCGATGGGGCCTGAAGATCTATCATCAGAAAGGATACAAGAACAACTGGAATGGAAACTGGGAAGATCAGATCCTGCCTGATGGCACCTACTTCTACGTATTGAAAGATGGAGAAGGAGAGACGTATTCAGGTTATGTCCAGATCCATAGATAATCGGTAGATGTGAATCGAAAAAGCGGCGTCCATAGGACGCCGCTTTTCGTTTACATTCTCACGATTTTGAACTCGGTTCGCCGGTTGAGCTGGTGCTCTGCCTCAGCGCATTTTACCCCGTCGTCACATCGGTTGACGAGTTGTCGTTCGCCATATCCTTTTGCCACCAACCGCTTTACATCGATACCCAGATCCTGCAGATACTGGATGGCAGATTGTGCGCGGCGTTGGGAAAGATCTTCATTGTAGTCATCCCGTCCCCGACAGTCGGTATGTGAACTCAATTCGATTTCCATGTTCGGAAACTTGTTCATGAGGCGAGCCAGTTCGTCCAGATTGGATCGTGCATCAGCCCGGATGGTCGCTTTGTCATAATCGTAGTAAATTCCTTCGAGTTTGAACTTGGCACCTTCTGTAAGGTCTTCTTCCGCAATCCCGAGGATAATCGGCTCCACTTCAATGATGCGTTTGGTCATCGGACCCATTCCCTGGATCTCCGGTGCAGATAAAGCAATGACCGAACTCAGGAATCCTTCTGCTTTTGCCCTGATCTGATAACGTTTGCGTTCATCCAGCTGCCAGGGCAGATTGGGGTCTGCTGATTGACTCAAACTGGCCGTTTCTGCAAATCCCTGATCAGTGAGGAATCGGGCGGTGATCAAATCCACCTGAACATCATTCCAATCCATGATGCCCTTTTCCGTCGTGGACCGCAGTTGGTAACGTCCCTTGAACCAGGCACGCAATTCATCCGGATCGGCCGGTTTCTTCTCTTTGACGGATCCCAGTGGAGCCGCTTTCTGAACGGCTTCCAGACCGATGATCGGCTTCTGTGCCTTCCGATCGCGAATCTGCACCAGATCACCTTCTACAAAGATTGCACCGGGTGGAAAGAGAGACGGATCGAAGAGATTGAGTGCCGAAGCTGATTTGTCCTCCTCATTAGCTGTCTGCGAAACAGGGATCAATTTACCGGCAGGTGTCATTTCAAATACCTCGACAACGGGATTGTTGACGGGAAGTCCACTATCCTTATCGACGACATGGAAGATGAAAGGCTGGAAAACGCCTGGCTCCAGTTTGATAATTTGAGATTCCTCGCTGGGCAATTCAATCGCGTAATTCGCCGTGATGAATTTTGGCGCAGACACCTCGATGGTATGTGATCCAGGGTTCAATGACTGAATTCTCAGTTTCCCATCCTCGTTCGCTTCCAGCAACCGGTTGCCGAATTTCACTTTGGCCCCAGGGATAATCAATCCGGTCTGTGCATCGACGATCAATACTTCTGTAGAAGCATAGGGCAGTTCACCAAGAGGTTTATTGGATACCCATTGGTACAGGTCGTCCATCCCGGCACCCCCTGGACGATTCGAGCTGAGGTAGCCTGTCCGGCGGCCGGTCATGGTGACCAAGGCAAAATCATCATAGGTTGTGTTGACCGCCTCTCCCAGGTTTCTGCCAGTTGTCAATTCCTTGTTCTCGCCTGGAGCGGCGACAAAAAGATCAAGCCCACCGAAACCGGTCGAGCCGTCCGAAGCATAAAAGAGAAAGCCGTCATCACTTATAAACGGAAATACTTCATTTCCCGGGCTGTTGATTCCAGGTCCCAGATTGATGGGTACACCCCATGTATTTCCGATCCGTTCGACCTTATAGAGATCCAGTCCACCCTGTCCACCTGGCTTATCCGAAGCGAAATACATTATTTTCCCCTGCGGGTCCATTGTCGGATGGCAGGTTGCATAGGTTGGAGAGGAGAACGGTACCCTGACTGTTGCCTTCCAGTGGTTACCTTTCTTACTTGCTTCCCAGATGGTCAGGTCTCTCATCCCTTTTTCATTCAATCCTTCATCCTGAGTCCGGGTGATGTACATCCATTGCGCATCAGGGGAGATCACGGCTACACCATCATGATACCTGGAGTCCAACTCACCAAAAGGCTTTGGTTTGTGCCATTGGCCTGTTTCATTTCGTTCAGCCTCGAACAGCCCGGTATAGCCACGCATGGTCCAGGGATCGTGCAGCATTCCCGGCCGACTGAAGGTCCGATCCGTTGTGAACAACATCTTGTTTTCCCAGAGGAGGGGTGCAAATTCCGAGGCAGTTGTATTCAATTCAGCCAAGCCGTTGAGTTGCACCTGAAGTGGATTGGGTTCTCCGGCCACCTCTGGGCAGAGTATTTGCGACAATTCACCTTTCTCCTCCAGGTATCGGCTGTACCACAATTGTCCCTCCTTGCACTGACCTGACATTTTCAATACAAGTGCGTAATGGAGATAGTCCTCCAGACCTCTCACCTGGTGTATGCCCTTGCCATACCAGATGGCGGCTTCTACCGGCTGACCGTTCAGACGATAATTGTCACCCAGTTGAAGGCAAAGCGGAGGAGACTTTTCCAGTTCCTCCAGATCCTTCATATACTTGGCGGTCGACAGCGCAAAACCTCCCTGATTGGGGAGATTGAACGGGTCGGCCTTTTTCATATATGACTTTTGAGAATAGTCAAATCCCGACTGTGCTGTCAGCATGCTGGAGAACAGGATCAGGAAAGACCAGGCTATGGTATGTTTCATGGTTGGTCAGGATTAAAAGAAACGAATGTGACGGGTACCATCAGAGGCCCTGTCCAGG
This sequence comes from Saprospiraceae bacterium, assembly GCA_016710115.1. Classification (GTDB taxonomy): domain Bacteria; phylum Bacteroidota; class Bacteroidia; order Chitinophagales; family Saprospiraceae; genus JAGNXB01. The sequence continues at coordinate 185,745 of JADJLN010000006.1, forward strand.
CTGTATTCCAGCATGATTTCTGCCGTGCCATTAGAATATTGGTTCAGGGCAGATATTGTAAAGTCATATCCTACGCCCAACTTCCATTCCGGAGATATCCGGTATTGGACAATCCCTGACAATGCATCATCGAGACGATAGGCAGCACCAAGGATCAACTGATTCATCAACAATACACTCACATCAAACGCTATGTCTACAGGCGCTGAAGGGTTGTAACTCAACAACGCCCCAGGGCGTACTCGGAAATTGGGAGACAGGCCAATATCAACACCTCCCATCCCGTAAATCTCCCGAATGTCTCCGGTTTTAATTTCGGAATTCGCATTGTCGCGATACAGGAAATTTTTCATGAATCGGGGCACTGAAATGCCAGATACCACACTTTGTTATGTATGGTCAGACCTGCACCGAAGTTGGGCTTCCAGACATTTTCCAGGCCCCCTCCGACAAGCGGATCACCAGGATCAGCCGGATCAGCAAGTTCCCAGTTAATCCGTCCGTATTCTACTGTCCCGGATAGACCGCCGAGCAATTCCAAGCCGTTGGACAATCGCAGGATGTATGCATAAGAAGCAGTAGCCTGGCCCGTTTGCGTTACACCGATCTGGTCATAACTCATGGCCATGCCAAAGACCGCATTTTTCTGACTCAGAGGCGCAATCACATTGAACATACCCGTCCGGGGAGCGCCTTCAACCCCGAACCACTGATGGCGATACATTCCAGTGAATGTCAACGCATCATAGGTGCCCACCAGGGAAGGATTGAAATTCAACTTGTTGAATGTAAACTGGGTGAATTGTGCCGCATGTTGAGCCCGAAGACCCATCACACAAACTGATAATCCCAATATGAGAATGATTCGATTTTTCATGTTCGTTCGTTTATTCCCGGATGATTTCAACCCAACCTCGGATGGATTGCGGATTCGCACCATTGAACTGGATCAAATAGAAATAGGTCGTATTCGGCAATGGATTTCCCTGATAGGTCCCATCCCAATCCTGCTGATAATCGTCTGAAAAGAAGACCCGGTCACCCCATCTGTTGAATATACTGATCTCATGGTCAGGATAGTCTTCCAGACAAGGGATAATGAACAGGTCATTGAATCCGTCTGCATTTGGCGTAATCATGTTCGGGATGTCACAATCCGTCGGAGTGAGATCTTCTGATATCTCAATGGTGAGGATCCCTTCATCACACACTTCTTCACAGATACTGCCACAAATCGAATAGACAATCGTAACCGTACCGGTAAAGCCGGTTTCCGGTTCATATTTAAATGATCCATCCGCGGACATGGTCAGTATGCCATGGTCGGGACCACTGACCAGCGTCACCAGTACACTTTTTGTATTGAACAGATCATTTGTCAGCAGATTTCCCTGTAACAGTTTCTGTGTGAACGGGATCGTGTAGTTGTCATTCTGGGCGACGACGATCGCAGCTGGCAGTACTGTCAGGTTGAATGGCAACGCATTCGCCGATGTACAACCTTCCACAGTGACATTGACCGCATAGCCACCATCATCATCTTCTGGGCATTTTGCAAAATGTAGATCGGCTCGAGCGAGGAACCGATTGCATTGAAGCTCCCGCCCGGCGATTGGAACAGCCAGGTGTAGACCACATCCTGGCCTGTATACAATTGACTCGACAAAATGATCGAATCACCAATACATATTTCCGCCGGATCAATATCAATGATCGGAGTGGATGGTACTGGCTTGACATCCAGGAAGAGGGAGACCGTATCACCAGCGCATCCCTGGCTGGACAACACCGTCAACGTGTAATTGCCCTCGGTGGCCAGGTTAGCAATCACTGGTGCGGTCAATGGCGCACCATTGGGTACCGTGTTTGTGACTTTGTACAACCCTGGGCCCGTCCAGGTATAGGTCAGATCAGCCGGGAATACTTGTACATTCTGGCCGGAAAGCACAATTTCCGATCCCTGACAAACCTCAATCACGGGTGGCAGGTCCTCCAGAACCGGAGTAACATCAGGCCAGCAGTTGAACTGACGGAATTCATCCACAAAGTTCATATCCGTATCCGGACAAGGTTCGCCCCGGGACATTCGTCTTCATCTGTCCAGAAGTCATTGTCGCTGTTCAGATCGTCTACATCCGGCATACCATCCCCATCTGAATCCACGCAATCCCATGGATCAGGGCATTCATAGCCATCTCCGATCCCGTCCCCGTCGCGGTCGATATCCTGAAAATCAGGAGCAAGATCCAGATCCAGATCGCGAGGATTGGAAATCGACTGGAGCAACGTTCCTGTTGCATCCATGATCAACGCTCCTCGTGTGTTCACCACCACCGGACTCACACGGGCGGAAGTCTTTGTCTGGATCTGTATGTGGGGCCTCCACAACATCTGGCAGGGTATCCCCATCAGAATCCAGATCACGGCAGTCCGGCTCAGCATCCAGGTCAGTATTGACCATGAATGACGTCGATTTGATCACAAATCCGATCGCATCCGTGAGTAAACGACCATTTGCATCGACATTCACTGGTCCTTGCCCGGGCTCACCATCCAGAAGTACATATCCTTCTTCTGCAGCGTCATATGTTCCATCATTGTCGCTGTCCAGATCCAGATGATCAAAATTGACATCCCCATCACTGTTCAGTCGAACGTAGTTGATGGTCGCGGTAAACGCATCAGGATCAGTGGCCAGCGGATTGTATAATCCATTTGCGCCAAATATAGCTTTCGGACCATCGATTATACCATTCCCATTCATGTCTGGTCCATCATGACCGGCCTCAAAGAGATCCGTCAGCCCATCGTTGTCACTATCCAGATCAACGTGGTTTGCGACGCCATCTCCATCTGTATCATATGCTGGTGCTACCCGATCACAAATGCCATCATTGTTGACATCTACGCAGCCATTGTTCACAGCGAGGTCTTTGCTATCCCAGTAGTTGGGAATGAAATCCCCGTCCTCGTCGCCATCCGGATCTTTTGCACCAGGCAGACAGGCAAACCCCTGAATACCTTTACAGAATTCCATATTGTCGGGAATACCATCATTATCGTTGTCGAGATCTTCAAAATCACGGACCCCATCACCGTCTGTATCATTCGTGAAAAAACTGTTTGGGTCACGGAAATCATCTACCCCGTCGGTATCTGAATCAGGGCAGTCGGGATCGTCGCCATTGGGACATTCCACCGTATCACCAAGTCCGTCATTATCGCTGTCCAGGTCATGGAAATCAGGGATTCCATCGGCGTCCGTATCCGGACAAGGCACGCCAGTTTCACATTCGTATCCGTCAGAAATACCGTCATTATCACTATCCGGATCCTGAAAATCGGAAATCCATCTCCGTCAAAATCAGGAGGGATGTGCACATTGACAAGTGGATCTCCATTCTCGTCCTTGATCGGCACGCCAAAATCGTTCACCATCGGTATACCAAATCCGGAAACGCCATCCTGATCCGGGTCATAGACACCCGCTTCATAGGTGTCCCAAATGCCATCTGCATCACTGTCCAGATCCTGGAAGTCGGGCAAGCCGAGCATATCTGTATTGACCGGATAAGAGGTAGTTGACACTGGATTTCCTGCGCCATCCTCATAGACCTGACCAAATTCATTCACTTTCAGGTCGACATCCGCACCTGTTCCCAGGAAACCGTTATTGTCTCCATCCGGATTCACCGTTTCAATGACATCCATCAAGCCATCATTGTCGGAATCATGATCGAGGTAATTGGGAATTCCATCGCCATCGAAATCCTTCGGACTGCTCAATGGATTGCCACTTGCCGACGGGCTGATCTGGAGGGGGATCCCGACACTGTCGACCATAATACCACCGAATCCATCGTCTATTGCTCCGTCATTGTTACTATCCAGACCTTGCATGTCATCCTCAGCGACATCATTGATACCATCATTGTCTGATTCGCGGTCATCATTATCCGGCACCCCGTCATTATCCTTATCCGGAGGGAGATAATTAGCTACAGCAAGTTGCCCATTGGCTACACTGGAAATATTGTTGTAGAACCCGTTGTTGCCAAATTCGGCTACCGGAGCATTGATGACGCCGTTTCCTTCCGGATCCGCAAGACCATGGCCAGCTTCATACATATCCGGCAAACCATCATTGTCCGAATCCAGATCCAGATGGTCCGGCACACCGTCTCCATCCTTATCATACACATCGTCAACCTGGTCGCAGATCCCATCCCCATCGACATCGGCACAGGGATTGGCAAATGCCGCATCATTGGCATCTCGGAAATTCAGGATCTTGTCCTTGTCTTCATCATGGGATGGATCCGGGCCACCCGGCAAACAGGTAAAACTGCCTACTACTGAACAGAATTCCCGGATATCCGGAATCCCGTCATTGTCATCATCAAGATCGATAACATCAATGATTCCGTCTCCATCCGAATCCAGTGATGGGTCAACGCAACTGTCCACGATATCGATCATCAATGTCACCTCATCCGAAATGGCAGAGGTGGCAATGAAAGACCAGTAGTCCATCATTTTTTCATCGCCCTGATTATTGGAGTAGGAATAGGGCTGTAATGTTGGTTGGGGATCACCGGGAATGCCTCCGCCGCTCACACCGCCACCAAAGGAGGAATGGTCATAGAGGAACGATACCTTGCCTGGATTCACGCCATTCAAACGAGTCAGATTGATCCCACCAGTTGTATTCTCTATGTCAAATAAAAGAAAATGCATCTCACCACTGTAAATCGTTCCCGACATGCGCAGTGTCAGCGAGAAATTCTTCTGTGGGGGGATCGGCACGCCAAAATTGTCCTTTCCGTCCCAGAAGATGGAATCCATTCCCCCAAGTACTTCCTTGTTCTTAGAGATATCCTCCGGATCATCAAAAGAGCTGTTCTGGTTGACATCAATACGAAGTTCTACTTCACCCCGGCCGACAGTTTCGAAAGTGATAAAGCCTCCTTGTCCAACACCCATCACGTATTGCCCACAAATGGAATAGATGCTTGTATCTGCTACATATGCAGAAAAATCCACGTTGAAAAGCGGGTCGTTGTAACTAGGAATTACTGGATTCAACCAGTTTTTGAATTTGACATTTCTGTACACATCGAAATCCGATGCCTCCAGTGGGAGGTCCGGATCAGGTACATTGAAAAAGAGTTTATTGTTTGCGATCGGGCTGAAATCCTTGGTTTGAGGTTCATACAGATAGTTGTTGCCACTCAACCAGCTGCTCGCCTGCCACGACCGGATAAACTCAGTGTCTTCAGCTGACTGGAGGATGGGCTTGCGCTCATGATCGACGATACCTCTGTTATTACTGGATAGAAACCAGCCCCAGGGGTCCATATCTTCCATCTTCAGATTGTACTGAATACCCTCGTCGCTCAATACATAGAGATCAATATCTGTCAGGTTTCCATTGTCATTGACAACATAGGAGATCTCCTGCGTGAATACCCTACCGGTCAGCATATCTCCACCATCATTGGCGGCTGCATTTTTTGATACCGTGATATCCCACGCCAGCACAACACGTTGGTTGGTCGGCTGATCTACAATTCGCTGCCAATTGTCCACATTGAGGACATTGTTGAATGGACTTGTCGAATATGCCGGATATTCCAATGTGATCGTCCATATTCCTTCCTCCCCGGACAGAACTGGCACGACACCAGGAATATATCCCGGGCCATTCAGCGTACCTCCGCCGGTAGGACCAGCAAATTCCTGCGTCTTGTTATAAATGATCCCCTTCTGAAAATTGACTCCCTTGTTGTCGAACAAGGTGTGGTCAGTACCATCGGGACGGATAACCCGGATAAATCCGCCGGCAATACCCAAGGTCTTTGGAGCCTTCTGCATAGGTACTGATACCGAGCAAAAACAACCCCAAAACCAGACCCATCCTGTACAACCAAAACTTCATGGAGATCATATTAAACATATTTCAAATACATGATAATCAATATCTATACCAACTTCATAAGAAACATGCTACACATGCATCATTATTTCATGTCACAGATATGACCGGATATACGCGAAACAGACCAAACGTGTTTCACGGAGATTGGGTACCTTTCATCGCTCAATCCCCAGGTATCATGCGCAACCTCCTTTTTCCCCTTGTCCTGATCGGACTGATGCCTTGTTTCCTTTCTGCTCAATCACTCCAACTGGGGGAGATCATGAACGGTGAGTCGTTTGTCGGTTTCCTGCCAGAACAGGTAACTTTGGTCACCAGACAGTGAAACCATTCTCTTCTCCCGGAATCCCGAAAAGAACTGATCCGGCAGTCCTATTCCCGGCACACCGATCGAGGTATCCAGAAGCGCTCAATCGATGATATCCGGGATATTCCAAGCGGTAGCTGGACCTGGTCTGCTTCCCATTCTCGGGCCGTGACCAGCTGGCAAAGCGATATCTACATCTGGGATCATCCCACCAGATCATTCCGTCAACTGACCTCGACGACCGAGCGTGAATCCGATCCATTTTTTGGAAAATCAGACTCGGAAATCGGTTATGCTGCCGGTCAAAATCTCTACCTCCTCGACCTGACAAAGGGGACCATTACACAATTGACAGACCTTCGAAAAGGGAATAAAAAACAGGATTCCAATCCCAGCAACCAGGACCGCTGGCTGGAACGGGATCAGATGCAATTGTCTGCCATTCTGCAATCTCGAAATGCAACTGAACTGGCCCAAAAGGAACTGGATGAGCAGATTAAACCCAAGCGGCCGCGTTCGATCTATGTTGGCGATGACCGTATTTCGGGGTTATCCGCCGGGCCTTCCCTTCGCTTTTTTACCTGGTCACAGGTACATGTTGCTTCCCCGAAAGCAACAGAGGTACCTGCCTATGTCACAAAATCAGGTTATACCGCCGATTTGCAGGCACGGCCGAAAGTGGGTCACGATCAGGATTTGGTTACGTTTCATTGCTATGACAGGCAACGGGATACAACCTATCAAATCGTCATTGACAGTTTGCCCGGGATTTACCAAAAACCTGCATTCCAGGCGATCTACTACACCGATTCCATCCCCTGGAATCCTGTCCGACGAACGCCCAAACCGGTCATCTTTCACGGTCCGGTCTGGTCGGATCAGGGCCTGGCGTTACTGGACATCAAGAGCCTCGACCACAAGGATCGCTGGGTTGCGGTCTATGATCCATCTGACAACCAGCTGCGGGTGATCGATCACCAGCATGATGACTGCTGGATCGGCGGCCCCGGGATTGTCAGCTGGACAGAAATGGGCGGTCAAATGGGATGGCTTGACCATGGACGCGCTGTCTGGTTTCTGTCAGAACAAACCGGCTATGCGCATGTCTATTCACACCATCTCGATTCAGATCGTCAGACAGCATTGACGCAAGGCGAGTTTGAAGTCCTGGATGTGCAACTGTCCAGGGATGAGAAGACGTTCTTTCTTCGGGCCAATGCAGAAGGACCCGCCGAACAGCATGTGTATCACCTTCCAGCAAGGGGTGGTCAACTGGTCAGAATCACAGATCGTCCCGGTAACTATGAAATGGTCGTTTCACCGGATGAAAAACGTCTTGCGATCCGGTATTCCTTTGCGAATCTGCCCTGGGAGCTCCATGAGATGCCGAACAGAGCCGGCGCAAAGATGACCCGCATCACCCAGTCTACAACAGCTCAATTCAACGCCTACAACTGGCGTATTCCAGAGATCATTCATGTGCCTGCGGATGATGGTGCAAAAGTACCTGCACGAATTTATCGACCGTCCAACCCGAATGGGGCTGCAGTGATCTTTGTCCACGGTGCCGGCTACCTGCAAAACGTACACAACTGGTGGAGCAGCTATTTTCGCGAATATATGTTTCACAATCTCCTTTGCGATGAAGGATATACCGTGCTCGACATGGACTATCGTGCAAGCAGTGGCTATGGACGCGACTGGCGAACGGCCATATACAGACATATGGGTGGGCGCGATCTGACCGATCAGGTGGACGGGGCCCGTTTCCTGGTCGACAGTATCGGCATCGATAAGGACCGGATTGGTATCTATGGGGGGTCATATGGAGGGTTCATCACCTTGATGGCCTTGTTCAAACACCCGGGCACCTTTGCCTGTGGTGCTGCCTTGCGGTCAGTGACCGATTGGGCTCATTACAACGATCCCTACACGGCAAACATCCTGAACACACCTGTGGAAGACAGCATCGCCTATCGACAGTCTTCACCGATCTATTACGCTGAAGGCCTGGTGGATCCTCTGGTCATGCTGCATGGCATGGTCGATGTCAACGTCCAGTTCCAGGATGTTGTCAGACTGAGCCAGCGGTTGATCGAATTGGGAAAGACGGATTGGGAGTTAGCTGTGTTCCCATTGGAGGATCATGGTTTTGTCGAAGCGAGCTCCTGGAAGGATGAATACCGCCGGATATATGAACTGTTCAGGAAACATCTGTCCCACCCAGCGCATTGATCATCGCCTGTCGGACACTACCTGCTGAAAGAAGTCGACGGCGTGCCTCTTCTTCCGGCAAAGCCAATTCGTTCATCAGCATCCGTGTACCTCGTTCAATCAGTTTCTGGTTGGCCAGATGCATATCCACCATGTGATTATCCTTCACCCGACCCAGGCGAATCATGGTCGCTGTCGTGATCATATTGAGCACCATCTTTTGTGCAGTTCCGGCTTTCAGGCGAGTGCTGCCACTGACAAACTCGGGCCCGGTGACTACTTCAACAGGAAAGTCGGAACCTGTTGTGACCGGAGCCCCGGATTGCACGTGATGCAACCGGTGGCAATACCCCGGTCCGACATGCTTCCAGACCGGCAACCACATAGGGTGTCGTTCCTGATGCGGCAATGCCGACCACAATGTCCAACGTATGGATCTGGCTTGCCTGGAGATCCTTCCAGGCCAGTTGATGGTCATCTTCTGCCCCCTCAACCGCTCTTCGGATCGCCGTATCTCCACCGGCGATCAGGCCATTCACCCAATCTGCCGGCACTCCGAATGTGGGGGGGCATTCTGATGCATCGAGGATACCCAATCGCCCACTGGTCCCAGCCCCGATATAGAACAGCCGCCCTCCCAACTCCATCCGCTCGATCACCGCTGTAATCAACTTTTCGATCTGAGGCAGGGCGCGTTCTACAGCGCGGTGCACTGTGGCATCCTCTCCGTTCATAGCGACAATCAGGTCCCTGACTGACCACGTCTCCAGGTGACGATGAGGTGAATCTGACTCGGTAATGCGTTCCATAATACAAAGGTACGCTGTATCCGGATCGAATATTCTCACTCTTTGATCAGTGACACGTCGAATCCGGACGTCCGAAGTGCAGAATTCATCGAATTTATTTTGAATTTCGAGATAATTTCAATAGCATTGTGATATCATAATAATATCACACTATGAAAGAGATTGCATCTTCCCCTCGATCCGGCTACACCATGCTGGCTCTTTTCCTGCTTCTGCTTGCTGGCGGAATCACATTGTTGATCCTCCGTCAACCGGTTCCAGGCATCATTACGCTGATCTTGACGATCATGATCAGTCCTGGTTTTTTCTTTATCAATCCAAATAGTTCAGTGGTCATGACCCTCTTCGGAGAATACAAGGGTACTGTCAAGACCAACGGTTTTTTCTGGGTCAATCCCTTTTATTCAAAAAAAGCCATTTCACTCCGGGCACGCAATTTTGATTCCGAGCGACTCAAGGTGAATGATAAAATGGGCAACCCGGTCATCATCTCGGTGATCCTCGTCTGGCGAGTACAGGAAACGTTTAAAGCCGCATTTGAAGTGGACAACTTCGAGACATTTGTCACGGTTCAAACAGATGCAGCTGTTCGAAAACTGGCTGCTCGATATCCCTATGACAATTTTGACGATGAGATGACTGAATTGACGCTACGTTCCGGATTGGAAGATGTCAACCACAACCTGGAAAAGGAACTGGACGAACGACTGGCCATTGCCGGTATCGAAGTGATCGAGGCCCGTATCGGTTACCTCGCCTATGCTCCTGAGATCGCCAACGCGATGTTGCGTCGACAGCAGGCAGCAGCCATTGTATCGGCCCGCTTCAAGATCGTCGAAGGCGCTGTGGGCATGGTGGAAGAAGCATTGAAAATGATGAATGACCGCAATGTGATCCACCTGGATGATGACAAACGAGCAGCCATGGTCAGTAACTTGATGGTAGTGTTATGTGCAGACCATGATGCTGTGCCTGTCATCAATGCAGGTACGCTTCATCAGTAAGGAAGACCATGGAAAAAAAGAAGTTCGTCCTGCGAATTGATGCGACCACTATGGCTGCAGTTGAAAAGTGGGCTGCAGATGAATTTCGCAGTGTCAATGGTCAGCTGGAGTGGCTCATTACCCGATACTTGCGCGAACGAGGGAGAATTCCAACTGAATCTGAAGAAACTGGTGAGAAACATGATCAACCGGAAGGACCTGCTCAGGCGGGTCCTTCCCCATCCTGACCAACGTCATTCAGGAAGGGGCATCTATCGACACCACTCCAGCAAACAGGCTGCTGCAATCGCCAGCGACTCAACCACAAGATCGGCCCGGTTGTCCTCCTCCCCGATCCGAATCGTCACCATGCCAAGACGATTCCCAAAAGCAACATCCGATTCACTGTCGCCAATCAGGACAGACCGGGAAAACCGGATATCCGGGAACTGGTGGAACGCCTGTAAAGCCATCCCCGGTAACGGCTTTCTGCATACAGGATGCACAGATTCCAGATCAGGACAAAAATAGATTCCATCCAGATGCACGCCAGATTCTTCCAGAATAGTGGTCATAGCGAGATGTACCCTGTTAAGGTCATCCACAGTCATTCTGTTCTTGCCGATTCCCTGTTGATTCGTGACAATCACAATTCGTCCGAACACTCCCCGGAGAATGGCCAGCGCCTCCGGAACACCTGGGAGGAAATGAAATTGATCCGGTCTGCACACATAATCCCCGGGAATACGTTCGTTGATCACGCCATCACGGTCGAGGAACAATGTCCACGAGGAATCGATGAAAGGCAGATCTGATGAAGCGGTAGCTGCTGTCCAGGCTGGAAGTGCTGTTTGGGCGAGGTAATAATCGTCTGGAATACCGATATCCAGGAAATGGCCCGCAACGGGCAATCCGGCCAGTTTCGAATGTCCCGGCAATGTTTGCAGCACATCCGTCTCAAAGGAAAAGGCCGATTCGGATGCATCCTTCGGAATCAATCGGCGATGCAACAGGTAGACCCCTGCATTGATCAACCCGTGACGTTGTGCACGTTTTTCCGCAAATCCGAGTACCTGACCCTGGCTATCGATCTGAACAGTCCCGTATCGATCGACATCTTCCATCTGCTTGAGCGCCAACGTACAGATGACCCCCGATGCCCGATGGAATTCCCACAGATCTGCCAGGCAGAAATCCGTAAAGGTATCTCCGTTCAGTACCCAAAATTCTTCATCATCAATCTGCTTGCTTGCCTTGTAGATGGCTCCGCCAGTACCCAGCGGTTGTTCCTCTATCACATACTCGATCTGCATCTCCTTCCAGGTCGTGCCGATCAAATGCAGGAAGTGGTCCGCTAGATACCCGATGGACAGGATGACCTTCTGTATGCCCTGACTGGCCAGATGGTCCAATTGCCAGGCCAGGAAAGGCCGGTCAGCTACGGGAGCCAGCGGCTTGGGTAGATCACTGACCACAGTCTGCAAACGGGTACCCCTGCCTCCCGCCAGAATGATTGCCGTGTTCGGAATCATCATACCGGAAACAGGCTGGCCTCCGTCAGTTCGCAGAGGATGTGACCCATTAGAATATGCACCTCCTGAATCCGGGGTGTATCTGTGGAAGGTACCTTAAGGATAAGATCGCACAGAGCCGCCATTTTGCCACCGGATGCCCCTGTCATACCAACAATGATCATCTTTTTTTTCTTGGCCTCTTCAATAGCCCTCAGAATGTTCGTTGAATTGCCTGAGGTGGACAACGCCACCAGGATGTCCCCTTCATGCCCCATTCCTTTGACCAGTCGGGCATAAACCTCTTCATAGCTGTAATCATTCGCTACAGCTGTGAGATAGGAGGTATTGACGTGCAGCGCTTCGGCAGGCAGTGGATCCCGATCCAGATAGAACCGGCCACTCAGTTCTGCGGCCAGATGTTGGGCATCGGCGGCACTTCCGCCATTCCCGCAAAAGAGGACCTTCCTCCCCGACTTCAGGGAAGCAACCCAAGCCTTCATATCCCCGTGTCCGCAAGAACGGTGTTCTTGACGGCAATACTTTCTGTTATAATGGATCGGATGTGATGCTGCATAGTCGGCGATTGGGGCAAAAGTAGGGAGTTCAGTCCACTCCCGGACTACCATGTTGTCCCGATTCTGGCCACCCGTCAGCCATCAGGCTCCTGTCCAGGTCACAACACCGAGATCCGTGAATGTAAACCGCCTCAATTCTCCACCGAATTGCAGCAAACGGTCAGCAACGGCATATCGATGATTGCCCGGCACGTAGAACATCATAAACCCGCCGCCACCGGCGCCGGAGATCTTGCCTCCCGTCGCTCCGGCCAGCCGGGCTGCAGAATAGATCTCATCGATCAATGGATTGGTCACCCCAGCTGCGGTCTGCTTCTTGTAGGTCCAGCCAAAATCCAGGATTTCACCAATGGAATGCAGGTCGCCTTTGTACAGTGCCTGTTTCATCATCATGGCCTGTTCCTTGAGTTTGTGCGCCGCCTCAACCGGTTTTTCACTACCCGAGGTAAAATTGGAGGACTGTTTTTCAATAATATCCGCACTCAGGCGACTGGTGCCCGTGTAATACAGCAGAATATTGAATTCCAGTTCCCGCAGATAGTCGGGTCGGATCCGCAGGGGATTGACGATGACCTTGTCATCTGCGTAGAACTCCATAAAATTGAAACCGCCAAATGTCGCCGCATATTGATCCTGGCGGCCTCCTGCCATTCCCAGATCAATCCGTTCGATCTCGTAAGCCAGATGTGCCAAATCATATTCTCCCAATGGGATATGCAACCACTCTGCAAAAGCACCCAGAATAGCTACCGTGAGTGTTGAGGAGGTACCCATTCCGCTCCCTTTCGGGGCATCTACAGATGTTGTCAGATGAAGTGCCAACGGGTTTCCACCGGTCTCTTTCACCACCCGATTGTACACCCCTTTCAACAGGGCCAGAGGACCATCGGTAGGCAATACAGCCTGGAGGTCATATGTCTCTCTGATTTTCAGATCGACAGCCTCCAGAATGATCACAGGTTCATTCAAGGGCTCCAGCGAAGCCTGTGCATACATGCTCACCGTGGCATTGAGGATGGCCCCGCCATATTGATCAGCATAGGGACTGACATCTGTGCCCCCACCTGCCAGGCCTATACGTAACGGTGCTCGGGATCTGAAAAACATAGGCGAAGAATTGCTGACCAATATAACTGGTCCGAGTGATCAATGGAAAATGCTGCGGACAGATTTTTGCCTCCAGTAGGTTATCATGTCTTCGATCGTCTGTTCAATCCTGATCTGCTGTGCCCACCCGGTTCGTTCGATCAGCCGGCTCGCATCGCCAAAGATCACCGGTTCATCTGAGGGTCTGAGCAAGGCCGGATCGATCTGGACCTTCAGCTTGATTCCGATGACCTGTTCGATCATCGGGATGAGGTCTCCGATCCGATAGTCATACCGACCGCAGATATTGTAGCACTGACCCCACTCGCCTTTTTCGGCCAGCAGCAACAAAGCACTCACCAGATCGCGAACGTCGGTGATCCCTCGTCGTGTCTCCAGATTCCCAACGCGCAGGCTGGTCTCCCTGCCGGATTCGATATCGACCGCACGCCGGGTAAAGTCGCTTAGAACGTCCCCCGTTTTTCGAGGGCCCGTTGTATTAAAAATACGAGCCCGAATGGTGCGGATGCCATCGTTGGCATGATACTGATAGGCCAGCAGGTCCTGGCCCACTTTACTCACGCCATACGGGTGCAACGGCAGCAACTCCACGTGTTCTTTTACCGGGGTATTGGCCGGGGTCAGGCTGGCCCCGTATTCAGCGCTGGAGCAAGCGACAACAACGACTGGATCATAATTCGGATCCAACCGCCGAACACTTCGGATCGATTCAAACAGATGCACGGTGCCCTGCACATTGGTCTGAATCGTTTCTTCGGGGCGCTGCCAGGAAACCGTAGGGTAACTCTGGGCAGCGAGATGGAAAATCGTCGTTGGTCTGAGCCGGAGGATCAGGTCCTGAAGCGGGGCACTATACCGGACATCCAATTCAGAGAGGGTGGCTTTATCGGCAATCTCTGAAATGTCCGTGGTTGGTTTGAAGTAAGTGCCCACGATGCAGTCCGGGGACAATCCTCCAGCTGACAGGGTATCCACCAAATGCGAACCGACCATACCCCCAACCCCTGTAATGTAAACCTGATGCTTCATGAATGAGAATAACGAGAATCACGAAAATACGTTACCCAAACCGTACCCTATCTTTGTGTCGATGAAAACACCGCATATCGTTCTTCTGGGGCCCACTTTCCCGTATCGGGGTGGCAATGCCCTGTTCATGACCTTTCTTTATGAAGCACTGGAAGAACGGCACCGGATCGATTTCATCAATTTTCGGATGATGTATCCGGCGATCCTCTTCCCTGGCACTACCCCGTATGATGTCAGTGAAGAACACTTTCAGAAAGTGCCCAGCCTCCGGTTGATGCATTCGATCAACCCGGTTTCCGGTGGCAAACTGCCCGGGCAATCAACCGCCTCGATCCGGATATCATTGCATTTGACTGGTTTCAGCCGTTTTTTGGTCCGATGTTTTGCGGGATCGGCTTCTTCCTGAATCGGCGGATGAAACAACGCATTCTGTTCATCACGGAGAATGTGATCTCTCACGAATCCAGGTGGATCGACAAATGGTTGACGCGACTGGGGTTGACGTGGGCGAAGGCCTTCCTGACCTTATCCAGAAAAGTGGAAGAAGATATTCGACAATTAGCCGGTAGCCGGCCCGTTTTTCGATCCGAGCTTCCCATTTACGGCTGGTATTCCCGAAGTGCAAAATCCCGGATACCTCCGGCACGAACTTCATTTGATCTCGACGAACAGGACAAGGTGCTGTTGTTCTTTGGCTATATCCGACACTACAAGGGATTGGATATCCTTTTGGAGGCCCTGGCCATCCTGTTGAAAAAAGACCCCTCCTATCGTCTTCTGGTGGCCGGAGAAAGTTATGAAGACGAAGCTCGCTACCTGCAGTTGATCGACACATTGGGCATTCAGAACCAGGTGCGATTCAGGAATGAATTTATCCCCAACGAGGGTGTGGCTCCCTATTTTGAGGCATGCGATGTCGTTGTCCTGCCTTATCGTTCCGCGACACAAAGTGGCATCCTCAATATGGCATACGGCTTTGAAAAGCCGGTGGTAATCACCGATGTGGGTGGGTTGGGCGAGTTTGTGGATGAGGGAAGAACCGGGATCGTGGTCAGTGAGCCAACACCGGAAGCTGTAGCAGCGGGTATTCTTGACTTTGAATCCAGGAGAGGTTCAACTGACTTTGCTCAGCATATTCGTGAACGCGTTGCAGGCAACAGTTTCAATCAGATCCAGGATGTGTTCATGGAGGTCCATGAACTCTTCCATTGATGAGGAAAAGCGGACACCAGGGATTACCTAACTGTCCTGTATTCCGCCTCCACCTGGTCAAACAGGAGTGCGAATAATTTGTTTTTCCGGTCTTCTGGGCGCAATGAACCCTGGATTGCCTTGTCCAGAAAACGACGGTCGGCCCGATCTGTTTCCGAAATTTTAGTGGCCAGATCAGCCTGAACGCCCTTCCAGAAATCGGGCTGACAATCCGTGTCAGAAGCGATGGCCAATTGCAGGGCCCGATGATTGTCGGCCTCTTTTATCGCCGTTTTCGCTGCAATGACCATATCCTCACATCGCTTTTTCTTTTTCAACTGAACCAGGCTTTCCCACAGCTTGTCGGCCTCTCGTGAACAAGGTGTACCTGGAGGAGTAGAACCCAATTTGACAAGGGCCTTTGCCAGTTTGCCTTCATCTGCCAGCTTCTGACAGAGCGCCAGGAAGGTGACACAGTCGTTCCATTGACCTACCTGAATAGTATAGGCATCATCATAGGCTGATCGAACCGTGCTCGGGTTCGCTTCCAGTTCGAGGATGGACTGCCGCAGTGCACTTTCTGCATCGCCCCCTTTTCCAAACAGTGGCACTTCAACGGATTTCAGTATGACATGATCACCCGGAGAAAGGATCTGCAGAATGACCTTCCCGGCAATATTGACACGTCTGCCGGACGTGGAGGGTGACGGCAGAATAGTGTCATTCAGGAGGATAATCGGCTGAATGATCAGGGAAGAAGAAAGGCCTTCCGGGGAATTGGTTGATCCCTGAAATAACCGCTCCACTTTGGCATCCAGCATCTCCTTCACGGAAGCAGGCACTTCCGGAATGGAACGGCTAGCCGCAACATAGGGATATTGAGCCTGCAACGCCGCCATATTCAGAAGGAAGAATCCGATTGAAAAAGCCAGGGATCTTCCGGTTACTTGCAGCTTCAAATTCATAGTTCGTGATTTCGATGGGGGCCAATTCAGACCGACTGGAACTTTCCAGCCATATTGCGGAGACGCAGAAAATATGATGCCAATATGAATTCAGCTTCCGACTTGGTCCTGAATGAGGTATTCATTCCGGTTGGCGGCACTTCGGGAGATCAATTCGGCTAAAAAACCAGTCAGAAACAACTGTGTGCCGATAATCAGGGCGAGAATGCCGAAATAGAAGATGGGACGGTCGGCGATTCCATATTCCAGAATGACCAGCTTCTGGTAGGACAGCCAGGCCAGGATCACCAGCCCGATGATAAAAAACAGAACCCCTAATGGACCGAACAGGTGCATCGGCCGTTTCCCGAATTTACTGATAAAGATCACCGACATCAGGTCAAGAGGTCCACGTATAAACCGTTCGATACCGAATTTGGACTCTCCATATTTTCGTTCCTGGTGCTGGACCACCTTTTCGCCAATCCGCTTGTATCCCGCCCACTTGGCGAGGACGGGGATATACCGGTGCATATCCCCGTATACTTCGATGCTCTTGACTACATTTGACCGGTAGGCTTTAAGCCCGCAATTGAAATCATGGAGACGAATGCCTGACATCCGACGCACTGTCCAGTTGTAAAACTTGCTGGGCATATTTTTGTCAGTGCCGGATCCAGACGCACTTTTTTCCAGCCTGAAACCAGGTCGTATCCCTGTTCCCGGATCATGTTGACCATCTCCGGGATCTCCTCCGGATTGTCCTGAAGATCCGCATCCATCGTGATGACGACCTCTCCCTGTACCCGGGCAAATCCGGTATTCAACGCGGCCGATTTGCCATAATTTCGTTGGAATCGAATACCCCGAATCCGATTGTCCTTTTCCTGCAGTTGCTGGATCACCTTCCAGGATTGATCCTGGCTCCCATCATCAATGAACAGGATCTCATAGGTCCATCCCGTCGGATCAAGCACACGGCTGATCCAGGCATGCAGCTCGGGAAGGGATTCCTCCTCATTCAATAAGGGAATGACCAGACTCAGGTCCATGATACCGGGGAATTAATCGGCAATTAGACCTCCAGTTCGGGATTTTTCCTGCGGATCACCAGAGAGATGATCAACGCAAAAATAAATCCGGGAAAGATCAGTCCAAATCCATACGCCAGAAGACTCTTTTTCAAATCCAGGCCAAACCCTTGTTCTTCCATCGTTTTATTGATCTGTTCAAGAGTCTCTTCATCCATATTGGCCGTAAACTTCTCCATCAGTTCCATGGTGACTTCCTTCTGTACGTCGACGAGTCCCGGATCAATAAAATTATACAGCACATACATGAATACCGTGGTGAGGATTGTGCCGATCACCCAAACCAGAAAGGTCACTTTCAACCCCTCCTTGAATTCGATGAATCCATTCTGATATTTTCGGACAGCAAGACCTGCCATCACCATTGTGGCACCTAAAGCCAGATACGTAAACCAGGCACCATACGTGATGAACCCGTGTACATTCATCAGATAGTAAAGCAGGGTAAGGGCGATCGCAGCCATCCCGCCGATGAGTCCATAGTTTATACTTGTCTGGTTGGTATTCATCTGTTTTTCGTTTTAATCTGATCAAAGATAATGGCTCCGGTGAATCCGGCACAGAATCAATGCAGAGACGGTGAACGAGTTGCGTGCTGATTGCCGATGACGCCATAAACCCGACCTTGCAACTGCTGACCATCCAGAGGATTATTTCGTCCTTTGGAAGCCTGGCCTGCGATCGTGAATGTCCAGAATACATCTGGCTGGAATACGGTCAGTTCAGCCACGGCGCCTTCCTCCACGGCTATGGCAGGCAACCCCAATATCCGTCGTGGACCGTGACTCAGTTTTACCAGGAGATCATCCAAAGTCAGAATGTCGGGCACCAGATGACTGCGGCAAAGGGCGAAGGTGGTTTCAAGTCCTGTCGCACCAAAGGCGGCATACGGAAATTCGACTTCCTTCTGATCATCCTCCAACGGCACATGCTGGCTGACGATTGCATCCAGGATATGATGTTTCAATGCTTCTCGAAGATCGTGGCGATCGGATTCCGAACGCAGGGGTGGCATCAATTTAAAGCGGGTATCATAGGTCTTCACGGCATCATCCGTAAAGACCAGGTTCCATGCCGGAACAGTGGTCCCCAGATTCAGGCCATTCTCGCGAGCCTGCCGGATCATACCCAGACTTTCACCAGTGGAAATGGCATGGAGGATCAACCGCGAATCGGCATACTCGAGCAACTGAATATTGCGATAGACCTGTACGGATTCTGCCAGAGAAGGCACCCCGCGCATACCGAGCATGGTACTGACCGGGCCTTCGTGGATCTGTCCTGGACTGCGAGGGAAGGATCCAATGGCTGATCGATCACGACTCCATTCATTGCCTTGACGTAAAGCAGACCGCGCAATAATAAGCCTGCCCTGTCAATCGGATGGCTGCCATCACTGAAGGCGACAGCCCCAGCCGAATGCATATCATACAATTCGGCGATCTCCTCTCCTTTTGCATCCCTTGAAATGGCCCCGATCGGGAGGATCTGAACCACCTGATTTGGATTGTTTTTCTGGAGATAGAGGACTTCCGATTTTGATTGGACGACCGGTTCTGTATTCGGGAATACAGCAATTCGCGTATATCCACCCCGGGCTGCAGCACGTGCAAGTGTCTGTAAATCCTCCCGTTGTTCCTGACCGGGATCCATGGTTTGTGCACCGATGTCCATCCATCCGGGAGAAACGTGCAAACCCTCTCCTTCCCAAATGTCTGCGGAACCGGCATCAATATGTTCCTCAATCCGACTGATAACCCCATTGTTGATCAGGATGTCACACTGGTGAAGATGAAGACGATGTTCAGGGTTGTGGAGTATTACTTGTCGGAGTAGCAGGTTCATAAGCAGGCCTTAGGTCTTCCAGAATCGCAACAACAATGATTCAATGGTAAAAAACAGCAGGGCTAAAATTAAGCACCAGCGCCATAATACCACGCCTCGTTCTTGCTCGCCAATCCATTGCGACAGATCAGCCTGTGCGGTCTCGTCCGGGACCAGGAATCCGTTTGCCAGGATACCATCGGCATCCAGCATGTCCAGATCGGATTCCAGCCGATCAAAATTAAAGGCTGCCGCTCCTAATTCAGTACCCTGATCATCCACAAGCTGGTATATGCCAGCCTGCTGCAGTCCATCTGCAACGCCCAGTTTTACGCGTGTGCCAATATATCGCTGAACAGGTACGATTTCTTCCTCTTCTGAACGAAGTCGAAGCAGACTTTCTGCTGTTCGACGGGCTGGCACAGTCATTTCAACCTCCTGATCGCGGCCTATGGTGTAGGCCAGATGGTGTTGGGTTCTACCGGACAAAGCCATTTTGTACAGCATGGGGATGAATACTTCACCTGTCCGGCCAAGATCGCTGTATTCATCAGCCAGGGGAGCTGCGCTGAGAAAGAGATTCCCCATTTCCAGGGGGTAGCGGCTTATCATGGGCTGGCCATCCCGGTAGGTCATTAACACTTCTTCGTTGACCGGAGCTGTGGAAGACAGTTTGTAGTTTCCTTTCGTCGCGGGAAGTCGCAGATTTGACCGCGCATTGGTGTACACGTCCTGGAAGACAAAAGACCGGATATTCAGATCACTGACATCCCTGACGACCGGATCCCAACTGGCATACTGACGGGCCCCTGCCTTGACACTCAGATCGGCATAACCCGAATGCATTTCCTGTCCACCTTTTGGAAAGACAAGGACATTTCCTCCTGCCCGGATAAACTGGTCGAGTTCGGAGATCAAACCGGAAGAAAGACTGGTCAACTCATCCAGCACGATCAGCTGAAAGTTGGCAAACTGGGCGTAATCCACCTGATTTTCCTGCTGAAACCGTGGATCAAAAGCCTGGATTCCGCGCACACTGCGCTCCAGATGAGCTGTGGGCCGGCCACTGTGGATGACCAGAATACCAATTCGCTGCCTGACCTCTGAAGTCAGAAAGTACTGGTCATCAAATTGAACTGGAAAATCAGTGATCTTGAGTGTCAGCGGCTCCCAACCGGATCGTTGTGGGATATAAACCAGGGTATCGGTAACAGTCGTCCCGGAGGGGATCGACAGTTGCCGAAGCGGTTTTTCCTGTCCGTTTTCGATCAGGGACAGTCGGACCTGTTCGACATCCTCCTTCCCGTGATTTGTCACCATCACGACCAGTGGATTGGCTTGTTGCATGATCAGAACCGGCCCTTCAAACCAGGCTGAATCGATACTTACATTCTGCTCCTGAACCGCTTGCAACGGAATCGCTGCAATCGTCATTGATGTGTCTGAAAAATCACCGATCGATGCCGTATTGCGTTGAAAATCAGAGATCAGATAGCTGTACTTTTTGCGGTTTGATTCCTGTCGCAACGTTTGCTGCTGCCGTTGGAGAACCGTTTCCAGATTGACAACCTGGGGGCCTGTTTGAATTGAAGAGATCATGTCCAGTGCCTGTTCGCGAGACAGAAGCCGTTGCTCCTGACCGGAATACAGATTGGTCATGATCTGAAACTTGTCTTCTGGGCCATACCCTTCAAGAATAGAAATTGCTTTCGATTTGGCCACCTCCAATAAGGGCACATCCTTGCTCAATGCGCCCATACTGAACGAATTATCAATATAGATCCCAACCGCTTTGGGGCCCTGTCCGGCTGCTTCGCCTCTGGGCAGAAAGGGCTGAGCAAACGCAGCTACCAGAGCGAGGATGGCCAGAATCCGGGAGAGCAGGACCAGTAGATTACGCAAACGGGAACGCGAAGCTGTCTCTTCCTTGATCTCACGCAGGAATCGGACATTGGTAAAAAAGACGGGCTTGAACCTCCTGAAATAAAAGAGGTGGATAATGATCGGGATGGCGATCGCGAGTGCTGCAAAAAGAAAACCTGGAAATAAAAATTGCATAACCTGATACTAACGCGAAGATGCGTCCATTCTTACGCAAAGAAAAGAGCAATTGTTCATCCTGCCCGGAATTCTGGACATATAAGTCACAATCAGCACATGAAGGTCTGTGAATTCCAATGAGTAAGGCTGGAATGGCATCTTATTTGCATTGAACCGGTCGTGGGTTTGGAAGAACCCGTAAAAACCCTAAACTTACCCCGATAACCGATAAAATCATGAGTGAGATCAAATCCGCAGTAAAAACCTACTTGTTGGAAGAACTCAATTTGCCCGTAAAACCGGAGGAATTGACTGATGATACCCCCCTGTTGAGCAGTCGTCTGATCGATTCCATCTCTGCACTTTTGCTTGTCGAGTTTCTGGAAAAGGAATTCAAGATCGAATTCCAGCCACATGAGGTCAACAATGACAATCTGGATTCGCTCCAACTGATCGAGCAATTTGTCCAGGGTAAGCGATAGAAGCAAATGAGCGGTTTACAGCGACTCATTGAAGACGCGTTCAATCGGTTTTCATCCCGGATTGCCCTGGTTAACGAAGCCAATCAGACATTGTCTTACGACGGGCTGCGACAGGGCGTTCATGCGCTGTCTGGTGTGTTGACCGGCTTCCATGCTGGTAAGGGCGGCCCAATCGCTGTGTGTATACCGAAACAGTTTGAAGCGGTTACTTCACTCTTATCGATTGTCAGAACCGGAGCGGCATATATACCACTAGATCCGGAAGCTCCGGCGAGCAGGAATACTTATATCATCAATGACGCCCGCGTTTCTCTCGTCATCACCACCGCGGAGCTTTCCCCCTCCCTGCACCCGCTTTTACAGGACGGGATCATTCATCCAGTGGATATATTGGGGTCCACCTATCACTTGATCCTGCTGGATTACCAGACTCCAGAGCTGCTTGATATGCCTGAGGACCTGGCGTACATTCTGTACACTTCGGGTTCTACCGGTCTGCCCAAAGGGGTCATGATCACCCATCAGAATGCGATGTGCTTTATTCAATGGGGTGTCCGTACATTTTCCCTGACCCCGGAAGATGTCGTTTCTTCCATTGCTCCATTTCATTTTGACCTCTCTGTATTTGACCTCTATGCCGGCTTGTCCAGCGGGGCAACGATTGTCCTGATCAGTCCGGCATCGGTAAAAAATCCGATGATCCTGGCTGAATTGATCGATCGCTTTCAGATTTCTGTCTGGTATGCTACCCCGACGACAATGAAGATGATGCTTCGTTTTGGTCGGATGGATCGGTACTCGCACCAATCCCTGCGCATTGTGCTGTTTGCCGGGGAGGTGTTTCCGATGACACCATTGAATGAACTGCGCGCCCGATGGTCGCATGCTTCATTCTATAATCTGTACGGCCCGACAGAAACCAATGTGTGCACATTCTTTACCTTGCCCGAGGAGATTGATCCGGCTCAAGAGGAACCATATCCTATCGGGACAGCCTGTTCCTATGCTTTGTGTTTTGTGGATGATGGGACACAGATATCCGATTTAGTCCCTGATATAGAAGGAGAACTTCTTGTCGCCGGAGAATCCGTGATGGGAGGGTATCTGAATTTGCCCGAGCGAAATGCCACCAGCCTCCTCCACCACCAGGGGCGGTTATGTTATCGCACCGGTGATATTGTCAGGGTCGATCAAGACCTCCAGATCCATTATCTCAGCCGCAAGGACAGGATGGTAAAACGCCACGGCTTTCGTATCGAACTGGGTGAAATCGAAGCGGGTTTGCATGATGAACCCGGGATCGCCGAAGCTGGAGTTATTCAGCGAATGAGTGGTCCTGATTTGCAGGAATCCCGGATCATCGCTTATTACACAACGTGTGAAGGGCAATCCGGGTTGGAAGTACCCTACCTTCAATCCTTCCTGTTGGGTCATATACCGTCCTATATGTTACCTGACCAATTCATTCATCTCCTGGAAATGCCGAAAACCAGCACGCAAAAGGTGGATTATTCCGCGTTGAAAGCGATGCCTTAACAGAGGTCCTGACATGTATTCATTCACCCCGGAACTGCATCATGTTCGCATCAGACAGGAAGTCCTGGATCTGACAGCTGATATGCCTCGTATCGACCAGACAACGGAACTTTACCGGCCCTTATGGGAGCATCTTGGCCGGAATGGGTTACCCGGAATGGCTATCCCGGAAACATATGGAGGTCGCGGGTTTGATGCACTGACTACAGTGATTGCATTGGAAGCACTCGGTTATGGACATGCTGACAACGGGTTCAATTTTTCCGTAGCTGCCCATTTGCTCGCGTGCGTCATCCCATTGTGGTTATACGGTTCCGAAGAATTGAAGTCAGCGTATTTACCTGGGCTCTGTTCAGGCCGACTGATCGCTGCCAACGGAATGAGCGAACCGTCCTCGGGATCCGATGCATTCAGTATGAAAACCACAGCCAGATCCTGTCCAGACGGGTACTGTGTTCAAGGCTCCAAGACATTTGTCAGTAATGGTCCCATCGCGGACACCGTTCTGCTTTATGCGGCTACCGACCCGGACAAGGGATTTCTTGGGGGTATCAGTGCATTGTGGATTGATAAAACGATACACCCCTATTCCAGTGGTGATGAACTGGCAAAAGCAGGATTGCATCACAGCACGCTGGGCACCCTGTTTTTTGAAGACTTGATCGTGCCAACACGGTATCTCGTCGGGCAGGAAGGCCGGGGTGCGCATGTGTTCAATCGTTCCATGGAATGGGAGCGGACATGCCTGGGGGCGCTTCATATGGGAAATCTCCACCGCTTGATTGACCGATGTGTCAAGCAGCTCAGGAGCGGTTTTCAAACCGGCATTCCCCGGGAAAGCCGACAGGTCGTGATGCATGATCTTGCATTTATTCAGACCCGGTTGGAGGCTGTACGGTTGCAGACCTATGCAGCAGCCTGGAAAATGGACCAGCAGAAACCGGCTGGCCGCGAAGCCGCAATGGCCAAGCTGGCTGTGAGTGAACTGTACAAACAGGAAAGCCAGCGCCTGGCGGAGATTTTTGCAGAAATCGGAGATCCTGACCGGGATGCCGAGCAATCTGCTCTGGATGCCGTCAGTAGTACATTGTATTCCGGCACCTCCGAAATGCAGAAAATGATCATTGCTCAATCGATGGGATTGTGAACCATATGAGAAAAAAGTGTGATCTGATCCTTTCGTTCCTGGAATTGTTCTTAGCCAAAAGAAACTGACAACATGAAATCCGATGTAATTATAATTGGTGGTGGACCAACCGGGTCTAGCCTGGCCACGTTCCTGGTCAGGGAGGGATTGGATGTGCTGATCCTGGAAAAAACCAAATTTCCCAGAGAGCATGTCGGTGAATCGATGTTGCCCTATTGTTACCACCTGTTTGAAGAACTGGGTGTACTGGAAAAAATGAAGGCCCAGTTTACCCGAAAACCAGGGGTCACATTTTCAAATCCGGATGGCAGTCAGGCATCACACTGGTGCTTTGACAAGGTGATGGAAGGGCCGGCGAGTCTGTCATTCCATGCACGACGTGCAGAATTCGACCAGATGATGCTGGATCATGCCCGGAGTGAAGGTGTCCGGGTACAGGAGGAGACTCAGGTCGTCGATGTCGATCTCCATGCACCGGACGGCGGGGTTGAAGTACGTGCGTTGTTTCAGTCTCAGAAAGAACTCACTTTTTCCGGTCGATTTGTGGTCGATGCATCCGGTCAGGATTGTTTTCTGACCAAGAAAATAGGCAATCAGCAACGTTTTGAAAATCTGAATATCCGGC
This sequence comes from Saprospiraceae bacterium, assembly GCA_016710115.1. GTDB lineage: Bacteria > Bacteroidota > Bacteroidia > Chitinophagales > Saprospiraceae > JAGNXB01. The sequence continues at coordinate 211,101 of JADJLN010000006.1, forward strand.
TTGCCCTGAGTGCCCATTGGCATGGATCAAACCTGACCCCATCCCTGGCGAATGGCAATATTACCGTGGTCCACTGTGGAGGTGAAAAATTGGGGTGGATCTGGATGATTCCGCTGAAAGACGATCGATTGAGTATCGGTCTGGCCATCAATATGGATTATGCACAGGCGCAGCGCAAGGAGTTGATGAAAGAACACGGTGCAAGAGGGTGGCAGACTGCCCTTTATCTTCAGGAAATACATGATGCTCCTTTGGTCCACGATATACTGAAGAATGCTACCATGTGTTGGGACGTAGTGAGCAATGGCGACTTCTCTTACTATGCCCGCGAAAAGTTTGGGCCAAACCACGCTATTCTGGGCGATGCCGCTGCATTTCTGGACCCGATCTTTTCCAGTGGTATCTATCTGGGACTGCACAGTGCAAAGACCATCGCTCCGGGTATTGTCCAACGATTGAAGCAGCAGGATGATTCCTTGTTACGAACAGGGTATGACAGTCTCAACCGGGGTTATCAGGTGGTGGAAGAATTGATTTCTGCATTCTATGATCCCTCCGCGATCCATTTTCCTGAACTTTCCGGTTCTGCTGACCATGCATTCCAGCAGATGAAATCGTCCTATACCGTCTACCACATGTTGCTCGCCGGTGACTTTTTCAATCAGAGCGAACGCTACCTCCAGGTTATTCGGGCACTCAAAGACCCGGCTATGATCGAAAAGTACAAACACCTGAAAGGACATGCCGCACCGGAGGATGAACTTCGTCTCTGTATGATACAGTCTGAATTGATGTAATGGAAGCTAGCAATTACGGAACGTACTGGGATCAGTTCTACAGACAGAACTACCTCGAAAAAAAGGCGGAAAGGCCCTGTGGGATGTCCCAGTAGCGCATTCAATTGCCTTGGATTATCCCAGATTCGGTTCGGCATTCGGTGGTCATTTGCCCATCCTGGATATCGGGTGTGGTACCGGCGAAATTGCCTGTTTCCTGGCCGACCGAGGCCATCAGGTGATCGGGGCAGATGTAGCCAGAGAAGCCATTGAAATTGCATCCAGTCAGCACCATGACAGCGGAATTCTCTTCCGGGTTCTCGACATAACAGACACGGTTGGTTGTCAGCAAATCGCTGTTGAATATGGTCCCGTGAATGTGTATATCCGTGGGGTGATGCATCAGATCGCCATGGATGATCTCCCGCGGTATGTGAACAATATTGCCATCCTGCTCAACGGAGAAGGGTATTTTTACATGATCGAAGTGGCTTCTGGTATTCGGGACCATTTTTTACATCATGCCGAACACTTTCACAAACTTCCAAGGGCCGTCCAGCAGATCTTCATCAGCAATCTTCCTCCCCGAGGTATTTGTGTTGAAGATGTGGCCCGATATTTTCGATCAGATCTGTTCGAAATCCTTTTTTGTGACAATACTCGCCTCGAAACCAATTTGCGGACTCCAGACGGAACGGTGATCCAGATCCCTGCTGTTCACGCACTTATACGAACACATAACATCTCTTAGTTATACAGTATCTTTACACGATTAAATCAAAACACTCATGAAAAAGTCCCCATTTTCCTCGCTTTTGCATTGCTGGCTTTCCTGTTTGTGGCTTGCTCTGATTCTACACCGGCTGCTTCAGAAGGTGCTGAAGCAGACGCACCTGCTGCAGAAGCTCCAGCCGCTGAGGCACCGGCTCAGGCGGAACGCACCAAAAACCAGGACGACCCTGCCGATCGGATGTTGAGCAAATACACCTCGATGGGTATTGAATTGTCTGAAGAGCAAGTGGCCAATCTCCGGACGATTGTCGCCAAATATGATTTCAATTCTGCCGCAGACAAGGCTGCCCGTCAGACGATGCGCGGCAACATGCAAAAGGAAATCCAGGAGAATGTGTTTACGCCTGAACAACGGGCGACATTCGAAACCATGCGCCAGAAGAAATAGGTTAAACAACGCTACCCGATTGGCATGTTGTTCAACCGGGTTAGTTGTTATCCCAGCTGCATAGTCCAAAACCCTGGCCGATCACGTTCGGTCAGGGTTTTTTTCTGGCATCGACGATCTCCTCCATCATTCCCAGATAATGATCAACCGACGCCATCAAGGGAAACTGCCGGATTTCCTTCCTCTGCCAATCCGCCCGGCATGCGGCTTCCAACGCATGTTCAACTCCTTCAATAGACAAGGGTTCGATCGGAATTACCTGACCACCGACCACTTCTGACAGGGCAGTTCGTTCGGAGGACACAATGGGCACGCCCATCGCCACAGCTTCTGCTGCGACAAAACAAAATCCTTCACTACGTGACGGAATGACGATACATGTGGAGGTGGCTACTTCTTCGAACAAGGCATCCTGATCAAGGTCGTGCATCAACCGCACTTGTGCCGGTCTGATCAGTGCATCCAGTTCATTCAAAACCCATTGAAAGATGGCTGCGGGCTCACGCGGAATGATCAGTTTGAAACTGGCTTCGGGATGGTCATTCAGGAATCGCCCGGCTGCCGGAAGCAGGAAATCCAGGCCTTTAGATGTACCCAATCGACCAAAATAGGTAAATGTGAAATCGGCTGGAGGCCGATGGGCATTTGCGTGAAAGCGGGAATAATCGAGACCGTTATAGATCATTGCCATTCGTTCCGGATTCACTCCGGCTGCTGTCAAAGCGGCGACAGTCGATTTGGACACCCCGACAAACCGATCATAAGGCAATCGCAATAGAATCTGCTCCCATGTCCAGAATCCGGCTTTCAGCCAGATTGGTGTATGGGGAAGTGACCACCACAGCGAAGCCCACACCTCATGAAAGGTGATGATTACCGGCTTTCCCTTCAATCTGGCTGCAATAAACCCGGGCAATGCAGCATTGTAAGACGTTGTGTGGACCAGATCTGCCGAACGGGCTTCCCGGATCACACGCGGAATGCTCAAGAATGAAAAAAGGAACCTGTTGGAACAGTTGATCCGGAGGATGGATATTCCCGAAACTGTTTCTTCTTCAGGCAGATCGGAACGGAAACGGGTAGTGACCACACGGACGTTATGTCCCTTCGCCGTCAATGCCCTGGCGAGCTCCCAGAACAGATGTTCAGCCCCACCGATATAGGGGTAAAAATGTTCCAGTACGAACAGTATTCTCACTTGTCCTCTTCCTTTTGCCGATTTTCCAATGCCAGTTTTCGGGTCAGTGCAGTTAATGCAGATTGTTGCTGCTTCACCAGAAGGAACAGTTTGTATTGGAAAAAAAAGATGAGCCCCAGACACAGAAAAATGACCGCATTGATGTTGCTTTTAATCCCGAATAGTCCGGCAATTTTCTGCGAAATTAAATCCGGAAAAAAAGCAAAGAAGATCACGGCTACCCAAAAGAACCCGCCCACCATGGATTCCTGCCAACCCACTTTCCCTGCCCAGAAACGCTGGAGCAGACTGACAATAAACACAATGGAAATAATCGGTACGATGACCTGATAGATCTCTAGTTGCATGGCGCGATCATTTGGGATGAGAAACCAGTTTCCACAAAATATTCATAGCTGTATTGATGCCCATATACAAGTCCTGACCCTTACTCATCGAGTAGGCGGTATAAGCGACACGAATAGGCACCTCACGTATTATCAATCCACTCTTTTCACCGAGGATGATCATTTCACTGCAATACCCGAACCCGTCAATATGCAGATCCAGTGATTCGATGGCTACCCGGTTCAGCATGCGGAATCCGGACTGTGTATCGGAATACCAACGGGTACAAAACCAGTTGGTGAAGACATTTGACAGTTTATTATACAGGACCCGGATCATCGGTATGTCCTTGTTCCTGCTCATGAATCGACTGCCTATGACGATATCCGCCTGTTCCTGATCCATGACTTCTGCCAGTTTTCGAATATCCTCAGGAAAGTGTTGTCCATCTGCATCGATCTGCACAATATGGGCGATTCCATTCAACCGAGCGTACTGGATTCCCGTCTGGGCACCTGCTCCAGCGCCTCGATTGACGAGGTGCGAAATAACGACGGCGCCTGCCCGTTCTGCCTGAGCTGCAGTATCATCACTTGAGCCGTCATTGACCACCAGAATGTGGGCAAATCCTTCGTTCCGAACGCCTCCAACCACCTCGGCAATGACCGATCCTTCATTGTAGGCCGGTATCACAACGCATATGTCCTGAGGTTGGATCATTTCTTATTGTGGAGCGAGCTTCGCCAGTTCAAAGAGAATAAACGTACCCGGGACTGTTGTCTTTCCGCCCAACCCCGGTTTCCCGGCCATGTCTTGTCACCTACTTTTGTAGTCGGCACGGCTGGATCTTCAATGAAATTGTCCGTATAGATCGGTACAGCAAGGGACGAATCAAACAGGAGATTCAAGACCTCATCTGCTTTTTTTGCCAGTGTTTTTTCGGGTGTCAGGTCTGTTCCTGCGAGGTTGACATTATAGAGCACATACCGGAATCCATTCTCGATCAATGTGCGCAAGAAAACCTCCTTATCGTCTGTTTTTCGTGTCAGATCTGAATAAATCCCCAATTGATTATCCTCGAGTACGCGCTTGTCATTCTGGAGAATATGATAATTGAGGTGAGTCCCGATCCGGTAGATCTTCGTTTTCGGATCTTCATTCATTTTCTGAATGGCTTCTAACATATAGGGTCTGAACTGGGCCAGGCTTTCCTCCGCTGTCATATCCGATGCGGCATATTGGAGAAACGGAGACTGAAAGATCAATCGTGCACCTTCACGATCCTGGGTTGCACTCACCAGAAAGAGGCTCAGGCAAAGAGCCATTGATGTCCCGACAGCAACCCGCCACCATTTCAGAACGGCACCTGAAGGCAGATCAGGATACCAGCCTGGCAAATGATCGGTCATCCATACCACCAGGAAAAACCCGCAAATAAACAGGGCAAAGCCATACCAGATAATCGCATTGCTAAAGAAGAACCATAACCCACCAAATGCCAGGGCAAAGACAATAAAATTGGCCAGGGTGGTTGGCATGGTCTGCAGCTTGTCTCGTAGCAGCCAGATGGCACCACCGAAAAGGAGGATGATCAGGCAGAACGTTGGTAAAAACGCCAGTTGTTCTAGCAGGGAATAGACCGGCTGCATCACATTGGCCAGCTGGACCAGACCTGTTTGTAACGGTGGAAACAGGAAGGAGGTCAAGACGCCTAAACCTGTCAATGGTTCTCCCATTTGTGCCAGGATCGCACTGTTCAACAGGGTCGGATCTATCCTTGTTTCTGAAGGATATAAAGAAAGGACTGCAATCAACCAGAACAGGATGAACCCGCCTGCCACAACACTATTCTGAATCAACGAACGACTGAAAAACAGAAATGGCAGGAGCAGCAGGAAGAGAAAGGAAATATCCAGGTAGCGCGAGAATGGAATATTGGTATTCATCGTCAGATCATAGGGCATCGACAAATACAGTGGAGCGCCTTTTTCAAAACCCAGATACCGACGAATTTCCTCGCGCTTTGTGCCTCCGAAAAGGGATGCTTTCGTCGGATGTTTGCCAAATGCTTCCGCCAATGCTCCCTGTTTTTTTCCTGTGGCAGTCTCGTACTGTTCGGGAGTCAATACTGTGTTGAAGATTTCCTGACGTAATGCAGCCAGAATCTTGCGCCGTTCTGCAGCATCTTCAACCATGACATCCCTGCTGCGCAAAAGGGCGATCACAGCTGCCTTCTGGGTTTCATCCAGAACAATATCGCGTCGCTTCAGGCTTTCCAGGATCAACTCACAACTCAGGGTGATTTTTTCCGACATCTCGGAGTAGGCCAAACCGAACTCGGTAATTGATGCTTCTGCGATCTGACGTTGTTCCGGCAAGAGAACCTCCTGGATGATCCGGTTTCTGGCAGCGAGATATTGATTGTTCACCTGGGTGCTGTCCCCACCTGCAATTGTTTCCGCAAGGATACTATCCGCTCGCTGCCGTTGGGTTGGATCGAGAGACAAGCCGAGATTGGAAAGTGAATTGTTGAAGACCCGCTTTTGAAATTCGATCTGGGATTCCTGGCCATTCGCACTCAATGTCGGGTCAAGCATCACCGTACTGGCCTGGCCAACTAACAGATTGTTCAGGCTGATCTGATCGTGTTCCAAACCGTTTTTCACCATCCATGGTGAAAAGGAAAGCAAGGCCGCCAACCCAAAACCAGCCATAACTGAGGCTGTTCCGGTAATTGCATCCCGATTTCTGATCATCCCCCATACAAGGAGAGGGAGACCCAATCCGATGCTGATCAGAGAAAATGTAGAAGTCGGTGTATCTCCAAGCTCCATATACCCGAACTGGTCAATACCCGCAAGGAATAAACCACCCAGGGTCGTGAGAAACAGGCCGGCAGCACCTCGCCAACCCCAGTTCCAGCGAAACAGGACAGCCATGATTCCGATGATGAACATGATCGCCGTGTATTTGATCCCGAATGCATATCCGCTCAACCAGCCCGCCAGGACCCAGGTTGCCAGTTCAGGCTGACTATTGGAGGCAGGAACACCGGCGGGTGGCTTTGCTTCATCTTGATGCTGACGTGAATCGAACAAGGCCAACAGAGTGGCCAGGACAATAAAGAGAAAACCAAGATCGACCTTGGCATCATGTGCTGCATGGAAAGAAAAAGCCGGATTCAGATAGACCAGGGTCACGACCAACCAGGAGGCTTCCCTGCTGAACATCAATCTGGCCAGACGAAAGACCGCCCATATGCACAACAGCATGGCAGAATGGGATAGAAAAATCGAGATCGTCACTGAGCCGAACATCAATTCTCCCAGGCTGGTCCACAACGGCCATGCATCGGCCTGTCCACCTGCAATCAATGCACCATATTCCGCGATTAAATGTGACCGGTTCATGTATAATGCGACCGCGTCAAATCCGATAGGAAATGCCTTGATCGAGGTGAGCAGATTGATGGCAACTCCGGCCAATAAAAGAAGAACAGGCACTATCCCCCACCCTGTCTTTACACCACTTTTTATCGGTGCCCAAAACAACTGCTGGAGAAAATGCATCAGGAATTTGTATCGCAACACGACGGGTAACACCGTCAGCCCCCACAATACCCACCTGTTGAGCAAACCGGTCAAACCCAGCATGACAAGTACAAATCCGGTCACACTCAACCCGAAGGCCAGCTTGACAACGGGTTGGCTGGCTTTGCCTATAGAAAGCGGCAGCCGGGAAAGCAGCAGATCACCGAGTGCAAGTTGAACCAGGAAAAGATACAAAACAGCTGCCTGGATCAACAGATTGTATCCCAGGAAATAGGGTAAATGCGCGGCTGGACTGTTCGTAAATATGTCTTCCCGATTTGCATAAATCAGGAAAATGAGGACCTCCATGAGCATCACAAATGCATAGATCATCCATCCTCTCACTGGCTTTTTTCTCGATCGTTGCCACCACCAGGCGCCTGCCCCACTCACTGCGAGTGCAAGCAGTATATCGATGTTTGGCAGATCCTGCAAGAACAGCCCATAATACGGGTGCAGGCCCATGTAACTGACGAAAACAAGGAGGGTCCAGATAGCTCCAAATCCAAGCAGGAGCCATTTGTTTGCATTTGCCATTAGGAATACAGGTTTATCATGATCATTTCTCTTACGCAAGTTTTTGCCAATTGTTCAACCTGGCCACACAGCTACTGCGATGATTCAGAGGACGTTGGATGAGATGACACCTGACTGTCCTCTGGCCATAAGGCCGAGATTTCGAACAAAATCCCGGGCATGTCTGTCCCAGCCAAACAGGGTGGCTCTGGAAAGACAAGCCTGCTTCAGGCGAACTCGTTCCTGCTCGGAGAGAAGAAACATCCTGTCCATCTGATCAGAAATATTCGCTTCATCAAATGGATCCACATACCATGCAACTTCACCACCAACTTCTGGCAGACTGGAAACACGTGAACAGATCACCGGACATCCGCATGCAAAGGCCTCCAGGACAGGAAGGCCGAAACCTTCATATTCTGAGGGATAAACCAGCGCTATGGCATGAGAATACAAGGTATTCAGTTGATCCTGGGACACATATCCCGTCAGTACAATATCGGCTTTATATGGATGTTTTTCCAGCGCCTGAAAAAAAGCATCTGCTTTCCAACCCCGTTCGCCAACAATAACGAGCGGGACCTTGTCCGATCGTTCTTCGCGAAATACCTGGTACACATGCAACAACCGGGTCAGATTCTTCCGAGGCTCAATGGTTCCTACTGCAAGCCAGTATGGTTTTGATATCGACAGCAGACCGAGTACATGTTCTTCGGCGACAGGCATCATACCAGGCTCGTAACCCAGGTGGATGGGCGCTACCTTTCCTCGGGTAAACGGAAAGACCCGATACAGATCGGATGCCGTGTATGCAGAATTGGCGATGATCAGGGATGCTTTTCGCAGAATGCCGCGCAGGAAGATCTTTTGCAGCAACTGGCTGTGATACCGGTGGTATTGCGGAAGAGCAAAGGTGTCAGATCATGAATGACAGTGATCCGCTTGATCGATCGAGGCAGATTGAATGGCCCGAAATGAGCCGGCTCGATCACAGCGTCCACTTTATTCCACCATAAAACGACAGGAACGATAAAAACAGCCGCAGGGCTGCCAGACCCAATCCGATCCGGTTATTGGGAATAACGATCTGACGGAATTCGGCTAATTCCGGGTCGCGACGCTCCCGGATCAGGATGAATTCGATCTCGTCTGTGAATGCTTTCAGTCCGTGAACAAGTTCGCGGGTATACACGTACCCCACCCTTCTGGTTGTCTATCGGGTCTGCAATGATGGCAACCCGTTTTCGTCTGTACGTCAGTGATGCCATTTACTTGTCAGATTCCTGTGATTTGGATTTCCCAGAAATGATCACGTCTTCATACAGGTTCAGGGTTTGGAATGCCGTTTTCAACCAGGAAAAATACCAGGACCGTTCCAGGGCCCGTTTGCTCAATTCTGCACGCAGCTTGTGATCGGTATATAATCTGACCATCTGTTCTGCGATCTGAGGCACATTCGAAGGATCCGCAGGCAAGCCTCCATCAGCAATGACTTCTGGCATCGCGCTGTTGTTCCCATAAAGCACCGGGGTGCCACAACGCATTGCTTCCAGCGGGGGCAATCCGAACCCTTCATAAAACGCCACATAACACAGGGCCAGGGCATGGCGGTACAATTGAGGTAAGTCGTCATCCAGCACATGACCGGTAAACAGGATACGGTCGAAGCCAGAGGAGGAGTGGTCGACCAGGTCTTCCAATTTCCACCCCCTTCGACCGCAAATCACGAGGTACAGATCCTGATAGCGCGCATCATCGACCAGGGACAGGAAAGCACGGATCACATTTTTCAGGTTCTTTCGGGGTTCGAGTGTGGACAGGCTGATCAGGTAAGGACCAGATGGAATACCATATCTCAAACGAACTGTTTCCCACTCATCTGTCGGTAGCCCTGGCCTGAACCGATCTCCGTTTGCTGCTTCATAAATGGTATGTACCCGTTCTATGGGAAGATCATATTCATGGATCAGATCCTGTCTGGTGCACTCAGAAACGGCAATCACGGCACTTGCCTTTTCACGGATAAAGCCCATGCCCTTTTCTGCCAGAGCGATGTTTTCCTGCTCATGATAGTCCGGAAAGAAATGATGGGTCAAGTCATGGGCAGTGACGATAAATGGCAGTTTGAACGGTTCTACCAGAAAAGCGTGCTGCGGCAAGGGGACATGCATCAATTGATGATTCATCCCTGCCTCCTTCCACACCTTACGGTATTGTTCCTTTATGGTGCCGCCCCGGATCCAGCTCAGGATACGCCGAAACGGCAGATTGCGATAAATCGGGCTGAGTGCATTATACCAGGATTCTGGTAGTGTTCGCTGAATGACCGCTTTGAACGCCAGCAGGGACTGCTCCAGAAATCCTTTCTTGATGGCAAAAAGTCCGAGTTGCCGTTTTTCCGCCTCGCGCCGTTCCACAATTTTCCCATAGTATTGATCCAGCGGAAATATCTTGCCATGAACCAGAACATCGATCCGCCACTTTTCCGGGAGGCAATGCTGGAATGCTCTCAATCCACCGATTAATTCTTCGGTGTATCGGCGAATGCCATCCATGTGGAGGTCTGTCGTCTTATTTCCTTCAATGAGGATACGATAGGGATCAATGACACCAGATTGCTTTCTGGATGCCCAGGCTTCGCCCACCGGACTCAGTGGATACCCCATGCGAACCATCTGCTCCCCATGGAGATCCCAAAACAGAGACTCCATTTGTGGCGACATTTCATCCTTCCAGGAGCCCGTTTCCCCGCGCCGAAAGTTCTTTTTTGCGAGACTGGCAGATTGGGCTTCATCTCCCTGATGGATGCCTGCACCGTAGTGCGGTGTGCCGAATTTGAGATCCTGAAACGTGGGCAACCTGCTCCGGTCAGGCGGTGGCAAATCCATGAAGGCCCGCAATTTTTCAACTTCCCGGATCGGATCAGCAATAAGATCCTCAAAACGGATGACGATATCAGCCGCTTCCACCCAAACTCGCACATTTTCGGACCAACCGCCGAAAAAACTGCCATCCATCGCCAGAATCGCTTCGAGCAGATTCAATTCATAATCGGTACCTGGCTGGACGATATCCTTTCGGTGGTGGGCGATCGACACCAGAGCATCCCGTCCCTCCCGAACGATGTAGACTTTTTTTATTGCCGGATCAGCAGGAATGAGCTGGTGCGGAAGAAGGTGGGTCTTGATCACCGGATATCGTGCATAATCCGGATCAAGCGGGTAGTTGACCTCCTGATGGTAGGTGCTCGATTCAATGCCATAGACCTCAAAGAGCACATTGCGAAAGAATGTGTTCCCGGAACGAGGAAAGGAGGCGAGCCAGATCATCTACAGTTGGATGGGTGTCGACCTTAGAAAGCAAAAATTCAGCCACACCACCTTACAAATGTAAAATTTATTAATATTAATCGCTCCACCCGTTGTGATGAACTGCATAGCTGACTTCTCCATTCACTGATGGTTTGGGCAGAGTATGGAATGAGAACATGTTTTTATTGGATATGCAATCCATTTAGCACAGCACCGAAAGGAAGAACTGACTGCCAAAGACTGGCTTAAAATCAGCCTTATGGCACTATATTTGGCATTTACACATATCCAACATACTTATATCTATTGTCGGAAGACGATCTGAATGAGTTGCATGTGGAGCGATCATTCGGCCTGTAACCGGCTGAAGGAATCGAAAATTGACCAGAGTCCTGTTGGATTGCAGCTGTTTCGTCAACTTTATTTGAATTGAGTTTATGGATGTCATTTGGAAGATGTTTCGAGGAGACAGACAAGGAAATGCAAGTCAGTTGCCTGCTATTGCCTTTCTACTCATCCAGTTAGCGGCATTATGTTGGATCGGTGATCAATATGAAATCGAACCGTCTCTCCACATCCCTGATCTGATCCTGGTAGCCACCATCGGGTTTTTAATTCACACGTTTTTACCTCCACCAGTAAGACCCACTTTTTTTCTGTTGTTTGGCATCGCTGGATTGGTCTATTTCATTGGTTTTGAAGACGCTGCGATAGGCCTGGGCTATACCCTCCTCCTCTTTTTCACAATTCGCAGCATGGCCAATACCCGGCTGCGCAATCTGGCCGCATTGATCATTGTGGCCATTCCCATTGCGATGATCGTCATTGGATCGTCCTGGGTAGATGATCATTTCAGTGCATTCTCCCTGTTCGGCACAATGACCATCTACCGTTTGTTCATCTTCCTGTATGACAAACAACACCAGAAGGAATCACCATCCTTCGGCAAGGACCTGTCCTATTTTTTCATGTTGCCCAATATGGCGTTGATGTTATTCCCTGCTGTGGACTATACCCATTGGCTCAAAAGCTATTATAATGACCGGGACATCCTGATCTATAAAAAAGGGGTGCAATGGATGGTCCTTGGCGTTTTCCACCTGATGGTGTACCGGGCCATCTATTACTATATGGTCCTGCCGATTACCGAGGTCACAGACGTGCAAACCTTTTTCTGGCATACAACGTCCAACTATGTGCTCATCCTGCGATTATCCGGCATCTTTCACCGGGAGTTGGCACCTTGTGTCTTTTCGGCTTCAACATGGCGCCAGTATTCAATAATTATTTCCTGGCCACCGGCTTCAGTGATCTCTGGCGTCGATTGAATATCTACTTCAGAGACTTCCTTGGTCAAAGTGTTCTACTACCCCATCTTTTTCAAGATCAGGAAAATAGGCACAAAAAGAGGGACTTTCCTGACCATCCTGATCATGTTCATGATTTCCTGGATGTTGCACTCGTATCAATGGTTCTGGTTCAAAGGCGAGTTTCCGATAAAACTGGTCGATGCCATTTTCTGGAATACGTGGGGAATTCTGGTCGCAACCACTGCCTTTATGGGCACAGGAGGTGGCCGACGATCTGATAAACCAAGGCCATGGACTGAATCCGGGGTCAGGGTAGCGCAAATTCTGGGCACCCTGCTCCTCATGAGCTTCATGTGGTCGATCTGGTCAGTCAATACCCTGGCGGACTGGCTATTGCCAATTCGCACCGCTATCGACAGTCCTTCTGGTCAATTTCTGACGGTGGCCGGTTGCATTCTGGCGCTCTGGATGATCGGGACGCTTATCGATCGGTTGATCCACCAGTATCAACTGGATGAAGTGATCAATCCCCCTTCTTCTTCAGGTTTGGCCTCGTTCTGGAGCCTGACAATGCTGGGCACTCTGATGCTGCTGCAGATTCCTTCATTGACAGACGCTATTGGAAGCAAACTGAACATTGATACTGGTGGATTCCTCAAGGCCAAACTGTCCGCACAGGATGAAGAGATTCAGGTAGAAGGCTATTACACCGATCTCCTTTTTCAGACCAATCTGACCAGTCCACTGGCCAATATGGATGATAAAGGCCGGGCACAATTCCAGAATACAGAGGGTGCTATTCCCCTGTTCGGATATAGAAACATCATGATGCGTCCGAACACATCCTATCCATTCAAAGGCAAAACCTTCTCCATTAATGAATGGGGATTCCGGGATAAGGAGTACACGCTGACGCCCGACTCCAATACGGTTCGAACGATCTTCCTGGGGGGCTCATTTGTAGCTGGTTCGGGCGTAGCGGACAATGAAGTAATGGATGTCATCCTCGAGGACAGGATGAATGCTTCGGCAACAGGGACAAAGTACGAGTTCCTGAACCTGGGATGCCCTTCCTATGATTTTGTCGACTGTGTTGTCCAGTTTGAAGAAGACAATCTGGCCAAATTCCAGGCTGATTATGTCGTTTTCTTTTCCCAGGGGAAGGACCTGTACAAGAATGCCCGCGATCTCGTCCGTTGTATCGAGGACAATAAACCGATCCCGTATGACTTCCTGAAACACATTGTTGCCTCAAGCGGCATCTCTCCGGAGATGAGTACGACGGAGATGCTCCAGCGATTGAAACCCTTCGAAGAGGCAATTCTGGACAGCGCATACACCTACTTCGCAACGATTTGCAAGGCCAACCGAATAACCCCGATCTGGATCTTCTGGCCAACAGTGAACATGCGGCCTGCCTACGTGGCGGAAAAGAATATCGTCAAGGCGATTGCCGAACGAAACGGTTATGTCATCCTTGATCTGGAAGACATCAACCTGCCATTTGAAGAAGACGATTTGCGGATCAGTGATGAAGATATTCATCCAAACGCGAAGAGCCATCAGATCATGGCCGACCGACTTTTTACGTTTTTCAAGAATGAGATGCCGTTAGCCAAAACACAATAAAGAGGAAAACGGAGCTCTTCTGACCAGCATCTGTCATTCAAAGCTTCAACAATATCATAGCGAGTGTTTCAATGAACCGAATTACAGCAGCATCTGTAGTTTCATTCACCAACGGCTGGCGGGAGTAAGGAGCAATCGTCCCTTCCCACGGGTGGCCGGGCTTGTCTACGTGATTCTGGACATCCTGGAGTAGTATGCTCATCGAACAATCCTTGCTGGATTGGTTCCCTTCAGATCAGGGTCATTTCATTTTTAATGAACAGAATTCACCCGAATTCGTTTTGATTTCACCTTTCAAAACGTGCAACAGGTTTCTGATGCCTTCCTCAAAATCAATTTCTGCCTTTGCCTGATCAACATCACCTTCGTCCTGATGATAAAGAATAGGCACGCATTCGCCAGGTACAACTAATGAACCAGACCCGTTTCACAATTGGTATTCTCTTGAATTTAGTAGCCCGGTGTATTCTGTCTGGGTTGATTTCAATTGAGAATTAACTCGGGAAAAGAACTACAGATCTCAGAAATCTACCGCATGATTTGCAAATCCCCTTTGTACAATCGTTCGCTCCCGTCAATGAAAACGACTTCAACGACGTAGACATACACTCCCGGATCCATTTGCTGACCCCGGTATTGTCCGTTCCATCCGCTTATTCCATCTGCAGGAAAGTCTTTCCTGAGAAAAAGGGAGTTTCCCCAACGATCGTAGACGGCCATCGACTTCACACGATCGACTGTTTCCCCGCCCGATAGAGCAAAAACATCATTGATCCCATCGAAATTGGGTGAAAAACTGTTGGGAATAAAGACCCGTCGCCTGAGGATAACACGAATAAGGATGTCCTCTTCGGCTGTACATCCCATCTGATCCTCTACTTCAAGCGAAATGAACATGTCAGTCGTCGGCAGCACCGTCAGTTGCGGACATCCCAAACAAAGGATGCTGTCGGGATCAGACCACACAAAGGAACCAATTCCTGATCCCGGGCTGAGCACATTGGGTGTCAACACCACGGTTGTGCCAAAATCTACCGTCAGGTCTAGCCCCAGATCGATCAAGACCGCCGGTGGTACTTCCACGACAACAGTCGAATCCCATGTACAGCCGAGGGCATCGTTTACTCTGAGAAGATATGTCCCACCAGTGATTCCGCTGAATGAACCAGGTGCGGGCATGCTGATCGAACCTAGCATGGCCTGGTATGGACCCTGACCTCCGGTAATGCTCTCCAAGGTGATCTGTCCACTTGCCTCTCCAAAGCAAAGAGGAGGATCGACTAAGATCCCACTGACGATCAATCCTCCGGCCTGGGTTACATTCACCTCATCGGCATCCATGCATCCATTCTGATTATCCGTAACCGTGAGCAGATACTTCCCTGATTGGGCAGCATGTGCAGTCATTTGATTGGTCGGACCGGACAAGGCACCTCCCTGGGTACTCCAGGCAAATGAAAGCGCACTCTGCCCCGAAGAATTGATCCCGGACAGAACACCGGCTGACTGTCCACAAGGGATGACCAGATCTGGTCCCGCATCAGCAACCGGAGGAATTGTATCCTGATAAACCAGGATTGAACCAGTGGATGAACAATTGTTGGAGAGATCAGTAATACTCAATTGATAGGTACCGGTTTGGTCCACCTGAGCAACAGACGTACTGCTACCGCTGATGATTTGTCCGTCGAAGGTGCTCCATGAAAAGACAGAATTTGGACCCGTAACAGAACCTGATGCGTCCAGAGTCACAGACAGCTGCATACAATTCAATAGAGCAGGTGGGAGGATGGCCACTTGCGGCAGACCCAAACTGGCACCCAACCAGATCCCAGCACTGTCCTGGCACCCCGCTGTCTGTTCAGTGAGCAGAATGGTATACCAACCCGGCGAGGTTGTCTTCACCGAGCTCAGATTTGCCGGCGGAAGCAAGGTGCCACCAAATGTCGTCCAGGAATAATTTAATCCGGACACCGGAGCCGTAATGGCCGCCAGTGTAATGATCGTATCCTGGCAGGTGAACTGGTTTGAGGGTGAAGGGAGAATGGCATGGACAACCGGGGGCTGCACAAACGTAACCGGGATACTATTGCTGTAATCAAGACAAACATCAGTCGTATCTATTGCCCCTGTATTCCCACTATTTCCTGCCACTGCAACAACATAATAGACCTGTCCTGTCATGACTGGCAAACCAGGATAAAATAAGTGGCTTTGATCGAATTGCCAGAGCATGGTCTTTACAGGATCCATGAAATCAGAAACCAACCAGTACACTAAAGTGTCATCAGCATCCAGGAATGTGCCTGAACCCTGAACCCAGAGGGAATCTCCTGCGCAAATGAAAACCGGTCCCCCGAGCAGATCACCGGCGTCGGTCTGACACAGGCAATCATGATTGCCCGAAACCAGAACCGGACTGCAATCATGTTGATCCGTCACCAGGAAACTGTAAGTCGATCCTGCCGAGAGGGGGTCTGATTGAAAGACAGTTCCGGTCAAAACACCTGGCCCGGAGACGGTATATGTCGTTGAGTCGCCTCCCGTAATCTGAAACGTGACGACATAGGATGCATTGGAACCATCACAATCCACGTCAATATTGATCACGGATGGGCTGGAATGGACCACCAGTTGGAAGGAATCTGTCAAACCTGTTGTACAATAACCATCTGACAACGTGAGAAACTGGACCATTCCCGATGTCATTCCAGTGATGGATAGCGACCCTGTCCCACTGACGAAACCCTGTTGCTGGATGGCACCTCCATTCATCTGGTAGGACAAGATATATGGTGCTGTACCATTGAATAAAACGGGAAGATCATAGATCATCGAAGCACAAATCGTATCGCCAACCGGGGTAATCAATCCAGGCGAACCGTGAAAAATGACCGGAATACCTGGTGTCACTGAAAGACAAAGGTCTGTCGTATCCACCGTTCCTGACAGGTTATTGCCAGCAACTGGAGACACATAATACGTGACCCCCGTCATCATCGTCGTCGGATCAAATACAAAAACCGGTTGATCATTCCAGGCTTTGATCGATTGCAGTTGGATACTTGTTCCTTGATGCAATACATATTGCCTGATATCATCACCTTCCAGAAATCCGTTTCCGGAAAATGTCAGAAAGAGTGTGTCGGTCCAACACACATCAACCATTGTTTCGATGAAATTGCCGGCGTCTGTGAGGCAATCGCAATTCTCTACCCCTGTTACCTGGAGGGTATCACAGCCGGTAGCATCCCAGATCTGAAAGGCAAAAGGCATACCGCTGGCGATCGGTGCTGATTGAAAGGTGTCACCCTGGAAGATTCCCGGCCCACCACTGACAAACCCAGGTTGTTGAATCGCCACCAGATACTGAGAACGTGACGATATACTGGTCCATGTCACAGGTCTTGATCGCTGGCGAAACCTGGAGTTTTTGTGTCACCTGAAAGGTCGCTATTCCCCCAGAGGAAGGGGGGCAACCAGGTGGAGTCTGGTCTGAAAAGGATAAGATAATAAAGCTGGTCGTGGTATCCACCTGATGCATCGCAACCAGTGGATTAACAGAACCGCTCAAACTAAACGTGTCGATGCCATTTGTATACGTGACCAGGTAGGGAGGCACGCCTCCGAACTGAAACGTCAACTGTGCGAACTCGCCTTCACAGAGCATTCCTCCTCCTGTAAGGTATACTGAGGGGGTTTCCAGAAAGGTCAATGGAAAAGAAACGGTATCAAAACAACCAGCAAGATTTGTCGCCCTAACCCAGTAGGTACCTGCCTGATTGACAACAGGTGGATCAAGAACGGGCATTCCTGAACCGGCAGATGCTGCACTATTGTGAAAGGTAATGGTATATGCGTTTGGTGGCAGACCTGTCAATTCCTGTACATCGATCGTGCCCAGATCGAAACTGTCGATCGCACATTGGACAGGAGGAGGAATGACCTGGATCAAAGGTGGTGCCAGGAACTCGACCAGAATCTCTGCCACTCCCCAACAGCCATTCGCTGTCTCCGCCCGGACCCAATAGGAACCGGAAACTGAGACCGTGGAGCCCGGCAACGGGTTTGACTGATCCTCGGCATCCTGCTGGGTTGGATAATAGGAAAAACCGGTAAGCTGGTTTCCATTCTGATCTATCACATCCACAAAACTGAGATCGAGACTACCCGGAGCACAAAGTGGAGCCGGCTGGACGACAAACAGATCCAGCCACTCCAGTTCGACCATAACCGGGATCAACTGGACACAACCATCACCCGCGACTATCCGGATCCAATAGGTACCGCTTGTATTGACGATGGGTGGATTGCCCAGATCAGGCGATCCATTCTTCGCCGCTTCCTCATCCGGATGAAACGTAAAGACTTCTCCAGGCTGAAGATTGTTCAGGACCAGCCCATTCAAATCCATATCCTGGGCACAGATAACGCCTGGTGGATCCACCTGAACTTCGGGAAGCGGGGTCACTTCAACGGTCACACAAACGGGGGCACTCATGCCACACCCGTTATCCAGCACCACGCATACATCTCCACCTTCTGTCCCCCAATCAATAGTGACGCTGGATCCTGATCCATTCACCGTTGCACCTGGAGGCGCTGTCCATTGGTAGGTGACACCAGTAACCGGATCCACTGCATAAGGCACATTCTGTTCGTTCGCACAGACAGAAAGATCAGCCTGAATGAAACTGGCAGGATCAGGTGGACTTAAAGGATCCTCTTCTGGACAAACGATCTGATTGTTCCAGGCACCCCCGGTGCTGGCCGTAAAGCCAAAAAACGCTTCTGTCCCACCGATTGCCGAACTGAAATCATAATTCCCCGAAAGGACCAGAACGCCATCCAGAAAGATCTGAAAACCACCAGCACCATCCCAAACAAACCGGACTGTGTGGGTCGCTCCGTCTTCGATATTCCCTACATCAGAAGGACCGAACAGCGGGGTGCTCATTATCCCGTTGATATTCATCGACACATGATCATTGGGCAAATCGCCATATCCGGGGCCATTGTCCCATGTGTCAAACTCAAAAATGACAGAATTGGCGATCCGACCAGCACCTATGTCTGCACCATACATACCACAATCCGGTGATGCAGCCAAAACCAGGCAGATCCCGTCTGCACCGGCATCATCGTCACCGAACATCATTTTTACAGTAATATCCAGGGGGCCTGAAAGATCAACCGTCTCATCATCCCACAGACATCCGGCCTGAGAAGGTCCTTCCGATGTCAGTTGATAGCAATTCTGACAGTCCAGCACCGTTGGTGATGTGGAACCCATAGGTGTCCAGGGTGGAGGAAGTGCCACAGACATCCCAGATTGGCCGGTACCTGGACTTGGTACCAGATTGGCAGCCTGCAACAGGAAGGAAAAATTGAACAGAAGGGAAATCAGGATAACAGGACGGATCACCAGCTCAGGTTTACCTAAAAGTAAAAAAAGTGAAGCAGACTTGTCGCCTGCTCCACTTTATTCTTCATCGAATCTATAGAAAGATCAATTCAGAAGAGAAACATCCCCTTTCAGTGTGAGTACACGACCATCAATCAATTTGATCTTCGCGTAGTAGACAAAGACGGCGGGATTCATCTGATTGTCCTGATGCATGCCATTCCATCCGTAGTTTTCGTCATTCGGCTGGAATTTCTCTGCATGGAACACGCGTTCTCCCCAGCGGGTAAATACTTCAAACAGCTCGACTTCCTCAATACCAAAGTCCTGTGCAAAGATCATGAAGATGTCGTTGTTTCCGTCATTATTGTGCGGAGAGAAAGCCGTAGGAATAAAGATCTGGGGATCGCGAACGATGATCTTCATCTGTGTCTGTCCTTCACAACCATTGATATCCACAACGGAGATAAAATATGGCGTGGTGATATAGGGCTTGGCAAACACAACCAGACTATCTGTCCGATCAAGTCCGTATGCCGGATACCAGGTCACACCACCCACATTCGATAGATCAATATTGAGTTGAGCTTCCAGGCGAATCTGTTCTCCCAGATTGATGTAAATCTCCGGATCGACATGGACAAGGAGCTCATTGACATCCGGAATCTCAAAGTCTTTCTTGATAATACAACCTTTGGCATCTCTCACCACCATTTTGTAGGCACCGGAAGACAGATTGCGGAATCGCGGGTTATACTGATAGTTCGATCCTCCATCCAGTGAATACTGATAGGGATACAACCCACCAATCACATTGTAGATTTCCAACGTACCCGGATCGTTGTAACAAATCGGATCCGACATCTTGATATCGGCACTTTGCAGGAAGTCTGAACCGATCAACACATCATCAACGGCTGTGCATCCATTCCTGGTGTCTGTGACAACAAGGAAATAGGTTCCGGATTCAGTTGTTGCAGGCGTCTGATTATTCAGGAAGGATGCTGGTCCGCCCAATTCCAGATACCAATCATAAGTATAGAATGTTCCGGTCGACGATTTGGAGCCATCCAGAACAACCGAATCACCCAGGCAATAGATCTCTCCCGGCTTCCCGGCATCGGCTTTTGGCAAAGTCTTGTCTTCCAGAACAATGACGGAAGCAGAGCCTGTACAACCATTACTTGTATTCGTAGCTGTCAAGGTATAGGAACCAGCTTTGTTCACTGTTGGTGTAACAGTTGTCGCACCAGTCACTATGTTGCCACTTCCCGTTGTCCATAAGTAGTTGATTGCAGAACTGAAATCCGATTGTGATCCATCCAGGATGACCTCATCCTGGATACATGTCAATTTTTCAGGGTCCTGAATGATCACCTGAGGAATGGACACATCACCCTGTACCAGCGTAGTGCTCTGCGCGGTACAACCGTTATTGCCGTCTGTGACAACCAGAATATAGGTTCCAGTCTGATTCACCTGGGGTGTCAATGTCGTTGATCCACTGAGAATATTTCCGTTCGGCGTTGACCATTGGTAAGTCATGGAAGCCGTGTTGCTGGACCCTGTCCCATTCAAGGTAGCAATCGGGTCCCCACAATCGATCAGTGCGCCTGTACCGGCATAGGCAACCGGGGGAACGGTGTCCAGAGCAACAATTGCCGTTTCGCTGGAAGTACATCCATTGATCAGGTTTGTCACAGTCAGAACATAGGTTCCGGGCTTGTCACACTCGGTATTCAATGTTGTAGAGCTTCCCGTGATATTCCCCAGGAAGGTGTTCCATTCGTAGCTATAATTCGGGCCGGTTGATGAGCCAGTTCCTAACAGGTCAGCTAGCGTATTTGTACAGGTCAGGATCGTTGGTGCAACAGCGTTGCTCAATGGTTTGACCTTGTCTTCAGTAACGTTCACCGTTGCTGAATTGATGCAACCCGACACAGGGTCCACGACTTGGAGGGTATAAGTTCCTTGTGCATTTACTGTCGCCAGATCCGTCATGGCTCCACCGACGATATTTCCATTTGATGTCGTCCATGTGTATTGAGTGCCTGGAATGCCCAGAGAACCTGTTCCATCCAGTGTTACAGACGGATTGGCACATGTAATGACAGCGGGAGGCAGTATGTCAACAACCGGCGGCGCCAGGTCGCCTTCAACGGTGACATCGACTACGGAAACACAGTTGTTTGCCGAATTGGTCAATGTCAATGTATAGACACCAGGGGCACTCACCGTTGGAGTGAGTGTATTTCCGCCGCTTGCAATAACACCGTTCACCGTGGACCAGGTTGCTGAATAATTTGGACCACTGCTGGATGCGGATGCATCAATTACCGTTGTCAGATCCTTACAGGTCACCTTATCCACCGGATCAATCTGTACAGATGGAGCATTATTGTCGGGCAATACCTGTACGACATCAGCTGCCGTACATCCATTCAGACTGTTGGTGACAATAATCTGATAGTTCCCGGGAGAGCCAATCAATGGAGTCAGGGAAGTACCTCCACTTATGATCTGCCCATTTGTAGTCGTCCATTGGTATGAGTAACTGCTGCCCTGGTCTGATCCAGTCCCATCCAGATTCAAACTGGTAACCCCGCAATTCAGCGTGTCTGGCAATCCGGCTTCTGCCAGGGGTGGCGTAGTATCCTCCGGAATAGTTACCGAAACAACCGTGGTACAGCCACCGTCATCCGTTACTGTAACCTGATACAAACCAGCACCGAGCCCGACCGGGTCTTCATTGGTACCCCCATTTCCACTCCAGTTGAACGTATACGGTGGCAAGCCTCCGTTCACGGTCAGATCGGCACTTCCCGACATGGGATCTGCACAATCGACTCCTGTCAATGCCAGAGCATCACCCACAGGAGCGTCTGAAGCTATGATCACATAATCTGCATATTGTTCACATCCTCTGGAGTCGGTGACAGTCACACTATTGACCCCTGCAGGCAGATCGTCCGGGTCTTCATTTGTATTTCCATTACTCGAGGAGTAGTTGAACGGTCCGTTGCCTCCAGATACGGTGATATCGACAGAACCGGAAGCATCCTTGCAGGCTGTTCCACCGGTGACCATTCCATTTACGGTAATATCCGCTGGAGTGGTTAACGTGACGCTGTCTTTCAGGCTACAGCCCTGGTCATCTGTAATCGTCACATAGTATGTGCCAACGCCGACTGGATCCAGAAGATCTGTCCAACCCCAACCATTCGACCAGAAATACTGGTAGGGCTCCGTTCCACCATAGGCAAACACACCAATACTGCCATCCTCAATACCCTGGCATGAAACACCTGTTGTATCATAAAACGGCTCGATAACAACTTCTTCGATAAATGCGCCTCCTTCGATCGTGCCTTCACAAAGGCCGCCGGAGAACACAGAAAGCAAATCAACTGGTCCAGGTGTATTTACGGTCAGAATATAGGGAGAAGAGGTAATCCCCGTAATCGGGTCTTGAGGAACTCCATCAATCATATAGGTGAACTCCCACGGACTCGATCCCGGAGGCGTGAACGTAATGGTCAGATCCACAGAAGAATTTGGATCGCCTTTACACAACTTGCCATCACCTTCCAGGGAAGCAATCGGCCGAGGGAAAACCGTAACATTTGAGGTGGCGGAAACCTCCTGGCCACACTGGTCGGTTACGGTGACCATGTAGGTCCCTGATGTAGATGGGAAGACCGCGATGGATTCCCCATCTTCTCCATTGCTCCATAAGAATTCATAGTCTTCAACGCCCCCTGAAACGAGGGCTTCAATATCGACCCCGTCATTTTCACATATGGAAAAGTCTTCTACTTCTACACCGAGCGGAGGTGTATCTGCGATCAGAATCTCGACAAACGGATTTTCGCAAGAACAGGGAATTTCCAATTCCAGAAGAATGGTTTCAATGCCTTCCTGGATGATATCATCGATTACATCAAGTTGGAATTCAATACATTCTTCACCCGCTGGAATCAGAAATGATGTTGGCAGGTTGGTATAATCTACTCCCGGAGTTGCCGTACTCATCGAGTTTACAGTAAACTCGAGAACTACATCATTATCGATATCATTTGGTGAAGATTTGCAGATCGTGATGATACCATCGTCACATTTTTCATACACCAGGTTTGATCCTGTGGAGGGTGAGGCAAATTCCAGATTCGCCTCTCCTCCTGCATTGAAACTGTTTGCTTCAAGAAATACAGCAGAATCAAAAATGCCGTCACCGGCATCGGCAACGACCAGTTTTATATGATACTGTTCACAGACCTCAACATTGATTGTAGCCGCGAAGACAGTCGTCCAGCCATCATATTGCAGTTCCTGGCCACCAGTGTTGTCAACGTAATACTGAGAATAATTCAGGATCCTTTCCCCATGCAGTTGGCCGGGTTACCAAAAGCACCGGCTACACCCGGGTTCACAGTATTGATCCCGACCGGGATGAAAGTGCCTGGAATCCCAGGGCGATATTATCTGAGTTGTTCGAAAATGCTCCGGAGATCCCTGGTCCGTTGACGAAAAATCCAAAGACATCGTTGAAACTTGCACACACATATTCGGGATACTCCTCTGAAGCAAACGCATAACGAAATTCGATGTAAGGAATGGTCGGTTGGAAATCAAATTCTATTCCCGTGGCATCAAACGTGGTCTGCCCGGAGATCAGATTCAGGTCCGGATCGCCAGGCTGTCCCATACTTGAACCCGCACTGCCAGAATTATTGGGTCCCTGGGACGTTGTAACGTTCCCTGATGCCATAATTACCCCACTTTCGATACCAATCGGTCCACCATCTTCGAATTCACCCAGACCTGCAGAAGCACCGATCGTTGTTACATTGGTCACATCAAAACAGCCACCCCCGATAAACACCTCCTTGATCAGATACTCGGCATCGCTGTTTGGCGACACACTGTACCGGTCATTCACTTTTGGTGGAGCCTTACAACTCATGCAAAATGCTGAAAACCAGGTATTCATATCCTGGATGGTCTTTCCGCATTGGACATCGATCTGTAAGGTCACACACGATTCAACGGCTTTGAACTTGTGAATCGAACCGGATGTCACCTGGACAAATCCACCATTGATCACCGTAATTTCATCAATACAGGATGAAGCTACCTGACCATTCATCATGAATCCATATGTCTCGCCTGGCGTCAGTCCGCAAAGCTGGATTTCATTCATCCCGGACACCATCGTGAGATAGTCCCTCGAGGTTGTTTCAGACATGACGACCTTGTTCAGGCCAGATTGAGCCTGTATCCCTGAATAACAAAGGAATACGAAACTGAAAAAAAGTGAATAGCGTGTCATGGTTTGGCGCATCGGAATTGGCTTAATGAATACGTTAAGATATGATGAATTCATGATTCATCCAAAAGGATCAAATGTCCAGTACTTTGAGGACCATTATAAGTATGAAAACGCTGCCTGATTTATCGAATTAATTGGACCTCTCCTGCAATATTTTTCTCCTGACCGGTGATCATCCGGATTTGACAGGTAAAACATAAACTCCGGAAGGAGCAAGTGCGCTTCCTGCAAATCCATCCCAACCTGTCGGGATGAGATCAACAGGATTGCCCGTCCATTGATAAACCTGGTTTCCCCAGCGATCAAATACCGACATTGATTCGATTCGGTCAACAATTTCCGGATTCCATATCGGCCGAAAGACATCATTGATGCCATCCTCATTCGGCGAAAAAGCGCTTGGCAGATAACTGGTCCAGGTCGGATCAATTGAAACATACGTCTGGTCACAGATCTCACAATCCGAGCCCAATTGGACACACAATGTGAGTATGCCACTTTCCAATCCAGTTACCTCGATTGTCGGGCAATTGGAACAGGAAAGAATCAAATTCGCCGATGACCACTGATAAGATGTGACCAGAGAATCAGAAAAACCCAGAACAGGCTTGATGGTCCTGTGCTCTCCAGCCTTGACAGTCAGTCCTTTCGGTAATGCCATACTCGGTATGATCACATCGGGCAGGGTCAGTAATGTATCCCACTGGCAACCATTGGCATCTGTAACTTCCAGCAGATAATCGCCGGTTTTCAACGACTGAAATGATGGTCCGTTGTAAAGTTTCCCCTCCGAATCACTTAATACAATGGTAAATGGTTCCACTCCGGTTGTCAAACCCGATACGTCGATCAACCCATTATTGCCTGTGCATACCGGTCCCTGCAGATTGGCTATCAATCCGCCCGGCGACACTTGTTGATCCAAAATCTCCACTGTATCCGATGCGGCACACCCATTCTGGTTGTTGGTTAACGTCAGGATATATGTGCCTGCAGCATGGACCACTATGCTCACCTGTGAAAACAAGGGTTGACCGGTTCTGAAGCCCACTGCCATGTTGCCTGGATATTCGAACCGGAAGACCCGGCATCCAGCTGGATCGAGTCGATCAGGCAAGTTAATATGCCATCTGGTCCTGCGTCCACCAGCGGAGAAGTGATATCCTGAACGACCACCTGATCGACAACCGCTGTACAACTGCCCAAAGCAGACGTGAGGGTGGCTGTTAATGAATAGATGCCAGGGTTCTGAACACCCTGAGTCAACGTAGTCCCGCCGGGCACCGGATTGCCCTGGCCATCGGTCCATTCAAAGGACATGACACCCGGGCCCGGATTGACCGAACCGGAGAGGAGGACCAGATCCTGATTGCATGTCAGCGTATCCGGTGGAAGTATGGTCAGCTGGGGATCCCAGAACACGGCCTGAACAAGGATGGAAGAATCACAACCCCATGTGTCCGTCAGGAATACAGTATCCATTCCTGTCTGAGAAATCAGCTGACCTCCTACGACAAGACTATTGCCAGCGCATAAGAGCGTATCCAGCTTTGATTCCTTTTTGGGAATATGACGCACAGCAACCGTATCGGAAATCAGACAACGTTCCCGCATGACAATATCATCCAGGGCAAAATCATTCCCGGAATTCGCGCCATTCAGATTGCGAATACACACTTGGACATTGCTCTGCATGGTGGCGGTCCAGGACTGCGTCGTTTCGATACATTCACAGGTCACTGGACCGAGGATGTTGGGCGCACCCAGATTCTGACCATCGATTCGAAAAACGAGTTCAGGTGATTCATTCTCTGTCAGGGCGGACGCCCAGAATGAGAGATCGTAGGTGCCCCCGGGATCAACAGCCACATTCTGGCACCAGATATCCCGGTTAGCCAGTAGGCTGCCATTACATGCCAGCATGAGACCATTTCCGGTGGTATGATCCTGACATTGTTTGAAATCCGGATGAATGGCCGATGGATCTGACACGACAGCATAGGAGCCGGGAATGATCAACGTGAACGGGGTCGACAGCATGGTCGAAGTGAACCCGGTATTACCTGCCGAAAAATCACCGTTGATGATCATGTTGGGCGAACGGATTTCAGCAGAAGCAACCAGTGTTTCCAGACTGAAGGTAGAGACAGACCAGGTTGCCGAATCAATCATCACAGGGACAGGTGACACTGTCCAATTCAGGTCCAGAATTTCCCATGAACTTTGAACCTGTACTTGAGTCTGATTCTGAGGAAAGCACAGGATTTGATCAGGTCCAAGAGTAAATGCCTGCTGACAGGTCGGGGTTTGAGCACCAAGAGACAGGCACATGAACCCGGTGAATGCACTCATCCAGATGAACTTACGTGTACTGCTGTACTTGAGGGATTGAGATCGCAAAGCTGGGGTCATACAGTCAAAGTGGTCACTAAAGGTAGAATAATCGCAGGCTACTCCATCTGTTGTCGGGATTGCCAACGGAACAGATAAAATACCGGAACACCGACGGCGCAAATGACTAAACCGGCCCAGGCATGCTGGGGCTGACTCCACAACACGGTCGCCAGAAACCAGAGACTCAAGCCGATGTACATCACGGGAATGTACGGATACATTGGCACGTTGAACAACGTGGATGGGGCATTGTCGCGGTGGCGAAATCGGAATATAGCCAGTGCAGCCAGGACCATGCACACAATGTCCATGAAGACCACATACGTGATCAGGTTTTCAAATGTGGTCCAAAACCAGAGCAGTATGATAGCCCAACCCGATTGCAACAGGATCGCCAGATGGGGGGTGTGATATCGTGGATGGATTCGGGCCAACTGGGTAAAGAAAGACTTGTCTGCACTCATGGCAAAATACAGTCTCGGAGGGCTTAAGGTATAGATACTGGCCGTACCCAATGTAGATAACATGATCAACAGGGCGATCAGAATGCCTCCCTGTGCCACTACCTGGCCGATCGCATCGGATGCAACAGCAGAAGATTTGGCCATTTCAGTTGGTGACATGACCTGCAGATACGCCCAGTTTGTTAAAACATAAACCGTAGTCACAACGATCGCTCCAGCAATCATGGCCCGTGGCACTGTCCTTCGCGGATCAATGGTTTCACCGGCCAGATACGATGCGTGATGCCAACCTCCATACGACCAGAACACACCCACCAGAGCCAGTCCCAATCCCGACCATTCCCATTGGTCGGATGGGTTTTGCAGGTGATGGTGATCCTGCCGAGCAAACCAGCATCCGACTGCAATAATCATCAGGATGCCTCCAATTTTCAGGACAGTAAGGAAGGATGCAACTCCTGCTCCGGACCGGACTCCCCGAATATTGATCCATGTCAAGATGATCAGCAGTCCTGTTGCCACAACAGGTTTTCCGTTCTCGCCGAGAGGAATGATATAGTCCAGATAACGAACACAGGCCAGTACAAGTGCAGCGATCGCTCCTGAAGTGATCACAGTCAGATTGACCCAACCGTACAGAAAGGCTATGAGGTCTCCATATCCTTCCCGGAGATAGGTATAGACTCCGCCTGCCCCGGGGTACCGGCTCCCCAATTCGGCAAAGGTAAGTGAACCGGTAAGCGCCACGATCCCCGATGATCAGACGGCAAGGATGCCGGCGGTGTGGGGAGCACTTTCCACAAATGTCACTTGGTGTAAGAAAAATCCCGGAACCGATACAGGAACCGATGGCGATCAGTGCCAAAGGGACCAATCCGATCTGCCGTTGAAATGTGGGCTGCACCGACATGGATTTGCCGGCCTATTTCTCTTTCTTCGGGGCCGGGCGATCGTATTGACAACAGGTATGTAAATTCTGATATACTTCATCAGAAGCCCGAACTTCGTCTGTATCATGTCCGACTGCGGCAATGGCCTTCTTGATCTCCGTGAGCGTTGTCCGTTCTGGTAAATATTTCAAGGTGAGCTGAAGTGTTTCGGCATTCCAGTTGGCCATGACCACGCCTTTGACAGAGCGGGTTGCCCGTTCGATCCGATCTTTGCACATCGCAATGTCCATAGACGGTGAAGGTGGCAGTTTCAATGACTTCTTTCTTGCCCCGGTCGATTGGCCCGGACCCATTTCCACATCGAGAGCAGCGATCTTCTTTTGCGCCAGAATATCTCGAATTGTCCGAATCGGATAATCTTCCCGGTCGGGAACTGTCAGCTCAAGCCGATCTCCGCTAAGTTGCACACCACGGATATCCGGATACTCCCCGAACAGATCGACAATCTCACTGTCCTTTACACCAGTGGGTCGCTCAATCTGGATGGTGTACTTCACCTGAGCCTGAGCAAACGAAAGAAATCCCAGGAAAACCAGAGATAGGAGGAAAGCTGTGCGCATCTGTCGACTTGTTTTTATCTATAATGTAATTTGGGGACGTTAAGTTACCTTTTTACTCAGATTTACATGGGTGTAAATCTGTTTTGCACTTGGACCATATGAAGTGACCATGATGAATGCTGATCCAGAATTGACGATTCTCCGTGAAAAAATCAGAGTCTTTGAAACCCGTACACGCCACATGGAACCTTCCAAAGCGGTTTGGACAGATTGGCTGACGGAGGTTGGTTCCTATCTGAACGAGTTCCTTGTCGATACACGGGAAGGGCCGGCATATCGCCAACCCGAAGCCGGAAAAAGACAGGAAGACTATGGCTTTTCGCTGGCACCGGAGGGTGAGCCACTCACTACTGCTTTGGATGAACTACGTGAATGGGTGGATTATTCGGGTTTGAACCCGGCTTCAGGCGGCCATCTGGCCTATATTCCCGGAGGTGGAGTTTTGCCTGCCGCCCTCGGCGATTTGCTCGCCGCAGTGACCAATCGGTACGCGGGTGTTGCATTTGCCAACCCGGGCGCAGTTGCACTGGAACATTTTCTCATTCGGTGGATGGCTCAGCTCTTTGAATTTCCAGAAACCACCGGAGGCAATCTCAGCAGTGGAGGTTCAATAGCCAATCTCATTGCCATAACAACCGCACGCGATGCTCAGGGTGTTCGTCCATCAGAATATGAACGATTGGTGATTTATGGATCAGCACGCATGCACCATTGCCTGGACAAGGCATTGCGGATTGCCGGTCTTGGATTCAGCCCGTTGCGGGAGATCGAGCTGGATGATCGTCAGCGTATCATACCCGAAGAACTGGAAAAGCAGATCCAACTCGACAGGAAAGCCGGATTGATCCCATTTCTCCTCATTGGTTCTGCTGGTACCACCGACACGGGTAGTATTGACCCTCTCGACGCGCTGGCAGATATCGCTGAACGGGAATCCCTGTGGTTTCATATTGATGCTGCCTACGGTGGCTTTTTTTACATGCTCCCCGAGATCAAGCCTCTTCTGAACGGCATATCCCGCGCACATTCTCTTGTTGTGGATCCCCATAAAGGGCTTTTCCTTCCGTACGGCACCGGAGCCGTCTTGATTCGCGACATTCAGCAACTCCACAACAGCCAGTACTATCAGGCCAACTATATGCAGGATGCCGCGATGGCGGATCTGGGCTGGTCGCCCGCAGACCTGTCTCCGGAGCTGACCAAGCATTTCCGCGGCTTGCGCATGTACATGGCACTGAAACTGTTTGGCACAGATGTATTCAAAAACGCGCTGGCAGAAAAGATCGCCTTGTGCCAGTATTTTCATCGGGCAATACAGGAACTGGGGTTTGAGACTGGTCCCTTCCCAGAGTTATCTGTGACCCATTTTCGCTGGGCACCTCCTGGACAGGATCCGAATCCCCTCAATCGGTGGATCATGGACCGCGTGCATGAAGATGGACGGGTATTCCTCTCATCGACCACACTGGATGACCAAATCTGGATCCGCCTCGCCGTATTGAGCTTCCGATCCAAAATCCTCACCAACTTCCCGAAAATGTCTAAGTTCACAGTACTACCATCTGTTCATATGCGATCTATACGAATACATTGAAACGTGGAATGAACCGAGTCCTGGTGATCCTTCTGTGCGTGTCTTTTCTGATCCATTGCACAGTCAGTGGTCTGACACAGCCAGCCAACACCCCTCCCATTCTGGAAATGCCTGGAAAGGTGGTGCGCGTACCGTTTTCCTACCAAAACGGGTTTCTGATCATCGACCTGCTGTTTGAAGGAGTCCTTCCGCTTCGATTTATTCTGGACACGGGTGCGGAGTATACTATTCTGACCCAGAAAGCGATCAGCGATCTTCTGAAGTTGACCTATGAACGGGAGTATGCTATGATCGGTTCGGATATGGTGACGGTGATCGAGGCTTTACTGGTTCGGGATGTAGACATGGAGATCAAGCGGATGAAGTTGATGCACCGAGACATCCTGGTAACGAAAGAGGATTATTTTCAGATCAACTATTTTACCGGGACGCCCATCCATGGGATTCTGGGTGCAGATGTCCTGAGTCGATTCGTCATCCAGATCGATTTCGAGCATCAGATCGTTTCGTTTATCAATCCGTCAAATTACCAACCGGAAGAAGGGTTTGCAGAAATCCCGATGGCCTTGCACCGAAACAAGCCATTTCTCTACCTGAACACGCGGATCCATGAACAGACAGAGCCCCGGCCATTCAAATATCTGCTGGATACAGGGGCGGCATTACCGCTGCTGTTACTGACCAACAGTGATCCTGCGATCCGGCTTCCGGAGCATGTCATCCAGGGCATCCTCGGGATGGGTCTGGGCGGATTTCTGACTGGCGCCAAGGGGCGGGTTCAGCAAGTGCAGCTTGGACCCTACCCGATCAACAACCTGGTGGGGAGCTTTCAGGATATCAAGCTGTATCCCGACACTGCCCACCTCCAGGGCCGTCATGGTATCCTGGGCAATTTTGTACTGGACCGTTTTGATCTCATTCTGGATTACCCGAGAAGCAAGGCGTATGTTCGACCAAATGATGACTATGCAGATCCATTCCCGGTCGATCGCAGTGGCCTTTTTCTGATCAGTTCGGGTTTTGATCTGACAACCATTATGGTCCAGGAGGTCTTGCCCGGTTCGCCTGCATTTGCTGCTGGTATCCGACCCGGAGACATTATCCGAAAATATAATGGTTGGCCGGTCAGTTTTTTCGGTCTTCAGGGATTGAGCAAACGCTTTCGAAAGGACCCTGGAAAACGAATCAGACTCAAGATCAAGCGGGGCCGGCAATCGATACGTCGTCACTTTATTCTTCAGGACTATATTTAGGGTTGTTGATTCCTGCTTATCCTTTGGAATTCAGCGAATGAAGTACTATCTTTGCAGCCGCTAAAAATAACTCATCTATGTTCGCAATTGTCACTATTGCTGGTCAGCAATTCAAAGTTGAGGAAGGGCAGGAGCTCTTCGTCCACCAGCTGGAGGCAAGCGAAGGAGAGAAAGTCTCTTTCGCCGAAGTCCTGCTCACCGAAAACAACGGTCAGGTCACGGTTGGAAAACCCTATGTTTCAGGTGCCAAAGTTACTGCTTCGGTTCTGGGACAGCAGAAAGGTGACAAAGTGATTGTTTTCAAAAAGAAACGACGGAAGGGATACCGGGTCAAGAATGGCCACCGTCAACGGTTCACCCAAGATCAAGGTGGAATCCATTAACGCTTAATTCAGAAAAAACTAACCGACCATGGCTCACAAGAAAGGGGTAGGTAGTTCGGATAACGGACGCGACAGTAAAAGTAAACGCCTCGGTGTCAAACTTTTTGGCGGGCAAGATGCTCGTGCAGGAAATATCATCATTCGTCAGCGGGGTACCAAGTTTCATCCCGGCGAGAACGTAGGAATGGGCAAGGATTACACCTTGTTTGCGTTGGCCGATGGTGTTGTTTCTTTTCGCACAGGAAGGAAGGACCGCACGTACGTCAACATCCTGCCGGACATGACCATCGTTGCAGAAAAGCCTGCACCGAAGAAAACAGCGGCAGCACCCACACCAAAAATTGTTTCCAGCCCAGCTGAGACAGCTCCGGCTCCTCAGGCGGAAGCTGCACCAGCAGAGGCTCCGGCCCCTGAGGTCAAAGCGGAAGCGGCTGCTGCACCAACTGCAAAGAAATCAACCAAGAAGATCAAGCCAGACGATCTGAAGATCGTCGAAGGTGGCCCGAAGATCGAAGAACTCCTAAGGCGGCAGGAGGCATCACCACGCTGGAGATTATGGGCGACACGTCTGCAGATCGGATCAAGGAGATTCTCAATGAAGCGGGATCACGCTACCAGATGCACGATCCTTCAACCTGGCCCGCGCAGGCAAAGATTGCTGCAGCAGGCGATTGGGATGCACTCAAGGAATATCAGGACCGCCTCCAGGGTGGTCGCGAGGCATAGGATAGTCTTTTTGACCAACCTGACGTAAAAAGGCGTTGATCCATCGGGTCAACGCCTTTTTCTTTATTCATCCGTAATTAATGGCTGACTGGCCCGCCATTTGTCGAGCAGATCGGCCAGGTTCATTGGTTTTTCCTGAACCCGCCATTTGAATCCGTCCAGTTTCAGCGTGGAATGATCCACCTGGTCCATCGGATACATCGTCGATTCCGGCTCTCTCAGGTAAAAAATATCCTGCACCTGGTTGTCTTCAAAGAAAAGGACCATTTCACTGCAGACAGAGGTATTCACACCCAGGTATTCATCCCGTTCATCACGGGCATAATAGACCGACTCCGCATTCCCGTTGACATCCATTCTCGACAACTCCCCTTCCACGAATGAGGCCAGAATAGTTCGGCCTTTGATCTGGTTATAATAGGGCTCATCCGGAGCATTGATAATGAGTGCTCGTCGCCATAAATAAATGGAATCAATGGCCTTTTCAGCCATACGGATGGCAATGGTGTCTGCAGTAAACTGGGAGGTATCCGACCAGATGACCGGATCCTGATAAAATACGAACAGAGAGTCTTTCTCCCGATATACCAGAGAGTCGCAACTGGCCTGAAGATCCGATTTATAGATCAGCACATGAGCAAACGCGTGGATCTGACGACTGAAATCCTGATCGGATACACGTTTGGCCAATATTCGGTCAGCAACCAGATACAGGGTATCCCCGTCAATCTCCTGCATCAGCATCGGCGGTTTTCCCATCGCCAGAAAATAGCCAATGTCACGTTGGTACAGTGCTGAATCACATTGGAGTGTTACCCGGGCGGATGTGTCCTGCCAGACGACATGCCCAACCACGGTGGCGATATCTGTCGTATCCGAATTGCGCACCATATCTGCCTGCAGAAACTGAGCGCCATCCTGAATATTCACTCTGCCCAACGTCTGCAGCTTTTCCGTTCGCGTGTTATAATCGATACCATCGGCAACGATCGTTTGCTGGCCATCCTGGAGGAATGCATTCCCTCTCACCCTGAAATCTCCTTTTTCAGGCAGATAATCCAGTGTATCTCCTTTCGCCAACCGGTCATTTTCCTCATAAATCGCATCACCAAAAAGGGTGATCTGCTCTGGATGAGCCCTGTAATATATCTTATGTGCTGTCGCCTGTCTGGTGGAATCGGCAAACTGGGCATTCTGCGTAAATACCCCTTCCTGGGCGGTCAGGTCGTAATAACCACGCTCACAATACAGGTTTGACTGTTGCTGTCGAATCAAGGTCGGACCGGTAAAGAAGGCCTTATTCTCACTGACCCGATAGTAGAGGGAATCCGTTTTCAATCGGAATTGCGGGTCCTGCACGCGAACCGAGTCCTTGAAATAGATGGTTTCTTCATTGACATGATAGTATCCCCGGACGCTGTACATCCGGGTTTCCAGATTTTCCAGATAGGCTCCCGATGAATAGGTGGCCACTTTTGTCCTGGAATTGTACTGCAGGGAATCTGTTCGTAACCGCTGACTACCGTCTACGGAGGGCGGCCGCAAATACGCTATTCCGGTATTACTGTCATACGTCAATGTATCCGCAAAGATCTCCAGGGAATCTCCCTGAATGACAGAGGTATTGCCAATGGCTTTGACAATGGGTCCAAACAGATGCGCCGTATCACAAAACAGGAAAATACTGTCATGCCTCAATTGGACATTTCCGGCAAGCTGTTCGACGATATTTTCCTCAGCCGATTGATAGAAATATTCATCTGCATGAATGATGTACACCTGGGTTTTTCTGGCCGGAACCTGTTGCGCCGCTAGGTGACTTGTACCAGCCAGACAGACAAGGACAATCAGAATAGAATGAAAGATTGATTGAACCAACTTCATGATTGACTGAGCATCAACTGTGCGAGATTGTCACCGACAAGGGATCCAATCGCTACTCCCATACCTCCTAAACGAACCGCGGCAAAGATATTCTCTTCCAACTCCCGGACGATGGGCATTTTTTCTGATCCCATCCCCATGATCCCGCTCCAGGATTGCACAAACCGGATATCCGGTGGTACATCAAAATGCGTGCGCAGGAAATTCAGTAAGTAGGACTCAATTTCGCTCGTGATTCCTTCCTCGTCAGTCATTTCACCAACTTTGTTCAGGTGTCTCCCTCCACCGATCAGGATCTGATCGCCGATCCGGCGGGCATACACAAAGCCCTGATGCACATGCACACAATCGGTCAATCACAGATTATTTCAATCAAGTAGAGCTGAGTTCTGGCCGGAACGAGATCGAGGCAATCGCGGGAGTAAACCCGTTTGTGGCAAGTCCGAGCCGTCTGGTCTGAAATGTTCGCCCCCCTTTCGTTGTAATATGAATCCCATGAGGGCCAGATTCCCATCCTGTCACGTCTATCCCACCAAGAATAATGACCCCCAGGTCGCGGGCCAACTCCTGCAATCGAACCATCATCTTTCCGGATGCAAGCGGCCTTCTTTGCAGATCTGAACCTGGCCTCTTCCAGGGTGCATCCGCGGCCTGTTCCGCAATGGTGTTCTTCTGTTGGCCGAGAGTCTCTCCAATGTTCATTCAGACCGGGTAACCACTTCGTTGACTGCTACCATTCAACGCTTTCCTGACCGGAAAAACTCCATTCCGCCACACCAATGGAGATCCAGTGCGGTTTCACCAACACGATCAATGAGAAACTGGAGTCCTATCCATCTCATGTCTACAATACTCATCACCTGATCGATTCCTGTACCCTGCATATCTGCAAGAAGCTCAGACGGGCTGCCCAAACAGGCAAAACCGGCATTC
>JADJLN010000007.1 GCA_016710115.1 Saprospiraceae bacterium
ATTGATCCCGCCACCCGGCAAAAGCCGCCCATCGTAACATCATAAGGAGAAAGAACGACCTGAAACTGATCAATGATGTCAATGGAGAAGGGGCTGATCCCGGTTTGACCACCATTTGTCCGGATGACGCAAGTCCAAATACATCATTGTTGATTGCTCGTCGATGTAGATGGCATTACCGGTTTGTTGATACCTCCAAAAGCAGTACCATCACTGTACCCTCCTGCCTGTGGTGTCAATTTGACAAAGTCATCCGGGTCCCGGTTAAGGGTGGGCATGGATTCAATGACTTCGGTCGAGATCTGGTACTTGCACCGGCAGACTGGCCTGCAGTCCCAGCTTTCGCCGTGATTTCGATGGTGGTCAGTTCAGTCGCTGCATCCTCCATCTTGAAATCAAACTTGTGTTTCACCCAAACGCAGATTGACTCCTTCCAGTGCTATTTCCCCATAGCCTGTATAGGAAACTGTGATCTGGTAAGGGCCACCTACACGCAGGTTGGACATACGATAATACCCGTTTTCGTTGGTAATCGTCCCGTAAGACGTACCTGATGGGGTATGAATGGCAACCACGGTCGCACCGATCAGCGACTCTCCCGAGGCCTGATCGATGACCTGACCGGTCATGGATGCCGTTGTTGTACCCCCCTGTGCTCGACACCAACTTCCCGGATCGTGGCCATTGCCAGCTTCAGCTAAACAGTTTAGTAATACATTTCTCATAGTAAATAGGTTAGTTAAGCAATGCACTGCAAAGGTACCGATAGATGTTAAGAGACTCTTAATTCTCGGATATCGCAAATCAACGAAAAAGACCGGGTTAATGGAAGAAAATTTATCCACATTTGCATGATTTATCATGTGCAATCACCGCATTGAGGGAGAATTCACCATTCAGACAAAGAAAAGCAGCATAGTATCAATGACTTGAGTCCGCCTTGTTCGAGTGTTGCTTATCTTTCTACCTATTGATCCAATACAGAAACATGGCTTACATCCACGGGTTCTCAGAAGAAGAACAGAATCGGCTGCTCAGCCAGAATGAAGTTCTCGCACCCTATATCTACCGTAACCTGGACTTCTCTTCATTCACGCATATCGTGGAGATTGGCTGTGGTGTCGGTGCCCAGATGATCACCCTCCTGAATTCCTGTCCCGGATTATCCATCACGGGGATTGAACAATCACCAAAACAAGCGCATCGCGCCAGGATCCACCTGAGTCACTTTCCAGGCTTCCAGAACAGGTATGACATTCTGGAAGATGATGCAAAACGAATACACCCAAAATTTTCACAACCGGTAGATGCTGCTTTCATGGTCTGGGTGTTGGAACATGTGCCACAACCCGAGTTGTTGCTGATGAATACCCGAACCTGGCTGCCTGCTGGCAAACCCCTCTGGATCACAGAAGTCTTTCATCCCAGCTTCCGGATCTGGCCTGAATCTCCGGCAATTCTGGCCTTATTGGCAGGATACCCTGGACTATCAGGTTTCCCTGGGAGGCGATCCGGCAATTGGCATTCGTCTGGCCAATCTGCTTGACCAGGCGGGATTCACCGACATCCAGACCCAACCTCACCTCTTTTTCCTGGATCGAACCCGTAAAGAAGAGCGCCAGACCATGATGACCTATTGGCTGGATCTGATGCGGAGTGCCTTGCACGAAACACTGGAAGCCGGATTCACCACGATCGAGCGGTGGCAGGCAGCTGAATCCCGTATGCGGGAATTATTCGAACTCGATGAGACCGTCTTTTACTATTCGTTCATTCAGGCCAGTTGCCGGAGCCCGTTTTAAAACAGGCCGTAGATCTCCGTATTCACTTTCTCAATGATCGCACCCAGATCAGCAGGATTCTGCTTGAAATCCAGCTCATCCACTGTAATCACCAGGAGGCGGCCATCCGAATAGGAGTCGATCCACTTCTCATACTTGGCGTTCAGTCGCTTCAGATAATCGAGACTCATATTGCCCTCATACTGCGGCCGCGATCTGAATATGACTCATTTAACTCGAACAGAGAAAGATAATTCCGGAAATCACGTGTACTCATCAACCCCATTTCATGGAGGTTGGGCGCAAAAATGTGCGCATCCTCATAAATCGTTCTGTCCTGTATGACAGTGCGATCCCCATTGTGGATCTCCAGGATCTGTTGAAACCGGTGGTGAAGAAAATAGATTTGCAAATTGAAGGACCATCGATGCATGTCGACGTAGAAATCACTCAGATACGGGTTGTTATCTGTTGATTCGTAGTGGACATCCCAGCTGAAATGCCTGGAAAGCTGTTCTGAAAGTGTTGTTTTTCCAGAACCGATATTGCCAGCCACGGCAACATGTTTGATGGCTGGTTTGGACATCTGCAACGGGTTTCCTCGATTAAAACGTCCAAGGTAAACAATTGTCAGAAAGACGCGCTTAACCAGAATCGGGTAATTATCTCACCCGTTCCTGCAACCATTTTCATCCGTTAACCCGATCTTTCGCCACACTCATCGAAAAAGATTCAAGGTGAGTATCGGAATTCCGACCTTGTCACCCGACATGAATCTGACAGAACCAAGAAGAATGGAAACGATGATCAAAGTTCAGGATCTCAAGAAACTGTATCGCATGGGGACAGAAACGATCTATGCTTTGAACGGGGTCAATCTGGATATTTCCCGAAATGAGTACGTGGCATTGATGGGTCCATCTGGTTCCGGCAAGTCTACACTGATGAACCTTCTGGGCTGCCTGGATACACCGTCATCGGGCACTTACCAACTCAACCAAACAGACGTTTCCAAGTTGAATGATGATGATCTTGCCGAGATCCGCAACAAGGAGATCGGATTCGTTTTTCAAACGTTTAATCTCTTGCCCGGCTGTCCGCTTTGGATAATGTGGCCCTGCCACTCGTGTATGCCGGGCTCGGTCGTCATGCCCGGTTGGAAAAGGCTGGACAGGCTCTCACCTCTGTAGGCCTGTCCGATCGGATGGATCACCGGCCCAACGAACTTTCCGGTGGCCAGAGACAACGGGTAGCTGTTGCCCGGGCCCTGGTCAACAACCCGTCCATTATCCTTGCAGATGAACCTACCGGTAATCTCGATTCAAAGACCTCCTATGAGATTATGGACCTCTTCGATAACTTGCATGCACAGGGAAACACCATCATTATTGTTACCCACGAACCAGACATTGCCCAGCGAACACATCGGATCGTAAAACTCATTGATGGCGTTATCGAATCCGATGAACGGATCAAATAGAAAAAGGTATGGCATTCAGGATTTATACAAAAACAGGGGATCAGGGGGAAACCGGGCTATTTGGTGGCCAACGATTGTCCAAAGATGATTTGCGGATTGAAGCCTATGGTACCATTGATGAATTGAATGCCTCAGTCGGCTCACTGGCGGATGAGGTGCTCTCTGCGGAAATCAAAGATATACTCCGCCTGATTCAGCATGATCTCTTTGTGATTGGATCGCACCTGGCAACCATGCCTGGTAAAAACCTGAGTCTCCCGCCACTTCCCGAAGCACAGATCCAGGTCATGGAATCACTCATGGATCTATGGGATGAAACACTCCCTCCACTAAAGAACTTCATTCTCCCGGGAGGGCATTCGACAGTGAGCAAGGCACATCTGGCCAGATGCATCTGTCGGCGAGCTGAAAGACGGACAATCAGCCTGAGTCGCAGGGAAAAAATTTCTCCTCAAATAGTGGTCTATCTCAACCGATTGTCTGACTTCTTCTTTATGCTTGGCCGTAAACTGGCGCTTGATTTGGGGGTCACTGAAATTATCTGGGAGCCTCGGAAGTAATCTCTTCATTGCCGCTATATGGACAATTCCGGCAACCGCTCTGGCAGCAATAGCCTCGTTTGCGCAAGAACTCGGCCGTCAGCACCATCAACCCATGCTCCAGGATAAAGTCTTCCCCTTCTCGCAATGGCCCTTTGGGGATTGACATTTGGTCCGTTTCTATATCGGTGGTCATCGCTGCAAATTTAGCCCAAACTTGATTGACCTCTTGACTGGTCTTTCAAAACATCCTAACATTGCCCTATGAGCACATTTTTCACTGAAGATGTTTGTTGTTGCTGCTGGTTCCCAATCGGGAAGGGGTGGTAGCATGATATCCAGGTGATCATGACCAAAAAGGCCATCCCGAGCATTCGGAATGGCCTTTTTTTATTCATTTACACAATGATGAACAGGACAATAAAGAAGATGCAAAATCGAACTGTCCATATCGATACAACACATTGCTGCTGTTGTTGTCCTTCCCTCCAACGACAGTGCTGTCTATGCATGTAACCCATCCGGAAACATCAATCATACAGGGCCTGTCGTGAAAGCGACAGGCCCTTTTTCTTTTCCTTATTGCAATCAAATGAAATCGACCCAACTCACACCCATTCTGATCAATCATCGTCGATTGAATACGCTCGGCAATTCCATCGGGCAGACTCCCTTGCATGAATTTCCATCCCTGTCACCGCGACCAGGTGTTCGCATTTTTGGCAAACTGGAATGGTATCAGATGAGTGGCAGTGTGAAAGCCCGTGCCGCCTATCATATCATCCGGTATGCCATCACCACTGGTCGCTTGAGGCAGGGACAACGTCTGCTCGATGCAAGTAGCGGGAATACAGGTATTGCCTATGCTTCGATTTGTGCTGCCCTGGGTATTCCGTTCACGCTTTGCCTGCCTGAAAATGCCTCAAAGGCACGGATCCAGATCCTTCGAGGCCTCGGGACGGAATTGATCCTGACATCCCGTATGGAAGGTACAGATGGTGCTCAACAGGTCGCAGCAGAACTGGCAGCATCTGCACCTGGCACATATTATTATGCCGATCAGTACAACAACCCACGAAACTGGCGTGCTCATTTCTATGGCACGGCTCGTGAAATCCATCTTCAGACAGGTGGCAGGATCAGTCACTTTGTTGCGGGATTAGGGACAACCGTTGGCACCAGGCAGGTCGCTGACCAGTGCCGCCAGGCGACACTCGTCACCATCCTGCCTGACAATGGTGAAAAATATGCTGAAGTTCTCTCACAAATACGTTGATATCATGTTTGTACAAATCAAAAAGAATGTCATGACCGGCATTTTCAACCATGCACTCGCAGATTTTCCCAATGAATGCTGCGGATTTCTATATGGGATCGAAAAAGGGAAGCGGATCATTGACCATTATGCCCCCGTTATAAACGAACAGCAAGGCGACCAACGTCGACGATTTGCGATTGATCCGATTGATTATTTGCGGGCAGAACGCCAGGCTCTTGAATGGGATAGTCAATTGGTTAGTATCTATCATTCACACCCTTTGCACCCTGCCCAGGCAAGTGAACATGATCTTGCCCAGGCTATGCCCTGGTTTTCTTATGTCATTGTATCTGTCTTTCCCGATCACATCCGGGAGATCCGCAGTTGGCGACTCGATGACCAACTCCCCGAATTTCAGGAAGAATCCATCACCCACTAAATCCACTAATCATGGCCACGATTATGATCCCAACCCCCTTGCGTAAATTCACCGAAAACCGATCATCATTAGAATCCGAAGCCTCTACGGTCGATGCCGCAATCACCAATCTGATTGTTGCCTATCCTGCACTCCGGCAGCATATACTGGATTCAGACCTGCAGATCCGATCCTTTGTCAGGATCTTTGTCGGTGATACAGATTACGCTGAGCTGCAGGGTATATCCACACCGGTGGATTCGGCCTCAGTGATCAGCATAGTACCTGCTATCGCAGGTGGTAGTTCATCTCAACAACCGGAGTAACCACGGTGCAGTCCGAAAGTCATTCCCATTTCAGTAGTGAAGAACTTGCACGCTATTCCCGCCATATTATTATCCCCGAATTCGGTCTGGCAGGTCAGCAGGCATTAAAGAACGCTCGCGTACTGATTATCGGTTCAGGCGGATTGGGTAGTCCGAGTCTGCTCTACCTGGCCGCCGCCGGTGTAGGCCATATTGGCATTGTCGATTTCGATACGGTTGATGACAGCAACCTTCAACGGCAGGTCCTTTTCACTACTGAGGACATCGGAAAAAGCAAGGCATACCAGGCACAGCAACGTCTGCAAGCCCTGAACCCCCATATTGATATTACTGTACATGAATTGCGGCTGGACAGTCAAAATGCACGCGAACTGATCCGGGGATACGATGTGGTGGCCGATGGTACAGACAATTTTCCGACCAGGTACCTGGTCAATGATGCCTGCGTGTTGGAGGATAGAGTCAATGTCTACGCATCCATTTTTCAGTTTGAAGGGCAGGTTTCTGTTTTCAACTATCTCTATCCGGATGGAACCCGAGGCCCGAACTACCGCGATATTTTCCCAGAACCACCGCCCCCGGGCCTGGTGCCAAACTGTTCCGAAGGGGGTGTACTTGGCGTGCTGCCGGGTATCATTGGTTCGATGCAGGCACTGGAGGTCATCAAGGTCATTACCGGAGTCGGTGAACCACTTGCCGGAAAACTCTTTCTGTTTGACGCTGCCTCATTCCACACCCGTTTTCTCAAGATCAGGAAGAATGAAGCACTGACGATCAATGAACTGATCGATTATCAACAGTTTTGCGGGCTTGACAAACCGGAATTGCCCGTACCTGAAATTACCGTACAGGAACTGGACAACTGGCGAAAGAACGGGGTCGACTTTCAGTTGATCGATGTACGGGAGCCCTATGAATTTGCCATTGCTGAAATCGGGGGAGAACTGATGCCGGTGGGACAGATCAGCTCTTTTTTACCTTTTATTTCAACCGACAGGAAGGTGGTCATCCATTGCCGTAGCGGTGTGCGAAGTGCACGGGCAATCCGCGAATTGCAGAACCTGCAACCATTTGACAACCTATACAATCTCAAAGGAGGAATCATCGCCTGGAGCCAGGAGATCGATCAGCAAATACCGCAGTATTGATCTTCAGACAGTTTGCCAGATCGGCTGGCTTCGATGGACCCAATACCACGTGCCAAAAAGCAGTGTGTTGTAAAACAGATCACCGGCAATGGTACCGCCAAAAAACGGGATTCCAGCCGCGTAACAGGCAATCAATCCTGAACCGGTCAGCGGGTAGGTCATTAACCCGGTAAAGCCCTGCATCCATACCAGTCCATTGCTGATCAGAAAGAAGATACCAGAACCGATCAATGACATCGAGAGGATATTGGCCGGTTTCATCCTGGATAAGGCATATCTGCCCAGAAGGAAAATAGCGGCAAACCCGAGATACGTTCCGAGACTGCCAAACCAGCTGAAGGAATCGAAATATTGACCGTAAATCAAATTATTCAGTGCCAGATCACTGATCCATAAGGCAACAAAAGGGATCAGCAGACTGTACCACTGCTTGCGAAATACAGTGCCGGCAAACAAGGCCATTCCACCAAGTGGAGTAAAATTATACGGGTGGGGGAGCAGGCGGGTCAGGGCGGCCGCTACGATGAGGCCCAAAGCAAGGAGCCATTGATTCCGGGTTTTGGTCGCATTCTTCATGTGGACAAAGGTAGGTTGAAAACATCAAGCATGGGTAGCTTTCCCTATTTTCGCCCACAAACTACGGATATGTTCTTTCAGGCAGCCAATAATGGGTCCAATTCCTGGTGGCAATATCTCATTGGTACCTTCATTGTCGTTATCGGCTATACGTTGGGACAGGTGCCATTGGGGCTCGTCGTCGTTTGGGCTGCAAACCAACGTGGAGACATTTCACTGGTGAATGAATTTACGGAATCTGTCGATTTTTCACTGGTCGGTTTGAATGAAAATGTGGGATTTTCATTGGCCTTGATCACCTTCCTGGGCGCTCTGCTCGGTCTCTGGATCGCCATTCGATATTTGCACAATCGATCATTTACAACACTGATCAATGGATTGGGACGGATCCGATGGTCGCGTTTTTTCTGGGGTGCAGGCATCTGGCTTGGATTGGGCATCCTGGCAGAGACTGTCTCCTGGGCGATCAATCCTGAAGCGTACCACTGGCAGTTTGAAGCCACATCCTTTTTCTGGTTATTGATCATTGCTTTGATCCTCATTCCGTTTCAGGCCAGTTTTGAAGAACTGTTCGTGCGCGGTTATTTGATGCAGGGTATTGGCCTGGGTACAGGGTCCCGCGTTTTTGCCATGATTACCAGCAGCCTGATCTTTGCCGGTCTCCATCTGATGAACCCGGAAATTGCCGCTTTCGGCCTGGCCTCTATGGTCACCTATTATGTTTTGGTGGGGCTTTTCCTGGCAATCATCACAGTTGTGGACGATGGCCTGGAACTGGCTATGGGAGTCCACACTGCGACCAATCTCTTTGGCTCTATCCTCATCACCTTTGAGGGTAGCGCCCTCCAGACACCCGCTCTGATCAAGCTGGACACACCGGATGTACAGATCATGCTCTATATGATGATCCTGACAGCAATCGTGTTTGTGTTCATCGCCTCAAAGAAATACGGATGGAATATGTGGAACAAATTGAATGCACCTGTTCGTTCAACCCCAACGGGTGTACCGATGTTAGACGAAGATGAACCTGATCATACACAATCTATATAGCCCGTTGAAACACATCGTCTTCCTACTCCTGTTGGGCGCCAGTTCGACCTCATTTGCCCAGGTCGGCTACTGGCAACAACGGATCACCTGTGAAATGGACATTGATTTTGACCATGTCAAGCATCAATACTCAGGTTATCAGCGGTTGATCTATCAGAACAATTCTCCGGATACACTGCGCCGGCTGTTTTACCATCTCTATCCCAATGCGTTCCAGAAGGGGAGTGAAATGGATGCATGGCGATTACGGCAGCCGGATCCCGATTCCCGTATAGTCGACGGATTGTCAGATATCAAGCCAGAAGAGGAAGGTCACCTGCACATCCTTTCCCTGTCCATGAACGGCAATCCCCAGGTTTTTGAAGAGAACAGGACGATTCTTGAAGTGAGTCTGACAGACCCAATCCCACCCGGGAGATCGGCTATCCTGGACATGACCTTCTTTGGACAGGTACCCATACAAACCCGCAGGTCCGGTCGTTTCAATGAGGAGGGTGTTGATTATTC
Source organism: Saprospiraceae bacterium (assembly GCA_016710115.1). Taxonomy (GTDB): domain Bacteria; phylum Bacteroidota; class Bacteroidia; order Chitinophagales; family Saprospiraceae; genus JAGNXB01. The sequence continues at coordinate 9,087 of JADJLN010000007.1, forward strand.
TATGGCGCAGTGGTTTCCTAAAATCTGCAACTATGACCAGAAAGGCTGGCATGCCAATCCTTATGTACTACGGGAGTTTTATGGTGTTTGGGGCGATTATGATGTGCGCATTCATATTGATTCCTCCTTTATTCTCGGGGCCACCGGATACCTGCAGAATCCCCAATCTGTCGGGCATGGTTATGAAAAAGCGGGCGTACCCGTAAACCGACCGGAAGGTTCCAGATTGACCTGGCATTTTCTGGCACCCAATGTCCATGATTTTGTCTGGGCTGCAGATCCGGACTATACACATACGCAAAGGAAATGGCGGATGGAACTGTTTTCCATTTCCTGTATCTGCAAAACAAGGATAATGAAGCTGCCTGGGCGGCGTTGCAAGGCTATGTAGATACTGCGTTACAGCTGATCAATGCCACTTTTGGGCCCTATCCCTTCAGACAGTACAGTGTTATTCAGGGAGGGGATGGTGGAATGGAATACCCGATGGCCACATTGATCACCGGCAATCGGGATTTGCGCAGTCTGGTCGGTGTTACGGTTCACGAACTCATGCACAACTGGTATCAGATGGTCTTGGGTAACAACGAATCCCTGTATGCCTGGATGGATGAAGGATTTACCTCGTTTGCCAGCTCAGAAATCAAAAGCCGGTTGTTTGGTTCGAGCGATCTCCTCTTTATCCATGTCGGATCCTACCAGGGATATTTCGGTCTTGTTCGTTCCGGATTGGAGGAGCCATTGACCACCCATGCCGATCATTATCTATCCAACTACAGTTATGGAAACAGTGTTTATAGCAAAGGCGCTGTTTTCCTTCATCAACTGAGCTATATTATTGGCAAAGAAGCACTTGATCGTACCTTGCTGGAGTATTTCAAGACCTGGCAATTTCGGCATCCAACACCGAATGATTTTATCCGCGTAGCTGAACACGTTTCAGGACAGGAATTGGATTGGTATCAGGAATACTGGGTAAATACGACCCGGGTCATTGATTATGCGATCGATACCGCCTGGACATCGACTCAGGGATTGCACATCAAACTGGTTCAGAAAGGCAATATGCCAATGCCGATCGATCTGGCCATTCGTCATTCGGAAAATGAGGTCACCCGTGTCACCATCCCGTTGGATATCCAGAGAGGTGAAAAGACTACTGATCGCTACTTTTCACCGGATTTTGTCGCTCCTGACTGGCCATGGACCTTTGAACAGTATCAATTGATTATTCCGGGAAACTGGACAGATGAGGTGGAGATCCGTATCGATCCAACCCGACGTATTGCAGATGTGAACCGGACAGATAATACCTTTTTCATTCGTTAGGAATCCGTTGTTTTAGAAACTCTGCCATAGCTTCGATAGCCCGAGCCCGATGGGAAATGCTGTTTTTTACTGACGGCGGAAGCCTGGCAAATGGTTGGTCATAACCTTCCGGTATGAACAGGGGATCATACCCGAACCCATCCGATCCGTCCAACTGATGGGCGATGGTGCCGTTGATTACTCCTTCAAAAAAATGAAGGTGGTCGTTCCACCAGAGTGCAACTACTGCCCGAAATCGAGCTGATCTGTCCTGATGATCGCAGAGTTCCTGGAGCAGTTTCTGGTTATTTTCAACAGCACTGGCATTCTCCCCGGCGTAACGCGCTGTGTACACTCCGGGAGCACCTGAAAGTACATCAACCTCCAATCCGGAATCTTCTGCAAAACAGGGTAGCTGGATCAAGTGGACAACTGCTCTGGCTTTTTCTTCCGCATTTTCGTGCAGCGTGGTCCCGGTTTCCGGCAGGTCAGACGATATGCCAGCCTCTGCAAGACTCTGAATGTTCCAGTCGCTCCCGAGAATCTGGCGTACTTCCCGGATCTTGTGAGCATTATTGGTGGCAAAAACGAGAGACTTCATCAGTTCAACGGATATCAGCGTCAGTGTACTTCGTTCTTAAGAGTTCCCACAACGGTTTTTTTGATATCGTTATTATTGCTTCCTTTCAAGGGAGCATCTGTACTATAGATAAGGATCTCGCCAACATGGACAGGAATGCCCCTGGGTAAACTGGTCTGCAAGCCGATCTGTTCGGGCAATACCCCGAACAGGTAGAGGTCAGTAAACTGAAAATGCTGGTGTAAAGAGGGAAAGGCAAGCTGAATACCGGATGGGAGTGGCCATATGTATACGTCGTCATCCATCTGTTTTTGGGCAGCAGCAAAGACTTTGGTCAAAAATGCTTTTTCTTCTTCAAATTCAGATGTAAACGGAATCAGGACGAGGATGGAGCATGTCTTTTCATCGGGGTATTGGATTTCTGACCCCTCATTCGGAAGGCATGTGATCTCATCCAAAATTTGCATTGATCTCATGATTTAATTCCACAATTTGCAATAATTCAAAATAACATTCTGAAAATCATGAGATTACATGACTGGTGCAGAATGATTGTCTAAAAATAGTTAACTTTACGCAAATCCTTCGTTATGCAATATGACATCAAGGTGACCACCACAGAGCATTCCAGGCTCGATTCCGTTGATTTCACCAACATCCCCTTTGGCCGAGTTTTTTCGGATCATATGTTCACCGCCGACTATCAGAATGGCGAGTGGAAAAATTTCCAGATCATTCCTTTCGGCCATTTTTCCATCCATCCGGCCTGCATGGGCCTTCATTATGGTCAATGCATATTTGAAGGAATGAAAGCGTCACGTGCCAGCGATGGAACTCCCTTCCTGTTTCGTCCTGAAGAACATGCGAAACGCTTTAACCGGTCTGCGGCAAGGATGTGCATGCCTGATTTTCCCGAGGATCTTTATGTCGAAGCCATCCAGAAGCTGGTCTACCTGGATCGCGAATGGATACCGAAGGAGGAAGGGTCCGCCTTATACCTGCGACCGCTGATGTTTGCAAATGCAGAATTTTTTGGCGTCCGACCAAGTGACTCTTATAAGATGATCATTTTTACAGGTCCGGTTGGTCCATATTATGCCAAACCTGTTTCGCTGATTGCCGAACAACACTATGTGCGCGCCGCCATGGGAGGTGCCGGTGAAGCAAAGGCAGCAGGGAATTACGGGGCTGCCTTACTACCGGCAATGAAGGCCCAGGAACAGGGATATGACCAGGTGCTCTGGCTCGATGCAAAAGAGTTCAAATACACGCAGGAAGTGGGCACGATGAACATCTTCTTTGTCGTCGATGGTAAAGTACTGACTCCAGCGACTCTGGGCACGATCCTGAAGGGAATTACCCGGGATAGTATTATGACCATCCTCAAAGAGAAAGGATACGAAATTGAAGAGCGACGGGTATCGATTGATGAGATCGTCGAGGCCTATCATGCTGGGAAACTTCAGGAAGCTTTCGGTGCTGGCACTGCTGCCGTTGTTGCTCACGTTTCCAGGATAAAATACGGAGATCTGATCATGGATCTACCGCCTATGGAGGAACGCCACGTCGGCGAAATGGTAAAAAAGGAAATCAACGGCATTCGTTCGGGGCGCTTGCATGATCGCCATGGATGGATCGTTCCCATCCAACAACCTCAACTCGTTTAAATCGATTCTCCTCGAAAAAAGAGGCGCTGAAATTCAGCGCCTCTTTTTTATTATTCCTTTAGAATGCAGGTGGAAGAGGCTTGTTCGCCACGATTGATTCAATTCGTTCCACCACTTCTTCTGTCAATTGGGAAACTACCTCCAGGGACGTCAGCGTTTCCTCTAATTGATCTGGTCGACTGGCACCCAGGATAACCGTGGAAACATTCGGGTTCTTCAGACACCAGGCCACAGCCAGCCTGGGAAGGGTTACATTCAGGTCATCCGCCAGGTTTTTCAACTGCCGCACCTGAGCTAACTTGTGTTCATTCATGCTGCGCTCCTTCAGCCAATCCAACCCCTCCATACTCAGTCGAGTCCCTTCAGGAAACTGATCAAGGTACTTGCCAGAGAGAACCCCACTGCCGAGTGGTGACCAGATCGTCGTGCCCAGTCCGACCGTCTTGTAGATCTGACTGTATTCATTTTCCACTTTTTCCCTGTGAAAGAGATTGTATTGCGGTTGTTCCATCGTCGGGCCGATGAGGTGGTTTTCCCGGGCAACCATATGGGCTTCCATGATTTCCTGGGCAGACCATTCGGAAGTTCCCCAGTAGAGAATTTTACCTTGTTCGATGAGGTGATTCATCGTCCGGACCGTTTCCTCGATCGGTGTGGTTTTATCCGGCCTGTGGCAGAAAAAAAGATCAAGATAGTCGACCTGAAGTCGCTTCAATGCGGCATGACATGCCTCCACTATATGCTTCCGGTTTAACCCGGTCTGATTGGGCAATTTGCCGCCATCTCCAAAGTAGACTTTGGAAGAAACCAGATATGAGCTCCGATCCCAGTTCACTTTATGCAGGATTTTCCCCATGACAATTTCAGATTGGCCACGAGCGTAGATCTCTGCATTGTCAAAGAAATTGACCCCCTGTTCATATGCGACTGACATCAGGCGTTCAGCTGTACCATCTTCAATCTGCTTACCGAACGTAAGCCAGCTTCCTAACGACAACGCACTGACCTGAAGGCCTGATCGTCCAAGAAATCGATATTCCATATTGACTCGGTTTGTTATTTTCAACGACCTAACCAGTCAGCGGTAAATTTGTTTGAAATGACTGCGACTGAAAAGAAAACGAATGATGTCCTCTTCTGATCACCTGAACACAAGCGATTGGCTCTGCACATGGGATAATCTGCTGGGCAAAATCCACCATCTTGAACCGGAATTGCTCACGCAATCACCGGCACCGGAATCGTGGTCCATCCAACAAGTCATTCAGCACCTCGCCCTTTCGGAGCATCTTTCATGCAGATACCTCCAAAAGAAAACACTTGATCTGAATGCTATACCACCGGTTGATCTCTTCTATCCGGTCAGAAAGGCACTCTTATTTCTCTACTTGTACAGTCCATTCAGATTCAAGGCACCAGCAATGGTTGCCACGCCTCAATTTCCGGAAGAAGCTATGGCTACAACATTGAATCGGCTTCATGCCAACCAGGCCGAATTGATCGACCTGATGATGCAATTACCAGATCGAACAAGAAGAGGATTGGTGTACAAACATCCGATTGTCGGACGCATGGATCTTCAGGGTATGGTCCAGTTTTTTACCTGGCATATCCGGCATCACAACCGTCAGATCAATCGCATCATCAAGCAGATCAAAGCACAAGAAACCCGGCAATACAGGCCGTCATAAAACAGGCAATTGTTCCACCGATCAAGGCCAGGAAACCCAATTCGGTAAGAGCTCTGCGTTGACCGGGGGCGAGCACTCCGATACCGCCGATCTGAATTCCGATGGATGCAAAATTGGAGAATCCGCATAATGCATAGGTGGCAATGATCAGTGATTTGGGCGCCAGAACAATCCCGGCGTCTCGAAGACTTTTTAGTTCTGCATAGGCAAAAAACTCGTTCAACACCGTTTTTTGCCCGAGCAGCTGGCCAATCACCATTATATCCTGATTTGGCGTCCCCAAAACCCAGGCGACAGGTGCAAAAATCAACCCCAACAGATAGGTAAATGTGAATCCTTCAAACCGGCCATTTGTCGCCATGCGGATCCGTTCATTCCACCCGGTCCACTCCCCGATGGATCCAGCCAGAATCTCATTCGCCATGTAAATCAATGCAGTAAACACCAGTAACATGGCTCCCACATTAATGGCAAGTTTCAGACCATCCGTTGTACCCCTTGAAATCGCATCCAGAAGATTGTTCCCTACATCGCCTGACATTTCCATCTGTTCTTCCAGAGCCTTTTCACGCGCTTCCGGAAACAGCATTTTTGATGCAACCACAGCTGCCGGTGCCGACATGATCGATGCCGTCAGAAGATGCTTGGCGAAATACTGTTGCATCACAGGGTCATCCCCGCCAAGAAAACCGATATATGCTGCAAATACGCCTCCCGCGATCGTGGCCATACCACCCGTCATCAAACAGAGGAGCTCTGATCGGCTCATACCCTCTAGATAGGGTTTGATCACCAAAGGAGCCTCCGTTTGGCCGATAAATACGTTTGCGGCGGCAGCGAGACTCTCGGATCCCGATAAATGCATGGTCCGTTTCATGACCCAGGCCATACCGAAAATGATCTTCTGAAGGATGCCAAAATAATAGAGGATGGCAGACAATGCGGAAAAAAAGACAATCGTCGGCAGGACCTGAAAAGCAAAAATGTATCCGAACGTGTTCAGGTCGGTGATGATATTGCCAAAAAGGAATTTGGCACCAGCCGAACTGAAGGTCAATACCGCCTGAAAAAAACCGGCAACATAATCAAACATGGTATTGATCACAGGCACCTTGAGAATGGCAATGGCCACCAATACCTGCAGCAGGACCCCCATAATCACCAGGCGCCAGTTGATCGCTCTGCGGTCTCGACTCAGTAAAAAGGAAATGCCCAAAAGAACCAACAAACCCAGCATACCTCGTCCAAAATCAATCAACCATTCCATATTGCCTGTGACTTGTGAAATTGTTTGTATCCGTATCAATCCAACAAAATAGGCGATTCCTGCAAATCCGGTAATCTCTTTACCAAGGTCCGTTTGCATGGATCAAGACCAGTGAAAAAATCGAAAAGACATTACCTTCGTCTTCGTGGAAAACAGGCACCTTCTAATCGGGATCACCGGTGGCAGCGGATCGGGCAAAACCTCGTTCATTCAGGAACTGAAAAAGACGTACTCCAAGCATGAAGTATGTATCATTTCTCAGGATGACTACTACCTTCCGCGAGAACAACAACTGACGGATCCTCAAGGCGTAGCCAATTTTGATCGCCCGAAATCCATTGAAAAAAAAGCATTCTATCAGGATATTGTCAAATTGATGTCGGGGGAACCCGTCCAACGTCGGGAATATACCTTTAACAACAATCTACAGGAAGCACGAACACTGACCTTTCAACCTGCCCCGGTCATCATCGTGGAAGGACTTTTTGTGTTGCACTTCACTAAAATCCGAAAGCTTCTTGATCTGAGTATTTTCCTCCATGCCAAGGATAACCTCAAGGTCATTCGCCGCATCCGTCGGGACCAGGTCGAACGCAATTATCCCCTGGATGACGTCCTCTACAGGTATCAGCACCACGTTCTTCCCACATTTGAAAAGTACATCAAACCGTATATCGATGATTGTGACGTGATCATCAATAATAACCGGCAGTTTGATGTAGGACTGGACGTGATCCGGCGGTATATTCGAAACTGGCTGGATGAAGGACGTGGGCTACCAGAGAAAACAGGGATACCGGAACCTGACAACAATTAGGCCCTACCTGTCTCCTGAATTTATCTCTTTTACCCGGTTTTGTGTCATCAGATGGATTTGGGCAAACAGATCCCGTGCCTGTAAAAGGAAGGCTTCATTAACCAGTTGCTGAATATCTTCAACCGTATCCATCCCGGGCATCTGCATGACCGTCGTCCTGAATTGATAAGGTCCATTTGCGATCTGGAGAGTCCATCTGTCCTGGTAATGGAACAAAGTGATCTTGTAAACGGGATGAGGTATTTCTCCGACGACTCGCATGGTTCAGATATCTATTTCTGGGTTGATCGATCGGGACAATTTGCGATACAATCCAGCCAATCCAGGATTGTCGGCAAGCAGTTTCAAATGAGCAACCAAACTGTTGATATCTCCTCGAATAGCCGGACCTGTTTGGACGCGCTCTCCACGATGTTCGATCACTTTTCTTACCGTTTCCTCCAGCAGCGGATGTAAATAGGCCGGATCCAGCCCGTGCCGTTCAACTTCGTCAAATGCCTTGTCAACAAGATGAAACACAAAATTATTGACCATTACAGCCGCAAGATGTAACCTAACCCTGTCCTGATCAGAGACTTGAGCCACATGCTTACTGAGCGTTCTGGCATAAAGTGAAATCTGTTCCATTACACCCTGATTCCTGGCTGACAGAAGAATGGGAATGGTTGAGAAATCCCGGACATGACCTTTCGTGAGCGTTTGCAGCGGATAGAACACGCCTGCATGATGCCAATTCGGAGAGAATACGTCAAGCGATGTCGCTCCTGACGTATGACAGACCAGATGATCCTCAAGACCAGCCGTTTCACAGGCCTGGGTTATGTCTTTGATGGCATGATCAGGTACACAAATCAGGATCAATCCACTTGTCTGTTTCAGTGCTTCCAAAGATTCAGCAGCGATGGTGTGAAACTCATTGGCAAAGTCTCTGGCATGAGCAGATGTTCTCGACCAGATCATTCCAATAGGTATCCCGGCCTCTTGAAATGCTTTAGCCAGATTCCAGGCGACATGGCCAGTTCCGATGAGATGGATGGGGTTCACCCTGGTATGGTCATTTTCATTCGACGATTCCATGCTCCGAGTCCCAAACCGACCATCAACAAGAAAGCACCCAACCAGAAGAGGTTGATCCCCGGGAAAAGAATGGTTTCCAGGACGATATAATCTTCTCTTGCAAAATTGTCTGCAATTTCCACAGGCAATCCGTCAAATCCGGGCTGACTGGAAACCCACAATGTGACCTTGCCCGTGTCTGGATTCAACTTGACAAACCGGGCATGGATACCTGTTGCCGGGGAATAACTCTTGATATTGTAAGGCTGGTTTTTTCGAATCAGAAAAATGGGCGAGAGTGTTTCTGAATATGCAAACGGTGCGCCAGTTGTAATGATCAGATCAGCAGCCACGGCAATATCACCCTCCTCAGGAGTAAAATGGCGGTGTTCGGGCGATTTGTCAAATCCGCCAAGGGTCATCCTGTAGCCGGCAAAATCAAACGATTCCCCAGGACCCAATTCCACCGGGCGATAGAACAAGGAGTCATCCTGTATCAGATAACCTGAGAAGACAGCATCGTTCAGACGGACTTTAGCACCCAATCGATCCACTTTCGCCGGATAGGAATAGACCAGGTTGTCTCGCAAGACGATCAGCGGAGAACAGATGATCATGGTATCACGGTCTTCATCTCTCAAGCCGATCTGGGCAGAGATCACCTGATCCCCCGGCTCGGGCTCATAATCCGGATGTGCAGCAGAATCGACCCAGCCCATGACAGTTGCCGACAATGTGCCCAGATAAACTGTGGAATCCACGCGGGCCCGTATCTCCTGATAACGGAGACTGTCTTCCTTTACTTTCGCACTTTCCACATCGGCCTGCTCATTGGGCAGGCCCGCAATATGTGAAAAGACATCTCGGGTCAGATACCGTTTCGTACTCGGATTTGAAGCGGCCTGTTTTTTAAAATCCTTGTCAAAGAGAATGTTCGGATGAACGGTAAACGCATCCGTGACTGTACCGGATGAATCTCGTTGCACATATTCGATCTCATATGTACGTGTGTGGCCGACCAAGGTATCGCCGACATAGGTCACCTCATACCCTTTAATATACAGTGGCGCATCTTTGAACAGCAGGACATTCCGATCGATCATTTCCTTACCGAGAAGTCCTTCCATGGCAAATCGGTTTTCAGAGATATGCTGTTTTTTTAAGCCGGAGGCGATGATCCCGATGATCATTATCCCAAACCCGGCATGGGAGAGGGTAGAGGCGGCCTGCTTCGCACGGCCTCGGAGAAAGAAAAAAAAGTAGTCCAGATTGGCGATAACCCCGAACCAGCTGGCCAGAACCAGGATGTGAAAGGCCCATCCGGAATAATCCAACCACCACCAGGTGAGGATGGTCATTCCCGATGCCATGCCGAATTGGATAGAAAGGCGGATCAGCATGCGTTTCAAAGCGCCAACTTCCAGAGTCCGACCATAGCGAAGGAATATCGAAAATCCGCTCAACAGGCCAATGAACACTGCGATCCAGAACTGGTACCGATTGTAATGCGTGACGGGATCAACAGGCATGGACCGGTGCCAACCCGACAGGTCGCTTCCGATGATCCAGCCAAGGCCGTCAGTCAGTTTATTGTATACCGGTATCGATGTCGTGAAGGTGATCAGCAAAGCCGAAAACAGAAGTACCAGACTGCCAATAAACATCCAGAACTCACGGCTGGATGTAGGCTCCTCCTCTGCCTTGACGGGAATGGACCTGTACCTCCTGAAGTAGGTCCAGCAGAACCAGATGGTAAAAAAGAGAATGAACAGAACCAACTGCCATTCCAACCCAAGTTCGGTAAAGGCATGTACAGAAGAATCTTGCAATACCCCGCTACGCGTGAGGAAAGTGGAAAACAGGATCATCAGCAAGGCCAATGCATAAAACACCATCGTACTTCGGATGGAATGACCTGAATGCCTGGCGATCAGATTGGTATGGATACCAGCTACCAGAACAATCCAGGGAACGAGAGACATATTTTCAACAGGATCCCATGCCCAGTAACCGCCGAAAGATAATGCTTCATAAGCCCAGGCAGATCCCATAAGGATGCCAATCCCCAGGATTGAACCACTGAACATGGCCCATGGCAAAACCGGTTTAATCCAGGTCGTATAATCCCGCTTCATCAGACCAGCCATGGCGTATGCAAAGGGCACGGAGACACTGGCAAATCCGAGAAATAATGTAGGCGGGTGGATGGTGTTCCAATAATTCTGGAGAAGCGGATTGAGCCCTTTTCCTGTAATGAGCTGGAGATAATCGGCATTTGCAAACAAGGGCGCATCCATGGTATCTCGCAGCAACATGAACGGATTGTATCCAATCTTGAAGGCATCCGAATCAGGAAGGAGGTACAACCCCAGGAGCATGGACATGATGAATGCCTGCAGCAACGCGATCACAGTCAAAACCGGCGCCTCCCATTCACCAGCTTTGCGCAACAGGATACATCCCAATACGATATGCCAGAACGACCAAAGCAGGAAACTGCCGGGTTGGTCCTCCCAGAAAGCTGAAAAGATATAGGCGAAGGGTAGATCATCAGATACATGCGCCCAGGCATACTGGTACTCATAATACCGGCTGAGCATGATGTAGAAGAGTGTGACTATTCCAAGGATTGTCGAGCCTCCATGGACGAGAAATGACAACCTGCCCAGTTTCAGCCAATTTCGTTCAATCGAAGATCCGCGCGTATACCGGGCGTAAGCGAAAGCCGAAAGGATGGCAAAAACAAAGGAGATAATGATGCTCAGATGACCCAATCTGCCGGGCCACAGATGTTCACCAAAGTAGTTGATTTCCTGCATGGTTGTCGTTCTGGATCAGCTTTCCTTCTGGAGGAAAACTTCTTCATCCTTGTATTTGGAAGGGCATTTCATCAACAGCTCGGACGCGAGAAATTCTTCTCCGGCCATTTCTCCTGTGACGACAATCTGCTCGGACAATTCAAAGTCCTGTGGTTTTGCTCCACGAAGAATGACCTTCCTGACATCACCTTCCTGATCCGTCACATAGAATGAAAAATAGTTGGCATCCTCCGTAGGATTGTAATAGATCTCCCTGTCTTTGGCCAGCTGACCAACTACTTTGACTTTAGAGCCGGATTGGATTGCCTGGCGGAATGTGCTGTAGGTGCTCATATCTCCTGCAGCGGAGATCAGCAACCCGATACCTGCCAGAATCAATACACCGGCAATGATGTAGATCTTTTTCATTCCTTTCATTCTGATTCACAAATGTACAGGATTCGCTTCGTACCCGACTTAACAATGCACAGCCTGGGATGTTTCCTATCTTTAATGTGAATATTTCAGGATGCAGGACCGCGTTGTACAAATAGATCAGGGAAAGATCGTTCGAGGTCGAACGACTATCCTGCATGATATCCACCTCGACATGGTGCCTGGCGAATTCCTGTACCTGATCGGGAAAACAGGAGCAGGAAAATCCTCCCTGATCAAGGCCCTCTATGGTGAATGGCCCCGGGAAAGCGGTTCGGTGCAGGTCGCCGGGTTCAATCTGGTGGGGTTGCCACGAAAAAACTGCATAAACTCCGTCGCCAGCTGGGTATCATTTTCCAGGATTTTTTCCTCCTGAGAGAGCGCACAGTCTTTGAAAACCTGGATTTTGTACTGCAATGCACCGGTTGGACTTCCCGGAAGGACCGTCTGACACGGATCGCTAAGGTATTGGAGGAGACACAGTTGTCTGCCTACGGATTTCGGTATCCCGCCGAGCTTTCCGGAGGAGAACAGCAACGGCTGGCTATCGCGCGTGCATTGTTGAATGAACCCAAGTTACTCCTCGCCGATGAACCCGCAGGTAATCTCGACCCCCAAACCAGTGATGAGATCACGCGCTTGATCCGTAACTGGCCCGGCATCATCAAACAGCTGTTTTATTCGCAACCCATGATTATCGTCTGATCGAACGGTTTCCCAGTCCAATCCTCCATTGCGCAGACGGTCAGCTGAAACGTGTCGATACCGTCCCATTCTGATTGCCTTCAATAAGATCACCTGAAAAAGAGGAACTTCGACAGGTTAATTGTCGGTTGATGAAAACTTCATAAAAAATTGACTTCCGTTTCGGATCATTCTGGGGTTGGCTTGCCTATCTTCCGGAAACTTACCCCCCATGTACTGGCGAAGACTCAACGGAGAACGGATCGATTTACCTCTTCTGGAAGCGGTGGAACGCACCCTGCAAAGAGAGAAAAGCCTCGGTAACCCTCTCAAGGTCTGTATTGGAACTGATTCTCAAGTCCGTGGTGATGCGGTTGAATTCGCCACGGTGATTGTTTTTCTCCGACTTGGACGAGGTGGCTTCATGTTTATCCGGAACGAAAAGATGAACCAGACCATGGGCATCCGTGAACGCATGATCCTGGAAGTCGCCAGATCCGTTGACATTGCTTACCAGCTCTGTGATTTACTGGACCGGTATCATGTCGAACTGGAGGTCCATGCCGACATCAATACGGATCCGCATTTCAAATCCAACCTGGCATTGAAGGAAGCGATGGGGTATATCATGGGGATGGGCTTTGCCTTTAAAATGAAACCGGAAGCATTTGCTTCATCGTCGTGTGCAGATAAAGTAGTGTAATCACCCGGAATCAATACCTATATTCGTGGCTGGTAATTGATCTACACAGTCCATGATTCAGATCTTTGTCACAGGAGGTACGTTTGATAAGGAATACAATCTCATCACCGGGGAGCTATTCTTCAAGGATACCCATTTGCCCAGGATGTTTGATCGGGGACGATGTACCCTGGATATCGACATCAAGACGCTCATGATGGTTGACAGCCTGGAAATGACGGATGCTGATCGGGAGATCATTCTGTACAGTTGCCAGAAAAGCCAGGCAACCGATATCATTATCACCCATGGCACAGACCGCATGGTGGAAACTGCCAAGGCACTTGCAGAAGCCAACATCCCTGGAAAAACCATCGTGCTGACAGGGGCTATGATCCCTTATGCATTCGGCAATTCTTCCGATGGTTTCTTCAATCTGGGGAGCGCACTGGCATTTGCACAGGTCCTGGACCCTGGCGTTTATATCGTCATGAATGGGCGGTATTTTCTTTGGGACCAGGTCGCCAAGAACCGGAAAACTGGTAATTTTGAAGAGATCCGGCAACAAACCGGGTCAGATTTGCAACGAATACTCGATTAAATGGTGTCTTCGATGAGTTCAGCAAATTTTACACTCATCTACTAACCACATCCATCCCTATATGTCAAATTTTACCCCTATGCCTTCTCGCTATCACGTTACATTAATCAGCCTGATTCTTGGCTTGAGTCTGTCCATATTCACGAATGGGCAGAGTGTGCAGCCTGTATTCGGGGGTGACCACATTCCTGAAATGCGCTTGACCATCCGGCAATCCAATTGGTCACAGGTGCTTGATTCCATGAAACTTTATGGTGAAGGAATGATCATTGGAACAGCAGAGATCGATGGGATCAAGTACCCCAATGTCGGGATCCGATATCGCGGTCAAACGTCCTACGTCTATGAGGGGGAGAAAAATCCGTATCAGATCGAACTCAACTATATCCACCCGGATCAACATCATCAGGGTCACAAATCATTTACCCTGTCCAATGCTTTGCGCGATCCGAGTTATCTGAGAGAATACCTCGGGTTTTCTATTGCACGCAAGTATATGCCTGCACCGGAGGCAAATTTTGTTCGGTTGTTTGTCAACAATGACTATGCTGGTATCTATATCAATATCGAACCTGTAGACGCCAATTTCCTGGAACGTCGCATGAGTGGATCCTGGACGACCCTGTTCAAATGCAGCCCGGATACGGACATCGACAAAGCCCCGGAAAACTGCAAACAGAACACATTTGGAAGCCTGGAATACGAAGAAGATGCCAATTGTTATCTGTACAACTATCGGCTGAAAGAGGGCGATGGCTGGCAAGATCTCATTGAGCTGTGCCGTATTCTCGACCAGGACCCCGGTTCCATTGAATCAGTCCTGGATGTCGATGCCACATTATGGATGCATGCCTTCAACAATCTGACAGCCAACTTGAGCAGTTATTCGGGTCAGCACAGCCATAATTACTACCTCTTACGCGACATTCATGGTCGATTCAGCCCGGTCATCTGGGATCTGAATCTGGCATTTGGGAGCTTTAAGAATACCGGACAGGGATCCGACCTCAGCATCAATGAAATGATTGAACTCGACCCGTTTCTTCATGAAGAAAACGGGACCAAACCGTTAATTCGCCAGCTTCTTGCCAATGAATTCTACCGCAAAATCTATGTCAGCCACATGCGTCAACTGATGCATGAACAGTTTCGAAGAGACAGCTTTCGCAAGCAATGCGAAGAAGTCATGAACCGCATCAAACCGGCTGTTTCCCAGGAAAAGAACGGCTATTATACTCTGGAAGATTTTACTGAAAGTCTGGATAGGACTGTGGGAACAAGGAGTAAAATCCCGGGACTTGCACAGTTTATGGAAGATCGCGTCAATTTCCTCAAACGCCAGGATGCTTTTACTGTTGTTGAACCGGAAGTACTCTCGGTCGATGTCCTCAAACGCAAAGCAAAAGAAAGTGCTCAGGTCAACAGCTTTACCATTTCCGTGATCGCGGGAAAACTGCCCAAACGAGTCCATCTGTATTACAGATTTTCTGAAGACCAACCCTTTACTTCCGTCTTGATGGAGCCGAAACCGGACGATAAACTGGGGAATGGAGAAGCGCGTTTTGTGTCGAAGATCAAGCCTGCAAATGGTGACCAACGCTTGCAATACTATATCCTGGCTGAGAACACAGCCGCAGTTACATTCTACCCGAATACCTATCGACAAGCTCCTCTTTCCATTACCCTGGAAGAACTGAATTAATGAAAGGAATCTTCCTGCCGGCAGGATTACTGGTCATCTGTCTGATGGCCATCACGCCTGCTCGGACACAAGAACCAGTCAAGGGGTTGGATCCATTTCATTTGTATGAACTTCGAATCCAATTTGCTGACAAGCATTGGGAAAACCGCCTGAAAGCATACAAATCAACAGATCGGCTGGACAAAATCTCGGCGACGATCTGGTTTGACAACGTCAAACTGGACAGTGTCGGCATTCGGTTCAAGGGTAACAGCTCATTCAACACCGTCCGCAAGGAAGGAAGCCGAAAACTTCCCTTCAGTCTCGATGCTGGAGAATTTATCGAGGAAGGTGTTTTCCCTGTGGGCTACAAACACCTCAAGCTGTCCAACGGGTTTCGGGATCCCAGCTACCTGCGTGATATCCTGTCCTATTATATTGCCCGTGAATATATGCCTGCTCCCGAATGTGCCATGGCCAGGGTGTATATTAACAATGAGTACTTTGGGGTCTATACGTTGACTCAGGATATTGACAAACAATTTCTCGATACCTGGTTTGGTGAAAAAAAAGGTGCATTCTTCAAATGTGATCCCGATTGGGATGAAGTTGTGCAATTGACCCAATGCCCGTCCGGAGAAAACTGCAGCCTCGAAGATCTCGGATCTGATGTTCAATGTTATGACGGCCGATATGAATTGAAGTCTGACCAGGGGTGGAATGCATTGATCAATCTCACCCAACAACTGAACAAACCTCAAGTTCCTCTTGACAGTATCCTTGATATAGACTTGACGCTGTGGATGTTGGCATTCAATAATGTGTTGGTAAACCTGGATAGTTACACAGGACAGCTCTGCCACAATTTTTATCTGTATCAGCGAAAAGACAATCGCTTTGTTCCTTTGATTTGGGATCTTAACCTGTCATTCGGTGGGTTTAACCGGGTGGAGGGCCGCCCGCTTGATGATGGCCAATTGATGCAAATGGATCCATTGATCCAATCCGAAAACCCGAAACGTCCCTTGATCCATCAGTTGCTGAAACATCCGCAATACCAGAAGATCTATATCGCTCATATGCAAACCATACTGGATGATTTTTTCTACAACGGTCGTTATATCAAGTTGATGGATCAATGGCATGCGCTGATCAGATCAGCCGTTCAGGCCGAACAGATGCCGCTGTATTCTTTTGATCAATTTGAGAAAAACAGAAAATCATCCGTAAAGATTGGCAACCATTCCACAATCGGCATTTCCGAGCTGATGTCTGCCAGAGTCGATTATCTCAAGAATCACTGGATCTTCAGTAGAGGACTTCCCGATCTGGTAAAACCTGATGTCCAGCGAACAGGAGCAGATACTATCCAGTTTATCTGTCCCGCCACCAATACAGACACCATGACCTTATTCTGGCGGAAAGAAAAGGAACAGGTATACCAGCAAACTGGATTTTCGATGACATCAGCCTCCGGTCCCACAGGGCAGTCGACATTTACCTGCATAATCACTGGAGTTGAATGCAAATTGGAATATTATCTGGTGGCAGAAAATGAAGATCGGGCACGAGTATGGCCTGCCAAAGGATCATTTTATCCTGAAAGGGTAGAGTAGTCCAGGTTCCCGGAAGGAATTTTGACCAATCAGATTTTCTGATTATTTTTGATTGCATGGTTAGTGCATTCACCTATGGATTGTTCCTCCAGTCTTGAAATTGACAAACCTCCTTCGGATATTTTTGCCTTCTTGTATGAATGGGAAAATATCCCTTTGTGGATGGCTGAATTTCAACGATATGAGCCATTGGAAGGGGAGGAAGGTGAGTTGAATTCAACGAGCTGGATTTTTCTTCATCTGGGTTCATCCTCCTTCCGGATTCATCAGAAGATCAGATCCGTCGAAGAGAACACTTCCCTGACCGTGTTATGGACATGTTTCCTGTATGAAATTGATCGATGTTTCCAGATCATTCCCAATGCCCGGGGTGGATCAAAATTATCCACGCACGTAAACGTGTTACCCAGAAATATGATCGGCACATTCTGCCTTCCATTTTTGTCCTCGATCATTCGCAAACGCCATTTACGCAATATTGATCGATTGAAAGTAGCCCTAGAAGAAGTCACAACTACCTGAACTCCATTCAGCCTGTTTTTTCTCCTATCTTTGGGCAACCCAACAAAAACCGATGGCATGACGCATGTGCTTCGCCAAAGCCTCATCCTTTTCGGGATGTTCCTGGCTACAATAGCTTGTACTCAAACCCCTCTTCACCCGGATGGTATTGGTGCCAGGTTTCTCCTCCTGGATCACTACACACCCAATATTTATGACAACGCCGAACCCCAGAAAATAAGCAATGGGATTGAGATCAATTATCATCGCAATGTGGGATGGAAATATCTCAATATTGTCCTGCCATTGAAGCTGGGCGTAGCCAAACTCCCCGGTGCTCAGCAGGATATACGATTCACCAGCCTGGACCTCCTCCTGCAAGGATCATTTTTTGACGCAGACAAGCTGGCAAGCCCCTACTTTTTTGCCGGAGGCGGACTCGTCCTTGAGGACTATGCTGAATCAAATATTCAATTCCCGTTAGGAATCGGATTGAATATCAAGCTGTCAAGAGATTTTTACCTCAATGCACAAGGAGAATTTAGAAAGTCAATGGCATCCGGAAAAGACAACCTGCAATATGGCATCGGATTCCTCTATGTTCCTGGATTGAAAAAGATAGTCAAGCCTGTAGATTCAGATCAGGATGGCATCCTGGATCCGGATGACCGTTGCCCTGCACTTCCCGGATTACCCGAATTCAAGGGCTGTCCTGACACGGATAAAGATGGCATCCCGGATCCTGAAGACCTCTGCCCGGCGGAGGCAGGCACCATCCTGGCAAAAGGTTGCCCGGATATGGATAACGACGGTGTAGCTGATGCCGAAGATGAATGTCCTGAATTGCCTGGGCCTCCGGCGCTGAGCGGGTGCCCGGATACGGATGGGGATGGATTGACGGATCAGGTTGACCAATGTCCTGAACAATCCGGGCTGGCTACGAATGGCGGTTGCCCGGATCGCGATGATGACGGGATTATCGATTCCAATGATGCCTGTCCGGATGAACCCGGTCTCGCTGAAGACAACGGATGTCCGGTCAGTGAAGACAGCGATGGTGATGGAATACCTGATAACCGCGACAAATGCCCGCAAACACCCGGACCTGTTCAGGGATGCCCGGATCGTGACGGGGATAGCATTGCAGATCGTGACGATGCCTGTCCGGACATTCCCGGATTGCCGAACCTCAATGGTTGCCCTCCGCCTCAAGATTCGGATGGCGATGGCATTCAGGATGATCAGGATGCCTGTCCTTCTGTAGCCGGTTTGCCCGAACTGAAGGGGTGTCCCCCGGAAGGAGACCAGGATGGTGATGGTTTCCCGGATTCCAAGGATGAATGTCCGACACTTGCAGGAAAACTGAATGGTTGTCCTGACCGTGACGGCGATGGTGTAGCGGATCCAAAGGATCGCTGTCCTGACCGTGCGGGACCTGCAACCAACGAAGGATGTCCTATCATTTCAGCCGAAGACAGATCTGCTTTGGATCTGGCAATGCGAAATGTCCAGTTTGAAACAGGATCCGCAACCATTCTTCCCGAATCCTACCTGACCCTTGATCGAGTCGCTGAAGTCTTGCTGAGATATCCGGACTACCACCTGATCATCAATGGCCACACCGACAATGTGGGCAGAC
The DNA here is from genome assembly GCA_016710115.1 of Saprospiraceae bacterium. Lineage (GTDB taxonomy): Bacteria > Bacteroidota > Bacteroidia > Chitinophagales > Saprospiraceae > JAGNXB01. Next base: position 28,110 of record JADJLN010000007.1, read on the forward strand.
CTGCAACAAACCTGGCTCTTTCCGAACAGCGGGCCCGAGCCTGTTACAATTATCTGATCTCCAGAGGTGTTGTTGCCAAACGGATGTTACCATCCGGGTTTGGACAGACCAGACCGATTACCAGCAACAAATCAGAGGAAGGGAAACGGATGAACCGACGCGTCGAGTTCATCATGTATCTGAAATAAAGAGGTACCAACCATCGGCTCAGGCCGGTGGTTGGTAGGTTTTATACCCGGATCGCTCCAATAATTCGGCTTTTTTGAGGACTTCCTCCTCCATCGTTTTCATATAGGAAATCACTTTCTGCTGGAGTTCAGGATCCGTGGCAGCAAGTATTCGTGCTGCCAGAATACCGGCATTTTTACCTGCATTCAAAGCTACTGTGGCAACGGGAATGCCATTGGGCATTTGTAAAATGGACAGAATCGAATCCCACCCATCGATCGAGTTGGACGACCGTACTGGCACACCAATCACCGGTAACGGCGACATGGATGCCACCATACCCGGAAGATGGGCCGCTCCGCCTGCCCCGGCAATAATGACCCGAATCCCTCGCAAATGTGCGTTTCGTGCAAACTCGACCATGCGGTCGGGAGTCCGGTGAGCCGAAACAACCGTCACTTCTACGAGTATCCCCATTTCTTCCAGAAACAAGGCTGCAGGAGACATGATCGACAGATCGGAATCCGATCCCATAATGATGCTGACAAGTGGTTTGCTCATGATATGACTTTCAATTGATCCCGGACAATACGGGCCCGGTGCCTTGCCTCTTCCAGTGTATCCGCAGCTATAGTGACATGACCCATTTTTCGGTAAGGCCTTGTTTCCGCCTTGCCATATAAATGAACATGTACACCGGGTGATCCGATACATTCATCCACCCACGATACACGGCTGGTCCGGAATATCCTGGTTCACCCAGCAAGTTCAACATCACTCCCGGACGAATCAGTCGTGTGCTTCCCAATGGCAATCCGGTGATTGCACGGAGATGCTGTTCATATTGGGAAGTCTCACAACATTCGATCGTATGATGTCCACTGTTATGTGGACGCGGAGCCACTTCGTTGACAAGGAATTGTCCTGCTTCTGTTTGAAAAAGCTCCACGGCGAGCAATCCTACAGTGCCAAAGGCAGATGCCACATCCATGGCCAGAGATTCTGCACTCTGTGCATCCGATTCAGTCAGATCTGCAGGACAACTGAGGAACTCTACCAGATTTGCTTCGTCATGAAAAACCATTTCAACAGGAGGGAATGCACGCACATGTCCGTGGATATCACGTGCGACAACGACTGCGATCTCTCTTGTCATGGGCACCAGTTCTTCGATCAAGGAAGGTCCATCCAGCAGTTTGGGTATATCCTCTGATGACCGGATAATGGCCACCCCTTTTCCATCATAGCCTGCCTCTCGTGTCTTCTGTACCAATGGCAAGCCGATGGTTCCCGAAGTGATACCCTGTACGATCGCGTCTTTGGATTCGACCAGAAAAAAAGAGGCGGTTGGTATCTGATGATCTCGATAGAACGTTTTCTGCAACCCTTTATCCTGGATAATCCGCAACACGGCAGGGGATGGGTAGACCCGAATGCCCTGAGCCTCCAATTGTTCCAGTGCATCCACAGCAACATGCTCGATTTCAATGGTCAGGATATCCATGTGCTTGCCAAAATCGAGGACATCCTGAGCCTGGCGAAAACTCCCGACAGTAAATTGTGGACAGACTTGGCCTGCTGGAAAATCGGGATTTTCATCAAGAATAGATAGATTCAATCCCCATCGTGAGCCTGCCTGACAGAGCATCTTACCGAGCTGCCCACCGCCCAGAATACCGATCTTTTGTTGTGTAAATGGCTTCACCTGCTTTGGATTGTCGCCAAAAATAATCCCTCTGGCCATAACTAAAGGTAGTCCTCCAGTCTTTATGTTTGTGACAAAGCAAAATATCATGCAGGATGTGATTCTCCGAAATGCGAGAATGGTCAATCGTGGAGCCATCACAGAAGGGATCTGTGGATCAGAGAGGGACGAATCCATCAGATCGCTCCGCAGATCTCTTCCCCTTCCTTTGTGGAGGAAATAGACCTCCAAGGTCGTCTGGTCATCCCCGGTGTGATCGATGATCAGGTTCATTTTCGCGAACCCGGGATGACTCATAAAGCCCAGATCTATACAGAGTCTCGTGCAGCAGTAGCCGGAGGCACAACTTCCTTCATGGAAATGCCCAACACAAAACCGCCTGCATTGACACGCGAACTCCCGGAACAGAAATATGCAACGGCTTCCAGGGATTCACTCGCCAACTATTCCTTCTTCATGGGCACGTCCAATGACAATCTCGATGAAGTCCTTCGAACCGATCCTGCCAATGTGTGTGGGATCAAGATCTTTATGGGTTCCAGCACAGGAAACATGCTTGTCGATGACCGCAGGACACTCGACAATCTGTTTTCCAGATCTCATATGCTCATCGCCACGCATTGCGAAGACGAACAGACCATCAAGGATCAACTGGCTGTTCATCTAGCCAGGTATGGCGAGGATATCCCATTCGCTGCCCACCCGGTGATCCGGGACGAATTGGCTTGTTATCGTTCTTCTTCGATGGCGATTGAATTGGCCCGACAACACAATACCCGATTGCATATTCTGCATATTTCTACGGCAAGGGAACTTGACCTGTTCGATGCCACCAAACCCCTGTCCGAAAAAAAGATCACATCAGAGGTCTGTGTCCATCACCTGCATTTCAGTGCTGATGATTACCCCCGACTGGGGTCCCTCATCAAATGCAACCCGGCGATCAAATATCCCAGCGACCGCCAGGCCTTGTGGGATGGCCTGCTTGCAGACAGACTGGATATCATTGCCACCGATCATGCCCCGCATACCTGGGAAGAAAAACAGCAAAAGTATATGCAGGCACCTTCTGGCCTTCCCCTTGTTCAGCACGCATTGGTGATGATGCTGCAAAGAGGTTCACAAGGGGAGGATTTCACTGGAAAAACTGGTTGAAAAGATGTGCCATGCACCAGCTGAGTGTTTCCGCATCCCGGATCGGGGATACCTCGATGAAGGTGCATATGCCGACCTGGTTGTCGTTGATCCCGATACCTCCTGGACCATATCCAAGGAAGAACTGTTGTACAAATGCGGATGGTCACCCCTGGAAGGTGACCCGGTAAAAGGACGAATTGACCAGACATATGTCAATGGACAACTGGTTTTTGACCGAGGACGGATCGTGAGCGACAAACCGGGCAAACGGCTGGTGTTCACACCATTATCATGATCCCGGTGCCCGCCAGAGACACAGGAACGCTGTATTTCTGGGCAATTGTAGCTGAAGGACATTTGTAAACCGAGTTGACCCGACTCAAGCAACTTGCCTCAGATCAGTTTGGCTGCCATCACGCACTCCGTTCACCGGCACATATTACAGTCATCCCACCGATCCGGCTGACTGCTGCGAAATGTGATGAACTGACACCCGCGATTCGTCAAGTTGCCGAGCGAATTCAGCCGTTTCAGGTTCATTTAAAAGGGATCAATGGGTTCGCTCCACGAGTAGTTTATGTAGATGTCCAACCCTGCAACCAACTTGACCAGCTCCAGGAGCGCCTTTTGGCAGCGTTCGACCTGCACGATTTGATAAAGAACGATTCATTGAATCCATTTCGCCCTCATGTCACACTGGCATTCAGGGATTTACTCGAAGACCAGTATGATGCGGTGCTGGAATTCTTCTGTGGAATGGATATCTGTTTCGATTGGCATGTATTTCGGCTATCCAGATTGCATTATCATATGGACGGATGGAAAATCGATCAATCCTGGACTCTGGGTACTTCCTGATCAGGATATTCTCCCCTGTGAATAGCCTGCCAGATTGGCCAGGCGGAACAGGATTCTGGCACCGACGTTGCCATCCCAATCCACATTTCCTGCTACTTCACACACATCAAACCCCACAATTTTCCGGCCACTGAGTACGACCATATCCAGGAGTGCGTTCGCTTCAGCAAAGGAAAGTCCACCCGGGACCGGTGTTCCTGTTCCTGGACAAAGAGAGGGATCCAGTCCATCAATATCGAAACTGATGTACACTTCCTGAGGCAAATGGTGAATGACATCCTCCCAGATGCTGGAGAGTGGCTGTCCTTCAAACTGAGACTGTCGGATATCCCTGTCTCGGTAAACCGTAAATCTGTCCGGATCAGATCCCGCCAGCAACCATTCCTCCTCACAATAGTCTCGGATACCGACCTGCACCAGATGGGACACCGGAAGTTCATTCATCACATTATAGAAAATAGAGGCGTGCGACCAGGTGAACCCCTCGTAAGCACGTCGAAGATCCATATGGGCATCAATCTGAAGGATGCCCATTTCCGGATGATCTTCAACCAGTGCCTTGATTAATCCGAAGGGTGTACTGTGGTCTCCACCTAGAATACCAGGTATCTGACCTTTGGCAAGGATCGATTTACTCGAAAGATAGACCTCGCGATGCACGTCTGTACAAGCCTGATTGACCTCTTCCAGAATCGCTATACTGCGATCTGTCCGTAAACCTGCTTCCAGGGTCTCAATATGAAATTCTGCTTTCACCCGCAACGTAGCAGAAAGTTGAGACATATCTGGAGATGACGGCCGAACATAAAGTCCCATTTCCCAGGCATGGGCGACGACCGGATCCTCCAGATCGAGTTGGCCAGATGCCTCAAGCACCAGCTCTGGACCCAGTGCAGTTCCAGCCCCGTAGGATACAGTCACATCCCAGGGGATTGACTGGATCACGACCTCAGCTTCTTCTTCATGAAACGGCAATCCAATAAAACGACCATTTCGCAAACCGACACCATTCGGGTTGAAATGCTGAATACGCTTGGCTCTGGTGACTTTCTGTCCATACTGCGAAATTATCCTTTTGCCTACTTTTGGCCCGATCAATCAGCAAAAGAATCATGGGTAGAGTTTTGATTATCGGAGCCGGTGGAGTGGGCCGTGTGGTCGCGTTCAAATGCGCTCAACATCCTGACATTTTTGAGGATATCCTGCTGGCCAGCCGCACAAAATCCAAATGTGATCAGATCGCTGCTGCCATCGGCGGTAATCGGGTGAAGACAGCCAGGGTAGATGCAGATAATGTACCAGAACTGGTTGCGTTGATCAGGGATTACCAACCTGACCTGGTTCTTCATGTAGCATTACCTTATCAGGATCTGACCATCATGGATGCCTGCCTCGAGACCGGTGTCCATTATATGGATACCGCGAACTATGAACCGAAGGACGTCGCCAAATTCGAATACAAGTGGCAATGGGCCTATCACGATCGGTTCAAGGAAGCAGGCATTATGGCGCTGCTCGGATGTGGATTTGATCCGGGTGTCACCAGCATTTTTACCAAGTATGCTGCCAAGCACCACTTTGATGAAATGCATACACTGGACATCGTTGATTGTAATGCCGGCGACCATGGAAAAGCCTTTGCGACCAATTTCAATCCGGAAATCAACATCAGGGAGGTCACGCAAAAGGGCAAGTACTGGAAGAATGGTCAATGGGTAGAGACCGAACCACATGAGATCGGCATGATGCTGACTTACCCGGGGATCGGACCGAAAAAGTCCTACCTGATCTATCATGAGGAGCTGGAATCCCTGGTGAAGAATTTCCCGTCACTGAAGCAGGCGCGTTTCTGGATGACATTTGGCGACGAGTACCTGACACACCTGCGGGTCATCCAGAATATTGGTATGGCCGGTATCGAACCTGTCAAATTCAAGGGTGTGGATATTGTCCCCCTTGAATTCCTGAAAGCGGTATTGCCAGATCCGGGGGAACTCGGCGAAAACTACACCGGAGAAACGTCCATCGGTTGTCGGATCAGAGGGATCAGGGATGGAAAGGAAAAAACATATTCGATCTGGAACAATTGCCGTCACGAAGCAGCCTATGCGGAAACAGGCACACAGGGAGTATCCTATACAACAGGCGTGCCGGCTATGATCGGTGCCCGGATGATTCTAACCGGAGAGTGGGCAGGTAAAGGTGTTTTCAATGTCGAGGAATTCAATCCGGATCCATTTTTGGCCCGTTTGATGGTTGATGGACTTCCCTGGCATGAAGAAATCGGTGGCGATCTCGAACTGTGATCCAATGGGTGTAGATTACAGCCGGTTCCCGTCTCCCTGCTATGTCCTGGAAGAGGAAAAGCTGCGAGCGAACCTGGCGCTGATCAGAAAGGTACAGGACGAAGCCGGCATCGAGATCATCCTCGCCTTCAAAGCCTTCTCCATGTGGAAAGCGTTTCCCATTGTGAGAGAATATCTGGGGGGAGCCACGGGGTCTTCCCTGCATGAAGCTCGCTTGTGCTTTGAAGAAATGAAGACCAGGGCACATATGTATGCACCCGTGTATTTTCAGGATGAATTCAATGAATTGATGACCTATGCCAGTCATATCACCTTCAATTCCCTGAACCAATACCAGCTATTCAAGGATCGTCTGAAGCAGGCACCACATCCCATCTCCGCTGGTATTCGGGTCAATCCTGAATTCTCGGATGTCAAAACAGATCTTTACAACCCGGCCTCTCCCTTTTCTCGCCTCGGTATGACAGAAGAACACTTCAAAGACGGCCTGCCGGATGGGATTGAGGGGCTCCACTTCCACACATTATGCGAATCGGATTCCTATGCTCTGGAAAATGTGCTGGACAATCTGGAAAAGCGGTTCGGACATCTGTTACCCTCCATTAAATGGGTCAATATGGGCGGGGGACATCTCATGACGAGGGAGGGATATGATACCCACCATCTGATTGACCTGCTGAAGCGCTTCAAAAAGAAACACAATCTCCATGTTATCCTCGAGCCAGGCAGTGCTATAGCCTGGCAAACCGGTAACCTCTACTGTACGGTCATCGATATTGTCGAGAACCATGGTATTAAAACGGCCATACTCGACGTATCCTTTACAGCCCATATGCCAGATACGTTGGAAATGCCCTACAGACCGGTCATCACCGGAGCATCTGATCCTCAAATGGGCTTACCTACCTATCGTCTGGGAGGAACCAGCTGTCTGGCCGGTGATTTTCATTCCGAATATTCTTTCAAAGAGCCCTTGAAGATTGGTGATCCTCTTATCCTGGAAGATATGATCCATTATACCATGGTCAAGACGACCACCTTCAATGGTGTCAAACATCCCGCTATAGGCACGTGGACCCGGGATCATCGTGCTGAAGTTTTCCGTGAATTCACGTATGAAGACTTCAAGCACCGGCTTTCATGATGACAGAATTATCACAAATAGAGGAGTTTATTACTTGTCAATTAAAGCTTCACTTCCCTGAAGAACGAGAACGGTACTGGCTGAAACGCGCATTGATAGAGGATAGCCGTTATCCACCATTGTCCTCTGAATATCTGTCCTGGTTGAAGGAGGCTCTCATCCAACTCGTTTCCGGGGTGCCGATCCAGTACGTCACCGGAACAGCACATTTCTACGGTCGATCATTTCTGGTTACCAAGGATACATTGATCCCGCGACCGGAAACGGAAGAACTGGCAAACCTGGCTCTTCGCTGGTTGAAGAAAAGGGCTCTTCCTTCAGTCGTGCTGGATATCGGCACCGGAAGTGGAATACTCGCGATTACAATCGCAGCAGAGAGTCCTTTATGGCCTTATTTGCTCCGGGTTCAGACCCATTGATCTTTTATCGGATCATTGCACTCCAGAGCCGCCGCGTGCTTAAGCCTGGAGGTGCAGTATTTGTCGAATGTTCCACATTTACAGCTGAAGAAGTCAGAATGATCTTCAGTGAAGCCGGTTATGAGGATGTAACCCTTCATCAGGATCTGCAAGGATTGGACAGGATAATACAAGCTGTTCATCCGGCTTAACCTCCTGCCGCCTTTGTTCCGCTGTAGCCCATTTCAAGCAGGATCTTGATCACCTTATCCCGTTGATTCCCCTGAACCAGGATCTCATCATCTTTGACACTGCCTCCTGTACCACATTTATTCTTGAGTAATTTCCCCAATTCTTCCCTGTCTTCCTTAGTCCCGATAAAACCGGTCACCAGGGTAACCTCCTTCCCTCCACGTTGTTTACGGTCGATGAGTACGCGTAACTTTTGCCGATCAGGATCAGGAGTCGGCACTTCCACCCGGGCAGGACTGGAAAAACTGTAATGGGGGTCAGTAGAATAGACGACACCCTGTCTTTGATTGTTCTTTTTTCCCATGTTCAGGCAGTGATCAACGTTAAAGATCGGGGTTCTATTTGAAAATCATAGGTCATCGCAGCCATCAGTAATTCGCCATCTGTCTGCACAGGTGTCAGATCATCTGGTTTGATCTGTACCCGCGATACCGTTCTGACCTTGATCCAGGACAAGCGATGGGCTTGTCCCAGAAAAAAAAAGGGAAGTGCCAACAGGTATCGAATTCGGGCTACCCGCTCAACAAGTACAACGGTCATCAGTCCATCATCGGCTTGAGCTCCTTTCGCGATACTGAATCCGTAACCAAAAATCGATGCATTGGCAACAACCACCGTCAGGAACTGGCCTTCAACCTGTTCCTTGTCAAGGTAGACCTGACCTGTCCAGAAAATATCGGTGAACATCAACTGCGCAACAGCCTTCAAATAGGCAAGAAATCCGCGTTGTTTACTGGATCGCACCAGATCGGCGACCCTAGCATCAAATCCGACCCCGGCCAGATTGACAAACCGATGACCATTGACAGACACCTGATCAATTTGCTGTCTGCGTCCCTTACGGATGATATCCAGATTCTGGGACAAATTGCGCTGATACCCAAAATGAGCCGCAAATCCATTTCCCGATCCCGCCATGACCAATCCAAGGACTTCGGATTCCCGATCCAGATTTGTTGCGACGGATTGGACAGTGCCGTCTCCACCCACGGCAATGAACTGATGAATACCAGCCCGCCGAGCCTTTTCAATTGCATTCAGGGCGCCATGTTCTAAGGATGTCGAAGCGATCAAACATCGGAAGGGCAGAAGGCCAGATTCAATTTTGTGGAGCATTCGATCTTTCGATCTGCCACCGGAAAAGGGATTGTAAATCACGCAGTAATCCGATGAAGAAAATTGAGACAATGTTGATGGATTCTGCGTCATTTGATTGCCTGACCTCTCATTGCTCCGGCAACATGAACTTCCAGCGCTCTATGCGCCAACGGGGTTGTATAGGCATTCAGACCTTCAATGCTTGTCTGTATTTCATCTTTTGTGCCCGTATCGACGGCCTCGTTAAGGAGTCCTGTCAATCTCCGGATTTCTCCGACCTGATCTTCCTCCAGCCAATTGCTGTTCTGCTGGATGAACTTGCCAGCTGAATGAACCATCATCCGGCCTTCATTCTGCGCTTCCGTCAGTGCCTTGACCACCATGTCCGTTTCCGCATGCCGGATAGAATCCAGAAGCATGCGTCCCATCTCCTCTTCATCGATGCCGTATTGCGGTTTGACCATGATACTCTGAGTCGTGCCCGATCTCAGTTCACTTGCAAAAACCTGAAGAATACCATCCGCATTCAGTTGAAAACGGATCTCCAGTTTGGGTATTCCTGCTGGCATCGGCGGGATATCCGACAGGATAAATTCAGCCAGCTTGCGATTGTTGGTAACAAGATCACGTTCACCTTGATACACAGAAATTTTCAGGTTCTTTTGTCCATCAACTGAGGTGGTATATTGCCTGGCATACCCGCAGGGGACTTTTGTATTCCGAGGAATGATCACATCCATCAATCCGCCAACGGTTTCGATCCCCAGCGACAACGGCGTGATATCCAACAGTAACAGATCTTTTCGATTGCCGGCCAGAATATCTGCCTGAATCGCTGCACCTGCTGCAACGACTTCATCCGGATCGAGTTCGTCATGCACCTGTTTTCCAAAAAATGCCGAAACGCGCGATTTCACCAAAGGGATCCTGGTCGACCCTCCGACCATGATGATCTCATGAATATTTGCTGGCTTCAAATGAGCATCTTTTAATGCCGCAGCGCAGGAAAGGATGGTTCGATCCACAAAAGGTTCAAGTAGAGCTTCAAATTCCTCACGGGAAATGCGGAGTGGTTGGCCGTTGAAGTCCAACGTGTGATACTCAGAAACAGACAATGCTTTTTTTGCTCGTTCCGCTTCCAGTCGAAGGGTCTGCTTATCCGAAGCATTGGCAATCTTCAGACCATATTTATCTGTCCAGAATGCCACAATAGCATTGTCCAGATCATCTCCTCCCAGAAAGGTATCCCCATTGGTCGCCAATACCTCAAACACGCCATCTTCGATTCGAAGGATCGAAATATCAAACGTCCCTCCGCCAAGGTCATAGACGGCGATCGTTTTTTGCTCCTCCGGTGAAAGACCCAATCCATAGGCCAGACTGGCTGCTGTCGGTTCATTGACGATCCTCAGAACATCCAGGCCTGCCAGTTTTCCTGCATCCCGGGTGGCCTGCCGCTGGGCATCATTGAAATAGGCGGGCACCGTTATGACTGCTTTTTCAACAGGTTTGGACAATGCTTCCTCAATCCTTGACTTCAGTTTTCGCAAAATATGGGCAGAAAGATCGATCGGCGAATAGAACCGGTCACCCACACGCACCTTGACAAGACGATCTTTATCGTCGTTCAGGATCTCATACCCGAGATGATGTTCGTAACTGGCAATATCAGAATAGGATTTACCCATCAATCGTTTGACAGAAAAGATGGTTCGTCCGGGATCGTGGATGAGGTGTTGGCGCGCATCATGACCGACGACAACAGAGTGGTCTGGATGGAAATAGATGATCGACGGCACAAGGCCGGATTGTCCTTCTGGATCCCTGACTATGACAGGTTCTCCGTTTTGGATATAGGCCACCAGACTGTTTGTCGTTCCCAGATCGATCCCGACGATCAACTGATCTTCTTTCTTTATTGATCCGGATTTCAAGTCGATCGCTATCTTGGCCATATGCTTTTTCGTCTCAATGATGCTGAAGGGGCAACACCTGCAAAGTTCAAATGTTTAATGGAATTCCATGATGTACCTCGTCAATAACAAGGCAGCGCGATTATTCCTCATCCTGGGAGGCTTTTTTATTGCCAATGCGCTGATCGCAGAATTCATCAGGGTAAAGATCTTCTCTTTGGAACGGACATTGGGCATTGATCCGATGAACTGGACATTGTTCGGACAGAATGATCTTTCCTTCAATCTGACGACAGGTGTTTTACTGTGGCCCGTCGTCTTCATTATGACTGATATCATCAATGAATACTTCGGAAGAAAAGGCGTCCGCCTGTTGTCCATCCTGACGGCTTTATTGATCACCTATGCATTTATTCTCTTCAGCCTGGGTATCCGAATGCCACCGGCTGATTTCTGGCCGACATCGCATATTCAGCCGGAATGGCCGTTGGCACAACAGCAATTGATGCGCGAACAGGTTGGGGACTATAACGCAGCTTTCAGACTGGTATTCGGGCAGGGGCTCTGGATCATTATCGGTTCGTTGATCGCTTTCCTGATCGGCCAATTGATCGATGTGATGACCTTTCACTGGATAAAAGAACAAACTGGTGATAAATGGATCTGGTTGAGGGCGACCGGGTCGACACTGATCAGCCAATTCATCGACAGCTTTGTGGTCCTGTTTGTTGCTTTTTATATCGGTGCAGGCTGGGACATCAGGCTGGTCCTCGCAATTGGAGTCGTGAACTATATCTACAAGTTTACAATCGCTGTTGGATTGACACCTGTGTTATATCTGGCGCATGATGTCATCGATCGGTACCTGGGGCCAGAATTGGCAGAGGAGATGAAAAAAACGGCAATGGAAAAGGGCTAAAAGAACTTAGGCCGATCCGTTAAGATCAGCCTTAAGTCCGCCTTCTCATAGTACATCAAAAACCTGTTCACATTAAGTCAAACACTGTTCCAATTTTCTTCTTTTGCAGATAAATTTATTCACATGTCCAATATCAGTACACATAAGATCTTGATGATCAGACCTTCGCATTTTGGATTTAATTCTGAGACTGCAGAGAGCAATGCATTCCAACAATCGAACGACCAGATGGACCCTGATGAAGTGGCCCATGCGGCAGTCCGGGAATTCGATCATATGGTTCATCTACTTCGTACTGCCGGGATCGACATTGAGGTCATCGAAGACACCGTGTCACCTGTCAAGCCAGATGCTATTTTCCCCAATAACTGGATCTCCTTTCATGATAATGGGATGATCGTTACCTATCCGATGCAGGCTCCGGTCCGCAGACAGGAAGTGCGCGAAGATCTGGTCGACAGGGCCATCCATGATTGGGGATTTCACGACCGATGGGCCCTGGATCGGCAATTTCCAGACGGCCCGTTTCTGGAAGGAACAGGAAGTATGATCCTCGATCGAGAGAACCGTATCGTTTACGCCTGTCTGAGTCCACGTACTGAGCGTTCCGTCCTGGAGGAATGGTCAAAGAAAATGAATTTTCAGCCCATTTCCTTCCTCGCTACAGATGCAGCAGGCCAGCAAATCTACCACACGAACGTCATGATGGCTCTCGGTGACGGGTATGCGGTCATCTGTCTGGACAGTATCCGGGATCAGGAAGAACGGGCCATTGTTATTCAATCACTCGAAGCGACTGGAAATGAGATTGTTGACATCTCTCTGGATCAGATGAATCGATTTGCCGGAAATATGTTACAGGTCGTAAACCAGTAAGGAAAGCCCATCCTGGTGTTGTCCGAACAAGCTTTCCAATCCCTCGATCAGGACCAGGTTTCCCGCCTGTCAGCAAAAGCGACTCTTCTTCCTGTACCCTTGTGGACGATCGAACGGATCGGGGGTGGAAGTGCCCGCTGCATGATGGCTGAAGTCTTTTTACCTGACCGGATATCCGGTTTTTGATCCCGGATTTTAGCTTCTGTCTTCCCCTCTTTTTTCTATCTTGTTGACTTTACTGAACCTTTGATCTAGCCCCTGAATTATGAAACAGTTCATTGTTCCAATTATCCTCTTTTTTAGTGGAATCCTGCATCTGACAGGTCAGATTGCGATCAATGAGATCATGTACAACCCACCCGAACCAGGCACGGATACACTCGAATATATTGAACTGATCAACCTTACGGATGTGCCGGTCAACCTGACCGATTATACATTCACATCTGGCATTGTCTATACATTTCCAACCATGATGATCCCGGAAAACGGATTTGTGGTCATCTGCAAGCAGGCCCAGCATTTCTTTGATCTGTTCGGGATGAACGTACTTGAATGGACCTCGGGAAGTCTGGACAATACCGGGGAAACATTGATCCTGGCCAATGCATTGGGCCAAACCGTCGATTCAGTAACCTATTCAGATCAGGGAGGCTGGCCTGGCATTCCAACAGACGGGAATGGCAGTAGCCTGGTTCTTTGCGATCCGTTTAGTGATCACAATGATCCGAAAAACTGGCAGGCAGCTTCCACACCAACCGGCAAGTATGTCAATGGTGTTGAAGTGCTGGCCAACCCGTTGGGGAGTCCAACTGTCAATCTGCCGATGACAAAGCGATGGTCCTTACAGGCATTTTCGATGCACAACCGGATAATGCCGGAACAAAAGGTATCGAGATCTATTTACTCGATGATGTTGCCGACCTCAGTATCTACGGCGTGGGGTCCGCCAATAACGGTGGTGGATCAGATGGCGTAGAATTTACATTCCCAGCCATGGCTGGAAGTGAAGGGACCTATTATTACATCGCAGCAGACAGCGCACTATTTCGGGACTATTTCGGATTTGATGCCGATTTCATTTCATCGGCTGTCAATATCAATGGAGATGATGCCATGGAAGTCTTTGAAAACACTATCGTTATCGATGTTTTCGGAGACATCAATAAAGACGGCACCGGGGAACCCTGGGAATATCTGGATGGATGGGTCTATCGGGTGAATGGAACAGGGCCGGATGGGTCAACTTTTCAGCCGCAAAACTGGATCTATAGTGGCCTAGCTGCTCTGGATGGTGCCCCCACGAATGAAGAGGCGCCAACACCCTTTCCACTCGCAACCTATGATCCGGAAGGGTCGGTCGTTCTGGTTGCCAATGACGATTTTACCACAACTCCAAGAAATTCAGATAAAATCATCGCGGTTCAGGCGAATGATTTCAAACCCAATCCACTACTCACGTTCGAGATCGTCGATCTACCAACACAAGGCAATGCATCCATCACCAACGGAGACATGATCACCTATTCACCGGATCTGGATTATTGTGGACCGGATCAATTGACCTACCGTTTATGCGATGTGGACGGCTGTGATACAGCAACTGTGTACATCCAGGTCACCTGTCCAAAGATCTACCCGAAGTATACAATCGGAGAAGTCACCACCATCATGGCAAATGGTATTCTGGACTCTAACCAGATTGAATGTCAGCTGGAAGGGGTGGTTTACGGTGTCAATTTACGGCCCGGTGGACTTCAGTTTGTACTGATCGACGATCTGAATGATGGTATCACCGTATTTTCAGCGGACGACTACGGGTATCCGGTCAAGGAAGGGGATCGGTTGATCGTACAGGGGCGTATCATCCAATTCAATGGCCTGGCCGAAATTCTGACAGACACGGTCTGGAGTACAGCCAGTGGACAAACGCTCTTCGATCCAACGCTGGTTGCCACATTTGATGAATCGGTAGAATCCCAGTTGATCCGGTTGGACAATGTAAAACTGATGGATCCGGCTGAATGGACAAATACAGGATTTGGATTCAATGTACATCTGCTCAGTGGTAGCGACACCTGGTTATGCGGATTGATGCAGACGTGAATGTGTTTGGCTCAGCTCCTCCTCCCGGGGCATTCCATGTAACGGGCCTGGGCACACAGTTTGACGAGTCTTCACCCTACCTGCATGACTACCAGATTATGCCACGGTATATTGAAGATATCGATCTGATCAACAGTACTCTGGAGCCATTCATTTCATCCTGGATAGTAACACCAAATCCGACATCTTCGTCCAGTATTTTTCAAACAAATGTCGCTTTAACCAATGTCCAGGTGCAGGACATCACAGGGCGCACAGTTGGATTCTGCCAGCATTTGGGTGATCGGAGGAATTGGCTGATTGATCTATCTGCTCTTTCACCTGGGCAATATTGGATCCGGGCTTTTGGGATGACCGGAGAAACCATGACTTTCCCGCTGATCCGAGTGGAATAGGATCAGTTTAATCCAGAAAAACAGCTCGCTTGCCGGGCTCATTCAGTTCAACCTGAATATGTTCGTGCAAGGTGGTCGCCAACCGGATGCCGACATAATCAACATGAACTGGAAAGGTCTTGTGATGGCGTTCAACCAGCACAGCGATCTGCACCAGTTTTGGAATGACTGCCATCAACGGTTGGAAGGCGTAAAAGAGTGTTCTTCCCGTATTTGCTACATCATCGACCAGAATGACAGATTGGTTTGTAAATGTTTCAATCGGAAAGTCACAATGGGCCGGCCCACCAATCGGATCTGCTGGATTCAACTTGAGCCTGTGAATGTGGATCGTAAATTCGGGATGATAAGCCAGAACTGCTTCCCGAAGAATGGAAGCAAAATGGTGTCCATTATTGTTGATACCTAACAGAAAGATTTCCCTGTTTTCCCAGTTCTGCTCAGCAATCTCGATTGCCAATCGTTGGATTTTCTGGGCGATCTGTCTGTCATTCAATATTTTTACCATGTTGTACCGATTCAACAGCTAAGATAAGCCGCTAAAAATCAAACTACGGATGGCTGCAATATTGATTTTCATCCTTCTACTGTGCTTTACGATCTGGATTTCTTTCCGTCAATACGGGAGAATCATTCAGAATATCAAACTCGGTTTGGATGAATCAGTTTCCGGAGATTCTTCAACGCGATGGAAGAGGGTCCTGTTTGTAGCCTTTGGCCAGAAAAAGATGTTTCAGAACTGGCTCCCGGCCGTTCTCCATCTGTTTATCTATCTCGCATTTTTACTCACCCAGATTGAATTACTGGAGATCATCGCTGATGGGTTGACCGGTCATCATCGCTTGTTTGCACCTGTCCTGGGCCCATTTTATACATTTCTGATATCATTTATTGAAATTCTTTCTCTATTGGCCTTTATAGCCACAGTGATCTTCCTGATGAGAAGAAACCTGTTGCATATCCCCCGATTCAGAAAACCGGAAATGAAGGGATGGCCCGCTTTGGATGCCAACCTGATCCTGATCGGAGAGATTCTGCTGATCACGGGGATTTTTTCGATGAATGGAGCAGACACGATACTGCAGTCCATTGACCCTGACCATTATCCAAATACCGGCCAATTGGCCATCAGTTCCTGGTTCGGGCCTGTGCTATTTGGTGGATTGGACTATGAAACCCTGCACATCATCGAGCGAACCGGGTGGTGGCTCCATCTCCTGGTCGTCTTGGGTTTTATCATGTACTTGCCCTTTTCGAAACATCTGCATGTCTTTTTTGCCTTTGCCAATACCTATTTTGCTCGTTTGACACCTCGCGGTCAAATGGAGAATATGCCAGCTATCATGAATGAGGTCAAATCCATGATGGGGATAGGTGAGGCGACCACAGAAAGTGAACACACAGATGAGCTCCCTGAATTCGGGGCAAATGATGTCACCACCCTCAGCTGGCGAAATTTACTGGAAGCATACAGTTGTACCGAATGTGGCCGGTGTACAGCCGTTTGCCCAGCCAATCTTACAGGTAAGAAATTATCACCTCGCAAAATTGTCATGTCCATTCGGGATCGGGCAGAGGAAGTGGGGGAGAAGATTCGCAGTGGCAATCCTGAATATGTACGTGCAGATGCCAGGGGGGATGGCGTCAAGCCCGATCGAACAAACTTTGAAGACGGCAGGAGTCTGTTTGATTTGATATCCCCGGAAGAAATCCATGCCTGCACCACCTGTCAGGCTTGTGTCGAAGCCTGCCCTGTTCTGATCAATCCATTGGAAACCATCCTCAAGCTCCGTCGGCATGAAATCCTGACCCAATCTGCCGGGCCTGCCGATTGGCTCCCTCTGTTCAACAGTCTGGAGAATGCAGGCTCTGCCTGGCAGATCGCACAGGATAGAGACCAATGGACAAGAGACCTTCATGCCTGAACGAGCAGCACCGAAAATCATTGAATATGCAAGAACAGCTTCAGATCAGAACACTGGCCGATTGGGCCGCTCTCGGTGAACGACCGGAATTCCTGTTTTGGGTCGGCTGTGCAGGCAGCTACGATGCCCGTGCGCAGAAGGTAACCATAGATTTCTGCAAAATCCTCCACCATGCCGGTGTCACCTTTGGTGTTCTGGGTAATGAAGAAGCGTGTACCGGTGATCCGGCTCGTCGTGCAGGCAACGAGTTTATCTTTCAGATGCTGGCCATCCAGAACATCCAGACATTGAACGGATATGAAGTGTCAAAAATCGTTGCGACCTGTCCCCATTGTTTCAATACCCTGAAAAATGAATATCCGGAATTGGGGGGAACATATGAAGTGTGGCATCACTCTCAACTTTTGAATTTTCTCCTGCAATCCGGGGCATTACAACTGGACAAAGAAAAAGATTCAAGCCCGGTCACCTACCATGATTCCTGTTATCTCGGCCGGATCAATAACGAGTTTGATGCACCCAGACAGATACTTGAACATCTACAGGCCAATATCGTTGATATGAAACGAACCCGGGCTAACGGGCTCTGTTGCGGGGCTGGCGGGGGACAAATGTGGAAAGAGGATGAACCCGGTGATAAACGGATCAATGTCGAACGGGCTGAAGAAGCCCTTGTTACCGGGGCCAGAACGGTAGCCGTTAATTGCCCCTTCTGTCTGACAATGATGAGTGATGGGATCAAAGCCAAAGACCGGCAGGAGGATGTCATGGTCTACGATCTGGCCGAATTGATCGTAAAAACAACAAGTGGTAACGATGCACCCTGATACAACTGATTTTCAAGATTTTGACCCGACCAGCAGAATCTGGATCTTTCAATCTGTACAGCCATTAACCGAAGAGGATAGTCGTATCATTCGGTTGACGTTCGACGCATTTGTATCCAACTGGACGGCACATCAACAGGCATTGAAAGCCTCCTTTTCCCTTCAGTTTGATCATTTCCTTATCGTGTCCGTTGATGCACAGGGCAACCTTGCTACAGGTTGCTCTCTGGATGCGCTTCATCAGCAAGTAGCAGCGACAGGAGTTCAAATTGGGAAAGACTTCTTTGACCGGCTTCATATTCCGATTATTGAAAATGACCAGATTACCTTTCTGACCAGAAAAGAGATCAAAACGGCTCTGGAAGAGGGTAGACTGAATTCTGATTCCCGTATGCTGGATCAGACTATCCAGCAAATCGGTGAATGGAGATCCAGATGGATGACAACGATTGGATCCTCCTGGGTCAGAACTGTCGTTCCTCAAATTCAATAAGGCAAATCGCCGTGGACCCATCCGGCGGCAATCGCGTTAATTTTTTGTCAAAGTCACTTCCCTGCTTTTCCCATTGCAGCCCTCTTGCGTTAATTTTCCGCATTCAATCCAATAGCCCTATGAAAAAATATATTCTTGTCAGCGCAATTACAGCCTTGACAGTAACAGGAGCACTCCTGGCTTCAGCTTACTTCTTCGGTTGGACTTCCAACACCGTGAAAATTCAGCACGTCAACGACCTGCCTGTCAAAGGAGCGATGTACACGACCAACAGTGAAGGTGAACTGATCCCGCTTGATTTTACCAAAACAGCCTCCCGGGTGATGGACGCAGTCGTCCACATCAAATCGACGCAAGCCATGGATCCGCGTTCCATGTCCCGGCAATCCAATCCAATGGATGATTTTTTTGGAGATGATCTGTTTGAGAAATTTTTCGGACCACAATACCGGTTTGAATCTCCCAACCAGCCACTTGAACCGGAAATGCGAGTCGGTTCAGGGTCAGGTGTCATCATCCAGTCCGATGGATATATCATCACCAATAACCATGTTATTGCAGATGCCACAGATATTGAAGTCACGCTGCATGACAATCGCAGTTTTAAGGCAAAGTTGATCGGTTCCGATCCAACCACAGATCTTGCGCTGCTTCAGATTGAAGAATCGGGTTTGCCGTCTGTTTCCTTTGTCAATTCCGACCAGGTCCAGGTAGGCGAATGGGTCATGGCCGTCGGCAATCCGTTCAACCTGAATTCAACGGTTACGGCCGGTATTGTTTCAGCCAAGGGCCGCAACATCAACATTCTCAGAGACCAGTTTGCTGTGGAATCATTCATTCAAACGGATGCAGCCATCAACCCGGGGAATAGTGGAGGCGCCCTGGTTAACCTGGAGGGGAATCTCATCGGGATCAACACCGCCATTGCCAGTCCGACCGGTGCCTACTCGGGATACGGCTTTGCTATTCCATCCAATATTGTGAGTAAGGTGATCGAAGATCTCCTGGAATTTGGTACAGTCCAACGAGGTTTCATTGGAGCCATGATCCGAAGTGTCGACAACAACCTGGCCACCGAAAAAGGGCTTCAACGAGTACAGGGTGTATATGTTGACAGTCTGGTTAGTGGTGGAGCGGCGGAAGCCGCCGGAATAAAACCCGGAGATATCATTACTGCTATTGATGGCGCACTGGTCAACAATTCTTCCGCTCTACTGGAAACGATCGCCCGCCACCGTCCGGGTGATAAACTGAATGTTTCGATTGACCGGAACGGGACGACCAAAGTTTTCCCGGTTGTCCTGAACAATAAAAATGGAGATACAAAGCGGATCGTCAAGGAATCGCCAAGAAAAATTGAAGAACTGCTTGGCGCTGAGCTGGCAGCTGTTGCATCCAGCACAGCAAAGAAACTGGGCATTGATGGCGGTGTTCAGGTCAGGAAACTGCTGCCCGGGAAATTGCGAAAAGAAACCAATGTGCAGGAAGGATTTGTGATCCTTCGCATAAATGGAAGCGAAGTCAATGATCCAAAAGATGTTGAGGATCTTTTAGGCAATAGCCGGGGGGGAGTGATGCTGGAAGGTGTATATGAATCCAAACCCGGAGAAACCTACTATTACGCGTTCGGGATGTAATTCCGGATGGACAACTGATCAACCAGCCCCTCCATGCCAGCCATGGAGGGGCTTTTTTATCGATGAAGCAGATCTGTTTATCGAAATCTGATCAGACACCATACAAGAACCAGTATCTTTCCTCTATGCTCAGGCAGTTGAAAACATTCATCGGCGTTCAGGCTTTACACCTGGATGTACATATCGGGCTTCGTCCGGTGAAGGCGGGTTTTCTTCCTGTCTCTTTAAAATGCACGACAACCGAAAAAAGGATCATTTCTGAACTGGTTCTGGTTCTGAAAGAGGAGTATTCGCGCGGTCGGTGGACAAGAAAACACAAAGAAACTCTTCACCTTGGAAATCGATCACTTCAGGGTTCCTGGACTGTCCATCCCGATCTCCCCGTTGTCATTGAAATCGACATTCCCTTCAAGTTGCCTTCAAGTCCCCTGGAGGAAATGAAAAAGCAGGTTCTGCTTCGTCCATTGGCGATCGGACTGGGATGGATTGAAAATACCCAATCGAGTTATTTCCTGGAGATCACCACCTCCATTCAGGGTGCTGCTCTCCCCATGGTCAAAAAAGTAGCCCTTCCCGGATTGGCAGGATTTTGAACTTTAGGGCACCTCTATTAACCTCCGAAATAGACCAAGACTAAAGAAAACCAAGCGAGACCTGTCTGCCGACAGGCAGGCAAGGCATTTCGAAAGAGCATAGCCACAGCTAAGTGATTGAGAAATAACCCCGAGTACTCGGGGTATCGCGCAGGTTTTCTTTAGTAAAAAACCCTTCAGGATTTGGTTGGTCATTGAGTGGAGTTGATAGAGGTGCCCTTTACTGGTTCTGGCGCTCGAACTGCCGGATGATCTCTTCCGGATCCTTTCCCAGATTGTCCAGTAAAATGCGGGCATCCTTGGCAAAAACATCCTCTGGATAATCCTTTAGAAATCCTTGATATGCAGCACGGGCAGCTTCCAGGTCTCGAAGTTCATTTTCAAGGGTAAATGCTTCCAGAAAACGGGCCTTGGGAGCGATCTCGCTTGTTTTGAAATGCTGGTAGATCCACTGATAAAGTTTGACCGCCACGGCTGGCATGCGCAAACTCGCAGCCAGCTTTGCAGCCTCATTCAAATAAACAGCTGATTGGAGGTCTCCCGGAAAAAGAATGGCGTAAGACTGACAGAATGCCAGATATTCTCTTCCCGCCTGCCTGGAAAATTCTCCCAATGAATCAACCACAATGCGATCACGTAGCATGTGCTGGATACTGTCAGGTTCAGGAAGATCTCCAGGGCAACATGCAGCTGACGAGGCACCGCCTTCCGTCATCTGGCAGCAAATGAAATCAGCCACCAGCTCAAATTTCCATTGTACCCTGTATAGACTCGACAGACCTTCAAGGTTCTTCTTCCGATCAGGAGAGTCCGGATTGGCAAGCAACGCCTTATGAAACAGCCGCTCCCCATCGATCAATCTGGACAACGATACGGCCTTGGCCGCGAGAAGGCCAAACTCATGCCCACCATCCAATTCCGGATCATCCAGAATGGCCTGATCAATCAGCACTTCCACTTCCTTTAACTGCTGGATGGTTTGAACACTGGCCAGATCAAATCGACCCGATTGGCCCGATTGATTATCGCAGCTACCCAACAACAGCATCACAATGCTGAAGATCCATATGAACGCAACTCTCATGATGCAGATTTTCACCCAAATGTAAACCGTTCTGTTCCTATGCCCGAGAACAACTGAACATTTGTCCGTCATTCACCATTTTGCTTGGATGACGAACACTGCTACACCCGTACTGTTCTGGTTCAGACGCGATTTGCGCATTGAGGATAATTGTGGCCTGTACCATGCACTTTCCAGTGGAAGCCCGGTTATAGCCTGCTTCATCTTTGATCGGAACATACTCGACAGGCTCTCTGACAGCAATGATGCACGGGTCAGCTTTATCCACCAATCAGTGACAACTCTCAAAGACGAGATCCGGAACAGGGGAGGGGAATTGATTGTGCGATATGGCTTGCCCGAAGTGGAGATTCCAAAAATTGTGATCCAGTACAAGTGCAACACTGTATTTGCCAATCATGATGATGAACCATATTCACGACAACGTGATGGATTTATCCGAAACTGGTGTACGGAGACGAATACCGGCTTTAAAACCTTCAAGGATCATCTGATTTTTGAACGGAATGAAGTGCTGAAACCGGATGGCAGACCGTATACTGTATTTACACCCTATTCCAAATCCTGGAAGACCCACTTGATGTCCGGGGTAGCCCAAACCGGAGCTTTTCCTTCCAGCCTCAATTCCTTCCCCTCAGAAGAAATTTCAACCTGGAAAAAAACATCATTGTCACCAGTACCAACCCTGGAGGAAATGGGATTTACACAGGCAGATATTGAGATTTCCAATGAAACCTGTTCGGATTCCCTGCTGATCAACTATCATCAAACCAGGGATATTCCCTCTGTTGAGGGGACGAGCAGGCTGGGCATTCATTTGCGATTTGGTACGGCCAGTATTCGAAAAGTTGCTCAACGCGCATACTTGACAAATGAAGTGTTCCTGAACGAATTGATCTGGAGGGATTTCTATGCAATGATCCTCTTCCATTTCCCTCACGTGGTAGAAGGGCCGTTCAGAAGGGCTTATGAACACATCAACTGGCGGAATGATGAAATCGAATTCGAACGGTGGTGTCAAGGACAAACAGGGTATCCATTTGTAGATGCCGGAATGCGCCAGTTGAGCCAAACCGGATGGATGCACAACCGAGTCCGCATGGTTACTGCCAGTTTTCTTTCCAAGCATCTTCTGATCGATTGGCGATGGGGTGAAGCCTGGTTTGCTCGTAAACTTCTGGATTTTGATTTGGCCAGCAACAACGGAGGGTGGCAATGGGCCGCAGGTTGTGGAACAGATGCAGCCCCTTATTTCAGAATTTTCAATCCGTCGGCACAACAACAACGTTTTGATCCGGATCTGACCTATATCAAAAAATGGATCAAGGAATACCATTCGCCTGAATATCCTCAGCCAATCGTTGACCATGCATTCGCCAGAAAACGTTGCCTGGATGTGTATCAATCGGGTATCAACAGCCTGAAATAAAACAAGGCCCTCATGGATTAACTCCGGAAGGCCCTGTTTTGGGAAATTGCGGTTTCTGGGATGGAAATCGGATTGGAATAAGAAAGGGGTTAAATCGTAACGCCCATGGGATCAATCCGAATGTCTCTCGACAGCTCTAAGGTATTAAAGGAGTTTTATATACAAAAGCACTTGAAGCATAATAAATTAAAGATGACAGAACTACACCATTCGTATTAAATTGAAATTCTGATGTTTGCATTTCATTCATTAAAGTAAAAAAGCGGATGAGATTTTTTTCAAATCTCATCCGCTTTACTTTAAACAGGTTCTATAAATGTCTATCTGGTCTTTTGAAGGACCAAACTGTAAGGTCTTTTCTCTTCTTGAATCACCCAGACAAGAACTGGACCAGATGGCCAATCGTGACAATCTATCTGCACGGATTTCATATTTGCCTGCACAAATTCCTGGTGAAGCCTGCGACCCAGAGCATCGTAAAAATCCAGGCGAGTCTCCGTTGTCAGTGATTCCAGGATTCGGACAGTAATTTGATTGGCTATCGGATTGGGGTACAGGATCACATTAAACATATCCTGCTCCTTAACGACAATCCGAATGGGAGGCGATATAGCCATGATGCCCTGTCCAGATATCATTTTGACACGATAGATATTTTCTCCCCATTCCGGTGTCTGGTCCTGATAGGTGTACCAGCTATCTTCACCGGGTTTTCCGGGGATGGTTGCCTGGTAAACAAACTCGATCCCATCAACGGATCGTTCAACCACATAAACATGGTTGTGAACGTAGTTCGGTGAATGCCAACGGAGGTCTACATCCATCAACGCGTTAACCAATCCACCGAACTGGTCGATCACGTGTTTGCCACCGCATGCATCCACTTGCACCTGGATCGAAGTCATCACCTCACATCCGTCGACCATCACGATGAGCGTGATGGTGTGGAGTCCAGGTGCATCCCAGCTGACATGATTGACGACCAATCCATTCGCTGTCTGTGGATGGCCATTCGGGCCGAAATCCCAGGTATAGATTGCATTCGGACCATTGTTGTCCGCCATATAGAAGTATTCTTCATCCACACATAATGGACCTGTAGGACCCGATATTTCAGCAACCGGATCAATGACCGATTTGGTTACGATAGTCGATTCAGCCGGGTAGTCCCAACAGCCCTCCCGACGCGCACACCGAATATAGTAGGTAGTTACGCCGATTGGTCCGGGGTTGTAAGCAGGTGCATTGGAATTTGGAATGGGTTCCCAGTTTGGATTTCCAGGGAAATAGGGCAGATCTATTTCAGACCGCAACCACAGATACTCAGGTTCCCAACCCACCTGTGGGAAACACGAGGTTGATGATTTCATCCGGATCTTCCCAGGGCGCACATAATACTTCGTCATAACCGATTTCGCCACCGGTCAGGACATTGACACAACGATCATGTATTCCCGCATCAAACGTCAGGTCATCCATTGCACCAGGGAGGATCGTGAATTCGGCAACACAACCGGTTAACGGCTCGGGATCACTGTCCTCTGCATCATTCCCTCCTGCGTCCATCAGGGTAAACTGAAAAGCAGAAGTGTCTATCACAAAGCAGATAGAATACGTGCCGGGTTGTACATCCGTAAAGAGATAATACCCCGTATTGAAACCGAATCCACTGGTATAGGTACTGTCGATTACCTCATCATCCGGTGTTCCATAATCGCCATCCGGCCCAAATTTCACCAGCTTGACCAGAATCCCGTTTTGCCCATATTCATTCGCATCCTGAATCCCATCCCGATCACTGTCCAGCCAGACAAAATCACCGATGGTGATCTCACAATCACCGGTGCCATCCTGCAATGTGACTTGAGCGATTGACGAACACCCATTCGCATCAGTCACCGTAACCGTAAATAATCCGGCTCCGAGGAACTGAGCAGTCATCTCCTGACTTGCACCCAGATCATTCCATTGATAGGAATAGGGCATAACACCGCCGGATGCATTGACTGTAGCTTCTCCATCTGTCCCGCCCTCACAGGTAGGATCTGAGCCGATGATCACCAGATCAAGCGGTGCAGGTTCATGGATTTCCTGCTGGAGAACCAGCGAGCAACCATGACTATCTGTAATTGTCACCTGATAAACATCACCTGCCAACCCGCCAACATCCTGGGTGTCAGGTCCGTGAGCCCATAGATAGGAAAACGGGCCGGTACCTCCGGCTATCTGCAGGTTGATTTCACCATCAGCGGAACCAGCACAGGTCACATGCTTGGGAATTGTAGATCCAGTCAAAAGATTGGGTTCCGTCAGGTTGAACTGAGTTGATTTAACACATCCAAGCTGATCTGTGGCCGTTACAGAATACGCTCCTGCACCCAGCCCGGATAACGAAGCGGTAGTTGCGCCCGTGTTCCATAAAAAAGTTACTGCTGGAGTGCCACCCGATACCGACAGCACAATGGATCCAGTTTTGTTTCCATGACACAGAATATCTGTCTGAATTCCTTCCAGCAGCAGTTCGTCGGGTTGGTTAATGTGAAATTCTGATTCATGTGAAAAACCCTTTGCATCCACGACAATCAATGTGTATGTGCCGGCTGCAAGCGCGGTTTGATCCTCAGTATCAGGAGCATTTGTCCAGTCGAAAGAGAAGGGAGGAGTACCACCGCTTACGGTGACATCTATACTTCCTGTCGATTGTCCAAAACAATTCACCTGCTGGATAGAAGCACTGACTTCAGGTGAAGGGAGCAGAGCGATCACAACGGCTTCGGACACCAGGAAATCCGTACAGTTTTCTCTTCTGACAGTCCGGACAAACCGGTGGTTGTGGTCAAGATACCGGGATCATATCCGGATTGGTCAGCACCCGGGATGAGATCCCAAGTGCAGGATCGAACGGTGGCCCGACAGCACTGGAATACCAGTTATAGATTAATCCTCCTGATCCACCGGTAGCCGGACTGATTTCAACAAGGGGAGAGGGGTCAAATTCAACAGCACAAACCGACTGGTCAGAACCGATCAAGCCAGGATCAGTTACATTCTCACAACACTTGACCTCCTTGGTGACATAGCCGGTTTCGCCAACATATTCAGTACAACCAGAACGACGTGAGCATCGACGATACCACGTGGTCTGTGTGATCGGGCCGGGATCAAAATCGGGTGAATTCGAATTGGGTAATGGCAACCAGGAGGTTATCGGCAGAGCAGGATCGACTGTGGTAAACATCCACACATATTCCAGATCGCCTGATCCTCCCGAGGGAAGTATGACATTAACGATGACAGAAGGATCAAAAACCGGGTCAGGACATCCGGTTTCATCACCACTGATGCTTCCTCCATCCGTGACGTTGTCACAAAGTAGAAGGTCATTGACAATAACTGGTCTAATGCGTTCTGCGTGGATTGTACCAGACAAAACGGAAGGAGGCAGAACAACATCACGAACAGAGGCCAAGGAAAAATCCTTGCCTGGCAGTAGTGGTTTCTCATAATTTGCGCTTGTAGAGTACCTTATAAATATACCAATTCGCCCTTTCTTGTCAAAAGGCATAAATGGTTAAAGGGGTGCCTCGATGGCACCAGCCAAGTTAGGAATTACCCTGCAGAATCAGAGTATCTGGGCCAACAATTCCTGGTGGATGGAAAGGACCTGAGGCAACAAAAGGTGCTCTCCATCATTCTTGATGATGTAGTCACAATATCTTCGCTTTTCGGATTCTTTCATCTGGTGATTGATCCGCGCCTCCACTTGTTCACGTGCGACAAGGTCTCTCTTCATGACTCGTTGAATTCGCAATTCTTCCGGGGCCGTCACCAGAATCAATTCATCCAACAGACGAAATCCGCCTGATTCGATCAGGAGGGCAGCTTCTTCTATGGCATACAGCGTATCGGCAGGTAATTCCGCAAACCAACGTTGAATAGATCCGTGAACTCGAGGATGGATAATCCCGTTGAGCCCGGACAGTTTTGTTTGCTTCCAAAAACCTGTGCAGCAATGAACGCTCGGTCAGGGATTCCGTCTCTGTAACTCCCCTTACCCAATAATGTCATGACGGCTTCCATGACAGTTGGATCGTCTTCCAACAGCTGTCTACTCACGCGGTCAGCATAAATCACAGGCACTCCCAATGCCTCGAATAGGGCACAAACCGTGGTTTTGCCGCTGCCAATATTGCCAGTAATGCCTAATTTAATCATGATCTTCCAAAGGTGTTACCAATACTGAGGCCGAACGCTTTCCTTCGCGGAGTTCATCTGGATACATGCCACCTGCTCTGGTCTGCAAATCTTCCCATATTGCCGGATAGACGCTTTTACGAACTTCAACAATCAGGGTTTGATGAGCTGCTGTATACAGCTGATCAACGATCAGCCAATCATATTGCTTTCCGACATACATCACATCCGGGATTGCCGGATACTCCGCAATAATTTTCAATCTGGTGCAATAATAACCATCTACGATTTCAGCTGATTCCAGTGTCGCTCGCGCTGCATCTCGATATGCCTGGATCAATCCAGGTACCCCCAGTTTGGTTCCACCATAATATCGGACAACAATGATCAGCACGTTCGACAGTCCGAAACTGTCAATTTGACCCAGGATTGGTTTGCCGGCACTACCGGAAGGCTCACCGTCATCATTGGCCCGATAATGATGTTCATCAGGACCGAACCGGTATGCATAACAATGATGTGTTGCTTTTGGATGGATTGATCGAACGTCATTCAGATACCGGGAAAAATCTGACAGGCTGACCAACGGGAAGGCAAATCCCATAAACCTGCTCGCCCGTTCACGAAGTTCCGAAGTGGCCGGTTCTGCTATCGTTTTATAGAGATCGGATTCCATCAGTAGTGCAATGTCAAGAGGGTCAATGCGAGCAAGGCACACAGTATCCCAATCCCGTTTTTCCGTAAATGATTCTCGGAAAAGAACACACCGAATACCGTTGATAGCAGAATAGTCGCCGTATTATTCAAGGGAAATACTACACTACCATCCAGTTCACCACCAATCGCACGCATGAGAAAATAGATGGAAAAGAAGTTGGGGACCCCAAGAACCCAGCCGGCAATGAGATGACGAACGCTGAAAAATGCCCGCCATTCGACCCTGGAACGAAGGATGACAATACTGCCCAAAAGAAATGCTCCAGTAAAAACAACTGCAATAAAGCGCGGATCGCCAGTAGAATCAACCAACCCGGATTCAGCGAGCAACAGCCCGATTTCTATGGCTCCTGCCAAAAGAAAAGTGCCTGCGACTAACGCTAACGCTTTGACATGAGATCCAGCCTTCTGATCAACAGTTCCAGATTGCACCCGGGCAGGGCGTACCAGTAAAAGTGGTATGGCTGTCATGCCCAGGACGATCCCGATGCCCTTGCTCACGGTAACTGATTCACCATAATACAGGATGGCAAAACCGGCGCTGACCAGAAGAGACATTTTCTGAACAGCCGTCATCGTTGCCATTCCCCAAACGGATATGGAAATTCCAAACAGGTAGAAACCCGCAATAAAAAAAGACTGAGGAGAAGTGCAAGGAAAATCCACGGTTCCGTCTATACTGTAGAGGGAAGCGGCCATTGACCTGAAACGACATAAGCCGCTGCCACACAAGCGATATAGTTATGCAGGATGCCCGGCAGGACACGGATCTGAAAACGAGGCCAAAGCTTGAAGCATAACCCCAGGAAAACTGCCAGTACAACCGACAAGATCAGATTGAGCATAGGAATGACTGGTCAGGAACGCTTGGTCGTTAATGAAACGCAAAGCTACAACTGGCAACACTAGACTGCCTCAGTTTTGGACTTATCTTTACCCCTGAATGGAACAAGATCAGACTATACACCAATATCGGGAGGTGATCACCCGTTGTCGTCTTCTCTTTACCCAGAAAATGTCTGACTATGGCCATTCCTGGAGAATCCTGAGGCCAACCTCGCTTACAGATCAACTACTGATCAAAGCCAAACGGATCCGGTCAATCCAGGTTGCCGGCACCCAAAAAGTCGAAGATTCAGTAGACCATGACTTTATCGGTCTGATTAACTATGGCATCATGGCCATCATTCAGCTGGAGATTTCCCCCTGCAGATGATCTTCAGTCAGAAGCGGATTCTGAAATCCTGGACAAATACGACAGCATTCAGCGCGAGATTGAACAGTTGATGATCGCCAAAAACCACGACTATGGCGAGGTCTGGAGGGAAATGCGGGTTTCTTCCATGACGGATCTGATTCTGATGAAGTTATTGCGGATCAAGCAGATCGAAAACCAGGACGGACGGACACTTGTTTCAGAAGGACTGGATGCGAACTATGCAGATATCGTCAACTATTCCATTTTTGCGTTGATTTTGCGCCAATACACAACCACACAACCATGAATCTAGGAAGTTTGATCTTATTGATCGGCACAATTGCGATCATTCTGACATTGATCAGCAGTCTGATCTCTCGTCAAAAACGAAACTGGGTCCTCCAGTTCCTGCAACACTTTTGTGGCACCTTATTCGTGATCTCCGGGTTTGTAAAAGCCATTGATCCACTTGGTACAGCCTATAAAATGGAGCAATATTTTGGTGAATTCGCCACCACTTTTGCAGATACCTGGATGTCGTGGATCAGCCCGCTGTTTCCCTACCTGTCATCCCATTCGACCGGTTTTGCGATCACGATGATCGTATTGGAAATCGTGCTGGGAATCATGCTAATCCTTGGGATCTGGAAAAAGCTGACAGCATGGGCCTTCTTTTTACTTGTCTTGTTTTTTACTGTCCTCACCGGATTTACATTCCTGACCGGTTACGTTCCTACTGGTAAGAGCTTTTTTGCTTTTGATGCCTGGGGGCCCTACACCATCAGTAATATGCGGGTAACGGATTGTGGTTGTTTTGGTGATTTCATCAAACTGGAGCCAAAAGTTTCCTTTTTCAAGGATGTTGTGTTGTTGATACCAGCCATCTTCTTTCTCCTGGCAAGTCGGTCAATGACAGCATTACTTCCCGAGCGCGCGGGAAAACGAATCACATTGGGTGTTGGTGTAATGATCCTGGCCTTCTGTTTGTGGAACTCCTTTTATGATCTGCCAGTAATCGATTTCAGGCCCTTCAGAGAGAATGTGGATCTGAGAGGCCAGAAAATTGCGGAAGAAGATGCTCAGGCCAATGTCGAGATTACCGCATGGTTACTGAAAAACAAGTCAACGGGGAGGTGAAAACCGTTTCCAACGAAGACTACATGGCCAATCTTAAAGATTACAAAGGCATTTGGGAAGTAGTCGATCAGATCAAATCAGAACCGGCTATCCCCATCACCAAAATCAGCGATTTTGAAATCAGTGACCCGGAAGGGAATGATATGACCTACGATATCCTCGATGCAGAAGGATATCACTTCATGATTGTCAGTTACCACCTCACTGAGGAGTCTTCGACTACCAATACTCTCTCTGTGCAGGACACCATATGGGCAATCGATACCATCGTCCAGGCTGCTGACACACAGTTCGTTCGACGAATCGAGCAGATTGATCAACAGACCATCCGGTAGAAGATATTCATTGGAATGATCGATTCAAGGGCCTTTCTTGATAAAATCAACCCCTTGCTACAGGAAGCCGCAGATGCCGGGATCAACGGGTATCTGATCACCTCCTTTGCCACCGAGGAAAAATTGGCTGACTTCAGAAAAGACTGCGCATTTGATCACACAATCTATGTTGCAGATGATATCCTGCTGAAAACGATCATCCGATCCAATCCGGGAGTCGTCCTGATGAAAGGCGGCACCATCCTGAAAAAATGGCATTATCGCCATGTACCTTCATTTTCAGAGATCAGGAATAGGTGGATGAACGAATCGCGATAGGATAGTATTCATTTGGGCAAGAATCACTTAGGAATAACAGTTTGCCTGAATATTTTCTTTTCTTTGCGCCAGTTCACAGACGTCCCATGCTCAGTCGGAGAAACATTCGAATCAAGGTACTGCAAGCCCTATATGCAGCAACGATGTCACCAGCGATCACTGGTGATCAGTTGTTGGAAACCTATAAGCAGTCTTGTATCCGCACATACAAATTGTTGCATTTTGCCCTTGACCATTATCTGACCGTGGCCAGTTTTGCCCTGAAGGAGGCTGAGCATCGATCGGGAAAATTACTGGCCAATGAAGATGACAAGGCATTTGAAGGCATCCTGTATACCAATGAACTGACCCAGTCTCTGGTCACGAACAAATATTGGTTAACCGAAAAGAAAAGACTGGATATCAAGCCGGTATTTGAGGAGGACATCCTGCGCAATATCTACAATGAATTCAGCAAAACGGACGATTATATCACCTATTGGAAGGAGACCAAAGACCATTCGGACATTTTACTCAAGCTGTTGCGATTTACGATAAATCACCCTCATTTTGAGGAGATTATGGAAGATGCACACGCGGCATGGGTAGATGACAAATCACTGATATTGGGAAGCCTGAAGAAGATCATCAAGGCCCTTCCCCTGCGTGAAGACTTCTACAGTGAATTCATGCTGGATGAAAGCCTGATAGATGATTTTGGTCGAAACATGCTCCTTGCTGTGTGGAATCAGGATGATGAATTGACCGAGAGCATATCCCCGACACTGAAAAACTGGGACATTAAAAGAGTAGCCACTCTGGATCTGCTGATTCTCAAAATGGCAGTATGCGAGTTCATCTATTTTCCGACCATCCCGACCAAGGTTACCCTGAATGAATTTGTCGAAATTGCCAAACAATACAGCACAGACAAATCAAAGGATTTCATCAATGGCATCTTGGATCGTCTGATGAAGGAGTTTTCAACGGATGGAAGAATTAATAAGACCGGTCGAGGACTGCTGGACTAAAGCACCCTATTATTCTAACCCCTAAAGTGAGCGATTTATGAAAAACCTTTTCCTTCTTGTCAGTTTCGTTTTAGCTCTGAGTTATCAGGTGACAGCTCAAGCCCCTGAAGCCGTCAATGCTGTCACAGGGAAGTATGTCTTTATTGATCACTACACTCCCTATCTGGATGGCGATCTTGCCGACAGAGAAGTGATGACATCGGCTTTGGAGATTGGTTACACCCGGTGGTTGCATAAAAAATTCAATCTCCATGTACCAGTTCGTTTCGGCACAGCTGATACACCTCAATCTGATCGTCGTGGCAAGGCTTTCCCGTGGTTGAACGTGGATGCCACCGTGCAGATCAAGGTGTGGGACAATACAAAATGGATCAACCCTTACCTGGTAGCCGGTATCGGTGCAGTCATGACGAATTGGAAGGATATCTCTGCCCAGATTCCCGCAGGTGCAGGGATCAATCTCCGACTGCATCCCAGTTTCTACATCAATTCTCAGATAGAGTATCGATGGGATCTGTCAGAGGATGCCAAGAATATTCATTACGGGATTGGCGGTGTCTTTGTCATTGGCAATGTCAAGGATAAACCTGTCGACACTGATGGTGATGGCATTCCTGATCTGGAAGACAAGTGTCCTCTGGTACCTGGCTCGATCGAATTGATGGGTTGTCCCGATGCAGATGGTGACGGGATCGCCGATGCAGACGACAAATGTCCGGATCAACCTGGAACAGCAGCGTTGAACGGTTGCCCGGATACGGATGGCGATGGAATTACCGATGCAGAAGACGCGTGTCCCGGCGAAGCAGGTCCATCAGCAACCAAAGGCTGCCCGGACAAGGACAGTGATGGCGTAGCTGACCGTGATGACAAGTGCCCGGATGTGGCAGGGCCTGCTCATATGATGGGATGCCCGGATCGGGATAATGATGGCATTGCCGACATGGAAGACAAGTGTCCGGATGTTCCTGGCGACGCCGCAAATAATGGCTGCCCGGCGGATCGGGATAAGGATGGTGTTGCGGATGCGAATGACCGCTGCCCGGATGAAGCCGGCCCCGCGTCCAATAAAGGCTGTCCGGAGTTGAAGCAGGAAGAGAAGGAAATCGTTCAGATCGCCATCCAGAATATCCAGTTCGAGTCCAACAGCTCTGTATTGACAAAAGAAAGCTATCCTCTGCTTGACCAACTGGTTACTGTCCTGAACAATAACAAGGCCTATCATTGCAGCATTTCTGGTCACACCGATAATTCCGGTGATGACGCATACAACCAGATGCTTTCAGAGAAACGCGCTTTAGTCTGCTTGACCTATCTCACAGGAAAGGGAATTCAAACAGATCGTTTGACACATGCTGGTTACGGTGAAACTAAACCAGCCGCAGATAACGCGACACCGGAAGGTAGACGCGCCAACCGGCGGGTGGAGTTTGACCTCCAGGTAAAATAACCGACTTCAAAAGCCCCGGACCCAGTTCCGGGGCTTTTCTTTTGAGGTGTTCAACGTTCGAATTACTATTTTTGGCCCATGAAGGAAAAGATCATCATCCTCGATTTTGGAAGTCAGTATACTCAGCTCATCGCCCGACGTGTTCGCGAATTGCAGGTGTTCTGTGAAATTCTGCCCTATCATCAAAATATCCAGCTGGATGAAACAATCAAGGGAGTCATTCTATCCGGTAGTCCGTTTTCAGTCAAAGACCCCAATGCCTTGCGAATGGATCTTCATAGCATTCTGGGCAAAACGCCTCTTCTCGGGATCTGTTACGGAGCCCAGTTGATAGCTGATGAGTTAGGCGGTATTGTATCGAGAAGTGAAAAACGGGAGTATGGAAAAACGACACTCCAGATCTCTTCATCCAGGGATCCATTCCTGGCAAATCTGTCTCCGGAAAGCCAGGTCTGGATGTCTCATGCAGATACTATCCTGGAATTACCCGATACATTCACGCTCCTGGCAGGAACTCCGTCCATCGATGTCGCTGCCTTCCGATACCTTCAGGATGATACCGCTCCCACCTATGGGATCCAGTTCCACCCGGAAGTCACGCATAGCCTCGAGGGAAAGGCGTTTATCCGGAACTTCCTGTATGATATCTGCCACTGTAAGGAGATTGGACACCTGACTCTTTTATCGAAGAAACCATATCCTCTATCAAACAGCAGGTGGGTGAAGAACACGTGTTGATGGCCCTGTCTGGTGGCGTTGATAGTACTGTGGGAGCAGTGCTTTTGCACCAGGCAATAGGCAGCCGCCTCCATTGCTTTTTTATTGATAACGGGCTACTCCGCAAAGATGAATTCCAACAGGTGTTGACCGATTATCAACATATGGGATTGAATATCAAAGGAGTAGATGCAAAAGATCGATTTTGGTCGGCATTGGCAGGAATCTCCGATCCGGAAACGAAACGGAAAATTATCGGACGCGAATTCATTCATCTATTTGAAGAAGAGTCCCGTTCCCTTCCTGGAGTCAGCTGGCTGGGACAGGGTACGATCTATCCTGATGTAATAGAATCAAATCCGGTACAGGGCCCCTCAGCAACTATCAAGTCCCATCACAACGTAGGCGGATTACCCGAAAAGTTGCATCTGAAGATCATTGAGCCTCTTCGTATGCTCTTTAAAGACGAAGTCCGTAAAGTAGGGATGGCTCTCGGGATCTCAGAGTCCTTGATCAAGCGCCATCCGTTTCCCGGTCCAGGTCTGGCAATCCGCATCCTGGGAGAGATTACTCCGGAAAAAGTGCAGCTGCTTCAGGAAGCGGATGCCATTTATATCCGCATGTTAAAAGAACATAACCTGTATGATCAGGTCTGGCAAGCTGGAACAATCTTGTTGCCTGTCCAATCCGTTGGGGTAATGGGAGATGAACGAACCTATGAAAAGGCTGTTGCACTCCGCGCTGTCAATTCAACTGATGGGATGACTGCAGAATGGAGCAAGTTACCCTACGAGTTTCTGGCAGACGTCTCAAGTGAGATCATCAATCGGGTAAAAGGGATCAACAGGGTCGTTTATGATATCAGTACCAAGCCTCCAGCTACCATAGAGTGGGAATAATGACCGGACTTTTTCACATGGCAAACGTATTTACTCCAATTCATGTTAAACCGACCAGCCCATTTCACCTATTGGGCGCAACGGTCAGTCGATTCTGTGGAATTCTCCTTACCAGTACCTTCCTGGCCTTCTGTTTCACGCCCAAAAAATCAGTACATCAAATTCCTCCACCTGCGCCTGTAAATCCGATTGAAGCTGTAGATACCCTGGTTATCGTTGAAGCTATGGATACTGTTGAATGGGTAGATGCCGACACCTCATCTGCACCCGTTCTTGTCAACGACGAAGTTGCAGTTGGTGCTGAAAGTCGGCATGAAGCAGATGTATCCATGGAACGATTCTACAAGGATCAGTATCAGATTACAGTCCTGCTGCCATTCTTCACTCAGGATTCCACTGCTTACCTGACGAATCGTCCTGCAGCATGGGCTCTGGATTTTTATCTGGGTTTCAAATTGGGATTGCAAAAAGCACCTCCGGGCAAAGGTCGATTCGTCGTGCAGACAATTGACACGAAAGCCAACCTGGATGTTTTGGAACGCATCATCGCAAATGGCAGGCTGGATCAACAGGATGTCATTGTCGGTCCGTATCGAAGCAATCTTGTTTCCCGGGTTGCCGAGTTTGTCAAAGACAGACCGACGTTGATGATTTCTCCATACAGCGCAAGTAGCCGATTGGGAAAAGACAATCCACATTACCTCCAGTTGAATCCGGCATTGGAATCACATATGCGCACAACCTGGCAATACCTGAAACCGAAGCAATCTTCTATCAACCCTGTCATTTTTATCCATGGTAAGAGCGAAGGAGAACTGTCGAAAAAACAGCTGTGGCAATCCTGGATTGACTCCCTGCCGCCAAAAACAAGGGAGCGATATTCCTTCAAAGAAATTGACGAAGCCGGTGACATGGCCTTGGAAAACCTTCTGATCGACAGTCTTCTGGAAGAAGGAGTCCTGAATAATCTCGTCTTTCCATCCTGGGATGAAACTCATGTCCAGGCTGTCATGAGCAAGATCAGCAGTGGCATCGCAACCAAGAATGTGCGTCTGTTCGGGCTGCCACAGTGGATTGAGTTCGATCGGATCTCTCCCTCTTATTTTGAGTCGCTCCAGGTCCATTTGACCAGTTCGGATTACGTCGATGATCAGGACCCTGAAATCCGTGCGCTGAAGACCAAATTTAAGAACGCCTATGCCCAGACATTGAATGGAGAGGCGATCTGGGGCTATCGATGTGGTTTATTTGTTGCGCAAGCCCTCACTGAAGAAGGTGCATTGTTTCATCGATATCTCAGGCCGGAGCATCCAATGATGTTCACAAAACACAGTCCTCGGTTTGTCATACAAAGACATCCTGACGGTGGTATTCTTCAAATCGAAAATCAGAATATCGTCATGCTCAGGTATTCTGAAGGCAAAATGGTTCCGGCTCCATGACCACAGGCAATCTGTTGATGAATCTAGGTTCAACAGACAGGAATACCTGTGATAAAGAAGAAGATACGATTTGACCGATATTTCCAGTAAACATGAATCTGACGCCTGAACGATTACAACGGATCAAGGACGTTACAGACCAGCGGCAGCTGGGCTTGACTGTGATCCTGGAAAATGTTCACGATGTGCATAATATCGGAGCAGTGATGCGTTCCTGCGACGCTGTAGGTATCCATGAAATTTTTGTTCTGTTTACAGAGCCTCATCTCGATGAGGAACGCCTGCAATTGGGAAAGCGAAGTTCTGCAGGAACCCGAAAGTGGATTGATGTGCACTATTTCCGAGATCGGAATCAATGTTTCACTGTCGTTCGCCAGTCCTATTCTAGGATCCAATGTGCGATGCTCATGCCAGAAGCTGCAACGATTTGGGATATGGATCTCACGCAGTCGACTGCCTTGCTCTTTGGGAATGAACACGATGGGGTTTCTCCGGAATCCAGAGCATTGTCTGATGGCGCATTCTATATTCCGATGGCTGGCATGGTGCAAAGTCTGAATATCTCGGTAGCCTGTGCAGTGACCCTGTTTGAAGCATTCAGACAGCGGACCGCAAAGGGTTACTACGGGGAAATGAACCCAACACCTACTGAATTCAGGGATAAACTGTTGGAATCCTACCTTTCTCGACAGGATGTGACCGACTTCGGAAAGGATATTTCTGTGAATGAGACGGAATCTCCCTCCAAGTAGGCTGCACTTGTTTATTTTTGCGGGCTATGAGGCTTCAAAAGCTTGAAATAAAGGGATTCAAGAGTTTCGCCAATGACACGGTGATCCACTTCAATGAATCAGTCACTGGGATCATCGGACCAAACGGGAGTGGTAAATCCAATATCGTGGACGCCATCCGTTGGGTGCTCGGTGAACAAAAGACGAGAGAGCTCAGGTTGGAGCGCATGTCCAGTGTCATTTTCAACGGGACTAAAAAGAGAAAGGCCAGTGGGCTGGCGCAGGTCAGTCTGACCTTTGAGAATACTCGGAATCTGTTACCGACGGAATATCAGAGTGTTACTGTATCCCGTATCCTGTTTCGATCGGGAGAGAGTGAGTACAGGATCAACAATGTCACCTGCCGGCTGAAGGACATCACCAGCATGTTCATGGATACGGGTATCGGGTCCAATTCCTACGCTATCATCGCCTTGTCCATGGTTGATGATATCCTGAATGATCATGAACAGTCCCGCCGCAGAATGCTCGAACAGGCTGCAGGGGTCTCCAAATACAAAGTGAGGAAAGCGGAGACCCTGCGAAAGCTGAATACGACTGAAGGTGACCTCAATCGAATAGATGATCTGCTTTACGAGATTGAACACAACCTCAAAAGCCTCGAAAAACAGGCAAAAAAAGCGCAGAAGTACCTGGATCTCAAAGCGGATTACAAGGCATTGAGCATTGAATGGTCAGTTTTCCAAACACATGACTTGAAAACCAGATACAAGCAGGTCGAAAGTCGACTCGCGAGGGAAGAGGATCTTCTTCGTGAGCTGGAGGTCCAGATTCAAAAAGCAGAAGCACGAACAGAACAGGAGAAACTCCTCAACCTGGATAAGGAGAAAGCACTTTCAGAACGACAGAAACTGCTCAATGAGGTAGGCGATAGAATCCGGACACTCGAAAATCAGTTGGAGATCCTGGGGCAAAGGACCAACTATATCGATCAGAATCGCTCCAAACTCCAGGAGCGCATGCGCTTCAATACAGGTCGCATTGAACAACTTGAAAAGGATGTCCTGTATTATCATAAAAATTTGCTCCAGGCTCAGGATGAACAATCACAAGGCGAACTTGCGCTTCGCGAAGCAGAGCAGGATCTTGGAGTAACACGACAGGAACATTCGTCCATCAAAGACGATCTCGACCTTTACCTGCAACAATTGCAGGAATTGGAGAAGGGGATTTATGAGTTGGAGAAGCAGAAAGCGATCAATCTCAACCAGATTGAGAACCTGAAGAATGAGATCGATCGAAATGCCCAGGTTCTGGATCAACGATCCAGAGAGTCGAAATCCCTGAGGGAGGCCGTAGCAGAAGTCACAAAAGAGGAGGCCGTCTTGCAGACATCCGTTCAGTTTCTCGAACAGGAAGAAGACAAGCGGCTGGCAACAATCCAGCAACGTGAAGAGCAGCTACAGCAGGAAAATCAGGAACTGAGCAACATCAATCGGCAACTGGACGCCATGCGAAACGAGTTCAAGCTCACGAAAAGCATGGTTGAAAACCTGGAAGGCTTTCCAGAATCGATAAAATACCTGAGTACCCAAAGTGATTGGGGTAAGCAGTTCCCGCTTCTCAGCGATGTCATCACATCCAAAGAATCCTTCCGAATTGCAATCGAACATTTTCTGGATCAGTACCTCAATTATTACGTTGTTCCTGATTTCCAGACAGCTCACGCCGCTATCCGACTTCTCCAGCAGAATCAGAAAGGCAAAGCCAACTTTTTTATCAACTCGGCATTGGCAGATGCCACGTTTCATACGCCCGTTCAATCCGGATTGATTCGCCTTGTGGATCTGGTCGAATGTGAGTCAACCTATCAGCCTTTGGTTAACTACCTCTTTCACAAGGTGTATTTGCGCGAGGAAGATCGGGCCCCTGAATCCTGGGAAACTGATCCGGATATAACGATCCTGGATGGGAGTGGATCCTGGACCCGACGATCGTACTCCCTGTCAGGTGGCTCTGTCGGTTTGTTCGAAGGGAAAAAACTGGGGCGAAAAAAGAACCTGGAAACACTTGATCGTCAGATCCGCAAGCTGGAAAAGGAAGAAGAAAAGAAAATCATTGTAGTCCAGGAGTTGAAACAGCAGGTGAAAGACCTGAAAATGGCCAATCAACCGGCACGAATCCGGGAAGAAAAAGGGACGCTTAACCGGTGGTGCAGAAATTGATCACCCTGAAGACCCGTTTGGAAAACGCAGACCAGTATCATGCAGACATTGCCAAACGAAGTCAGCAGGCTGAAGAAATCATCAAGGGGTTGACGGAGCGGAATGAAACCATGGTCGCCGATCTGACTATCCGGCGAAAGGAGGAAGCTGATTTCAGAAACCGGATGGAACAAACTGACCAGTCTTTCCGGAAAGCCGCTGATGCGTTAAATGCCCGTTCTTCTTTGTTCAATGAGCGCAATATTCGTTTTATCCAGCTCCAGAACAAAGTAAAAGCCTTTGAACAGGAAATCCAGTTTCGCAACCAGCAAATGGAAGAGGCTCAGAAAAGTCTCCTGGCTGATCAGGAAGCTGAAGCAAATGCTGTGACTGAAAGCAAAACCGTGGCGGAAGAACGCGAACAGGTGCAAAGTCAGCTGCTCGTCAGTTATGAGGATAAAAAGACCAGAGAAGCCAATCTCAC
The DNA here is from genome assembly GCA_016710115.1 of Saprospiraceae bacterium. Taxonomy (GTDB): domain Bacteria; phylum Bacteroidota; class Bacteroidia; order Chitinophagales; family Saprospiraceae; genus JAGNXB01. The sequence goes on from JADJLN010000007.1 coordinate 68,209, forward strand.
CGGTGCAGAACAGGATTATTTCCAGGCACGCGGACAAATCAACGAGTTGGAAAGTGCGCTTCGCCAACTGAACAAGAATCGCCATGATGCACAGATTCTCGTTAATGAACTGAAAGACAATTTCAACAATATCCGATTAGAGCTCACTTCTATCGGGGAACGAATCAAGGTAGAATTCCAGGCAAGTATTCAGGAGATCATCCAGCGAGAACCCAATCCGGACCTGGATCCTGATTTGCTGGAACAGCAAGTGACACGCTTGAAATCCAGGCTTGAAAACTACGGGGAGGTCAACCCGATGGCTGTCGAAGCATACAGGGAGATGAAGGAGCGGTATGATACGATCGATCAACAACGGCAGGATATCCTGAAGGCAAAAAGTTCGTTGTTACAGACAATCGAAGAGATCGAAGCTACCGCCACCACTCAATTCATGGTGGCCTTTGACCAGGTTAGAGAAAACTTTATCGAGGTGTTCCGCTCACTTTTTACAGAAGATGATACGGCTGACCTCATCCTGGATGAACCCGACAAACCACTGGATTCCAATATTCAGATCATTGCCAAACCAAAAGGGAAGCGCCCGCAATCGATCAACCAACTCTCGGGGGGAGAGAAGACATTGACCGCTACTGCGCTCTTGTTTGCGCTGTATTTGCTCAAGCCGGCACCATTCTGCATTTTCGATGAGGTCGATGCACCTCTCGATGATTCCAATATTGAAAAATTCAATCGGATCATTCAGAAATTTTCTGACCACTCGCAATTCATTATTGTGACGCATAACAAACTGACCATGGCTTCAGTGGATGTCCTCTATGGTGTCTATATGCGCGAACAGGGCATTTCTGCAGTCACGCCCGTGGATTTTCGCACCTACGAACATAATGCAGTGATGGAACAGGTTCAGTAGAACCTTTATTACATGATCTCTTCCATTTTTGCTCTCAACCAGGATTCTGATACGATAGCCCCGTTCTGCTCATCCATCTCTTTGCCCAGTTTAACCAAAGCCGCCTTTTCTCCAGGTTGAATCTTGGTCAGCTTTTTAAGAAACTTGATCAGGTTCAGGTAATTCCGCTTTTTTGTAGCTGAAATCTTTGTATTCCGCTGCAGATAAACACGAAAGCTGTCCATCAACGAATACAGTGGTTCGATCTCGTCCAGTTCATAGTAGGAAAAGAGCAGGATGACCTTTGAATTCAGATTATAGGTAAAATCTTCATATTCGACCTGATGGAGTAGACTGATCACTTCACCAAAATTGCCTTTGTAATAGTTGACCTGCGCAAGACTGAATGAATGCGCGTTATGACGGAATGTCTCCGGCAACAACTGGTGGTATTTGTGGATAAACTTCTCCGTCCAACTGTATTTCTCCAGACGAAGCGCAATGGTGACGATATTCTTGAAATGCCAGGGACCAAATTCTTCATCTGTGAAATCAATGAGGTCATTGACCAAGGCCTGTTCATAGAGATGGAAATATTCTGAGAGAAACTCAGGACGACTTTGGTTGATGTTTCGAATACAATAATTTAAAGCATAAGTTAATATTTCTAGTGCTTCATCGTTGGGAAACAATGATATATGCTTATCAATTAATTCTTTTAATGCTTCAAAATGACGTGCTTCTTCCGGCTCAATATTGGTTAGATAGATCTGATAGAAGATATAAATTGCAGGGATGTCACTGTACCCGTACAGCTCGACATGTCTGACGATCTCTTCCAGGAACAGAAGCTTGTACTCATGGCTGTGGGTATACTTCATGGACAGCACCGAGCAGTAGTATCGAAGCTTTTCCGCAAGGTAGAATCGATCCAGATTCTCAACGATATACTCCACATTGGTTTTGTCTAGACGCTTCTGACCGTGAATCAGGATTTCGTAATAGTTCTTCTCGATCTGATATTGGTAATAGTAATACTGGGCTGACTTGTAATGCTGTCGGTCTGACAAACGGCGAGCCGAGCTCATGACTGTGTTGTACAGTTTCAACATCCGCCGTCTGCTCACAGCCTCGATCAAATGGTTGGCCTCACGGATCGGATTTTCCTCATAGACCTTCTGGGCCAGATAGCCTTCAACCAGTTTCAGCAGATCACTGTTGTATTTTCTGAACCGAACATCATCATAGGGCCGGTTATCCCCGACAATCACTCGCCACGCCGCTTCCTTGGTTTGTTCCGCATCCGAACTTTCCAGCAACTCCAGATAGAGGTCGTACAACCTCATGAGATCCTCATTCACATTGAAGTAGGGAGACTGAACAAACTTTCTCAAACTATTCAGTTCATACTTCGTGAAGTACTGTAGAATGGTAAAAACTTTTGTATTTTGCATCGGGTTTTCGTGTAACCATTTCAGTGAATGTCACGTATTCCTGTTTAAATGACTTCGAAAATGGAAAGAGATTCGGGATGAATCTTTTCACAATCAAGGGTTTAACAGGTATACTTAATTCGCTCGAAATGAGTTCATTGACAAAAATACAAATATGTTATCACTTTCACAATGTGATATATCCGTTCTTGAAACGGGGTTGTGAAGGGAATAATCTTGTATATTGTTAAAAGAATCCCAATAACTCCAAGTCCGTCACCATGAATGTATTCTTAACCCGAACCAGCCTGCTGGCGCTCCTCCTGGTCCCCCTCTGGGGATGGGCGCAGATGGTTGAACCTTTCCGGCCGGAGAAGGTCCTTCAGACTGATACCTTCAGTTTGACCTTTGTCTCCCACAACCTGGCCACTATCGTCAAAAGTCCAGATCATTCCGATTATTACGAGATCATCAATCTGTCAGGAGGATTGAAGAAGATCGTTTACAGCCCGGTGAATTCATTTATCGGCCGTGATTCACTGATCATTGAATACTATCCTAAGCTGAACAGCTCCCAGGAATACATGGGATTCGCTTTTTTAGTAGCTCCCTCTCTCGTAACCGCAAACAATGACTTTGTCACAACGGATATCAACACACCTGTCACGATTGATGTCCTGGATAATGATGAATCCGATGCAGGCGGTCTTGTGATCAGCTCGATCAATGTCCAGCGCTTTGGAACTGCGACTGTCACAAACGGGCAGATCGATTTTATTCCCGAAACCGGGTTCACAGGACTTGCTCAGATCAGTTATACCTGCTGTGACAGTGAAAATATCTGTGCTTCTGGCATCGTCAACATTCATGTTTTACCTGTCAGTCTGGCTGTCAATGATACGATTCAGATCCAACTGCCCATCAATTCCTCCAAGGACATCATGCTTCAACTCAACGGATACGATGTACTGGCTCAAGCGCCAGCCAACGGAGACGTTGCAGATGTTACAGACGATGTTCTCAATTATTCCCCTGATCTGAATTTTACAGGAAACGACAGTTTTACTGTGACGCGAGATGAAAATGGAACGACCTACTCACGGACAGTACTAGTCTCCGTTTTCGATGCTCTGGCTCCAAAGCGGCATGCCATTGATGATATTGTTTACACACATAAAGGTGATCCTGTCACCTTCAATGTACTGGACAATGATATTGGCGCTTATACCGTGCTTTATCCACAGTATATCCAGGTGAACAATGGCACATTGGTCTATAACGGCAATGGTGAGTTTACCTACACGCCCACTTCCTACTTCGAAGGTTTGATCACCTTTAATTACAGCCTCGGTTCTGCTGCCTATGGGATCATCATTGAAACAGGACGTGTCGAAATCAATATCTCTGACTTCAAGCCGAAACTGGCAACCTATTACCTTCAGACCCTCGAAAACAAGCCACTGGTCATACGTTATGCGCCACCGGTTGAACCCTGGACATTCAATATCACCAGCGCACCGCTCAACGGCAATGCAGAAGTATTCAATGGCCAGCAAACACTGAATCTGGAAGCACAGAATATTTCTGGTTACAACCTGATCGTGTACACACCTGATGCTGGTTTTTCTGGAGATTTTGATGAATTTGAACTCGATTATTGCGTCAACGGTGTCTGTAAGGAAGTCAAGTTCCAGATTGATGTGCTTCCCAATCCTGCACCGAATGACCTGCAATGTCTGGATGATTGTGTCTGGGCTGGTGACGCCAACAATGACGGCATCGTCAATGTTCGAGACCTCTTGCCCTTAGGCATCTGCATGGGAAAAATGGGGCTGGTTCGGGATAATCCAAGTTCAGACTGGATTCCCCAATTCAGCGATAACTGGGATGATCCTGGGACCCATCACCAATCGATCTGAAATTCATGGATAGCAACGGAGACGGTGTGATCAGTGCCCTCGATACGACTGCCATCAGCGAATCCTATCAGAACACACATGCAGTTACATCCTCCATAGAACATCAACTCAATGTCGATGCTGACCTGCGTTTCGTTGCTCGGGATACTGCTTTGTACCCTGACTCTGTGCACCTGATCCTGGACATCTATCTGGGGTTGTCCAATAAGCCCGCATACAATGCATATGGGTTTTCTTACGAAATTGACTTTGGCGACTTCCTGGATGTTTCTGACAAGAACATCCGATCAGTATATTACAACGACAGCTGGCTTGCCCGTCAGGTCCCAACACTTGAACTGTTCAAACGTCTGAACGGATCCATAATCCATTGTGCCTATACCAAGACGGACGGTATCGGTGCGACCGGTCATGGCCCAGTCGGATTTGTCATTGTCGAGGATGTTGAGGGGCTCCGTCCCGAGCGGGATTTACGTGCTCTTGTTCAAGGTGGTCAGGTATCCATTCGGAACATCACCCAATCCAACGGAGATGGTGAAGTGATTCATTATCCTGACCAGGTGCTGAACATTCGATTGGGTGACCAGGATGTCATCGATCAGACCAGCTTTGATAAATTGACTGTCGCCCCAAACCCTTCCACAAACAGAGCTGCTATCTACATGAATGACGGCAGCCTGATCCAGGAAATTACACTCTTCACAACTAGCGGATCCGTTGTCTACAAGACAGGTCAGATAATGGGTAGTCCACGTGTTGAATTACCGGTTCATCAACTGGAGAATGGGTTGTATTTTGCTCAAGTAAGAACAGAAGATGAGATCCTCAGCACAAAAGTAGAGGTCATCCGGTAAACCAATTCGGGAATTCTTATTCCACATATTGAAGGGCCTGCGGCAAAAGACGGACTGCTAGCAGGCTCTTTTTTTCTTCCCACGGAAAAGGGGCCTGCATCGACTTGATGCAGGCCCCTTTTTTCTTTACAGTCCAAATATCAGAACGCTTTGTTCCTGTTTGGCTATTCACCAAGAAATGGATACCTGTAATCCGTAGGGGAGACAAATGCTTCCTTGATCGTTCGTGCTGAAACCCAACGGTATAAGTTCAGGATCGAACCAGCTTTGTCATTCGTTCCACTTCCTCTGGCACCACCAAACGGTTGTTGACCAACAACTGCACCTGTAGGTTTGTCATTGATATAGAAATTACCCGCATTGTGTGTCAGTGCCTTTGTTGTATGCTGAATGATACTCCGATCCCGGGCAAAAATGGCTCCCGTCAGTGCGTAGGGAGAGGTTTGATCCAGCAAATGAAGCATCTGGTCGTACTGCTCATCTTCATAGACATGAATAGTCAGGACAGGCCCAAAGATTTCCTCACACATGGTCACATACTTTGGATCTTCTGCTACAAGAACGGTGGGCTCAATAAAATACCCCTTTGATTTATCAAATCCACCGCCAACGATGACCTCAACACCCTTTGCAGATCGAGCTTCTGAAATATATCCAGAAATTTTATCGAATGCCTTTTCATCAATCACGGCATTGATGAAGTTACCGAAATCTTCAGGTGAGCCCATCCGAAACGATTGAACATCCCTGACCAGCTTCTCTTTTACGCTCGGCCATATACTTCGTGCTATGTACGCCCTGGATGCCGCGGAACATTTCTGCCCCTGGAACTCGAAAGCACCACGAGCCAATGCTGTCGCAACAGCAACAGGATCTGCACTATGATGAGCTACGACAAAATCCTTTCCTCCTGTCTCACCGACGATTCTCGGGTACGAACGGTACTTCTGGATGTTGGCACCTATGATATTCCACATTTTCTGGAAAACACCCGTGCTACCGGTAAAATGCAACCCACCAAAATCTGCGTGTTCAAAAATCACATCTCCGGCTACCGGGCCATCGACAAAGACCAGGTTGATCACACCATCTGGCAGGCCGGCTTCCATCAGGATCTCCATAATCACTGCAGCCGAGTAGATCTGTGTTTCTGCAACCTTCCAGACTACCGTATTACCCATCAATGCCGGCGCAGATGGAAGATTGCCCGCTATTGACGTGAAATTGAACGGAGTCAATGCGAATACAAACCCCTCCAGCGGACGGTATTCCAGTCGATTCCAGATCGTCGGCGGACTCAAAGGCTGTTGCATATACATTTCCGTCATGTATTCCACATTGAAACGGAAAAAATCGCAAAGCTCGGCCACCGCATCGATTTCTGCCTGGAAGACATTTTTCGACTGGCACAACATCGTCGCCGCATTCATCTTGTCTCGATACGGTCCGGCAAGAAGATCGGCGGCCTTGAGAAAGATGGCAGCCCGATCTTGCCAATCCATCGATTCCCACGAAGCTTTGGCTGCCATTGCTGCTTCAATCGCCTGAAGAACATGAGCAGCATCACCCTTGTGAAATATACCCAACGTATGTCCCAATTCATGAGGTGGATGCATCGTCTTTGTCTTGCCAGTTCGCACCTCTTTCCCGTTGATAATCATCGGGATATCTGCTTGGATCGATTTGAGTTCGTTCAATTTGGCAAGCAGTGATTTTCGTTCCGGGGAATCCGGACTGTAGGCAAGTATCGGTTCATTCACCGCAGGCGGAACCTGAAAAAATGCATTCGACATGATCCAGTAAATTTTGTGCAAAGGTAGTAAAGAGGAGAGGGCATGCCGTAAATCAAGCCGGATAATCACCGGAATTCTTCCTTTTATTTACGATCTACTGGCTATGATTGATCTCTACATAAGTTCTAACAGGGATATGCAAGGCCTGTGGGATAAATGGCGAAGCATCACCGCCTCCCTTGATGATCTCTCGTACAATGGTGGATGAAATATGCGAAAACTCAGGCCGACTGATCAGAAATACAGTATCCAGGCCATCACCGACAATACTGTTCAGCTGAGATATGGTTTTTTCATAATCAAAATCAGAAGCGTTACGTAAACCGCGTAACAGATAGGATGCACCTACTGTTTTACAGAAATGAGCTGTCAGATTCTCAAAACTGGCGATTTCCACTTTGGGTTGATGTTTGAAGACCTCATTCAACCAGATCATACGCTGATCCAGATCAAATAGCGTTTTCTTTTGAGAATTCACACCAACCCCAATGATGATCTTGTCAAAAAGAGGCAAGGCCCGCTCGACGATATCCACATGTCCAGTCGTAATAGGGTCAAATGATCCTGGAAATACAATGATCTTCATAATCCGAAATTAACGGAATCTATGAACAAGTGAATACCAGTTGACGAAAAGATCAATCGACAGGACCTGAACGGTCACTGATCACCATCAGGATACCTGTCATCATCAGGATCAACCTGGCCAAAAATCCCCAACCTCGGCCGAAATGATCCATCCATACCATAAACTGAAGCTGGACTCCAACCATACTCAGTACAATGGAGAGAAATCCCAATACAAATAAGATAAAGCCAATGACAGTTATCCAACCCTGCTGACGCATAACATTCGTTTAAGAGGCATTGCCAAGATAGGCATCAGCAAGGTGATGGATGGAAATTCATAGAAAATCGACCTAATTTGTACAGGCACCAATTCGGCATTACCTTTGGATGGCTCCCAGAATGACCATGACGACAACAGTAAATTCACCTGTCAAATTGATCGAATGCCCGCGCGATGCCATGCAAGGGCTGACTCCGATCATTCCGACGGAAGTGAAAGTCCGCTACATCCAGCAATTGTTGTCCGTTGGCTTTGATACCTGGACTTTGGGAGTTTCGTCTCACCAAAAGCAATCCCACAGATGGCCGACACGGCTCATGTATTGGAAAGCCTGGATCTGTCTTCTACACACACAAAACTGCTGGCGATCATTGCCAACAGTCGAGGCGCAGCTGATGCGGCCGCCTATTCACAGATTTCCTATCTGGGGTATCCGTTCAGTGTTTCTGAAACATTCCAGATTCGCAACACAAACGCAACAATCCAGGAATCTCTCGGTCGTGTTTCTGATATCCTGGAAATAGCTGATAAAGGCCGAAAGGAAGTGGTCATCTATATATCCATGGGTTTTGGGAATCCATATGGTGATCCCTGGAATGTGGATATCGTCCTGCAGTGGGTTTATCAGTTGCGAGAAATGGGCGTTCGCATTTTTCCTTGAGTGATACGATCGGCGTTTCCAGCCCGGACAATATCAGTTATCTGTTTGAATCCCTGATACCTGCGTTGCCTGACATCGAATTCGGAGCCCATCTCCATACCACGCCTGCGAGTTGGAAGGAAAAGGTACATGCTGCTTATGAAAGTGGTTGCCGTCGTTTTGATGGTGCTTTGAAAGGATATGGTGGTTGTCCAATGGCCCGAGAAGAATTGACGGGGAATATGCCCACGGAAAAAATGATCGGCTATTTTGAACCTCTTGGTTACCTTCCAGATATTCGTCTCAACCAATTGGAGGAATCCCTGACCATCGTACCATCTGTATTTCCTCATGGCTAGATCCAGCCATGATTATATCTGTTCGTTTGCGTTTGGCTCTCCTGCCTACGATGAAAGCATTCATTTGCGCTATCTCATTCTCAGAAAGCCACTGAATCTGGAATTTGAACCTGTAGATCTGAAAATGGAATGGGATTCACTCCATCTAGGCTATTTTGACAGTCTTGACAACCTCCTCGGATGCCTGGTTCTGCAACCAGTCTCTGAAACAATCTGGAAAATGAGACAGGTGGCTGTTTCAGAACGAAGGCAAGGCGAAGGGATCGGACATCAACTTGTCCTGGAGGCTGAACACCGGGCACTTCAGAATGGGATTTCAACCATATCCCTCCATGCCCGTTTTACTGCCATCGCCTTCTATCAGAATCGGGGATATACGATACAATCAGAACCCTTCCAGGAAGTGGGTATTCCTCATGTCAAAATGTCAAAAGCGCTGCTGTCCAGGGAATAGCACCGGGCCTATTGTCTGTTCAAGTCCGGAAGAAAGGTTATTCCAGTTTGATCCATTTTCCTGACCGAATCTGATTTTGAAGACGGGTGGTCAACACATAACACCCGGTATTCAGGTTTGAAGGCAGATCAATCACCAAATCTTTACCCCCACCAGACCTTGACTGTCCCTTTCTGATCAATCTGCCTGATAGATCAGTGATTTGCCAGTCAACTTCCGTTGAAGTCAAATGGGCCATTTCAGCTTTCAATACAGTGCCCTCAACCGGATTCGGGAGAATTCTCAAGGGCTGAATTTGTTGCGGCTCTCCTGGCGAGGCAATCGAAACGACCTCTTCAATCGCAAAGTCCCAGATCCCCCGTCCATAAGTACCAAATCGGACTGTCTGCTGCAACGGTAGGAATTCGACACTCCAGTAAGTCTGCAAGGGGGCCGCTGCTCCCAGCATCGGATACCATTCCTGGTCTGCCTGTACAAAGACAAAAGGCCCTGTCTCTGTTGCAGCGAATAATAGACTTTCATCGTCATTGGCGGCAAGATCAAGAATCAGGGTAGGAGGGAGGCCCTCATTCATACTGGTAAAACTCATGCCCCCATCATAGGAAACCAGCATCGCCGGACCGCTGTATCCACTTCCACCAAAATAGATCGTCTCCGGATTCATCTTGGATGGTAATATTGCAGCGCCATAGAGATACTGTCCTCCGGGAACGGTATTCAGACTTTGTTCCCAGGTTTGTCCCTTATCCTGAGAAGTAAAGAAATATCCGTTCGTGGTTGCTGCATACATCACCTGTGGATCAAAAGGTGAAAAAGCAAGTACACTTACTTCCCCTCCAGAGTAGTCCCTAAAATCAAAGGGTAATTGCTCCGCTTCCATTTGGAAGTTCACTACCTCCAATTTCACAATAAAGGAACCCGGGCCACCATCCAGAGCTCCGCCTGCCATGTACACAATATTCTTGGAGGGATCAGGATCAGCGACCAGCGGTGGAATCCATACACTCTCATTATCCGAATCAAGGGTAAAATCCGCAGTAATTCCTCCACTGACAGGATAATCCCAAAAAGAGACCCAACCACCCGGATAGACCATCCACAAATGCTGGCCGTTTCCTGTAAATACCATATGGCCATAGTCGCCTGAAATGGCTTGATCGAAATCAAGAACGTCTCCCTCCCAAAGATCCAGTCCACGCTGAAAACCCTGGTCCTGCGAACCGGCATAGATATACAGCTCATCAACAGGGTCGGTCACAACATCATAAAACTGTCCGACATTCAATCCTTCCAAACCCAGATTATCAAACGTGGCTCCATCGTATGTCACATTCAACCCACCATGATTACTGATGAGGAAAAACGGTGTTCCATCCTTCTTTTTATACTCAGCGAAATACATGATATCTGCATGTAAGGCACCTTCAACATCGTGATAATACTCCCACCACTTGTTAAACACCTGCCAGTTTTGCCCACCATTTACACTGCGATGACATTCAACTTCTCCCATCATCATAAAGGATGGATTCGTCTCACTGACAAAAACGCCTACACCCCAGGGATTTTTTTCTAACGTCGAGATATATGTCCACTTTGCACCGTGGTTGGTTGAAACAAAAAGGTCATCCTTCGAGGAATACATATAATACGTGATCAATGTATCCACTTTCAGAGCCTCCAGATTGGCACGTTCATTTCCAATCCCGAGAATCAACGTTTTTCCTGCCAACTCAGGAATACCGGTTTGCGCATTCAGGTGATACAACTCGGTTATGGATGGCGCTGCCTTTTTCAGCATGGCTACTGTGTTCGTGCCTTTGATCCGGGTGAGACAGTAATTATTCACGTCCTTATCTTGGAAGGAGATCACTTTTTCAAAATGTTCTCCCTGATCCGTAGACCGATAAATGCCCACATCATCCGTCCAGGGTCCAGGAAGCCATTCTTCGACCAGATAGTAGATCGTTTGCAGGGAATCATCGAGTACAATCGGGTACCGACGATCTCCCCAATTGTTGTCATATGTAGCCAAACCCTCCGAAGGTGTCCAGGTTAACCCCTCATCATCGGAATAATGAATGATTTTATTGATGATGGCCAGCAGTCGTCTACCTGTATCTGTTTTGACAAATTGGATCAGATCGCCACTAAACCTGTAGTCCTGATTGACCACTACCCAATTTGAGCCTTCCAATGAACCCTTAAACAGGGTGCCCCCAGCTGAGATCAGCCAAATCTCGTCTGTATCCGGGTCATAGGTTGTCGCCATCACGGAGCCAGCCTGATTTTTACTGCCTCGTTCATTCCATTTGCCGATCAATTGACCATCTGCCAGGATTTCCTGATCACCTGATCCACGAAGCAGACGAGCTTGCTGTCGTTGTTCAGCCATATAGCGTTGATTCTGGTATTCCAGAGTTCGCCAATCAGTACCAGGTGCGGCACCATGCATCAGATCAATCCAGGCTTCCCGTTTCACTCTTTCTCCGCCTGTTTCTCCCTCCATTCGGACAGCCGTTTTCCCTTCTGTTGGAACAGGAATATCAGGGGCCAAAGATTGAGCAGACCAATAGGTCAACCCGGACACCAGCAAAAAACAGGCTACACTTCCAATGATAAGAAAACGCTTTTGTATGGTCATGAAAATGATACTTGACATGATTGATTCTACTTGTCTTGTGCAGGATAATTGTCATCCCACTTTTTCTCTACAGGATCATGCAGCATGCCAAGTGACTTCCCAACGATCATGGCTATGGTTGCATCACTGGTCACATTCGCTACGGTTCGAATCATATCCAGTGGGCGATCAACGGCAAAGATAAGGGCTAAACCCGCTTCAGGAACACCTATTGCACTCAACACGATGACCAGCATGACCATTCCAGCTCCGGGAACAGCTGCGGATCCGATCGATGCCAATGTGGCTGTCAGGATCACCGTAATCTGTTGACCCAGGGTCAACTCCATTCCCAGTGTATTGGCAATAAAGACAGCAGCTACTGCCTGGTACAGACTGGTTCCATCCATATTGACAGTGGCGCCAACAGGAAGTACAAAACTGGCAACCTCTTCATCAACACCAAGATGTTCTTGTACCCGTTCCATGGTCACAGGCAGTGTAGCGGCACTCGAACTGGTAGAAAATGCGAGTAATTGAGCCGGTGCAATCCCCTGGAAAAAGGACTTGTAACTCCGTTTTGTATAGATTTTAACCAGAGCAGGGTAAAATGCAAAGATCAGAATCAACAAACCCAGAATAACTGTGATGGAATACATGATCAAGGCCATAAACAACTCCACGCTGGGTGATTCAACCACGAGTGTAGCCATTAAAGCAAGGACACCATAAGGAGCACCAAGCATAATCAGGTCGATCAGTTTCATGATGACCTCATTCAACGAGTGGAAAAAGCTGACCACGGGTTTGGCATCCTCCTCCTTGATCAGGATGAGACCAATCCCGAGAAAGATCACAAAAAAGATGACCTGGAGCATGTTGCCATTCTGACTTAATGCCTCGAATATATTGTCAGGGACAATATCGACCAGGGGCTGAAGAGGTCCTGAATCTCTGGTTTCAAAGGCCGCTTCGATCTTTCCACTCGCATCCGTAGAATAGAGTGCCATTAGTTCATCTTTGGTTGCTGGACTTAATGACCTGGACGGCTTGATCAGATTGACAATGAACAAACCCAATGAAGTGGCGGCCAATGTGGTAAAAACATAGAAACCGATAGTCCGAATACCGATGCGACTGAACTTGCTGATGTCCTTCAGCGCCGCAACACCCGTGATCAAGGAAGTAATAATCAACGGAATAGCGATCAGTTTCAGCAAATTGATGAAGATGGTACCAAAGGGTTTGATCCAGTCAATCACAAGAGTTTTCCCATCCGGTATAGAAAACAGGTTACCCATGGAAAAACCAGGAAAATAGGGGAGGAGCAGACCGGTAAGAATACCGACCACGATGCCAAGTAGGATCTTCCAATGCAACGCCAGTGCCTTCATGTGTCGATTTTGCCGGAAGATAATAAAAGACTGCCTGGCTGGCGAATCAGTGTAATTTGATGCCTCTCAAGATTTCCCGCTTGCCAGGTGGCCCCGGCAATCGCTCGACAGAAAGTCCAAGACGCTGGAGAGTTCGCCTGACTTCACCTTTGGCACAATAGGTGACAAATACGCCTCCAGGAACAAGCGTCTTTATAAACAAGGATAATGTCCCCTCCGACCAGAGATCTGGCTGGGTCGTTGGGCTGAAGGCGTCATAGTAGATCAGATCTACATCTACATGTTCCGGATTCCAACATAAGGCATCCGTGTTCAATTTAAACAGACGGAATCGATCCGTGATGTCGATCCGTTCTGACCAGAACACTGATGAATCTTCTTAAATGCTTCCATATAATCCGGAGCATGAAGCTCAGCGTAGTTCAATTGAAGAACAACATCAAGGGACAATGGAAACAATTCCAAAGCGATATAGCTGATGATGCGCTGACGTTTTTCCGCGGAACACAAACTGAGCCATGCATTCAGGCCTGTACCCAGACCCAACTCAAGAATCCGTATTGGCTGTTCCTCACGTATCCGGGAGAAAGCACAATGGAGACCAGCTTCAATGAACACAACCTGTGATTCCTGGATGGCCCCGAATCGCGAATGATAGGTAGTTTTAAAATCCTGACTTTCAATAGTATGCGAACCATCTCCCGTCAGCTGTAGGAGATATTTCATGCCGAACCTCCCGTGCGGATCGGCCCCAATAAGCAAGCGACCTCCTTCCCGTGAATATCCAGATGGTCTTCATCCCAGATACATTCTCCCGTATGGACAATCAAGGCCTGGGGAGATTCATGAATGACTCCCATTTCTACAGCAATCAATTGAGACAGTTTTCGCTGACTGACAACATCGATAATCCAGGCATCCAAACCCATAGATGCAAAATGTTCTTCCAATCGGATTTTTACAATGCTGGAAAGTGAACAGCGATGACTGTGTTTGAACAAAAACACAGGTCGATCGGCAGAAAGCGATAGAAACTGTTGCCAACCGAGGTCATCAGTCAGCCAGGTCCAATGCATGAGCCGTTAGAAAATGGAAACCAGGGTTTGCAGGATAGCATCCCATTGAATATCCAGACGGAAATTATTCGGACATCCGCTACCACGATTGCATGAGGATAACAGCAAAACCAGACCGAACAGTGCGATAGAGCGTACAACTCCAAATCCCTTTTTCTTCAACATGATACGAGGTGTTTAAAATTCAATTCGGTAACGATACCGATGGTCTGAATATTTCCTGCAAAGATATTGTTTTCAACATGAATTCACCAAACCCCGAAAAGTCAGAACCAAAACAACATGTTATGACCACCGTTCGTACTTTTGCAGCCACAATTCAGACAATCATGGGAACAAGTCTATCATTGAGAGATGCCTTACGCGAGGCGATGACAGAAGAGATGCGAAGGGATGAATCTGTCTTTCTCATGGGCGAAGAAGTAGCCGAATACAACGGTGCCTATAAGGTCAGTAAAGGCATGCTGGACGAATTTGGTGCCCGGCGTGTAATCGACACGCCCATAGCTGAATTGGGTTTTGCCGGGATCGGTGTCGGGGCAGCCATGAACGGGTTGCGACCAATCGTTGAATTCATGACCTGGAACTTTGCAGTCCTTGCATTCGATCAAATCGTCAATAATGCCGCTAAAACGCTGTCACAATCCGCAGGTGATTTCGCCTGCCCCATTGTGTTCAGAGGTCCCTCCGGTGCAGCTGGCCAGCTGGCCCAACAACACTCACAGACCTTTGAAAGCTGGCTGGGAAACACACCTGGACTCAAGGTTATCTCCTGTGTTGATCCGTTGGACGCCAAAGGGCTTATGAAATCGGCCATTCGAGACAATGATCCTGTGTGTATCATGGAATCGGAAGTCTTTTACGCCATGGAGGTAGATACTACACCGGGAGGTGAAAGAGGTTATTCCTTTCTGCATACGATCCTCCCAACAGAAGGCAGTATCCCAGTTGCGAGCGATGATTACACTGTGGAAATAGGTAAAGCGGCTATTCGACGGACCGGTACAGATGTGACTATTGTCACGTATAACAAGATGATCTGGCAGGCATTGCTCGCGGCACAGGAATTGGCAAAAGAAGGAATCAGTGCAGAAGTGATCGATCTTCGCACCATCCGTCCCATGGACTATGCAACGATCATCCAATCAGTAAAAAAAACCAACCGGATTGTGGTTGTTGATGAATCCTGGCCTTTCGCTTCTATCTCTTCTGAAGTCGCCTATGCAGTTCAGCGCCATGCATTTGACCATCTGGATGCTCCCGTTGTGCGTGTGAACAGTGCGGATACATCCTTGCCATACGCTTCAACTTTAGTTGATGCCTGGATGCCAAACCCGCAAAAAGTGATTCAGGCAGTAAAAACGGTGATGTATCGTTGATCAGAAACCGATCGCTTTTCTGAGCTCCTGCCTTTCCATTTCGATGACCTCTCCAGGCACCATAGAATTCAACTTCAATTGACCGATCTGACTGCGCACCAACCGCAAAACCGGAAAACCGACTGAGGCCAGCATTCGTCGAACCTGACGATTTTTCCCCTCTCGGATGGTGATCTCAATCCATTGATCGGGAATGTCCCTACGATACCGAATAGGAGGTACTCGTTCCGGCAGGTCAGGTACATCTTTCAGAATCTTCACATCCGCCGGCTTCAATGCCACACTTCGTTTATCCAATCGGATTGTAACGCCGGTTTGAAGCGGTTGAAGGTCAATTTGTGTCGGGCGCCCTTCTACCTGGACAAGATAGGTTTTAGCAAGCCCGATTCCGGGAGATAATACCTTGTTTTTAAAGGCATTGTCATTCGTCATCAAAAGCAACCCTTCAGAATCCCGATCCAGTCTTCCGATCGGATAGACATCGCGTGGAAAGTCCGCCAATGACGAAAGAGTAATCTGTCCTTCATGATCAGGGGTGAATTGGCTCAAGACCCCGAATGGCTTGTAGAGAAGATAGTATTTGGTCTGAATCGACAAACCAGAGCCACTTAAACGTTAAATCGGAAATGCATGATATCGGCATCCTGGACAACATATTCTTTGCCCTCAACACTCATTTTACCCGCTTCTTTGACTGCAGCCTCCGAACCCAAACGAATGAAATCATCCAGTTTGATGACCTCAGCACGAATAAATCCCTTCTCAAAGTCAGTGTGAATCACTCCAGCAGCTTGAGGTGCGGTCATTCCCCCCGGTTACTGTCCAGGCACGAACTTCCTTTTCTCCAGCGGTGAAATAGGTAATCAGATTCAATAAATGATACGAAGCCCGAATCACCCGATTGACACCGGGTTCCTGTAATCCCATTTCTTCCAGGAACATCATTCGTTCATCCATGTCTTCCAGTTCGATGATCTCTGACTCGATTGCAGCGGAAATGAGGATGACTTCGGCCTGATCGTCTGCCACTGCGTCAAGGAATGCGCGCGTATGTGCATTCCCTTCAAGCACTGCTGATTCTTCTACATTACAGACATACAAGACAGGTTTGTTTGTCAGCAGGAACATCTCGTCCAGAAGTTCTTTGCCCTCTTTCTCCAGTTCCAAGGTACGCGCCGGAAATCCCTGTTCGAGGTGCCTCATGATCGCCTCAGCGATGGACACCAGGGCAACATCAGATTTACTCCCACTTTTTGCCAGTTTCTTCAACCTGTCGATCCGCTTTTCAACAGTTTCCATGTCCTTAAGCAGGAGTTCCGTATCGATGATCTCCTTGTCCCGAACCGGATTTACCTGTCCATCAACATGGACCACATTGTCGTTGTCAAAACAGCGGACAACGTGTACGATAGCATCGACTTCACGGATATTCGCAAGAAACTGGTTGCCCAATCCTTCTCCCTTGGAGGCTCCCTTGATCAGCCCCGCAATATCTACGATCTCGATATTCGTAGGTAAAACAGCTTTCGGATTGATCAACTTGGCCAATTCCTCCAATCGAGGATCCGGAACGGTGATCATCCCAATGTTTGGCTCCTTGGTCGCAAATGGATAATTGGCAGCGAGTGCCTTTGCTGATGTCAGTGCATTAAATAAAGTAGATTTGCCCACATTCGGCAGCCCTACTATGCCACATTTTACTCCCATGAAGCTCTTTTTTTAACAAGCCGCAAAGATAGATCATTATTCCCCGAAAGAAATGACCCTGTGAACTATCTCGCACATCTTCTCCTTTCCGGACCGCATTCTGAACTTGCATTGGGGAATTTTCTGGCCGATATGATTACGCCGGCACAAACAGAAAAACTTCCTGAAGCTGTCCGTTCCGGAATCTCTCTTCACCGGGAGATCGATAGATATACCGATCAACATGAAACCGTCCGGGTGAGTACCGCAAGGATCAGATCGAACCAGCGGAAATATGCACCAGTCAGTATTGATATCTACTATGACCTCCTCCTGGTCAGGAATTGGGACCGCTATTCGACCGTCGGACTGGATGAGATGGCTGAATCGATCTATGGACGGTTAGGTGACCTCCTGTTAGTTGTGCCAGAACCCCTCCAATCTCGAGTACATTCTATGATCGATCACCGTTGGTTAACCACGTATCGCTCTGCAGAGGGGATCCGGGATGTCTTCCTTCGTATGGCCAAACGAGCCAGCAGACCGGAGATCATGGAATCCGCATTGTCGCATCTGGTTTTGCATGATGACGACCTGAATCAGGATTTCAATCACTTTTTTCCTGATATAATCAGCTACATACAATCCATTCATCCACTTGGAAATGAATGGCTTATCCCTCAAAATGAAAGGAAAGGGTAACGGATCTGGAGGTCAGTCGATCGATCACACTGGATTGCGGCAGATTGGGATCAATCACCATGACATTCCCCAGGCCATGTGAATATTTGATCTCTGGAGAAAAGATAAAATAAGGGAAGAAGATCTGGACACCGGCACCTACTTCGAACATAAAATCCGAAGGTGCAATTTTGACCAGTTCGGCGGCATCACGTGACCGGGAATCATTCGCCACATCGATACCATATTTAACGCCCGTTACCAGGAAGAACCGTTTGTCATTATACGGTTCGGACTTGAACCGAATGTGGAAGGGGATCTCGAAAAGTACAGATTGGATCCGACGAGTATACGGAGCCCGAATATCATCTGGTGACTTGTAAAAGAGTTTTCTTTCCGCAAAAGACAGGGTGGGTTGTGTCCTGAAATCAAAATACTGGCCTACTTTGAGGTTGACAATACCTCCCAGATTGAACCCGACACCGCGCAGGGATTCGGCAATGCGAATGCTGTCATTCAACAGAAAGTTCTTCGATTGAGAAACTTTGTAGTCAGAATTGTTGTAGGCGAGAACAATACCAAAATAGTAGGGTTTGTTCTCAAAATCGAGGTAGTTGTAGTTCCCACGCTGTGCGGTGGAAGACACCGATGCCAACACCAGGAAAAGAAGACTAATCAGCGTAATCCTTCGTATATGGAACATGTACCGAATGTTAGAGAAGTCCAGGAAGTCTGTCCAAACCCTTGCTTACGCATTAATTCCACAAAGGTTTCACCTTCCGGAAATGCCTGCACGGATTCGAACAAGTAATGATATGCTCGTGCGTCTTTGCTGGTTAAACGTCCAATCAGGGGAAGTAAGTATTTGAAATACAATTGAAATATGGGACGAAAGAGCCAGCCTTTGGGTTGGGAGAACTCGAGTACATACAAATGACCACCAGGACGGAGGACGCGATTCATTTCGGCAATGCCCCGTTCAAGGTCTTCAAAATTACGCACGCCAAAAGCGACCGTGATCGCATCAAATGTACCGTCAGGGTAGGGGAGGTTCTCTGCATCTCCTACTTCCAGAGTGACTCGGGAAGACAAACCCTGCAACTCTGTTTTCTTCCTTCCGATCAGCAGCATTTCTTCTGCAATATCCAGTCCGGTCACATGTGCATCTGGTACTGATCTGGCGATCGCAATAGCGAGATCGGCAGTTCCTGTCGCCACATCCAGGATCTTGGCTGGGTGGTGGGCTTTCAGCTTTTTCACGAGCACATTACGCCACCGGACATCAATACCGAGAGACAACATCCTGTTTAGCAGGTCATAACTTCCGGATATCCTGTTGAACATGTGCGTGACCTGTTCTTTTTTGGTTCCCGGCTGGTCGAGGTAAGGTTTAACTGTCTTGTTTGCCATCTGGGTGCAAAAATCAGAAAAAGAACACAACACTTGAGGAAAGGATTGGTTAAACGTCAAGAAAGGGGTGCGGTTTACTATCTTTGCACATCCAAAATCAACAGTTTCTCAATGGCATCCGGTACACGAATTTTACCTATCAGTTTAGAAAAGGAAATGAAGACTGCCTATATCGATTATTCGATGTCGGTCATTGTTTCCAGGGCCTTGCCAGATGTTCGAGACGGGCTGAAACCGGTTCATCGACGTGTGTTGTATGGCATGTCTGAATTGGGATTACCATTCAACCGGGCGCATAAGAAATCGGCCAGAATTGTCGGTGAAGTATTGGGAAAGTATCACCCGCACGGTGATTCGTCCGTATATGATACCATGGTTCGTATGGCTCAACCATGGTCCTTGAGATATCCTCTTGTCGATGGTCAGGGAAACTTTGGATCGGTTGATGGAGACAGCCCTGCTGCCATGCGTTATACGGAAGCAAGGATGGCTCGGATCACCGATGAGCTCCTGATGGATATCGATAAGGAGACTGTCGATTTTGCATTCAACTTTGACGACTCTCTGGAGGAGCCAACCGTATTACCTACACGATTGCCAAACCTGTTGGTCAATGGTGCTTCCGGTATTGCTGTCGGCATGGCCACCAATATGTTGCCACACAACCTCAGCGAAGTATGTGATGCGGTGTTCCACATGGTGGATCACCCGGAGGCGACGGTAGCTGATCTGATGGAATTTGTCAAAGCGCCTGACTTTCCCACCGGTGGCATCATAATCGGTTATGATGGCGTTCGTGAAGCATGGAAACTGGCCGTGGGCGATTGACAGTTCGAGGCCGGGCTGAGATCGAGTCATCCGAATCGGGGAAGGAAACCATCATTATCACAGAGATCCCGTACCAGTTGAACAAAGCCAGCCTGGTCGTCAAGATCGCTGAACTGGTGAATGAAAAGCGCATCGAAGGAATCAGTGATGTCCGCGATGAATCGGACAGAAACGGGATGCGTATCGTCGTCGAGGTCAAAAGGGACTTCATGGCGAATGTGGTCCTGAGCAAGTTGTACAAGTATACGCCACTCCAATCTTATTTTTCTGTCAACAATGTCTGTCTGGTCAAGGGCAAACCACGAACCCTCAATTTGCGTGAACTGATCAATGAATTTATCCAGTTTCGATTGAGGTCATCGTCAGAAGAACCAGATATGACCTGCGGAAGGCCGAAGAACGTGCACATGTTCTCGAAGGATTACTGATCGCACTGGATCATCTGGATGAGGTCATCGCATTGATCCGTGCATCCTCAACCCCGGAGATTGCCAAAGAAGGCTTGATCTCTCAGTTCGGATTGTCAGAGATCCAGGCAAAAGCCATCCTGGAAATGCGTCTCTCAAGGTTGACAGGGCTTGAGCGGGATAAAATCAGGGAAGAATATCAGGAACTGATGCAGAAGATCGAATATTACAAATCGATCCTGGCCAGCGAGGAATTGCAGCGCAGCATCATCAAGGATGAGACCTCTGAACTCAAGGAAAAATTTGGTGATGACCGTCGTACAGAAATTACATACGCGGAAGGGGAGATCACCATGGAAGACCTGATCGCTGATGAGAATGTCGTGGTCACCATCAGTCACAACGGGTATATCAAGCGGACGAAGGTCGATGAATTCCGCATTCAAAGCAGGGGAGGCCGTGGTTCAAGGGGATCAAAAACACGGGATGAAGACTTTATCGAACATATGTTCGTTGCCTCCAACCACAACTATCTGCTCCTGTTCACAGAGTCGGGGCGGTGCCATTGGCTGCGTGTTTTTGAAATCCCTGAAGCAACCAAAACGGCGACAGGGCGGGTGATCCAGAATCTTCTGGCGATACCGAAGGAGGACAGAATTCGGGCGTTTATTCCCATCCTGGATCTGAATGATGAAGCCTTCCTCGAATCACACCACTTGATCTTCTGTACCCGGAAAGGGATCGTGAAAAAGACTCTGGTCAAGGATTACAGCCGGCCGCGGGTAACCGGGATCAATGCGATCACGATTACTGAAGATGATCAGCTGCTGGAAGTCAAACTGACCAATGGGCAGAACGAGATTATCCTGGCCAACAGTACCGGACGTGCGATCCGCTTCACGGAATCTACAGTACGTTCAATGGGGCGGACCGCTACAGGAGTCAAAGGTATGTTCCTGGACCATAGCCACGATTATATCGTCGGAATGGTGTGCGTCGATCGGGAGGATACAGAAGTGACCATCCTGGTCGTTTCAGAAAAAGGAAACGGCAAACGGACATCCATTGACGATTATCGGGTAACGAACCGGGGCGGCAAAGGCATCAAGACCATGCAGATCACCGAAAAAACCGGTCTATTAGTCGCTATTAAATCGGTTCGGGAAGAAGAAGATCTCATGATCACCAATCGTTCGGGTATTGTCATCCGGATGGCTGTTGCCGATATCCGGACGATGGGGCGCGCGACACAGGGTGTCAAGGTCATCCGTTTGGACGATTCCGACAGTATCGCAGATGTCGCAGTTGCTCAGCATGAGGATTCCACAGACCTGGAAGTCGACATGGATGATCAGATCTCCATGGATGACCAAACCGAACAAGCAGATCTGGATTAACGTTTTCATAAGCAACATCCACATCATATACATGTGATAGGCAGTGTATTTCATTAAACAGTAAGAAATCAATCATGAAGAATTTTTCCCTCCTTTTCTTGTTCATGCTGGGGGTACTGGCAGTAGGCTCGGCCCAGGATGAAGAAGCAGCACGCGCATATAAAAAGGCCAAGAGGGCTTTAGGCGCATACAATTTGGACCAGAATGCAAACGCAGACAAACTGGATGAAGCGATTGATATGATCAAGATCGCCACACACAGGATGCCACCCGCAGCAGACGCTGATACCGGGTTACATCCGGTGGGATCATGTTAGAAATAGCGAATCGGGATTATATCAACAAGGAAATTAAAGGGGATACCCTTCCATCCAGATATCCCGATGCCGCTTTCCAGGGATACCAGTCTTATAAGAAAGCCTTAGGCCTGGCTGCGAAGAAGTATCAAAAAACAGATGCCTTGACAGGGATTTCCACATTGATCGGCTTGTTGAACAATCAGGCGATCAAAGAGTATCAAAGCGAAAACAACAGTGCAGCTTTCAAGACATTTTCTACTGTTGTTGAGGCCCATGAAACCCTGACCAGGGAAGGGGAGAAGAGTCCTCTGGAAGACAAGCAATACAAGGATGCGATGTATTCTGCTGCGGTTACTGGCATGCTGGCAGATAAGAAGCAGGAATCTCTAGTTTTCCTCAATACCTTGATGGAAAACAAATATGAGAATGCGTACATCTATGATCTGATGTACAATGCCTATCTGGACACGGATAAAGCCAAAGCTGTGTCGTATCTCGAAACCGGCCGCAAGCTTTACCCTGAGGATGTTTCCCTGCTGTTTACGGAAATCAACCATTATTTGCGTGAAGGGCGGATGGACGAGTTGACAGGCAAGTTGAAAATCGCTATTGAGAAAGAACCGGGCAACAAGTCATTGTATCTGACTTTGGGCAACGTGTATGACAATCTGTTTCAGAAAGCACTGGAATCAAAGGACAATGAAGGATCAGAAAAGAATTTCAATCTTGCTCTGGAACATTATCAAAAGGCGCTCAGCCTGGATGCCGGCTATACAGATGCGATCTACAGTATCGGCGCTCTGTACTACAACAAAGCGGCTGTGTACACGCAAGAGTTGAGCAAACTGGCTGATGATTACAGTAAGGAAGGATTGAAAAAATATGATGCGTTGAAAGAAAAGGTCAATGCGGAATTTGACAAAGCCTTGCCTTATTTCCAGGATGCTGAACGGATCGACGCCAATGATCAGAATACACTGGTCGCTCTGAAGGAAATCTATGCCCGGAAAAACAATCTGGAGCTGTCGAATGAGTTCAAAGTTCGCCTTGAACGAATCCAGAGAGGAGAAACCAATCCAACCAGCTATTTCAAGAGATAATCGGTTCAGAACCGACTTGACCCTGACACCTTATCTGGAAGCCTGGCATAACCCTGTCAGGCTTCTTTTTATGATGCAGTACCCCTTGAAGCCGTTATATTTACATGACCAACATGATCATGAAGCACCGATTTGACGAACCCCGCGCCTTGAGCCAGGTAGCTGAATTTCACCAGACATTCAGGCTACCCATTCTGCAAGAACCCACTATACCATCAGAAGCTCGATGCCAGTTGCGGATCAATCTACTGGCAGAAGAATTGAAGGAACTCGAACAAGCTATTGAGGATCAGGATCTGGTTGAGATTGCAGATGCATTGTGTGATCTGCAATACGTCCTGTCTGGTGCTGTCCTGGAATTTGGTTTGGGCCATCTGTTCAACAGCTTATTCGAGGAAGTCCAGCGAAGTAATATGAGTAAGGTATGTGTAACCCTGGAAGAGGCTGAAGCAACACTGGACCATTATCGCCAGAAAGATGGTACGGAAGGATTTATCGAGCCCTCTGAGGATAACTATCTGGTGTATAGACAAGCTGATAAAAAAGTATTGAAATCGGTCAAATACTCTGCTGCCAATCTGAAGGCAATCCTGAATCCGGCTTGAAGTTCAGGTTCTTATTGCACCCTTGTCTTGAAGAATTCAATTTTACCCTATAATTTATATTATGTTAAGTTGATGTTTTGATTCAATGCCCTTCCATGGGCCATTGATCCAGATGTCGAAGAAATAAGCGAACTAAAGTTATGCGCATCGGCCATGGCTCGATGAGCCTCCTCAAATTCCAATCCTTCACGACGCATGGCCGCCTTGAGACCGATCTGATTTGGCAATCGAAACAATTCCCGATAGATCTGCTTCAGGTTGACATGATCATCCAGCCAATCGCAATCAACACGATTTGAGCGACATTCATTTTCCAGCAACGTTTTATCCACAGCCCCCCAGGAGATCAGAAAAAACTCCCGACTGACAAACAGCCAGTCTTCAAATCTGCAGATCACTTCCGGGAAAGTCCGGGCCTTGTCGACCTCTTCTTGCGTAATTCTGGTCAGTCGTTTACAGTACGGGGAAAGCAGCGAATGGACCACAGGACGAACCATACTGTGAAAACTGCCTTTGACCTCACCCAATGGATTCAGTCGCAGAGCACCGATCTCGATAATCTCTTGTGTAACACCATGTGTTCCCTTGTCCCAGCAAGTGGCTTCCAGGTCAAAAAATGATGAAATCCATCCCGTAATCAATTAATCTTCAATCGCTACCTGAAGACGACTCCACTGGACCTGATCCTGCAGTTGGTACCCTTCCAGTCGGTTATGATAGAAGTACAGCAACTTGAAGCTCTGACTTCGAATCTGCTTTTCCGATCACGAAGCAACGGTTTTTCCGCGTGAAAGATGCCGATATTCTTTATTCCATCTTCCAGCAGCACGTCAATATCCTGGAGGATCATTTCAGACAATTTGATTTTCTCCTGGTTGCGCAATCGGATGAGTGCAGCCTGCAGTTCACGCCCACCTACCAGAAGGCTGTCCCACACAAATGCATACTCTTCTTCAGGCAATTGGATGATCCCGAATATATCCATGTGAGGATATTCATTCCGAAGAATTTCGAACGCAAGAAACGCCACAAAATGGCTGCTCAAAACCACATTGTCAGCATAAAGACTGGAAACGATCCTTTCCGCAAGATGTTTGCTATACTGTGATTCACGCTGTGCATCAGCTGTGATCTCCTCCCCCAGTCGGAAAAAATCCCGGACATTGATGGGTCTTTGCTGCTGATCATAACTCACTCCATTTTCATCCACTCGATTCCCGAGAACATCCATCGGATGCGAGAAGGAGAACGTGATTTGAGAGGTGTTTTTGAACAGCTTCCAGATAAACTTGATGTTTTTTCGGATACTGTATGAATCATCACGTGAACTGGTGATATATCTTTCCTTCCCTTCTTCACGTAAATATTGATGGATCAGACTGTTGGCCTCAAGTACAAAGTGGTAGGACACATTGAGTGGCACGATATAGATCTTTTCTTCCTGTCCTTTTTGCAAAAGGGAACGTTGTGCTTCTACTGCTGTAGACAGCAAACCAATTTTCAGCCGCGGCTCGATCTGGCCGGATCTGGATCGAGTACCTCCTGGAAAGAACAGGCTGTTGACCCGACGCTCGATGGATAACCGGGAAAAGCTTTTTAATGTCTCGAGGTAAATCAGGTTTTTTTTGCGTCTGTCCACCCTGTAGGCGCCTAATCTGTTCATAAAATAGGCGATGTATCCGGTGTTATACAAATTCAACCCAGCGCCATAGGAGAAGCTGGGCAAACCGAGGATCGCATCCAGCATATACCCGATGAGGATCGAATCCAGGTTGGAGGAATGGGTAGGCACAATGATGACGGTCCCTTTCTTCATCAGTTTCCTGAGCATTTCGTGCTCACCAACCACATTCAGCTGATCATGCAGCTTGTATCGATTGCCAAAGAGCGAACCGGCTGCCAGTGTATTGAGCAGCCGACTGAAAAAAAATGTCAGAAAACGACGTGCAAAGAGAAAGGTGTTGATCTGGAATGTACCGACAATTTCACGCGCATACCGGTGAACGACTTCCTGAAGGACATCGTATTCCGTTTCATGATTGTCATCCTCCCCGATATTGGCCATTCGTTTTCTCACCTTCGACCAGAATAATCGCTCATCGGGGGGATCCACTTTCCAGGGTTTGTCCTTGATCCGTGCGCGTTCCATATACAGCGCACGATCGACAAGAGCTTTTACAGATTTTGTCTGGTTTGCGGTCAACTGATTGAACACAAAGGTTCGCATCTGTCGGATGAAATGATCCCGGTCCTGACTCAGTAAATACACCGGCCATTGTCGAATGTCTGGCTCGATTGGAGGATACTTGTGATAATCTGACCGCATACTACTGATCGCTGGAAAGAGAAGCTGCAATATAGGTCAAAACCGCCTCTCTCCCCTCTCCTACCTCTGCTGAGGTCATGAATGAAGGAGGTACTACATTCCAGGATTGCAGGATGGATTTTTCATATTCCTCTCGGCTTTGTTCGATTTCCTGGACTTCAACTTATCCGCTTTGGTATACAGCAAGGAAACAGGGATTCCTTGATCTCCTAACCAGTACAGCATGTCCATGTCCAGCTTCTGGGGTTTTACCCGCACATCCAGAAGCTGAAAAACAAGAAAAAGGGCTTCCCGCTCACGCAGATAAGACCGGATCATGGTCATTAGTGAGTTTCGATGTTTTTTTGACAATCGCGCATACCCATATCCCGGCAGGTCGACAATCCGGTATTGATTATCCACTTGAAACAGATTGATCATTTGCGTCTTGCCTGGCATGGAGGATGTATGTGCCAGATTCTTTTGCCCGACCAGCATATTGATCAGTGAAGACTTGCCCACATTTGATCGACCGATGAACACAAATTCGGGCAAATCATTCTGTGGCATTTTATCCACCGATGGATAGCTCCCAATAAACGTACATTCCATAGTCAGTCGTTTCCCCTAGTGGTCAATTCTGCTTTCCTCTCAGGCAACAGGAGCTACAAATCCCTACCTGTTCACACCGGCTCAATGAGTGATTTGAACCCAAGATAGGTACGTATCTTGGGTTAAGGTTGTCTTATTTCCGTGTAACTTCTGATACTCGAATCCCGTATCGACGTTTTCCGGGTATACCAAAGTGCTAACCATGCGACATCTTTTTTCACTTCTTCCGATCCTGATCCTCTTTTTTCCAGCAAGGGGTTTCGGTCAGTTAAAGGCAGCAATCAAGGTCGGCTTCAATTCGACGCAGATAACGAATTCAAAACAAATCCAATTCCAGGATCCTCAATCCATCGAGGAATTTACATTCCAGATCAAAGAAGCGAAATACGGGTTCCATCTCGGGGCTTACCTGAAGGGGTATATCGGTAAGTTCTTTATCCAACCTGAATTCCTGCTCAATTCAAATACCACCACATACGACTTTTCGACATCGCTCACAGACCATGTTTTGTCCGAGTCCTATCAATATCTGGACATCCCATTCATGTTGGGTGTCGATATGGGGATACTCAATATCCAGGCCGGCCCGGTCGGGCATGTCTTCATCAACAGCTCATCTGAATTGAACAGTTTTGACGGAATCCAATCCAAATGGGAAGACTTGTCCTGGGGCTGGCAGGCAGGCATCGGGTTTGACATCTGGAAATTCAATCTGGATCTTCGCTATGAAGGGAATCTGTATCGGTATGGTGATCATCTGAGCTTTTTTGGCCAGAAATACACGCTCAGCAATCAACCCAGTCGGATCATCACTTCCCTTGGTTTCGTTTTCTGAAATATCGTCAGGCAAGCGACGCCAAACCTTCTTTCACCTTAATAAATGACGCTGACCCTGGGGCTTTTGTCATCTTCAATTTCACCAATCAGGCATAAGAGTTGATGTTTGCTAGCTGCAAGATCTTCCATCATCTGACCAGATTCCGGATCAGTGACGACCAATAATCCGCCACTGGTTTGAGGATCCGAAAGTATTTGCCAGATTTCCTTAGGTAGTGCATTCACTTCTGAACTGGCACTGGCCCAATTTCGAGCTGTTGCTGCCGGTACACATTGCATCAACATATAAAAGTTCAGTGCATCTTTATCCAGAACTGGCACATCTGGAAATCGAATAGATGCGCTGACCTGGCTGGCCTTGCATATCTCCAGCAGATGGCCTAACAACCCGAAACCTGTCACATCCGTCATGGCATGGACCCATGTTTTCTCACCCAACTCAGCCCCAATCCTGTTCAGGGAAACCATGGTGTCCCGTGCCTTGTCCATATCTCCTTCCCGTATTCGGTCCAGTTTACTGGCAGTTGCATAGATCCCGACACCAAGCGGTTTTGACAGATAAATCCTGTCTCCAGGCTTAGCTCCCTTGTTTTCCTTGATGTTTGCGATGGCAATACGGCCGTTCACGGATAAACCAAAAAACGGCTCGACAGAATCAATGCTGTGA
The DNA here is from genome assembly GCA_016710115.1 of Saprospiraceae bacterium. Lineage (GTDB taxonomy): Bacteria > Bacteroidota > Bacteroidia > Chitinophagales > Saprospiraceae > JAGNXB01. Next base: position 96,709 of record JADJLN010000007.1, read on the forward strand.
CCTCCAGCCAGCACGATCCCGGCCTCCTGGCAAACCGCATGGGCCCCATCAAGCACCCGGGAAGCCAATTCAGGGCCCAATTGCTGTACTGGCCATCCCAGGATGGCAATAGCGAGATTTGGCCTACCACCCATGGCGTAGACATCACTGATCGCATTTGCTGCTGCAATACGACCAAAGTCATATGGATCATCGACAATGGGCATAAAAAAATCCGTTGTGCTGATCATCGCTGTTCCATCTCCGAGATCCAGGACCGCCGCATCGTCGCGGTGTTCATTGCCAATCAGAAGTCGGGGATCAGACACCAGCCTGGTAGAACCGGAGAGAATCTGGTCAAGAACCCCCGGATCTATTTTGCAGCCGCATCCGGAACCGTGGCTGTATAATGTCAATCGTTGGTGGTCCATACATCGTTGTTTTCTTCTGCCAGATGGATCAGTTGGTTCACAATCCGGGAGATATCGAGTTCTTCAATGGGAATTGAAAGCACCGCACCATAGGTCTGATGGGCGAGGTGATAGTCGTATGTTCGATCATAGTATTGCAGAGCCAATCGAGCTGCGCTGCCCAGGTCATCCTGTCCAGATGTTCCAATGCGGCTTTGACAAATTGAGGCCCCATCCGTTTTGAGATCCGGCGAAAGCATCTTTCAACCCATCAATATCCTGAGTGCCGTATTGGGTCAGGATCTCTTTTATCCGTACATCTTCACTGACATCAAGGTAAAGCACAGGTGCATTGGTCAAATGATGCCAGAATGGCTGTGGAAGCGTACGTTTACCCAGATGCCTGCTTTCATCTTCTACCCAGATAAGTCGATTGGTGTCCATATGTAGCAATGCTTCGCCAATCCGATTTTCAAAAAATTCATTGCTGGGCTGCACATTCAGGCCCAGATGGCCGAATGCCGACCCGCGGTGATGCGCCATATCTTCCAGATCAATCACCTGCTCACCAGCTGCTTCCAATCCTCGCAGTATTCGAGTTTTCCCAGATCCCGTCCGACCACCCAGTCGAATCAACCTGTAAGACGATGAATACGCATTGATGAACTGCCGTCTCGCGGCCTTATATCCCCCTTTTAACAAGGTGACCTTGAAACCGGCATTCTCCAGCAGCCAGGCCATACTTTCACTGCGTTTCCCTCCTCGCCAGCAATAGATACCGATCTGCTTGTCGGGAGCGATTGTTGTTGCCTTCTGCACAAAATCTGCCATTTTCGGGCCTGCAATTTCAAGTCCTTTTACCATTGCTGCAGACTGAGACACCTGTTTGTAGAGGTATCCCACTTCATGGCGCTCTTCGTCAGAAAACAATGGCAAGGATATGGCCTTCGGAATATGCGAATGGGCGAATTCTCCTGGGGACCTGACATCCAGCACAGGCTTCCCGAGTCTTGTCATTTGCAAGAATTCCTTCGCTTCCACTATTTCCGGCATGGTGACAAAGGTAATTCAAGCGAACGGGGAGATACTGAACAAACCAGAGCTTCTTTGCATTTTTACATCCATGCCACAACAAAATCCTACCTCCACGCGCACTTTTCCGATAGCCGCCCTGGATCTGTTTTCAACATTTGATCAACGTTTCTGCGCTGGAGACCCCGATCTGGCCCCCTTCCTGTCCTTCCCTGCTGATAAAGAATCGTTCCTTCTGGCCGCCCGACAAAAATCAGCCCACTATACGAACCGCCCTTCTCTGTCCAGGCTGATCGAGTCCCAATATGGTAATGTACCAGTCAACCCGGCTTTGAAAGCGAACCTGGACGGACTTTCAACTGGCAATGCACTTTCCATTACGACGGCTCATCAGCCGTTGTTGTTTGGCGGGGCGCTGTATTTTGTCTACAAGGCATTGACAACGATTTCCCTGGCTCGGGCAGCGTCACAATGGCTGGACGGCCAGATCGTTGTTCCTGTTTTTGTTTTGGGAACAGAGGATCACGATTATGAAGAAGTTCGTCATGCCCGATTGTTCTCGGAACGGCTGACTTGGGAATCCGGCCAGGATGGTGGTCCGGTAGGCCGGATGCCGATCGGTAATATTTCTGAACTGATCGCCCAGGCGGAAGAGAAGTTCAGACCCTTACCCTTTGGAAAAGAGGTCATCGAATTGCTGAGATCAAGCTATATCCCGGAGCGCACATTTGGTCAATCTACATTCCAGTTCCTCCATCAGTTGCTTGGACAGGAAGGATTGGTCATCCTCGATCTCGATTCCCAAACAGCCAAAGCCACATGTGCCGACCTGTTTGAAGCCGAATTTCTGCAATCCTTCAGTAAGCCAATTGTTGAGGCAACATTGGCTACTTTAGAGGCTGTCGGTTTTCATCAACAGGCACATGTTCGTGATATCAACTTGTTCTATCTGAAGCAAACTTCCGAGGATCGAATTGAACGAGTCCACGAGGATCGCTATCAGACTATAGACCGACAACGGACCTGGTCCCGAGAAGCCCTGCTCAGGGAAGTGCATGCACATCCGGACCGGTTCAGTCCAAATGTAATCTTGCGCCCTCTTCTTCAGGAGACGATACTACCCAATATTGCGTTTGTCGGAGGTGGCGGTGAACTCGCCTATTGGGTCCAGCTGGGTGACCTGTTTACCTACCTGGGCGTCCCCTTCCCTATTCTTGTCAGAAGACATTCTGTCCAATTGATCGATGAAATCACCCAACAGAAACTCACCAAACTGGGAATGTCGTTAGACCGTCTGTTTCAGCCTCTGGAGACAGTCATTCAGGAGTATGTCCATGATCGAGCAGAAAGTAGTAGTGATCTGGCTTCCGAACGGGCAAGCCTTGCAGATCTGATGCAACGCGTCCGGGAAAAGTGCGCACAGATCGAACCGACGCTGGAACGCAGTGCGGAATCCACTGAAGTCCAGATGGACAAACTGATGCAAAATCTGGAAGGAAAAATAACTCGAGGTCTCAAACATCTGCACGACACGGAGGTCCAGCAAATCAAAGGCATATTCGAACGGAATTTCCCGAATGGCAATTTACAGGAACGAACAGAAAATGTTCTACCCTGGATGGCTCGCTATGGGAAAGGTTGGATTGATGAATTGCTGGCAGCATTGAAGCCGCTGGATTCGAGCCTGGTATGCTATTCCTTTTAAATTCGATTCAGGTGCCAGAATGCTGGCGTTTCGACCAATATTATTGGCTATGCAGCAGCATTCCCGAAAAGCAGGAGAAGATCAGAAAGCCTTTCTTTCAACTCTTTCCGATGGACGATGAAATCCATGAAACCGTGTTCCATCAAAAATTCTGAATTCTGAAATCCATCTGGAAGGTCCTGCTTGATTGTCTCTCGAATGACGCGAGGTCCTGCAAATCCGATCAACGCACCGGGCTCAGCCATATTGATGTCGCCCAACATGGCAAATGAAGCAGTTACACCTCCCGTGGTTGGATCTGTCATCAATGAAAAGTAAGGAAGTTTAGCAGCTGCCAGTTGAGAAAGCTTGGCCGATGTTTTGGCCATTTGCATCAATGAAAATGCAGATTCCATCATTCGAGCACCGCCCGATTTGGAGATGATGAGAAGTGGAATTTGGTTGGCGATGCAATGATCAACCGACTTTGCGATCTTTTCTCCGACAACTGCACCCATGGATCCACCGATAAAGCGGAAATCCATAGCTGCGATGACCAATGGTCGTTTATTGATCTTTCCCTCAGCCACTGACATGGCTTCTTTCAAGCCAGTCTTGAGAACGGCATCCTCCAGGCGTTCAGTATAGGGTTTCATATCGACAAATTCCAGTGTATCCACTGCGGTCAGATTGTCGAACAGAACTTCATATTTACCATCGAACAGCAAATCATAATAATCATAGGAACCGATCCGGGTGTGGGCATCACAATGAGGACAGAGAAAGACGTTTTCTTTCATCTCCTTCATGGTCGATGCTTCCTTACATACGTCGCACTTGTACCAGACACCGTCAGGTGCCTCTTTCTTGTGCTTTGTTGCGGTGGTGATTCCCTCCTTCAACCGTTTAAACCATCCCATACAGTGGCCTGATTTTTAACTCTTAGAGCAAATTTACTAATTTTTGAAAGGAAGTTGGATTTCTCCAGTGCAAGATTCATGTGTAAAAACCAAGAATCAAATCAACCCTGGTTCATCAACCTGTCCGAACAACTCCACCGCTTTCCTGTTGTAGGCTTTTGCAGCTTCCTGTGCTGTGGCGAACATCCCAAGATGAATATTCTTCTGGTCCACTGTGATCACCGCCCGATATCTGTTATACTCCTTATAAACCCCTTTATAACCTGAATTGCTATGCGATTTTCGCTGACGAGCGATGTCTTTCCTGGTGGTCCAAACCAGATTGCTCAACCGACAATCCAGCTTCTGTCCATTGCGAAAACGGACGACTTCGTCCAGCTTCAAATTCCGGCCCCCTGATAAAAATCGTTCAGCAATATGGCGGTGGAGATAGATCGTAATCATCTTTCGTCTTCCCGAAGAATCGTACGATAACTTCTGGAACACAGCTACTCCACTGGAGTGTTGTCTCAATCCTTCCAGGAATCCGAGCTCCTGGAGGTATCTGTCTGAACAGATATGTTCATAAACAGTGTCATCGATCAGACAATGATCCTCGCTATTCTTCAATTTGATCTTATACAGCACTGGTTTCCTTCCTCTGTGGGGCCAAATGTAAATGTTCTCGGCCATCTGCACCGACATAAAACACGATATTTGAACCCAACAGACTCGTATCTAGTGCCCATGGATGATCGTTTTATGCTACGTGCACTTGAACTGGCCCGACTGGCGGAGGGTGATACGTCCCCCAATCCGGGTGTGGGAGCTGTATTGGTGGCGGATGGGAGGATCATTGGAGAAGGATTTCACAGTGCTCACGGCCAACCCCATGCAGAAGTGATGGCAATTCAGTCTGTACACCTGGATGATCACTATCTTATTCCTGCGTCGACGCTGTATGTCACTCTCGAACCATGTTGTATTCATGGACGAACTCCACCCTGCACGGATCTGATTCTGTCAAGGCGAATACCAAAGGTCGTCATCAGTGCGATTGACCAAAGTCCTGGAGTCAATCGAAAAGGGATAGCCATACTGAAAGACAATGGAGTGACAGTTGTCCAGGGGATCAGAAAAGAAGAAGGAGAATATCTGGCACTCATGCGAAAATACATACGTTTCGCAAAACAGGCCATATGCCATTTTGAAGATGGCAAAAAGCAGGGACGGATTCATCGGCCGAGAAGACAGACAGGTCATTCTGAGCAATGCTGCATCCTGGCGACTGGTCCATCGGTTGCGTTCCCGCGTGGATGCTATTCTTGTCGGCACCCGTACAGCCCTGATTGATGAACCCCGGTTGACCAACCGGCTTTTCTGGGGCAAAAACCCTTTACGGATCATCCCTGATTACCATTGTCGCCTGCATCCAGGCCTGGCCATCTTCGCAGGTCCTGCGCAAACCTGGATCATCCGGGGAAGAAATGAACTGATCGAACCAGACTGGTCGGAAAATGTCACGGTTGTCACTCTGGAAAAAGAAGGTGGGATACAGGCAATTCTGACCAAGCTGGCTGCCGCTGGCAAAACCAGCCTGCTTGTTGAAGGAGGGGCAACTATGGTGAATACCTTTTTGCAAGAAGATCTTTGGGATGAAGCGATCATCTCAACAACCGATCAGTATCTCGGAACGGGTATTCCGGCACCAACGGGGTTTATTGATCCGGAGGACCATTTTATTTTGCATACGGATGAATTCCATTGGTTCAGACATCCACGCTATAAAACCTAAGGCACTCATTCCGAATCGTTAATCTTTTATTAAAGGCCCTGGCTGTATGGAAAGACCATTTGGTACAGAAGTTATTCCATTGTTACTTTGCTCCAATGAAACCTGTCCTGAAATATTTCCTGATGATTGGTCTGCTGGCATTCGTGTCCGATGCAAAGGCTCAGGCTGAGATCCATTGGGTAGAATTTTCCGATGCTGTGAGACAGGCCAGACTGGAGAACAAAAAGATCATGGTTGACATCTACACTCAATGGTGTGGATGGTGCCGGGTGATGGATCAAAAGACATTTCACCATGAAGATGTCGCCAACTATGTGAATGATCGGTACGTTGCAGTGAAATTTGATGCCGAGTTTACAGGAGACATTGAATTCAATGGACGCACCTATTCGTATGTCCGAAAAGGGAAAAAAGGCTATCATGAACTTGCTGCCGAGCTGATGCGCGGGCGGTTGAGTTACCCGACCATCGTTTTCCTGGACGAAGAATTGAATGTCATCCAACCGATTCCAGGCTATCAGAATCCGGTTGACTTTCAGATGATCCTCATGTATTTTGCTGACAATTACTTCCGCCGGATTCCATGGGACAAGTTTACGTTTCAGTATCGCAACCAACGAATCGGTCAACCTGTCAATGGTAACAACCGATAGATCAGCGACTTGACCATATCCGGTTAACTGAATACTTATCCCCCTTTTCAGGACCTTCTTCGTGATCCACCCAGTCCAAGTACACCCAGAATACTTCTAGTGACCTCTCTGGCAACCGTGCGCCCGATCTGCCGCGTTGTTGTATGATTGAAGAATTCATCCAGGAATCCTTTCTCCTTTCGACCGCTTCGGCGTGCTGACTCTGCAACAACTTCCCTGTGCTCATCTGATTGTGCAGTATCCAGTTTGTCCTGGAGGATCTCCTGGGCGCTATCGCGGTTAATGTCCCGGTTATACTTCGGGATCAGCAACGAACGCGAGTTGATTTCTTCTATTTCCATTGGAGACAAGATATCCATCCTGGATTGAGGTGCTCGAATCAACGTATGTACCAAAGGAGTTGGTGCCCCCTTTTCATCCAAGGCGGAGATCAACGCCTCCCCGATTCCCATTTCAGTCAGCAATTGCTCGGTTTGATAATGGGACGTAATAGGATAATTCTCTGCTGCCAGTTTGATAGCACGACGGTCCCTGGCTGTAAAGGCGCATGCGTGCTGCACCTTGAGACCCAATTGACTGAGTACTGCATCCGGTATATCTGTGGGATTCTGGGTCACAAAAAATATTCCCACCCCTTTTGATCGGATCAGTTTGATCAATGTCTCGATCTGATCATTCAATGCCTTGCTGGCTTCATCAAAGATGAGGTGTGCTTCGTCGATAAACAGGATCAGTTTGGGAATTGCGGAATCGCCTTCTTCCGGAAAGGTAGAATAGATCTCGGCCAACAGTTGCAACATAAAGGTGCTGAACAGTTTGGGGCGATCCTGAATATCTGTCAGTCGCACTATGGAAATCATGCCTTTCCCCTCCCTGTTCGAACGGAGTAGATCAGCGACTTCAAAGGATGGTTCTCCAAAAAAACTGTCCGCTTTTTGTTGTTCCAGTTCGACAATCTTGCGAATCATGGCTCCAACTGAAGCCGTTGAAACCAATCCATAGGTTTTCTGAAGATCCTCCTTGCCATCATGACTTAAAAAGAGCATGACTTGCTTGACATCGTCCAGATCGAGCAACGGCAGTTGATGATCTTCACAATACTTGAAGATGACGGCCATGATCCCGGCCTGTGTATCATTCAGGTCCATCATCCTGGAAAAGAGAACCGGCCCGAATTCGGATACTGTTGCACGTAATCTGACCCCTTTTTCCCAGGATAAAGACAGGAATTCTAACGGACTTGATGCAGGCTGAAACGGCAAACCGATTCGTGTTTGTCGTTCGTCGATTTTCGGATGACCTTCACCTGCAACTCCGATCCCGCTCAAGTCACCTTTGATATCCATAAGCAAAACCGGAACAGAGTGTGCAGATAACTGCTCAGCAAGAACCTGGAGCGTCTTTGTCTTTCCGGTGCCTGTAGCTCCACTGATCAAACCATGACGATTCATTGTCTTCAGTGGAATACGAATCATGGTACCCGGCAATGATTTCCCATCTAGAATAGCACCGCCAATGACGATCGATTCCCCCAGAAAGGAATACCCCTGACTCATTTCACCAATAAACGATTCCTGATTGGGCATGTATTTAACGCATTTAGGGAGTCACGACAGACTTCATCCAGTAATAGATCATAAAGATCATGGCCACCATGGCGACTATCCAGATGAGCAACCTGAGTTTGCCTGATCCGGAAACCTGGCTGTGGTTGGTACGAAATTTTGCCATGAATACAAACATAGCAGATTGCTGCGGAACACGAATGACTTGGTATCTTTGATTTCAGGGCACCACTATCACCCCACTTCATGACAAATCAGATTCTTGTGGGATTTTTTTTAAAGAAAACCTTCGTCCCACGATGCCGAGGGATGCTTTCTCCATCACTCTGCTGCGGCTTTCCCCCTGTTGGCCGGGTCGAAATGCCTTGCCTGCCTGCTCACCGAAGCCCTGGCTTATGTGAGTTTCGCCTGGTTTTTTTTAAGCCCGCTCTTTTCCAGAGGTTTTTCGAGATGTTCTTCATGCGATCACTCCTCATCCTGCTCTGCTTCGTGGGAGGATCGTCCAATGGTCATTGCCAATTGGGTATTCCACGTGCTGTTGATCCAGCTAGCTTTGGCATGGGGGGGATTTTCCAGGTTGATGGGTCGCGATATCAGCCATTGGGCAATCCAGCGATATTGGGTGACCTGAAGCAGGCTGAAATAGGAGCCTTTATCATCCAGCCATTCGGGTTGAGCGATCTCGCCATTACATATGCGCATGGAGCCTTGCGTGCCGGCACAGGAGGATTCGGTGCTGGTATGGGATACTCCGGTGTGAACGGGTATCGTGCAATCGCCATGCACGCCGGTTTCGGCCATAAATTATGGAAACGCCTCATGATCGGCATTGGCATGGATGGGGATTACCTGGAGCGCGCTGATTACGGGAATTCCACCTCGCTGGGATTGACTGGTGGTCTTGTATTTCCTTTTTTCCCAGGATTGAATATGGGAGTGCTTTTGCGATATCCGTTTTCCGTTTCCTTTGCAGGCAATGACAATCTACCGGTGACCTACCAGGCTACACTCAGTTATAACGTGTCGTCTTCGGTACAGCTGGCAGCCGAGTGGGTGCAAGAGCCCGGTTTTTCAAGTGATATTCGCATTGGTCTTTCCTATTCGCCTTTACCCCAGTTGCCGATTCGTCTTGGTTACCAATCTCTTGCCAATGCTATCACCGCGGGAATCGGTTATATGTGGAACACAAACTGGGTGATTGATATTGCAGCAGGACATCATCCCTATCTCGGTTTTACGCCCACAGCCGGATTTCGGTACAAGTTCTCTTCCTGATGAGTCATCATATCACGTTGGCAGCTGCAACAGCAATAGAACTGAACCCGTTGCTCTCCTTTCTCGGGCTGTCTGAATCCGGCAACTCATCCTGGATTGAAAAAAATGGGATCCTGTTCAACAGTCTCGTTACCGGTCCTGGTATTCCGCAAACTTCCTTTCAGCTGGGGCGCTTCCTCGCTTCACACACCCCTGACCTCCTTGTTCATGTTGGCATTGCCGGCTGTGTGAAGGATCGGTTTGAGATCGGATCCTGTGTCCGTGTGACGGAAGACCGATTTGCTGATCTCGGAGCGGAATCTGAATCGGGGAACCTGATCGATATGTTCGATTTGGGATTATGGGAAGAGGCCTCCGGAATTTGGAGCGAACGATGTTTGCGCCCTAACCCGGAAGTATGGTCAGGGACTTCAATTCCACCTGCCAGAGGAATCACTGTCCATCTGATTCTCGGCACTGCCCGGTCGATCCAGCAGATGACGACCGATTTCACTTGACTAGAATCAATGGAAGGGGCTGCTGTCTTTCATGCTGCGCTTGAGACAGGAATTCCCGTTGCCTGTTTCCGGGGTATATCCAATGTCATCGAACCCCGTAATCGCCCGTCGTGGGATATCCAGGAGGCCTTGAACAGTATCTCCGCAACAGTGGGGCCGCTCCTTCTTCAATTAGATGATCGTCCTCTGTTTGACCAGGTTTTGTCCTAATAAAACCTTAATTCTTGTCGTATTCCTTTACTTTTGCAACTCTTCATTACCAATTTCTGTTCAGCTACAAAATATCACGAAATGGCATTTGAATTCACCGATACAAATTTTCAGGAGAAGGCTCTGGAGAGTGGAGTCTCTGTTGTTGACTTTTGGGCCGAATGGTGCGGTCCTTGCAGGATGATTGGCCCGATCATCGAAGAACCTCGCCACTGACTTTTCGGATAAGGTCACTGTTGGCAAGTTGAACGTAGACCACAATCCGGAAGTATCTTGAAATATGGTATCGCAGCATTCAAACTATCCTGATCTTCAAGAATGGAGAGCCGGTTGAAAGATTGTTAGAGTGTAACAACCAAGCAAAATCTGACCAGTAAGATAGAAGCTCAATTGGCCTGATCTTTCTGGACAAAAATAGGGGCCCGGTCATGTCGTCATGGTCGGGTCTTTTTGTTTCAACCTGGAGGTATTGGAAAAAGGTCTTGTGCGATTCCAATCTTTTTCCCTATTCTGCCGTTTCAATAGTCAATTACTGAGCCTTATGTCGATTTTCGAACGAGACCGGATCCAGCAGCACATGAACCGGGGCTCCTGCTAACTTGAGGTTGTGGAAGGATTATCATCGGCTGCATAAAAGTCCTTTTCATGGCTTTTCTGTTGAATTTGCGGAGCACCGGATCTATAATCCGGGAGAAAGTACACGAAACATTGACTGGAAAGTATTTGCACGTACTGACAGGCTGTATACTAAACGATTTGAGGAAGAAACAAATCTTCGATGCCAGATCGTTGTCGATCGTTCATCATCGATGTTCTTTCCATACCAGAAGACACCGGACCCACTCCATCCCGGCAACAAATTTATCTTCTCAGCCCTTGCCAGTTCAGCATTGATGTTGCTCTTGCGCAAACAGCGCGATGCATTCGGACTCACCCTGTTTGACAAGTCGATTACTGTTCAGACCCAAGTCAAGTCGAGCACTTCTCACTACAAACAACTCATCTCCCATCTGGATCAGGCATTTCAGGAGAATCCGATCAACGAAACCAGCGCCGCAGATACCTGCATCATCTCGCTGAAAAGATCCATCGCCGGTCACTGGTCATTCTCTTCAGTGACATGTTTGAGCGCATGGAAGATGAACATGAGCTGTTCCAGGCCTTGCGTCATCTCAAACACAACAAACACGAAGTGATCCTCTTTCATACTGTCGATAAGGCGAAGGAAATTGAATTCGACTTTCCAGACAGACCTTATGAATTCATCGATATCGAAACGGGTGGATCAATGGTTCAATCATCGCAGGTGAAGGAAGAATATACCCGCCAGATGGGTGCCTATATCCAGCAGCTACGAGAGCGATGTCTGCAATATCATATTGATTTCGTCGAAGCGGATATTCATCGGGGATATCGTCAGATCCTCTTGCCTTACCTTGTGAAGCGAACAAAAATGTACGCATAACATATGGCTTTCCGCATTCAGGAACTCGATGCCAATCCTCCGGCAGATTGCGCCAAAGAAGCAATCAAGGAGGAGACGAAACAACTTGTTCACCAGATCGGCGAACTTCAGCACAAGCTGTACGCGGAAGCAAAGCGCAGCATTTTGATTGTCCTTCAGGGTGTGGATGCATCCGGCAAAGATGGTACTGCACGAACTGTACTTGGGGAAACAAGTGCTGCCAGAGTTGATGGTATACAGTTTCAAAACCGACTTCGGAGGAATTCGCCTATGATTTCCTGTGGCGCATCCATCAACGAGCACCATGCAAGGGGTACATCCAGGTTTTCAACCGGTCACATTATGAAGATGTCCTGATTCAGCGTGTCCATCGCTGGATCGATGAAGATCGTATTGAGAAAAGGTTTGCTGCAATCAATGCATTTGAGGAGCTGCTCCAGTTTGACAATGGGACGATCATCTTGAAGTGTTTCCTCCATCTGGACAGGGATCGACAACTCGAAAAACTACAGGAACGGTTGGACAATCCCAGCAAGCAGTGGAAACACAACCCGGCTGACTGGGATGAACATGCCCGCTGGGATCAATACATGACCTGTTATGAGGATATGCTCAATCGAAGTCATATTCCATGGAAGGTGATCCCCTCGAACAAGGAATGGTATCGAAACTTTCTGGTCGCCAGACATCTCCATGATGTATTGTGTGAATTGGATCCACAACTTCCCCTACTTCAGCGGTAATGATCACATTGGAAAAAGTCAGAGTCGACAAATGGCTTTGGGCAGTCCGTTTTTTCAAGAGCCGGTCCCAGGCCACTGATGCCTGTCGCGAAGGCAACGTGATAATCGGTAAAATCTCCGTGAAACCCTCGCATTGCGTCGTCGAGGGAGACCGCTTGTCGGTTAAGAAAAATGGAATCTATTATGAACTCGAAGTGGTCAAACTGATCGATCGACGCGTTGGCGCGCCTATTGCCCAGACATGTGTCACTGACCACACATCCGAAGATGAGCTGCGCAAATTCGAGTCCTGGTACATGGCTCGATCAGGAAAGGGCGAATTCCGGGAAAAGGGAATTGGCCGCCCGACCAAACGCGATCGCAGAGAGATCGACAGATTGAAGGATGGAGAAGATCAGCGTTGAAATTTCGGAGCAACACTCTTTTCCCTCGTTGTCGGATCATAGCGATAGAAACCCTCTCCTGATTTGACGCCCAATTTCCCTGCTGCGACCATATTTGCCAACAACGGGCAGGGCGCGTATTTGGGTCGACCAAATCCTTCGTGAAGGACGTTTAATATGGACAGGCAGACATCCAGACCAATAAAGTCTGCCAGTTGCAGAGGACCCATCGGATGCGCCATACCCAGCTTCATGACCTGATCGATCTCGTCTACCCCACCGACCCCTTCAAACACGGCTTCAATTGCTTCATTGATCATGGGCATCAATATTCTATTGGCGATAAAGCCTGGATAATCATTTACTTCAACAGGAGTTTTGTCCAGACTGGCAGATAAATCCATTACCGTTTGACAGACCTCATCTGTTGTCGCATACCCCCGGATTACTTCAACCAGTTTCATAACCGGTACCGGGTTCATGAAGTGCATACCGATGACTTTTTCAGGCCGTTTGGTAGCCGCGGCAATCCAGGTTATTGAAATGGATGATGTATTCGTAGCCAGAATGGCATGTGCAGGGGCATGCATATCCATTCCCTGAAAGATCTTTCGTTTCAAATCCGGATTCTCTGTTGCTGCTTCGACAATAAGATCCCGGTCTGCTACTCCGGTTGCCAGATCTGTTTGCAGGTTGATCCTGGACAAAGTTGCCTCCCTTGACGATTCTTCGAGGATCCCTTTGGCGACCATCCGGTCAAGATTCCGGCCAACTGTTGCCATTGCCTTGTCCAATGCGTCTTGCGAGATGTCGATCAGATTGACATCAAACCCGTTCATGGCAAATACATGGGCGATCCCATTCCCCATTGTTCCTGCTCCGACAACAGCAATCTTCTTCATAAGCTCGTATTTTCGGCGACAAAGGTATTGAATATGGAATGGATTCGTCCAACACATTCCCCATCCAGTCTGATTGGCTATTGCCTGATCATGGCAATTGATTGGTTCCCAAGTCCTACATTTGCTGACGTCGTTATACCAGCCAGATATGATCATTGTAGCAGATAGCGGGTCGACCAAGGCCGACTGGATTATTACTTCCGGAATCGGCCCATCCTACCAGGTCAGCACGATGGGATTGAATCCTTTCTTGCATTCGACTGACATGATCGAGGATGTCCTCCTCAAGGAGCTGGTGCCTCATGTTGATTCAGGCCAGGTTGTAGAAGTCCATTTTTATGGAGCCGGGTGTTCGGATGAAAAACGCGTCGGGATCATGGCTACTGGTCTGCAACGAATTTTCCCCCATGCTCATATTCAAGTCGAACATGATCTGTTGGCTGCAGCAAGGGCGACCTGTATGGATCAACCGGGAATCTCCTGTATCCTGGGAACGGGTTCAAATTCCTGCCTTTATGACGGAAGGCAGATCCAGGATAATGTGACCAGTCTGGGATATCTAGTCGGAGATGAAGGCAGCGGCTCACATTTGGGCAAATATCTGATCCGGGGCTACTTCTACAGGGAGATGCCGGCCCATATTGCTGAAGCATTTCGAGATGAAGTCGCTCCAGATAAGACGACAGTCCTGGATCAGATCTATGGGCCTGCACCAAATGTTTACCTTGCTTCCCTGGCACCATTTGTCCAACGTCACCTTCATGAACCGTATATCTCAGAACTGGCCAAATCGAGCTTCCGCACATTTATCGATCGCCATGTTACCAAATACAGGGGTTACGAGGAACTTCCAATCCACTTCATCGGGTCGATAGCTCATCATTTTGAACATCTTTTGCTGGAAGTGTTGGATGATTATCACCTGAAAAGAGGGGTACTTCTTCAAAAGCCCATCCACCATCTTGTGTCGTTTCACCTGGATCGAGCTCATCCCCCATCCACATAATCTGTCTTCCCATGGAATCTTCAATCAAGCGAATTGCGGTGTTTTGTTCCGGTGGTGATGCACCTGGGATGAATGCTTCCATTCGTGCTGTTGTTCGAACTGCGACGCACAACGACCTTCATATCTATGGTATCTACAGAGGCTTTGAAGGGATGATCAACGGAGAAATCGAGCGATTGGAGACCCACCATGTAGGCAATATTATTCACCGAGGTGGCACGATCCTCAAAACCGCCCGCAGTGAAGCCTTTCATACCAGACAAGGCCGTCAATTGGCTTATGAGAGCCTCATCGCCCAGGATATTGATGCCTGTATTGCGATCGGAGGGAATGGCACGTTTACAGGAGCTGAAATATTCTCCAGGGAATTCGGAATCCCTTTTATCGGCATTCCCGGAACGATCGATAATGATCTCTACGGGACAGATTTTACAATCGGATTTGATACAGCCGTCAATACCGCGGTCGAAGCTGTTGACCGGATCCGGGATACTGCCGACAGCCATAACCGGCTGTTCTTCATCGAGGTCATGGGTCGCCACTCCGGATACATTGCCTTGTATACAGGTATAGGAAGTGGCGCAGGCAGTGTCCTACTTCCGGAGCGGGACACGACCATTCAGGAGGTCATTCAGCAGCTGAAGGTCGGTGCCAAACGCAAGAAGCTGTTCGGCCTCGTCATCGTTGCAGAAGGGCATCCACTGGGTGGTGCCCAGGCCATTGCAGATGCCATCAAACAGGAATTCAGCTATTACGAAACGAAGGTGGCTATCATTGGTCATTTGCAACGTGGTGGATCGCCAACCGCACAAGACAGGGTGTTAGCCAGCAGGCTGGGACATGCTGCAGTTGAGGGCTTGCTGGAGGGACGACAAAATGTAATGGCCGGCCTGATCAACAACGAGATTGCATTCACCCCGTTTACAGAAGCCATAGAAAAAGCCAAGGTCTTCAAACCTGATCTTCTGGAAATGGCCGAGATTCTGGGTCATTAGACTTGCGGTGAAGAAACAGATAAAGAGCTAAAGGTACCAGGCCATGTGGCACACGGATCAGGGTCTCATACGACCAGTTGATCAGTAGATCGCTCCAGTCTGACGATTGAACGTAACCACTCAAACGGCCAAGTGCAGTCAAGCTTCCCCACCCGATCAGATAGAACCAGACCATCCTGGGAACATTCAAGCGCACGAGCAGCAAACCTGCAGCAAGAATATCCAATAATCCAATGATGCAAATGAATTGATCTGCCAACTCCATAGGAATGCCGGTCGTTTGTCCAATCATTTCAACCCAGTATCCAGGGCGCGGAAAAACATTTATGGCATAAAGACCATGGACCAGAAAGACCAACATGATTGCACACCGTGCTAATGGAATCCAGATTCGCCGCTTATCGTTATAAGCAACTGACAGATAGCAAATTGGAGTTGACCACATCAATGTTTTCTCGAATATGGCCGGGAGCCAATGGTACTGACCGAAGGCACTCATGAAGACATCAAAGCAAAGCAGCACAACACCGGGAAGGATCAGGTTCAACCATCTCCGGGAAGCCAGCACAGCCCCCAACGCAGTTGCATAAATCAGGGTCCATATGAGGGCAATGAATTCAGAAAACCAGGGATACACCTCAATTGCATAGGATTCCCAGGACATCCAGGGAGAAACCACATGACGCATAACGGATTCATAACCCAGGAATTCGACAACTGGACTGACCGACCAGGCGCCCTGGAGAGTCTTCCCCAGAAACAGGAGGCCGGTTGCCCATCGCAGAGAGGATGTCACCAATACAGAAGACTTCATCAATTGCAAGATGTTCGTTCGATCAGTAACGAAGGTACAGGTCAGCGGGCTTTTGAAACAAACCGCGACGTGCTATCTTGGCCGTATGAACGGGAACCGGATCAGAAGGACATTCTTTATCCTATTGCGATTTACCCTCTGGTTAGTCATCAGCAATTTGATCCTGTTCCTGCCCGTCACTGTTGCCTATCATGATGTTGCCGGATGGACCCCATTCGGTGGGATAGTGAATCTGGAAGTGGAAGGGAAGCTCAGCATATTGTTTCTCAGCCATAATTATCATCCTTTTCGGCTGCTTGGAGAGTGGACTATGGCCCTTTTTCTCCTGAGCGCGCTATCCAGAATGTGGACTGGATCACGTCTGCTTTCCTGGATTTTAGCCACTGTGTTCATATTCTGTTTTTTCTTTCAGTGCTATTATGCCCTGATGATGGGCATTTATGGCGAACCACCCTATTTCCGCAATGAATGGACATTGATCCAGGAAGTGGTTCCGGTTTATCTGGCCGGCAACGGTATTTCCTTTGGATGGGTACTTCTACTTCTTGGATTGTTCCTGAGTTTATTATTCTGGGTCACCTATCGACTGTTTCGACGCTACTTCAAGACGATTCCTGCTGTCTTCTCCTACCGCTCAGGGAAGCTCCTTGCTGGTACGGTCTTACTCTTCATGACCGCAAGTCAGATCAGATACCGAAATGCAGATGTTCATGACCTGCGTCTGAACAGTCAATGGATAATGCCCCGCATCCTGGATGCATTGGCTTGGGATAAACCAGACCCGTTGGATCATATCCGGTCCAGGTCTGAAATCTACTCGAGCTGGATGACGGACAGTCTGAGCAATCAGCCGGATATCTATCTCATTTTCATTGAATCGTATGGAGCTGTTCCCTTCCTGTCATCCTATATCCAGGGACCTTTCCTGGAAAAGATCGGGCAAATGAATTCCAGGCTGGAAGACAGGGGATGGCACTGTCAATCAACCTATTCTTTATCCCCGATCAAAGGAGGTCGTTCCTGGCTTGCCTTTTCCTCTGCCCTTTTCGGGCTCCATATAGAAGATCAGCCCACGTACAACAGGATGTTCAATCTGGACTTCCCTTATCCTCACCTGATCCGATATCTGAACAAGCAGGGTTACCGGACTATTCGCATGAATACCATGCAGACCAATGCGCAGATCGATTCCATGATCCCCTACGACAAGGTCGCCGCATTTCATGAATTTGATGATTGGGTACTTTTTCCTGACATTCCCTATTCTGGATATGCGTACAATTCCATTGGTGGAATTCCGGATCAGTTTGCTCTGGAGTATGTATGGGAAAGCCGGATCAAAAATGATCCTGCTCCTCATTTTGTCTTTTTTATAACCCTGGACAGTCATGCGCCCTGGTTTCCTCCTCCTCCGGTAAAAGCAGATTATCGTGATCTGAATAAGATTGTCAAAAGTCCCTACACTACTGATCGCAGTCTGGAAGCTGACGTTATGGATCGCTATCTGGCAACCATCAGTTATGAATGGGATTTTCTGGAACAGTTTATTCTCACTAAAGCAAAGGAAACGGACCTCTTCATCCTGATCGGCGACCATCAGCCACCAGCTATGGAGCATCAGATCTGGAACCAGATCAATGATTTTGCAGTACCGCTGCACATCATATCGAGAGACACCCTGTTGGCTTCCCGGTTATCTTCATTTGATTTTGTCTCTGGTTTGATTCCTGTGGTAAAAGACAGTATCACATGGCGACATGAAGGCGTTTTCCCTCTGGTCCGGCATATGTTGTTGAATCCTGAGCAGGAGGATGCACAATCATCCCCTGCTCCAATCCTTAGAACAGGGATTTAGTGGACTGTCGCATTAGTTCATCCTTTCCAGCCAGGTGATCAACCTTGTGGCCTGGTCTTCCCATGTTGAGCCCTGAAAGGGACTGGGGGAGAATGCATGGATCATGGACAGAAATTCCCGAGGATCCTCGAATTGCTGCCACAAAAAATCGATCAACAGATCCAGAGATGGAAATAAGAGACCGTCTGTTCCATGTTTGATCAGGTTGGGCACATTACCGCCTCCAATTGCAAATACCGGGATTCCAGCGATCCGCGCCTCCTGGATGGCCATTCCGTAGCTTTCTTTTGGCGACACAGATAGAAGTGCGTGACAGGATCTCATTTTTGATCGTAGCGAATCATGAGAAACGGATCCATGGAAGGCCATCCAGGTTTGGAGATCCAGGTCCTGGAGGATTTCCAGACAACGGAATGCATAGTTTCTGTCGAGATGGGCTTCACCGAAAATATGGACTTCAATCGTTCCTTGCCGAGGTCTTGGACGTCCCTTGCAAGTCTCCAGAAAAGCATGCATGCCCTTATCGGGAGTTAGGTTTGAAACCAGCATCAATTGGACAGGAAGCCCAGGACTTGCATCCATTCCAGAAGGCCGGGAAAGGACTCCAGGTTCCAACAACAAACAGCGCTCGGAGCGGACTCCTGACAACATCAGGTGATCATACAAAAACCGGCCGGTGAGCATAAACCGAACCTCGCTTTCGATCAGTCGAGGTAAATGTTGATCCAGCAAGGGGGTATCACTGTGGATCAGCAATATGATCCGATCCCATGTTGATGGCGGCAGATGGAGAAAATCAGAAAGAAACAGCGAATCCCAAATGATCCAATCCTGTGGTTCACTTGATGTACCTGTGTCTTCCGAGATCTGAATGGATTGACCAAATTGATGCAAGGCTCTTACCAGGTAACGGTTGTAGAGGTTTCCTCCGGAACTGAACCGTGATGGGTCGGGTGCAATGAAATGCAGCTTCACAACCCGGAACCTGCGGGTGCGGAATAACTGGCCCTGGCCACCGGCGACTCTTCGAGGGTGATTTTCAACAGTCCGGAAAAGAAAGGCGCTACTCGTTGACTGACTTGTTCGTGGATATATTTTGCCAGGAATTCAGTGGTTGTCAGTTTGCCGGCGAATTCGGGCAGATTATCGAGATTCTGATAATTGATCCGGGCCAGCACGTCTTTCAGTATCGTGATCGCTGCACCAATATCCAGAACAACCTGTTCCCGGGTAAGCGTTTCACATGAAAATCCGGCATGGACAACATAGGTTGCACCATGCACCCACTGTGCCGGGCCAAAAAACGGATTTTTCAAGGAATGAGCGATCATAACATGATCTGTAACCGTCAACTCGAACATGTTCTTGGATAGTTTAGCCGTACTGAATACAGACATTCAATTCATCAACAGACTTGCCCCGCAGGTCCTGAAAGAAATCTGGACTCTCTGAAAACGGAATGACCTTCCCCAGAAACGATTGCAGAACAGGATCAGCCAGAAGGCGAAAGACAAGGGATTTACGTCGTTGTTGATCAAATTGGGGTGTCGCCGATCTGGCGATATGAGATACCTGTGAACTCAGAATCCGTTTCCTTCCAAAATGAAACGCAGCGCCCAGATCCAGTTTTATTTCCTGCTGACCAAACCAACTCATTTCAATGATCCTGGCTTCAAGTCCTGACATATCAATTCCCCATTGAAGTCCTTCTGCGGTTGCGCTGGTATGAAAAACAAGATCAAATCGATCTGCTTCTGTTTGCTGTTCATCGATGACCGACAAGCCCTGGTCAAGTGCCCGCATTCTTCTGGCTGGATTCGTCTCCTTGATCCGGAGTTCGATGCCTGGCATCGGTTTGAGGAGGTACGCCAGCAAGGCACCGATCAGCCCATAGCCGATGATGAGAATTCGTTCACCGATCATGGGTTGAGCATCCCAAACACCATTGATGGCTGTTTCGAGGTTGCTGGCAAGAATGGCTCGTTCCAATGGTACATTCTCGGGGACGACCGTCAAATCCCTCGTATTTATAATGCACAAATCCTGGTGTGGATGCATGCAATGGACCCGTTCTCCAAGCCATTCCCGAGGACCTTTCACCACTTCCCCGGTCATTGAATACCCGTAGGTCAATGGAAAAGAAAAGTCGCCCTGCATGTAGGGAACCCTCATTTTTTCAAAGGCGGGCCGGCCAATTCCACCGCGGCATACTAATCGCTCCGTACCCAGACTGACCATCGAAAAATGTGTCTGTACAACACATTCCTCAGGTTGGATGGATGGCAATGCTTGTGTGCGAATAATAGACTGTGTCGGACTGATATGCCAAAGTGCACGTGCCTCCATGGTGATCATTTCATGTCCAGCATGTGTCCCATATGATCCTGTTTGGCTCGCAGATATCCTGCATTCCCTGATTGAGGCTGAATGATCAGTGGAATCCGTTCTATAACCTCAATACCCTGTATGGTCAATGCATCGATCTTCTCCGGGTTATTGGTTAATAGTCGGATCCGGGATATGCCCAGATCTTTCAGGATCATCACGGCCGTTTCATAGGAACGTTCGTCTGCTTCAAAACCGAGATGGATGTTTGCATCGATGGTATTCAAGCCGGCATCCTGGAGTCTGTATGCCTTGATTTTGTTGATGATCCCAATGCCTCTTCCTTCCTGTCGAAGATACACGACAACACCACCATGGAGGGCGGCGATTTCCATCGCTTTATCGAGTTGTTCGCCACAATCGCATCGCCGAGAACCCCATACATCCCCTGTCCGGCCTTCGGAGTGGATACGAACCAAAACCGGTTGTTCAAGAGAAAAATCTTCGTGAACCATGGCCAGATGAGGCATCTTCTCCGAATCGTGATCCGCATATGCGATCATCTTGAAATTTCCCCACCTGGTCGGGATCATGACATCAGCCTGTCTTTCCATCTGACAAATGTGCTAAAAAAACTACATTAGAGACTTATGAATGGTCGATGAACGAAGGAACACATTCCAAAGAGGTCAGTCAATATTATGATCAGAACACCCGATTGTTCAATATGTTTGGCAAAACCGGGGGAACAGGCAATATCCATGCATCGTTATGGGGACCCGGTGTATTGACCTCGACAGAAGCTTCCAATTTTACAAACCGTCTCATCCTGAATCATATCCAGACCAGAAAAAACAGGGTGGCCAATGTGCTGGACCTGGGATGTGGTACAGGGGCTTCATTATCCTATCTGTGCAACCAGCTCGCGGTAGATACCCGGCTCCAGGGAGTAACTCTCAGCACTCGCCAGGCAAACAGGGCGAATCGTCTTTTCCTTTCTTCCTCTGGTCGCGTGGAAGTCCATGTTGCAGACTTTCATCATTTGCCTGATCCATGGACTGGTCAATTTGACGTGGCATTTGCCATAGAATCATTCGTACACAGCAATCAGCCTGAATCTTTTTTTCTTGAAGCTAAACGGATCTTGAAGCCAACAGGGGACCTGATCCTGATCGATACTTTTCCCGAGCCCGAGATCAACGAACCAGAATTTGGCTTTACAAATGAAGTCACTGATTACCAGCAGTTCTGGAAGGCTGGAAATGTACTGGATCTGAATCAGATTGAATCACTGGCCAACCGGTGTGGTTTTGAAATCCGATCCGAGATTGACCTGACAGACTATGTGGAAAAAGACAGGTTGCGTGATCGCTGGATTGCCCGATACGTGCGAACATGCAAGCGAATGACCGCCCTGCATCCCTATCTGAGGGCTTTACGTGGCGGGAACGCTGTCCAGGCAGGCTTTCGACATGGTTGGTTGACATATCGACAGATCAATTTGGCTTCATGCTCCATTTAGTGGCTTCCGTTCGAGCCTGGTTTGGCATCCTTCGTTCAAGGGCAATCTATTTTTGGAAACCAGGGAACCTGACCCGAATGAAGAACTTCTACTCCCCATTTATTCATTCCGGGGATCTTTGTTTTGATTTGGGCGCACATGTAGGCAACCGAACGGCCGTCTGGCGGGAGTTGGGTGCACGCGTCGTCGCTGTCGAGCCCCAGCCACGCTGTGTGACAGAACTCCAGTCCCGGTTTGCCAATGATCCTATGGTAACCCTGCTGGATATCGGCATGTCCAGTCATCCTGGTGAAGCCACACTGTACATTAATCCTGCGTCGCCAACGATCAGTACATTGCGCAAACAGGACTGGCAAAGCCATATGGCGCAGTTCTCCTCCCGAAGAGAAACCTGGGATGAACAAGTGACCATTCAAACCAGGACACTGGACGAGTTGATTGTCAAATTTGGATTACCTGTATTCTGTAAAATAGATGTGGAGGGATCCGAACTGGAAGTATTGAGAGGTCTTCATCAGCCTATCCCCCACCTGTCTGTAGAATTTTTCAGTCAGGATATGGAATCTGCCTGGGCTTTGCTGGATCGATTGGATGAACTGGGTACATATACCTACAATTATTCGCTTCGCGAACAACACCGGATGCAGATGGCTGATTATCAACTGCGAGAAGATCTGGTTAGGGCCCTGGCTGGACTAGCTGATCATGTTATTTCAGGGGATATCTATGCATTATGGCAACCACGATAAGGGCTGTTGAATGGCAACTGGACACCTGGCCAAAGCACCAGGCCTGGGTTGTCCTTCTCGGTTCATCCTTCTTGCTTCTGGACCAGGGAGGAATCTGGCTTATTTGTCTGGTTGCGATACACACACTCTATCGGATCCTGAAGCATCAGCGTGAATGGCGACATTCCTTCCCTCGATTGATCGCCAATATGGTGACGTTTTTTCGCTTGCTTATTTTATTCTATACTGGCCTGAACTGGTCGCAACATACACTTTGGGAACTTTCCCTTTTTTTCTGGTTGGCAGCCCTGTTGGATGTGGTGGATGGCTGGATAGCTAGACGGTTCAACGGTGCTTCCCGGTTTGGCTCTCTGTTTGATGAAGAAGTGGATGCGCTCTTTGTGCTATTCAGTTGCTACGTGCTCTGGCAAACCGGTCTGGGGCCCTGGTGGATATTGGGTGCTGGCTGGTTCCGGTATCTGGTCGTTCTGATCAAATCCCGCTTTCCTGCATTCCCGGAGAAAAATGTCCATTTCCCCTGGGCCAGGACATTTGCCGGAATCGTCTTTATTCTCTTGCCACTTTGTTTTCTTCTACCACAAGCGCTCTCCCGTCTCGTCGAAATCGGTATCTTCAGCTTGCTGGCTTATTCATTTATTCGTGAACTGGTTTTGAGTTATGGACATCCAACTGATCTACGTAACCTTTCCCGATGAGCAAACTGCGTTGACCCTCGGCAGGGAACTTGTCGAAAGGGGGCTAACTGCTTGCTTCAACCTTCATTCGATCCGGAGTGTGTATCCCTGGAAAGGAAAAATTGAAGATGAAACGGAGTGGGTCGCCCTGTTCAAAACAACATCGGCTCAGGAAGAAGCATTACGGGTTGCCATTGAAAAAGGGCACCCTTATGAGGTGCCCTGTATTCTTTCGTGGGTCGCTTCAGCAAACGATAGTTATGGTGACTGGGTTACCCGTTGTCTTTCATCATTCAATTCGCCTCCACCTTCTGACGGGCCAGTAGCCAGGCCTTGAGAAATCCACCAATGTCACCGTCCAACACGGCATCGGTATTATTATTCGTATGACCAGTACGATGATCCTTCACCCGTCGATCATCCAATACATAGGACCGAATCTGGGAACCCCATTCATTCTTCATTTTCCCGGCTTCAACTTTTTCCCGTTCCGCCATTTTCCGTTGGATCTCCTGTTCATAAAGTCTGGATTTCAACATTTGCATGGCTTTTTCACGGTTCATATGCTGAGACCGTTCCTGCTGACATTCCACAACAATACCGGAAGGCAGGTGACGAACACGAACAGCTGATTCCGTTTTATTGACATGTTGTCCACCTGCACCGCTGGCCCGGAAGGTATCCCATTCCAGATCTGCCGGGTTGACATCCACCTCAATGCTGTTGTCGATCATCGGATGAATAAAAACAGAAGAAAAGGAAGTCATTCGTTTTCCCTGAGAATTGAAAGGGCTGACACGAACCAGGCGATGAACCCCGTTTTCGCCTTTCAGCATGCCGTACGCATGATCACCCTGAATCTCAATTTCAACGGATTTGATGCCAGCGACATCCCCATCCTGACGATTGAGTTCAGTGAGTTTGTAGCCGTTTTTTTCTGCCCACATGACATACATGCGCATCAGCATTTCAGACCAGTCGCAACTCTCTGTTCCACCGGCTCCGGCATTGATCTCCAGGATACAACCGAGTTCATCTTCCGGTTGATCCATAGCCAGTCGAAATTCAACATCGGATAGCTGATCAAGAGCGCGTTGGTATGCTCCATCGACTTCAACCTCTGAAGCTTCTCCTTCCTTGCTGAAATCGTATAGTACCTCCGTATCTTCCACATACCTGGCCAGGGCCTGGTAATCCTCAACCCATTTTTTCTGGGTCCTCAATTCTCGCATGACCTCCTCCGCGCGTTCCGGATCGTTCCAGAATGCGGGGTCCATGGTCATGTGTTCTTTGTCTTCGATAATAAGACGTCGGCGATCGACGTCAAAGATACCCCCTTATCGCGTCCAATCTGGTCTTCAGGTGAGCTAATTGATCTTGAGTCATGATGTACCTCCTTGGTAGTCAATTGTCAACATCTCCATGTCGACAAAGGTTATGTGATAAAACGAAACCGAAAATCGGTCAAAAAAGCAGACGCCGTTCCTCTGCCGGATAACCCGCAGAAAGGAACGGCGTCTTATGCTGTGAAGATAGTGACTTACTTGATGGCCACCAACTCGACATAGAAAACAAGGTCAGCTTTCGGTGGGATTGTTGGCGGGCTGCCCGCTTCTCCATAAGCCAGAGCATAAGGCAGGAACAGTGTTGCAGAACCTCCTTCGGACACATAGCCCAGTCCTTCATCCCATCCTGGAATAACGCGGCCGCCACCCAGCGGAAATTCAAATGGCTCGCCCCGCTTGTAGGAGTTGTCGAACATAGTGCCATCCATCAGCGTCCCATAGTAGTGAACAGCGAGTGTCTGACCAGGCGCAGGCATTTTACCAGAACCTTTTTCATTGATGACATACTTCAACCCGGACGGGGTCGTGATCAGGATGTCATTCAACTGGCCAGCCAGGTATTTCTGAGTCGCTTCATTCACCCGGGTTTTGATAATTTCCTCTTTGGCTTGAGAATCCTCCATCTGTTTGTCCAGGTCTTCCTTAGACAGGACAATTTCCTTGAATCCAACGTCGTAGATCAACGTATCGGTTGGCTTCAAAGTCAAATTCGGAATCCGTGTCAGCAGAGTATCAAATACGTACACGGATGCTGTATCTCCGGCAGAAAGGAGAAAGAGCAATTCGTAGTTTGCTGGTGGAGGCGAAGCAACCTGAGTTTCCTCAGGTAGGACAACGGTCATTTCCTGACTGAAGATGATCGAGTCCGAGTTGATCCGGATGGTTTCGAAAAACCGAACCTTGTCTCCAACCTTTGGCGTATCACCAGGCTTGTCATCATGGATCGTGTACGGATACCCACTTTTTGTCAAGCCGGTAAAATCAGAAGAAGACATCTTGCATGATCCCAGAGAGAGCACTATAGCGAGCCCCAGGAAGAAGAATGATTGGCGCATAAATATTGTGTTAGGCAGATTTCAAAGATTTCTCGTATCGAGGCAGCAAAGATTTCACTTTTTTTACGGTTTTCGATAATGTTCCGAAAGTCGCACCGCCAGCTGCATTCTTATGACCACCTCCTTTAAAGTTGTCACGCGCGAAGGCCTGCACAGAAAATTCGCCCTTGGAACGGAACGACAGCTTGATTATTGTCGGTTGTTCAGTGATCAGGATGGCAAATTTCACCTCCTGAATCATCAGCAGGTAATTCACAATTCCCTCTGTATCACCTCGTTGAATGTCAAATCGAGTAAAATCCTCCTTTGATAAAGCAATAATACCCGTGTTGTATTCCTCAATAATCTCCATTCGTTTGTGAAGACAGTAACCCAGGATACGCAAGAATTTGACCGGAAGTGTATTGAAAATTTTTATCTGAAGATCATTCAAATCAATGCCAAGTGACAGCAAATCTGCCACTTTGTGGAACAATTCCGGCCGGGTATTATACTTGAATGACCCGGTATCAGTCAGTATTCCTGTCATTAAGGCGATCCCCATCTCCCGATCAAGCTGACTTTCCCAACCGGCTTTCCGGATAAAATCAAAAACGAGTTCAGATGTGCTGGATGCTTCAATCTCGGAAACCATGAGATCAGCTATCGGCTCTGGATCCAGATGGTGATCGATCAATACTTTTTTAGCATCCTCTCGATGATGGATTTCTTCACCCATCCTGTCGCTCCGATCCAGTGAATTGAAATCCAGCATCCAGATCCGGTCCACATCCTTAATAACCTGGATAGATTCTTCTGTCCGAATATCATAGATCCAGATCCTGTCAATATCCGGCATCCAATTGAAAAACGGGGGAAATTCGGACGGAAGAATCATGTGCACCGTGTGTCCAGCCTGCCGCAATAATCTGCCGAGAGCCAGGGTGGAGCCTACGGCATCACCGTCAGGATTTCGATGAGAAACGATCGCGATATCACGAGGTACCTCCAGATAATAAACCAGTTCGTTGATCTCCATGGATACGCGAAGGTGGGAGTTTTCCAAATCACTGCAAAATTAGTTGCTTCCTTGACAGAGATACAAGGCAATGGCTACCTTTGCACCGCAATTTGCACATATTAATAAAAACACCATAATACATGTCAGGTAATCGCACATTTACAATGATCAAACCGGATGCCGTCAGAAATGGCCATATAGGCGCCATCCTCGCTCAGATCAATGAAGCCGGATTCAAGATCATTGCCATGAAATACACCAAACTTTCTGCTGAGAAAGCCGGAGAGTTCTATGCCGTCCATAAGGAACGTCCATTTTATGGCGAACTGGTCGAATTCATGTCTTCCGGTCCTATTGTCGCTGCCATCCTGGAAAAATCGAATGCCGTTGAGGATTTCCGGACATTGATCGGTGCGACTGATCCGAGTAAGGCGGATGCCGGAACGATTCGCGCAAAGTATGCTACCAACATCGGAGAAAACGCAGTTCACGGATCTGACTCAGATGAAAACGCCATGATCGAAGGCAGTTTTCATTTTGGTGGAGTAGAAATCTTTCAATAGACTCATCGGTTGTGGCCATCAGAACTTGATGATGGTCACACCTTCTCCCCCATCCTCCGGTTCTGCTGGTACGATTTCAGCAATATCCTTATAGGTTCGCGCCATAGAAAAGACCATCTTGCGGAGTGCACCTGTTCCCTTGCCATGCAGGATCGCCACTCTCCGTGCAGAACTCAGCAACGCTTTATCCAGAAACAATTCCAAAACCTTTTTCGCTTCCTCCAGCTTGAATCCGCGTATATCCAGCCGGGTTGCGCCATATTCCTGCACTGTATTTCCCATCGAGACGCTTGGCCGACTGCGAATCGAAAGTGGCTCACGGACAGCCTGCACTTCTTTCAGATCAACAATCATTTTCAATCCCCCGACGGCTATCTCCACCTTCCCCTTTTCCATCCGCAGAACCTCTCCTACCGCGCCTCCATTCCGGATACGGACAAAAGTCCCTTCCTCAACGGGTTCTTTTGAATCTTCCAACTCCTCCCCTATCTGGTGGACCTCCTCCCTGATGGCTCCGACCTGTTTCCTGAGCTTGTCCTGTTCTGCCTGCAACAATTCCCGTTTTGCCTTTGCTTTTTCCAGGCTCCGCTCCTGCTTCAATTCCTGGATGACCTGATCAACATCCTGTTGATCACGTGATTTCTGCTGGAGAGCCAATTCTCTGATCTCCATCTTGTGTTTCTTCCGCTGATATTCCAAATCCTTGAACAGACGTTCATAATTCGATACCAGCTGATCCAGCTTTTCCTTTTTGTCATGGATCCCATCCAGTTGTTCTTCCAGCCTGCGTCTGTCATTTTGCAGATCGACAAGCAATTGATCAACCGCTTGATTGGTTACTCCGCTGCGTTTACGCGCGTAGTCGAGCACTTCAGCGGGCAAACCGCTGGAGGTGGCAATTTCAAAAGCAAAGGATGACCCCGGTTGACCGACGCGGAGCTCATAGGTCGGGTGCAACTCTTCCTGATCAAATACCATGGATCCGTTCACCAGGCCAGCATGTTCAAATGCAAATACCTTCAGATTGGAATAATGGGTGGTCACCACTCCGAACACCTTCTTTCGATTGAGTGAATGCAGGATTGCCTCCGCTATGGCCCCTCCCATTTTGGGATCCGTTCCCGAACCAAATTCATCGATTGCGACAAGCGTACGGCGATCTGCCGACTCCAGAAATCGTCGCATGTTCTGCAGTTTCGAACTGTACGTGCTCAGATCATCGTCAATCGACTGCTGATCTCCGATATCTGCAAAACATTTTTGGAAGACAGGCAGTTTTGAACCATTTCGTGCCGGGACAAGATATCCTGCCTGAGCCAGTAGCTGGATCAACAGGACGCTCTTCATGGTAATGGACTTTCCACCTGCATTGGGTCCGCTCAAGACCAGTATCCTTCGGTTCGGTTCCAGTTTTAATCCGAAAGGGATAACTGCCTTTGGGATAGCCTGATTCTTGATCCAGAGGAGCGGGTGAAAGGCATCCTCCAGATGGATCTGGATATCGTTGACCATCTCGGGCATTGTCCCTTTGTACATCCTGGACACCAAGGCCTTGGATCGGATCAGGTCCAGTCGGATGACATGGTTGATCAGTGAATGCAGATATTGCTGATGTGGACGAAGACGTTGGGACAGTTCCTTGAGAATCCGCTGGATCTCCTGTCGTTCTTCTGACTCCAGTTCAAAAAAGTCATTATTCCCTTCGACGAGCTGCGCTGGTTCCAGAAAAACTGTTTTCCCTGACGCTGATTCGTCATGGATAATGCCTTTGATCTTTCGTTTGTGTTCGACCGGAACGGTCAACACCAACCTTCCTCCACGGATACTTTCACCGGAATCTGTGAGCCAACCACTTTTTTTATACTGATTGACCAATTGCAGGAATTGCTTGTCCAGCTCCTTCCGCAAGTTGATCATGCTACGGCGAATGGAGGCCAGTGCCGGTGAAGCAGAATCACGGATCTCCCCGATATCATCAAAAATCTGTTCGAGCAGATGAAGGGGTTCGGGATGAAACAGACAGGAACGGATCAGTTCGACGAGAATCGGATACGCTACTTCTGCTTCGTCATCTGCATATAGGTGGAGATCCTGATGGATATAGAGCAGGTTACGATAGCGAAGCAGGTCTTCTACCTCCATGATGTAATCGACAACACTCAAATAGCGGAAAGAATCCCGAATATCCTCATAGGGTGAAAACGGAACCGGTTTGGGGCCGACGAATGTACGGGCCCATTCATCCACCTCCTTCAGTCTGGACTGCACAACCCGAATATCTGTTGATGGCTTGATTTGAAGTGCCAGTTCCCTTCCCGGATCACCCAGGCAACGCTCGGCCGTCATTTCGAGAATGCGGCTGAACTCAAGGATTTGAGGAACATCTTCAGGAATAAAGAGCATAGTCAGAGGTTAAGGCAAAGATACAACGGCAAAAGGTTCGCACCCGTTGCGGGATTGTACCTTTGCGTGGATATACAAACAAGATGCGCGGGAATACGTTCGGTAAAGTCTTCCGAATTCATACATATGGCGAATCACATGGTGTCGGGATCGGGGTTGTGATCGATGGATGTCCATCCGGTTATCCATTGGAAGCGAACATGATCCAGATCGAACTTGACCGTCGCCGACCTGGACAATCTACGCTGACAACTGATCGGCAGGAGACTGATGCGGTACAGATCATTTCCGGGATCTATAACGGGATGACGACCGGAACACCTATTCATCTGTTCATACCAAACAAGGACGCCCGACCTGCCGATTATCAACCGATCGCATCTCTTTACCGCCCCTCACATGGCGATTTCACCTGGGACCAGAAATTCGGCATTCGCGATCCACGCGGTGGCGGACGATCTTCTGCGCGTGAAACGGCTGCGCGGGTTGCAGCAGGTTCTGTCGCAAGATCTATCCTTTCTCATGCGGGTGTTGACATCCAATCCTGGGTCAGTCAGTTTTGACCCATCACCCTCTCCCTTGATCCTGTCGATGTATCCAGGTCTGCCATTGATGCTTATCCTGTACGATGCCCTGATCCGGAAACTGCTCAACGAATGACCACCTATATTGAGGAGCTCCAGGAAGCTGGCGATTCAACTGGAGGAGTGATTCAGACACGAGTTACGGGGTGCCCTCCCGGTTGGGGTGAGCCCGTGTTCGACAAACTCCATGCTGACCTTGGAAAAGCCATATTGAGTATCAATGCCTGCAAGGGCTTTGACGTTGGTAGCGGCTTTGACGGAGCGGCTTGGCGTGGGTCTGAACACAACGATCCGTTTGTCCGAGCAGATGACAAAGTGAGTACCTCCAGCAATCATAGCGGAGGGATCCAGGGAGGGATCAGTAATGGCATGCCGATCGAATTCAGGGCGGCATTCAAACCGGTTGCCACGATCCGAAAGGAACAGGAAACGGTCACCAATGAGGGTCAAGCGGTACAGTTTTCAGGCAGCGGTCGCCATGACCCCTGTGTAGTTCCTCGTGCGGTTCCCATTGTGGAAGCAATGACCGCACTCGTTCTTGTCGATCATTTTTTACGTCAAAAATCAAGTCAGCGATGAATCCAATTCAACTGATCATTGGAGGAGGGCTTGTCCTGCTGTCCTTGGTCTCCATGCAATGTGCTACAACGAAAACGAAGGGCGAAGAACCTGTCACACTGGCTTTCTACAATGTCGAAAATCTGTTTGACACATTGGATGATGCGAACCATGCTGATGAGGACTTTACACCAGAAGGGAAGCAGCAATGGAACGCTGATCGATACCGGAAAAAACTAACTCATCTGGCAGATGTCATCGCTGCCATGGGACACCCGACGATTATCGGGTTTGCAGAAATAGAAAACAGGACTGTTTTGAAAGACCTTTGCGAAACTGGAAGTCTTGCTGAATACGGATACCAGATAGCCCATTTTGACTCGCCTGATCATCGCGGAATCGATGTGGGGCTGATCTATCAAACTAGGCGGTTTTCAGGCATTGAAGTCCACCCCATTCCAGTGCATATCGACGATCAACTTGTTGCCGGATATACTACGCGTGATATTCTGAATGCCCGATTGCGAACCGGTTCAGGTAAATCCATACAGATCCTTGTCAATCACTGGCCATCGCGTCGGGACGGTCCGGAAATATCAGAGAACCGAAGAATGCAAGTTGCCCACCAGGCCCGAACCGCCATCGATGAGATCCAACGAAATGATCCCGATGCGTTTGTTGTCATCATGGGTGATTTTAATGATGAACCCGTCGATCGCACCATTCGTGAAGTCATCCGGGCAGGTGCTGAGGCTGATTCAAGCGCGCTTCTTTTTAATGCGATGTGGACACTGGATCAGCAGAATAAAGGAACGTACAATTATCGTGGAGAATGGAATATGTTCGATCAGATCATTCTGAGCAGGAATTTTCTGACTTCCAAAAGTCAATGGTCTTTTGATTCGACCACTGTGTTTTCAGCACCATTCATGATGTACAATGATCCCAAATATGGTCCGCTTCCCAATCGGACCTTTGGTGGACGAGATACTTCGGTGGTTATTCCGACCATCTGCCGGTTATGGTCACGATCCACTGATCAACGCACTGTCAATCAAATTCCTGGCGGAAGGTAAATCCAAGTCCCGTCTTGAATCGTCGATTGCCCAGAATGGTCGGCTCCGAACGTTGGTAGACCCTGACTTTGAGGCGCCGATCCTCAGTCAATGCATATTCGATCTGGAAGTCGCCTCCCACCATCATGGTCCGTGTCGTCTCGAGCCCTGTGGTATTGAGAATGTTGCCTTTCACTGCCAGACTCAATCGATCATCATAGAAGTTGACACGCTGGCTCAGATGGAAATCTGTATTGCTGAACGCATCGGCAAACTGATTGATATTGAGATCACTTTGATTGATCGAGAAACCGGCATCAAAATCAATTCCGGATATGATCCCCACGTCAGCAATCAATTCTGACAACATGGCGGTCATATATCTGGAAAACTGGTTGGATATCAACTCGCTGACCGTATTGATGCCGGCTACATATTGTGTACCCTGCTGAGTCAATCCGGAAGGAAGGAAATTATTGGACATGATCAATCCAAACACTTGCCAGTTCATTTCATTTGGATCTCGACGCAAGGTTTGCATTTTCGTTTCAACCAGGCTCCGGATTTCTCCGACCAGCTGAGGAAACGCCAGATCAAAATTGATCACCGGTTCGAGCAGTTTGCCGGTCAATAGCATGACCAGATTGACTTCCGTCGGATTGCGAGCTGCCTGGGTTGTGTTACTTGCTGACGTTACGAGATATTCCGTGATCAGGTTGTAAGGTGGCGTACTTGCAATGGCATAATTCGCGCGCAAATTGATTTGTGCCTCAAAGGGATCACCGCTCCACAAAATGGTCCCACCTCGTTCTACATGGAAGGATTTGTTCACCAGGTTCTGGAACGTAAACAGATACTCTCCCCGTTCAATGGTATAATCTCCATACATCCGCATGGATCCCGCCCGGGGTACTTCCAACCGGATATTCCCCCGGCCGTATCCACTCAGGATATCACCTGCTCGTTCATCAAAGATCATCTGCACCAGTGCCTC
Source organism: Saprospiraceae bacterium (assembly GCA_016710115.1). Classification (GTDB taxonomy): domain Bacteria; phylum Bacteroidota; class Bacteroidia; order Chitinophagales; family Saprospiraceae; genus JAGNXB01. The sequence continues at coordinate 129,699 of JADJLN010000007.1, forward strand.
CTCTGTCAGCACAAGGTCCATGTCGAATTGCAAACCCTTCGGTCCCTGTTTGGCGTTTTTCGTTTGCAGAAGTGTATCCTCCAAAGACACAAACTCGACAAACTGCAACTCCGCTCCAGTAGAAGATGTATTGACGGGTATGCTCAAGCTGCTGCCACGCGATGTGACCGCATTGACATAGATATTGGTCGCTTTCAGGCTGCCGGAAAAATCGACTTTCATTTTGCCGATCCCTGTGCCGTAATAATATGGGCTGTCCTGTTTTCGTGTATCCAGCGCCAGTAGACGATCTGAGTCAATCGAACAATCCAACCCCCATTCACGAAAGTGATCATGCGTCATTCCTCCTCTGACCCGTGCTTCATTGTTGAGTACATCTTTCAGAATCACTCCCGACGCATCAAACAGGTATGAATTGGCCTGTATACGCCCACCCTCCACATGGTACCGCGTGCCGAGGTAGGAAATAGTGGTATACACGTCCGATACATCAATATATCCTTTCAATTCCGGCCTATACAGCGGCCCGGTCAATTCCAGATTCGCATGAAATGCACCTTTTGTATCCTTGATTCCATTTGCCAGGAAATATTCAGCCAGTCGAACAGGAAAATTGGAGGTTGTCAGTTTGAGATCGATCTTTCCTCCCTGGTCCCTGTTTTCATTGCCATACCAGAAACCTTCGATCGAGATGCGCTCATTTCGCTGGCCCAGTTCAAATGTATATTCCATCGGACTCTTCAGAGTGGCCATCGAAGCATAGGCGATCATCGAGCCATAATGATCACCGTTTACCCGGAGTGAATCGGTTCGGGCAAGAAGTGCAAAATCCTTGAACTCGAATATATTTCGGATCAGGAGATCCACATTGATCAACCCCTCAAACTTGACTTTGTCGTAATTCAGTACCTGATTGACCATACCAATCTCCAGATCCTTGAGGTGGAGAATAATCCCTCTGTTGCGGTAATCCTTTATTTCAACTGTCCGGCCATTGGACGTAAATCGGAGATCCTGAACGGATAACGATGTAGAATCAAACTCCAGTTGGTTGCCTGCAGATATTGCCCATTGTCGATTTGTAAAGACAATCGAGTCATTCTGCAAATGAACTTTATATCCATTTGTATCGATCTGTACAGTCCCTTTCAGATTTGTCCCATAGGGATACCTGTCATCGATAGAGACTTGAATAGCATAAGGTCCTGTTTCTCGATTTGCTGATAGTCGAATCCGATGCAATGTGGTCGATTCCGTTGAAAACGAATCCAGCAAGATCATCGTCCGAGTCGACATCTCATTGCCTGAAAAGTGTAATCTGAGGTTTGCCATCTCCTGCCCCTCAAAGGCAAGACGAGGTATGTCTGCATCCAGTGAGGCCAGATGGTGCTGATAATCAATCATTCCCGTAGCGATTGCACCATCCAGAAAGGGAGCTTTTTGATAAAATGCCTTCATGAAGTCATGCATCTTTCTGGCCTTGATATCAAATGAGAATCGTTTTGTTTTCAGCTCTTTCCGAACATCATGCTTCAGTTTGAACCGGGCAGCTGCTTCAGGAAAGTGCGCCGACAATCGGGAACCGATCACATCACCCAGCTCGAGGAGCTGGAAATCACCAACAAGTTTTGCTTCTGCCAGGTCAGATTCGACCAATAATTGTCTATCCGGGCCAGTTTCTCCTTTCAGTCGAAGAATCAATGAATCTGCATGCAGTTTTCGGACATTCGGTTGAACCAGATCGACCTGTAGAGCCCGGGCATAACCGATGAGTGAATTGATATCGCGTCCTTTCAGATTGAGATCGACTATACCCGATAAACTCACCGGGTTGTCAATAAAATTCAACTCTTTCAAATCCAGATGATTGACAATAGCCCGAAAGTCAAAACTGGGTAAAGAATCGCGGTAACGGACAAATCCCTCAAAGATCAGGTCTATGTTTCGATCCCGGATATCGAACTGGCCATTGAATCTGTCTTTGGTCAGATCTCCTTTGATCTTCAGATTCTGATAGACATAATCACGAAATCCCAGAGATTCCACATTCGCCTGCACGTCTGCCTGAACCTTTTCCAGAGTCAGTCCTTTGCCATTTTTAACGACTGAATGGAATGATACAAGTCCAAGTTGCGGGTTGGAGGTCCATTTACCAAGATCGAATTTTCGCAACCCAAGCTCCCCTGAATAAGCTGCATTTGCCAATCCCTTTTTCAAATTCATGCGCATATCGAGAAAAGCCTCCCCCAGTTCCGTGCGCAATTCACCATAAGACACAAAATCCACGAGAAACCCGTCGAATCTCCCTTTGAAGTGCAGTTTTCCCAATTTGTTGAAGTTGGCAGGCGGATCAAACCCCGGAATAATCTCTCGCAGTGTGCGGATGTCTGTCGACAATTCCTCCAGCTTCAGGTTGAGTGATTCTTCATGCCTGACAGCAAGATTTCGGGATCCGAAACTCCCCTTGAGCTGGAAATGATCGCCCATTCTCAATTGTACATCGCGTCCTTTGAGGTTATTCACCCTGGAGCCGAGAAAACCCTCCATATAGATGGCCAGCTTCCTGTTCTTCTGGAAGAAGGCTGATGATTTCAAAGCAGGTGCGAAGTAAAAAAGGTCGTCAATCCCGATCCTCGAATCATGAAAGTGTCCTGCCAGAATGACCTTGTTATTGAAATCCAGGAAATCCGGATAATTGCTGTAACGGAGGATAAGGGTATCGCCAATGATGCTGGTCTCTGTTTCCAGACGAACCCCGTTAAATGTAGCCGATTGACGATCAACCCGGATCTGCTTTGCAGCCATGTCCGTCAGAGAAAATCCAGATGATTCCCTGAGGCTTGAAGACTCAATCTGGCCTGTGTACGTATGCTGTTCATTAAAAGCAAAATGCCTCAGTTTGACATTCAGATCAGTGACATGCAGGTGATCGTAATCCATTTCATCTGGCTGCTTTGTACGGGAAGGTGACCGATGATTGTTGTTCAGAATGAAGGTGGCATTCGTCAACTTGACCGCATCAAACGAAAAGGAATAAGGTGTCTTCACACGGAGGCCTTTACCCCTTACTGGAAGCGATTTCACATCCGGTTTATTGGCCTGAAAGGTTCTGACTTCGACTCTCGCTCCATCCGAAAAAGCCCTTCTAAATTCAAAATCAAGTGGACTCAAATTAACACAACGGACCATTAGGTCGGCTTTTCCAGAGTGAACAGAAATGAATTTGCCTGTAATTGAATCTGTTTCTACATACCGGAAATCATTCAATCTCACATGCCGGATATCCAGCCTGAAGTCGCCCCCTGCTTTTTCTTTCGGTGGAAAAAGCCGTCGCAGGAGACGCTGAATATTATCCGATCCATCAGCGTATCGTTTCATATTGAGTGTGCATCCGCTGATCTGGACATCTGTGATCGCCAGATTGCCTCTGATCAGTCCGGGAAGATCGCGCAGGATATGACTGCCAATGACATCGGCATCCAACAGGCTATCCCCTTCAAGGCTTTCAATATGGACCTGTTTCAATTCAAGGTCGCCTCGCCAGGTGAGTCGAAAGGATTTAATCTCAAATTTTGTTCCTGTAGTTGCGCTTATCCGGGAAGTCAGATAGGCCACTCCTTTTCGTTGAACGACAGGTAGATTGACGATGAAAATGAGCGTTCCGACAAAAACCAGCAACAGAAAAGCCAATCCGAAGAAAAACCGCAGGATGCGCCGACCTGCGGTGATCCGTTGAACGGGTGTTTCGGGAAATCCTGGTTGTTCCATCATCTGGTCCAAAGATAACGATTCAACGCAGGCGAATGAGTTCTCTTGCTTCTGGTTAACGCCCCTTTAACCTAAACGACGTTATAATCCAATTATCTCCCAGTGTGACCCTGTAAGGCAGGAGTACAGATTAGTTCTCTGCTCTCTTATCAACGATCAAGAATGGCCTTTTCGAATCGTGCCACACATGGCGATTATCCGTCCTGGTCTCAGGCAGAAAATACAGACTCCAGAAAATGAGCGGCCCTGTGTTCAGACCAGAAATATGCCTGGCGATCGCCTCCCGGGAAGGCGACATGCCCACCAAATCTCGGATATTCAAGGTGAATGATTGGATTGTTGATGTCAACCTCTGTCGGAAAACATTCTTGACTCAGAAAAGGATCATCCTGTGCATTCACGACCAGCACCGGCCGATGAATACGGTTCAGCCAGGGTAAGCTGCTTGCCTGGGTCAGTAATCCTCAGCACCGTCAAATCCATTGACAGGGGCTGTAAATGCCTCATCAAAGGTTGCAAAGGTCTTTGCCATTCTTATGGCATTCACATCCAGATCGTGTATCCGGCCATCCAACTTATCCAATGCCTTGGGAATCAATGTCTTCAGAAACCGCCGAACATATATACGGTTGATCCCCGATCCAACTTCCGGCTGGAAGAAGGCAGATCTAGAGGGCTTGAATAGGCGACGCCACCGCGGACCAGAGAAGGGATATCAGATCCTTCTTCACCAAGGTATTTCAGCAGCACATTTCCTCCCAGACTGAACCCGACCAATCCAATCTGGTTGTATTCTCCTTCTTCCTGGATTTTCCGGATCAGGAAACGGACATCGCCTGTCTCACCTGTATGGTAGGAACGTAAAAGCCGGTTCGGTTCTCCGCTACAACCTCTGAAGTTCATAGCCATGACATCGCATTGCGCAGCAATCAATCGCGATGCCATCCGCATCATGTACGGGCGGTTACTGTCACCTTCAAGGCCATGTAGAAGGATGATCAATCGTGCATGACCGCGCTTCATGACATCCACATCGAAAAAATCCTCATCTGGAGTAATGATCCGCTCTCGAAAAGAATCAGGAATTGGACCTCGCTTTCGCAAAAGGCCTACGATACCTGTTGTCAAGTGTCCATTCCGGTAATACCAGGAAGGCTGATATGGGGGAAATCCTGAGGATGAGTATTCCGATGGTTTGATTGTGCTCTCCATATATTCTGATCATGCCTCAGTCTGAAATTCTCTTTCCCGATCAGATCGGGTGCTTTCCATTCAAGGATTTGATTTCTGGTAAGCGTCCCAGAGCTGGATCGTCTGTCTGGCCGGCTTTACATCATGCACGCGGAGAATCTTTGCCCCCTGCTGGAGTGCGATCAAGTGCAGAGCTGTTGTTCCCTGTAGTGCATCTGTTGGATCAGTACCCAATGTTTTCCAGATCATGGATTTCCTGGATATACCTACCATGACAGGTAATCCGAGGATACTGAGAGTGTGCAGCTGATGTAGCAATTGGAAATTTTGCTGTGCAGTTTTTCCGAATCCGAACCCTGGATCCACCAGAATATCATGGATGCCCGTCTGCCGAAGTTGCCCGACCTTGTCAATCAGCCAGTCCAGGATTTCCACTGCTACATCCTGATAGTCGGTCATGGATTGCATGGTTCGGGGAGTTCCCCGCATATGCATCAGAACATAAGGCACCTGCAGACTGCTCACGACCTGCCACATACCAGGATCCAGTTGACCACCGGAAATATCATTCACCATGGAAGCACCCTGTTGGATGGCTTCCATTGCAACCTGCGATCGGAACGTATCGACGGATATCGGGATCTCCGGAAATGACTGATGCAACGAACTGACCATATGCAAGACCCGATCAAGTTCCTCATGAACAGATATCTCCTCCGCACCCGGTCGGGAGGAATACCCTCCAATATCCAGGATGTCGGCCCCTTCATCGATCATCACACCAGCCCGATCGATCACCTGCTGCACAGATGTCAACCGACTGTCAGCATAGAATGAATCCGGTGTGACATTCAGAATACCCATGACGGCAGCTGGTTCCAGCTGGATCAGTCTCCCCTTGCAATTCAGGGTCGATTTAGGATGCCAAAATGGATTCTGCATATCTTTGACGACAGGATCAACAATGATGAAATTAGATGCAAGATACTGGCAAAGACGGTATGAAGAGGGGAATACACCCTGGGATATAGGCTACCCTTCACCAGCCTTGATCCAATATTTTGAACAACTGCCAGACAGATCAATCCGAATTCTGATACCGGGAGCCGGGTTCGGACATGAGGCCGCCTGGTTGATGGAGCATGGATTCATCCATACGTTCATTTGCGAGTGGGCTTCTCTTGCGGTGGCCGGATTTCTGTCCACATATCCTTCATTTCCCAGCGAAAATCTGATCACGAATGACTTTTTCAAGTTGGATGGAACCTATGATCTGATCATCGAACAGACCTTTCTCAGTGCAATCGAACCAGAACGATGGGGATTGTATGCACAACATTGCCATCAACTTCTTCAACCGGATGGTATCCTTGCCGGATTGTTGTTTGCGCAACCGTTTGATCAAGCTGGTCCTCCTTTCGGGGCCACAAAAAAGGAATACACAGCCTTGTTGACTCCCTGGTTCGATGAGATCAAGTTCACACCTTGTGCCCATTCCATTGGCCCTCGAGCAGGGCGTGAACTCTTCCTTGAAGCAACTAAGCGGGTTTAGACTGACATGAAAACCATCGTCCTTCCTAGCCTGATTGGATCGCCTTCCGATGGTGTATCCATTTGTTTGCCAGCACCCGACTTCCAGAGAATGTCACAAAATGGCCAAGTTTTCTAACTTTGGAATCTGGATCCCAAAACAGAACTGGCGAACAACCATCACTTTACTGCTCTGGAATTATGAAGGAACCCTCTAAGAAGAAGACCAGAACGATTTCCATTTCTGGTCTTTTCATCCTGAGCAGTCTGTCTGCATTCGCCTTTTGGATCAAGAGCATACAACAGAAAGAAGTCGGATTTTTTCAGGTTCAGATGCCTGCCTTTTATGATGGAATTCCTCTGGACCATTATCAGGTAGAAACCTGGACAGTTAAACCTGATCAGATCCTGGGGGGGTTGTTCTCCTCGTTTGGTGTTCCTGCCTCCTTACAATATCCGATCATTGAATCCTGCCGTCAGGTCTTTAATGTGCGAACCCTGCGAGAAGGACAAGTCTTTCGTGTATTCAAGGATCCGATCACCTGTGAGCCCAAATGGTTGATCTATGAGCCCAATGCCTATCGGTCCTATCGGATCAAGGTGAGTAAAGACGTTCTGGTTGAAGAGATCAAACGTCCCGTCGAACAAGTCATTCAACAGCGTGCTGGCGTGATTGAATCTTCGCTTTGGAATGCGCTGGTCGACGGCAATATTCCCTCACCGCTCATCATTGGCCTGGAGGATGCTCTTGAATGTGCTGTTGACTTTCACCATTTGCAACAAGGAGATCGGTTCCGGATGATCTATGAAGAAGATCAGCTGGAAGGCAAACGAATCGGATTAGGTAAAATCCAGGCTGTCGAATTTGTTCAGGAGGATAGTACGTATTATGCATTCTATTATGAACAGGACAGTATTAAAGGATATTACGACATCAAAGGCCGACCCATGCGGAGCCTGTTCCTCAAAGCGCCGGTCAAGTTTTCCAGGATATCCTCCCATTTTTCACACAGCCGGCTGCATCCTGTCCTGAAGATCCGTCGCGCCCATCTGGGAACCGATTTTGCAGCCCCATATGGGACTGAGATACTGGCAACAGCAGATGGTACAGTGACAGATGCTACCCGTTCAGGTGGGAATGGCAATTATGTCAAAATTCGCCATAACAGTACCTATTCAACGCAATATCTTCACATGCAGCGCATTGCCAAAGGCATGCGTCCAGGCACTCGAGTTCGTCAGGGCCAGGTGATCGGTTATGTCGGGTCAACCGGACTGGCGACCGGGCCACATGTCTGTTATCGTTTCTGGAAAAATGGCAGACAGGTCAATCCGAGGCGCGAAAAATTCCCTGAGACCAAACCGATGCCAGCACGTTATCTGCCCCATTTCCAGGTCCATCGTGACGAGGTATTGGCATCATTGAAAAGATCCCATATGAGTCGATAGGAAATCAACCTGCGCCTCAGAGAGAATCGATTCAGGAGATCGTCAAACCATGATCAATTCAAGGTCTGTGATTCCGGCATTTGGGCAATAACGCTGTATACAGACCCTTTTTCCTGCAACACTTTTTGCCATACAGCATTCGGGTCTGATCGAAAAATGTAGTTTGAATCGGCCTGGTCAGTTATCCATGAACCATACCGAAGTTCCTCATCCAACTGGCCTTGGGTCCACCCACTATACCCCACATAGAACCGGATATTGTCCGGAAGGATCAATTGCTTGTCGATGAGAAATCGCAGCTTTTCAAACGATCCGCCCCAAAACACGCCTTGAGCAATCGGTACACTATCATCCAACAGAGCTCCCACATTGTGGATATAGTGAATGGTATCCGTCTGTACCGGCCCGCCGTAGAAGACGTTCTGATCGAAATCGGGCATGCCCTGAATCAGATCAGATACGCGGACATCAAGAGGTTTGTTGATAATGAAGCCCAATGAACTTTCGTCTTCATGTTCGCAAAGGAGAATGACAGATCTCCGGAAATACGGATCCAGCATGAATGGCTCGGCGATCAATAAAGAGCCTGCATGAATGGCTTCTGTCTGTTTCATAGGCAGTTTGCGCTCCCTCTTCTTTCGGTTATAATGCCGAACAGGTAACCGAAGGTTCAATTCTTCGGATCAATCCGCGAAGAATGACCCCCTTCCCACCGACTTCGACAAAATCGGTAAACCCGTCCTGGACCATCCGATGAATGGTTTGTGTCCATTTAACCGGTGCCGTCAGTTGAGCAATCAGGTTTTCCCGAATCCGGTCAGGATCGCTTTCTGGAGATGCGTGTACATTCTGATAAACAGGACATATCGGCTTCTGGAAAGAGGCGTGATTGATGGCCGTTGCCAGCCGCTCACGAGCAGGCTCCATCAGTGAACTGTGGAAAGCACCGCCAACAGCGAGGACCAGTGCTCTCTTGGCACCCGCTGCTTGCAACAATTCCACAGCTTTGTTGATCCCTGTGACCGTGCCGCTGATAACCAGTTGTCCGGGGAATTATAGTTGGCGGGTACCACGATATCGTCAATACCATCGCAGATCTCCTCAACGACAGCATCATCCAGTCCGACTATTGCAGCCATGGTACTCTCTGTCAAGTCACAGGCCGCTTGCATGGCCAATGCCCGTTCTTTCACCAGGCGAAGGCCTTCCTCAAAGGTCAATGCCCCGGCAGCCGTCAGGGCTCTGAATTCTCCAAGACTGTGGCCTGCTACTGCTTCAAGGTTGAAATTCTTGGCCTGCCAGTCTGGCCTGCAAAACAGATTGGACAAAGATGGCAGGCTGTGTGACACGGGTTTCCTTGAGTGCCTCTTCTGTGCCCTCGAACATAATCGTACTGAGTGCAAACCCCATAACAGCATCTGCTTCTTCATACCACGAACGAACTTCAGGATTGGACTCCCATGCTTCTTTGCCCATCCCGGGAAACTGAGCTCCCTGTCCGTGAAATACATATGCTTTCTTCATTGTCTTCTGTTGCTTAGGCTTGTTTAGTATGTGCTGTTGCAGATCAGTGCAGTCGTTTTTCAATCAGGCTTAGAAATTCGGACCGGGTGCTTTCACTTCGAAATACACCGGTAAAAGCAGATGTAGTTGTGGCTGAATTCTGCTTTTCCACGCCACGCATCATCATGCACATATGCTGTGCTTCAATCACAATGGCTGCCCCGAGTGGTTTCAATGTTTCCTGAATGCATTCCAGTACTTCCATGGTGAGCCGTTCCTGGACCTGCATTCGCCTGGCAAAAATATCCACGATCCGTGGAATTTTACTCAGACCAACAATATAGCCATCCGGGATATAGGCGATATGGGCCTTTCCGAAAAAAGGGAGAAGGTGATGTTCACAGATGGAGTATACCTCGATATCCTTGACCAGTACCATTTCACTGTAATCTTCCTTAAACATGGCTGAGCGCAGCACTTTAGCAGGGTCCTGATCGTATCCCTGGGTCAGGAACTGGATCGCCTTGGCAGCCCGTTCAGGTGTTTTCAACAATCCTTCACGAGCGACATCCTCTCCGACCTCCTGAATCATCGTTTTATAGGCATCCATCAGAACACGCGTGCGTTCCGGCGATTCTATCTGTCGTTTTTGATTTCCCATTCAGAAAAGCGTTTATCGTCATCAAACTCTGCATCAATGCCTTTTATCCACTGTTTGTTGTACAGGTTGTCGAATAACCATTCATGTCACACGAATCCGCGCAATACAGAAAACACAATCCTGGTCTCAAGTCCAGTGGCATCCAAAGGTATAAAAGCAGCGTTCATCCGTAACACGAAGAACGACAAAGCTGTTTCGAAACCGATGAATTGATTCTGTCGTCTTGATGGAGGGATTCATCGATTTGGTACATCAACCAGCCAGCTTCCACCTATCTTTAATGTGTGATGACCGTAAGTCCTTCCAAGATATTTGCTCATTTCCTCTTTTGGGCCATTCTGCTGGCGGCCCTGACATATCTGGAGGTTGATATCAATGGATTGCCATTCGGCTTTGCCCAGGAAATGAGGTTATCCGGATATCCTTCTATGCGATCCTGATTTATGTGAATATCTATATGTTGATCCCCCGTTACCTCAGCGACCGAAAGTTGCTGGTCTACGGAGTGTTCCTGGTGTTATTGGTCATGGTTCTGACGCCCCTGATGATCAATCTGTTTTACTGGAAATACGAGAATTATCCGGAATTACAGGACCAGGTCGTTCAGCACCAGGCTGGTTACTACCTCCTGAATTTTCTCTTGACATCGACATTTACTGTGTTCAAAATCATCAGTGACTGGATCAAGAGCGAACGCGAAAAGCGTCGGGTGCAGACCCAGAATATGCAGTCAGAGTTACGCTTTCTCAAATCACAGATCAATCCTCATTTCCTGTTCAACACGTTGAATAGCCTGTATGCGCTGACCATCAAGAAGTCGGATCTTGCACCAGAGATCGTTTTGAGGTTGGCCGACATGATGCGCTACATGCTCTATGAGTGCAATGAGAAATGGGTCCCATTGAGCCGGGAGATCGCATACATAGAAAACTATCTGGAATTGGAGCGACTTCGACATGGGCAGCATGCCGATGTTCAATTTACAAAACAGGGTGATGTCCATCATCAGCGCATTGCCCCATTGATGTTCATTCCATTTCTGGAAAACAGTTTCAAGCATGGATTGGCTCGAAGTCTGTCTACCGGATTTGTCCATGTGCATCTGGAGGTGACTGAGACACATGTCCATTTTCGCATCGAGAACAGTAAACCTGATTCTCATCCCCAACCGGAATCCCGGACTTTTGGCGGGATTGGACTGACGAACGTGCGCAAACGGCTGAATATGCTGTATCCGGACCAACATGTACTCCAGATTATTCAGGATCCATTAACCTTTCGAGTCGAACTGACACTTTCTTTTACTGAGGAAAACTAACTTTAGGCTATGCAACCCATTCGTACCTTAATTGTAGATGATGAACCTCTTGCCCGGGAAATCCTGGAAAGCCATTCATCACAGATTCCGGATCTCGATGTTCTTGCTTCCTGTGCCAATGCGCTGGAAGCCAATGAGATCGTTCAATCCGAAGAAGTTGACCTGATCTTCCTGGATATCCAGATGCCGCAAATCAGTGGTCTGGACTGGCTGAAGTCACTGCGCAATCCTCCTCTGGTGATATTCACTACAGCCTTTTCCGAGTATGCGGTTGAAGGATTTGAATTGAATGCCGTTGACTACCTGTTAAAACCCATTGCATTTGACCGGTTTCTGAAAGCTGTCAACAAGGCAAAGATCAATTGAAAGCCAGCAAACCGGACGTTCAAGCCAGTGAACATTTCATGTTTGTCAAGGCGGATAAAAAGTTGGTCAAAGTCTCTTTTGAAGACATCGTCTACATCGAAGGCCTTAAAGATTATGTGATTATCCGGTTGGAACAGGATCGGGTCATCACCTTGCAAACCATGAAAAGTCTGGAAGAAAAGCTGCCATCGAATCTGTTTCGCAGGATTCACCGATCATATATTGTGAATATCCAGAAGATCCAGGCACTGGATGGATCCATGATTGAGGTGACACTGAAGAACCAAACGAAGCTATTACCTATTGGAAAGAACTACCGGGACGATGTCCTGGAGATCATTCAACAAAACAAAATATAGCCTGTGTCACTTCCGACCTACGCTTTACAACATCTGAAAACATTGATGGCAGACGACAGTCTGACCATCCAACAAGCGGCAGGTGGCGATATTCATGAATCCTTCATTGTCCATGCAAACGATGCTGATTACTTTCTCAAATTCAACAACGGACGTGAAGCGTTGCACATGTTTGAAGCTGAGGTGCGCGGGTTAACGCAATTGGCGCAGATCGTCAAAACGCCCGGTTATCATCATCTTGGATCATTTGAAGAGGGCGGTGCATATCTTCTGTTGACCTATTATCCTCCTGGGCAACAAACGGATTCATTCTGGCAACAGGCTGGTGCAGATCTTGCTCGCATTCATCAGATCGAGGGCGAGCTGCACGGGAGTCCCACAGAGGGATATCTTGGAACAGTCAGACTCCCCGCGTTTCAACATGCATCCTGGATAGTAACCTACCTGGATGGCTACCTTCAACCTTTGATTGAAGTGATCCGAGAAAAGGATCAGTTTGATGAACGTGCTGAAGAACGATGGCAACATGTCCGCGCACGAATTCCATATCTGATCGAGGAAGGCAAGCCACGACTGCTGCACGGAGACCTGTGGGCAGGTAATCTGTACTGTTCGGTGAATGACTCACCTCTTTGGATCGATCCCAGTACACGGTATGGTCATCGAGAAATCGACCTGGCAATGACGTCACTCTTTGGCGGATTTCCGGCTCCTTTTATCAGGAATACCATCACATATTTCCTTTGGCTGATGGTTGGGAGATTCGTGAAGCCATCTATCATCTTTACCCCCTGTTTGCACATGTCGCCATGTTTGGATTGGCCTATCTCGATCAGGCTGTGCAAACAATGGACAAGATCATCGCCCATTCCTGACTTCATCTACCAGGGCACAGCATATATAAAAAAAGCCGCTACAAGAGCGGCTTTTATAATCCCATGAACATATATAAACTCATAAACCTCTTTTGGTTCATGTTTTGCTTTAAGTTAGCGGAGGTTCAGAACTTTGTTGAGGTGCCGCACCGCTTTTGGTGCGGCGACCTAGCAACAAATTATAATCCCATGAACATATCCGAGTAGATGAAGAGGAGGGGAAAAAGTAGTGAGCCGTAATAAAACACCAAAAAAAGTTACGGCCCACTAACAAATTATAATCCCATGAACATATCCAAATTGTGTCGTCAACTTTTCCTCTTCTGAAGGTCAGCTTGTTGACCTCCGTTGACGATACAAACATCAACATGTTTACATGGGAAAACAAAAACAAAATTTGCAGATTGTATTTATATTATTTTTATTAACTGTTGTATTGATATTTATTTTAATCTGACTATCAATATATTATGAAATCGTATGCCGATATATCGCCATGCATTGTGAAAATAATAGAAAAGGTCAGCTCAAATTGAGCTGACCTTTTCATATAAAAAGTGCAAATCGGGTATCGATCTATCGGATATACATCATTTCACGATACTTGACCAGCGCCCAATCACGATCATCCACCGTCAACTCCAGATCATCGGCATGTAACCTGATCTGATCCATCACCGGTTTTACCTCGTGACAATAGATTAAAGCGGCTTTCAAACTGTCTGCTTCTTTATGCGCCTGAAGACGTGCCTTATGCATCTCTTCAATCAACCCATGTATCGCATTGATATTCTTTGAAATACGCTTGATTGTATCAGTTGAAAATTCCACATGCTTGTTATCGAAGCCGGCTTCTTTCATCTGGACTTTGTTACTGGCCAGGCGAGTTTGGTAATCCATTGCCGCAGGAAGCACGAAATTCATGCATAATTCCTCCAGCGTAGAGGATTCAATCTCCAGTGTTGTATGGTACTTGTGCAACTGTACCTCATAAAAAGCCTTGATCTCCTTTTCTGTAAACACCCCTTCCGTTTCAAATAACCGGATTGTCTCAGGAAGTACATATGCCCCCAACGCCTCTGGAGTCGTCTTGAAGTTTCCCAGATTTCGCTTAGCCGCTTCTTTTTCCCAGGCTTCACTGTAATTGTCTCCCTCAAAAAGAATCGACTTGGATTGGGTAATATAATCCTTCAAAACCGTCAGAATAGCCGCATCACGTTCTTTCCCTTCGGAAACATGTGAGTCTACTTCCTTTCGGAATGCATTCAGCTGGGCAGCCATAATGGTGTTCAGCACAGTCATCGGCCCGCTGCAGTTCTGCTGTGAGCCGACCATCCGCACTTCAAACTTGTTTCCCGTAAACGCGAAGGGTGAGGTCCTGTTCCGATCCGTATTGTCCATTTCCAGATCCGGGATCTTGCTCAGCAGGTCCAGTACGACCTTGACATCCTCCTTGGTTGTTTCTCCTTTTTCAATCTGCCGGAAAATATTTGTCATGACTGTCCCAATGAAGACAGACACGATAGCCGGAGGGGCTTCATTGGCGCCCAGACGGTGATCATTGGATGCAGCTGCCACTGATGCCCGAACCAGATCCGAGTGCTGGTAAACGGCCATCACCGTATTCACAAAGAAGGTCAGGAAACGGAGATTTTTACCTGGATGTTCACCTGGCGAGAGAAGGTTTTTTCCTGTGTTCGTAGCCACCGACCAGTTATTGTGTTTCCCACTGCAATTGACACCTGCAAAAGGCTTCTCATGCAACAGGACACGCAAATGGTGGCGTCGTGCAATTCGATCCATGAGGTCCATCAGCAGCCGATTATGGTCGATGGCCACATTCACTTCTTCAAACATCGGTGCCAACTCGTATTGTGCCGGACCAACTTCATTATGGCGGGTACGGACAGGGATACCCAGTTTATGGCATTCAATCTCCAGGTCACGCATGAACCCGAAAACACGTTCCGGAATAGACCCAAAGTAGTGATCCTCCAATTGCTGTCCTTTGGTTGCCAGTTTGCCAATCAGGGTCCGGCCGGTGAGTAGAAGGTCCGGACGGGCATTGAAGAGCGCCTCGTCAATCAAAAAGTATTCCTGCTCCCAACCCAGCGTGACAATCACACGTGTGGCTTCTTTGTCAAACCAGTTTACAATGGGCAGGGAGGCATCTTCCAATGCTGTCTGTGATTTCAGAAGTGGCAATTTAAAGTCCATCGCTTCACCCGAATACGTCACCAGGATGGTCGGGATACACAATGTTTTGCCTTCGCCCACTTCAAAAATAAATGCGGGTGAGGACGGATCCCAGGCGGTGTAGCCACGCGCTTCAAACGTCGAACGAAGTCCTCCTCCGGGGAAACTTGACCCGTCAGGCTCCTGTTGAGCAAGTTCCTTTCCTCCAAATTCTTCAATCGCCTTGCCTTGATGATTCAGGGTAAAAAATGAATCATGTTTTTCAGCTGTCTTCCCAGTCCAGGGCTGAAACCAGTGTGCATAGTGGGAAGCGCCATGTTCCATGGCCCATGTCTTCATCGCACTGGCCACCAGATCGGCTACTTCACGGCTCAGTTTGGCCCCGGACTGAATCGCTGCTTTGACACTGAGATAGGCATCTTCAGTGAGGTATTGTTGCATCGATTCATCATTGAATACATTGACGCCGAAATAATCCGAAACCAATCCGGTCGGCGTCTCAAAATAGGCCATGTCCGTTTCGTGCCTGTTTAAAATGGTGTCAATTGCATTAAATCTGGAGATACTCATAGCGGGAATTCCATTTGAGTGAGGGGGTAGGTACGTTTCGACCGCAAAGGTATTAATCTTCCCCCTCTTCAAGGTCTGATCCAGATCGGTTTAGGAATCATTAACCATCCGGTATTCAGCCAATTCCAAACAGTCAATCAAAAAACAGCGTACTTTCATCCGATGCGATTTTCGGCCATTATCCTTCTGTTTTTTGTTGCCCACTCTCTGGCTAGGGCACAGACCAATCCTGATGCAGAAGCAATTCAGGAATCATTACTTGAAGGACTATTTGATGACTATACGCTGGATGACGGTGGTGAAATCTCCCCGGAATGGCTCCTCCTGCTTGAAGACCTTCTTCAACGACCAATGGATATCAACAAGGCGTCTCCTGGCGACCTGAGCGTTTTCTTCTTTCTCTCAGCCACACAACTTGAATCCTTCATTCAATACCAGCAGGAATTCGGACCATTGGACGACCCAATGGAGATCCAGGTCATTCCCGGGTTCGATCTCCCCACCGTCCGTCGGATGTTGCCGTTCATCCGAACCACGCGATCCGCTGAAGATGCCCTGCTGAAACGGAATCATCTCTGGCAAACTGGCAGTCGGGAAGTCACTCTTCGGGTAGAACGGTTTTTTGAACCCAAACGCGGGTTTCAAACCACAGAAGACGGTGCTCCTCCACCCTACGAAGGTGATGCCACTCGTTTCCTGGGACGGGTGAGATATTTTTCCGGCAATCGGGTTTCCTATGGGATCACGTTTGAAAAAGATGCTGGAGAATCCATGTTTGGAAAGAGCAATCCCCAAGGGTTTGACTTTCTCTCGGGCATGTATATCTCCGCAAACCCGAAACATTGCGAACAGCTTGCGCTGGGTGATTTTGGCATTCGCCTCGGCCAGGGATTGTTGATCAGCACAGGATTCAGCTCTGGTAAATCAGCGGCAGTCACCCTGATCAAGCGGAACAGCCGACCCCTGTTCCCCCAGAACGGCTGGCAGGAAAGCCGTTTCTTTCGGGGAGGTGCAATGGAATGGGCCCTCACTGATCGGTTGCATCTGCTGGGCTTCTTTTCCATCCGAAACAGAGATGCCAATGCGATCCTTGTGGATAGTACGGATGGCGAAATCCCTTTGCTGGTCAGTTCGATTCAACAATCTGGACTTCATCGGACAGCGAGTGAAATCGAGGATGAGGGTTTGTTCCGAGAAATTGGCGGGGGTATGCGGCTATCCTATCGGAACAAGTCACTGGACCTGGGCGTCAATGGCATTCACTTTGAATACGATCCGCCTTATCAGCAGGGATTGTCTACCTATAATGCCGATCGGTTTTCTGGCCGCAGGCTCCAGGCTGCCAGCGTCGATAGGCCCTGACTTCAGGATGGATGTTCAGCCCAGACAAACGGCTTCAGGTTTCTCTGTTGGGACGATATTTTCCAGGATTACTGGACACTATGGTCAGCACCTTTTCTGAATCGACCTTGCCCGTCAATGAATCCGGGGTCTATATCGGGCTGGACCTCAAACCCGCCTATGGGTGGAAGGTTTCCGCGTTCATTGATCTATGGTCCCATCCCTGGTTGACATTTCAAAGCGATTCTCCGGTCAAAGGAAGAGAACAGCTGATGCGGGTCAGTTATGAAAAGCGTCGTCAATGGTCGGTTTACATCCAATTCAGACGAAAAGGAAGAACAGTTGACCAGGCGGGGGATGTCCAATCGGTATCTGATCAGGTACCAACCTTTCGGCAACAATTGCGTATGCAATGGCAATTTGATGTCAATCGTGTCATGAGTTTCCGAACGAGAATGGAATGGACCCAGGCTGATGCTGGCCAGGGTATTGAAAATGGCTATCTCATTGCTCAGGATTTCATCTACAAACCGGTAGGCAGCAGACTGAGTGGAACCATGCGCTTTGCTCTTTTCCAATCAGACGGTTACGCCAGTCGGATGTATATGTACGAAAATGACCTCCTTTATGCATTTTCTCTCCGACCATATTATGATCATGGGCAGCGGTTCTACATCAACCTGCGGTACAAACCATGGAATCCATTGACTGTAGAAGGTCGATTTGAACTTTATCAGCTCTTTAACCGGGAAACCATCGGCAGTGGATTGGAGGAAATCAATGGTCCTGTGCGTACCGGCATGAAAGTGCAGATCAGGTACCTATTCTGATTCGGGGTATAAAAGGTACTTCCGACGGATTTTCCGAAAGGATTCCAGGCCAACTGTCCAGGTTGTCCGGATCTGGTCAGCGGACAATCCCTGACTGATCTGCATGCGGAGGATATCACTTCCGGCAAGCTTGTCGAGGTAGTTGGTCTTCAGAAAAAACAATTCCGTTTCGGGCAGGGCTGAATACGCCTGGATCAGATAGTTCAAATCGATCTTTGCTTCGCGATAGATCGAGCCCGGTGATCGACCGGTCAGGTCCCAACCCCTGCATTGCTGGTTTACTTGAGGTGGATTGGTCGATTCTGGTCGGGGAACCGGGACAAAATAGGTATCACCTTCCCTGGCGGAGGGATGGCCGATCACTTGAAAGGGGTAATCCGTTCCACGGCCAATACTGTAAGATGTGCCTTCAAAAAAACACAGGGATGGATAGAGGTAAACCGACAGCATATTTGGCAGATTCGGAGATGGCCGCTCAGGCAGTTGATAGGGTTTGGTCCGATCATAATTCGCTACAGGAATCACGGTCAGATCGCATTGTCTGCCGCCATCAAGCCAACTCTCACCATTGATCATTTTGGCATACTCCCCAATGGTCATGCCATAGACCAGCGGAACAGGGTGCATTCCGACAAAGGAATGGAATGCTGTATCCAGTACCGGGCCATCGATATAATGACCATTCGGGTTGGGTCTGTCCAGGACGATGACAGGGATGCCTTTTTCAGCTGCTGCTTCGAGTATGAAATGCAATGTTGACAGATAGGTATAACACCGAACACCCACATCCTGAATATCAAAGAGGATTAAATCCAGACCGGCCAGATCTGTCTGTTCCGGTTTTTTTCTCTTGCCATGGAGTGAAATCACTTCCAGTTTGGTCACAGGGTCCTGTTTGTTGCCAAAGAACTGACCATCGGGCAGGTCGCCTCGAAATCCGTGTTCCGGTGCAAACAGTCTGGCTGGTTTCAATCCCGCCCGGATCAGTGTATCCACCAGATGTGTAAATCCGATGGTTGAGGTATGATTACAAACCAATCCGAAGTTTTTACCCTCCAACGCCGAAAAGTAAAGCTCTGTTTGCCAGGCTCCGGGGCGAACGGTGACAGCCTTTCCTTCTGTATGCCCGCCCGTTGGAGGAACAGCAGGGTGGCAACCGGTCATGGCCGGAAAGCACGACACCATCAGGAAGAAACAGAGGATCTGAAGAGATTGAATCATTCGGGGTATTTTGGGCAGGCATGAGTCGGACATCCTCACTTCGCTATGCAGTCGTCGACCTGGAAACTACAGGAGGGCGACCTGATCGCGACAAAATTACCGAAATCGCCATTGTCATACACAATGGTGCGAAATCATAGAGACCTTCTCCTCCCTGATTAACCCGGGTGTGACTATTCCGCCCATGATCACCTCGATCACCGGCATCACACAGGAAATGGTTGATGATGCTCCCCCCTTTTATGAGGTCGCCAAACAGGTGGCAATGATGACAGAACATTGTGTGTTTGTCGCTCATAATGTTCGATTTGATTATCAGTTCCTCCGGGAAGCTTTTTCAGATCTGGGCTTCACATATACCCGGCCGCATATCTGCACTGTAAAAATGACCCGCAAGGCCTTTCCCGGATTACCTTCATACAGTCTGGGCAACCTGATCCGGCATTTTGGCATTTCGGTCAAATCCCGACACCGGGCATTGGATGATGCTCTGGCTACTGCAAAACTGCTGGAAATGATCCTGGCTGAAGAGCAGGATGGACTCCTGTCCAGCGTTACGCGATTGACCCGATCGCAACAACCTCCCGAACATCTTCCGCAGGACCTGTACGATCGCGTTCCAGATGCCTGCGGGATCTATTATTTCTACAATCAGCTTCGGGAAGTAATCTATGTGGGCAAGAGTAAACATATCCGCCAACGATTGAAGGAACACCTCCGCGCCATTAATGGCAAGGCCGCCCGTCTGGACCGGGATATTGCAGATATCGATTGGGTCATTACGGGTAGTGAATTGTATGCGGCCGTCCTGGAATCCTATGAGATCCGTCGATTGATGCCAGCGATTAATAAAACACAACGAAATCGCCATTTCCCTGCTGCAATTTATCAAACCACCCCCACAAGTGGGTATATCCGTTTCAAAGTGGGTCCGACGAAGGACACAGACGGGTTGGTCAATGTCTATCCTTCCAGTCGGGCAGCCCGTTCAGTGCTGGAAGGAGCTGTGGATCGATTCGGTTTGTGCTGGCATCTGACGTTGGAAAATAAACCGGGTACTCCTTGTTATAAACACCATCTCGGAACCTGTCTGGGTGCCTGTGTGCGGGAGGAGTCACCGGATTCTTACAACGAACGGATTTCATTGGCAGCTGCAGCACTTGGTTCTGAATTGGAAGGCAGCTTTCTATTGATCGATAAAGGACCGGATCCAACAACAAGGACATGTATTCAGGTTGAACAGGGTTCTTTTTGCGCCATGGGAATGGTCTCTTTTGACAGCCCACTCCAGTATGATGAATTGGCGGATCAGTTAAAACCATATCCTGACCATGCTGAAATCCGGCGACTGATCCGGCAGTTTATGGTCAGGCAACCATTCAGCGCATCCCGCGACCTTGATGAAGGGGTCAGAGGATCAGATTATGGGACTGAAGCAACTCCTTCATTTCCAACTGATACTCGTGGGCAACTTCTGCTGCCTTCTCTGCGAAGTCAATCTCTGGTGAAGCATATAAAATAGCTCTGGACACATTTGCCAATATGCCACATTTGCTGTTGAATCCATGATCGGCAACTGCTTTCAGGCTTCCGTTTTGAGCACCGAAACCAGGCACTAAGAGGGAAATGTTCTGGGGCAATTTCACGGACCCGGCGGAAATCATGGGGATGTGTCCCCCAACAACAAACATCAAATGATCCGCATCGCTAGCCGACATACACGACTCCATGACATATTCCCAGAGAAACCCACCTTGAGAAAGGGGCAGCCGCTGGAAGTCATTGCTGCCAGGATTCGATGTCAAGGCAAGGGAAATGGTCCACTTATCTGGATATGCAAGGAAGGGCGACAATGATTCGACACCCATATATGGTGAAACAGTAATGGCATCGCAACCCATTTGCTCAAACACAGCAGTCGCGTAAGCCTTGGCCGTATTGCCAATATCGCCACGCTTGGCATCACCGATGATCAATTGGTCATCCGGGATAAATCGGATAGTTTCCAAGAGAACCTGTGCTCCTTCAGGCCCCAATGCTTCAAAAAAGGCAAAGTTGGGTTTGTAGGCGACACAATACGCTGACGTGGATTGAATGACTTCTTTCAGGAAGAGTAGGACCCCTTCTGGATCCCCGGTGATATGGGCAGGAAGACGGTTTGGATCCGGATCCAGACCGACACAGGAAAGATTCTTTACGCTGGATGGATTGAAAAAGCTCATCCCGTTGGGAATGTCCGTTTACCATACTCAACTTAATCCATTTACTGCAACGACCCGAATGATTTCCGGCACTTTGGCACGCACAGCTTGTTCAACTCCTGCCCGCATGGTCATTGTGGACATATTGCAGGATTCGCACGTGCCCATCCACCTGATGCGCAATTCATGTTGTTCGGTGATCTCTACGATCTCGATATTCCCTCCATCTCCCTGAAGATGCGGCCGAATATCATCCAGAGCCTGATCGACTCGCTGATAGAGGGTATGTTCGGTAGTTTCTGTCATGTCCTGTGTCAATTCGAAATGTCAACAAAAAGATGGGTAAAAAGATCAGGACTGCACCTGGACCCGGTTGGTCGGTTCTCGCTGTTCATGCCGTAAGGCGACCTGTTTGATGGTCTCTTCTGCGATCTTCATAAAATAAGGCCTTGCCGGGGACGTAAGTTCGAGTACGGCAGGTTTGCCCGCATCTCCGGATTCCCGAATGGACTGGATCAACGGTAATTGTCCCAGGAGGACCGACTCTGCTTTCAATGCCAGTTTTTTTCCGCCTCCTTCACCAAAAAGGAAATATTTATTGTCGGGCAGTTCCGCAGGTGTAAACCAGGACATATTCTCTACAATCCCCAAAATAGGCACTTGTACATTGGGCAGGAGAAACATATTCATTGCCTTGATCGCATCTGCCAGAGCAACATCCTGAGGAGTGGTCACCATAATTGCACCTGTTACTGGAACAGTCTGGACCAATGTCAACTGCACATCGCCTGTTCCTGGGGGAAGGTCGACAACAAGATAATCCAACTCAGGCCAATTGCATTCCGGAAAAACTGCTTGATAATCCCGGCCAAACGAGGCCCTCTCAGCACAACAGCCTGCTCCGGATCGACCACATTACCTATAGAAATCACAGGAACTCCATATGCTTCCAATGGAATGATCCGGGGAGAGCCGTACAGTTCTTCCACTCTCGGTCGTTGACCCACGAGGTGCAACATCGTCGGCAGGGACGGTCCATATACGTCGGCATCCAGGAGGCCGACCCTGGCTCCGAGAGCTTTTAATCCAAGGGCAAGATTCACTGCTACAGTCGATTTGCCTACGCCTCCTTTTCCGGAGGCGACGGCAATGATATTTTTTACCTGGGCCAATGGATTCACATCCGGTGTGGGAACATCACCACCGATCTGGACGACATGGATATGTACATCTGCTCCTGGCATATGCTCCTGGATCAGACTTTGGCACAAAAAGTTGAGATCACTTTTGTGCGGGGCATGTCCAGGAGTGATCTTGAGCGTGAATCGAATCGTGCTTCCTTCAATGACCAGGTCCTGGATCATTTTCATTTTCGTGATCGGTTGGCCACTTTTCGGGTCCATTACACGATCCAGGATAGAGATAACTTGTTCTGAGGTCCATTCCATGGGTACAAAACAACGGTTTTTCAATCAGGTTTTCGAATCCGGACCGAGAAAAGACGCATTCATATCCGCCTGTCACCTGCAGGACATTTTACCTACTTTTGCACCGCCATGCTGGTTCATCACGATATTCATCATTTACCTGCGTTTCGACAGGCCGTCATTACCGTCGGTTCTTTTGATGGTGTACACCTTGGGCACAGCAGGTTGATCCGCCAGGTCATCAAACTGGCCGGCCATGTGCGAGGTGAAAGTGTGGTCATCACGTTTGATCCACATCCCCGGAATGTTCTCGACCCTCAGGATGGGCAAATCCCCTTGCTGACAACCCTGTCTGAAAAAATTCGCCTCATTGAACAAGCTGGCATTGACCATCTGGTTGTCGTTCCATTTACATTGGAGTTTTCGCAGATCTCTGCAGACGAGTATATCGAGCGCTTCCTGGTAGCCCATTTTCATCCGCGGTATATTGTTCTTGGTTTCAATCATCGGTTTGGCACGAATCGAGCTGGCGATATCCGATTTCTGAGATGGAAGGGACCACAATACGGGTATGAAGTATCCGAAGTGTATGGCATCGACATTCAATCGGAAACAGTCAGTTCCACCCTGATCCGGAAAGCCTTGATCCAGGGGGATATCGAGAAAGCGAATGCATTCCTTGGCCACCCCTACCTTCTGTCAGGCCAGGTCATTCAAGGTGAGCAAATCGGCCGAACGCTTGGATTTCCAACTGCCAATATCCGAATCAATACAGGCGCCAAACTCATCCCGCCGGACGGGATTTATGCGGCTTACGGCTGGTGGCAGGGCACCAGTTTTGAGGCCATGCTCTATATCGGGAGAAAACCGACCCTCGAAAAAAATATGGACAGGGTCATCGAAGTTCATCTGTTGGACTTTAATGAGCAGATCTATGGTGAGCAACTGACTGTGGAAATCGTCAAGTTCATTCGGGAGGACACGCAGTTTCCAGATCGGGAGGCACTACAGAACCAGATACGTATGGATCGCAAACTGATCCGAATCGCATTGGAAGATGCATTTGCTGCGAAGAAACGTGTCCCATTCCAGGGCGAACAGATCGCTGCTGTCATTCTGAATTACAATGGGATCAACCATCTGAAACATTACCTTCCTGACGTACTCAAGGCATGTGAAACGGCAGGTGTAACGTGTCATATCATAGACAACGGGTCGACGGATGACAGTGTATCCTATATCCAGAAAAATCATCCCGGCATCCATATCATCCGACTGGATGAGAACCTTGGATTTGCAGCAGGATACAATCATGGTCTGGTACACATTGAGGCGGAGTATTATTTCCTGATCAATTCAGATGTGTCATTCGATGCTTCCGTTTTTCCCGCTTTATTGAGAACGATGCAGGAAGACAATGAAATCGCCGTTTGCCAGCCGAAAATATTGTCTGACCAACATCGCGATCAATTTGAATATGCAGGCGCCGCAGGTGGGTGGATCGATTTTCTGGGATACCCGTTCTGTCGTGGCCGGGTATTGAATGTGACCGAAGTCGATAACGGACAATATGATCAGAAGTCTGAAATATTCTGGGCCTCAGGTGCAGCTTTCTTTATCCGGAGCCAGCAATTTCATCAGTTCGGAGGGTTTGACCCCCAATTTTTTGCGCATCTGGAGGAAATCGACCTTTGCTGGCGCCTGAAGCGGGCGGGGTTCAAGATCGTTTGTGATCCAAGCGTCCGTGTTTACCATCTTGGTGGTGGGACCTTGTCTTACGACTCCCCTAAAAAAGTCTATCTCAACTTTCGCAATTCTCTGGTTGCGCTGGCAAAAAATGAGCGTCCTCTGGACGTGCTATGGAAAGTACCGACTCGTATCCTGCTTGATTATGTCGCCTGCATCCTGTTCCTTGTTCAAGGGAAACTTCCCCATATCCTTTCCGTTTTCAGAGCGCATATTGATTTCATCCTCACTCTTCCTCTCAGTATTCTGAAGCGTCGTTACCACCAGAATGAGATCCGCAAATATCGTATCCGTCAAAAACCCAACATGCAAGGTGTCTTTAATGGCAGTATCATCTGGGATTTTTATCTAAACCAGCGTAAATCCTTCAAGGACATCGTCAAGTGAGTAAAATCCATCATGATATCGCCATCCTCTTTCAAGATGATGACCTGCTTGTTGTCAACAAGCCTCCCCGGCTGTTAACTCTGCCCGACCGGTTTGCACCGGAGAAACCGAATCTGGTGGCTATCCTGAAGGACAAGGATCCTCATGTGATGACCAACCACCGCCTGGACAAGGACACAAGTGGTATCCTGGTTTTTACCCGAAACCCGGAAGCCCATGCGCATGTTTCCAGACAGTTTGAATCCAGAACACTGACCAAGGTTTATGATGCCCTGGTCAAGGGGGTTATCTCTGGCAATGAAGGTATCATAGATCAGCCTATCGAGGCCCATCCGGTGATTGAGGGAAAATGCGTGTGTGGAAGGGAGGTAAACCGTCCCGGTCAGCCTATACCGTGATCCGACGATACCGCCAATACACCTGGTTGAAGGTCCGTATCGATACCGGCAGGACCCATCAAATCCGGGTTCATTGTGCCTTTATCGGCCATCCGCTTGCTGTGGATACATTATATGGTGGCGAAGATGGACTCTATCTGTCTTCTTTCAAACACAACTATCGCCCCAATCGTGGCGGGATGAACAGCCACTCATCGACAGACTGACTCTCCATGCAAGTTCAATTACGTTGATCCATCCCGGAAATGGACAGGAAATGACCTTCGAGGCACCGCTTCCCAAGGATATGCGAGCTGTACAGAATCAACTCGAAAAGTGGGGTATCTGATCGGTCAGTCGGGAAAATCGCTCATCCGCTCCACACACTGTTCCCATTCCTCTTCTGCAAGAGAAAGGGATTGCTTCAATTTCTGGTACGATTCCATTTTTGAAGCAGATTCCGGCCGGTCGTAAAAACCCGGTTCAGCCATCAATTTTTCCAGGTTTCTGAGGGATCCCTCCAGATGTTCTACCTCTTTTTCCCACCGTTGCAAGTCTTTCTTGGCCTTTTTCCTTGCTTCCTGCCACTCCGGGGATTGCGGTGTCAACAAATCGTCTGTCTTGACTTTTCCCGAATTGGACCGTTGCGCCAGCAACCGTTCATCAGTCAAGGCCTGCTGCCGAAGGAACTCATCAATATCTCCCAAAAAGAGTTGAATGGCACCATCTTTAAAATAGTAGATTTTATCGCACAAACCAGCCAGAAAGTCCCGGTCATGTGAAACGACCAACAGAGTGCCGTCATAAGCAAGCAGGGACTTCTTCAGCACTTCTTTCGCCGCCATATCCAGGTGATTGGTCGGCTCATCAAGTACAAGCAGGTTGATCGGAGCCAGCATCAATTCGGCCAAAGCAAGACGGGCACGCTCGCCTCCGGATAACACTGAAACCTTCTTCTCGACATCTTCTCCGGAAAAGAGAAAGGTGCCCAGTATTTTCCGAACCTGAGGACGCATTTCCGGTCCCGCCTCGTCTTCCAATGAGCCAAGCACGGTTTTTTTCCCATCCAGCCGTTCGGATTGATCCTGCGCATAAAACCCG
This sequence comes from Saprospiraceae bacterium, assembly GCA_016710115.1. Classification (GTDB taxonomy): domain Bacteria; phylum Bacteroidota; class Bacteroidia; order Chitinophagales; family Saprospiraceae; genus JAGNXB01. The sequence goes on from JADJLN010000007.1 coordinate 156,116, forward strand.
ATATGCACCTGATGTGCTTCAGCTATTACCCCGTCATCCGGCGGCAACTGGCGCGTTACCATTTTGGCCAACGTTGTCTTTCCCTGACCATTCTGACCGATAAAGGCAACCCGATCTCCCTGTCAATCTTCAGATCAACACCAGAGAACACTGTTTTTTCTCCATAAACCTTTTTCAGTGAGCGGCCATCAAACACGACCTGACCGGAACGCGGAGCAGGAGCAAAACGCAGATTCATCGACCGGTCATTACTGCCGGGCATATCAATGACATCCATCTTTGCCAGTTGCTTCTCCATGGATTTCGCCATGCTTGCCTTGGACGCCTTTGCCCGAAACCGGTCGATCGTCGCCTGCATTTGCTGGATCTTTCGCTGCTGAGATTCTGCTGCCTCCAACCGTTGTTGAAAGCGCAAGGAGCGTTCATCCAGATAGCGCGAATAACTCATATGGTAATCATCCAACTCACCATGCTGCAATTCCATAATTCGGGTTGAGCAGGCCTCCAGAAACCTCCGGTCATGCGAAACCAGGAGCAATGCCATTTCTGATTTGCTCAAGAATTGCTCCAACCATAAAATTGCTTCAATGTCCAGGTGGTTGGTCGGCTCGTCAAGCATGAGAAACTGGGGCCGCTCGAGCAGGAGTTTTGCCAGCCATACCCTGACCTGCCATCCACCACTGAATGTGTTCAGTGGACGTTGAAAATCCGATTGCTGGAAACCCAGACCTTTCAGCACCTTAGCCGCTTCTCCCTCGGCCTGTTCCCAACCCAACATATGCAGCCGGTGATGGCCATCCTCCAGGGCGACCAATGCCTGCTCCAGTGCATCTCCGGTCAACACATTGGCAGTCAGTTTTTCCTCGATTTGCCGAAGCGACTGATCAATGGTCCTCGCCTCTTCAAATGCTGCCATGGCGATATCCCAGACACTTTCCTTACGAACTGGACGGATGTCCTGACTCAAGTATCCGATACGCCAGTCAGCAGGTATCTCACGTCGCCCTCCATCCGGTTTGATCTCTCCGGCCAGAACACGAAACAAGGTTGTTTTACCTGTTCCATTCCGGCCAATCAATGCGACTTTTTCACCGGCCTGGATCGAAAAGGAAAGGTTATCGAACAATGTTCGATCTCCAAAATGCAGCGACAGATCAGAAACTAGGAGCATATCGGGATTACCATCTTGAGTTCAGGCCGCAAAGATGCGGAAATCAACGGGGTTACGCTGCCTTCTGGATGGTAAAGCTGAATGTCGTTCCCTGGCCGAGTGTACTCCGAACAGTAATGGATTGTTTGTGTGCCTCGAGAATGTGCTTGACAATGGACAAGCCCAAACCGGATCCTCCCAACTCTCGTGAACGGCTGACATCAACACGATAAAACCGATCAAAAAGATGATTGAGGTGTTTCTCGTCGATTCCGATCCCGTCATCACCGACTTCAATCAGAATTCGATCATCCATATCGTAAAAACTCACTTTGCTCAATCCTCCTTCACGCCCGTATTTCAGGGAGTTTGTGAGAAGATTGTTGAGCACCTGCCGGATCCTGTCACGGTCTGCCGGACCATAAACTCACCATCTGCACCTGCCTTGAATGTCATTCGAATGCCTTTGGCACGTGCCAGCTGTTCATGATCCTCAAAGACTTCCCTCGTCAGAGTTTTGATCTCGAATGGCTCTATTTCCAGTACCATCTTATCCGATTCGAGCTGGGCTATGGTTTCCAGATCAGATACGATGGTCTCCAGACGTTCCACATTCTTCGCTGCCCGATCCAGAAATTTATGATTGATATTTTCATCATGCAATCCACCTTCCAATAGTGTGTGGAGATAACCCTGGATATTGAATATAGGGGTTTTCAATTCGTGACTGATATTCCCAAGGAATTGTCGTCGATAGGATTCGAGATCACGAAGAGACTTGACCTCCTTTTCCCTTTCCTCAGCCCAGGCAATTACCTTTTCCTGGGCCATATCCAGTGTCTCATGGGTCCCGGATCGGGTCTTTTTCGCTTCGGGATCCGATTTTACCCGATGGATATATTTATAAATGACCTTGATCCGACGATAGATGAAATAATCGATCAACCATCGAACCGGAAAGAAAATCAGGGAAAAACAGACGACAGGAGCGATGATCCAGAGCCACGCAGGAAGTATGACCCCTTCGTACTGCAGAACGAGCATGGGAAAGAAACCGGCCAACGAGGCCAATGCCGCACCAACAAGGGCGATCTGGTAGGATGTCAGGTTTTTATTGATCATTAAAAGTCGAAACGGTAACCAATTCCTTTGACGGTCTTAATATAATGCGTTCCGATCTTTTCTCTGATCTTTCTGATATGCACGTCCATTGTCCGGTTGCCGACAATGATATCCGGCCCCCACACGTGCCGATAGATTTCATCCCGTTTAAATACCCGTCCCGGCTTGGATGCGAGGTAATCCAGCAATTCAAATTCCTTTCGAGGCAGCTCGATTGGTTGTCCCTTCAACAGTACCTGATATTTCATTCGGTCGATCACCAGGTCTTTCCCCCAGCTCGGTCTGATCGGTTTGTTCATCTGATACGAGCTCTCTCCTCAGCAAGGCTTTGATCCTGCTGAGCAGTACTTTCGGGCGAATCGGTTTGTTGATAAAGTCATCGCCACCGCTATCCAAAGCGGCGATCTGGGTATAGTCTTCATCCCGTGCGGTCAGAAAGGCGATAATCGTCTGGGCAAATTGTGGCGTTGCACGAAGTTGCCGGCATACCTCCACCCCATCGAAAACGGGCATCATTATATCCAACAGGATCAGATCTGGTTGGCAGTCTGCGGCGACTCGAAGGGCCTCTTCGCCATCCGAAGCCGTAAAGACCGTATAGCCTTCCTTGTTCAGATTGTAGGCGATGAATTCCAGGATATCCGGTTCATCATCGACAATCAGGATGCGCTCCGACATAGATTTGATGCTAGTAACATGTGATTGCAAAGGTATTCTGAAACATCCTGTATGGATGGTATGCCGGATTAAGTTAAGGTTAATCCGGAACCTGTCTCAACTCCATACGGGCTTCCATAGAATCAACCACGTGAGCATACAATCGTTCCATCAGATCGGGCTCTCTAGTCATCATGTCCAGATCATGTTGCACACTATCCGGGTCGACCTGATGAATAGAACAGAGATGAAGGAAGTACTGTTCATAGAGTGAATCCCTTACCGACGGCGGTGCATTCTGTACAGCGGCTTTGGCTATATGGATATCAATGAACACGGGTACCAATTGATCCTCTGGATAGTATGTTTTGAGACCAGGTGAGGAACAAGAGGCCAACGCAATGAACATCAAAAGGCTGCGGTGCCTCATATCCGAAATTCTTTGGGAAAGTACCAGGCTTCAACTTTGGCCAGCCCCGGTTTGAATCCCTGCCAGAAATCCACAGCACCATGGATATGAACGATCCCGCAAGTAGGGACGTTGTCGAAGCGGAAACCTTCCGTAAACCGGTTGGCAAATACGGTAAATCCAGGGTTATGGCCAAAGAGGAAAACGGTATTCCAGTCGTCATTCAGGTTGAGGACAACGGATTGAAGATCATCCGGAAAAGCCTCATAAATCTGATCTATCAGGGTGATTTCCCAGGTAGACCGTTCAAATGCCTTTGCAAAGTAACTGGCTGTATCCTGTGCGCGTCTGGCTGAACTGCTGACCAGATGATCGGGCACTATCCCTTTTTCCCGTATGATCTCGGCCATGAATGGTGCGTCAAGTTTGCCACGACTTCCGAGGGGGCGTTCAAAATCATCCAATTCCGGATAATCCCAACTCGATTTGGCATGACGGACCAGGTACAGATCTTTCATGATATACGCAGAATTTAAACCTTGATGGCAAGCATGCCAGAATTCATTGATGTAAATTTGAGGTTTTATTCCGGCCCATCCATGGCAAAAACCAAAATCCAGTTAAAACATCTCGAACGCCAGATCCACGAAGGGACACTTCTGACCGGAGAACAATATTACCAGGAAGGGCGAGTCGAACAGTTCCGGGAATTGGAAAAGGGATTATGGCAGGCCCGGGTCCGGCTGGAATTGAATTATGAAATTGAGGTTTTGATGCGAGGCGACCAGGTACAGGCATTTACCTGCCCCTGTTCGCGAGGGATGAAACAGCTTCCCTGTCCTCACCTGATCGCAGTGCTTCTGATGATGCGCAATTTTCGTGACCAGCAACGGGAAGCAAAACGCCTTCAGAAGGAAGCATCACTCCCAGCTCTGCAGATTCGTACACTCCTCCCCCTCATTCCGGAGACCGAGATCCAGGCATTTGTAAAGGACTGGGCGAGCGAAGATCCCATCTTTGCACAAGCACTCAAGGCCCGTTTTTTTGCAAAGATGCGGACAACCAATCCGACCGGATATCTCGATCTTTTACTGCACGCCTACCAGGATGCAGATGGAAACATTGTTTCGGAGGCCAGGCATATTCAGGAACTACTATCCATATTCCGCCAGGTGCTGGCTCAGGTTCGGAGCTTGTTAAAACTCAATCAGGAAGAGACTGCGTACAGCATACTTCATCATTTTACCGGTCTGACCGCATCTCTGGATATTGACCGGATCTCCGGACCGATTCTCTTTGATATCATCGACATTTCCGAAGAGCATGGGGACTCAGCAGAAATCCAACCGGACGATCAACGTTTCCATTTCCTCACTTTCCTGCTGGAAACCCTGATCAAGCTGAGCATTGAAGAAGCCGTGCATCGCACATTGCTTCAGATCCAGTCCTACTGCGGATTCCCTGAGTCGAGACGACATATCTGTCAGGTAATCCGGAAAATCTTGCTCCAGGAACCTGTCCTGGAGATTGATCTTGATCCTCTGGCACTGGTTTATTATCAGAATCTGACAGACCAGGAACGAAAGACCGACTGGTTAGAAGAACTCCATCTCCCCAGAATGGCGCCTTCATTTTATGAACGTCTGGTGACCACTCTGCTGGAAACAGGAGATTTTGAAGGTGCCAGACGAATTCTTGAAACTGGCCGAAGGGTCTATCCTGAAAGTGCAGAATTGATCAGACAACAAATTCAGCTGCATTGGGAATTACATGAGCCGGATGATCTACCAAGACTTGCCGAACAGTTGGTTCTCAACACGCTGAGTGGACAGGATATCCTGTTTGCAGAACGGTATCTGGCGCCTTCTCAGCTAATCCAAATGAATGCCTTTCTGATTCGCCAACTGGCAGATGGGCAAACATTCGACCAACACAGAATAGCCTGCCTGTTATTCGCTCGTGCCAAGTCCTGGAAAGACCTGGCTCACCGGGTGATCCAAAGTGGTTCTATCCGGCTCCTGGACACCTATGCGGATGATCTGCAGGCTCATCTCTCAATTGATTACCAGATTATCATGACCCGTTTCCTGGACGACTACCTGGATCGGCATGTTGGCCCACAAGCGAAACAGGTGATTCAGAGAATCAGCGTTGTGTTGGATCGACAGCAATTGCCGGATATGTTTGGCGAACTGGCCAGGCATATCCAGAATCGATATCCTCACCGGCCACAATTGCTGGACAATCAGGATTACAGCATGCACTCCCGACTATGACAACAGAAATCTGGTTCACCGGCAAGCACTGGGATGGGTTTATCCGGGAAGGGGTTACCTTCTACTTGAAACGACTACATCCGATCCTGCCTGTCAAAATAGAAATTCTGAAAGAAGGTGGGACCTCATCCGATGCTTTGGAGAGAGAAGCTGCGCAGATCCTGAAGAAACTGCAGCCGGGAGATCTTGTTATCCTGCTGGATGAACGCGGGGAAGAATTCACCTCCAGAAAATTCGCTCATTGGTTCGATCAGTTGCGTATAAAGGCCCCCAGACGGCTGATATTCATCTTGGGTGGTGCTTACGGCTTTTCAGACCAGATCCGGTCCAGGGCTGAGGGTATGCTTTCTCTTTCGAAAATGACGTTCAATCATCAATTGGCCCGGATTGTTTTCCTCGAGCAACTGTATCGCGGCATGACCATCCTGCAAGGTCATCCCTATCATCACGATTAATCCAGGTTACGCCTATGTCTATTACGCTAGTTCTCATTATTCTGAATGTCCTGATCTCCTGGCAAAGTTTCAGTCATTTTGGCCTCTTCAACCGATTGGCTCACAGACCCTATGAAGTAGCACATGCCAGACAGTATGATCGCTGGATCACTTCCGGATTTGTGCATGCCAACTGGCTTCATCTCGGGATCAACATGTTTGTTCTCTGGCAATTCGGAGACATAGTCGAACAGCAATTTATCGCGATATCCGGTCCGATCACCGGCCGTATTCGGTATCTGACGATCTATCTGATCATCCTGGTTGCTTCCAGCATTCCGTCCTACCTGAAGCATCGACATGACCCTGGCTATGCCAGTGTGGGTGCTTCTGGCGCGGTATCCGGTATTCTGTTTGCCTACGTCCTCTTCTTCCCGTGGGTGCCTCTTTACCTGTATGGATTGATCCCGATCTACAGCATTCTAGCTGCAGTCGCCTACCTCATTTATTCATCCTGGGCGAGTCGGCAGAACAGGGGTGTGATCAACCACGATGCCCACTTTTACGGTGCCGTTTCAGGCATGCTGCTCACCTCACTGTTCTATCCTCATGTCTTTGTGTCCTTTCTTCGTCAGATGCTTCCTTTTTAAGGATACACCTGAACATAACGAAAGAAGGAACTACACTATGCCCTGGGCGATCATGGCGTCAGCAATCTTGACAAATCCACCAATATTGGCTCCTTTCACATAGTCGACTCCATTCGCTGACGAACCATAAAGGACACATTGTGAATGGATATCCTTCATAATTCCTTGCAGGCGCAGGTCAACTTCATCCCGAGTCCAGTTCAATCGCAAACTGTTCTGACTCATTTCGAGTCCGGAAGGCGCAACGCCGCCGGCATTGGATGCTTTCCCTGGAGCATACAGGATAGCGGATGATTGAAATACGGCTATGGCTTCTGGTGTACTCGGCATATTGGCTCCTTCCGCAACCAGCTGACATCCATTTTTCACAAGGATCTCTGCATCTTCCCTGGCAATCTCATTTTGAGTCGCACTGGGGAAAGCCGCATCACACGGGATACTCCATGGATTCTTGTTTTCCAGGTAAACGAGTCCAAAATGATTGGCAAAGTCTGAAATCCGGCCACGACGGACATTTTTCAACTCCATGAGGTAATCCAGTTTTTCCCTCGTCAAGCCCTCTTTGTCATACACAGTTCCGCCCGAATCCGAAACGGAATGGACGGTACCACCCAATTGAAGGATCTTTTCGATCGTATATTGGGCGACATTCCCGGAACCTGAAACAAGGCATCGAAGGCCTTGCAAAGACCTGTTCTGACGTGCCAGCATCTCCTGTGCAAAGTAGACACAACCATAACCAGTAGCTTCAGGTCGGATCAGACTGCCCCCATATGACATGCCCTTACCAGTCAACACCCCGGAATATTCATTCCTGAGCTTTTTGTAGGTGCCAAACAGATAACCGATCTCCTTCCTCCAACGCCGATATCACCAGCTGGCACGTCTGTGTCTGGACCGACATAACGTTGAAGTTCAGTCATAAAAGCCTAGCAAAAGCGCATGACTTCACCGTCCGATCTGCCCTTCGGGTCAAAATTTGACCCCCCTTTCCCACCGCCCATCGGGAGCGTGGTCAGGCTGTTTTTAAAGACCTGTTCAAATCCGAGAAACTTCAGGATACTCAGGTTGACGGATGGATGAAACCGGAGCCCGCCTTTGTAAGGGCCGATCGCATTGTTGAACTGGACCCGGTACCCTTTGTTGACCTGCACCTGGCCGTGATCATCTACCCATACGACCCGAAAAGACAAGACCCGCTCTGGTTCTACCATTCGCTGGAGCAGATTCTGATCATGGTATTTCTTCTCGTTCTGAATAAAAGGAATCACCACTTCTGCAAATTCATGCACGGCCTGGTGAAACTCGGGTTCATTTGGATTCGTAGCCTGAACCCACCGCATAAATGCATCTACACTGATTGCTGGACTGAACTTGATCGTATTCATATATTCCTGTTAAGAGTAGGTAACCTGTCATTCATCCGTAAAATTAACTGCCTTTTTGTGATGTTCCGTGCGCCATTGATGAAACTCATCCAGTTCGATGATCCGGGCATTTCATCATATATTTGCCGCCACGTCAAAATTCCTTCTGCTATGAACTATGATCTCATTGTTATCGGAAGTGGCCCTGGTGGCTACGTTGCTGCTATCCGGGCTTCTCAATTGGGTATGAATGTCGCCGTGGTTGAACGCGAATCACTAGGAGGAATTTGTCTGAACTGGGGATGTATCCCGACTAAAGCATTGCTGAAAAGTGCTCAGGTCTTTGAATACATTCATCATGCCAGTGATTATGGGATCACAGTCCAGGAAGCCAAGGCGGATTTTGGTAAAATAATCCAGCGTTCACGCGGTGTTGCTGACGGGATGAGCAAAGGGATACAGTTCCTTTTTCGCAAAAACAAGATCACAATCATTGAAGGCACTGGCAGACTGGTGCGTGGTAAAAAAGTAGAAGTAACAGATCGGGAGGGTAAAAAGACCACTTACGATGCTCCTCATATTATCCTGGCGACCGGAGGCCGTGCCAAAGAGCTTCCAAATCTGAAAATCGATGGTGAAAAAATCATCGAATACCGCAAAGCGATGAGTCTGCCTGAACAGCCTGCCAGAATGGTGGTCGTCGGCGCGGGTGCAATCGGTGTCGAATTTGCCTATTTCTATCACAGTATCGGAACGGAAGTGACCGTTGTCGAGTTCATGGAAAACGGTCTGGTTCCTCGAGAAGATGTCGATATCTCCAAAGAACTGGGGAAGGTGTTCAAGAAAAAGGGAATTCAGGTATTGGCCAACTCGTCGGTGGAAAAAGTCGATATCACCGGCACATCCTGCAAGGTCACAGTAAAAAGCAGAAAGGACGGTGCTGAGCAGGTACTGGAATGCGATGTGGTGCTTTCCGCTGCAGGCGTAACTCCGAATACTGAAGGTATTGGCCTCGAAGAGTTAGGGATCAAAACAGATCGCGGAATGGTCCTGGTAGATGCATGGTACCAGACCAATGTGCCCGGTGTATATGCTATCGGCGATATTGTCCCTGGTCCTGCTTTGGCCCATGTAGCCAGTGCGGAAGGAATCCTCTGTGTAGAAAAGATCGCCGGACAGCATGTCGAGCCAATCGATTACAACAATATCCCTTCCTGCACCTATTGCAACCCGGAGGTCGCTTCGGTGGGGCTCACGGAAGAGGCGGCGATTGCTGCCGGGCATGAGATCAAAGTAGGAAAATTCCCATTCTCCGCTTCCGGAAAAGCCAGCGCATCAGGCGCCAAGGAGGGATTTGTAAAGGTGATCTTTGATGCCAAATACGGTGAATTCCCGGCGCGCATATGATCGGGAGCAATGTCACGGAGATGATCGCCGAAGTAGTTGCAGCCAGAAAGCTGGAGACTACGGGTCACGAGATCATCAAAACGATCCATCCACACCCCACGATGAGTGAGGCCGTCATGGAAGCAGCAGCTGCTGCTTATGGAGAAGTGATTCACTTATAAGTTTTCTCGGCCAGGAGATCAATCAATCTTGTCTGAGCCTGATCTTCAGTTCTGATTCCTGCTTGTACGGGTTGATGCAGCTCCTGGATCATCTGGTCATCCCGGATCTTCAGTTCAACCCGAATCTTATCCTCACCCTGCTCCAGCAATCGGATCTCACCGGCGTCCAGATGCGTTTATCCTCGAGGTCAACCAGTAGATCAACCTCCTGGCCAACAGATAATTCAGCCCCATCCTGTCTGGCCAATTCCAGCACATACACAGGCACATCCATTGGCTGGATGAGAATTCGTTGCCTGCCCCTGGAATCCCGATTGCCCAAGACCAGGACACCTGACAGATCCGCCCTGACTTCCATTCGCTTTAACTCCATCTGGACAAGTCTGACCAAGGAATCGACTGGCGCAGATAGTGACCATCGGGGTATTGCCGAATGCGGGACGGGAGTTGATTCGGAACGAATTATTTCGCTTTTAATCAGCCGGATCAGATCCATTTGCTGCTTTTCCAATGCAAGTATCCGTTGAATTTCTGGTCCTGCTTCCGCCGAACTGGACTGATCCATACGCTCTCTTCTAACCTGAGCGAGTTGATTTTCAACACCTTTCAGGGTTTCATTCAACCGGATCAACATGGAAGGCCCGGAATGAGCATCCCGTTTTTGAGCATTGTGGCTTGCTTTGTGTAAATGGGCTTCAATCCAGCTTTGGATGCGCTCAGGTAAGGAGCCGGAAGAATCCGCAATTTCCTTTAGATGGTAAACAACAACTCGGGGTTCCTGTGTTTGGAGGTTGAGCATGGATTCCAGTGGCAACCGTTGCAGTCGATTGGTGGAGTAACCGATCAATTGACCAATAACCACAGTGTCACCAACCTCAGCAATCCAATCTGCCACGTGGGGATAATCAACCGCCTTCCCGGGAACAACATTCTTTTGCATTGTCCCGATCCATAAGCCTCTACCCGACTGTAGTGGCAACAACATGAGAATTCCGGCCGAAGTCAGACAACCTGCGATCAGCATGGTTTTGAAACCAGAACTCAGGACAAACCAATTACCTCGACGCATTTGCTTAACATTCAAACAAAATAAGATTAATCAAAATATACTTACTAACTGGTTATCAATGAATAAAGATAGCCTTCATATTCCATCAATTGAATAAATGTCCCTTCTTCCAGAATGTGACCATCACGCGAATGGATAATCCAATCGACCTGCCCCGCCATTTCCATTCGCCGGCTGACAATCACCGTATTCAATCCCTGTCTGGCCTGAACCAGGTTCTCCAGGATCACCTGTTCCTGGAAAGAGTCGAGATGCCGGAACACTTCATCAAGGATGACCCACTCTGGCTTTTGGTATAGGGCACGGGCAATCAGAACCTGATGGGTAACTGTCTGTGATTGGACAGATTCAAATGCCATTATCGTAGCCAATCCGGACGGCCAGATTTTAATTTTTTCTGCAAGGAGACTCTCTTCAAGTACAGAGATCAACTCCGGATCCTCGGGATCATATTCTGCCCTGCCGGTAATGAGCTCGCCGACTGCTACCACGGGTAGTACACTGGCATGGCGGATAAACATGCGCTTCTGACGCCATTCACAGAGCTGGGCTTTGGAAAATGGTCCTTCCGATGTGGCGAGTTGGCGATCTTCACCTGACATATTTCCAGCTATCTGATTGATCAGCACCGATCGGGCGGGTTGATCGTCTCCAAATATCAGGATGGAGGACCTGGAGGGCAAATGCAAGACGATCTGTTTTCCTCTGTTTTCTTCCTGACGAACGAGGACCACTTCCCCCAATTCACCGTGTGCCTGCCTGGAGGGTGTTGATACCAGACCTTCATATCCCGGCAGCAGCATGTATCGAATGGTTCGTGATTGATACCCCGCATATGCCTGGAATGCTGAATAGAATCCCACAATGCCTGACAAGGCAATCACATCAGTCCAGATCTGGGCATGGCTCGTAGCCAATATAACAAAGACAAGAGCCAGGATCCAACCCACTGGCACAAGCCAGAACCAGGATGGAGGTCTTTCCGTAACGAGCATATCGGTCGGATGATCCATATGCGTCATGTCTGCTTTCAAATGCCATTCTGCACCTGCCTCCTGATACCAGGAATGCGTCAGGGCACTGATCCGACGTTCGAAGGAAAGGATATGCAATCCCTCCATTCGTTTGCGTCGACTGTAATTGATCAGGAAATAGAGCAGAATCCCCAATGCATACAAGATGCCAGCCGGTATATACAACCAGCCAAGGTAGAGACCCAGCATCCCCACCAGTACAATGGCTCTGATACCCTGTAGATATGCATGGGCTTTGGTGAATATCAGACGTTTGGATTCTGCCCGGGCTATCCATGGCGCTTCCCTGTCACCATCCCATTCGCTTTCTGGCATTGTATTCAAGTTGGCAGTCACCTGTTGATCCAACTGGTTCATCCATGAATGGAGCTGATCCTGGATGCGGGACTTCCAGATGGAACGAAGTAGAGCACAAGCTACTGTAACCACCAGGCAGAATCCCCCGACAACAAGGTAGGATCGGGTGGGCAGGTCGTGCACATGGAGGAGTGTGCGAAGCAGCTGGAATAGAACCAACAGCAGCAAACTTTCCAGCAGCAAGATGCCGATCGAACCGATGCCAATAACGGGGAGGGGAATAGCAGGTCTGTCTGCTTCTTCTTGTCCGTTGAGCGCAGGCCGGAATTGAGGGCCTGGTTCGACGATCAGGAGGACTCCCCTGCCCAGTTCAGCCCAGCGTTCCAGAAATTCACTTCGTGTCAACAAATACCGACCATAAGCAGGATCAGCGAGATGGACCCACTTTTTCGAGAGCTTTTCGATCAATACATAATGCTGGCCCTGCGTATGGGCTATTGAAGGCCATTGTGAAAGTTGATCCAATTCCTCCGCATGCAATCGCAATGACAAAGTATTCAGACCAAGCTCTTTTGCTGCTTTACTGAGGGCCAATAAACTCAATTCCCCATAAGGCACACCAGACACTTCACGCACCTTGTCCCCGGACACCGAAAGTCCGTGGTATTTCGCAACCATACGAAGGACTGAGACCCCGCAATCATCAGGGTCTTGCTGCGGGTAAAAAACAAATTGGGACAAACAAGCCGGTTTATTGGCTGAATCATCAGCCACTAGCAGTCCATTCGTCCAAAATCATACCGAACTCAGAGGGCCCTTCCGGTTCTTCTCTGTCTGGAATTACATAAACCCGAGAATCCTGGCATATCTGATCATTTCTCCCTGATTGCGCACTTTCAACTTGCCCATCATCATGGCCATCAGCACATTCTCCTCTTTGCGAATGATCCTGATCAATGTTTCGATAGAGGTCTCCAGCCCACAATGTGCATCGTCATGAAGACCTTCATCAATGAGCACACCTGATTCGCTGATCACCAGGGTGTATTGACCGCCCTTTTCCCCACCCAGGTCGAAGGCAATTTTACCTGCGTAATCAGCCAGGGATTCTGCGGGTACCCGCTGGCGCAAATCCTCTAAAAATGTGCGTGCTTCCATGTTCCAGATTAATACCCACGAAGCTACATGATTCCCCTGGCCAGACCGTGCAACAGATGTTTCAATCATAAGTTCAGTAACAAAGACTGGTCCGTCTGCGACACCTCCATGGATTCTCCCTCAACGGATGGAATATGTTGAATCATTACCTTCGCCACACTCCCCTCAGGACCAAACCAAGCCAAACACGCCGGACACTATGCGGATCGTCTTTATGGGCACACCTGATTTTGCCGTGGCTTCACTGAATGCCCTGGTGCAATCTGATCATGAAATTGTTTGCGTGGTAACAGCAACAGACAAGATTGGAGGCAGGGGGAGACAAACGATCATCACCTCAGCTGTAAAGGATCGTGCTGTCACGCTTGGCATCCCTGTCTTGCAGCCTGATAAACTGCGTGATCCCGCTTTTCTGGATACTCTGCAATCCCTCCGTGCTGATCTTTTTGTCGTGGTTGCCTTTCGTATGCTGCCACAAGTGGTCTGGTCCATGCCTCCGCGGGGAACAATCAATTTGCATGGCAGCCTGCTCCCTGCCTATCGTGGTGCTGCGCCTATTCATTGGGCTGTTCTGAATGGTGAAAAAGAAACAGGCGTCACGATCTTCTTCCTGCAACAGGAAATCGATACTGGGGATCTTCTGCATCAGGAGCGCATTCCTGTTCGATCGGATGAAACCACAGGGAGTGTTTATGAGAGAATGATGTACATCGGTGCGAGGGCACTTGTCCGTTCCTTGTCGATGATCGAATCAGGAAGGTTCAAGCTCTTCCCCCAGGACGAAGTCGACGTATCTCTTGCGCCGAAAATTTTTCCAGAAACAGCAGAATTGGGTTTTGATTGGCCTATCCAGAAACTGGTCAATTGGGTGCGTGGCATGAATCCCCATCCATCCGCCTGGTTCTTCCTTCAGGACAAGATTCTTAAAGTGCATGCTGCTACCTCCTTACATCAAATCCCAGACCACCCACCCGGCACGTTGTTGCTGGTTGGAAGAGAACTGAGAATCGCAGCAAAGGACGGCTGGTTGATTCCCAAAGAGTTACAGCTAGAAGGTCGCAACCGTGTATCCATCCAGGATTTTGTCAATGGCATGCCCCTGGTCTCAAGGAGTCCTGGGGCATGTGGTCCACTCTACCCAAAAGAAGTAAATGAAGTACGAGATTATTGACCTGCGGTTCCAGGGCCTTCCAGAAGTTATCGGATCCTTCCTGATCGATCTGGATGGTCAATGGGCTTTAATTGAAACCGGACCTTATTCGTGTTGGCCTCACCTTGTATCGGGTCTACGGAAATTCGGCCTGACACCAGGCGATATTGACCATGTCCTGCTGACCCATATTCACCGGATCATGCCGGAGCCGCATGGGCGCTGGCGCAGGAAGGTGCAACCATCCATGTTCATCCGGCAGGGGCGCCACATATCATCCATCCTGAAAAACTGGTTGCCTCTGCCAGGCGCATCTATCAGGATCAAATGGACATTTTATGGGGGGATATCCAGCCCATTCCTGAAGGCCAGATTCGAACAGCAAATCACAATGACACTTTGGCGCTGGGTAATCAAACTTTTATTGCACATCACACGCCTGGGCATGCCGTTCACCACATCGCATGGCAACTTGGGAATACATTATTCACAGGAGATGTGGCTGGAATAAAAATTCACAATGGCCTTGTATCTCCACCCTGTCCTCCTCCTGAGTTTCAACGGGAGGATTGGCTGGCATCTATCCGGTATATGCGCTCCTTAAACGTCGAAGAGCTTGTTCTTACCCATTTTGGCTCGGTTACCTCGATCTCCGGTCACTTTGACGAATTAGAAACCGCCCTCGAACATTGGGTGCATTTTATTGAATCCAGTTCCGGAACGGAAAACCAGGATGACCTGACCACCGAATTCATGAATTTCATCCACAACGATTTCTATCCTCCAGATATGGCAAAGCCACTTCAGGAGCAATACGATCTGGCCAATCCACCCTGGATGAGTGTAGCGGGTATCCGGAGATACCTGAAAAAGAAAATTGAACAAACGTGGAAATGATTCTCCTAGGAGGAGGGTAATAACGCGTGAATGATCGCCTTAACTGCGGAAAGAACAAGGGATTCCGGACTGACTGACCGTGTCTGGTCATTATCCTTCAGTGGCAATTCCACCATCTCCTCAACTTTTGAACCCAACTTGTCAGCAGGAAGCAAAGTGAGGCTGAAAAGCGCAACAGCTATGCCCAAAAACAGAACAAGTCCTGCCTGAAGTACATATTTTTTTACCGTTCGCATCATCATAGTTGCAAATATACTGTTATTTTTATCAAGTTACCTGATCATCAGGCTATTAACACAATTTTAATACTGCCGGTCGTCACTTTTTCCGAGTAAAACATGGAGCCAGGCGTCGGACGTTGCCAGCAGATCGGAAGGATGCCCTTCCCAATAGACTTTGCCCTGGTCAAATATCAGTATTCGATCACAGTATCGCATCAGTCTGGGCAGCTCATGCGCAACGACAAGAACACCCATTTGGCGTTTGGTCCCATTTGCACAAATCATTTCCAAGATCTGATCTTTCAACGATTCATCGAGATTGGAAAAAGGTTCATCTGCCAGCAGCACCCTGGGATTTGTCAGTAATGTCCGGGCAATAGCCAACCGCTGTCGCTGGCCACCTGAAAACATATTTGGCATGCGGTCCATCATCTTATCCTCAAGTCCGACATCTGCCAGGATCTCTGTCAGGCTCCAGATCTGGCCTTTGTGATGTAGTCGCAACCATTCTTCAAAAGTTTTCCTGACAGTCATGGACGGATTGAGTGATCGTCCTGGATCCTGATAAACCAGCTGAACATCTGCCCAACCGCGATGAAGATCATGACCCGCAAGCCTTCGTCCCGTTGACCAGGGCAAAAGACCAGTCAGGGCGCGAAGAAAAGAGGACTTTCCCGATCCGGAAGCACCGGCTATACCAACGACTTCTCCTGGCCGAAGAGCAAAGGAAATTTCCTCAATAACCGCCCTGCCCCGAACATACCCTCCCGAAAGATTTTCTGTTTTCAACAACCAGTCTGTGCCCGTATCCTTAAAACCTGTCTTCTGCTTGCGTTGGGGAATCGCTGGCCCTGGCCTCGAATCGCCTTCTATCTCGTTCTGTTTCCGTATGATATCTGAACTTCCCTGTTCGACAATCAGCCCTTCATCAATGATGGAAACCCGATCTGCAAACCGGGCAACCAGGTCCAGATCATGGGAGATCAGGAGGAGTCCGGGAGATTTGGCATTGGTGATCGCTGCACGCAAGTCCGCCAGGAAAGCCTTTTGATGATGCTGGTCCAATGCAGAGGTCGGCTCATCCGCAATGATCAATTCCGGACCGGAAGCGAGTGCGCGGGCCAGCAGACAACGTTGTTGCTGTCCTCCTGAAAGTTGCCAGGGATAGCTCGACCACACCTGATCAACATCCAGGCCCAGTGATCCGAACATTTTAATCAGTTGCGATTCGAAGTCCTGTCCCAGCCCCTCGACCAACTGCTGCCCTACGGTCATGACCGGATCCAGAACGGATGAAGGTTCTTGAAAAATCAGGTTCATTTTTGTTCCGGTATGGCGCAACCGATCCTTCCATTCCAGCGTGAGCAGGTCAATCTTCTGCTCCCCTTCATACCACCAGATATGACCTGAGTGAATATGGTACTGGTGCTGTGGAATCACGCCTGTGAGAATGGCTGAAAATGTAGACTTCCCGGACCCGGATGGACCGATCAACGCATGCACTTCACCACGATGGAAAACAAGGTTAATTCCTTTTAATACAGGAATCCGTTTGCCCATTCTCAAAATGTCAACAGACAATTGTTCGATATGGAGAATGGGCTGTTTCATCATGAGGACGTCGTCAACAGGATACCATTTTCTTCGACAGAAACGATCAGATTCATCCGATTTTCCAACAGGTGCCGTACGGATGAAGGAAGGAACTCCGAACGCCAGCCACTGTCAAACAGGGGCGCCTGATAATCTGAAAACATCCGATACCGCTTCATCTCCGTTGGCGACATGACCATGTCCACAGCCATAGATTCCTCCATACAATAGATCTGCAGCACTTGAAAAATCAGCATTGCATGGGCTTCATTTGCGGGATCAACAGCTTCTTTGGGCGTATATTGGTAAACGATGCTCAATTTTTTTAGTCGGCTCATCCTGATACCAGGCCATGAGACGATCAATATTGTTCCGGATGAATGCCTTGGGAAGGATCCGACTACGGAACAGCGCCTCAGCTCCTGAGTGGATGGCCCGCGCAATTTCAACAACCTGTTTGTTGGACAGAATTTCCTCTTCCTTCTGGCCTGTTTCTCTGGATTCTTCAATGCGCCACAAAGCCAAGCGCATCATGAATACCTTTTCCTGTTCTCCAAAACCCGCGATAGCGCGCTGGTGCAACAATTTTTTCAGTGGATCGGGTGTATAGAAGTCTGCATTCTGCCAGACTTTCATTTCATCCTCCACCCATCGATATCGACCGCGTTCAATCAGCTGCGTACGGACCGCTTCATACAAGCCTTTCAGAAATTTGACGTCTTCCACTGCATATCGCTGCATTTTGGGCGGCAAAGGGCGAATCGTCCAATCAGCGATAGTGAACCCCTTTGATGTAGACTGATCCAGCACCTCCGAGAGAATATTGGATAACGAAGAAGGATATCGCAGTCCGAGAAAGGCGACTGCAACCTGCAAATCAAAGATGTTCCGCGGAAGGACGTCTAGGAGTTGATAGAGAAGCCGGTAATCATTCTCTCCAGCATGAGTCAACTTCAGGACTCGCTCAGACGCGATATAATCTCCCAATCGTTCCCAACCGGTGGCATTCAGTGGATCGACCAGATAGATTGCTTCCTCTGTGATGATCTGGATCAGACAGATCAGTGGAATATCTCTTCGTTCACCAATAAACTCGGTATCAAACCCGAACCATTCTGCCTGATCGAGACGATACCAGAGATCGTCTAACTGAGTACTCTGGTCGATAAGATGTACGGGCAGGTCGTAAGAAAACGGTTTGGACATACGTTGTTGATAAGAAACAAAGAGGAACTTGCACCTTTGTGTCAAAGTTATGTGTTATATCGTCGACAATCCCCATCCATGCGATTCCTGAAAATCTCCCTGATCACCATCGGCTGTCTGGTTGCCTTGTTTATTGCAGCCGCTGTCATTCTTCCCCGGATTTACAAAGATGATCTTCTGGCCATCATTCGGGAAGAAGCAAATCAGAATCTGACCGCCACCCTCGACTTCAAAGATCTCGACCTCAGCCTCTTCCGCCAGTTTCCGAGATTGTCGGTCCGACTGGATTCTCTATCCATAACCGGAAGGGATGCCTTTGACGGGTACACCCTGCTTTCCTGCGATCGGGCTGAAATCTCCGTATCCATTTGGGATCTTTTTCAACAGGGCGCACCATTGCGTATTCAAACGCTTGATCTCGATCATCCGGATTTCCGGATTCTGATCCTGGAAAATGGTCAGGCGAATTACGACATTACTGTTCCGGACACAATGCAACAGGAAGAGCCCGAAACTCCCGGATTGACAGGTGCCATTCAAGCGTATTCGATCACGGATGGTTCGATCCGATATGAGGACAGGACCATGCCACTGGTGTTCAGTCTGGCAGGACTTCAGCACAATGGGAAAGGTGATTTTACCCAAAGCCGATTCACCTTGCAGACACAAACTACTGCCGAGGCTATGGATATGGACTATGATGGTACGGCCTATTTTACCCGAGTCCGTACACGCATGGAGGCCGATCTGGAAATCGATCTGGACAAGATGAGGTTTGGCTTCGGCAATAATCATCTCACTCTGAATGACCTGGAACTTATCGGAGAAGGTGCCATCGAGATGCCGAATGAGGATATTCTCATCGACCTGGCCCTCCACACCCCCCAATCTGATCTGAAGCATGTTTGGTCCATCATCCCCGGAGCTTTTACCGCGGATTATCAGGACCTTCAATCTTCTGGAACCTTTACACTCGAAGCCTGGATGAAAGGAATCTATAACGAGACTTCTTTCCCTTCGTTTGCGTTTCATACCCTGCTCCAGAAAGGGCTTGTCAAATACCCTTCACTTTCATTTCCCATCCAGGATATTGATGCCGAAATCCATCTTGAACAACCCGGATCTTCACTGGATGCCATATCCATCAATATTCCGAATTTCCAATTATCGATCAAGGATCAAGGTATCAAAGGCAGGTTTGCTGCAACAGAGATCATGACAGATCCCAAGGTGGATGCTGCAGTCAAGGGAAAGATTGACCTGGGGTTACTCAAGCAGGCCTTCCCACTTGAAGCAGCTACACTATCGGGACAGATTGCCATGGATGTTGGAATCAAAGCGCAAATGTCCGACCTCGATGCGGGACGCGTTGATCAGGTCGATCTGCACGGGTCAGCATCAATCAACAACCTGACCTACAAAAGTGAAGGCCAACCCGCTATTTCGGTTGCACAAGGGAATGTCATCTTCTCGCCCCAGGCTGTCCAAGCTACCGGTTTCGTGATTCAGGCGGGAAAAAGTGACTCTGGCACTGGACGCCCGGATAGACAATATCCTCGCCGTAATTCATCCCGAACGAACACTCAAGGGAAACATCAGACTCACCAGCCACCTGCTTGATCTGGATGAATGGCAAAGCGAATCTGCGGAAACAGCAGGACCAGCTGTATCAGCTGCCCCAGCAAGCGAAGACAATACGCTGCCTGTCGAACAATTCGACCTGCAAGTGGACGCTTCGGTAGATCGTGTCCTGGTCAACCAGATGGAAATCAACCAATTCAAGATCAAGGGCCAGGCCGGACCCACTGCCATTCAGATTGGACAACTAGCCGGTCAGATAGGCGAATCAGATTTTAGTCTGAGCGGTCATCTGGAGAATCTGTTGGGCTGGATATCCGGTACAGACATGTTGCGCGGCAATATCCAGATGGTATCCAGGAAATTCAACCTGAACCAGTTCATGGATCAGGAGGAGGTCGCCGCCGCACCCGCTGATGCACCATTTGCCCCGGTAGCTATCCCGGCGCTAGTTCACCTGACAGGTGAGGCTCGTATAGATCATCTCATCTATACGGATCTGGATCTGCGCCAGGTGACTGCTCAATTGGATATTGCAAATGAGGAAGCTCGCCTCAGCCGATTTGAAGCAGCTGGTCTGGGTGGCAAACTTGCACTTCAAGGTGCCTATAACACGCA
This sequence comes from Saprospiraceae bacterium, assembly GCA_016710115.1. Taxonomy (GTDB): domain Bacteria; phylum Bacteroidota; class Bacteroidia; order Chitinophagales; family Saprospiraceae; genus JAGNXB01. The sequence goes on from JADJLN010000007.1 coordinate 176,570, forward strand.
GAACATTGCCAAACCAGCGTTTCACCTCAAATATGACCTCCAGAAACTGGATTTTCAGCAGGTCTTTAACAAATTCAACAGTTTTCAGGCCCTCGCCCCGATCGGCAAATACATTCAGGGCAATTTCTCATCCAATATGGTTATGGATGGCATTCTGGGACAGGATATGATGCCCGACCTGTCGACACTGGAAGCTGCGGGCTTTCTCGAAACCTTCAACAGCTTCATCAATGGATTCAAACCAGTTGAGGGGCTTGCTGAAAAGTTGAATGTGAAGGAATTGAAGTCACTGGATCTGAAAGGGACCAAGAACTGGTTTGAAGTGAAAAACGGGGTTCTCGAGCTCAAGGATTTTGACTATTCCTTCAAGGATATTGCGATGACCATCGGGGGCTCTCACGGTCTCAACCAGGATATGAGCTACCATGTGAAAGCGCGGATTCCAAGGTCGATGATGGAAAAAAATGCAGTGACGGCTTCCGCGAATACCGGGCTGAAATGGCTCGAATCAGAAGCCACAAAAAAGGGACTCAATGTCTCCGTGGGGAGCCATGTCAACGTCCTCGTTAAAATAGGAGGCAATATATCTGCACCAACATACCAGGTCCAACTGCTTGGAAGTGATGGAGAGGCTTCTGCAGGAGATATGGTTCGGGATCAGGCGGGTGAACTAACCAGACAGGTCAGAGACTCTCTCGAAAGACTGGGAAAAGGAAAAATAGATGAGGCCAAATTGGAAGCAAAACGCCAGGCCCAGGCAAGGCTGGATTCATTGAAAAAGGTCGCTAACCGGACAATTGATACGACCCTGGCAAAAGCGAAAAATGAGGCGGTCAAAAAAGCCGAAGAAGCTCTGGGAAAAGAAGTGGGCAAGAAGATAGAAGAAATTGGAGGTGACAAAGCAAAGGAAGAAACAGACAAGATCAAGGAAAAACTGAAAAACTGGGACCCGCTTGGCAAGAAAAAGAAAGACGGACAGGAATAACATGCCCGTCTCAGGTAATTTTGCCGGGTAAACCGATCAATTCTTGAACTGTTCGTCCACTTGTTCCTGTCGATGGAGCAATTCCTCCATCACACTGTCCAGTTGTTCTGCCGCAAGACGTTTGAGAAGGATTTCCTTCTTCTTGTCCAGGATAAAGATCTGGGGGGTCGACTTGATATCATAAATGGTGCTGAATTTGGACAATAAATACGGGTCAACCACATTGATCCAGATATCCATTCCCTTTTCATCGACCATTTTCCAACAGTCAGGCACTTTGTCGGTGACTTTGGTACAAACTGCAAAGATCTCGACACCCTTGTCCTTGAACTTGTTGTAGAACTCGACAACTTTGGGCATGGACTTCTGACAATGGCCGCAATCCGGAGCCCAGAAGAACAATACGGTGAACTCGGAATCGATGTCATAAAGGGAGATTTTTGTGCCATCCCGTTTTTCCATTTTGATATTCGGCGCAATCTCACCAATCAGGATAGGCCGAAGTGATTCGGCATTCTTGACCATTTTGTTAAGTTGTTCCTCATCCACCCAGGGTGCCGCACCCTTTGCATAGTATTCATCCACGATATGGACATAAACCGCGTCCATGCCGATGATATTGGATTTGGCATAGACATTCACAAAATGGACCAGAAAGAACTTGAAGGCTTCTTCGTTGTTCTTGCATAGTCCGAGAACATGATCCACTGCCCTGATCAGGGAATCGGGAATCTGGACGGTATGTTTCTGGACATAATCATTCACTTTGGTGAAGAAGAAGGAAGTCCGGATCATCCGCTCATCTGAAAAATCGATCCCATCAAAATAATGGTCCATGAAATACCTGTATTTCCTGACCTGAACGTCACGTTCTTCGCCTTCAAATTGCGGAATGGTCATTTCCTGGAATGAGGAGATCAGGGCCGCAGTCAGAGTCCCTTTGTAATCCGTCACCATTTTTTCCTGAAATGCTTTCACTTTTTCATTGATGGCAATCAGTTTCTCCTCCAGTTTACTCTTTTCTTCCGCACTCAATTCTGGATTTTCCAGTTGTTTGCGCAAAGCATCCGCTTCAGGCCGTTGATTATTCAAATACCGGATGTACTCGTAAAATGCCTGGTTGTCCTTGTCACCCTTGATACTGAAAGAATTGACAGGATCTTTTGCATCAAACTTGATATCCATCTGCTGTTTGCCCCGATTGATGTTCAGCTGGACAAAGCTGTTGTCTGGTTGGAGCAGAATGAGATACATGCCGGGATCAAGGGGCTTCTCACCGTCAAAAACAAATTTGCCCTTAGCCAATATCGCCGTATCCTTCAGATATTGCTTATCACCGTAATAAAAGCCCAGATAAAGGGTATCATGATCGTAGTTATCAACATGAACCTTGATCTGGTAGCCGGATTGAGCTATCGATAAAACAGACAGGCTGCAAAGCACTGCGAGCAAAGAGAATCGATTCAGCATAGGAAATTCAGTCATTGGAAAACGTAAAAATGACATGAAATACACATGTCTGCAAATGGTCAGCAGGCTTTAGGTTTTTGTTAACGCGCAATGGTGCATCTACTTTTTAGTGGCTTTCTCTGCCTTTAGTCTTTCCGCCTCTTTTCGCAGTGCATCAATTTCTGCTTCCAGCATGGCTTTTTGATTGCGCATCGATTCTGTTGCCTGTTTGAGGCTGTTGATCTCCTTGCCAGTTTCCTGTTTGATCTTATTGATCTCTTCACTTGCAGTCTGCCGGGTTTCGTAGATCGCCTTGGACGCTTCTTCCTGAGCCTTGCTGATTTCCTCATTCGTGCGCTGACGAACGTCTTCAGCTTCTTTGAGGTATTGCACTTTCAATGCGTTTGATTCCGTGCGAAACGTCTCGATCAACTGGTCAGTTTCCTTTCGCGTTTGTGCCATTCGAGCTGCCGCATCTTCTCGAGCAGCCTTCACTTCGTTTTGAGCCTCCTGAATGCGTACATCTCTGTCCGATTCGGCTGCATTCGTTGCCTCTTTTGCCTGTTTCCGTGTGGTGCTTACCTCTAGTATCGCTTCTTCGTTCGTTCGGGCAATTTCCTGAGCGGCTTTCTCACGAGCCGTCAACAATTCGGAATCAAGCTTCAGACGTTCTGCATTGGCACGTTCGCGGATCTCCCTGACTTCCAGAGCAGCACGTTCTTTTGCATCCTGAATCTCGGCTGCTGACCGCTCTCGGGCAGAAATCACTGACGTCGCAGCAGCCTGTTCTTCCCTGGCTGCTTCCTCCTTTGCTATTCGAATTCGCTCAGTCAGCGTACGCTGGAAGTTGCTCAGAGAATCTGAAGCCATCTGCCGGTAGCCGGCAATAACCTCTGCCAATTTCTGGCGCTCCTTCACTTCATTCTGTCTGAGTTCCCCGATCTGCCGGGCACTTTCCTCCTTCGCTTTCAGGATTTCAGCGCTGACCTTTTCCCTGGTCATCTGCAAGTCCTTGATCGTCGATTCCTGCTCTTTACTTGCTTCGGCCTGCAACGTCTTCAACTCGGATTCCAGGCTTGCGTTCAGTTCTTTTGTGCGCAAATCTGCCTTTTCGCTTGCTTGGGCAACAGAGGCTGCGAATTCCATTTTCTGTTAGGATTACGATTCATTCATCTCAGCCGCGCGTTGCTGAGCCTGAACCGGGCATCCTGGATTCGAGCTGCAGCTTTTTCTTTGGCTGCCTGAACCGCCAGTGCCTGATTCTGCCTGGCTTTTTCGAGTACCTCCTCTGACGCTTTCAGTTCATTTGCTGTGAATTCTCGAATGCGAAGCACCTCGTCATTGCTGGCTTTCCGGATCGAATCCTGGCGCATCTGGAGTAGTTCCAGATCCTGTTGCATGGCTTTCCTGATCTCCAGAATCTTAGCCTGACTCGACTCTTGAGCAGAAACAATATCAACTGCTGCCTTTGCTTTTGCCTGATTGACCTGCAGTGCCGCATCCTGTCGCGCAGCTTCCGATTTGGAGATCAGCGCGATCATTTCTTCATTTACTGCCTGTCTGATGCTGTCGGCACGCATCCGAATACGTTTCTCTTCTTTAACAACCGACATCTGGATCTCATCAATTCGCTGTGCAGCAGCAGTGCGAGCCTCTGCAACCTGCATTGCCAATGCCTCCTTTTCCCGGGCAGCACGAGCCTGGGATTCAGCCAGCTCAGAGGAATTACCCTCTGCCAGCATAGCCCGGTCCTGCGAAAGTTTCCTCCGGTATTCCGCCAACTCCGTGCTGGATCGCTGTTTTTCAATAACGGCAGCTTCCCGGATCTCTGCGATCTGTCGGGCCGTTTCTCCTGGATAGACAGGATCTGAGATGCCGCAGTCTTTTTGTATCCACGACATCTTCAACCGACCGACTCTGCTGTGTGCTGGCCGTTTCCCTCGGCCAGTTTGATGGCAGCTGCAGTTTCGGCACGGATCAGGTCAAGCTCGGCGACAGAACTCTCCCGGGCACTGGCTATTTCATCGGCATACTCCAGCCGGGTAAGCTCCAGACTTTTTTCGATTTCTTCGACCCTGGCTGCTGCTTCCTTCCTGGCTGCTGCTACCTCACGCGCAGCAGCAAGCCGGGATTCCTGAACTTCTTTTGCCGCCTGTGTCCGCGAATCCTCCACATTGAACTGGATCAGTTGCAATTGTTCTCCGGCCTTTTCTCTGGCAGCTTTTACCTGAGCAGCCAGTTCAGCCTGGATGTTTGCGATCTCGGCATCCGCATTCTTTCGTGCAGTCAGTACTTCCTGCGCAATTTCTGCCTTTTTGGCTTCAGCGAGTTCCCGGCTCCTCCGTACGTCATCCTGGATCTGGTATTTGGCCTGATCTGCACGCTTCCGTTCATCCTCAATCTCTGTCTTCAGTCCCGCTCTTACAGACTGCAACTCATTGGTGAGCGCTTTGACTTCGGCATCTTCACTTGCGGGTGCTGATTTCGGTTTCGAGGAGGCCGGGGCTTCTGTTGTTCCTCCATCCTCCTTCTTTACCGGGTCCGGTGCCTTTGATGCCACCATATCCTGGTTCACCTTAGACTTATCCAGTCGTTGCAGAAAACATGTTGCCATCTGGCGCAGCTCCTCCCGTCTGTTCTCGTTTAACAGGTACCGATAGATCTTGTGGCTGACAAACTTTTTAATATATATTTTGTCAATATAGGTGCTGGCGAGCCATTGTATGGCTTCAAGGTCAAGAAGCAGGACATTTTCATATGTGTTCATCTGACCAGTAGATCGCTGGCCCATTTCGACAAACCGAAATGCATGGCGAACCTGGTTCAGATCCCAGAAAATGACTTCGTCGTCCTTGTTGAGGATCTCCCCGCCCTTGCTGCTGACTTTGGCCATGATCCCTTTTTCACGATTGACCAACTCGAGCGAATACGTGAAATTCGACCGGATAACCAGGGGGATATTTTCCGATCGCAGGTATTGGGTATTCTGGACCATGCGATCCTCAACAATGATGGCATCACAATTCTGTCCGATCGACCTTGCAAAGGACAATAGCAAAAAAACAAGCAAGCCAAGACGTCCCATTCACTGAACTTTTATTAAAACTATTGAATTTTTGCGGCTTCGGACCAGTTTTTTCCTGCTTGGGAGAAGAATCTATCCTTGTTCACGCCGCGGGGCCAGGAGGTAAAGAACTGCCATTCGTATCGCCACGCCGTTTTCAACCTGCTGGAGAATGATCGATTGGGATGAATCCGCAACATCACTGGTCACTTCAACACCCCGATTGATCGGCCCGGGGTGCATGATGACGACGTCCTGACCCAGTTCATCCAACATGGCACGATTGATCCCGAAATACAATGCATATTCCCGCAAGGAAGGAAAATACCTGCTGTCCTGCCGTTCGAGTTGAATCCGGAGGATATTGGCGACATCTGCCCATTGAAGCGTATCCCGAATATCATAGGAAACCTCTACACCAAGTGTATGGATCCACTTGGGGATCAACGTCGGAGGACCGCATACACGCACTTTCGCCCCTAATTTGGTCAGACACAGGATATTGCTTAATGCCACACGGGAGTGAAGGACATCGCCTACAATGGCAATGTGTTTTCCTGCCAGATCGCCTACCTTTTCTTCCATGGAAAACGCATCCAGCAGTGCCTGTGTAGGGTGTTCGTGCGTTCCATCACCTGCGTTGATGATCGTCGCATTGATCTTCCTGGCCAGTAATTCCGGAGCTCCAGGCGCCGGATGACGCATCACCACCATATCCACTTTCATGGATAGAATGTTGTTGACTGTATCGATCAACGTTTCTCCTTTACTCACCGAAGATGCTGAGGCCGAAAAATTGACTACATCTGCAGACAACCTCTTTTCGGCAAGTTCAAACGAGATCCGGGTACGGGTCGAATTTTCAAAAAACAGGTTGACAATGGTCGTATCGCGAAGTGAAGGCACCTTCTTGATCGGGCGGCTGAGCACCTCCTTGAATTGCACCGCGGTTTCAAAAATCAATCGTATATCCTCTGATGACAGATCCTTGATCCCTAACAAATGGGGTTGACTCAACCTGCGTTGTTCACTCATGAGGGGACACCAGTTTTTGGGGGTAGATGAGGATTTTGTCGTCACCGTCATGATCCGCCCAACTCACCTTGACATAGGCCTCATCAACAGCATCGACCTGGATGCCGACATAGTTTGCCTTGATGGGTAAATGGCGGTTAAATCGGCGGTCGACAAGGGCTAAAAGTTCAACCGTTTCCGGGCGGCCGAAATCTCCCAGTGCCGTCATGGCTGCCTGCACTGTCCGCCCGGTGTAAAGGACATCATCTATCAGGATAACCCTTTGATTTTCAATTGAAAAATCCAACTCTGTCCGAGAGGCCACCAATGGTCTGCCCTGTATTCTGAAATCATCACGATAAAATGTGATATCCAGTTTTCCATATCGGAGATCATCCTGATGCAGGATCTGATGGAGACGACTGACGAGGCGATCTGCCAATAAAACGCCTCTTGGCTGGATGCCGATCAGACAGGCTCCGTGAAATTCATCATAATTCTCGATGAGTGCATAACACAACCGATCCAGAACCATCTGGAAAGGTTTGCTGGACAAAATGACGCGGCCATGCTCCATGTGGTGCAAATATACCAAACCAGTAGTCAATCCTGCCCGAAATCAGAGTAACCTCACGAATTGCGAGCTGCGACTTTCAGCCAGGTGTCTTTTAGGGTCACTGTTCGATTAAAGACGAGATGATCCGCTGTGCTGTCAGGGTCCGTTGCGAAGTAGCCCAAACGCATAAACTGGTAATACAGCCCTGGCCTGGTCTCCGCCAATGCCGGCTCAACCATGGCATTGGACAGAACAGTCAGTGAATCCGGATTGATCAGGTCCAGAAGATCCCGCTCATCGGCACCCGGGTTTTCCACCGTGAACAAGCGATCATACAACCTGATTTCCGCCGGCACTGCCCGGTCTGCAGATACCCAGTGAATCGTCGATTTGGGCTTGAGCCCACTCGTATCCTCTCCGCTTTTCGAGTTTTCGTAATAGGTGCACTTCAATTCGACAACCTTTCCCGATTCATCCTTGACCACTTCATCACACTGGATGATGTAAGCACTCTTCAATCGGGCGAGTCCTCCCGGACTCAGACGGAAATACTTTGGTGGCGGGTTTTCCATAAAGTCATCCTGCTCGATCCACAGCGTTTGTGTGAATGGAAGTGAGCGTACCCCGGCATTTACATCTTCAGGATTGTTCTCTGTTTCCAACCATTCCGTTTTCCCTTCAGGAAAATTGGTCAGGGTCACTTTCAACGGGTGAAGAACGGCCATGACGCGAACGGCCAACCGATTGAGGTCTTCCCGAACACAAAACTCCAATAACCCGAGATCTACAAGATTCTCCCGTTTGGCAATACCCACGCGTTTGGCCCATTCCCGGATAGCCTGTGCTGTATATCCCCTGCGGCGCATGCCCGAAATGGTCGGCATCCGAGGATCATCCCAGCCTCGCACATGACCCTCTTGCACCAGTCGCAGTAATTTGCGCTTGGAAACGACGGTATAACTCAGATTGCGTCGAGCAAATTCATACTGCTTCGATGGATAAATCCCAAGTTTATCGATCATCCAGTCGTACAATTCCCGATGTGGCACAAATTCCAGAGTGCAAATGGAATGGGTGATCTTTTCGATGCTATCACTCTGTCCATGCGCCATATCGTACATGGGATAGATGCACCAGGTGTCGCCGGTGCGATGATGATGGGCAAATTTGATCCGGTATAACAGGGGATCCCGCATGATCATATTCGGAGATGCCATATCGATCTTCGCCCGCAATACCCGCGACCCTTCAGGGTATTCGCCATTTTTCATCTTTTCGAAGAGGTCCAGGTTCTCTGCAATACTCCGATCCCGATACGGGCTGTTGACCCCAACCTGAGTAGGTGTCCCTTTCATCTTGGCGATCTCCTCTGAAGTACTGTCATCAACATAGGCAAGGCCATTCCGGATCAGGTCCTGTGCAAAGGCATACAATTGAGGGAAATAGTCGGATGCATAGAAGATATTGGCTGGTTTGAAACCAAGCCATTCCACATCTTCCAGAATACTGTCCACATATTCCGTTTCTTCTGTAATCGGATTGGTGTCATCAAATCGAAGATTGGTTTTACCCCCGTATTTCAGGCCAAGTCCAAAATTGAGACAAATCGCCGTCGCATGTCCGATATGCAGATATCCGTTCGGTTCGGGTGGAAACCGTGTCAGGACTCGACCATCGTGTTGCCCAGCAGCAAGATCATCTTCGATTATGGTCTCCAGAAAATTATTGGATTCGTTTTCGTTGGATACGGACATTCGTTCAGGATTGATAGGCAAAAATAGGTGAGATTGATAGGCAGATTGTGGCGAAAATCACAGATTTACATACGCTCCGGCATTTCCATACCCAGAAGCTGCATAGCATCCTGCAATATTTGCGCCGTTACCGACGAAATATGGAGACGGACCTCTCTGGCCAGATCGGATTCTGCACGCAGGACAGAAAATTCATGATAAAACTTGTGGAAGGCCTTCGCTACGGCATAGGCATAATTGGCCACCAGTGAAGGGTCATATTGATCTGCTGCCTGACGGATAAATCCAGAATAATCGCACAACAGCAAAAGGAGCTCCTTTTCTCCCTGTTGCAACGTATAGCCGGACAAAGACAGACCCGGTGTAGGATCACCCGCCTTCCTGAAAATGGATTTTATCCGAACAAATGCATTCTGGATGTAAGGCCCTGTATGTCCTGGAGATCAACCGATTCTTTTGGATCGAAGATCATTTTCCGCTTGGGGTTCACCTTGATGATATGATATTTCAGTGCCGCAATGCCCACTTTCCTGTAGATCTCGGAAAGTTCTTCAGCAGGGATGTCGAGAGATTCACCACGCTCTTCTGCTCCTGCACGCGCTTCCATGATCACTTCACTGATCAGGTCGTCTGCGTCAACGACGGTACCCTCTCTGGATTTCATCCGGCCGGTGGGCAGTTCAACCATCCCGTAAGACAGATGGAACAGACCATCGGCATAAGGTACACGCAGCCGCTTGAGGATGGAAAAAAGGACTTGAAAGTGGTAATTCTGTTCATCTGCCACCACATAGACCATGCGGTTGGCCTGGAAATCCCGATACCGGTCTTCTGCCGTGCCCAAATCCGGGTCATGTACACAGACGTACCATCACTGCGGAGGAGGATCTTTTTTCCAGGCCTTCTGCAGTGAGATCGATCCACACTGAACCGTCTTCCTCTTGATAGAACACATTCTCCCCCAATCCTTTATCGACAATATCACGACCGAGCAGATACGTTTCCGATTCGTAATAGGACTTGTCAAATGTCACCCCCAGGGCAGCGTAGGTCTGGTCGAAACCCGCATAAACCCAGCCGTTCATCATCTTCCAGATCTCCCGTACTTCCGGATCGTTCTGTTCCCATTGCACCAGCATCTCCCTGGCCTCAGCACCCAGGGCCGATACTTCGTTGAAGTAGCTGTTCTTGTAGGCTTTGAAAAACTCTTCACGCGACTTGCCGGGTTCACCTTCCTTTTGATTCAACAGATGAGCTTCCCAAAGAGCGGTGGCTTCTTCTGTAGTTTGCCAGGATGCATATTCCTGTTTGAATGCTTCCTCGAATCGGATGTAGAAATCTCCGACAAGGTGATCACCCTTTTTTCCACTGTTTTCAGGGGTAATGCCCTCACCAAACCGCTGCCAGGCCAGCATACTCTTGCAGATGGCAATACCCCGATCATTGACCACCTGCACGCGAACGACATCATATCCTGCGCGTTGAAGAATCTGGCTCATGGACCAACCCAGAAGTATGTTCCGTACATGGCCAAGATGAAGTGGCTTATTGGTGTTCGGTGATGCATACTCGACAAGAACACGTTCATTTCTGGGTTGAAAAGCCGGTAAAGCATCAGCCGAAAGCTCCTGTAGATAGTTCAGCCACACGGAGGTTTGCATTTCGATATTCAGAAACCCTTTGATCACATTATACGAGGTCACCAGATGGCTGCATTCGGCGAGGAGCAGGTCACCAATTTCGATAGCGATCTCATCGGGCGATTTTTTTGCAGCTCGGGTCAACGGAAAGGTGACCAGGGTATAGTCGCCAGTGAATTCTTTGCGCGTTGGCGACAGGGGTATGTCCTCACGAGTGAAGACATGCTGGTACATGCGTTGAATCAACGGAATGATTGCCGATTGCAGCTGATGAAGAGGATGCATGTGTGACCTGTTCTACAATGAAACGGCAAAAATACGTTTCCTCTGGTTGGGAGACTATGCCCGACTTGTCTTCCGGTATAAAACGATCCTGCCGGGCACGCAATCCATTCCATCCACCCGACCCTGCCACTTTCCTTGCAGGTAACGAATATCCTTTTTTCGCTTGACAACCAGTTGATACGACTTGATGCAATAGGACATATTTTCCAGTTCCTTCTGGTTGAGCACCAGACCGTCTTCAAGTGTCAGAAAAAATCCCTGATAAACTTTCCCGGTAATCTCCGTTTTAATATACACATCATCTCGTTGCCTGATCTCGACATATCCAGACAGATCATTACCGATGACTTTGAGGTACAGTTGCATGTCGTATTCCGGTCGGACGCCGCCTTCTTCCTGCGTCAGGATGCCTTCCCATGTTCCATCCAGATCAAGCGGAATGGATTGGGCAGCAAGCGAGATCATGATGCCGCCAAACAGGATGGGCAAAATGATTCGTAAGAATATCATTCGAAAAAACTGAAATGAGTCTGGCCGTACCTTCTCAATTCGGACAGACGCGCATGAGCCGAAAAATCGTGGGATGGATCGTGTTCCAGGACGAGAAACCCGTCCGGATTCAAAAATCCCCGATTGATGATCAGATCCGGGATCAGATCAATTTGTGCGAGTGCATACGGTGGGCCTGCAAAGATGAAGTCATAACCGGAGGCAGGCATGTTGAGAAAGGCAAAAACATCCATATTGCGGATGGTGATGGCCCGATCAATACCCCACGCAGCAGTGGTCTGCTCCACAAATCGACAGCAGGGTCCATGCAGATCGACATAGGTTACATCCGTACTGCCTCTGGAAATGCACTCGAGGCTGTGATTGCCTGCTCCGCCAAAGAGATCCAGCACCCGCAATCCATCAAAGTCAATCCGGTGTTGGAGAATATTGTAGAGGGCTTCCTTTGCAAAATCGGTGGTCGGCCGGGTTGGCCAGTTGTTCGATGGCGGCTTGATCCGCCTTCCTTTCAATTCTCCGCTGATGATTCGCACATGACAAAACTACACAAATCAAAAAACTGATGACCGACAGATCCAAATGTTTCCGGCAGGTCACGAAAAACTTCCGGAGAAACTATTCGAATTGTTCCAAAGTAACCCTGAATCAGTTCGAATAACGGGGAGTCTATGGTAAAATGACCACTCAGAAATACAGGTAAATGAACTGGAGATTTCCCCCATTGATCCAGTCCATGCAACATAAAAAAGAGCAGATCATGAATATCCCTGGTAGGAAAGGAGTTAAAAAACTGAAGATCATTTTCCTCAAATCCCAGGAGATACACCTGTCCGGGAGTGATATGAACCAGCAATCCCGGGCTCTTCTCCTGCACCGACAATACATGTGCAGCAAACAGAAGGCCTCTCCATAAAGACAAGATCTGTTCTGTATTTCCAGGTTTTTCCGGCAAACGTTCCAGGCTGAACACCAGATTGGCTTGCCATTCGGGGATCGCATTTACGGCAAGACCGACTTGTGCCGGCATGCCGAGTTGCCTCAGATAGGCCGTGGTGTCTTCAGGATCGAAGTACGAATCGGGAATCAGCGTAAAATGTCTGGAGTGAACAGCAATAAGCGTGTTCGCCGGCTCATCCAGTTCCTCACTTGAAATATCTGATATGGGGCTCCATTCCGGCCCACCAGATCCAGCCGTCAACTGAATCCGGCCGAACGGATACTGGAGAATAATCGCCATCACAGAATCTGGATCATTCCCAGTTGCCTGCCGTATTGGGCGCAAACATATTGCCGAATTTCACGAGGGCTTCAGGGTCGTATCCATCATCGTATTTGGCAAACCGCTTGTCTCCAAACTTTCCCATGAATACCTTCCTTGCGACACCGACTTCAACAACATCGACCAACGTACTCTGGTATGTCATGGTATCGGCCTGAATATTAAAGAACTGGCCACCGCCATAGGGTACATAGCGCAAGGAGTCCACATTCCAGCCCAGCAGGTTGATCGAGTCTTTGGCGGATTTGAATAAGGTATCCCTTCTGATTTTTTCTGTGTTCGTCGGGTCATCCGGGTCGCCAAAAGCCTGGATGATCATGAACTTGCCGTTCTGAAGAACATAGGCCAGTGTGTCAAAATTGCCGGCATAATGGCCGGTAATGGCACGATACATTTCTTGTGCCTGTCTGATCCTGGAAAGTTTTTCGATGACAGCAGTTTCACGCTTCGCTTTTTCCGCATTGAACGCGATCGGTTCCTGAATAGAGGTGTATAACAGATAGATTCCAAGCAGGATGCCCAGGACGAGCAGGATGTTGATGATCAGGCGCATAGATCAGAGTGTGTTTCGATTTGCAATTATAGACAATTTCCGATGAATTGAATTTCAACTTTTCTTCATTTTGTCGACATTTCATGACAACTGACGGCCAATGCTCCTGAAATCCGGAATCAGAATACCTTTGTCCGATGCCTGTCATCATCCTTGCCATTGAATCTTCCTGTGATGATACTGCAGCGGCTGTCATCATAGATGGTCGGGTCGTCAGTAACGTTCTGGCTGATCAATCCATCCATGCTCAGTATGGTGGTGTTGTACCCGAACTGGCATCCCGTGCACATCAGGCCAACATCGTTCCTGTGGTAGATGCGGCTTTACGACAATCTGGCGTATCGATCAACCAACTTTCTGCTATAGCCTTTACCCGTGGTCCAGGTTTACTGGGGTCGCTTATGGTTGGTGTCTCTTTTGCGAAAGGGCTGGCTTTGAGCCACGGGATCCCGGTCATTGAAGTGCATCACCTTCAAGCTCATGTACTGGCCCAGTTTGCCGATCCTCCTTTCCCTTCATTCCCCTTCCTTTGCCTGCTTGTTTCCGGGGGACACACCCAGATCATCCGGGTGACGGACCATCTGGCTTTAGAGGTACTGGGGAGTACGCAGGATGATGCCGCAGGAGAAGCCTTTGACAAAGCGGGCAAACTGCTTGGTCTGGGGTACCCGGCTGGCCCATTGATCGATCAATATGCGAGAAAAGGAATTGTCAGATTTGACTTCCCGCATCCTCAGCTGCCGTGGTATGAATATAGTTTCTCGGGGATCAAGACGGCGATCCGGTACTTTCTCGAACGGGAAACAGAAAAAGATTCCGGGTTCATAGACGCTCATCTGCCTGACCTGTGTGCCTCCATTCAGCATCATATCGTTGAGATCCTGCTGGAAAAACTTGTCCTTGCATCAGAACAAACCGGCATCCGGACGGTCACGATAGCGGGTGGCGTATCCGCCAATTCCCAGTTGCGCACAAGACTTGCGGAGATCGGAGCACAAAAAAAGTGGTCAACATTTGTCCCTGCAATAGCCTACAGTACAGACAATGCAGCAATGATCGGGTTAACCGGGTATTACAAATATCTGAAAGGCGAGTTTACAGGCTTGGATGTCAAGCCACTGGCCAGAATTCCGCTAGACGGGTAGCTGATCGAGCAAGGCTTTCTTAAGTCTCTGAAATTCCTCTTCGGTCAGAATGCCCTGTTCTCTCCAGGATGCAAGTTCCCGCATCCGGTCTGTGGCTTCCTCCGGTTTTGTTTCTGGCCTGGACTCAGCAGAGTTGCCGGTTCCTTCTTCCTTTTTCCAGTCCTTCACGATATCCTTTCCCTTCTCAAAAAGATCTCGATAGGATTGCTTGAGGGCTGACAGGTCCAGATTGAATAATGTGCCGCCTGCTGCGAGATGCTTCTGAAATGCCTTTCCCAGTCCGTATGTGCTTGCTCCCGCAAACAGGGATACCGTTACGCCGCCGATCATCCACCCTATCCCGGGTAGTGCCTTCACCAGACTGCGTGCCCCTGCCCGGGCCAAGGTCGATGCCGTGATGGATGTGATCAGCGCTTTCCCTCGTGTTTCTTCAAAGTCAATGTCATACACTTTGCACAACTGTCGGACCATGTCCACCTGCAAAGCTGTCACAGCGATGACATCCACGATCATGATCGGGATGACTCCTGCACCCATGGACATGACAACATGGTTTCGAATGATCGTTTCGGCGTGCTGATTCTGAGTAGAATTGGTCATGACTTGAGGGGTATTTGTAATCATGTAATGAAGTTATCTCCTTCAAAGTTCCGCACACCCAACACACTCGACCAACACAGTAAAACATTCGGCGAAGAACATATTCAGCCCTCGGAATGGAAAAATGATCCGGTACAGGTATATGAAACAGGATCGAATCACAAAGTGTTTTAACCATCAAGGGCGCCAGGGATGCCCCCTTTGTACCCAGGCCATTGATCACAAAAGTATTTGGTGAAGTCGGTAACACCCCGACAAACGGACGCCGGGTCCTCCCCGCCGGACGGATCCCAGACAGGTGCCCGATCACTTCGTATCGAATATTAAAATATGTCTCCAGAAGCATTCTGATGTTGGCTTCACCGACTGATGTGGGATTTTCGGTCAGATCATTCCATTGGTCATAGGTGCCCACCCAGAACATGTCACCTCCATAGGGCACTACCTTGAGTTTGTGATGAATGATTCTATCCGATGGCAGATCGGATGATCGGATCAGCAATGCCTGGCCCTGATAGGGAGATAAGGGCAAATCCAGACTGTTCACAGGATCAACAGGAGCTCCAATGGCCAGAATCACTGGCAATCGCTCCGGGACGGAAGTCATACCGGCATGTGTTTGCAGCACGCGAGGTCCGTGCAACAGGCCGAAATGAGATTTACCCCATTTTGCTTCGACTGCCTGAATGGCCTGCGTCATGTCGACGCGATAGACAGGAGAGATGAGTCCGAGTTGCTCAACCATACGAAGGCATGGTAAAGATTGTGCCGAGACCGGCTCATGCATATAGGAAGTGTAGGGTGGTTCTCCCAGCCGCAGACACCAGTTATTGATGTCACCGGGTGTCGGCAGACCTTTTACGATTCCTGTTTCGTGTAATATTTGATGTGCTTCCGTTTGCAGCGCCTGATAGGTAACAAGAGCCTCGGACAGAAACTGATCGAACCGCCATGAATAGACAAATTTTCGTCCGGTGATCGGGTTCATGATGCCAGCTCCCGTTAATGATGAAGACGAACCGATCTGCCGGTCAAACCATGCGATCCGTTTGCCTCGAGAAGATAGGTAATCTACCGTCAGTGCTCCGGCCAACCCGCCACCGACAACGACCAGGTCAATTTCATCCCAGTTCATCAAGATCAGCTCTGCTCTTCGCAGGAAGGGAATCAACAATGAGGTGATAGGAATGATCGATCAGTTCACAGACCACTAACCGCGGAAGTCCCTGATCGCAAATGACCGTATTCCAATGGACTTTGTTCATATGATATCCAGGCAGGACATCGTGAGGATATTCTGACCTCAGCTCAATGGCTCTCTCCGGATCACATTTGAGGTTGACCCGACAATCCGGATTGTCCAGACCAGTGATCGCAAAGATCTTGTTCATGACTTTGAACACGAGTGTATCCGGGCCAAAGGGCAACCCCTCGGAGGCACCGGGTTTGGATAGACAATATTCGCGAAGGGCCTCCAGATGCATGACCAGGTTTGAAAGGTCGGAAAGATAGCTATTTTTGCACCTCGATCCGGCATCTGCCAATCCGGCCCCGTAGTTCAACGGATAGAATAAGTCATTCCTAATGATTAGATCCAAGTTCGATTCTTGGCGGGGCTACAATCACATCCAGAACATCCTGCTGATCTCAATCCGAATTTCTTTCGAAGAGCATCAGGCAAACACTCCCAACACTCGATTTCGCCTCATCAGGTAAATTAGCATACCATTTTATAGGTATTTTAGGACTGTAATGCGGCCTTCAACGACCGCAAACAGGAGAAAAATGGTGATTTTTCTGTCTATCCCCTTTCATTCGATTGAGAAACCCTTTAAATTGAAGCGCTTTCCCAGAGCATATATAATCTGCTTCCGCCAGCGTATTCAAAACTGGTTGGATTTCCTATTACATAATCTTTTAATGCGTACATTTACGCTTTGAACCCTCAGGGTAAGGTATGTCAGGTTCTGATGTTCCTGCCCACAATACCCTGGGGCCCAAAAAACCGATGTGCATGCACTGCGAACACCCCCAAGGAGTTTCCCGGTACGGGAAGCTGTCATTCCATCTGCAACAACCCTCAAATCGAATTGCTATGAGAAACCGATTCTCTGCGCTTTTTTCCATTCTCGGAATCAGCTTGATGTTTTTGTTAACGGCAGCCACGAGTGGCTCGCTTCACGCTCAATGTAACACCGCCCCATCCGTTGGTCCGGTGAATTACACCATTAATATGGGTGGCACACAAGCGATCATCGACCAGGCCAGTCTCGCCGGTGTGGTCAATCCGGTTAATGGTGGAATAGCCCCCTGTAATGCTGGTTGCGAATTGGCCTATGCCACAACAGGACCTGCCGGAATGTATACACTGTTCAGTATGACACCGTTGGTTGTTCTTTGTGATGGAACCATATTCCCATTCAGTATCTGGGTGCGGGCACAAAATGGTTCCGGTTGTTCAAGCGCTCCGGTGGAAGTCATCATTGATGTCAATGACACCAAGGCACCCACCATCGACTGTCCACCCAATCAGGTTGTATCGACAGATCCGGGCATCTGTACAGCCAAACTGATCGGTTTGACATTTGTCGATGTCAGCCCTCTGGATGCGGCAGTCGACCTTGAATTTGGTGACAACTGCGGCACGCCATCGATCTCCTACAATATTAATGGGAATGGGGAAGTATTCTCTCCTGACCTTTCAGGTGTAGATTTTCCGAAGGGAGTCAACAACGTCGTCATGACCGTTGACGATGGTACATTGACAGCTACATGCAATTTCAATGTCACGGTCAACGATACAGAAGACCCGACCTGGGTTCCTGAAAGCACCGTGATCACGGACTGGTTGACCAAGGCCGGCGTTTCTCTTATGTCAACGGCTATTGTCTCTCTCTCATATGGAGGACCGGGGACAAATCGATTCACGGTTACGTTGGACTGCGATTCCGATGACTACCCAACGGTATATAATTATTTTGCAACATTATATGTCCCGACAGCACAAGACAATTGCGACCCAAATCCAACTGAAAACTTTCATGACCAGTTGAATGTCAATACACCGTGGGTCTGTCCTACAGTAGAAAACATTCGTCGTCGGTGGACAGCAGTAGATGCCATGGGCAATGCAATAGATAATGTTCCTCCTGGCCCGACACAACCTTTAGCCAAACTGGACCTGATCGTTCAAAATACCAAGGCTCCTGTCTATGGTATCGCACCGATGGATACGACCATCCTTGGCACGGACCCGATGGTTTGCGGCGTTGATCTCACTGGTTCTACCGCATTGCAGGTGGTGGCAAAAAATGACTGCCAGGGCGCTCCAACATACTCGTGGACAATTACTTCCTATCCTCCCCTGTTTGCAGGTGCTCTTGCCAGTGTTGGGAATGATAACAACGCAAATCAGTTCTACATTCCCGGAACTTATCATATAGTTTATAATGCTGTAGATGGTTGTGGAAATAATACCCTGCATCAATTTGATCTGGTTGTTGAGGATAATGTTCCCCCTGTGGTCACATGTCCTCCAAGTCAGGTTTTAACCAATGTCCTCGACAACTGTTTCCAGAATACGATCTGGGATGAAGCGACTGTCACGGACAATTGTCCGGGCATGCTGTCACTCAGCGTAGCCGGCGTAACCCTCCCTGGAAATGATCCGGTGAATATCATCACCTTTAATGGTGGTGGTGGTTGTGCGGATGTTTCTGATTTCAATGGCCCCTATGTACTACCAAACTGGACGCAGACATTGAACGGCGGTAGTGTCGATATTTCGGGTGCACCGAATTCATTTGATATCACTGCTTCTCCTGCAAATGGTAACAATACAGATATGACTATCGCCGCCAGCGACGATGGCATCATCTATTTTGCCTGGGAATACAATGCCGCTGGTCTCGCAAATAACGATTTCGGATTCCTGATCAATGGCAACTTTACTGTCCTCGTTTCTGCCGTTGCGGTAACCGAATCCGGTTTCGCTTCATTTCCGGTCAATGCCGGTGATGTATTTGGTGTGCGAGTTATGGGTGATGGGGCGACTACGCCAACAGTAACCGTTTCCAGCTTCCAGTTCCTGTGTGGATCTGCTTCCAACATCGGATTTGCTTCCTTCCCTGTTGGCCAATCTGTTGTCACATATACAGCAACAGATGACGCTATGAACACAGGGACATGCAGCTTCACTGTCACAGTAACAGATGATCAAGATCCTGAAATCACTTGCGGTGGCGGGCTTTTCCTGCCAACCATCTGTTCAAATGCAATGATTCCGAACTACACCGGAAATATTGCGGTCATCAATGAAAATTGCCCAGACTATACCATTACTCAATTGCCTGTGGCAGGTACGACATTGGGCACCATCTTTTCTCCGGGCATGCCTGTAGATGGCGGCACGTTTGATGTCACTTTGGAAATTACTGATAAGGGCGGCAATACCGACCAGTGTGTGTTTACGGTAACGCTTCAGGACAACGGCGCTCCTGTTCCGGATGTCATGCCTCTCCCTGCGATCAATCCGATGACCACTCTATTCACGGACTGTCACAGTTATATGCTCTGTGCACCAACAGCAACAGATTGCAATGGCACCAAAATCTATGGAACGGCATCCATTGCCGGCGCCACCTTGCTTCCGAATGGTTGTGGCTTGGGCATGCCTGGCTACCTCATCAATGCACCCGGCAACTACGCTGTGCTGTGGATCTATGATGATGGTAATGGCAATTTTGCCCAGCAGAGTCAACAGGTAGATCTGTTTGACGACACGACCGATCCGACGTTGAACTGTCCGCCAAACCTGTGGTCAATACAGATCCGGTGAATGTGCTCTGCAACAGGACTTCCGGTCTTTCCATGACGGAAATCATCCCGACAACCGCACCCTATCTTGCTCTTGCCGATCAGCCTGCTGATGGTGAAATGATTGATAATTGTGGTATTGTGCAGATCGGATGGGCCGCCAATACCGGTTCCTCTGCGAATACAAATAATGCCGGGACAGGTACCTATCAGAAAGGATTGAATATCGTCACTTATACAGCATCTGATGATGCGGGTAATACCGGTACCTGTTCCTTTACGATCACGGTCAATGACAATGAAGATCCTACCTATACCTGTCCTCCATCTATTACTCTTTGGACTGGTTCCATCGGCGATCAGGACGATCAGGATTGTGGATATACATTGTCCACTTTGGATAATTCACTGGACCCAAGCAATGTCATGGACAATTGCCCAGGCCCAATCACTGTCAGCTGTTCTGTAACACTGTCTGGCGGTGCAGGTACATTTGTCCCTGGTCCGAATCACCCGACCAGTCTGGCCGGAGCCACTTTCCAGATCTCTCCAGTCATTCCCGGTCAGGCCATCTTTGTCGTCACGTGGACGATCACGGATGCTATGGGCAATGCCGATCAATGCCAGCATATCGTCTGGGCAAGAGATCAGCAACAACCGGATATCACCTGCCCTGCCAGTCCACAAGTCCGAACCACCAGTCAGGACGGCATCCTGGGCGATTGTTATTACAGGGCTAGCGGAATCGAATTTGATCCAACCAGTGTTTCAGACAACTGTGCGGTCAGCACGGTAACCAACAATTTCAATGGTTCCAGTACATTGCACAACGAAGATTTCCCGGGTGGCAGTACGCTAGTAATCTGGACGGTAACGGATATCGCCGGTATTACGAATACCTGCCAAGTCGAGATCATCGTTAATGATGATGAGGTACCCGTCAATCTGTATTGCCCGAATTCAGTCACCCTGCCGAACATAGCAGGCGATTGTAATAATACAGTTGCCTGGATTCGTCCACTGGAAAATGACTGGATCGACAATTGTGATCTTTCCAGTGATCTGACGATTACCGAAGCCATTTCCGATCCGGGAGTTCAGGCTGCTATTAATAATAACAGCCCTTATGACCAAACCATTTTCTTCAGTAATCCACAGACAAGTTTTCCGGTAGGGACAACCACCATTGTCTATACCGCAACTGATTTGTCTAACAATTCATCTACCTGCAGTTTCACTGTGACGATCCAGGACATAGAAGCGCCTTCTGTCATTTGTCCTGCAGATCAGATTCTGGGCATGACCTGTGGTCAAGGCCAGGTACAAAACTACATCCCCCTTGTGAACCTGATTTCGGACAATTGTTCAGATTACACTATTACTCAGTCTCCTGCTGCTGGCGCCAACTTGGCCGGAATTCCTGGAATTACTCCGGCAGACGGCGAGATGTTTGATGTAACCATCAGTGTAAAAGATAATAAGCCGCTAGGACTTTCAACGTCCTGTACCTTCAAAGTAACGCTCGATGAGGTCAGTGTCCCTGTGCCTACTATTGCAGGTCCCAATCTTGCGGCTGCTTTCTCTGAATGCAATGATATTACCATCGCAGCACCGACTGCTCTGGAGTGTGGAAATACGATCTATGGCATCCCCAGCCAGGGAACGCTGATCAATGTTGCTCCCCCTGTCTATCAATATGGGATTGGCAACTATTTCATTATCTGGACCTATGTCGGAGCAAATGGATCCGTCCAGCAAAGTCAGCAGATCACTGTTCTCGAAGACCTGACACCACCGAATGCCCTGTGCAAACCGGTGAATGTCAATCTTTCTGCAACCAATCCAGGATCTGTGACGGTTAATGCAACGGCGTTTAATAACGGATCCACAGATAATTGCTCCATCGTTGGTTACAGTTACTCCGTGAATGGGGGTACGTACAGCTCTTCCAAGATGTTTGGTTGTGACGATGAAGGTGTAAATAATGTGTCCCTTGAAGTCCTGGATTTCAATGGCAACAAAGGCTATTGCAATACCACGCTGACCATCAATGATATCACACCTCCTACCATCGTTGGCGGTTGTCCCTCGAATCTGTCCTTCAACACCTCCAATAATGGCGGTTATGATTGCAGTGGTCTCGCTACGATCCAGGTTCCTGGAGTAACAGACAACTGTGCCATCCAGACGTATCAACTGGGTCTGAATGGACCAAATGGAATGACTGTCCTGGATGCAATTGGCAATCCAACACTTTCAATCAGTCTGTTGAAAGGTCTGACCCAGGCCATATTCACTGTGACAGATGAACATGGATTAATGGCATCCTGTAATTTCAATATCACCATAGTTGATAATGAAAAACCAATAATCAGTTGTGCTGCATCCGGATCTCGCAATACTTCAGCTGATGGGGCAGGCGATTGCGAATACACCATCATGGGTGGTGAATTCGACCCGATCAGTTTTGATGACAATTGTCCTGGATCAAGTATTGCAAACAGTCTGACAGGGACATCCACTTTAGCAGGAGTAACCTTGTCTACAGGCACTTATCCAATCACGTGGACCGTCACAGATGCTGTTGGGTTGACAGAGACCTGCACCATGGTAATCACCATCATCGATGATGAAGCTCCGATCATCAATTTCTGCCAAGCCAATAAGACACAGAATGTAACAGCTGGCACATGTAATGCTCTGGTCACCTGGGCACCTACTTTTGGTGTAGGTACCGGACATGTCATGGACAATTGTGGTGTGAATACAGTTATCCAATCGATTTCCGATCCGGATGTTGTTCCTGTTTATCCATATAATCAGAACGGCCCGTATCCGCCATTCCAGATCAACCAGGCCTTGTTCCCGATCGGGATCACGACGATCAGCTATACAGTGACGGATATTCATAACAATATGTCTACGTGCAGCTTCACCATTGAGGTGATCGACAATATTGCACCCACTGTTGTATGTCCACCCAATCAGACCATGAGCACGGTTTGCGCAAATGGGACGGTTCAGGACTACCTGGGATTGATTCAGAATGTCTCGGATAACTGCCCAGGTAACCTGGTGTATACACAATCGCCTGCCTCCGGAACACCGTTGTCCAGCGTTCCTGGATTGACACCTGCAGATGGAGAATCATTTACTGTCACCATTACAGTAACAGATCCAAATCCGTTAGGGCTGTCTGGTAACTGTTCATTTACAGTAACACTGGATGATGTCAACCTGCCCATTCCGGATCAGGCGACCCTGCTAAAAGACAGTACGGATTGTAATGTGCTGATATTGAGTCCGCCCACCGCAAATGATTGTGGCAATGTACTCTATGGCATTCCTGACAAAGGAAATCAGATCAGCTTCATTCCCCCGTTATATGAATTTACGGCTGGATTGTATACTGTAATCTGGACCTATGTAGGCACCAATGGATCCGTACAGCAAACACAGCAACTCATTGTGCAGAACGACCTGGTACCACCGGTCATGGACTGCAACGATATTACGATCAACCTGGATGCAAACGGTGAAGCAAGTATTACGCCGGCTCAGATCGATGG
Source organism: Saprospiraceae bacterium (assembly GCA_016710115.1). GTDB lineage: Bacteria > Bacteroidota > Bacteroidia > Chitinophagales > Saprospiraceae > JAGNXB01. The sequence continues at coordinate 199,788 of JADJLN010000007.1, forward strand.
CGGTTCGAAAGACAATTGTGGTATTGCCACACTATCTCTCGATCAAAGTGACTTTACCTGTTCTGATGTTGGAAATAATACGATCACACTGACTGCTGTAGATATTCATGGCAACAGCAACTGGTGTACTGCGAATGTGCTGGTCAAGGATATTACTCCACCTACATTCAACATTTCCAATTCTACTATCACGGTCAACTGTCAGAGTATTCCACAAATCCCGTCTGTACTGACCAATGATGCATGTGGTGTTTCTTCAAATATCCTGACAGAAACCACCACAAAAGGCATCAACCCGGGGAGCTGTAATTACTACACCTACACGATTACCCGAAAGTGGACGGCAACAGATGTGAACAATAATACCAGCACGGTTCAACAGGTGATCAATGTACAGGATGTCACTGCGCCTGTCTGGACTACTGCGATGCCGGACACCATTTATGGTGTAACCAATCAATTTGATTGTCAAGGTCAGATCCTGCTTGTCGTAGATGCATTCAAAGTGACTGATAATTGTGCTGACTTCTCTCACCTGACCATTTCCTATACAGGCACAAATGGTTCGAGTGGAAGTAAAATCGCATCCGGCCTCTACCCGATCGGAGAAACGACATTAACCTTTATAGCAGAAGATCCATGTGGCAACGATGCAGTAAAGGACGTGGTCATCATCATTGAGGATAAAACGCCTCCCACTGCAGTCTGTGTCAACAGCATCACGCTTCCATTGAATCCACAGGGCAATCTGATCATTCCTCCGTTCATTGTCGATAATGGCAGTTACGATAACTGTCTTACACCATTTTCAACCAATCATGTTTCACTGGCAGTAATGCCAGATACATTTGATTGTGATGATGCGGGTAAAACATTCACGATAACGCTTACAGTGACTGACCTTGCCGGCAATACAGCATCCTGCCCTGCCACGCTTACTGTGATTGACAATACGATACCGACTCTGATCAGTTGTGCCCCGGATGTCACTATTAATTGCCAGGGTACATTGGACCCGCTGACGCTTGGTTTCCCAATCGTCAGTGATGCCTGTGGTACCACATTCAATTTTACTGACACTAAAGTTTCTGTTGGTGGTACTATTTGCTACAATATTCTTCGGAACTGGTCGATTATCGACGGTTCAGGCAACAACCTGAATTGTGTTCAAACCATTTCAGTGACGGATAATCTGGCTCCAAGTTTCACTTCTGCTTTACCTCAGGATGTAACCATTGCCTGTGGTGTGCCTGTACCAACTCCTGCAATCCTTGCAGCGACTGATAACTGTGGTACGCCTGTGACTGTCTCGATCAACGAAACCTCTACACAGACAAGTAATCACACCTGCACGGATTATGCCTATGTGGTCACGCGAACCTGGACCGCAACTGATGAATGTGGCAATGCTGCATTCCACACACAGAAGGTGACCGTGGTTGATATCCAGGCACCAGTCATCTTCGGGCTGCCGATTGACACCGTGACATTGTATACCAATGATTTCAATGCCGACAGTTGTACGGTACCGGTTACTTTGGTAGCTCAGTTCATCGATTGTCAGGATCCGGGTGATATCACCATCGTCAATGATTCTCCGGTTGGAAGTGGAGGTATCAGCGCCAGCGGAAAATATTCTGCCGACCAGTTGTATACCATCACGTTTACAGCTACGGATAAATGTGGCAACCAGAGCCAGCGCATTGTGCACCTTCGTGTAATCGACAATTCGATCCCGAATGCCTATTGTATTGCTCAGGTAAATGTGGCCTTGAATTCGGATGGACAAGCCGTCATTACCTATGTGCAGATCGATGATGTAAGTAAGGATAATTGTACCATTCATCCGGATCTGGACTTTACCCTGAGTAAAGACACATTCGATTGCAAGGACCTGGGGGACAACATTGTCCTGATGACTGTAACAGATGAACAGGGGAATAGCAACACGTGTGCTTCCACAGTCAATGTAACTGCTGATCCTGCACTGACGATCAATACAACGGTGACTGTAACACCGGAAACATTCATGAATGCCAATGATGGCGCAATTAATGTTGCCGTCAGCGGTGGATCCGGTTCGTTCACCTATCTGTGGACTCCGGGTAATGCAGTTACACCATCCATCAGTAATCTTGCTTCTGGTACATATACCTTGATGATCACGGATGTGAACACCGGGTGTATGAAAACATTGACTGTTTTTGTCCAGATAGCAGGCGTGCCATTTGACACCATTTCTGGGAAAATCATTACACCATTGGGCAAACCGGTTGCCAAGGTCCATGTCAACATGACGGGATCGCAATCCGGAACCTATTACACGGGCACGGATGGTTATTACCAGTTCATTGTTCCTTCAGGCAGCACGGTAACAATCCGTCCGTTCAAGGATACTCTTCCTGCCAACGGTGTGACCGCTCTTGATTTCTCGATCATCCAGCAGCATATCCTGGCACCACCAAGCCTGAAGCCGTTGACAACACCGTATCAATTGATTGCGGCTGATGAAAATGGGAACAATCAGATCAACGGTATTGATATTGCGCAATTCAATTTCACCATCCTGAACAACAAGGACACCTTCCCGAATGTGGATTCCTGGGTCTTTGTGGATTCTGCATTTGTATTTCCTTTCCCGACCGAGCCCTGGGCTTCCGGCTGGGATGACGAAATTACCTATGCCGTAATTTCAGGCAATAAGCCGAACAGCACATTTATTGCGGTGAAGATGGGTGATGTGAATGGTGATGTGGATGTCACTAAGTTTACTGGTGAACCAACAGGCAGCGATACCCGGGGAGATGATGACCTGGTATTCACATTCCAGGATAAGATCCTCCAGGCGGGTGAACAGATTGCAGTACCTGTGACTGCGGAGAACTTCAACCAGATACTGGCGTACCAATTTGCCTGGGGATTTGATCCTGCAGTATTGGAATTCACCGGTTCAACCGGCAATGCGCTGTCAGGATTGTCGACTGGGAATTTTGGTGGCCAATTCCTGCATATGGGTCTGCTGACACATTTGTGGGCTGGCACTCAACCGACCGATGTCGCTCCATCAACTGTCTTGTTCACGATGTATTTCACTGTATTACAAGATGGTTTCCAATTGTCTGATGTACTCGGATTGCGGAACAGTTTCATGGGTGAATTGTCCTACACCTATCCTCAATTGATCAATGGAGTTGATCTGAAGATCCAACCCATTTCAACTGACCCTGCACTTCCTGCAGCATTCACATTGCTAGGAAACAGACCGAACCCATTCAGTGATCAAACGTTGATTGCATTCACTCTGCCGGAAAAAGCAACTGTCAAGTTGACTGTTCTGGATATCACAGGTCGTCCTATCTCTGGTTCGTCAACTGGATGGAATCGCTGGATTGAATACGATCCCTGTACACCAATCCGAGATCGCAGCACCTGGTTTATATCATTACATCCCCGGAATCCAATGGATCCAGGTACTGGGTAAAATGATCCATCAGGATTAATTGATTTCCCCGGGAAGGCTTTTCTTCCCCGGGGTTTTCCTTTCACCCGTTACGGAAGGAAGGGACTTTGTATTTTAGCCTGTTGCATGTTAATTCCAACTCATGGATAAGTACCTGAAAGACTTAAGGAAAGTGACACGGTTGATGTTTTTCTTCATCCTGGGCAACGTTTCAGTATTCTCCCAGAATGAACTCACGCTCTACGTTGAGGATATCCAGGCAGAATGCGGTGATGTCATCATCGTTCCTGTGAAAGTGCTCAACTTTGATCAGGTAGTCGCTTTAGATTTCAGTTTGACCTGGAATGCCAATACTCTTGATTTTGCGGGTCCTCCAATTGGCAATCTGAATGGGACTGTGGGTTTGAATGCTGCCAATTTCGGTCCTTACCAACCTACCCTGGACAACGACACGTTGACCTTTCAATGGTTCAATGCGAATGGGAAAACTGTTCCAGACAGTTCAACCCTGTTTTCATTAACCTTTACTGTGAAAGGAGATGGCGGGATACTGGGTGCTTTGGACTTTTCTAATCAGTACACAACCATTGCCTGTGGCAAGCTGATCAACAATTCAATTGAGGAAGTGGATGTGGATACACTGAACGCCGATATTTTCATTTCAGATACGGAGTTACCAGAGTTGAATTGTCCGCAAGACACTGTTGTCATCACCGGGGCAAATGTCTCCCAAATTGTCGTCGGGAATATCGATCCGGATGCCATGGACAATTGTGCTATTGACATCCTTTCCTACTCGTTGACCGGTGCCACCAATCAGGGAGGATCCGGATCGGCAAGTGGTCAGCCATTCAATGCCGGAGTCACTACAGTCACTTATGAGGCCACTGATTTTGCAGGCAATTCTGTTGACTGTTCCTTCACAGTGGAAGTGATGGATACGATCCTGCGACTTTTTGCCAATGCAGGAATAGCCGCATGTGATGATACTTCCTTTACCGTGAATGTCACCGCACAGAATTTCAACAATCTGGCCAGCTTGCAATTTGGCATGTTCTGGAATCCATCCTTGATCCAGTTCACACAATTAGGCAACTTCCACCCGCTCCTGAATCTGAATGGCGCCAATTTTGGTCCGACAGGCGGGATTAGTGATACATTGACATTTGGATGGTTCAATCCTGCCGGAGTGTCGATCCCTGATGATTCAACATTGTTTTCTATTACATTCAGTATCATCAGTTCACCTGGCACCAACGCGATCATTCAGTTTGCCAATATGCCGTCAGTACCTATTCAGGCAGCTGTCGCCGTGCCTCCCCCTGGATTCCCGATCATTATCGGCGTGGAGACCTTTCTGGGCATCATCCAGGTAGTGGATACCGTCGCTCCTGTTGTGACATGCCCGGATGATCTCACCGTTACTATACCGCAAACAACTGCTCCCGCTCAGATCAGTGACATCGATCCGATCGGAAGTGACAACTGTGGAATTACGGATACAACCTGGATCATGACCGGTGCAACGATCAATGGCGGTGCCGGTACGGCCAGCGGGAACAGCTTCAACCTGGGCACGACCAACGTGAGGTATATCCTGACGGATCAGGGCTCGAACAAGGATACCTGCCAGTTTCAGGTAACTGTACTCGAGGATACTCTTCAAATCATCGTTGACGCCCCCAATGTCTATTGCACCGATACGATTGTTGAAGTCTGTATCCGGACTACCGGTTTTAACAATCTGGCCAGTCTTCAGTTTGCCCTGGCATGGGATGGTTCTGTTCTTGAATTTGATACAATCTCTTCATCGCACCCTGACCTCTTTCTGAACAGCAGTAATTTTGGTCCGGTGATATTGAACGATACACTCACCTTTACCTGGTTCAATTCTGGTGGAGTGAGTATCGCCGATGACGAATCCATATTCTGTATCCGATTCAAGATAATCGGTGGACTGAATTCAGAATCTGATCTGATCCTGATGAATTATCCGTCGCTGCCCATTCAGGCATCGGTCGCTCAACAGCCCCCTCAAATTCCGGTTGTTGTCCCCGTTGACACGATCAACGGCATCGTCCAGATCATTGACAATATACCACCGGTCATTTTCGGTTGCCCGACCGATATCACCGTCGATACCGATCCAAATGGATGTACTGGTGAGGCGACATGGACAGATCCGATGGCTTTGGATGATTGCGACACGGATGTCCTGGTAGTTTGTGATTTTACATCCGGCTCAAACTTCCCGGGTGGTGTCACTAAGGTTACCTGCGTGGCCTATGACGATGCGGGTCTCACAGATTCCTGTTCATTTACGATCACCGTTGAAGATGTTGAAGCGCCTGTCATCACATGTCCGAATGACTTGATCGTTGAATCAGATCCGGATACTTGTGGTGCAACGGTAAATTGGAGTCTGCCCTTTGCTATTGATAATTGCGATCTGGTAGTCCCCATAACAGGACCGACTTCACCTGCTTTTTTTACTGCAGGTGAACATCCTCTGACCTACATTGCACTGGATGGGGCAGGAAATGCGGATACCTGCACCTTCTCTATTTTTGTCTTCGATCTTACGCCGCCAGTATTCACGAATTGTCCGGCTGATTTTACAGTTGACGCCACCACTGACTCCTGTACGGCGATCATTGATCTGCCCATCCCTGACGCTATTGACAATTGTGGTGTCATTGCAGATCTCTCTTTCCGCATCGGTGATTCCCCTGATTTTATTCCATTTACAGAGAACACAATCGAACTCGGAGAAGGTACGACGAAAATCACCTGGTATGCTTTCGATGACCTGGCGAACGTAGATTCATGCGTCTATTTTATCACCGTTGATGGTGGAGGCGATATTGTGATTTTCTGCTCCACCAGTCTGGAAGTGTTCTCCTCTGCAGACAGTTGCGGCGCAACTGTATACTGGGATGCCCCGAGTTTTATCGGTGGATGTGGCGACACTTCAGATTGGGAACTGAATACAGATCACACTCCCGGAAGCTTCTTCCCTGTAGGTGTCACCATTGTGACCGTCTATCTTGTCGATCCATCCGGACCAGATACTCTCGGCAGTTGTTCATTTGATATCACTGTACTGGATGTCACACCGCCTGTTTTCGATTGCCCGGGTACCATCAATATTGTGTCCGATCCGGACAGTTGTGGCATTTCCTTCTTTTGGGATGCTCCGCTCGCTACTGACAATTGCAGCGATACATTGATCTACACAGTTGATGGGCCTGACCCCGGCTTTTTCCCCAACGGTGTCTATACCATTATCTACACAGCCGAAGACGAATCTGGAAATGTTGGTGTCTGCCAGATTTTCCTGTCCGTCTGTGATTCCGTTCCTCCCGTTGTAACCGGATGCCCTTCAGACACATTGATCGTGCTCCCTGCAGATGTAGCCATTTGTGCTGCGATTGTAGATTGGGAAGCACCTGAATTTACTGACAATTGTACACAGGATGTTACGATTATCGGAACTGGTCAACTTTGGTACTTTCCCAACTGGTACCCATCTGATCACGTATACGGGCATTGATGATTGTGGCAATTCCACTGTCTGTGCATTCACAGTCACCGTCACGGATCAATTTGCTCCGGTTGCGGCCTGTCGGAAGATGTCACCATTAGTGCAAATGATGGTGTACTCTCCGACATCGATTATTTTATAGAAAGTATCGTCCTGGATTCATGCAAGGAAGTTCAGGTGTATTATCGGGACATAGGCGGTTCAGATAACTGCAGTGGTGTGATGAGTACGTTGATCAGCCCGATTTGGGCTGTCAAAGGCGCGGTATTCCCAGCCGGTACACATACGCTGGTATTCAGGATCACAGATGCTTCAGGAAATGCCGATACCTGTTCTGTAGATGTAACCGTATTACCGTATGTGATTTCTGTAACGGCAAATAAGGAAGTTCTTTGTGAAGGTGATTCACTCCAGTTGTATGCTGAGACGATTGCCAACGCATCCTATTCCTGGACAGGGCCTCAGGGCTTTTCATCCACTATTCAGAATCCGAGTATCCCACTTGTCACCACCCTGAATGAAGGCACGTACTCCGTTTCTGTGACCATTGATTCCTGTTTCAATACGCTTTTGGGCAGTATCGATATCTATGTACTGGATCTGCCAGTAATCAATCCCGACTCCTTCTTCATCTACGATGATGAAACCATTGATAATGGCTTGCTGATCGGGAATGATATCATCAATTTCGCGCCAATGCCAACATCACCTTCCTGACACAACCGAATTCCGGTACGTTGGTGAATAATTTTGATGGCACATTCGATTATACGCCTGCTCCCGGCTTCATTGGTGTGGTTGAGTTTATCTATGAAATATGTTATGAGGAATGCCCGGATTATTGTGACCAGGCTATTGTCAAGATCAGGATAGATCTGCGGGATGATTCCTGCAAACCCAATAACCTGATCACACCGAATAATGATGCCCGGAACGATGTTGTCGTGATCGATTGTCTGAAAAGTGGCAAATACCCGAATAATGGTTTGAAGATTTATAACCAATGGGGCGACTGGTCTGCCAATCCGCACCATATAATAACAACTGGTCTGGCGATTACCTCGGTAACGCTTCTCATCCCCTCCCGGATGGCACCTATTACTATGTGTTTACCAGGGGTGATGGGACAGATGCAGTCACTGGATTTATCACCATACTTCGATAATGCAGAGGATCATGAAGATAAAGAACCTGCTTTTGATCGTGTTGCTTGGCCTGGGTGTCAGCACACTCCATGCGCAACAGGAGAGCCACTATACACAGTTCATGTATAACAAGCTCTACCTGAATCCAGCTTTTGCCGGTGCAGAAGGATTTGGCAGTTTTGTGGGCATCTACCGGAACCAGTGGATGGGATTTGAAGGCGCCCCGGTTTCGCAACTGGTAAGCTTCAATACACCCTTTTTTGGTCAACGTGTCGGTTTCGGGGTTGTCTTGAATCACGACAACATTGGCATCATGAACAAATGGAATGGCGCATTGAGCTATTCATACGATCTGCTCAACAGGCCCAATGCCATGTTGCGCATCGGATTCCAGGGAAGTGCCAAATACTATCAGATGGATTTTTCAGATCCTAACCTGATCATTTCTGATCCGGCAGACCCATCGATCCAGTATAACATGATGACGAGCGACGTTTACTGGAATGTCGGTGCAGGACTCTATCTGTCCGTGAACAACTTCTTTTTTGGCGTTTCAGCTCCAGGTCTGATTGAGAATGTAATTGGGTACAATCCGAATACGATTGTAGAAACCGCAGCAGAAGCAAGGCATTTCTATGCTATGACAGGCTTCGCACTTCCTGTCAGTAACGACCTGATGATGCGTTCTTCAGTTCTGGCGAAGTATGTCAAGCATGCACCCATTGATGTGGATATCAATCTGAGTTTTGAATTTAACAAGCGATTCACGACTGGCTTATCCTATCGAGTTGGTGGAGATGGTTATGGAGATTCTGTTGATATTCTCCTGTTCGGTCAATTAACCCGGATGTTCGGTCTTGGTCTGGCCTATGACTATTCTCTCTCCGATATTATGGATTCTTCTGCAGGTAGTGCCGAAGTTCTCTTGCGAATTGATCTTGTGAAGGGTAGTGATAATCTCAAGAACCCGCGTTTCTTCTACTAATTCCCGAAAGACCTGATTATGACCCGGTATATACTTGCTTTTGTTGGCCTGTTTGGCGGTATGTCTATCAGTGCGCAGGACGCCACCGATATTTTTGATGTCACCGTCAAAAACGAAACAAATATCAATTCTGAGGAATTGGAATTCAGTGCTTCCTTTTTCGAGGACGGGATTCTATTTATTTCGTCGCGTGAAGATGTGTTCAAATATATCGACCGCCGGTTGCGGGATAACACTATGGGCATCTATTCCGCAAAACGAGGAGAGGATGGCCAGTTACAGAAACCGGAAATGTTTTCCAATCGCCTGAATACCAAGTACCATGAAGGACCATTGTGTTTCGATATGTCCGGCAACGATCTGTATTTCACACGGAGCAACTATCTGCGCGGAAAATTGAAAAAGTCTGAAGATGGCTGGGTCAAACTGCGCATTCTCAAAGCACAGCGCAATGGGGATACCTGGGGTGATGCGGTAGATCTGCCCTTCAACGGCGACGAATTTGAAACGTGTCATCCATCGCTGAGTCCTGAAGGCGACCGCCTTTACTTTTCATCTGACCGTCCTGGAGGCTTGGGTGGACTCGACATCTATTATGTGGAAAAAGAGGGCGAAGATTGGGGCGACCCGGTCAATTTGGGTGCTACGGTCAACACATCAAGTGATGATGTTTTTCCATTCATTCATGCGGATGGTCATCTTTTCTTCAGCAGTCAGGGTTGGGATGGGATCGGTGGCCTTGATATCCTGTACACCAGTCAGAATGAAGATGGTTCATGGCAACAGGCAGAAAACTTGAATGCCCCGTTCAATAGTGATAAAGATGACTTTGGTCTCATCCTGGATCTGGAAACAAAAAATGGTTACTTTTCTTCTGACCGGTCTGGTGGCCAGGGTAAGGACGATATCTACAGTTTCTATGCCAGCCAGGGACTCAGTAAGTTACTGAAAGATCGTTCCCTTGCCAATGCGGCAAAACCTCGTCCTTTCAGCGTATTTGTCGCTGACAATGCAACCGGTTCTGAATTGTCAGGTGCCGATATCGCTTTCTCGACTGGAGGAAATGAATTTGTCCAATATACTGACGATCACAGATGAAAACGGCAACCTGATTCGTATCCAGGCCCCTGACCCGAATACAAATGAGTTGATCCTGCTGGTCGAAATGGCTGATTCCGAGATCAAAGGGAAAACCAATGAAGAAGGACAGTTCGCGACTCAGGTATCTCCCAGCAATTATGTGATTGCTGTCAATGCGCCCGGCTATTTCCCCAAACAGGTGCCCGTTGAAAAAGCCAACTGGCCGGAAGAAATTATGGTTTTACTCGAACCTATGGGAGATGTCATCCCATTCCAGGGAGTCGTTTTGGATCCACGGTACAATACCCCGATCGCAGGAGCAAAGGTTACGATCAAGGAAGAAGGCAGCTCGGAAGAGGTTATCCTCTACACAGACCAGAATGGACAGTTCAACTATTACCTTCCAAGGGGTAAGGATTTTGATGTCAGTATTGAAAAAGACGACATGAAAGCCACACGAAAGGTATCGACCAGGGATATGGAACCCGGCAGTGAATTGGCCATTGCCTTTGACATCACGGATCCAAATGGACGCAATCCATTCGCATCGGGAAACATCATTACCCTGCCAAACATCTATTATAATTTCAATGACGCAAGTATACGTCCTGATGCAAAGAAAGACTTGAACGGCCTGGCTACCATTCTGAAGCAATTTCCCAATATTCAGATCGAGCTCGCTTCCCATACGGATTCAAGAGGAAGTACGGCATATAATGAAGGACTATCACAACGCCGTGCTGAAAGTGCTCTGAAATATCTGAAGACGCAGGGAATCGATGAATCTCGCCTTTCTGCTAAAGGATATGGTGAAAATCAGCTGAAGAATCAATGTGCAGATGGTGTCAAATGCAGTGAAGCCGATCATCAGGTGAATCGTCGGACAGAATTCCGCATTCTGGGTGATGCACCGGTAAATGTGAAATATGCCAATAATGAACCGGCTATCAGTAATCAACCGGGAAGCACAACAACGACAGATTCTCCTCCTTCAGCCGGACCAGACAAAGCATCCGGAAAGAATGATAAGGGCTCGTTTGATGTGATTGCAGGGACATTCAAAGTCAAGGCAAATGCAGAGAACCGACTGGCCCAGATAAAAGAACTTGGCTTCACCTCCGCTGCCATTCAGTCGACCGCCAGTGGCATGAATGCCATCCTTGTTGGTACGTTCGATTCATCTTCTGATGCAAAAGAAACTGTCAATACATTGGAAGGCAAACACAAGATCAACGCTTACATCCGCCGAAAATAATCGGTCAATATCTTTGACAAAAAGAAGGGAGGCTGACACCTGGTGTCAGCCTCCCTTCTTTCATACAGCCTAATTGAGCTGGATGGTGTCGCGCACCGGGTTGAATCCACCAAAGAACCCCACTCCACCTTTTACATTCGAATGCAACGGCGTCGGTTCGGCAACAGGGCTGCCCCCATTGCTGACTTGAATTGCCTGTGTGCGATGGAATTGGTAATAATTGAAGGAAACATGACGGAATTCAGCCTGGACATTCAGAATTTCCTGACCCTGATCAAGATCTGCCTGACAGGTCAATTTGAGCGATTTAATCTCACTATCAAACAGGCGACCATCCAAAAGGATGGATTGATTCAACAGGTATGGTGTCAATGCTGGATCATTGTTTTCCGCATTGGCTACTTGAAAAAACCGTCTGAAATCCGGGTCAGATTTTAATCTGTACTCCAGGTAAACATGATAATAATTGTCTTCGATGGGTCGATCCAACAATTCAACATCCAAAGTGAATACAACCCGTTGCTTCCCTTCTGGCAAATCGGTATAAACCAGGTTATCAAATCCGAGAATCTGTCCTTCGATCACGGCAGGTAGTCGATCAGAAGCTTCTGCACGGCCGTACACAGGATCATTCACGGATCGTATATAATTTGCCGATCTCCGGTTTTCGAATGATGCATAGACATTGCGGTTGTTTATTGTTTTTGAAATCATGGTTTGAATAAACTGATTTCCTGTATATAGGTCGACCTGTGCTGTAGAGATCGTAGAATTGTTTGGACCATCAGAAAAAGGGACAACCGGCGTCAGAAACACAAGAAACCCCAAATCGGGATTTGCTACATCAACCAAAGGTGAAAATGTGGCTGAGATTGCCATTGTCTTCTCGTCCTGTTCAAGAGGTTCAAAGATCTGCTCAGGAACTCAAACCGAACAGGACCAAGACCCCAATCCAGCAGTGAAATAGCCGGTGAGCAGAAAGAAGTGATGCGTTCAGAACGATCATCGAATCGTGATTTGATAGCGAAGAATAGGCATCAAGGGCATCAGGGAAACCTCGACTAATTGCCGTTCCTGAGGTTGTAAATATTCTCCCGAATCCGCACAAATAGCGGATTCTTTCTAATATAAAGATTGAATACACCAATCTGGAACAAATGGGTAAAGCGGGACTGCACATATCTGTATTGGATGTGGAGGTCCAGACGATGGTAATCACGCATACGATATCCGTTTCGATCAGAATAGATGATACCTGGAATACCCGTGTAATACGGAGATTCTCCGTTAAACGTTTGTGTGGGCAAGGTGATCGGGTTGCCGCTCGCATATGTCCAGACTGTGCTGATTGACAGTCCCGGATTGATCTGCCAAAGCCCGGTCATGTTCAAAACATGTCGTCGGTCATATCGGAATGGGAAGGATTTCCCCTGGTTGGCTTCTTCCAATTGTCGGGTTGAGGATGATAGAGTATAGGCTATTGTTCCCCTGAGAACGCCTGTTGTTTTTTCCAGTCCCAACTCCAGTCCATCCGACTGACCTGTGCCCCGTGTCACAAAAGATTCCCAATAATCAGGGAGAACTCCTCCCTGAATCACATTGCCATTCACGAGGAAATTTGCTCCGTCCTTGAAACCCAGCAGGTTCTTCATCCTTTTTGTGTAAGCTGAAAGGTCCATGGCCCAGCCAGATCGCAAGGAGATCGACAATCCGGCTTCAAACTGCTCTGCCTCCAAAGGGCGGATGTTTTCAGTGACAGGTACCCAAAGATCTGTAGGAAGTCCTAACCCAGAATTCGTTAATAAATGCAGATTCTGAGACATCATCGAATAACTCAGATGAAGACCAACTTCCTTTGCAGGTTGATAGAGGAGAAAGAGCCTGGGCTGAAGTGAGAAATAGCCCTTTTGCTGGACATAGAAATAGTTCGCATAGATGCCGATATTGGCTGACCAGGCCGCCGATAACTGGATCTGATCCTCCAGATACCCATCCACCTCCAACGAACGAATCACTGGATACGCAGGTAGAGAATCCAGATTTTGGACCTGGCCACCGCTTACAAAGATGTCTGCATCAATACTGTTTTCATCCAGGCCCAATACTCCGGGTTGAAATCGATGTCTGATCAACGATACTCCGGAACGGATCGTTTGTTGAGCTGAAGGATGATATTCACCAGCTGTTTTTACCGATAAATCCTGAATCAGCGAACTGAAAGATATCAGATCATATTGCCGACTGCTGACATCAAGATCGCGTTCCTCATATTCGTAGAAATCGAGCAGACTGAATCGAAATGTACTGGAATGGACAGTGGTATTGATAAACCATTTCGGATGCAGCAACCAGTTCCACCGAAATGATGCAATGGTGTTGCCCCACACCAGATCCTGTTGTGCTTTATCATTGACCTCCAATTCGGAGAATTTCACAGCTCGGGCTTCCTCTCGATGGTATTCATCATTCCCGGTGTACAGACTGACATAGAATCGGTGCCTGGTTCCACTGCGGAAATTCATCTTGCCATTGAGATCATAAAATGCATAGTTCGAAAACCCGTCCTTACCTGCCTCCTGATTGACATAGCTCGTAAACCCCTTAATCCATGGATCCAGCAGGGTGCGACGGCCACTGATGAAAAAAGAACTCGACTCTTTATCAATCGGTCCTTCGACAGCAAGTTTTGCAGAAAGCAATCCCAACCCGGCTTCTGCCTGAAAATCCTTGCTGTTACCTTCCTTCATTCGGATGTCAAAAACAGAGGATAGCCTGCCTCCATAACGAGCTGGAAAGCCCCCCTTGTAAACACTTGCACTCCGGATAGCCGGACTGTCAAAAATGGATAACATGCCGACCGCATGGCTGGGACTATAGACCGGTACACCATCCAGTAAAAAGAGATTTTGATCGGCATTTCCACCTCTGACATGAACACCGCCGAAACCATCTGTTCCTGTCTGAATACCGGGTTGCAGGGCTGCAAAGCGAACCAGATCAGGCTCCCCACCCATAGATGGCAATGCATCCATCATCCGAAGGTCAAGAGGCTGCTCGGGAGACGCATTGCGGATAAAGGCTGTGTCTGTTGACGCGGTCACGATCACAGGCTCAAGAAGTCCATCCGCTTGCATGGAGATATCCAGCGTGAAATTGTTTTGCAACAGGATAGTCGTTTCGACCTGCTGATATCCCAAATAGGAGAAAACCGGTAGTGCCTTCCTTCTGGCAGGGTCAGACTGAAGAAACCATAATCGTTGCTGGATGTGCCTGTCAGTGAATACGGGAGAAAGATATTGGCCCCGATCATTGGCTCACCCGTTACCCGGTCTTCAATTGTACCGCTGATCGTAAACATTCTTGGAGGAGGAACAATCCGGACAAGAATGATCTGTTTTTCAAGGACCTGGTAGGTCAGGCCAGAACTCTTGAGAATATCTTGAAGGACTTCACGAACCGGTGTGGATGTATACTGATGCGCTTTCGTGGATAATCCACCAACCAGATCATTACTGAAACTCAGATTGACTTGCGCATCACGAATCAATTGAAACAGGGCCTGTTCCAGGTCACCTTGTTCAATAACCACCGAAATCCTGCGGTCAAGGACATCCTGGGCCTGGACCTGCAGGTTCAGGAATACAAAGAAGAAAATGATGATATAACGGCCTGGCATGATGGACTGCGTACCGTTCTATTTAATTCCCCTTCTGGGGGGCTAACGGCACTTCCCGTCTGTAAGGTAATAAATCCCTTGTCCGGATGACCTCACTTCCATCTCGAATGAACTGGCAATTGTCTGGAGGACAGTGGATATGTCTGCTTCCTGGAATCGGGAGGTAAACGGACAGGATTCAATGGTCGGGTTAGCCAGATTGATCTGAATCCGGTAATGTCGTTCGATCGTCCGTAGGACTTCGCGTAGCGGTGTGGCTTGAAATTGGAGTACCCCTGATTTCCAGGACCAGGCATTTTCGGTTGGATCCAGATCAACTGTGACAACACCCGTTTTCCGATCCAGGATAAACCGTTGGTTCTGTACAAGTTCAACACGATCTGAACCATCCATTTCAGACACGGCAACCTTCCCATCCCGAACCACAACCTCAAGGCTTGCCTCACTGGTGCGAACGTTGAATGAAGTCCCCAGGACTCGTACCTCCATGTCATTGGCATTGATCACGAACGGACGAGCAGGATCTTTATGGATGTTAAAAAAAGCTTCACCGACCAATTGGACTGAACGTTGGTTGCCAGAGGACAGGTCACCTACGACTGTCAATTCAGCTTCCTGGTGCAGGTACACTGTCGACCCGTCAGCCAATATATGTTGGACCGATTCCTGGTTCCCTGTCAGGATAGTCAACTGTTCTGATGATTGTTGACTGGATTGGTGAAAGACCCAGATACTCACACCAACAGCCAGGATGAGAACGGCGGCGATCTGCCACCAGTTCGCTGACCTCCGAAGTCGAACAGGTTGAATTTCAGGAACCTGGATCGTTGAGTGGAACCGGTCCCATGCCTGAGCAGTATTCGGTATCACAGACGGAGAGACCTCAGCGCTTTGCGCCCAGATCAACCTGTTGGTCTGATAGAAGTCTTCGTTTTGAGGATCTTTCTCTCGCCAGTCACGCAACTGGTTATGCTCTCCTTCGGAGAGTGCGTTCCTTGAATACCCCTATCCCGATGTTGATGAATGTCAAATATCCGACAATCTTTATCCATTTGCTAGGTTCTTAAATGGGCCAGATGTCCTCGCAAGCGCTTGAACGCCATTGTCATTTGGTTTTCAACTGTTTTTATACTGATCTCCATAAGGTCTGCAATTTCCTGATTGCTGAGCAATTCATATCGACTGAATACAAATACCAACCGACAGCGATCCGGTAAGAGCTGGATCGCCTGCTCGATTTCCATCTGAACATTGATGTCCTTGCTGTTTCGTTCCTGCCCTGGATCCGGTTGATCCGGATCTTCATCGAGAGACCATCGCTTTCGTTCCTTGATCTTGTTGAGACACTGATTAATGACGGACCGATGAAGGTATCCTCCCAAATTAGTACGCACATGGTTCAGATTGTCCATTTGCCAGAGTCTGGTCATGACTTCCTGAACCATGTCTTCCGCCAGCGCCTGATCGGATAACATTCGGTAGGCCGAGATCCAGAGTTGGCGATAGTGGGTTTTGAAAATCTCCTCCATCACGGTTTCCTTCGATGAAGACCAGGCCTCGACCCACCGTCTGTCCCGCAGAATAATCACTTGATCTTCCACGTCAGGAACGAAATTTGAGGCGGATCGAGTTGCCGATGACCACCAGATCAGAAAAAGCCATGAATAATGCTCCCCACATCGGATTGAGCATCCCTGCAAAGGCCATCGGGATCGCAACCACATTATAGGCAAACGCCCAGAAGAGGTTTTCTTTGATCGTTCGAACGGTCAGCTTGCTCAACTGAAACAACCGAACCAGATCATTCAGGTCTGGGTTGACCATCACGACTTTCGCTGATTGCATTGCGGTTTGGGCAGCACCAGCCATCGCAATGCCTACTGTGGCCTTCTCCAGTGCCGGGGCATCATTGATCCCATCGCCGATCATGGCCAACTCCTGGTCCTTCTGGAGACGGTCGATCAAGTCATATTTATCCTGCGGCAATTGAGCGGAAACAACATGGTCAATTCCCGTCCGTTCGCCAACCCGTTGAACATTTTCTTCCCGGTCGCCCGACACCAGCCAACATGTATACCCAGCTTTTTTAAGCCGGTCAACGATCTGGGCGGCTTCCGGCCTCAATTCGTCTTCCAATGCCACATGTCCGATCTTCTCTCCCGCCCTCGACAAAGCCAGGTGATACCCTTCCTGTGCATCCAGATCGTCTCGTTGAAGAACCAGTTGCCGGCCTTGTCCATCTTTTGCCTGCATCCCTATGCCGGGTATTTCTTCGATGTCAACCAATTGATGAGATGGATCAATATGTGTATTACCTAAATAGTTCACTAATGCACGGGCAATGGGATGTCCTGACCGAAGCTCCATTTGAAACAAGGCACTTCGGACAATGGCATCATGGCCCGTCTTCGATCGGATTTGCCTGACTTTCAACAGTCCCGTAGTCAACGTACCCGTTTTATCAAACAGGAGTGTCTTCACACGTGCGACTTGCTCAATTGTTGCCGCGCCTTTGATCATCAGTCCGTGCCTCGTCATGCGCCCCATTCCAACGGTAATGGCGGTCGGTGTTGCCAGCCCCATGGCACAGGGACAGGATATCACCAGTACAGCGATCGCATTCAAGATCGACTGACTTGTTGAAAATCCGAACAAATAGACTCCGGACACAAATGCCAGGACAGCAATCCCGATCACAATCGGAACAAACACGGCGCTGATCTGATCGGCCAGACGCTGGATGGGTGGCTTTTCTGATTGTGCCGCTTTCACCAGCCGAATGATCTGGCGAAAGACCGTTTCCGATGGATCGACAGTTGCCCTGACCACCAGATGGCCCATAATCATGATGGAACCCGCAAATACGTGCTGACCGATGGTTTTCGTCACAGGTGAAGATTCACCTGTCAGATAGGCTTCATTCGCTTCACCTGTTCCGTCCAGGACCACGCCGTCAACCGGTATGGCTTCCCCCATTCTCACCATGACCTGGTCACCTGCCCGAAGTTCCTCCGGATGAATATCCATGAATCGCCCTTCACCCATCCACAACCTCGCCTGTTGGGGTTGCAGATCTTCCAACTCATCCAATGCCGTTGTCGTTCCTCGAAGAGCCCGATCTTCCAGCAAATTACCCAGCAGAACCAGAGTGACAATCGAAGCCGCTGTCTCAAAGAAGTAGAAATCAGGATCATGTAACCACAATCCGATACAGCTGTAAAGAAATGCTGCAGAGCTTCCAAGAATAATCAACACATCCATATTGGTTGTACCCCTCCGGAGTGCGCTGAATGCACTTCGTCCAAAATGAACAACTCCGATCAGAAATACAGGTGCAGCCAATCCAAACTGAACCCAGGGGTTCTCGAGTAAAGAAATTTCTACCCCTGTCAGATGCATAATGTGATGAAGGATCATCGGTGCTGTCAGCAGGCCAGCGATGGTAAATTTTAACTTCAGCGTCAGCCAGGAGGCAGTGGTTTCTTTTCGGATCACTTTGTACCCGAGCCCATTGATGCCATTCGCCAGTTCATCGATCCGATCATCACTGGCGATCATTCGGAATGAAACCTTTTTTTTCGGGATATCAACAAACACCTCGGACATCCCCTCCCCTTCCAGGTACTGACGGACCGTTCGCGCACAGGATGAACAGGTCATGCCTTCAACGGTAAGTTCCTTCTCCTTCAGTTCCATTGTTTTCATTCCTGTTCAACCCTTCAACCAGCGCGGTTTCTTTGTTTTCCTCCTGGGACAGGATCGTCCAAAGATCATAACGGGAACAGGAAGCAAATGGTTAAATGCTGTGTGGCAGGAATCAAAAGTCATTGTCGTTTCCAAATGGGCTTCATCAGAATTCCCAGCGAAAAAGCAATAAAAGAGTTTCCGATTCATCAGGAACTTCGTAATTTTGCGTCTCTTTTACATGGTGGCTATAGCTCAGCTGGTTAGAGCGTCGGATTGTGGTTCCGAAGGTCGCCGGTTCGAACCCGGTTAGCCACCCAAAGCCCGGTGCAAGCCGGGCTTTCTTTTTTATGTTCAGATTCATCCAACTCATCCGATATTATTGGCAGGCCCGAACCGCCTACAGCATGCATTCACCCATCCTGTATGCCTTTTGCAGACAAGTCCTGGATGATCGTCGATCGTTTTACGCCTTTGATGAACTGGAAGGATGGCGGAAACAGCTGTTGTCCAATCAGGAGCAGATCCAACGGGCAGATTTCGGAGCAGGCAGCAAGATCCTTTCATCTCCCAATCAAAGCGTCTCCGCCATTGCGAAAAGCAGTTTGAGCCAACCGTGGAAATGTCGTTTTCTGTTTCGGCTTGTGCAATGGTGGCATCCGGACCTGATTGTAGAATTTGGCACATCATTGGGTATCTCAACCGCTTACATGAGTGCATCATGCAAACCATGTCCGATCATCACGATTGACGGTGACAGCAAATTGCAAATGGTCGCGCAAACCGGATGGGTACACCTGGGATTAAATCACATCGAGCCATGGCATTCTTCGTTCGAAGATGCCCTCCTCCGAGTGCCATGGAGTAAACCTGACAGACTCCTGATCTTTCTCGATGGCGATCACAGGCCGGATCGAATAGAAGCCATCCTGCATCATATTTACAGCCATTCCAGGACTCCATTTATCGTCATCCTGGATGATATTCGATGGTCAGAAGAGATGTGGGCCGGTTGGTGCAAATGGATTCGGCAATGGCCTGTCGGAGCATGGCTGGATCTCTTCCAGGGAGGAATCTGGATCCATGATCCCGCATTTCAGGACATGCAGCACCAGGTCCTGATCCCATCCCGATTCAAACCGCTGCGGTTTGGCTGGATCTGATGATCATGACCGAAAACCGATTCCTGACCGGGACCAGGTCGCATCTGCCGAACGGTTACGTACCTCATGGATCAGATCCTCACTGATCGTTGCTGGGGAGGAAATGACACCTGTCGCATGGGATTTCGCCAGTTTGGTCCGATGCGACTTGACAAGTTCCTCCAGCATCTGGCGAATCGTACGGGCATTACCAAAAAACCTGTCTCGCTGTTGATAGATCTGCCGAATCCAGTCAGATAATGTTGCCGCTCCTTCCGGTGACAAGATAAATCCCTGTTGTTTCAAGATGGAATTCGCGATCGCCATCAATTCTTCTTCATTGAAATCTTCAAAGACCAGCGTCTTGTCAAAACGGGATTTCAAACCCGGATTTGCTTTCAGAAACAGGTCCATATTGTCAGGATACCCGGCAACAAAGACAAAAAACTGTCCTCGATGATCTTCCATCCGTTTCAACAGCGTTTGAATGACCTCATCTCCGAAATCTCCGGCGCGGCCGGAACCAGGCTGAGTCAGGGAATATGCCTCATCAATAAACAGGACTCCTCCCTTTGCCTCATCAATTCGTTCGGACGTTTTGATCGCTGTCTGGCCGACAAATCCGGCGACCAGACCTGCACGATCCGTTTCGATCACATGTCCGCGATCGAGTAACCCCAAAGCCTTGTATACTTTTGCCAGAATACGGGCTATAGTGGTTTTTCCTGTTCCCGGATTCCCGATAAAGATGGTATGCATCGAAAAGGGTTCTTTTCGCGTAACCATTCTCGTCAGATCGTATTTGATCAGCAGCACCAGATCATGAATCTCTTTCTTGATTCTTGTCAACCCGATCAGATCATCCAGTTCATGTAGCGCCTCTGCAAGAAGTTCATCATCGACCGGAAGGCGGACCGTCGATCTGGATGTCGTTTGTGTGGCTAAGAGGACGTCCTCCGGTAAAATGGCAGACAATGTTTCCCTGGGCAGGTCCAGGTGATGATCCGACCGCATAATGCGCAAGCCGAGCTGGATCTTGGAGCGTTCCATCAAATCGTAGACAAAACGGGCATTGCCAAAGGACCGATCCCGATCCCGATAGGCCCTGACGATCAATTGACCCAGTAACCGGTACGCTTCCTCATCGGGAACCACCTCCATATGCCGGGCGGCAAGGACTGCAATCTGATTCAATTCTTCCGGTTGGTAATCCTGGAATTCCAACACCATTTTAAACCGGGACCGCAGGCCTGGATTACTGCCGATAAAATGTTCCATTTCTGCCGGGTATCCCGCTGCGATCACAGCCAGATCGCCCGGACCATCAGACATTTCTTTGACTAGAATTTCGATCACTTCGCGGCCAAAATCCTTGGCGTCGTCATTTGTGCGTGCCAGTGCATAAGCTTCATCGATCAACAAGACACCTCCCCTGGCATGATCCAGGGCTTGCCTCACTTTAGGTGCAGTCTGACCGATATATTCACCAACGAGATCTGCCCGGTCTACAGAATGAACATGACCTTTCGACAGAAGACCCAATTGAAAATAGATGGCACCCATCATGGCGGCAACTGTCGTTTTTCCTGTGCCCGGATTCCCCTTGAATACGGCATGCATGTGCACGGGGTCCAACTCTGTAAACCCGCGTTGTTCACGAAGGCGAAGAAACTCCATATATAATGCATGATCCCGAACGTTTCGTTTGACCTGCTCAAGACCAACCAGTTGATCGAGTCGACTCAACACCTCTGCCAATCCCTCCTCGTTTGGTTGCTGTTTCCCAAGAATCCGGGCTTCCTTCTGTCCCGGCAACCAGACCAGCGGAAAACCGGCTTCGTTTTCCAGTCCAAACGGGATATGCACTGTAGCGACCAACCGATCCATAAAAATCAGTTCGGCAGTGTATGTCCCCTCACGCCATGACCCCTTTGTAGCAGAGCCCCACCCGACCGACAGCCGGATTGCCGATTGTTCAGGACTGATTTTCATCAGCCTGGTTACCTGACCTTTCAGTTCCCTGCTTTCATTAAAAAACCGGGTAATCAACTCCAGATGCCAGGATGCATCCGGCACGAGATTGGCCAGCTCCAATTCCAGATAGATATACCGCGTCTCGGCATGATCAAGTGCTCTCAGGTAAGTGCGTTCTTCCTCCAGCTGATCTTCAACTGAGGCTTCATAGAGCTTGACAGATACCAGTTCGAGATAATCATCCGGAATATCAACCGGGCGTTGACCTGCGCTTTGTACATAGAAATAGCGAGATCCGACTTTTTGCCCATCCACCCAGGCTTCCCACAAATAGGCACCTGATTTCCAGAATAAACCCACCTTTTTATTTCCCCAACCTTCGCGAATGTAGACAACCGGACTGGTCGAAGAAAATTTCCTCTGGAGGATCAGATGGCAGATCTCCTTTGACCGCTTATCTGCTTTGAAGCATTTGAGTTCGACTGTAGCATCCCAGTCTTCACTATCGTAGGCTTTATTGATCAGACTGAGTTCTGCATAGACATAGCCTACTTCTGCTTCGTCAAAGACCTGACGGTAACGTTTTTTATTATCTGCCAGCCACTCTGTGTCTGCATAGGTCTTGAGATCCTGAAAGGCATATCTCGATTCCTGGCTTGTATGTCCAATTGACTCCGACTCCATCTCCTCTGGTTTGCGTTTGATAAAGATACAATCCTCATCATCCAAACGCGAGTGATTCGGATCAGGTATCTTTTCAGTTGAAGGGGCTTATCAACCTGTATCCAGAGGGTTTTTCTTCGACGAATGAAGTCCGTCACGAACTTTTTTTCAAGGAAAGATGGTTCCGGGATGAAAATAACGAACAATGAAAATAAATTTACCCCCGAACACCAAATCGTTGACAAGACGGAATTCCGGCTTATGAACCCAAAAAAAGGATCGTAAAGATTACGAAAACCTCCCTGAGGATATTTTGAATCGGATCAAGCTGCAGTACCCCAGAGGGTTTGCTCAACATCTCATCACCTATACCAATGCGGAAGGGAAAAAGGTATCGGCACTACCTTTCGACACTGAGGAGGTCTACTACCTGGTTCGGATGACCATCCAGGAGGCTCGCCAGATCATTGCTGAAGACGATGATTACGATGCATCCGGCAATCTGCGTGAGGACTTCGGTGATGATGAGGATTTTGTTGCCGCAGATGACAACGACAGCTTTGAGGAGCCCGGAGAGGAGGATAGCCACAATGTCGATTCTGAAGAAGACTATTAACCCCGTTCAAAACAATGCCCCTGCCCACACCCTTAAGGGACTGTTAAGGGCATGTCAGGGTGCAAATCGTTTCCGTTGAAGGTTGTACATTCGTAACCTTCAATAAAACTGCCCTTATGAAACAAATCATTGTATGGTCATTCCTGTTGTTCATCAGCTTTCCTGAGTGGACGAATGCCCAATCTGCCTCCAAAGCTCCTGAAAACTGGTTCACCCTCGATTGGGAACAAGTCGGTGTGCCGGCTGTCAGTACAGAGCGGGCTTATAAGACCTTGCTCAAAGGAAAGAAAGCTACTCCGATCATCGTCGCTGTGATCGATGGCGGTGTGGACCCCCTACATGAGGATCTGACTAACGTGATGTGGATCAATCCTGATGAGATCGCCGATAATGGCATTGATGATGATAAAAATGGCTATATCGATGATATCTATGGCTGGAACTTTATCGGCAATCCAAATGGCAATAATGTAGGCAGTGATGCCCTGGAAGTCACACGGTTGTATGCCCACTATGACAAGAAGTACAAAAACGTGAACCCGGCGACACTGAAGAAGAAGGAAAAGAAAGAGTACGATTATTATCAGCAACTTGGCGAAGTCGTCAATGAAGAACTTGAAAAAGCCAGGAAGAACCTGACTTATTACCAGGAGCTCAAGACGACATTCCTTGAATCGGAAGCACTCCTGAAAAAGCACCTCAAAACAGATGAGCTGACGATGGAGAAGCTCAATGGCATCCAATCCGAAGATGAAGCTATAACAACAGCTGTCAGTGTTGTCGGCAAATTGCTTGAAAACGGGCTGGATGCATCCTATTTCGATGGCGCGTTGGGTTATTTCGAAGGACAGACGAAATATTATGACCCCTCATTCGATCCACGGGATATAGTCGGTGACAATTATGCTGATTCTCGTGAGTGGAATTATGGTAACAATGATATCAAAGGTCCTGAAGCCTTCCATGGCACCCACGTTGCCGGTATTATCGGCGCTCAGAGAGATAATGATCTCGGCATCAAAGGGGTCAGTGACCAGGTTATGATCATGGGTGTGCGTGTGGTTCCTGATGGTGACGAACGCGACAAGGATGTTGCTAATGGCATTCGCTATGCCGTTGATAATGGAGCCAGTGTGATCAACATGAGTTTTGGTAAATCCTATAAGTGGGATAAAAAAGTAGTGGACGATGCCGTCAAATATGCTGAGAAGCATGATGTCCTGTTAGTACATGCTGCAGGAAATGATGGGAGCAACACAGATATCGCCAATAACTTCCCTACCGACAAATTCGAAAAAGGAGGTTGGTTCAGTCAAAAAAAAGCTAAAAACTGGCTGGAAGTGGGTGCGCTCAACTGGCAGGATGGTGAAAAACTGGCTGCTCCGTTTTCCAATTATGGAAAGGATAATGTAGATCTCTTTGCACCGGGAATGGCCATCCATTCTACTACACCAGACAACGGATATCAGGATGCTCAGGGAACCAGTATGGCATCACCAGTTGTCGCAGGTGTTGCCGCTTTAATCCGGGCCTACTATCCGGAACTCACCGCAGTTCAGGTCAAGAAGATCCTTATGGACTCGGTAGTTCCAGTCAACAAGGCGGTCATCAAGCCAGGTTCTAAAGAAACGATTGATTTTTCGAAACTGTCTGTTTCTGGTGGGGTGATCAATGTGTATAATGCACTCGAACTGGCTAGTAAAACAAAAGGAAAAAATGCCTCAAAGTCAACAAAATGGCAAGTTGAAGGCAATGATGCCCAGATAGCGAATGAAAAACGCGATCGCGTCTAAGTAAAGTGGATGCGCGTTAATGGCGCAGGATCACATCACGGATCACCTCCTCTCCCAACCGATCGTTGAGAAAGGAGGTGATCTTCTTTTTGGAGTAACCCATTTCATCGCGCAAACCGGCAGATGTGATCCCGATCTCCAGTACATGTCCCCGAAGCCGGATATACCGGGTATACTTGTTGATATAATCGCCCATCTCACGCAGCCAGATCTCCCGGATCTCGACTTCATACAAAGGCTGTTTCATCCCGTCTCGTTTGACCAGATGAGCCAGAATCTCCTTCATTGATTGATCATTGCTCCGTTTCATCCCTGGATGACTTCCTGTATGGTACTGTTGTCGACAAGAAAGGTACGGAATGATTGACCCAATGAAGCAACTACTTCGGGTACTCTCCGAGCGTCCGTATCTGTAATGAAGACCTGGCTGACCTTTTGCTCGACCAGGAAATTCAAAAGCGCTTCAACCCGTTGCTGATCCAGTTTGTCAAAAATATCATCCAGTAAGAGGAGGGGTTTGCGGCCCGTTTTTCGAGTTGAATATTGGTATTGGGCCAGTTTTAATGCAAACACGTAGGATTTCAACTGGCCTTGTGAACTGAAACGCCTTGCAGGAAACCCGTCGAGTGCCAGGTTGATTTCATCCCGGTGCAACCCGGCCGTAGTCCGGCCCGCACGGGTATCCTGAGCATGAGCTGACTTCATCAACTCAGCCCATGAAGCTTCAGCCAGGGCATACGAATATTCCGCCCCGGGTTGCTCTGCTGAACGACTGATCGCCTGGTAGTTCCTTGTTGTCAGAGCCATCAATTCCCGCACAAACTCAACCCTGGAAGGGCTGATATATTCCGCGGCGACACCCATCTGAGAATCCAGTGCTTGAAGTATGCCCATGTCCACCCGTTCACCCTGCATGACCTTCTTGAGGTAAGCATTTCGCTGCAGTAAAAGTCTGTTATAGGCACTGAGATGGTTGAGGTATTGCGGATCAACCTGACATAGTGTTTGATCCATGAACTTTCTTCTGGACTCACTTGGTCCGGTGATAATATCCGTATCGTTGGGAGCAACAAGAACGACGGGCAACTGTCCGATATGTTCGCCCGTGGTCGGATATACTTTTTTATCCTTTTCGAATTCCTTTTATTCCCTGGCTGCACTTTGGCCGTAAACACAATTGGCTTTCCATCCTGCTTTACGTTTACTTCGAGCCGAAAAAATCATCCCCATGTCGGACCAGTTCGTGGTCCCGCAACGAAAAATAACTGCGACACAGTCCCAGATAATGCAGTGCATCCAGCACATTAGTCTTGCCCATGCCATTGCGGCCAACGATGACCTGAAATCCGGGACCGAAGGCGAAACTACACTCCTGGTAGCTCTTGAACTGGACAATAGTCAATGACTGAACTTCAGGGGATGACATGGCGATTGACCTTTGACTCCGGGGGTGAAATAATCCCACCCGCCGGGAATCGGTTTGCCGGTAAGGCGGATATGAATGTATCTTTACATCACAAAAGTAGTGCGATGACTCAGGTTCTTAGCAAACCAACATCTTCAAAGGGAAAAAAGAATACGGAATACAGCAAGGCAATGTACCTCGACTGGTTTGAGACCATGTTTCGAATTCGGAAATTCGAGGAACGTACCCTGATGGCTTACGGCCAGCAAAAGATCCGTGGATTCTGTCATGTGTATATCGGTCAGGAAGCCATTGCAGCGGGTATGACCAGTGCACTGCGCAAGGAAGATGCGATTGCTACAGCATACCGACAGCACGGTACTGCGATCTCCCGCGGCTTGTCGACCAAGGAATGTATGGCTGAACTGTTTGGGAAAGCCACTGGTTGCGTTAAAGGGAAAGGCGGATCAATGCACTTCTTTTCCCGTGAACACAAGTTCTTTGGTGGAAACGGAATTGTAGGTGCCCAGATCCCGATCGGTACCGGAATTGCATTTGCAGAAAAATATAAAGGAACCGACAACCTGTGTGTGACCATGTTCGGCGATGGTGCAGCTCGCCAGGGGAGCACTTTATGAAGCCTTCAATATGGCCATGACCTGGAAACTGCCGGTCCTGTATATCTGTGAAAATAACCAGTATGCCATGGGCACCTCTGTCGAACGAACCAGCAATGTCAAGGATCTGGTTCAGCTTGGTGCTTCCTTCGAAATGCCTCGCGAATCCGTTGACGGGATGCGTCCGGAATCTGTGCATGAGGCCATCCAGCGTGCAGCCGAACATATTCGTTCAGGCAAGGGGCCCTATTACCTGGAGATCAAAACCTATCGGTACAAGGGGCATTCAGTGTCCGACCCGGCAACCTATCGGAGCAAGGAAGAACTGAAGACCTACATGGATATGGATCCTGTCAAATCACTGGAGTCCAGGTTAGTATCTGAAAAGATTGCATCAACTAAAGAAGTCGAACAGATCAAGGACAGGATCAAAGCCGAAATCGATGAAGCCATTGCTTTTGCGGAGGCCTCCCCTATCCCGATCCTGCTGAACTGTGGACGGATAATTATGCGGAGCCGAATTATCCGTTTATCATGGATTAGGGCTTCTGCATGAATCACTGAAACCTTTCTCCAAGCAGCACGTATATCACTGGAAGTAATTGGACATCAGGCAGGCATGGATGGAAAATATCCCTTACCTTTGCGCCTGATTTTTTAACCCCATTTTTGACCTATGGCTGCACAACGCAGAAAAAAAGAGATCCAGGACGAGACGCTGATTGACCTTTCACAGGCGAAAGTCACCGCAGAACATTTTCTGGAGCGCAATTCAAAATTGCTGATTGGTGTTCTGGCCGGCCTCGTTATCGTTGTCGGAGGTTACCTCTTCTACAAATACATGATCATCGAGCCTCGACAGAAGGAGGCCGTTGAACAGATGTTTCAGGCACAGATCCAGTTTGAAAAAGATTCATTTGACCTTGCGCTGAACAATCCAGGCGGCGGATATGCCGGTTTCCTGGAAATCATTGATCAATACGGCGGTACACCTGCTGCCAATACGGCCAATTATTATGCAGGCATCTGTTACCTCAACATGGGCAACTTTGAGGAAGCTATCCGTTACCTGGATGCTTTCAGTCCGAAAGATGAGACCACCAAAGCCATGAAACAAGGCGCTTTGGGTGACGCCTATGCGGAACAGAATGATCTGGATAAGGCACTTGCACAATACAACAAAGCAGCGGATGTCGGAAACAACAGTCTGATCACACCCTACTATCTGATGAAGGTGGGTCAACTGAATGAGTCGCAAAGCAAGTTTGCTGATGCCCGTAAAGCATACGAACGGATTCGCGACGAATTTCCCAACACTGAGGAAGGCGCTGACATAGAAAAGTATCTGATCCGTCTGGAATCTCTCGAGGCCAGCAACTGATCCTGATCAATTCAGAAAAGAATAGAAAGGCGACTCCGCAAGGTGTCGCCTTTTTCTTTTCTTTGTTGAGTCCAGCTACACAACTATGTCCTCTTCCCGCAAATCTCTATCTGATCCTGGTTCATCATCGATTCCGAATGCCCACAAATTCAGATTCGGCCTCGTCGTCTCCAGATGGCATGAAGATATTACGGGCCCGATGGCCCAGGCCGCTTTTGATACTCTTTTGCAATATGGAGCAATGGATGAAGCAATCAATCGTATAGATGTCCCAGGAACATTTGAATTACCAATGGGTGCTCGACTGCTCAATTCACGAACCAAACTGGATGCCATTATCTGCATCGGTTGTGTGATCAAAGGCGAAACAGCACACAATGAATATATCAACCAGGCTGTCGCCAACGGGCTGATCCAGTTCAGTCTGATGTCTGGTGTCCCCGCTGTGTTTGGTGTACTGACTCCGAACACGCTTGAACAAGCCCTGGATCGGGCTGGTGGAAAACACGGCAACAAGGGCGTCGAGGCTGCCTTAACGGCAATTCAGATGGCGCTCTTGAAACAAGGAAGTCGCGATACAGGCACCTCCATCGGTTTTGGTCAGCCAAATCAGTCGTAATGCAGATCCAAACCATTCGGACTGGATTTCTCAAACTGGACGGTGGCGCCATGTTTGGCGTTGTACCCAAATCCATGTGGCAGGAACTCAATCCTCCTGACGAAACGAATTTGTGTACCTGGTGTATGCGGGTCCTGCTGATCAAGTCCACGGACCGCACCATTCTGATCGACACAGGCGTCGGGGAAAAACAGGACGCCCGATTTCAGTCCTTTTTTCATCCAACCCATCAGGACCTGTTTTTACAGGAACTTCTATTGGCCGGTGTTGCCCCCGAAGAGGTGACAGACGTCCTTCTTCCCCACCTTCATTTTGGTCATGTCGGTGGCGCGATCAGCCCGACAAAGACGGGCAAGCTGTCCCAACATTTCCGAATGCCACATACTGGACAAGTCAACGGCATTGGGATTGGGCGACGCACCCCAACCCCAGAGAGAGAGCATCTTTTTTACCCGAAAACATCCTGCCCCTGCAGGAATGGGGCCTCTTGCAGTTCGCCGACACCGGCCCTCGGACAGAATGGCTTGACGGTATCCTTCTGAACGCCGTATACGGCCATACGGAATCGATGTTTATACCGATCATACCGGGTACCTCGAGGCCAGTCATCTATTGCGCTGACCTGATTCCCAGTTTTCATCACCTGGGACTTCCCTATGTTATGGCCTATGATGTCAGACCTCTGGAAACCATGCAGGAAAAACAAGAAATATTGACCTGGGCATTCGATCATCACGCGGTGCTGGTCTTCGAGCATGACCCCCATATCGAGGCATGCACGCTGACCCGGGATTCCCGCGGTCGGATTGTGCCTGATCAGCATGGCCCGCTTGCTTCATTTCTATGATGGACCTCTCCTATATTCTCAACCACCTTGGCGAAGATCGCGACCAGTACTTCGGTGCGGTTGCACCACCGATCATCCAAACCAGCAACTTCGCACTGCCATCCGTCGCACACCTTCGGGATGCCATGGTGAGCGAGCTCGATCATCATTTGTATTCGCGGGGCAACAACCCGACCGTAGAGATTCTGAGAAAAAAGATGGCCGCTCTCGAACAGACCGAAGACGCGCTGATCCTGTCGAGCGGTGCCGCCGCCATGGCCACAGCCGTGATCGGACTTGTCGAAAAAGGTGACCATATCGTCTGTGTGCAACATCCGTATTCCTGGACCCGGCATCTACTTGACCAGTTTCTCCCTCGCTTCGGTGTTACGGCAACGTTCGTAGATGGATCCAAAATGGACGAGATCGCTGCGGCCATTCAGCCGAATTCCCGAATCCTGTTTCTGGAAAGTCCGAACACAATGACCTTCGGCATTCAGGATTTGCAGGCTTGCGCTATACTGGCTCGTCAACACGGGCTGATTTCCTGCATTGACAATTCATCGGCTTCTCCCATCTTTCAGCAACCAGCTCGTTGGGGGATCGACCTGGTGATGCATTCCGCCACAAAATATATCAACGGGCATAGTGATGTCGTCGCCGGCGTCATCTGCGGTTCAAAGACGTTGATCCGACAGATCTTCGACCGGGCCTATATGGTTCTCGGGCCCATCCTTTCCCCGGGGGATGCCGCCATGATCTTACGTGGGTTGCGCACATTACCTATTCGTTTAGCCCGATCGCAGGAAAGCAGCTGTCTGATCGCTTCCCGCTTAGAACAACACCCTGCGGTGTTGAGCGTCATTCATCCATGGCTGGACAGTTTCCCTCAGAAGGAACTGGTCCGTCTCCAGATGGCCGGAAGTGGCGGGTTGTTTTCATTCCTGCTGCAAACCACAGAACCGGATCATATCTTTCGATTTGTCGAATCGCTGAAGATGTTTCTGCTTGCGGTTTCCTGGGGTGGCCACGAAAGCCTGGTCTTTCCAATAGCTGCCGTGCACAACCTGCCTGGCAAACCGGCTCCTCCCTACCCGATCAATCTGGTCCGGTTGTATATTGGATTGGAAGATCCAGACGAATTGTGGCGAGATCTGGAAAACGCTCTGTCAACTATCCCATCCTGAACTAATCCTGGGATATAGGATCAAGAATCAGTACCCTCTTTTGCGGCTTTTCAACCTGGGTTGATCCCACTCTTCTTTTTGTGCAAAATCGACAATATTGCGCATGAAATTGATAATGGAAATAAAAACCAGGTAACAGAATGTCACTACGATGTACATCCATTTGAAGGAGCCCACCTCCGTAAAGAACCTTCCGGTCAGCAGCCAGGCCAGGAGAATGCCCAATCCACCCAATCCAAGGTAGGCGATGATCGACCGTCGCCAGTATCGTTCAGCCTGAACTGAGGCGAGACAGAAAATGCTGTTGAAAACTGAGAAAAGAAGTAAAAATGCCAATGCGACAATCCAGGGCAGCCGATCGCCAAATCCATGTGGTCCCAAAGTGGACATCAGACGGGATGCCAACAGAAAGATAATCATCATTCCACCCGCCACAGCAGCCTGAAGGAACGGGTGATGCGCATTTCCTAAGAAGGTCGTTTTCGGAGACGTGGTTGGAGTTTCCATTGGCAGTCGGGTTCAATTACATAACGGGCACACCATAGACATCGTACTCTGTTGCCTCAGTGATCTTCACCTGTACAAAGTCACCAGTACGCAAATAACCCAGGCTGGCATCGATGATGACTTCATTATCCACCTCTGGTGAGTCGCCTGTGGAGCGGCCATAATAGAATCCGCTTTCCATTCTGTCGATCAACACCTGCTCTACCTGATCCACCCGCATCTGGTTTTTTTCCAGTGAGATCTCCCGCTGGATTTCCATGATCCGGTTGGCCCGTTCCGTTTTGATTTCCGGGGGAACATCATCTGTGAGGTCGTAGGCTCTGGTATCTTCTTCGTGACTGTACTGAAATACACCAACCCGCTCGAATCGCATTCTGCGGACAAAATCACAGAGCACTTCAAACTCCTCTTCCGTCTCCCCGGGAAACCCGACGAGCAAGGTAGTCCGAATGACGATACCCGGAACAATTCGCCTGGCCTCAGCGACCAGTGTTTCCGTCTCTGATCGGGTAATTTGCCGGCGCATGCGTTCCAGGACACCATCATCCGCATGCTGAAGTGGCATGTCGAGATAGTTGCACACTTTGGGAATTTCGGCCATCGTTTCGAGGATATCCAGCGGAAACTTGCTCGGATAAGCATAATGCAAGCGGATCCATTCGATCCCATCCACCTCAGCCAGGGCACGCATCAGGTCAGCCAGCCGTCTTTCTTTATACAGATCCAGTCCATAATAGGTCAGTTCCTGGGCAATCAGCATGATCTCCCGGACTCCCTGCCTGGCCAATGAGCGGGCCTCAACGACCAGGTCCTCAATGGATCGGGAGATGTGTTTGCCACGCATCAGGGGGATTGCACAAAAGGAGCAGGTCCGATTGCATCCCTCTGAAATTTTCAGGTAGGCATAATGCATGGGTGTTGTGATCTTCCGTTCACCCAGTAACTCATGCCTGTAATCCACATTGAATCGGGCCAGCAGGCCGGGAAGGTCCATCGTGCCAAACCAGGCATCTACCTCGGGGATCTCCAGAGTAAGGTCATCCTTGTATCGTTGCGACAAACATCCGGTTACGTACAGTTTGTTTATCTCCTTCCGGGTTTTGGCGGCTGCATAATGCAAGATCGTATTGACAGACTCCTCCTTTGCCAGATCAATAAAACCACAGGTATTCACAATGACCACATCTGCATCATTTGTATCATCTTCGTGGGTCACCGGAATATCATTCGCCTTTAATTGGGTCATGATATTCTCAGAGTCCACCAGGTTTTTCGAACACCCCAGTGTGATCAGATGAACACGCTCCTTTCGGATTGTCTTGGCCTTCAAATGAAATATTTTTGCAAATTTAGCGAATCGCTTATGGAACCAGTCATCTCACCTCCTCCCCTTTCAGCTGTCCGCACAATATCGGGCATCATGATCCTGCTGCTTGGACTTCTTCCAGGGAATGCATATGCACAACTTGGCGCCCAGTTCCAATACAGATTACCTCTTTCACTTGCCGAATCCGGAGATCTGGCCGATCCGCTTATCCAATCGGGGTGGAGTGCCGGCGTTGTCTATTCGCTGCGACAGCAAGGCATCCGGATTGAATGGATACCTGGTGTGCATTATTTCCAAACTTCTGCTGAACGTCAATCCGGAGG
Source organism: Saprospiraceae bacterium (assembly GCA_016710115.1). Taxonomy (GTDB): domain Bacteria; phylum Bacteroidota; class Bacteroidia; order Chitinophagales; family Saprospiraceae; genus JAGNXB01. Next base: position 232,997 of record JADJLN010000007.1, read on the forward strand.
CCAACAGTCCGGACAGGGAGTACAGGGAACAATCGACTTTCGCGCCTACCCTATGGACCTGTATGGCGACTGTATGTGTCCGACATTTTCCCGAAAAGGGCAGGTCATCCAGAAAGGTTTCTTTATCGAAGCCGGTGCAGGCGGGTATTACCATACATTGGAGGCAACCGTTGAAAAAACATCAGGCGGCAGCTTTCTTGCCCGCATTGGTGCCGGTGTGGATATCGGTCTTTCCCGGCGATTGACCATCACTCCTGGTGCACGAATCCAATATGAAGACCGCCTTCATTTTTGGGGTGCAAATGCTCACCAAATTCAGGCACGCCCGCTGTGGGTCTACCCTTATTTACAGATCATGACCTATTTTGACAATTAGGTCAGTTGTTACCGGATCAATTCCCACAATGCGATGCCGGTAGCCACAGATACATTCAAACTGTGTTTGGTACCGAATTGTGGAATTTCGATATACCCGTCCAGGCAGGACAATAGTTCTTCAGACAACCCCTTCACCTCATTCCCTGCAATGATGGCAATCTGAGTCTTTCCATCCCACTTCCAGTCCTGAAGGCGCACAGATTCGGTCGTCTGTTCCAGTCCAATGCATTGTACTTGTTGCTGTTGCAACTGGTCAACAAGGTCCACAATCTGTTCATGGTAAGACCAGCGAACAGTCTCTGTTGCACCAAGCGCTGTTTTGAAAATTTCCCGATGCGGTGGATGAGCTGAAATACCACACAAATAGATGTGCTGAATGCGAAACGCATCACCCGTCCGAAAAATGGAGCCGATATTCAACGCACTTCGAATATTGTCACAAATGACAGAAACCGGCCATGGGGCCTGGTTTCGTGTAGCAGTGCTTTTCCTCCAGGCTCTCCATACTGAGTTTACTCACCACCTTGTCCATGCTGCGGGTTCTGATACAAAATGACACGAACCGGCCATTCTCCGGACTGAAAGAGGACTGGCCATGCTGATAATTCCTTGAGGCGGTCATCCGAAAGATCATTCATGACATTGCTGTAGAACACATATCGAGGATTTATTTCCTCGCCAAGGTCCTTCATGCTCCGTGTTTGGCCGTTCAGATCGATCTCATCCTGGGGCCCGAGATTGGGAAACAGGGATGCGGTGTTTTCCCAGTCAATATCATTTTGCTCCATAAAATCCAGGACCTGTTCCCTGTGCTGAGGATAAACCAACCAGGCGAGCGTGGCATCCCATCCCTGAGCGATCCGATCGGGGTAGATCCACAGATTGCCGCTGAGCAAAACAACCATGATTCCTGTATAGATCCGGTGAGATTCAATCCGTTCTGCCAACAGAATGGTGCCAGCCAGAAAAACGGGCAACAGGTACCGGTGCATGTTCAGTGTCGAAAAGAACAGAAAAAAGGGAATCAGTGTCAGTGCAAATACGACCAGCCATGCTGCACTCCGCGTGTTTTGGGGTTTGGCACCCGACCACCACAACCATCCGATCATCAACCAGATAATGATATTGCCGTGGTCTATCAGACGCCACAACAGGATCATCGCATATCGGGGCATCTGGGACAACGTCTGTGTGGCAAATCCGGCTGACCAGGGTGAGCCTGAAGGCAGAAATGCCCAATCCAAGGCAATCCAGTGAGCAAGATGATACAACAACCCGGGCAACATTCCCCAAATCACCCATCGAACAAATCGTCTGTGCTGATGATCCAGCAACCACCATATGCCAATCCCACCAGCGAGCACCAGACCACGCAGGGACACTCCGGCTAACAGAAAGGTGCCAACAGCGATGATCCATTTTTGCGATTCCAATCGTCCAACCCACAAGAGCAGAATTCCGGTCACGAGCACGACATCCGGGCTGACCAGCGTGGTTTGTGCCGCATACACCGGATTGGCCATCCAGAGCACAGTGAGCCATCCCCAGCGGGCAGGGGCAAGTTTTTTTCCCACTAGGGCAAGCAGGGCCAGGTTGCTTACAGCGAACAGCCAGATCACGGCATGGGCAGCGATGAGGCTGCGTCCTGCCAGAAGCCAGCTCCCCGAAACCAGAAGACCGAGCAATGGTGGATTGCCGCTGTCCATCGCTTGTGGGAGCCAGTGAAATCCGTGCGTGAAATAGAACTGGGCATGGCGGGATCCAAATTGGATGCTATCCCAAAAAAAGGGCAGATCTGCACTGAACAGCAATACGAAACATTGGAAGAGCATTGCCCCAAGAAAGAGGGTCTTCTGCATATCTACCGATGGCCGGTGAATCATCACTGGTTCGAATGATAGGTCACCGCTGCTTTGACAAAGGAAACAAAAAGAGGATGTGGTTGCTCCACCCGACTTTTAAGTTCTGGATGAAATTGTACACCGACAAACCACGGGTGACCAGTCAACTCCACAATTTCAACAAGCCCGGTCTCCGGGTTGACACCACTTGCCTGAAGCCCGGCATCATTCAAACGGTCCTTGTAGTCATTGTTCAACTCATATCGATGGCGATGTCGTTCACTGATCATGGACGCACCGTATGCGGCTTCGGAAATAGACCCTTTTGGTCAGTTCGCAGGGATAGGCACCCAGACGCATTGTACCGCCCTTCGCTTTGATCTTGCGTTGTTCCAGCATCATGTCGATCACCGGTTCAGAGGTGGTTGGATCAACTTCTGTACTGGCGGCACCTTGCAGCTGGAGGACATTCCGGGCAAATTCGACCACGGCACATTGCATGCCGAGGCAATGCCAAAAAGGGGAATGCCCTGTTCGCGGACATACCGGATGGCTTTCAGTTTTCCTTCAATACCGCGTTCACCGGAATCCCCGGTGCGACGAGGACCCCATGAAATCCTCGGAGGCGTTCAGCCACCTCCGCAGGATCTTCATCCAGGACTTCTGAGTGGATCGGTACCACCTTCACCCTGCATTCGTTCTCTGCTCCGGCATGAATGAAGGATTCGTAAATGGACTTGTAGGCGTCTGCCAATTCATTGTATTTCCCGACCAGGGCGATATGCACTTCATGGATCGGGTTCTTCAGTTTGCCGAGAAAATTTTTCCAATGTGTCAGATCCGGCAATGTCCCGGCATTCAGTTGCAGCTTTTGCAGAACAATGGCGTCGAGGCGTTCGCGAGCCATATAAATGGGTACATCATAAATGGTTTCTGCATCCAGAGCTTCTATGACCGATTCAAAATCGACATTGCAGAAGAGGGCCAGTTTGTTTCTCAATTCATTGTTGAGCGATTGCTCAGTCCGACACACCAGGATATCAGGTTGAATACCCGCCTGCTGCAGTTCTTTGACCGAATGTTGTGTCGGCTTGGTCTTCAGTTCTTTTGCGGCGCGTAGATAGGGGATCAATGTGAGGTGGATGACGATACAATTCGTGACACCCACTTCCCGGCGATACTGTCGCAAGGCCTCCAGATATGGCAACGATTCAATGTCGCCGACGGTGCCACCCAATTCGGTGATGACTATGTCATAATCGCCGCCGATGGCCATCGACTGGATGTTGCGTTTGATCTCATCGGTGATATGAGGGATGACCTGCACCGTCTTTCCCAGATAATCGCCCGCGCGCTCCTTATGAATCACGTTCTGATAGATCCGACCGGTCGTGACATTATTTGCCTGACTGGTGGAAATATTCAGAAAACGCTCGTAGTGTCCGAGATCTAAATCTGTTTCGGCTCCATCATCCGTGACATAACACTCGCCATGCTCATATGGATTGAGTGTGCCGGGATCGACATTGAGGTATGGATCAAACTTCTGGATCGTTACGGAAAAGCCGCGTGCCTGCAATAATTTGCCTAAAGAGGCCGCAATAATGCCTTTTCCCAGGGATGAGGTGACCCCTCCCGTAACAAATACATATTTCGTCATCGGTTTCCTTTGTTACGGGGCATAAAGGTAGACAAAAGGGGACTCGTCTTCTGTGCTCTTCTGGAAATTCCTGAAAAGAACTTTCATCAGCACGTCCGTGCCATCTGCAAAACCACCATTCAGCGTGGCTTCCATTCCTGAAATGACAAACGCCCGGCAGATGCCGGGCGTTTGATACAACTTATGTGGAGAGACTACTTCTTGTCGTCCACCTCTTCGTATTCCACATCTGTGACATCCTCCGTTGCTGTGGAGGACCCACTGTCAGCATGAGTTCCGTTTGCTCCACCTTCTGCATTTTGTTGCGCCTGATAGATATCCTGACTGGCTGCCTGCCAGGCCTGATTGAGACGTGCCGTCTCTGCATCCATTTTGGCGATGTCCTGCATTTTGTGTGCCTCTTTCAATGCATCCAGAGCAGACTGAATGGCATCCCGCTTTTCCTGTGGTATTTTCTCACCAAACTCGGATAACTGCTTGTCCGTCTGGAAGATGAGCGTATCGGCCATATTCATCTTGTCGGCTCGTTCCCGGGCATCTTTGTCCGAATCGGCATTAGCCTGGGCTTCTGCCTTCATCCGTTCGACTTCTTCTTTGCTGAGTCCGGTCGATGCTTCGATGCGAATGTTCTGGCTCTTACCCGTTCCCTTGTCCAGAGCGGATACACTGAGGATACCGTTGGCGTCGATGTCAAAACTGACCTCGATCTGGGGTGTGCCTCGCTGTGCAGGCGGAATGCCGTCCAGGATAAAGCGGCCCACACTTCGATTGTCTTTTGCCATGGGACGTTCACCCTGCAGGATATGAATCTCTACAGAAGGCTGGTTGTCAGCAGCCGTCGAATAGGTCTTTGACTTCTTTGTCGGGATAGTGGAATTCGATTCGATGACGACGTCATAGACACCACCCATCGTTTCAATGCCAAGAGACAACGGAGTGACGTCCAGCAACAGGACATCCGAAACATCTCCGCTGAGTACACCACCCTGGATCGCTGCTCCAACTGCCACAACCTCGTCGGGGTTGACCCCTTTGCTGGGCTTTTTACCGAAGAAATCCTCTACAGCCTGCTGGATACTGGGGATGCGTGTTGAACCACCGACCAGGATGATCTCGTCGATCTCGTTCTTACTCAATCCTGCATCATCCAGGGCTTTCTGGCACGGCTCCAGCGTACGCTTGATCAGCGTATCCGCCAATTGCTCGAATTTGGCCCGGGACAACTTCAGAACCAGGTGTTTCGGCACCCCGTCAACTGCAGTGATGTATGGCAGGTTAATCTCCGTTTCGACAGATGAGGACAATTCGATCTTGGCTTTTTCCGCTGCGTCCTTCAGACGCTGAAGAGCCATGGGATCCTTGCGCAGATCAATATTCTCCTGGGTTTTGAATGTATCCGCCAGATGGTCAATGATCACCCGGTCGAAATCGTCACCACCCAGATGCGTATCTCCATTGGTTGACTTCACTTCAAAGACACCTTCTCCCAGTTCCAGGATCGAGATATCAAATGTGCCGCCACCCAGGTCAAACACGGCGATGGTCATATCCTTGTGCTTCTTGTCCAGGCCATAAGCCAAGGCAGCAGCAGTCGGTTCGTTAATGATCCGTCTGATGGTCAGGCCGGCAATTTCTCCTGCCTCTTTGGTCGCCTGACGTTGTGAATCATTGAAATAAGCCGGTACGGTAACAACCGCTTCAGTGACCGGTTGGCCAAGAAAATCCTCGGCGACTTTTTTCATTTTCTGCAGGATCATGGCAGAAATCTCCTGTGCCGTATAATTCCGGTCGTCGACAGTCACCTTTACGGTGTCATTATCACCTTTGACCACTTTGTACGGCATCATTCCGGCTTCTCCCGTTATTTCGGAATACCGAGTACCCATAAACCGCTTGATGGAAGCGATCGTCCGCGTCGGGTTGGTGATGGCCTGACGTTTTGCGGGGTCGCCGATCTTTCGTTCTCCATTATCGAGGAATGCAACCACGGAAGGAGTCGTCCGCCGCCCTTCCTCATTGGCGATGACAACTGGTTCATTTCCTTCCATCACGGCGACACAGGAATTGGTGGTTCCGAGGTCTATACCTATGATTTTTCCCATTATGTTCAGATTTAGGTCTGCCTACCCCTGTTCAATCGATATGCCAACGGCCAAAATTTGACCATAGTGGCAGAAATCGACACCAACCTGACAGGACGCGCCAGGCAGCTCTGACAAAAAGACAGAATGGATCGGGTCAGTTGAAGTTGAGATCCTGTGTGTAGATCCCGTTTTTCAGCAATTCGAGTGACTGGTCGCTCAAGGTGTAATTGTTGCCGACCAAAGAATACCGGGAACTGAACAGGCCAAAGCCGTTCTCGATATTGGAATAGGATGGTACATATTCTGCACCGGTTATCCCGGAATTAGCCTGTCCGACAGCCAGGAAATCATAGATCTCCTTTCCACCGGCATCAATCTGGATCTCGATGTATAGAAATTTGCGGGACACATTTGCCTTCGCTTCCAGTTTACTGGCCAATAATTGATAGAACGAGATACCCGGAACAAATGTGCTGATGTTCTTTGATGTGCCTCGCAGGATATTCTTTTCAATGGGCCAATCGAGCACTACCTCTTCAGGACCGCTGCCACCAGATACTGTTTCCTGGATATGGAGGCGCATGGTTACATCATAGAAGAATGCTGTATTCTCGTTGGAACGCCATCCGATATTGATCGAATTGTCATACAGGAACGTGATCTTTTCCGGTGGTGAAGAAAACGAAAATGTGTGATCGCCAACGACTCTGGTTGATGAACTGGTGATCAGTCGCCCATCGGGAGCCGATACCAGAATCCGGTATTCCCGATCACCGAAGATTTTTGCTTCATCGGTCTTGATCTTGTAGAGATAATTCGGTGAAGTGGCAAAAATGCCCGGTGCACGGGGATATCCTTCGAGGGTGCCATCTACCCTGGTCAGGTTGACCCGGGTACCCGTTGTCAAGTCTTCCAATTGGACGATCGCATCCTGAAAATATAGCGAATCCGGGTTTTTCGCGATGACAAACGCACTGGTGGTTGGATCGAGAAAGGCTTTCTCTACACGGATGTACTGGGCTGAATCACTGCGTGACAGAAAACCATACAAAACAGGAATCTCCTTCCAGTCGGAGACCAGATCCAACTCATTGTCGCAGGCCATCGTCGTCAGTACCGAGATGACCATTGCACAGATTACCATTCTCTTCATAGGTACAAAGGTACATCAATGTCTGCATTGACATCCGATTGAAATTGCCAAAGGGGCGACATGCTCAATGATCAGGATTCGTATCTTCGTTGGACGCAAACACGATCTATGTCTGTCCAATCCGAGATCAAACGAGTCACCACGCACAATCTGCAGGCGATGAAAAATGCTGGCGAGAAGATCGCCATGTTGACGGCCTATGATTTTTCGATGGCCCGCATCCTTGATGATGCAGGAATTGACATCCTGTTGGTCGGGGATTCGGCTTCCAATGTCATGGCTGGTCATGAAACGACGCTGCCGATCACATTGGACCAGATGATCTATCATGCACAATCTGTCGTCAGAGCAGTACGGCGTGCTCTGGTGGTGGTTGACCTTCCGTTCGGTTCCTATCAGAGCAACCCGGGCAAGGCCCTGGAATCTGCCATACGGATTATGAAAGAATCAGGCGCACATGCAGTCAAACTGGAAGGAGGAAGTGAGGTTGAAGAGGCCATTCACCGAATCCTCCGGGCCGGTATTCCAGTCATGGGACATTTAGGGTTGACTCCCCAATCCATTTATAAATTTGGCACATATGCCGTCCGTGCCAAGGAGGAGGCGGAAGCCACCAAACTCCGGGAAGATGCCCGCCTTTTGGCAGATATCGGGTGTTTCAGCCTGGTGCTTGAAAAAATCCCGGCACATCTGGCCACAAAGGTCGCAGAGGAAGTCGATATTCCGATCATCGGCATCGGTGCTGGTCCCGGTGTGGATGGCCAGGTCCTGGTCACACATGATATGTTGGGCATTACAAAAGATTTTGCCCCTCGGTTTCTCAGAAGATATCTCGACCTGTATGAAGGTATCAGTGGAGCCGTTGCAGCCTACGTCAAAGATGTACGAATGCGTGATTTTCCAAATGAAAAAGAACAGTATTGATCACTTATGAAACGTTCGTCCTTGATTCTCCTCGTCCTTTCAGGGCTGACAGGTTGTGCATTACTGGTCTGGTTTCTGTATATCCAGCCTGTTTTCATCGCAGGCAATGTACAATGGCCAGATGAAAAGAAACATCTCACGATCCCAACGGGTACCACATTTCAGCAACTAGTCGATCACTTGGGAAACGAGGGCATCCTCGCTGATACGGCCTCTTTTCGCCGGTGTGCAGCCTATCTTCATTACGGTGATCAAGTCAAACCTGGTAAATACCTGCTTCAGGACAATTGGAGTAATCTGACATTCATCCGTCTCCTCAGATCAGGGGCACAATCACCAATCAAACTGGTCATCCACAATGTCCGGACGCTGGACGAGCTGGCAGGAAAGATCGGGCAGCAATTGGAACTGGATTCCACGGATATGACAGATGCATTGTCCATGAGCCGGTCGCTGGTTCCGGAAGCTACTCCGGGCGAGGACTCGCTGATGTGTTTATTCCTCCCGAATACGTACGAAGTGTACTGGACCATCACCCCTCAGGAATTGCTGGAACGCATGTGGAATGAATACAATCGATTCTGGACAGAAGATCGGAAGTCCCTTGCTCAACAAACCGGCTTTACGCCCAATCAAATCTACGTCCTGGCATCCATCGTTGAAAAGGAAACTCTTGCCAGCGCGGAAAAATCAACCATCGCCGGCGTGTATCTCAACAGGCTCCACCAAGGGATTCCTTTGCAGGCCGATCCGACGGTCGTTTTTGCAAAAGGTGATTTTACAACAGGCCGCGTACTGAACAGAGATCTGGAGATCGATTCTCCCTATAATACCTACATCTATTCCGGACTTCCACCCGGACCGATCTGTATACCTGAGCCGAGCACAATCGATGCCACTCTTCAGGCAGAAAACCATGACTATATCTATTTCTGTGCAAAGCCGGACCAGTCCGGAAGGCACACGTTCGCCAAGACTTTAGCTGCACACAATGAAAATGCCCGGGTCTATCAAAACTGGCTCAATCAGAACCGGATTTTCAGGTAAGCCGTGGAATGCGTATCCATGTGAGGGAAACCTGTCCTTTACCAGGGGGACCATCTATTTCTCACGTGGGGCAATTTGACCGTTCCCATTCAAGGTTTCGACGAATGCACAATATCTTGGCTTCCCAGCCTAACATCTGATCATTCTCGCGATATGCCTGGTGCAGTTTCACTTACCTATGCTGCTTTCCTTGACTGCGTCAGGAATCATCAACTGTGGAGTGCACACGACCGGTTGCTCGTCGGCATCAGTGGCGGGCCGGATTCGGTGGCATTGGCTCATCTTGCATATCAAACGGGCCAACTTGCCGGACTGGTGCATGTCAATTATCATCTTCGCGGTGAAGATGCCGATCAGGATGAAGCACTGGTTCATCAATTGGGTGCAGAATGGCAGACCCCGGTTTTAATTCATCATACTTCCAGAGAAGCGCTGGCCGCATTTTCCGGTTATTCGTTGCAGATGGCTGCACGGGAAATCCGGTACACCTGGTGGGCGTCTCTCCTGGCAGAGAACCTGGGAACCCGTATCCTCACCGGGCATCAGGCCGATGACCAGTGGAAACCATCCTGATCAACTGGATCAGGGGCACTGGAGTGGCCGGATGGGCGGGAATTCCGATTCATCGAAACGCTATCTGCAGGCCTTTGCTTCCGTTTTCAAGAGAGCAGATCCTGACCTACCTCCGAGACCACAGATTGCCCTTCAGACAAGACCGTTCGAATGATCAGGATGTGTATCTGCGAAACCAGATTCGCCACCATGTCCTTCCGGTTCTGACTGCGATTCAACCGGCTTTGCCCGATATCACATGGCAACAAACTCAGGATACACGAATGGCGCTTGCGGCTGCTGACAGTGCAGTCGATGATCTGGCTCGTGAGGTACTTTCCATTGAAGATTCTGTATGGACTGTCCGATTGGCAGATTTGAAGCCGGTTTCCTGGGCGTCGTATGCCTTGTATCGATGGTTGCACCCGAAAGGATTCAACCGGACGCAAATCCAATCCATTCTCAGGTTGAAGACACTAGCACACGGACAGCTTTACCATACCTTCGATTGGGAGGCAACGGTCGATCGTGGTGTGTTGATCTGTCGGCCGAAAACGGGCAATCAAATCGGTGGTGTCCTTGCCGAAATCTGGTCACTGGATATGGAAATCAGATGTCATTACGGCAACTTGCGCCTCTCTCCAACATCAGAATTTATTACTTCTGATGCCGAACAACGAAATCGCATTGTTATGAATGCAGATCACCTTATTTTCCCTTTGACTATCAGGAAATGGCAACCGGGAGATTCCATGCGACCATTTGGCTTGAAGGGGAGAAAAAAGATCAAGGACATTCTGATCAATGCAAAATCGGATTCATTCGAGAAACAGAGAACTCTTGTTCTTGTCAATGGTTCTGATCAGGAAATCCTGTGGCTGATCGGTCATCGGATCAGCGAATCGGTACAACCGGATCAGTCAACCAAAAACATGGTCATCCTGCAATGGGAGCCTGATCATCAGGGTATCTGAAGATCAATCTACGTTCAACCGCTGGCCATGCCTGTCAAACAGGATACGGGCATCATGAAACCCGGCGCCTCGGGCCGCTGATAACGCTTCACGTGCCACAGAAATCGATTTGATCCCGCTGACATACATGATCGTCCATTCATTGGTTGTCTCTCTGGTTATGGTGCCATACGTGCCGAGAGCCCCCGGATCAAACCATCTGGCATTTTTATAGGCGGCTAACCGGATCAGATATTCACCATCCTGCGCCGGATCACCTGACTTGTCCCGGGCCATGGAAAGCATGACCCTGTCCAGCAGAGATTCGACTGATTCTTCAACGACAAATGAACCAGGAAATCCAATCCCGGTGATTTCTGCTGCAGCTGCCTGAGCCTGCTCCCGGGATGAAAACACACCAACCCGGATTCGGATGCGGTCTTCATCGATCTTCTGGTAAACAGTACCATACTGTGCGAGTCGTTCGTACTCGCGTACATCAGCCTCCTTTTCATTGGTCAAGGAGGCCACCTGAACAGAAAATGTTGCCTGACCAGTGCTGTTATCCTTACCTGGCAATCCGTCCTTTTCCTGTTTGTCTGCCATTTCCTCCGGATCAAGATTGGCTTGAATGGCTTTCAATTGGAAAGGTTCTTCGAAAGGATTTCCTGAGGTCGAGGAGAGTTGAATAGTCCTTGCTTCATGCTGATAACCTGGCAGAGAGAAATTGAGAAAATAGATCCTGTCCGGCCCCATGGGTACATTCAATTGCCCTTTTTCATTGGTGTACAAGTCATTATACAATCCACTGCGCTGTTCTGTGAGCCGTAATTGAACGTGTTGCAACGGTCTTGTGGATTCACTGTCGATGACCGTCAATGTAAACTTCCACCTGTCCGGTGTGAGGTGGACAATGAATACTTCATCGCCAGACAACAAGTCGTGTGTCTTCCATTCAGCACTGGAATGACCTTGATGTTGAACGACCAGTTTGCATGACGGGATCTCCGTCATTTTTAACGTAATCAGGCCCTGGTCGTCACTTCTATAGAGATTGCCACCGCATTGTTGTAGATCGATCGTTGCGCCAGCTATCGGATCACCTGTCACGGCGTCCTGAATGACAAGATGTCGTTCGATCAACTGGAAACGGAACTGGTAGATATCGAGGTCGCCCCTGCCCTTTCGGTTGCTGACGAAATAACCCTGAGCAGGATCTGGTCCTATGATCAAACCGAGATCATCACCGGATGAATTGATGTCCTGGCCAAGATGGCTGATATTCGTGTAATGGCCATTTGTCTGGATTGCCTTAAACAGATCGAAGCCGCCCAAGCCGGTGTGCCAGTCACTCGAGAAATACATCATTTCGTGATAGGGGTATGGTGTGATTTCGTTGCCTGGTGAATTGAGGGGTGTACCCATATTCCGGGGTTCCTTCCAACCGTCTTTGCCCATTTCACAAACATAAATGTCAAATCCGCCCAACCCTTCGGGATTGTCCGATGCGAAGTACAACTCCTGACCGGAGGCAGAAAACCTGGGCCAAGCCGTTGAAAAGGACGAGTTGTTGAACGGAAAGGGTCGAATATTCTCCCATGTGCCTTTCTCATTCACATCTGCGATGAAGAGGCTGGATTGAAATCCCGCTTCCGGGGTAAAACGGGCATTCCCGGCAATGTTTGCGCGCATAAACACGGCAGTCCGACCATCCGGAGAAAAGGTGACCGGACCCATGTTCGGAGTTGGGCGAGACTCCAGCTTTACGGGTCTGGAGGGATATAGAAAGCCGTTTCCATCGACAGTAGTACTCATCACATAATGGTACTGATCACCCTGTACCCACCCGTCGGGATAGGTGGCTAATGTCGGATTGAACACATTCAGATAGAGTTGGTCTTTCAACAGGCATGGCCCGATCTCCGAATGTGCACTGTTAATCAGTTCTGCCTTGACTTTGGCAGTCTTCTGATCTGAAGCAGAATTTCGGGCAAACTGACATGACAGCATACCTTGTCCGGCGACCACGGGAAGGGATGAGGCGAGGTCGGACCACAATTCTTCTGCCATCGGATAATTACCAACCATCATCAGGGCTTGCGCAAACAGGACCTGATCGGATGGCGAAAGAGATTGTTGTTTCGGTCTATTCAGGAAAATACCGACCGCTTCCTTTGGTTGGTTTATCATGAAATAACTCCTTGCAAGACCAAGGGATGCGGTAAGATCATCCGGATGATCTGCAAGGTAGGCCTTGTACCCCTCCATGGCGGCCTGGTAAGCATGCAGATCAAATTGCTTGTCGGGAACTTTCAAAGCAGCTTCCTGAGCAGGGATCAGATTGGGCAGGGCAAATGCCCAGAAGACGAAACAGAACCGCAATACATTCATTCTATCTGGTTTTGACGCGGTCTTGGGATGAAGTCCAAAGGTAGAAATAAACCATTTATCACATTCTCTTCGCATATGAAAGCTGTTCAGGATCATTTACCTACGCAATGCAAAATGGTAAAATACGATGTGAATTCACAGAAGAATTATGCAGAGGCCGGCATTTTCAATGGTGTACTGACAAAATCAGTTAAATTCGCAACATCCTTTATCTTGACTACATGATCACAAGACTTACCCTCCTCTTCCTATTTGCCTGGGCATCGCTGCCTGTTGTTCACGGTCAGCAGCTCAACCATATTCAGGGCGACCTGATCGTCCATATGTCCTCTGAACAAGCACTGAGTGACCTGCTTGAGTCTGCACAGCGTTTTCAAGGAGTACCGACACAACTGCGGGTCAACCGGGTGTTGGCACCCGATTCACGAATCTGGTTGCTCCATATGGACCATACCCGTATCCATGAAACAGATTTTCTGATCTGGATGCGCCGCCAGCCGGGCATCCTTGCAGCACAATTCAATCATCTGGGCACTTACAGGAAGTCACCGAATGATCCCAACTATTTTCAGCAATGGCATTGGAAAAACACGGGCCAGAACAATGGCAAACCGGGTGCCGATCTGGATATGGAAGAAGCCTGGGAGATTACTACAGGAGGATTGACAGCAACCGGGGATACGATTGTTGTTGCGATTGTGGATGACGGTACTGATCTGGAACATCCCGATCTGGCCGCCAATCATTGGATCAACCATCTGGAAATCCCGGACAACGGGCAGGATGATGATGGCAACGGATATGTGGATGATTATTTCGGATGGAATATCAACCAGGACAATGACAATGTCGACAACGGTGGACATGGTGTCAACGTCGAGGGCATGATCGGTGCTGTAGGTAATAATGGCGTTGGACTCACAGGTGTGAACTGGGATATCAAGATGATGACTATTCGACCAAGTTCTACTCAGGAAGCACTGGTGATCGAAGCCTATACTTACGCTTTGACCCAGCGAAAACTGTACAACCAGACCAATGGTGAGAAAGGCGCTTTTGTTGTTGCCATGAATTCCTCCGGGTATTGATTTCGGCGACCCGGCTGATGCACCCATCTGGTGTGCGTATTATGACACCATGGGTGTTTACGGTATCCTGAATTGTGGTGCTACTGCAAACATCAATATCGATATTGACATAGAAGGTGACTTGCCTACAGGATGTAGCAGTGAATACCTGATCTCCGTTACCGCGACCGACAATGAAGACAAACGCAATTTTTCCGCATTTGGGAAAACGACGATTGATGTTGCTGCCCCAGGCGAGGATGTTCGAACAACATCCAATAATGGAAATTATACGACCACCAGCGGCACTTCATTTGCTTCTCCGACTACAGCAGGTCTGGTCGGTTTGCTTTATTCTGCTCCCTGCTCGACTATCGGCCAACTGGCAAAAGCCGCTCCTTCCGAAGCGGCCAAACTTGTGCGTGATGCCATTTTTGAAGGTGTAGATAAAATCCCAGCACTGGAAGATGAGCTGGTTACCGGTGGCCGGATCAACGCGTTCAAAAGCCTGCAATATATCCTGTCCAACTGTGGACCTTGCCCAGGACCAGCAAATATCAAAGCAACCGTCAGTGGTAATGCAGCGGAGATCAGTTGGCTATCCGGAGATTCAACCCTGACAAGCTCTCTTCGATGGCGGGCAGTCGGTGAACCGAACTGGACCACTGTTGCTGTTGCAGAAAGTCCCTATTCGATCAGTGGTCTGCTCCCGTGCACGGATTATGAGGTCGAGATCAAAGCTGTTTGTGCAGATACCAGTAGCGAATACACGTCATACGTGTTCACTTCTGATGGTTGTTGCCTGCCTCCCTCCAATGTTTCGGTTGTTGAATTCGGGGATGACTTTATTGAAATCTCCTGGGATGAAGTAAATGTGGCAAACAACTATCAAATACAATACAAGGAAATTACTGCCTTTGATTGGGAAGTGCTTCCGAATATTTCCGGTTCTTCGATCACGATCAATGGACTAGCGCCCTGTGCCGGTTATCTGATCCAGATCATCTCGAATTGCGGGAGTGACATGTCGGATCCATCCACAACGATTGAAGTGCAAACCTCGGGCTGCGGTGCCTGTAAGGACCAAACCTATTGTGATGCGTTCGGTACGGATTCCGGAATTGAATTCATCGACTCCATTCAAATCAGTACATACACCAACGCGTCAGGCAATGACGACGGATATGGCGATTATACCAATGATGCAATTCAACTGCTGACCTACTACAAGTATCCCTATCGACTTGTACCCGGATTCAGTGGTGGATTTGCCTACACTGAAACGTTCCGGGTGTGGATCGACTATAACCAGGATGGTGACTTTGCAGATCCGGGAGAGGAAGTGATCTCACCAGCGGGTTCCAATATGGCAGTACAAGGATTTTTCAAGGTCTCTGGCACAGCTACACCAGGGGTAACCCGGATGCGCGTGGCCATGGCTTATGGTTCAGCCCCGTTACCTTGTGGCAGCTTCACATTCGGAGAGGTAGAGGACTATTGTGTACAAATCGTCGAAGCAACCGAGCCGCGCGATTTCCCCGATGATGTCAAGGTAAATTCAACGACGCAAACGGGTGCATTGGTGAATTGGACACCGATCACCACCAGTGTTGGTTATCTGGTGGAATACCGCGAAGCAGGGGCACCTACCTGGAATACGCTGAACGTATCGGCGCCACCTGCAGCCATCACAGGGCTATTGCCTTGTACCGACTATGAAGTGCGCATCCAGACTGATTGTGATACGTCTGTTTCTGTTTTCAGTCCGATAATTTCATTTACGACCAAAGGATGTGGTGCCTGTCTGGACTTTGCCTATTGTAAATCTGCAGCCAGTTCGGCCAATTTCCAGTGGATCGATGAGGTCACACTCAATGGTGTGTCCAATCTTTCCGGTACCAATGGTGGATATGCGTTTTTTGAGGATATCCCCTTCACAATCAATACCAATTACGAGTATCAGATCGTGATCAAACCGGGGTTTGATTTTAATCCTTATGACAATTACTACAGGGTCTATATCGACTACAATCAGAACGGTGCTTTTGGCCCCTTCGAACAAGTCGGCATCCTGGATGACGACAACAGCGATGAGGTCACATTGACCTTTGAAGTGCCCAATGGTGCTGCTGCAGGACCAACCCGGATGAGAGTCATTATGTCTTCCTTCTTCGGCGACAATGACCCATGTCTGGAATTTGGGACCGGCGAAGTAGAAGATTATTGTATCAATATCGTGAAAGCAGCAGCGCCATGTATCCCACGACCTGTAACAATTGCGGATATCGACAATGGTTTTGTCACGCTTGGATGGAAAGATGTTATCCCGGCGACAGAGTACCTGCTGGAATACAAACTGACCACAGAGACTGTTTGGACCCAAGTGAGTTCAACTTCTACCAGTGTCACGCTGACGGACCTGTTGCCATGCACCGATTATGAAGCCAGAATGTTGTCCATATGCAACCCCGACACAACCATGTACAGTCCGGTGTTTGCATTCAAGACATTCGGCTGCGGTGCCTGCCTGGACTATGAATATTGTGAACTCTTTGGCAATTTCGCCACCCTGGAATGGATCGAATCTGTGGATGTGCATACCCTGTCAAACACATCCGGTACGAATGATGGATATGCGTTCTTTGATGATGTGACCACCGTGATGGACACAGGCAAGGTGTACAATGTGACAATAACGCCTGGTTTCAACGGTTTTGAGTATACAGAAAATATGAATGCCTGGATCGACTTCGATCAGAACGGTGTGTTCGATAATACAGAACTCATCATCACAGGTACAGCAAATACGCCAATCACCGGACAATTCACCGTACCGAGCGTCAACAAGTTTGGTGAGACCCGGCTTCGTGTTTCATTGGCATTCGGGTTCAGTCCTGGTGCTTGCGGTGAGATCGGTAGTGGTGAGGTTGAGGACTATTGTGTGACCATCAAGCCAGGAGAAATCCCTTGCCTTGTTCCAGAAAAATTTGACACAGTAGAGGTAGGCCGTTATTCTGCATCTGTCAGCTGGGATACTGCAGCGACTTCCATCGCGTTCATCGTTCGATTGCGTGAAGCAGGTACTATGGAATGGGCTGTAGAGATGCCGACGATCGATAACAGTTATGTGTTCAACGATCTGAAGGAATGTACCGAGTATGAAGTTCAACTTGTCACAATCTGCCAGAACAAGATCAGTGAGGCTGGCATTGTGCTGTTCAAGACAGATTGTGCTACATCCATTGCTGATCCGGGTGGCAGCATCCTGCGATTGACCGCTTTCCCAAATCCATTCAGTGATATTCCCACCCTGGAGATTGCTGGGCTTTCGACCAGTGAAAGTACCCTTCGCATACTGGATATCAACGGACGTTTTATCGCTGAACAAACACTGAAAATCGCAAGCGGGATTCAGCGTGTGCCACTGACCGGGCTGCAATCTGTTCCTTCTGGCATGTATCTCTTACAGGTCATCCAGGATTCCGGTCAATCAACAACCATGCGCCTGATGAAACAATAAGTCAAATACAGAGCTTTTCTGAAAAGCCGGGTCAATGTCCTCTGACCCGGCTTTTCCTTGCAGGGCATCAGAAATTCAACATCTGAAACCTCCACACAGGATTCGATCCGGTACCTTTTCCGGTTTTGGGTTTGTGAAAAGATGAGCAGCAGAAATACCCATCCTGTGCAGCCTGATCATTCTTCCCTTTGATGTATCTTCCCAAGATGTCGATCTATACACCATATGCCGACAAAACCTGCTTTCCCTAACCAGCAATTTGACTGAACGAATTATTTCCATTGACGATTGCTCGGCACACCTTGTCTTTATCTGAAAATTTCATTTGGACGTGGAATTGTAGAGGTTCATCCCATCAGTGCTTCAATCCATCAGTTTGCGGAATGGTGTAGAAGCAAGGTTAGGCCACCGGAAATGGCCGTTTCGCGTTTTCGGGCAGGACTAACCATGGCATCCTCGATCCTTTGTTTACAGGAAGCACTCAATTGCTGTCGGAAGATCTTTGCCAAATGATGGTGGCGATCAAGTTGTCCACGACGAAAAAAGGAGTGACCGTTGGTCACTCCTTTTTTTTATCTCTCTCGTTTATCCGGGTTTAGAATGGGCAATGCTTGCATTCATCCACATGTGCATTTTCATTCGGTTTGGATAATTTGGATTTATCCGGTTCGACGCAACCGATACATCCCAGGATCCGGAATTCCGTCCGGCGGTTCATCTGGTGTTTGCGCTCGTTACAGGGCACATTGTTGACGCAGTCATTTACAGGTACGGTCTCTCCATAGCCTCTGGGCACGAGTCTATCCAGGCTGATACCCCGCTCTACCAACCAGTCCACCACTGCTTCTGCTCTGCGCTGTGACAGCCGTTTGTTGTATCGGTGCGAACCGCGGGCATCCGTATGTGAAGCCAATTCCACGATCAGGTTTGGATTTTCCATCATCATCTTCTCCAGCTTCTCAAGCTCTGGAATCCCTTCTGAACGCAACGTCGCACGGTCAAAATCATAATAGATGTGGAGCAGATAGGCAATTGGCTCACCATCTGGGACAGGAGAAGGACTTGGCTCAAAGTCCGTTGAATTGTCGACAATCTTTCCGCCGCGATAGGTAATCCCATCAACAATGGTATTGGCTGGTTTCCCTGTGCTTGGGTCGATCCACAGATTGGTTTCCGGATCAAAGACCGGTTTCTTTGCCGTGATCTGGCTGATTGGAGGTGAGGTGTCCCCTTTGATTGGCTGTAGATACAGATCGACGGATACAATAAAGTCCTCGGTAATATTCTTCGTACACTGATCTTCCTGAAAGGCTGCCAGAAAGTCCTGTTTCTCTGCTTTGACCTTGTAACAACAATCGCGATTCAGCAGGAACGAATAAGTCCCCGATTCATCCGTTGTAGCGATTTCGATCGCCTCCGGATCACAATCGTTGGTCAGGGTCACCTGGGCATCTGCCAAAGGTTGACCATTGCGCTGATTGAAAACGGTGCCTTTCATGGTGATGGTCACAGAACGGCGCAAAGGAATTTCTACCTTGACCGGTACATCTGTCAAACCGGCAGTGCATCCTTCTTTTGAGTTGGGATCATATCCATCCAGATTGGCCGCATAATCGCAACAGGTATTCAATTTAATCTCAAAACGGGCGATTCCATCTTTGTCTGTCTTGGCTTCACTGGAACTGCAACTGTGTGTGATGGTGACACCCTGGAGAGCTTTGCCTGTCAATTCATCATATACATATACTTCAACCGGTGCTGCTGTTTTGACAAAACTGTAGATGTCATCCCGGCCCTGACCCCCAGGTCTGTCTGATGAGAAATACCCGAACGTCCCCTGGGCATTGAGGACAATACCCAAATCATCGTTACTGGTATTCATTGGATAGCCGATATTCTCCGCTTCACTCCAACTTTCCTCTTCGGCATCCCAGTTCATCCGGTAGATATCCAATCCACCCAGGCCAGCGAGACCATTGGATGAAAAGTAGAGGGTTTTTTCGCCCTGCCATGTCGGAAAAATTTCGTTGCCTTCAGTATTTACCTTGTTTCCCATGTTGACAGGTGGACCCCATCGGCCATTTTCTTTCAGGCTGTACCAGAGGTCCATGCCTCCGAAACCACCAGGCATATCGGATGCAAAGAAGAGCTTTTCTCCATCCGGTGTCAGGCAGGGGTGAGCGACACTGTACTCATCCGAATTGAAGGGCAGGCTTTCCAGGTCTCCCCAATCGCCTCCAGCAACACTTCTGGAATAATAGACTTTCAAGCGGGTAGTCCCCTCATCGTCCTTTCCGGTTTTCCCGTCTTTGTAATTGTTTCTGGTGAAATAGATCTCTGACTGGTCCGTAGAAAACGTCACGGCCGCATCGTGATACTTCGAATTGAGGTCGTTGGAAAACTTCTCGGGTTTGCCATAGGTCTCAGCGCCAAACTGACCTGATTCATTTTTAATCTGTGTCTTGAACAATTCAAGGAATGGCGAACCAGTCCAGGTGTGTTCCCGTTTGATTGCCGACCCTCTGTCCCGATCGGATGCAAAAATGACATTGTCTTCAAAAATGGCTGGGCTGAAATCATCCAGATCCGAATTGAAAGGCAGGTTTTGCACTTCATAAATGCCGGCATGCTTGGTCATCAACTCCTCCTGTTGATCCAGGCCAGCCCACAGGTTTTTTGCCCGAATATCCTCCGGGGCAACTGCAAGATATTCCTCAACCCATGTTTTCGCCTTGGTCGCCCTTCCCATTTTCCTGTAATGCAAGAGCATAATAGAGCTTATGGATGGGTTCAGCTTGAGGAAGACGAACAACCTGTCCATACCAGTATTCCGCATTCTCTGAGTCAGCGGTGTGTCGATAACATTCAGCCAGATTGATCTTGGCTTCAGCTTCATCATGGTCTTCCAGCACCTGCTGATAGAGTTCGATCGCTGAAGAATAATTCAGGTCCTGCATGTACTTGCTCGCCCGTTTCATCTTTGCAGACTGACCAAAGGCAGCCATGCAACTGAATATCATGACGAGTGTAAGGAGTGTGGTTTTGTGGAGGATGTTCATGGTGGGGTCATTTAAGAGAAAACGCCATTTCGCTTAGAAATAACGAGGGGTCACGATCTTTTTCGTTTGATAATTGAATTCGTATCCAACCATGACCTCAAATGCACCGGCAGCCACCGTATTCAACTGGGTCAGAGGATAATCGAATGCGGCTCCGATACGCAAGCCATTGGTCAGAAAATAGGAAGCCCAGATATCTGCAGAGTCATAAGAACTCCGATCATTGTCAAATGCTTCTATCGATGAACGAAATGCACCACCGATCCAGAAACGCTCAAAGAACAACAAGGAGAGGTCGATATCAAATTCTGTGGGTGCTTTGATATTCTGACGGTCTACATCCTTCCGGAGCTTGGAAAACCAGCCGACATTCTTGACCAGCAGGATCGGGCGGAACATCAATGCTTTTCCATTCAACGGAATCACGCCTCCAGCTGTCAGGAAGTAATGCCGATACTGGCGGGCATAATTGGTATAGTTCTCCGTGACATTCTGCTTACGCAGATCATATTCTACCAGATGTGGAGATGCAAATCCCGCGAAAAAATGTTGGGTGGAATAATATACGCCGGCACCGAAATTCGGTTGCCACAGATTCGGAGTTTCATCATACGCCGGATCCGGGTCTTTCAAGGTCAGCTTGGTCCAATCGGCACGCCAGTTGGTCAACCCTGCCTGCAAACCGATAGCCAGTTTGCCGCGGCCCAATGGAATGCGATAGGCATATGCGATCTGTGCCGAAAGCGTATTGGTTGGCCCGATCCGATCATTCAACAGGCTGAATCCAAGTCCAACACGATTATTGGCCAATGGCGTATGCAGGGTCAGTGTCTGAGTGGTTGGTGCCCCTTCCAGCTCCCACCATTGAGACCTGTGCAACAATCCTATGGCCATGTGCTCATTTGATCCGGCATATGCCGGATTATAGACCAGGCTGTTGAACATATATTTTGTAAACATCGGGTCCTGTTGGGCAAATGCCGAACCGAAAATGCCGGACAAGACGATAATTAGGATTCCAAGCCTCCTCATAATGTTCTGGGATTTAATCTGTTATAAAAAACTCACGGGTATACATCACACTGTTCTCTCATATTTGACAAAAACTGTGCTAAAAATGCAGACCCGTCTAGCGATGCAGATGCACATAGCCTGAAAGCACATCGTGTCCCTCCGGTTTGAAGAT